>NZ_CP014167.1:687500-3667500 GCF_001685395.1 Paenibacillus yonginensis | reverse complement strand
CAGCATCTGAAATAATTCAGAGGTTTCGGCCAAATGCTCCAGGGGCTAGACACATCACTTCGAAGCTGGAGTGAAGTCGATTCAGGGGTAGGGGAGCGTTGTGTATGCGTTGAAGGTGTACCGTAAGGAGCGCTGGAGAGTACACAAGTGAGAATGCCGGTATGAGTAACGAAAAGATCAGTGAGAATCTGATCCGCCGAAAGCCTAAGGGTTCCTGAGGAAGGTTCGTCCGCTCAGGGTAAGTCGGGACCTAAGGCGAGGCCGACAGGCGTAGTCGAAGGACAACAGGTGGAAATTCCTGTACCACCGTAAACCGTTATGAGCGATGGGGTGACGCAGCAGGGTAGTGACGCGGACTGATGGATGTCCGTCCAAGCAGTGAGAGGGTAGCATAGGCAAATCCGTGCTACATAACCTTGGGCTGTGATGGGGAGCGAAAATTGCAGTAGCGAAGGTCATGATCTCACACTGCCAAGAAAAGCCTCTAGCCAGGTGAAGGTGCCCGTACCGTAAACCGACACAGGTAGGCGAGAAGAGAATTCTAAGGCGCGCGGAAGAACTCTCGTTAAGGAACTCGGCAAAATGACCCCGTAACTTCGGGAGAAGGGGTGCCTCGGTAGGGTGAATAGCCCGAGGGGGCCGCAGTGAAAAGGCCCAAGCGACTGTTTAGCAAAAACACAGGTCTGTGCGAAGCCGCAAGGCGAAGTATACGGGCTGACGCCTGCCCGGTGCTGGAAGGTTAAGGGGAGTGGTTAGGAGGTAACTCCGAAGCTATGAACTGAAGCCCCAGTAAACGGCGGCCGTAACTATAACGGTCCTAAGGTAGCGAAATTCCTTGTCAGGTAAATTCTGACCCGCACGAATGGCGTAACGACTTGGGCGCTGTCTCAACGAGAGATCCGGTGAAATTTTAATACCTGTGAAGATGCAGGTTACCCGCGACAAGACGGAAAGACCCCATGGAGCTTTACTGCAGCTTGATATTGGACTTTGATACGATTTGTACAGGATAGGTGGGAGCCTAGGAAGAGGGAGCGCAAGCTTCCTTGGAGGCGCCGTTGGGATACCACCCTGATCGTATCGGAGTTCTAACCTGGTACCGTGAACCGGTATGGGGACAGTGTCAGGTGGGCAGTTTGACTGGGGCGGTCGCCTCCTAAAGAGTAACGGAGGCGCCCCAAGGTTCCCTCAGAATGGTTGGAAATCATTCGAAGAGTGCAAAGGCAAAAGGGAGCTTGACTGCGAGACTGACAAGTCGAGCAGGGACGAAAGTCGGGCTTAGTGATCCGGTGGTACCGCATGGAAGGGCCATCGCTCAACGGATAAAAGCTACCCTGGGGATAACAGGCTTATCTCCCCCAAGAGTCCACATCGACGGGGAGGTTTGGCACCTCGATGTCGGCTCATCGCATCCTGGGGCTGAAGTAGGTCCCAAGGGTTGGGCTGTTCGCCCATTAAAGCGGTACGCGAGCTGGGTTCAGAACGTCGTGAGACAGTTCGGTCCCTATCTGTCGTGGGCGTAGGAAATTTGAGAGGAGCTGTCCTTAGTACGAGAGGACCGGGATGGACGCACCGCTGGTGCACCAGTTGTTCCGCCAGGAGCACAGCTGGGTAGCTAAGTGCGGAAGGGATAAGCGCTGAAAGCATCTAAGCGTGAAGCCCCCCTCAAGATGAGATTTCCCAGTATGTAAGACCCCTTGAAGACGACGAGGTAGATAGGCTGGAGGTGGAAGTGCAGCAATGCATGGAGCTGACCAGTACTAATCGGTCGAGGGCTTATCCAAAATGGACCCACCAAAGTGAAGAGACGCTGACGAAGCGAACTCCGAATACTTTGGCGGGGACCCCGAGAACAACTAATTCACAATTGATTGTTTCGTATCCAGTTTTCAGGTGATCAAACATCTGAACCGATTTTAAGCTGCATGTCCTTTCTAGGGTCTGATCTTTTGCTGAAGCGAAAGACGCGGAAGTGAAGCAGCGCAAAAATCATGTTTGGTGGCGATGGCGGAGGGGTTCCACACGTACCCATCCCGAACACGACCGTTAAGCCCTCCAGCGCCGATGGTACTTGGACCGCAGGGTCCTGGGAGAGTAGGACGCCGCCAAGCGAACTGAAGACCACTGTTGATAACTTCAACGGTGGTCTTTATTTTTTATATAGAATTAAACTTCGTTTAACAATATCCGCTTGTTTATCCCCAAATTCCCTTCCATGCGACTTTGGAGCTCCCGGTTGACTTCTTTTCATTCACAGTTTATCCATAGCGGTGATAAGATCGGAACAACAGATGAGGGGATTTTTCAGAAATACACCAATTCATCCCCATCATCCACGGCTTATCCGCTTTGACAATGATAATTTTAGTGTGCTATCAGCTCAAACCATTGTTTTTGTCGAGGTTATCCACAGATTTTAACTTGATTGGGTGTTTGGTTAAAGCCCTGTAAAAAAATGTGGGGTATAAACCCTGGAAATGGGATTAAGCCGGCCTGTTCTGTTCGCAAAAAGCTGAAACGGGTAATAATAAGGAGAAGCGGAATTGATTTTCGATAAGAATAAATAAGGGTTTCAAAACCCAAACTAATCATAAAAGGGAATGTAATTATAAACGGGAAAACTCTTGGCAAAAATAAAAAGTGTGCTATAATATGAATAAAGTCAAAGAAAGTCAAAGTCAATAACAACCGATTGAAACAATCGGGATAAGCTTCAAAAGTGTTTCTGTATGGCTGAGGAGGGGAAGGAATTGCGCAACATCTCGGATATTATTGAGAAATATCTAAAAAGCATGATGCATGAAAGTCCTTCCGGCGCCGTAGAAATTCAGCGCAACGATTTGGCTGATAAATTCTCCTGTGTGCCTTCCCAGATCAATTATGTAATAAGCACTAGATTTACGCTGGAGAAAGGCTATCTTGTGGAGAGCAAGCGCGGCGGCGGCGGTTATATTCGTATCAGGCGCGTGGAGCTTCCGGGACCGATGTCGCTCCATACTCATCTGCATCAGACGATCGGCTCTGAAATAGGCCAGGCTGCTGCAGAAGGGCTGATTTATCAATTGGAAGAAGCGAAGGTGCTGACGCCTCGCGAAGCCAATCTGATGAGAGCGGCTGTCTCCAGAGAAGTATTGGCCTTGAAGCTGCCCTATAGGGATCAGATCAGGGCGAATATCATGAAAGCCATGTTGATTTCGCTGTTAAGCAGGTAGCGGATGGCAAGGTTTTGAATAGGCTTTAGATAGGCTCAACTCGATTTGGATGTATCTTGAGGAATTTGTACCGCATGTCAGATATTTCGTAAGGAGGGATGCCGAATGCTTTGCCAGGAATGTGGGAAGCGACCGGCCAGTCTTCATTTCAGCAAAATTGTAAATGGAGATAAAAGCGAATATCATTTATGTGAGGCTTGCGCCAGGGAAAAAGGGGAGTTGATTCCCGGAACATCGGGAGGATTCTCCATTCATAACCTTTTGTCCGGACTGCTTAATTTCGAGACGGTCGAGCAAGGCAAACGGGCCGAAAGCCCCGAGAATTTAAGATGTGAAGTCTGCGGCATGACTTACTCCCAGTTCAGCAAGCTGGGCAGATTCGGCTGCAGCTCTTGTTATAAATATTTTAATGACCGTTTGGACCCGCTATTCAAAAGAGTTCACGGCAGCACTGTCCACACCGGGAAAGTCCCGGTGCGCGTTGGCGGAGCGATCCGGACGAAACGGCAGATTGATGATCTGAAACGCCGTTTGCAGGACAGCATTGACCATGAGGAATTTGAGGCTGCTGCTCAGCTTCGGGACCAGATTCGGGAGCTCGAGAGGCAAATCAGCGAGTGACAGGGGGTCAAAACAATGAGTGCTATCCGTTTTACTGAACAGCCGTTAAGCCACTGGATGAAGACGACCGGCGCCGAGTCGGAAATTGTGATCAGCAGCCGGGTGCGGATTGCCCGCAATCTGAAGCAGCATCCTTTTCCACTGCTGGCTACGAACCGGCATCTGGAGGAAGTTCAGGATGAGCTTAAGGAAGTATTGGACGATCCAAGGTTTCAGGTTTATGGAGAAATCCATCCGATTGAGCTGTCCGGACTTGATGAGCTGAATAAGAAAATGCTGGTGGAGAAACATCTGATCAGTCCGAATCTGGCTAATGAATCCAGAAACGGTGCTGTATTTATAAGTGATGATGAAAGCTTGAGCATCATGGTCAACGAAGAAGACCATCTCCGCATTCAATGCTTGTATCCGGGCTTCCAACTGAAGGAAGCATGGGAGAAAGCGACGGCTGTGGATGATATTTTTGAAGACCATGTAAATTTTGCTTTTGATGATAAAAGAGGGTATCTGACCAGCTGCCCAACGAATGTAGGCACGGGTCTCCGCGCATCGGTCATGATGCATCTGCCCGCGCTGGTGCTGACGCAGCAGATTAACCGTATTTTGTCGGCGGTCTCGCAAATCGGCTTGACTGTCCGGGGCATCTACGGCGAAGGCAGCGAAGCGATGGGGAACTTGTTTCAAATCTCAAATCAGATTACACTGGGACAAAGCGAAGCGGAAATTATTGATAATCTCCGCAGCGTAGTGCTCCAAATTATCGGGCATGAGAAAGCGGCCCGGGAAAGATTGATCCAGGAATCCCGGCTTCGGGTTACCGACCGGGTGATGCGTTCTTTCGGCATTCTGTCCCATGCGGCGATGATCGATTCAAAAGAAGCGGCTCAACGTTTGTCGGACGTCCGGCTTGGCGTAGATCTTGGGCTGATCGAGGGTTTGACCCCTCAATGCCTGAATGAGCTGATGGTGCTTACCCAGCCCGGCTTCCTGTACAACAGCTATGATGGCAGCGTGGAGCCGGGGGAAATGGATATGTACCGCGCCAGACTGATCCGGGAGAAACTGGGTAAAGTTTAAAGTAAAGTGACACCTTAGAGAAACCTAAAGATACATCCGAAGAAGTACCTAAAGTAAGAAAAGGTAAATTCACCAATCATGGAGGTGCAGGAGAATGATGTTTGGACGATTTACGGAACGTGCACAGAAAGTGCTGGCCTTGGCTCAAGAAGAAGCGGTAAGGCTCGGCCATAACAATATCGGGACAGAACATATTTTGCTGGGGCTGATTCGTGAAGGAGAAGGCATCGCCGCTAAAGCGCTTGTCGGACTCGGCCTTGGACTTGAGAAGATTCAAGATGAAGTTGAAACCTTGATTGGACGCGGCCAGGAACAGCCGACCAATATTGCATATACACCACGCGCCAAGAAGGTCATCGAGCTGTCGATGGATGAAGCGCGGAAGCTCGGCCATACTTATGTGGGCACAGAGCACATTTTGCTGGGACTGATCCGTGAAGGGGAAGGCGTAGCGGCCCGCGTGCTGAACAACCTGGGCATCAGCCTGAACAAGGCCCGCCAGCAAGTGCTGCAGCTGCTGGGCAGCAGCGAAGCGGTATCCAGCCACCACGGCCAGCCGGCAAACGTCAATACGCCGACGCTGGACAGCTTGGCTCGTGATCTTACCGCTTTTGCCAAAGAAGGCAATCTCGATCCGGTTATCGGACGCGCCAAAGAAATTGAACGCGTGATTCAGGTGCTCAGCCGCCGGACCAAAAACAACCCGGTGCTGATCGGTGAACCAGGGGTAGGTAAAACGGCGATCGCCGAAGGCCTAGCCCAACGCATCGTGGACAACGAAATTCCGGAAACGCTTCGAGATAAACGCGTTATGACGCTGGATATGGGTTCTGTCGTAGCCGGAACCAAATACCGCGGCGAATTTGAAGACCGCTTGAAAAAGATCATGGATGAAATCCGCCAGGCGGGCAATATCATCCTCTTCATTGATGAGCTTCATACGCTGATCGGTGCAGGCGGCGCGGAAGGCGCGATCGACGCCTCCAACATCCTGAAGCCGGCTTTGGCCCGCGGCGAGCTGCAGTGCATCGGCGCCACAACGCTGGATGAATACAGAAAATATATCGAGAAAGACGCGGCGCTGGAACGCCGGTTCCAACCAATCACGGTTGACCAGCCGTCTCCGGAAGAAGCTATTCAAATTCTGATGGGCCTGCGTGACCGTTATGAAGCGCATCACCGCGTAAAAATTACCGATGAAGCGATTGAACAGGCCGTTAAGCTGTCTGACCGTTACATCTCTGACCGGTTCCTGCCGGACAAAGCGATCGACTTGATCGATGAAGCGGGTTCCAAAGTCAGATTGAATTCTTATACGGCTCCGCCAAACCTGAAACAGCTTGAAAGCCGTCTGGAGGACATCCGCAAGGAGAAAGACGCTGCGGTTCAATCCCAGGAATTCGAGAAAGCGGCGGCTCTCCGCGATACGGAGCAGAAGATCCGTGAAGAGCTGGAGACCACCAAAAACCAATGGAAAGAAAAACAAGGCCGTACCGATTCCGAGGTAACGCCTGAAGATATCGCTCAGGTCGTCGCCAGCTGGACCGGTATCCCGGTAAACAAACTGAAAGAGGAAGAAACCGAACGCCTCTTGAATATGGAGCAGATCCTGCATGAACGCGTCATCGGTCAGGAGGAAGCCGTTAAGGCTGTCAGCCGCGCCATCCGCCGTGCCCGTGCGGGTCTGAAGGATCCGAAACGTCCGATGGGTTCGTTTATTTTCCTCGGACCAACCGGTGTAGGCAAAACCGAGCTTGCCCGCGCGCTGGCGGAAGCGATGTTTGGTGACGAAAATGCAGTTATCCGGATCGACATGTCCGAATACATGGAGAAACATTCGACTTCCCGACTCGTCGGAGCGCCTCCGGGATATGTGGGTTATGAAGAAGGCGGCCAGCTGACGGAAAAAGTGCGCCGCAAACCTTACTCCGTAGTTCTGCTCGACGAAATCGAAAAAGCACACCCTGAGGTGTTCAACATCCTGCTTCAAGTGCTTGAAGATGGACGTCTGACAGACTCCAAAGGCCGTGTGGTTGACTTCCGCAACACGCTGATCATCCTGACGTCCAACGTCGGCGCCGAAGCGATCAAACGGAACACAACCATGGGCTTCACTGCTGCGGTTGACGCCGGCGCGGATTATGACAACATGAAAGGCAAAGTGATGGATGAGCTGAAGAAAAGCTTCCGTCCGGAGTTCCTGAACCGGATCGACGAAATTATCGTCTTCCATTCCCTCCAGGAAGCTCACATTGCCGAAATCGTTACGCTCATGTCCGAAGAGCTGCGCAAACGGCTGCGTGAATACGACGTCGATTTCCTGCTCACCGACAAAGCGAAAGCGTTCCTGGCTAAAGCCGGATTCGACCCGGCTTACGGCGCACGTCCGCTTCGCCGCGCGATTCAGAAGCATATCGAGGACCGCTTGTCCGAAGAGCTGCTGACCGGAAACGTGAAGAAAGGCGATTCGCTCATCATTGATGAGGAGAACGGCGAACTGACCGTAAACCCGGCAGGAAAAATTTCCTCGGAGGCGTAATTTCTCCAGAAAAGAATTTGCCCGATGGGGCGCTAAAGGAAACAAAGGCCGACCTGACATACACTGTCAGGCCGGCCTTTTGTTGTACGCCCAGCATGGGCGTCATCTCTAGGGTGAAAGTCCCGAATGGGGGCTGGCGAGCGCCTACCATTAGCCAAGGGCAAGGGTGTCCATCGTGAGGTGGAATCTGAAGGAAGCCGGAGGCAAAAGCACGAGCCAAGGTACACGAACTGGATTTGAGGCAGGAGCAGTCGGATGAGTTGCCCATACACAACGAAATCCAAAGCCGCCAAGGGCTAATCCTGTAGACTCCAGTGGTTGCGGGCGGAAAGATGACGTTCTTATCTGGGGAGGCCTGCCGGATAGGCAAGAAAAAAAAAACTTGTAACCGTAGCCGAGAGGCTACGCTGAACCGGCAGGAGTCAGCAGAGGCCATAGTACGTAAGCTGTTGCAACAGCCTACGGAAGGGCTGAACCGAAAGGAGAGAGGAAACCGATGCGTTCGTACGAAGAGCAACGACAGCAGAATATCTCGCCAGAGAGCTTGCGGCAAAGAGAAGCGGTGAAGCCGCCAGGGTATGCCGGAGCGCCGAGTTCTTTGTCGGCACAAGTCGCCCCTTCCTCTCGCGAAGCAAAGAACAACTTGCTGGAGCGAATGCTCGAAGGAGATAACCTTCGGCTCGCCTATAAACGAGTGGTAGAGAACGGAGGAGCGCCCGGTGTGGACCAAGTAACGGTAGCGAATCTACAAGCTTACTTGAAAACACACTGGGAATCGGCGAAAGCTAAACTTCTAGCAGGTACCTACAGACCTGCGCCAGTCAAACGGGTGGAAATCCCCAAACCCGGAGGCGATGTACGGCTGTTAGGCATCCCGACCGTGATGGACCGCTTTCTCCAGCAAGCCCTTTTACAAGTCATGAACCCGATCTTTGACACGCAATTCTCGTGGTATAGCTATGGCTTTCGACCGGGAAAGAGTGCCCACGACGCCGTGAAACAAGCCCAAAGATATATCCAAAGCGGCCTGAGATGGGTCGTGGATCTCGATCTGGAGAAATTCTTTGACCGGGTAAACCACGACATACTGATGGCAAGAGTGGCGCGGAAAGTGGAGGACAAAAGAGTGCTGACACTGATCCGTGCCTACCTGAACGCTGGAGTGATGGTAGATGGAAAGCTGGAGCGCAGCCGAGAAGGAACGCCGCAGGGTGGGCCCCTGAGTCCGCTTTTAGCGAACATATTGCTGGATGACTTGGACAAGGAGCTAATGGAACGAGGACTGCGATTTGTCCGCTATGCGGACGACTGCAACATCTTCGTCGCCAGCAAACGTGCGGGCGAACGCGTCATGGAGTCGGTAACACGCTTTGTAGAAGGAAAGCTGAAACTGAAAGTGAATCGAGAGAAAAGTGCGGTAGACCGCCCGTGGAACCGAAAGTTCCTCGGCTTTAGTTTCCTGAGGGATAAGAAAGCGACAATTTGTTTAGCCCCACAAACCATCTCGCGATTCAAGGAGAAGGTACGGGAGCTGACGAGCCGAACGCGGTCGATGTCCATGGAAAACAGGATTATGCAATTAAACCGCTACCTCATCGGCTGGATTGGATATTTCCGAATCGCATCGGCGAAGAGCCACTGTGAAAGATTCGATCAATGGATTCGCCGCAGACTGCGTATGTGCTTATGGAAGCAGTGGAAACGGGTACGCACTCGAATCCGTGAGCTTAGAGCACTCGGCGTTCCAGAGTGGGCTTGCTTTGCGATGGGCAACTCTAGACGAGGTGCATGGGAAATGTCCCGAAACACAAACAACGCCCTTCCGACTTCCTACTGGGAAGCGAAAGGGCTGAAAAGTTTGCTTTCTCGTTATTTGGAGCTTTGTTAACCTTTTGGAACCGCCGTATGCGGACCCGCATGTACGGTGGTGTGAGAGGACGGGGGTTAGTCACCCCCTCCTACTCGATTGTTTAAGAGGGGAGGAGGCGTTTTCTGTGTTCCTTCTTTGTTCCTGGTCTAATCCTCCCGAACTGTTCTGCTAAAGATTTTCCGCTTTTTGCCGATGAAAAGGATAAGGAAAATAGACCGGGAGGAACTTTTGTTCTGTCAGCAGAAGTGGTAAACTTTTTAATGGTGACTATTGAATAGGGAGAGATCAATGGCTAAAACTAAAACAAAATTTTTCTGTTCGGAATGCGGCTACGAAACGCCGAAATGGTACGGAAAATGTCCGGGATGCGGGGCTTGGAACTCCATGGTCGAAGAATTGGAAACCGTGGTCAAGACGCAGGGCATGTCGACTGGCATTTTCCAAAGTAAAGAAAAGCCGCTTCCCATCATAAGCATAGATAGTGGTACCGAGCAAAGGGTGCAGACTGGCATTGGCGAATTGAACCGCGTGCTTGGCGGAGGGCTTGTGCCGGGATCGCTGATTCTGGTCGGCGGAGATCCGGGCATCGGCAAATCGACCCTGCTTTTGCAAACCTCACATGAGCTGGCCAAGTCCGGATTAAGGGTCTTATATATTTCAGGCGAAGAATCCGTCCGCCAGACGAAGATGCGCGCTGAAAGGCTTGGCGCTTTATCCGCGGAGCTGTATGTCCTGTGTGAAAGCAGCGTGGAACGGATTGAAGAAGCGATTGACAGTGTAAAACCGGATTTCCTGGTTATAGATTCGATACAAACGGTGTATTTGTCGGAAATTACGAGTGCGCCAGGCAGCGTCTCGCAGGTCCGGGAATGCACGGGACGTTTCATGCGGATTGCCAAAGGGCAGGGCATTGCCACCGTCCTGGTCGGGCATGTAACGAAAGAAGGAGCGATCGCCGGCCCGCGAATGTTGGAGCATATGGTCGATTGCGTGCTTTATTTCGAAGGAGAACGCCATCATACGTACCGTCTGCTGCGGGCCGTCAAGAACCGGTTCGGGAGCACCAATGAAATCGGCATCTTCGAAATGAACGAATCCGGTTTGGCCGAGGTGTCGAATCCTTCCGAATTGTTCCTGTCGGAAAGATCGGCGGGAGCGGCGGGTTCAACAGTCGTAGCCAGTATGGAGGGCACCCGCCCGATGCTGGTAGAGCTCCAGGCGCTGATTGCGGCCACTCATTTCCCGGCGCCCAGAAGAATGGGTACCGGCGTGGATCTTCACCGGATGAACCTGATTATTGCGGTGCTGGAGAAACGGATGGGCATGTTCCTTCAGAACCAGGATGCCTACCTGAATGTGGCCGGAGGCGTGCGGCTTGACGAGCCGGCCGTCGATCTGGCGATTGCGGTCAGCATCGCTTCAAGCTTCAGAGACGTTCCGACCAAGCCGGACGACGTGATCTTCGGCGAAATCGGCTTGACGGGCGAGGTCCGGGCGGTGTCCCGGGCGGAGCAGCGTGTGCGGGAAGCGGCAAAACTCGGCTTTAAACGGGTTATTTTACCGGAGAAAAGTTTAAAGGGGTGGAACAGCCCCAAAGAAATAAAGGTCATCGGCGTGAACACGGTAGCTGAGGCGCTGTCGGCCGCGTTAAATTAGGGGGCAAAGAGGGAATGAAGGAACCGAACCAACTGGACAAAATGAATGACCTGCTTAGGCTTGTCGCGCCGGGTACCGCATTTCGCGACGGGCTTGAGAATGTGCTCCGGGCCAAGACGGGAGGACTGCTGGTTGTCGGCTACAGCCCCGAAGTGATGGAGGTTGTGGAGGGCGGATTTTTTATCAACTGCGATTTCTCGCCAAACTATCTGTATGAGCTGGCCAAGATGGACGGGGCGATTATTCTCAGCGAGGATTTGAAGCGGATTTTATATGCGAATACCCAGCTGATCCCGGATTCGTCCATTTCCTCTTCGGAGACCGGAATCCGGCACCGTACCGCCGAACGGGTGGCCAAACAGACGGGCAAACTCGTTGTATCCATCTCGCAGCGCCGGAATATTATTACCTTGTATCAAGGCGGGCTCCGGTATTCCCTGAAAGAGATCGGCGTTATCCTGACGAAAGCCAATCAGGCGATTCAGACACTGGAGAAATACAGATCGGTGCTGAATCAGGCTTTGACCAACCTTTCGGCGTCAGAGTTTGAAGAGCTGGTAACGCTGCCTGAAGTGATCAATGTCATCCAGCGGGTGGAAATGGTAATCCGGGTCAAACTCGAGATTAAACGGTTTATTAACGAGCTTGGAACTGAAGGCAGGCTGATCAGCATGCAGATGGAAGAGCTGGTCAGCAACATGGAGGAAGAGGCGTGGCTGCTGTATAAAGATTATGCCAAAGAGGACGATGATGATGCGATCCGCAATATCATTATGGGGCTCAAGCGTTCCAGCGATGACGAACTGCTGGATGTTCATCACCTCACCCGCCTGCTCGGTTATCCGTCGTCAGCAGCCACCTCGGAGGAGATTATCGCGCCAAGAGGCTACCGGATCCTGAACAAGATTCCTCGTCTGCCTAACGTCATTGTTCATAACCTGGTGGAACGGTTTGAAATGCTGCCGGGGATCATGATGGCTACGATCGAAGAGCTTGATGAAGTCGACGGTATCGGGGAGTCCCGGGCCAGAGCCATCAAGGAAGGATTAAAACGGCTGCAAGATCAGGTATTTATTGACAGGCAAATCTGATTCGACTAAAATACAGGGATGCGGCTGGGCTTCGAGCCGAACCCTTATCTTTTTTAAGTCTAGACGGGATCGGGTTTGCCAGCAGCTGCTGGTATTCCCAAGTAACCTTCGGGCAGTTTTGGGCTCATTCGAAGACGGGTTGGGGACAATAACTACAGAGGTGAAGAAATGATAACTAAATCAATTCCGAACATGTTTACGCTCGGTAACTTGTTTATCGGAATGATCGCCATCATGTTGACGCAAAGCGGCAAGTATAGTTTGGCTGCCATTATGGTCATCGTGGCGATGCTGCTGGACGGACTCGACGGGCGTGCTGCGAGAGCGCTGGGATGCCAAAGCGAATTCGGTAAGGAGCTTGATTCGTTGTCAGACGTCATTTCTTTCGGCATTGCGCCGGCCATGATTATGTACAGCATCTCGTTCCACAGCGTGCCTACGGCGCTTGCCTGGATTGTGACGGCGATCTTCCCGATGTGTGGTGCACTGCGATTAGCAAGGTTCAACGTCAAGCCTGGGATTCCGGGGTATTTCGTTGGTTTGCCGATTCCGGCTGCGGGAAGCGTGCTGGCGACGCTTTCGCTGTTCCACAAAGAAATCAGCGCGCCTTATTTTATTGTGGCGATGCTGCTGCTCTCTTATTTAATGGTCAGCTCGGTCAGATATCCGAATTTCAAGAAAATCGGGCTTCCCCGCAAGGCCATCTGGATTGCGCCCTGGATCGTCATTGCAGCGATTATTATTGCCGTGAAATTTCCAGAGGAGTTATCCAAACTGATTTTTATCCCGCTTGTCATTTATGCCTTGTATGGTGTTAAACAAAATATTGAACGATTCTTTAAACGGAAAAATCATTCCTCGGAAGATATTTATCGCTCCAAGAACTCATAATATAGCTGACAAGAAAGCCGTCCGGCATGCGGACGGCTTTTTTAGTAGGCCCCTGCACAAGGAGCGGGGGCTGGATTTATTTTAGCTTCAGGACAAGTTAAACAAACCAAGCGTACTGCACTTTCTGGACTCATTCTCGACAACTTCATCCATATTGATATCAAGCAAATTGCAGAGCGCGGACATATAGAACAAATTACGTCCGAGTTCGGCGCTGATCGCTTCCCGGCAATGGTCGCAAAGCTGCCCGTGCACATGTTTGCCCACGACTTCCTTGGCCTGCTCAAGGCTCATTTCCGGTTCAAGAACTTGTTTGGTTGCATGGAGTTCAATGCAGCCGCATTCCGTTACCGCTTTGACCACAGCTCGATTGACAGAAGCGCTGCTCTGGCCGTTTTTGGAGAGAACATCCAGCAGACTGCGGTGACGGAGCAGCAATTCGGAGACTTGTTCCTGAAAAGACTGTAAGGTTAATGCGCTCATTTATCCATCCACCTTTAATTAAGTTAAGTTGCATTTATTATAGTCTAGCCCTAAAACCATTTTCAACCAGAAAGAAGACAGTTTCTCCCCCGATCTTTCCTCCATGGGAAGCCCCGCCGCCGGTTTAGCCTTGGTACATTCAGAAAAATATTTCGTGATCCACGGATTGAAATTCCAACATTTGGTTCATACTGGGTACTAAAAGGAGGTGAAAGGACTCCATGTTAAAGAGAGCCTTTCAAATTATGGCAGGCCTTTGCGGGGCCTGGGCCGGGTATACCAATGAAGCCCTGTTTTCATTTCTGCCGCAGTCTTTCCAACATGCAATGGTCTCTATGAATGAGTTGAGCGTTCATCTTATTTTTGCTGCTGTGGGAGCTTGTCTGTTTCTTCTGATCTTCTCTATTTTTGCCAACATGATCTCAGACCGGGTGCTTTCAGGCATCAGCTCTTTATCCAGACAACCGATGGACCAGCTCGTAGCGGGTTCAGTGGGATTGATTGCAGGACTTTTGATTTCGCTGCTGCTTTATCCGGCTACTACATGGCTTGGGGATATGAGCGATTGGGTGAGGCTGGCCAGCGTCTGCTTATTGGGTTATGCCGGTCTGCGAATCGGGCTGGAGAAAAAGGATGAGCTCGGCGCATTCTGGAAATCGGGCAAATGGAACGCCGTCCAAGCCGAAGAGAAATGGGCGCATGAGCATAAAATTCTGGATACAAGCGTCATCATTGACGGCCGGATTGCGGACATTTGCAAAACCGGATTTATTGAAGGGACGATTGTGATCCCTCAGTTTGTGCTGGAAGAGCTGCAGCATATTGCCGACTCGTCCGACCTGCTCAAGCGAAATAGAGGCCGCCGGGGACTCGACATCCTGAACAAAATCCAGAAGGAGCTGGATGTGCAGGTGCTGATCTACGAAGGCGATTTCGAAGAAATTTCCGAAGTGGACAGCAAGCTGGTCAAACTGGCCAAGCTGCTGCACGGCAAAGTTGTTACCAATGACTTCAACCTGAATAAAGTGTGCGAGCTGCAAGGCGTATCCGTGCTGAATATTAACGACCTGGCCAACGCTGTGAAGCCGGTAGTCTTGCCTGGTGAAGAAATCATGGTGCAGGTCATCAAGGACGGCAAGGAATACGGCCAGGGCGTAGCTTATCTGGATGACGGTACCATGATTGTCGTCGAGGGCGGCCGCGATTTTATCGGCAGCATCACCGAAGTGCTGGTGACAAGCGTGCTGCAGACCTCGGCGGGACGGATGATTTTTGCCAAGCCGAAACTGTTGGAAAAAGCCCAATAACAAGGTATGATGGATGAAGGAAAAGGCGGGCGTGAACAGCCGGCGGCCGGCTTAATCGGCGTTTGCCGCTGTCATCCGGCGGCCTGACGCTTGGGTCCGCATCATCATATGCAGCAGGGCAGGAGATACCAGTGACGGATAAGGGAACAATGCGGCAAGCAGGCGCAGTGATTGTAGCCGCAGGCCGCGGAACGCGGATGGGTACGGCGGAAAGCAAGCAGTACTTGCTGCTGGACGGCAAACCGATTATTGTACATACGCTTGAGGTTTTCCAGCGGGAGCCCCTCGTTTCGGAGATTGTGCTTGTCACAGGCGAACAGGATGTGGAGCGCTGCCGTCAGTGGGTGAGCAGCTATGGACTGAATAAAGTGACCAAGGTGATTCCAGGCGGGTCCGAACGTCAGGATTCGGTATATAAAGGGCTGCAGGAGCTGGCGGCTGAGTGGGTGCTGGTACATGACGGAGTACGCCCGTTCGTGACCGGTGCGCTCATTCATGCCTGCTGCGAAGGAGCCTGGGAGAGCGGCGCTTCCGTGCTGGCCGTCCCGGTCAAGGATACCGTAAAGGTGATTGACGGGGAAGGTTTCGTAAGTGCTACACCGGACAGGCGGAGCTTGTGGGCCATTCAGACCCCACAGGCTTTTCGGCGTTTGGAGCTTATAGAAGCGCACGAGGCAGCCCGCAGAGACGGCTTCTCCGGCACTGACGATTCGATGCTGGTAGAGCGAAGGGGAACCCGGGTTAAAATTGTAGAAGGCGACTATTCGAACATTAAAATTACAACGCCGGAGGATCTGGATTTTGCGGCATGGATCAGGTCCGGACGGCAGAGGCGGGGAGAGGACAAACATGATTAAGGTGGGACAGGGCTTCGACGTCCATCAGCTGGTGGAAGGCAGGCCATGTATTATTGGGGGAGTAACCATTCCTTATGAAAAAGGGCTGCTCGGCCATTCCGACGCGGATGTGCTGCTGCACGCGGTCAGCGACGCGATTCTTGGCGCCATCGGCGAAGGGGACATCGGCCGGCATTTTCCGGATACCGATCAGGCCTTCAAAGATGCGGACAGCCTGAAGCTGCTGGAGCAGGTGTGGGCGATGGTGGAGAAGCGCGGCCTCAAGCTGGGCAACCTGGACGCCACGATTATTGCCCAGCGTCCGAAGATGGCGCCTTATATTCCGCAGATGGTTGAGGTTATTGCGAAGGCTTTGAACACCGATCCGGCTAATGTCAACGTTAAGGCGACCACAACGGAGCAGCTCGGATTTACCGGGCGCGGAGAAGGCATCGCGGCGCAGTGCATCGTCTGTCTGACGGCATAATCTATTGGCCGTCTTGTTCAAAATATGCTATGATCGTGGAATGAACCCGGGATTTCAGGCGCAGACTGCGCTGATGCCGGGTAATTACTTTTTACAGAAACAATCGTCAATGATGGAGGGGACTTACCAATGAGCGAAGTACGTGTCCGTTACGCACCGAGTCCGACAGGGCATTTACATATCGGCAATGCGAGAACCGCTTTGTTTAACTACTTGTTCGCCCGCAGCCAGGGCGGGAAATTCATCATCCGGATCGAGGATACGGACTTGAAACGAAACGTGGCCGGCGGGGAAGAAAGCCAACTGAAATATTTGAAATGGCTGGGGATGGACTGGGATGAAGGCGTGGACGTTGCTGGAGAATACGGTCCATACCGCCAGACGGAGCGTCTCGATATTTATAAGAAATATTGGCAGGATCTGCTGGACCGCGGGCTTGCTTATAAATGTTATTGTACGGAAGAAGAGCTGGAAGCGGAACGTGAAGCGCAGCAGGCCCGAGGGGAAACGCCTCGTTACTCCGGCAGATGCCGTCATTTAACGGCTGAACAGCAGGCTGCTTTCGAAGCAGAAGGCCGCGTGCCGAGCATTCGATTTACGGTGCCGCAGGGCCGCACGTTTACCTGGGACGACCTGGTGAAAGGCACCATTAGCGTCGAATCGGACATTTCGGGCGATTTCGTTATCGTCAAGAAAGACGGTATCCCGACTTATAACTTCGCCGTGGTGCTGGACGATCATCTGATGAAAATCTCGCATGTGCTGCGCGGGGAAGACCATGTGTCCAACACGCCGCGCCAGCTGATGATTTATGATGCGTTCGGCTGGGAACCTCCTGTATTTGCGCATATGACCTTGATCGTCGGGGAGAACCACAAGAAGCTGAGCAAACGCGATGAGTCGATCATCCAGTTTATCGAGCAGTACGACAAGCTGGGTTATCTGCCGGAAGCGCTGTTCAACTACATTTCCCTGCTCGGCTGGTCGCCGGAAGGGGAAGAGGAGTTCTTCACGCGCGAGCAGCTGATTTCGATCTTCGATGCCAAACGTTTGTCGCGCAGTCCTGCTGTATTCGATACGAACAAGCTGGCTCATTTGAACAATTATTATATTAAAAATGCCGCTCCGAAGCGGATTGCCGATCTGGCCATCCCGCATCTGCAGCAGGCCGGCCGTCTGCCGCAGCAGCTTTCAGCTGAACAGCAGCAGTGGGCCGAAGCGCTGGTGGCGCTTTATCAGGAACAGATGACAGCAGCTTCCGACATTGTTGAACTGTCTGAGCTGTTCTTCCGGACGCATCTCGAGCTGGATGCGGAAGCAGCGGTGATCCTGGCTGAAGAACAGGTGCCGACGGTGCTTAAGGCTTTCCTGGATAAGCTGACTTCGTCGGAAGAATTCAGCGCTCCGCATATTGCGGCTTTGATCAAGGAAGTGCAGAAAGAGACCGGCTTCAAAGGCAAACAGCTGTTTATGCCGATCCGGGTAGCACTTACCGGACAAATGCACGGCCGCGATTTGAACCAGACGATTTATCTGCTTGGCAAAGATAAGGTGCTGGATCGTCTCAAAGCTCAAATTAAAGGCTAAACTTTCGAAATTTTGGCCATTATTCGGG
Organism: Paenibacillus yonginensis; assembly: GCF_001685395.1. Lineage (NCBI taxonomy): Bacteria > Bacillati > Bacillota > Bacilli > Caryophanales > Paenibacillaceae > Paenibacillus > Paenibacillus yonginensis. Next base: position 3,649,815 of record NZ_CP014167.1, on the reverse strand, counting down.
AAATTCCGCCCGGATTAAAGGGGAATCCTAGATTTAAGATAATGGCTGCCGGCTTCTTGTCAGATGGAAGGCTTTTGAGTAAGATGTAGAAATAAGACGATACACCATAATGTCATATCCAATAAAATAAACCAGCGATGAACAGGAGAAGTAAGCTTGATTACGCACCATACAGAGAGGATGACCGGCAGCTTCATATTGAAGCGGCACGGCTGAGAGTCATCCGGTGAGCGTACGGCTGAAATGCACCTTGGAGCTGCCGCTTGAATGCATAAAGCAAAGGAACCACTTTCATTTGATGCTGTAGAGTGCGCCGCTTTGTCCCCGTTAAGGACACCTGAGAGGATCTTGTCCTTGTCCGGAAGTCCCTGCATGGCAGGAAGCGGTCAAGGCGCAGATAAGCAGAGTGGGACCGCGCCTGAAACGTCTCTGCAGCATGATGCTGCAGGGACGTTTTTTGATATGTCAAAAGAAACAGGTTGCTACTTGGGTTCAAACAAGGGAGAGGGTCAGGTATGTTCAGATCATTGAAATCGGATATCCAAGCTGTCTTCGACAATGATCCTGCGGCGCGGGGATGGTTTGAGGTTGTGTTCACCTATTCGGGGCTGCATGCCATTTGGAGCCACCGGATTGCGCATAAGCTGTACAAACGGAGATGGTTTACGCTGGCGCGGATCATCTCGCAGGTCAGCCGTTTCTTTACCGGGATCGAGATTCATCCGGGAGCCGTGATCGGCAAACGTTTGTTCATCGACCATGGCATGGGAGTGGTGATCGGCGAAACCTGCGTCATTGGGGATGATGTCGTGCTCTATCAAGGCGTAACGCTTGGAGGCAGCGGCAAAGAGAAGGGCAAACGCCATCCGACGATCGGCAACAACGTGGTTATCGGGTCCGGTGCGAAGGTGCTGGGTTCCTTTACCGTTGGTGATCAAAGCAATATCGGAGCGAACTCGGTTGTACTGCGGGAGGTTCCGCCAAATACGACTGTTGTAGGCATTCCGGGCAAGGTAGTCAAGCAGGGCGGCAAACGGACGGATCGTCTGAACCACCAGCTGCCGGACCCGATTATCGATGCGCTTCAGAGCATGACCAGCGAGATCGAGCAGCTGCGAAGAGAAGTGCTGGAGCTGCGCGGACGGCTGGGGGAACAGGAGCAGGTTCGGCAGCAGATTCCGCAGCAGGTTCCGCAGGGAACATCCGGTCATTCGGAATGACTTTAGCGGTTTAAGGATACAATGGGGAACAATATCTTTACTAGGGATGCGGTGTCCGCGAGGATGCTGCGCGAAAGGATTGATACTTTCATGGCTCTTCAAGTCTATAATACGATGTCCAGAAAAAAAGAAATTTTCACTCCTCAAATGGAGGGCAAAGTGTCCATGTACGTTTGCGGACCTACCGTTTACGGGTATATTCATATCGGCAACGCTCGTCCAATGATCTTTTTCGACGTGGTTCGCAGTTATTTGGAGAACCGTTCTTATGACGTTAACTACGTGGTGAATTTTACGGACGTGGACGACAAGCTGATCCGGGTAGCGAAAGAGATGAACAAAACCGTTCCTGAAGTGGCGGATATGTTTATCCAGGCTTATTATGAGGATCTCGACGGACTCGGTATTCCCCGTGCTACGGCTAATCCGCGGGTAACGGAGAACATGGGATTGATCATCGATTTTATTTCCGAGCTGGTAGAGAAGGGTTATGCCTATGAAAATGGCGGGGACGTCTTCTACCGGACGGCCAAGTTCAAGGATTACGGCAAGCTGTCGGGCCAGAATATCGGCGAGCTGCAGTTCGGTATCCGAATCGACGTGGATAGCCGCAAGGAGCACCCGGAGGATTTTGTGCTGTGGAAAGCGGCCAAACCGGGCGAGATTTCCTGGGCTAGTCCCTGGGGCGAAGGCCGCCCGGGCTGGCATATCGAATGCTCGGCAATGGCCCGCAGCCTGTTGGGGGATACGCTGGACATTCACGGCGGAGGCCAGGACCTGCAGTTCCCGCACCATGAATGCGAATGCGCCCAGTCGGAGGCTTTAACCGGCAAACCGCTGGCCCGTTACTGGATGCATAACGGCTATATCAACATCGGCGGAGAGAAAATGTCTAAATCCCTCGGCAACGGGGTTCTGGTCAAGGATCTTCGTCAAAACTATAAACGGACGGCGATTCGTTATTTCATGCTGTCCGGCCATTACCGCAACCCGCTGAATTATACGGATGAGGTGATGGACCAGGCGCAGCGCAGCGTGGAGCGGATCGCCATCGCCGTCGGCAACGTCAAACACCGCCTGAACGGACAGCAGGGGGACCCGGAAGAGGCGGCGCCTGAGTTCAAGGCCAAGCTGGATGCGGTTCTGGAGCGGTTCCATGAGAAGATGCAGGATGACTTCAACACGCCGGATGCGATTACGGCCGTATTTGACTGGGTCAGCGAAGCCAATCTGCTGCTGCAGCGCGCACACTGCAACCCGGCCGACCTGCTTGCTGCATTGGCAGTGTTCGATGAAATGAACAGCGTGCTGCGGATTTATGAGGAAGAAGCGGCTGAGCTGCCGAGCGAAGAGATCGAACGGCTGATTGTGGAACGTACGGAAGCACGCAAAGCGAAGAACTGGGCTAGAGCGGATGAAATCCGGGACCAGCTCGATGCACAAGGCATTATTCTGGAGGATACGACGCAGGGTATCCGGTGGCGCCGCAAATGAGCAGGGAAGAGTTGAATCCGCTCGAGCATAGCGATGAGAGGACGGAAGAGAGCGGCGCCGCTGCCGGGCCGCTCTGGTTCCCTTATCCGGCCTCTAAACCTGTTAACCTGCTGCCGCCGCTGGTACTGGCTTATATCGGCGATGCCGTGTTTGAAGTGGCGGTGCGGCAGTATCTGATTTCGCGGCCGAAGCTGAAGCCGCATCATCTGCACGTGCAGGCAACCAGCTTTGTTGCTGCGAAGTCTCAGGCCAGGCTGCTGGCGCTGATCGACCCGCAGTTGACGGAAGAAGAGCATGATGTGGTCCGTCAGGGACGCAATGCCAAATCAGGCAGCGTTCCGAAGAATGCTGATGTGATTGACTACCGCCATGCTACTGCTCTGGAGGCCCTGATTGGGTTTCTGTATTACAGCGGCAAGCATGAACGTCTGCAGCGCCTGGTCGACCAGGGGATGAAGCTGCTGGAGGCCGGCGGAGGCGAATAATCCGGAGCGATCGCTACTTTTTACCTATATAAATGAAGGTTTTAATGATTCTTAAGCAGGAGTATGTGAAGGTCTTAAGACAGGGGCGGAACCTTTTTCGATCATACAAAGGAAGTTTTGCGGGCAGGGAAATTTAGGGAGGAAAATACGAATGGAACAGGAACAACAGGAATGGATCGGCGGGAAACACTCGCTGCTGGAGGCTTTGAGGGCCGGCCGGACCATCAATAAAATATGGATCGCCGAAGGTGCCCAAAAGCATCTGACAGCACCGATTATCGCCGAAGCCAGAAAGCTTGGCATTATTACGCAAACTGTCGATAAACGCAAGCTGGATCAGATGGTGCCTGATTTGCAGCATCAGGGCGTTGTGGCTCAGGTGGCGCCTTATGCTTATGCAGAAGTGGAAGATTTGCTGGAAGCGGCAAATGATTCCGGCCGGCCTCCTTTTTTGCTGATTTTGGATGAAATCGAGGACCCGCACAACCTTGGCTCTATCTTGCGTACGGCTGAGTGTACCGGGGTGCATGGCGTAATTTTGCCGAAGCGCCGCTCGGCCTCCATCACGGCTACGGTGTCCAAAACCTCGGCGGGGGCTGTTGAGTATGTGCCGGTAGCGCGAGTCACCAATCTGGCCCAGACGATTGACCAGCTGAAAGAAGCGGGCATTTGGGTTGTCGGCACGGATGTGGAAGCGCAGGAAGGCATTTACGATACAAACATTTTTACGGGACCTGTAGCGGTGGTTATCGGGAACGAGAACAAAGGCATGGGCAGGCTGATCAAAGAAAAATGTGACGTGCTGGTCAAACTCCCCATGGCGGGAAAATTGAATTCGCTGAACGCGTCCGTGGCAGCCGGTGTCGTGATGTATGAAGTGCTGCGCCGGCGCGAGCAGGGCTAGATTCTATGGTAGAGGTGCAGAATGTGCTCCTCGTGGACGGTTATAATATGATCGGCGCCTGGCCCGAGCTGGCCGAGCTGGCCAAAATCGGCATGCAGGAGGCGCGGGACCGGCTGCTGGAGCGGCTGGCCGATTTTCAGGCTTTTTCCGGCTGGAAGGTGATTGCCGTATTCGACGCTTACCAGGTGCCTGGGTTGGGCAAAGCCTTTAAACAGCGGAAAGTGCAGATTTATTTTACGAAGGAAAAAGAAACGGCCGATGAGTGCATCGAGCGGCTTGTGGGCGAGCTGAGCAACCGGCTGCGCCGCATCTATGTGGCCACCAGCGATATGATCGAACAGCATGTGATTTTTGGGCAGGGAGCCCTGAGGCTTTCGGCCCGGGAGCTGCATACGATGCTGGAGCAGAACGAGCGGGAGCTGAAGGAAAGGATTGTCGAGGAGGGTCGAACCTCAAGCCGAAATACGGTAGCCGGCAAGCTTTCTCCGGAGCTGCTAATTGAACTGGAACGCTTGCGGAGGCAATAAAGCGCAGAAATAAATACTCCTTCCAGATGCCCTTGACAAAGTTCGACCTGACATAATTTAGGGACTTTTGTGGTTGACGCTGTGTATGGTCTCCTATATACTGATCGTATACTTGACTAGAGTGACGGAGCACCGTGCGTTGCGGCCGGAGGGATTGTATTGAGTGTCGACCTCAACTTATTCATAACATCAGATTATGAAATTCTGAGTGACGAAGATATCGTAGAATCTGTCCGCTCTGGGGACAGTGAAGCCCTGGAATATCTGATTCACAAATACCGGAGTTTCGTCCGCGCCAAAGCAAGGTCCTATTTCTTGATCGGGGCGGATCGGGAAGACATTATCCAGGAAGGCATGATTGGTCTCTATAAGTCCATTCGCGACTACAAAGGAGACAAGCTTTCGTCTTTCAAGGCGTTTGCCGAGCTCTGCATTACGAGACAGATCATCACGGCGATCAAGACAGCCACAAGACAGAAACATATCCCGCTCAATTCTTATGTCTCGCTGGACAAGCCTATTTATGACGAAGATTCCGATCGCACGCTGCTGGATGTCATTTGCGGCTCCCAGGTTTGTGATCCGGAGGAATTGATCATCAACCAGGAAGAGTTTACCGGTCTTGAGGACAAGATGTCCGAAATCTTGAGCGATCTTGAACGCAAGGTGCTGATGCTTTATCTGGACGGTCGTTCCTATCAGGAAATTTCCGTCGATTTAAAGCGGCATGTGAAGTCGATCGACAATGCGCTGCAGCGAGTCAAGCGTAAGCTGGAGCGTTATCTGGAAGTCCGTGACGGTTTATAATTCAAGTCTGAATTGGTCTAATCAGATTTTTGCAGCCTTTTGTAGGAAAGGACTCGGCACCGGGTCTTTTTTTATTTGGCATTTTATTGTTCAGGGTTTAACAAACGCTTTATGTGATCATACTTGGAAAATGGTGCGTCAACCAGCTCAGGAGATCCTTGGAAACGTCTGATTTTACAGGCTGCGCCTACGTTTGGCTATCTTAATCTTGCATTGACACCGATGTTGAAAATGTGATAAAGTGTTTTGAGTAGGCCTAAATTCATGCTTCTTTGGCATGGATAAGAAAGTATAGCTGCGAGTTCCCTATTTTCTTATCCATACCGCGCTGAATGAAGACCTGCTTTTGCCGGTTAATCCGGATATTAAGAGACTTCTAACTTGATTAAGATGTCTTCGGGAGGTGCACATCATGCGGGTAATTATTACGTTGGCTTGTACGAATTGCAAACAAAGAAACTACACGACAACAAAGAACAAGCGTAACCACCCCGACCGCATGGAGATGAAGAAATTTTGCAAGTTCTGTAACGAGCAAACTCCTCATCGCGAAACCAGATAGTCTGTGGAGGTGTAGTCGCGCATGAAACGCAGTTTCAAGTCGATGTTTTCTTTTTTCTCCGAAAGCTGGGCTGAACTTAAAAAGGTTCGCTGGCCCAATCGTAAAGAGTTGACGAATTACACGCTGATTGTGCTGGGTACAATTGTAGTTGTCGCCGTTTACTTTTGGGTTATTGACATCGGTATCTCCGCTGTGATCGAAGCGATAATTTAAGAAGGGTCCTTAGGTGGCTTGATATGGAAAAAAGATGGTACGTAGTTCATACCTATTCCGGGTATGAGAATAAGGTCAAAGCCAATTTGGAGAAACGCGTCGAGTCAATGGGCATGGAAGACAAGATTTTCCGGGTTCTTGTTCCTATGGAAGAAGAAGTAGTAAACAAAGACGGCAAGAAGAAGACTGTCATGCGCAAAGTTTACCCTGGTTATGTTTTGGTGGAAATGATCCAGACCGACGATTCCTGGTATGTTGTCCGCAATACGCCTGGGGTAACCGGATTTGTAGGTTCTACGGGATCCGGCTCCAAACCAACTCCGCTCCTTCCAGAGGAAGTGGAACAAATTCTTCATCATATGGGGCTGCAAGAGCCTAAACCGTCAATTGAGTTTGAGATCAAGGAATCCGTACGGATTAAAGTGGGTCCATTCGCCAATTTTGTCGGGTCTGTTGAAGAAGTGCTTGCCGACAAGAGTAAAGTCAAGGTTCACGTCAACATGTTTGGCCGGGAAACCCCGCTTGAACTGGACTATACGCAAGTCGAAAAGCTCTAGCAACATGATTTATGCAGAGATTTCATTGTGTGCTCTGCATTACTAGGTCAAGGAGGTGTCTTACATGGCTAAAAAGGTAATCAAAGTTGTCAAACTGCAAATTCCTGCGGGTAAAGCGAATCCAGCTCCTCCAGTAGGTCCGGCTCTCGGTCAAGCAGGTGTTAACATCATGGCTTTCTGTAAGGAGTTTAACGCTCGTACGGCTGACCAGGCTGGTTTGATCATTCCGGTTGAAATTTCCGTATTTGAAGACCGTTCTTTCACATTCATTACGAAAACTCCACCGGCTGCAGTATTGCTTCGCGTAGCTGCCAAAATCGAGAAAGGTTCCGGCGAACCTAACAAGAAGAAAGTAGCAACAGTTAAACGTGATACTGTTCGTCAAATTGCAGAACAAAAAATGCCTGACCTGAACGCGGCTTCCGTTGAAGCAGCTATGCGTATGGTTGAAGGTACTGCCCGCAGTATGGGTATCACAATCCAAGACTAATCTTGGACTTGCAACGGAAGTTGCCGTTTGCAACAGAAGTTGCCTTTAATTCATTTGTTAGCCTTCGGGTAACTAAATGAATTAAAGATAGTGGGAGGAATTTCCGCTAACACCACATAAGGAGGAACATTTCATGGCTAAACACGGTAAGAAATACCTTGAAGCTGCTAAGCTGATCGACAGCGAAGCAACTTATGAGCCTTCAGAAGCTGTTGAGCTTGTGAAGAAGGCAGCTACTGCCAAATTCGACGAAACCGTTGAAGTTGCAGTACGTCTGGGCGTTGACCCTCGTAAACAAGACCAAGCCGTTCGTGGTGTTGTTGTCCTGCCTCACGGCACAGGTAAAACACAACGCGTATTGGTATTCGCCAAAGGCGAGAAAGCAAAAGAAGCGGAAGCTGCTGGTGCTGACTTCGTAGGCGATCAAGACATGATCAACAAAATCCAACAAGGCTGGTTCGAGTTCGATGTCTGCGTAGCTACACCGGACATGATGAGCGAAGTTGGTAAATTGGGTCGTCTTCTCGGCGGTAAAGGCCTTATGCCTAACCCTAAAGCCGGTACGGTTACATTTGATGTAACTAAAGCCGTTCAAGAAATCAAAGCAGGTAAAATCGAGTACCGTCTGGATAAAGCTGGTCAAATCCATGCTCCAATCGGTAAAGCTTCCTTCAGCGCTGAACAGCTGAACGAGAACTTGAAAGCATTGGTTGATGCTTTGAACCGTGCTAAACCTGCAGCAGCTAAAGGCGTTTACTTGAAGAACATCGCCGTTTCCTCGACGATGGGACCAAGCGTCCGCGTTGCTACTTCTGTTTACAGATAATAATTCCCAAGCTTCGGCTTAGGGATAAGGGTTGACTCTTATAGGCAATTCGGTTATACTGTAATGGTTGCATTGATTTCAATTAAATCGAATATGCTTACCGTAGACAGTAGGTGCTGTAAAGCTTAATTTCCTACCGAGGTGTTGTGATATAAGTTCGGAATTTGCTTGGCAAATGATGAATCATCAGACCTTCGTAGTTCTACTGCGAAGGTCTTTTCATATCCCGGAGCTTCTTTGTGAAGAAGCAAGTGTCTTACGGATTAAGTAATCTTTATAGGAGGTGTACAATTTGGCAAACGCAAAAGTAATCGAGTCCAAACAGGCAGCGGTTGACGCGGTGGCTTCCAAGCTGAAATCCAGCCCAACTACAGTTATTGCGGACTATCGTGGTCTTAATGTTTCCCAAGTTACGGAACTGCGCAAGCAGCTTCGCGAAGCGGGTGTTGAGTTTCAAGTATTGAAAAACACGCTCGTTCGTCGTGCGACTGCAGCTACGGAACTGACTGAACTTGATGAAGTTCTGACAGGTCCTACTGCTATTGCATTCGGTGCGGATGATGCTGTAGCGCCCGCAAAAATTCTGAGCGATTTCGCGAAGAAAAACGAAGCTTTGAAAATTAAAGGTGGCGTCGTTGAAGGTCGTGTAGTTGGCGTTGATCAAATTAAAGCGCTGGCTGATCTTCCATCCCGCGAAGGTCTCCTTTCCATGCTCCTCAGCGTGCTTCAAGCTCCAGTTCGCAACTTTGCGCTGGCAGTCAAAGCCGTTGCAGACAAAGGCGAAGGCGAAGCAAGCGCGTAAGCGATTTGCTCCAAAGTTCGTAGCGTAACAACAAATTAAATTAACTAATATATTGGAGGTTTAACTCATGAGCAAAGAAACAATCTTGGAAGAAATTAAAGGTATGTCCGTTCTTGAACTGAACGAATTGGTTAAAGCAATCGAAGAAGAATTCGGCGTAACTGCTGCAGCTCCAGTTGTAGTAGCAGGTGGCGGCGGCGCAGCTGAAGCTGCTGAGCAATCCGAGTTCGACGTAATCTTGACTAACGCTGGTGCTTCCAAAATCAACGTTATCAAAGTCGTTCGCGAAATCACTGGCCTGGGTCTGAAAGAAGCAAAAGACCTGGTAGACAACGCTCCAAAACCATTGAAAGAAAAAGTAGCTAAAGAAGAAGCAGAAGCTGTTAAAGCTAAATTGGAAGAAGCAGGCGCAACTGTAGAAGTTAAATAATTTCTTCCTTTTATGAGACAAACCCCTTGAGTCTTTCAAGGGGTTTGTTTTTATAAATCCTAATAAAAGTGCGGAATGGATCTGGCTTTTATTTTGACGGAGGTTTAGCATGACAGATCACTATTATTCCAGTAAACCCGAAGCGGCACATGACAGGCGGACGATTGAAACGGTCCTTCGCGGACGCAAGTTTCGATTTACAAGCGATGCAGGTGTTTTCTCCAAACAAGGGGTAGACTACGGCAGTAAAGTGCTGATTGAAGCGATGCAGGTTGGAAGCGGAGATCAGGTGCTGGATGTAGGATGCGGCTACGGGCCTATTGGCCTGTCGGCAGCGGTGATGGCGGATAGCGGACATGTGACAATGATTGACGTAAACGAACGGGCTGTTCAGCTTGCGACCGACAACGCCAAAGCTAATAGCATTTCTAATGTGACGGTCCTTCAAAGCGATATCTATTCCAATGTACCGGGAGCCGAAAGGTTCGATACAATTCTGACCAATCCGCCGATCCGGGCCGGGAAAAGTGTTGTTCATGCGGTGTTTGAAGGGGCTTATGCTCGTTTGAAGCCGGGTGGATCTCTTTGGATCGTGATTCAGAAGAAGCAGGGTGCGCCTTCTGCCAAAGAGAAGCTGGAACAGCTCTTTAGTTCCGTAGAGGAAGTTACGAAAGATAAAGGTTATCGAATTTTCAAAGCTGTCAAATAAGAAAAGATAACCTTGACTTTTTTCTCAAAGGGCTATTGACTTGTATCTAGGCACGTGATATTATTATAAAATGTCAGCATTAGGATGCCCTCTATGTCTTTAGTTTGTGAAGATGTCAAGCATATTTTGAAGCAGCGGCGTATATTTCGGCGCTTGTTTACGTATAATATGTACATTTTGGGCAAATCTATTGAATATGGGGGATTCCGTCAAGGAAGACGCGGAATCAATATGCTCTTTCTTCGAAGTATCGGGTAGGGGCTTTTTCTTTGCCGGGAGAATAAAATGTGTCTTTCGGTTACGCAAACGGGTGTCGGCCTAAATTACAGGTCGTAAAGCCGTTTTTGCTTGTTTGTGGAATCCGTTCATGGGTTTTATTATAAGCGTACAAACACGGGTTCGCAATGTATTTTTAAGTGAGTAGACATGAGGGGTGAGTTTAAGTTGGCAGGACATCTTGTTCAATATGGTCGACGCACTCGGCGGAGTTATGCAAGGATTAACGAGGTTCTCGAAATTCCGAACCTGATTGAAATCCAACAGAAATCATATGAGTGGTTTTTGGAGGAAGGTTTGCGGGAAATGTTCCAGGACATCTCGCCGATTCAGGATTTCACAGGTAACCTGGTTTTGGAATTTATCGACTACAGCCTAGGCGAACCGAAGTATACGGTAGACGATGCGAAAGAACGCGACGTTACGTATGCAGCGCCGCTTAGAGTTAAAGTTCGGCTCATTAATAAGGAAACCGGCGAAGTCAAGGAACAGGAAGTGTTCATGGGGGATTTCCCGCTGATGACAGAAACCGGGACTTTCGTTATCAATGGCGCAGAACGGGTTATTGTCAGCCAGTTGGTACGCTCCCCAAGCGTCTATTTCAGTACGAAAGTCGATAAAAACGGCAAAAAGACGTACACCGCTACCGTCATTCCAAATCGCGGCGCATGGCTGGAGCTTGAAACGGACGCGAAGGACATTATTTATGTCCGTATCGACCGGACACGTAAAATACCGGTAACGGTATTGCTTCGCGCTCTTGGTTTTGGTACGGATGCTGAAATTCTGGATTTGCTCGGTAACGATGAATATATCCGCAACACGCTGGATAAAGACAACACGGATTCGACGGAGAAAGCGCTCATCGAGATCTACGAACGCCTTCGTCCGGGTGAGCCGCCAACGCTGGAAAATGCGAAAAGCTTGCTCGTAGCCCGTTTCTTTGATCCAAAACGTTATGACCTCGCGAACGTAGGTCGCTACAAAATCAACAAAAAGCTGCATATTAAAGATCGTTTGTTCAACCAACGTCTGGCTGAATCCCTGATTGACACCACAACCGGTGAAATCATTGCCGAAGCCGGCCAATTGGTTGACCGCCGACTGCTGGATGAAATCCTGCCGCTGCTTGAGCAGGGCGTAAGCTTCAAGGATTATCACCTGGCTAACGGTGTTCTTGGTGCGGAAGATGTTCCGCTGCAAACAATTGATATCTTCTCGCCTATCGAGGATGGCAAGGTTGTTAAGGTCATTGCGAACCGGAACATTGATAAATCCGTTAAGCACATTACGCCTGCTGATATTATTTCCTCGATCAGTTATTTCATTAACTTGCTGCACGGCATCGGCAGCACCGACGATATTGACCACTTGGGCAACCGTCGTTTGCGTTCTGTAGGTGAACTTTTGCAGAACCAGTTCCGTATCGGTTTGTCCCGGATGGAACGTGTGGTTCGTGAAAGAATGTCCATTCAAGACGCTAACGTCATTACGCCGCAAGCCTTGATCAACATTCGTCCGGTGATTGCGTCCATTAAAGAGTTCTTCGGCAGCTCGCAGCTGTCCCAGTTCATGGACCAAACGAACCCGCTGGCCGAGCTGACTCATAAACGCCGCCTCTCCGCACTCGGACCTGGTGGTCTGACACGGGAACGCGCGGGCATGGAAGTTCGAGACGTTCACCACTCTCACTATGGCCGTATGTGTCCAATCGAGACGCCGGAAGGTCCGAACATCGGTTTGATCAACTCCTTGTCGACGTTCGCCCGCATCAACGAATATGGCTTTATTGAAGCGCCATACCGCTGGGTCGATCCGAAGTCGGGTCAAGTCACCGAGCAGATCGCTTACCTGACAGCTGATGAGGAAGATAACTACGTTATCGCTCAGGCGAACGTAGAGCTTACCGAAGACGGCAAGTTCAAAGACGATATGGTTATCGTTCGTTACAACAAACAGTCCGATAACATTTTGACGATGCCTAGCGACCGGGTCGACTACATGGATATCTCCCCTAAACAGGTTGTATCCGTAGCGACAGCGCTCATTCCGTTCCTCGAGAATGACGACTCCAACCGTGCGCTCATGGGGTCCAACATGCAGCGTCAGGCCGTTCCTCTTCTGATTCCGAAAGCTCCGCTTGTAGGTACAGGTATGGAACATAAAGCTGCTAAAGATTCCGGGGTATGTATCGTTTCGAAATATGATGGTGTTATCGAACGTTCCACAGCTGATGAAATTTGGCTGCGCCGTACGGAGATTATAGACGGCAAGGAAGTTAAAGGCGACATCATTAAACATAAATTACACAAATTTAAGCGTTCGAACCACGGGACATGCATCAACCAGCGTCCGATCGTAAGACGCGGCGACATCGTCAAGAAAGGCGATATCCTGGCTGACGGTCCGTCCACGGAAATGGGCGAATTGGCATTGGGCCGCAACGTAGTCGTTGCCTTCATGACTTGGGAAGGTTACAACTACGAGGATGCGATCCTGCTGAGCGAGAAGCTGGTTAAAGAAGACGTGTACACTTCCATTCATATTGAAGAATATGAATCCGAAGCCCGCGATACGAAGCTTGGACCTGAAGAAATTACACGCGACATTCCAAACGTCGGTGAAGAAGCGCTCCGCAATCTTGACGAACGCGGTATCATCCGCATCGGTGCCGAAATTGCCGCTGGTGACATTCTGGTTGGTAAAGTAACTCCTAAGGGCGTTACCGAATTGACTGCCGAAGAACGTTTGCTGCATGCGATATTCGGTGAGAAGGCCCGCGAAGTTCGCGATACTTCTCTGCGTGTGCCTCACGGTACGGACGGAATTGTTGTTGACGTTAAAGTGTTTACCCGCGAGAACGGCGATGAGCTGCCTCCAGGTGTAAACCAGCTCGTCCGTGTTTATATTGCGCAGAAACGTAAAATCTCCGAAGGCGATAAAATGGCCGGACGTCACGGCAACAAAGGTGTCGTTGCCCGTATTCTGCCGGAAGAAGATATGCCGTTTATGCCAGACGGAACGCCGGTACAGGTTGTCCTCAACCCGCTGGGCGTACCATCGCGGATGAACATCGGCCAGGTGCTTGAGATCCACCTCGGTATGGCTGCTATGAAGCTCGGTATCCACGTGGCAACGCCGGTATTTGACGGCGCGAACGAATACGATGTATTCGACACGATGGAAGAAGCCGGCATGCAGCGCAACGGTAAAACGATGCTGTACGACGGACGTACAGGCGAGCCGTTTGAACGTGAAGTTACCGTCGGCGTCATGCACATGATCAAGCTGGCGCACATGGTCGACGACAAGATCCATGCCCGTTCCACAGGTCCTTACTCTCTCGTTACACAGCAGCCGCTGGGTGGTAAAGCTCAGTTCGGCGGTCAGCGTTTCGGTGAGATGGAAGTGTGGGCGCTGGAAGCTTACGGTGCCGCCTATACCCTGCAAGAGATTTTGACTGTTAAATCCGATGACGTGGTCGGCCGGGTGAAAACCTACGAATCCATCGTCAAAGGCGAGAATGTACCGGAACCAGGCGTGCCTGAATCCTTCAAAGTTTTGATCAAAGAGCTTCAAAGCTTGGGGATGGACGTTAAGATCCTGAGCGAGAACGAAGAAGAGATCGAAATGAAAGAGCTGGATGATGAGGATGATACAGCCGGCGATAAGCTGAGCTTGAATCTTGAAGGATCGGAAGTCGGCGTAGAATAGAGTATAAATCAGGACTTGGTTAAGGAGGGATGCTCCTTGTTGGACGTCAACAACTTCGAGTTTATGAAAATTGGGCTTGCTTCCCCAGAAAAAATTCGTTCTTGGTCCCGCGGAGAAGTTAAGAAACCGGAAACGATTAACTATCGTACACTTAAGCCGGAAAAAGAAGGGCTGTTCTGTGAAAAGATTTTTGGCCCTACAAAAGACTGGGAATGTCATTGCGGTAAATACAAACGTGTCCGTTATAAAGGCGTTGTCTGTGACCGCTGTGGTGTAGAAGTTACACGGGCCAAAGTGCGCCGTGAACGTATGGGCCACATTGAATTGGCAGCTCCTGTATCTCATATCTGGTATTTCAAAGGGATTCCTAGCCGCATGGGTCTGGCTTTGGATATGTCCCCTAGATCGCTGGAAGAGATCATTTATTTTGCATCTTATGTAGTTACCGATCCTGGTGATACGCCGCTGGAGAAGAAACAACTTTTGTCCGAGAAAGAATACCGCAGCTACCGTGAGAAATACGGCTACGGGTTCCAGGCGGGCATGGGTGCTGAAGCGGTTAAGAAATTGTTGCAGGATCTGGATGTCGATAAAGAGCTGGAGTTCCTGAAAGAGGAACTCCGCACGGCTCAAGGACAACGTCGGAACCGAGCGATCAAACGCCTCGAAGTAATTGAAGCGTTCAAGAGCTCCGGCAACCAGCCGGAATGGATGATTCTCGACGTGCTTCCGGTCATCCCTCCGGAATTGCGTCCGATGGTACAGCTGGACGGCGGACGTTTTGCAACGTCTGACCTGAACGATCTGTACCGCCGCGTAATCAACCGTAACAACCGTTTGAAGCGTCTGCTTGATCTTGGCGCTCCGGACATCATTGTTCAGAACGAGAAACGGATGCTTCAGGAAGCGGTTGACGCTTTGATCGACAACGGCCGCCGCGGCCGTCCGGTAACAGGTCCGGGCAACCGTCCTTTGAAATCTCTCAGCCATATGCTGAAAGGTAAACAAGGCCGTTTCCGTCAGAACCTGCTCGGTAAACGGGTTGACTATTCCGGTCGTTCCGTTATCGTCGTAGGTCCTTACCTGAAAATGTATCAATGTGGTCTTCCTAAAGAAATGGCTTTGGAATTGTTTAAGCCGTTTGTCATGAAGGAGCTTGTGAATAAAGGCCTTGCTCATAACATCAAGAGTGCAAAACGCAAAGTAGAACGCGTGAGCCCAGAAGTTTGGGACGTTCTCGAAGAAGTGATCAAGGAGCATCCGGTTCTGCTGAACCGTGCCCCTACGCTTCACCGTCTCGGTATCCAGGCGTTCGAACCGATTCTGGTCGAAGGCCGCGCGATCCGTCTTCACCCGCTCGTATGTACGGCTTATAACGCCGACTTTGACGGTGACCAAATGGCGGTGCACGTTCCTTTGTCTGCCGAAGCTCAAGCTGAAGCACGTATCTTGATGCTGGCTTCCGGCAACATTTTGAACCCTAAAGACGGTAAACCGGTTGTAACGCCGTCCCAGGATATGGTCCTTGGTTCCTTCTATCTGACTATGGATAACAAGGAAGCCAAAGGTTCCGGCATGATCCTGGGCAGTGTCAACGAGGCGGTTTCGGCTTACCAGCGCGGCGCTGCTTCCCTGCATGCCCGTGTTGCGATTCCGGTTAAAGCGCTGAACAAAGTGATCTTTAACGAGAAACAGCAGGATGCCTTGCTGATTACAACCGTGGGTAAAATTATCTTTAACGAAATTTTCCCTGAAACGTTCCCTTACATCAATGAAGCTACCCGGGATAACCTGTTCAACGGTACACCTGAGAAGTATTTCATTTATGAGAAGGGTGCCGACGTCAAAGCGCTGCTGGATGCAGCTCCTGTAGCCAGCGCCGTGGGTAAAGAATATCTGGGCTCGATCATTGCCCGCTGCTTCGAAACTTATCACACGACGGAAACGTCCGTGATTCTCGATAAAATCAAACAGCTTGGCTTCACTTATTCCACACGCGCCGGTGTCAGCATCGCGGTATCCGACGTTGTGGTTCCAGAAGAGAAGAAACAAATCATGTCCGATTCGGATGAAAAAGTCCGGGTGGTTACGAATCAGTACCGCCGTGGTCTGATTACAGACGAAGAACGGTATGACCGCGTTATCGACATCTGGTCCAAAGCGAAAGACCAGCTGACCGACGTCCTCATGAAATCGATGGACCGCTTCAACTCCATCATGCTCATGGTCGACTCCAAAGCGCGGGGTAACAAATCGCAGATTACCCAGTTGGGCGGCATGCGGGGTCTGATGGCAACACCATCCGGCCGGATCTACGAACTGCCGATTAAAGCGAACTTCCGTGAAGGCCTGACCGTCCTCGAGTACTTTATCTCGACGCACGGTGCGCGTAAAGGTCTGGCGGATACCGCGCTTCGTACCGCGGACTCCGGTTACCTGACTCGTCGTCTGGTAGACGTGGCGCAGGACGTTATCGTCCGTGAAGAGGATTGCGGAACCGATAAAGGTATCGTGGTAACACGGATCCAGGACGGTAAAGAAATCATCGAAGATCTCTTCGACCGTATCGAAGGCCGCTATTGCTTCGAAACCATCCGTCATCCGGAAACCGGTGAAATCATCATTCATCGTGATGAGCTCATCGATACGGATAAAGCGAATGCGATTGTTAATGCAGGCATCGAGAAGCTGCAGATCCGCTCCGTGCTCAGCTGCCGCGCTCGTCATGGCGTATGTAAGAAATGTTACGGACGCAACCTGGCGACAGGCAAACACGTTGAAATCGGTGAAGCGGTTGGTATCATCGCTGCTCAATCCATCGGTGAACCGGGAACCCAGCTTACCATGCGTACGTTCCACACCGGCGGTGTTGCGGGCGACGACATCACGCAAGGTCTTCCGCGTATCCAGGAGCTTTTCGAAGCCCGGAATCCGAAAGGTCAAGCAACCATCAGTGAAATCGACGGCGTAATCAAAGAAATCCGTGAAGCTAAAGATCGCCGTGAAATCGAGGTACAAGGCGAAGCGGAAACAAAAGTTTACTCCGTAACCTATGGTTCCCGCCTGCGCGTAAGCGAAGGCATGGAAATCGAAGCGGGCGACGAGCTCACCGACGGTTCCATCGACCCTAAAGAAATTCTGCGCATCAAAGGCATCCGCGGCGTACAGAACTACATCCTTCAGGAAGTTCAACGCGTATACCGGAACCAGGGTGTAGAAATCAACGACAAACACGTCGAAGTTATGATCAAGCAGATGCTGCGTAAGATCCGCATCGTAGATGCCGGTGATACCCAATTGCTGCCAGGATCTTTCGTCGACCTGTATGAATATGAAGTAGCGAACAAAGAAGCGATCCTGTCCGGCAAAGAGCCGGCTGTTGCGAAGCCGGTATTGCTCGGTATCACCAAAGCGTCGCTCGAAACGGACTCCTTCTTGTCTGCAGCATCCTTCCAGGAGACGACACGTGTCCTGACTGATGCAGCAATCAAAGGTAAAGTGGATAAATTGCTGGGTCTTAAGGAAAATGTGATCATCGGTAAGCTGATTCCAGCAGGTACCGGTATGAACCGTTACCGGAATGTGGAATTTGACGGACCGGTGGATGAAGAAACAGCTGAAGGCCTGGAGACTGTATCGGTAGAATAATACCGGCATAGAGAAAAGCTTCAGTGGAAGGGTACTGGCGCGGACGCGGGAGAAAATCGGGTTTCCGGTTTTCTCTCTCGGCCTGCGCCGGTCTTTTTTTACAAAAAGATTAGAAACCATTCTTGACATCCATTGACCGTAGTGATAATATATCAAAGTGCGTGAGTACGAGAATTCCTGTCTTTCTTCGGAGGGTTGACCATGTCGAATGACAACGGGCTACAGGATGCTCATGTAAGAATCGGCACCAAACAAACCATGAGAATGGTTCAAATGGGACTAGCTGATGAAGTATATGTAGCGCAGGATGCAGATCCGCGAATTACTTCAAAGATTGTAGCGCTTTGCGAAGAATCATCCGTGAAGATTACTTATGTCGATACGATGAAGAATCTGGGCAAGGCATGCGGCATCGAGGTTGGTGCAGCAATGGCTGCGATTGTAAGACCATAATGGCTTGAAACGTTTTTGCTGAAGGGGAAGCCTGGAGGTAAAAACTTTTCCTTTGTTCTTTTATGAACCGCCTGGCTCTGTGGGCTTAAAATTCTGGTTTGTAAAGAGCTTTTAAAATTCGAGGAAGGGGGTGGCAACAACATGCCAACTATTAACCAACTAGTCCGTAAAGGACGCCAAGCTAAAGTTGAAAAGTCCAAATCACCTGCTTTGCAACGTGGTTTTAACGCTTTGAAACGTGAGGCTACTGAACTGAGCGCTCCACAAAAACGTGGTGTCTGCACACGTGTAGGTACAATGACTCCTAAGAAACCGAACTCTGCACTTCGTAAATATGCCCGTGTTCGTTTGACGAACCGCGTAGAGGTGACAGCTTACATTCCGGGTATCGGTCATAACCTGCAAGAGCACAGTGTCGTGCTGATTCGTGGTGGCCGGGTTAAGGACTTGCCGGGTGTACGTTACCATATCGTACGCGGAGCTTTGGATACTGCAGGTGTTAACAACCGTATGCAGGCTCGTTCCAAATACGGCGCTAAACGTCCTAAAGCTAAAAAATCTTAAGTTTAACATAACAATGATTTAGAATTTTTTTTGAAAGGGGGATATCCATGCCACGCAAAGGTCCTGTTACAAAAAGAGACGTGTTGCCAGATCCGGTTTACAACAGCAAGCTTGTTACCCGTCTGATCAACCGTATCATGCTTGACGGTAAACGTGGTGTTGCTCAAAGTATCTTGTACAATGCGTTCAACCTGATTCAAGAACGTACTGGCAACGATCCAATGGAAGTCTTTGAAGCAGCGCTTAAGAATATCATGCCAGTTCTGGAGGTTAAAGCTCGTCGTGTCGGTGGTGCAAACTACCAAGTGCCGATCGAAGTTAAACCAGAAAGACGTACATCCCTGGGATTACGTTGGCTTGTCAACTACTCCCGCAACCGCGGTGAGAAGACGATGGAAGAGCGTCTGGCTGCTGAGATCATCGACGCATCCAACAACACTGGCGCTTCCGTTAAGAAACGTGAAGACACACACAAAATGGCTGAAGCGAACAAAGCGTTTGCTCACTACCGCTGGTAGGATTCGGCCTATAAAACCAATACTTCAATTTTGAAGGGAGATCCCATTCATGGCAAGAGAGTTCTCCTTGAAAAATACACGTAACATCGGTATCATGGCGCATATTGACGCCGGTAAGACAACTACCACTGAACGTATCTTGTTCTATACAGGCCGTACGCATAAAATCGGTGAAGTGCATGAAGGTGCAGCAACGATGGACTGGATGGAGCAAGAACAGGAGCGCGGGATTACAATCACTTCCGCTGCTACAACCGCTCAATGGAAAGGTCACCGCGTCAATATCATTGATACTCCGGGACACGTTGACTTCACAGTAGAAGTTGAACGTTCCCTGCGTGTATTGGACGGGGCCGTAGGCGTTTTCAGTGCTAAAGAAGGCGTTGAGCCGCAGTCTGAAACCGTTTGGAGACAGGCAGACCGTTATGGCGTTCCTCGGATCGCTTATGTCAACAAAATGGACATCATCGGTGCCGACTTCCTGAACGTTGTTAAGGACATGCGTGATCGTCTGCAAGCGAACGCAGTTGCAATCCAGCTGCCAATCGGTGCAGAAAACGACTTCGTAGGCATTATCGATATTGTTGGCCAAAAAGCGTATATGTATAAAGACGATTTGGGTCAAAATATCGAAGAAATTGAAATTCCGGAACAATACCTCGACCAAGTTGAAGAGCTTCGCAACGAACTGGTTGAGAAAGTAGCGGAACTGGACGAAGACCTGACTATGAAATACCTCGAAGGCGAGGAAATCACTGTCGAAGAACTGAAAGCTGCACTCCGTAAGGGTGTTGTTGAAGTTAAAATCTTCCCGGTTATCTGCGGTTCCTCTTACCGTAACAAAGGGGTTCAGCTGATGCTGGACGCTGTTATTGATTACTTGCCAGCTCCTGTAGACGTTCCAGCGATCAAGGGTCACCTTGAAGATGGTTCGGAAGCGGTTCGTCATTCTTCTGACGAAGAGCCGTTCGCGGCTTTGGCATTTAAAATCATGACTGACCCTTATGTGGGTAAATTGACATTCTTCCGCGTATACTCCGGTATTTTGCAATCCGGTTCTTACGTATTGAATGCTACAAAAGGCAAACGTGAACGGATCGGCCGTATCCTTCAAATGCACGCTAACAGCCGTCAAGAAATCAGTGAAGTTTACTCTGGTGACATCGCGGCAGCGGTTGGTTTGAAAGATACAGGCACAGGTGATACACTTTGTGATGAGAAGAATCCGGTTATCCTGGAGTCCATGAACTTCCCTGATCCGGTAATCGAAATCGCGGTTGAGCCTAAAACCAAAGCCGACCAAGATAAAATGGGTGTTGCACTCAGCAAGCTGACAGAAGAAGACCCTACGCTTCGCGCTCATACAGACGAAGAAACAGGTCAAACCATTCTGGCCGGTATGGGTGAGCTTCACCTGGATATCATCATCGACCGTATGCGCCGTGAGTTCAAAGTAGAAACCAATGTGGGTAAACCACAGGTTGCTTACCGCGAAACCATTACAGTGCCTGCGCGCGTTGAAGGTAAATTTGTTCGTCAGTCCGGTGGTCGTGGTCAATACGGTCACGTTTGGGTTGAATTCGAACCTCTCGAGCCAGGAACAGGCAGTCAGTTCGACAGCAAAATCGTCGGCGGTTCTGTACCTAGAGAGTACATTGGACCAGCACAACAAGGTATTGAAGAAGCTATGAAAAATGGTATGCTCGCCGGCTTCCCGGTTGTAGACGTAAAAGCCACTATCGTAGACGGTTCTTACCATGATGTCGACTCCAGTGAAATGGCGTTTAAGATTGCAGGCTCCATGGCTCTTAAAGCGGCTAAGGACAAATGTAAGCCTGTATTGCTTGAGCCAATCATGAAAGTAGAAGTAACAGTGCCTGAGGAGTACATGGGCGATGTTATGGGTATGCTGAACTCCCGTCGCGGCCGTATCGAAGGTATGGATTCCCGCGGTGGTACTCAAATTATCCGTGCTAAAGTGCCTCTCTCCGAAATGTTCGGTTACTCTACAACCCTCCGTTCTGGTACTCAAGGACGCGGTGTGTTCTCTATGGAACTCTCCCACTACGAAGAAGTTCCTAAGAACATCGCTGAAGAGATCATCTCCAAGAACAAAGGCGGAGAATAATCGTTTCACCTGTTGGAGCGGAAGTGCCGCATAGCGGCCCCTTCGCTCTGACCTAACATAACAAACCTTAAATTTGAGGAGGAATTGTTTAAAATGGCTAAGGCTAAATACGAACGTACAAAACCCCATGTTAATATCGGTACTATCGGTCACGTCGACCATGGTAAAACAACTTTGACAGCTGCAATCACAACTGTATTGTCCAAAAAATACGGTGGCGCAGCGGTAGCTTTCGACCAAATCGACAAAGCTCCAGAAGAACGCGAACGCGGTATCACTATCTCCACTGCACACGTAGAATACGAAACTCCTAGCCGTCACTATGCACACGTTGACTGCCCAGGACACGCCGACTACGTTAAAAACATGATCACTGGCGCTGCACAAATGGACGGAGCGATCCTGGTTGTATCCGCAGCTGACGGCCCAATGCCGCAAACTCGCGAACACATCCTGTTGTCCCGCCAAGTAGGCGTTCCTTACATCGTTGTATTCTTGAACAAATGCGACATGGTAGAAGACGAAGAGCTTCTGGAATTGGTTGAAATGGAAGTACGCGACCTGTTGTCCGAATACGACTTCCCAGGCGACGACACTCCAATCACTCGCGGTTCCGCTCGTGAAGCTTTGCAAAACCCAGACGGCGAATGGGCTCAAAAAATCGTCGAAATGTTCGAAACAATCGACACTTACATTCCGTTGCCTGAACGTGAAGTTGACAAGCCATTCTTGATGCCTGTCGAGGACGTGTTCTCCATCACTGGCCGTGGTACAGTTGCTACTGGTCGTGTAGAGCGCGGTACTGTTAAAGTTGGCGACGAAATCGAAATCGTGGGTATCCACGAAGAAACTAAAAAATCCGTTGTAACTGGCGTAGAAATGTTCCGCAAATTGCTGGACTCCGCTCAAGCCGGCGACAACATCGGCGCACTGCTTCGTGGTGTTGACCGTAAAGAAATCGAACGCGGTCAAGTATTGGCTAAACCAGCTTCCGTTAAACCACACACTGAGTTCGAAGCTCAAGTGTACGTTTTGACTAAAGAAGAAGGTGGCCGTCACAAACCTTTCTTCACTGGCTACCGTCCACAATTCTATTTCCGTACAACTGACGTAACTGGCGTTATAAATCTGCCAGAAGGTACTGAAATGGTTATGCCTGGTGATAACATCACTGTAACTGTATCCCTGATCTCCCCTATCGCGATCGAAGAAGGAACTAAGTTCTCCATTCGTGAAGGCGGACGTACAGTAGGTGCAGGTTCCGTAGCTACAATCTCCAAATAATAAGGTTGATTAACCTTATCTTTATAAAGCAACAATGTGCTGTGAAGAGTAACAATGTACTGTGAACGCAAGTTAGAGAATCCGGTGTCGCTTTGGCGGTGCCGGATTTTTTTGTGCCTGGCGTGCCCAGCTAAGCACGCATCTTCTAGCCGGTGAAAGTCCGGTCACAGGAGGGGCCAAGCCCCTGTGTAGCTAGGATACCTGCGTATGGCGAAAGCTGTGCGTAGAAGCGTATCGACGAAAGTACCTGTCGGAGACAGGGCGAGCAACATGTCAGGCCGTAACATAAAGTGAATCCTGCCGCGTCGTCAAAAAGGCCTCGCAAGAGGGAAAAGAGGAAGCCGAGCCCCGCGAGCATGGGCGAAGGCCATGGAAGCTGATAAGAACTTGGAGCGTCAGCGAAGAATCCTCCGGCGTAGAGGGATCGGCATGGGATGAAAGAGGATGCAGTGAACTGGGGAGACCCTCCCCTGCACGGAGATTTTTTTTTCGAAACCGTAAAGAGACGCTCTATAAGCCAAAAGGTGAAGTGATCCGTCTGCAGGAAGGGAGTCCGAGGGGCGAATAGTACCGGGGAACGCAGGACAACACAACCTGCGGGAGGGAAGGCGCCCTGCTTTGTTCAAGCTTCACAAGGAGGTACGAGTGAGTGAATGCCAGAAGGCTAACGACACCAACAGAAAAAGTTCAACAACTCCAAGAGAAGCTAGGTCATGCGGCCAAGACGAGCAAGAGCAGAAAGTTCCATGCACTGTACGACAAAGTCCATCGATTGGATGTGCTACAGGAAGCGTGGCGGAGAGTACGGGCAAACAAAGGAGCGGCAGGCATCGACGGTGAAACCTTGGCAGATATAGCGAAGATGGGTGAAGACCGATTCGTAGCGGAATGCCGAGAACGGCTCCAGAAGAAGTCCTACCGCCCCCAGCCCGTGCGCCGTCACTACATTCCGAAGAAAGACGGACGGAAACGCCCGCTCGGCATTCCAACGGTAAGGGACCGCGTCGTGCAAATGGCAACGAAACTCATAGTGGAACCGATCTTTGAAGCCGATTTTCAGGAATGCTCGTTTGGCTTTCGACCGAAGCGAGGCGCAAAACAAGCGCTGGAGCAAATCCGTAAAGCCTGCAACCGCAAAGGCAATTGGGTGGTCGACGTCGACATCCAAGGCTACTTCGACAACATTAACCAAGAGAAGCTCATGAAACTGGTAGAAATGCGAATCAGCGACAGACGCATTCTCAAGCTCATTCGGCAATGGCTCGGAGCAGGAGTGACGGAGGAAGGAACGGTCAGACGTTCCGATCTGGGAACGCCGCAGGGCGGGGTGATCTCGCCGCTACTGGCGAACATCTACCTGAACTACTTCGACCGATTGTGGGAAAAGCATGGCAAAGAGGTCGGGGAACTCACGCGGTACGCAGACGACTTTGTCGTCGTGTGCAAGACAAAGAAAGATGCGCTCCATGGGTACAAACTCATTCAAGCGATAATGGAGCGTCTGGAACTGACCTTGCATCCGGAAAAGACGCGGATTGTGGGGATATGGACGGGAGAAGAAGGGTTTGACTTCCTCGGCATGCACCACCGGAAGACGAAAGCAGAAACGGGGCAGAACCGCGTGTACTATACGACGCAACAATGGCTCTGTGTTAAAGCAGAGAAACACATTCGGGAAGTCGTTAAAGAACGACTCGCGCCGCCGAAAATGCGGCACGTTTCGTTCCAAGAACATGTGGACTGGCTCAACCTGAGAATCCAAGGCTGGAAGAACTACTATTCGACGCCATACAGTTCCAAATGGATGACAAAGTTAGATGGGTACATCCGCACAAGGCTAACGAAGTGGTACGCAAAGAAGCGCCAACGTAGTCGCTGGCGCAGTTCTGGAAATGAGGTTAAGTTGCTCTGCCAAATGTATGGACTCAAAACGCTTTTGTAAGTCGCACGCACATGAATGACGAACATCGGAAAGCCGTATGAGGGAAAACCTCACGTACGGTTTGATGAGGAGGGGCTGAAAAAAAAAAAAAACTCAGCCCTTTACTCTAGCGGCAAGCAAGTGAATGCGGGCCGGAATAAACGACTTTTTACTATTATATATAGGTCGATAGATGGGACGTTTGTGAAGAGGGCTAACGCTCGAAGATGCCGGCAATAATTAGCTTTGAGAATTATTCATTTTTTTTAAAATAAGCTTGCATAACGCCTATCTTTTCTATATAATAATGAATGTTGTTCTGTGACGTTGCGATGATGTGAGAGGTTACTGACACACCCGGCCCCTTTGCCATGGAGCAGTGGTCAGAAAATTTTCACGGAGTATGTCCGATACCAAATTGGGCGATAGAAGGAGGGACTAAAATGGCAAAGCAAAAAATTCGTATTCGTTTGAAAGCTTACGACCACAGAATTCTTGATCAATCCGCTGAGAAGATCGTTGAAACTGCAAAACGTTCCGGTGCTGGTGTATCCGGGCCGATTCCGCTTCCAACTGAGAAGCAAGTTGTTACAATTCTCCGTGCGGTACACAAGTACAAGGATTCCCGGGAACAATTCGAACAACGTACACATAAACGTTTGATCGATATTGTTAATCCGACTCCACAAACTGTGGATGCCTTGATGCGCTTGGATCTGCCGTCGGGTGTGGATATCGAAATTAAATTGTAATTTATGAAGTAAGTCAATTAGTAAAGGGAATGAGGTGTCAACATGAAAGGTATCTTAGGTAAAAAGCTTGGAATGACCCAGTTGTTTACTGCCGAAGGTAACGTGGTTCCTGTAACGGTAATCGAAGCAGGTCCGAACGTAGTTCTTCAAAAGAAAGATGTTGAGAACGACGGTTACGAAGCAGTTCAGCTCGGCTTTTCTGATAAGAAAGAAAAAAGTGCTAACAAACCTGAAGTAGGGCATGCCAAGAAGGCTAACTCTACACCTAAGCGCTACGTTCGTGAAATTCGCGGTGTTGATCTTGCAGGATATGAAGTTGGCCAAGAGGTTAAAGCTGATGTCTTTGCAGAAGGCGAATTCGTTGACGTAACAGGTATTTCTAAAGGTAAAGGTTTTGCCGGCGTTATCAAACGTTGGGGACAAAGCCGCGGACCAATGGCTCACGGTTCCCGTTACCATCGTAGACCAGGTTCCATGGGTTCCATTCAAGCGAACCGCGTTCCTAAAGGTAAACACCTTCCAGGACATATGGGTCACGAAACAGTAACGATCCAAAACCTTGAAGTTGTTAAAATTGATGTAGAACGTAACGTTCTGCTCGTTAAAGGATCTATTCCTGGTCCTAAGAACGGTTTCGTTAAAATTCAAGAAACGGTGAAGAAATAATCGACTGAAGAAAGGAGGAACACAAAATGCCTAAAGTAGCACTTTATAATGTAAGTGGCAGCCAGGTGGGCGAAGTTGAATTGAACGATGCGGTTTTCGGTATCGAACCGAACACTCACGTTCTGCACGATGCAGTAGTAATGCAACGCGCTTCCCTTCGTTTCGGCACACACAAAGTAAAAGGACGTTCTGAAGTACGCGGCGGCGGACGTAAGCCTTGGAAACAAAAAGGTACTGGCCGCGCACGTCAAGGTTCCATTCGTGCCCCGCAATGGGTAGGTGGTGGTGTGGTCTTCGGTCCAACTCCACGCAGCTATTCTTTCAAACTGCCTAAGAAAGTTCGTCGTTTGGCTATCAAATCCGCGCTTTCTTCGAAAGTGATCGACAACGAAATTATCGTACTTGACGCTTTGACGCTTAACGCGCCGAAGACGAAAGAGTTCGCAGCGATTCTTAACAACCTGAAAGTGGACCGCAAAGCTTTGGTTGTAGCTCCAAGCTATGACGATAACGTAGCGCTCTCCGCTCGTAACATCCCAGGAGTTAAGTTTGTTGCAGCTGACGGCATCAATGTTCTTGATGTCCTGACATACGACAAGCTGATCATTACGAAAGAAGCAGTTCAGAAGGTAGAGGAGGTGCTCGCGTAATGAAAGATCCTCGTGATATTATCAAACGTCCTGTAATCACAGAACGTACGGCTGAATATATGGGTGACCTGAAATACGTTTTCGAAGTTGACATTCGTGCCAACAAAACCGAAATCAAACAAGCTGTAGAAGCGATCTTCAAAGTCAAAGTTAAGAATGTAAACACTTTGCGCGTTCCTGCGAAGCCTAAACGGTATGGACGTCATTCTGGTTACACTTCCGAGTGGAAGAAAGCATTCGTAACCCTGACTGCAGACAGCAAACCGCTTGAATTCTTTGAATCGGTATAACATTCTTTTAAGTTAGGAGGGAAACACAGTGCCAATCAAAAAGTATAAACCGACGTCCCCGGCTAGACGTGCTATGTCCGTCTCTACATTTGAAGAAATCACAACAAATGTACCGGAGAAATCTTTGCTTGCGCCGCTTAGCAAAACTGCTGGCCGCAACAACCAAGGTAAAATTACGGTTCGTCACCATGGCGGCGGACACAAACGTAAATACCGTATTATCGACTTTAAACGGAACAAAGACGGCATTCCAGGTCGCGTTGCTACAATCGAATACGACCCGAACCGTACTTCCAACATCGCTTTGATCCACTATGCGGACGGCGAGAAACGTTATATCATCGCTCCTAAAGGCTTGAAAGTGGGCGACCAAGTCATTTCCGGTCCTGGATCTGACATCAAAATCGGTAACGCGCTGCCTTTGGAAAACATTCCAGTAGGTACAGTTATCCACAACATCGAGCTGCAACCAGGTAAAGGCGGACAACTCGTTCGTGCTGCCGGTACAGAAGCTCAATTGCTTGGTAAAGAAGAGAAATACGTAACTGTTCGTCTTTCTTCTGGCGAAGTTCGTAGAATTCTTAAAGTTTGCCGCGCTACAATCGGCTCCGTAGGTAACGAAGACCACGAGCTCGTGAAGATCGGTAAAGCTGGACGCAGCCGCTGGCTCGGACAACGCCCTGAAGTTCGCGGTGTTGTAATGAACCCTAACGATCACCCACACGGTGGTGGTGAAGGTCGCGCTCCAATCGGCCGTAAATCTCCATTGTCTCCTTGGGGCAAACCAACCCTTGGTTACAAAACGCGTAAAAAAGGAAAAGCTTCTGATAAATATATTGTTCGCCGCCGTACGAAGTAATGCGTTTCTACGCATAACTTCCCGGTGGGAACGGTTCGACATCATCTGAAGTTGTTTCGAAGGGAGGATTTAACCTATGAGTCGCAGTTTGAAAAAGGGACCTTTCATTGATGGGTACCTGCTCAAAAAAGTTGAAGAGATGGAAGCTTCCAACAAGAAAGCTGTCATCAAAACTTGGTCCCGTCGCTCCACGATTTTCCCACAATTTATCGGACACACTTTCGGCGTATACGACGGCCGCAAGCACGTACCGGTTTATGTGACGGAAGATATGGTTGGACATAAACTTGGCGAATTTGCGCCAACACGTACGTACAAAGGACATACGGACGACGACAAGAAAACAAGACGTTAATTCTAGTTCTTCTTTATGAGAGGAGGTTACGAAATTGGAAGCAAGAGCACATGCTAATATGATCCGCATCGCTCCGCGTAAAGCTCAACTCGTTGTTGATTTGATTCGCGGTAAGAAAGTGGGCGAGGCTATCGCAATCCTTCGCCATACTCCTAAAGCAGCTTCTCCGATCGTAGAAAAATTGCTGAACTCGGCTATCGCAAACGCTGAGCACAACTATTCTATGGATGTTAATAAATTGGTGGTTACGCAGGCTTACGTAAACCAAGGACCAACGATGAAACGTTTCCGTCCGCGGGCTATGGGTCGTGCAAGCCGTATTAACAAACGCACCAGCCACATTACATTGGTGGTATCTGAAAAATAAGGAGGGAAAACGTGTGGGCCAAAAGGTAAATCCAGTCGGATTGCGGGTAGGTATTATCCGTGATTGGGAATCTAAATGGTACGCAGGCAAGGACTTCGGCGATCTTCTTCTGGAAGACGTTAAAATCCGTGAACACCTGAAAAATAAATTGAAAGAATCCGCTGTATCTCGCATCGAAATCGAGAGAGCGGCTAACCGTGTGAACGTAACAATCCACACTGCTAAACCAGGTATGGTAATTGGTAAAGGCGGTTCCGAAGTTGAGAACCTGCGCGGTGAAATTACTAAAATCGCTGGCGGCAAAAAAGTTCACATCAACATTTCCGAAATCAAAACTCCAGATCTTGACGCGATTCTTGTCGCTGAAAGCATTGCACAACAATTGGAACGTCGCGTTTCTTTCCGTCGTGCTCTGAAACAAGCGATTCAAAGAACTATGCGTTCTGGTGCAAAAGGAATTAAAACAGCAGTCAGCGGTCGTCTTGGCGGTGCTGAAATTGCTCGTACAGAAGGCTACAGTGAAGGAACTGTTCCACTTCATACGCTTCGTGCCGACATCGACTACGGAACGGCTGAAGCTCATACGACCTATGGCCGTATCGGCGTAAAAGTATGGATCTATCGTGGAGAGGTTCTTCCTACGGCTAAGAAACAAGCTGCTCAGGAAGGAGGCAACTAATCATGTTGGTACCAAAACGTGTAAAACACCGCAAACAACAACGCGGTAGTCTTAGAGGTCAAGCTAAAGGCGGCACTGAGCTGAACTTTGGCGAATTCGGCCTGCAAGCAACAGAACCTTCATGGATCACTAACCGTCAGATCGAAGCAGCGCGTATCGCGATGACTCGTTATATCAAGCGTGGCGGTAAAGTATGGATTAAAATTTTCCCTGACAAACCGATCACTCAGAAGCCTCTCGAGGTTCGTATGGGTAGCGGTAAAGGTAACGTAGAAAAATGGGTCGCAGTTGTTAAACCAGGTAAGATCCTGTTTGAACTTGCCGGTGTATCGGAAGAAATCGCACGCGAAGCGATGCGTCTTGCCGCCCACAAACTGCCGATCAAAACAAAGTTTGTGAAACGTGAAGAATTGGGTGGTGAAGCAAATGAAAGCTAATGAACTTCGCAACTTAACCACTGCTGAGATCGAACAAAAGATTGCCGGATTTAAAGAGGAACTCTTTAACCTCCGTTTTCAATTGGCTACAGGTCAGCTTGATAACCCGACTCGAATCCGTGACGTGCGCAGAGAAATAGCTCGTGCTAAAACCGTTTTACGTGAAAGAGAACTTGGGATTTCCAGTTAAGATACTTGCTGCAGGATAGCAGCACCCGAACTCAGGAAGGAGGCCAACCATGAGCGAACGTAATGCCCGCAGAGTGCAAATTGGCAAAGTAGTCAGCGACAAAATGGATAAAACCATCGTAGTAGCTGTTGAAACTTACAAGAAGCATGATTTGTATCACAAACGTATTAAATATACGAAGAAGTTCAAAGCGCATGATGAGAACAACACGGCTAAAATCGGCGACGTTGTAAAAATCGTTGAAACTCGCCCGTTGTCCAAAGACAAACGCTGGAGACTTGCTGAAGTTATTGAAGAAGCGGTTATTATCTGATTGCACGGTAGCTTAACCGAAAGGAGGAAATTTCAATGATTCAACCATTTACACGTTTGGCTGTTGCAGACAACTCCGGCGCGAAGGAATTGATGTGTATCCGCGTTCTGGGCGGTACTGGACGTCGTACAGCTCAAATCGGTGACCTGATCGTTTGTTCCGTAAAACAAGCAACACCAGGCGGCGTTGTCAAAAAAG
Organism: Paenibacillus yonginensis; assembly: GCF_001685395.1. Taxonomy (NCBI): domain Bacteria; kingdom Bacillati; phylum Bacillota; class Bacilli; order Caryophanales; family Paenibacillaceae; genus Paenibacillus; species Paenibacillus yonginensis. Next base: position 3,619,527 of record NZ_CP014167.1, on the reverse strand, counting down.
GCGATGTTGTTAAGGCGGTTGTTGTTCGTACAAAACGTTCCGTTCGTCGTAAAGACGGATCTTATATCGCATTTGACGAAAACGCAGCAGTTGTTGTTAAAGAAGATAAGAGCCCACGCGGTACTCGTATCTTTGGACCAGTTGCTCGTGAACTTCGCGACAAGGACTTCATGAAGATCGTTTCCTTGGCTCCGGAAGTTATCTAATCAACACCCCAAAGTTTCGGCTTTGCTTCAAGGCTTAAGCCAAATGCTTCGGGGACCCCGATAAATTGGAGGTGTAATAGATGCCTAGACTGAAAAAGATTTTGGAGTCTCATAACAATAAACTTCACGTAAAAAAAGAAGATACTGTTATCGTGATCAGTGGTAAAGACAAAGGCAAAAAAGGCCGCGTCATCGCTGCTTACCCTCGTGAGAATCGCGTTCTGGTTGAAGGTGTGAACATGGTGAAGAAACACCAGAAGCCTAACCAACTGAACCCGCAAGGCGGAATCATCGAGAAAGAAGCTCCGATCCACGTTTCCAACGTAATGCATGTTGATCCTAAGAGCGGAAAAGTAACCCGTATCGGTTACAAAACATTGGACAACGGCAAAAAAGTGCGTGTAGCTAAAAGATCCGGAGAAGTGATCGATTAATTCACTTACGTAAGAAAGGAGGAACACCATTCATGTCAGCAAGACTTAAAGAACGTTTTCTGAAAGAAGTAACACCTGCTTTGGTTCAAAAGTTCAACTATACAACAGTTATGCAAGTGCCTAAAATCGAGAAAGTCGTTATCAACATGGGTGTTGGCGACGCGGTTTCCAACTCGAAAGTGCTTGACGCAGCTGTAGCTGAATTGGAACTGATCGCTGGCCAAAAGCCGGTTATCACAAGAGCGAAAAAATCCATCGCCGGATTTAAACTTCGCGAAAACATGCCGATCGGCGTGAAAGTAACTCTTCGCGGCGAGCGCATGTACTATTTCCTCGACAAATTGTTCAACGTAACCCTTCCACGCGTGCGTGACTTCCACGGCGTGTCGAACAAAGCGTTTGACGGTCGCGGCAACTACACACTGGGCCTCAAGGAACAATTGATTTTCCCTGAGATCGAGTATGACAAAGTTGATAAAGTACGCGGTATGGATATCGTTATCGTAACTACGGCAAAAACGGATGAAGAATCCCGTGAATTGTTGACTCAACTTGGAATGCCTTTCGTTAAGTAATAAATTCAAGATTCTCCGAAACCAATTAGGAGGTGTCAGGCTAAAGTGGCTAAAACTTCGATGAAAGTAAAACAACAACGCACACCTAAGTTCAAAGTAAGAGCTTATACTCGTTGCGAACGTTGTGGTCGTCCACATTCAGTCCTGCAAAAGTACAAAATTTGCAGAATTTGTTTCCGTGAATTAGCTTATAAAGGCCAGATTCCTGGCGTGAAAAAAGCAAGCTGGTAATTATCAAGATCGGGAAGGAGGTTTACACGAATGACTATGTCAGATCCTATTGCAGATATGCTTACTCGTATTCGTAACGCCAACACTGTGCGTCACGAAACAGTAGAATTGCCTGCATCGACGATTAAAAAACAAATCGCTGAGATTTTGAAGCGTGAAGGTTTTATCCGCGACGCGGAATATATCGACGACAACAAACAAGGGATGATCCGTATCTTCTTGAAATACGGCCCTAACAACGAGCGTGTCATTACTGGTCTGAAGAGAATCAGTAAACCAGGTCTGCGCGTTTACACGAAGAGCACTGAGGTTCCTCGCGTACTCGGCGGTTTGGGCATCGCGATTATCTCGACATCGAAAGGTGTTATGACCGACAAAGAAGCTCGCCAGTCCAAAGCCGGCGGCGAAGTTGTCTGCTACGTTTGGTAATTAACGTCACAAAACAAGGAGGTGCAGCAAATGTCCCGTATTGGTCGCAAACCAATTACAGTACCAAGTGGTGTGGATGTCACACTGAATAACACAGTTATTACGGTTAAAGGTCCTAAAGGATCTTTGAGTCGTGAACTTCATAAAGACATGAAGGTCGTAGTTGAGGGCAACGTTATCAACATCGAACGTCCTTCTGACAATAAATTGCATCGTTCCCTTCACGGTACAACACGCAGTGTTGTTAACAACATGGTAAGTGGTGTAACGGAAGGTTTCTCCAAGAACCTTGAACTGGTGGGTGTCGGTTACCGCGCAAGCTTGTCCGGCAAAAAGATCGTCCTGAACGTTGGATATTCCCATCCAGTTGAGATCACACCTGAAGACGGTATCGAGTTTGAAGTTCCTTCGAACACCAAGATTATCGTTAAAGGCATCGACAAAGAGCGCGTAGGTGCTTACGCTGCTAAAATCCGTTCCGTACGCGAACCTGAGCCTTACAAAGGTAAAGGTATCAAATACGAAGGCGAACGCATCATCCGCAAAGAGGGTAAAGCTGGTAAGAAGAAATAATCTTCTTTACCGCGGCCCCCTCTGGCTTTTTAATGTTAGTGTGCTTGCATCGTAATCCGAAAGGAGTGAAATGAAACTCATGATTACAAAAGGTGATAAGAATAAAGCGCGTTTGAAAAGACATCTGCGTGTGCGTAAGAAAGTTCAAGGAACTGCCGAGCGTCCAAGATTGAACGTTTACCGTTCCGAGAAACACATCTATGCACAATTGATCGATGACGTGGCTGGCGTAACTTTGGCTTCCGCTTCTACGGTTGACAAAGAACTGGCTTCCGAAATCGGCAATGGCGCTAACGTTGAGTCCGCTCGTAAAGTTGGCTCTTTGATCGCTAAACGTGCTCAAGATAAAGGCGTTAAAGTTGTGGTATTTGACCGTGGAGGTTACTTGTACCATGGACGTATTCAAGCGCTGGCTGACGCAGCCCGCGAAGCAGGCCTTGAATTCTAAGACATTTCTCAAAAGGAGGTAAACGACTTGCGTGTAGATCCGAATACTCTTGAACTGACTGAAAGAGTTGTTAACATTAACCGCGTAGCTAAAGTAGTTAAAGGCGGACGTCGCTTCAGCTTCAGCGCACTGGTAGTTGTCGGCGACGGCAAAGGCTGGGTAGGCGCTGGTATCGGTAAAGCTGGCGAAGTTCCAGACGCGATCCGTAAAGGCATCGAAGATGCTAAGAAAAACCTGGTCCATGTACCACTCGTGGGTACAACGATTCCTCACCTTGTAACTGGTCACTTCGGCGCTGGCCGTGTATTGTTGAAACCAGCTTCTGAAGGTACTGGGGTAATCGCTGGCGGTCCTGTTCGTGCCGTTCTCGAATTGGCTGGTGTAGGCGACATTTTGACAAAATCTTTAGGTTCTTCGAATTCCATCAACATGGTCAACGCAACTTTGGAGGGCTTGTCCCGTCTGAAACGCGCTGAAGATGTGGCGAAATTACGCGGTAAAACCGTCGAAGAACTTCTCGGTTAAGGAGGGAATCCAAGTGGCAAAACTTCAAATTACCCTCGTACGGAGTTTGATCGGCCGTCCGGAGAACCAACGTACAACTGTTAAAACTTTGGGTCTTCGCAAAATCAACCAAACCGTGACTCACGAAGACAACGCTGCTATTCGCGGCATGATCAATCAAGTGACTCACCTGGTTAAAGTTGAAGAGCAAAACTAATCTTCATAGAATTACTGACATTTCATTAAGGAGGTGCAACGAACGATGAAGTTACATGAACTTTCTCCAGCTCCTGGTTCCCGTAAAGAACGCAAACGCGTTGGTCGTGGTACAAGTAGCGGTATGGGTAAAACTTCCTCCCGTGGTCACAAAGGTCAAAACGCCCGCTCCGGCGGTGGCGTGCGTCCTGGCTTCGAAGGTGGTCAAAACCCATTGTATCGTCGCTTGCCTAAACGTGGTTTCGTCAATCCTACCCGTAAAGAGTACGCGATTGTGAACCTGGAAACTCTGAACAACTTTGCTGCGGATACTGAAGTGACTCCTGAGCTGTTGTTTGCACAAGGGATTGTGAAAGACGCAAAAAGCGGAATCAAAATCCTGGGCAACGGCGAAATCACTGTTAAGCTGACTGTTAAAGCTAACAAGTTCTCTCAATCTGCGGTAGAGAAGATCGAGGCTGCCGGCGGTAAAACCGAGGTGATCTAATGTTTAAAACGGTTAAGAATATATGGCATGTTAAGGAACTCCGTAACCGGATCCTGTTTACATTATTTATCTTTATTATTTACCGGATCGGTACTTTCGTACCGGTACCGGGTGTTAATAAAGACGTGTTTAACTCCACGAATAATGCCGGCAGTGAATTGTTCGGACTTTTGAGCACCTTTTCCGGTGGGGCATTGAAGAATTTCTCTATCTTTGCCCTCGGGATCATGCCGTATATTACTTCATCGATCATCGTACAGCTGCTTTCGATGGATGTCATTCCGAAGTTGGCAGAATGGGCTAAGCAAGGTGAACAAGGGAAAAAGAAATCAGCTCAGCTTACTCGTTACGGTACGGTTGTACTTGGTCTGATTCAATCGTTTGCGATGGCTATCGGGTTTAACCGCCTGTATGGCACTGAGATGGTACCAAACGCTACGTTTGTGGATTATCTCCTGATTGCGATTGTATTGACGGCAGGTACATCGTTCCTGATGTGGCTGGGTGAGCAAATTACGGAGAAAGGCATCGGCAACGGGATCTCGATTATCATCTTTGCCGGTATCGTAGCTGCGATTCCGCAGCATATCCAGACGGTTGCTCAATCTGATTTCATTAAAGATGGCCAAACCTTCTACAATGCCATGAAGACAGTAATCATCCTGATTATCTGTGTTCTGATCGTTGTAGGTGTTGTATACATTCAACAAGCCATCCGTAAGATTCCGGTACAATACGCGAAACGTGTCGTTGGCAACAAAATGTATGGCGGACAAAATACGCACATCCCGCTTAAAATCAATGCGGCTGGCGTTATTCCAGTAATCTTCGCTGTATCGCTCCTGCAGTTCCCGGTTATTATCGCGAACTTCTGGTCGACTCATGGTTGGGCACAGTGGATTACCACACATTTGAGAACCAGTGATCCGCTTGGTATCGTATTGTATGTTATCATGATCATCGGCTTTACCTTCTTCTACACCTTCGTTCAGATGAATCCAACTCAAATGGCGGATCAGATGAAGAAAAACGGCGGATATATTCCGGGCATTCGTCCGGGTAAAACGACGGAGAAGTACTTGGTACGGGTTATGTCCCGTTTGACAATGACCGGTGCGCTTTTCCTGGCTGTGGTCTCTATCCTTCCGGTAGTATTCGGAGCTTTGGCTGGACTCCCGCAGTCGGTGCAAATCGGTGGTACTTCGCTGCTGATCGTCATTGGTGTAGCACTGGATACGATGAAGCAGATCGAAAGCCAATTGATCAAACGGCATTACAAAGGATTTATTAAGAAGTAGGCGACAGGTACCAGGATCGGGGTTGTGCTTCATGATCTCGCCTGGCGCCTTTCGTGCTGTTTCATGCAGCATCTGTTAGTCAGAGAGGGAGCGATAAAGCATGAACATTTTATTCATGGGACCTCCTGGAGCAGGAAAAGGAACACAAGCAGAAGTTATTGTCGGTACCTTCGGCATTCCTCATATTTCTACGGGCGATGCGTTTCGTCTGGCGATCAAACAAGGAACGCCGGTTGGCCTCAAAGCCAAGGAGTATATCGATCAAGGCCTGCTGGTGCCTGATGATGTGACCGTAGGTATTGTTCGCGAGCGTTTGCAGCAGCCCGATTGTGAAAAAGGTTTTCTCTTGGACGGGTTTCCAAGAACTCTTTCACAAGCGGAAGCTCTGGAAGAGCTGCTTTCCGAACAAGGCCGCAGCCTGGATCATGTTATTAACCTGAAAGTAGACCGTGATAAACTGCTGGCGCGTCTGACCGGGCGTCGTATTTGCAGAAATTGCGGAACCACTTATCATGTGATCTTTAATCCTCCCAAACAGGAAGGTGTTTGTGATAAATGCGGCGGTGAGCTGTACCAGCGTTCGGATGATAATGAAGAAAGCGTGGGTACTCGACTCGACGAATATATCAACAAAACAGCACCACTCCTCAAGTTTTACGAAGTTAAAGGTTTACTGCGTGAAGTAGACGGCGAACAGGAAATCGGTACGGTATCGGAAGAGATCGTATCTTTATTGCGAGGTTAGGTTAATGATCATTATTAAATCCGAAACGGAACTGGGCTATATGAGAGAAGCAGGGCGGATCGTAGCGGAAACGCACCGGATCTTGGCTCAAGCGATCGAGCCGGGCATTACGACGGGAGAACTTGATCAGATTGCCGACAAATACATTCGCAGTCAAGGCGCAGTGCCATCTTTTAAAGACTATAACGGTTTTCCTTACAGCATTTGCGCTTCGGTTAACGAAGAATTGGTGCATGGATTTCCCGGCAAACGTAAGTTAAACGAAGGCGACATCGTCACATTTGATATCGGTGCTGAGTACCGCGGTTATCACGGAGATTCCGCCTGGACTTATCCGGTCGGCCGCATCTCTGATGAAGCTCAGAAACTTCTTGATGTAACAGAAGGCTCTTTGTATGCCGGTCTTGAACTTGTGAAGCCGGATGTCCGCTTGTTTACAATTTCTCATGCGATTCAGACCTATATTGAGAAAGAGGGTTTCTCGGTTGTTCGTGAATATGTCGGTCACGGCATCGGCACGGAGCTGCACGAGGAACCACAAATTCCGAACTATGGGGTCCCTGATCGCGGACCAAGATTGAAGCCAGGCATGGCGCTTGCGATCGAGCCGATGGTCAATGCCGGCAAGCGTTATGTAAGAACGCTTGAAGACAATTGGACTGTCGTAACAGTGGATGGATCTCTATGCGCGCACTTCGAACACACGGTTGCCGTGACGAAGGATGGTATGGAAATACTCACAAAGCTGAACGCTTAGTAGGTGGGGTATTTGGTGGATTACAGAACTGGACAGATCGGACAGCTGGTCAGAGTGCTGAAGGGGAAAGATGCCGGAACGCTCAGCGTCATTGTTGAGCGGGTGGATGATAAATTCGTCCGGATTGCCGATGGCGACAAACGAAAGTTTGATCAAGCCAAACGCAAGAACCTGCAGCATCTGGAGCTGATGTCTTGGATAAGCGAAGAGGTTGTGAACAGTTTAAATGAAACGGGTCGGGTTACGAACGGAAAATTGCGTCATGCGGTTATATCGTTCAAACAATTCACCGATACTAGAACCGAAGAGAAAGGAGACTGACTTTGGCTAAAGAAGATGTCATTGAAGTCGAAGGTACGGTTATTGAACCGCTGCCGAATGCAACTTTTAAGGTAGAGCTTGAGAACGGTCACCAAATCCTTGCCCATGTTTCCGGTAAGCTGCGGATGCACTTCATCCGTATTCTGACAGGGGATAAAGTGGTCGTACAATTGTCGCCTTACGATTTGACAAAAGGCCGTATTACTTACCGTAAATAGATTCCATTACCGCTTTTCAATAGATTTGTGGTATACTAATAAAGTTGGGCTTTCATGAAGCCTCATAAGGCTCGCTTTAAGGAGGTAATTAAAATGAAGGTAAGACCTTCTGTGAAGCCAATTTGCGAAAAATGCAAAGTCATTCGCCGCAAAGGCAACGTTATGGTAATTTGTGAAAATCCTAAGCACAAACAAAAACAAGGTTAATTAAGAAGGGGGTGTAGCGTAAAATGGCACGTATTGCTGGTGTGGATTTGCCACGTGATAAACGCGTTGAGATCGCCTTGACTTATATTTTCGGAATCGGTAAGACGACTTCCCAGAAAATTTTGGCTGAAACAGGCATCAGCCCGAACACTCGCGTTCGGGATTTGACGGAAGATGAAGTGGGCAAATTACGTGAAACGATCGACAAAACGGTTAAAGTAGAAGGCGACCTGCGTCGTGAAATTTCCTTGAATATTAAACGTTTGATTGAAATCGGATGCTATCGCGGTGTTCGTCACCGTCGTGGCCTGCCTGTTCGTGGACAACGTACTAAGACCAATGCTCGTACTCGCAAAGGTCCTCGTCGTACTGTAGCGAACAAGAAGAAATAAGAAGGGGGGATAACAGACAATGGCAAAACCAAAAAAAGTCGTACGTACTAAACGTCGTGACCGTAAAAATATTGAATCTGGTGTGGCTCATATCCGCTCCACTTTCAATAATACGATTGTAACGATTACCGATCCGCACGGAAACGCGATCTCTTGGGCAAGCTCAGGCGGTCTCGGTTTCAAAGGTTCCCGGAAATCGACTCCATTTGCTGCGCAAATGGCTGCAGAATCTGCTGCTAAAGCTGCAATGGAACATGGCATGAAAACCGTCGAAGTTATGGTTAAAGGTCCTGGCGCCGGCCGTGAAGCTGCGATCCGCTCGCTTCAAGCTGCAGGCCTCGAAGTTAACATGATTAAAGACGTAACTCCAATCCCGCACAACGGGTGCCGTCCTCCAAAACGCCGTCGTGTCTAATTGAAGCCAGCCTTTAGTGTGGTATAACGGCATCAGTATTTGGTAACAATGGATGTTTAGGCATACTACATGAACTTAACTCACAGGTAGAGTTTCATTAGGAGCGACGCTTCGAAGGAGGGTAATGCAGTGATAGAAATCGAAAAGCCAAAAATTGAAACCGTAGATGTTAACGAAAATGGTACTTACGGGAAATTCGTAGTCGAGCCGCTGGAACGTGGTTACGGTACGACATTGGGCAACTCGCTTCGGCGCATTTTGTTGTCCTCTCTCCCGGGTGCTGCGGTAACTTCGGTTCAAATCGATGGTGTTCTTCATGAATTCTCAACGATTCCTGGCGTAAAGGAAGACGTTACGGAAATCATTCTGAACCTGAAAGCTCTCTCGCTCAAAATTCATTCGGACGAGGAGAAAGTGCTCGAAATCGATGTTGAGGGCGAGGGGGTTGTCACTGCAGGTGATATTCGTGCGGATAGCGACGTTGAAATTCTGAATCCGGATCTTCATATTGCAACTATGGGCCCGGGCTCCAGACTTCATATGCGCATCTTTGCAAACCGCGGACGCGGTTACGTACAGGCCGACAAGAATAAACGTGAAGATCAGCCGATCGGAGTCATTCCCGTCGATTCGATCTATACGCCGATTTCCCGTGTGAACTACGTAATTGAGAACACACGTGTCGGACAAGTGACGAACTACGACAAACTCACCATGGAAGTTTGGACAGACGGAAGCATTCGTCCGGAAGAAGCGGTAAGTCTTGGTGCCAAGATTCTTACCGAGCATCTGTATCTGTTCGTTGGTTTGACTGACGAAGCGAAAGACGCAGAGATCATGGTCGAGAAGGAAGAAGACAAGAAAGAAAAAGTGCTTGAGATGACGATTGAAGAACTCGATCTCTCGGTTCGGTCTTATAACTGCTTGAAACGTGCAGGCATTAATACCGTTCAGGAGCTTACTACGAAAACGGAAGAAGATATGATGAAGGTGCGTAACCTTGGTCGCAAATCTTTGGAAGAAGTTCAAGAGAAGCTTCAAGAGCTCGGACTTGGTCTCCGTTCGGAAGACTAAGGTTCGTCTGTCTAAGCTTTTGACAAGGGAGGGAAAAACAGATGGCATACCAAAAGTTGGGACGCGACTCCAGCGCTCGTAAAGCTTTGTTTCGCGACCTGGTAACAGATTTGTTCTTGTATGAGCGTATCGAAACTACTGAAGCTAAAGCTAAAGAGGTTCGTTCGATCGCCGAGAAACTGATTACAAAAGCTAAACGTGGTGACTTGCATGCTCGTCGTCAAGTTGCAGCTTACGTTCGTCGCGAATCCATCGACGGAGAGCAGGATGCAATCCAAAAGCTTTTTGCTGAAATCGCACCTCGTTACAACGAACGTCCAGGCGGATACACTCGTATCCTGAAGCTGGGACCTCGTCGTGGTGACGCAGCTCCAATCGTTTATTTGGAACTGGTTGACCGTGCGTAAGGTTACCTTTCTAACCTGGCTGTAATGATAAACTCTCTGTAGCAGCTGCCGCTTGGCTCAGCTATCGGAGAGTTTTTCTGTTTAAGCTCCCTCCAGAACGAGGATGAACAAAATGTGGAGGACAACAAGTTGCGTAATTTATTGATGACAGTCTGCTATGACGGCACCAACTATTACGGGTTTCAGACCCAGCCGGGCGGCAATACGGTTCAGGATTGTATTGAAGAGGCCATCAAGGGATTAACCGGCGAAGTTATCAAAATCCATGGCTCCGGCCGCACGGATGCCGGTGTGCATGCCCGGCAGCAGCCGTTCCACTTTATGACCTCGTCCAAAATTCCGATTGAGCGCTGGCGTATGGCGTTAAATGGCCGTCTGCCTGCGGATATCCGTATTATTGAGGCTGCCGAGGTGCCGCTTGATTTCCACTCCAGGCGCTCCGCCAAACGGAAGACCTACCGGTATACGATCAACGGTAACCGGGTGCCGGATGTGTTCTGGAGGAACTACCAGCTTCACCACCCCGGCAAGTTGGATACTGCCGCCATGCGCGAAGGACTTCGTTATCTTGTCGGTACACACGACTTCACTTCGTTTGCTTCCCGCCATTCGACCAAAGCCAGCCATGTCCGCACGATTTATGAGGCCACACTTGAGGTCGAAACCTCTCCTGTTTATTCTGGCTCAAATGAGCAGGGTATCATTCATATTTTGCTCACTGGGAATGGATTCCTTCAGCATATGGTCCGTATTATTGTCGGCACACTGCTTGAGGTAGGCGAGGGGAAACGCAAGCCGGAGGATATAAAAACCATTCTGGAAGCAGTCAACCGCAAAGCGGCCGGTCCTACTGCGGAGAGCAAAGGTTTAATGCTTTGGAGTGTAGAGTATGATGCCATAGAGCTAAAAGGAAATGAGGAGCGCTGTTAAATAGCTGTTCCTTTGAAACCTCATCCTGATCTTTACGTATACTTTACAAAAGACCAAGGAGGGCTCCATTATTATGAAATGTCCCGTTTGTCATGATGTGCGTATGAAGGAAATCCAGAAGGATGGTGTTTTGATCGACGTTTGTCCGGAATGCAAAGGCGTGTGGCTGGACCGCGGGGAGTTGGATAAGCTGCTTGGCGGGATCCGCGAAATTCGTCCTGCCTTTAACGAATGGACAGAAAGCCGTGGTTATGATGGGGATGACCGCCGTTATGATCACGATGAGGACAAACGCCGCTCTGCGGATCCTTCCTATAAGCAGGACAAAGGGTATGACTCTCACTCAGGGCAGGGGCACTTTAAGCGCAAGAAGAAAAAGTCGGTTCTGGATGTGTTCGGAGATTTGTTTGATTAATTGATAACAACGCCAAACGCCCAACGTCTCCCATGGCCGATTCTCTTGTTCTACATCGGGCTTTTAGCAGGTGGGAATTTCTCAGGTTTAATCTGAGTTTTCAGTGGAATAAATGCGCGAAAAAGCTTGCGTATTTACTTTTTATCCTGTAGAATATAAGTTGTGTTTTCTTGATGGCTATCCCACGGCCCCCAGTCAAGAGACGCGTTAAAATGTTTAACAATTTAGCTTTATCTAACTATGAATAATCAACGAACGAACATAAATATACGGATGATATGGAACGGTTATACCGGAGATTTGCCCGTATACTAAAAGACGATTTGTGATGAGAATGAAGGAGGATCTTTTCATGCGTACCACCTATATGGCGAAGCCAAACGAAGTTGAGCGCAAATGGTACATCATTGACGCTGAAGGCAAAACTTTGGGTCGTTTGGCAAGTGAAGTAGCTGCGCTGATTCGCGGCAAACACAAACCACAATTTACTCCTCATGTGGACACTGGGGATTTCGTAGTTGTAATAAACTCCGAGAAAATTGCTTTGACCGGCAAGAAAATGCAAAACAAAAAATACTACCGTCACTCCCTGCATCCAGGTGGTTTGAAAGTGACAGTAGCTCAGGATCTGCTTGCTACTAAACCTGAACGTGTGATCGAATCCGCTGTACATGGCATGCTGCCTAAAACACGTCAAGGCGAGAAAATGAAGCTGAGACTGAAAGCATACGCTGGCACTGAACATCCACATGCAGCACAAAAACCTGAAGTTTACGAACTTCGCGGATAATTAAAAGGGAGGACAGTTTCATGGCACAAGTACAATACTATGGGACAGGTCGTCGTAAACATTCGGTAGCTCGTGTTCGCCTTGTACCGGGTGAAGGACGCATTGTCATCAATAAGCGTGATATCAACGAATATTTTGGTTTGGAAACTCTCAAACTGATTGTCAAACAACCTTTGAACCTTACTGAAACTTTGAACAGCTACGACGTTATCGTTATCGCTAACGGCGGCGGCATTTCCGGTCAAGCCGGTGCAATCCGTCACGGTATCTCCCGAGCTCTGCTGAAAGCAGACCCTGAGTTCCGTCCTGCTTTGAAGAAAGCCGGATTCCTGACTCGTGACCCACGTATGAAAGAACGTAAGAAATACGGCCTCAAAGCAGCTCGCCGTGCTCCTCAGTTCTCGAAACGTTAATATCCCTTGTGTATCAAGGATTCAGAAGCCCTTGGCCTTATGGCCAGGGGTTTTTGTTTTGCCTTCAAAAGGTGCTGTGAGCTAATTTTGATCCTTATTTTTAGGAATAGGATTGACATAATTTAGGGGTAATGGTACTTTAATTTTAACAATTCACATTAGTTTAGTAGGACTTGCTTGCATTAAAGGGTTAGAGAATTTATGCATGGGGGAGCGATTAGGATGAATTTACTCGAGAAAGAGCAGCTGATTGCGGAGCAAGCGGTGAAGCTGGAGAATGCCAGCGCGCAGGAGGTTATTGCCTGGGCCGTCGAAACATTTCCGAACATTACTTTCGCCTGCAGCTTCGGGGCCGAAGACGTTGTTCTGGTCGATATGTTGCAGAAGATTAGCCCGAAGACCGATATTTTTTATTTGGATACCGATTATCATTTCAAAGAGACTTATCTAACCCGGGATACCTTGGCTGAGAAATACGAAATTGATTTTGTTCGCGTATCTCCTTTGCTTACGCCGGAAGAACAGGCTGAGCTGCATGGGGCGGAGCTATGGAACAGCGATCCTACCGCATGCTGCAACATTCGCAAGGTGGAGCCCCTTACTCGTATTTTATCCAAGTATGAAGCCTGGATTACAGGCATCCGTCGTGATCAGGCGCCGACCCGCGCCAATGCCAAGAAGATTGAATATGATGTGAAGTTTGGGCTGGTTAAATTTAACCCGATTGCCGATTGGACCTCGGACGATGTATGGAACTATATCCGCGAGAATGAGGTTTTTTACAACCCGCTGCATGATCAGAATTACCCAAGCATCGGCTGTGAGCAGTGTACACGTCAGGTGATGCCGGGTGAGGATCCACGAGCGGGCCGCTGGTCAGGCTTTGAGAAAACAGAATGCGGATTGCATAAATAAGGGGGCGCGCAAAGGATGACGGCAATTTTACCTCATGGCGGTACTTTGGTGAACCGGCTCAGCGAAGGCGCCGAGCGGGAAGAGCTTTTACGGAAAGCGGCGGACCTGCCGCGTATTGCAGTCAGCAGCTGGGCTGTATCGGATCTGGACTTGATCGGGGTCGGCGCCTTCTCGCCCTTGACGGGCTTTCTTAATGAAGAGGATTACCGTTCTGTCGTGAATGAGATGCGTCTGGCGGACGGCACGGTCTGGAGCATACCGATCACCCTCTCCGTGACGGAGGAGGAGAGAGAGAGCCTTTCTATAGGCGGACATGCCGCGTTGGTGGGGCAGTCAGATGGGATCATCTATGGATTGATCGAGGTTCAAAGCATCTACAGCGTAGATCAGCAGGAGGAAGCTCGCAAGGTGTTCAAGACGGATGACCCTGAGCATCCTGGCGTAAAAAAGCTTTCTGAGCGCTCGCCCCTCTACGTGGGCGGTCCTGTCACTGTGCTGAACCGTCCGAGCCCCGAACGTTTCCAAGAGTTTTATTTTGACCCATCCGAAACCCGTCGGATCTTTGCCGAGAAAGGCTGGAGAACCGTAGTTGGCTTCCAGACCCGCAATCCGGTACACCGCGCTCATGAATACATCCAGAAGAGCGCCATGGAAATCGTGGATGCCTTGTTCCTTAACCCGCTGGTCGGAGAAACCAAATCCGATGACGTTCCTGCTGATATCCGGATGAACAGTTATTTGGTGCTGCTGGAGAACTATTATCCGCAGAATCGGGCGTTCCTTGGCGTGTTCCCGGCAGCTATGCGTTATGCGGGTCCTCGTGAAGCCATTTTCCATGCCCTGGTTCGCAAAAATTACGGCTGTACCCACTTTATCGTCGGACGTGACCATGCGGGTGTCGGCGACTACTACGGCACGTATGAAGCTCAGGAGATTTTCAGTAACTTTACGCCGGAAGAGATCGGTATAACGACGCTGTTCTTTGAGCACAGCTTCTTCTGCTTGAAATGCGGCAGCATGGCCACCAGCAAAACCTGCCCGCACGGCAAAGAACACCATCTCACTCTTTCCGGCACTAAAGTTCGTGCGCTGCTGAGGGACGGACAATGTCCGCCTCCGGAGTTTACGCGTCCGCAAGTAGCCGAAGTGCTCATTAACGGAATGTCCAAACAGGCCGTGCAATAACCCTTAAAATCGGCATATTTGTCCACCTTGTCCCATATAGATGATTAGAGTCTATATGGGTACGGAGGTGGTTTTTTTATGAAGCCAAGAAAAACAGTTACGCTGTGGATTTCCCTCAGCAACCTCAAACGAATCTTGTTCAGCGCCGTTCTCCTTGCCCTGCTGGCGGGTGTCCTGTTTTATGAGGTTCCGGTACAGAAAGTCTCCAATTATTGGAGCCTGCCGCTTGCAGGTAAAGTTATTGCGCTGGATCCGGGCCATGGGGGGCCGGACGGGGGAGCGGAAAGCCGGGACGGCATTATCGAGAAGGATATCAATCTCTCCGTGGCGCTGTACCTGCGGGATTATCTGCAGCAGGCCGGAGCCGTCGTTTATATGACGCGTGAGGAAGACAAAGACCTGGCCAATCCGGACACTAGCAGCTACAGCAAACGGAAAACCGAGGATTTGAAGAAAAGGGTCCGCCTGATTGAAGAGAAGGAAGCCAAGCTGATGGTCAGCATTCATATGAACAGCATTCCTTCGAGCAAATGGAGAGGCGCGCAGACCTTTTACCATCCCAGCCACCCGGAAAGCCAGGCTCTGGCCGATTTAGTCCAGGAGGAGCTGCGCACCAATCTGGAAAATACCGACCGTGTAGCCAAAAGCGCCGATTACGTTTATCTGCTCAAGGAGCTCAAGATTCCTTCGGTGCTGGTCGAAGTCGGCTTCCTCTCCAATCCGGGTGAGTCCAAGCTGCTTGGAGATGAAGACTATCAACGCAAAGTGGCCGCCTCTATCTATAAGGGCATTCTCCGGTATGAGGCCGGCGAGAAAGCGAAACCTTCCACTTGATTAGGCGAATCATGTATAATATAAAGCACATTCTAAATAGTCACAGCTTGAAATAGAACAAATAGAGGTGCTTTCATGATTACAAAAGAGTGGGTTCTGGCCGCTTTGAGACCGGTTGCAGACCCGAGATTTGAACAGAGTTTGGTCGAAATGCAGTGGATCAGAGACGTCATGGTGAAAGAGAACCGCATTTCGTTGACGGTCGTGACGGCAGATCTTTCTGATGATATGAAGAGCAGGCTCGATAATGAGATTAAAGCCCGTCTTACCCAGGCTGGCGCGGTTGAACTTCATGTCCGGTACAGAGAAGCGTCAGACAGTGAACGGGAAAAAGTCGGCTTGCCTCCGGCAAACGGCGCTAACGACAATGAAGTGGGACCCGGAGGCGGCAGTCTGAAGGGGCATGGCGTAGGCCTTGAGAAGCTTCCGCTGATGGATCCGGCCTCCGGTGTGACTTTTATTGCTGTAGCCAGCGGCAAGGGCGGGGTGGGGAAATCCACCATTACCGCTAACCTGGCCGTGGCGCTTGCCCGTCAGGGCAAACGGGTCGGACTGATTGACGCTGATATTTACGGCTTCAGCATCCCCGATATGATGGGCATCGAGGAGGCTCCGCAGGTAGAAGACGGCGTGATTATGCCGGTTGAACGTTTTGGCGTCAAAGTGATGTCGATGGGCTTCTTTGTACGGGAAAATAACCCGGTCATCTGGCGGGGACCGATGCTCGGCCGGATGCTGCGCCAGTTCCTGGCGGACGTCAACTGGGGCGAGCTGGACTTCCTGCTGCTTGATCTGCCTCCGGGCACGGGCGATGTAGCGCTGGACGTGCATCAGATGCTTCCGCAGACCAAGGAGATCATCGTGACTACTCCGCATGCTACTGCAGCGTTTGTGGCCGCCAGGGCGGGTGCTATGGCTTTGCAGACCGATCATGAGCTGCTTGGCGTGGTCGAGAACATGGCATATTACGAATGTTCCTCCTGCGGGGAACGCGACTATATATTCGGCCGGGGCGGGGGAGCCAGATTGGCTGAAACGCTGCATACTGAGCTGTTGGCTCAAGTGCCGCTTGGCGCTCCGGACAACCATTTGTCCGAGCCGGATTTTTCGCCTTCGGTTTACAAGGCAGACACCAAAACGGCAGCTATTTTTGCCGAGACAGCTGCCCATATCATCGAAAAATGCAAAAAGGACTGACCCGAGGGTCGGTCCTTTTTGGCATGGTACGCCCAGCATGGGCGTCATCTCTAGGGTGAAAGTCCCGAATGGGGGCTGGCGAGCGCCTACCATTAGCCAAGGGCAAGGGTGTCCATCGTGAGGTGGAATCTGAAGGAAGCCGGAGGCAAAAGCACGAGCCAAGGTACACGAACTGGATTTGAGGCAGGAACAGTCGGATGAGTTGCCCATACACAACGAAATCCAAAGCCGCCAAGGGCTAATCCTGTAGACTCCAGTGGTTGCGGGCGGAAAGATGACGTTCTTATCTGGGGAGGCCTGCCGGATAGGCAAGAAAAAAAAAACTTGTAACCGTAGCCGAGAGGCTACGCTGAACCGGCAGGAGTCAGCAGAGGCCATAGTACGTAAGCTGTTGCAACAGCCTACGGAAGGGCTGAACCGAAAGGAGAGAGGAAACCGATGCGTTCGTACGAAGAGCAACGACAGCAGAATATCTCGCCAGAGAGCTTGCGGCAAAGAGAAGCGGTGAAGCCGCCAGGGTATGCCGGAGCGCCGAGTTCTTTGTCGGCACAAGTCGCCCCTTCCTCTCGCGAAGCAAAGAACAACTTGCTGGAGCGAATGCTCGAAGGAGATAACCTTCGGCTCGCCTATAAACGAGTGGTAGAGAACGGAGGAGCGCCCGGTGTGGACCAAGTAACGGTAGCGAATCTACAAGCTTACTTGAAAACACACTGGGAATCGGCGAAAGCTAAACTTCTAGCAGGTACCTACAGACCTGCGCCAGTCAAACGGGTGGAAATCCCCAAACCCGGAGGCGATGTACGGCTGTTAGGCATCCCGACCGTGATGGACCGCTTTCTCCAGCAAGCCCTTTTACAAGTCATGAACCCGATCTTTGACACGCAATTCTCGTGGTATAGCTATGGCTTTCGACCGGGAAAGAGTGCCCACGACGCCGTGAAACAAGCCCAAAGATATATCCAAAGCGGCCTGAGATGGGTCGTGGATCTCGATCTGGAGAAATTCTTTGACCGGGTAAACCACGACATACTGATGGCAAGAGTGGCGCGGAAAGTGGAGGACAAAAGAGTGCTGACACTGATCCGTGCCTACCTGAACGCTGGAGTGATGGTAGATGGAAAGCTGGAGCGCAGCCGAGAAGGAACGCCGCAGGGTGGGCCCCTGAGTCCGCTTTTAGCGAACATATTGCTGGATGACTTGGACAAGGAGCTAATGGAACGAGGACTGCGATTTGTCCGCTATGCGGACGACTGCAACATCTTCGTCGCCAGCAAACGTGCGGGCGAACGCGTCATGGAGTCGGTAACACGCTTTGTAGAAGGAAAGCTGAAACTGAAAGTGAATCGAGAGAAAAGTGCGGTAGACCGCCCGTGGAACCGAAAGTTCCTCGGCTTTAGTTTCCTGAGGGACAAGAAAGCGACAATTTGTTTAGCCCCACAAACCATCTCGCGATTCAAGGAGAAGGTACGGGAGCTGACGAGCCGAACGCGGTCGATGTCCATGGAAAACAGGATTATGCAATTAAACCGCTACCTCATCGGCTGGATTGGATATTTCCGAATCGCATCGGCGAAGAGCCACTGTGAAAGATTCGACCAATGGATTCGCAGGAGATTACGCATGTGCCTCTGGAAACAGTGGAAACGGGTGGGAACCCGAATCCGCGAACTGCGAAATCTAGGCGTTCCAGAGTGGGCTTGCTTTGCGATGGGCAACTCTAGACGAGGTGCATGGGAAATGTCCCGAAACACAAACAACGCCCTTCCGACTTCCTACTGGGAAGCGAAAGGGCTGAAAAGTTTGCTTTCTCGTTATTTGGAGCTTTGTTAACCTTTTGGAACCGCCGTATGCGGACCCGCATGTACGGTGGTGTGAGAGGACGGGGGGTAGTCACCCCCTTCTACTCGATCTGCTTTTGAGGTGTTGGCTGTTGGCTGTTGGCTATTGGCTGAAGTTCAGTGGATGTAATCGGCAGGCTTCACAAGATTATGAGCTTCCGCTGCCGCCGTTTCCACCACCGCTGCCGCCATTGCCTCCATTTTCTCCGCCGCTGCCTCCTTGGCCTTCTCCACCCTGGCCGCCGCCCTGCTGGTTCTTGTCGACCTCAGGCAGAAGTTGTTCCTGAACTACGGTCTTCAGAAGGTCCATCACTTCCATTTTAAACAGCGGATTCTGCATGGCTTCCTGCATGATCGTCATGGTTTGTTTGCGGTAATCGGATGTTTTGGTCAAATCCAGAAACATTTTGGCTACTTCAGGGGACTTCATAATATCCATCACGGACTTTTGATAATTCGGATCTTTAATCAGCTGCATATGCAACTCTTTGCTTTGCGTGTTGATCACCTTGGCGAAGTCACCGGCAAATTGAGGATCCGTCATAATCTTTTCGATTTCTTTTTTGTATTCGGGTGAGGTCATGGTTTCTTTGACGGCGAGCCTCACATCGTTGTAGGTTTGATTGGGCAGCAGCATTTTGATGCCTAATGTTCCTGAACCTCCTGAACTTCCGGAGCCAGAAGAGCCGCCGCCTTCGCTAGAACCGCCTTCACCGGAACCGCCGGATTCGGAATCACCTCCGGATTCGGAACCCGTGCTGCTGGAGCTCATGCCGCTGGATGTTCCGGAAGTCGAGGTGAGGGATTCCATAATGGCTTTTCGGCCCTCTTCGGTTTTTAAAATATCAATCACCATTGATTTGGTTTCTTTATAACCCCCTTGAGCCGGGGGGGATGAACTCTGCTCGGAACCGCAAGCCGTAAGGGGGATGATAAGTGAACAGATAAGACATAGCGTTCGGCAGTAATGGGTTGCTTTCAAGGTTCGCTCCTCCTTTGCTTATGCTGTAGATAGTATGCGAACGGGAAAAATGAATTATTCCTGAGAATAAAAAACAACCCCGGAGTGCATCCGGAGGTTGTTCTAAAGGTTTTTATCCAAGTATGTTGCAGCAGTCTTTGCAGTATGCTCTATGGGCTTAAAATCCAATACCGGCGGCTGTTTCGAATTCCCGGCGGATCCAGGCCTGGTCCTTGACCTCTGAGCCTTTCGTGCTGGCCTGATCCAGCAGGTCGGATACGGAGACGAAGTCATAACCCTGGGCCCGGAGCTCATCGATGATCGCTGGCAGCGCTTCTTCCGTGTATTTGGCAATGTCGCTGGCATGCAGCAGCACAATGTCACCCGGATGGGCTTTCGATACGACGCGGTTCACGATATCTTTGGCCCCTTTGTTCATATAATCCTGAGAATCCGTATCCCACTGGATAACGGTATAGCCCATTCCATCGGCAATACGCAGCACTCTTTTGTCAAAATCACCGTTAGGCAAACGGAGCAGCTTTGGCGCTTCTCCGGTCAAATCGGTCAGGATCGTATGAGCTGACTTAAGCTGGTTTGTGATTTCTTCTTCCGAAAGCTGGCTGTAGTTCTCGTACTTGTGGCCATGGCTGCCGATTTCAAAGCCTTGACTCTGGATGTCTTTTACGATTTCAGGATGCGTTTGGCTCCATGGGGAGGAGAGGAAGAAGGTCGCCTTCTGCACTCCTTTGTCCTTCAGCACTTTGAGGATTGGTTCAGCACGTTTCTCGCCCCAACTGATGTCAAAAGTGAGCGCAATCATTTTCTTCTCCGTGGATACGCTGTAGACGGCGGAAGGGTTGCTTTCTGAAAAAACGGTAATATGGTCACTTTCCATATAAACGACGCCAGCTGCCAGCAACGCTGCGGCAAAAATGAAGAAATACCGTTTGATTTTTTTTTCCGCTAAATACATAAAAAAAGTTATTCATCTTGCGGCTGCACCCTCTCGTTATCAGATTTGCATTATGGATTTGTACAAGTGTATGCTCGTACCGATTAGGTTTATGACTGGCCCTCGTCCTATTCGGTGATTAAGTTAACGAAGGAGAATGAAGATGCCTAAATTACAATTATTTCGTTATAAAGGAGCAATGCTGCTATCGCTGGGTTTATTTGTGGCGGGACTTGTGCTAGGAAGCTTGAATGCTGAATTTCTGCAGTCCTTGGTAGCCGGGGAGGTTGATAAATTGCGGGAGATCAGCGGCGGGCTGGCTGCAAATAAACATCCTGAACTTCAGTTTTTTGTGTTTATATTTCTGAACAATGTCATTAAAAGCGTGCTTGTCATTTGGCTTGGGGCTATTTTTGGCGTATTGCCTGTCCTGTTTCTGCTGCTGAACGGTCTGGCTTTAGGGTTCGTGGTCTCAGCCAGCGGAGCGGCGGGAAATGATCTGGGCGAACTGATCGTAAAAGGGCTGCTGCCGCATGGTATTATTGAAATTCCTGCGCTGCTGATTGCCTGCGGGTATGGTTTGCAATTCGGCGGGATAGTCTGGAGCAGTTTGTTTTCGGGAGGCGGCAGAAGCGACCGGCCGAGAAGGGAATGGAGGAGTTTCCTTTCCTCCGCCGGGGGAGCTACCCTGTGGGTTGTGATCCTTCTTGCAATCGCGGCTTTAATTGAAAGTACAGTAACCTACAACCTGATGCGCAATTAATTTCCTGGGCGGTTCATAAATTTCCCAAAAATTGAGCATAACAGTAAAGCAATTCCCAAAAGTGGTTGATCTGCTTCGCAGCAGGTTAATCAAAGCGTACCGGGGATTAAAAGTTTAAGGAGGAATTACATCATGTTGGGTATGCTGTTTAATGACAAAGAATGCAGAGAGCTGGATTACGTGCTGCGCAAAGAACTCGACGAGATGCTGCTCGATCTCAGCGATCAGAGACTAGACCAGGATATTCGCAGTGCCATTGCCAAAAGATACAACACTATATTTCGTATGTATGCCCGGTTTGCCCCTTCCAAGGAATTATCCAAGTACGCGCGCCGTACCCGTGTTCAAGCAAAACCCTAAGTATAAATCCTGAACTGTAATGGGAGCTTAATAGACTGAACTAAAGAGATATACCGCCGAACGTCAGCACCTAGAACAGGATCTTTAGTTCAATCTATTTTTATAGGTTGACACGTAAGCAGCAACTATGTTAAATTAACACTCGTTCTGATTTTGCAAGAACAGCGAGTTACCATTTGGATTATGGGGGAGCAACTTCTCTTTCATAAAAAAACTTTAAAAAAAAGTCTTGCAATAATCGACAAAGTTATGTTATATTATAAAAGTCGCCGCTGAGATGCGGTGAAGAACGAAAGCGAGTCAAAATCGCTGGTTTGATCTTTGAAAACTGAACAACGAGTGAGAAATAAATGAGATATTTTGGGACGGATTTGAAATCCATGTGGATTTCAAATTCGCTCCGATCTCGTCAGATTCAAAATGAGCTAAACAAACACTTTGAATGGAAAACCTACCGCCTTCGGGTGGCAGGGACCTTTCATCTTTATTGGAGAGTTTGATCCTGGCTCAGGACGAACGCTGGCGGCGTGCCTAATACATGCAAGTCGAGCGGAGTGGATCGGGAGCTTGCTCCTGATCCACTTAGCGGCGGACGGGTGAGTAACACGTAGGCAACCTGCCTGCAAGACTGGGATAACTACCGGAAACGGTAGCTAATACCGGATACGCAAGAGAGTCGCATGACCTTCTTGGGAAAGACGGAGCAATCTGTCACTTGCGGATGGGCCTGCGGCGCATTAGCTAGTTGGTGAGGTAACGGCTCACCAAGGCGACGATGCGTAGCCGACCTGAGAGGGTGAACGGCCACACTGGGACTGAGACACGGCCCAGACTCCTACGGGAGGCAGCAGTAGGGAATCTTCCGCAATGGACGAAAGTCTGACGGAGCAACGCCGCGTGAGTGATGAAGGTTTTCGGATCGTAAAGCTCTGTTGCCAGGGAAGAACGTCGGGTAGAGTAACTGCTATCCGAGTGACGGTACCTGAGAAGAAAGCCCCGGCTAACTACGTGCCAGCAGCCGCGGTAATACGTAGGGGGCAAGCGTTGTCCGGAATTATTGGGCGTAAAGCGCGCGCAGGCGGTCATTTAAGTCTGGTGTATAATCCCGGGGCTCAACTCCGGGTCGCACTGGAAACTGGGTGACTTGAGTGCAGAAGAGGAAAGTGGAATTCCACGTGTAGCGGTGAAATGCGTAGAGATGTGGAGGAACACCAGTGGCGAAGGCGACTTTCTGGGCTGTAACTGACGCTGAGGCGCGAAAGCGTGGGGAGCAAACAGGATTAGATACCCTGGTAGTCCACGCCGTAAACGATGAATGCTAGGTGTTAGGGGTTTCGATACCCTTGGTGCCGAAGTTAACACATTAAGCATTCCGCCTGGGGAGTACGGTCGCAAGACTGAAACTCAAAGGAATTGACGGGGACCCGCACAAGCAGTGGAGTATGTGGTTTAATTCGAAGCAACGCGAAGAACCTTACCAGGTCTTGACATCCCCCTGACCGGTCTAGAGATAGGCCTTTCCTTCGGGACAGGGGAGACAGGTGGTGCATGGTTGTCGTCAGCTCGTGTCGTGAGATGTTGGGTTAAGTCCCGCAACGAGCGCAACCCTTGACTTTAGTTGCCAGCAGGTAAAGCTGGGCACTCTAGAGTGACTGCCGGTGACAAACCGGAGGAAGGTGGGGATGACGTCAAATCATCATGCCCCTTATGACCTGGGCTACACACGTACTACAATGGCCGGTACAACGGGAAGCGAAGGAGCGATCTGGAGCGAATCTTTAGAAGCCGGTCTCAGTTCGGATTGCAGGCTGCAACTCGCCTGCATGAAGTCGGAATTGCTAGTAATCGCGGATCAGCATGCCGCGGTGAATACGTTCCCGGGTCTTGTACACACCGCCCGTCACACCACGAGAGTTTACAACACCCGAAGTCGGTGGGGTAACCCGCAAGGGAACCAGCCGCCGAAGGTGGGGTAGACGATTGGGGTGAAGTCGTAACAAGGTAGCCGTATTGGAAGGTGCGGCTGGATCACCTCCTTTCTATGGAGTACCTCGCTTCCGCAGCGAAGCGGTACAAATACCGCGAAGAAGGATGCTCTCGAAGTATCTTTGCTTCGCAAAGATTTCACTTCTCACTCGTTGGTCAGTTTTGAGAGCTCAAACTCTCAAAAACCGCAGTTTTCCGAAACTGCTTTGATCCTTGAAAACTGGATAACGAAACAACAAATGCGAATTAGAACATTCTTTTTTAGCTGAACTTGTGATCGTAGAGAACAAGTGAAGTGCTAACTGTAGAGCGAGGTATTTTGGAGGCAATCGATCCTTTGTGAGTCGGTTTCACCCTTGATTCATTTCAAATGAGAAACCGAGGAACAACAGAGCGTGTTGACCCAAAATTCGAGCGATTTGGTTAAGCTACTAAGAGCACACGGAGGATGCCTAGGCGCTAGGAGCCGAAGAAGGACGTGGCGAACAACGATAAGGCCTCGGGGAGCTGTAAGCAAGCTTTGATCCGGGGATGTCCGAATGGGGAAACCCGGCTGGTGTAATAGCCAGTCACTCGTAACTGAATACATAGGTTGCGAAGAGGCAGACCAGGGGAACTGAAACATCTAAGTACCTTGAGGAAGAGAAAACAAGTAGTGATTCCGTCAGTAGCGGCGAGCGAACGCGGAAGAGCCTAAACCAAGAGGCTTGCCTCTTGGGGTTGTGGGACGTCTCACATGGAGTTACAAAGGAATAGGGTAGGCGAAGAGGTCTGGAAAGGCCCGCTAGAAGAGGTAAAAGCCCTGTAACCGAAAGTCTGTTCCCTCCGAGACGGATCCCGAGTAGTGCGGGGCACGTGAAACCCCGTATGAATCTGCCAGGACCATCTGGTAAGGCTAAATACTCCCTAGTGACCGATAGCGAAGCAGTACCGTGAGGGAAAGGTGAAAAGCACCCCGGAAGGGGAGTGAAAGAGAACCTGAAACCGTGTGCTTACAAGAAGTCAGAGCCCTATGATATTTTCCTTCGGAAAAATCACGGGTGATGGCGTGCCTTTTGTAGAATGAACCGGCGAGTTACGTTCCCGTGCAAGGTTAAGGTGAGAAGCCGTAGCCGCAGCGAAAGCGAGTCTGAATAGGGCGAGTATAGTACGTGGGCGTAGACCCGAAACCGTGTGATCTACCCCTGTCCAGGGTGAAGGTGCGGTAACACGCACTGGAGGCCCGAACCCACGAACGTTGAAAAGTTCGGGGATGAGGTGGGGGTAGCGGAGAAATTCCAATCGAACTCGGAGATAGCTGGTTCTCCCCGAAATAGCTTTAGGGCTAGCCTCGGTGGTACAGTCGTGGAGGTAGAGCACTGATTGGGTGCGGGGCCCGCAAGGGTTACCAAGCTCAGTCAAACTCCGAATGCCATAGACTGATTAACCGGGAGTCAGACAGTGAGTGCTAAGATCCATTGTCAAAAGGGAAACAGCCCAGACCATCAGCTAAGGTCCCCAAGTGTGTGTTAAGTGGGAAAGGATGTGGAGTTGCCCAGACAACCAGGATGTTGGCTTAGAAGCAGCCACCATTTAAAGAGTGCGTAATAGCTCACTGGTCGAGTGACTCTGCGCCGAAAATGTAACGGGGCTAAACACACCACCGAAGCTATGGCTTGAATCGACTTCACTGCTTCTTTGAGGCGGTGAGGCACCGAGACATTTTTGCCGAAAGCAGCATCTGAAATAATTCAGAGGTTTCGGCCAAATGCTCCAGGGGCTAGACACATCACTTCGAAGCTGGAGTGAAGTCGATTCAGGGGTAGGGGAGCGTTGTGTATGCGTTGAAGGTGTACCGTAAGGAGCGCTGGAGAGTACACAAGTGAGAATGCCGGTATGAGTAACGAAAAGATCAGTGAGAATCTGATCCGCCGAAAGCCTAAGGGTTCCTGAGGAAGGTTCGTCCGCTCAGGGTAAGTCGGGACCTAAGGCGAGGCCGACAGGCGTAGTCGAAGGACAACAGGTGGAAATTCCTGTACCACCGTAAACCGTTATGAGCGAGTGGGGTGACGCAGCAGGGTAGTGACGCGGACTGATGGATGTCCGTCCAAGCAGTGAGAGGGTAGCATAGGCAAATCCGTGCTACATAACCTTGGGCTGTGATGGGGAGCGAAAATTGCAGTAGCGAAGGTCATGATCTCACACTGCCAAGAAAAGCCTCTAGCCAGGTGAAGGTGCCCGTACCGTAAACCGACACAGGTAGGCGAGAAGAGAATTCTAAGGCGCGCGGAAGAACTCTCGTTAAGGAACTCGGCAAAATGACCCCGTAACTTCGGGAGAAGGGGTGCCTCGGTAGGGTGAATAGCCCGAGGGGGCCGCAGTGAAAAGGCCCAAGCGACTGTTTAGCAAAAACACAGGTCTGTGCGAAGCCGCAAGGCGAAGTATACGGGCTGACGCCTGCCCGGTGCTGGAAGGTTAAGGGGAGTGGTTAGGGGTTAAACCCGAAGCTATGAACTGAAGCCCCAGTAAACGGCGGCCGTAACTATAACGGTCCTAAGGTAGCGAAATTCCTTGTCAGGTAAATTCTGACCCGCACGAATGGCGTAACGACTTGGGCGCTGTCTCAACGAGAGATCCGGTGAAATTTTAATACCTGTGAAGATGCAGGTTACCCGCGACAAGACGGAAAGACCCCATGGAGCTTTACTGCAGCTTGATATTGGACTTTGATACGATTTGTACAGGATAGGTGGGAGCCTAGGAAGAGGGAGCGCAAGCTTCCTTGGAGGCGCCGTTGGGATACCACCCTGATCGTATCGGAGTTCTAACCTGGTACCCTAAGCGGGTATGGGGACAGTGTCAGGTGGGCAGTTTGACTGGGGCGGTCGCCTCCTAAAGAGTAACGGAGGCGCCCCAAGGTTCCCTCAGAATGGTTGGAAATCATTCGAAGAGTGCAAAGGCAAAAGGGAGCTTGACTGCGAGACTGACAAGTCGAGCAGGGACGAAAGTCGGGCTTAGTGATCCGGTGGTACCGCATGGAAGGGCCATCGCTCAACGGATAAAAGCTACCCTGGGGATAACAGGCTTATCTCCCCCAAGAGTCCACATCGACGGGGAGGTTTGGCACCTCGATGTCGGCTCATCGCATCCTGGGGCTGAAGTAGGTCCCAAGGGTTGGGCTGTTCGCCCATTAAAGCGGTACGCGAGCTGGGTTCAGAACGTCGTGAGACAGTTCGGTCCCTATCTGTCGTGGGCGTAGGAAATTTGAGAGGAGCTGTCCTTAGTACGAGAGGACCGGGATGGACGCACCGCTGGTGCACCAGTTGTTCCGCCAGGAGCACAGCTGGGTAGCTAAGTGCGGAAGGGATAAGCGCTGAAAGCATCTAAGCGTGAAGCCCCCCTCAAGATGAGATTTCCCAGTATGTAAGACCCCTTGAAGACGACGAGGTAGATAGGCTGGGGGTGGAAGTGCAGCAATGCATGGAGCTGACCAGTACTAATCGGTCGAGGGCTTATCCAAAATGGACCCACCAAAGTGAAGATTGGCTTCGCAGCTGATTCCAAATCCTTTGCGGGGGCCCCGAGAACAACTAATTCGCAATTGATTGTTTCGTATCCAGTTTTCAGGTGATCAAACATCTGAACCGATTTTAAGCTGCATGTCCTTTCTAGGGTCTGATCTTTTGCTGAAGCGAAAGACGCGGAAGAGAAGCAGCGCAAAAATCATGTTTGGTGGCGATGGCGGAGGGGTTCCACACGTACCCATCCCGAACACGACCGTTAAGCCCTCCAGCGCCGATGGTACTTGGACCGCAGGGTCCTGGGAGAGTAGGACGCCGCCAAGCGAACTTACATAATATTCCCTGATAGCTCAGTTGGTAGAGCACTCGACTGTTAATCGAGTTGTCACAGGTTCGAGTCCTGTTCGGGGAGCCATATGCTCTCATAGCTCAGTAGGTAGAGTGCATCCATGGTAAGGATGAGGTCACCGGTTCGATCCCGGTTGAGAGCTCCATTTCATTTTATAAGGCCCGTTGGTCAAGGGGTTAAGACACCTCCCTTTCACGGAGGTAACAGGGGTTCGAATCCCCTACGGGTCACCATATTTTTCTCGGAGGCTTAGCTCAGCTGGGAGAGCATCTGCCTTACAAGCAGAGGGTCGGGGGTTCGATCCCCTCAGCCTCCACCATATTTTTAAATAAAAGTGGACAAGTTACATAGCTTTAATGTTGGGGATTAGCCAAGCGGTAAGGCAACGGACTTTGACTCCGTCATGCATAGGTTCGAATCCTATATCCCCAGCCATTTTGAGCCATTAGCTCAGTTGGTAGAGCACCTGACTTTTAATCAGGGTGTCGAAGGTTCGAGTCCTTCATGGCTCACTTTTATTTCCTCAAAACATGTTCTTGCGTAAAGCAAAGAGGGTGTTTTTTTGTTTTGTGCCCATTTATTCTGTAAGGGGGCAATAGAGGATAATAAACGGTGGTATGGATTTGTACATGAGAAGCCAAATTGCTGGGGAGGGACTGAGCTTTGTTAGGAGCTGCTCTTCTTCAAAGAAGGTATGAGAAGAGGCCGGAGGCGACATTCTGGCGCTCAGGGCCGCTCAGGACTCACAGGAGCCTGTTTGAAGCAGGTTGGATGCGTGGGCAATGTTTCAAGCTGATTATGGTATTTCTCTCTCGGCTTTGAGCGTAACAGGGAGGTAAATGGGAAGCCTTAAGTTGTTCCCAGCTTTGTTCAGAGCTATTTGATCCATGGGAAAGAGATGGAGTGGAATAAAGCTAGCGAGTAGAGTAGGGCAAGGTTTGTTTTATACTGGAAAATAATATAAATTTAAGGTTGTTAAATAGGGATTAATACAACCAGTAAGAATTTTTTAATTTTTTTGTGTGAAATACTTGACTCTAATTAACTTGGTATGGTAAGATCATTCTTGTCGCTAACGAGATAAGTTAAATGAAAAAACAACGAAATCGAAGTTAGTCAATAAGCCTTTAATGATAAATTAAGGCATCATGTGCGCGTGTGGCGGAATTGGCAGACGCACTAGACTTAGGATCTAGCGTCTTTGACGTGGGGGTTCAAGTCCCTCCACGCGCACCATATAAGCGGACGTGGCTCAGCGGTAGAGCATCGCCTTGCCAAGGCGAGGGTCGCGGGTTCGATTCCCGTCGTCCGCTCCATAATGTGCGCCCTTAGCTCAGCTGGATAGAGCGTTTGACTACGAATCAAAAGGTCAGGAGTTCGAATCTCTTAGGGCGCGCCATTTATGAACTTATTGTTTTTATCGGGATGTAGCTCAGCTTGGTAGAGCACCTGGTTTGGGACCAGGGGGTCGCATGTTCGAATCGTGTCATCCCGACCATTATAATGCGGGTGTAGTTCAATGGTAGAACTCCAGCCTTCCAAGCTGGTAGCGTGGGTTCGATTCCCATCACCCGCTCCATACATAAAGTCAAGCATCATCGTAGCCGATGATGCTTTTTGTTAAAACTACTGCGCTTTTTCCGGAAATCGCAGTTTCTTTATATCTTTTGTTTTTATCGCTTTGACGTTTTATCGTACGAAATTAAGAGGATTACAAAAAAATAAAGATTTTTGAATCTTGTTATTGTATGATGTTAACAATGTATGACATGTTTACTGATAATCTCTTATCGGAATACGGGAAACAGGAGGTACGAAAGAATGACTGAGCTTACGGTAACTGCAGGAAAAAACAATTCCAGCAACCTGCTGCGGCGGGATATTCGCTTTTTGGGCAATATTCTGGGAGAGGTCCTTGTCCACCAAGGAGGAAATGAACTCTTAGATATTGTCGAAAAGATACGTGAGGCGAGTAAATCGCTGCGGGCTTCATTTGTGCCGGAGACCCATGAGGAATTCAAAGAAATGATTAATGGGCTGGCACCGGATATTCGTCACCAGGTCATACGGGCGTTCGCAATTTATTTCCAGCTGGTGAACATTGCCGAGCAGAACCATCGCATTCGCAGAAAACGTGATTACGAGCGGGCGGTCGGCGAAACCATTCAGCCGGGTTCGATTGAGGCCTCGGTTATGGAGTTGAAGGAGCGCGGATTCTCTTGCGAGGAAGTGCAGGAGATTCTGGAGGGGATGTCGCTTGAGCTGGTGATGACGGCTCACCCTACCGAAGCGATGCGCCGGGCGATTCTGGATATTCACAAACGAATTGCCGAAGATGTAATGCAGCTCGATAATCCGACGTTAACCTTCCGGGAACGCGAACAGCTTCGCGAGAAACTCCTCAACGAGGTTATTACGCTTTGGCAGACCGATGAGCTGCGCGATCGCAAGCCGACGGTACTCGATGAAGTTCGCAACGGCATGTATTATTTCCATGAGACTTTGTTCCACGTCCTGCCTGATGTTTACCAGGAGATCGAACGTTGTCTGGGCAAATATTATCCGGAGCACAATTGGCATTTGCCGACTTTCCTGAAGTTTGGCTCCTGGATCGGCGGCGACCGCGACGGCAATCCTTCGGTTACAGCGGATGTAACATGGGAAACACTCAAGATGCAGCGCAAGCTGGCTGTACGCGAATATCAGCGTCTCCTGAGCAGCCTGTTCAAGCATTTGAGCTTCAGCACAACCATTGTCGATGTGAGTGATGAATTGAAATCCTCTATCCTGAAGGACAGCGGAACGGTTGAACTGAAGAAGACGCCATGCTGGACGAACGAAAAAGAGCCTTATCGCATTAAGCTGACTTATATGACGGAGAAGCTTCATAACGTGCTGGATGAGGCGCATAAAGGCCAGCCTGACCGTTATGCCGTACCTGAAGAGCTGATTGAGGATTTGAAAATTATCGACCGCAGCCTGCGCCATCATTACGCAGATTACGTTGCGGACACATATATTAAGAAACTTATCCGCCAGGTAGAGCTGTTTGGCTTCCATACCGCCAAGCTGGATATCCGTCAGCACAGTAAAGAACATGAGAATGCCATGGCGGAAATTTTGGCGAGCATGAATATTACGCCCGATTATGCAGGCCTGCCTGAACCGGAGAAGGTAAAGCTGCTTGAGGAGCTGCTCAACGATCCTCGGCCTCTTACGTCGCCTTATCAAGAGTACACCGAAAGCACGACGGAATGCCTGGAAGTGTACCGGACGGTTTATATCGCCCAGAAGGAATTTGGCAAAGGCTGTGTATCCAGTTATCTGATCAGTATGGCCGAGGCGACCAGCGACGTTCTGGAAGTCATGGTGTTCGCGAAGGAAGTGGGTCTGTTCCAGAAAGAGGATGACGGAACTGCAATTTGTACACTCCAGGCTGTTCCGCTCTTCGAAACGATTGACGACCTCCATAACGCACCAAGCATTATGCGGGAGCTCCTAAGCATTCCAGTCTATAGACAGTCCGTTGCGGCGATGAACGACCTGCAGGAGATTATGCTGGGCTATTCAGACAGCAACAAGGACGGCGGCGTAATCACCGCGAACTGGGAGCTGCGGGTGGCACTTAAAGAGATCACGGCTACGGCAAAAGAATTCGGCGTGAAGCTGAAATTCTTCCATGGCCGCGGAGGAGCGCTTGGCCGCGGGGGAATGCCCCTGAACCGCAGCATTATGGTGCAGCCGGCCGAAACCATAGGCGGTGGCATCAAAATTACAGAGCAGGGCGAGGTTATTTCCGAACGTTACGCCTTGCAGGGAATTGCGTACCGCAGCCTGGAGCAGGCGACGTCAGCCCTGATTATCTCCGCGATCCATGCCCGCGCTCCAAAGCCATGCGAGCTGAAGGAAACCCGCTGGGAAGCTATCGTGAAGGAAATGTCGGAAACGGCGCTGAAGAAATATCAGGATTTGATTTTCCGTGAACCGGATTTCTTGAGCTTCTTTAAGGAATCAACACCGCTTGGAGAAGTAGGCGAGCTGAATATCGGTTCCCGTCCATCCAAACGCAAGAATAGTGATCGCTTTGAAGATCTGCGGGCTATTCCTTGGGTGTTCGCCTGGACGCAAAGCCGGTATTTGCTTCCGGCCTGGTATGCGGCGGGCACTGGCCTGCAGCAGTTCTATCAAGGCAAGCCTGAGAATCTGAAGGTCATGCAGGATATGTATGAACACTTCCCGTTCTTCCGCTCTTTGATTGATACGCTGAAATTTGCGGTGGTGAAAGCGGACTTAAATATTGCACGGGAATATTCGAAGCTTTGTTCCAACGAAGAAATCAGAAGCCGGATATTCTCACAGATTGAAGAAGAATTTATTTTGACCAAAAATCTCATCCTGGCCATTACGTGCGAGCAGGAGCTGCTGGACAATCAGCCGACGCTCCAGGAGTCCGTCAGACAGCGTAATCCTTACGTAGATCCATTAAGCTACCTGCAGGTTCAACTGCTGAAGGAGCTGCGTCAGATCCGGGAGCAGGACGCGGACGACGCGGATTTGCTTCGTGAAGTGCTGCTGACGATTAACGGCATTGCCGCAGGCATGCGGAATACAGGCTGATCCTTTGAAGAAATGAGGGCGGGTGTACTTCGGTACACCCGTTCTTTTTTTTGAGAGTGGCAGGTGAAGGGAAAGTTTGTTAAAGCAGGGTTAGGATTATGCCTTGCATTTTGCAGGGGCATGAATTACGATTTGAATGGACTATTTGTTCGGACAAGCAGCGAAGCCCGGAGCGGGTTAATTCCGGAGACTCTTTGCTGTTTAAAGAGTAACGTTGTTGGAGAAGCAGCCGAAATCTGGGGGATAACGGATGGCAGAACTTACAGATGCAGGTTTGGTGAAGCTGGCCCGTAAAGGGAACCAGGATGCTTTTGCCGAGCTTGTGGAATTGTATAAGGATAAAGTGTTTCATTTGGCTTACCGGATGCTGAACAACCGGCATGAATCGGAGGATATCGTGCAGGAAACGTTCCTGCGCGTTTATAAGAATTGGGACAAGTATGACGAGAATCAGAAGTTCTCGACCTGGATGTACCGGATCGCAACGAACCTTTGCATAGACCGCTTGCGCAAAAGAAAACCCAATTTCTCGCTGGATGCCGAATTGAATGACCAGGACGGGACGGCGGATGGGTATTCGCTTATTCCCGGGGACAACCGGACGCCGGAAAGTGAATTTCTGATCAGTGAGACGCAGCAGATCATTCACCAGGCGATAGCTGGTCTGCCGGCGAAATATAAGACAATTATGATTCTTCGTTATTTGCAGGAGCTGTCGCTGCAGGAAATCGGGGATATTTTGGACATGCCTGTAACGACCGTCAAAACGAGGGTACACCGCGGCCGGGAGTTTCTCCGGAAACGGCTGGAGCATAAATTATTTTAAGCGTAGAAATAAAGTGAAACTCCTGTAAAGCTGAGCCGTATACAAAGAAGTACGAGTAGCTTTAAGGATGGTCACAAGTCGTTTATTACGTTTAAAAATAAAGGAATTTGCAAGGAAAGGAATGGCTCAAATGGAATGCAAACAGGCTGCCTCTTTGATGCATGATTATTTGGATAACGAACTGCCTGAGGAACAGGCGCTTGATTTGAAGAGTCATTTGGATAAATGTGTGTCCTGCAGGACCCGGCTCAAGGAGCTGGAGCAGACGGATATGCTGATGTTTGCGGCTGTGAAGCATTCGCTGCCCTCTGCACCCGATGATGTACTGAACCGTATAATGAGCAGCTTGCCCAAGAAACGCAGACAGCAGGCCTGGCTGGGGTGGGTGAAACGCCATCCGGCGCTGACGGCGGCCGCCATGTTTCTGCTCGTCATGCTGTTCAGCACATTGTCGATCTGGAAATCGGATGACCAGCTGGTCGTGAAAGGCCCTGATTTGGATAAAGTCCGCATTGAAGGCCATACGGTAATTGTGCCGGAAGGCACGGAGATTGCGGGCGATTTGACGGTGGAGAACGGCAATACCGAGGTCTATGGGGAAGTGAAGGGGAATTTGACCGTCATCGACGGCTCACTGTACCAGGCTTCTACGGCCAAAATAGCCGGTGACGCCAAAACCATCGATCAGGCGCTGGACTGGATCTGGTACAGGATAACGAATACGTTTACGGAAGTTGCCTACCGCTAAGCTGCCCGGCATAGAACTATAGCAAAATGGCGCCCCCTTGAATAAGGGATTTGGCGCCATTTTTTTTTTGCGAAGGAGAATGACAGAAGCTGGAATTGCAGAAAATAATGTGGTGAAAGCGCATTTAAACGGTTATTTTGGACGTGCGCTTGCAACTCGGACTTGATCGTTATAACCTAGAGTTTAAGGGGAATGAATATAGAGACCGCAGCATTGGGTTTTACATAACCTCGAAGAGGGATACCGGGGGCATGACAATGAACTATTTCCAGAACTTGACCTGGGCAGAATCCATTAAAGATCTTGTGGATGTACTGGCCGTTACTTATATTATTTATTATTTGATTCTGCTGGTTCGCGGAACACGGGCGATTCAGCTGCTGAAGGGTATTTTTGTGCTTGTTGTCATTTGGGCGCTGAGTACCTGGTTTGATCTGTATACCTTGAAATGGCTGATGAATCAGCTGTTTACTTTTGGTGTGCTGGCGGTGTTTATTATTTTCCAGCCGGAGCTGCGGCGGGGACTCGAGCAATTGGGGCGCGGCAAGCTGTTCAGCCGGATTTCGGCCGATGAAGAGGAGTTCAGCCGAACGGTTTCCCATATTATTAAGGCCGTTAACTATTTGTCCCGGCGCAAAATCGGTGCTTTGATCGTGTTCGAACGGGAGACGGGGCTGAATGAATATGTGGAATCCGGCATTCCGATGCAGTCGATGATCTCCTCTGAACTGCTGATTAACATCTTCATTCCGAATACTCCGCTGCATGACGGGGCCATTATCATTCAGGGCAACCGGATTACGGCGGCAGCCTGTTATTTGCCGCTTTCCGAGAATCCGTTCATCAGCAAGGAGCTGGGGACCCGCCACCGCGCAGCAATCGGCATCAGTGAGGTCGGGGATGCACTCGCGATTGTAGTGTCCGAGGAGACCGGCCAGATTTCGCTGGCGCTGGATGGACAGGTTGTCCGCGATATTAACGAGGAGTCGCTGATCTCCAAGCTGTATGCGGAGCTGAGTCCCAAGACGATGGAGACCCGCAAAACCCCTTTCTGGAGGAGAATGGGGGCTAACAAACATGAATAAGTGGATTAATAATAATAATTTCGCTAAAATCATTGCGCTTTGCATCAGTTTGATTCTATGGCTGATGGTTCATTTGGACAGCTCGGAATCCATTTCCGGGATTAACGATTCGGTGAGCACGCGGACCATCGATAATGTCAGAGTCCAGATCTACAATCTGGACGAGTCGAAATATGTGGTGTACGGGCTCGATCCGGAGCGCGTCACTCTGGAGGTCAGGGGGAAACGGACGAAGCTGACCTCGTTATTTTCCGAAGATGATTATAAGGTCAAGCTGGATTTGAACCATGTGACGCCAGGCTCCAGGACCCTGCCGCTCAAATGCGAGCTGCCGAACGGGGTGGAATGTGTGTCGATCACGCCATCGACGGCGCATATCACGATAGAAGCTAAGGCCTCCAAGGAGGTACAGGCTTCGGTCATAACTACAGGAGTGCCTGCAGAGGGTTATGAAATCGGGACGCCGGTGCTGAAAAATGACGGCAAAGTCAAGGTCACCCTGCCTTCCAGCGAAATCGAGGATTTGGGCAAAATTCAGGGCGTAGTTAACGTCACGGGGATTAACAGTGATATTACAGGGAAAAGCGTCAAGCTGATCGCCTATGACAAGGCTGGAGATGAAATGGAAGATGCGGAAATCTCGCCATCTTCCATTGACGTGGATGTGCCTGTCATCAAGCTGTATAAAAGCATTCCGATCGAACTGAAGTCGACAGGAAGCCTGCCGGCGGGGTATGCTCTTTCAGGAGTGACCAGCAGCGCCGAGCAGGTTGTGGTGTACGGTTCGAAGGATGCGCTGGACAAGATTAGCTCTTATCCGATTACGGTCGATTTGGGCAATTTCACCGGGGACGGCGACAGCAGCGAATATACAGTAAGCTTGACTCCTCCGGAGGGTTTTGAGAAAATCGAGCCTGGATCGCTGGAAATTACGATTAAAGCGACACCTTTTGAAAAAAAAAACACTAAATGATCTTCCGATTACGCTCCTTAACGTGGGCGGGAATTATACGGCCAAAATCATAAGCCCCCAGTCGGGAACCGTTAATGCCACGGTGGAAGGCAGCTCCGAGCGTATCGCTTCGCTTAAGGCCGAGGATCTGTCCTTCACGGCGGACGTTAGCGGTTATGGGGAAGGGACATTTAAAGTAAAGCTGGATGCCAAGCTCCCCCAGTATATTTATTTGCTGGATTCGGGGACGGACGGGACGGTTCAAGTGAAGATCACGGTCAAGGACAAGCCGGCGACGGTTGACCCGACTCCTTCTACAGGGGGCGGAGGCGAACCTCCTCCATCTACCGGTCATGATGCAGGTAGTCCGAGCACCAGCCCGGGAACGGAGGTGTCCAGCGGAACTGGAGCAGCCGATTCAGGGAATGAAGGCGGCGATCAGTCCGATAACTCGACAAATTCACCGTAACTGAAAATTAACGAAGACTCATACTATTATAGGGTGAGATGGAAAGTAAGAAGAGGAGTGTAGCTTGAATTATGGGGAAATATTTTGGTACTGATGGAGTCCGCGGGATTGCCAATAAAGAATTGACTGCAGAGCTGGCTTACCGTATAGGACGGTGCGGCGGCTATGTGCTGACTGGAGCGGCTTCAGGAACGGCTCATAAGCCTAAGGTAGTCATTGGCATGGATACCCGGATCTCGGGCGTTATGCTCGAATCGGCGCTTGTAGCTGGTCTGCTGTCGATTGGAGCAGACGTGATTCGTCTGGGGGTATTAACGACTCCAGCTGTGGCTTATTTGACGCGCGAACTTGGCGCCGATGCCGGGGTTATGATTTCGGCTTCCCACAACCCGGTTGAGGATAACGGAATTAAATTTTTCGGCAGTGACGGATTTAAGCTTTCGGATGAAACGGAGCTGGAAATTGAAGAGCTGCTCGATAAGGAGACCGATGAGCTTCCTCGTCCGGTAGGCGGGGACCTTGGCACGGTTGAGGCCGATTATGAGGCGAAGCTGAAATATTTGGAGCTTCTGAAGTCCACTATTTCCTCCAAGTCTTTCGAGGGCTTGAAGGTGGTGCTGGACTGTGCAAACGGTGCGGCTTACGAGCTTGCGCCGCGGTTGTTCCGCGAGCTGGGCGCTGATGTGACTACGATTGCGGCGGAACCAAACGGCCGAAACATTAACGACCACTGTGGTTCTACGCATCCGGAGAAGCTGAAAGAGGAAGTGGTACGTCTTGGGGCCGATCTGGGGCTTGCTTTTGACGGAGACGCGGATCGTCTGATCGCGATTGACGGCACTGGCGCTGAAGTGGACGGCGACCACATCCTGGCGATA
This sequence comes from Paenibacillus yonginensis, assembly GCF_001685395.1. Lineage (NCBI taxonomy): Bacteria > Bacillati > Bacillota > Bacilli > Caryophanales > Paenibacillaceae > Paenibacillus > Paenibacillus yonginensis. The sequence continues at coordinate 3,582,624 of NZ_CP014167.1, read as the reverse complement.
TGCGGGGATGCGCTGAACCGTGAGGGCAAGCTGGCTCAAAGCACGATCGTAACGACGGTAATGAGCAACATCGGGTTCTATAAAGCGACTGAGAAGCTGGGACTGAACAGCGTGAAGACGGCTGTAGGCGACCGATACGTGATGGCGGAAATGCGCCGGGGCGGCTACAACCTGGGCGGGGAGCAGTCCGGCCACGTGATTTTCCTGGATTACAGCACAACGGGAGACGGCATTCTGACAGCTATCCAGCTGGTGGATACGCTGCTTAAGTCCGGCAAGAAGCTGAGCGAACTGAAGACGCTGATGGTCCAGTATCCGCAAGTGCTCGTCAATGTACGCGTGCAGGATAAACGCAATTATGAAGGCAATACGGCGATTGCAGCTGCCATTGCCGAGGTTGAAGGCAAGCTCGGCGACAACGGCCGCGTGCTGGTGCGTCCATCCGGTACGGAGTCTTTGATCCGCGTCATGGCGGAAGGTCCGGATAAAGCGGAGCTGGAGCAGTTTGTAGCGGATATAGCCGCTGTCGTGCAGAAGGAGCTTGTGTAGATTCTGGTTAGGAAGGTCTGGAGCGGGCCGCTGGCTCGCTTACAGCCGTTTCTACCCGGCCGCTGGGGGCGGAAGTCGCGCGTTTCAGCGGTTATTTTTCGGGTAAATAAGCTGGAAATTGCAGGACAAAAGGGCAAAAAGAATTCGGGATCATTGCAAAATGACCGTCACATGCATATAATTAACCATATTCCAAACAGAAAGCGAGGATCGTGAGGTTACAACAGCAACATAAGCGCCAGAGCTTCCTGAACTCGCGCGGAGGGAATCGGTCACATATCGCCCGGAAAGTAAAGGAAAGGGAGACGAGTGTGGCAGGACCCATGGAGCGGGAAGCTGACGAGGTAGAGGTGTTCGAAACATTCGGCGGGGACCTCTCGGTTAAGCATCAAACCGTAAATCAGACAGCAAAAGGTACGGGTGACCGTTCTTACAAACTGTTGATGAGATGCAGCAATCTTAAACATTCTTAAATTTTAAATATAAAATTCATGAGTGCAAAGAGACGCGGATTACAGCTGCGGAGAAGTACGGGATGCATTCAAGAATTCCATTCCTTGATAATTGAATATGGAATATATAACGATTGCTTCTTAGATTTACCGCAAATGTCTTCCGCGGCTCATCTGGCAGTTTGGCCGGCTTGCGCTCAAACTTGAGATGACGAAACGGAGGATTTATAAATATGTGTGGTATTGTGGGATATATCGGAAGCAGAGATACGCAGACGGTTTTGATTGAAGGTCTTAAGAAACTGGAGTACCGGGGGTATGACTCCGCGGGTATTGCCGTTTTTACACCTGAAGGTCTGAAAATCAGCAAATCGATCGGCCGTTTGGCCAATCTGGAAGCAAAGCTGGAGGACGCTCCTCTGGTAGGCTCGGCAGGAATTGGACATACGCGCTGGGCTACACACGGGAAACCGTCGGACGTGAACTCTCATCCGCATACCGACCATACCCAGAAATTTTCGGTTGTTCATAACGGAATTGTCGAGAACTATCTGGAGCTTAAGGAAGAACTAATCGGTCAGGGGTATACTTTTGCATCTGAGACGGATACAGAGGTTATTGTGAACCTGATCGCACGTGAATACAAAGGGGATATCGTCAAAGCGGTTCAGCAGGCCGTTACTTACATGCGCGGTGCTTTTGCATTGGGCGTGCTGACAGAATACGAACCTAGTAAGCTGGTGGCTGTACGTCAAGCCAGCCCGCTAGTGATTGGAATTGGTGAAGGCGAAAACTTCATCGGCTCCGACATCCCGGCTATTTTGAACTATACGCGTAAAGTATACATTTTGAACGACGGTGAGATGGCCGTATTGACCGAAAACTCTGTCGAACTGATGACCATTGAGGGGAATTTTATTTCTCGGGAAATGACGAATGTCGAATGGGACGAAGTGACGGCGGAAAAAGGCGGCTACGACCACTTCATGCTTAAAGAAATTCATGAACAGCCAAAAGCTTATCGAGATACGATGCTTGGCCGGATCGACGCTTCGGGTAAGAAAGTCGTTTTGCCTGAACTGAAGCTGACCGATGAGCAGATTAGAAATATCACCAACATTCATATCGTCGCCTGCGGTACGGCTTATCATGCCGGTCTGGTTGGCGGCTCTGTCATCGAACAGCTGGTGCGCATTCCGGTGGCCTTTGATGTGGCTTCTGAATACCGCTACCGTTCACCGCTGATTACACCGCAAACGCTGGTTATTGTGGTCAGCCAATCCGGTGAAACAGCAGATACGCTTGCAGCGCTGCGTGAAGCGCACGACAACGGGGCTCACGTAATTGCGATTACTAACGTAGTTGGCAGTTCTATTGCCCGTGATGCGGATGACGTAATTGCGACACTGGCGGGTCCAGAGATCGCCGTGGCTTCGACGAAAGCTTATTCATCACAGCTGATTGCGTTCTATTTGTTTGCTCTGTACCTCTCCCAAGTGCGCGGTACACAAACGGAAGCGGAAGTGGCGCATATCATCGCGGCTATGCAGGCCTTGCCTGAGCAGGTGGAGAAAATGCTGGATAACACGGATGCGATCAAGACTTATGCGGAAGAAATCTCCAAGCATGAACATCTGTTCTTCATCGGACGCGGCATGGACTATGCCGTTGTGCAGGAAGGTTCGCTGAAGCTCAAAGAGATCTCCTACATTCATTCCGAAGCTTATGCGGCCGGAGAATTGAAACATGGTACGCTGGCGCTTATTGAAGAGGGCATTCCGGTAATCGCCCTGATTACGCAGGAGAATGTGATGGAGAAAACCGTCAGCAACATCAAAGAAGTGAAAGCCCGCGGCGGTGCCGTGATGGCCATCACTTACGACGAGCATATTCCTAGCCTGCTCAAATCCGTAGACCAGGCGCTTGCTATTCCGAAGACGCTGCCGATCCTGTCGGCCGCCCTGTCGGTAGTGCCGCTGCAAATGCTGGCTTATTACGCTTCGCTGGCACGTGGTTTGGACGTGGATAAACCGCGGAATTTGGCGAAGAGTGTGACGGTGGAGTAAGATCGTAAGATTGAACAACTTGTTTTGCAAAGCAAATAAAGTCGTATGCCAGCAAATTAAACTCGTATTGAGCAATTAAAAGTCGTATCAGAGTCGAGCAGATCCAGGATTATTTCCTGGCATTTGCTCGGCTTTTCTTTTACAGCAGGGGGTTGGAATTAAGGGGGATTAGAAGGGGAAACAGGGTTCTTATCGAATCATATCTCAGAGGCTTTTATCAGGCGTTTCAGGGCTTCTCAGGCGGTGGAGTGAGTTCCTCTCAGGCATTTGCTCAGGCTCTTGCCCAGGAGATTTCTAAGCCATTTAACTCGCTTTTGTCCCTGTCCTTTTCCTGCGCTTCAATACGACTTTAATTTGCATTTCCCAAGTTCCCCCAACCCCTAATCCCTGTCTTTACCCCTGCATTTCCCGATATGACTTTAATTTGCTCAAATTCTCGGCAAATTGAAGGGGAAGAGCGAGAAAAACCAGTCGGGACAAGGGTTTGACTGGGTTAGGATTGATTGGAAGTGGCGATACGACTTTATTTTCGGTACATACTTGTTTGTTCAGTGATAAAAAAGTCGTGAACCGGTAAAAGATGTCATGAACCGAAATGCAAGATGAATGATTTTCAGCATCTAGAAGTGTTTAGTTGTGTAGTCAACATTTTAGTTATAAGGATTAGTAATCATTTTGTTCAATGAATATGCTACAAAATAACTAAGTAAGACATTGAAAATAGCTATGAAAAGGGACAACCGGATTTTCTGGTTGTCCTCTTTTTTTAGGCTTAAGCCAGTCGAGCACGCAAAGCGTGGGAAACAGAAAACCACCTGCTAAGCGGGTGGTGTAGTGATGCTTATAGCAAAAAACCACCTGATGCATTCGTTATAATAGGAGTGTTCAAGCTACTATGTATAACGAAAGGAAAAGGTGGTTTAATGGCAAATCGAAGTGATATGTCACATACGAAATGGATGTGCAAATATCACATTGTATTCACCCCAAAGTATAGACGAAAAGCGATCTATAATCAATAAAGGAGAGCATTCGAGACATCCTGAGGCAACTGTGCAACTACAAGGGAGTAGAGATCTTGGAGGGACATTTGATGCCAGACCATATCCATATGCTGGTGAGTATACCGCCAAAGATGAGCGTATCAAGCTTCATGGGATATCTAAAGGGAAAAAGCGCCTTAATGATCTTCGATAAGCATGCAAATTTGAAATATAAGTACGGAAATCGTCATTTCTGGGCAGAAGGATACTATGTGAGCACCGTCGGATTGGATGAAGCAACGATTCGAAAATATATTCAGGAGCAGGAAAGTCACGATATTGCCCTGGATAAACTGAGTGTGAAAGAATATGAGAATCCCTTCAAGGGATAGCTGGTAATACATGCACCCTTCAGGGTAGGCAAAAGCGGCAAATGCGTAGTAGCTTGAACGAAGTGAAAGCTAGCGCCTTTAGACGCGAGCAGGTAACAAAGGCTTATAGCCTTAGAGCAAACCACCCGTTTGACGGGTGGTTATGATTAGGTGATTATAGATACGTAATGAGTAGACCGTTGTTAAAGGGTTACAGATCGAACTTCCAGTTGCCCATCCTTTTGGCGGTATTCGGATCTAGGTACGACGGGAAGAGACTCTCCCGAGTATCCAGGGTTAAAATCTGTTCCATATCCTCTGGACGGAGCTCAAAATCGAAAATGTTGATGTTTTCAATGATACGTTCTTTTCGCACTGATTTTGGGATCACAACGATTCCACGCTGAATAAGCCAGCGAAGCACGACCTGGGCGACGGACTTGTTGTGTCTTTCTGCAATGGAAGCCAGCACTTCGTTGCCGAACAAGTTGTTTAGTCCTTCTGCGAATGGTGACCACGACTGGTGCTGGACTCCCTGTTCTTTCATAAAAGCTGCGCTCTCGATCTGATGGTAGAAAGGGTGTGTTTCGATCTGATTGACGGCGGGCACAATTTCGTTATGAATGATGAGATCCATCAGTCGGTCAGGCATGAAATTACTAACCCCGATCGCCTTTATTTTCCCTTCGCGGTACAGGTCTTCCATCGCACGCCAAGCGCCGTAGTAATCGCCGAATGGTTGGTGAATCAGGTATAAATCCAGATAGTCGAGCTGGAGCTTCTTCAGGGATTTGGCAAAGGAAACTTTGGCACTTTCGTAGCTTGCATCTTGAACCCAAAGCTTGGTCGTGATAAACAGCTCCTCACGCGGCACGCCGCTGCGCTTAATGGCGCGGCCTACCGCTTCCTCGTTCAGATAACCGGAGGCGGTATCGATTAGGCGGTAACCGGCCATCAACGCTTCATAGACGACGTTCTCGCATTCCTCAGCATCAGGAATTTGGTAAACGCCGAAGCCGATGATTGGCATTTTTACACCATTATTCAAGGTTACAGTTTGCATTTTAATTCCTCCCAGCATTCAATTTATAACCACAAACGGCGCTTATCCTCTAAATTGGACATTGAAGTGGGGATTCCACTTCCGACTCATTTGCGGTAGACTTAGCTTAGAACCTTCGTGTTACACGAAGTCAAGCCGTATTCGTAAAATTATTTTCAAGGAGGAATTCATTTGCATACAGTCAAGGAAGCCGCCCTAATTACCGGACTCACCGAGCATGCTATACGCTTTTATACCGATAAAGGCCTGGTGCCAAGCGTACAGCGCAATCAAAACAATATTCGGATGTTCGACGAGGAGTCGATCAACTGGCTGCACGGCATTAAATGTCTCAAGCAATCCGGAATGCCCATTGAAGTGATCAAAACCTATGTCGATCTCTGTCTCGAAGGAGATGCCACCCTCCCGCAGCGTTATGAACTCATGATGCAGCATAAAGAGGAGGCGATCGCTAAGCTCGAAGAAGCCAAGCGGCACGTTGCCCATTTGGAACAAAAAACCGTCCTCTATCAGGCTATTTTGGAACACCGCTCTCCTGACACGATGAACCCCGGCAATTGGGACAAAATCAAGCATATGCACAGTGACGTATTTTACTCGCCCGCTGTTCAGAAGGCGTGAGAACATCTACGTGTGATCTAGCCGCTTTGAACAAAATCCTCGATTTTTGAACTTCCTCTTATTAGCTTGTTAGGTTATCAGCTTATTAGCTTATTAGATAGACAATGAACAGGATCCGCCTCCAAGCAGATAGAACTAATTGGGCTTTGATGGATTACTCACCTATTAGAGCCAGGCAGTCGGCCAAACGGACCGGCTGTCTTTTTTGTGCTGACGCGGAGGATAACATAGCTTCAAAAATAAATGTCTTCGAGGGTTCCCACACTACCCGAACTGCCGAAGTGTTTTAGTTTTCTATCAAAATTTTTAAAAAAGCGTTTTTTTGACCAATCAGTCCGAATTTTATTGACTGTTCAGTCTGGAAAGTGTTATATTGGCTCTAAGCCTTCCATCATTTGGCTAAGCTAATTACTTTATAAGAAAGCGAGGCGACTATAATGAGCACCTTGTCTTACGAGCAGGCTGAGCAGCTCATTCATCTTTTCGCAGACCTTTATCTTCGTAAGGATCTTACTGGATTTTTAAATCTGTTCGCCGATGATATCGTCTTCGAATTCCCTTATGCACAAGAACCTAATCCAAAACGTCTGGAGGGGAAGGCGGAACTGAAGGTGTATTTGGAGAAGTTAGGGAAGGTGCTTGAGATAACTTCATTTACTTCACCGGTCATTCATACAGCGGCGGACGCCCCAGTGTTCTTCGCTCAGTTCGAAGGGAGCGGCAAGAACCTGGTCACAGGCAAACCCTATGAACAAAGCTATATATCCGTAGCCGAAGTCCAAGATGGAAAGATTGTCCGTTATCAGGACTATTGGAATCCCTTAGCGTAACTTGATTTAGGACTTTAACTGAAACGGAAGGAGATAAATGTATGCATAATGAATCATTCCCTCGTATTTTACTAACAGGGGGAGAAGGCACAACCTCCTCTCGAATTGCACAGCTGCTGAACGATCACGGTTACCGGATTAGAAGAGCCGGACGCAGTGGACCCATGCCCGGGGTGAAACAACTTGATGAGCATGTCCCTTTTGACTGGTTCGACGACTCTAACCACGATGAGCTGCTAAAGGACGTTCATGCCGTATATCTGGTTGCACCTGCAAGTATGCATCCTGAAGAGGTAATGATCCCTTTTATCCGCAGGGCACTTGACGCCTCGGTTAAGCGTTTCGTCCTGTTATCCAGTGCCTCTATTCCGGAGAATGGACCCGTCTTTGGAGCCGTTCACCATTATCTTCGTCAGCACGCTCCCGAGTGGGCCGTACTGCGACCCTCCTATTTCATGCAAAACTTCACGAATGCCGGACACGGACACGGTCACTCTTTGCGTCATAGCGGGCAAATCTATACTGCAGCCGGAGAGGGAAGGGTAGGTTTCGTAGACGCAGAGGATATTGCAGCTGTAGGCTTCCATGCCCTAACCGACAAGGTGCCTTATAACCGGGAACTTATCATTACCGGGCCAGAATCCCTCACTTATGACGATGTGGCTGAAGTGATTCGCAGCGTTACCGGCCTGAACATTAAACATATCCATATCACGCCAAACGAGCTTAAAGAGCGGCATAAGGCCTCCGGCTTGCCGGACAGCTATGCCGAATACCTGGCCGGCATGGATGTCAGCATCCGTTTGGAAGGAACGGAGGATCAAGTAACGGACACGGTATTTCGTGTAACCGGGCGGGAGCCGAGTTCCCTAGAACAATTCATTTTGCTGAATAAGACGTGGTTTTCATCGGATAACCAAAGTTTACAGTGACAAAAAGGCTCTCCTGTCATCACCGTTTAAGATGACTCTAGGAGAGCTTTTTCAGGTTCAGAGTTCACTTTTTACACGGGCCTTACCGTTTAGCTGTTTTGTAACGTCCGGAAGACCAGCAGTATCATTTGCATAATGCCAAGCAGCTTCGGCTCGTCCATTCCGAGCTTGGCTGACGTGATTAGCGCGATCCGCTCATGAACGAGAAAACGGGCCAGGTCCCGGAGGTTCGCCTCAGGGGCTATCTCCCCTTGGACCACCGCTTGCTCCAGCATCGCGTAAAAGATCTGCTCCGACTGTTCGATATTCGCCTGTAAGTAAGCAGAGAGCTCTTTATTTTGAGGCGCCTGTTCGATAGCGCTGCTAATAATGAAACACTGCGGACGCAGTTCCGGATCTATAAGTACTTTAATAATAGTGGTGAATACTAGTTCCACCTTCTCAAGGATTGTCCCCGGCCCTTCGCAATACCTTTTCAACTCCTGATTTTTCTGCTCCATATAATGCTGCACTGCGGAGAAAAACAAATCCCATTTCGTCCCGTATGTATCATATATACTTTGGCGGGCAATGCCGAGCCCGGTGATTAAGTCCGGCAGCGAGGTCCCTTCATAGCCGCGATTCCCAAAGACACTCATAGCTTTATGCAGAATCTCATTCGTATCAAAGGCCTTAGTTCTTGCCATGTCAACGCCCCTAACTTCATATATTCATATAAGTAATTATACTATGGATCGTCATGAAAAAGGGGGGATGGTGCGACGAACTGGTGGGCTGCGGCTGATCGGGACAGATAAGGTTATGATTCAAATAAAGGATTGAACCGTCGAAGGGTTATAGAACAGATTGGCAGGATCATGGGACATTGTGCCGAATAACTGTTTTAAGTATAATTTCATCTTGAAAACTAGCCTATTAAAGAGGAGCGTTCATATGGGAGATCAGCTGAACTGGGCCGGAAATTACCGCTACAGCTCGAAGGAGCTGCTTGAGCCTGAAAATCTGGAAGAAGTCAAAGACCTGGTCGTTAGCCGTACAAGCATACGTGTGCTGGGCTCGCGTCACTCTTTTAACGGGATTGCCGATACCGAGGGCAGCCAGCTCTCGCTTCGTAAGATGAATCGGGTCATTGAGCTTGATCAAGCACAGAGAACCGTAACTGTTGAAGGCGGTATTCGGTATGGCGATCTGTGCCGTTACTTAAACGATCATGGCTTTGCCCTGCCTAATTTAGCCTCTCTGCCGCATATAAGCGTAGCTGGCGCTGTGGCGACGGCCACACATGGCTCGGGTGATTTGAATGCAAACCTTGCCGCTTCTGTAAGCGCTATCGAGCTGCTGAAATCGGATGGAGAAGTTGTGGTACTTACGCGCGGGATAGACCCTGATTTCGAAGGGGCGGTTGTTGGACTTGGCGGACTGGGAGTCGTCACAATGCTTAAACTGGATGTAGTCCCTTCATTTGAGGTTAGTCAGAACGTATATGAGCGTCTGCCTTTTTCGGTACTGGATCATGGCGGCCTACACGATATTTTCTCTGCTGCCTACAGTGTCAGCTTGTTTACGAATTGGGCGGAGCCCGTATTCAATCAAGTGTGGGTAAAAAGGAAGCTGGAAATCGACGGGGAGAATGAGGACCCGGCCGATTTCTTCGGGGCTTTGCCTGCTACGGAGAAACTCCACATGGTATATGGCCAACCCGTGGTGAACTGCAGCGAGCAGCTGGGGGTTCCGGGTCCCTGGCACGAACGTCTGCCTCATTTCCGTATGGAATTTTCCCCCAGTGCAGGCAACGAGCTGCAAAGTGAATATTTCGTACCGAGGCAGCATGCGGCCCAGGCGCTGCGCGCGTTAGGCAAGCTGAGCGGCCGAATTGCGCCTCTGCTCTTCATCTCCGAGATCCGAACCATTGCCGCTGACACTCTCTGGATGAGCCCTTGCTACCGGCAAGACAGTGTTGCTTTTCATTTTACATGGAAGCCGGAATGGGAAGGGGTGCGCCAGTTGCTTCCGCTTATGGAACGTGAACTGGAGCCGTTTGGAGCACGCCCGCATTGGGCGAAGCTGTTCACGATGGAACCGGGAAGGATACAAGCGCAGTGTGAGCGGTTACCGGAATTCCGGGAGCTGCTGCTCCGATATGATCCAATAGGGAAGTTTCGGAATACGTTCCTGGATCAATACATGAGGCATGAATGAGTAAAGATGAATTCTCATTGCGATCGCTGCTGCATGAAAGGGCGAATTCCATGATCAGGGGGAAATCGGAATGAAGACGATCAAGTGTATGATGGACCATCTATACTGGGCGGACGAACGTATCTTGCACGCGCTTGAAGAAGGCGAGATCAAAAACAAGGAGCTTCTGAAGCTGGTTCGGCATGTGGCAGTTGCGGAACAAGTCTGGCTGTCCCGACTGCAGGGCAAGGGCAGCACGCAATATTCATTGTGGGAGGAAGCGGAAGAACTTGCATCAATCCGGACGATGTTCGAACAAAATGCCGAGCAATATCGTACCTATATCGCAGGGCTCGAGGAATCCGAGCTGGACGTGATGATCGACTATACGAACCAGAGCGGAGTTCCATTCCAAACGTCCGTCCGGGACATCCTGCTGCAGGTTCTCCTGCATGGGCAATACCATCGGGGACAGATCAACCGGGCACTTCGGATCGAATCGGCAGAGCCTGTCCAAGTCGATTACATCACATTTGCAAGACTCAAATAGGTACAGTTGTTATAACTTTTAACTATAGCTGGATATTGTTTTTAAGTGTTACCTATAGGGTTCTTCTCAATGCTACAATCAAAGCATTACAAAAGAGCGTGTGTCAGCTTGAGGGGGACTTTTTATGTGCAATAGATTTCAAATCGTAGGCAGCTTGTTGCGTCCGTCTAATTTATTGGAATACAAACATCAGATCGAACATCGGGATGATATCCGTTATCCTTTTTACCAGGATTTCCAAGGGTACGAGCAGTGTGAGTCCGAAGCGATTCAGGCAGTAGTTGATCAGGAAATTAAAAACGGTCTGTCCGTGCTTACCGATGGGGAATATTCCAAATCAATGTGGCACCTGGATTTTGTCTGGGGATTCCAAGGGATTAGCCGTTATATCGCTGACCACGGATATTTTTTCAGGGATATTGATGGAACTTCAAAATACGAGACACGGAAAGACATTGGTCTGCGCATTACAGGTGAATTAGGCGGGAAGAACCATCATTTTATTGATGTATTCAAGAAGCTTCAGACCCTGGCTGGCGAACGGGAAACCAAGCTGTGTGTGCCTTCGCCGTCTCATATTTTCGGGGAGTTGTCCTGGTCGGATAACATTGGCGGCACAGAGGCCGTTTATAAGGACAAACAGGAGCTTAAAGCGGGTCTGGTTAAGGCTTATAAGGAATTCGTAGAGGATTTTGCTGCGGCCGGCGGGAAGATTCTGCAATTTGACGATTGCTTATGGGAGCTGTTTGCGGATGATAACCCGAACTCTCCTTATACGGGCGAGCATATTAATCAAGAGGAAGTACAGGCATTGGCTGCGGAGTTCATCGACATTAACAATACGATCATTGATTTTGGTCATGGTTTAGGGCTGAAAATGTGGACGCACAACTGCCGCGGCAATTATGATTCCCGTAATATGGGCGGGGGCTCTTATGCCAAAATTGCCAACCTTTTTTTGAAGCAGCTGAAATATGACCGCTTTTTCCTGGAATGGGATGATGAACGTGCTGGTTCGCTAGAGGCGCTGGCGGTGTTCAAGGATAGACCGGAAACCGAAATTGTGCTTGGACTGCTCTCCTCCAAAACCAATACGCTTGATGACGAAACCCGTGTAATCAGAATGCTTGACGAGGCCTCGAAAATTATCGATAAGGACCGCTTATTGCTTTCCCACCAATGCGGTTTTGCCTCCTGTGACGGCGGCAATGAATTAACGGAAGAGGAACAGTGGGCCAAGATTAAACAAGGTCAACGGATTGCGGAGCAATATTGGGGGAACTGAGCGGTAAAACATAATTAAAGAAGAATTCAAACCCGAGCAGATTTAGGAGAATTTCCTGACAGCTGCTCGGTTTTTTGTAACCCCAACCATGCACTCATGTATTTTTGGATGATCTATATGACCTTATCCTTTGGATTTAGGGCCCTTATGGAGTTTATCTACATCAAGGAATCCAGACAGTTTATCGGCTCGATAATCGGACTTATTTTGGTTCTTATCGTAACCTATGCTGTATATCAAAATGCTTTTTTAAGTTAATATGGCGGTAGAAAAGCGAGCATAAGGAAAATTTCCTTGATGTTCGCTTTTTGGCGAATAACCGACTTTTATATTAGTTGCTCTAACGAACTAACCATGATATAATCCCATTTATGAAACCGCTTTCTTTTTTATATGACAGCTAATGAGGGCTTTCTATGGAATCGAGTTGTCATGGATAGTTCCAAGCAGGATGAAGTTAAGTTTTCCGATCTTGTAACCGAATTCAAACGGAATAAACCGCTGCGAATTTCGGCATTCTTTTTCATTTATAGGAGGGTTTCACATGCAAATTGAAAATCCAGTGTTAAAAGGCTTTAATGCGGATCCGTCTATCGTCAGGGTAGGCGATACCTACTACATTGCCAACTCCACCTTTGAATGGTTCCCTGGCGTGCAAATTCATGAATCCAAGGACCTGGTGAATTGGCGGCTGATTGCTCATCCGCTCTCTACAAGGACGCTGCTGGACATGAAGGGCAACAAGGATTCAGGCGGCATCTGGGCGCCCGATTTGTCTTACGCCGACGGCAAGTTCTGGCTTGTATATACCGATGTTAAGGTAACGGAAGGCGCCTTCAAGGACATGACCAATTATTTGACGACAGCCGAAAGCATTTATGGTCCGTGGAGCGATCCGATCAAGCTGAATGGCGTGGGTTTCGATGCTTCTTTGTTCCATGACGACGACGGGAAAAAATATCTGGTTCAAATGGAATGGGATCATCGCGAATATCATCATCCATTTAACGGCATTAAACTTACGGAATATTCGGTTGAGGAGCAGAGAATGCTTCCGGAGACCGGCAAGATCATTTACAAAGGCACGGATGTGAAGCTGGTAGAAGGTCCTCATATCTATAAATTATTTGGCCAATATTACCTGTTCTGTGCAGAAGGCGGGACGGTGTATTCCCACCAGGAGGTGGTAGCCCGGTCGAAAGAATTGTTTGGCCCTTTTGAAACCCAACCCGGCGAGGTGTTCCTGACTGCGTTTGATTCACCGGATAACTATTTGCAGAAGAACGGGCACGGAGCTCTAGTCGATACGCCGGAAGGCGAATGGTATTTCGCTCATTTGACGGGCCGCCCATGGCACCGGGAGAACGAATCGGTCCGCGATCCGCGCGGCTGGTGTACATTAGGCAGAGAAACCGCGATTCAGAAAGTGGAGTGGGATGAGGAGAAATGGCCTCATATCGTAGGCGGCAAGCAGGGAAGACGTTTTGTTGAAGCGCCTAAAGGGGCTGTTGAAACGAAATACGAGCCTACCTATCCGGAGCAGGATCATTTTGAATCGGATACGCTGAATATTAATTTCAATACCTTGCGTGTGCCTTTTGACGAGTCTATAGGCTCCCTTACAGCCAAGCCGGGACATCTGCGGTTGTACGGCAAAGGCTCGCTGACCAATGAACATGAGCAGGCACTGGTTGCACGGCGCTGGCAGTCCTTTTATTTTGACGCCCAAACGTCTGTTGCTTATTCGCCTTATACCTTCCAGCAGATGGCAGGACTTGTGAATTATTATAATACCGGTCACTGGTCTATGATTCATGTAACCTGGAACGAAATCCATGGTCGGGTTATTGAAGTGACGCAGAACGACCGGGGAGTTCTTACCAGCTTCCTGAAGGATAAAGCGATTAAAGTGCCTGACGAAGCCGAATATGTTCATTTTAAAGTGAAGGTAAGAAAAGAGACCTACACGTATGCCTATTCTTTTGACAATGAGTATTGGACCGATATTGAGATCACGCTGGATGCGGCGATATTGTCCGATGATTATGTGGTTCAGTCCTACGGCGGTTTCTTTACAGGGGCGTTTGTAGGCATGGCTAATGTGGATTATTCGGGTTATGAGCTGCCGGCAGATTTCGACTATTTTACGTATAAAGAGCTTGAAAAAAATTAAATCAGATGCAATACTTAGAAACAGTTGGAAGAATACGCTTTCAACTGTTTCTTGCTAAATAAACTCTGCTTCTGCCGGCGGGTTGAACAACATCTGAAAGGGACATAAACCGATGATTAAGAAAACTGATCAGGACGTTATGCGGGAAAATAACACTAAATTAGTATTAAAAACACTATTTGATACTGATCAGACCTCCAGAAGTTTAATAGCGGAGAAAATCAATCTTCAGAAGTCCACGGTTTCCTCAATTGTACGCGAGCTGCATGAGCAGGGCCTGATTGAAGAGCTGGGCATAGGGGAAGCGTCGAACATCGGCGGCCGCAGACCTAACTTAATCCGCTTTAACCGGAAGTTCGGACTGGTGCTGGCGTTTGATATGGGCTTTAAGCATCTGAAATATTCCGTCAATTATATCAATGGCGAGCTTATCGAGCAGGACTCGATCAACATTTATACCAACAAAGTGAAAGATATTTTTGCTTTGATGAAGGATATTATTGTCAATCTGCAGGATTACGGCACCCTAAACGGACTAATCGGCATTGCAATAGCGGTTCACGCTCCGGTGTCGAGCAATCAGGTTTTGTACAGTCCCTTCCTGGACTTTGAAACCTTTGATCTCATTGAGGCGTTGAAAGAGGTTATTGACGTTCCTGTTGTGATCGAAAATGAAGCGAATCTCACTGCGATTTATATCCGGGATTTCTACCAGCATGCTCACCAGGTCCAATTCGATAATATTCTTGCCATCAACATTCATAATGGGATAGGGGTAGGCACGATTATAGACAGACGTTTATATAAAGGCCTAAAAGGACTGTCCGGTGAAATCGGGCGCTCGATCATCATGACGGGGCATAAGGAAAAACGCCGTCTGGAGGAGGTTTATTCAGAGAAAGCGGTGCTGGATCAGATAGGCCAATTAAAAAAGAACTCTAATTTCACCTTGAAGGACTTTGTTTCTTTAATGAAGAAGAAAGACCCTGAAGTTACGGCGATTATGGAGCAATGGGTTACGGCGATCGCGCAAATTACATACAACTCCATCCAATACACCGCCCCGGACGCCGTGTTTCTTTCTTCCCGGTTTATTGCCCATTTCCCTCATCTGTTAGATGGGATTATTAAAGAGTACCTGTCCCTGGAGCCGCTTGGGTCCAGTCAAATTATTTCAATTGACGACCACATCCACGAATTAACGCTGTTAGGCGGGGTATCTTTGGTAGCCAGACAAATTCTGGGCCTGGAGTCGTATGATCTGTCTTTTACGAAATAGTGGGGAACGGATTGGATAAAAAAACATAAAGCCCAATTTCTCAGCCGGAAAGCTTGAGGAATTGGGCTTGTTCATTGTCTGGCTATAGATTCCGGTCTAACGGAATACCCGTTGTTCGGCCTCCGTTAAGTGTGAATAACGTAATCAAATAACTCCTGCAAATGTTTATTGATTTTAAATACTTGGATTAGCAGTTGCAACATAAACATATCAAGAAATAGGTGCAATAAGAGCCAGGCCCGTAATGTGGAATCCTGCGAATGAGCGAGAATGCTCTTATAACAGGAGGGGATAGCGGCATTGGTGCGGCAGTAGCCATTGCCTTCGCAAAAGAAGGTGCTGATGTTGCCATTGCATATTTAGATGAACATGAAGATGCGAATAGAACAAAAGCAAGAATCGAAGGGCTAGGGCAACGTTGCCTATTAATGCCAGGAGACTTGCGAGATAAACAACAATGTATCGCCATTGTAGAGCATACAGTTAAAACCTTCGGGCGCCTGGATGTTCTTTGTAACCACGTTGGCATCCAATTTCAACAACAAAGCCTTCTGGATATTACAGACGAACAATTCGATGACACTTTCAAAGTCAATATATACTCCCATTTTTACACAACGAGAGCAGCGCTTCCTTACTTAAAACCAGGCAGTTCTATTATCGGTACATTCTTCTGTCGTAACGTATGTAGGAGTCCCTGTCCTTTATCATGGCTGAAGACCTGCGTGAATATGGAGTGACGGTAAATATGCTTCTTTCTGGCGGGGCGACCGTAACCGGAATGATCCCCGAGGAAGTGAAAAGGGATCTTGAAGGAAACTCTCAGCTTCTGAAGCCGGAGATCATGGCAAAACCTATCGTTTATCTTGCTTCCGAGCAATCTGAAGGATTAACAGGTGAACGCCTTGTTGCAACTGAATTTGACAGCTGGCTCAAAAATAGAAACCAATGAAATGAGTGAAAAGATAAGGGGGCGCCCGTCTTTGATGTGCACCTTTAATCCAAAACGGATTGCGAACCCCTGTGATTTTACTCGCTTTTACCGGGACGAAATGGTGTCAGGACGTAATGTTCATCGGGGTCTGAATGTTTAATTCAGCCAATGCATTAAGTCTGCCGGAACGTAAGTTCACCAACAAAAAGGCTTCGGCTTGTGTCGAAGCTTTTTGTTTTGAGCTGAAACCTGCATTATCCATCACGATAGATAAATTTAACAGGAACCAGGCAATTGCAATGAGGCTGTCCGCTTCATTGCATATAATAATGGTATTGCACTTTGGGGAGATCGTTAAGGGGGCTGCGATGAACGACAAAGGATTTGACGAACTATTATTTACAAGCTTGAAGCCGGGCTTAACCTCGTTCTGTTACCGAATGCTGGGCTCTATGGAAGATGCGGATGATGCCGTTCAGGAGACGAGTATTCGGGTCTGGCAGAGCTGGAGCACATTCAGACAGGATGCCTCGTTCAAAACTTGGGTCTATCGGATTGCTTCCAACTTGTGCTTGGACAAGCTGAGACAATCCAAACGCCGCGCGCTTCCCGTTGACCTGTTCGATCCGGCCGTCGCCATCATCGAGCCGCGCGACACGCTGCCGGACTCTGCCTGGATCTGGCCGTCTCCCGACTTCGGGGGCAATCCGGAGGATCGGCTCCTCCGCAGAGATACCCTTCGACTGTGCTTCATCGCTCTCCTGCAGACCTTGCCTCCGCGGCAGCGCGCGGTACTCATTTTGAAGGATGTACTTGAATGGTCCTCCAAGCAGATCGCGGAGACGCTCGCGATGTCGCCGGCAGCGGTGAACAGCGCCTTGCAGAGAGCCCGAGAGACGATGGACCGGGCGCAGCTTCGCTCGGATGAGCTCAGCAGCATGGACGTTCAACCGGAGGAGCAGCTGCTGCTCCGGTATGTGCAGGCCTTCGAGCAATTTGATATTGCTGCGCTCGTAGCGCTGTTCCACGAAGACGGCTGCATGTCGATGCCGCCCTTCGAGATGTGGATCCGCGGCAAAGATGATTTGTCCGCCTTCTATTCGCTTACTCGCTGGCATTGCGAAGGTTCGCGTTTTGTGCCCATTACGGTGAATGGCGGTTATCCGGCGTTAGCCCAGTATATGCCGGATAAAGAGGGATCTGGCCTGGTACCCTGGGGCATTCACGTCATTGAAACCAAAGAGAATCAAATCCTCCACGTTCAAAACTTCATCAATACAACATTATTTTCGCGATTTGGACTGCCTGAGCGACTCGACCGATGAATTTCGTATTTGGCGTTCGTCTATATCATTGAGACTAACCAAACGACCAATATCATGAGAGAGGTGTCCAATCAAATGGAAATGAGTCAACCAACGAAAGTAACCGTGCAGGCCGTCATTCAAGCCCCCGTCGAGAAGGTATGGCGCTATTGGAACGAGCCGGAGCACATTACGAAGTGGAATCAGGCGTCCGAGGACTGGCATGCGCCGAAATCCGAGAACGATCTGCGGGTCGGCGGCAAGTTTTCAACGCAGATGGAAGCAAAAGATGGCAGCATGGGCTTTGATTTTGGCGGTGTGTACGACGTCGTGAATCTGCATGAGGCGATCGGCTACACCATGGACGACGGAAGAAGAGTGGATATTGCTTTCGTTGATCAAGGGAATGAGACGAAGGTCATCGAAACGTTCGACGCGGAAAGCACCCAGCCCGTCGAGTTCCAGCAAGCAGGCTGGCAAGCGATTATGGACAACTTCAAAGCTTATACCGAACAAAACTAATCATTGCGAAGAAGACGCCGGGGGAGGATGACCGGCGTTTTTTCTGTTTAAATCTTAATTTGGAGCATTTATGCAATTTAGTTTTACAATATGTATTCGTTTCTTGCACTTCGCGGAGCATGTTAAAATGGAAGTGTTCGACTAGTCTGCCTGAGGGAGAGTTTTAGCCATGATCATCAAATTCATTCGTTTGAGATAAGAAGAGGTGCAGCTCATAAAACCCAGCTTTTTTTAATGAAGAGATCTGGGTTTATTTGAGTGCGCCTCTTGTTCATTCATCCCATACGAATGAAGAGGTGATTTTTGTGTATGAAAAAAGCAAAAAGTTGATCAGTGTGGAGATAATGGAATGCCTCCAAGGGGTTTTTAGGTGCCCAATATGCAAATCACGGATCCAGTTAGTGGATCAAAAAAGTATAGTGTGTATAAACCGGCACTGTTTTGATATCGAAAAGCGGGGATATATAAACCTGTCATCTCGATCAATCACTACTAAATATGATAAAGAAATCTTCCATAACCGGAGATTCATCATCCAAAGCGGTTTGTTTAATATTCTGGATGCCGGCTGCGGGGAAGGCTCTCATTTAAATGCTATAAAAGCAATAATAAAAGAAAAAAAACTTAATCCTGTGCAGGCTGTAGGCATTGATATTAAATCAGCCATTCAATTTCGTTATAAATATTCTATCTCCGGCCAATTATTCGGAATTCGGGAGATTGCTTAAGAGTCGGGGTCTGGTCGTTAAAGTTGTTCCTGAACAGGATTACCTAAAAGAATTAAGAGAGGTTTTACATGAAGGGTCGGACAAACAAGTTTATTCAAATGCACCTACAATCCGTAATTTCAGCGAACACTTCAAGTTACTAGAACTGGAGAGCCTTCGCTACCAAGCGGATCTGTGTGACTCCTTAATTGAACCTTTGCTCGGTATGACGCCATTATCCTGGGGAACGTCCAGAGATCGCAGAGAAAAAATACTGCAGATGAATCTGAAACAAGTCACATGGATTTTAAAAGCTTAATTGGCAGAAAAAAGACCACAACGCCGCTTCCTTATCAAAGCACCTAGTAGCTTATCAATGAACCTTAAAGATGATCAAAGCACCTGGTAACGGGAAGGATAGTTATAGATAACAGCTCAAATTACAAGAAGATATTCGCCAGAACAGCTATGCGGGTGTCAGGTGATAGGCGTCGTAAATTTTCCTCCCATGCGTATCGCTGGGTTTATTTCTGAAGTATTGGTAATAGGCGCTGTCCCTGAAGAAGGGGATGTTGTTCTCTTAAAGCCCGATGAACCGGTTGCAAACGGAACACGTATTTTATAGGCAGATTTAAAAGAAGGAGGCCGTGCTCCTTCAAACAAGGCAAACACATGTATATTGTTTTCATTACTAAGACCTTCCCCCTATAAGGGTGGAGGTCTTTTAGGATTGCGGCTGAAAATATAGGATAAAGGGCATTATTGATATCATTAAATACTTTTTCCTGCAGTGTATGGCGTGGCAGCCTGCGGTTTCCTATCAAAATTTTTAAATAGTGCTATAATAGTTGAAGTTCTAGAATCATAGTAACTTAGGAGGACTAGTCCATGGATAACCAACAGATTCTCGTCCGGAATAATGTTCATGTAACAGGCTGTGGTTCCAAGGCTATTATATTCGCCCACGGTTTTGGCTGTGATCAGAGCATGTGGCGTTTTGTAGCACCCGCTTTTGAAGAGAAATACAAGGTGTTATTGTTTGACTTTGTAGGTTCGGGGAAGTCCGATATCAGTGCCTTTGATCCTTCTGTGTATCGTGACTTAAATGGTTATGCTCAAGATATCCTGGATATTTGTGCAGCGCTTGATTTGAAGGATGCCTATCTCGTGGGCCACTCGGTCGGAGCGACTATCGGTTTACTTTCCTCTATTCAAAGGCCGGATTACTTTGACCGGCTTGTTCTGATTGGACCGTCTGCACGTTATTTAAATGATTTGCCGGATTACATCGGAGGATTTGAACGGGAAGATCTACTGGAATTGCTCGACATGATGGATCAAAATTATCAGGGTTGGGCGGGTTATTTGGCTCCTGTGATTATGGGGAATCAAGACCGGCCAGAGTTATCCAAGGAGCTGGAGGAAAGTTTCTGCACAACTGATCCTCGGGCAGCACGCAGTTTTGCTGAAGCTACTTTTCTCTCTGATTACCGTAAGGAACTGGCCAAGGTGGTCATTCCTGCGTTAGTTCTGCAATGCTCCGATGATTTGATAGCTCCGCTGGAAGCTGGAGCCTACGTCCATCAGCAACTGAAGGACAGCCAATTTAAATTGATGGATGCAACCGGGCATTGTCCGCACGTAAGTCATCCGGAAGAAACAGTTGGACTCATCAGCGAATATTTTGCTTCAGTGGAATCTTTGCAGGAAAGCGAGAAGTCCTTTTAGAATGGACGAACGGTTGGATAGTACCGCCGGGGGACATTTATCCTTGGATCAAAACTTAAGGGTATGTGCCGTTGACGACTCCTTTTGCCGCCTGTTTGAGTATAAAGAGAAGGGCGTAATCGGCGTTCATTTTGAATCCCTGCTCACCCGGGCCAGCCGTGTATTTTTTCAAATGTATTTTCTACCGCTGATTCGTCTTAATCATCACGTTGATAGAATGAACTTAAAGGTGAAAACGGGGAATGGCGGGACGTCCTCCGTTTTATTTCATGCAGACCTCCGAAATTGCGGAGAGGAATGGATATACGATTGTTCGTTAATACCCATAGCAGGCGTGAATGAGCATGGGTAGCAGATTCAGCCCGATTCTTCAGTAATCAAGATGGATTTCCGCACCTTCAAGACGAGGCAGGGCAGATCTTTCGGAAATCAAAAGATGAATAAAACAGCGGCATTCAGGACAACCAACAACTGTCCTGAATGCCGCTGTTTTATTTTTTAATCCCCCATCAATAATCAAATCACTATCCAAATCAGAATCCATAAAAAGTGGAATTTTCCCCAATAGCGGGTTCCTTATGCAATAGGGACTTACGATCTATAATTATGAATGCGGTTACAAAATACAAAGCATCAAAAAGGGGAGGCAAAATATGAAACGCATGAAACGTGTTTTAGCCGGGGTTTCTACAGTTCTTCTGATGACCACGGTCCTCGCAGCATGTGGCGGAAATTCCAATTCCAATTCATCAAGTGCAAGCTCAAATGCTTCAACTTCATCGAACAACACGGCATCGACTTCAAAAGGTGACAAGGTCACCATTAATCTTTGGAGCTTCACCGATGAGATTCCGAATATGACGAACAAATATTTGGAAACGCATCCGGATGCAAACGTAGAGTTCAAAACAACGGTTATCGCAACTACGGACGGCGCTTATCAGCCGGCTCTTGACCAGGCACTTGCTGCCGGCGGCAAAGATGCCCCTGATATTTACGCAGCGGAAGCAGCGTTCGTTCTCAAGTATACACAAGGCGATGCATCTACTTATGCCGCCAACTACTCCGATTTGGGTCTGGACGAGCAAATGGTTAAGGACGCTGGTATCGCTCAATATTCAGTAGATATCGGCACCAGCACGGACGGTGAGTTGAAAGGCCTCGGTTATCAAGCTACAGGCGGTGCATTCATCTATCGCCGCTCGATTGCCAAAGAGGTATTCGGAACAGACGATCCGGCTACAATCAAGGGCGCAATTGGTCCTGGCTGGGATAAATTCTTTGACGCAGCAGCTAAGCTGAAAGAGAAAGGATATGGCATTGTCTCCGGTGACGGCGACATCTGGCATCCAATTGAGAACAGCTCTGAAAAAGGCTGGATCGTAGACGGCAAACTCCATATCGATCCTAAACGTGAAGAATTCCTGGATCTGTCCAAGAAGCTGAAAGATAACGGATACCACAACGATACAACGGACTGGACAGAAGCCTGGTATGCAGACATGTCCGGTTCCGGCTCTAAACCAATCTTTGGTTTCTTTGGTCCAGCTTGGCTGATCAACTACACTATGAGCGACCAAGTGAAAGATACAAACGGCGACTGGGCTGTTACAGAGCCGCCAACTGGCTTCTTCTGGGGAGGCACTTGGCTGCTGGCGAACAAGAACGTCATTCAGGACGAAGCCAAGAAAAAGGCAGTTGCTGACTTCATCAAGTGGGTAACCCTCGATACTTCCGAAACAGGCCTCCAATACTATTGGGCTAACGGCACAATCAAGGAAGGCGAGCAAGGTACAAAGGACAGCGTAGCTTCCTCCGTCGTCATGTCGAAATCTAACGGTGAAGTTCCACTCCTCGGCGGACAAAACATGTTTGACGTGTTTGTACCGGCTAACGCTAACGCTTCCGGTAAGAACCTGACTCAATACGATGAAACGATTAACAAGCTCTGGCGTGATCAGGTTCGCGAATACACATCGGGTAACAAGAGTCGTGACGATGCCATCGCAACCTTCAAGCAGCAGGTCAAAGACCAGCTTGGCATTGACAGCGAATAAGAAGGAACGGAAGGGGAGGGGCGGGCGAAATTTCCCGCCCCTTCTATCCCATAAATGAGGTGAGAGCATGCGCCGCAAGGGTGTCAACTATTCAAAATATGGCTATATTTTTACCCTCCCGTTTGTCTTGGCATTTCTGATCTTCTCGCTTTACCCGATTTTGTATACAGCGGTTATCGGATTTACGGATATGAAGGGCTTGATTCCGAAACCGATTCATATTCTGGATAACCCGTTTCAAAACTTCAAAGATTTGCTCTTTGATAACCCTTCGTTTAGAAAGTCCCTGATCAATACAGGGCTGCTCTGGATTACGAACTTTATTCCTCAGATCGTTCTTGCCCTGTTGCTTACGGCGTGGTTCACGAACCGGCGTCTTAACATCAAGGGCCAAGGCGCGTTCAAGGTATTGCTCTATATGCCTAATATCATCACTGCGAGTACAATCGCGGTGCTGTTCAGTTCTTTGTTTGCCTACCCGATGGGTCCGGTAAACAGCTTGTTTCAAATGCTGGGATGGTCCGATGCGCCGATCTATTTCCTTCAGGATAAGACGACAGCACGGGGCATCGTTTCGTTTATCCAGTTCTGGATGTGGTACGGCAATACGATGATCGTCCTTGTGGCAGGCGTCATGGGGATCAATCCGGCCCTCTTTGAGTCGGCTGCGATTGACGGTGCTAACGCGTTCCAAACCTTCTTCCGCATTACGCTGCCAAGTCTCCGCACTATTCTGCTCTATACCCTGATCACCTCGATGATCGGCGGTTTGACGATGTTCGATATTCCGCAGCTGTTCCTGGCAGGCGGACCGGACGACTCTACGCTTACTACGTCCATGTTCATTTACGGGCAAGCGTTCAAGGGCAGCTATATGTATAACCGTGCGGCGGCAGCAAGTATGATTATGTTTATCATTGCCGCGGTATTGTCCGGAATACTATTCTATCTGATGCGTGACCGCGATGCGGCTAAGCTCAGAAAAGCCCAAAAAAATATTTACAAAAGTGAAAAGGCTGCTAAAGCAGCTGCGCGGGAGGTGTAATCCATGGAAAAAGCTCCAAGAAGCGAAGTCGTCGGAAGAAGAATCAGCAAGACGATTATATATATCGTCTGCATTTTCCTGGCGATCCTCAGCATCCTTCCGTTTTGGATTATGTTTGTCAACGCCACGCGCTCTACACCTGAGATTCAAAGCGGGCTTTCGCTGCTTCCGTCTACTCACTTGATGAGCAATCTGCATGTGCTGCTGGATAAAAGCTTCGACCCGCTTCGAGGGTTCCTGAACTCGTTTATTATTTCAACGTCGGCCACTATTTGTACCGTTTATTTCTCGTCTTTGACGGCTTACGGGCTTGTGGCTTACAACTGGAAGATGCGCCAGCCTTTCTTCACCTTCATTATGTGCGTGATGATGGTTCCTTACCAAGCCAGCGCCATCGGCTTCTATCAGTTCATGTACAAACTGCATTGGACGAACAGCTTCTGGCCGCTGATTCTGCCTGCCATTGCAGCTCCGGCTGTCGTGTTCTTCATGCGGCAGTATCTGCTTGCAACGTTGTCGCTCGAAATAGTGGAAGCTGCGCGCGTTGACGGATCGGGAGAGTTCTCCACCTTCAACCGGATCATTTTTCCTCTTATGATGCCGGCTGTAGCGACACAAGCCATCTTTGCTTTTGTAGGCAACTGGAACAATCTGTTCATGCCGCTCATCCTGCTTACGCAGAAAGACAAATATACGATGCCAATTATGGTCAGCCTACTTCGCGGCGATATTTATAAAACCGAATTCGGCTCCATCTATTTGGGACTGGCGCTGACCGCGTTGCCGCTGTTTGTCGTGTACTTCCTGCTATCCCGTTACATTATCGCAGGTGTCGCTTTGGGCGGCGTGAAGGAATAATGCCGAGCGAATGATTTATAGGGTTCATAAAAGAATACAAGAAGGAAATTGGGGTTACCGCAGAACCGAGCTGCTTCAGGAGAAGTCCTGGAGGGCTCGGTTTTTGTATATAGGCAGGCGAAGGAGATATTCCCTTCTGTATATTCCTTCCTAAAGAGGTGAAAATAATTTCATCATCCGTTCTGCCGCCAGCTTGTACATTAAAAATGTTACCTCATTACATTTAAATAATTACACACTTGACGGAATAAGATATTAAAAATATAATAACTTACATAAAGTAACTTGATGACAAATGGAAACAAGCACTTGGGTTCAAATGTCTTTCAGACCTTCAGACCCGTGCAGTGACGGGAGAAAGGCCTTAGTCGTATAGAGGTGGTGGCGTAATGGGTTTCTGGAACAAACTATTGGGAACAAATTCCAAGGAGGAACAAGTCATGGCTAAATTAAACATCGGTATTATTTTGGGAAGCACACGGGAAGGCCGCGTAAGCCCGCAGGTTGGGGAATGGGTGAAAGGCATTGCAGACAAACGCGGAGACGCTAATTATGAGATTGTCGACATTGCCGATTACCAACTGCCTTTCCTGGGCACTACGGACGGTTCCGAACCTGGGATTGCGGCCTGGAATCAAAAGCTTGCAACGCTGGACGGTTTTGTATTTATCGCTCAGGAATACAATCACAGCATTACGGGAGCGTTAAAGAACGCCTTGGATTTTGCCCGTGAAGCTTGGAACAACAAAGCAGCCGGGATCGTGAGCTACGGTTCTGCCGGGGGCGCCCGTGCAGCCGAGCATCTGAGAGGCATTTTGGGCGAACTGATGATTGCAGATGTCCGCGTCCATCCGACGCTGTCCCTGTTCACGGATTTCGAGAACGGTACGGTATTCAAACCGCAGGCCCCTCATCTGAGCAACAATGTAAATGAAATGCTCGATCAGGTTATTGCTTGGAGCGGAGCTTTGAAAACTTTGCGTTAAGAACACCTGGTAATTTAGTAAATTTAGTAACATGCAGGAGATGAATTCAGTATGCAGCCTTTGGGCTCATGCTTTGACATAACACCCCTCAGAAGGGTCTCCGGCCGCACAATGCCTTCCCTTTACTTGTGCAGGCCGCCCCTTCTGAGGGGTGTGCCTGCATTCAGGCTTCTTTTTGATAAAAGGGCTGTTCATATAACAAATAGGGAGATGCAGGAAAAAAAATGAAACAACATCCTCCAGCCCGCGTAAATATTGAAAAAGGACTACTAAGCGGCTGGAGGCTGATTCATGGGAGTGGGAGTTCAAGATTTAGATTCAGATCATCTTGTTAAGAAAGGGCGCCAGACGATGAAGGCACAGGTCTATACTGCTTATGGCATGCCTGAGGTTCTTCGCCTTGAAGAAGTAGAAATCCCTGTTCCGAAGGAGCAGGAGGTGCTGGTTGAAGTCTATGCCGCCGCCGTGAACTCCTGGGATTGGGATCTGCTCCGCGGGCAGCCTTTTGTAACCCGTTTAGGAGGACTGCGGAAACCCCAATACCCGATTCTTGGCGCCGACATTTCCGGACGGGTCGCTGCCGTTGGGAGCGGGGTCCAGCGGTTTAAGGCAGGAGATGAAGTATTTGGGGATATTTCCGGCAGCGGCTGGGGCGGATTTGCGGAATTTGTTTCGGTTAAAGAAACGGCTTTGACGCTAAAACCGGAAAACTTCAGCTTTGAACAGGCTGCTTCCATCCCCCAGGCCGCGGTGCTTGCTTTGCAGGGGCTGCGTGACAAGGGAAAGCTAAAGAGCGGACAGAAGGTTTTAATCAACGGGGCGGGAGGAGGCGTCGGCACATTTGGGATCCAGTACGCCAAAGGGGTTGGTGCAGAGGTTACAGCCGTGGACAGCGGAGACAAACAGAACCTGCTGCTGTCCGTAGGAGCAGATCATGTGTTGGATTACAGGCAGGAAGACTTCACTGCTGGCGGGAAACGGTACGATCTGATTCCCGACGTCGTTGGAAACCGGCCGGTTTCCGCCATTAAAAGGGCGCTTGAGACTGGCGGAACGTATGTGATGGTCGGAGGTCCCATGCCGCGTATACTTAGGACTCTGCTGGCTGCCCCTTTCAGCGCGCGATTTGAACAAAAGACGCTGACCGTGCTTGTGCACAGGCCCAATCATGAGGACCAGCAGGTATGGAAGGAGCTGGCCGAAGCAGGGAAAATCGTCCCGGTCATCGGTCGCCGATACCCGCTGGAGGAAACATCCGAGGCGCTCCGGCACCTCGGCGAAGGACGTGTACAAGGGAAAGCCGTCATCTGCATAAAAGAGCAGAAGGATGACCTTACACGAATTTGACCATATTAGTAAGGTTGAAAAATAACCAAGGGGCTGTCCCAAAAGTAAACTTTAGAACACCCTCAGCAATAAAATAAGATGGTATTCGTAAAAAACCAAGGAGCTAAGCGGTCTATTCTCGCTTAGCTCCTTGGTTCTTGGCGTCCACGGCAGCTTTTTTGAGTAAATTGTGGGCAAGGGAAAGCCACCCGACCTCCAAGCTTACTTTTGGTAAGCCTCGAAGCAGGAACCTTTTAAACCCCCGATTGTTCTTTATATCGCCAAACACAGGCTCCGGCTCGATCATGCGCCTTACGGCCAGGGCATAACCTTCTTCACTGCGAAGCTTCTGCCTTGCCTGGTTTTTTAGCCGCAAATACTTCATGCTCACTTTGATCTCCCGATCGCCTTTGGCTTTTGTACACTGCGGCTTTAGTGGACAGTCCTCACAGCCAGCACTTCGGTAATGTCGGTATTCGATCTCATACCCACTTTCTGTTTTCTCCTTACTTCCTCTTCGGAAATGGAGCGTTTGTCCAGCCGCGCATGTCCATGTATCTTGTTCGCTGTTATAGGTCCAGTTGTCCATCTTGCTGATGTCCTTTTTCCATGCCTTGCTTTTTTCGCGGTGATACGTGCTGTACTTCACAATGGCTTCGACTTCATTCTGCTCCAAATAGTCATAATTTTCTTCACCGCCATAGCCCGCATCGGCGATGATGGTGCTTGGCAACTTCCCCAACTGCGATTTTATTTTTTCAAGATGCGGGATGAGGCAACGGGTATCGGTCGGGCGCTGGTGCAAACTGTAACCGACAATGAATTGGTTTTCAGTACCGATCTGTACGTTGTAACCCGGCTTGAGCTGGCCATTTCGCATATGGTCTTCTTTCATTCGCATAAATGTAGCGTCATGGTCCGTTTTGCTGTAGCTGTTTCTAGTCCCTAAAATCGCCTGTTGGGTTTCATACTTTTGAAGACGCGGAAGTAAGTCCTTGCGGAGCGTACGCACCGCCTTCTTGAGCGGCTTGTCCTTTGGTTTCTCCTGCAGACGCTCCTCCAATTGTTTGACGGCTTGCTCCAGCTTTTCACTGGTGATGGCAGAGGACTCGCCCAGTTCGAGAAGATCCTGGCCGCCGTGCGTTCCTTCTTCTTGCTTCTCGGCTTCCTCAATGGCGGCAAACAAGGCTTGGACTTTCTCCTGGAGCTTGGCTTTATACTTCACCACGGCCTTTCCCCAAACAAATGTATATCGATTGGCATTCGCTTCGATCTTCGTGCCGTCCACAAAGTAATGCTCCAGCTGCACGTAGTTCTCCTCGGCCAGAAACTGAAGAACGGCGGTAAACACCGTCTCCAGTACACTTTTCATTCGTTCTGATCGAAACCGGTTGATGGTGCGGAAATCCGGTCTTTGTCTACCCGCGATCCACATGAACATGATATTTTCGCGGACAGCTTTGGCGATTTGGCGAGAGGAGTAGATGCGCTGTGTGTATGCGTAAATAATGACTTTGGTGAGCATTTTAGGATGGTAGCTGTCTCGTCCGCCTCCAGGGTAGGCCGCGTCGAAGATGGAATCGTCGAGACGATTGACGGAGGCGTTGACCACGCGAACGAGGTGATTTGCGGGAATGTCCTCTTCTAAATCCATTGGTAAACAGAGTTGATCCATGGTATATTGAATGTACAAAGAAACCTCTCCTTTAGGGTAATGGTTGGTGGTACTTCCATTTTACCAAAGAGTGGTTTCTTTTTGTTTGACGAAATGTAAAAGAGGGTCGTCCCTTAGTCATCTATGATGACTTTTGGGACACCCTCTTTTTGTCGTTAATGAGGATCAGGTTTAAGCTGCTCTCCTACCGTTAACACCATATCCACATGGGGAATGCCGTCCTCCGGATACACGTCTGAAACCGGCCGGAAGCCGAAAGTGCCGTAAAAGGACTCCAGGTAATGCTGGGCCTGGATTTTGACTTCCGTTTCATGCCATTCCTCTTTCAGGAATTCCAGAGCAATTCTCATCAGCTCCTGGGCCAAGCCGCGTCTCCGGTAGGAGGGGTTGACCAGCACGCGGCCGATGGAAGCCTGCGGATACGAAACTCCGCGCGGCAGGATCCGGCAGTAGGCTGCAATTTCTCCGTCTGCCGCAAGAAACAGATGGTGGCTTGCCTGATCCTTATCATCTACCTCAGGGTAAAGGCAGTTTTGCTCCAGCATAAACACATTCATACGAAGCTGAAGGATTTTGTATACCTCTGTTCCCGTAAGTTGATCGAAGCTTTTTAGATTCCATTCCATGCGCACACTTCCTTTCCGTGAAGCCCATTATAGCATCTCAAAGGGATGGATGTGCAGTTCCCGGAAGGG
Source organism: Paenibacillus yonginensis (assembly GCF_001685395.1). Classification (NCBI taxonomy): domain Bacteria; kingdom Bacillati; phylum Bacillota; class Bacilli; order Caryophanales; family Paenibacillaceae; genus Paenibacillus; species Paenibacillus yonginensis. The sequence goes on along the minus strand of NZ_CP014167.1, from coordinate 3,553,455 downwards.
GTGTCAATGACATGGATGATAAACGCCGTCTGGATTAAGAAAGCAGATGAATCGGTTCGAACGCGCCCCACTAAGGATCTGAGTTACAGGACTGCCCTACAGGACTACTTAATCATGGAGGGTTAGGATAAGGTTTCGGCCTTATAAAGCGTGCTGCGTAAATGGCGGACATCCCGGATCGGCGGCTGACCGAAGAACCGGGCGTATTCACGGCTGAACTGCGTTGGACTTTCGTAGCCGACTTGAAAAGCGGCATCGGCCGCATCCATCTCCGAGGAGAGGAGGAGCCTGCGTGCTTCCTGCAGCCTCAGCTGCTTCTGATATTGGATCGGGCTCATGGCCGTTACTTCTTTAAAGTAGGCGAAAAAGGAAGAGGTGCTCATTCCCGCCTCCGCTGCCAATTCATCTACACGCAGCGGCTCTGCAAAGTCCCGGCTAAGCCGTTCTATGACCTGGGAGATTCGCTGCGCATGGCTGCCGATCAAAGCAAACTGCCTGATGGAGCTGCCCTGCTTGTTCTGGAGAATCCGGTAGAGAATTTCCCGTATGGCATAAGGCGCTAAAACCGGAATATCCTGCGGCGTATCCAGCAGGCGGACAAGCCTCAGAACGGCTTCCTGGAGAGCGCTGCTCATCTTGTCTACGGACAAGGCGCGGGCCGATTCACGGCGGTTTTGTTCAGCTGCCGCGGAGGATTGGATAACCTCCAAAATCTGATTCATGTCAAATTTCAGCTGCAGGCTTAAATAAGGGGCTTCGGTTGAAGCCTCCACCACTTGTCCGGTGATGGGCAGATGTACGGAAGCGGTCAGATAACTGCTCGGATCATACCGGTAGCTTTCCGCTCCCAGCATAACTACCTTCGAGCCCTGCGCCACTATACATAAAGAGGGTTCGTAGACGGAATGAATCGGCTCCGAAACCCGGGAGGCCCGAATAAAAGACAAGGCGGGAATGGCCGTGCCGACGGTTCCATCCTGCTGTGCAAAGCGGCTGATGCGCTCGGACAATTCTTTTACATAGGCTGAGGGTGAAGCGCCTGTATCCATGTTGGTTTCACTCCAATCGCTGGGGTTTCTTGTCTTCACTTTACGACTTTTTGGAGGATTAGGCAATAATAGCGGATCATCCGGCTACCTCCTATTTACCGGTGGAAGGCATAATAAGGATATGCCAAGCGGCAGTGAGCCGGGGCGAAGAGGATGAAATTCAAACCTAGTCTAGGAGAGAAGGAGAGCATGAAAATGAACAAACTTACAAATATGAATCAGGGTCATTCTAAACAGAACCGGGATCAGACTAATCCGGGACAGGAAGCTGGTCCTCCGCATCCTTATGTAGGCATGTGGGTTACCCAGGACGGCTATATCCGCCACGAGCTCCTGCCGAACGGAAGGTACGACGAAGCCCGGGGCAGCCGGAAAAGCGCCTATCAGGGGAATTATACGGTCGAAGGCGATCATATTGAATATGTGGATGACACCGGCTTTACGGCGGACGGCGACTTTCGAGACGGCGTGCTTTACCATGCGGGCATGATTCTGTTCCGGGAATAGGCACCTTTAGATTTTGGCCTGAAAGTGTCCCCCTTATGCCAATTGGCAAATCGAGTTCCTTGCATATTGAATTCCTATTTTTAACCCAATTAAATTCTAAAGGAGTAATAATCATATCCATGAACAATATTAACGGCAAAGTAGTCATCGTAACGGGAGCAAGCAGCGGGATCGGCGAAGCAACGGCAAGGCTGCTTGCGGGGCAGGGAGCACATGTTGTCCTTGGAGCTAGACGGTTGGACCGGCTGGAGGCCTTGGCCTCCGACATCCGTTCCCAGGGAGGGTCGGTAGAATATCAGCAGCTAGATGTAACTGATCTGGAGCAGGTAAAAGTTATCGTTGAACTTGCCCAAACCCGGTTTGGACGGGTGGATGTGCTTGTGAATAATGCGGGCGTGATGCCCCTTTCTCCACTGGAGGCTTTAAAGATTGAAGAATGGAATCGCATGATCGACGTCAACATCCGTGGGGTGCTGCACGGCATTGCCGCCGGAGTTCCAGTCATGAAGGAGCAGGGATTCGGACATATCATTAATGTAGCTTCGATAGGTGCTTATTCGGTTACCCGTACAGCCGCGGTATATTGCGCTACCAAATATGCGGTTCGTGCGATTACCGAAGGGCTCCGCATAGAATTGGGAGATACGATCCGCACAACGCTGGTTTCACCTGGCGTAACGGAGTCCGAGCTTGCCGATACCATTACGGACGAGTCAACCAAAGCCTTTATGAAGGAATACCGCCAAAATGCCATTCCGGCGTCGGCGATTGCCCGTTCCATCGCTTATGCGATTGAGCAGCCGGCTGAGGTGGATGTGAACGAACTGATTGTTCGTCCGTCGGCGCAGCGTTCCTGATCTGTTTTTTTCAGGATGTGGTGATGCACTTGCATCGCATGGAAACGAGGGGACGACCCCTCGTTTTGGGCTTTCAAGCAGCTATGAAGAAGGAAAGGGGAACCCCGACAACTATACAAGTTTGAAACAAAAGTTACAGGCTGTAAATTTTGCCGGAACTCCCGCAATCACAGTGAAATAACAGTGCTTGGTTAGCCCGTCTGCAATTCCCGGGAGGTTTGGCTGCTCGTTTATGAGTTTTCTTTGTTACCGGAATGTCGCTAGGTTGTTCCTTGGGTGTAAATCCTCTGTCGCTGCGGTTAACTATAATTAATCAAGCAGAGATGAGACAAACACCTGAAAGGACTGACTAACCTTATGACTTCTAACCTGAAAATTTCCGGCCTGTTTCTGGCCTCCGCCCTGCTGCTTGGAACAGCAGCTGCAAGTATGCCGGGACAAGCTTTTGCAGCTTCGGTATCTATCCGGGCTCAAGCCGCGACAAACGTCACATTTACCCTGAATGGAACAAGCTTGTCCGCCAAAGGTCAAATAGGCAGCGGCACTGCGCTGATCCCTTTGAGCATCCTCCGGGACGGTCTGGGCATTCATGTGGTCTATAACAACAAGAACAAAACCTATACCCTGACCCAAGGACAACTTCAGGTCAAAGCTGTGCCAGGCCCCAATGGAGCAACGATTACGGTAAACGGCGGACTTCAGCCGGCCTATTATGAATGGAGAAACACGAACGGCAGCAACCTGGTTTCCGTTCATCTCCTTACGGACTTTTTCGGATACCGATCCCAATGGAATGCGGCTACCAGCACCGTCAGCCTTGCCAAAGTGAGGTTGAATGATATTCGTTATACTACAGCATCGATTAACAAATCGGACTCTATAACCACGATCTCTGTACAGTATCCGGTTATATCGGGTCTAAAGAACGCTGAAGTACAGACCAAAATCAATCAGTCACTGAAAAATAAAGCCGAAGCTTACGTGAAAGCCTCTTTGGATAAATCCAAAGAACTCGGTACGGGTCCTACCGGAACCAAAAACGAATTCCAAAGCCATTATACGGTTTCTTATAATGAAAAAGGCATAATCAGCTTCCGGGAAATCCGGTATGAATATTACGGCGGCGCGCACGGGGCTGATATCGTGGAAGGTTTCACCTATTCCTTAAACAGCGGAAAGCAGCTTGAACTCAGCGACCTGCTTAAAACTGGAGGCAATTATACCCAAAAAATTGATCAATTGATTGCCTCCAAACTTAAAAAGGAACCTAATTATCTGGGCGGGTTCAAGACGCTTGGCAAAAATCCGGGCTATTATTTGAAAAACGGCAGCCTCGTGATTTATTTCCAGGAGTACGAATACGTGCCGTATGCCCAAGGCCTGCTGGAGTATGCAATCCCGTTCTCCGCTTTGCTGCCTGAAGGCACCGATCCTTTTGCAGGCCTGTAAGAAATAATAGGTACTAATCAGTAACCCCTTAACATTTTTTGAAGTGCACTCCTTAGAATAGAATCGGAAAAACCTACGGTTATTCTGATGAAATTGCTGGGAGTGTATTTTTTTTCGGCTATGCAAGCTCCGTGCTCGGAAGAAGGCGTATCACGCCCCTAAAATTGAACTTCCCCACTGTTTTGGATATAGTTAATTCAGAGGGTAACGACAGAACAGAAGGGATTTTTTTAATATGAATGCTTTGACCCAAATCGACCAGTTGAAAAAGTTCAGATATGAGATCACCCGTTTTATGCTGATTTACAAGTTTGCGCTGGATGAAATCGAAACGAAGATCGACATCCTAAAGGAAGAGTTTCAAACGCTGCATGATTACAGCCCGATTGAGCATACGAAATCCAGATTGAAATCGCCTGAGAGCATTATGAATAAAATGCTGCGTAAAAATCATGAGTTCTCCTTATCCGGAATCCGAGAGAATATTAAGGATATTGCGGGGCTGCGGATTACCTGCTCCTTTATCTCCGATATCTACATCATCAGCGACATGCTGCAGAAGCAGGATGATTTGAAGGTGCTTGAAATCAAGGATTATATTCAGCATCCCAAAGACAATGGGTATCGCAGCCTGCACCTGCTGGTTGAGGTTCCGGTCTTTATGTCCGATACCTGCGAGCACGTATGCGTCGAAATCCAGATCCGCACGATTGCAATGGATTTCTGGGCTAGTCTGGAGCATAAAATCTTTTATAAATACAGCAAATCCGTTCCGGAGAACCTTCTGAACGAGCTGAAAGCCGCCGCGGAATCCGCCAATGCGCTGGATCACCAGATGGAGCGGCTGCAGCGGGAAATCCAGGAAGTGAAAGATGCGAACAGTGAAGCGGAAGCTGAAGAATTGCAGAAAATCATGATCAACGATAAGCAATTTATGCTGCCGGCAAATTTTATGAAGCTGCTGGGAGAGTAATGGATAGGTCTGGAGGACAATATGGGAAAACAAGGAATCGGGGATAAAGTTCAACAAATAGAGGCGATGGAGCTGCGTTTGAACCAGTTCAATGCCGCCAGGGCTCTTGCGTTGCCTGACAAGAAACCAATGGTTCTTAAGTTGGGGGACTCTCTGCTGCTCATGGAAACGTCGGGACCTGAATCCATGTATTATAACCGGGTGAAAGGCTTCGGCCCTTCGGATCTGGATAAACTTGACCTCATCCTGCAGGAGTATGAAAGCAGAGATCTGATCCCTTGTTTTGACATTCCGCCCGGCCGGATGACCGTGGAGGTGGGGACTGCTCTGCACCAAAAGGGGTTTGTATGTGCGGAACAGCTTACCTTCCTGGAAGCGGGTCATGGAAGCCCTCCGACTGCTCCGGCATCTTCCGTAGAGATAAAGGAAGTTGATGAACATCTGGCCGATGATCTGTTGAACAGCATCAGCCGAATCATGGGCGGCGTGCCCTCGGAAATTCTCGAACGCAAGAAACCGTATTTTATATTGCCCCATTTTCGGAACTACTTGGCTTATATCGGCAATGAAATTGCAGGGATAGGCTCCTTATTTATACATGAGAGGGAAGGGTATTTGGCCAATGACTACACGTTCCCGGAATACCGGGGAATGGGCTGCCAGAAGGCCTTAATTGCCCGCCGGCTGGCTGAAGCGGCAAAACTGGGTTTAACATCGGTCTATACGGATGTAAGATTTGGCTCAGCCAGCCATGAGAATATGCGTCTGCTTGGTTTTGAGCAAGTCTTCACCACATCATTTTGGATAAAAGCCTAAAGAACCATCCCGAGGCCTTCAGCTTCGGGATGGTTCTATTTTTATAGTTATGCATCGGCGGAGTAGGAATGGGTAAATAATAAGCAGGGATGTTAACAGGATGACCAAAAGAAACTCCCCTGAAAGGAGAATCCGTTATGACAGACTCACGGCAGAAACCCGGACAGTCATTTGAAGATGATCGGCAGGAGGCCATGCGCGACCATTCCTATACTGAGCCGCAAGAGGGACAAAACGAACATGACCCGGAGATCCGTACGCCGGGCAGCAAGCTCAAGGCTGATAAAGCCGTTGTGGAATCGCTGCTGAATGTTAAAGAAATTGAATATTGAAAAGGCATAAAGCCGGCTCTTATTTGGTCAAGGCAGGATATAAGGCAGACACGCCCCCGGCGAGGCCCTGCTGAACTTGCTTGCTAATATCGTCCGCCAGAATTTCGTAGCGGTCCGCTTCGATTCCGTCGACGGCGAGTTTGGCAATATCTGATGGGGCTGATTTAGGCGCATTAAGGCCGGCTGTCATATCCGTATCCATGTAGCCTACATGGAGCGCGGCAACCCTGATATTCTTAGGCGCAAGGTTCAGACGCAGGTCGTTCGTCATTCCCCAAGCGGCTGATTTCGCCGCCGAATAAGCGCCGGACCCGCCTAAACTTAACCATGACAACACAGACAAGATATTCAGAATAGAACCTCCGCCGTTCTTCTCGATAACCGGAGTGAAGGCGCGGGTCATGGCCAGCGTGCCGAAGAAATGGGTATCGAATTCCTGATGGATATCTTCAAGGCTGCCGGTAAGCAGTGAGGCGCCTGTAGATACGCCTGCGTTGTTGATCAGAAGCGTCACATCTCCCGCTGTGGCTGCGGCTGCAGCTACAGACTTCGCATCTGTAATATCCAGCTGCAAAGGGATAGCTCCCGGTATATCGACCGAAGCCGGATTTCTGGCCCCGGCATATACTTTGGCTCCCCTTGCGAGAAGTTCAAGTGCCAGCTCTTTGCCCAACCCCCGGTTACTGCCTGTTACCAGAGCGGTTTGATTCGAAATATTCATATTTATCTCTCCTTTTTTTGAACGATCGTTCTTAAATTAGGGAAAAAGAATCTGATTCCTAGGGGATGCCCCTAAAGAGCCAGACAGAGTTAAGTTTTTCGATTCAAGAACGACCGTTCTTAAATTAAATGAAGTTAAGCCTCAGCGGCCATATTGATAGAATACATCATTTAAGAATGATCGGTCAACTATTTTTTATAGATGAGGTTTTAAAATCGCCGAGATCGCTACCTTGCTCGCATCCTCCAGCAGGCGGCGGTCTGTCGCCGTTTTGCCGAGCACGTATAAGCCTTGTCTTGTACTCAGCAGAAATCGGGCCATTTCATCAATATCTAAGTTGTCATTAAGATCGCCGGATGGCTGGGACCGCTGGAGGAAGTCCTTAAAGTGGGTCTCCATATCCCCTAAATAAGAGCCGATACGCGCGGAGATCAGCTCGTCTACGGAGCCTAATTCCATGGCGGTATTGGTAATAAAGCAGCCTCTGCGCTGGTCCTTGTTATTCATAGCCCCAGTGATCAGCTCATCGAAGAAACGTTCGAGTATTTCCCGGGGTTCTCCGGACTCCTTCAAGATCTGGAACACCCGATCTTTATGCAGCGAATGGAAACGCTCCAGGCACGCTGCGAACAGCTGATTCTTGTCGCCAAATGTATCATAAAGGCTGCCGCGGTGAACGCCGGTATGCTCTACCAAGTCTTGAATGGACGTTTTCTCGAACCCTTTGCTCCAGAACAGATCAAGCGCTTTATCAAGCGCTTCGTTTTGGTCAAATTCCCTTGGTCTCGCCATTATTCTCTCTTCCTTTTCATTCGTGCGTAATATGCTGAAGGGTTTGTACGAAAATTTGTTCAATATGTGTATCATCCAGGGAATAGAAAACGGTTTTCCCCAGTTTGCGCCGCTTGACGATCCTTAAATTTCTCAGATAACGCAGCTGATGGGAGACGGCCGATTGCCCCATTTCCAGCAGCACGGTCAAATCATGAACGCAAAGCTCTTTCTGCCGCAGGGCGTCTACAATTCTGATCCGCGTCGGATCGCTGAACGCTTTGAACCAATCCGCCATCTGGACGGCAGAGTCCCCTTTCAGCATAGCGGATTTCACCGTTTGCAGGTCATCGTCCGTTCCGTTGCAGGTAAGATCGCATTCTTCTGCCGTTAACTCATCATATTTCATAACCTCACCTACCGTTTCAAGAAATGCAGTTTCTTCAAGCTTAGTGATTTCTCATCAAATTATACCGATTCATTGACGGAAAAGGAAGGCATGAATATAATCGAGAAACAAACACGTGAATAATTGTTCAGCCGGATTTCTGATGAATATTTCGTGATGACCGTGGTGACCCTTGGAGCGTTTGCTATTGGCCCATACTCGGAAGGAGTGGCCGTCATGCTGTGATGAATGCGATACGCATGCTGTGTTCCGCTTAACTGCTGAGTGATAGGAGCCTGCCTGTTTTGGATAAAAATGTAACCTTAACTCAGCACTTTCGTATAACTTTATATATTTATTTATATATTTGTGATGGATATACGGAGGTGAGCTGATGACTTTATATTTTCGGGACAATTTCTTTAATGCAGGGGAAACAGAGATCCTGAACGAACGGAATGAGCAGGTAGGTTATCTGGATTTGAAGAGCGCTTTTGGTTCGTCGGTCGAAGTTTATGGTGAAGGTATTCAAGTTTGCAGCGGGAGGTTCCCTTTCTTCTCCAATCGCTGGGAGATTCAGGACATCCAGGGGCAAACATTGGGGGTGCTGAGAAGCCGGTTTACCTTTTTCAGCAAGAAATACACGTACGAAACGAACGGGAGGGGGGAGTATGATATTTTATCCCCTGCCTTTTCCAGAGAGTACGAAGTCGTTAACGATTATGGCGTCGTTGCCCGTTTTGCCAAGGTGAGCGGCTGGTTTTCGGCAAGCGCCTATGAACTCTGCAATTACAGCGAGTTATTGAATGATTATGAGCTGGTAGCGGTCATTATGGGCGTTCATGAAATCCAGAAAAGACATAACAACAGCAGCAACCCGGCTGTTACTTAGCGGTTTCGGTGTAACAAGAGCCCTTGCGGATTCCGATCTGTCCGAGGGCTCTTGTGCTGTTCCGTTCTTGCAAACGGGGGCAAAAAGCTGGAACTCAGGCGCCTTATTTTCCCGTTCCCGGGACTTCAATCTTCAAATGTTTGCGATTATATATGATAGGGAACCTTATCAACGGTAGCATCGGAGGTTTTGGAAGGAATGTCTGTAAGAAAAATGCTCTTATTGGGTTTAAGCATAGTTACGGGGATTGGTTTGGCTGCCTGTATGAACCAGTCCCCGGCCGCTGTTACGGCATCTAATGCTAGGGCATCAAGTGCCAGTGCGGTAGCCTCAAGTGCAGCGGCTCCAAGTGCAGCGGCAGTTGGTGCTGTTTATTATGTGGCAACGAACGGAAGCGACTCTAATGCGGGAACAATGGATGCGCCTTGGAAAACGCTGCAGCATGCGGCCGACGTGGTTCCACCGGGAAGTACGGTCTATGCTCGGGGTGGCGTATACAACGAGAAGCTGAAGTTCACCCGCTCCGGATCGGCTTCAAAAGGCCCTATTGTGTTCTCCAGCTATGAGAAAGAGAATGCGATTATTGACGGTTCAGGACTTTCGGTGAACGAAGTTGAAGGATTGATTGATCTTAGTGATGTTAATTATATTTCGATTAACGGTTTTGAAATACGTAATTATATGACTTCTACCAGAGACGTAATGCCGGTGGGGATCTATGTTCATGGATCGGGCAGTTTTATTCATTTATCAGGCAACAAGGTCCATGATATTAAAAACACCGCCACACCGGCAGGCGAAGATCTGCTAGGCCGCGACGCTCACGGGATCGCAGTTTACGGAACGAAAGCTCCGGAATCTATTCACGACATCACGATTGATGGTAATGAACTGTACAATCTCGTGCTGGGCACCAGTGAATCGCTGGTATTAAATGGCAACGTGGACACATTTACAGTGACAAATAATCTAATACACGATAGTGACAACATCGGCATAGATTTGATCGGCTTTGAAGGGAAAGCGCCGGATACGGCATACGATCAGGTCCGCAACGGCCTTGTTAAAGGGAATCGGGTGTACAATATTACTTCCAATAACAACCCGTCCTACGGTAAGAAGCTTCCGAACAACAGCCATTCCGCCGGTGGTATTTATGTGGATGGCGGTAAGGACAGCATTATTGAACAGAATTACAGCTACGGTAACGACATTGGCATTGAAATTGCCTCCGAGCATGCGGGTAAATCCACCAGCAATATTAGGGTGCGCAGCAACGTAATCTACAGCAACCGGCTCACCGGGATTGCCATGGGCGGGTACGATACCGAACGGGGCTCTACAATAAACTGTACGATCGTAAACAATACGGTTTATAAAAATGATACGATCGACGAGGGCGGCGGCCAGCTTTACGTTCAGTACGGTACAAAAAATAACGTGATTAAAAACAACATTGTTGTGGCCAACAACTCCACGAATGTGCTCATATATAATGGGTACACCCAAAATGCCGGAAATGTTGTAGATTATAATCTGTATTACGCCCCAGGCGGGATAGATGAAGCAAACTGGACATGGAAAAATAAAGAGTATGCAGGCTTCTCCGTTTATAAATCGGGAACTGGCAATGATGCGCATTCCTTATTCATTGATCCTAAGTTTATGGACCCATCCAAAGGTGATTTTCACCTGCAGCCCACATCTCCTGCAATCGATGCAGGATCGACGGATACCGCGATAATTGGACAGGTTGATATTGACGGGGAGCCTAGAGTACAGGATGCTGCTGTAAATATCGGCGCGGATGAGTAGAGGCAATGTAGTCAAAAGATGGTCTCCTAGTAAAGGAGAGCCATCTTTTTTTGCTTACTGGAGAAGTTGATCGCTGGTTTGTTTCCACTTATCCCCATTCCTCGTTCGCCAGTTCGTAAACTGTTGTGAATTCAAAGGCGTTTATACCGACGCGGAGTTCGGCTCTGTAAGCCGCGAAAATATGCGCCAACTGGGTTTTGAGTATGTGTTTACCAATTCGGTTTAGATCAAGGCTTAGTTGGTTTTATAGGGAACTGCAGAGGGTGGTGCTTAGGCAAGGAATCAGACAGGAACTCAGGTAAAGGCTATGGTATGGAAAAGCCACTACTGAATCTTTGCTTAATGTCAAAGAGGTCGAGTATTAACATTTTTCCCAGGCCTAAAAAGTGTACATGCGGTTAGAAGGTTTGAGTATTCAAAAAAGTGCCGTCTCCGAAGGGAGCGGCACTTTTCTTCAGGCAGCTTAAGGGATTCAGTTTTCAGCATTGGACAAAATATTTTAGGTGTGGGTAATGTGCTGAAGGGTTTGCACGAAAATTTGCTCAATATGAGCATCGTCCAGGGAATAAAACACGGTTTTTCCGAGTTTGCGTCTCTTAACGATTCTTAAATTTCGCAGGTACCGGAGCTGATGGGAGACGGCGGATTGCCCCATATCCAGCAGCACCGTCAAGTCATGCACACAAAGCTCCTTTTGCCGAAGCGCATCCACAATTCTAATCCGGGTGGGATCGCTGAAAGCTTTAAACCAGTCAGCCATCTGGACGGCGGAATCCATATTTAGCATGGCAGATTTCACAGTCTGCAGATTTTCGCCCGTTCCCTTACAGGTAAGATCACATTCTTCTGCAGCAGCTTCTTCATATTTCATAATCTCACCTACCCGTTTCAAGAAATAAAACCGTTAAACTGGGCTGTTTCTCATAAAATTATAACGATTCGTTGACGCAAAAGAAAGGTTAAGAATATAATGAATACAAACACATGAACAACTGATCATATGTTGACAAAGAGCTCGAGGAAAGGAGCAGTTTAGATGCAGAGTTCTAATTCTAAAGCTAATGTTAATGGCGACACCAATGCCAAAGCCGAAGCCGAAGCCAGTGCCAACGCCAACGCTAGTGTCAATGCCAACGCCGACAATAATGCTAAAACCAATGTAAAACATGAGTATGTATTGGAGGGACTGGATTGTGCGAATTGTGCCTTAAAGGTTGAAAACGGGGTAAAAAAAATCCCTGGTGTTGCGTCCTGTTCGGTCAATTTTACGACCCGCACCTTGTCGCTGGAGACTACGGCCGAAGCCGAAGAGAGTGTGCTGGAACAAACGGCCAGGACAGTTCGTAGGCTGGAGCCCGGAATCCAAATGCAGGTCAAAAATAGACCCCGGGCTGCCGCATCCAGTCTCCCGGGCGCTGGAAAAAGCGGGCCATCTGCCCATCAAGGACTTGATGCCAGCGCCGGGGACTCCTCCAGCCACAGCCATGACCATAGTCATGACCACAGCCACACACATGGACAAGGGGAAGGCCTCAACAAAACCCTGATCCTGCGTTTGGTGGCAGGGGCTGTAATCGCCGCTGCGGGGATGCTCGGGTCTTTCTCGGGCGTGCTGGAATTTGTGCTGTTTGGAGCGGCTTATCTGATTATCGGCGGGGATATCGTTCTCCGGGCCCTGAAAAATATCGTCAGAGGACAGGTGTTTGATGAATATTTCCTGATGTCGGTCGCCACGCTGGGAGCATTTGCTATCCGGCAGTTTCCGGAAGGCGTGGCCGTCATGCTGTTCTATCAAATAGGTGAACTGTTCCAAAGCTTAGCCGTAAACCGGTCGCGCAAATCCATCACTTCGCTGATCAATATACGGCCGGAGTATGCGAATCTGAAGGACGGCGGGGAAATCCGGCGTGTTCGTCCTGAAGAGGTCGGCATCGGGAGCCTCATTATCGTGAAGCCGGGAGAAAAGGTCCCGCTTGACGGACGGATTCTGGAGGGCAACTCTATGGTGGATACGTCGGCGCTGACGGGAGAATCGGTACCGAGGGAGGTACAGCCTGGCAGCCCTGTGCTGGCGGGATTTATCAATAAAAATGGGGTGCTTACGGTTGAGGTATCCAAATGGTTCGGGGAATCCTCCGCTGCCAAAATTCTGGAGCTGGTTGAAAATGCGAGCAGCAAAAAAGCGCCGACGGAAAATTTCATCACCAAATTCGCCCGATATTATACGCCTTTTGTCGTAATTGTTGCGGTGCTTCTGGCGGTTGTTCCGCCGTTGTTCCTGGGCTGGAGTTCTTTTTCAGATTGGCTGTACAGGGCGCTGATCTTTCTCGTCATCTCCTGCCCCTGCGCGCTTGTTGTTTCGATTCCGCTTGGGTTCTTCGGGGGCATCGGTTCAGCGTCCAGGCAGGGGGTGCTCGTTAAAGGGAGCAATTACCTGGAGGCCTTAAATGCGGTTAAATATGTGGTGTTCGACAAAACCGGCACGCTGACAAAGGGTTCCTTTCAAGTGACGGGTATTTTTCCGGAAGAAGGCTGGTCCAAGGATAAGCTGCTTGAATATGCGGCTTATGCCGAGCTTCATTCCAATCACCCTATAGCGGAATCCATCCGGAATGCTTACAAGGGAGAACTGGAAGAGCATGAGGTCGGCGAATACAATGAGATTTCGGGGCATGGAGTAGAGGTCTTCGTCAAAGGGAAAAAGGTGCTGGCCGGCAATGCCAAGCTGATGCAGCAGAACAACATTTCGGCTGCAGCTCAGCCAAAAGCAGCCGGCACCGTGGTGCATTTGGCTTTAGACGGCCGGTACGCCGGATATCTTGTCATTTCGGATGAATTAAAAGCGGACGCGGCAGCCGCCGTTCAAGCCTTGAAAGAGCTTGGCGTAAAGAAAACTGTTATGCTTACGGGGGACATCAAATCCGTAGCGGACTCGGTGGCTGAGCAGCTTAAGATTGACGAGGTTTACAGCGAGCTGCTGCCGGAGGATAAAGTCAGCCGGATTGAAGCGCTGGACGAATTGAAATCGGCTAAAGACAAAATTGTTTTTGTAGGGGACGGGATTAACGACACTCCCGTTCTGGCCCGTACGGATATTGGCATCGCCATGGGCGGCCTTGGCTCGGATGCGGCTATCGAAGCGGCGGATATCGTAATCATGAACGATGAGCCTTCCAAAATAGCCGCGGCCATTCATACGGCCAAACGCACCCGGCGTATTGTCTGGCAGAATATTATTTTTGCGCTTGGTGTTAAAGCCGTCTTCCTGGTGCTGGGCGCGTTCGGCATAGCGACCATGTGGGAGGCGGTGTTCTCAGACGTCGGCGTAACCGTAATTGCTGTAGCCAACGCGATGCGCGTAATGCGTTCTGCCTGAGGAAGCTGCTGATAAAGCTGATTCAATGTCATATAAAAGAAAAAGCCGCTGGTTTAGCGGCTGTTATTACCTCAAGGCAGCTCGATGGTGAGCTCCACCGGATAATGATCCGACGGATACCGTCCGTCAACGTTCCAGCGGTTGATAACAATTGATTTCACAGGCCCCGCGCCGCGCTGAAAAATCCAGTCGATATGCGGACCGTCCGTATCGCCGGTATAATTGCCGAAGGTGCAGGTGCCAGCCAGGTCCTGTCCCGACTGGGTCCAGGTGTCGGTGAAACCAGAGTCCGCAAGCAGGAGATAAGCCTCTTCCTTCTCCGTAGAGTTGAGGTCGCCTCCAATAAATACGGGAAGCCCGGAAGAGCCGGCAATCTGTTCGACTCGCTCCAGAATCAGCTTGGCGCCTTGAACCTGGGCGGGTTCTTTTAAGGCAAAATGAGTGTTGAAATAATAAAAATCGGCGGTGCCGTCCTTTGCCCGCAAGCGGGCAAAGGTACAGATGCGGGGATGATCCGTGTCCAGGGAGCTGCGGCTGCCCGGGATTTCAGGGGTTTCACTCAGCCAGAATTGGCCGGACTCCAAGGCTTCAAATTTATCGCTGCGGAACAGAATGTTGACGTATTCGTCATTTGTGTCTCCCAGCCTTGATGCACCGATTGAAACATAACTTGCCCCGCAGTTTTCCAGCAGATAATCCCTCTGGGCTTCGTACGCCTCCTGCAGGCCAACCACATCCGGGGCAAAAGCCTCGATCACCTGTACGGCCAGATCCTTCCGGTTATCCCAGCAGTTGACCGTCCCGTCGTCGCCATGGAGCGTCCGTATATTAAAAGACATGATTTTCAGTTCGGTGTTCATGTTTATCAACCGTCCTTTGCTGTTAAATGATCCGTCCTGTTCCCTGGACGTTAAAATACAAGCCAAATAGTCAAACTGCTTGCACGGTTCTTCGTTTCAATGGACTCACTGCACCGAGATCCTTAGGTTCAGGTAAAAAAACTATAACCAGCATGTACGTCTATTTTACCATGCAGAAACCTGCCGTTGGGCCTGGACGGAAGGATACTTATTAACTTTTTCCAAATCATTCTTCCGGTTCCCCTCTTGCCAAGGCGCAAACGATATGTTATCTTAACGATGTAACCGGTTCCACATTGGTTTCCCAAATAAGGAGAGAAAGCTATGGCAACCATACGTGATGTGGCTAAACATGCCGGAGTTTCGGTAGCGACGGTTTCGCGGATGATCAACGGAACAGGTTATGTCCACGAGGACACCCGCCGCAACATTGAAACCGCTATCAAGGAACTTCAATATACACCCAATGAGGTCGCGAGATCTCTATATAAGAAAAAATCAAAGCTGACCGGCCTGCTGCTGCCGGATATTACGAACCCGTTTTTCCCCGAGCTGGCCCGCGGCGTCGAAGATGAAATGCAGGAGAACGACTACCGCATCATCTTCGGCAACAGCGATGAAGACCGGGACAAAGAACAGGATTACATTCAGACCTTTGTGCAAAATAATGTGGTTGGCGTTATCGCCTCCACCAACAGCCCGGACACAGACACCTACCGGAAGCTGGCTATCCCGGTGGTATTCCTGGACCGGACGGCGGATGACAGTCCTTCCGTCTATTCGGACGGCAGGGAAGGCGGCCGGATCGCCGCCCGGGAAATGATCGCCCGCGGCAGCCGCCGCGTGACGGTGATGCAAGGGCCCAAGCATGTCCGGCCGGCCCAGGACCGCTTTAAAGGCGCTGTGGAGATGCTGAAGGAGCAGGGAATCGACTACAACGTGGTGCAGACCTCGTCCTTCTCCTTCACCGATGCCGGGACCTGGGCCGAGCAGCTGTTCAGGCAATACCCGGATACCGATGGGGTTATCGCCAGCAACGACATCGTGGCGGCGGCTGTGCTGCATGAGGCGCTTAAGCTTGGCAAGAAGGTGCCGGAAGAGGTGCAGATCATCGGCTATGACGATGTCCCGCTAAGCGGGATTCTGAATCCGGCGCTGACGACTATCCGCCAGCCCGCTTATGATATGGGAAGGGCAGCGGCCCGCTTGCTGATTGCTTTTATAGAGAATAAACCGATTGAACAATCAACCCTTCAAATGCCCGTAACCTTTACTGAACGGGATACGACGAGAAAGGCGGAACAATAACATGGCAAAGATTGTAGTGGTAGGCAGCTCATCCATTGATCTGGTAGTAACGGCATCCAAACGACCGGGAGCCGGAGAAACGGTTCTCGGCGAAAGCTTCAAGACGGTTCCCGGAGGCAAAGGAGCCAACCAGGCCGTAGCGGCAGCGCGGCTTGGCGCCGAGGTGACCATGATCGGCCGCGTAGGGGATGATCACTTCGCGGAACAGATCCTGGACAATTTTAAACAAAACCGTGTTTCTGTCACGTATGTGGAACCGGTTACACATAGAGAAAGCGGAACGGCGCATATCGTCCTGGCCGAAGGCGACAACAGCATCGTCGTCGTGAAAGCGGCCAATGACGAAGTGACGCCGGACTATATCAGTTCCCGTGCAGTGGACGCGTTCAGCGGAGCGGATATGGTCCTGATTCAGCAGGAAATTCCGGAGGAGACGGTGGTCTACGTAAGCCGGCTGGCTAAACAGCTTGGCATTCCGCTGCTGCTTAACCCGGCTCCGGCCAGAGCGATTCCGCAAGAGGTGGTCGAGAACGCAGCCTATATTACGCCAAACGAACATGAAGCAAAAATTCTGTTCACGGATCTCAGCATAGCCGAAGCGCTGCGGAAATATCCCAACAAGCTGTTTATTACGGAAGGCAGCAAGGGCGTACGTTATTTCGACGGCGCAGAAGAGGTGCTGGTGCCGTCTTATAAGGTGGAAGTTGTGGATACGACAGGAGCCGGCGACACGTTTAACGCGGCATTTGCAGTGGCGCTGGCCGAAGGCAAACCGGTCTATGACAGCGTGCGTTTTGCGAACCGAGCGGCCTCCTTGTCTGTAACCCGATTTGGGGCACAGGGCGGGATGCCGCAGCGCCAAGAGGTAGAGGAGCAGATGTAAGATGAAGAAACTGGGGATATTAAATAGCCACATTGCCAAAGTGCTGGCCGATCTTGGCCATACCGATACCATCGTTATTGCTGATGTGGGACTGCCCGTTCCGGACGGGGTCCCCAAAATCGACCTGGCGCTGACGTTAGGATCGCCAAGCTTCGAAGACACCGTCAATGCGGTGTCCGAGGATATGGTCGTAGAGAAGCTTGTGCTGGCGGAGGAAATCAAAGCGGATAATCCGCAAGCGCTTCAATATATGAAACATAAATTTGCGGAAGCCGAGCTGGAATTCTGCCCGCATGAACAGTTCAAGCAGCTGACCCGCAAGGCCAAAGCCGTGATTCGAACGGGTGAAGCCAAACCGTATGCGAACGTGATTTTGCAGGCTGGCGTTAATTTCGGGAAATAAGGAGGAGCCGTTATGCGTATTGAAATGAAAGGCATTCATAAAGCGTTTGGCACCAACCAGGTTCTGTCCGGCGTGGACTTTGACCTGGAGCCTGGTGAAGTTCACGCTTTGATGGGCGAGAACGGGGCCGGCAAATCCACGATGATGAACATTCTGACGGGCTTGTACGTGAAAGACGCCGGGACGATTACGATTGACGGCAAAGAGACGTACTTCTCGAATCCGAAGGAAGCGGAGAAAGCGGGCATCGCTTTTATCCATCAGGAGCTGAATGTATGGCCGGACATGACCGTGCTGCAGAACCTGTTTATCGGGCGCGAGATGTCGTCGTCCTGGGGCCTTTTAAAAGAGAAGGAAATGAAGGCGCTTGCAGCGGAGCAGTTCCGCAAGCTGTCGGTGGATATTCCGCTGAACATCGAAGCAGGCGAATGTTCGGTCGGCCAGCAGCAGATGATTGAAATCGCCAAAGCCCTGCTGACGGACACCAAAGTCATTATCATGGACGAACCAACGTCGGCCTTGACCGAACGGGAAATCCGCAAGCTGTTTGAGGTGATAGCCTCTTTGAAGAAAGAAGGCGTCTCTATCGTCTACATTTCCCACCGGATGGAGGAAATCTTCGAAATCTGCGACCGGATTACGGTGATGCGGGACGGCAGAACGGTGGATACTCAAGCGATTCCGGACACAAACTTCGACGAAGTGGTACGAAAAATGGTCGGCCGCGAGCTGACGGAACGTTATCCGGCGCGGACGCCGAATCCCGGCAAAGTGGCGCTCGAGGTGTCGCACGCTTCCCGCAAAGGGCTGTTCGAGGACATCAGCTTTAAGGTTCATGAGGGCGAAATCATTGGTTTCTCCGGGCTGATGGGCTCGGGACGCACGGAAATCATGCGCGCCTTGTTTGGACTCGATCCGCTCGACCGCGGCGAGGTGACGCTGTTCGGCAAAAAAGCCGCGATCCGCAAACCGGATGACGCGGTGAAGCTTGGCATCGGGTTTATAACGGAGGACCGGAAGGATGAAGGTTTGATCCTGGATTTTTCCGTTCGTGAGAATATGGTGCTGCCGAGCCTGAAGAGCTTTACCTCCAAAGGGCTGATCTCGGCGCAGAAAGAGAAATCGTTCGTCGATATGCTGATTCAGCGGCTGCGCATCAAAACCCATACGTCCGAAACGGCGGCGGGCAACCTGTCCGGCGGCAATCAGCAGAAGGTGGTTATCGCCAAATGGGTAGGTATCGGGCCTAGAGTGCTTATTCTGGATGAACCGACCCGCGGGGTTGACGTTGGCGCCAAACGGGAAATCTACCAGTTGATGAATGAACTGACCGGACATGGCGTGGCCATCATCATGGTATCGTCGGAGCTGCCGGAGGTGCTCGGCATGAGCGACCGGATCGTGGTGGTACACGAAGGCCGGATCACCGGAGAATTAAGCCGGGAAGAAGCCACGCAGGAAAAAATTATGACACTCGCTACGGGGGGACAATAACATGTCGACAATGAATGAAGCAAAAACAAGCAAAGGGTTTCAGTTGTCGCAGGTGACGCAAAAGCTTGGTCCGCTGCTGGGCCTGATCATTCTGATCATCATCGTTTCCGTATTGAATTCAAGCTTTTTGGAACCGCTTAACATACTCAATATGCTGCGTCAGGTATCTATTAACGCGCTGATCGCGTTTGGCATGACCTTCGTTATTCTGACCGGCGGCATCGACTTGTCGGTTGGATCGATACTCGCTTTATCCAGTGCTTTTATCGCCAATTTGATGGTTTCGGGCCTTGATCCTGTTCTCGCGATTATCGTTGGCTGTCTGGCCGGCGGGGTTATGGGGGCGGTCAACGGCCTCATGATTACGAAAGGTAAAATGGCTCCATTTATCGCAACTTTGGCGACCATGACCATCTTCAGAGGTTTGACGCTTGTGTACACAAACGGCAACCCGATTACGGGACTTGGCGACAGCATGGCGTTCCAGCTGTTTGGCCGCGGTTATCAATTCGGCATTCCAGTACCGGCCGTTACGATGATTATTACTTTTGCCATCCTGTGGGTGGTTCTGCATAAAACGTCCTTCGGACGCAAAACGTACGCCATCGGCGGCAACGAAAAAGCGGCCCGCGTATCCGGCATCAAGGTATCCCGCGTCAAAATCATGATCTACGCGTTGGCTGGCCTGCTCTCCGCACTTGCGGGCGCTATCCTGACGTCCCGTCTGAACTCGGCCCAGCCGACAGCCGGCACTTCTTACGAGCTTGACGCCATCGCGGCGGTTGTTCTCGGCGGCACCAGCTTGTCTGGCGGCCGCGGCCGCATCGTCGGCACTCTGATCGGCGTGTTGATCATCGGCATTCTGAACAACGGGCTGAACTTGCTCGGCGTCTCTTCCTTCTACCAGATGGTGGTCAAAGGGATCGTGATCCTGATCGCCGTACTCATCGACCGGAAGAAATCCGCATAAAGGGGAGATTAAACGATGAAAAAGTTAACGCTATTAATGGCAGCGCTGCTGCTTGTCCTAACGACCGGCTGCTCCATGCAGCCCCCTAGCTGGGCGAAACCGAAAACCGGCGGGGATTTGACGCAGATGAAGATTGGCCTGTCAATTTCAACGCAGGATAATCCGTTCTTCGTTTCTTTGAAAGACGGCGTAGTAGCCGAAGCCAAGAAGCAGGGCATCGAAACGATCGTGGTGGATGCGCAGAACGACTCGGCGAAACAGACCAACGACGTGGAGGATTTGATTCAAAAAGGCGTCAACGCCCTGCTGATCAATCCGACCGATTCGGCGGCGATTTCGACGGAAGTCGAGAATGCCAACAACCTGGGCATTCCGGTTATTACGATTGACCGTTCGGCCGACAAGGGCGACGTTAAAGCGTTTGTTGCCTCCGATAACGTCAAAGGTGGTAAAATGGCTGCGGAATACCTGGCTCAGCTGGTGGGCAAAGGTGCCAAAGTCGTGGAGCTGCAAGGCGTAGCCGGCGCTTCCGCAACCCGTGAGCGCGGCCAAGGCTTCCATGAGGTGGCCGATACCGAATTGAATGTTGTGGCTTCCCAGGCGGCTGATTTCGACCGCACCAAAGGTTTGAACGTGATGGAGAACCTGCTTCAGGCGCATCCGGACGTGCAGGCGGTATTCGCCCAGAACGACGAAATGGCGCTTGGCGCAATTGAAGCGATTCGCAGCTCAGGCAAAGACATCCCGGTCATCGGCTTTGACGGCAGCGACGATGCGCTCAAAGCGATCCAGGACGGCAAGCTGACCGCAACGGTGGCTCAGCAGCCCGAACTGATCGGCCAAATGGCCGTCCAGGCGGCGCGCGACGTGCTGCAGGGCAAAACAGTCGAGAAATCCATTCCGGCACCGCTGAAGCTGGTGACGAAGGAATAACAAACGCACCCCAATCGGGCTATCGCCTGGTTGGGGTGTTTTTTGTCTAGGGATTATACAGGTTCACAGCCCAGCGAAGATGACCGGTTAAACCACAACGCCACAACGGACTAAATGCTTGCAGGATCGTGTAAAATAAGGAAAAGGCGCCTGCAAGCCGGGCACAACTTTTTCAAAGTTGGTGTCGTCTAGGGTACAGCAAAGGTTCATTGAGAGTTATCCTCTTTATAAGACAAGGAGTTTCCAAATTATGATTAAAGTGCTTGTTGTAGACGATGAAATCAGTATTTCGAGCGCCGTCGCGTACGCACTCGGTCGGGAAGGCTTTGAGGTGGAGACGGCTGGCGACGGTGAAGAAGCTCTTGAGAAGGCCGCAGTATTCAAACCTGACGTCATGGTACTCGATGTCATGATGCCCAAGTTAAGCGGATATGAGGTTTGCCGCAAGCTGGAGGAGCGGAACCGGCCCGCCGTGCTGCTGCTGACCGTGAAGAATGACATTGTAGATAAAGTGCTGGGCCTGGAGCTTGGGGCGGATGATTTCATGACCAAGCCGTTTGATATCCGGGAGTTGGTAGCCCGGGTGAAGGCGTTGTCCAGGCGGCGGAAAGCGGAGTCTGCCGGCCAAAGCGGAGCAGACGAGGAATCTATTGTGCTCGGCGGCGTGTCCATTGAGCCGTTCAGCCGGACGGTGCGAATCGGCGGCGTGTCCGTTGATCTGACTCCGAAGGAGTTTGATCTGCTGGTTCTGCTCGTTCGTCACCCGGAGCGTGTCTATTCGCGGGAAGCGCTGCTCGAGCAGGTCTGGGAGATGGATTTCGCGGGCGGGACGCGCACGGTGGATATTCATGTCCAAAGGCTGCGCAAGAAGCTGGGAGAATGGCAGGGCCTGATTCAAACTGTATACGGGGTAGGCTATAAAAGCACGAGGGCACTGACATGACCTCTCCGGCAGTTCCCTGCAGGAGATTCCGGCTGGGACTTAAAGGCAAAATCTCCCTGCTGCTGGCGCTGCTGCTCGCTTCGGTGCTTGTCCTGCTCAGCACACTTGTGCTGGCCGGCATTCGGGAGGATCAGCGGGTTCGGCTGGAGCAGAATTTCGCCCATCAGGCGGATTCGGCGAATCTGCGGGTCCGGGAGGAATATTTGACCGGCGAGCACATACCGCCGGATGATTTCATGGATCGGAATGCGCAGCGGTTGGCCATTGACCTGAGCGAGCAAAGCGGCATGCCCGTCACTTTGTATCAGGCGAGCGGCGAGTTTGCCGCCACCTCGTTGCCGATCCATCCTTTGACGGATGTCCAGGACGCTCTGTCTTACACCGCCAAGGGGAAGTCGGCTTACATTACGGAAGGCGACC
This sequence comes from Paenibacillus yonginensis, assembly GCF_001685395.1. Taxonomy (NCBI): domain Bacteria; kingdom Bacillati; phylum Bacillota; class Bacilli; order Caryophanales; family Paenibacillaceae; genus Paenibacillus; species Paenibacillus yonginensis. Next base: position 3,531,295 of record NZ_CP014167.1, on the reverse strand, counting down.
AGCTGCTGTATCTGGCTCCGCTTTATAATGCGGATGAACTTCTGGGCACTGTACAGTTTCACAGCTCCTTGCGGGAACAAAATGCTTTTTACCAGCGGATTCGCAGCTTGTTTATCGTAACCGGAGCCGCTGTGCTGGCGGCCGCTTTTGTAGTTGGCTATCTGTATGTCTGGCGCCAGATTTCCGTCTTGTCCAGGCTAAATCAGGCTGCGAAGCAGATTGGTCAGGGGCATTACCTGGATGCGCCACCGGTGCGGAGGAAAGATGAATTCGGTGAATTGGCCGAAGGCATCTACGACATGAGCGGGAGCATCTCGGCTTATGTGAGTGAGCTGAATGAGGAGCAGCAGAAGCTGCTGGAGGCGATCGCCAGGTTAAGGGAGCTGGAGCAGCAGCAGAAGCAGTTCATCGGCAACATCAGCCATGAACTGAAGACGCCGCTGACGTCCATCATCGCTTATTCCGATCTGCTGGGCATGTACAGCGATGATCCGAAGCTGCTGGAGGAAGCCAGAACTCAGATTGCCAAAGAAGCGGAGCGGCTGTACGGACTGGTGGAGAAGGCGCTGCAGCTTTCCTCCATGGATATTTACGACTTCCAGACTCATCCCGAGGCGGTGCCGCTGCGGCCGCTGCTTCAGGAAGCGCTTGAGCGGCTTCGCCTCAAGTCCGAGAACCGGAAGATCGTATTGGAAGCCCGGCTGACGGAGGAAACGGCATGGGTGGATCCTGAGAACGTGATGCATATGGTTACCAACCTGCTCGATAATGCCGTTAAATATAATCGTCCGGGAGGCAAGGTGGTTTTGTCCAACCGGACCGAACGAACGGCCGAGGGCAAACGCATCGCCATTATTGAGGTGGCCGATAATGGTATCGGCATTCCGGCGGAGCTGCAGAGCCGGATCTTTGATCCCTTCTTCACGGTCAGTACAGACCGCTCCAGAGAGACCGGAGGGACGGGGCTTGGACTGGCGCTCGTCAGAAGCCTGGCCGAGAAGCAGGACGGCTCTGTCAGGCTGGCCGAATCCGGGGCTGGCGGCTCGCGGTTTGTCCTTGAGCTTCCGGGTGATCCGCCGGGTTCTCCGTAATTTCTTTGTTTTGTTTACAAATTCGTTACAAGCCGGAGACGGTTTGGAGATAGGGCGGAGGTATACTGAGGCATCCAAGCAGAGTTGGCGGAATGAGCGAAAGAAGGAGGCTCGCAGCATGAACAAGAGACAGAAGAGATATGCCGCAGTGATGGCGTTCGTTATCGCCTTGGCAGCCGGTCTTTCGGCCTGCCAGCCGCCGCTGCAGCAACATCCGGCGGGCGGCGGTTCAGGCGGCAGCCCAACAAATCAGGGTGCGGCGGAAGGACAAGGCTCAGAAAGCAAACGCAAGCTGACAGTTGTGGAGGGGGCGGTCAAGCAGGAACATCAGGCCGTTTCCGTCCAGCGGATTCACCGTCTGGAGGGGGCAAATATCGAAACCTGGGTTTCGGATGATGCGCTCAAGATTATGACGACTACACCGGTCAAAGCGGGTACGGCGCAGAAGGAACCGGAATTTGTTTATACAACATCGGTTGTTGATTTGTCATCCGGAGACAAGCGGGAGGAATCCGCTCCCATTCAACCGGAGGATTTGACCGTAACGAAAGAGCAGGTATCGCCGGACGGCCGATACAGCTTTATTCAGGACTGGGCCGACAAATATACGGCACGCAACTATATGAAGAACCAGGAGACCGGGGTCGTTCAAGAAATTAAGCTGCCAAACTATATGGAGCTTGGGGGCTGGCTTGATCCGGACAGCTATATCCTGGCGGCTGGGGATCAGGCAGGCCGAGGGGATCTCTGGCAGATCGGAACGGACGGAACGGCGGCCAAGCTGGAACTGGAAGACCCGGACGTGGAGCTGTTTACGGAATTTGGAGTTAGCCGGGGCTCGATCTATTACCTGGATAATCAGGGCCGGCTCAAGACGTTTAAGCCGGGGCAGAGCCGGCCGGAAACGGTCAGCAAGCAGGTCGGGCAGTTCGAGGTTTCACCGGATGGCGCGCATATTGCCGTACAGGCCTACGGGACGGACCGGAGTTCCAGCGAGCTTCGGCTGCTTGGTCCGGATGGCCGGGAAGAAGGAGGAGCTTTGGCCAAAGGGAATTTGATCCCTTATCTGGCCTGGTCGCCCGATTCTTCCAAACTGGCTTTGGCTGTCTATAACGAAGATCAAAACGGTTTGAACGGCGTTTACATTTTTGATTATGAATCAGGGCTCTTATCGCTGGTCGGACCGGGTTATTTCCCCCAATACCCGCTCAGCTGGAGTCCTTCGGGCAAACGGCTTGGCATTACGATTGCAGGTGAAGATTCGCTGCCGGTGACCCAAATTATGGATTTGAACCTTTAAATATTTCTGTCCCTTACGCGTCTTTGACCTGATAAGGGCATGGACGGGAGCAGCCGGACTTTTGAGTTTGGCTGTTTTTTTGTTGAATTATATACCGGGAATGGTCCGCTGCAGCCAGCTTTAACGACTTGGCAAGAGCGGCGGATAATGTTTACAAGTCCGATACAACCCCGAAATGGTTTGGAGATAACGGACTTTTATACTTAGTGTCATAAGGGAGCAGCGCTAATGTGGAGCAGGGATGGCTGCCCTGGAATTACTAGAACCCAAGGAGAGATTTCAAAATGAATAAACAAGTCAAAAGATCCGTCATGGCGTTGATGGTAGCCGGAATGACGTTCTCGGGAGCCGCCGGCGTATATGCCGGAACCCATCTGCAGAAGATCACCGCTTATCTGAACTCGAATATCAGCTTTAATCTGAACGGGACAACTTTTGTTCCGAAGGATGCGGACGGCAGCAAGCTGCTTCCGGTGGTTTACCAGGATAGAACTTATCTCCCTGTGCGTGCTCTGTCTGAAGCGCTGAATACCCCTGTTTATTATGACAGCAAGACAGGCGTTATTACGATCGGCAGTTCTTCGGGGGGACCGGGCAGCACGCCGGCTTCGCCGGAAGCCTGGGTAAAGATCGTGTACACGGCTGCTCAAACCGAAGCGATTAGCCAGGCTTTCGCAGCCTTTGATGGGTATGAAGCGGCTTATGCGCCTCAGCAGATGCTGAAAGGGGATCTGTTCAGAAATGCTGTACAGACCGATGACGGAGTGAATCTGGTGTTCGACAACATGACTATTAACGTTTCTCCGCGCGATTATTCGCAAGGGTATACGGGGACAAATGTGACGTTGTCCAACGGTCTGAAGGGGAAATGGTATACGCCGGGCGACCGGGCGATGCTGACCTTCAAGCTGGACGATCGTTATGTTACGGTAAGTTCGCCTGACGGAAAATTATCCCAGGCTCAATTGGAGCAGGTTGGAGCCAGCGTGACGAAGCTCGGCCAACCGGAGGCCATCGGTTTGACAGCCGTAGGTTACACGGCTTCGCAGATTCAGGCCATCAAAGCAGAATTTGCTAAATTTGACGGCTTCACTACCGCTTACGCGCCTATGCAGATGGCGAAAAGCGACAATTATCAGAGCGTGTCTGCCGGCGGGGATTCGGTTACGTTCAAGTTTCGCCACATGAGCGTTCAAATATCACCCCGCGACTATTCGACCGGGTATGAGGCCAAGGAGGTTGCGCTCGCGGGCGGTCTGAAGGGCAAATGGTATACCCCAAGCGATATCCCGATGTTGACCTTTAAAATCGACGACCGTTACGTGACTTTAAGTTCGCCGGATAAATCCCTGTCAAGCACACTGCTGGAGCAGGCGGCGGCAGGAGTGGCCAAACTGAAATAAATTCCCGCGTCCAAGCGGCCGGGCCATAAAAAAAGCCGTGTTCATGACAGTTTAAGCTGCATGGACACGGCTTTTTTTCGTTGATCGGCTATTCAAATCTGCGCTGCATCAGGTCATTCAGAAATCGCTCGATGACCCTCTGCTCGTCCCTGGAATAAGCGTCAAGCATCGTTTGGTACTTGCCGATCACCTTCCGGTGCTCCTCCTCATGCAGCTCCCACAGTCTGGTACCGCCCGGGGTCAGTTTAAAATAAACCTCTTTCTGGTTGGAAGGAAGCTGGACTCTGTTCACCAGTCCTTTTCGCTCCAGACGGGCGCAGATTTTGGAAATCGCTCCGCGGGTCATCTGCATCTGCTTGGCGATGTTGATAACGTTTAGCCGGGGATCGTGGCCGATGAGGGCCAGAACATGAAGTTCGGCCAGCGACACCGGCTCGGAAGTCAAATCAGTCTTGCCGAGCCTTTCCTGAATGTGCTGCTGCTTCTCTTTCTCCCATTGCTCACGCTGCCCGAGCACTTGCTCAAGTTTGCGGATAATGGAATGAGCCGGTTCCGGTTCCATAACTGGATTACGCCTCCTGTACGCCTTCTGATCAGACAAAAATCTCCTGGACTGATTCTATAAGAATATCAGAAATGGCGGGCAAGTTGAACGGCCTGTTCATGGGCGTCCGCCAGGATTGCTGCGGCCTGGTCCGGGCGGGCATCCCGCCCTTCAATGAACAGGCTCTGCAGCTCCTGAATCCCGAAGAAGTCCATGATATGGGCTAAATAAGCATGGCCGAAATCCTTGATGAAAGGGGAGCTGCGGTCGTATACGCCGCCTGCGGCTTGAATATGCAGCGCTTTTTTGTTTTGCAGCAGGCCAATCGGGCCCTGGGACGTATAACGGAAGGTTTTTCCCGCTACACAAAGGGTGTCCAAATAAGCTTTCATCTGGCTGGGCAGAAAGTGATTCCACATCGGGTTCACAAACACATATTTGTCGGCTGCCACGAACTGATCGCTAAACCGGGCATGGGCGCTTGCGGCTTGCTGCTCCTCCGGAGCCAGTTGCTCCAGAGGAGTGCCCTTGCGCAGCCTTCCCCAGGCACGGAAAGCCACTTCGTCAATAGGAGGGACGGCGGTTTCAAACAGGTTTAATTCTATGATTTCATCTCCCGGATGAAAGTCGCGGTAAGCCTTCAAGAACACTTCGCCGGTACTCAAGGAACCGGATTGCTGGCGGGTTAACGGATGAGCGGCAACATAAAGCAGGGTAGACATGGTGATCCTCCTCGGTTATCTTTTTTTGATTCTATGGAATCAATGTACTGCCAATCCGGTCACTTGTCAAAGGTTGATTGGAAGCGGGCTCTCTTTAAACCCAGACAAAAAAGACAACCTCACGGTTGCCTCTGGGAGACTGGCTTTGTTTTGCAGTTATTTTAAGCGTTTTCATTCTGTTAGTCCTGCACGCCTCCCAAAACCTCCACTTCCGAGCGGCTTGGACTCAAGGAACCGTGAAAAGCCGGCAGGCCAGGCAGGTTCAGCTCGATGGTGGTGCCTTCGTTTTCTTTACTGCGGATGGTAATGGTACCGTTATGGCTTTCAATAATTTTTTTGCTGACCATAAAGCCGAGACCGGTGCCTTTTTCTTTGGTCGTGTAGAAAGGCTGTCCGAGCCTGTTCAGAACGGCTTCGGGTATACCGATTCCATTATCGGTGAACCGGACAATCAAACGGTCATGCTCTTGATGGCCGAGGTGAATCTGTAGAATTCCGCCGCCAGGCAGGGCTTCGATCGCATTTTTGATGAGATTAATGCAGACCTGCTTGATTTGGTTCTCATCGCACAGAATCCAGGCTGGGCCGGTATCAAACCCTGTTATGATTTGAACGTTGTTCATATTGGCCTGGGAATCCAATAGAGTGACGACCTGATTCAGCAGAAGGCGCACGTCGGACGGCCTCGTTTGCACGGCCTGAGGTTTGGCCAGAATCAGCAGCTCATTTAAGATCATTTCGATTCGTTCAATTTCCGAAGCCATAATCTCATAATAGAGCTGCTTCTCCGCAATCCCTGAACTCATCAGCTGGATAAACCCCTTGATGGCGGTGATCGGGTTGCGGATTTCGTGGGCAATGCCCGCGGCGAGCTGCCCGGCAACAGAGAGCTTCTCCGAGTTGATCAGCAGCTGTTCGGCCTGTTTGTAGGCGGTCATGTCCCGCAGGTTCAGGGCCCAGCCGTTGTGCGTGCCGGCTTCATCCAGCAGCCGGAAGATCGAGATCAGGACGGGGATCAAGGTGCCGTCTTTCTTCTGCTTGACGATTTCTATGGATTGGGGCTCCATCTTCTCGAAAGTTGGACCGAGCCGGTGGGGAGTATCAAGAGGAACACTTGGCAAATCAAACACACGAGTTCCTACAATCTCGTCTATGGACCAGCCAAAGGTGGATTCAAAGGCTGGATTGACCCGGATCACGCGGTAATGCATATCGAGAATCAGCACCGGATCGATGTTCTGCTCCAGATAGGCTTTAAATTGTTCCTTGGAGGCCTTCAGCTTTCGTTCCGCATTCTTTTTCTCGCTGATGTCCTGGGTTGTTCCGGCCAATCCGGTAATACGGCCGCTGCTGTCCCGGATCGGGAACAGCGTTGTGCTCACCTCTACCAGGGAGCCGTCTTTGCGCTGCCAGACGGATTCGTACCCAACTACGGAACCGCCGGATAATACTTTGGTTCTCAGCTCGTCTACCCGCTTCTGTTCCTGCGAAAGAATGACCGGCAGCTGAAAGGACAAGGTTTCAGCCGGGCTCCATTGGAACAACCTTTGAAAGGCAGCGTTGACCTGCTGGACATAACCATCGCGGTCGACCATCCAGACGGCGTCAGCATGGTTGGAGATGAAGGATTCCAGCTTCTCTTTGGTCATTCGCAGCTCATCTTCAGCCTGCTTCCGTTTGGTGATGTCCCTGCTGATGCACAGAACCTGCACGATGTCTCCGGTTTCACTGTGGATGGGCTGGAAAGTCGTTTCGATTTGGACATACCCGCCATCCTTATGGCGCAGGCGGCTGTAGGGAGTGCTGCTGGACCAGCTGCCGCTCAGTTCACTGCTTTGTTTGACCCGGCGTTCAGCCGGATGCCAGTAATCGAAGATGCTGGTGCCGACAACCTCATCTTCGCCGTAACCCAGCAGAGGCGTGACGGCAGGGGAAATATATTGAATTTTTCCTTGGGGATTAGTGAAGGTAATAATTTCTCTGGCATTGTCTGCGATCATGCGGTATTTCCTCTGCGATTCCTTCAGCTGCTCAAAGGTCTCTATACGTTCGTTGATATCCCGGGAGACGATAACGAATTCCTTGACTCCGCCGGTCTCCTCTTCCGGAATGGCGATTAATGTCGACTCAATCCACAGATAGCAGCCGTCCTTCCGGCGGAAACGGTGAGTGATAACCAATTTATAGCTTGTATGAAAAAGGCTTTTGCATTGTTCACGGATGTGCTGCATTTCATCAGGATGGAGAAAAGCGAAGGCGGGCTGACCGACCATTTCCTGTTTGGTGTAACCAAGCACTTGATGGCACGATGCCGACACCTCCCGGAATGTACCGTCGAGGTCGTGGCGGGTAATGAAATCAAAGCTGTTGTCGGCAATGGACTGGTATAGCAGCTCTTTCTCTTGAAGCAGGCGCTGCTGCTCGATCAGATCGGCCTCCGCAAGTTTCTTCTGGGTCAGATCCACAATATGGGCAACCAGGTAGATCGGAGTGTTTGTTTCGTCTTTAACCGGGGTTACGGCCAGCATGGCCCATATTTCCCGTCCATTTTTGTGAAGATACCGTTTCTCTGTCTCGTATACGTCCAGCTTGCTCTCAAAAAACAGCGTGATAGGGCTTACGTCCTTTGGCAAATCTTCGGGGTGCGAGATATCTTTAAATGTTTTGGCCTCCAGTTCGGATTCCGAATATCCCAGCAGCCGGCATAGGGCGGGATTCACTTTTAACAATCTGCCGCTGGCGGACAAAACAGCCATCCCGATGGGTGCATAATGGAATGTTTGCCTGGAAAAAGTTTCCCTGATAAGTTCATTTTCACTCGACACGAGCAACCCCCTCCTGTTCAGGACTTTAACTCGAAAGGGAAATTCTAGCTTTCGGCTGCCTTTTCCTGCCTGTTTTCTTGATTTTCTAAATTTTTAACCATTAAAAAATGGGCTTTTGGGGTTTGGATGTCATCTTTCCAGACGAATAGCCGGGAATCCGTAAATTCAAGATAAGAACCTTGAAAAACCCGCATTGTCTCTGCCGACAGCGTATGCTAAACTCAAATCAAATACTTATTAAATTACTTTAAAAAATCTGCCCAAGGAGGGCTTTATGAAAGAGCGGTTTGTTTCGCCGAAACAGATGAGCGAGCTTGTCGTCAGGAGAGTCCGCATGGAGCTGCTGCGGCTCGGAAGTGCGACCAAGACGGAAATTGCCAAAATAGCGGATATCAGCTTCCCGACGGTCAGCAAGATCGTTGACCAGCTGGAAGGGGATAAGGAGATTTTCCTCGTGGGCACCGATGAGTCCAGCGGCGGCCGCCGAGCCCAGCGGTACGGGCTTAACCCCGATTTCAAGCTCGGGCTGGCTCTTTATATCGAAAGAAATGATGCCATATATACCGTAAGCAATTATGTGGGCGAAGTGCTGGAGCAGGGGACATCCGAGATTCACTGGGAAGACAATCCGGACACGTTAACCGCTATTGTGCAGGCTGTTCTGGAGCGTTTCCCGGGCATCAAGGTGCTCAGCCTTGGCGTTCCCGGCGCGGTCAAGAACGGCATCACGTTTCATATTCCGAATTATCCGGCTTATCAGAACTTTGATTTGAAGACGTATTATGAATCCCGGCTGCCTGTCCTTGTTGAGGTGGAAAATGACATGAACGCCGCGGTGCTCGGCTATCACCAAAGTTTGGTCAAGGCTGATAATCCCACCCTGGTCTATTTGTTTCTAGGTACAAATGGACCAGGGGCGGGCATTCTGATCAATGGCGATGTGGTACGCGGCAGCAGCTTTTTCTCGGGAGAAATCTCTTATATCCCTCAATATGACCATCTGAACTTCATGCAGGCCACGAAGACGGGAAGACAAGATTGTCAGCATTCCAAGCCTGATTCACTGATGATCGACAGTCTGGCCCGGTTTGTGTCCACGCTCGTTGCGGTGATCAATCCGCATGCGGTTATTTTTTGCCGGGAGGATCTGAATGAGCAGGCCGTGCGGGCGGTTGAAGCGGCTTGCGCCAGCTATGTTCCTGCGGAGCATGTTCCCAAGCTGGTCTTGCGGGACCGGCAGAAAGATTATTTACAAGGGCTGCAGAGAATGGCCATTGAACGTTTGATGACGGGCTTATGAACAGGCCGATGCCAGCCGGCAATCTTAGGAGCGATGAAAGGGGAGAGGAACAATGCTTACCAAGACGGAAAGGCTTATTTTAAGCAACCAGCTGCAAATTCTGAAGGCCCTGAATCTTGGCGACGGTGATTATTACGACGAGAAGATCAAAATTTTGCAGCGGGGATATGCCCATTATTACGATCAGGTGCTTGACATGGTAAGTGATGACATTCCCGAGCATATCAGTGATGAGGTATTTCTCATCTTGAACATGTTTCGTGCTCTGCAGCTCTCCTTCGAAGAATGGGACGGTCAGGAACAGCCGGAGGCGTCCAGACCAGCCGCCAGCGATATGCTCTCGGCCAAGCCGGGCCAGATTTATCCTGAAATTTTGGAGTTCCGGGGCTTCAGCCGTCATTGGGAATTCCAGCATTTCTCCTTCGCCAGCTTTGTGATCGACGAGGACGGGCAATACGAGGAATTCAGCAGACCCGAAGGCTACGACAGCTTAAGGCCTATGCTGCCTCAATACCGGTACATGCTTCGGCAGTGGTCATTGACCGGGCGCAAGCAGGCGCTGAGTCTTGAAGAGGTCCGATTTATTACCAGTCTGCCGGATGCGGACGCCGTTCGTCTTTTTTCCCGGCAGCGGGGTCAGAATACCGCAAACTAACGGTTATAGCCGCGTTTGCGGTATCCTTTTTTTATGAAGAAAATGTTTTTTGCGGAAAGACTCTTGTTAAGAACGCGACAAGGGAATAAGATGAAGGTAGTTTTGGACTTTGGTCCTAGATTTCCCATTTAGCTGCATAGTAGCCATTTAACAGCCTGGAACAGCCGATTTGCCGAGCTTTTGGGGAAGACTGCTGGAGGCAGCGCTCCTTAGAATTCGGCGATCCGGGCATTTCCCGGTCTTTTTGTACATAAAATGTTAGAAAAACCAAGCATGTTCTCCAATTGTGTATAGACCAGCTGGGGAATCCGGTTGTCCGGAAAGCGAGGGATTACATTGTGGATATTATTACTGAGCGTGATCGGATGCCTGGCGGCATGGGTTTTGCTTCGCAGGAACAAGCTTCCTCACGCTGATGCGCCTTATCGCGGCGGGAAGGTATCGGTTATCATTCCGGCACGGAATGAAGCACACAACCTGCCGTATTTGCTGAACTCCCTGAAGAACCAGAGCCGCCGTCCGGATGAAATCATCGTTGTGGATGACGGATCAGAGGACCGGACCCGTGAGGTTGCTGAAAGCTACGGAGTCAAGGTGGTGCAGAACGAAACGCTCCCTGCCGGATGGACAGGCAAAACGTGGGCGGTATGGAACGGCTTCCTGAAGTCGACCGGCGATCTGCTCATTTTCCTGGATGCCGACATCCGTCTTTCTTCTGAGGCCTTAAATGCCTTGCTTCATGCCCGTTCGCAGAATGGCGGCGTGATCTCGGCCGTGCCGTTTCATTATACGGAGAAGCTCTATGAGCGCCTTGCTTTGGTGCCGAATATTTTAGGCCTGTTTGCTTTTATGTCGCCGTTTGAACGGCGTAATCCTCAGCAGGGGCTTTACGGCTCCTGCATTGTAGCGACCCGGAAAGACTACGAGAGCATTAACGGGCATGACGGTATCCGCTCTGAGGTACTGGACGACTTGAACCTGGGAGCCAAGTTTCGTGAAGCGGGGATTCCGGTGACGAATTATCTCGGGGGCCGGGATGTTTCTTTTCGCATGTATCCGGAAGGTTTGCGCAGTGAATTAGAGGGCTTCAGCAAAGGGGCGGTGACAAGCACCTCCAAATTAAGTCCGTTAACGGTTACTCTGATTGCGGTTTGGTTTGTTACCCTGATTGCTGCGCAGTCCGCCTGGTTCCTGTGGCCGACCTCCTGGGCCTGGCCCGCTGTGGGAGCTTATCTGCTGTTCACCGCGCAAATTTTCCTGCTGACCCGGTATGTCGGCCGGTTTGGCTGGTTGATGCCGCTGCTGCATACTTTGTCTGTCCTGTTCTTTCTGGTGGCTTTTATTTATTCAGCTTATCAGGTGGTCTTTCTGAAGAAGGTGGTCTGGAAAGGCAGGACGATAGACGTAGGGGGCCGGAAATCATCATGATGATTGTGACGCTGGCTTGGGTAGAGTTTGTGTTTGGTTCCCTGATGTTCTCTTATTGGCTGGGACGTTTGGTTCGGCAAGATGTTCGCACGGTAGGCGACGGCAATCCGGGCGCCTTTAATTTGTGGGCCGTTGCCGGCTGGAAGCTGGGTTTAGCCGGGGTTGCGCTCGATTTCCTGAAGGGATATTTTCCGCTGGTTTGGCTTATCCGGGCCGAGAACATAAGCGGCTATGGTCTTGCTTTGCTGGCTGCTGCGCCGATTCTGGGGCACTTGTTCTCGCCGTTTCTGAAATTCCGCGGCGGCAAAGGAATTGCCGTTACTTTCGGGGTATGGAGCGCCTTAACTTCTTTTAAGGCCGCCCTGGTCTACGCGATTTTGCTTGCTGCCCTGCTTGGCCTGGCCATTCTGTTCAAAGGCAGCCGCCGCATCTCGGACGAGGCAAACGGATTTCAAGTTGTATTCGGCATGCTGCTGCTTTCCGTGTATTTGATCACCGAAGGATTTCCGGCTCCGATCCTCGTGTTCTGGTTGGTTAATCTGCTCCTGCTGGGGTTTGCGAATCGTCATAAACTGGCGGTATTTAGCCGGAACGTGCTGTCTGCGCGGGATCGCAAAGCGGGCTGGCTGGGGAATAGGGATGACAGCACAGCCGTGCCTGTGGATCCTGAATCGAAGTCTTAATACTAAGGGGAGTACGCTTGGACGGCGTGCTCCCCTTGAATTGTAAATCTGCAGTTGATCTGCTCCGATTTCCTTCCCAAGTTATACTGTTAAGCTAAACGTTAACGGGTGCTGCCTCGTATCGTTAAATGATGGGGAACATTAGTATGATGAGGGGTTACGGCTTCTCCTTTAATCAATTTGATTAAGTTCCGGACGGCCGTCATGCCGATCTCCGTAGCGGAATAGGAGACGGTTGACAGCTGAGGACGGACGACGCCGGACATGAAACTTCCGTCAAAGCCAAAGACAGCCACGTCATCCGGAACTTTATAGCCGTGGTCGAGCAAATAATTCATGGCTCCGATCGCCATCCAGTCCGTCGAACAGAAGACAGCCGTCGGCTGTTGCTCGCCGCTTCCCGCAATCAGCCGGGCCATTGCCTCCGTGCCGTCCTCAACGGACATTCCGCTGGTCGTGACCCAATGTTTGTTGATCTCCATTCCAGCTGCCGCAAGCGCGCGGGCGTACCCTTCATAACGTTGTCCTCCAACCGCGCCTTCATCCTCGCCTCGAATGATGCCGATCCGCTGATGTCCCTGTTGAATCAGATAGGTCACCGCTTCAAAGGAAGCCGTCACATTGTCTATATGTACAGAGGGGATGAAGGTTACCGGTGAAACCTCTCCAACAACAACGCAAGGCAGCTTGTGTTCGCGGATAATTTCCAAATGCCGTTGCTCCAGCGGAGAGCCGACGAATATAATACCTTGAACGCCGATTCCCCCGAACAGCCGTAAATATCCGAGTTCATTTTCTACCGTTGCATCCGTAAGTCCTACGGTTACATCATAACCGTACAAATCGGCCACATTAGTAATACCCGTATTGAAATCATCCAATACCGTGTTGGTGTTATGGGGCAGGATAACTCCGATCAGCAGCGCATCCGCTCGCGGACCCGCCGAATCCCCTGGAAGCATTCCAGCGCGGTAGTTGGTGGCCCGGATCGCTTCCATCACTCTTCTTCTTACGTCGTCGTTGACGGGTTTGCTGTTATTCACGACCCGGGAGACGGTTGAAATGGAGACACCCGCCATCCTGGCAATGTCCTTGATGGTGATTTTCATAAGAGGAACTCACATCCTTCCTGATCGCCACTTCCGTATGGTGGAGCCTGTCTGTTTTATTGTAAACGGAAGTCAAACCGATGTCTCCTTTAATTGTAAGGTCCCTGGAAAATAGGAGAGTTCCAAGTTGAATTGGGAAAATATTTTCCTGTAAAAGGTGCCGAAGTTCCTTGATAAGGTTTACTTTATAGGCCCATACATAGGATGGAACAGGAAAAAAGCTTGTTGACCGCATGCAGGGTTCCTTTTATAATAAGCAAAGTTGGGAAAATATTTTCCTGAAATGAGCTAATGATACACGAAGAGGAATATTTTCTGTGAAGGGGCTGCAGACCGTGCACAAAAAATGGTGGAAAGAAGCAACAGCTTATCAAATATATCCGCGAAGTTTCATGGACAGCAATGGAGACGGAATCGGCGACATTCAGGGAATTATCTCCAAGCTTGATTATTTGTCGGACCTCGGCATTGGGGTGATCTGGATTTGCCCAACCTACAAATCGCCTAATGACGATAACGGCTATGACATTTCCGATTATCAGGACATTATGGATGAGTTCGGCACGATGGCCGATTTTGACGAATTGCTGCAGGAAGTCCATAAGCGCGGAATGAAGCTGATTCTGGATTTGGTGATCAACCATACCTCGGATGAACATCCCTGGTTTGTGGAATCACGGTCTAGCAAGGACAACCCCAAACGCGATTATTATATATGGCGGGACGGCAAGAACGGAGCCGAACCCAATAACTGGGAGAGCATCTTCGGCGGATCTGCCTGGGAATATGACGAAGCTACCGGTCAATATTTCCTGCATGTATTCTCCAAGCGGCAGCCGGATCTCAACTGGGAGAACCCGGAGGTGCGCGGCGAGCTTTACCGCATGATCAGATGGTGGCTGGATAAAGGCATTGACGGCTTCCGGGTAGATGCGATTTCCCATATCAAAAAAATCCCCGGCCTGCCGGATATGCCGAATCCCGATCAGCTGGCTTATGTCCCTTCGTTTGAAGGCCATATGAACCGGGACGGCATCCAAGACTTCCTGCAAGAGCTGAAAGAGCAGACCTTGGACCACTACGATGTGATGACGGTCGGGGAAGCGAGCGGGGTAACCGCCGAGGATGCCGATCAGTGGGTTGGCGAGGAGAACGGCAAATTCAGCATGATTTTTCAGTTCGAACATATGCAGCTCTGGGACAAAAGTGTGGAGGGCGAGCTTGACGTAGTCGAACTAAAGCGAACGCTTACCCGCTGGCAAAAAGGGCTTGAGAACCGCGGCTGGAACGCCCTGTTTATTGAAAATCATGACAAGCCCCGTATCGTTTCGACCTGGGGGAACGACACCACCTATTGGAAAGCTTCTGCGAAAGCCTTGGCGGCAATGTATTTCCTGATGCAGGGCACCCCTTTTATTTATCAGGGGCAGGAGCTAGGCATGACCAATGTACAGTTTGAGATCGAAGATTATAATGATGTCGCCATCAAGAATCTGTACCGGATTGAGCTTGAGAACGGGAGAAGCCACGACGAAATCATGCAGATGATCTGGAAGAACGGCCGTGACAATTCCAGAACGCCGATGCAGTGGAACGGCCGTGAAGACCATGCAGGTTTCACCACCGGTACCCCTTGGCTTAAGGTCAATCCGAACTACACCGAAATCAATGTAGAGCAGGAGCGGCTTGATCCCGACTCCATCTATCATTTCTACAAAAATCTGATCAAACTGCGCAGCGAATATGAGGTGGCTGTCTACGGCAGTTATGATCTTCTCCTGCCGGACCATAAGCAGGTGTATGCTTATACACGAACGCTTGGCAACGAGAAGCTGCTGGTAATCAGCAACCTCTCCGAACAGCAGGCGGAAATCGTGCTGCCGGACAGCTTGGAATATTCGGCTGCCGGATTGCTGCTCCATAACCGGTTCTCCGAGCAGGTAGGGCTTTCAGCCGAAATGAAGCTCGAGCCGTTTGAAAGCCGGGTCTATCATCTGATTACGCCGGCTATAGATCCTCAAGCGGTAAATGTCTCTGCCGGGACCGAAGGGCAGTCAGAGTCAGTTCCTGAATAATAGGGGCTCATTCCTTGGATCCAGCCGGATGGCTGCTGCTCCTGCGGCCTCTAATTAACAGGAAACAGATCAGCAGCACAGGAACAACAACCTGAAAGACAACGTCCACTTTCAGGCTGGGACCAAGCCCGATGGCAAAATGCTGGGCATAACCCCTTTCAATAAAAGAAGCGCCAAATATCAGCAAGCCGGCCGGGATCGTCCAGAACCTGGCCGTTTTTTTTTGTGATATGGGCCATTGCCTGGACCGAGCACAGGAAAAACATCGTCATCTTCACAAAGAGTCCAACATACAGCAGAATGCTCAGCAGAATTTCAAGCCGTTCGACAAAACGGAGGCTGGAAAGGGAATGCACGGCCTTAAGCATGGGAAATTCGCTGGCCGCGGCGATAGGGGCGCTTAAAACCGCCAGGATCACTGAATTAACAAAGATCAGGAATAAACTGACAGTCAGATACCCGATCAAGGTCTGTTTGATCGGGATGCCTTTTTTCTCCCAAAAGGACCAGAACATCAGAAAAATAACAGTTTGTCCAAAAGGAAAGGACACAAGATCGGGCAAAGCCACTTGGAGGATTGGCCAGAATCCGTTCTCCATAACGGGAGTAAGCCGGTTATAATCCGGAACCTTGAGAAGAAAGAAGATTGCAATCACCACGGCATACATAAATAAAGTAACCGGAAGCAGCATTTCCGGGAGCCTGAAGACAACTGCGACCCCTTTCCATACCGCATAACCGCCAGTCCAAATAAAAATTAGCATGGTCAAAAACATAGGGGTCCCCGGCAATAAGCTAAGTTTGGTCAACTCCCCTAAATCACGGACATTTCGCATGGATTCATAAGCGAAATACAAGGCATATACGGCTCCGAGAATGGTGCCTATGTAAGGGCCGAAACCAAGCTTCAGCTGGCCGGTCCAATCTTTGCCGGGGGCTCTGCTTTGAATCCAGAAAAACAGGAAAAGCAGCGGCAGTCCCGCTGCGGAACCAACCGCCGTAGCCAACCAGGCATCCTGCCGGGCGTGGGAACCCAGCAAAAATAACGGAGCGCTGCCAATTTCGAATATGGTGACCATAAAGGTGATCTGCAGCGAAGTAATTTGCTCTTTTCCGGCTTTCATCCGCTTATCCTCCTAACCAGTGGACAATGGCTTGGCCTATAGGTTTATAGAAAGTGAAATAGACAACGGAAAGGGTCGGATACCATTTCCCGTTGCTTCCTAGAATCCACTCAACGGCGCTCCAAACGAACAGAAGCGCGAGCACTGCTTTTTTATAAACCTGCTTTTGCCCTTTTATTGGTCTACAGCCTGCAATATATACGGCTGCATAGGCTATAATCAGCAAAATTTCATTAATCATGAAATTTCTGTCCTTTTCTTTATTCATTTTCGATACTTTTGAAAGATTTGCTGCCCAGTCCGAAACGTTCGATTTTCATGGAAACATGGGGACGAAGCTCAATCGCCCTGAATTCTTTGTCCCAGCTTTCGGCAGCTTTGATTTGCTTCCACCTGCGCGGATATTTCCGGTGAACCAGCGTGGCGAATCCGGTGGCGTCTGCATTTAGTTTCTGCAGGGCACTCCAAGACTCTTGGATATAGGCTAACACCTCCTTATTAATGTTTTGCTCCAGCTGTTCAATTTCTCCGGATTTATTTAAATCGACGTCTCCTGACAATTGAAGCAGCGTACCGCCGCCGCGGACATTGACATCCATGACAAAATGGTCGTTTTCCCATTTAGGTTTCACTTTCGTTTTGGAATGCAGCAGGGAAAAGGAGGAATCCTTAACCTCTCCCTTTTTGGGATCTGAAGGGATAGAGATGCTTGCCGAGTGAATCTGGTTGGTAAGGAAGGTAAGACCGAACGCTTCCTTGACGGACAACCAGCCGATCAACCTGTCGTTTTTCAATACGGCCAGACTGCCCAGCTCCAGACGGCTGGGCAGATCGGTGACTTCGATTTCTTGCGTTGAATCCATGATTTCATTACCTGTCAACTTAATTTCCGGAATGGTTGCGCAGTGGGACTCGGAGGCCAGATTAACGGCGAGCTCAAACATTCTGATCCCCGGGTAATAAGAACTCAGATTAGCTTCCTGCTGCATCATTAATTGTATGCCAGCCCCCTGGTTCTTGGACGTTTGCATCAATTGATCCAGGATATCTCTGCCCATCCGCCGGCTTATAAAGACATTGACGGTTTCGCGGGCATCCGGTTTGCGCAGGAACAAGTCCATCACGTCCGTGATGCCTTTTCGCGCCAAGTTCTCGCTGAAGACAGTCATCCGGGAATGGGCGAAGAACAGCTGGCGGACACTGGTCATGTTGCTGTGTGAAATGGCATCCATAATGGACGCTCCTTGTGTAGTGAAAGTCAGGAAAGGAGGTGTGTTGGACTCGCCGCCGCTGCCCATAGTGCCTGATGAGGACAGGGGGTTGATGACCTGATAAGTGATCGTCCATTTGTTGTTATTCCAGTCGTAGGCCGTACCCGAAGTGATTCCGATTTCGTTCAGCTCTCTGTTATCCCAGCAGCCGCCTAACAGGACGGCCGTCAAAGAAATGCATAGAGCCGTATGCCATTTCTTGGATACCAATAAATAAAACTTATTCACGACTGCTGATCTCCCTTCGCCGAGTCTTCAATTGACTAATAATACTCATAACGTAAACCATTAGCGGAAATACAACGTTGAACAGCATGAAGCCGGGAAATTGATTTTCCAGATTGTTTTTGTACAGATGAGCCGGAGTATCCCAGGTATAGTAGGATTCAAGCGCGATAATTAAAGACAGAGCCAGCAAGTAATAGGACTGGTTTTCTTTGATCCGGAAGGTTTGCTTGAAACATTCCAGGGTCACAAACAGGAAGAAGGACAACTTTATATAGCTGACCAGCAGCCAGTAGGATACAAACAAAATGTTCAGGTTCTCGAAGGCGCGGCCCAGGTGGACAAGCTTGGAATAAGTAACCCCCGGGTAATTTAATACTTTTATATATTCCGGTCCAAAGGCCAGCAGAGTGGGGATGTAGACAATCAAAATAATGATGCAGGTGAAAGTTAGGCTCAAAAAGCCGATAGATCTGGAACGTTCCGGCGATTTGAGATACGGGGCAATGTATAACAGGAATGAGACTTCTGAAATCCAGTTGGCGGGCCCCAGGCTGCTCAGAATATAATCATTTAGCGAATGTTCAAAGATAGGCAAAAGCCGGCTGAAATGATTGAAATCAACGACCCCGGATAGGTAGACAGGGATAGGCAGGATGTACAGCAACATCAGGATGGAACTCACGCGCGCCATCACTTCTATACCTTGGGTGGTTATATAAATGCCTATACTCACCATAATTATCAGTATCACGGCAAACGGTGTATTCAAAAGGACGTTTTCATTAATAAAGTTGATGCTTTGGCGCAGAACGATGGCGGTTTCCTCTATAAAATTCCCGACAATTAGAGCTCCCATGAGAGCTCCAACAAACGGAGAGCTTACTTTGCTTATCCATTCTATGTAAGGAGTCCGGTGGCTCTTCTTGATCAAATCAGCGATGAGGAAAACTAAAAGAACCCCAAAACAGGCCGATATGACGATGCTGAAGGGTCCTTCCTGTTCCAGCCTGGTGCTGATTATCGAAGGCAAAACCATGATGGCAGTAGGTACAATGGCATTCACAATCAGGAAGGATGCCTGCAAGGTCCCTATTTTCTGTTTCATGGAGATTGGCCTCCTTTATTGGATGAGTCATGGCTTGGATTTGTTTTGGAGATTTGGGCTTGTCTGTAAGCCTCCTGTTTGGCTGCAAGTTTAGGGCGTATCTTAAGCAGGACCTGCGGAGCCCTTATAAATACGTCTTTTAGATAACGGGGAGTCATAGGCGCAACCGGAGACAGATAAGGAACGCCGACAGAGCTCAGCCCTGCCATATGGATCATCAGAAACATCAGGAATGAGGTGATTCCGAATAGTCCCAGGACACCAGCTACAATCATCATGACAAAACGGATAAGCCTAAGCGCATTGGAAATCACCTGGGAAGGAATCACGAAGTTGCAGATCGCCGTGAAGGAAACCACGATAACCATAGCCGCAGATACCAAGCCGGCCTGTACGGCTGCCTGCCCGAGGACAAGCGCGCCTACAATGGAAACGGCCGGCCCGATGGCTCTTGGCATCCGGACGCCTGCTTCCCTCAGCACGTCAAACGTCAGCTCCATGACCAAAGCTTCAACCAAAGCTGGGAAAGGAACGCCTTCCCTTTGTGCGGCGAGGCTTACCAGCAGGGGCGTCGGCACCATTTCCTGGTGAAAGGTGGTAATGGCAATATATAAAGCAGGCAGCATCATGGAAACAAAAAAGGATAGGATCCGGATCATACGTAAAAAGGAAGCAACGTCGTACCGCTGATAATAATCTTCGCTGGACTGAAAGAAGCTAAAGAAAGTAGCTGGAGTAAGTAAAGCGAAGGGTGTCCCGTCAATCAAGAGGGCGACTTGTCCTTCAAGTATGCCTGCGGCTACGGCATCCGGACGTTCTGAGTTTTGAATGGTCGGAAAAGGAGTCCATTTTCCGTCCTGGATAAACTCTTCAATATAATTGCTTTCAAGAATAGCGTCTGTTTGTATCGCATTAAGCCTGCGCCGGACTTCTTCAAGAATCTGATCATCGGTTATTCCCTTCAGGTAAACCATCGCAATGTTGGTTTGAGTCCGTTCCCCGATCTTATATTCTTCAATCCGCAAATCGGGCGACTTGATTTTCCTGCGCAGCAAAGAGGTGCCGGTCCGTAGGTTTTCAGTAAAGCCCTCCTTCGGGCCGCGTACAACCGCCTGGGAAGTCGGCTCGTTGATGCTGCGCGTCTCCCAGCCCGTGGTATCCATGGAGAGCACCGCTTTATTCCCGTCCATAAGAATGAGAGTATGACCTTCAAAAAGCATGGAGAAGGCGCTTTCGAAGGTTTTGCATTCCTGGATTTGACCGATGGGAAGCAGTCTTGCTCTAAGCTGTTCGGCAGTGCTTCCTTTTGCCTCTTTCCCCTCATTTTGAAGAAACATATTCGTCAGTGGCTGAAGAATGGATTGATTGATAATGTCTGTGTTGATAAGTCCGTCAATATAAACCACAGCCATGGGAAGGCCAGCCTCCGTGTCGAGCCTTCTCACCACGATGTCGGCGCTTGCTCCCAAACGGCGCAACATTTCACTCAAGTTATCTTCCAAGGAGTCCATTAACGGACGTGAAGAGGGAACGCTCTCCGGTCCGGAATTGTTCGATTGACTGGCACGGCCGGGTTGTGATGTACTCATCGTCAATCCTCCTTTTAAGGGATGTTGGTGTATTATTTCCCAGCTTTCAATTCCTTATTCTTCCTTAGGAGGAGAGGGTTTCGGCGAAAATCCGCAGAAAAAACCCATCCCGTCAGAAAGGAACGGAAATGGGTTGTTTAGCCTTGGAAGGTTTTTATGGATAAACCGTTTTGGGCCTGGCCAGATGAACCCGGTTTCGGCCGCCGTGTTTGGACTGGTAGAGGGCCTTGTCCGCTTCGCTCAGCATCTCTTCCAAGGTTTGTCCGCAGGTCTCATCTGCGACGCCGAAGCTGGCGGTAATCGGAAGCTGCTGTGAAGGCGTTGCCAGAGGACTGTCTTCAATGCCCTTACGGATCATTTCGGCAATATAGCCGGCTTGATCGAGATTTCTCCCCGGCAGGCAAATCACGAACTCTTCCCCGCCATATCGTCCGAAAGGCATCTCTTCATGGACTAAGGAACGGCAGACTGCAACGAGGTGCCGGAGGGCTTCATCACCAATATCATGACCATACCGGTCATTGATATTCTTGAAATGGTCAATGTCGAGCAGGATGACGGCGAGCGGTTCCTCTAGCTTTTGGCAAGCGGACAACGCCTCCCGGGATTTGTCCATCCAGTAGCCCCTGTTGTAAATCTGCGTTAAGCTGTCCCGGGTCGCCATGAATTGAAGTTTCTCCTGGAGCATCGTTTGCTCCGTGATATCGGTCAGTTTCACAATTCTTCCAATGTTGCGGCCGTCCCTCTTGGTTAAGGGGGAGCAATGAAGCTGATAATGAAACGTTTTCTCCCCGTCTTTCCACTCCACTTGGGTTTCGGCAGGAACCGCCGGATCGTTGCTCTGGATAAAGATTAAGGTTTCCGGACTGAACTTCTCCACGAGCCTGGCCAGCGGTTTGCCTATAGAGGAAGCATCCAACCCGCGTATTGACTGTTCCGCTGCCGGATTGTAATCAACCACTCTTTCAAATATATCAAGCACCAGCACACTGTCGGATAAATGTCCGAATAGACTCTCTCGTGCAATTGGAGCGGCGGTCAGCATGCCTCTTGACCAGATAGCGATGATGTACAGCGTTGACGTCACGCTCATGACCACGGGCACAGGGTCCATGCCGTAAGGGGAAAGGCCGAACAGATAGGCCAAAGAAGCGGCAGAAGGCAGGATAATGCCGACGAGGAGCGTCAACATCTGCCATTTGTAGTTGTGCTTCATGGAATTCCATTTGGCTAAAATGATGCATCCACCGGCACACAGGCATCCGAAGGTATAGCTGCCATGAACGATGTACCAGGGGCCCATGACAATATTAGCGGTTGGGAACGGGGCGTCCATATTCAGATACATGTCCCGATACAGCAGGTGATGATAATCGTTGGTCAGGGCCAGCAGACAGGAAACGGCCGGAATAACGAACAATAGCGGCAGGGTAATCCGGTTTAACAGCTTATCGAGCCCCACAAAATACAGCACTAGAATAAGATCGGCCGGAGAAATAAAAGGCAGCCCGAGATATTCGATTTTGGTCCAAAGCCGAATTTCCTCAAGGCTGCTGCTTGAAAGCTCGACGGCATAACCAAATATGTAGATGGCCGATGTGACGGCTATGGCGACAAAAGCTTTGGTTCCCTGAAAGTCCGTACGTCTGAAATACGCCAGAAATGCGAGCAGAACGTTAAGGACGCCGGAGAGGGAGACGATCACAATATAATTGGAAATAAATGAGCCCATTTGCCGCTTGCTCAGCTCCTTGAAGAGGATGGGGAACGAACGCTTTGTTTCTTCATAAATAGTATCACATTTTATTGAAGTTGGAAGAAGGCTTCCCAGAAAAAGAAGGCTTTGTCTCGGTACGCCTCAATCCGCCGGGAATGTTAGCAAAGATAACTTCAGAAAGCGAGCCTTTGTCTTTTATTTTGATGCCTTACGCGGGTCTGACAGGCGGCTGGACAAAACGACGAAATTATGGCCGGAGGTCTTTACTTTCTGTCTAATGAGCGATGGATGGCGAACGTGTAACATGTTAGGTAATCCAACATAAAACCAAACGATAGACCAAAAGGATCGATCAAATGTACGGAAATCTTACAACAGAACAGGTTGGTAGGGGGGACAAAGATGGGGATTGCCGTAAATACCGTTCCGGAAATTCAGTTTGAAGGCGTGGAAATGAAGTATAGCACGGCAAACGCCGAGGTGCTGGCACTGCAGCAGATCAGCATGGACATTGCTCAAGGTGAATTTGTCTCTCTGCTGGGGCCGTCGGGCTGCGGCAAAACGACTCTGCTGCGGCTGATGGCGGATTTGATTCAGCCTACGGCGGGTGAAGTCAAGGTGGCGGGCAAAAGTGCCAGAGAGGCCCGGCAGGCCCAGAAATATGGCATCGTCTTTCAAAGCCCGGTGTTGTATGAATGGAGGAAGGTCAAATCCAACATTACGCTTCCACTTGAACTGATGGGGGTGAAGAAGAACCTGCGCGAGGAGAAGGCAGCCAGGCTGCTCGAGCTTGTCGGGCTCAAGGGGTTTGAGGACAAATACCCTTGGCAGCTGAGCGGAGGGATGCAGCAGCGGGTGGCCATCGCTCGAGCTTTGGCTATGGAGCCCGAAATTCTGCTTATGGATGAGCCTTTCTCTGCCCTGGATGAATTTACGAGGGAGCGGCTGAACGAGGAGCTGCTGGCCATCTGGTCGGAAGTGAAAAATACCGTTGTTTTCGTGACCCACAGCATCCCGGAATCGATCTTTCTGTCAGACCGGGTTTTTGTTTTATCGCCGCATCCGGGAAGGCTTTCGGCGGTCGTAGACATCCCGCTTCCCAGACCGCGGACCCCGGAGATGCGCGGCAGCGCGGAATTTTTTGAGCTGATCGCCCGGATTCGCGGCAGCTTTGAAGGGGTGTGAGGACCTTGCGCTTTCAGGTCTTGTCCATACGCGGCAGACTAGTCCCGCTCGTGGTATGGTTTGTCGCTTTGCTGGCGCTTTGGGAAGGCTTGTCCTGGTTCCTGCTGGATGTAGCCAGAGTGCCGCTTGCCCAATCGAAGCTTCCATTTGTGCATAAGGTAGCCGCCTCTTTCTTCACTTATGGATCAACACTGCTGAAGGAAGGAGGCGTGACGCTGGGGAATGCGTCACTGGGTTTCCTGCTTGGGGCGGCGGCTGGCGTGCTGCTTGCAGTGCTGATGAGCTTGTCGGTCTGGATGGAACGGCTGGCCTTCCCTTATGCGGTAGCCTCCCAGATGATCCCGATTCTGGGCCTTGCGCCTATCATCTACGGCATCGTCCGGGATGAACAGGTTTCCCGGATTCTTATTTCCGGTTACATTACGTTCTTTCCAGTAGCTCTGAACATGCTGCGCGGCCTGCGCAGCGTCTCGCCTTCATCGCTGGAGCTGATGCAGTCCTATGCGGCGGGCACCTGGACGATTTATTGGAAGCTTCGGCTTCCGGCATCGCTGCCCGGCCTGTTTGGCGGGCTAAAGATTGCCGCCCCGCTTGCGGTCACCGGAGCGATTCTCGTTGAGCTGATGGGGGCGCAGCGCGGTATTGGCGTGTTGATGCTTCGCAATCTGTATTACGGGCCTTCTCATACCTATATGTTCTGGTCAACGGTGATAGCTGGAGCGGTCATGGGGATTGCCAGCTTTCTGCTGATGAGTCTGCTGGAACGGCTGGTTTCACCCTGGCAGCCGGAATTCCGGCCGAAAGGAGGCGTGGACTGATGGAGTCCTCATCGGCAAGAGAAGTGGCCTTTGGGCCGGCCTCCGGAGAGGAGGCGGGGACCCCGGCGCGGCTGACAGCAGGGGGAGAGGCTCCGGCCGCCGGCCGGCGCTTGTCCGGAGATGCGCGGGGAGCGGCGGTGGGCAGGCGCAGGCCTTCGGGACGCCGCTGGCCGGGGATTGTCCTTCCGCTGCTGGCCGGACTGCTCTTCATCGGCTTGTGGCAGCTGGAGCTGTTCCACAAGCTGTTCGATCTGAAGCCGTACCAGCTGCCATTGCCCAGCGCCATCGCTGAGGCGCTGCGCGAGAACTTCAGCCTGCTGCTGTCCTACAGCGGCTATACGCTGGCCGAGGCCGTCCTCGGCATGCTGGCCGGTTCGGCCCTGGGCTTCGGCGTTGCTCTGCTCGCCGCCTCCTGGCCCAAATGGGGCGGCTCGGGCCTGCTGCTCGCCGCCGCCTTAAATGCTGTGCCGATCGTAGCGCTCGCTCCGATCATGAACCTGTGGTTCGGCGACGGCATCGGCTCAAGAGCGGCCATCGTAGCTGCAACCACGATGGCCGCCATGGCGATGAACGCCTACAAGGGCATGACCGCGGTTGATCCGCTGGCCTTGGATCTCATGCATGCTTATGCGGCAGGCAAAGGGGCCATCTTCCGTTACCTCCGCGTTCAGAACAGCCTGCCGTATGTCTTTACGGCGCTGAAGATCAATACGACCGCGAGTATGATCGGAGCGATCGTAGGGGAGTTTTTCTTCTCGTCGCGCGGGCTTGGCTACCTGCTCTCCAACTCCATCAAGATTGCCAAAATGCCGCTGGGCTGGGCCTGCATTGCAGCTGCCGCCGTCCTGGGCATCCTCTTCTACCTGCTTGTCGAACGGCTGGAGAAGCTGCTTCTAAAGTGGCATCCTTCGCGCAGAGGGGATTAGAGAGGGAGTCACATGTACATTTATCCATATTAAAGGGGGAAATCAAATGAGCGAAATGAGCTCTAAACCGAAACCGGCCCAATGGAAGCTGGCGCTGCTGCTGTCCGTTCTGCTGATCTTTGCGGCGGCTCTGGCCGGCTGCGGCGGCAGCAAGAATGCCGATCCGGCCGCTGCCGCGGAAGGCGGTGCCTCGGAGTCTGCCGCAGCCGCAGGAACGGAGGCGCCCGCTGCCGATCCGGTCACCGTCAAGCTGCAGCTGAAATGGGTGCCGCAGGCTCAGTTCGCCGGGTATTACGTAGCGCTCGACAAAGGTTATTACGAGCAGGAGGGGCTGAAGGTGGAGATTCTGCCGGGCGGTCCTGACATTGTTCCCGAGCAGCAGGTGGCCGGCGGTACGGCGGATATAGGTGTTGACTGGGTGGCCAGCCTGCTGACAAGCCAAGAGCAGGGGATGCCGCTGGTGCAGATCGCGCAGATTTATCAGAAGAGCGGCCTTGTGCTGATCTCGAAGAAATCGGCCGGCATTACTTCGCCGGCGGACCTGAAAGGGAAAAAGGTCGGCAACTGGATGGGCGGCAACGAGTTTGAAGTACTGGCTTTGTTTGATAAATACAAGCTGGATTCAAATAAGGATCTGAAGTTTACGAAGCAGGGCTTTACGATGGATCAGTTTCTGACCGGGGACATTGATGCCGCTTCGGCGATGACCTATAACGAATATCAGGTGGCCATCGAGAACGGCGTCGCTGCTTCGGACATGAACATCATCGACATGAACGATGAGGGTGTGGCCATGCTTGAGGATAACCTGTTCGCGAACAAAGACTGGCTGGCAGACAACAAGGAGACGGCAGCCAAGTTCATCCGGGCTTCGCTCAAGGGCTGGAAAGATGCCATCGCCGATCCGGAATCGGCTGTAGACAGCGTAATGAAGGTTGCGGAGGAGGGCAGCACGACCCGGGATCACCAGCTGAAGATGATGGAGGAGGTCGGCAAGCTGATCGAACCGGAGGGCTTTGACAGCGCCAAGCTGGGATATACGGACGAAGCTGCGTTCAAGCAGACGGCCGATATTGCCTATCAATTCGGCGTCATTAAGAAGGAAGCGAACATCAGCGAGGCCTTCACGAATGAAATTGTAGAGATGGCCTCGAAATAAGGATTCGACCCCATAGGCAAGGAAAGAACCGGATTAATTAATCTAAAGGCAAACGGCCGCGGCAATCCAGCGGCCGTTCGTGCCTGCTGCGGAGGAATAGGCCATGTCAACGACCAGTGCGGAGAAGGAGAAGCTCAAGCTGCGCAACCTGTGCGGAGAGATCTGGAAGGAGTCTCCCGCGGACCGTTATGAGCACGTTATGAACCCGGCTACCGGCGAAGTGATCGCTTTGGTTCCGTTGTCTACCAAAGAGGAGGTGGAAGAGGCGGTTGCCGCTGCCGAGAAGGCTTTTGTTTCGTGGAAGAAGGTTCCTGTGCCGCGCCGTGCCCGTTATTTCTTTGAATATCAGCGGCTGCTGCTCGAACACCGGGCCGAGCTGGCTGAGCTGATCACGCTGGAGAACGGCAAGAACCTTGAAGAGGCTGAAGGAGAGGTGCAGCGGGGGATCGAATGCGTGGAATTTGCGGCCGGTGCGCCGACGCTGATGATGGGCAGTCAGCTGCCCGACATCGCCACCGGGATCGAGTCGGGCATGTACCGTTACCCGCTTGGCGTCATCGGAGGCATTACGCCGTTCAATTTCCCGATGATGGTGCCGTGCTGGATGTTCCCGCTCGCCATTGCCTGCGGCAATACCTTTGTGCTGAAGCCGTCTGAACGGACACCGCTGCTGGCCGGCCGGCTTGCGGAGCTGTTTCTGGAAGCCGGGTTCCCGCCGGGGGTGCTGAACCTCGTTCACGGGGCGCACGATGTAGTCAACGCGCTGCTGGAGCATGGGGCGGTGAAGGCGATCTCTTTCGTCGGCTCCCAGCCGGTCGCGGAATATGTGTACAGGACCGGTACGGCGCATGGAAAAAGAGTGCAGGCACTGGCGGGCGCGAAAAAACCATTCGATCGTCCTGCCGGATGCCGATCTCGATCATGCCGCCCGCAACATTACGTCCGCCGCCTTCGGCTCGGCGGGCGAACGCTGCATGGCCTGCTCGGTGGTCGTCGTCCATGAGGACGTGGCCGACGAGCTGGTGAGCAGGCTGCTGGCTGCCGCGGACCGCCTCAAGATCGGCGACGGGCGGGAGCCGGATGTCTTCCTCGGCCCGGTCATCCGGCAGAGCCACAAAGACCGGACCGCCGCCTATATCGAGGCCGGCGAGCGGGAGCATGCCCGGCTGGTCCGGGACGGCCGGCTGGATGCGGCGGCGGCCAGCGGATCGCCGGGCTATTTCGTAGGCCCTACGCTGTTTGACGGGGTTACGACGGAGATGTCGATCTGGCGGGACGAAATTTTTGCTCCCGTGCTGTCTATCATCCGGGTGGGCAGTCTCGAGGAAGCGATCGGCATCGCCAATGAGTCCGACTTTGCCAATGGAGCCTGCATTTATACCGACAGCGCAAAGGCGATCCGCCAGTTCCGCGAGGAGATTGATGCGGGAATGCTGGGCGTTAATCTGGGCGTGCCGGCGCCGATGGCTTTTTTCCCATTCTCGGGGTACAAGAAATCCTTCTACGGAGATCTGCATGCCAATGGCCGGGATGGTGTCGAGTTCTACACCCGCAAGAAAATGATCACGGCCCGTTATTAGGCCGAACCCAAGGAAGGGAAGGATATTTATGCTGAATCTGGGGACCACCGGCGGCACGGAAGAAGCCATTCTGAAAGACCGCCGCTATTTGTGGCACAACATTACGCCGTACAGCGAGCAGAACCCGCCGATGATTGCGGCGAGCGGGAGCGGCTCCTGGATTACCGATCTGGACGGCAACCGGTATCTGGACGGCATGTCGGGGCTTTGGTGCGTCAACGTTGGATACGGACGCAAGGAGCTGGCTGAAGCGGCTTACCGCCAGATGCTGGAACTGCCTTATTTTCCGCTGACGCAAAGCCATATGCCGGCCATCAAGCTGGCCGAGAAGCTGAACGAGTGGCTGGAAGGCGACTATGTCATCTTCTTCTCGAACAGCGGCTCGGAAGCGAACGAAGCGGCATTCAAAATCGCCAGGCAGTATCATCAGCAGACCGGCCAGCCCTTCCGGCACAAGACGATTGCCCGGTACCGCGGGTACCACGGCAGCTCGATGGGATCTTTGTCCGCCACCGGACAGGCGCAGCGTAAATACAAATACGAGCCGCTGTCAGGCAGCTTCCTGCACGTCAGTCCGCCTGACGGCTACCGCCGCCCGCCGGGGCAGACGCTGGAGCAGTTCAATCTGCAGTGTGCCCAAGCGATCGAAGATATGGTGATCTGGGAAGGAGCCGAGACCGTGGCTGCGGTGATCATGGAGCCGGTGATTACCGGCGGCGGGGTGATCGTGCCGGAGCAGATTTATTTGGACCGGGTTCAGGAAATATGCTCGAAATACGGTGTGCTGCTTATCATGGACGAGGTCATCTGCGGTTTTGGACGTTCGGGCCGAAAGTTCGGGCATCAGAATTTCGGGCTCAAGCCGGACATCGTAACGATGGCCAAAGGTTTGACGAGCGCTTACCTGCCGCTGTCAGCCACAGCCGTCCGCAAGGATATTTATGAGGCGTTCAAGGACAGCACGGACGAATACAGCCACTTCCGGCATGTCAACACCTTTGGCGGCAATCCGGCAGCCTGCGCGCTGGCGCTGCGCAACCTGGAGCTGATGGAGGAGGAAGGGCTGGTCGCGCGGGCGGCCGTGCTCGGAGAAAGGCTGTACGAAGAGCTGTCGGAGCTGCTGGAGCATCCGCTGGTCGGAGACATCCGCCATTTCGGGC
Source organism: Paenibacillus yonginensis (assembly GCF_001685395.1). Taxonomy (NCBI): domain Bacteria; kingdom Bacillati; phylum Bacillota; class Bacilli; order Caryophanales; family Paenibacillaceae; genus Paenibacillus; species Paenibacillus yonginensis. The sequence goes on along the minus strand of NZ_CP014167.1, from coordinate 3,502,298 downwards.
TGATTACAGGCATTGAGCTGGTCACCGACAAAACGACCCGGCAGCCTGCGCCGCTGGATACCGTCAAAGCCATTATCGGGGCATGCAAGCAGCAGGGACTGATCATCGGCAAAAACGGCGACACCGTTGCGGGCTTCAACAATGTGCTGACCCTGGCGCCGCCGCTGGCTTCAACGGATGATGACCTTGATTTCCTGATCAAAGTGCTTAAAGCTGTGATGAACGAGTTTGCGGGATCGTAAATTTTTCGGGATGCAGGAATTGATAGGCCCTTAAGGCAACCTGGATGGAAATCCGGTTCTCCGGTTCCATGAAATCTTCGCCTAAGAGCTCGGTGATTTTCTCCAGGCGGTAATACAGGGACTGGCGGACGATAAACAGCTTGCGTGCGGCAATTTGTTTGGAGCCGTCGTGATCGAGGAATACGCGCAGCGTAAGCAGCAGCTCGCTGCCCTTGCTTTCGTCATGGTCGATCAGCGGCCCCAGATAGCTGCGGATAAAGGTCTGCAGCGTGCTTCCATCGTTCAGGCTCATGAGCAGCTGGAACACGCCGAGATCTTCATAGAAGAGCACGGACTTCTGGCTGCAGGGGTGCAGCTCCAGAGCCTGACGGGCCTCCCGGGAGGCGGCCATCGCGTTGCGGAGGCCCGTTTGGGGTTTGCTGACGCCGATGACAAGGGTATATTCCTTCAGTTTATCTCCGGCAGCCGTGTGAAGCAGGCTGTTTAACGCCTGCTGCAGCCGGTGTTTGGAGGGGAGTTTGGCTTTCAGATCAAAAGCAAGAATCGCAATCCGGTTGTTCTTCATCGTCATGAGCGGCTGGAAGGCGTATTTCTCAAACAAGGAGCGCAGCAGCAGCGGAAGATGGAACCTGGCCGTTTCCCATTCCGTTTCGGCTGCGTTCCATTTGTCCTGGAACCGGCTGCGCAGCTCCAGCGTGCAGACCCGGTAGGGCGTTTCGTTAAGATGCTGGAAGTCGGGGCCGACCAGGGCTTTCATCTGATTCTCACCCTGCACGCGCCCGGCAAGCAGGTCATCGACCCATCCATTTTCCGAAAAACATTTCCGCTCCTCCATATACCGGGTTCTAAGCAGCTCCTGGGCGATGGAGAGGGACGCGGAATCGAGCAGCAGGCAGTCGTATTCCCGCGGCCGGCCGGGGGACAACATCATCAGGTAAGCCCATGTCTGATCCAGAGCGCCTACCGGCTTGATCACGGCTTTGCGGCCGGGAAACTCGCGGATGACCTGCACGGGTTCCCCGCTCCGGGCTGCCGGTTCGTGTTCCTCCGCAAGCCCGCCCATATAAGTCAGATAAAGCTCCTGCTCCTCTTGAGGGAGAGCTGGCAGCAGCACGGGTTTGCCCTGCAGCGGATAATAAACGAGCTCCGTTTGTGTGCTTTGCTGAAGGAGCTGAAGGATTTTGGAGGTGCCCTGAGAGGTAAGGCTGAGCCGGTAAAATTCCCGCGAGGTGCCCTCCAGCTCCTGGAGCATAAGGTGATGGCGGTTGATGATAAGGGAATGCAGATCCAGCGTAATATCCACAAACCGGACGGTGTGCGGGAACAGGATCAGCGGGAAATGATGCGCTTCGGCCAGCCGCACCATCTCTTCGGGCGCCGCCTGAAAATAATGGCCGATCTCCAGGCACAGACAGGCGGCGTTTTTGCGGATCAGCTGCTCCAGGAAAGCTACCGGGGACATGCCGTTTGCGGTGAACCCGACGCCGGTTGTCAGGATCATTTCTTCACCATGAATGAGGCTTTCAAAGTCGGCGCTTTCCAGCACGTGCACCCAGCGGATAGGCCTGTTTAGCCCTCCGGCTCCTGCAGCCACCTCGGCGCCGGCAAACAGGGGGCGCGTTAAGGCGTCAAGCACTGTAAATTCCAATTCGTGACCTTCAGAACCTGTTGTTGCTGCTGTTGTCCATCCATTCATTGCCCGTTGATCGTCCATTTCCGTTTCCCCTTTCGCACTTCTGATCTTGTTTTTGTTCAGGCGGCAGCGACCTGCAGACCGTAAAAAAACAATTCCTGAAATTTGACATTGTGTCTAATGTAACGAAAATGCGATTTGACTATGATTTGGATAAGGTGATGTGAGGATAGGTGACTTCGTTGGGGAGTGAAGGCCAAAATACAAACATGATTAAGATGATGATGTTTTATTTTACTACAAGAATGGGCGTTGTATAGCGGTTGATCGGGCGGAAACAATAAAAAGTTATTTTTCATGGCAATAAACATAACATTTAGTAAGGGTTGTTGAATCGACATTCCGGGGGGACAAGTTATGGAAAATCGTGTGTTCTTGGAGACTGGGCTGCCTGAAGCGATAGCCGGAAGGTTCGCCGAATTCGAACCGGGATTGACGCCGCACGGCGCGATGGAGGAATCCAACCGGTGCCTGTACTGCTATGATGCTCCCTGCATCAAAGCTTGTCCGACCAGCATTAATATTCCTTCGTTTATAAAAAGGATCGCTACAGGCAACCTGAAGGGGGCGGCAACCGCGATTATGGAAGCTAATCCTGTTGGCGCAAGCTGCGCCCGGGTCTGCCCGACAGAGGAATTATGCGAAGGGGCCTGCGTGCTGAACCGGGCTTCGGAGCCGATCCGGATAGGACTGCTGCAGCGATATGCCACAGACTGGGCCCGCGAGCAGGGCGAACAGCTCTTTCAAGCCGGAGCTCCTAGCGGGAACAAGGTTGCGGTCATCGGCGGCGGCCCGGCCGGATTATCGGCAGCGAGAGAGCTGGCCCGCTCCGGCTTGGCGGTCGAAATTTTCGAGGCCAGGGAGAAAGCAGGCGGCCTGGATACCTACGGCATTGTCTCCTTCCGACTGCCTCAGTCGGTTTCTCTTTGGGAGGTTGAGCAGATCGAGAAGCTGGGCGTCAAGATTCATACCGGGGTAAAGGTGGGACGCGATCTTTCCGCAGCAGAGCTGAAGCAGAATTTCGACGCGATTGTGCTTGCGGCAGGTATGGGGTATGTGCCGAAGCTGGGGATTGAAGGCGAGGAGCTGGAAGGCGTCTATGATGCGATCCGGCTGGTGGAGGCGACCAAGACGGGAGAGGGCGTGCCGGATTTGCTCGGCAAGGCAGTAGCCGTGATAGGGGCCGGCAATACGGCCATTGATGCGGCGACCTGTTCCGCGCGGCTTGGCGCCGAACAGGTCAAAATGGTCTACCGGCGTACGCGGGAAGAGATGACAGCCTATGACTTTGAATATGAATTCGCGAAGCAGGAAGGTGTCGAATTCAGCTGGCTGACCCTGCCCAAGCGGATCATTGCTGGTCCGGAGGGCCAGGTGGCCGGCCTGGAATGCGTACGGATGGCTTTGGGGGCGGAGAAAGGCCGAGACGGCAGACCTATTCCGGTTCCGGTGGAGGGATCGGAGTTTATTTTGCCGGTTGACGCCGTGGTCACGGCCATCGGTCAAGAGCGGCAGACCGGATTGATTGACCAGCTTGGCATTGAGCACAACCGCGGCATCGTTAAGATTCACGAATCAAGCCGTCAAACGTCCGATCCGCAGATTTATGCGGCCGGTGATATCATATTCGGCTCAGGACAAGGCGAAGCGATGGTAGTATCGGCAGCGGAGCAGGGAAAGCTGGCTGCTTACGCAATTATCCGGCATTTCGCGGGGCAGCAGGACGCGCAGATTGAGAAGGCGGTTTGACGGGGCACTGGGCTGATTGGGGTCATTGGGTTAAATGGGTTAATCGGGCCTGATCGGACTATCTGATCGGCTTTGATGAATCTGACGGCACCAGGGCCCTTTATCCCGTCCACTTATAAGGAGGTCATCACATGGCGGATTTGAGAATCAATCTGGCGGGCATTCAGTCGCCGAACCCGTTCTGGCTGGCTTCGGCGCCGCCGACCAATACCGGTTATCAGGTTCAGCGGGCTTTTGAGGCAGGCTGGGGAGGAGCGGTATGGAAGACGCTGGGCGATCCGATTATCAATACATCGGCCCGGTTCGCGGCGGTTAATTTCAACGGACAACGTGTTGCCGGCTTCAACAACATCGAGCTTATCACCGACCGACCGCTGGAGGTGAATCTGAAGGAGATTGCCGAGACGAAGAAACGGTTCCCGGACCGCGCCGTTATCGCTTCGCTGATGGTCGAGCCGAAGCAGCATAAATGGCATGAAATCGTCAAAAGAGTCGAGGATGTCGGCGTAGACGGGCTGGAGCTCAACTTCGGCTGTCCGCATGGAATGGCCGAACGCGGGATGGGCGCAGCTTCCGGCCAGCAGCCCGACCTCGTTGAAGCCCAAACTTATTGGGTTAAGGAAGTGGCGCGGACGCCGGTGATCGTCAAGCTGACGCCGAACATTACCGACATTACCGTCGTTGCCCGCCACGCCGTTAAAGGCGGGGCGGATGCCGTAAGTATGATTAATACCATAAATAGTTTAGCCGGTGTAGATATCCATACATGGAATACGATTCCGCATGTGGGGGGCAAAGGCGCGCATGGCGGTTACTGCGGACCTGCCGTAAAGCCGATTGCGCTTAACATGGTAGCCGAATGTGCCCGGAACCCGGAGGTGGGGGTACCGATTTCCGGCATCGGCGGCATTTCAACCTGGCAGGATGTCGTCGAATTTATGCTGATGGGCGCTACCGGCATCCAGGTTTGTACGGCAGCGATGCACCATGGCTTCCGGATCGTCGAGGATATGATCGACGGTTTGACTCATTATTTGGATGAGAAGGGCTTGCTGTCTGTGACGGAGCTGATCGGCCAATCCGTGCAGCGTTATTCGAACTGGGGCGATCTTAACCTGAATTATAAAGTGGTTGCCAGGATCAATCCCGACCACTGCATCAACTGCAACAAATGCCATATCGCCTGCGAGGATACTTCCCATCAATGTATCGATATGCTGACGAATGAAGAGGGAAGAGATATCCTGCAGGTGCGGGAAGAGGATTGTGTCGGCTGCAATTTATGTTCCATTGTTTGTCCGGCTGAAGGAGCCATCGAGATGGTAGAGGTGGACAGCGGTCTTGCGCCGATGACCTGGAATGAACGGCAGCGGGAAATTGCCCGCATGAATGGTTCTTATTCTGAAGCGGAGGTGGTTTGAGCATGACCAGGAAGCTTATCCGAAATGGCGTAATCGTAACGGCGGCAGACACTTATAAAGGAGACATATTAATTGAAAATGGTGTCATTACGGCCATTGGCCTTGATCTGCCGGCGGCGGGCGCGGAGATCATTGATGCGTCCGGCTGTTATGTATTCCCGGGAGGCGTTGATCCGCATACCCATCTGGATATGCCGTTTGGCGGCACCGTGACCGTGGATGATTTCGAAAGCGGCACGATTGCCGCGGCGTTCGGCGGCACCACGACGGTGATCGACTTCTGTCTGACGAGCAAAGGCGAGCCGCTCGGCAAGGCGGTTGACATTTGGCATGCCAAGTCCCGCGACAAGGCCGTCATTGATTATGGCTTTCATCTGATGGTCTCCGAGCTTAGCGATGCGGTGCTGGAGGAGCTGCCGCAAATGATTGAGAATGAAGGCATCACTTCGCTGAAGGTATTTATGGCTTACAAAAATACCTTTCAGGCCGACGATGGCACCTTGTTCAAGACGCTGCAAATGGCCAAGCAGGAAGGCGCGCTTGTTATGGTGCATGCCGAGAACGGCGATGTGATCGAATATCTGGTGGAGCAGGCTTTGGAGGCGGGGCAGACCGATCCGATCTATCATGCGCTGACCCGGCCGCCTGAGCTGGAGGGGGAAGCGACTGGCCGAGCGATTTATTTAACCGAGCTGACCGGCGCCCAGCTCTACGTGGTGCACGTGACCTGCGCCGAAGCCGCCCTGAAAATTGCCGAGGCCCGCAAGAAAGGACTGCGCATTTACGGCGAGACCTGTCCGCAGTATTTGGTGCTCGATCAGTCGTATCTGGAGAAACCGGATTTTGAAGGCGCCAAATATGTGTGGTCGCCTCCGCTGCGTGAAGCGTGGAACCAGGAGGTGCTGTGGAGCGCCTTGGCCAGTGGCGGGCTGCAGACGCTGGGATCCGATCAATGCTCCTTTAATTTTAAAGGACAAAAGGAATTGGGCCGCGGCGACTTCTCGAAAATTCCGAACGGAGGTCCGACCATCGAGGACCGATTTACGCTTTTGTATTCTGAAGGGGTGGAGAAAGGTCGTCTTACGCTCAACCAGTTCGTAGACATTGTGTCCACAACAAGCGCAAAGCTGTTCGGGTTATTCCCGCGCAAAGGCACGATCGCAGTGGGGAGCGATGCGGACATAGTCCTTTTTGACCCGTCTGTCACCCGGACCTTGTCGGCGGAGACCCACCATATGAAGGTGGATTACAGTGCTTTTGAAGGCATGGAGGTAAAAGGCGAGCCGGTATCCGTATTAAGCCGCGGCGAATTTGTGATCCGGGACAAAAGGTTTGTCGGTCAAGCAGGCCGGGGGCAATATTTGCGCCGCAGCCGGTTTGGCGAATCGGCAGCTTCTCCGGCTGCAGCACAGCCAAGCGGGAGCGTGAGCTGACATGAGCGCTTTTGAAGAATACGAGCAAGAACGGCGGGAGATCGATAATTTGTTATTTAAAGGCTACCGGATTCAGGATCTTCAGGAGAATCTGGACGGGGCCGTCGTGACGTTTATATGGGAGACGGGGGGTTCAGCCGCGGCGGTTTCCGCAGACAGTCCCCCTGTCAGCCCGACGGCGGCCCGTATCGACTTGGTTCTCCTTACGGCCGATGCCCGCAAATATGTGATGACCCGGTATATCGAGCTGAAGCGGGAGCGGGCCGGGTAAGAGGATGGAAAGGGCAATCCTCTTTTGGAAATAGGGGTTCAGATGATTCAAATTCAGACTGCCCCTTCCTTGTTAGATAAGTTTTAACAAGGGAGGGGTGGTTTTTTTGCATTTTTTTGGATAACCCATGTAACTCTGAGGAGGGGATTTGCGTTCTTCTAATAAAGAATACATGATTTGGAAGGTGGGCTATTGATGCTCCTGCGTCTCTCCAAACGTGCTCAACTAAGTTATGCAGGTCTGACTTATGCAGGTATCGTTTATGTTGGTCTGTTTGCAGCGGGTTATTTTCTTCATATTTACTGGAGAAATCCAGGCCTGCAGCGTGCTGCTTTAATTTTATATATCGTATCGGTTCTTTATCTGGTGTGGCGGATTTATGCGAAGTCAAAGGGCTGGGGGAATAAATCCGCCTTGGCGATGATCGGGCTGGAGGTCCTTTTGCTCCTTGGCTGTCTGTCCTATCCGATGCTGGTTCTGCCCTGGATTGTGCTGGTTCCCTGGCTGGCTTCAGGCCAGGCTCATGCCGCTTTAAAAGTAACCGGCGGTCTGCTGCATCTGCCAGTGGTTCTGCTGCTGCTGCTGCTCGTTCTCCTGATTAAAGGGATTGTTGCTCAGCTCACTTTGGCAGAGGCCGTGTCGCCGGATGGAAGGCATGTGGTTTTGGTCAAAATGATCGACTCCGGCGCTGCAGGAGGAGCCGCACATGGAGAACTCGGCACGCTGTATGGACCCTTTATCCGCACCAAACTTCTTTATACAGGGCCTTATAGGGAGGAAAGCGTGGTGAAGTGGGAAGGGAATCGTTATTTTAATATTGATGGCTTCAGGATCGATTCGCAAAGCGGCAAGCTGGCTGCGGAGCACAGAAAGTAGAAAGTAGGGAGTAGGGATGCGGCTCTATAACCGTCTGCCGTAAAATCAAAGGCTGATTTTGTAGCTTTTTTGTAGTATCGTTAAGAAAAAATAGCAGCAGAAAAACAAAAAAAGGTGGTAGATCGTATGGTCAACAGACCTTCAGCGGAGGAATATCCCGCTTATTATCAAGGATACATAGAGCTGGTCCCTGACGGGGAAATTACAGATTTGCTGGCCGGCAAGCTGAATGATGTGGGAGACTGGATCGATCAGCTTCCCGAGGAGCTTGGGGAATATCGCTACGCACCGGAGAAATGGACGTTTAAAGAGGTATTGGGACATATGATCGAGACCGAGCGGATCATGAGCTACCGTTTGCTTTGTGTGGCAAGAGGGGATCAAACGCCGCTGCCCGGCTTTGACGAAAATGAATATGTAAGCAACGCGGCCGTGGTCAGCCGGACTTTCGAAGAGATCGCCAAAGATTATACGGCTGTGCGGACCGCCACCTTGACGCTGCTCAGCGGATTATCCGAAGAGGCCTGGCCGCGCAAAGGTACGGTTAACGGGAACCCGACCACGGTGCGGGCGCTGGCTTATATTATTGCCGGGCACGAGCTGCATACGCTTGGGATCTTGAAGGAGCGGTATTTGAAAAAGTAACCCGGCACCCGTAACCGGGCTTGCCAGAGACCTTTTCAGCTTAGGTCCGTATCCCGCTTATGCCACAGAACCCCTGATCCGTAAGGAATCAGGGGTTCTGTTCTTCTGGTTACTTCAACAGCGCGGCGTTGGCCCCAGCATCAAAAAAGACCGTCTGCCCGTCCTGCAAAATAAAGGCGGATTTGGCTTTCAAATTCTGTCCCTGAACGGTAACATCGTGATCCGAGAAATTCACAATCACCCTGATATCGTCTCCGTATTGCGCGCTTTGCACCAGCTTGTCGTCGGTCAGAATCTTGAAGCCGGTCATCTCTTGGGTTACGGCGGCCTGGTGCAAAGGAGACCACACCTTCAGGAAACCGGTGATGCTGGATTTCTCCGCTTCCCAGGCTGCCTGGTCCAGATGGTACAGGGGAGGGGCGTTATAAAGGAGCTCATACAGCATCCGGTTGGCTTCTTCGCCTTTAATTTTGTAGCTGCCCCATTCCCAATGGTTGGTGGTGATGATGGAATCGTTATAAACCAGCTTGTAGAGCGGGAGGGAATAAGCCGGGTCCGTATAAACCTTCGCGTACAGCGGTTTGATCGGCACGGATTTGCCGTAACGCTCCGGAATGCCTGACATTGCATAATAGCCGCCCACGTAATATTGGCTGTCTTTGTTATCGCGCATATCGGGATCATCCCAGGCGATAATCGGACTTTCGATGCCCTCTGCAAAAGCGATTACGCCGCTGGCGTAGTCATTGCCGCCTTCAGAGCCTACGACCATCTTCTGATCATTGGCAAAATAGCTGAGCCGCTCCAGCCGCGCCTTCAAATCCTCGGCCTGTGTAGTCGGATGATCGGCTGAGTAGTCGTCGTAAATTTCCCCTGTCGAATCGCAGTCCACGAACCAGGAGTTATAGCCGATTCCGTCCTGCAGGATGCCTTTGGTGCGCTCCTTGACGCTTGGCATCGCCAGCGCAGGATTCAGCTTGCGGCCCAGGCCGAGAAAGCCCGCCACCTTGGTGCCATCCGCGCGGGTGACGGTGGCTTTGTCATAAAGCGTCGGGTCTGAAAACGAGGCTGTATTCCAGGAAATATCCGCTTTCTCTTGAATGGAATGATAAGAGTCGTAAGGGGCGATGAGATAGCCGTCCTTGACCGCTTCATCAACCATAGCCGGGTTCATCAGGCCGTCCGCCCAGTTAGGCAGCCCGATCCAGGCTTTGTCAATGCCGGAGTCGTGCAGATCCTGGATCACCCCGGTGGAGCCGGATTGCCCCCATTCGCTGATGTCGGACACGGCGTCTCCCAGCCTATTTTTCAGGAGCAGCTTGTTCAAGTCGTACAGCTTCTCCTCACTGAGGTTCTCCACCCCTTGCTGAATAAGGGCGGCGGCGTCCGCGCCGGGATTCGGGAACTGGTCCGCCGTATAGAAATCCCGCATTTTCAGCGCCTGGTTGATGGCGTTTAAAATCACCTTTTTTTGATAGTTGTCCACGTAATCCTGACTAGAAATATCGGCCAGCGTTTGGGAAAGCTCGCTGCTGCCGTCAGCCGTTTCGGCCATCAAATGCACGAGCCAGGGCCCCAGCCTGGATGTCAGCACGTTTCTGAGCTTGGGCCATTTGACGTTATCGTCTGTAAGCAGCTGTCCGCTCCAGAGATACATTTGCGGGGCGCCGTAAAGCTTGCGGATATTCGGGTTTTGAGCGGCTTTTTGCTCCAGTGTGACGAAACCGCCGTTTTCCGCTACATAATTTTTGTAAGGCAACACGATCTGCTGCGGATCTCCGCCCGTTACATAGAGACGGAAGCCGTAGCTTTTGTCCGGGTTAATCGTCGGGAAATCATGCGTGAACTGAAACTGCAGCGAAGGCGCGGCAGAGAAATGAACTTCGTCGTTATATTTGTTGGTGACCACGTAAACCATGGAGAAAGCTTGATTATTTAAGGCGAAAAAGTCCATGGAAAACGACTCGCTGAATGTATAAGTCTGGTCGTTCAGAAATGTCTGCCAATCCTTGTCGTCCGCCGGAATTTGTTTCCCTTCGCCGAGCGGCAGCGTATAGCTGTCCGACTGAACCTCCGGCCACTGAAATTTGACGGCGCCGGCCGACTTCAGCTGAATATCCAGGTAGTTGCTTTTTTTAGTGATGCTGATGTCCATTTGTCCGGGGTAAGTCCAGGAAACGGAATCTTCGGTTTTAACCAGATTCGTAACCTTGGTTTTGGGCAGAGGCAGGGAAGCCGGCTCCCTGACGCCGTCTTTGATCAGGGTCAGCGCAAAGGTTTCGGGGTCCACTTCGAAATCAAATGGTTCGCCTGCCGGCACTACAGCCGCTCTCGCCTGCTGGACATGGCTCGCAGCCAAGGCCGCCGGCAAAGCCTGGCCGGCTTCGCCGCCGCTTGCGCATCCGGCCAGCATAACCGCGATAAGAACTGCGGATGCCAACCATGCAAATTTGGGTTTCATCGTTTATTCCTCCAATCCTGATTTTGAAAAACAGGGTCATTGTAAGGGTATAATGTTACAGCTATGTGCCAAAACAGGAGGGGCTGTCACATCGCTGTAACATTCCTTTTTTATAGTTATATAGGTTAACGAAACGCAAGGAGGAACGGTATGAACCTGCTGCTGGCCGAAGATGAAACGTTGATGCTGCAGATATTGAACAGTTATTTTGTCAAGGAGGGTTTTCATGTATATGAGGCACGGGACGGGGAAGAAGCCTTGGCCCTCTTTTACGAACATTCTATAGATCTGGCCGTCCTGGACTGGATGATGCCGAAGCTCAGCGGGGTGGAGGTATGCCGGGAAATCAAAAAAAACAAGCCGCACCAAGGTGCTGCTGCTGACGGCCAAAAGCGAAAACGAAGAAGAGCTGTACGCCTTAAACGCCGGTGCCGACGACTATGTGCGAAAGCCGTTTGATCCCCGGATTCTGCTGGCCAGAGCCCGAAGGCTGCTTAATCTGGATGCTCAAATCCGGATCGGGGACCTGGTGGTGGATCTGGAAGGGCAAAAAATTTTCCGGGAAGGCCGGGATCTGCAGGCAACGTCAAAGGAATTTCAGCTGATGAAATATTTGGCGCTGAATAAAGGGCGGATTGTGACCCGGGACATGCTGCTCGATCAGGTGTGGGGATTTGATTACTTCGGGGACGAACGTACGGTGGATACGCATATTCGCAGGCTGAGGGAAAAAATCGGGGAACGCCGGATCAAAACCTACCGGGAATGGGAATAGAAAGAGGAGCAGCCCTGGTCATTCGGGGCGCTCCTCTTTTTGTGATGCGGTTCTACCGCTGGTTCAAAGGTTAATCCTGCTCCCTTTCGGACTGCGCTGCATGCAGCGGTACAGGCGCGCCGTCGTTCTCCACCAGATGGCGGAGCATCGACAGCTTGTTGTCCCAATACCGCTCATAGAAGGACACCCATTCTTTGACTTCGATTAATCCTCCGGCTTCCAGCTTATAGCGGGACTCTCGGCCGACCTTCTGCATGCTGACCAGCTTCGCTTCGGATAAAATCCGCAGATGTTTGGAAACAGCCGTTCTTGTCATCGGAAAATGCTCGCAGATTTCGTTCACCGGCATCTCTTTATCGGCCAGCAGCTTAAGCAGCTTGCGTCTGCTCGGATCGGCAATCGCCTGAAAAACATCGTGTTTGGCGGCTGACGAAGTCATTGCTGCTCCACCAGCGACTGCAATTTGGCGACGATCCCGTTCCAGCCCTGCGCCATATTCGGCTGTACAACCGGATGCGGCTGGCCGAATTCGGTGACCTTGTCCGCGTCCCACCCTTTATGGTACAGATGAAATTCGGTTTGTCCGCCAAGCTCCTTTAATTCAAAAGTGACGCTCCAGTCTTTGCCCCAGTTGAAGGTGAGCAGGGTTGGAGGATTAAGCTCCGTAACCTTGCACGGCGAATCGCCGTATGGACCGGCTTTCAGAACGAATTCATGTCCCAGCACCGGTTCGAAGGTATTGGGCATAAACCAGGTGGCGATGCCTTCAGACGTGGCTACGGCCGCCCATACTTTTTCAATAGGTGCATTAAAGACGGCTGATTTGTGGACTACGGGAGTGAAAGCCTGCTGATTCTCTGACATGAAATAACCTCCATTGCTATTAAAAAGAATAGAACCATTCACCTTAAATTTGATTACGAAACCATAAGGTGTCATGTTGTGATTATAGGTAACCATATGGTTTCGTGTCAAACTTTAGGTTTGAGATTGGAGAGAGGAATGGAAACTTTATTCAAAGCTTGACAAGGGACTGTTTTTGAATTAATCTCTAATTAAAGATAATTAGTATAAAGATTTTTGGAATAGAGAAAACAGAATTGAGATATTCAAATCAAAAGGAGAGATTTAAGATGACTATGAAAACAGCTGGTATCCACCACATTACGGCTTTTGCCGGAGACCCGCAGGCGAATGTTGATTTCTATGCCGGAGTCCTCGGACTTCGTTTAGTGAAGAAAACCATCAATTTTGATGCGCCGGAGATTTACCATCTCTATTTCGGCAATGAAGGCGGCTCGCCCGGAACCATCATTACATTTTTCCCGGCCCCGGGTTCCCGCAGAGGACAAATCGGCGGCGGACAGGTAGGAACCACCACTTATGTTGTCCCTCAAGGCGCGCTTCCATTCTGGGAAGAACGGCTGCGGAAGTTCGGCATCTCCGTCATGAAAGCTTCCCGTTTCGGCGAAGATTACCTGCAGTTTGCCGATAACGAAGGGTTGAAGCTGGAGCTTGTCGAAAGGGAAGAAGGCCCGGCAAGCCAGTGGACGTTCGGGGGAGTTCCCGCCGAGAAAGCCATTAAAGGTTTTGGCGGGGTTGTGCTGTACAGCGGAAATTCGGCAAGTACTCGGAAAGTGCTGACGGATGTGCTTGGTATGACGGAAATCGGCGAGGAGAACGGGTTTATCCGATTCAAAGCCGAAGGAGAGCTGGGCAATCTCATCGATGTGCCGGCGGCGAACGTTCCTTGGGGAGCAGGCGGCGCGGGCACGGTTCACCATATTGCCTGGAGGGCCGAAGATTATGAACAGCACCTGGAATGGAATCGTGAGGTATCGAAGCATGGCTTTCGGACAACAGGCATCGTGGAGCGTCAATATTTCAAAGCGCTGTATTTCCGGGAAGAAGGCGGAATCCTGTTTGAAATCGCTACGGACCCTCCGGGTTTTGCCACCGATGAACCTGCGGATGAGCTGGGTCTTGAATTGAAGCTTCCGGACTGGTATGAGCCGCACCGCGAAGCTATTGAAGCCAACTTGCTGCCAATCGAAGTCAGAGTGCTGAAGGAGGATCAACAATGAAACACGTATTTGTGCAAGGAAGCAGCCCGGCTGCGCCCACATTTGTCATGTTCCATGGTACGGGAGGCAATGAACACGATCTGCTGCCGATCGCGGAAATGATTTCGCCCGGATCTTCGGTGCTGGGACTCCGCGGAAATGTGCTGGAGAACGGCATGCCGCGTTTCTTCAGACGCCTGACGGAGGGGGTCTTTGATGAGCAGGACCTGATTGCCCGCACCGATGAAGTGAAGGCCTATCTGGATGAAGCGGCGAAAGAATACGGATTTGACCGCGGCAGCCTCATTGCGGTAGGATATTCCAACGGAGCGAATATCATAGCAAGCCTGCTGTTTCATTATGCTTCGGCCGTTAAAGGGGCGATTCTCTTTCACCCGATGGTTCCGCGCCGCGGGATCGAGCTGCCGGCATCGCCGGGACTGCCGGTCTTTATCGGAGCCGGGACTAACGATCCGCTGGTCCGTTCCGCCGAATCGGAAGAGCTGACGGGACTTTTGGAGAAGGCAGGAGCCGCAGTGACCCTGCATTGGGGCCATCAGGGGCACCAATTGTCCAGAAGCGAAGTCGAAGCGGCACAAGCCTGGTATAAAGAGCATTTCGGGGAAAAGGAATAACAACAGGTTAAAGGAGCATCTCTATGATAGCCATAGATCCAAATGGACAGCAGGAACGGGACATCTATAAGCTGCTGATCGGCAGCATCATTCCGCGGCCGATTGCTTTTGTTACGACGTTAGGGGAAGATGGGACCGTAAATGCCGCGCCGTTCAGCTACTTCTCGATTGTTTCGAGTTCTCCGCCGCTACTGTCAGTCTCCGTAGCGCGCAAGGGTGGGGTCATGAAAGACACGGCGCGCAACACGGTTAACCGCAGGGAACTGGTCGTTCATATTGTAGATGAGGATTTGGCTGCGGAGATGAACAAAACCGCAGCCCCGCTTCCTCCGGAGCAAAGCGAGCTGGACTTGACGGCCTTGACAACGGTGCCGAGCAGGAAGCTGTCGGTTCCCGGAATCCGGGAAGCGAAGATCCGGATGGAATGTGTGCTGGAGCAGCATATTCCGGTTCGAGGAAGCAGCGCTGCCGGATCAGGCACTGAAGGATCCGATGCGGAAGTTGTTGAATTTGAGAACCCGGCGCGCGAGGAGGCGGTATGCGACCTGCTGCTTGTCCGGGTGGTTCAGTTCCATATTGACGAAGCGGTATACCGGGACGGCTATATCGAAGCTGCGGCGCTGAAGCCGGTCAGCCGATTGGCGGGCGATGATTACGCAGGGCTGGGCGATATTTTTACCTTGATTAGACAACGTTAGAGGTGAGGTTATGCCGGATTATGAACAGGCGCAAAGAGCGGAGGAGCAGGCTGGGGATTATCAGGACTCCCTGAAGCTGTTTATTGTGCTCTCCAAGGCTTACCGCTCCTTGATGGACCGGGCAGTCAAAGATATGAAGCAATATGGGCTTACGGCCTCGGAATTCACGATTCTGGAAGTGCTGTACCACAAAGGCAGCTATCCGCTGCAGCAGATCGGGGAGAAGGTGCTGATCACAAGCGGCAGCATGACTTACAACATCGACAAGCTGGAGAAGCGGGGACTATTAAAAAGAGTACCCAGCGCGTCTGACCGCCGCGTCATTCTTGCCGAATTAACGGATGCGGGACGCAAGCTGTTCGACGATATTTTCCCGAGACATGCGGCTTTCGTAGATTCCATGATGCCTGGATTAACCCGGGAGGAGAAACGGGTGTTAACCGAGCAGTTGAAGAAACTGGGGAAAAACGCGGCGGGAGCGCTATAGCGTCTTCCCTTTCCAACCCGTTGTGATAGAGGATAAGCCGGATAACATTCCGAATGTTATCTGGTTTTTTATTTTATATGTTTTGGACGACTGACCCGGCACAAAGAACCGAGCCCTTTGACTTTATGATGTTGAACGCATTGGCTGATACAGTTTCTGCGCACGGTGCGCTGCTCCTGGGGAACGCTTGGGTTCGTCAATAAGAAAGGGAGGTTTCAAATTCCGTTCAATTCCGGCTGTTCCCCCCACGAGCAGTCCCATGAATTGATGTTAATGGGAGCCCTCATCCAACAGGATGGGGGTTCCTTTTTAGAAATGAGAAGAAAGAGCCGAAGATTGGGTGTAAAAAGAGTTTGACATTAAGAGGAGCTGACTTTATACTTGTGTCAAAATCTTTTTACATATTCGAAAATGTGAAAGTCAAGGTGCCGAGTTGAAGAATACAATTAGAGCCATACGCAAGGAACTCAAGCTCTCTCAGGAAGAATTGGCCCGACAATGCGGTGTAACCAGACAGACCATTAATGCCATTGAGAATGAGAAGTACGACCCAACGCTCACTCTGGCGTTCAAGCTGTCAATTCAGCTGCAAACTCGGGTGGATGAGTTGTTTTGTTATGAGGAGGAGAAGAAATGAAATTACCTTTCTTGCGCCGCGTTTGGCGCCGAGCTGATGAAATGGAGCAGTATCAAAGCGATCAGTCTGCCAAATACGGGTTTATTTTCTATACCGTTACCCTGCTGGTCTGGGCTTTGTATGACTGGATCTCAACAGGAGATTCCGGATGGCAGTTCTCGATTTTGCTTGTCGGCTGTGCAGTTTATTTCTGGTCAAGAGCTATTTACAGCCGCCGGATGAGCAAGTAAGTTGGTGCAGGCTGGAGCTTTCTGACTGCTATTCAGCTCAATAGAGGGAGGACGTTTTATGCGGTTGATCAAGATAGGTGTTTCGGTTGTGCTGGCACTTATGCTGGCGGCTTTCGTCTGGTATACCTGGCCTAAACAGATCCATACGACGCTGGACGGAATTAAGTATCGGCTGGGGGAGGGCCATGAGGTTTATGTCCAGCCGGTCCAGATTCGGATTGAAGGTGAAATTCAGCGCAGATTAACGAAACCGCCTTTGTTTACGGGAAAAATAGATACGGGTGAAGGGAACGGGGCGAACCCTTTCCAGCAGGACGATCCAGATCTGAAAGTCCGGTTGTCCCGTTCCGATGCCGATTGGCTTCAGTCAATCCGATTGGACCAAGGCCAGATTAAGAGAAGAGCGATCGGTTCGCTGTACAGCACGCCCGATATGGATCAACTGACGATTGCTTTAATGCATGACAATCAAGGGAGAGAGACCGGCTGGAGCAGCTCGGACGGATTTATGATTTCGGCTCCGGCGCAGAGCCGCGAGGAAGCGCTGAAGATCAGCAGGGAACTCATGAAGGATGGGCTGAACGGATATGAGCTGAAATAGAGACAGCGGTGGACGAAGCTTAAGGAGAAAGCTTCGTCCACCGCTGTTTTCTTTGAACTGACATCTCCCGCTGATTAAACCTTGAACCAACACATTATATTGAGCAAGGATCATTCCCCCAAGACCGGTGCCAAGGCTGCCGCCGCAACCTCCGACACCCGATGTACCATCATTTCCGAAGTGCTGTGCAGTGGATCTCTGCTCCACTGCACAGCGGCGCCGAAGATTCCCCAGCTGGCAACGACTGCCGTGGTTTCTACCTTGTCCGGTGAATTCGTTGTTTCCCCGCTTAACCATTCTAGCAGGAGGTTATAGAGCTGCTTCTGCATCGCAATTTCGAACAACGGCTCGAACCGGCTGTTGCCAGGATGCGTCATGTATTGGCGGAATCGCGCCAGCACATCGAATACGGTCTGGACTACAGTACGCAGACTCCCCGTTCCTGTAATCCTTCCTTGTGGCAAGGCATCCTTCAAGATCATCTGAAACTTCCGGCTTATCCAGCACTCCAGGAAAGCATATTCGCCCTCCTTTAAACAACAAATGGGCCAGAATGTTGCCTACGCAACGATAGGGCCCTTTTATTGGTTGTTGGAACCGCAGGATTGAAATAAAATTCCTCCTATAGTGTAGCATAAACAACACTGATGTGTAAGCAACACTAATGAATAGAAGCAGGGGAGGATGGAAGATGATAGTAATTACTGCACCTACGAGCAAGATTGGCCGTCAGATACTTGAGCGCATATTGGAGTGCGAAGAGGACATTCGCGTGATTGCCCGCGAACCGCAGCGGATTCCTGAGGCAATTCGTGAGCGAGTGGAAGTCATTCAGGGTTCGCATGCCGACCGAGATGTCGTCAACCGGGCGTTCGAGGGAGCCGATGCTGTGTTCTGGCTTGTGCCTGCCGACAAGCAGGCGGAGAGCGTCTATGACGCCTATGTTCGGTTCAGCATCCCGGCTGCTGATGCGATTGTCCGTCATCGTGTCGGTCAAGTTGTGGCAATTTCCGCTCTTGGCCGCGGTCAGCAGCGCTACGCCGGTAATATCTCGGCATCGTTGGCGATGGAGGATTTGCTTAGAAGCACAGGCGTAAACTTCCGGGCATTAACGATGCCCTCTTTCATGGATAACATGCTAAGACAGCTGCCCTTCATCAAGAATGAGGGCTTGATTCGCTTCACGTTGCCGGGCAACCAGAAGAGCCCTACGATAGCTGCTTCTGATATCGCCGCTGCTGCCTCCCGGCTTCTTCTTGACAGGAAGTGGAGCGGACAGGAAAGTCTGGCAGTGCTCGGGCCGGAAGACCTCTCTTATGAGGATATGGCAGAGATTCTTAGCGAGGTACTCGGCACGCCGATCCGCTTTGAACAGATGACGTTAGCCGGCTACAAGCAGTTATTTCTGGGCATCGGCTATTCGGAAGCCATGGCTCAGAGTATGGTCGACATGGACATTGCCGGAGCGGCCGGGATCAATAACGAGCTTCGGCGTACGCCGGAAAATTCAACGCCCACAAGCTTCCGCCAGTGGGCGACAGATATTCTAAAGCCGGCCTTTGACGCCATGTGAGGCGCAATTTTAACAGCGGCCGCTTGGGGCGTGGGACGAAAGGGAATACGATCCGCGGCCGCTGCTGTTTTCCAATAATCGAAACAGCCCTATATTTTATTGGAAAACTATCTTATGTTGGTTTCATATAGGCTTTTCACCAAACAAAAAAGAGGGGGAGCAGATCCTATGTCCAAACAGCCTGACTGGTTTGAGCTTGACTATTTGAAGCAAGGAAGTAATGCACAGCAGGAAGTGTTTAAGCTTCTACAGAAACATAGTCTCCTCAGCAAGCTGAAGGTCTATGACCCGGTGCTGACCGGCACGGTGCCGATCCGCATTCATGTGGAAGAAAGTGATTTGGATATCATCTGCGAGGTTCATGATTTCAGGGCTTTTGAACAGGATTTGCTCCGGCATTTCTCCGCTTACCCGGAATTCCGCCTAACGAGCCGAACGGTTTCGGGGATCCAGCGGATGAAGGCCAACTTTCTGTGCGGAGCCTGGCCGGTCGAGGTCTTTGGGCAGCCGATTCCCGTGCGGAAACAAAAGGCTTACAGGCACTTGCGGATTGAAGCACGGCTGCTGCGTCTGTTCGGGGAATCCTTTCGGCAGCAGGTGATAAAGCTCAAACGCCAGGGCATAAAGACAGAGCCCGCCTTTTCGCGGCTGCTTGGGCTGGAGCTGGAGTTTGGGAACGACAACGATCCCTATCAAGCTCTGCTTGAGCTCGAGGACTGGACCGACGAACAATTATATTTGCTGAAAGCACGCAGAGGGCTTAACTAATCTTTCTCGTTGTAATTCCACCCAAAACTCCCCTGAAACCTAGGACTAAAGTACAAAGTTGCATAGATTTACATAAACATGCACCTCTCCTAATTTTTCCGTGATAGGATAGTAGACGATATAGTGGACGAATTTGTCCGCCGATCCATTTTCTTAAGGAGGAAGGGTATGAGGGAGAAGCATTCAGGTTGGAAAAAGAGGCTGATAAACTGCATGCTTGCAGCGGCGGTGGCATTACCGCTTCAGCTGTTCGCGTTTGGAGCGGGACAGACGGCATTGGCCGAAGGGCCGGCCGATCCAGCACCGTTTATTGAGGCGAAAGTTGTTAACGAACATGCAGGTCAAAAGATTTTGTTCGACAACACCCATGAACAAACCGCCGGAGCAGCGGATTGGGTCATTGACGGCGCTTTTTCCGACTTCGGCAATGCGCTTGCACAGGAAGGTTATTACGTAAAAGAACTTCGCAAGACTACCCCAATCACATTAAGTGATCTAAGCGGCTATGACGTATTTGTCGTAGCGGAATCCAATGTACCTTATAAGGCCAGCGAACAGCAGGCAATGGCCGAATATGTGGAGAATGGCGGCAGCATCTTTTTTATCGCCGACCACTATAATGCAGACCGGAACAAGAACCGCTGGGACGGCTCCGAGGTATTTAACGGCTACCGCCGCGGGGCCTGGGACAATCCGGCTAAAGGCATGAGCGCAGAGGAAGCGAATTCGGAAGCGATGCAGGGCGTTGTCAGCTCTGACTGGCTGGCTGACGAATTTGGCGTCCGTTTCCGCTATAACGCTTTGGCCGATATCAACGCGACCAACATCGTAGCGCCGGATCAGGCATTTGGTATTACCGAAGGCGTCTCGGCCGTAGCGATGCATGCCGGTTCTACGCTGGCGATTCTTGACCCTACGCGGGCAAAAGGCATCGTATATATGCCGCAGACAAATGAAGCCTGGGCCAATGCGGTGGACCAAGGCGTTTATGAAGGCGGCGGCGTGGCGGAAGGCCCGTTTGTAGCCGTAGCGAAAAAAGGGGCCGGCAAAGCCGCTTTTATCGGCGATTCCTCGCCGGTTGAGGATGCGACGCCTAAATATCTTCGCGAAGATACAGGCGGCAGAAAAACAACTTACGACGGCTTCAAGGAAGTCGATGACGGTACCCTGCTGGTGAATACCGTCAACTGGCTGGCCAATCAGGAGGACTATACGGACTTCACTCAAGTGGACGGCTTGGCGCTGGACCAGCCGACAACGCTGCTTCCGTTTGAAGAACCTTCGCTGTCGACAGAACCGCAGCCTGAGCCTTGGTCTGCGCCAAACGCCGGCTACAAATGGTACGACCGCTCGACCTTTAAGCCTGGTTCTTATGGCGGTCCGGCGGCAACGGCAAGCGCGGTTTACGGTTTCACCCACCAGGCTGTCCTGCCGAATGCGGAGGATTTCCAAATCCGCGTGACGGCGGATAACCTGCCTGCCGGCACGACGGTATCTGGCTTCCAGCTCGGCATCTACCAGGCCAGCGGCGGCGCTCAGATCGCCATGGTACAGAACGCCGATGGGACATGGCCGACGAGCTATGGATACAGCGCCAACTTCAGCCTGACGGCTGACTTGAAGGGACACGCGTATAAAGATTTGACGGTCCGCATCAAGCCGGGCACGACAGCCGCGTCCAACCTGCGGCTGCGCCTAAACGGCAGCAACCTGAAGACGGAAGCCGTGACGCTGGGCAATGTGCCTGCCGAGCCGCTTCCGTCCGAGGAAAGTCCGATTCCGGCTGCGGTTTCCATCAGCGAAGCCCGCGCCAAAGCGGCCGGATCTTTGGTAACTGTGGAGGGTGTTGTTACGACTGAGCCGGGGATTTTCGGCGGACAAGCCTTTTATTTGCAGGATGAAACGGGCGGCATTTATGTATTTCAAAGCCAAAGCGGCTTCCATGCCGGCGATACGGTTAAGGTAACGGCCCCGACTGCATTGTACAATACGGAGCTGGAGCTGTCTGATGTTGTGCAAATCGAGAAGACCGGAACGGCCGAGCTGCCGCAGCCTGTCGTTGCGACCGCGGTAACGGATGCGATTCAAGGCCAGCTCGTAGAGCTGGACGGGGTGACGGTGACGAACATCATCAGCGCCACGCCTGCGGGTTCCTTTGAATTTGATGCGGTAGCGGCAGATGGCACAAGCAGCCATATCCGCGTGGATACCCGGACAGGTATTACGCAGGACAATTTCCCTTACGGCGAAGGGCAGACGCTGAACATCAAAGGGGTTGCCGCGATTTTTAAAGGCGTTTACCAGCTCAAACCAAGAGGTTTGGCGGACTTCTCTTTGGCGGAATCCGGAACGGCTCCCGCCACGGCAGTTTCTTTATCCGCTGAGCCAAACGCCGCAGGCTGGCTGAACGGCCCTGTAACCGCAGCGCTGGAAGTTGAGCCTGGCGGAGCAGCCGGCACGGCTGTTTATTATACTTTAGATGGCGGAGCAGAGCAGGTTTATAGCGCGCCAATCGCTGTTAGCGGAGACGGCAATCATACCTTAACTTATTATGCGAAGGCGGCTTCCGGTCTGACGGAAGAACCCAAAGAACTGCAGATCAAGATTGACTCAGCTGCACCAACAGCCGAGCTGACCGAATCCGGCCATGCCGTAAGCGATGTAAGCGAGCAGGACCAGCTGGTCTTTGAATTGAAGAGCAGCGATGTTTTGTCGGGCGTGGCCTCCGAACAGCTGCTGCTGGACGGGCAGCCGATTGCCAGCGGCCAAAGCATCAGCGCGGCCGGTCTGGGCATTGGAGCCCACACGGTTAAATATACGGTGACTGACGCAGCCGGCAACAAGACGGAGCAAAGCTACACCTTCCAGGTAGGCGGGGCAATCTTGGCTACAGGCGCTCCGGCCAAACCGGTATTATCCTCCAACAGCGGTTACAAGAACGGGCTCAGCGACGGCAATTATACCGTGACGATGAACCTATGGTGGGGCAACAACGGTACGACTTACAAGCTTTACGAAAACGGCGTGCTGGTGGACACCAAAACGCTGACCGACGTTTCTCCATCGGCTCAAACGGCCAGCACCGAGGTTCAAGGCAAACCAAACGGCACTTATGTATATACAGCTGAACTGACCAACAAATTCGGCACCACCAAAAGCGATCCGCTTACGGTAACGATCCGTGACGCTTCCCCGGGCAAACCGGTGCTTTCCCAGGACAACTGGGACGGAGACGGAAGCTACAAGGTTACGATGAACCTGTGGTGGGGCACCAATGCTGCGGAATACCGCTTGTATGAGAACGGCAAGCTGATCGATGTTCAAGCGCTCAGCGCGGGGACTCCATCGGCTCAATCTGCGGTTACCTCCATCAGCGGACATGCCCCTGGCGTTTATGAATACCGGGCCGAGCTGGTGAATGCTGCTGGCGTTACGACAAGCGATACGATTACAGTGAAGGTAAGCAAATAAGAGCAGGAGCGGCAGCTCTGCACGAGCCGCCTGACCCCTGTAAGAAGAGGACAGCCGATTGACGGTTGTCCTCTTCTTTTTTAGCCGTAGCCATAAATCGTCTCTTGCCTTATGGTTATAGTAAGTGACCTAATTATGAGGGGGACGGGCCGTCTATGCCAACTATTAAAGACATCGCCAGGCTGGCTGGCGTATCCATCGCAACCGTGTCGCGGGTGCTGAATCACCATCCCTATGTGCAGGAGGACAAGCGGCGCAGGGTCGAAGCGATCATCGAGGAGCTGAATTACCGGCAGAACATGAACGCCGTCCATCTGGTTAAAGGAAAAACAAGGACGATCGGGGTTCTGCTTCCTTACATCGACCACCCCGCCTTTCAGCTTATGGCCGGCGGGATTCTCGAGGCGGCTTTTCAGCTTCAGCATTCGGTGCTGTTCTGTCCGACCAACTACAGCGAGCAGGAGGAGCAAAACTATCTGCTGATGCTGAAGCAGAAGCAAATCGACGGCCTTGTCGTCTGCTCGCATGCCAGCAGCTGGGAGGAGATTTTGCCGTACCGGAAATACGGTCCGATTGCCGCCTGCGAATACGTTCCGGATCTGCCCTGCGTATATATCGACTATTATGAGGCTTTATTAAGCGGAATGCGTTATTTGCGGAGCCAGGGGCATCAGCGGATCGGTTATTGTACGGGGCGGCCGGAAGGGGCGAGCAGCCTGAAGCGGCTGGCCGCTTATCGGGACTTCTGCAGGGAGCTGGAGCTGCCGATGCATGAAGAATGGATTTACGACGGATGTTTTGTATTTGAGGACGGCAAAAGGGTGATTCGCGAGCTGGTTCAACTGAAGGATCGCCCTACGGCGCTGCTCGTCAATGGCGACGAGGTGGCGGCGGGCATGCTGCTGCAGGCCAAGCTGGAGGGATTGTCCATTCCCGGCGATCTGTCCATCGTAGGAGCGGACAATCAGCCTTTCTCAGAAGCGCTGGCATTGACGACTATCGACTTGAACATCAAAGAGGTTGGCCGCCGGAGCTTAGGGTTGCTGCTAAGCGGGGAGAACCGGCAAGTTTGCGTGCCTCATGAGCTGGTGGTCCGGCAAACGGTGAGAAGCCTGTGAATGCGAAATCATACGGGCTTTTTATTTTTAATCTTTGGCGCTTGACCTGAAAATGTTTTCATCCTTTACAACATCCTTGAGGCCTTGATTCATCTATACTGCAGATTAAACTCAGCGCTGCGGCGGATTTGAATACGGAGTAGAGGAGAGGATGCTGGATGAAGAGTTTAAACGAATATTTGCGTTCAGGAGAAGGCGTTTACGGGAGCGTTGCCGGTCTGTTTATCGAGGGGGAGCCAACGGGCTGTTTTTATAAAAAAGCGCAGCTCACGGCAAGCACTCACCGGTTGATCCTGCTTAATCTGGGGGGCTTCGGAACCGAGAGGTTCAGCGTCTATGACTATTATGATATTACGGAGGTACAGGTGGATCGGAACCTCCTTCGGTTCCGCAGCGGAGCCTCTTTGCGGCTGCTTTGGTTAAGGGAAGGCGAAGACCGCCATTTAATGAATACCATACGGCTTAAAGCCAGGGAAGCGCGGATGTTTTTTCCCGAATAGCTGCATGAAGGCGTGGTGCTACCGGATGGAGAATAAGATAAAGGTGAGAATTTGAGCAGAAGGGGTGTACTGATGGAAATCCGGCAGCTTACAATTGATGAATTTGATCCAAGCACCGATTTGGCCGAATACGCGTTTGGTTATCAGCTTACAGCGGAGGAAAGAGAGCGGCGCCGGGCGCGCTTCAAACCCGAACAGGTTTGGGGAGCCTGGGAAGGCGAAGAACTGCAGGCCCGCCTGATCCTGCTGCCTTTGGAGCTTTACATACAGGGGACTAGAATCCCGATGGGCGGCATTGCCGGCGTCTGCACCTGGCCGGAGCATCGCCGCAAGGGTCTGGTTAACCAGCTCCTGCAGCAAGCGTTAAAGGTGATGAAGGAACAGGGGCAAATGCTGTCCTGCCTGCATCCGTTCCTGATCCCTTTTTACCGCCGTTTTGGCTGGGAGGTCTATACCGAATATAAGAAATATACGATCCCGGTTCCCGCTCTGGGAGTCACCGGCAAATTCCAGGCCTCTGGCTTTGTCAAAAGAGGAGTCAGAGACCTCAGTACCCTTGCGCCTCTATATGAAAGGTTTGCCGAACGGTACAACGGAACGCTGGTTCGAAGCCGGGAATGGTGGGAGCATTCCGTGTTCGACGATGAGCTGCTTACGGCTGTTTATTATTCCGAAGCCGGAAAGCCAGAAGGTTACCTGCTTTACAAGATCAGCGGCGAGGAACTGACGGTGGATGAGTTTGTGTACGGGAACGAAACGGCCCGCCGGGGACTGTGGGAATTTCTGAATCAGCATGATTCCAAGGTGGCCCGGGTAGTGGTCGATCATGTCCCATCCGATGATCTGCTGCCGTATCTGCTGAATGATCCGCGCTGCAAGCAGGAGACCCGGCCGTATTTCATGGCCCGGATCGTCGATGTGCAGGCGTTTGTCGAGCGGTATAAATTTGAACCTTCCCCCGGTACAGACAGAGAGACGGCTGTTAGGCTGAGTCTTCAAGACGAATTTGCGGCCTGGAACGACGGGGAGTGGGAGCTTCGGATTGGTCCGGACGGACAGGGAAGGGTGACCCCAGCAACAGCTAAGCCGGAGAGCGAGGAGACAGGTACAGAAGCAGATTTCGCCGCAGCGGCCAAAGGTGTCGTTGCTGACTCCGCCGAAGAGGGGTCCGCTGCTGCTGTCGTCAGCTGCGATATTCAATCCCTGGCGGCAATGCTGCTGGGCTACAAACGGCCGCGGGAGCTTTATCTTGCCGAACGGATCGGCGGAAGCCAGGCAGGGATTGCCCTGCTCGAGCGGGTTATCCCGCAGCGCGGAACAGCGCTGATGGACTTTTTTTAAAGGCAGCCATTTTATAGCCATTCCTTCCATTGACGAGCGGACAATTGTCAGCTATGATAAACGTCATAGCCGGACAATTGTCCGCGTATAGACAAAAGGAGAGTGGAAGTTTTGGATATGGGAGCTGGAGCATCATCCTCAGCTAACTTAGATTTAAGCAAAATCAAGAGAGGGCCCATTGTTGCCGCGCTCATTATCGGTGCTTTTGTATCGATTCTGAACGAGACTTTGCTGAATATCGCTTTTCCCGACCTGATGAGAAATTTCGGGATCGACGAACCGACGGTTCAGTGGCTGGCAACGGCTTACATGCTGGTGGTCGGTATTCTGGTGCCGGTGACGGCGCTGCTGCAGCAATGGTTTACAACTAGACAGATGTTTATCGGGGCGATGACCCTGTTCCTGATCGGTACGATTATTTGCGGCGTTTCGCCTGCATTTGGTGTGCTGCTGGTCGGACGGATTGTTCAGGCACTTGGAACCGGTTTGATGCTTCCCGTGCTGATGAACACCATTTTGGCCATATTCCCACCGCAGAACCGCGGTGCAGCGATGGGGATGATCGGTCTCGTTATTATGACGGCTCCGGCGATCGGCCCGACTTTGTCCGGTTTGATCGTAGAATCGCTGAACTGGAGATGGCTGTTCTTTATCATCATTCCTTTGGCAGCTTTTTCGATTATTTTTGCGGCGGTATTTTTGAAAAATGTAACCGAGCTTACAAAACCTAAAGTCGATTTTCTTTCGATTATTTTGTCTACCCTCGGATTTGGCGGTGTGGTTTACGGATTCAGCCGCGCGGGCGAGCACAGCTGGTCCGACACTACCGTGATTTGGACGATCGCTGGCGGAGCCGTGTGTCTGGTCTTGTTTGTGTGGCGTCAACTAGTAGTCAAAGAACCGATGCTGGATCTGAGAGCGTTCAGATACCCGATGTTCTCCATTGTTACTATCTTGATGCTGATCATGATGATGAGCTTGTTCTCCACCATGATCATGC
The DNA here is from genome assembly GCF_001685395.1 of Paenibacillus yonginensis. NCBI lineage: Bacteria > Bacillati > Bacillota > Bacilli > Caryophanales > Paenibacillaceae > Paenibacillus > Paenibacillus yonginensis. Next base: position 3,475,610 of record NZ_CP014167.1, on the reverse strand, counting down.
TGCCGCTGTTCCTCCAGAACGTGCTGGGCATGACAGCTCTGGCAGCCGGTCTTGTTCTGATGCCTGGCGGCATTGTGAACGGTCTGATGGCTCCGATCGCAGGGAAGCTGTTCGATAAATTTGGCCCGCGGGCTCTGGTGGTTCCAGGTCTTGCGCTGACGGTTATTTCGATCTTCTTGTTCTCGCAGGTAGACTCTTCCTGGTCGAAGCTGCATGTGATTCTGATCCATGTGCTGATGATGATCGGCATTTCCATGGTTATGATGCCTGCGCAGACAACGGCGCTGAACCAGCTGCCAAAACGTCTGTATCCGCACGGCACCGCGATCATGAACACCCTTCAGCAGGTGGCCGGCGCAATCGGTACGGCTTTGTTCATCAGTATCATGACCTCCGGCACTAAACGTTATATTGAGAATAACGGCGCTCAGAATCCAATTGAAGCCATGGTTTCCGGTCTGCACAATTCGTTTATGACGGGTGTCTACTTCGCCGCCGTTGCTTTCATCATTGGATTGTTTGTCAAACGGACATTCGCCAAAGATGAAGCCGACCTGAAAGAAGTGAAACCTGTTGCCGAACAATAAAGAGAGAGATGAGGTGTCCCTGAAGATTCAGGAGACGGCTCAGACTTTATTTAAGGAACTGGGCGTAGAGGAAGTTTCGATGCACCGAATCGCCCAGGAGACAGGGATCGGCCAAGGTACGCTGTACCGCCGTTACTCCAGCAAAAGCAAGCTTTGTTTCTCCCTGATGGAGAACAAGTTCAACCGCATGATCGGCGAAATTGAAACCTATTTATTGGAAAATCAAGATCTTCCGGTCGTTGTAAGGCTGTCCACCATCATGAAGAAGCTGATCATGAATCTGGATGATGATCTGCAGAGCCTCAAGGCACTGTTCAACTCCAGCCGGCTGGAGGAAGCGAAAGCCAATCTGTACGAGTTACCGCCTTTTATATTCATCCGCGGCAAGGTGCATGAACTGCTGGAAGAAGCAGAGCAAAAGCAGGAGCTGGCATCGGTCGATCTGATGTTCACCTCCAGCTTGATTGCGGCTTCCCTGAAGCCGGAGCTGATCTTCTATCTTCATGATTTGGGTTATACTTCGAAACAGATCGCGGAAAAATATTGCGAATGTGCGATTAAACCTCTGTTTGTCAAAACTTCATAGTTAGAATAGCACGCCCGGATTCAGCTGAAACGGGCGTGTTTCATTTTTGTTCCGGTATCTCAAAAATAAGATAAAAATGAGATGAAAATGAGTAAAATAAGCATCATCTAAAAAAGGGGGCCATATATGAGTTCTACAGGAAAAAGGCGGTTGTCAAACCTAATTATGCTGGCGGTCCTATTTGCCGGGTTAATTCCTTTCTTTCCGGCGTCTATCTCTTATGCTGATGATCGGTTTACGGAAACGGTCAGGTCTTATTCTGAATTTCAGGGCTCCATCACGGCGATGGAGGAAACGCCTGACGGGTCGTATTATTTTGCTGCTTACGACAACACAACAAGCATATTGGGAAGAATGGACAAAAACTTCGAGATTAAGTGGATAACGAGCTTTGATAACCAGCGCCGGATAAATAGTCTATCCCCTACTTCCGACGGCGGTGTTCTTTTTGCGGGAGATTCGACGGATTTTCATGTCATTTACGGTAAATTGAACGTAAATGGAACCGTCGCGTTCCTAAAGGCCGCTTTGACAGATCGATATTCTGCATCCGGTACAGGCATTGTCGAAGCGAACGACAACGAGGGAACCGGAATTCTGGTAAGCGGAGTTTACAGGCAGGATCAAGGGGCTCCGCAGATTCCATTTGTATTCCGGGCAGGCCCTCAAGGAGAAATAACGGCAGAAACCTATATGACAGATATGCTCTATAACCCGACATTTACAGATATGGAGCCGTCGGGGGATGGCAGCTACCTATTGACCGGTACAATAAGATCAGGCTCGGAGACTACAGGCCTTTATCAAGCTCTATTGGTTATGGTTGGCGCCGATACTCAGGTTAAGTGGGTGAAGTCCTTTGGTACCGATTTGGGCTCCGCTACTGGCCAGTCCATTCGGAGAACCTCGGACGGCGGGTTCGTCATTACGGGCAACATTCTGGACAGTGCTTCCAAACAGCGAATGTTCCTGCTTAAATCCACTACTGACGGCTCGTTAATATGGCTGAGGGATTATCCGCTCGACGTAAATTCGATTGGCCTTTCTGTGCGCCAAACGGCTGACGGCGGGTATCTGGTCGCGGGCGGAGATAATTACAAGACGATGATTCTGCTGAAAACCTCGAATAGCGGTGAACAGCAGTGGGTTCAGACCTGGAGCGACTCGGATGCCGGGTACGGTAACGCTTTTTTTTGCCGCACAGCTAGCGGACGGACGTTATTTCCTCGCCGGAGGCTACGACAAATCTCTTTTTTTGCAAATGTGGGTCGGTAAACCTAAAGATTTGGTTGTAAACGACAACAGCAATACTATCAGAGGCCTGGATAACCGAATGGAATATTCTGTGGATAACGGCCAGAACTATACGTCCGTTGAACCGGGCACGGCCCCGTTATTTGCGGGTGCCCAAACGGTCATGGTTCGTTACAAAGCGGATCAGACCAATGGTTACGGAGAAGGGGAGCCGGAAACCTATACTTTTACGACAGATGAAATAACGGAAGCTAAGAAGATCACAGGTATTTATGTACCTTCCGGGATGCCGGTTGAAGACATACCGCTTCCGGAGCAAACGGATATCGTCTTGAATGGAGTCATCCCAGCTAAAGCAGACGTAGTCTGGAACCGCGAGGGGTCGAACTATAACGATGAAGCTGAAGGCACTTATACGTTTTATGGAACCATTACCCCGCCGGAAGGGGCTGCTAACGGTCAGGATATTCAAGCTTCGGCGGAAGTAACCGTACAGAAGCCAATACCGGCTGAGGTCATGACGGGAATTGTTCTTGATGACACCAGCTACCGGCTTGAGGTGGGAACAATGCATTCGACCGTAACGACCGCTGTTTACAGCAGCGGAAGACAGGAGACAGTTACCGAAGGCCTTAAGTACACGTCTTCACATCCTGAAATTGCAACCGTCAACGATAAGGGGATGGTTACCGGGCTGATGCCTGGACAGACCGAAATTACGGTCAGTTACTCGGGTTTTGAAGCCAAAGCTGAGGCCGAGGTATGGACAAGCCATACAGGACCGTTGAATCCAACGGATCCGACAATTCCAGGAAATCCTTCTGGACCTGTGCAGTCCCCGGGTACAAGTTCCCCTTCACAACCTGAAAAGCAGCAGCCCTCTCCAGGCAGTGTGGTCATATTCTGTGGACAAGGAGGCTGTACGGCCAATTTAGGAGAGGAACTTACGGCTGAAATTCCAGCCCAGGCTGCCGGAAAAGGTTTTACCCTGCAAATGAAAAAAGTAGAACCGGGTCCTGGTATCCTTCCGGTATCGATGGAGCTGCTTAGTCCTGTATTCGAATTGACCAAGAGCTTTGAGGGCCGGTTTTTGGAGCCGATTACCCTGCATTTCCGCTTCCAGAGCAGCAACATAGGTACGAAACGTAAACCAGCGCTGTTCTACTATAATGAAACGGCTGGCAAGTGGGTTGAAATTGAAGGTAAGGTCAGCGGCAGCGTCTTTACGGCAGAAGTCGATCATTTTACAAAGTTTGCTGTCTTTTCTAAGGCTGACGAAATTTTGGACCATGAAAAATCTGACCAGTCCGGCCCGCCGGAAAACCCTGTCGCCGTTTTTACGGATACCACAGGCCACTGGGCGGCTGATCCGATAAGCAAGGCGGCACAACTGCATATTGTCGGCGGCTTCCCGGATGGCCGTTTCCGGCCGGATCAGCCGATTACCCGAGCAGAGTTTACAGTTATGCTGGCTCGGGCGCTGGGACTCAATCTAAGCGAAATAGAGGCAGAGGACGGAGCGAAATTCACGGATCTGTCTGCTGTACCGGAATGGGCTGTTCCTGCGGTCCGCCAGGCATCCGCAATTAAGCTGGTCTATGGCTTGGAAGACGGCACCTTCAGGCCGAATACCCTTATTTCCCGAGCAGAGATGCTGACAATGCTGGTTAGGGCAGCAGGACAGTTCCCAACTGGCGGAGTAAATGCACCTGTTCCATCTGGAGAAGAAGAAACTAATGCGGCTGTAAAGAAAGATAATGAGGGGGTGCCAATTCCGTTTACTGATGCAGAGAACATCCCGGCTTGGGCGGAGCCTTTCATTGGAAATGCCTGGAAGATCGGTCTGGTACAGGGCAGGGAAGGCGGAAGGTTGGAACCCGGTGCTGCGGCAACCCGTGCTGAAGCAGTAACCATGATTTTAAGATTATTGAGGTAAAATAGAGTGAGACCCCTTTCAGTTAAGGCTGAATAGGGGTCATTTTTATGTCTTTTATCTGCTCGCATAGACCCATTGGAAATGGGTAATTTATTTAAAGGAGTGTAGCAAAATGTGGATAGGAGCGAGGAACCGATGGCAAACATGATCGAAGCTGACATGAGGAAGCAAAATGGGATGATGCCCGGGAACGTGCAGACAACGCTTGGGACATATCTGTTTGACTGTCTGAAGCAAGAGGGGCTAACCGATATCTTTGGTATTCCGGGCGACTATAATTTTACACTGCTGGATGAATTGGAGCGGTATAAAGGACTTCGTTTTATCAATGGCCGCAATGAGCTGAATGCGGGTTATGCGGCAGACGCTTATGCCCGACTGAAAGGCATGTCCGCGCTCATTACGACCTTTGGCGTAGGCGAAATGAGTGCCTGCAATGCGATTGCCGGGGCGAGCAGCGAACATATTCCGATCATTCATATTGTGGGAGCACCGCCCTCCATGGCCCAGCAGGCGCATAAGCTGATGCACCATACCCTAATGGACGGCAATTATGATGTATTCCGCAAAGTATATGAACCGATCACCGCATACACCGCGGTTCTCACACCTGAGAATGCGCAGATGGAAATTCCGGCGGCTATCGCTATGGCGAAGCAGCAGAGGAAGCCGGTTTATCTGGTTGTGGCGACCGATCTGGTGATGAAGCCGATTACCCTGCGCAGCGTGCCTATGCCTCCGCGGCCGTCGACCGCGCAGCAAACGCTGCAAGCTGCGATGGAGCGGGCCAAGCAGCTGCTTGGCCAAGCCCAGCGTCCGGTGCTGCTGGTTGACGTCAAGACTAGCCGTTTTCACCTGCAGGAGCCTGTCCGCAAGCTGGCGGAAGCGCTGAACCTTCCCGTAGCCGCCACGGTGTTCGGGAAGGGGGGCTTTGACGAAAGCCATAAGCAGTTTATCGGTATTTATGCCGGAGCGTTCGGAAGCCAGACTGTTCGCCGTACAGTGGAAAATTCAGATTGCATCATTGCCGTTGGCTTGCTCTGGGCGGACAGCAATACGGCGAATTTCACGGCCAAGCTGAACCCAGCCCGCACGATAGAGATTCAGCCGGATCGAGTGAAGATTGGGGAGGCGGAGTATCCCAAGATCATGGCGGAAGATATGCTGAAGGCGCTGCAAAACTCCGGATACCGGCAGCAGACCGATGTCGTCCAGGGGCCTTTCCCTTACGATCAGGCCAAAGGCAGTCCGGATGAGCTGCTGAAAGCGGAGGCTTATTATCCGCGCTTGCAGCAAATGCTGAAAGAGGACGATATTATCGTAGCGGAAACGGGAACCTTCTTCTATGGGTTGTCCCAGATCCGTCTGCCGCGCGGGGCGGCTTATATCGCTCAAGGCGGCTGGCAGTCCATCGGCTATGCGACGCCGGCTTCATTCGGAGCTTCGGTCGCGGAGCCGGCCCGGCGGGTGTTGCTGTTCACGGGCGACGGATCGCTGCAGCTCACCGCGCAGGAGATCAGCTCTATGTTGAGCCACGGCTGCAAGCCGATTATTTTTGTGCTAAATAATTACGGCTACACGATTGAGAAATATCTGAATGTCAAAACGGAGCACCAGAAATACAATCAGGTACCGAACTGGTCTTATACAAAGCTGGCCGAGGCTTTTGGCGGGGAGGCCTTCACCGCGTTTGTCAGAAGCAATGCCCAGTTGGATGAGGCCATCCGACAGGCGGAGAGCGAATGCAGGAACAAGCTGTGCATCATCGAAATGGTCGCCGCCGATCCGATGGACGCGCCGGAGTATATGCTAAACATGCGCAATTATATGGAGCGGCAAGAGAAACAGCAGCAATCCTGAACGGAAAATGCGGGTGTGAATTTGGGAGCCCTTCCGTGACAACGAAAGCCCCGACTCTTCCATGCTGATGGAGGAACCGGGGCTTTTATGCTGTTTGGCCTGTATTATAGGGGCTGTTTAGAGGGGCAGAAGTGCTGCCGATGGTTTCTTATTCAAGTCTGTCACCATATCCAGCCACTCGCGCGGCTTCTGGTCCAGCACGCTGTAATAGCGCTCCAGGAAATTCACGATCAGCTCGGTGGACAGCTCGTCCTGCTCGTAATCGGCCGGCATAAAGCACAAATCAAGCCCGCTTACGGCTTTGCCATCATTATTCCAGGAAGGATGCACATAAGGGAAATCCAGACGTTTGTAACCCAGATGCGACAAAACCTCCCGGCGCACAAACGGGTCCATCGGTTTGATCCCGCCGAATTCATGGTCCAGATCGCGATAAGGATCATAAATCTCGGCAAACATGCCGTAAAGCTCTTTGCCGTTAGCAGCAGCTAAAGCCTGCAGGTCATCTTGTCTTTGCTTCCACAAATAACGGCCGATGCCCAGTCCCGGCTGCCCGATGATCGTAAAATCGGTCATGGCCACATTAAAATCCTCATAATAACGATATTCGGTTGTCCCCACCACTTTACCGTCCAGCACGGCAACAAACACACGAATGCCCGGATCTTCAAGCGGCTCCTTCCACAAACCGAACTCCAGCACTTCCTCGGGCGGGAAAACTTCCTGCATCAGGCGGTGCATATCCGCGAACAGCGGATCTTTAATGCTCGTAATGCGGTGGTACTGCATGTTTGGCTTTGCCAAATCCATCCCTCTCCTTATAACTAAAATCGAATTGTGATTCCTTCGAAATACTTCTAATTAAGTTCAACAACAGAAGCTGCAGCTTTAAAAGGATTTCGCCACTCCATCAGCGTGCCGTAATTCAGAGATTCTTCATCCTCCAGGTAACCGGCGATCACCTTGACCGGTGTTCTGCCGCAGCGCAGCAGGAAGGACAGCACAGGATCTTTCAGTTCGCCGTGGATAACGGCCTGGACATACTGCTCGGCGCTTAAGGAAGCGGCATGGCGATGATAACCCGGCATTCGCCCGCCGCCGAGCAGGCGGTCCAGTCCAAGCTGGACCACTACTTCGTACATGGAGAACATCAGCCATTTGCCTAAACCCAGCTTCCGGTAATGAGGGGCTACCGAAATATCCACCACATAAAGCGTATCGCCGTCCGGATTATGATTGCGGATATAGCCTTCATCCGTAATCTCTGCCCACGTGTGATCCGGATGTTCAGGATCGAAACGGACGATCAGTCCGGTCATCGACCCGGCCAGCCGGCCTTCGATCTCTACACATAAAGCCCCTTCCGGAAACAAGGCGGCATGGTTCTCCAGCTGCTCCCGGTTCCACCACAACTCTGAAGGGAAAGGAGGAGGGAAGCAGGCCTGCTGGATCGCAATCATGCCGTCAAAGTCCTCTTGCCGGTAATTCCGGATCACAGCAGGGACAGGCCGGCCGTCCTGCCCGTAGATATAAAATTCTTTGCGGTACAGGCTGCGGCCACCGGTGGTTTTAACGGAGGCCTTCCCTGTCTCTTTCCCTTTCTGCATATCCGGCTTCATCCCTCAAGCCTTCCAATCCGGATAAAGATCGGTCCGGCGGTCACGCCAGGTGCTGACGGAGCCTTTCTTGCGGACCTGCTCGAGCAGATCCAGATCGAGGTCGGCCGTCACGATCATATCCTGGTTGATTTCGCCTTCAGCAAGGATGCCGCGCGGCGGGAACGGAATGTCGTTCGGCGTAATAACCGCGGCCTGGCCGAAATTGGCGCGCATGAAGTCCACCGTCTGAAGCGCACCGACCGTCCCGGTAGAAACGACATAGACTTCGTTCTCTACGGCCCGGGCGTGGCTGGTATATCGGACCCGGTAGAAGCCGTGACGGTCGTCTGTGCAGGACGGACTGAAGATCACATTAGCTCCTTTGGCGCGTGCCATACGGACAATTTCGGGGAACTCGATATCATAGCAGGTGAGCACGGCTATTTTGCCTTTCTCCGTCTCGAAAATTTCCAGCCCTTCACCCGGAGTAATGTTCCACTCGTCAACTTCGGTTGGTGTGATATGCAGCTTGGCTTGTTCGCCAACGCGGCCATCAGGATAGAAGAGGTGGGCTGTATTGTACAGCTTGCCGTTTCTGCGGATGACGTGGGTACCGGCGATAATATGCATGTTCTCGCGGGCAGCCAGCCTGCTGAACAGCTCGCGGTAAGGCCCGGTGAAATCCGGCAGGTCGCCGATTTCCAGCGCTTGTCCTTGTCCATTACCGATGGACAGCAATTGAGTCGTCAGGAATTCGGGGAACAAGATAAATTCAGTACCGAATTCTGCGGCGGTTTTTATATAATGTTCAGCTTGCTCAGCGAATTCATCGAAAGAATGGATGGTGTGCAGATGGTATTGAACAGCAGAAACTCTCAGTTTCATATAGACCTCCTTAAGCCCGCAGAAGGGCAGGGTTGCTTTATCCTGCGGCTGGCATAATACCGTCATTATGAGGGGAATGGGGTCCTATTTCAAGTACTGACCTGCGGGTAACCAGGTATTCAAAAGGTACTGACCGGCCAGAAAAACAGGAGCCATTCGGCAGTTCTTCAGGTTTGCGCTTAAATCCGAGATATAATAAAACAAAAAGAGAATAAAGCGGTTGCAAGAATTTGAATACAGAAAGCGGGATTGCGAGCGATGAATACGACTTTGAATTCTTATTGCAAAGTGTTGATTGTAGATGATGAAATGCTGGTACGCCAGGGCATCAAACATCTGTTTGACTGGGAGAGCGAAGGTTTTACGATCATTGGCGAAGCTTCCAACGGAAAGGAGGCCTTGGAGCAAATCGGCCTGCTGCAGCCCCATATTCTGCTCATGGACATCGTTATGCCTGTAATGGATGGGGAAGAGCTGGCCCGCCAGATCCAGAGCCGGCATCCGGAAGTCAAAATCGTGGTGCTCAGCAGCTTCAGCGAATTTGAGTTCGTTCGTTCGACCTTTCAAAGCGGCGCCTCGGATTATATTCTTAAACCCAAGCTGGATGCGGGAGAGCTGCTTGGTCTATTAAAAAAAGTGGCCAGCACCATACCCGGACTCCAGGAAGCCGAACAGCCGGGGGCCGAAGGCCGATGGCTTGAAGCAGCTCTTGATAAGCTGGTGTCCGGTTATCCGCTCGATAACGATTCTGTACGCGAACGGATGCTGAGCGCCTTTGGCCGGTCTTCTTTTGCTTTACTGAGCATGGAGCGGTTGGGCAGTCAAGCCGAACGTTCGTCCGAGGAGTTCCAGCATGCGGCTGAAGCCTTGCTGGAATCGCTGATCCGAAGAGGAAATCTCCCTTTGGAGTTTCGTCCGTTAAGTCAGGAGGATGGCCGCCTCCGGTGGTTATGGAATGCCGATGAACGTTTCTTCGGCCCAGAGGGCTCGGCAGGCCCGGCAGCGGAGGTGCTGCAGCAGCTGGTGAAGAGCTGCGAACTCGAGGGGCTGCCTGCAGCCGCTGCGCTCAGTGCCCCTTTTCGCGAGCTGGAAGCACTTCACGAGGCTGCCGAGCAAATCCCGGTTTTGCTGGAGAAACGGTTTTTCCTCCCGGGTGAACAGGTGTTTGTGGCCGGGGAGCGGACCGTTAAGCCGCTGGATTCCCTGGCTTTTGATGGCGAAGCATTTAGCCGGGAGCTGAACGGGCAGGAATTCCAGGCCGCATTTACCCGGCTGCGCGGTTATCTGGCAGCGGTCCCCGGCAGGCTGGACATCGGGATGTATGAATTTAAATCTTGGATGGGGCACTGCGTCTTCAACATTATACTTGCGCTGCTTCGCTTTCAGTATGAGGCCCGCAGGCTGGAGGACCGGAAATACGAATATTTCCGCAGCATTCACGAATCGGCTGATATTCATGAAGCGTCCAGGCTGATCGAAGCTTTCCTCGCGGAAGCGGAAGAGTGTATCCTGCAGCGGGCTCGTCCAGCAGGCAGTCCGGCGGTCCAGCGGATTCTGGAATACATCCAGGAGCATTACGCAGAACCGCTGACGCTGACGGAGATTGCCCATCATTTTCATTTCAACCCGTCTTATTTATCCAATTATTTCGCCACCCATAATAAAGAAGGTTTCAGCGAATATCTGAACAAGGTACGGATTGAACAGGCTTGTGAGCTGTTAAGGCGGGGGGATATGCCGATTTCCGACATCAGCAGCCAGGTCGGGTATTCCGAGCACAGCTATTTCACCAAAGTATTCCGCAAGCAGAAAGGGCTGTCTCCAAGCCAATACCGCAAACAATTCATGGAAGGACATCTATAACAATGAAACGGACATGGATGCGTTTCTCCCAGCAGACCCTGTTTGGGAAAATTTTTATCGTGATGGTCGTCAGTACCATTACCGTCGCACTTGTCACTTCTTTAATCATGGTGCAGGTGGCGCAGAATTTGTTCATGAACACGTTCAGCATTACCAACTCCAAGGTGATTACCCAGATCAAGAACAGCTTCGAAGATTTCAACTATGGCATCGTTACTGTCTCTAATGAAGTAGCGCAGAGCTTTACCGTCAAGACCTTCCTGACGGAAGGGGACCAGGACTCGTTAACCAATGCACAGTCCGTGTACCGGATGACCGAGCAGATGAAGCATATCCAGAGCAGCCTGGATCTGAAGGAAGTCGCCGTTGCCGTGCTTGGCATAAACGGCAGAAGTTATTTTAACAACCGCGCTTATTGGACAGGCACAACCGAAGAATTAAGAGACAGCGTGCTGTACGAGGAGACGATCCAACATCCGGAGAAGCTGTCCTACCGTTATTTCAGAGGCAGCGAGGAGACGGACGGCCAACCGCTGATTATTGCCTCCAAGGCACTCCGAACACCGTCTACCAAAGAGATTTACGGGGTTCTGTTTATGATGATCCGTGAGCCGGACTTCCGCCAGTTCTATGCGAATTTCACAAGCGCCGGCAATGACGTTGTCATTCTGGACCAGAAGGGTCAGATCGTCTCCAGCAATCTGGAAGACCGGATCGGGGAACGGTCGGAAGAGCTGCTCCGAAGCGCGGCGGCCATAGAGGAGCGGGGCCTCGCCTATACAACAGTGAACAGCAGAGGAGTTAACGATATCGTACTGGCGGATAACCTGCCTACTTATGATTTCTATATCGTTAACTTGATCGACAAGAAGATGGCGCTGGCGAAGCTGTTTCCCGTCAAACAAATCGTTGTAACCGGAGCGGCTATTGTTGCAGCTTCCCTGCTGATTCTGTTTATCATCATCCGCCAGGTCACCCGTTCGCTGCGGCTCCTGGTCAGACAGATGTCCAGCGTGACCAAACGGAATTTTCATAACTACATTACGATAGGCGGAAGCTACGAAACCAAGGAGCTGGGCGCGGCCTTCAACTATATGCTTGATGAATTAAACGATTATATCAGCCAGCTCGTCAAGACGCAGAAGGAGCAACGCAATGCGGAGCTTGCGGCTTTACAGCGGCAGATCAACCCGCATTTCCTCTATAATACGCTGGCTTCAGTCAATATTCTGGTGCAGCGCGGCAATAAAGAGAAAGCGACAGAGACGATCCATGCGCTGATCTCCCTGCTTCAGAACACGATCAGCAACGTATCCGAGACGATTACGGTGGAAGAGGAGCTGGTGAACCTGAAGCATTACGTCTTCATAAACCAGGTCCGTTACGGGACCGGCATTCAGGTGGATTTTTTTATTGCGCCGGATTGCATGAAAGCCAAGCTGCCGAAGCTGATCCTTCAGCCGTTTGTGGAGAACGCCTTCTTCCACGGCTTTAAGGACCGGAATACCGGCTATATCTATGTCATGATTTCGAGGGAAGACCATGCGCTGCTGTGTGAAGTGATTGATAACGGGGACGGCATGGATCTGGAACCGGGCTCTAACAAGCTGCCTAATTCCAGGAACAAACGGCAGATGTTCAACGGAATAGGCGTAAGGAATGTACATGAACGGATTCTGCTGCTGTACGGTGAGAATTACGGCGTTTCCATCGAAAGCAAGCCGGGAGAAGGAACCCGCATAAGACTTAGAATCCCTTGGGAGGTTCAGGACGAAACGTTGAGCGGCTAATAAACAAGTAAATCCAAAAAAAAATGCCAGCAGCCAAAAAAAGTGCAAACCGCCGAAATGAATGCGCTTGCATAATCCAATAAAATCGCAAATCCCGATAGATATATTCCTAACGTCTCCTTTTGGCGGGGTGCTAAGATAAATCCAGAACAGCAAGCGCTTTCAGCGGATGGCGCAGTCAACAACGTAGGAGTTTCATCAACAAGGAACTTTCATTAACAAGGGGGATTTCAAAGTGAAAAAAGCATTTGTTCTTCTGCTCGCCACCTTTCTGCTGCTGACGGCCTGCTCCAGCAAGTCGGACAATTCGGCATCCGGAGGCAGCGGAGGCGATTCCGGCCAGGAAATTTCAGTTTGGGCCTGGGATCCAAACTTCAATATTGCAGCCATGAAGCTTGCGGTTGAAGCGTATGCCAAAACCGACCCTGACCAAAAAATCAATGTCATCGAATACGCGCAGGACGATATTATTCAGAAGCTGAACACCGGCCTTAACTCCGGTACGACTAACGGGCTTCCGAACATTGTGCTGATTGAGGATTACCGTGCGCAGAGCTTTTTGAAAGCGTATCCTGACGCCTTCTATGATCTGTCCAGCGTGATTAAGCCGGGGGATTTCGCCGATTACAAAATCGCCTCCAGCAGTCTGGACGGCAAACAATACGGCGTTCCGTTCGACTCCGGCGTAGCGGGCCTGTATGTCCGCACAGATTATCTGCAGGAGGCCGGATACAAGGCGGCTGATTTGACGAATATCGACTGGGACCGCTATATCGAGATCGCCAAGGACGTCAAAGCAAAAACCGGGCATGACATGCTGACTCAGGACCCGAACGACCTCGGGCTAATCCGGATGATGATCCAGTCCGCCGGCTCCTGGTACACGAAGGAAGACGGCAGCACGCCGGATTTGAAAGACAATGCGGCTTTGAAGGACGCCTTCCAAACCTATAAGGCTTTGATGGAATCCGATACCGTCAAGATTACTTCGGACTGGAGCCAATTCCTGGCCGGCTTCAACAGCGGCGATGTGGCCTCCGTTCCGACAGGCAACTGGATTACGCCATCCGTGAAGGCGGAGGCTTCCCAATCCGGTAAATGGGCAATTGTACCGATGCCTAAGCTGAAGAATACTTCAAGCTCTGTCAACGCAACGAACATCGGCGGCAGCTCCTGGTATGTGTTAAATATTCCAGGCAAGGAGAAAGCGGCGGAATTTCTACAGAAGACGATGGGCTCTGATGTAGCGCTTTACCAAGACATGCTTAAAAATGTAGGCGTCATCGGAACTCTTAAAGCAGCCGGCGAAGGCGAAGCCTACAAGGAAAGCGACGATTTCTTCGGCGGTCAGAAGACGGTTGAGGACTTCAACAAATGGACGCAGCAAATTCCGAGAGTCAACTACGGCATGAACACGTATGCCATCGAAGATATTCTGGTCAGCGAAATGCAGAATTACCTGAACGGCCAGGATCTGGATAAAGTGCTTGCCGATGCGCAGGCCCAGGCTGAAAGCCAGCTGCACTAAGCTTAAGCTTGATTCGTCCTTGAAACCGGCATACCGTCCTCCTGCAGGGCGGTATGCCGTTTCTCAAAAGTCTCATCTTTCCCCGCTGCACACCGCAAGAGAGAGATTTCCGACAGACTGTTATGGAAGAGAGAGGAGGGGCCCATGTCATGAAAAGCGAATCCGCAGTTCGCCGCCGCCCTAACGGCGCTTTGACCGGCTGGCTGTTTATCATTGTTGCGGTTGTTTTAATCTGTACGTTTTATTTCTATCCGATGATCCAGGCGCTGTTATTGTCGTTCAAGACGGGAACGGGCGCCAATATTCATTTCAACGGGATAGACAACTATAAACGGTTGTTCACCGACAAGGTTTTTATCACCGCCTTAAAAAATACATGCATCTTCCTGGTTATCCAGGTGCCGATCATGATTTTGTTGTCCATTTTTATTTCCGTGCTGCTGAATGACAGCAAGCTGAAATTCAAGGGATTTTTCCGTACTGCCATCTTCCTGCCGAGCGTGACCTCTCTGGTTGCTTATTCGGTCGTGTTCAAATATATGTTTGGCACCGACGGGCTGGTGAATCTGGCTTTGACCAACATGCACCTGATTTCCGCGCCGATTCAATGGATCACCGATCCGTTCTGGGCTAAGATCACCATCATTATCGCCATCACCTGGCGCTGGACCGGCTATAACATGATCTTTTATCTTTCGGGCCTGCAAAATATCGACAGCTCCATTTACGAAGCCGCCCGGATTGACGGGGCCTCCGCCTTCCGCCAGTTCCGTTCGATCACGATTCCGCTGCTAAAGCCCATCATTCTGTTTACTTCCATCACGTCAACGATTGGTACGCTGCAGCTGTTCGACGAGGTTATGAACATCACGAAGGGCGGTCCCGGCAATGCGACCATGTCCATTTCGCAATATATCTATAATTTGTCGTTTAAATACACGCCGGACTTTGGGTATGCGGCAACCGTGTCCTATACGATCGTTATCCTGATCGTGCTGCTGTCCATCATCCAGTTTAAAGTGGCAGGTGACAGAAAATGACCAAATTCAAACGTTTCTGGATGTACGTGTTTCTGAGCCTGGCAGCTGCCGTTTCCATCTTTCCGTTCCTTTGGATTCTCGTCAGCTCGACGAATCTGTCCAAAGATGTATCCAATGGCCGCCTGCTTCCAGGTGCGCAGCTGATCCGGAATTTCCAGCATTTAACCGAGCAGATCAATCTGGGTCAGGCGCTTTGGAATTCAGGCCGGATTGCCGTTATTACGACGGTGCTGGCGCTGCTGGTGGCCTCCCTGGCCGGATATGGCTTTGAGATTTACCGGAGCAGAGCGAAAGATATCGTATTCAACATTTTGCTCCTGTCCATGATGATTCCCTTTGCATCCCTTATGGTGCCTTTGTACCGGATGTTTGCACAGTTCTCCGGGAGTGTTCCTTTTATCGGCGTCGATACGGTAGCTTCGGTTATTCTGCCAACCTTCACGACGGCCTTCCTGATCTTTTTCTTCCGCCAAAGCACCAAAATGTTCCCAAAAGAGCTGCTGGAAGCAGGGCGGATTGACGGACTGAGCGAGCTTGGCTTGTTCTTCCGCGTGTATCTGCCGACGATGAAGACAACTTATGCGGCCGGTGCGATCATTACGTTCATGTCGAGCTGGAACAACTATTTATGGCCGCTCGTCGTCCTGCAGTCGCCGGAGAAGCGCACGATTCCGCTGCTCATTTCCAATCTTGGCTCGAGTTATTCGCCGGACTATGGGATGATCATGGTAGCTATTGTCATTTCGACGCTGCCGACGGCGCTGGTGTTCTTCCTGATGCAGAAGCATTTTGTCGCCGGTATGACGGGTTCTGTGAAATAACTGTTCTTAATATTCATCGTAAAAAGACCATCTGTATAACGTCCACAAGGAGTGTTAATCCATGTCAGAACAACAAGCCCAGCTTAGCTGGCTAAGCGACCCGGCTGTCTACAAGGTCAACCGCATTGACGCCCATTCGGATCACCGTTATTACCGGAAGATGGAGGAGGCCGAGGCTGGTGCGGCTATGACCCTGCGCCACAGCCTGAACGGCACCTGGAAGTTTAACTATGCGGTGAATGCGGCATCGAGGCCCGAGCTGTTCTACCGCAGCGATTTCAGCACGGAAGGCTGGAGCGATATTCAGGTTCCGGGCCATATTCAGCTGCAGGGCTTCGGCAGCCCGCAATACGTGAACACGATGTATCCCTGGGACGGACTGGACGGTGTAAGGCCGCCGCAAATTCCGCAGGAGCAGAATCCGGTTGGCAGCTACGTGAGAACGTTTGAGCTGCCGGACGGGTTTAAGCGGCAGCCGGTGTATATTTCTTTTCAAGGTGTGGAATCCGCCTTCTATGTATGGCTCAACGGCCAGTTCGTCGGCTACAGCGAAGACAGCTTTACCCCTTCCGAATTTGAGCTGACGCCTTATCTGCAGGAAGGAAGCAACAAGCTGGCCGTGGAGGTGTACCAGCGCAGCACCGGGAGCTGGCTCGAGGACCAGGATTTCTGGCGATTCTCCGGCATTTTCCGGGAGGTCTATCTTTACACGATTCCGGAGCTTCATGTGCAGGATTTAGGGGTGCGGACCGAGCTGGATGACGCTTATACAGAGGGAACTTTGCATGCCGAGTTGAGATTGAAGGCGGCCGCATCCGCTTCCGGAAGCGGTGCTTCGGCCCGACTTGAGCTTAAGGATGCGGAAGGGGCGGTCCTGCTGACAGAAACTGCGGCTTTTGCAGATGGTCAGCTTGCAGTAAAGCTTCCTGCCGGCAAGGTCCAGCTATGGAGCGCCGAACGCCCCTATTTGTATAAGCTGTGCATCTCCGTGTTGAATGAAGCCGGTGAGACGGTGGAAGCGATTGTACAGAAGGTAGGCTTCCGGCGGTTCGAAATGAAGGATAAGATCATGACCCTGAACGGCAAGAGGATCGTCTTCAAGGGCGTGAACCGTCATGAGTTCAACTGCCGCCGCGGTCGGAGCATTACCCGGGAGGATATGCTCTGGGACATCAAGGTCATGAAACAGAACAACATCAACGCCGTGCGCACTTCGCATTATCCGAACCAGACGCTCTGGTATGAGCTATGCGACGAATATGGACTGTATGTGATCGACGAAATGAATCTGGAAAGCCATGGCTCTTGGCAGAAGCTGGGGGCCGTCGAGCCTTCCTGGAACATTCCCGGCAACCGGCCGGAGTGGCAGGACATCGTGATGGACCGCGCTGTTTCGATGCTGGAACGGGATAAGAACCATCCGTCCATCCTGATCTGGTCCTGCGGCAACGAATCTTATGCCGGAGAGGTTATTTTGAATGTATCAAATTATTTCCGCGCCAAGGATCCGGGACGTCTTGTCCACTACGAAGGCGTGTTCCATAACCGCGATTATGACGCGACCAGCGACATGGAGAGCCGGATGTATGCCAAACCTGCCGACATTGAAGCTTATTTGAACAGCAACCCGTCCAAGCCGTACATCAGCTGCGAATATATGCATGCTATGGGCAATTCCATAGGAGGGATGCATAAATATACGGAGCTGGAGCAGAAATATGAAATGTATCAGGGCGGTTTTATCTGGGATTACATCGACCAGGCTCTGGTAAAAAAGAACCGCTGCGGACAGGAGTTTCTCGCTTATGGCGGCGATTTCGGGGACCGTCCTACGGATTATAGCTTCTGCGGCAACGGCGTTGTCTTTGCCGACCGGACCTTGACCCCGAAGATGCAGGAGGTCAAATTCCTGTATCAGAATATCAAGCTGCTGCCGTCTCCGGACGGCATCCGGGTTGTGAATGAGCAGCTGTTTGAAAATACGGACGCTTACGTGCTGCGCTGGAGCTTGCAATGTGAAGGCCGCGAGGTTGCTGGCGGGCAGCAGGAGATTCAAGTCGAGCCGGGGCAGGAGGATACGGTGAAGCCGGATTGGGGCGGTCAGCTTGAACGGCTGGTCCCTGGCGAATATTGCATGCAGGCTTCGCTTCATTTAAAGGAAGCGGCGCCGTGGGCGGAAGCCGGATTTGAGATCAGCTTTGGCCAGCTGATCTTCACCGCAGAGCATACGGGGGAAGCGGGAGCCGTTCCGGCACCTGAAAGGGAAGCCCGCTCTAAAGGCGGCACTGACCGGAAGAACGCCCCTGTTCAAGTCGTCGAAGGCGACGTGAACATCGGCGTTAGCGGCGACGGGTTTACCGCTTTGTTCTCCAAAGGCGCGGGCTCGCTGGTGTCGCTCCGATATCAGGGGCGGGAGATGATCGAAACGCCGCCGGCTCCGCTGTTCTGGCGGGCCACAACGGACAATGACAAAGGAGCGGCACTAGGGTACCAGGCTGGAGTCTGGCATGCGGCCAGCCTGGCCCGCCGGTGCTTGTCCGTAATGCTGTCCCGTGAGGACAGCAGCAGCGCTACCGTAACGTTTGAATACGGATTCAGTATTCATCCGGACCTCCGCTTCACTACGGCCTATACCGTATTCGGCGATGGAAGCATCCGCGTGAAGGCCTCTTATCAAGGCGCCGAAGGGCTGCCGGACCTGCCGATGGTGGCCTGGTCGTTCAAAATGAATGCCGACTACAGTCAAACGGAATGGTTCGCCCAGGGCCCGGAAGAGAACTACGCGGACCGCAGCTTCGGGGCGCGGCTGGGCTGGTTCCGCCGGACGGCTGCTGAACTTGTGACGCCTTACCTGGTGCCGCAGGAATCAGGCAATCGTACGGGCGTCCGCCTCCTTCGAGTAACGGATGAAGAGGGCTGCGGTTTGCAGGTGAAGGCCGCTCCTTCCGCTCCTTTTGAAGCTAGGGTGTCGCCTTACACCGCTTTTGAACTGGAGCAGGCTGCCCACGCTTACGAGCTTCCGCCTGTTCATTATACGGTGGTTACGATAGCCGGGCGGCAAATGGGCGTCGGCGGCGACGACAGCTGGGGAGCGCCTGTACATCCGGAATACCGGATTCCTTCCGATCAGAAGCTGGAGTTTGAATTCACGCTTGAATTTCACAGGCATGATTGAAAGGTTTCGCTTTTTTTAACCAGATAATAGTGAAAAATACCCTATCCTTTAGGGTATTTTTTTATGACTTGGGCGGAGGAGGGGTAAGGGAAGATTAAATTGAATGCGTGCCTATATTTTGAAATTAAAGGATATTTCATCCTATAAATAGAAATAGAGAATAAATGGTTTACGGGATAAAGCTCTGAAATGTTTTAAGGGCAGACGGAAGCATAGAAAGCAAAGGAAGGGGGAACAAGCATGGATACTCGAAGCCTAAAGCAGCCAAAGACTTATGCGATTACACATTTTTGGGGCGTCAAACCGATATTCACCAGCTTATTTCTGATGGTTATTCTGGGATTCTCCATGTATCAGGAGGTTCAAGCTCATTTGAGACATCCTGGAAGACAGGGGTATTTCATTTTCATCGGATTATTTGCGGTCTGCTTCACCGCCGCTCTCATTCAGTTAGTCGTTTCGATCCTTCGTTATTTCAAGCGGGGACAGCTGACGATCGGGGATGAATACCTCGTTGTGGACGGGTTAAAGCTGTATCCCGAACAAATTCATTGTATAATGGTAGACGAGTATTTTCTGCCAAGTATCGCCGTGAAACCGCGAGGGAAGCGGATCACGCCGGGCAGGCTGGTTTTTCGATTTACGGAAGCCCATGTGCAGTCCTTGGATGAACTGGACGATTGGGCGAAGAACCAGGGGATACGGATAATTAACAAAAGATTTTTCCGGTGGATGTAAACGTCGGGGGATGTAGACAGATGGGGGCGAATATGGCGGAGTCAGGGGAAACCTACAAAATAAAAACAGCTACAGGCACCGAATCACTAATCGTGATGGTGCTTGCGGTCATAGTAGTGGCCGATTTGGTGAGAAGGGCTTATGCGACGGATGAAGGCCTGCTGTTTTACGCAGCTATTCTGGTGTTGATTTATTGCCTGGTTTTGACGGTGCTCGCTATAGTGAGAGTATTCAAGAAACCGGGCGAGCTGCTGATCACCAGACATTCACTGTCCTTATATGGACGCACGCTGGAGGCCTCTCAAATCGAGGAGATTATGGTGAATGGCTTCTCCAGAAGGTTGATCGGGATCAAACCCAAGGGCCGCAGGCTTGTTCCGCTGGCTTTGGGCTTTCGTTTCGTGGAGGACGCGAATGAGGCCTTCAAGGATCTGGAGCAGTGGGCAACGGCCAATCAAATCACGATGACCGAGAAGAAATTTTTTAAATGGATTTGATTTTACGCGGATTTGGCTGCCGGTTTATATTCTTCTGATAATCGGGGAGTACAGTATCCTTAACCCCGAAACCGGAAACGGGCTCAACTGGGAGCCGCCTGTGAACCGAAAAATGAGTCAGATGGCATTTGATCCGTCTGGCTTGTTTTTTTATGGATTCTGTTAGTTTGAAAGGGGGAGCTGCTGGTGATCAAATACAATATATGTTTTATGAACAGGGGCACCGAGGTGCTGCTGCTCAATCGGGAGCGCTCGAGCTGGATGGGTTGCTGGAACGGCATTGGAGGCAAGCTGGAGTCCGGAGAGACGCCGCGCGACTCGATGATCCGGGAAATTTTTGAAGAGACGGGCATTGCCGATTATGAACTGCATTTCAAAGGTCTGATTACTTGGAACAACGGCGACTCGGGATATGGAGGGATGTATGTCTATGTCGCGGATGTGCCGGCAGCTTATGAGCTGGCCACCCCGCTTAAGACAGATGAAGGCATTCTGGACTGGAAAAAGATCGACTGGATTCTCCACCCGGACAACCTGGGCATCGCCTCCAATGTCGTGCGGACGCTGGATACCCTGCTGAAGGACGGCAGGGCCTATGATCACCATTGTACCTATGTTGAGGGCCAACTCGTTAGTTACGAGAAGAAGGAGATCGCTCTGGAGCTGGAGACAGACGCCGGACTGAGAGAGCGGTTCTTCCAGCAATATGCGCTCCGCCGTGCCGAGAAAGGTTCTATTGAGAAATTATCATTATAAGAGGGAGGAAGGTGAGCAGGGATGGCCGTTACAATTTTACATACAGATAGGCTGCAGCTGCAAAGCTTAACCGCCCGGGATGCGGCGGAGGTTCTGGCTTATCTGGAGAGAAACCGGCAGTTTCTGGAGCCGTGGGAAATCCGGAGAGAGGCTTCCTATTATACTTTGGAGACGCAAAGACGACTGCTGGAGGAGGAAGCGGATAAAATGGACAGCGGCCAGCTGTTTAAATTATGGTTTCGCACACGGGGCGAAAACGGCCGGATCATAGGTTCTGCTGCGCTTAGCAATATCGTCAGGGGGGCTTTTCTTTCCTGTCATTTGGGGTACAAGCTGGATGAAGAGGAGCGGAATAAAGGATATATGACCGAAGCGCTCAAGGCGATCATCGACTTTGCCTTTCATAAGCTTGGACTGCACCGGATCGAAGCCAACATTATGCCGCGTAATGCAGCTTCCCTGGCAGTGGTACATAAGCTGGGCTTCTATCATGAAGGCGTGGCTTTTAAATATTTGAATATTAATGGCGTTTGGGAGGATCATATTCATATGGTGCTCCGAAATGAAGTTATGGAGCAGGGAAAGCCGTTTACGGGGGGAGTCAGCTAGCAGGTTAGCGGACTTAGGGTTCTTCTTTAGTGAACTTATGGTTATTCTAAGAAACTATTATTTTTTATTCTGAGTAAGGCCCCCTGCATGTTGAGCAGTCAATGATCGAAGAAAGCGAAGTCCCTTAGATTCAATAACCAAACCAACGGCCCTCGTCCTTGTCAGGAATGAGGGCCGTTTGCCGGGGACCTGGCAGATACGGCCGAGGGCGGCAGCACTTCTACCGTTATGTCAGCCTGTTACCTGCTTGTCCAAGGCACGGATCAGATCCGGGAACCAGTTGGTTATGGAGCTGAACTTGAATCCAGCTTGCTCTGCTCTCGAGATATCGAGTCCGTAATCCTCTTCAACCGCATACGGCGTCAGCCGCTGCTTATCCGGTTCGCTGGAAGCCGGAAGGACCTCGATGTCTGCGTTTGTGCCTGTTACCTCGCGAACCGTCTGCATAATGTCAGCTAAAGATAAGGTTCCTGCCGTAGCAGCGTTGACAGGGCCCTCCAAGGTGCTGCGGCCAAGCCAGAACAGAAACCGGGCCGTTTCCCCGGATGAAATGAACGAGATGCGAGCATCCGGATTGTAGGCCTGGACAGCAGTCCCCTCGCGGGCTTGTTTGACATGAAACAGCATCCGCTCCGTGTAATCGTCCTCCCCGATCACAAAGGGGATCCGCACTGCAGCTGCAGAGAAGTCCGACTGCTGGAACAGCACCGCTTCCGCCTGTCTTTTGCCTTCAGCATAAGAGAAGTCACGGCTTCTGCCCGGGGTCACCTGATAATGCAGCGTATCGACATCACTTTCTTTCCAGGCTTCACGCCCCTGGTCATAAACGGACAAGGTGGAGGTCAACACATATCTCCGGGCCAGGCCGCTAAATGCCTGAACCGCATCGCTGGCGTCATCTGAAGCGAAACAGATATTGTCGTAGATGATGTCCCAAGGTCCATATGCGGCGAGTGCCTCAAGGGAGGACTTCTCCTGACGGTCTGTTTGAACGCGTGTTACCCGGTCACCAAACGTATCAGCCGCACGCCCGCGGGTCGCTATCGTAACGTCATCTCCTGCTTCGATCAGTATTTCCACCAATCTTTTGCCGAAGAAACGGGTACCGCCAAGCACTAATACTTTCATATAAAAAAATCCTCCTTTATGAAGCGGGTATGTTCTTATTATAATAACGGAATAGAAGGGGAAATAAGTACGTAATTGTTGATGAAGATTATGATTATGGTTTGAAGAAGGGGAGGATGGGGCGATGAGAATGGATGAGAGATATCCGATCGGAAAGTTTGAGTGGGAAGGTGAAATTTCAGCGGAGCAGCGGGAACGCTGGATGGAGGAGATTGAAGAACTGCCGGCTAAACTTAGAGCGGCTGTCCGGGATCTTACACCGGAACAGCTGAAGCTGCCTTACCGCGAGGGAGGCTGGACACTCCTTCAGGTAGTGCATCATGTGGCCGACAGCCATATGAACAGCCTGACCCGCTTCAAGCTGGCTCTGACCGAAGACACGCCGACGATCCGCCCTTATTACGAGGACCGCTGGGCAGAGCTGGCCGATAGTCTGAGCGAGGAAATCGACGTGTCCCTGACTCTGCTTGAGGCGCTGCACCGGCGCTGGGTTCTTTTGCTCCGCTCCATGAAAGAAGAGGACTTTGCCCGTTCCTTTCTCCATCCTGAATCGGGTACGTTTAGTCGTCTGGACTATGCGCTGGGCAATTACGTCTGGCACGGCAATCATCATTTGGCCCATATTACCGAATTAAGGGATCGGTTAGGGTTGTAGAGATACAGAAAGGCGGCAGCAAGCATTCGGAAATTTCGTTATTCCTATTAAATTTATAGGATTAAGGATAGTTTTCAGGTATAATCTTGATAGGGAATCGTGAGATAAGGTATACTTGTCTCGCCAAAAACATGAATGGAAGAGGAGAGTCACAAATGGGAAAAGTATTGGTCTTTGGTCATAAGAATCCGGACACGGACACAATTTGCTCGGCAATCGCTTATGCCTATCTGAAACAGCAGCTGGGAGTGGACGCGGAAGCGGTTCGCCTGGGTACGGTAAATGGCGAAACCCAATTTGCGCTGGATCGTTTTGGAGCGGAGGCTCCTCGTCTCGTTGAAGCCGTAGCGGAAGAAACCCAAGAGGTCATTCTGGTCGACCATAACGAACGTCAGCAAAGCGCATCCGATATTGACAAAGTTAGGGTGACTGAGGTCATCGACCACCACCGGATCGCCAATTTTGAAACCAGCGGCCCGCTGTACTACCGCGCTGAGCCTGTCGGCTGCACCGCCACTATCCTGAAGAAGCTGTATAAGGAGAACGGCGTTGAAATTCCGGCGAACATTGCAGGTCTGATGTTGTCCGCAATCATTTCCGACTCTCTGCTGTTCAAATCGCCTACCTGCACGGAAGAGGATGTGGCTGCGGCCCGCGAGCTGGCCGGCATTGCCGGCGTAGAGGCTGAAGCTTATGGTCTGGACATGCTGAAGGCAGGCGCAGATCTGAGTCAGAAGACTATTGCCGATCTCGTTTCCCTCGATGCCAAGGAATTCCAGATGGGCGGTTCGAAAGTGGAAATTGCGCAAGTGAATGCCGTTGACGTCAACGACGTGCTGAGCCGCCAGGCCGAGCTTGAAGCGGCTTTGTCCGGCATTATTGAAGAGAAGGGCCTGGACTTGTTCCTGTTCGTCGTAACGGACATTCTGAACAATGACTCCGTCGGCATTGCTTTGGGCAATAAAGCTGCTGCCGTAGAGAAAGCGTACAACGTGACGCTGCAAAATAACCAAGCCGTGCTTAAAGGTGTGGTTTCCCGCAAATCTCAAATTGTTCCGGTCTTGACCGATACATTCAACAGCCTGTAAGAGGATACGATTTATAAAGTAAATAGGAAAGAGAAAGCCGCTCAGCCGCTCTATCGGGAGCGGTTTTCTCTTTCTTTATTGACTAATCTTTTAATGTCTGTTAGATATGTAGACATAGAAGCAGGGTTTATGGCAAATTTTATATAAAACAGACAAGACAGGAGCTGCAACGGGAATGAACCAACCGAAATGGCCAGCCGAAGTGTTTGCGCATATATCGGACATTGTGTGTTGCTTTACCCGGGAAGGAATTTGTTTGTCGGTTTCTCCTTCTGTGCAGAAAGTGTTGGGCTTAACGCCTGAACAGGTCAGCGGACGGAGCTTCTTGGATTTATGTCATCCAGATGACATGCAGCGGATGCGCGCGCTGATTGCCGAAGGAGAAGGGAAATTGGTTTGTCGGAGCAAGAACAGCGACGGGGAATATGTTCCATTGGAATGGGTTCTAAATCCGATGACGCTGGACGAGCAGCCGGCAGTTGCAGCTGTTGCCAGGGATATATCCGAACGTCTTCGCAAGGAACGTATTTTGCAGCAGGCCATGGATATTACCTCCATCGGAGTGTGGGAATGGGAGGTTGCAACAGGGAAGATTACCTTGTCTGAATCTGTATGCCGTATGTGCGGCCTGGGGGACAAAACGATAGTTTCTTCACCTATCGAGCTTTTGCGGGGAATCTATCCGGACGACCGGCCTGAACTGGGCCAGGCGGTAAAGACCGCCCTGGAAGGCGGCATTCTAAACGGAATTTTTCGTACGTCTAACGGACTTCAGTATTTGCATTTCCGGGCTACCGTTACCAGGGACGCCGCCGGAAATCCAATGCTGATGAATGGAACTGTGCAGGATGTGACGGAGCGCAAGAAAGTGGAGAGGCAGCTTCAGGAGACGGTGGAGCGGTATACCTCTCTGAAGAAATATAATTATGATGCCGTCTTCTCTTTGGACCTGCAGGGGAATATTATTAACGGCAACAAAGTGGCCGAGCATATGACTGGCTATAAAGCCTCCGAAATGTCGGGGCAGCCTTTCGCCAAATATGTGGGGGAAGAGACGCTGCCGCCGATTCTGGAAGACCAGATTAACGAGAATTTGATCAAACGGATTATCCACCGCGACGGGACGGCTACCGAGGTGCTGTCAACCTTTGCGCCGATCATTATTAATGGGGAACAGGTTGGGCTTTATGTGATTGCCAAGGATATCTCGGAGCAGAAGAAGCTGCTGGTCGCCAAAGAAGCCGCAGAACGGACGAACAAGGCCAAAAGCCAGTTCCTGGCGATGATGAGTCATGAGATCCGCACGCCGATGAACGGCGTAATCGGCATGACCGATCTGCTGCTGGATTCCGGCGGGCTGACTGACATCCAAATCGAATATGTGCATATGATCCGGAAAAGCGGGGAGCTGCTGCTGAGCATCATCAATGATATTCTGGATCTCTCCAAGCTGGAATCTGGCAAAGCCCCTTTGCTGATCAGCACTTATTCTTTGCGGGAATGCTTGAAGGAGACGATTCAGCTGCTGTCCACTCAAGCGCTGGAGAAAAATCTCTCCCTGAACTATGAGGTGGAGGCGGATGTGCCCGACCTGCTGAACGGGGATGTAGGCAAACTGAAACAGGTGCTTGTCAATCTGATTGGGAATGCCATCAAATATACGTTTGAAGGTTCCGTGCTTGTTACAGTAAGCCGAATTCATGCTGAAGACGGCGGGACGAAGCTGAAGTTCACGGTACGGGACACCGGCATCGGGATTCCGGAGCAGCAACAGGAGCATTTGTTTGAGCCCTTCTTCCAGCTGGATTCTTTCATGAATCGAAAAAGCGAAGGGACCGGCCTGGGTTTGGCCATATCGAAACAACTTGTAGAGATGATGGGCGGCGAGATTCGGGTCGACCAATCTCATCCAATGAAAGGCAGCTCGTTCAGCTTCACGGTACCGGCAGAACCTTTGGGCGAACAGCAGGCGAAAGAAATAGTCCGAGGTTCCGCTTACCCGGCGGACAGCCTGCAGAAACGCTCGCTTTCGATTCTGGTAGCTGAGGATAACGAAATTAACCAGAAGGTCATCGTCAAGATGCTCGAGAAGCAAGGGCATGCCGTAGAGGTTGTAGACAACGGACATAAGGTACTAGCAGCGGTTAAAGAGCGCCCTTTCGATATGATCTTTATGGATGTACTGATGCCGGAGCTGGATGGTCTTGAGGCGGCCAAGCTGTTGAACCGGGAATATCCGAAGGACCGGAGGCCGGTCATTATCGCCGTAACGGCGAACGCGCTCTCCGGCGACCGGGAGAAATGTCTGGCTGCCGGAATGGATGATTATATGAGCAAACCTTTAAAGGGCCAGGCTATTGCAGACGTGATCAAGAAATATTTCAAGATATAATCCAAGCGGAAAAAAGAAAATCAAGCAGGCGGACACGGGGTTCGCCTGTTTTTTATGTGTTGCTGGAGTTTTGGGATTGAGGGATGAGAGCAGAGAGCTTTATCCATTGACAAAATCAGGCCTTCACCTATATAGTTGTTAAGACAACTATTAAAATTGGAGGGTTTTATTTGAACAAGGGACTGGATGAGTCGCTTGGTTTTGTGCTTGGCGTCGCCTACCGGAAGGTTGCGCAGCTGTTTCAGCATCAGCTGAAGGATCATAATCTGACACCGGAGCAATGGGCGGTCCTCTACCGGATCAGCGAGGAAGAAGGAATGATTCAAAGGGAGATCGGCAAACGGGCGGAGAAAGACAAGCCGACGACAACCCGGATTCTGGTCGCTCTGGAGCAGAAGGGACTGATTCATAAAGTAGGCGGGACAGAGGATCGCCGCTCCTTTCGCGTGTACAGCACGCCGGAAGGGAAAACAAAGGTGCAGGAGATTGAGCCTTTGGAACGTGCGGCGATGAAAGAGGCCAGCGCTGATTTGTCGGAAGAGGAATACAAGCTGCTGATCGGGCTGCTCCGCCGGGTGATCCGGAATGCGGAAGACCGAATCTCGGCCGAGCAGCAGTAAGGAATCTATACAGAGAATTTAAAGATAGGAGTGTTAATCATCACTAGTCAGACATCTGCCCCAATAGAGCAATCAGAGAAACTTTGGACTAAATCTTTTATCGTACTTACAGCCAGTTACCTGCTTTTGTTTTTGAGCCTGCAAATGCTTCTTTCGCCTTTTCCGGCTTATGTGAAGGACCGGTTTCACCCCGGTGATTTTACGGTCAGTCTGGTGACCAGCTTGTTTGCTTTGTCGGCCATCGGCACACGGCTGGCGATTGTCCCCGTATTAAGAAAGGTCCATCGGAACATCGTATTATTTATAGGTCTTATCATTGCGGCATTGGCCACGATCCTGTATGGCTTTGCCGGCTCCATAGGCTCCGTACTGGCGCTCCGCGTCTTGTTCGGGATCGGTTTCGGCATGGCCAGCACCGTGATGCCGACGCTGGTTTCGCAGATCATTCCGAAAAACCGTTTGGGCGAAGGGATCGGCTACTTCGGTTTGTCCACAAGCATGGCCATGTCCTTCGGGCCGATGATTGGCTTGTCGGTTATGGATAACTTTGGCTTCAAGCCGCTTACAGGAATCGGAACCTTATCCGTGGTGCTTATTGTTCCGCTGCTGCTGCTCAGCCGCAGTGTACCTCCCCAGCCTGTACGCTCACAGACTCATCCTGCAGGGCATCCGGGAGAGAATGGCAAGGCGCCGCGTTACATCAATAGAAAAATCGTCCTGCCAGCGCTGCTAAACATGCTGCTTTCCTTGACCTATGGCAGTTTGCTCGGTTTTCTAGCCCTTTACGGCAAAGAAATTCATTTAGGTCAAATTGGTCTGTTTTTCCTGTTTAACGCGATCACCGTTTTGATTATTCGGCCAGTATCCGGACGGCTGTTCGATAGTAAGGGGCCAGTGGCTGTCCTTATCCCTGCGGGAGTGGCCGTCTTCGGCAGCCTGCTGCTGTTGTCGTACGTTCATGGTCTTCCGCTGCTGGTCGTTTCCGCTTTGCTGTATGGTCTCGGCTTTGGCGCCATTCAGCCCGCAACGCAGGCCTGGATGCTGCGGGAAAGTCCATCAACCAGCCACGGTGCGGTTAACAGTTTGTTTTACAACTCGATTGACCTGGGAGTTGCGGCCGGCTCCATGCTGCTCGGGATTGTAGCTTCCCATTCGGGCTATGCTATGATGTACCGCTGGGCAGCCTGCATTATGCTGCTGTTCCTGATAGTATTGATCGTCGGCCGTAAGCTGACTGCAGGCCAAAGAACCGCACAATAACCCCGATCCTTCCTAATAAAGATAGAAAAATACAGGAATGAAGGTATAATAGGCTTTAAAGTCTTGTACTATTATCAACATCGGGGTCTGTCCCGGATTGGAGGATCGAATGAGCAGTTCGGATTTGCTCCGGCAGCCCAAGCAGCGCAAGCTGCTGTTCAGCGCGGGGATCAGCTGGCTTTTTGACGCGATGGATGTGGGGCTGCTGTCGTTTGTTGTAACCGATCTGGCTAAAAAATGGTCGCTCACCTCTTCGCAAATCGGGGTGCTTACCAGTATAAATGCGATTGGCATGGTGTTTGGCGCCGCGCTTGCCGGCATCTTCGCCGACCGTTTCGGGCGCAAAACGATTTTGCTGTGGACGCTGCTGATCTTCTCGGTAGCGAGCGGCCTGTCTGCGCTTGCTGCAGGCTTTACGGTGCTCTGCATCCTGCGGTTCATCGTAGGCGTCGGCTTGGGCGGCGAGCTGCCGGTAGCTTCTACGCTGGTTTCGGAATCCGTGCCGGTGAAGGACAGGGGCCGTGCCGTTGTGCTGCTGGAGAGCTTCTGGGCGGTCGGCTGGATTCTGGCCGCGGTTGTGTCGTATTTCGTGATTCCGAAATATGGCTGGCAGGCTGCTTTTGTTATCGGCGCTGTTCCGGCGCTGTATGGACTTTATTTGCGCAGGGCGATCGAGGATTCACCTGAATATTTGAGCCGCAGGAAGGAACCGAAGCTGACCTTCGGGGAACGTTTCAAGCGGGTTTGGGCGCCGGAGGTTAGGCGTTCTACGCTTATGCTGTGGATTCTGTGGTTTACAGTAGTCTTTTCCTATTATGGCATGTTTCTGTGGCTCCCCACCGTCATGGAAGCTAAAGGCTACAGCATGGTGCGCAGCTTCGAATATGTGCTGCTGATGACGCTGGCTCAGCTGCCGGGGTATTTCACGGCGGCTTACCTGATCGAGAAGCTTGGCCGCAAGTTCGTGCTTGTTGTCTATTTGCTGCTGACGGCCCTGAGCGCCTTATGGTTTGGACATGCCGCTTCGGAGGTTTCTCTGCTGATCGCAGGCATTTGTTTGTCCTTCTTTAACCTGGGAGCCTGGGGAGCGATGTATGCCTATAGTCCCGAGCAGTACACAACCAGACTGCGGGCAACGGGAGTAGGCATGGCTACGGCGTTCGGCCGGATTGGCGGGGTGATCGGACCGCTGCTGGTTGGACTTATGAGGGATCAATCGGTCCCGATTGCCACCATTTTTACGATGTTTTTTGTGACGGTGCTAGTCGGCGCCGCGGCTGTCCTGTTTCTCGGGAAAGAAACTAAAGGTCTTGAAATCAACGATTAGACAAGTGAACGGGGGAGGTGACCGGCAATGGCAAAAAAAAAATCAGGGAGCGCGTCCGGTGGCCGGACGTGAGGATAATCAGGCGGCTACGCTGAAGGATCTGCTGAACCCGGCTGTGGTCAGCAAATTGAAGGAACAGGCCGCGGAAATGAAACGCGAAGAAGAAACACGCAAGGAAGAAGAAAGAAAGCGGGCAGAGGAAGCCCGCAAGCAGGAGCAGAAACGGCTGGAGAGCAGCTTTGAATATTTGCTCAATAACAGCTCGCAGGACTGGAAGAAGTTTAAATAAACTCAAACTCACGTGAGATCAAATAAGCTTCAAAATAACCCCACCAATGTGGGGTTATTTTATTGGACTAGTACTTTTTTCTCAGTCGATCGTTTTTTTTGCTAGGAATTTGGAAATGGGCAACGAATATTATCTACATACATGTTTATCAACCGCAGCGGGATGTTAATGGAGTAGGCTGGACAGAGGCTAAGGAACATAGAGAAGGTGATCAATTGCTGGTCTGGGCTTTTGCAAGCGGCTGTTTTTTTGCGTTAATCCTGATCAAGATAACTTTGCTGGTGATGATTAGACAAAATCCGACAAAATCTGTAGGTATGGTGGGCAGAAAGCTGATACAGTTCCATTTTCCCGAGGAATCTAACGATTTTATTTACTATCTTAAACTGAAGCCGGAGCCCCAAATTATGTTTGCTTGTCCTCCGCTGGAGAAGCTGCTGGGCCCCGAACGGGGAAAGCGGGCTTATAAAAGGCCGGATCTGTTATTTGCGCTGCTGCATCCGGAGGATCACGAACGGTTTATCAGGCGGTTCCGGGAGGAAGCGGATCCCAGCGAACCGCTCGTTTGCCGTTTAAGGCTTCGGGATGAGAAATATACCTGGTACGAAGACTATCTAAGTCCTGTCTATAAGAAAGGCAGACTGATCGCGGTTCAGGGAATCCTCCGGAATGTGCAGAATAAAATGGAAATGCAGGAGCAGCTCAAATACCGAGTAGCTCACGATTCTATGACCGGCGTGCACAGCCGGGAGTTTTTTGAAGAGCAGCTGGCCCTTTTGAACCAAAGGGAAGACCTGTCGTTAACGCTGGTCATTTGCGACATGGACAACCTGAAACAAATCAATGATACGCTCGGTCATAAGATGGGGGACGTTTATATCAAATCGGCGGCGGTTATGCTGAATCAATTTGCTGCCGACGATGTGCTGATCAGTCGAATTGGCGGGGATGAGTTCTCGCTGCTGATCCTGAACCGGACCCGCGAGGAGGGGGAAGCGCTGATTCAGAAGCTGAAAGAAACCGCATCGGCAACACCTGGCGTAGAGCCGGGAACTTTTATGAGCATTTCCATCGGCCAAGCTTATGCAGAGTGTGCTTTAGGGCAAGTAGAAGCGTTGTTTATGGAAGCGGATCGGCAAATGTACGCCTGCAAACATGCCAAGAGAAAAGAAGAAGCGGATCCGAAAGGCAGCAGAACAAGCGGGCATTCGGTTCGCCTGCTTTCGCGGGATCGGCCGAATATCCCTCATGTATAAAGAAAACTAACGAGTAATCGGTTAAATAAATAAATGGGGATTTACAAAACTAATGATATTAGTTATAGTATTAGCTAATATTATTAGTTTTATTTTTTACAGCGTTTATTGCGGGATAGAGAACAGGTTGACGAAGGAGAATGAGAAATGAAATTGACCTCTGGCAAAGAAATTATACAGTTGAGTTTTATGCCGCGTTTATTCCCGGTGAATTGTTATTTGGTTGAGCTGGAGCAGGAGCTGATCCTGGTGGATGCGGCCCTTCCTTACAGCGCCAAAGGGATACTACGGGCGGTCAAGCAAATAGGCAAACCCTTGCGCACCATTCTGCTTACCCATGGGCACAGGGATCACGTCGGAGCTTTGGATTCGTTGAAAAAGGAACTTCCGGATGTAAGGGTCGTCATCTCGGAACGGGACTCCAGGCTGCTGGCCGGCGACCGTTCACTGGATCCAGAGGAACCGCAAACTGCAATTCGCGGCTCGGTGCCGAGCGGCATTCTCACCCGGCCGGACCGTCTGCTGCGCGACGGAGATCATGTAGGTCCTCTGCTGGCTATTAGCAGCCCCGGGCATACGCCGGGTTCCATGGCTTTCTACGATGAGCGAAACGGGAACCTGATCGTCGGCGACGCTTTCCAGCTGCGCGGGGGCATAGCCGTGGCCGGACATTTGAAGCCGGCCTTTCCTTTTCCGGCGCTTGCGACCTGGAGTGCCGAAGAAGCGGTTCGATCCGCGCGCAGATTAATCGACTGCAAACCTTCGCTGCTGGCTGTTGGCCATGGGCGGCTCCTGCCTGAGCCGGTGAGAGCGATGGAGCAGGCTGTGGCTGAAGCCGAGCGGGCGCTGCTGAATCGCAGCAGTACGGTGCAAGGGGGCAACCGGAATGCCTAGAGCCGGATTGGATGAGGTTCATGTGCTGCAGGCTGCGGCCGAACTGGCCGACTCTATGGGGGCCGAGTCCGTGACGCTGGCGCTGCTGGCCAAACGGCTGAATGTCCGTCCGCCCTCCTTGTACAACCATATTAAAGGTCTGCCGGACCTGCGCGTTAAGCTGGCGGTGTACGGCTTGCAGGAGATGTACAGAAGGACGAGCCAAGCGGTGGCAGACAGTTCCAAAGATGGCAAGCGAGATGACAAACGAGATAACAAACGAGATGACGAACGAGTTAATGGGCAGGATGCCGCTAAAGAGATCCGGAAAACGAAGGAAGGGAAACGAAAAGCGGAAGCGATTTATGCGATTGTGGAAGCCTATCTGGATTTCGCCGAAAATCATCCCGGCCTGTATGAGCTGGCCCAGCGCCCGCTGGAACCCGCGGTCCATATAGCCGGAGAACCGCTCGTGGCGCTGATGGTCGAGCAGATGGAGCTGAGAGGCATTTATGGCGATCAGGCGATCCATGCCGTCCGCGGATTGCGGAGCATTTTACACGGATTTGTTACGCTTTCGCAAGGGGAAGGTTTTGGTCTTCCTTATGCCTGGAAAGAGAGTCTGCATTACACGCTGGAAGCGTTTCTGGAAGGACTGGACTCAGCCTTTAGAGGCTAGGAACAGAAATAGGCGGGAACAGGGAACCTCGGGAAACAGAAGCGGAAGCTGATTAATTTCAGGCCAGAAGGGTAAATGAAGATCAAGGAAGTTTCTTCTTCACCCCTTCAGGGCGGCGCACATCCGGGCACAAATAATCCCCGTCATGAGTTGGCGGGGTGACTTTGCTCACGACCCGGTGAGCGACATATTATAATCCTATCTTCAAACAGGAATTTTATGCCTATAAAGGAACAAAAAAATGATGCATAAATGGAAAAAGGAGCACTAGGCTCCTATTTCAGACTCAAGACACGTTTAACGTGTGATTTTATCCACGACAAGGCGGATGACATATAAACTCCATGTATGCACAAAAACTTCTTGGCATAATAGTAACCTTTTCGTAGGTTATTGTCAACAGTATTTCCGCGCTTTTTTTCAAAGTCCAAACGTCCATTTGACACGGTTTTCAAGGCGGTTGATGTCTTCCTCGTCCAAATTACCGAGATGTTCTTTCAGTCGAACTTTGCTGACAGATGTCGTTTCTTCGGTTTTTGCGGCGGAATCAAAGGCTAGGAAGTCGTATTTATGCTTGAACAGGAAATAATGGCTCTGAAATCTGGGCACCGGCAGTCCGTCCTTGGTCAGCACGGCTTGTCCGGTTTTAAAGTTGGTTTTGGCTTTTAAATTTTTGGTTAACGGGATCACCAGCACGTTGCCTGAGGTCGAATTTACCGTATTATTGGAAATGATGATTACCGGGCGTTCCTCGTTCTGCTCACAGCCGATATTCTCGCCGAAATTGCAAAAATGCACCGCACCTCTTGTCATTTTTCGGCTCATCTGAGTCTTTTCATTGTCGATCCAATGGTGGGCCAGCTGAATTTTGATCGGCTTCCATTTCAAAATCTGCTCTTCCTTCTGCTTCTTGAGTCTTGCAAACCGGTCACGCTGGACCGGTACACGTTTGGGTGATGTTACATGTCCGTCTTCGTTCATAGGTCCTCCTGTATCACTCGTTATATAGATGGTCTAGCTTGCGCAATTTTTGGCTGATGCCGTTCCCTAAAAACAGAGTATGATTATTTGTACACTCAATAGCAGGTCAGTTAAACAAAATAGGAAGAAAAAAGTGCGGAAGACAGCCGGAAAACTTCACGGCGGATCCGCCCGAAGAGGTTTGGCCGATCAAACGGTAGTTTAATCTGTATACCATAATTTGGGCGATGAAGCAAGCTGAAAGCGTTTTTTTATAACTGGCCGGCCCGGCGGATGCGATAACAGCCTGAGCTGATGAAAACGCCGTCTTGTTTTGACAAGAGGGGTCAGGTGATGCTACTTTATAAGTGTTCGAGTAAGGGGCGTATAGGATTGTGCCGTATAAAGACAGCAAAGGTGGATGAAGGTTCTACATATGAAATTTTCCAGTGACACTATTATAACGATGGACGACATTGTCCGCGAGGGAGATCCGATTCTTAGGACAGTAACCAAGGCCGTCAGCATTCCTCCGACCGCTGAGGACGTTGCGGAGATGGATGCGATGCTGCTGTTTCTAAAGAACAGCCAGGATGAGGAGATGGCGAAGAAATACAAGCTGCGCGCAGGAGTAGGATTGTCCGCCAACCAGGTTGGTTTGGACAAGCGAATGTTTGCTGCTTATTTCATGGACGAAGAAGGGAAGCTGAGAGAGCTTGCCTTGTTTAATCCGAAGATCATCAGCCATTCCGAAGCAATGACCTATTTGCCGGAAAGCGAAGGCTGTTTGTCTGTAGACCGCGCTGTGCAGGGATTTGTTCCCCGCTACGAGAAGGTTCAGATCAAAGCCTGGGACCGGGAAGGCAAGCCTATGACAATGCGCTTCCGCGGCTTCGGGGCGATTATTATGCAGCATGAAATGGATCATTTGAACGGGATCATGTTCTATGACCACATTAACAAGGAGCACCCCTACAAGCTGCCGGATAACGTGCGGATTTCAAGCTTGTATTAAGCGGATGCGGCGGGTGAGGTTTCGGGGCCAGCGTTCCGTGCAATCCGTGCAAAAAGAATCCGGCTTTGCTATGATTAAAAGCAGCAGCCAAGGCTGCGCAACACACATTGGAGGCACTATTGATGAACAACACATCTATCGCATCAATCATAGACCATACGCTTCTTAAACCGGAAGCCCGCAAGGAAGAGATCCTTAAGCTTGCCGCAGAAGCTGCAGAGTACGGATTTGCATCCGTATGCGTAAATCCGGTATGGGTAGCTACGGCTGCAGAGGCTCTTAAAGACAGCCCTAACGTTAAGGTTTGCACCGTCATCGGCTTCCCGCTGGGAGCTTCCCACCCGGCTGTGAAGGCTTTTGAAACGGCTCAGGCCGTTAAGGACGGAGCGGGCGAAATTGATATGGTGATTAATATCGGCGCCCTGAAGGACGGAGACGACGAACGGGTGAAGCAGGACATTCGCGGCGTTGTTGAAGCGGCCGGAGACAAACTCGTGAAGGTGATTATCGAAACCTGCCTGCTGACGAAAGAAGAAATTGAGCGGGCTAGCCGGTTGTCCGTGGCTGCAGGAGCCCATTTCGTCAAAACCTCTACCGGCTTCTCCAAAGGCGGAGCGACCGTGGAAGACGTGGCCCTGATGCGCCAAACGGTCGGCCCTGACATCGGAGTTAAAGCTTCGGGCGGCGTCCGGACACCTGAAGATGCGCTGGCGATGGTGAAAGCCGGTGCGTCAAGATTGGGAACCAGCGGCGGCGTGGCGATTGCTCAAGGCCTGAAGAGCAGCGCGGATTATTAAATCGCTGGTTTACTTTAGCGAAAGACAGAAAGCTAAGAAGACTCTAAAACTTCCGTCACTGGGCGGAAGTTTTTTTTATGGTTCGGCACGGCTTAGCCTATTTACTTTGGAAAAAACATGAATTATAATAAATTCAAAGTTTCTCACAGGAAACAAATTTGTATAATTACAACAATGATTATCATTCTCATTCCCATGCTGCTTCGGGCCCTGCCCGGAGCAGCATGTGTCATTTTCAGGGCATTAACAATGTTTCTCATTCTCATTGGATGCGGGAAACGGCGGCTGTCCGCCGGAACAATCGGGATACAAAACAAAGAAAGGAAGATGATGATGCAAGCACTTGAGAAACGGGCGTTGTCCGTCAGCGAGGCTGCCGGAGGCCGTGAACCAAGAAATAAACGAAAGCTGCCGCTGGCAGCGATGCTTCGCCATCCGGAAATGCTTCAGGCGCTCGGAAGCGGCCTGCTGATGTTGGCAGGCTGGGGGGCGAGCCATTGGTCCCAGCTGCTATCTGTAACGCTGTATGTGGCGGCTTACGGGGTAGGCGGCTGGATGAAAGCCAAAGAGGGAGCCATGACTTTGATCAAAGAACGCGATCTGGACGTCAATCTGCTGATGATCGCAGCGGCGCTGGGAGCGGCTTCTATCGGCTACTGGAATGAAGGGGCGATGCTGATCTTCATCTTTGCGCTCAGCGGCGCGCTGGAGACGTTCGCCAGCGACCAGAGCCGGAAAAGCATCTCGTCGCTAATGGCGCTCAGACCGGAGAAGGCGCTCCGGGTCAGCGGCGGCCGGATGGAGATGGTTCCGGTCAGCGAGCTTGCGGCCGAAGATCTGATACTGGTCCGCCCAGGTGAAATTATCCCGGCAGACGGCGCTGTACAGAGCGGAACATCTGCGGTCAATCAGGCCTCCATTACGGGCGAATCGATTCCCGTGGACAAAACGGCGGGCGATCAGGTCTACGCCGGCACCCTGAACGGAGAAAATGCGCTGTATGTCGAAGTGTCCGGTCCGGCAGAAGGGACGTTGTTCGCCAAGATCATCGCCCTTGTCGAAGAAGCGGAGGAGGCCGTTCCCGCTTCCCAGCGTTTCATCGAGAGGTTTGAGGGAATATACGCGAAGACCGTTGTAGCGGCCACCGCTCTGCTGATCGGATTGTCTCCGCTGCTGTTTGGCTGGACGTGGAACGAATCCTTCTACAAAGCGATGGTGTTTCTGGTGGTGGCTTCGCCGTGTGCGCTGGTAGCCTCCATCATGCCGGCTATGCTGTCGGCTATCTCCAGCAGCGCAAGACGAGGCATTTTGTTCAAAGGCAGCGTTCATGTCCAGAATCTGGCTGAAACAAAGCTCGTCGCCTTCGACAAAACCGGTACCCTGACGCAGGGCAAACCGGTCGTGACGGATTTGATCGTTAAGGATGGCGAGGAAGCAAACCATCTGCTGCAGATGGCCGCGTCCGCCGAGCAGCTTTCGGCGCATCCGCTCGCTAAAGCCGTGGTTGCTGAAGCGGTGCGGCGCGGGCTCGAACTCCAGCCGATTGCCGAGATGAAATCGGTAGCCGGCTGGGGAGTTGAGGCGGTCATTCGCGGTGAAGCATGGAAGATCGGCAAAGCTGATTTTGCATCAGGGACGTACGGAGAACAGGATTGGTGGATTAAGCAATCCGGCGAGCTGGAGAGAGCCGGGAAAACGGTGTCGCTGATCTTCCGGGAAGGCGCGCCTGTCGGTTTGCTTGCTCTGAGAGACGAAGTTCGCCCGGTGGCGAAGGCGGCCATCAGTCATCTGCACAAGCTGGGGATCAAGGCGGCCATGCTGACGGGGGACAACGAGGCGACAGCCAAAGCGATTGCCTCGGAGGCCGGCATCGACATCGTGCTGAGCGGCCTGCTGCCGCAGGATAAGGCCAGCCGGATTCAGCAGCTGCGCGAGCAATACGGCGGCGTGGTCATGGTAGGGGATGGCGTGAACGATGCGCCGGCGCTTGCAGCCGCCAATGTCGGTATCGGCATGGGGGCCGGCAGCGGAGCTGCGCTTGATGCGGCGGATGTTGTGCTGATGAATGAGGATATCGACCGGATAGCCGGTGCCATTTCGCTGGCCCGTCGGGGCCGGCGGATCGTTAAACAGAATATGGTGTTTGCGATTGCAGTCATCAGCCTCCTGGTAGCAGGCAATTTTGGCGTCGGGATTCCGCTGCCGCTGGGAGTAGTCGGGCATGAAGGCAGTACAATCCTGGTTATTCTAAATGGTCTGCGGCTGCTGCGGTACGGTTCATCGCCTTCATGATTTCTTCATTTAACTTTCATAGTATACTCCCGGTACGTATGTTGACTTCATTTTATAGGTGCCAGATAATAATTTATAGAAGATTTGGTCAGGTGAACACGAGAAATGAAACGTGATTTGCCGTGATGGACTGGATCCGTGTTTTGGCGGCGCCGTGTGAAATGAACGTGGCGGTGCTCGAATGAACACGATTAGCAGATGGGGGTATGTAGGATGTATAAATCTATTATTATCGGTACCGGCCCTGCCGGACTTACAGCAGCTATTTATTTGGCGCGCGCCAACCTGAATCCTTTGGTGATCGAAGGACCGCAGCCGGGCGGACAGCTGACCACTACAACGGAAGTTGAGAATTTCCCTGGTTTCCCGGAAGGCATCATGGGGCCGGATTTGATGGACAATATGCGCAAGCAGGCTGAACGCTTCGGAGCGGAATTCCGCACCGGATGGGTGAACAGCGTGGATACCAGCAGCAGACCATTCAAGCTTCAAGTGGACGGCATGGGCGAGCTGGTTGCTGAAACCCTGATCATTTCCACAGGCGCAACTGCCAAATACCTGGGCATCCCTGGGGAACAGGACAATGTGGGCCGCGGGGTCAGCACCTGCGCAACCTGCGACGGATTTTTTTTCCGCGGCAAAGAAATCGTAGTGATCGGCGGCGGCGACTCGGCGCTTGAGGAAGCCGGCTTCCTGACCCGCTTCGCATCCAAAGTCACTTTGGTGCACCGCAGAGAGGAACTGCGCGCATCCAAAATCATGCAGGACCGCGTGCGTTCCAACGAGAAGGTAGAGTGGGCTTTGAACCGTACGCCGCTTGAAGTGCTTACGGATGATGCCGGTGTAACCGGTCTGAAAGTACGCAACAACGCTACAGGTGAAGAAGAAATCATCGAAACCAACGGCGTGTTCGTAGCGATCGGTCACCACCCGAACACCAGCTTCCTTGGCGGACAAATCACGACCGACGAGAACGGCTACATTGTAGTGAAACCGGGAACTTCGGAAACGAACGTACCAGGCATCTTCGCTTGCGGCGATGTGCAGGATACTCGTTACCGCCAGGCCATTACTGCTGCAGGCAGCGGATGTATGGCTGCGCTTGACGCCGAAAAATTCATCGAAGCCACGGAACACGAGCAATCCGCGGTTTTGGGTTAACATAGATTTTGGTGTAAAATAGATCAGGAAACTACATTACAACTGTTAAAGGAGAGTATGAACCGATGGAAAATGTAATCGTATATACCAGCACTAACTGCCCGAACTGCCGTCAGGTCAAAAGCTTCCTTTCCGATAAAGGGATTTCTTACGAAGAGCGCAACATCGAAACCAATGATGAATTTGCACAGCAAGTATGGGATATGGGCATGCGTGCTGTTCCGGTAACCATTATTGGCGAGCACAAAATCCTGGGCAACAACAAATTGAAGCTTGAGAAGGCTTTGGCTGAACAGGCCTAATCAGCGCAAGCGCCCGCTTGCGGAAGCGGTGGAGCTGGCTTGCCTGCTATAAAGCACCTGCGCCGGCTTAACGGTGTCAGGGAACGGATGAGAACAGGTTTTTCGGACGAAGCTCCGGGGAACCTGTTTTTCCTTTTTATTTTCCTTTCAGTTTCTTGTTCTTGTTCTTGTTCTTGTTCAGCTTCAAAATTCAGTCCCGAAACGGGTTCGGGAATTGGAGAATTTTGCGGGTCTTTTTTTAGACAAAATAAGGTCCAGGCTCGACAAAACTAGAACCTCCCTAGCCTGATAGCTTGTGCTACAATCTAGGGGAATCCAAGAAGTGAGTTAGGTCCGGCAGAAATGGGTTAAGTTCATAAAGACAAAGGGAAGCTCAGGGGAAGAAATGAGGCGGAAGCGTCAATGGACCGAGTCCAGGTCAAACGGCCAAAGGAGATGAGAACTTGAGAAGACTCCGAAGCGTAGTGTGGAAAGCGGTGGTGATCGGTTCTTTTGCTGTGGCAGCTCCGGCAGGAGCGGTTGGCAGCCCGTCCGTTCATCAGATGGTGCAAACGGCTCAGCAGGCGGCGCTGGTCTCCCAATCCGGAGTTGAGCAGCAGCTTGCCGCGGCTATTGAGGCTCATCAGAATACGGTCAGGTTCAAATATGAAGGCAGCGTCAAAGACTTCGAAACCTTGCTGGATCAGGCGCTGATGACAGCGCTCGATACTAACCCTTATATGCGTTATATTATGGACCGTTATCATTATTCCTGGCGCGGTACGAGCTCCGCCGTGAACGTAGAAGTGACGTTTACATACCGGGAGACCCCGGAACAGACCGCCTATGTGGACCGCCGCGTCAAAGAAATTGCCGGACAGCTGATCGTTCCCGGGATGAACAGCCATGAGAAGGTCAAAGCCATTCATGACTGGATTGTGCAGGATTTGAAATATGATGAGTCCCTTAAAAATTATACGGCTTATTCCGGTCTTGTGACCGGGGAGGCCGTTTGTCAGGGTTATACGCTGCTTGCTTACAAACTGCTCGAGGAAGCAGGCGTCCGGAATTTAATTGTAGAAGGCACAGCCGGCGGCCAGCCCCATGCCTGGAATCTGGTTAACCTGGATGGGAGCTGGTATCATCTGGATACCACTTGGGACGATCCGGTACAGGCCAAAAGCGATAACATTAGCTATGACTATTATCTGTTAACCGATGACGAGATGAGGAAGGATCACAGCTGGACCAAAACGTATCCGGCAGCCGGAGAGGCCTACCGGCCCGCTTTGGAGGCTTTGAAGTTGTTCGATCCTGCCAAACGCAGCGTTTATCAGAAGCTTGAGCATGAGCTGGGTTATACGCTTTACGAGGCAGGGCAGGCTGTATCGGACAGCTCCGGCCTGATGGCAAAGGCCCGCGAAGCCATTAAGCAGGGGAGATCGGCTGCGGTTGTACGTTATTCGGGGGAGCAATCTGCACTGATCAACGATTTAGGCAATCTTTACGGATTAAATATTCGAAATATCACGTTCTCTACCAAGCCGCTCGAAGGGACGGATGATTTGAAGGTCCGGATCGAATGGGAGAATTAAATAAACTTGCCAAAAAGGCAGCGCACCGCCAGAGGATTCCGGCGGCACGCTGCCTTTTTTAGCTGTAAGGCTGGGAATGTCTTGCCTCAAGCTAGTTCTGATTCCGTTTCGCCATCTGCTGCCAGACCGTGCCGGCGGCTTCTTCGCCGGCTTCAATCCGTTCAAGCGCCATGCGGGCCTGCAGGCTGACTTCGAACTCAGGGTCCTGCGCGGCTTCCAGCAGCGCATCGCGGGCACTGTCCGTACCCACTTCGTAGAGAAAGCGGGCTGCCCGCCAGCGGACCAGCTTGCTTCTATCGCGCAGCGCTTCGATCATCGGTCCGGTAGCAGCCGGGTCGCCGATGTCCGACAACGTATCGCCGGCGGTTCTCCGCACGGCCGCCGAGTTGTCGCGGAGCGCTTTGTACAGCAGCTCCATCGCCTCCGGTGTCCGCAGATCTCCCAGATACACGACCGCCAGACGGCGGATCTGCATCTGCGGATCGGCCAAAGCCTTGGCCAGCAGAGGCAGTGCGGTTTCGTCCGGCTGCAGGCCGTCCAGGCCCGCATAACGCACGCGCCAGTCCGGGTTCTCCAGCTGCTCCGCCGCTTCTTCAAGCGTAAAAGTACGGCGTTCCTCAACGAACTCGCTTTGGTTCTGACCGTGGGCAATGGCCTGCTTCACGATGTCCGCTACACGCTCAGGGGTGAAGGCAGCCTCCAGCTCCTGTTCGACCTCGCGGGCGATCTCCGGCAGTTCACCGTAGCGAACACCGTAATCGACCAGTTTACGCTCTTTGATCAGCGTGGCGCTGGCTACCTCGGTAACGGCTTGAACAAACCGTTCCGACAGGCCGATCCGTTCTTCCTCACCGCGGGCCTTCACCCGGATCTGCATCGGAATGCCGCGAAAGAACTGGACAAACACCTCGGCTTCGCCGTAATGGCCTGCAGCCGCTTCAGGATCTTCGGGCGACCAGGCAGAGCTCACGCCCTCCTGACCGAACTGCTCCTGCACTGCGGCCAGGATCGCCTGCCAGTCGGCGCTGCCGATCCGGTCCAGCGCGATAAAATCGGCGGTATGGAACACGCTTTTTACACCGGGAATATGAAGCAGATTTACAATAAAGGGCGGAGCCGAGCGCTCGTTGTCGGTTGTATATGTCTTGCGAACCCCAGGGGCCAGTGTTTCATCCAGATGAAGTTTCATCGTGTTAGGGCTTGGCGTCGGTTCGATAAACGTTATTTTCAAGAGATGTTCACATCCTTCCTTCGTATCTCTTTTATTTTACAACAAGATTCGCTAAGTCCCAAGCACAGCTTGGGAAGGTCTGGCGCTTAAGTTCGCATGGGGCAGCGTAAAAGCCTTTCGACAGAGAGGGGGAGCAGCGCCAAGCTGTGGCGAAAATAGGCGGCTGCGGTTTGGAAATGACTTTATTATTGGTTAAAATAATGAAGAATGCGATTTGCATTTCTATGTAAATTTTTTGTTCTGCAAATTCTGGAACGAATATTTGGAAGGGAGGCTCCCTTTTCATGGCTAAACGCCGGTATAACAACCTCG
Source organism: Paenibacillus yonginensis (assembly GCF_001685395.1). Taxonomy (NCBI): domain Bacteria; kingdom Bacillati; phylum Bacillota; class Bacilli; order Caryophanales; family Paenibacillaceae; genus Paenibacillus; species Paenibacillus yonginensis. Next base: position 3,432,876 of record NZ_CP014167.1, on the reverse strand, counting down.
ATAACGTAAGCACAGACAAAACGCTCAAGCAATTCCGCCAGTTGCGGGAAGAGCGCCGGAGAAAGAAAAAGGATTACTCCTTTGTTATTCCCAATATGGAGCCGGACCTTGAATTTCTGCGCAGCAACCGCAAGGAAACGACCTTGACCTGGATTGGACATTCGACTTTTTTTATACAATACAAGGGTCTAAATATCGTAACAGACCCGGTTTGGGCTTTGCGGATGGGATTTCAGCGGCGGATTGGCTTGCCGGGAGTGCCGATTCAGGAGGTCCCCGAAATCGACCTGATCCTGATCTCCCACTCTCATTATGATCATATGCACGTCTCCTCCATCCGCCGGTTGTACGGCCCGAATACGGACATTATCGTGCCGGCCGGACTGAAGCGGAAGCTGGAGCGCAAAGGCTTCAAACGCTGCCACGAGATGAACTGGTGGGAGCGGCTGCCAATCAAAGGGATTGAGCTGTCGTTTGTGCCGACTCAGCACTGGACCCGCCGTACGCCGTTTGACACCAATTCCTCGCATTGGGGAGGGTTCATTCTCGAGCCGGGAGATCGCGGGTTGCCGGAGCAAGAGCTTTCGCCTGGACAGAAGCAGGAAGACTATGCCCTGGAAAATAACGCTGCACCCCCCCAAGGGCCAAGAGGGCCTGCGCAGCCGGAACCAGCCGACGGGCTGCAGCACAGCGAGCGGCGGCCTGAGCATCCGCTGGCCGGGCAGGCGGGCCGAGGTTTGCCGGAAGAAGCGAAGGCGCCGAAGCTCGGCAAGACGCCGGTGATTTATTTCGCAGGGGACAGCGGCTATTTTAATGGATTTAAGGAGATCGGCAACCGTTATGACATTGATCTGGCGCTGATTCCTATTGGGGCCTATGAACCGGAATGGTTTATGACCCCGCAGCATACCACGCCGGAGGAAGGCATCCAGGCTTTCCTGGATGTCAAAGCGAGCAAGATGGTGCCGATGCATTACGGCACCTTCCGGCTGGCCGACGATACGGCGCGGGAGGCGCTGGACCGTCTGGAACAGGAAAGGCTGAAACGGGGGATTCCGGAAGAAGACATCCGAGTGATGATCCACGGCGAGACTTTGCGGTTATAGCGGATGCCGGAACATTTTTGCATATATTCGGAAAAGGGTTCGATTGGGACGCCTGATATGCTATAATATTGAGTCAGCAGTGTGATTAATTATAAAGGACGGTAATCAACCAAATGATAAGTACTAGTGGTGTAACGCTCCGCTATGGAAAACGGGCACTTTTTGAAGATGTAAATATAAAGTTCACAGCCGGCAACTGTTACGGTTTGATCGGTGCCAATGGAGCGGGCAAATCGACGTTCCTGAAAATTTTATCCGGCGAAATTGAGGCCAACAGCGGCGAGGTGTTTATGACGCCTGGCGAACGTATGGCTGTGCTGAAGCAGAACCATTACGAATATGATGATTTTCCAGTGCTGGAAACGGTGATTATGGGCCACGAGCGTTTGTACAGCGTCATGAAAGAGAAGGATGCCTTATACGCCAAACCGGACTTCTCCGAAGAAGACGGCATGCGCGCCGGCGAGCTGGAAGGCGAATTTGCGGAAATGGACGGCTGGAATGCCGAATCAGACGCCGCTTCCCTCTTGATCGGTCTTGGAATTCCGCGTGATCTGCACGACAAGCAAATGCGTGAACTGAGCGGCAATGAGAAGGTCCGCGTCCTGCTCGCCCAGGCTCTGTTCGGCAATCCGAACAACCTGCTGCTTGACGAACCTACGAACCATCTGGACATGGAATCCATCGCTTGGCTGGAGAACTTCCTGATGGACTACGAAGGCACTGTTATCGTCGTATCTCACGACCGTCACTTCCTGAACAAAGTTTGTACGCATATTGCGGACATCGACTTCGGCAAAATCCAGCTGTATGTCGGCAACTACGACTTCTGGTACGAGTCCAGCCAGCTGGCTTTGAAGCTTGCCCGTGAATCAAACAAGAAAAAAGAAGAGAAAATCAAAGAGCTGCAGACCTTTATCCAACGCTTCTCCGCCAACGCTTCGAAATCGAAGCAGGCGACATCCCGGAAGAAGCAGCTCGACAAAATTACGCTGGAGGACATCCGTCCTTCTAACCGTAAATATCCGTTCCTGCACTTTAAGGCCGAACGTGAAGCGGGCAAACAGCTTCTGACGATTGAAGGTTTAACGAAGAGCCTTGAAGGGGAACAAGTGCTGAACAACGTGAACATTGTAGTGAACAAAGGCGACAAGATTGCTTTTGTTGGTCCCAACGGCTTTGCCAAGACAACCCTTTATCAAGTGATTATGGGCGAGCTTGAGCCGGACGCGGGAACTTACAGCTGGGGCGTTACAACTTCCCAGGCTTATTTCCCGAAAGACAACTCCGCTTACTTCGACGGCGTCGATCTGAACCTTGTCGAGTGGCTTCGCCAATATTCCAACGACCAGGATGAAACGTTCCTGCGTGGTTTCCTGGGCCGCATGCTGTTCGCAGGCGAAGAAGCCCTGAAGAAAGCCAGCGTCTTGTCCGGGGGCGAGAAGGTCCGCTGCATGCTGGCCAAAATGATGCTGAACGGCGCCAACGTGCTGATCTTCGACGAACCTACCAACCACCTGGATCTCGAATCCATCACGGCGTTGAACAACGGTTTGATCGATTTTGACGGCACGATTCTGTTCACGTCCCATGACCATCAGTTCGTGCAGACCGTCGCTAACCGTATCATCGAAATTACGCCGAACGGCGTGATTGACCGCGTCATGAGCTATGATGAATACCTCGAAAGCGAAGAGATCCAGAACCTGCGCAAGCAGCTGTATCCGGCCGAGATGTTCGAGGCTTAAAAAAAATAGCAAACAAACGGGAAGCAGCCAGAACTCGGCCTGCTTCCCGTTTGTTTTAAATCGTCTGCTAATGCCGCGAGGCTTCCCCCGGTTATCACTTCAATATAATTCCGGCGACAACAGCGATATGACTTGAAGTCATATGACACGCCGTTCTGTCTCCCTTTTAACAACAAGCAGGCCCCCCGGGGCCTGCTTGTTTGTTCTCTCTTATGATCCGCCCGTACGCCGCCGCTGGTTGTTCGGCTTTTTGTTATTTTGACTGCGCAAGGTTTTGGTCGTTTGGTTTCCAGGTGCCGAACCGGATTTGCCGCCGGAAGCCTGCTGCTGTTTCTTCTGCTGCAGCTTTTGGCGGATTGCTTCGGCGAGGTCGATTTTTTTAGGCTGCTGGTTCTGCTGCTCATTTTCGCTCATGTCTTTCATCTCCTTCAGTTCGAGGGCTGTCCTTATTTTATACGTTTTTAAATCGGGGAACAACAGCCACTTCCCAATTCAGAAGCCCCTTGTCTTAGGCCGGGTTGGGGAATCCTTCCAACATTCAGATCAAGATTCGGCAAAAGGCTTCGCTCTCGGCAGCGCGGGGTCTCTTTTTCTTCAAGTTTATGGGAAAGTTGGAGTGAGGCAACTTTGGTAATTATAGACTATGCAGGGAAAAACGTCATTTTTAGCGACTTAAGGATTACAAAAATGTCATTTTTATATGGTACTAAAGTAGTAGATCAAATAGAATTGCTCATTTGGCCTCATATGCCCGGGGAAAGGGGAGTCGTTATAATGGTGGACAAGCGGAAGGGGGGACAGGCAAAACCAAGCTGACGGCCATGAAGGTCAAACAGGATACTGGACTGGAACAAACCACCGAACATGACAAACCACCATATAGAACAACACCAGAAACGGGAGGCAACTATAGATGGGGAAAACAACAAAATGGACAGCAGCAGCTTTACTTGGTGCAGCGGTGTTGACAGGATGGCCGGCTTTACCGGCGGCTACCACCCATGCGGCATCGGTACAAAGCCAGACTTATACAGGTACTGTAATCAAAAGCGTGAACTTGCGGACGGCACCTTCTACCTCTGGAAGGGTCATAACTTTGCTGAAAGCAGGGGAGAAGCTGAGCAGCGTGACGGAGAGCAACAGCTACTGGTACAAGGTTACGACATCTTCCGGTTTAACGGGATATGCCAGCTCTTCGTCTGAGTACATACAGGTTACGCCAGTCAGCGGAAGCGCCCCTTCAAGCTCGGCTAAAACCGGAGAAATCGTGTATGGAGTGAATATGCGGACAGAACCTTCCACGTCAGGCCGGGTGATCCGCATGCTCAAGAAAGGCGAAACCGTGCAGATTCTGGACTCAAACGGTTACTGGTATAAAGTGCTTACATCCGGCGGAGAGAACGGGTATATCAGTTCTTCTTCCCGATATGTTGAAGTAGCTGAAGACAGCAGCAATGGCTCCGGCAGCGGTTCTGGCGGGAATAACAGCGGAAATAACAGCAGCAATAACGGAAGCAGCTCTACCCGCGACCAGCTGATTCAGAAAGTATTTGAAGTGGGCAGAAGTTATTTGGGCACGCCGTATGAATACGGGTCGGACCGCAATACAACCACAACCTTCGACTGCTCGGACTTCACCAGAACAGTCTACCGGGAAGCAACCGGCATCATCCTGCCGGCAGACTCCCGTCAGCAGGGAGACTGGATCAAGAGCAACAGCAAGGCTGTTTATGACATTAACAGTCTGAAGCCTGGCGATCTGATGTTCTTTATGAGTTACAAAGGTTCCACCGATGCGGCTTACAAAGGCATCAACAAATCGGCGGAGCGGATTACCCATGTCGCCATTTATATGGGCAACGGACAAATCATGCAGACGTATTCCGTCAAATCCGGCGGTGTAAGAATTGATAATTTGACCGCCTCCTGGACAAGAAGATTCCTTTTTGGCGGAAGTGTTTTGTAATTCTCTTAACGAGCCTAAAGGACCAGAGGTTGCATGCTGGAGCCGGATGGGTAATTTTCACAGGAAAACAGGTAAAAAACGGATAATCCCCATGGGGACTATCCGTTTTTTTTGGCTTATGTCTGCCCGGCTTGTGGCTGGCAAGCGGGCTGCAAATCCGTTCGAACTGGCGGTTCGCCTATGTCGTTTAGCTTATGTTATTATGGATAAGCAATGTAGCCGGGCGCATAAACCCAGGCTTTGCCGAGCCAAGTGTAAATTTCTACCCAGTCACCGACTATGTTGCCGGTAGGAGTTACGGTTTGTGGGGCAAGCGCACTCTGGGCTTTGCCTTGCGGCATGTCGTAGAAGTAGGTCACTTCATTTAAAGTGAGTGGGGCTGGAGCAATGGTGATCAGCTCCGGTACAATGATCGGTTCGGCCACGGTTCCATCGTATGTAGTTCCATCTGGTGAAGTTGTGGAAACCACTTGGCCGGTGACAACAGTGCTAGTGCTAGAGCTATCCGACGTGTCGGTCGAAGTCGTGTCTGCAGGAGCTGCAGAAGCAGCTGTTGCCAATGCTGCGCTTAAAGCAAAGGAAGCCGTGAGTGCTGCGATTTTTTTCATAAAATAGTTCCTCCTCTATTTGATTTAAGTTTGCGTCTCTCGCAATATTTAAATAACCATGAAGATAGGACTAGAATCACAAGCTGCACAAAAAAATAAGCAGGGAGTTAACGCTTTCATTTAATCTGCTGGCAAGGAGGGTGTAACCCATCAAGAAAAAATGGATATGGGGAATTCCCCTGACGATTCTGCTTATACTCGTTATTGCTGTTGTAGGAATTATCCTGTATATTCGACCAACTCATCAGCTGGATTTAAGTTATAAGGAAGTGGATTGGAAGACCAAACTGCTTACGATGGTTGAAACGCGGGAGACCGTTCTGACGCTGAATGAGGAGGAAATCAACGACCTAGCGAAAAAAGGGATCTCGGAAAGAACCGCCGCCACCGGATTGTCCTACGAAATTAAAGGTTTGGATATCCGTTTGAACGGCAATGACATGACTGCAGATGCTATTGTAAAATGGGGGGCCTTGCGTGCGGAAGCAGCCGTTGTTTATCATCTGTCCTTTGCTGAAGGGAAGCTGCTTCTAAAGCCCCAGTCGGTTGATGTGCGGGGCAGCTCTTTATCGCCTTCCCTGCTCAAGCTAAAGACGATTGAGATAGACCCGGGGCAGTATTTGCCTGAAGTCATTCAAATTACAGATCTGTCTTTTGAGAACCGTGAACTGAAGATCAAGTTTGCGGTCAACTGGCTGCAATTGCCGGGTCTGCTCCGTTAACAGCTCGGACTATTCAGCCTAAGCCAGAAAGCAAATAGAGGATCAGGCAGAACCAGGAATGATCACAAAAAAAGGCAGGCTCCGAGGATTAAGAAATCTTCAGAGCCTGCCTTTTTGTATGCAGAGATTTATTGGGAACGGAAAGACTGCTACATCGTGTTTCTGCCGCGTCCCGTGAACAGGGTGATGATAAAGAGCACAATAAAGATAAAGAACAATACTTTGGCAACTGCCGCTGCCGCGGCCACGATATTAAAGAATCCAAAAATGCCCGCAATAACAGCTACTACCAGAAAAATTAGCGACCATTTCAACATGAAAACCAACCTTCTTTCATAAGTAAGTGGTGAAGCGATTAAAATCGTCAGCATCCGGCTTTCTTCCCTCAACGGTCAGCCGGTTCTGTCAACCTGAGTCGGTTGTATGCTCCATTAACCTGATGAAATTGGCTTGAATCAAGAGGCCAAAGACATGTTTTAACCCTGTCTGCAGGCTTTGTTTCGGAAAAATTGGGTTAGGGTAACTAAACACTGACCCCAACACCACAGAAAGCGAGGGAACGCTATGTCACTGATCTGGCAGCTCAGCGTAGCACTGATCGCGCTGGCATTTACAGGGCTTGTTATTTATTTGATCAAAACGCTGAAGGCGGCGGAGAAGTCGCTTGACAAAACGTCGCAAACCCTTCAGGAAGTTCAGAAAACGATTGACGAGCTTGGTTATGAAGTCAAACATGTGCTCCGGCATGCAAACGGCATAACGGAGGATGTGCAGCAGAAGATGAAACAAATCGACCCCGTACTGGATACGGTTAAAAATGTAGGCGAAGTTCTGAGTGAGGTTTCGCTCGCTGCAAAACAGGTTTCGACCACGCTCATTGAGCGGTTCAAGAAGACAGCAGAGCAGCCATCACGAACGGAATCCGCAGCGGCCCAGGCTGCTGTTCAAAGCTCAACGGACCGGACCATTGATTCCTATGCGTCCACCCATCCGAAGAAAAACCAGGGCAGTTGGATGAAATGGGTAGATGTTGCAGCTGGTTTATGGCAGAAATACCGCTCTTAAGGAGCTAAGGAAGGATGAGGACCATGCTGAGTTTGTGGATCTTGCTGCTGGGACTTACGGCTTCGACAGGTCAACCGGACGTTTCTGTCACTCCTGCGGCTGCAGGGCTATATGCCGGATTTGCCGGACTGGGCAGTCAGCAAACGGCTCTATGGACCCAGCCGTCCAGGACTCAGGCATTGGATTCGTATAGCCGCAAGCCGGAGAAGCTCCGGCTTGAATCCTTTCAAACCCTGAACGGTGTCTCCCTGGACTGGAGCCGCGAACAGCTGCTGCAGGCTAAAGGGAGTCCGGACAAAATTGTGAAGGATGAAATTACGGGGTATACGGAATACCGCTACCCGGATGTAACGGCGGGGCTGTATGAGGATGCCGTTTATTACGTGCATGTGGATGCGATTCGGCAGGGGATCCGAGTGAACGGGCAGTTTATTTCATTAAAAAATAACGGGATGAATCCTTATTTTGGAGAACCGGATTACCGGGCCGAAGACGGCGACGTCTACATCCGCCAGCCGAATGCAGTTAAGATTTACAGGGGTGAGACAGGTCTCCCGGCGGCAGTGGATTTATTTAACGAGTTTACCTCTTGAGCCCTAGATCTAAAAAAATGAAAAGGAAGATAGAATCGGTGTTTCAAACCGGAAGCGAGCTGTTTAAATATAGGAAGGGAAGCTCGTTGACCAATGATCCAGTCGATCCTGTTTAATAGAATACGGAGAGGATGAGTATCATGAGTTCAATCAATGCTAAATCCTACGCCAAGGTAGTTCAGAATGGTGTTCAAGCTGTACAAGAAGTAGAAGAACTTCGTCGGACAGGCTATAGTGACAATCAGATTTTTGTGCTGGCCCATGATGAGGACCGGACAGACCGAATCGCTGATACGGCGGCTGCTTCGGAGATCGGCGTGAAAGAAGAAGGAATGATGAATTCGGTAGCGAACCTGTTCCGTTCCCGCGGCGATGAGCTTCGTGCGAAGATCACTTCTTTGGGATTCACCGAAGACGAGGCGGACTTCTATGAGAAAGAACTGGATATGGGCAAGGTATTGGTCATTGCCAAGCAGAACCCTTAAACGGTGGATGCGGTCCAGTTTCATAAATGGCAAAACATAGATAAGGAATGGGAGGCTAAACTTCCCATTCCTTATCTATGTTTTGGATATATTTTGAACAATGTTACATTTTAGGATATATTTCGGAATAATTTTAGCGGGAGAATAAGCGATGATGTTATATTAAATATAATGTTTTTGAAATGAAACCCCTGAATATTACTTTCCGATCAACTAAAGGAGAGGTATATGAGAATATTAATTGTAGACGACAACCCTACTAATCTCATTATTATTCGTGAGATCCTCAAGAAAGAGAATTACCGCAACGTGACTTCCGTTTCCTCTGCACGCGATATGCTCCAGGAGCTGGGGGTGGGCGAGCAGTCATCGGTTCACAAACATGCGGCTTCCCAAATAGATTTGATTCTGCTGGATATGATGATGCCGGAGATGGACGGGATCGAAGCCTGCCGGATCGTGCAGCAGTATGAACATTTGAAGGACATTCCGATCATTATGGTAACCGCTGTAGGCGATTCCAAGAAGCTGGCCGAGGCGCTTGACGCCGGGGCGGTTGACTATGTGACCAAACCGATCAACAAAGTGGAATTGATGGCCCGCATCCGTCTGGCCCTCCGGCTCAAGCAGGAGAAGGATTGGCACAAGGAGAGGGATCAGCGGATTCAAGAGGAATTAAAACTTGCGGCGCTTGTTCAGAATGCCGTATTGAGTCTTCCGCTGGATGAAGAAACGTTTGGCGTAGAAGCTTTGTACAAACCTTCGTTTGAGTTGGCCGGAGATCTTTATGCCTGGTATCCGCTCGGTGAAGACCGGTACGGGATTATTTTGCTGGATATGATGGGGCATGGCATTTCCTCTTCTTTGTTCTGCATGTTTATCGCTTCGGTGCTTAAAGATACGGTCAACACCTATGTCGATCCCGAGAAGGTTATTCAGGAGCTAAACCGCCGGTTCAGCCAGCTGCATATTGAGAAAAGTTTGGTGCAGTACTATTTCACCGCTATCTATATGGTGGTTGACACCAAATTCAAGCGTATTGATTATGTGAATGCCGGACATCCGCCAGGGCTTTTCTACCGGGAGGATGGAACGGTAGAGCAGCTGACAACGGTATGCCCGCCGGTTGGCTTGTTCGATAAGATCGAGGTAACGCCGCGTACCTTATCTTACAGCGGGGAGGGCCATATTGTCCTGTACACGGACGGGCTGCTGGAAGCGGTTGAAGGAGATCAGGAGGCCCAGCTTCATTATTTGACCGAGCAGCTGCAGGGGGGACACGCGATGGAGAAAGAGAAGATCAAACGATTATTTTTTGACGATGAGCTGAAGCAGGAGAGAGAAGATGACAAGTGCCTGGTTTGGGTATCGCTAAAAAAAGGGGAGTCAGTCGATGAAGATTAGAACCAAGCTGGTGATCGGCTTCAGTTTACTGATGGCTATTCTGCTTGTGCTTACTTTTGTCAGCTATGACCGAATGAACTACATGAACGATAGGCTGGATAAAGTTTATCAGGATCGGTATTTGAAAGTGCGGTACACGGGGAATATCCGGTTGCCGGTTAACGAGATTACCAAAGATATGCTTAATCTGCTGATCGATCCGAACACGTCAGTGAGCGAAACCAGAACGGAGATTGACCGCCAATTTGAAACGGCGGTTCAGAGTTACAAGCTGCTTCAACAGACGCAGCTGGATGCCAACGAGCAGTCGATCATCCAGAACATTATAGCCGATTGGACTGCTTACTCCGATTTTATCGACAAGCAGTTTGCATTAGTGGGCAAAGGAGATATTGAGGGGGCGAGGGCCAACAAAAACACGGTTGGCACTGCCCTGCAGAACAGTCTGCTGCAAAATCTGGCCTCCTTATCAACCTACCAGGACTCGAGGATCGATGAGGAAATTAAAGCCGCCAATGCAGCATACACCCAGTCGCTGCAGATGTCGATCGGGATCATGACTGCCGGACTTCTGCTGGCGCTTGGCATTATTTTATGGGTGCTGCCAAGTATAACAAAAGGTTTGAATACCGTTTCGATGATGATTAACAGCTTTGGCAAAGGCAAATATAAAGCGATTCGCAGGATGAGAGTTACCTCAACCGATGAGATCGGCAACGTTGCGAGAGTATTTCAGCAGATGTCCGAGGATTTGGATGCCAAACAGGAGCTTGAACGCAATTATACGCAGTCCCAGAAAGATCAGGCCTGGATCAGCTCCAATCTGGCGCGGATCACCGATTTGTTTCACGGGATTAGTTCCATGGAACAAGTGTCTCAAATGTTTATTAGTGAATTTACGCCGCTTCTTGGCGGCAAATTCGGAGCCATTTATATCCGGGATGAAAATAATCCCGATGAAATTTTTCTGGGCGGCTCTTATGGAATGGATGAAGATTCGCGTCCCCGCAAGTCCTTTAAGGTTGGGGAAGGACTGGTCGGACAAAGTGCCGCAGACAAGAAACCAATATTATTGGAACAGGTTCCGGAAGGTTACGTCTCCATCCGTTCTGCATCGGGGGAAAGCGAACCTCGTATGGTTATGATCCAGCCTATTTTGTTTGAAGATGAGCTGCTTGGCGTAGTGGAGATTGCCAGCCTGGACAAATTCACGGCCCTGCAAGAACAGCTTCTTACCGAATTGGTGAACCATCTGGGTATTATTCTCAACAACATCGCAGGCCGCATGCGGATTGAAGAATTGCTCCGTGAATCGCAGGCGCTTACCGAAGAGCTTCAGGTTCAATCGGAAGAACTGCAAAGCCAGCAGGAGGAGCTCCGCCGCTCGAACGAAAATCTCGAGAAGCAGGCGACGGCTCTCAAACGCTCCGAAGACCAGCTGCAGCGGCAGCAGGAAGAGCTGGAGCACTACAACACCGAGCTTGTGGCCAAGACACGGGCTTTGGAAGAACAGGTGCAGGAAGTCGAAGAGAAGAACCAGGAGATCGAGAAAACCAAAAATCAGCTGGAACAGCAAGCTATGCAGCTGACTATGACAAGCAAATACAAGTCGGAATTCCTGGCGAATATGTCGCATGAGCTGCGGACACCGCTGAACAGCCTGTTGATTCTGTCCCAGCTCCTGTCGGAGAACAAGGAACGCAATCTGACCGACAAGCAGATTGAATATGCGCAGACGATTTATATGTCTGGTTCCGATCTGCTCAAGATGATCGATGAAATTCTTGATCTGTCCAAAGTGGATGCAGGCAAAATGGAGATTAACCGTGAAGTTATCAATCTGCAGGAGCTTGAGAAGTTTGTAGAGCAGAATTTTGGACCTGTAGCTCAAAAGAAACAAGTAGCCTTGAATATCAACATTGATCCGGAAGTGCCTGAACATGTCCTGACAGATGGGCACAGGCTTAAGCAAATCGTACGCAACCTGCTGTCCAATGCCTTTAAGTTCACCCAGGCAGGTTCGGTTACTTTCTCGATTACGGAAGCCGATCCGCAGGAGCTTCCGGCTTATATCGACTCGTCTGCTGAATATTTAGCTATTTCGGTTCAGGATACGGGAATCGGCATTCCGCAGGATAAAACCGATTTGATCTTTGAGGCCTTCCAGCAGGTAGATGGTACGACAAGCCGCCAATACGGCGGAACCGGTCTCGGGCTGTCTATCAGCCGGGGACTGGCTTCTTTGCTGGGCGGGGGAATCGGCCTCAAGACGCAGGTAGGAGAGGGAAGCACCTTTACGCTTTACCTGCCTAAGTCAGCGGGCGATCGGAAGAGCTATCAAAGCGCCAGCTCGGAAGCAGCGGCAGCTGCAGAGGAACCAAAGAATCTGCTTGTGCCGAGCACGACAGTGCCTGCAAAAGCAAAAGCGGTATCCGTGCCCGCAGTGCAGTTGATCGAAGATGACCGCGAGAATATCGGTAATAAAGATCGGGTGCTTCTGGTCATTGAGGATGACGTCAACTTTGCGAAAATCCTGCTCGATATGGCCAGAAACTACGGGTACAAAGTGTTGACTGCCATGCAGGGCGATATCGGGCTGTATATGGCTCGCAGCTACCTGCCTGATGCCATCATCCTCGACATCCAGCTTCCGGTTATGGACGGATGGTCCATTCTGAATGAACTGAAGGGCAGCGCTGAAACACGACATATCCCTGTTCATGTCATTTCCGTGGTGGACGATGTGAAGCAGGGGCTTATGATGGGGGCGATCGCGTTCCTGAAGAAACCTTCGAGCCGCGAAGATTTGGAAGGCGCATTCTCTCATATTGAGTCCTATATGGAGAAAAGCTTGAAGCATCTCCTTGTGGTCGAGGATGATCGGACGCAGCGGCAGGCCATCATTGAATTGATCGGTCATGACGATGTGGTGATCAAAGCGGTATCGACTGGCCGTGAAGCTCTGGAGGAGCTTCGCACACAGCATTTTGACTGTATGGTGCTCGATTTGATGCTGACCGACATGACCGGATTTGATTTGCTTGACCAGATCCGGGACGATGAACATCTGAACGATTTGCCGATCATTATTTATACAGGCAAAGAGCTGGACAAGCAGGAGGAGACCAAACTCCGCAAATATGCGGAATCCATCATTATCAAGGATGTTAAATCGCCGGAACGCCTGCTGGATGAAACGACCTTGTTCCTGCACCGGGTCGAAGCGGACCTGCCGGAAGAGAAACGCCGCATCCTGCGGAAGCTGCATAATAAGGAAACGTTATTTGAAGGGAAAAAGATTCTGCTCGTCGACGACGACGTACGCAATGTGTTTGCTTTATCCAGTGTGCTTGAAGGCTACCGGATGGAGGTCGTCTTTGCGGAGAACGGCCGCGAGGCCATCGAGCTGCTGGAGCAGCACCGGGATTTCGATCTGGTCCTGATGGATATGATGATGCCGGAAATGGACGGATACGAAGCGATGCGGAGAATCCGGGCGATGAAAGAATTCGAGAAACTGCCGATTATTGCGCTGACAGCTAAAGCGATGAAGGAAGACCGCGTCAAATGTATCGAAGCCGGTGCTTCGGATTATATGAAGAAACCGATTCAAACGGATCAGCTGCTTTCGCTCATGCGGGTTTGGCTGTATTCGTAAAACGCGGATCCGGGTAATGAATCATAAAGAATGCGGCAGGAATAAGTTTAGTGGAATTGAGGTAAGGGGAATGACATCCAGGGATATCTATAACGAAGACACGGAATTTGACTTTTCTTCCTCTGCGGAGAAAGACGAACGGGAAATCATCGAAATCGAACTGCTGCTGGAGGGAGTCCACAGGATGTACGGCTATGATTTCCGCAACTATGCGATTCCCTCCCTGAAGCGGAGGATTTGGCATTCGGTGCACAGCGAGAATCTCAGAACCATTTCGGGGCTGCAGGAGAAGGTCCTGCATAATCGGGATACTTTTGATAGACTGGTGCATAACCTTTCTATTCCGGTAACGGAGATGTTCCGGGACCCTAGTTTGTTTAAAGCTTTTCGTGAAAAGGTTGTGCCCATCCTGAGGACCTATCCTTATATCCGGATTTGGCACGCAGGATGCTCGACTGGCGAAGAAGTGTATTCGATGGCCATCCTGCTGCAGGAGGAAGGGCTGTATGATAAGGCGAGAATCTACGCCACCGATATGAACGCCCGTTCTTTGGAACAAGCCAAGGAGGGGATTTACGGAATACAAAAAATGAAGCTGTATACAAAAAATTATATTGAGTCTGGAGGCACACGCTCCTTCTCTGAATATTATACGGCTAAATATAATTCCGTTATTTTCCACCCTTATCTCCGGAAAAATATGATCTTTGCCGAACACAATCTGGCTACAGACCGTTCTTTTAATGAATTTAACGTCATCTTTTGCCGGAATGTGATGATTTATTTTAACGAGACGCTTAGAAACAGAGTTCATGAGCTGTTCTACGAAAGCTTAAGCCATTTTGGCGTCCTGGTGCTTGGCTCCAAGGAATCGATCCATTTCACGGATTATTCTCATTGCTTTGAGCCGCTGGACCGGATGGAGAAGATTTACCGTAAAATTAAATGAGCAAGAGCCAGCGGGGGATGCGCGGCTTTGGTTAGGAGGAACTCATGGGGGTAGAAGAACCGATACACATATTGCTGGTCGATGATCGTCCCGAGAATTTGCTTGCCCTGGAGGCGGTGCTGGAGAGCGAGGAATACAATCTCGTTAAAGCTACCTCCGGGGAGGAGGCGCTTCGGTGCCTGCTGAAGGACGAGTTTGCGGTGATCGTTCTGGATGTTCAGATGCCGGGAATGGACGGTATTGAAACGGCCAAGCTGATTAAAGCCAGGGATAAAACCAAGGATATTCCGATTATCTTTATTTCGGCGAACAGCAAGCAGGCCGAGCATCTATTTGCCGGTTATTCCGCCGGAGCTATCGACTACATGGTCAAACCGTTCATCCCGCAGATTTTGAAATCGAAAATCGACGGTTTTGTCAGCATGTTCAAAACTAACCAGAAACTGAAAACGCAAACGATGCTGCTCCACCAGAAAACCAAAGAGCTGGAGCAGATCAATCGTGAGTTGATCGAAGCCAAGGAAGCGGCGGAAATTGCCGCCAAAGCCAAAACGGAATTCCTGGCAATGATGAGCCATGAAATCCGTACCCCTATGAATGGCGTGATCGGCATGATTGATTTGCTGATGGAGACGGATTTGAAAGAGGAGCAGAAGGAATATACCGAAATTATCCGGAAGAGCGCGGATACGCTCATTTCGGTTATCAATGATATATTGGACTTCACCAAAATGGAGTCTGGCAAAATGGAACTGGAAGAAAGTCCGTTTGAGCTGCGTTCGGGCCTGCAGGAGGTCTTTAACCTGTTCTCGGTAGAAGCGGCGCGCAAGCAGCTGGAATTGGCTTATTTTATAGATGAAAATATTCCGTGCGTCCTTTATGGCGATATGGGCCGGCTCAGACAAGTGCTGATTAATTTGATTTCCAATGCGGTGAAGTTCACCGACCAGGGCGGGATCTATGTTGTGGTGCTTCCTAAGGAAGAGAACGACGACGAAATCACCTTGGAATTTACGGTTAAGGATACGGGAATTGGCATCGCTGAGGAGAAGCGGGAGCGTCTGTTCCAGCCGTTCTCCCAGCTTGATTCCTCGATGACGCGGAAATATGGGGGAACAGGTCTGGGGCTCGCCATCTGCCGTACCCTGGTTCAGATGATGGGCGGAGACATTGTGGCGGAAACTACGGAGGACCGCGGGGCCACCTTCTCATTCAGTATCGTAACCCGGAAATGTGAAGAAGCAATCGAGATCAGCCAGTTTGAGACGGAGACGAAAGAGAAGCGGCGTTCAGGGAAAGTCAAAGAACGAGCATTGATTGTGGACGACCATCCGATCAATCAGAAGCTGATGAGCAGTATGCTTGCGAAGCTGGGTTATGAGACGGATATTGCAGAGAACGGGCAGGAAGCCGTTCACATGGCTGCAAGCCGGCAGTATGGTTATATCTTTATGGATCTGCAGATGCCGGTTATGGATGGACTGGAGGCCACCAAGCTGATCCGGACCGGCGAGAACGGAGGCAGACCTCCTTATATTTTTGCTATGACGGCAAACGTCATGGAAGGCATTAAAGGGCGCTGCTTTGAGGCGGGGATGGATGATTATATCAGCAAGCCGGTTAATTTGGGGGCGATCAAACATATTTTAACTCAATACGAGGCCGGGTCCCGCGTGTCTTCCTACGGAAGACAGAAAAGACCGCTGGAACTAAATGGATGATCATGTTATGTTTCATAGAGGGTGGCATAAGGGTAAAGGATAACGAAACCAACATTCGGGAGAGATTGTCTATGAATACAAATAAAAGCGAGAAGTTTTCGGTTACAACGCAAACGGACAAGGGAGCTTGCACGGTTTTTTTACAAGGTGAACTGGATTTGTCGGTTGCTCCCGATTTTCGTCAGGTGATGGAGCCGCTGGTTGAGAACAGCGAACAGGATCTTATTCTTAACCTGAGAGAGCTCAAATACATCGATAGTACGGGAATCGGAATTCTGCTTTCTATTCTTAAAGTAAGACACGGGATGAATGCCCAGTTTTATGTCCGTGAAGTGCCGGCCCAGATACAAAAACTTTTTGATATGACAGGAATCGCGAAGTTCTTTGCCTCTCAAGAGAATTCCCAATAAGGAAAGGATCGAAGAAAGTATGAAAGATGAAGTTCAACAAGTACAGTTAACTTTGCCGGCTACTGCGGATTATGTGGATATTGTAAGGTTAAATCTCTACGGGATCGCTTCCAAAATGGGATTCTCCTATGAAGATATTGAAGATATGAAAGTAGCCGTCTCTGAAGCATGCAATAATTCGGTGCTGTACGCTTACAATCATGAAGACGGGATCGTTGAGGTTATTTTCGAGGTCCGGCCCGGCGAGCTTGTCATAACGGTCAAGGATAACGGGGAAAGCTTTGAATCCTATAAAGGCGACGTATCAGCAACCCTTCATGACAAGGAACTGGGTGAGGCGCAAATCGGGGGACTTGGTTTCTACTTAATGCAAGCGCTGATGGACGATGTCAGCGTGGTAAATGAAGCAGGAAAGGGGACAAAAGTGGTCTTGACCCGCAAACTCACCCGAAGTGAGGAGAGAGTATGACGGACAAGCTGACTCCCCCCGAAGCCCTGAATGAATCAACGGGATTGATATGGGAATACCAGCAGACCAAAGATAATGAAATTGCTACGGTTCTGATTCAGAAATACGAGCCTATGGTTAAAATGGCTGCTGGCAAAATTGCCCGCAATCGTCCGGATTTATATGAGGATTTATATCAGGTTGGCCAAATGGCCCTGATTCGCCTGCTTCAACAGTATGATATTGGGCTGGGCATCCCGTTTGAGCCTTATGCGATGAAGAGCATGATCGGGCATATGAAGAACTTCCTGCGGGACAAGTCCTGGTACATACAGGTTCCGCGCCGCATCAAAGAAAAGGGCGCTTTAGTCCAGCAGGCCATCGACGAGCTGACGGTCAAGCTGGAGCGTTCTCCCGACGTGAAGGAAATTGCCGAATTTCTGGAGCTGTCTGTGGAGGAGACGGTTGAAGTGCTGGCCGGACGCGAATGTTATCATTATGTATCCCTTGATTCGCCGCTTTCTCAGGATGAAAGCGCAGCGACGCTTGGAGAATTGATCAGTCATGACGCCAATGATTATGACACGGTCGAGAAAAGAATGGATCTCCAGCAGGCAATGAGTCAGCTGAAGGAGCAGGAACAAAAAGTGCTTCTGCTTGCTTTCCAGGAAGGACAGTCTCAAAGAGCGATCGCCCAGAAGCTGGGGGTTTCGCAGATGAGCGTCTCACGCATCCAGAAGAGAGCGACCGAGAAACTCAAACAAATCATGTCCAACTCAGGTATGTGATGAGCATGGGACAGTCGAATAGTACAAAATCCTGAAAGACACGTCATGATGCAACCATCATGGACGTGTCTTTTTGGAAATCTGGACTACAGGAGAATGACGGGATGAAGGAAGAAGGGCTGGGCGGAGAGCGCATTTGGCCAATGGAGCAAGGCTGGACCTGGACCGATCTGCAGATTGAGGATTGGGACAGCCCTTCGGTCAAACGTTTGATCTTGAAGAAGCCGGTCGTCGAGGAATGGATTAAAAGTATACCGGAGACCAACACCAATTATTTATCTGTTCGGTTTGCCGAGGATCAGGAGCCGCTTATTTTTGGGGCCATGCCTTA
This sequence comes from Paenibacillus yonginensis, assembly GCF_001685395.1. Lineage (NCBI taxonomy): Bacteria > Bacillati > Bacillota > Bacilli > Caryophanales > Paenibacillaceae > Paenibacillus > Paenibacillus yonginensis. The sequence continues at coordinate 3,414,874 of NZ_CP014167.1, read as the reverse complement.
TTCCGTCAAAAAGGAGATCGACTCCGAAACGGAGTGCGAGCGATTTCACTTTTTTGTCAGCCGGACTGAACTGGTAACTATTAATCTGGATGACCATACCCGGTTTGTCATGAATTCGAGAGAGCGGGTGAACCTGCTTGCTGGCTGCAAATGGCCGATTGACGGCATGTTTGTGCTGGGCCGAACCATTCTTCATTATTTCCATGAAGGCATGGACCAATTTGAAATCAATTTGCGCAAGGTTGAAGAAACGATGAGGCAGCGGAATGAGAAAAACATTATGGACCGGATTTTAAATGCCAGATTTGAGCTGCTTTATTGGAGCAATTTGTTTATTCCTTACCTGGAATTAATTACGGCTGCTCGTGAAGCCTATCTGGATGAACTGGATCAAAGTGTTTATTTCCAGCGGTTCTACTACCGGGCGGACCGGATGGAAACCTTGTTCAGTCATTATGAGAAGGAGATCGATACCTTGATTATGATTGACGATGCTGTGTCTGCGTTTCGGGGCAACGATATTATGAAGACCTTGACCATCATTACCGCGATCTTTACGCCAGCTATGGTGGTCGGTGCGATATGGGGAATGAACTTTGATTATCTGCCTTGGATTCACACGGGAACCTGGGGGTTTATAGCGATTATGCTGATGGTCTTGCTCTCCACCGGCGGCCTATATGCCTGGATGTGGATGAAGGGCTGGACAGGCGATCTGCTTAGGGTAAGGCGAAAGAACTCCAATTTATAAAAAATCATAAGCCTAAGCCGGCCGGCTTAGGCTTGTGCAGGTCTGATGACCGTAATTTCAGTATAGCCTCGGTTCGACCCGCAGGACTGCTTCAAACCGGAAGATAACCTCAGTCCCGCTGCTGCTTATTGCTCGGGATCAGGCACCATGCCATGTTTCTCGTCTTCGCTGTTCGTCCGCATTTCATCCATATCTTCGCCGAGCTGCTTCAAATCCTCCATATCATTCACCATAGACCCGTTCTGGGCCTTGCCGATATCTTTATGAGGGGGATACTCGCCTTCTCGGGCTTCTTCGATCTGCTTCTCTACATATTGCTGCTGTTCGCCTTCGGGATTGACATGTGGCATGCCAAACGCCTCCTCTTTAGATAAATAGGCCATTTTCACAAATGTGCCCCTACTTACTATTGCTGCTTATAGGAATCAATATACTGCTGCAGCTGTCCAATATATTCACCTACCAGCGGAAGATCAACAAACAGACTGATTAGCCAGCCGAGAAGCGCAAGCACGACGGCTGTTCCTAAAGTCAGACCCAGGCCGCGCGACAGGCCGGCCGTGAAATTGGAGATCAGACGTTTCTTAGGATTGGTGTAATTCTCGATCATGTCGAGAAAATCGGATTTCTCAAGTGCGGTGGCAATATCATCGAGGCGAGTATTCAGGCGTTTAACTTCATGCCTGAGCTCGAACGGATGATCTTTGGTATCGTAAATTTTAGCCATAAGTCTCCCTCGCTTTCACACAAGCAATACTTCCGGCAGGACAGAAATAGCCAGCCGTTTAGGACAGCTGGCTTATTTCTTAAGGGACGGGATATGACGGATTAGAGCGTTGTACCGGATTGTGTTTTGTTGGAAACGTCCCTGGCCGCCTCCTTTGAGGTTTCCTTCACGTCTTTTGCGGCCTCAGCCGTTTTGTCCGTAACATTCTTGGCCATATCGGCTTCCGCATCCATCACATCCGAAGCCCCTTTCTTGGCTTCTTCGGCCACGGTTGCCGAAGCTTCTTTGACTGTGCTTGCAACCGAGCTTGCACCGCTGCTGATGGTTTGGGCCAGAGAACCGGCTTTATCGGTGACATTTTGATAAAGAGAGGAAGCCTTTTCCCCGACAGTGCCGCACAATTCCTTCGATTTATCGGCTGCAGTGCTCATTTTATCTGCCAGATCGCTGCGCAGCTCACGTCCAGGCTTTGGAGCAAAGAGAAGCGCTGCCGCCGCTCCCACCATTGCGCCGATAATGGCGCCTTTGACAAATTTGGAACTAGTTTGGACCGCTTGTTCTTTCTCTTCTTGACTCATATTGGATCACTCCTTATCAAAATTTATTTTACAAGGTCCGGGCAAGCAGCCTGGAGGCAGCGGTCAGAATGAACACCGCCAAGGCGGCGCCCACAATGGCCGGAATGACAGCAAATCCGTCAACAACCGGGCCCAGATTCCCGAATAACCAGGAACCGAGCCAGGCTCCGGCTAGTCCAGCGATGATCGCAGCTGTTGCACTGCCGCGAATCTCGCTTTCGGTCAGCGCGTCACCTATTAGTCCAATCAGGACGGCAATCAGGATGCTGATCGGAATTGCCCACAACGTAAGTCCTCCTTGCTGCGGCCTGTCCTAGTCTTACTGTGATTTCAACCCGTGCTTACTTCGTATATAAACGTGATGAAGAACCGTGAAACAAAGCAAACCCTGCGGAAGCGAAAAGAAGAATGCTGTAGAAACCAACAGGAATTTGCCGCCGCCGGAATGATTAGAGAAAAAAGCCGAAGGGTATTAAATAGACAATTAAAGCAGGAAATTTTATATGGAAAAGAAAAATCCGCGGAGGAGAGTTGGCCATGATTAAAAAACAAACATCAGAAGAACGTCATACATCCGATCTGGGATCGATCCAAAGTGAATACAGCTTTTCATTCTCCGAATACGAGGATGCGGGAAATGAGCATTTCGGCTGCCTGCTGGTGCACAACGACTGCACCTTGATGCCTGAACATTTTGGAAAAGACTGGCCCAATCACGATTTGGAAATCGTTACGATGGTCATCGAAGGAAAGGTCCGCTATACGGACAGCTTGGGTCCTGCCGAGGATCTTCCGAAGGGCGCCATTCATGTGCTTACTGCCGGGACCGGGGTTACCCACTCGGAATCCAATCCTTCAGAGCGGGAACAGGCCCGTTACCTGCAGTTCTGGTTTCTTCCGGTCAAGCAGGGGCTTAAGTCGCGCCGTCAAAGCTTGACGATCCGGAAGGAGCAGCGCTTTAACCAGTTGTTCCCGGTGGTTTCGGGCAGGGGAGAAGATCCATATTCGCTTCCGATCGCACAGGATTTAACACTGTATACCTCAGTTTTGGAAACTTCCCGGGAGCTGGAGATTTCAGCGCGCGACCGCAGGATCTATATTTTTGTAGTGTCGGGAAATCTGAAGGTAGAATGCGGAGAAGAGATTCTGGAACTGGCGGAGGGCGACTCAGCCAAAATTCACGAGCCGCTGCCGATTAAGCTTACGGGAACAGCCAGCGAAGGATTAACGGAACTGCTTGTCGTGGATATGCCTTGATTATGATTATTGGGCAAGCGCGGGAACACAAAAGGATACAAGGAGAGAAAGTAAAAGCTGCCTCTGCATTCAGGGATCTTCGAGTTCAACGATCGCAACCTTCGTGTGAACCGAATTCCTAGAGCGAGACAGCTTTTTTACTTTTTTTATAGGTAATTTCTATTGGGACCGATAATTAGCGGCTGGTGGCGGTTTTATTTGCTGCGAAGCTGTCCCAGCTCGGAAGCGAGCGCTTCAACCTCGGAAATGCTGAGCCGTTCCTTGCTCATCACGATTTCATACACCTCTTGAATATCCTCGTACCGGTCAACGGAGAAGGCGGATGCCTGCATTGCGGCGCCGGTAGCCATTCTTAGTTTGTTTTTAATAGCCTCAATCATATATTCCACGTTTTCCTGTGTTCTCTGACTCAAATCCATAAGGCACATCCTTTCCCAGCTCGGGTAATCTTCCCGTATTGTACCACGCCGTGTGCAGGGATTCACGTTTTTTGCCTGTATTTTGTACTCTTGCGGGAATTGGGGTACAATCGGTTCAATAAGAGTTAAGGAGTATTCAGTATGTCGATAAACCGCTTTGCGGGCGTTCAGGGACCCGACTTGGAGGCTGGAGCGAGGGTCAAGATGGATGCAGGAGAGCTAAGGGGCTTTTTCCGTGAGATAGCCGCAGAACATCCGCTAAGCGACCTGCAATTTATCTGCATTGGTACGGACAGATCGTCCGGAGATGCCTTGGGGCCTTTGACCGGCAGCAGGCTTCGGGCTTATGGAATAGAAGCTGTTATAGGAACTATGCCGGATCCCTGTGATGCGGAGACGCTTCGTGTTAAGCTTGAACAGCTGCCGGAAGGGAAAATACGTATTGTTATTGATGCCTGTCTTGGCGCCGATTCGAACGTTGGTTTCTATCTGGCCGCGCGTGCCCCGCTAAAGCCAGCAGAATCGGTAGGTTTACGGCTGCCGCCGATAGGGGATTACAGCATAGCTGCTGTTGTCAACCGAAGGAGTCCCAAACCTTATCACACGCTTCAAACCACTTCTCTGCATCTTGTAATGCAGATGGCAGAGGAAATTGCGGCCGCTGCTGCGGCTGCTTTCGGACGGATTTGAGCAGGCCCGTTTCAGACACCAAGCAATTGGCTTAATAGTAGGTAATGTTTGAAATATTTTGATTTATAGAAGAAAGAAGGTTGGAATCATGGAGAAATTATCGGTTAACGGCTTGAATATAGCTTATGAGGATCGCGGAGAAGGAGAAGTTATTGTTCTGCTTCACGGCTTCTGCGGCAGTGCGGGGTATTGGGATGCCCTTGTTCCGGAGCTGAGCAAACAATATCGTTGTCTGGTGCCTGACCTGCGCGGCCATGGTTCCAGCGATGCGCCTCTCGGCTCTTACACGATTGAGCAAATGGCCGAAGATGTAAAAGGGCTTCTGGAGAAGCTGGAGATCAGCTCCTGCACGATGCTGGGGCATTCGATGGGCGGTTATGTCACTTTGGCTTTTGCCCAGCATTATCCTGCTTATTTGAAAGGGTTTGGCCTTATTCACTCTACGGCTTATGCCGACAGCGAGGAAGCGAAGGAGAAACGGCTGAAGGCAGCGGCTGCTGTTCAGTCGGGGATTACGGGTTTCATTGATGGGCTTGTACCGGGGTTGTTTGCCCCGGACCATGTGGACACGATGGCAGATGCCGTGAACGCCGTCCGCGAAATCGGCTACCGCACACCTCCACAGGGAGCGGCAGGAGCAGCGCTGGCTATGCGCGAGCGTGTGGACCGCAGAGATGTGTTGTCCTCTACCATGCTGCCGGTGCTGCTTGTTGCCGGTGAGAAGGATCAGGTCGTTCCGATCGAACGGACCTTTACGGCCGATGGGGCCAATATCACGAAGTCGGTGCTGAAAGGGGCCGGCCATATGAGCATGTATGAAACGCCGGAACAGCTGTTGGCGGTTATCTCGGACTTCGCGCGCAGCATCTATGAAACCGACAAGGCTGGACTCTGAGACTGAACTCTAATACTGAACGAATGCTGAATGCCAAGCCGAATGATGGGACTTTCGATTATGCGGCTAGAACCGGCTAACGGCTTCCTATGCACAGGCTTCTCTCGGGAGAAGCCTGTTTTTTATGCGCGGCGACTAGAGGGCTGGGAGGCTTGTACCGGAGTCTTCACTTGCATGATGGCAAAGCCCGCCTAAATGACTTACAATTTGTGTACAACCCTTTGGATTGCAGAATCCGATCTTCAACCCATTTTAGAATGAAACGGCGGGAGGCCATAACATGCTTAGAAGAGATTATTTGGTCCGCATGATCGAAGATATGACCGAAGCTGTGGGCGCCATATTCGGTTTGAAGCAGCAGAAGAAACACACGGAAGCCTTATGGGAGGTGGATGACTTGTTCAAGAGGCATTTTCGCCTGAACAGTCAGCTGCTGAATTCCTTATCCGTCAAAGATATTATTGATATGTTCCGGCTTGGCGATAAAGTGGAGGCGGACAAGCTGCAAAGCATGGCCAGGCTGATGAAGGAAGAAGGCCTGATTTACCTGGAATTGAACAACAGCGATGAAGGCTTGAAGCGCCTGATGAAAGCCCTCCACCTGTTTATCTATTCGGTCTTTCATGGAGCGGACAAGGAGCTGTGGAGCGTGGATAAAGAGGTAAGCGGGGTACTGGAGGCCATCAAAGGTTACCGGCTTCCCGTGGAAACCGAGAAGCTGCTGTTTCGTTACGAGGAGCAGGAGCAGCGTTTTGACAAAGCGGAGGATTGCTTGTTCCGGCTCCGCAAAGACGGGGAGATTGGCAGAGAGGAAGCAGCTGCTTTCTACGAGAGATTGCTCAAGCTTGATGACGAAACGCTGGAACAGGGCGGACTGCCGAGAGAGGAAGTGCTCGAAGGGCTGGAGCTCGTGACTGGGGACAAAGAGACCTCTAACGGTTAGCAGTGACAGTAATCAATGACAGTTAGCAATGAAAGTTAGCGGTTAGAGGAGAAAGTTGTGAAACCGGAGGAGGAAGCCAGATGGAATTATATATCGTGGATGCCTTTAGCTCGCGTCCGTTCGGCGGCAATCCAGCTGCCGTCTGCATTTGCGAACAGCCGCTGGAGACGGCGATGATGCAGCAGATCGCCAGGGAGATGAACCTGTCGGAGACCGCTTTTTTAACCAAGGTGGAGGACGGTTATCGGCTGCGCTGGTTTACACCGGCTGCGGAGGTGAAGCTTTGTGGCCACGCCACGCTGGCAAGCGCTCATATTTTATGGGAAACGGGGCGGCTTGGCGCCGGAGAAGAAGCACGTTTCCTTACACTCAGCGGTCTGCTGACTGCACGCAGGCGGGGCCGTCTGATTGAGCTCAATTTCCCTGCACACCGTCCGGTGGAAGAAAGCAGGCCGGAGATGAAGCAGCAGCTGGCAGCTGCGCTCGGAATCAACGCGGACAGGCTGCAGGCTCTTTACCGCTATGGAGAAGACCTGCTGGCCGTATTGGATTCAGAGCAAACCGTACGTGGGCTGGAGCCGGACTTTCACGCACTGCTCGGCGTCGAAACCCGAGGAATTGCTGTTACTGCGGCAGGGGAAGGACGGGAGGGCAAGACTAACACCGACAGCTTGGGCAACGCCGGAGATACGCCTGCGTTAGACGATGCTATATCCGCAAAGGATACAAATGAGCTAAAGACCGGAAAAGTTATCCCTGCTGCTGATGCGGTTAAAGGGTCTAAGGCTGCTAATACGGGAAAAGCTGTAGATATTGCGAATGGCTCAATTAATGAAAATAATGCCGATCCTGCCGCTATCTCCGGGAACTCAGGGAATTCTGCGGCTCCTTCAAGCGCTGCCGTTTATGACTGCGTGTCCCGTTTCTTCTGCCCGGCTGTCGGCGTACAGGAAGATCCCGTCACCGGCTCGGCGCATTGCGGGATTGCCCCTTACTGGTCTACAAAACTTGGAAAAAGTAAACTTAAAGCCTTCCAGGCTTCCGCGCGGGGCGGAGAGCTGGAGCTTGAGGTCGATGGAGACCGAGTGAAGATAGCCGGGCCGGCGGTCACCGTGCTGCGCGGCAAGCTGGACGACACTTGCTTAACGGCTTACTAACTTTTTAGATTTAGAACCCGGGATTAAATTGAAGATGGAAAGAAAGGTAGCGTAATTTATGGAATCTCTACGAAAGCTCGTTCAGGATATGGTGGCAGCAGGAACCGGTCAGGCCGGCCTTATTTCGGCCACCCTCAGTCAGCGTCGCAGCAAAGGGGACGGGGCGGACTATACGAAAGTGCAGATCAAGCCTGTTGAGCTGAAAGGCAAGCTGCATTATCAGCTGGCCTATCATTATGCGAACAAAGTGACGCACGATAATCTGCTGCCGGAGCTGCTGGAGGACCGCCTGATGGAGCTGTTTGAAACCACCTTCCGTCAAGGGCTGTTTAATACGGCGGAGGCGGATTACCAGGTGCTGATCAGCAAGAAGTTTAAAGTATCGATCCTCAAGAAACCGGCCACCAAGCAGTCAGCTGTGCTTAGCCATAACCGGAAGAAGCAATACATTCTGGAAGAAGGGACGCCCGTTCCTTTTTTGGTTGAGCTTGGCATAATGAGCCCGGAAGGCCGGGTGTTTGCGAAGCGTTATGATAAGTACAAACAGATCAACCGCTTCCTGGAGATGATTGAGGACGTGGCCGGGGATCTGCCTCAAGGACGTCCCTTGACCATCGTCGACTTCGGCTGCGGGAAATCGTACCTGACCTTCGCTTTGTATCATTATTTGTCGGTCGAGCGCGGGATGGAGCTGAAGGTTGTCGGATTGGATCTGAAAGCCGATGTCATCGAACACTGCAGTTTGCTGGCGAACAAACTCGCATACAACAATTTACGGTTTCTTGTCGGCGACATTGCGGACTATGACGAATTAAACCGCGTCGATATGGTCGTGACGCTTCATGCCTGCGATACAGCGACGGATGCCGCGTTGGAGAAAGCCGTTCGCTGGGGCGCTTCGGTGATTTTGTCCGTACCTTGCTGCCAGCATGAGCTGTTCAGCCAGGTGGATGCGCCGGCGCTTGAGCCGCTGCTGTCGCACGGCATTCTCAAGGAGCGGTTCTCCGCGCTGGCAACCGATGCCATCCGCGCCAAGCTGCTGGATGTTCTCGGCTATAAAACCCAGCTGCTCGAATTTATCGATATGGAGCATACGCCTAAAAATATTATGATCCGCGCCGTCAAAGGCTCGTCCGGTGACACCGCCCGCTTGTGGCGGGAATATACGGCCTTCAGAAGCTTTCTCAGCGCTTCTCCTTACCTGGAGAACGCCTGCCGGGATCTGCTTCCGCAGGGCGAGCAGATTTAGCCTGGGAGAAGGTTAACAGAGCTTTATGATTGCCGCACTGTAAAAAAGCCAACACTGTTAAAGATGGGAAGCCATCTGACGTGTTGGCTTTTTGGTTTGCAATTGGGTGGGTTCATCTGAGCGGATGATCGAGGGCACGGGGAAGAGAGGAGATTGAGAGTGTACGATGAACAGCGGGGGACAAGGGGAAGAGCAAGGACAACCACAAAAGAAAGGGAAAGGGACCGGAAAAGGCGGGAATAAGTGGGCGACGCTGCTCATGGCGGCTGCCTTGACACTTACGGTTATAGGGTCCTGTCTTCAGGTTGGCTTGTATTTCAGCCGTTCGGTGTATTTACCGGCCTCGCTATGGCTGACAGGTGCCGCAGCGGTGTTGCTGCGGCGGAGGGGCTATGTCCGGACACGGGGGGCGGGAGGTACGGCGCCCGCGGTGTCACGGGCGATCCTGGCGGCCGCCGGTCCGGGAGGCGTGGCGCTGCTGTACGCCCTGCGGCTGGGGGCCGGGCCGCTCTCGATGCAGGGCACCGTGGACGCGGTGCTGCGCTGGAGCTGGCTGGCCGTGCTGGCAGCCGCCTTGGCATGGACGGCGGCCCGCCCCGGCGGCCGCCTGCTGCTGCGTGCCGGCTGGGAGCTTGCCGGCATGGTGCTTGCGTACACTGCGCTGGCGGCGGTGTACGGGCTGATCCCGCTGCCGCACGCCGTGCTGCGGACCGCGGACAGCGGCACAGCCGCGTTTGGCGCGCGGCTCGGCGGGCTGCTGCAGTACCCGAACACGTTCGGCGCCGTGATGGGCGCCTTCCTGGTGCTGCAGCTGCTGCGCCTTGCGCGGCTCCCCCAAGCCGCCGCGCCTTGCCGGCGGCTGGCCGCCTCAGCCCAGGCACTGCCCTGCGGGCTGTGCCTGCTGCTGAGCGAATCCCGCGGCGCCTGGCTCGCCGCGGCGGCCGCCTGGACGGCGGCCGTACTGACCGCCCGCGGCCCGGAGCGCGGGCGGCTCATGCTGCGCTCCGGCTGGATCCTTGCCGGAGCGCTCATCCTGTACCGCCGCCTCGCCCAGGCGCAGCTGGCGCCCGCTGCCCTGCCCGGGCTGGCCGAGCTTGCGGCGGTGTGGGCGGCGGCGCTGCTCGTTCTGGCTGCGCCGCCCATGGCCAAACTCAGCGGCTTGGCGGCACGGCCGCTGCTTCACCTCCTGCCGCTGCTCAGCCGGCCGCTGCAGCGCCCCGCGTCCCGCCGCCGCCCGTCCGGGCGAACAGCTGCCGTCCGTCCTTTATTGGCCGGGCTTGCAGCTGGCGCTGTTGTGCTGGCGGCCGCGCTAATCCCTTTAGGAGGGGATGCTGCGCAGGCGGCGCTGCGGACTGGCACTTCGACGTTGAACGCCAGGCTGATAATGTTCCGTGACGCTTTCCGCCTGTTTCGGGAGGCTCCTTGGCTGGGCCAGGGAGGCGATGTGTGGCGGTCGGCTTACCGCAGCGTCCAGAGCGCCCCTTATGCCGGTTCGGTCATGCATAGCGGCCTTCTGGATATGCTGCTGAATCTTGGACTGATCGGGGGAGCGGCCTGGCTGGCCTGGCTGTTTGTACAGGGGTACAGGCTGGCTGCCCGGAGGAGTGAGTGGTTTTGGGCTTACTTGATACTGGCCCTGCATGCCTTAATCGATTTCGATTGGGCTTTCGGAGTATACGGCCTGCTTCTGGTCTGGATTGCCGAAACGGGAATTAGCGCCAGAGGCTCTAGTGACTCCCTCGGATGGGGCAGCTTCAATAGAGCCGCCGGATCACGCCTCGCTGCACTACGCCCAATCCCCGCTGCATTAAGCCGACTTAAAGCCGCCAGGTCTCACGCGGCCATTATAGCCCTGGCCATCTGTTTGCTGGCCGGGGGCTTGTCCGGCTGGCGGCTGATGCTGGCCGACCAGGTTTACCGCCGTGCGGTAACCAGCGGCAGAGAGGCGGCACCGGCAGCGGAGCTTGCGAGGGCGCTGCGGCTGAACCCGCTTCAGCCGCACGTCCGGGCGACGCTGGCCGCCAAGGTTTCGCAGCAGGAAGCTGTCCTGCTGCTGCGCTCGGGGCTGCGCTATAATCCGCGCAGTCCCGAGCTGTACAGCCGGCTGGCCGAAGCAGCCGCCTCCGGCGGTGATCTGCGGACTGCCGCCTGGTGGGCCGAAGCGCTGCGGCTTGACCGGTTTGATCCGGTCAAGCAGACGGAAGCGCTTCGCAGCCTGGCTGCGCTTGCCGACCACAAGCGCAGCCGGGGGGAAGAGGCCGAGGCGGCGCTGGCCGCCAGGGCCGGACTCTTGTTATATCAGCGTTATATGACTCTGGATCAGCTGTTGTCTCACCCTGCAGGCGGCTTCCTGCCTAATGACCGCGGGTTTCATGTGACTCGGGAGGCGCGGGAGACAGCTGGCGTCCTGAAGAGAGAATGGGAGCAGAAGCTGCGGCTTGGAGAAGCTGCAGCTCCTGATTCTCCCAATTCTATTAAGACCCGCAGAACGCCGCCCGAAAAGCCTGCTTCAGCTTCTCCTGATCCACTTCCCACAGCTCGGCGAGTTCCCCGCTGACCGCTTCGTCCCACCAATCCGCCAGCAGCTTGCGGTTGGATTGATTTTCCGCGATCCAGATCAGGTTGCCGATGACTTTTTTATAATAGAGAGCTTCTCCAGCCTCCAGCTTCTCTTCCGGAATATAGAGGTTCATCCGTTTTACCGCCCGGTACAGCTCTTTGCTGCAGCTTCTGCGGATTTTGCGCGGGGTTGGCAGCGAGTTTTGATGTTTTGGTTTTGGACCCTGCAAAGGCATGCCGACCACTCCTTTCTGCTTCCACAGCATATGCGGCTCCGCTTGTATCGGTACCGCCCTTGCAAAGTAGAATGCATGTCCGCTCCTGTGCTAGAATAGACTGGGGATTGACGGAATGTTCTATTGCAGGGCAGGGTCTTGGCGTCCGCCTGTATAGAAGGGATTACAGTTTCGTTTGATCAAGCTAGCTGTACAAAAAAAGAATATTTACGGAGAGTGAGGGCCAACTGTGCTATCGGACATTGTGAGTAATCTTCTGCATTGGATTGAAGGGCTTGGCTATTTCGGCATTATGATCGGTCTAATGGTCGAGGTGATTCCGAGTGAAATCGTATTGGCTTATGCGGGTTATCTGGTTCACCAAGGGGAAATTTCGTTTGTGGGGGCCGTTATTTTCGGAACGATTGGCGCCCTGATCGCCCAGATTTTTCTTTACTGGATCGGCCGGTACGGGGGGAGACCTGTTCTGGACAAGTATGGCAAATACATTTTTATGACGAAAAAACATATTGATGCTTCAGAGGCCTGGTTCCTGAAATACGGCTCGGGCATGGTTTTCTTCGCCCGGTTTGTGCCGGTTGCCAGACAAGCGATTTCCATTCCGGCGGGCCTGGCCAAAATGAAGCTGAGCAAGTTTATCCTGCTGACGACGCTTGCCAGCCTTCCGTGGAGTATTTTGTTCATCTATTTGGGCAAAGTCCTTGGCCAGAATTGGGAGACCATAGACGAGAAGGCCAAGCCTTACCTGATGCCGATTTTACTGGTTGCGCTTGCGCTCCTGATCGTATATGTGCTTGTTAAATGGTTTTATTCCAGCAGAAAGAAAGGGGACTAACCATGAGTCGAAAAAGCAATGTCGCCCACAAGTTTGGCAAAGGGCTGACGCCTGCGCAGTTTATCGAATCAATGACGCAAAATAAGGAAAAATTCGTTCAAGGATATGAACAATTCGTTTGGCCGGCTGAGGAAGACCGCGAATTTTTCGAAAGTCTGAAGTTTCGTGACGATCTTCGCGTGCTGATTGTGGCCGCGGACTGGTGCGGTGACGTGATCCGGAATATTCCTGTCGTCTTCCGGCTGCTTGAAGCTGCCGAGATTCCGACCGAAGTGCTGATCCTTGAGGAGCATCCGGAAGTGATGGACGAGTACATGACGCTGGGCGGCCGCTCTATCCCGATCGTCATCGTGGCCGATACCGGCGGATCTGTGCTTGCTTTCTGGGGACCACGTCCAAAGCATATCCAGGCGATTATGGCCGATTTCAAAGCCACGAATCCGGACCGCGAAGCGCCGGGCTGGCAGGAAGGCATGGACGAAACCCGTCGAAAAATGCTTGAAGCCTACGGGGAAGGCACCGCCATCCATCCTGCGGTTGTGTCGGAAATCCGCGAGCTGCTTTCGGGGGTATGAGCGAATGCTGAAAATTGACTCCTTTGCGCTGGGCGCTCTGCAAACCAATGCTTATCTGCTGCAAGGCGAAGAAGAAGGGAAAGCGGTCATTATTGATCCAGGCGCCAACCCGGCTGCGCTGATTCGCCGGATTGAACATCTGGAGATCGAAGCGATTCTGCTTACGCATGCCCATTTCGACCATATCGGCGGCGTTGATCAAATCCGCAAGCTGAAAGGCTGCCCGGTGTACATACATCCTCTGGAGGCCGACTGGCTGACCTCGCCCAAATTAAACGGTTCTTTGATGTGGCCGGATGTGACGGAGCCCATCGCTACGGAAGCTGCGGAATTTGATTTGGGACACGGGCAGACGCTAACCTTGCTTGGAGAGACGTTTAAGGTCTATCATACGCCGGGACATTCGCCGGGAAGTGTAAGCTTTTTGTGCGGCAAGCATTTGTTCTCGGGGGATGTGCTGTTCCGTGAAGGCGTAGGCCGGACGGATCTGCCCGGAGGACGCGAACGTGATTTGATCGACTCGATTCGCGGCACTTTGTATCGGTTTGAGGATGATGTCAAGGTTTATCCCGGACATGGCCCGCGGACGACCATCGGTTATGAACGCGAGCATAATCCATATGTTCCCGGAATCTAGCCGCATAAATTGACGAATCAGGCAAAAAAGTGGTAGACAGCTCCGCTGTCATTTGCTAGGATAAATATAATTAAATCTTGTTAATATTGCGAAGCACGCAAGCTGTTGGAGATGACTCCCGGTTTGCGTTCTTTTTTTGTTTATAAATGGATTTTTTTGTAAGAAAGGAGGCGGGCATGGAACGATTTTATGAATTTGAAGGTGCGTGGCAGAAGATTTCAGGAAGAAGTGGCGGGAATGAAAGGAAGAAGTGGAGGGACGGTATCCAAAGGAGCGGGAGGGGCAAGATTAGAAAGAGTAATAGCAAGGGAAAGAGCAGCAGTAGTAGAGTGGCAACGAACCGCAGGAACAAAGTCAGCGCCGACAGCAACAGAAGCACGAACAGCAACAGAAGCACTGCCCGTACTTGTCCTCCCCATAATAGCAATAGTAACAGTGACAATTCTAATAACGAGAGGGGGTTCGTCAATATGATCGTTATAAATGGCATGGCAAGCCCTAAGTCTCCGAACCGCATAGCAGGAATGGATAATATCCATGCTACAGATGGCGAATTGGCAAGCAGACCCGAGCTTCTTCGCGAAACGGCCCGATTCTGGAGACATGTGAAGCTGGGCGAAGCGGGCATCAATCAACCTTGGTTCCAGCGTCTCAACGAGCATAAGCGGCGGAGATAAGAGGTCTGTTTGCTGCACAGCTGATTGAATTTACTTTGGATTTGTCATAAACTATGAAAAAGATAGCAGGCTTCCTTGACCTCGGTCTACTATTTTTAGTAGGATATAAATTAATAAAAATAAGTCATATTTCAGGGAGGTAGACGATGCTTCGTTTGGGAGAGAGAATTGTTATCGTCGATGATGCTTTCGAGCAGAATCTTCCTGTTGGGGAATACGGCTACATCATTGCTTATGACCGTAATCCGGATAATGCGTTTGATTACGTTATCCGCTTACCTAGAGCGGGTCGGAATTTTTTTTGTTCCAGCAAGCGACATTGAGTCCGAGGAACAATTGATTAAGCAGGAAGTAGATCGGGTAGAACGCGAAGCGCTTTTGGATTTCGCATTGGCCACTCATAATGAGAAGCTTTTTTTTTCAAATTATGAACGGCGATGCTGAGCAGCCGGAGGCACAAGAACCAACACAGGAAGCGATGTCCACAGCAGATTTTATCAAACAGGTGAATTTGCGGGCTTGGATTTAAGTAAAGGCCGGAGCAGCGGTACATGCCGCTGACCGGCTTTTTTTATGCCGATAGGGCGAAGTGTGGATGGGTGAGCTTGCCCTTTCCCATCCTAATCCCTTGTGCTCTTCTGCTTTACCGGATTGAATTGCGGTTTTTTCTGCAATATAATTTTAAACAGTCTTAAGGTCTGATAGAATGAGTTTATTACGCGCAGAAGGAAAGGGGCGGCCTATATGTCCATTCAGGCTAAAGACGTCCAGCATGTTGCCAAGCTGGCCCGTCTGAATCTGACCAATGAAGAACAAGAGAAGTTTACGGAACAGCTGAACGCGATTTTACAATATGCGGAGAAATTAAATGAATTGGATACGGAAAATGTACCACCGACCACCCACGTGCTGCATCTGAGCAATGTGATGCGCGATGACGTGGTGCAGGAAAGCCTCCCTGCGGAGAAAGTGTTCCGAAATGCGCCGGAGGAAGAAGACGGACAATTCAAGGTGCCAGCGGTACTTGAGTAGCGGCTATCAGATTTTAGAAGCATTTAGGAGGGAAAAGAATTGACGTTATTTGATTTAAGGCTTCAGGAGCTCCATGACCGGCTCCACGGCAAGGAGCTGTCCGTAGCCGATCTGGTTGGGGAGGCTTTCTCCGCGATTAAAGCACGGGACGAGCGTATCCAGGCATACCTCACTTTAAATGAAGAGGGTGCGAGACAAGCCGCAGCCAAGCTGGACGAGAAGCTGGCCAAAGGCGAAGCGCGCGGCTTGTTGTTCGGTTTGCCTGTCGGAATTAAAGACAACATGGTGACCGAAGGTTTGCGTACGACCTGTGCGAGCCAATTCCTAAAAAATTATGACCCGATTTACGACGCCACCGTCGTGTCCAAGCTGAAAGCGGCTGACGCCGTTACGGTGGGCAAGCTCAACATGGACGAGTTCGCTATGGGCGGCTCCAATGAGAACTCCAGCTTTCAGGTGACACGCAATCCGTGGGATTTGACGCGTGTGCCCGGCGGCAGCAGCGGCGGTTCCGCAGCAGCGGTTGCCTCCGGACAAGCCTATTTCACTTTGGGCTCAGATACAGGCGGTTCGATCCGTCAGCCGGCCTCTTATTGCGGGGTAGTGGGTCTTAAACCTACATATGGACGGGTTTCCCGTTACGGCCTGGTCGCGTTTGCGTCCTCTCTGGATCAAATCGGCCCGATCACCAAAAATGTCGAAGACGCTGCCTATGTGCTTCAGGCCATCGCCGGCTACGATGCCAAAGACTCGACGTCTGCCAATGTCGATTTGCCGGATTTCGTAAGTGCGCTCACCGGGGATGTGAAAGGCCTTCGTATTGCCGTGCCAAAGGAATATCTGGACGGCGTAGCTCCGAAGGTTAAAGCCTCCGTTATGGATGCGCTGGCAGCGCTTGAATCCCTCGGCGCAACTTGGGAGGAAGTGTCCCTGCCGCATACGGAATACGCGGTGGCAGCTTATTATTTGCTGGCCTCCTCCGAAGCGTCCTCCAACCTGTCGCGTTTTGACGGGGTGAGATACGGCGTGCGTGCGGACAGCAGCAATTTGCTGGAGCTGTATCACGAGTCCAGAAGCCAGGGCTTTGGTCCGGAAGTGAAACGCCGGATTATGCTCGGAACCTATGCCCTCAGCTCGGGTTACTATGATGCTTATTATCTGAAGGCCCAGAAAGTCCGGACGCTGATCAAGCAGGATTTTGACCAAACATTTGAAAAATTCGACGTCATCATCGGGCCGACAGCTCCGACGACGGCTTTCCCGATCGGCTCCCAAGTGGACGACCCTTTGACAATGTACCTGAACGACATCCTGACGATTCCGGTCAGCCTGGCCGGCGTTCCGGCTATCAGCGTGCCTTGCGGATTTGCGGACGGACTGCCGGTTGGCCTGCAAATCATCGGCAAAGCGTTTGACGAAAGCACTGTGCTGCGCACTGCGCATGCCTTTGAAATTCATACGGAGCACCATAAGCGGCGCCCGTCGCTTTAAGTGAGGTAGGAGGTTCTTATGTCAACATCCAAATATGAAACCGTCATCGGGCTGGAAGTGCACGTGGAGCTGCATACGAAGTCCAAAATCTTCTGCGGCTGCTCTACCGAATTCGGCGCGCCGCCCAACAGTCATACCTGTCCGGTTTGTCTCGGACATCCCGGCGTCCTGCCGGTGCTGAACCGCCAGGCCGTCGATTACGCCATGAAAGCCGCTATGGCGCTTAACTGCGAAATCGGCGACGTCAGCAAATTCGACCGTAAAAACTATTTTTATCCCGATTCGCCGAAAGCCTATCAGATTTCCCAGTTTGACCAGCCGATCGGCCTGAACGGGTATATCGATATTGAAGTGGACGGCAAAACCAAACGCATCGGCATTACCCGCCTGCATTTGGAGGAAGACGCCGGCAAGCTGACTCACGTGGACGGCGGGTACGCTTCCCTGGTCGATTTCAACCGCGTTGGCACGCCGCTTGTTGAGATCGTGTCCGAGCCGGACATCTCTTCGCCGGAGGAAGCCCGCGCTTATCTGGAGAAGCTGCGTGCCATCATGCAGTATTGCGATGTCTCCGATGTGAAGATGGAAGAAGGTTCGCTGCGCTGCGATGCGAACATCAGCCTTCGCCCGCACGGGCAAAAGGAGCTTGGCACCAAAGCCGAGCTGAAAAATATGAACTCCTTCCGCGGCGTACAGCGCGGTCTGGAGTACGAACAGCTTCGCCAGGCCGAAATTCTGGACGAAGGCGGACAAGTTGTGCAGGAGACGCGCCGCTGGGACGAAGCCCAGGGCAAAACGTTGACCATGCGCAGCAAAGAAGAAGCGCACGACTACCGGTATTTCCCGGACCCGGACCTAGTCACGCTGCATATCGATGCCGAGTGGAAAGAGCGGATCCGCGCCTCCATTCCGGAGCTGCCGGATGCGCGAAAAGCCCGCTACACCTCGGAGCTCGGCCTGCCGGACTACGATGCCGCCGTCATTACCTCGTCCAAGCCGCTGGCTGATTTGTTTGAGAGCAGCCTGCAGTACACCTCCGATGCCAAAGCCGTATCGAACTGGATCATGGGGGATCTGCTCGGCTACCTGAACAGCAACAGCCTTGAACTGGCCGACGTCAAGCTGACCGGCCAAGGTCTTGGCGAAATGATCGGCCTGATCGAGAAAGGCACGATCAGCTCCAAGATCGCCAAGACGGTCTTCAAGGAAATGCTGCAGAGCGGCAAGCTGCCGCAGCAGATCGTCGAGGAGCAGGGACTGGTGCAGATCAGCGACGAAGGCGCTATTTTGGCAATCGTTCAAGAGGTCATTGCCGATAATCCGGCTTCGGTGGCCGATTATAAGGCAGGCAAAGAGAAAGCGATCGGCTTCCTGGTCGGCCAGGTCATGAAACGAAGCAAAGGCAAAGCCAACCCTGGCCTGGCGAACAAGCTGCTGGTCGAGGCGCTGAAAGAGGCATAAGCCTGAAATTGAGCTTGTGAATGACCACAGCCATATGAAAAAGGGCATCTAAGCAGCGTATGAATGTCAGGTGTTTCTGCCCGGCAGCTTCCAAGTGTCTCCGCACCAGCGGGGGCACTTTTTTATTCGCGCTTATAAGTTTCTAAGCCCCGGCATTCCACACTTCTTCCGGGTCATGTCCCAGTCCGCTCCTGCGGCGCTCGCTTTGCGGGGAGATTGGACAGGAGGGCCTTTTTCCAGCAGCTGGAGAACTTACAAAATCCTTTTCATGTTCCTGAACCTTAAACAGCGGTATAATGTCATATTGTGATTTTATAAATTTTTTCTGTGTAGAATGGGGGCACCTGAGGTGGCTATGAGCAAGTGGCAGTTATTTCTTAAAGCTACCCGGTTTTACTCTCTCCCGGTGATGCTGGTCCCGGTTGTGTTGGGAACGGCGGCAGCTTATGTGTGGGAGCAGGAGTTTCATCCGGTTTTATTTATTCTGGCTTTTTTGGGGGCAGGAGCGGCGCATCTCTTTTCCAATATGATTAACGATCTGTGGGATTATCGGAATGGGACGGATACAGCAGCCCAGGAGAATTCCGATTTGGTTTCCACCCATTCAGGGCTGCTGACAGGCGGCATTGTATCGGAAAAAGCTTTCGCGACGCTTACCTGGCTGTTCCTCGCTTTCGCCGTGGTCTGCGGCGTATTGCTTTGCGTGTTCAGCGGCTGGGAACTGCTGTATTTCGTAGTAGTTGGAGCGCTCATCGCTTATTTCTATGTGGCGCCGCCGCTGCGGTTCGGCTATCGGGGCATGGGTTACAGTGAAGTGGCGATCCTGTTTGCATTCGGTATTATGCCGGTAACCGGCTCCTATTTTGTGCAGACCGGAGAATTCAGCCTGCGTTCCGTTTTATTGTCTTTACCCGTTGGAATTTTGACGACGCTGCTTTTGTTTAACCATCATTTCCTGCATTGGCAGAGTGATAAACAGGTGGGGAAACGAACTCTGGTAGTCGTGTGGGGAGAGCGAAAGGCGCTTGTACTGTCGCGTATCATGACGGTGCTCGCTTATGTGCTGCTGCTGGTGTGTATTTTTGCCGGAATACTGCCGTTCTATGCGGTATTGGCTCTATTGTCTGTGCTGCCGCTGTACCGGGTATATCGGGGTCTTCAGGCCCAAAATCCTTCCCCAGCTTATTTGCCTCTTATGGGCGCATCGCTTAAAGCTTCCATGTGGTGCGGTATCATCATGTCGGCAGCTTTGATCCTGGATAGTTTGATTTAGTTCAAGAACCTCCATATTTCCCTTGCGGATTTGGGAGGTTTCTTTTATTGGCATTGCAAAATCGGGTATTATAACCTTATGGCAAGGCCAGACATAGGAGTTGAGTTCAACATGGTAGACGACATTCTCCCGGAGGACGGGAGCAGACATAGAGAGGATGCGGAAGAGAAGGATGGAAGTGATGGAAGCTCCAGGAGCAGCGGCTTTAAACCGCGAAGACGGAAGCTTAAGCTGATTTCCGTGCTGCTTACAGCTCTTTTTCCCGGATTGGGTCATCTTTATTTAAGAGAGCTGGGTAAAGGTATAGCGCTCATTTATTTTGTGCTTATTGATGCAGCTTCGCTTGTTTATTTCTCATCCGTAAGGATGCATATTAATGTTCCGCTGCTGGTTCTTCTTGCCCTTTTGATACCTGTTATTTATTTCTATAGCATTTATGATGTGCTGCAGTCGACGGATTATTGGAACGCCCGGCGCAGCGGGATTGCAAGAACACAACGGACGCCTGTGCAGAATTTATGGCGGGGGCTTGGTTTGGGAGCGCAGCTGATCGGTGGCGGCTTGATTCTGTTTCTGCTGCGGCAGCAGCCGGCATGGCTCAGCAGCTTTATCCGGGATTATGCCGGCTATACGGTCGCTGTCATTTTCCTTGCTGCCGCAGCCCTGCTGACCGCGGGGGAAAGCCGGCGCAAATTCAAGCGGACGGGTCGGTTGACGGCAGCGTTGCTTGCGGCAGGAGTTGCCGTGCTGCTTATTCTGGATCTTCGCTTGAACCGGGATGCCATGCTGCTGCTGCTTCGGTGGTGGCCGGTTCTGCTGATCCTCCTTGGCGTTGAAGCTATTATCAATATCCTGCGGGTTCGCAGGAAACGAAATGGGACCGGCATAGGCCGCGTTCGCTTTGATTTAAAAGGCATGCTGCTGACTCTGATCGCATCGGCCTCTGTATTTGCGATAACCCAACAGGACCATTATGTGCAGCTGTGGAAGAAGGTCAGTCTGGATCTGACGGCAGCCAGTATGGAGTTTAGCGAGGAGACAGGTTACGCGGTAACCAAACCGCCTCTTGAAATTTCGCTGCCATCGGAAACACGCAAGCTGTCTGTTGACGGCATAAACGGCAATATTACAATCAGCAGGGAAGCTGTTTTTCATGTTCAAGTCCAATATAAAGTATACGTGGACAGCGGGAATCTGCAGGAGGCTGCCAGTATAGCGGATCAGACCGAAGTGCAAGTAGCGCCTGGGGGGACGCTGGGACTTAAGGTGAGAGATGCCAGCTACGGGCCGTCCGGCAAACGCCATCCGAAAGTCAACATGAACATTGTAATTCCGTTTAATCGCAGCTTAACGCTAAACGTGACAACGACCAACGGCAATCTGCTGGTTAAGAATCTGGCCGCTGACGATGTTGTTCTGGAGACTGGGAACGGCAAAATCGATCTCATCAACCTGCTCGGCAACTTTAAGGCATCTACGTTGAATGGAGACGTTCATGTTTCCGGATTCCAGGGGAACCTTGCGGCGAGTTCCCAGGGCGGGAACTTGTCGGCAGATCATGTGCAGGGCCATTTGAAGCTCTCGGCGCTGGTTGGCGATATTGCGGTGATGAATACGACAGGAGACATTGACGTCAATACCAAAAACGGGAATCTGGACATCGAAGAGGTCCCCAAAACGCTGAATGCTCAAACCTTAAACGGCATGGTCCAAGTGAAGTCCAATGTTGTCGGCGGGGATTGGGACGTGTACAGCGCGGTAGGTGAACTGCGCATCACGCTGCCTGAACAGGCTGACTACACCCTAGAAGCTTCGAGCGGATATGGAGGCATCGAAACCAATTTGCCGTTCCCGGTTGAGAACAAAACGATTAAAGGCGTGTGGGGCACCGGCGAATACAAAGTGAATCTGGACGGCAACAGCAATGTGTTCATTTATAAGGAATCCATTAACGCTTTGGACCCGCAGCCGACTAAAAATTGACTTCTCTTTTTCAGGAGGGAGAGCCTCCCTATGCGTTGACAAAAGATTTAACAGAAACGTACAATAAAATTAATCCGATTTTTACTTTGTAAACTTTTTGAAAAAAGGCGGTGGACATCATGTCTACAAAGGTGCATCATGCCCTGGAGCAGCTGAAAACAAACGGTGTCCGCATCACGCCGCAGCGCCACGCAATACTTTCTTTCTTAATGGAGTCGATGGAGCATCCAACGGCTGATGAGATATATCGCGCGTTAGCACCGAGGTTTCCCAACATGAGCGTTGCTACTGTATACAACAATCTTAAAGTTTTTATTGAAGCCAACATGGTACGCGAACTCACCTATGGCGACAGTTCGAGTCGGTTTGACGCGGACGTTTCCGACCATTATCATGTAGTTTGTCAGCAGTGCGGCAAAATTAAAGATTTTATGTATCCTTCTCTGCATGAAGTGGAGGAGGCTGCTGAGCGGGCGACCGGGTTTAAGGTATACGGCCATCGGCTTGAGTTGTATGGCGTTTGCCAGGAATGCCTGGCCCAATAAGCAAGGGCGTAACCTTCTATATTGAATTTTAAACAAGGACGTGCGGAATTCCCGGTAGGAGTTCTTCACGTCTTTCCTTTTTTACAGGGTGAAAAACGTAGGGTCATTCTAGTAATGAAATGAACTAGTCTATAAATTTTAAATTTACGCATTCCTGTAACATAACCCGAATAAACTATTAGTAGAGTTGTTTCTTTTGGAAGAGTCGCTCTAGTTTGCTAGGATGTTTAACGTCGATACGGAGGTTGTAATACAAGATGAGCCGCAAAAGCAAATGGGGAAGACGTAGTAGGAAACCGTGGCGCAAGCTGGGGTTATCGGTCATTTTTCTGTTATCAGCGTTTATAGTCTATCGAATTTTTGTCCCTAGTTATACACATCTGACCCCCGAATGGAAGGGAATGGACAAGCCGATCTTCTTTGCCGATGAGGTTGAGAAATACTCCGCGGCTGGCACCGGGGCTTCATTAAGCCTTCCTTTACCGGTCATTCAGGCTAAAATGGATAGGGCTGTCCGTTATGAGAAAGAAACGGAATCGGTCATAATGGCAACGGACGACAAGCTGGTGCGCGTGCGTGTCGGCAACACACAAGCCTCCTTGAACAACGCGGCTTTGAAGCTTAAAACGGCACCCTCTAAGCAGGGCGAAGTCGTTTATGTGCCCGTGGATTTGCTTGAACAGATATATGGAATCCAGGTGGAGGAGGACAAATCTTCAGGAGCTGTTCGGGTGTTTATGCCGGGAGAAAGCATGCAGCATGCCATAGCGAAGCCGGATAAGAGGGGGAAAACCTCCCCGCTTCGGTTGGGAGCCTCCATTCACTCGCCGATCGTAGCCGATGTGCCTCCGGAAGCTCATTTGCGAATTCTGAACCGCGAGGGCGATTGGTATTATGCCCAGATGGACAGCGGGGAGACGGGCTTCATTCGTACGAAGCTGGTAACGCCGGGGGAGAAAGAGGCTGTTCCGAAACAACAGCCGAAGATGCTTCCAGCCGTTCAAGCCTGGCAGAACAAACGAATCAATATGACTTGGGAAGCGGTGTATCAGGTGCCGGCCAATCCAAAGAATGTAGGGAGCCTCCCGGGGATCAACGTGGTCAGTCCAACCTGGTTTGAACTGGCGGATGCGAAAGGCAACGTCAAGAGCAAGGGCGACGCCAACTATGTGAAATCGGCCCACAGCGAGGGCATGCAGGTATGGGGAGTATACAGCAACAGCTTTAGTCCCGACCTGACGACCCCTGCGTTTGCTACGTTTGAAACCCGAACAAGAGCTATCAAGCAGCTTCTGGGTTATGCCAAGCAGCTGGACCTGGACGGCATCAATATTGATTTTGAAAATGTAAAAACAACAGACGGCGATAACATCACGCAGTTCATGAGGGAGTTAAGACCTTTGGCCCGCGCTCAGGGGCTTGTTGTTTCCATGGATGTTACGCCGAAGTCGGATAGCGAGCTTTGGTCGAAGTTTCTGGACCGGCGGGCTTTAAGCGAAGTAATCGATTATATGGCGCTTATGGCTTATGACGAGCACTGGGCGGCGAGTCCCGTAGCGGGCTCGGTTGCTTCTCTCCCTTGGACAGAAGCGGCTTTGAACAAGATTTTGACCGAGGATGCCGTGCCGCCTTCCAAACTGATTCTGGGGGTGCCGCTCTATACGCGCGTTTGGACCGAGACTGCCAAAGAAGGGGAGACCAAGGTAAGCTCCAAAGCGATCGGGATGAGCAAGGCGCAGAGCATTATTCAGCAATACGGACTGAAGCCTGAGAAGGCTGACGATACTGGACAGAACTTCGTTCAGTACAAAGAGGATGGCGCCGTCAAAAAAATATGGCTGGAAGACAAGGATTCCCTGTCTCAGCGTGTAGCACTTGTGAAGAACCTGCATTTGGCCGGAATTGCTTCCTGGACCAGAAGCTTCGGGTCTACTGAAGCATGGACCGTTCTTGGACAAGTCAACGGAGATTAATCGTTCAGCTTATCATTTAGTGAAAGTTCTGGTCTGCTCTCAGCTGCGGGGGAAACGATATTCGTTTCTCACGCAGTTTTTTTGCATGGGAAGCGGGGTGGATTTGGCATAGAGAAAAAGGAGGAAACTGACACCGTCTGTAGAATTTTTATGTATCGATAGTTTTGCGAAGCGACGCCAAACCGCCAGGGAGGGTACCGTGAAACCATTGTTCATGAATGAAGAAATGATAGGTCAGCATACCTTTGGAGCAGTTGGCTTCCGCCATTCAGCAAACGGCAATCATGATGCGATTATGCTTGATTTTGATTTTTTGATTCTTATTGTATGCAAGAATATAGAAGAGAAACCTGAACCCGAACATGCTCGGATCGGTTTGTTTGATTACCAGTTGATCTATGTAACCAGTAATGATCTGGAGAGATGGGTCATCACAGGTGAAAATGCCGAGCTTCTGAGCTGTTTTTTTCAGGGGGAGATTATATGGGATGAGCGGGAGGAACTGGAGCAATTGAGAGGGAAAATTATTGATTTTGAATTAACGGTAAGAGAGAAACGTAAATTTAAAGAGTTTGCCCGCTTCCTGAAGTTTTATAATGAAGCCAAAGCCTTGAATCAGAAAGGACACTTTTTTGATGCTTATGCGGCTGTGGTGCGCGGACTCCAGCATTTGGGACGCTTAGAGCTGCTGGAGAGGAATATACGGGCGGAAGAGCAGATTTGGGAGCAGTTGCATGCCTTAAATACCCCATCTTATAAACTGTATGCCGAAATGAGCTGCAGTACGGAGACGCTGGAGCAGCGTCTGCAGTTGGCCCTGCTTGCCTTCGAATTCTCGGCGACCTCCAAAATGACGGATAGCTGCGTTATGCTTCTAAGGATTCTTCGAAGCCGCAAGGAGCCGTGGAGTCTGCAGGAGCTCATGCATAAAGCTGAGCTGCAGGAGGTAAGAGAGGAGCTGCCAATGGTGCTCCGCAAGCTCGTTTACCGCTCGGTTGTAAAGCAGACGACGAATGGGAAGGTCAGAGAAGTTACAGGGCACGGACAGGGGATTTTATATTGGGCTTAAGCCTGTTCTACACGTTCTGACAAAATCCAGTGGGAAGTGTTGACTTGGTTATCAAGCGTGTGTTAAATTATAACTCGCCGCTAAATGGGCAGATGAAGACTCTTAAGGGTTAGCGAATAACGCTTTAAAAGTTTTTGAAGAAAATGCTTGACCGAATAGCCGGCAACGTGATATATTATAAAAGTCGCCGCTGAGATGCGGTGAAGAACAAAAGCGAGTCAAAATCGCTGGTTTGATCTTTGAAAACTGAACAACGAGTGAGAAATATATCGAGTTTTGGATGACCTTCAAATCCATGTCGATTTGAGGCGATTCGATCTCGTCAGATTCAAAATGAGCTAAACAAACTTTATTGGAGAGTTTGATCCTGGCTCAGGACGAACGCTGGCGGCGTGCCTAATACATGCAAGTCGAGCGGAGTGGATCGGGAGCTTGCTCCTGATCCACTTAGCGGCGGACGGGTGAGTAACACGTAGGCAACCTGCCTGCAAGACTGGGATAACTACCGGAAACGGTAGCTAATACCGGATACGCAAGAGAGTCGCATGACTTTCTTGGGAAAGACGGAGCAATCTGTCACTTGTGGATGGGCCTGCGGCGCATTAGCTAGTTGGTGAGGTAACGGCTCACCAAGGCGACGATGCGTAGCCGACCTGAGAGGGTGAACGGCCACACTGGGACTGAGACACGGCCCAGACTCCTACGGGAGGCAGCAGTAGGGAATCTTCCGCAATGGACGAAAGTCTGACGGAGCAACGCCGCGTGAGTGATGAAGGTTTTCGGATCGTAAAGCTCTGTTGCCAGGGAAGAACGTCGGGTAGAGTAACTGCTATCCGAGTGACGGTACCTGAGAAGAAAGCCCCGGCTAACTACGTGCCAGCAGCCGCGGTAATACGTAGGGGGCAAGCGTTGTCCGGAATTATTGGGCGTAAAGCGCGCGCAGGCGGTCATTTAAGTCTGGTGTTTAATCTCGGGGCTCAACTCCGGGTCGCACTGGAAACTGGGTGACTTGAGTGCAGAAGAGGAAAGTGGAATTCCACGTGTAGCGGTGAAATGCGTAGAGATGTGGAGGAACACTAGTGGCGAAGGCGACTTTCTGGGCTGTAACTGACGCTGAGGCGCGAAAGCGTGGGGAGCAAACAGGATTAGATACCCTGGTAGTCCACGCCGTAAACGATGAATGCTAGGTGTTAGGGGTTTCGATACCCTTGGTGCCGAAGTTAACACATTAAGCATTCCGCCTGGGGAGTACGGTCGCAAGACTGAAACTCAAAGGAATTGACGGGGACCCGCACAAGCAGTGGAGTATGTGGTTTAATTCGAAGCAACGCGAAGAACCTTACCAGGTCTTGACATCCCCCTGACCGGTCTAGAGATAGGCCTTTCCTTCGGGACAGGGGAGACAGGTGGTGCATGGTTGTCGTCAGCTCGTGTCGTGAGATGTTGGGTTAAGTCCCGCAACGAGCGCAACCCTTGACTTTAGTTGCCAGCAGGTAAGGCTGGGCACTCTAGAGTGACTGCCGGTGACAAACCGGAGGAAGGTGGGGATGACGTCAAATCATCATGCCCCTTATGACCTGGGCTACACACGTACTACAATGGCCGGTACAACGGGAAGCGAAAGAGCGATCTGGAGCGAATCTTTAGAAGCCGGTCTCAGTTCGGATTGCAGGCTGCAACTCGCCTGCATGAAGTCGGAATTGCTAGTAATCGCGGATCAGCATGCCGCGGTGAATACGTTCCCGGGTCTTGTACACACCGCCCGTCACACCACGAGAGTTTACAACACCCGAAGTCGGTGGGGTAACCCGCAAGGGAGCCAGCCGCCGAAGGTGGGGTAGACGATTGGGGTGAAGTCGTAACAAGGTAGCCGTATCGGAAGGTGCGGCTGGATCACCTCCTTTCTATGGAGTACCTCGCTTCCGCAGCGAAGCGGTACAAATACCGGTTAACCATGAGTTAACCAAAATATTCTCACTCGTTGATCAGTTTTGAGAGAGCAAGCCTCTTTCAAGCAGTGCGTTTGGTGGCGATGGCGGAGGGGTTCCACACGTACCCATCCCGAACACGACCGTTAAGCCCTCCAGCGCCGATGGTACTTGGACCGCAGGGTCCTGGGAGAGTAGGACGTCGCCAAGCGCAACCCTAACTAGGGTTACAACTATATAGTAAGTTAGGGCCCTTAGCTCAGCTGGTTAGAGCGCACCCCTGATAAGGGTGAGGTCGGTGGTTCGAGTCCACTAGGGCCCACCATTCCTAACTCTCATAAGTTTATTCCCTTTTGGAGTATAGTATGGGGCCATAGCTCAGCTGGGAGAGCGCCTGCCTTGCAAGCAGGAGGTCAGGAGTTCGATCCTCCTTGGCTCCACCATAATTGATTCAAATAACTGCATGAATTTTATCATTCTAAATAGTTTGATCGAAATTCACACAGGTTCGCAGTTTTCCGAAACTGCTTTGATCCTTGAAAACTGGATAACGAAACAACAAATGCGAATTAGAACATTCTTTTTTAGCTGAACTTGTGATCGTAGTGAACAAGTGAAGTGCTAACTGTAGAGCGAGGCATTTTGGAGGCAATCGATCCTTTGTGAGTCGGTTTCAACCTTGATTCATTTCAAATAAGAAACCGGGGAACAACAGAGCGTGTTGACCCAAAATCCGAGCGATTTGGTTAAGCTACTAAGAGCACACGGAGGATGCCTAGGCGCTAGGAGCCGAAGAAGGACGTGGCGAACAACGATAAGGCCTCGGGGAGCTGTAAGCAAGCTTTGATCCGGGGATGTCCGAATGGGGAAACCCGGCTGGTGTAATAGCCAGTCACTCATTACTGAATACATAGGTAATGAAGAGGCAGACCAGGGGAACTGAAACATCTAAGTACCTTGAGGAAGAGAAAACAAGTAGTGATTCCGTCAGTAGCGGCGAGCGAACGCGGAAGAGCCTAAACCAAGAGGCTTGCCTCTTGGGGTTGTGGGACGTCTCACATGGAGTTACAAAGGAATAGGGTAGGCGAAGAGGTCTGGAAAGGCCCGCTAGAAGAGGTAAAAGCCCTGTAACCGAAAGTCTATTCCCTCCGAGACGGATCCCGAGTAGTGCGGGGCACGTGAAACCCCGTATGAATCTGCCAGGACCATCTGGTAAGGCTAAATACTCCCTAGTGACCGATAGCGAAGCAGTACCGTGAGGGAAAGGTGAAAAGCACCCCGGAAGGGGAGTGAAAGAGAACCTGAAACCGTGTGCTTACAAGAAGTCAGAGCCCTATGCTGCGAACTTGTTCGTCAGCAGGGTGATGGCGTGCCTTTTGTAGAATGAACCGGCGAGTTACGTTCCCGTGCAAGGTTAAGGTGAGAAGCCGTAGCCGCAGCGAAAGCGAGTCTGAATAGGGCGAGTATAGTACGTGGGCGTAGACCCGAAACCGTGTGATCTACCCCTGTCCAGGGTGAAGGTGCGGTAACACGCACTGGAGGCCCGAACCCACGAACGTTGAAAAGTTCGGGGATGAGGTGGGGGTAGCGGAGAAATTCCAATCGAACTCGGAGATAGCTGGTTCTCCCCGAAATAGCTTTAGGGCTAGCCTCGGTGGTACAGTCGTGGAGGTAGAGCACTGATTGGGTGCGGGGCCCGCAAGGGTTACCAAGCTCAGTCAAACTCCGAATGCCATAGACTGATTAACCGGGAGTCAGACAGTGAGTGCTAAGATCCATTGTCAAAAGGGAAACAGCCCAGACCATCAGCTAAGGTCCCCAAGTGTGTGTTAAGTGGGAAAGGATGTGGAGTTGCCCAGACAACCAGGATGTTGGCTTAGAAGCAGCCACCATTTAAAGAGTGCGTAATAGCTCACTGGTCGAGTGACTCTGCGCCGAAAATGTAACGGGGCTAAACACACCACCGAAGCTATGGCTTGAATCGACTTCACTGCTTCTTTGAGGCGGTGAGGCACCGAGACATTTTTGCCGAAAGCAGCATCTGAAATAATTCAGAGGTTTCGGCCAAATGCTCCAGGGGCTAGACACATCACTTCGAAGCTGGAGTGAAGTCGATTCAGGGGTAGGGGAGCGTTGTGTATGCGTTGAAGGTGTACCGTAAGGAGCGCTGGAGAGTACACAAGTGAGAATGCCGGTATGAGTAACGAAAAGATCAGTGAGAATCTGATCCGCCGAAAGCCTAAGGGTTCCTGAGGAAGGTTCGTCCGCTCAGGGTAAGTCGGGACCTAAGGCGAGGCCGACAGGCGTAGTCGAAGGACAACAGGTGGAAATTCCTGTACCACCGTAAACCGTTATGAGCGAGTGGGGTGACGCAGCAGGGTAGTGACGCGGACTGATGGATGTCCGTCCAAGCAGTGAGAGGGTAGCATAGGCAAATCCGTGCTACATAACCTTGGGCTGTGATGGGGAGCGAAAATTGCAGTAGCGAAGGTCATGATCTCACACTGCCAAGAAAAGCCTCTAGCCAGGTGAAGGTGCCCGTACCGTAAACCGACACAGGTAGGCGAGAAGAGAATTCTAAGGCGCGCGGAAGAACTCTCGTTAAGGAACTCGGCAAAATGACCCCGTAACTTCGGGAGAAGGGGTGCCTCGGTAGGGTGAATAGCCCGAGGGGGCCGCAGTGAAAAGGCCCAAGCGACTGTTTAGCAAAAACACAGGTCTGTGCGAAGCCGCAAGGCGAAGTATACGGGCTGACGCCTGCCCGGTGCTGGAAGGTTAAGGGGAGTGGTTAGGAGGTAACTCCGAAGCTATGAACTGAAGCCCCAGTAAACGGCGGCCGTAACTATAACGGTCCTAAGGTAGCGAAATTCCTTGTCAGGTAAATTCTGACCCGCACGAATGGCGTAACGACTTGGGCGCTGTCTCAACGAGAGATCCGGTGAAATTTTAATACCTGTGAAGATGCAGGTTACCCGCGACAAGACGGAAAGACCCCATGGAGCTTTACTGCAGCTTGATATTGGACTTTGATACGATTTGTACAGGATAGGTGGGAGCCTAGGAAGAGGGAGCGCAAGCTTCCTTGGAGGCGCCGTTGGGATACCACCCTGATCGTATCGGAGTTCTAACCTAGTACCGTGAACCGGTATGGGGACAGTGTCAGGTGGGCAGTTTGACTGGGGCGGTCGCCTCCTAAAGAGTAACGGAGGCGCCCCAAGGTTCCCTCAGAATGGTTGGAAATCATTCGAAGAGTGCAAAGGCAAAAGGGAGCTTGACTGCGAGACTGACAAGTCGAGCAGGGACGAAAGTCGGGCTTAGTGATCCGGTGGTACCGCATGGAAGGGCCATCGCTCAACGGATAAAAGCTACCCTGGGGATAACAGGCTTATCTCCCCCAAGAGTCCACATCGACGGGGAGGTTTGGCACCTCGATGTCGGCTCATCGCATCCTGGGGCTGAAGTAGGTCCCAAGGGTTGGGCTGTTCGCCCATTAAAGCGGTACGCGAGCTGGGTTCAGAACGTCGTGAGACAGTTCGGTCCCTATCTGTCGTGGGCGTAGGAAATTTGAGAGGAGCTGTCCTTAGTACGAGAGGACCGGGATGGACGCACCGCTGGTGCACCAGTTGTTCCGCCAGGAGCACAGCTGGGTAGCTAAGTGCGGAAGGGATAAGCGCTGAAAGCATCTAAGCGTGAAGCCCCCCTCAAGATGAGATTTCCCAATTAGTAAGACCCCTTGAAGACGACGAGGTAGATAGGCTGGGGGTGGAAGTGCAGCAATGCATGGAGCTGACCAGTACTAATCGGTCGAGGGCTTATCCAAAATGGACCCACCAAAGTGAAGAGACGCTGACGAAGCGAACTCCGAATGCTTTGGCGGGGACCCCGAGAACAACTAAATCGCAATTGATTGTTTCGTATCCAGTTTTCAGGTGATCAAACACTTGAAACTT
This sequence comes from Paenibacillus yonginensis, assembly GCF_001685395.1. Lineage (NCBI taxonomy): Bacteria > Bacillati > Bacillota > Bacilli > Caryophanales > Paenibacillaceae > Paenibacillus > Paenibacillus yonginensis. The sequence continues at coordinate 3,383,984 of NZ_CP014167.1, read as the reverse complement.
AATATTCCCTGATAGCTCAGTTGGTAGAGCACTCGACTGTTAATCGAGTTGTCACAGGTTCGAGTCCTGTTCGGGGAGCCATATGGAGAGGTGTCCGAGTTGGCCGAAGGAGCACGATTGGAAATCGTGTAGGCGTCACAAGCGTCTCGAGGGTTCGAATCCCTCTCTCTCCGCCATAATACTTTCTCTTATGTAAGGCCCGTTGGTCAAGGGGTTAAGACACCTCCCTTTCACGGAGGTAACAGGGGTTCGAATCCCCTACGGGTCACCATCAACTTTAAAAGAAGTTGAAATGATGGCTTGAATATGGTATATTAGATATTGTGTTCAATTTGGAGGCTTAGCTCAGCTGGGAGAGCATCTGCCTTACAAGCAGAGGGTCGGGGGTTCGATCCCCTCAGCCTCCACCACTTCACTCCAAAAAGTGAAGTTCAGTCTTTGGAGCGTAATCCGATTACTTTTCGGAGGCGCCATACAACAAAACAATCTTTATAACGACGCGGGGTGGAGCAGCCCGGTAGCTCGTCGGGCTCATAACCCGAAGGCCGCAGGTTCAAATCCTGCCCCCGCAATTATCCCCAAGAGGGATCCATGCAAGACCTTAGGCTGTGGAACCGTGGTGTAGAGGCCTAACATGCCTGCCTGTCACGCAGGAGATCGCGGGTTCGAATCCCGTCGGTTCCGCCATGTTTTTGGCTCGGTAGCTCAGTCGGTAGAGCAGAGGACTGAAAATCCTCGTGTCGGCGGTTCGATTCCGTCCCGAGCCACCATTTAACAAAATTAAATAAGCCGGTGTAGCTCAACTGGTAGAGCAACTGACTTGTAATCAGTAGGTTGGGGGTTCAAGTCCTCTCGCCGGCACCATTTGTGGAGGCTTAGCGAAGTGGCCAAACGCAGCAGACTGTAAATCTGTTCTCTGACGAGTTCGGTGGTTCGAATCCATCAGCCTCCACCAGTTATAGGGGCATAGTTTAAAGGTAGAACAACGGTCTCCAAAACCGTTGGTGTGGGTTCAATTCCTGCTGCCCCTGCCAAGTTTTAAACAAAATAGAAAGTTTATATGGCGGTCGTGGCGAAGGGGTTAACGCACCGGATTGTGGCTCCGGCATTCGTGGGTTCAAGTCCCATCGATCGCCCCATTTTTAACTTTTTAATCTGTTGGGGATTAGCCAAGCGGTAAGGCAACGGACTTTGACTCCGTCATGCATAGGTTCGAATCCTATATCCCCAGCCATTTTGCGGACGTGGCTCAGCGGTAGAGCATCGCCTTGCCAAGGCGAGGGTCGCGGGTTCGATTCCCGTCGTCCGCTCCATTGTTTTGGCGCCATAGCCAAGTGGTAAGGCACAGCTCTGCAAAAGCTTTATCCCCAGTTCGAATCTGGGTGGCGCCTCCAGTATATTTCTGAAGTTGTATATCTCATATGTGCCCTTAGCTCAGCTGGATAGAGCGTTTGACTACGAATCAAAAGGTCAGGAGTTCGAATCTCTTAGGGCACGCCATATACACTTCTAATTTAATAAGCCGGTGTGGCGGAATTGGCAGACGCGCGCGACTCAAAATCGTGAGGGAAACCGTGGGGGTTCGAGTCCCTTCACCGGCATTGCAAAAGGGTTCATGAAATTGTGTACAATTTCATGAACCCTTTTTATATGTACGCCTGGCAAGGATGATAATTAAGCGGTCGAACCGCGATGTATCGAACGGTATGCGCCTTAAGCCTCCATTCTTTTTATTCCCCTTTACGGAAAGTCCAGGGGACCCCATTTTGGTTGACACTTTCCTTCCTCATTCTGTGCAGTTTAAAACCATGTAAAAAATAAGACGTTCTTATCTGTAGATGGCCTGCTAAAATGCTAATTCATGAAGTGTTAAAGTAAGCGAAGTTTTTGGTATCTATAAATCATCATTTGATCCTGCTATATGAAGTGAGATGCTGTAAAAGGGGGAGGAGGTTTGGTTATAGCCCCGTCAAGACCTGCAGTAACCAGTTCGTGAAACCTCTGCAATCAGCAATGTTACAGAGCTTAAGAATCGGGTAGTCCTTGCTCATTTCGCGTATGGACTCGACCCCGGGCTTGCTTTTCGAACTTCCCCTGATCATGGAGTATGCCCACTTCTCCTCTGTACGAAGACGCACAGCTTCTTTCTTTTTTTCTCGCTATAAGGGGTTAATGACTGCCCTTTTCATAGAGGTAAGATGGCAGGTCGGAAAAGCAGCATAAGACGCCTGAACCAATGAAAAGCGGCTCCAGAAATGTGTCTTATCAAAAAAAGTTAATATAGATGATATTGATAATCATTATCACTTGTGTTAGGATGATTTTGTTCAGTACTGAACAAAATTATCTATTCCTGACACTTGGCTGGGTGGGCAACGACTACAAAAGAGGGGAAATGCGAAATTGGAGTTTCCAAATGATTTTAAAGGTCATCTTTACGAGCAGTATATAAAAATGCTGCATCTGAACGAGTTGTATACGGAACATGAAGTTGAACTGTTTCGGCAACAAGCCAAAGAGCACCAGATCGACATGCTTTCTAACAATATTACAAGTGTACACGTGATCGATTGCATCGGTGATTATGAACCTATAAACCATACCGGAATTGTGAAGAAAATGGATTTGTCCAAAGCAAGCATTACTAATATTTGTTCAAAGCTGCTGGAAACGGACTTTATTAGGAGAAGTCAACTGAACAACAATCGGAAGGAGATTTATTTTAGCTTAACGGATAAGGGGAGACGTGTTTATCATTTGCATAAAAAACTGCATCAAGAGAAAGAAGAGGGCTTCTACCAATTTATCGAATCCTATTCTGAGACGGAGTTACAAACGATCGGAAAATTTATGAGTGATTTGCTGGCGCGCGCCGAACAACTCTACGGAAGGGAAGTTAGGGAGTATGACGACCTTAAAGATTGAGGATTTGAGATCCAAGATTGAAGGGAAAGAGATTTTAAAAGGACTCACACTGGAGATTCATGGCGGCGAGATTCATGCGATTATGGGGCCTAATGGGACGGGAAAAAGCACATTGGCTTCGGCCTTAATGGGCCATCCCAAATACGAAGTTACGGATGGTAAGGTGACATTGGACAATGAAGATCTTCTGGAGATGGAGGTGGATAAGCGTGCCCGGGCGGGCTTGTTTCTCGCGATGCAATATCCTAGTGAAATTGCCGGCGTAACGAACTCGGACTTTCTCAGAAGCGCCATCAATGCACGGCGTGAAGAAGGCGATGAGATCTCCCTAATCCGTTTTATCCGTGAAATGGAGAGCAAAATGAAAGGGCTGGAGATGAATCCGGAATTCGCGCATCGTTATTTGAATGAGGGATTCTCCGGCGGCGAAAAAAAGCGGAATGAAATTTTGCAAATGATGCTGCTTGAACCCAAGTTTGTGATTCTGGACGAAGTGGATTCCGGGCTTGATATTGATGCCCTGCGTATTGTGGCGAATGGTGTTAATGAAATGCGCAGCCCGGATCGAGGTTTTTTAATCATCACCCACTATCAACGCCTGTTGAATTATATCACCCCGGATTTTGTGCATGTCATGATGCAAGGCCGGATTGTCAAATCCGGCGGCCCGGAGCTTGCCCATCGTCTGGAGGCTGAAGGGTACGATTGGGTCAAAGAGGAGCTAGGGATTACGGATGAGACGGTAGGCGAAGAAGTTTAAAAGCGGAGGAGGAAAAGCAAAGTGGGGACACAAGCCATCAATCTAATAAACGCGAACGCTTTACGCGCTTGGTCAGGTGCTATAGGTGAGCCTCATTGGCTGCTGGAACGCCGGATTCAGGCACTCAAGCTGGCAGGGACGCTGGAACTGCCAAAAGTGGAGAAAACGAAACTGGAGAAATGGGATATCCACGAAACCGGAGATTACAAAGCGGAGAAGCCCTGGTCAAGTTTGGAAGAGGCGCCGGAGGTTGTTCGGGGTTTGGCTGCTTCTCCAGTGAAAGGCGGACTGATCGTTCAGGCCAATTCGGATGTAGTGTATACGGAATTGGCCGAGAGCTTAGCCGCCCGGGGAGTTATTTTAATGGACCTGCATACTGCGGCAAAAGAGCATGAGGAATTGGTTCAACGTTATCTCTATCAGGCCGTGAAGCCGGAAGAGCATCGTTTATCTGCTGCACACAGCGCCTTATGGAGTGGCGGCGTTTTCCTATATGTCCCGGACGGTGTCGAGGTTGAAGCGCCGATTCAGGCGATCTTTCTTAACGATACCAGCGGGGTGCGTTTCGCTCCTCACGTCTTAATTGTGGCGGGGAGCAACAGCAAGGTCACTTATGTGGATCATTGTTTGTCGAGCGGGGATGATGTCAAGGCATTGCATAACGGTGTGGTTGAGGTCTTTGCGGGAGCGGGTTCTAAGGTGCAAGTCGCTTCGGTTCATCAGCTTGCTGCAGCAACAACGGATTTCACCGAGCGGCGGGCGGTTGTTCTTGCCGATGGCGCGGTGGAATGGATTATCGGCGAAATGAACAAGGGGAATACCGCCAGCGATACCCAGACCTTGCTTCAAGGCAATGGGTCGGTATCCGACACGAAGGTGATTGCGATTGGCACGGGCCTTCAAAAATCGTGTTACACCACGCAAGCCCAGCATTTTGGCAGAAGCTCGGCGAGCCAGATGATTACGCGTGCTGTCATGCTTGAGGAAGCTACCGCCATTATCAACGGAATTACAAAGATTGAAAAAGTCGCAACCCATTGCGATGGTCAGCAAACCGAACGCGTGCTGATGTTAAGTCCTAAAGCGCGCGGCGATGCCAATCCGATCCTGCTGATTGATGAGGATGATGTAACCGCCGGCCATGCTGCATCCGTGGGGCAGGTAAATGCGGAACAAATCTATTATCTGATGTCGCGCGGGATATCACGGAGCGAAGCTGAATATCTAGTTATTTTCGGATTCCTCGCTCCGGTCATTTCGGAAATCCCGCTGGAGGCAGTTCGTGGTCGTCTGCAAGCTTTGGTGGAGAGCAAGCTCGGCAGATACTAGCACATCAAATAAGTCCTGGAAAGTTAAAAGGAGTGTTAAGAATGGCTAAAAAAGCGCCGGATATGGGCGAATATAAATACGGGTTTCGCGACGGGCACCGGTCTATTTTTCAATCCGGAAAAGGCTTGACTGAAGAGATTGTCCGGGAAATATCCCGAATCAAGGAAGAGCCGGAATGGATGCTCGATTTTCGGCTGAAGGCGTTGAAACAATTCTACAAAATGCCGATGCCTGGGTGGGGAGCGGATTTAACTGGACTAAATCTGGACGACATCCAATATTACGTTCGTCCTTCTGAAAAACAAGGAAAGACCTGGGAGGAGGTTCCTTCCGAGATCAAAGCCACCTTTGATAAGCTGGGCATCCCAGAAGCGGAGCAAAAGTTCCTGGCAGGCGTATCCGCTCAATACGAGTCGGAAGTCATCTATCACAGTATGCGGAAGGAACTGGAGGAGCAGGGCGTTATTTTCCTTGATACGGATACGGCCTTAAAGCAATATCCTGAAGTGTTCAGGCAATATTTCGGTACGGTCATCCCGCCCGCCGACAATAAATTTGCGGCGCTTAACAGTGCGGTTTGGTCAGGCGGCAGCTTTGTATACATTCCGAAGGGCGTTCAGTGTGAGGTTCCGATACAAGGGTATTTCCGTATCAATTCCGAAAATATGGGCCAATTCGAGCGGACCTTAATTATTGCCGAAGAGGGAAGTTTCGTCCATTACGTTGAAGGATGTACAGCACCAATTTATAGTTCCAGTTCTTTACATAGCGGCGTTATCGAAATTATTTGCCGGAAAGATTCCCGTGTTCGGTACACGACCATTCAGAATTGGGCGCCTAATATCTACAACTTGGTAACCCAAAGGGCTGTGGCCGAGGAAAACGCCACAATGGAATGGGTGGACGGCAACATCGGCTCCAAAGTAACGATGAAGTACCCGGCTGTAATCTTGAAAGGACGGGGAGCCAAGGGGTCCATTCTGTCTATTGCCGTAGCTGGTAAAGATCAGCATCAGGATGCCGGCGCGAAGGTCATTCACCTTGCTCCTGAGACAACCTCTACGATCATATCCAAGTCTATCAGCAAACAGGGCGGCAAAGTCAACTACCGGGGGTTGTCCAGCTTCAGCCGCGATTCCGCAGGGTCCAAGTCCAATATTAAGTGCGATACATTGATTCTGGACAATCTCTCAACCTCAGATACCATTCCGTACAATGAAATTAAAAACGATCAGATTACTTTGGAGCACGAGGCTACCGTATCCAAAGTGTCTGAGGAGCAACTCTTTTACTTAATGAGCCGCGGGCTTACGGAGCAAGAGGCCACACAAATGATTGTCATGGGCTTCATTGAGCCGTTTACCAAAGAATTGCCGATGGAGTATGCCGTTGAAATGAATCGGCTCATTCAATTTGAGATGGAAGGAAGCATCGGTTGATTTATTCCTTTCACCCATCAAGCGTTTTACTTATTAGGAGGCATGGGGTGTGTTTTCATGAAGAACAATAACTCGGACATCTCAGAATTAGAGCAAATTACCCGCGAGAAAAAGAAAATTCAATTCTATCTGAATATGCTCCTAGGACTGAGTGCCAGTTGTGGTGTGATGATACCTACGGATCCCATTTATAAGATTTTAATGGAACTTTCAGATCAAGAGGCTTCACTTACCAAAAAGGCAAAGGATCAATCCGACCATCCGGAAGGATAAAGGCATGAATTTATGTTGTTTTTAAAACAATGAGAGGAGCTGGCATGTATGGAGGATAACGGGATTTTGTTCGACGAAGTATCGGAAGTGCTATTCAAGCTACGTCCTTTCTTATTGCGTGACGGGGGAGACGCAGAATTGGTCGAGGTTGAGAACGGTGTAGCCAAATTAAGATTTTTGGGAGCTTGCCACGGTTGCCCAAGTGCGACGATCACATTAAAGGCCGCTATTGAACGCGCCATTCTTGAAGAAATCGAAGATATTAAAGAGGTTGTACAAGTCTACTAAATTTCAATGGACGATATTCATCACGTTCTTCATCTTTATCGTTCGGGGATATCAGTAACAATAGCATTGACATATCGTAAAGTATCAATATAATCGAAGTATGGATCCAATTGAAGTGTTCAAGGCGTTGGCCAACGAATCGAGACTGCAGATTTTACAGTGGCTCAAAGAGCCCGAAAAACATTTTGTGCCCCATGAAGGAGTGGATATGAGGACAATCGGGGTTTGCGTTAGTCAAGTTACGGATAAGTTGAAAATGACGCAGTCAACAGCTTCGCAGTATTTATCCATATTGCAGCGGGCCGGACTGATTCGAACCGAGCGGATTGGTAAATATACTTACTACAAACGTGACGAAGAAAAGATAAGCGAGTTGGCTGCTTTCTTGAATCAAAAACTCTAAACGGACTGAATACCTCAACCGTATTCAGTTTTTAATTGGTTTCATACATCGACATATCGCGATATGTAAATATGGGAAGTGAGAGTATTGGCTAACACGTGGAAAGTCTATTTATTGGCTTTAGTTACTTTTTTGGTGGGTACATCCGAGTACGTTATATCCGGTATCTTGGATAAAATCTCGGATACAATGGGAATTTCCGTTACTTCTGCGGGGCAGTTAGTTACGATTTTTTCCTTTGTATACGCCATCGGCACCCCGATCCTTATGGCGTTGACTGCTAAAGTGGAAAGACATAAACTGCTGGTTTTGGCGCTAGGTATCTTTGTAATTGGGAATATACTATCATTTGTTTTGCCTGGCTATGCATCGTTTCTTGCAGCTCGCGTCATCATGGCTTTAGGCGCGGGAATGGTCGTGGTAACCGCTTTGGACATCGCCTCGAAAATTGCCGCCCAAGGCAAACAAGCCAGCGCGATTGCTACCGTGGTCATGGGCTTTACGGCTTCCTTGATTATCGGTGTTCCTCTTGGACGTATCGTTGCAGCACAACTCGGATGGAAATCTGTTTTTGGTATACTGGCACTGGCCGGTCTGTTGGCTATGATCGTTTTATACGCTATCCTCCCTCGAGTTCAAGGGGATAAACCGGTGCCGTTGTCCAAGCAGCTTGCCTTTTTGAAAAACGGGAACGTAGCGCTAGGGCTTGCAATTACCTTTTTCTGGCTCGGCGGATACTCGATCGCTTACACCTACATTTCACCGTATCTACTTGAAGTTGCCGGATTGAAAGAAGGGATATTGAGCGGAGTGCTGTTGGCTTTCGGCATTGCTAGCCTGCTCGGATCCAAATTCGGCGGTTTCAGCGCGGATAAATGGGGGGTATTCCCGACACTATTTGGGGGAATGCTTTTGCACGTCATAGCGCTGCTGCTTCTCTCTCTAACCGTTACCTATACGCATTCGTGGCTGCCGATTGTCATCCTCCTGATCCTGTGGTCGTTTGCGGCATGGACCTCCGGTCCAACACAACAGGTCAATATGGTTCGGATTGAACCGAATTATTCTGGAATCATGCTGAGCCTGAACCAGTCCATGATGCAGTTGTCCATGGCTGCGGGTGCGGCAATCGGAGGCGTCATGGTCGACCGGGTGTCTCTGTCATCAATTACATGGGTCGGGATGGTTGGTGTCGCGATTGCGATCTTAGTGGTGTCGTTCTTGAAGGTGCGAATAAGTGCCGGCAGTCAAGGTCGGAAATACCTTGAGATGAAGTCTAAAAAGGTATCCATTAAATGAATCGAACTTGCATTTATTTGCAAACGACAAAAATGCATCATCTTCTGATTTTCGGAAGATGATGCATGACAACTAAACGACACGAGGAGACCCGAATCATAGACCAGGGCCAGGTTGTTAAAGAACTGTAGAACAGTGCGGGGAAGTGGATACAGTGAGAGAAAATCAAGAAGATATTGGGCAAGCGGTCCGCCATGCGATTTTAATCAAAGTTTCGTGTTAGTTGATTTTTTTAACTGAAATTGATTACGACTCCATTGTCATCATTCCAATCCTTTCGTTAGACTTAATAACGGAAGGTGATGAAAATGAGAGCAATCAATATAGCCGAAGTGCTTGCTCGAAAGCGAAAAGAAAAGGGCCTGACCCAGGAGGATGTCTCCAACTTTATAGGGGTATCGAAAGCCTCGGTCTCCAAATGGGAAACGGGCCAAAGTTACCCGGATATTACAATGCTGCCGATTCTTGCCTCATTCTTTAATACAACTATTGATGATTTAATGGATTATCGACCGCAATTAGCACCGGAGGATATTCGAAAACTTTGTGATCAGTTATCCAGTGCTTTCGATTCACTACCCTTGGATGAAGCTTTGAATCAATGCCGCGAAATAACGAAGAAATATGGCGCCTGCTTTCCGCTGCTCAAAAAAGTGGGAATGTTGATCTTAAACCGCAGTACACTGTTGCAAGATGTTTCTGAGATGAATGTGTTGATCCAAGAGGCAAAAAGGCTTTTTGTTCAATTGAAAGAAGAAAGTGACGACATAGAACTGATCCATCAAGCCGTGTATTTGGAAGCAAGCTGCTGGATGGCCCTTGGCGATCCTAATAAGGCACTGGACCTGCTCGGGGAAATGAACCCGCCACTCATGCCCGTCGAATGGATCAAATCTTACGCATACCAAATGCTGGGTAATACAGATAAATCGAAAGCTTTCCTGCAAATGGGCATGTACCGGCATGTCACTACATTGTTCGGACTTATGATCTCTTACTTGATGTCATAACCTGTTCACCCTAATCATATTGTTCATCTCCGGCATCCTCATCTTGAAGGGGCAATTTACGGTTGGCATGTACACATCCTTTTCCCTATACACCACAAAAGTGTTTGCTAGTGCACAAAGTATCACATCCTTAAATACGATCTTGAAACCGGTTTGCCTGAGTGCCGAAAGAATTTACCAGCTACTGAACATGGAGGACGAAAACAGCGGTAAGGTTGCCGAGTTGGATTCAAGGATCAAAACGATAGAATTCCTCCATGTAGGATATCGATATCGCACGGATCTGCCTCTGGTTTTTAATGATTTGACTTTCTCATTCATGAGAGGGGATAAGGTGCTTCTTCTTGGAGATAACGGTACGGGAAAAACGACGCTTATTAAACTTTTATTAGGGTTGTACCAGCCGGCTTACGGAACCCTTTCCTTTAACGGAATCCATGCCTCATCGATTCAAAGCGACTCCTTAAGGCAAAGAATGGGTGTGGTATCCCAGAGTACCTTTCTCTTCCGTGGGACTGTGTTGGACAATATTTTATACGGGCAAAATGGTAAAAGCCGCAGCGCTGTTGAAGACCTGATTGACGAACTTGGATTGAAAGAGTATATCGGCAGGATGCCAAAAGGGCTGGATACCGAAATCAATCAAAACACTTCAGGTGTCTCGGGGGGGCAGGCTCAAATCATCGCTTTTATACGAGCCATGCTTGCCGAAAAGGATGTATTAATCTTAGATGAACCAACAGCTAACGTCGACGAAGAGACTCGCCGCACCATCATTCACGTCTTGCGGGAACAGCGTTATAAGGGGATATTAATTGTGATCTCGCATCAAATGGACGGAATGGACTTTTTTAATAAAACCATTCATTTGACGAAGACCTTATAAACCCTGGAGAACTCCTTAATGGGGCTCATTTACAGAATGGATTTATTTATTCAATAAAACAGAATACCGATGATGAATGGAATAGAGCTTAATAATCACTTATAATTTCAGTAATAGTTGGGGGTGAAGAAAATCTATGAACGTATTTTCTAAAGGAACAAAAATGGTATTTGTATTGCTCATTTTATTAGTAGCGATTACAGGATGCACCACCAAAATGCCTGTATCTTCAAATGAAAATCAATCTTTATCTAATCAATCTCAAAATACGAACCTTGTAGAAAGTGCTGTACCTGAAACACCAGTTGCCGAAGTGAAGAACGTCCCCCCAAACAAACCGGTTGAATATGATCCTGCCTGGCCGGATCAGTCGGTGAAGTCTTCTAACGGGCATCTTGTGAATAGTTGTGTTCCGGATGAGCTGCGCGATAAAGCAACTACATTAACAACCAGTGATGGGGTGCATCTGTCTGCACTTGTGCTTGGCAGCGGAGATAAAGGAGTCCTGCTTGCACACGAGCAAGGTTATAATATTTGCTCTTTTCTTGACATAGGAACGGAACTGGCTGACAGTGGGTATCTGGTAGTTATTCCTGAGTATCGTAATCATGGTGCTTCACAGAATTTTCCGGAGGATAATCAGAATATAGATCGTGATGCGGATGCTGCCTTAAGTGAACTTAATCGATTGGGTGCAAAAAAAGTGTTTTTGGCGGGAGCGTCATGTGGCGGTAGTACAGCAATCATTGCAGGCGTTCGTCAGGCGCTTCCTATTGAGGGGCTGATTATTCTTTCGTCTCCTGCACAATGTGGGCCCCTTGATGCCATTCCGGGCGTTGAGAAGATTAAAGCACCATCCGTGTTTGTTTTTTCACCTAGCGATTATGGAGGTTCCATTGAAAAAGAAGTGCGCAAATTATATCAAGCATCCGGAGCGACGGATAAAGAGCTGATTGTGGATGAGAGTGGTTATCACGGAACAGATATGTACCATAGGGGAGAGCACGGTGATGCCTTAAAGTTCAAGCTTATTGATTTTGTTAAAAAGGTATTTAATTAAAGTAAATCAGGCGGAGCGTTGTAAGACGACGAGAACATACACGATGACAAGCCGCGTAAAAGAGCCGCGTAAACGAAGCGTTCACTTAGGGATTGAAGAAAAACTTAAATGAACAGCTTCAAGCGGGGCAAAAAAGACCACATAAGAGTGTAAAACTCCGATGTGGTCTTTTTAATACTCAGCTAATTTTGTCCCAACAGTTCAATTATCAAGAGTTTATCTGCAATATCCTTAATAAATTGGGGAATTTCCTCTATATGCTGTGCAATAGCTTTAGCCTTCCCTGGCTTTGATGAAATATGATATTTTTCAGAAACGGTTTGTTCCATAGAAGTATAATCAACTATTGACGTACGTAAATAGGATTCAAAATCTTTGCCAAAGTATGCATAATCGTTTCGAACAATGCAGTTCCCAGTTTCTGTGTCCCAAGCTTCTTCACTGAAGATGCCGTTAAACACACTTCTGGTCTTTGAATCATTTTTATCACAGTCAAATATTGCATAACAATTATAACCGTATGCTTTAAACAGCCTCCAGTACAAAGGGATTGCATCTTTACCACGACAATTAACAATCTCAGTTCCATGTTCAGCCAGAGAATATCCAATACGTTTTAAATAGATAGGCAGAGTAAAATATTCAGTTGCGCCCTCTACTAATATGATTGTTTCTGCAAACATTCCTTTTAACTGGTCAGAAAATAGTTTGGTTGAGTAAAAATCAACTATATTTCCTGGTGAAACACTATTCTCTGGAACGCCTGACCCTACACAAAAATCGCAAAGCTGTTGTGCAGATAATTGTATTGCTTTAGTAACTCCGCCTTCTTTATGTACTCGAACAAGTCCGTCCAAATATTCCGCATCAATAAATTCTGATGAATGTGTTGAAATGATTACTTGAATGCCACTGGAACACATATCCACAACATATTCTTTTAACCATCTTTGAGCTAAAGGATGAAGGTGGGCCTCTGGTTCTTCAATAATCAATACAAAATTCTCGCCTGTAAATACTTCCATATATGCTTTTACAAAAGCCATTAATAAAACTTGTTGTTCCCCTGTGCCGAATTCTTCAAATCCACGAATACTATCTTCCTCTTTTGCGTAGATTCGAAGTGACTTTGCGTAATTATTTGGATCATAAGCAGAAAAATCAACAGCTAATGAATGAACAAATCCTTTAACTGCGCCTTTTAATGCTTCTGAGAAGCGATTAAAAAAACCAGAAAACTCATCTGTTTGCTCAAAAGATGTAGTTATTTGATTAAAAGCTTGCGACAATTCCTCCTTGTGTTCAGAACTCAAGGCTTCATGTATTTTTTTTGAGAACTTGCTTAATAAAGAGTAGCTACTACCGTAATTAAAGGCACTCTGAATATTTCTTTCTGCATCAATTAAGTAGGATTGACAAGCGGAACGCTGCTCATTTGAGGGATATATTTTATTACCATACCCATCATGGAAGAGGTTGTTGTTAGCTTGCCCATTGTGTCCATAACTTACAGATATAACATCATATCCGTTTCCTCTGTAATCATAATAAAGAGGCTCTGTAAACTTAGCTGTAATCTGTGCAGTTGGATAATCTTTTTGATTTCTTCTAAAATAATCACTCTCTAGCATTTCAATATAAGTTGGATACCGTTCACCGAGTACTCTATTTATAGCTGATAATATATTAGACTTTCCTGCATTATTTGGCCCAAATAGAACAAGCGGCTTATTTTGTGGAAGAGAAAGAGTAACATTTTCAATAGAACGATAATGCTTAATGACGATTGCTTCCAAATTCAAAATTACATCCCCCTTTAAGAAAAAATTACTCTACCAATACATCTTTTATAATCTGAGCCATCTGCTTATTATTTAGCTGATCGCGGAAGTAGACGGTGTATCCATCTTTTGATAGCATATCGAAGAAAACTCGAGCGCATTCAATTTTGGCCTTTTCTGTACCACGTAAATCAGATTTGTTTTCTACATCCTTTGTTTCGACCACAATATTAAGTTCTTTCTCGCCAGAAGCCCGCCTTACAACATACATAAAGTCCGGACTATACATTCCACCAGTAACAGTTGGTATAGCAATACTGCTGCGTGGGATTTTTCCGTATACAATGACTTCTTCGATGTCTGACATAATATTCTTTTGTTCCAATGGCGAGTCGTAAGCGAAGGCGTCGTATAAATACTTACCACTTGGTGTTCCCGGAGCCATCTTTGTGCCAATACGTCCCTGTGCGATATCTTCACGTGGAGAACCGTCTGAATAGGTGAGTGCTGTTGCACCAACAGGGGTATTACTTTTTGCATAATGGAATCGGCCTTGCAAATTATTGCCTCTCCAGTCATGAAACTGCTGGATAAACATACTGACAGAATTTTCATTAATGTGTTCAGGATTGATAGTTCCATTCCTTTTTACATACTCACACAGTGCTTCATGCAATACTTTGATTGGAATATTTGTAGAACGCATTATTCTCTTAAGGAATTCATTGTAGGGAATAGGTTTCGATACAATGTATTGGGTACCTGTATCAGAAACAATCGTCATCTGCGAACCATCGCTCTTTACAACATCCCTTGAGCTAGTCATAACAACATCTGTAAATACCCCGGGTTTTTCCAACAATGAAACCACCACATCAATCATATCGGAATCCAAATCCGCATCGTAAAATAGCAAGTACCGCTGATTGATTGTCTCCCATAATTCTCGTATCTCGCTGTACACAGCCTTACGGATTTTTACAGGCTTTGGCTTGTTAACATTTCGGTCTTTAACCTTTCCAGAGGACAGTCCTGTCGCAAAGTCTGGGTATTCTGCAAAGAAAGCCTCTCTCGTATCCGGTTTTATATTCATTCGTCTGTCGATATAATGCTTATCATATAAAGCATCAAAAAGTTCATCAGAGCTTAAGCCGAGTTTCTTAGCCACTGCCTCCAGTCGTACTTCGCTAATCGAAGCAGCTTGAGGTATTTCACCATTTATTTGATCAATTAAACGTTTGGCAAAGTCGGCTTCTGTAAAGTCAACAATATAGTTAAGTTGAAATTCTTCATTGGAGATTCTGTTCCCGTTCTCATCTACTGGCAAACGCAGGCCACGACCAACTTCCTGCAATTTACTATTTTCACTTCCACTGGAGCGTAGTTTGGCTATGGTAAATACATTAGGGTTATCCCAACCTTCTTTAAGTGTCCATTTAGAAAACAGAAAACGTAAAGTGTTATAGCCACCATCTGGATTCTTAAATGAGAGCAGCTGTTTTTTACCATGAAGAATAACTTCTACTTCTTTTGCTATATCTTCATCTGAATCACTATTGTCTTGTGAAAAATAACCTGCATGACAATCAGAAATATTTGCAAGACTTGCCTCAAGGTAGGCTCGATATTCTGCATCATGCTCACCAAGAGTGGATAGTACAGTTTCTATCCTCTCTTTAAGCAATCTCTCGAAAGCTTGAAGAAGATAAGGCTCTTTACCTTCCACATTTGGACGGTAAGATGATATATCGTCAATAAAAAATAATGCCAATGTTTTGATTTTGAAATTGCGACCGCAGAAGTTTGCTTTCTCAGTTTCAAAATGACGTTCAAGTGCAAGACGCATCATTTGCTCTTGATAAGAGGTCATATAAATGTCTACATCCAATTCCTCACCAGTTGACTTCTGAATACCGTTAGAAAACTCCACTGTTGATGCGGTGATAGCATGAACAGTAATTCCCTCAAAAGCTTCATTAATGATAGATAGTGAATCACCCGTTTTAAGGGTAAAGGTTTTAGTTGCTTCATCACGCTTTTTATAATGAAAGGTAACAGAATCCTTGCTTGTAATGGAAGTAATTTTCACTTTTTCTTCACGCTTAGATACTGGCTCAAAATGTTCCTTGGTTACTCCCTTTATCAAGTTTTGATTAAAAGATTCACATGCATTCAAATCGTAAAGTAGATTTTGGTAATCTTTTACAGTTATTTTGTTCTTTCCACGTCCGCTTGTGGTTTCAGGAAAGGTAGCACCAAAACGTATGATACATTGTGGTTTTATTTCATCAGCGATAACCTTGAATGCCTTTTGGCCACGAGAAAATCTGTGCGGCTCATCAATAATAACAATTGGGCGAGTGGCCTGAATAGCGTCAAGCGGTCTATAAAAACCTTCTACTCCATAATCATAATCATCACGCGTTAGCAATTTTGCACCTGTGAGTAGTTGCATATTAACTAGCAAGATATAAATCTTCTTAGTGTTCTGGCAGGAACCTTTTACAAAATCACTTACAACACTTGGAAAATATGAACGTCCTTTTTTCTTCTTTTTCGGTGCTTCCAGTACTCCAATCTCAATCTCTGTCCCATAACCACAAACATCTGAAAAATGCCGTTTTATATATTCATCACGCAAAAATTGTGCTGTTCCCGCTTTAATCGCAAGAGAAGGCACAGCGATAATAAACTTATTAAATCCATATCGTTTATGCAGCTCGTATATGGTATGTGTATAAACATAAGTCTTTCCTGTTCCTGTCTCCATTTTTATATCGATATTTAGGCAATCCCCAATTGGCATACTGCTTCGATATTCTGCAGGTATGCTTTTTTGAATTTCTCTAATATTTGCAGAAAGCCGAGAGTCAGAAAGAGAAATATGTGGGTTTTCATAAAATTGTACTGGTGAGGTAATTTGTACACCATCTAAGGCAGTGCTTATTGCATCTACAGCTTTTTGTTGGTGTGGTAATCCTCGTTGTAGGATAAGTTCCATGACATACCCTCCAATCAATAACGGATATCGAAGTTGATACGCAAGTTTTTCTCTGTATCCTTCAACCGTTTCAAATTAATTTTCAAAGCTTCCATTTCCGTCCAAGTGAAACTATAACCGAATAACACCACATTTTCGGGATTAAAGCTACCGTCAGTTTCATATTTTACAACAATGGCTTCAATCGCCTTATCTGACAGTTCAGGGTCAACAAGATAAAGATGTTTTCCTATATAATAGCCTTTGTATCCCGCAAAGTTTAACTCCTCGGCATTTGTAGTGAGTCCATATCCATCTCTAACGAGCCATGTAGCAAGGACTGTAGGTTTTCCAAATTCACCAAGAAGGTCTTTATCTGCAAATAATTTATTCTCGTTAGGATCAAACTTTTCAAGCTTGTCTAGAGTATTTTGCTCAGGCTCGGCAAGAGTAAAGTGCTTAAAACCAAGGTCAGACGTTGTGTCCGGAAATTCTTCCTTTATAGCTTTTGCCGCTCTTAAAATGCGTTCCATACCAATCTGGTCGAGTGTATGAGGTCGGTTTACACTATCAAGAAAATCAATAACTCTTTGAATTTTAGGTTTCTCCGATGCGGAGGCATTTTCATATTTTATGTCTAAATCCTCTGGCAATTGTACAGCTATATAACGTCTTTGTCCTTTCGACATTAGTTCAGCATTAAGACGCATAACTGCTTCTGCTGTTGTTGCAGAACCAGAAAAGAAATCGACGCATAAGCTATCATGATCTGAACCAAGTGTAAGAACCTTTTTAATCAAATAACTAGGTTTCGGAAAATCAAAAACATCGCCCATTTCATAATTTCCTAGCTCGACAGAACCTTGTTCTGTAATTACGCCTGTTTCATCCCAAATGTCATCATCTTCATCGATTAAATCATCAATGATTGCATCGCTAAACCATATAGTCTTTGCTTTATATGTTGTTTTACGATACTTCTCATAAATGCCGTATTCTCCAGTGTTTTTTTGCCTAGCGACAACATTACTAAGCATAGTGTCCTCATTATTATTGGCTTCCAATTTTTTAGTACCCCATCGCCAACAACTTTCTTGTCCTTCGCTGTTTAGTGGGTACACTTCTTCAATAAAGTTACCATGTTTAGACAAGGATATAGGCGAATATCCATTTTTATCTACCTGAGTGGTATCTACATAAATTGGATAATATAAATTAGGTCTGTTAAATCTTCCAAATTTCGGATTCCTGTTTCGAAGTTCCCGTTCTGAAAATTCACTTATATTATCCTCCATCTTGAATGAACCTATCTCTTTCATAAGTTCATTTATCTTACCATCAATATTTCGCGTATAAACTAGAATATATTCATGTGTCTTAGCTAGTTGCTTGTATGTCTGCCCTCTTTTATTTGACTGAACAATGATTTGGGCAACGAAGTTATCAATTCCAAATACATCATCACATATTAATTTAAGATTTGCTTGTTCATTATCATCTATTGATATAAATACTGTCCCTTCATTACTCAGTAAATCCCTTGCGAGTAGAAGTCTTGGATACATAAACATCAACCATGCTGAGTCTGATGCCGAACCACGCTTTGTTAAGTCTAAAATACGCTGTGCCTGTTCTTCACTAATACTTAGTTTTTCTGAAAGTTCTTCCACAGTAAAATTGAACTGGTCATTATACACAAATCCGTCTGTTCCCGTATTATAAGGCGGGTCAATATATATCATTTTCACCTTGCGAGAATAGGACTTCAAAAGATGCTTTAATCCATGAAGGTTATCTCCGCTTATGTAAATGTTCTCACTGTTCACATTTTCTGGTTTTGAGTTATGTTCCTCGTCTGGCACTACAACTGTTGTGGTATCAATTGAAGCCAGCAATCGAGCATAGTTTTTACCCAGAAACTTAAGTTCATAACCTTCTCCAGTTACAGCAATCTTATCACTTAAAAATTCCTTAAACCGTTCAATATCAAAGGAACCGTCTTCCTTGAAGCATGACGGAAAGTTCTCTTTTAATACAGCCATTTCTCGGCTGTTCGGTGTTACACCTTCATTGGCATTCATAATATCTTTAATCATTGTTTCAATCTACCTCACCTTTCTCAATTTTATCAGGTACAAACTCTAAAATATCACAAATGTCACATTCTAAAGCTGTGCATATTTTTTGAAGTATTTCTGTATTTACATTTTCGTTTCTGCCAAGCTTTGTGATAGTTGCAGAGCTAACACCGGATAAGCGTTGCAAATCTTTCTTTTTCATATTCTTATCAATTAACAGCTTCCATAGCTTGTTATAATGTATTGCCATTTTTTTGCACCTCCCGCAAATATTAATAATTATATCACAAAAATACGCTATAAACAGTATAAATTTTTAATTACACATCAATTTTCATTTGTTCTAATTGCATATTCATATTTACGAATTTATTTAAATGTGTTCAAGTTAAGGCATTTAGACAAAAAAGTCGGAAAGTCTATTATAAAGTCAAAGCTATAGCATTAAGCCTTTTTAAACTAAATATTACTTTTGCTCTTATTTGAGCAAAAGCATAACCATTACAACCAACTCCGCCACAAGGAGGACAGGTTGTTTTTTATTTTATGGATTTGAATCAACCAAATCCTTCGCTTATTAATTAGGAACAAAAAATATTTTTTGAAAATCCTCAACTAATTTGCTCTACCAAGGCTATAAGGTGAGAGGAAAAATACTATGCACGACCGTCCGAGTAACTATTTGCTGTGGCATTTAGCTAGGGAGTTAATTATTTCGGCTATTAGTAGAGGAAATCAAAATTACAGAAATATTTGTTCCAGTACTCAAACTGCAGACTTGTCCAGTGGTTGGTGGGAGGAAATAACCTTCAAAACATATTCTGCGGATTTGCTTTTCTCGTGGACTACTAATTAAAGCAACGTTTTTGCTCTCACTGCTCCTTGACAACTGAATACCCCGAAATGCAAGAGATACATCATGCAGAATATGCCATGACGAAGATTCCGAGCGTATTCCTTGAAAGATAACGAGGCTATGCCAAACAAGGCAAGCCCTCTGGAACGGTAGTATTTCGGGCGATTTATGAAAGGCAAGGAGGTGAAATAACTGAATACACAATACGATAACTTGCCGCAGAAACTTAAAGATAAGCCACAGTTCTGCTGTTGGAAATATGAAGAGCGAAGTGGTAGGAAAACCAAAGTTCCTTATAACCCTGTAACAGGAAAAAGGGCAAAAGCGGATCAGCGGAGTACATTTAAAGATTTTAGTTCGGCGGTAGCTACTGTAAGTGATTATGATGGTATGGGATTTTTGGTAGGTAATGATATTTGTGCTATCGACTTAGATGATTGCTTCGATAGCAGCGGTAAGCTTAAGCCTGTTGCCCAAAGTATTGTAGAGGCTTTTAGTGGTTGTTATATGGAACACAGTCCATCTGAAAAAGGGCTTCATATTTTCTTTAAGGCCACAGGCTTTAACTTTGACAAAACAAAATACTATATCAACAACAGAAAGCTGGGAGTTGAGGTCTATGTGGCTGGAGCAACAAATCGTTTTGTTACCGTAACAGGCAATGTATATGCAGATGGTGATATAGCGGAGAAATCGAATGAACTACAGATGATACTAGACAAGTATATGCTACGTCCTACCACTGTGAAGCAACTTCTGGATACAGAAAGTCAATCATATCTGTCTGACAAGTCTGTTATTGAGAAGGCTTTAAAATCGGCAAATGGAGAAAGGTTCAAAGCATTATGGCAAGGGGATACATCAGGCTATGCTTCTGCCAGTGAAGCTGATTTGGCACTTTGCGGTATGCTGGCTTTTTGGTGTGGCAGGGATATTGGACAGATAGACAGACTTTTCCGGCAGAGCGGCCTAATGCGAGATAAATGGAATAGACCACAGTCCGGCAGTACTTATGGAATGATAACCATAGAAAAAGCAATCGCAAATGCTACTGAAATATATAAACCAGGTGGCAAGCGTTCATCAGCTACAGAAGATTTTGGTGAATGTTCCCTTGCTGGCTTTAAGCCTGAGAGTAACGATCGCTACCCTTGGACGGATATTGGGGCAAGCAGGTTGTTTGCTGATTATTATAAGTCTTTTGCCCGCTTTGTTCCCGAAAGGAAGATGTGGTTTTGCTATGCGAATGGCATTTGGATTCCTGATGTCGGCAATCTCAAAGTGATGGAAATGTGTAAATCATTGGCTAATCAACTGCTAACCTATGCTTTGACTATTCAGGATGAACATCAAAGAAAAGCATACATTGACTATTGCCGAAAGTGGCAGTCAAGAAGATACCGAGAAACGGTACTTAAAGATGCACAGAGTGTATATCCCATATCAATGGCTGAATTCGACCAAGACCCGCAGGTACTCAACTGTGCCAATGGAACATTGTTTTTAACATCCATGGATTTTCATCCCCACAACAGCGAGGACAGACTTACAAAGATATCTGGCGTTAAATATGATCCAGAAGCAAAAAGTGAGCGATGGGATAGATTTATTTATGAGATTATGAGCGGAGATGAGGAAAAGGCAAAATTCCTCCAAAAAGCCTTTGGCTACAGTATCAGCGGAGACACTCGGTATGAATGCCTGTTTGTTCTCTATGGTGCTACAACTCGAAACGGTAAAGGTACGCTATGTGAGAGCGTTCTTAAGGTGTTAGGCAGTTATGGCTGTACCGCAAGGCCGGAGACTATCAGTCTGAAAAAGAACAATAACAGTTCAAGTCCAAGTGAAGATATTGCCCGGCTTGCAGGAGTACGCTTTGTGAATATCTCCGAACCTAGCAGAGGACTTGTCCTAAATGCTGCACAGGTAAAAAGCATGACGGGTGGTGACACCATCAACGCAAGGTTTCTACATGAGAATTCTTTTGACTTTTCGCCAAAGTTTAAGCTGTATATCAACACCAATTATCTGCCCGTTATTACGGATATGACGCTGTTTTCCAGTGGCAGAGTGTTGATTATCCCTTTTGAACGACACTTTGATGAAAGCGAGCAGGATAAAAACCTAAAACGTGAATTCGCTAAACCGAAGAATCAGAGTGCTATCCTTAACTGGCTAATTGAAGGCTATCAGCTGTTAAAGAAGGAAGGCTTGACTTTACCTGATTCTGTTAAGACAGCAACGGAGGCTTATAAACGTGATAGCGACAAAATAGCATTATTTTTCGAGGATGCCTTGGAGGAAAGTCCTAATAGTGAGGTGCGGACATCCGAAGTGTATGCCCGGTATCAGCGTTGGTGCAGTGCCAATGGATGTTATTCGGAGAATGCAAGAAACTTCAAACAAGCATTAACAGCTATCGCCCGTGTAGAACGGAAACGACCACGTTCTGGTGGTGGGATGACCACAATGCTTATCGGATATAAGCTGACAGAAGAAGAATTTTTTCTTATTTAAACACAGTGTAGCAGCTTGTAGCAAGAAAAACAGGTTATATTAAAAATCACTCTCGTATAGAGAGTTTAGTTTTTACCTGCTACATCTTGCTACAAAGCTTAAAACCACAAAAAACACTGAAACAACCCTATGTGTTAATACCTACCCCCTAGGGGAGGTCAAATCTCCACAGCTTTTCATTTGTGTAACGGGCGTGGGGCAATGCGTAAAAAAACGCGGTTTCAAACAGGGTATATACCCCACAATCGAATTAAATTTAGGAGGTAAACGATTATGGCAACATCAACAACTTATAATAGAGCGTTTTGGAACGTTATGAAAGGAAAAGACGAAAATTATCAGAATCTGAACGAGGGGTACGATAATGTCGGAGCATATGTCGCACCAGATGAATTCAGGGAAGGTTTTAACACTGCTTTGGCAAAGGAGAATATATTCCGCAGATTTGCCACTGTTATCAATCTATCTTCTGCAGAAGGTAAAATTCAAGCGGTATCCTCAACGGGTACAGCAGATTGGGTTGAAGACGGGGATCCAATCCCTGAAAGTGCCGATACATTTACACAGTTTCTGGTGAAATCATACAAGCTGGCATCTCTTGTCAAGCTAAACCGCTCATTTGTCACCGATATGAACTTTAATCTTGAAAAATATTTGATGGGTGATTTTGCGAAGCGTTTTGGCAAGGCTGAGGAAAATGCATTGCTTAATGGAAATGGCACAACACAGCCAACAGGTATACTTACGGCAGACGCAGATGTAACTACAGCAGACAATAGTACCATCTCTTTTGACGAGATTATTTCACTGTATTTTTCATTAAAAGATGAATATCGCAACAACGCTGTGTTTATCATGCACGATAATACAGCTATGCTTCTTAGAACCCTTAAGGATACAAGCGGCAGTTATCTGTGGAATCCTTCAGATAACACCATCTTCGGAAAGCCTGTAGTTACCTCTCCATATATGCCTACAGTATTAGCAGGAGCAAAAAGCCTTGTATTTGGAGATTTATCATACTACTGGCTGATTGAGCGTCAACCAATAACAATAAAAAAATTAAGTGAGTTATATGCATTGCAGGGGCAAATTGGATTTTCTGCTTACGAGAGATTGGATGGAAAGCTAATTCAACCGGATGCTCTGAAAATATTACAAATAAAGGCTTAAATAATGGATTAGGCACTGAGTCATCAATTCAGCTCAGTGCCAGTCCTTCAAAACATCGGACAGGAGGTCACGATATGGAAAACCAAATTAACAGCCGAACAACCAAATCCGATATCGGAGGTACGGTCTATGTGGTGGAATCACGAATAAGTGATTCAGCAAAGGAAAGTGCATATTCCAAGCTGAAACGACTGATTACAGTCAACGCAAAAAGCCTTTCAAAGTTATCAGATAGTTCAAATAAATCCACGGAAATCAACTCGACTTCTTCAAGGTAGTACGGTAATATACATAGTGCTAAACCGCTTGAAGACTGTCGGAAATGGAGGAGAAAAATGAATAGACAGTCAACATTTAGCACTATACGTAAATCAACATTAGCATTTGAAGAAGCAAAACTTACTGCTCTTTACTGCAGGCTTTCACGTGATGATGAGCTTGCAGGAGACAGTAATAGTATAGTAAACCAGAAGGCAATTCTAAAAAAGTATGCTGAGGACAACGGTTTTCGCAACATCGAATTTTATGTGGATGATGGGGTCAGCGGTACAACTTTTGATAGACCAGACTTTAACCGCATGATTGCAGATGTGGAGACCGGTAGAATCGGAACGATTATCATCAAGGATATGTCCCGATTCGGCAGGGATTACCTTAAAGTAGGTTATTATACCGAGATTATGTTTCCTGAAGCAGATGTACGATTCATTGCTATTAACAACGGTATTGATAGTGCAAACCAAGCAGACAGTGACTTTACACCGTTTCTTAATATTATTAATGAATGGTACGCTAAGGATACTAGCAAGAAAATCCGTGCTGTGTTCAAATCCAAGGGACAATCTGGCAAGCCGCTCTGCACCAATCCGCCTTACGGTTATATTAAAGACCCTAAAGACAAGTTGCACTGGATAATAGATGAGAAAGCCGCCGAAGTGGTCAGAGATATTTTCCGACTGTGCATGGCTGGTTTTGGACCCACGCAGATAGCAAAGCAACTTGAAAAGCGATGCATTGATACACCTACGGTTCATCTTCGTAAAATGGGTATTAACACTCCAGCAAGACCACCAGAAAACCCATATGCTTGGTCGGCTCGTACCGTAGCAGATATTCTGGCTAAAATGGAATATCTAGGTCACACGGTGAATTTCAAGACTTCTAAAAAGTCATATAAGAGCAAAGTCAAGATATTGAACAATCCAGAAGATTGGCTGGTTTTCAAAAATACCCATGAAGCAATTATTGATGAAGGCACTTGGGAAACAGTGCAGAAAATTAGAGATGGCAAGCGAAGACCATCACGATTAGGTGAAATGGGAATGCTTTCTGGCATGATGTTTTGTGCCGACTGTGGAGCAAAGCTGTATCAGGTTAGAGGCAAGGGATGGACACACGATAAGGAATACTTCGTTTGTGCGACTTACCGCAAGAAAAAGGGTATGTGCAGTTCACATCAGATACGCAATGTAGTAGTGGAACAGCTTTTGCTAGAGGACTTAAGGCGTGTAACCTCCTTTGCAAAAGACCATGAACAGGAATTCATCCGTATAGTTATGAATAATTCAGAAAAGGAACTTGCCAAGGAACTCCGCCAAAGTCAAAAGGAATACGAACAAGCACAGGCTCGTATTGCTGACATAGACAAAATCATTCGAAAGCTATATGAAGACAATGTGATGGGCAAAATTCCCGAAGAGCGTTTTTACAAGATGTCGGCTGAATATGAAACCGAGCAGAAGGCACTGGAAGAAAGGATAACTGAATTAAAGCATACCATTGATACAGTAAATGAACAGTCCCTCAATACCGACCGCTTTTTGGCACTGGTTAAAAAGTACACAGAAATTACAGAATTGGATGCAGAGATTATTCGAGAGTTCATTGACAAAATTATAGTATTCAAGGCTGAAAAGGTAGATGGCCGCAGAACCCAGCGGATTCAAATTTTCTATAACTGCATTGGCGCTATTGATTTGCCAAACTAAACGAAAAACGACATAGCCGAATATCAACGACTATGCCGAATTTTTCAGGAATTATAAATCCCTATCTGACCGCTCCAAAAGCGGCTTTTTGTTTTTAGGCTTCAGCCTGTTGAGCGCGTGAAACGCGCGAAATATAAAACCACCCGCTATGCGGGTGGAGGGATCTAGGGTTACACCAATAAGACCATCCCGATAAAATTGAGATGTTCAGGCTCAATTCGAAAGGATGGTCTTAAATGGCAAATAAAAACTTTAGTTTAGCGCACACAAAGTGGATGTGTAAGTATCACATTGTGTTCACCCCGAAGTATAGACGTAAAGAGATCTACAATCAAGTGAGACGAGATCTAATTGAAATCATGAAGCGTCTATGTAAATACAAGGGAGTCGAGATATTAGAAGGACATATGATGCCGGATCATGTGCACATGCTGGTGGCGATTCCACCGAAAATATCTGTGTCTTCCTTTATGGGCTATTTAAAAGGGAAAAGCGCACTCATGATCTTTGAGAAGCATGCCAATTTGAAGTATAAGTATGGGAATCGTAAATTCTGGGCGGAAGGCTACTACGTAAGTACAGTGGGGCTAAATGAAGCCACCGTCGCCAAATACATTCGAGAGCAAGAGGCACATGACCAGGCAGTGGATAAGCTGAGTGTAAAAGAGTATGAAGATCCATTCAGCAGCAACAAGAGCAAGAAAAAGTAAAACCAGTTTAACTGGTAAGTGAAAGAGACAAATAACACTGAGCCTGAACGCTTTGTGGTCAGGCTAGCGTCTTTAGGCGCAGTTTGGCAACAAGGGGTTATACCCCTAGTGCAAACCACCCGTTGGACGGGTGGTTCTGATTCATATCGCAGATGCGACAGCAAAAGAGCTGGTTAAGGATGGGATTAAGAAAGTGGCTTTATTGGGTACAGCTTTCACCATGGAACAAGATTTCTACAAAGGCAGGCTTCTGGATAAGTTCGGACTCGATGTGATCATCCCGGGCGAGTCAGATCGGATGATCGTTCATGACATCATCTATCAAGAACTGTGCTTTGGAGTCATTAAGGATGAATCTAAGCAATCCTATCTAAGGATCATAGATCAGCTTAGTCAGCAGGGAGCCGAGGCTATTATTCTTGGGTGCACGGAGATCACGCTGCTCATTTCACAAGAGGACTGCCGGGTCCCTCTCTACGATACAACAAGACTTCACGCAGAGTCTGCTGTTGACTTCGCTTTGAGTTAGGACGGTTTATGACATTTGCCGCTGGTGACAGCGCGGGGCCCGCAGACACTGGCGAAGCTGAGATTCCAGAAATTGGGTATAAAATAGGTGGATTAGGGAGAGCCGATCCTTATAATGAAAATGAGACTGGGGATGTCGGAGGGAAATAGGATGAAGCAGAGGAGGGCGCTTGTTCTCGGCAATTTGGTGTTTTTGATTCCTGTACTGCTCTTGAGTTTCTTCATGTGGAAAGATTACAAGAGTGACATGGCGGTCTCAACCCCAACCTTGAACCGGGCTTACCTACTGGATGAGGGGAAGAAGTTGATTGGCTTTTCAAACGGAGATCGATTCCAGGAGAAATACGAGGTTTATCTCATGGATACCGACACGGAAACCGTGGTGAACATGACGACGGTACCTACCGATTTCCAAGCCGAACTGGGCCCGGCGGTGTATCAGAACAACGGGATCCTTGTACCAACCTACGACGATTCGCGTGGATTGCAAGTCAATTATTTTCATGCAACAGGTGAGGTTGAGGAGTTGGCTCAGGGGAGACGATCCATATCCCATCCTCCTGGCGTTCCAGCGTTTATTCCTGGCACGGCAGACTCCTTGCAGCATGGGAATCGCCGGATTCAGCCTTTTTTGTAGCCCAGGTGAAGGACGGCAGGTTGGAGATTGTCAATTTGGGCGAAGAGGGACTGCTTCCAGCCAGGCCGGTTCGGATCGATGAAGTGCATGGGAGTAGGGAGAACGGCCAGGCCGTTCCGCTGTTTGCGGTCAGTTTAAAGGACGATCGGACGGCGTTCGTCAGCGGGATTCTGGATAAGAATGGAGATGTGTCCGTACTGCTTCAACGCGAAGAGGAAGGGACATTTGCTGCACAGGATCGAGCGGGCGCTCATTTCGCTGATCACTTCGGTTTCAATAACGGCAAATGGGTGCGCGAAAACGGGAACTACCCGGAAGAAGCCTCCTTTTATGATGCGAACGAGAAGAAGTGGGGGGCTGTGGTTCCTACACCGAAGCCGGTTTATCAAGCCCGGGTGTTCCTATTGAATGACGAGGAAGTGCTGATTGCCGGATCTAGTGCAGAAGATGAAATAAATGGAACGGGGACGGGGTATGTATTCAATGAGAAATCCGGTAAATTCCAAGATGCCTTTAGCAGCGGTGATCTTGCGTCAGGTTATGTGAATCTGAACACCAGGAGGCTAAGGTCCTTTCGAACGACCAGGTGGAAAGCTGGCTGCTGAAGGAGGAAGAAAACAAGGTTTCCCTTCTAAGTTTCTGGAACTATCTCAAACAGGGCAGTGCCCTCGTGATAAACTGGGTGGTTTGGATACTCATCGATCTTCTCTTATTCCTAGGCATCGCACTCGTCCCTCGCCTATTGGCGAGATCCCATTTGAAAAAAAGTGAGAGAAGGCCAGCCGATTCAGGGCAGGATCATCCGTATGGAAGAAACGGGGGCCTATGTGAATGAACGTCCGCAGGTCCGATTAGTTGTCCAGTTTGAGGATGAAGGTCAAGTGAAAGAGGTTGAAATCAAGATGGTCCTCTCCCCCGTTATTCCTCGTGTGGTCCTCGCCCGGATCGAACGGTATGGAAATGTAAACCGAGGTCAAGCTCTTCAGCTTCACTTCAACGCAGAAGGACGGGATTATGCCATACCGGTCGTTCAACCTCCCGGATTTGAATATCGTATCGGGAAACGAGCGGACCTGATCTTGATTCAGGGAATGCCGCAGGGGCCAATATCAAATTCAAATTTGCCCCTGCAGACTGCGCTGCTTCAGTTCTTCCGACAGGAAGTTTACAAGGATGGATCTTAAACCTTGCGGATGGCTTAGCATCGGTAAATGCCCGGTCTCCAAGACTTGTACGGACTGCGGGGAGAAGTTTGCGATCATTTTATCTTGTAAAGAAGGACTCAGCTCTTTATCCTGGGTGAGCTTCACGTATAACTTGGGTACATCCGGAACGGACACGTGGATGCGATCGGTATAAACACGGACAGCCTCGGGGATAAATCCGCTTACGACTTCTGTGGCTTGAGCCGGTGAGAGATCGCTGCATAACCCCTTCCGGATGGCCGATTCCGGCGGTGTCGTACCCGACAAGCGAAGGATAACAGACATCAGCTGCTTCTGGGGGAACGGCAAAATGGATAAGAATGAACCGCCGTTCTTCGGAATTGCGGCCCCTACAGCGACGATGCCTACCAACCGATCCGTCCATTCGGATGCCAGTCTGGAAGCAAAAACGCCCCCAAGCGAATGCGCTACGATAACAAACCTGCGAATTTCCCAATCCTCTACTTGCTTCTTCATATGGGTGACGTAATCCTCCAACGAAAGACCGCTCCTGGAATCAAACGAGCTCTTCCGCAAAGGAAACTCAACAAGTAAATAAGGATGTTCGAACCCTTCAACGACTTTACTCCAAACTTGGCCCTCCAAGCCCGCCCCATGGATGAACACAAAGCCTATTTCTTCGTGGAAATGCTGTTGCATACGGATCATGCCCCCTGTTGGTTGTCTATTCAGATATCTTATAAGATAATGGTATCACCAAAACAAGACAGATCATGTCTTATTTATGCGTTAAGATCATAAAACAGGAACGAGGTGGCCTTTGCAAAAATCACAGCGTCTCATTCAATTAATGATGAGGATTAACGCCAAGCGATCTTTCACGGTCAGGGAGTTGGCTGAAGAGTTTGGCTTATCCACTCGAACGATTACCAGGGATCTGCAAGAGCTAAGTGAACTCGGTGTACCGGTGTATTCGATTCAGGGCAGGGGAGGGGGCTACAAGCTGCTCCGGGAGAGAGTTTTGCCGCCAATCAGCTTTACCGAAAATGAGGCGGTAGCCCTGTTTTTTGCATGTCAGTCGATGGACTATTACAGTTCTATGCCTTTTGGCGAGGGAGCCGAAGGAGCGCTTCACAAGTTTTATCATTACTTGCCCGCTGATATAAGAGAACAGATTGACCGCCTTAAAAACAGGGTTATGTTCTGGAGCCCGTACCGCTCGATGTCTGTGGAAATTCTCCAGACTCTGCTGCAAGCCATCATGATCCAAAGTGTGGTGACCATTGAATATAAATCCAGCAGCGGGGTCTCGAAGCGAGACATTCAGCCGATTGGCCTGTATGCCAGTTCCGGTTACTGGTATTGTCCCGCGTATTGCTTCACCAGAGAGGATATCCGGCAATTTAGAGCCGATCGGATTCTCTCCGCCGAGCTGAACAGAGCTGTTCCTGGCCGCGCGGAGGTAAGCCGGAAGACTTTATTGGATAAGCCTGTACAGACGGACCAGGAACAGATCACACTCGAACTTGAGGTCACGAAAAAAGGGGTATGGATGCTGGAATCGAATGCTCGTTTTGGTCCACACCTCCATCGCCATGAGGATGGCGGTGGAACCCTGACCCTTGAGATTGCGGCACAGGATATGGCCTTCTATCTGGACCTGATCTGGCAGTGGGGGGAAGAAGTTATTATTGTAGAGCCTGCTGAGGCCAAGGCGTATATGCGACGAAAAATGGAAGCCATGCGCTTGCTTTATGGCGAGCCTTCTCCCAAAGGAGGACCCGCATGACAATAAAATTAGAGGGAATGACCATATCGGCACCGGGTGCCCCGGATAAGATTTTACTTGCACCTTACGTCAGCTAATTATAACTTGCATTGGAGGAGAATCGGCATGAGGAAACTCGTATTATTTATGCATGTCTCGCTTGACGGGTATGCGTCGGATTTAAACGGGGGATTGGACTGGATTCCATACAATGAGGAAATGGAGAAATATGCCGAGGAGGTTGTATCCGAAGTTGGATCGCCCGTATATGGACGCAACACGTATCAGTTAATGGAGAGTTATTGGCCCGCAGTGTTGAATGATCCGAATGCGTCGAAGCATGATCTGGATCATGCCACTTGGCTGCAGGACGTAAAGAAAATCGTCATTTCCAGTACGTTGAACAAAGCGGAGTGGAAGAATACGATGCTGATTAAGGACCGTATCGCAGAGGAAATTGCGGCACTCAAGCAACAGCCTGGCAAGGATCTGGTCATCTTTGGAAGTCCGGGAGCAGCAAAGACATTGCTTCAATTTGGCCTGATCGACGAATTCCTGCTGACCCTTTGTCCGGTTGTCTTGGGCGGCGGGAAGTCTGTTTTTGACGGCGGCGGCGAGAAAATCAAGCTCAACTTGCGGTCCAGTCGAACGCTTGGTTCAGGTATTATTGCGACCCGTTACGAGTTGGTCAAGTAAGTAGTGGCTTCGTACACAATTCCAATTTGGCCGTTTCCCTTCATGTTCCTCATCCGGATGGCACGGTGGATAATATGCAGCAACTGTGAATTGACTATCGGAGCCAGCATTCAGAGCAGCTCGAATCATCTTCAAATGTTTAGGACTAGGAAAGCAATCAGAAGTCTTATTCGGCATGAATCAAGACATCCGAGCGGATGCCTTATAGTTTCGCTTGTAGTTGAAACGGAGAATTGTATCATAAGTAACGGCAAGTTTTAAAAATGCCCCCCTTTAAGTAAGAGGTTTAATCAATAAACCGGCTACTTGCAGAGGAGCATACAGTTATCGTGGATGCCGCATTCTTTGGTATCCCTTTACGAGGGTTTCACCACATCATCTGAATACGGCGTTGCTTGCTTACCCAATCCACCAGTCTGTTGCGGTAATCCGGCTTTAAAAACATAATGTCCATCATATTCCGTTCGTTGTCCGGCAGACTGCCGAAATCGGCTACGATCAGTTCTGCCGCTCGATTCCAGACGATAATATCCGTACCTTCGTCTGTGACTAGAAGAAGGATAATGCAGTTGATTTACGATTTTCTGCAGAACTCCCGTATCCGGCCCACCGTTATTTGACACTGTCACGATACTCTCCGCGTCTACATAGTCACCCAATGCGGATGAGAAGCGATTTATTATCAAATAGATCACCTCTTTTAATCATATGGAAAAATACATACCTTTAGTAACCAAATGGACCAAAAGTATTTCATGCATGATGATTATTACTATAATTGATGTCAATTGACCTTGCCCCCAACGAGAACCAAAAACGAGTACTGAGGCTATTAATGTCACTAATAGTATAAACATGATGTGGTTAACCCATTCCTATCGACAGTACGATGAAGATAATTGATATCAGAAAAGTTCTAAATAGGAGGTTTTTCTCTTGATCAAGTATACTTATCGTAACAAGCTAGCGGTAGTCACCGGTGCTTCATCCGGAATAGGGAAAGCCTATGCCAACGAACTGGCAGCACAAGGCTGTCGTGTTGTTCTGGCAGCGCGCTCCAAGGACAAACTGGATTTAATGGCCAAGGAAATCAACCGCCAGTATGGCGTACAGGCTTATGCACTCGCTTGCGATTTGTCCAAAGCGAACGCCTCGCGCCAATT
Source organism: Paenibacillus yonginensis (assembly GCF_001685395.1). Lineage (NCBI taxonomy): Bacteria > Bacillati > Bacillota > Bacilli > Caryophanales > Paenibacillaceae > Paenibacillus > Paenibacillus yonginensis. The sequence continues at coordinate 3,352,271 of NZ_CP014167.1, read as the reverse complement.
GGTCGAACAAATTTCCGAACTGGGCTTGTCCGTGGATATTCTCATCAACAACGCAGGTGTTGGCACCTATGGCCGTTTCGAAGAAATAGACCCGGAGCGCGAGCAGGAAGAGATTATGCTGAACACGGCTGCGTTAGTCGATCTTACGCATCGGTTGCTGCCCGATATGCTGAGGCGAAAGGACGGAGTCATCGTTAACGTGGCTTCGATGGCCGCGTTCATGCCTTGTGCTTATTCAGCCGTTTATGGGGCTACCAAAGCATTTGTATTGTCCTTCTCCGAGGCGCTATGGGCGGAAACGCGCGGGAGAGGCGTTCGCGTGCTCGCACTGTGTCCAGGTGCAACCGAGACGGGTTTTTTCGATGCGGTCGGCAGTGAGGAAATGGGTGCGGGCCAAAAACTCTCGACCCCGGATAAGGTTGTACAGGCCGGATTTCGCGGGATTGATCAGGGACGCAGCTATATCATCGATGGCCGTAACAATTACCTTATGGGTCAGATGATTCGATTTTTGAGCAGACGCAGGGTAGCCTTGTTCATGGAACGCATGTCAAGGCCAAAAGGCCACTGATAGCGGGATTCGGTTCTTTTGAGGATCTACAGTAAAACGAATTTAGCGGTAATATTGTCATAGTGAAGGGTAACAGAATGCCCAAGTGTTGGATAAAGGAAAAGCCCTTTGCGCTATTGTTTCAGCGGAAGGGGCTAAGCTTAAAAAATACTTTTCGTCTCCTCGTTGAAGGCGAGCTCGACGCTGCCGATGTGCTTCCTGTCGTCCAGCGTGATCCTCTTCACCATCAGGTGCATTAGGGTCTTGCGCTGCGGGAAGGTCTTTTTGATAGCGTTCCTACGTACACTGGGATATCCCTAAATCACTTTAAGCCATTGGCCGGGTGCCTGTTCAGATCATCCTTGGAATTATCTTGCTCACGTTGCGAGTATTAGAAAAATGCCGATAACTGACATAACGATGACAATGATAAAGGAGATTGTAAAGTTAGTATTGAAGGATAAAAATCGACTTAAAATAGAAGGACCAAATGCACCTCCTAAAATACTTAAAAGGGTGAAGAGTCCCATCCCGATAACCAATCTCCGTCTTTTTCAAGGTCGATGGCACAACATTGGCAGCGGGTGATACTAATGGGGTATACTCCGTCCATTAGCGTGAAAGTAGTAGACACAAGGCTCAACGCTTTGCCTCTGTTCTCGGGTTTGAAATATTTAGGCGGAACTACATATGCTAGGGAGGGAATAGCCGCAGCACCAGCTGCTTGAATAATTCTTGCGGTTACAACGGCCTGTGCATGCCATGCTTGTTTTTGCTTGCATGAACCTCACAAAGTTAGCTACCTGGCTCTGGAAGCCAGGTGGCCAAGGCCGGCGGTTCAATGGATTTTTCCTTTTCATAGCTTTCAAAACAAGACAAACTCCTAAGTTCTATTCGGAACAAAGGAGTTTGTCTGCAATCTGAGAAATTTTCCTTATATTAGAAAATATCTTTTTGCATTCTCATGGATGCAAAAGGAAAGCCGGTTACATTAATTTCTCTTGTTGTAATGCTTTTAATCCTGCCGCATTTATTACATTCCATGGTGTGTTTAATTCGGGTTGAAAGAAGAAGTCGGCATAGGCCAATTGTTCTAAGGTGCATCCGGTTTGAATCGCAAGGGAGACCGTATTGATATGAGCAGTCATATCGACTTTAGACATGATTTGTCCCCCTAAAATCTCTAAAGTGGCCGGATCGTAAACCAGTTTGAACATAACGGTCTTCTCCGGAGAGAACAGGGCAGCCCCTTGTTCCAAGTAGACGGATTTGATTTCAATGCCCAGCTTTTTTGCCGTTTTATCATTCAAACCAGTTGTAGCGAAATAATAATTAAAATTATGCGCACCTGAAGAGCCTTGTACACCGGGAAGCGGATGAATGGCTTCGTATAAGTTTTTTACTGCATAATGGGCTTGACGACGCGCGTTGGTTCCTAATGAAACATTCATCCGCATTTTTCCGGGATTGTACCAAACCGTTGTTGCATCCCCAATGGCGAAAATATCGGGATCACTTGTACGCATGTATTCATCTGTTTTAATTCTGCCATCCGGCAATAATTCCACTGCGCCTTGCAACCATTCCGTGTTGGGACGATTGCCGGCAGACAAGATGACCAGGTCTGCTGAATAGGTGCCTTTTGTAGTGACAACCTCGACGACTCGATCATTTTCATCACCGACAAATTCGAGGATCGAGTTGCCTAGTGCCAATTCCACTTCCCGATCTTTCATTTCTTCTTCAAGTACATCCGTAAATTCCTGATCTAAATAGGAGCTTAAAGGACGATTGTTGATGTCCATTAACGTAACCTTTTTCCCTGATTCGGCAAATAATGAAGCGGCTCCCGTCCCAATGTATCCTGCGCCAACAATAACAACGTTTTTAATATCTGGATCTGCAGCATGTTTTCTCATAGTAAATAGATCTTGTCGACTGCTCATCGTACCGATGTTTGTTAAATGCTGTCCAGGGACAGGAAGAATAAACGGCTTTGCACCTGGACTTAAAATGATTTTGTCATAACCCTCCTTTCGCGTTTCCCCTGTCATAAGATCGTTTATTTCTACTTGGTGTTTGCCAGGTTCTACTTTAGTTATTTCAGTGTGGCTGAAGATGGATACTCCTTGTTGTTGAATGGTTTCAAGATCCTTGGCCGAAGTGGAGGAGAAGTCCCCTTTGTCATACCATTGAACGTTCGCTTTCGGACACATCAGCCGTAACGCTTCAACCGCTTCAATCCCCCCGTGCGAGCCTCCTAAAACAATAACCTTCATGATGATCTCTCCTTTAAATACATGACTGTATCTTATTTTATAATTAAGATACATCAATGTATCTTAATGAGTCAATTAGATACATGAATGGATCTTATTTATTTAAGATACAGTTTCCTGTATAATGAGCATACAAGGAGAGAAAAAGGGATGACGGAATCAAATAAAAGCCGCCGCCGCGGCGACCAATTACAAAATGATATTTATGCAGCAGCGTATCGTCTGCTGGAGACGGAAGGGTACAGTGCGATTAATTTTGCGCGTATTGCTCGCGAGGCGAATACCAGTCGTTCGGTGGTTTATCGTTATTGGGATACTCCGTTTGATCTAGTGTTTGCAGCTGTTCAACATCGGATGCAACAATCGGAAGGGGTATTCAAGAGTCTGGATTTCGACAGGGGCTGTCTCCGTGATCATTTAGTATCTGTGGGTCAGCATTTTATTTTGGAGTCCGACAATGGACCGTTTAGACTATTTAAAATGCTGTTTTCCGAGATGATTAGCCAGCAGGAGCGGGAACGGACCAGCCAGATGTTGGCCGAAGCAACAGGTTCCAATATCAAGATTATGGATTGCGTTCTTCAACAGGCCGTACAACGGGGAGAAATCACAAAGCTCCCGCCTAAAGCGACCAAACTCATTCTTTTTGAGCAAATTCGCTATACGTTTATGCTTGAAAATGGACGGGTGTCGCATCAGAAATTGGAAGAGATTGTTGATCATGTGGTGCTGCCGGCCATTTTATATTTTTCGAAACCGTGAATTCTCATCTGGAGCATTCTGTGTTATTATCAGAAAAAAGTTCAAATATAGCGAAGAAGAGAAGGCTATGCAATAACGTTTATGTCCAGAGAGCGGAGGGATTGCTGAAACCTCCGTCGTAACGCATGTATAGTGTCGTCTCGGAGCTGTTGACCGAACACGGAAAGCGTGATAACACGCCCGCAATTAGGATCGACCGGCTTGGCATCCGTTAACATGCTGCAGGTAAAGCGTCAGCTTTACCTCGTGAGACTGCAATTGCGAGATTGCAGTGAACCTGGGTGGTACCGCGAACATTCCCCTTTCGTCCCAAGGCTTTAAGCATCTGCTTCGAGCCTTGGGAAGGAAGGGGTTATTTGTTTAATATCAACAGGCAATGAAGAGAAAGCCAGCAATGGCGGTTATGCCCAGAGAGCGGAGGGATTGCTGAAACCTCCGTCGTAACGCATGTATAGTGTCGTCTCGGAGCTGTTAACCGAAAGCGGCTGTTCTTATTCCATGACCGCAAGTAGACTCAACCGAAATGGTGCTCGTTAACGCGCCGCAGGTAAGGCATCGGCCTTACCTCATGAGGCTGCATCCGCGAGGGTGGCAGCGAACTTGGGTGGTACCGCGAAAAAATCCCCTTTCGTCCCTGTATGAAGCTGACTGGGTCGCTGTCAGTTTGCTCAGGAGGAGAGGGGATTTTATTTTGCAAAGGAGGCTGCCCGAGTGGAACAGCAATTAGGAATGACGAATGAAACAACGACGCCATCAGAGGAACATATCACCGGTTCGGAGGTGCTTTTGCGCGGCTTGCTGCAGGAAGGGGTAGAGTGCGTATTCGGCTATCCGGGAGGTAATGTGCTCTATATTTACGACGCAATGGTCCATCAGCCTGAATTCAAACATATCTTGACCCGGCACGAACAAGGTGCCATTCACGCGGCGGATGGTTATGCCAGGTCGACGGGGAAGGTTGGGGTATGCCTTGCGACATCCGGTCCAGGAGCAACAAATCTGGTGACCGGCATTGCAACCGCCTATATGGATTCGGTGCCGCTGGTGATCATAACGGGGAACGTATCTACGGCCGTAATGGGCACGGATGCTTTTCAGGAAGCGGACATTATTAGCATCACGATGCCGATTACGAAGCACAACTACATGGTTCGGAATGTACACGACCTTCCTCGCATCATTCATGAAGCGTTCTTCATCGCAAATACGGGCCGCAAAGGTCCTGTCGTGATCGATATTCCAAAAGACGTGACCCATCAGCGGATGGCATATCGTCCAGCGGAAACGGTTCGGTTGCGCGGATACCACGGAGCTCCGGAACCGAATCCGGCAGAAATGGATGCGCTGCTTCAAGCGATTGCAGAAGCGCGTAAGCCGGTTATTATCGCGGGCGGCGGCGTGGTCTATTCGAACTCCTCGCAGGAGCTGATCAAGTTCGTCCACACTACTCGGATTCCGGTCGCGACGACTTTGCTCGGCCTCGGCGGGTTTCCGAGCGATGACGAGTTGCGGCTGGGCATGCTCGGACATCATGGCGTATATGCGGCGAACATGGCGGTACAGAATGCGGATCTTCTTATTTCGATCGGCTCGCGTTTCGATGACCGGGTTACGATGAAGCTGGATGGGTTTGCGCCTCATGCCAAACGTATCGCCCATATCGATATTGATCCTGCGGAAATCGGCAAGAACGTCAAGACAGATCTCGCATGCACCGGCGATATTAGAAACCTGCTGGCTTATGCGAACACGAAAGCGCAAGCAGCCCAGACGGATACCTGGCTCGAGCAGCTTCAAGAGTATAAGGTACAGCATCCGCTTCGGTATACTGATTCGGATACTGTCATTAAACCACAATATGTGCTCGAGATGATTAGCGAGACGACGCAAGGAAATGCAATCATCACTACGGATGTAGGTCAGCATCAAATGTGGACCGCGCAGTTTTACCGCTTCAAGCATCCTCGCTCACTCATCACGTCGGGCGGTCTTGGCACGATGGGTTTTGGCTTCCCGGCTGCGATTGGTGTGCAAGTCGGAAATCCGGATCGTCTCGTCGTCTCGATCAACGGCGACGGGGGCATGCAGATGTGCGCGCAGGAGATGGCGATCTGCGCAATTCATCAGATTCCGGTCAAGATCGTAGTGTTGAACAACCAGGTGCTCGGCATGGTTAAGCAGCAGCAGGAATTGATGTACGAACGTCGCTACAGCCAAATTGATCTGTCCGGCAGTCCGGATTTCGTCAAGCTTGCGGAAGCATACGGAGTCAAGGGATTAAGGGCAACGAACAAAGAAGAAGCCGCCAAGGTTTGGTTAGAAGCGCTGCAGACGACAGGACCTGTGCTCGTCGAGTTCGTCATCCCGGCTAATGAGAATGTGTACCCCATGGTGCTTGCCGGTACGCCGCTGGACCAAATGATTCTAGGGGACGGTGAATAATTACGCTGAAGAGGTAGATTGCTTAATCCTTTTATGGGTTTAATTTAACAGGTAACAAAACGTTCAATGAAACAATGAAAAAGCGAAAGTCTAGGACTTTATTTCTCGTCCACGGCTGTCGCTTTTTCGATTTAGAGGGCAGCTATTACTTTTTTATGAGGGCAACTCTATGGAAATTCACATTCATTCCATATCGCCGGATGCAAGGTCAAGGTGCCGCGGAGTTCATTCAGCGTAACACACAACTCTTATGGCAACCAAAACCGCTACAGAAAGGGTGATTTTTTGCGTAATCTGGTGCTTAAAACTATAGGTTCTTTCGAAAAAGCTAACGTTGCGTGACGTTCACCGCCGGAGGTGTGGATGCAGAGCTTGGGCGGCGAATGTCTGCACCGAATTCCAGCACTGCGACGATCCGTTCCTGAGGCCGAATTCCAAATGGCGTACAATTTTCTCGATTGTAAGTCCATTCCGGAAGGGTTCGGTAAACGTGCCCGAGGTTGGTCTTGGCCAATAATTGAAAGTTCTGAATCAGACAGCATACGGCCGCGTAATCTTCATCCTGCTTGTGGAGATCGCTTTCTTCCTTGGCTACGATGAGCAGGAATGTCGTGGACGAGCTCCCTTGCAGACTGCGAAGCCTGCCGGCCGCTTCTTCTCCTGTTACATAAACAAAACGCCACGGTTCCCGCATCCCGTCGTTTGGCGCATAGACAGCTTCATTCAACATTCCCAGAATGGTTTGCGGGGAATACGGCAGCGTGTCCGCATTCGTATGCGGATGCGGGTGGTCATCCCCACCGATCATCGTCCATTTCTGTTCCGCCGGCGTTCTCTTCCGGGCTCGGGGCACTTTATCAAAGTATCCGATACTCAGAATCCCGGCAAAACGCTCCCCGTTCTGCAATCCGATTTCCTTGAAGAAAGTCTCGCTCATGATTAGCGGGTCCGTATACCACAGCATGCCCAGTCCTTGCTCCCAGCCTAGCAGCTGGAAATTCTGCATGATGCTGCAAACCGCGGAATAATTCTCGTCGCTTTGCTGCCGTGTGTTGGCGGATTCCGTAATGAAAACCAAGTGAGCGGGAATCTCGGTGGCTTGTTTGCTATAGAAGTCGGTCATTTTGTCGGGGATGAACTTGCCGAAACGACTTTCCTTGATTTTGGAGAGCATGCTTCCGGCCAGTCGTTGACGCGATTCCAGGGAATTTTAATAGATGCAGCGCCAGCTTGGATTGCCCTCGGTTTCATACAAACCGGCGGCTTCATGCAACAAGGAAATAATCTGCTCTTGCGGGACCGGCGTAGACTTGAATTTGCGAATCGTTCTTCGTTCTCTTATCGTTGCAGAAGTATTCATAAGAATTCCCTTCTTTACTCATATTATTAACTGGTTAACAATTTATTTTGTTAATAAGTAAACTATATATTCAGGTGTGGTGTGTTGTCAAATGGAAATTTGGATGAATGATGCGGTTTGATTGCTTGAATGAATTGTGATATGTTGGTTTACAGATAAACAATAAGGGGAGACAGAAGATATGAACTCGTCCGAGGGACTTAAGAGGTTGCTGTACAGCCGATTTCTTCATTTTTCACATTTGACCGAACAACTCTTTGCGATCGAGAGCGAAGAATTTGCGGATTTTGCCCGGCTGGAAGGGCTCAGTTCGTTCCCAACCAATCTAACCAGCGTCCATACCATCGACTGCATCGGTCATTATGAGCCTATCAATAATACTTCCATTGCAGAGAAAATGAATTTATCCAAGGCGAGCATTACCAAGATCAGCACCAAGCTGCTGGAGGAAGGCTACATCAAGCGCAGCCAAATGAACGACAACAAAAAAGAAGTCTATTTCAGCCTGACGCCCAAAGGCCGGCAGATCTTCGAGGTTCATGCCAGGATGCATGTCATCATCGAGAACCGGTTTATCGATTCAATGAACGACTTTTCGGAATCGGAGCTTCAGGCCGTCCTGAAGTTCTTTCAAATGATAATTCAACATAAAGAAAAAATCGCAAACGGGGAAGGAGAACATGGGAAGCGTGAAGGGGAATAAAGCTGTACTTGAGGTGAAAGCTTCAAGGTTGGCGCACCTCCAGCAGAAGATGTCGGCCCAGCCCCAGCTTCCAACTAAAAGAGGATGTAAAGTTGAAAATTATAATTTTTATAAGAAGGGATTCCTCAAGGGGAGTTCCTTTTTTTGACGCCCTTGACCTATCCTGCGTTCAGCGTAACACCACGGAAAATGGATATCGGCGTTTCACTTATGAAATGGCTTGCAAAATATTAATGATCTTCCGTTCAATATCGGAATTATCTATGATCTTTAGATATTCAGGTTTTAGCAATTGATACTGCTTCATGTAGTAGAACTCCAAAATTGCTTGTTTCAAAGTAATATCATATTGAATCGAAAATGACGGCTCGATAAAGCGTCGCAGCACAGCGTCATCCTGAACCATAAACAACACGGCATTCAATCTGTTGAAGATCTGCTGCTCCATACCGGATTCAAAAAAAGTTTGTAGGCTTTTATTCCGATTTTGCAGCGCAACGGACAGATTCTCAAAATGGCGCGGATAAAATTCCTTAAGATCCTGCAAGAACAAATCAGAGATATACGCGGCACACATCAAGGATTGTAAAAATGTTAATTGAAAACGATCCAAAAAAGAGACGGAATCATCTTTGACAACGGTGTCAGCTTTCTTCGAATAATCAATGTAATAATTAACGACTTGCTCAATGATGTCATCCTTGGAGGAAAAATGCTTATAAAGTGTCACTTTGCTGATATCCATATATTTTGCGAGATCGTCGATTTTCAGCTGGCTGAATTTTGTTTTTCTTATAATGGTTTTTATTTTTTCCACATATGTTTCTGCACTCACAGCTTTTCTCACGGAAAAGTACCTCCCTTTGATGCCTATAAAATACAGTATAACAAATTTGCTGACTTTTATGTACTTAAATAATTAAATTAACTAATCTAATTAATTTTGTTTACTTATTAAATTTATTGCAGTATAATCGCTCATGTACCTAATCATCCGATTACGGATTAACCAAAGGGAGGAGCATTTAAATGGAATCATTCAATAAGGGGAAATTCTCAGACAAAAAGGTCGTGATCACGGGAGGTAGCAGCGGAATCGGTCTTGCAACGGCGAAGTTGCTGGTGGATGAAGGCGCACAAGTTCTGATTACTGGACGTACTCAGGCGACGTTGGATGCGGCTCGTGAACAACTCGGCAATAACGCAATCACCGTTATAAGTGATGCCGCCTCATCGAAGGATATCGCCGCGTTAGCTGATCGAGTGAAAGCTGAATTTGGAACCATAGATGCTCTGTTCGTTAACGCTGGTGTCACAGGGTTTGTCCCTTTCGAGACAATGACAGAAGAAAAGTACGACGAGATACTTACCATCAATGCCAAAGGACCTTACTTTACCGTGCAGAAACTCGCTCCGTTGCTTAGCTCAGGAAGCGGGGTAGTCCTTACCACCTCAATCGTGAACGTAGTGGGTCTCCCGATGCTCAGTGCTTACGCAGCTAGTAAAGCGGCGCTTCGCTCCATGACTCGGGGGCTGGCGCGCGAGTTATTGCCTCGAAATATTCGCGTCAACGCAGTCAGTCCGGGTGTTATTGATACAGGCATCATGGAGAAGTCAATGCCGGAAGAAGCTGCAAAGCAGACAAAGGAACAGATGAGACAGCAGATCCCTATGCTGCGTTTAGGCGATCCAGTTGAGGTAGCCAAGACTGTTGCCTTCCTGGCATTTGAGGCCACCTATACCACCGGGGCTGAGTTCCCTGTTGATGGAGGCGGCTCCCAGATCTAAGCTCCTCAGTTCGTATACCTGACTATTAAAGTTAAGCAGGGGGCGTACAGCTGCCCGAAATCAGCCGGAGTGGGAGTGCCCATGGCAAACGGATCTTCCTGCCGACTCCGGCTGATAAACAGATATAACTGGTGGAATTCTGAATGAAGGAGGACATGCTTTGAGTAAGAACCAACGGGAACCTAACGCACTGATTACAGGCGCAAGCAGCGGGATCGGGTTGGCATTGACCCGGAAAATGTTGGCGGAGAATTGGCAGGTGGCTGCTTTAATCCGGTCGGATTTTCCAGCGGATGATAAATTCCTCCAGGATCATCTCAAGGACGGACAGCTCCGGGCCTATAAGGTGAAGGATCTCACCGATTATGACAGCTTGAGACACGCTTTGGAAGAAATCAAAAGCAAGGAGCAGCGGATTGATATTTTGTTTAACAACGCCGGAGGAGGCTTAAGTGAGCTGCGCTATTCGAAGCAAGGCCGCGAATTGCATTATGAATTGTTGACGGTCGTTCCCTATATTATTCTGATGGAATTGAAGGAACTGATAAAGAACGGCAGCTTAAAAACGGTGATTAACACTTCGTCGCAGGTGTTCAGATTTACGAAGGATTTTTCAATGGAAAATCTGGAGCACCCCAAAACCTTCCGCAAAATGTATGGACCCTATGCGACTTCAAAGCTGGCCCTTTCGTTGTGGACCCAAGCGATCGCACCGCAGCTTGCCAAGGAAGGCATCAAAATCCGCAGCGTTGATCCAGGCATTAACAACACGCTAAGAAAAGGGAAAGATTCCGGACTGACCGCAGGCTTTGAACTGTTTATGAGATTTTTCTCCTCTCCACCTACGCATGGCGCCAACCTGTTGTTTGAGGCGGCCCTCGGCAAACACCGCAATGAAACCGGCGTGTTTTTGTTCAAGAACCGGGTTGCGGGCTTGAAGTTTACAGAACACGCGCAGCGTGTGCTGGATAGAATCACTGATATATATAGCCATGAATTTCTTGGCGGGAGTGTTCAACGATAACGCAGAACAAAATATCACGAGTCTACCGCAAAGGAATAATGACCCGGGTGGCCTGGCCCCCCTTGAATAGGCTATAATCAAGAATCAATGGTCCGCGGTTCGTGGATGATTGCAATTTGACTTTGTCCTTGGAGGTCGATTACCAACTATGAATGCTCCTTCTGTAGACCGAATCAAGATTGCGCCGGGTTTCTGGACCAGCCTGGAGGGAATAGGGGTGGAACCCATTGCGGTAGCGCGCCAGGCACGTCTGCCGCTAACCGTCATCACCGAACCGTTCGTGACGACGGCACAATATTATTCCATCTGGCAAGCTTATTCCGAATTAGTCGGGGACATCGCTACGGGAATCGTCAAGCTTGCAACCGCGTACGAGACCGCTCAGTATCCGCCGGCTGCTTTGGCGACCTTTCACGCTCGCGACTACCGGGACGCGCTGAACCGAATGGCCCGTTATAAGCAAATGTGTCCTCCGGAAAACTTGAGGATTCAGGAAGAAGGCGAGCAATATGCAATTGAATTGGAATGGCAGCATGCCGAGTTGCCCGGACCGCCGGTGCTTGTCGGCATTACGCTCGCCTACCTGCTTGAGCTCGGACGCCGGGGAACCGGCCGTCAACTGAAGGCACATTCCGTAGAATTTATAAATTACATGGGCGACGTCCAAGCCCTTGAAAGTTATTTCGGCTGCCGCGTACGGATAGGGGCGGATCGCAATCGTCTAACGCTGAAGCGTGAGGATCTGGACCGCCCCTTCACGTCATATAACGAAGAACTTCTCGAGATTCTGACGCCCTCCTTGGATCGTACGCTGGAAGAACGGCAGGGCCAGCTCACCGTGAGCGCTAAGGTGCAGTGGGTCCTGTCCCGATGCCTGACTCAAGGGAGAATCAACATCCAAACCGTAGCCGCCGAGCTCGGGATGAGCGAGCGCACCTTGCAGCGCAGGCTGACGGAAGAAGGCGAAAGCTTTAAGCAGTTGCTGGCAAAAACGAGGCGGGAGATGGCCGTCGCTTACTTGGCGGACTCTGCGCTGGAGATCAAAGAGGTCGCTTTTCTAGTCGGCTATGAGGATCAAAATTCGTTTTATCGCGCGTTTCGCTTATGGACAGGGGAGACGCCTGCCAATTGGCGTGTTGCGCAAGAGAATTGGCGTTCCGGACTAGTTACCGAGTAGACGAAACAAGGTATCATAATCCCTATCCTAGACACAAGGAGTGTAGGCAAGATGGATATGGGATTAAAGAATAAGACAGCTTTAGTAACGGGATCAACTAGAGGCATAGGAAAAGCAATTGCCTTTGAACTTGCCAGGGAAGGCGTTCATGTTCTCATAAATGGTCGTAACAACGATGACGTAGAGCGTACGGTAGCTGAGATCCAAGCGGCATTCCCGGAAACGGAACCTCGAAATGCAGCTGCCGATCTCGTCGATTCGCAGCAGAGGGAGGCTTTATTCGCGAAATTCCCCAACGTCGATATCCTCGTCAACAGCATGGGGATCTATGAGATCATGTCCTATGACGACGTAGACGATGCTGTATGGGAGAAGTACTTCCGTACGAACTTTCTCGCTGCCAACGCCTTAAGCAAGTTTTACTTGCCTTCCATGATGAGCCGCGAATACGGCCGTATTATCTTCATCGCAAGTGAGGAGGCCGTCATGCCTTCCGGACAGATGCCTCAATACAGCGTAACCAAATCGATGCTGCTGTCCTTGTCCAAGAGCTTGTCCAAGCTGACGCTCGGCACCGAAGTTACAGTGAACACGATCCTGCCGGGACCCACCCTCTCCGAGAACGTGCGCCAGATTATTGAGAGCGTGTATGCAAACGAAGAGATGACCTTTGAAGCGAAAGAGAAGGACTTCATGACGAAGAACCTGCCTCAATCGGAAATCGGACGGTTTATCAGACCCGTGGAGATCGGCCGATTGACTGCTTTCATCTGCAGCCCGATGGCATCCGCCTTCAAAGGATCCCCGATCCGCATGGATGGGGGAATGGTACCGACCCTATTTTGATTTTTTTGTCACAGGGCTGCTGCGGAATAAAGCGAGCAGCCTCTTTAACCAACAAGACCATAAGCTCTTTCACTGACCCAATGCCAGTGAAGGAGTTCATGGTCTTGTTCTGGAGTTTCATTATTTTTGAAAACGGTTTATTGACAAGTCGAATCTTGTCACTTATACTAGGCACATACCTGCAGGGATTTATTTTTTTGAGCATAACTGAAACGTTTCAGTTTGTTCAAAATATTTTTTTAGGCTTCTACTGTAACGTTTCAGTAAACGGGTTTTAGTACATGATAAAGTTACTGGGGTGACGCAAATGAGTAACAAAGAGACGGCAACAAGCATCATTAAACTCGTGGGAGGGAGCCAAAACATTTCGAGCCTGATTCATTGCGCGACAAGACTGCGCTTTGAACTGCATGATAGTTCCAAGGCCGATCGCGAGGCGCTCAAAGCATTGCCGAAAGTGCTGGGGGTGATGGATGCTCAAGGGCAAACGATGGTCATCATCGGCCCTACAGTCAATGAGATGCACGCTGAAATCATGCAGCAATTGGAGAGCGGCGCAGGGGCTGAAGGAGCCGCGGCGGCGAGCTCGGCAAGCCCGGCTACTAATGCCAAGGGGAGCAAGAAGTCCTGGTTTGATAAGCTGCTGGCAACGATTTCCGCGATTTTTACGCCGTATATTCCTATTTTGGCGACATCGGGGATTATTAAAGGGCTTATTGATATTTTGGCTCAATCGGGGGTACTTCCGGCTACCAGCAACACTTATTTAATCCTGGCTGGCGCAGGGAATGCCTTGATCTATTTCTTCCCGATCTTGCTTGCCTTCACAGCAGCTCAGAAGTTCGGGGCTAACCCTTACATCGGGGCAGCGATTGGCGCAGCATTGATGGAACCGAACATTACGGGCATCACGACGACGGGGAATGTGATCGACTTCCTGGGGATCCGGTTTACGGCGATGAACTTTTCCAGTACGGTTATTCCGATTATTTTAGCTATCTGGGCCTACTCCCATCTGGATAAGCTCCTGAAAAGATTTCTGCCCAAGATGCTGCAATTCGTCTTTGTGCCGCTCTTGTCCATGCTGATTATGGTTCCTTTGACTTTGATGGTATTTGGCCCTGTCGGCGGACTGCTGGCGAATCTGGTAGCTGATGGGTACGAGTTCTTCCTGAACTCCAACGTTATTCTTTTTAACGCCGTATTTGGCGCTCTGTTCATTTACGTCATCATGCTGGGGATTCATTGGGTTGTGCTGCCCCTGCAACTGTCCTATCTGGCTGAACACGGCATGGAATACAGCCTGGGTTCAGGCGGAATGGGGAACTACGCGCTGCTTGGAGTGTGCCTCGCCGTGATGGTCATCTCCAAGAGCAAGGAAGAGAGAACGATTGCCAGTTCCTCCGCCTTCGTCAACTTCTTGTCAGGTGTGACTGAACCGGGATTGTACGGGGTTGTCATGAAGAACAAGAAATATTTCATCTCGCTCACACTGGGCGGTTTAGTTGGCGGTATCATCTTCGGCATGACCAAGTCCTATATTACGAACTTTGCGTTTACGGGTCTGTTCGGCCTGCCGGCCTTTCTGTCTTCGCCAACGGCAACGACCTATTTCATCGCAGTGGGGGTAACTTTGGCGGTTTCCTTCTTTGCTACGATTCTATTAAGCAAGCAAAACATTCAGTTCAAGAAACAGAAGTCGTAGGTTTCCAACCGTTTGTCACGCTACTAGCCAAGCAGAAGCCATAGAGCAACCGAAACTGCAAATCCCTTGAGCGTACTCTATAATATAAAGAAAAACGGAACCCTAGGCGCGAGGTGTGAGACAACCATGGCAACGATTAAGGATATTGCAAAATTACTCGATATTTCAGTTTCGGCGGTTTCTATGGCATTGAATGACAGTCCGGAAATTGGCGAGAAGACCAAGATCAAAGTAAGAGAAGCTGCCAAGCAGCTTAACTATATCAAGAACGGCTCGGCGATTGATTTGCAGCGGCAGAAGACCAATATCGTGCTGCTGATTACGGATAACCCGACCCGTTCCTATTTTACCGACTCCTTGCAGGTCATCCAGCAGGAGTTGATTGCGAAGCAAATCGATTTGGTCATTATTACAGCGAATGACAAGCATAAAGGAACGGCTGAGCGGTTTATTTCCGAGAATCGGGCGGACGCGGTCATCTGCATGTCCAAATTTATCTCTGAGGAATTTATTAATCTTTATGCCAATAAGAATATGCCGGTGTTTGTGCTGGGCCGGGCCGCCAAGCTGATTACAAATGAACATGTGATCAATGTCCCCCTCGATTATAAGCGTGTCGGGGAGGATATCACCGAGTATCTCATTGACAAGGGACATCGCAAGATTGCTTTCGTGAGGGGAAGCCGGACATCCATTGGCTCGAACTATCGGTATAAAGGATATTTGAGAACGTTGAAGAGATATCAATTTGAGCTGGATAAAGAGCTTGTGTTTGAAGCGCGCGGCAGCGATTATGACCACGGCTACGGCATTACGGAGAGCATTGTGGAACACATTGAATCCGGCCGGGTTGACGGAATCTTTTACGCTACGGATGATCTGGCTGTAGGAGGCTTGCAGAAGCTGCTGGAGAGAGGGATCGCTGTGCCCGATGACGTATCCATTGTAGGTTACAACAACTATCCAATCTCCAGAATGGTCACTCCGCCGATTACGACGGTGGATCTGCATCAGCAGCAAATTATGCGTAGAGTGGCCAAATCCTTAATCGCCATGCTAGAGGGGAATAAAGTTAAGGCCGATTTGGTCCAGAAGCTGCAGAAGGGCGCTATTTTCCATTCGGAAATTATAGAAAGAAGCTCGGTGAAAAGTAGAGAGTAAGGAGAGGAACCATGCGATTATACTGGAGCACGCTTCAGGCGCGCAAATCCTGATTCATGTCGGAATGAATACCGTATCTCTGAAGGGGGAGGGCTTTACGGCACATGTCAAAACGGGGGATGTGATCACCCGGGGACAACTGCTGCTGGAGTTCGACATCGCCCTGATTGAGCAAGCGGGTTATCCCGTGATAACGCCTGTCATTGTACCGAATGGTCAGGAATGTGTGAAGCAGGTGGAGGTAGCTGCAAGTCAGAGCGATCCTGCCCAAGCGGTTATCACCATTCAGTGCTGAGAAATGAATCGAAAAGTACGCCCTGGTCGTAAAAAGGCCAGGGCGTTTTGTTACGGTTTTGACGAACAGAAAACATATCTCCTTGACAGGAAAAATATCCTCATGCTAGATATATAATATATTACCTATTGGTTCGGGAGAGGCAGGGGATGACTGTGGATGAGCATAAAGGGAAGATTTTCGCCTCGCTGTTCATTATCGCCAATCGGCTGCAGGTGCTCGGGGATCGGCTGGATCCCGAAGTAACGGTGAAGCAGTGGCTCTTGGTTGCCATTATGTACAAAAGTCAGCCGCGCATACTCTCTGTGAAAGAAATTGCCGGCGTACTCGGTGTCTCTCATCAGAATGTCATGCAAATGGTCCGGAGTCTGGAAAAGAAAGGGTTTGTCCAGATTTCCGTCGATGATTCGGATCGCCGGTTCAAACGAATCGGCCTTACCGAGAGGTGTCAGGAGTATTTTGCGGCGAGAGGGGATCGGGAGCTGGCTTTTTTACATGATTTGTTCGGCGGCTTCTCGGAGGATGATCTCCGGCACTTCGCAGCCTTGATTGACCAGTTCATATCGAACATCATGAAGTTGGAAGCACGTTCTTCATCTTAATCATTGAGAATCGTAGAGGAGGCGGCGCATGGATTGGCTTCAGATTTTAGTCATTACGGTTGTCGTGATCGGATCAGGATTACTCATAGCTGCGCTTGTTCAAAATTTCACTTTTCGGCGAAACGTAAAAAAGGAAACCGCTCTTCTCCTGCAGGCATGCGCTCATGAGCCCGTTATCCAACTCAATGAAGAAAGGTTGCAGCAGTTGCCGCCGCCGGTATTGAGGTGGTTGCGTCTCACTCGTTCGTTGGATGCAGGGAAGCCGATTCGATCCGTTAGGATTAGGCAGGAAGGGATGCTGCGCACGAAGCCCGAGGGAGCCTGGATGCCGTTCCGCGCCAAGCAGTACTCCTTGCTTGACCAGCCATCTTTCATCTGGATGGCGAGAATTCAGCGGCACCGGGGGTTGCGATTTATGGCAGAGACTTGTACTTGAACGGTCAAGCCGATATGCTTATCAAGCTTATGGGCGTGTTTAAAGTGGGGCATGCACGTGGCCGCGAGATTGACCAGGGATCGCTGGTACGATATCTGGCTGAAATGGTCTGGTATCCCCCGGCGGCTTTGTCGCCGTATATTACTTGGGAAGCCGTCGCTGACGATGTAGCGCGAGCCAACATCTCCTATGGAGGTATCAACGCGTCGGGCACCTTTTATTTTCAAGAAACTGGAGAGCCCGTTCGTTTTGTGGCGCAGCGATTTAAAGAAGATCGAGGAACCTGCACTATGGAAGAGTGGGAGGTTCGGATGGGAACCTACAAACCCTTTCAGGGGATACTCATTCCTTCGCAAGGTGAGATTTGCTGGAACCTGCGAACGGGACCGTTTCACTGGTTTCGATTCGAAGTGAAGGAAGCGGAGTTCGATCCTGTTCTGAAGTGATTCCCGGAATCGCCGCTCTGGACGGGACAGCAATAACGGTGCTCATGGATACGAAGGTTAGAACAGGAATGGAATTGAAGACGTGCGCTCTATTGTAAAATAAGTACAACGCCCGCTCCCTATCAGAAGGGAAGTGGGTGTTGTTTTTGTGTATCCTAGGGGAGCCTTGGATACTGCCGGTTTCGAAATTTCATGAAAGATTTGGGTTGTCATGGAAACGCTTTTATGATAATCTTAGAAACAACTATAAAAACGTTTTTATTTTGAGGTGAACACCTTGGCAAAAATAACAATAAAAGATGTAGCACGCGAGGCTGGGGTTTCCATCTCTACGGTCTCAAATGCTCTTAATGATGTAGATGTGCTTAATCCGGAGACAAAAATGCATGTGCTTGAAGTGGCACAACGTTTGAATTATGTCCCTAATCTGAATGGCAAGCTGTTAAAGTCGGGGAAGACCCATATGATCGGATTTTTTACAACAAGTGTGTCGGGGCCATACTTCTACAAGCTGGTTGAAACGATGGCGCGGGAATGCGACCGGTATGGATATGGGCTGAATGTCTTTGTAACCCGTGATAAGCAGGTCATTATGAACAATATATTGGGCGGCCGGGTTGATGGCGTGATTATTTATGAAGAATTGCGGATTGATGAGAATGATATTGCCGCTATGAAGAAAGACAAAGTCAAAGCTGTTTTTCTGGATCGCGATATTGAGAATGAGACGATGGGCAGCATTATTTTTGATTCTTACGTCGCCGGCTATGAGGCCACCAAATATTTAATCAGCCTGGGTCATAAGCATATTGCTTATATTTCCGGGGTCGAAACGATGTTTGACAGTGAGCAGCGGAAGGAAGGCTACCTGGCCGCACTCAAGCAATACCAGCTACCGATTAAAGAGGAATATATTTTGCAGGGATATTTTGAGGAAGAGAGCACCTATAACGCCATTAAGTCCTTTATCCATCAGCACCCAGACCGGCTGCCGGACGCTTTCCTGGCAGGGAACGACCTGAGTGCGATCGGGTGCATGAAAGCGCTGGAGAATCACGGTTATGAGGTGCCCGCACAGGTTAGTGTCGTTGGGTTTGACGACATTGATATTGCTCCATATTTCTCTCCTCCTTTGACAACGGTAAGGAATCAGATTGCAAGACAGGGGATTCTGGCGATTGAGCAGCTGATCCGAATGATCGAGAAGAAAGAGCAGGGACACAGCCAAAGACTGAAAGGCGAACTGATTGTCAGAGGCAGCAGCCAGGTCAAGCTTGAGTCCAAATGAGATAAAGACAGGTGAAGAAACGGGATTCGGGTAGGAGGAGGGACTTTTTAGGGGTTTTTTACACTAAAATAAAAACGTTTTTATTGTACTGCATTCATTAATCAACAAGGCAAAAGCTTGAAGGGGGAGAAGAGGACATGGCCAAATTAGCGGTAACACAGCCGTCTGGCAGCAATTTGAACGAGAAAAGAACGATCGGGCAAAAGATCAAGGAATTTGCTGTGGATTTCTGGAGACAACGGGAACTGCAGTCGATGATCATTCCGGGCATCATTTTTATGATTATCTTTTGTTATATTCCTATTTACGGTCTGACCATTGCCTTTAAGAGCTACACGGTCATCGATACGCTGGACTCTGCTCCATGGGTAGGCATGGAGAATTTCAAAATTATTATGTCTGACCGATATTTTTGGGATGCGGTTATCAACACGCTGGGCATCAGCTTTCTGAAATTAGGGATTGGGTTCATCATTCCTATTATTTTGGCCATTATGATCTACGAATTGAGCTTCACACGCATGAAGAAATTTGTTCAAACCGTATCCTATTTGCCGCACTTTCTGTCTTGGATCGTACTCGGCGGCATGATGATCAACTGGTTCTCGACAACAGGGCTGTTTAATCAAATCCTGCTGGATCTCGGGATTATTTCGAAGGGCCAGAACATTTTGCTGGATCCGGGCAAATACTGGTGGATTGCCACTTTATCTGATATTTGGAAGGAAGCAGGCTGGGGAACGATCCTGTATCTCGCCATCATGGCCAAGATTGACCCTACCTACTATGAAGCCGCGAAGATCGATGGCGCAAGCCGCCTGCGGCAAATCTGGAATATTACGCTCCCTAACATGCGATCCATCATCAGTTTAAACCTGATCTTGACTGTAAGCGGTTTATTGGGATCGAACCTGGATCAAACCTTGGTGCTGATGAACTCGCAGAACCGGGAAAAGGCGGAGGTCATCAACTCCTACGTATATCGTATGGGTCTGACTCAAGGGGACTTCTCTTACGCAACCGCTGTAGGTTTGGGCGTTTCCATTGTTTCCGTTATCCTGCTTGTCACAGCCAATAAAGTGACCAGCAAGCTGAACGACAATCAATCCGTGTTATAAGAGGAGGCATTTACATGAATCGAAAGGCGATTAAGGAAGATTTAAACAGCCGTATCTTTAATGCCTTCAATTTAACGCTGCTTATTATCATTACCCTTGTTATTATCATCCCTTTGTGGAATGTCATCATTTCCTCATTGAGCTCAGGGCGGGCTTTGGCAGAAGGCGGATTTATATTCTGGAGCCCCGAGTTCTCTATGGAAAATTATCGTGCCGTATTCCAGGATGACAGCATTTGGCAGGCCTTTTTCATCTCGGTATCCAAGACGGTGCTTGGCGTTGTCACTCACGTTTTCTTCTGTGCGATGATCGGTTACGCGCTCAGCAAAAAAAATCTGCGTGGACGCCGATTGTATGTCGCGATGGGTGTCATCACGATGTTCTTCTCAGGCGGCATGATTCCGATCTATCTCCTGATTAAGTCCCTGGGACTGTTAAACACCTTCTGGGTGTACATTATTCCTGCCCTCTTCAGTTATTACGATGTTGTGATCCTGATGAACTTCTTCCGCAATGTGCCAGATGCCCTTGAAGAATCGGCGAAAATTGACGGTGCCGGTGAATGGCGCATTTTCCTGAAGATTTTTATACCTCTGTCCATGCCGGCTATGGCTACCATCGCTTTATTTAATGGGGTCGGCCAGTGGAATGATTTCTTGACCACTAAGCTGTACATTACTGATCAGGCCTTATATCCGCTGCAGATGAAGCTGTATGAGATCATTGTGCAGTCCCAGACGCAGTCCATGCAAAATGCAAGCTCGGCCGTGATTGAAACCACCACCAAAGGGGTTCAACTTGCGACAATCGTGATCACCACTCTGCCGATTGTTGTCATTTATCCATTGCTTCAAAGGTACTTTATCTCTGGCATTATGATGGGGGCGGTGAAGGAATAAAAAACATTCTGCACACTAACGTGAAGTCTGGTCCAAGGGGTAATCGCTTTGATAAAAAAGGGAGGTAAACAAACATGATAAAGATGAATAGAGTATTGCGGAAAAAAGGACTTTCGCTGGGTGCCATCCTGCTGGCAGTCATGCTGACAATCACCGCCTGCGGCTCCGGTGGCGGAGGGGGGAGCAAAAGCGCTTCTCTTCCGGATTTGGACGGCCGCTATACACCTGACCCGTCAACACCGGCATGGAAGCTGGATACGAAAAAGGAAACAACCGATTTGACCTGGTACGTCAATGCGGACTGGTGGAATACAGACTTCGGTAAAGATACAGTAACCAAAAAAATTAAAGAAGATTTGAATATCAACATCAAATTTATTACCGGTGACGATACGAAATTGAATACCTTCTTCGCCGGCGGAGATATGCCTGACATTATTACTGTTTTTGATTCCAATTCGGCTGTTGCGCAGAAAGCCTCCACATGGGCTCTGCCGCTTAACGATCTGGCCGAGAAATATGATCCGTATTTCAATCAGGTAGCAGCCAAAGATACGATGAACTGGTTCCAGCAGAAAGACGGCAAAACGTATGGATACCCGGACTATTCCAATACACAGGCCGATTATGACAGCGGTGACATTCCGGCTAAAACGGCTTTCATTATCCGCCAGGACGTCTATGAGGCGATCGGCAAGCCTAGCATGAAGACGCCGGAAGAGTTTGTTAGTGCCATGGAGAAGATCAAAAGCCAGTTCCCGTCCCTGATTCCGTTTGGTTTCAACTCGATCGGAACCGGTACAGGTTCGCTGGGCGACGTCCTTCAGGACTATCTGGGCGTTCCGCTGGAAGACAAAGACGGCAAGTTCTATAACCGCAACCTGGATGAAGATTACTTGACCTGGTTGAAAACGCTTAACACCGTTTACCGCAACGGCGATATCAGCGATGACAGCTTTGCCGATGACGGTACGGCTTTTGAAGAGAAGGTGAAATCAGGTAAATATGCGACGATCCTGCTCGACGGGGTGCCTCAGCAAGGCGGCAACCTGCAGACTTTTATGACCAATAACCCTGAAGATAAATACATTGCGGTTGACGGACCACAAAGCACGGTGGGCAACCAGCCGACACTGAACCAGTCGGGGATTACAGGCTGGATGATCAACTACATCACGAAAAAAGCCAAGGACCCAGCCAAAGCAATTCAAGTCTTTACTTATTTGCTGAGCGACGAAGGCCAAGCGCTTGTGAACTTCGGTATTGAAGGCGAAACGTACAAGAAAAATTCGGATGGAACGGTAGAATTCTTGCCAGCTGTGAAAGAGCTTCAGCTCACCAATTCCGATAAGTTCAAGAAGGACTACCGGATGGGTGAATTTATTTTCTTTGGACACGACCGTTATAAAGCACTGAATAAAGATTCCTCTCCGGAAGCGATCAAACAGCTGCAGGAGTGGGGCAACGGCAAGCTGAAACCCCATTTCATTCTGGAAAATATCAACCCGGATCAAGGTACGCCGGAAGCACGGTCGTTATCGGCAATTGACACTACATGGAATACGACCCTCGTTAGTCTGATCAGAGCTAAGACGGATGATGATTTCAATAAAACGCTGGATGCTTACAAGAAATTCCTTGATGAGAACAACTGGAGCAAAATCGTTGAGATACGCAGCGAGAAGATGCAGGCCAACAGAGATAAACTGGGAATCAAGTAATCAGTTTAGAAAGAAGGGCCCCGAACAAGCAGGGCTCTTCTCTTCTTCAACCTAATTTGACATCAGGAGGCGACTTCATGTCCGAGCTATTGATTTACCAGTCCAAAGGGGAAGGCGAGCTGTTTATACAGCAGTCTGCGCAGCAGCTGACAAACCGTCCGAAACCGGAGGGTGACAAAGTTACTGTAACCTTAGACGAGAAAGAAACCTTTCAGGAGATAGATGGATTCGGAGCTTCTTTTACCGATTCGGCCGCTTATCTGATTCATCAAGTTCTGGATATGGAGCAGCAGGCGGAGGTCATGACCCGTTTGTTTGACCCGTCAGAAGGGATAGGAATATCCGTGTTAAGGAATCCGATGGGAGCCTCTGATTACGCAAGATCCATCTACAGCTATAATGATAGGCCTGATGGCGAAATTGATCCGGAGTTGAAGCATTTCTCCATCGCCCATGATGAAGAAGATATTATTCCTCTGCTGCACAAAGCCAGGAAGCTGAACCCTGAAGTGAAGCTGTTTGCTTCGCCATGGAGTGCACCGGCCTGGATGAAGACAAGCGGTTCCATGAAAACGGGGGAACTGAAGAAAGAATATTATCCGGCTTTTGCCGAATACTTTGCACGTTATATCCAGGCTTATCGGGAAAAAGGTCTTGATATTTATGCGGTAACGCCGCAGAATGAACCCCTATATGAGCCAAGCCATTATCCGAGCATGAAGATGCTGGCTGAAGCTCAGGCCGAATTCGTTAGAGATTATTTGAAGCCTGCATTCGTTAGCCATGGACTCCATACCAAAATCCTTTGTTATGATCATAACTGGGATCGTCCCGATTACCCGACGACCGTTTTGGAACAGGCGATGGAGCAGGTGGACGGCGTAGCGTGGCACTGGTACGGCGGGAAACCATCGGCGCAAAGCGAAGTGTTCGAGAAATTCCCGAACAAAGAAGTGCATTTCACGGAAGGCTCCGGCGGGGAATGGATTCCTCCTTTCGAGCAGGCCTTCAGCAACGTAATGCGGACAGGGATTGAGATTCTGCGCAACCACAGCAAATCTTTTATCTTATGGAATATGGCGCTGGATGAGCAAAATGGACCCACGGTCCCGGGATTTGGCAACAGCACATGCCGGGGAATCGTGCAAGTTAACCAGCAGACGCGCGAGCTTGTTTATACTTTGGATTATTATGCTTTGGCTCATTTCAGCAAAATCATTCGTCCGGGCGCTTTGCGAATCGCCTCTGAATCGAGTGAGGAAGCGATCCGTTCCGTGGCTTTTGTGAATAAGGATGCCTCTAGGGCTGTTGTCCTCTTTAATGACAGTGAGCAGGAGGCAGCGGTCAGCTTAAAACTCCAGGGAGCCGAGATCATCGCTTTCCCTATGCCGGCCAAAAGCGCTTTGTCCATCCGGATTCCGGCCGGCCATTAACAGATCCAAGAAGCAGCTGCGGTGCAGCTTCCGCGAAAAAGCCTTCAAATCGCCATAAGCGATCTGAAGGCTTTTTTGATTGCCTTACAAGGAAGAAAGGTCAGGTTCAATTATCGGAGACCTCGATATCACATGCAGGGTCGGCGAGTCTGGCGATCGCTGCAAGCCTGCTAATTTCAAGCCGGTTGATATCGCAGCTGAGCAGGGCTTTGGAGCCAGCCTGAGATGGCGGGGAGATTAACCGGGTCTCACGATTTAATCTCTGTTTGATCGCTAAAGCGACCTCGGCATGATGGCTGCAGTAAATGCGCGCCGTTTTGGGGGCGGCAAAGCCCACCTTTTTGATTATGCAAATATAAACGAACAGCAGAACGGCGATCACAAAGATAAAACCGATAATTTGTTCACTACCTGATGCTTCCACAACTTCGATTGAGGCAATTTCATTTGGATTCGGGAATATGTCGTCCATCGTAGGCCTCCCAAGCGGCGGAACGAAAGCAGGACCCGAAAATCATAAAAGCTTGTATATTTGTGGACTGAAAGGTACTTTACATCAGCCGGCCGGGTCATCTCCTAAGGCTGCTTTCTCATCCGTCCGATTTCGTTTCTCAAATTTGAATATCCGGTTGAGCAGCTTATAAATATGTTTGCTTTCTTTGGTCAGAAGCGGTCCGAGAATGGCCAGGATCAGCACATAGAGAGCCGCAAAGGGCTGGATCAGCGGTAGAAGCCCGCCGGCCTTGCCCAAGTTGGCGACAATGATGGAGAATTCACCCCGCGATACGATTGTCAAGCCAATATTGGAGGAAGCTTTAGGCGATAATCCGGCGCTCCGGCCGGCTAACATGCCGGCCACAAAGTTGCCGATCAAGGTCACGACTACCGCTCCAAGCGAATACCATAAGGCTCCTCCCAAGGCGAGAGGGTCGATGGTCAGGCCAAAGCTGAAGAAGAAGATGGCCCCGAAGAAGTCCCGGAACGGAATGATCAGGCGTTCTATCCGGTGGACATGCTCCGTCTCGGCGAGAATCAGGCCAACCAGCAGCGCGCCAATCGCTTCGGCTACGTGGATCGTCTCCGAGAATCCGGCTATGATAAACAGCAAAGCAAAGATGATTAAAGCAAACAGCTCATTGCTGGATACATTCAGCCATTTGTTCAGCAGGGGTACGGCTTTGCGGCCGACAATCAGGAGCACCAGCATAAACCCAAGCGATAGCAGGGCAGATAACAGCACGCCTCCAAGGGTAGATGATCCGCTGAGGACCAGACCGGACAAGATGGAGATATAAACAGCGAGGAAAACATCCTCGAACATGATGATCCCCAGAATCATTTCCGTTTCAGGATTGGCCGTGCGCTTGAGATCGACCAATACCTTGGCCACAATCGCACTTGAAGAGATGGTGGTGATGCCGGCAACAATCAACGTTTCCTGAAGCGGGAACCCGGCCCCCCAGCCGAATAAAAGCCCTAAAGTAAAGTTAATGGCTATATAAATGGTTCCGCCAACGGCAATCGATTTACCCGATTTGATCAATCTTCCCACCGAGAACTCCAGTCCCAAATAGAACAGAAGGAACAATACGCCGATCCGGCCCATAAATTCAATCAAAGGCGCACTTTCGATAAAACGAAAGTCCAGATGCCAGATTTGTCCGGCATGCGGGCCTACGGCCATGCCGATAAGAATGTAGAAGGGAATCACCGAGAACCTCAGCTTGGCGGAAATAAACCCGCCTGCGGCGATCAAAGCCACAGCCAAACCGATCTCAAATATCAGATGGTCCAAATTAACCGCCCCCATTCAAGAGGACTTGCCGGAGCCGCTTCTGGTGCTGGCGTTCGCCAAGGGCGACCAGCATCGAATTGGCCGTGATGACTACATCCGGACCGGGATTGATTGTCTTGCCGTGTGTAGGGTCGATAAGAGCAATAATAGTTGCGCCGCTTTGTTGTCTTACATTTAACTCTCCGATGGAAAGGCCTACACACTTAAATCCGCTTTCAATGCGGTACCATTCGATGATCAGATCATCGAGGGCGACTTCAATGGTTTCGAGCGCTTTAGGTTTATAATTGATCCCGCCTACAATAGCGGAGATGTGTCTGGCTTCATCATCGTCAAGCGTAACCATGGAGATGCTTTCCTCTTCATCGTCATGCTTGAAATGGTACAGCTCGCGTCTTCCGTCATCGTGAACGATAATAACCAGCTTGTCGCCGCTGCGGGTGGTCACTACAAATTTTTTGCCAATGCCCGGCAGATCGGTTTCTTTCAAATTCATCGCTTAAATTCCTCCAATTGAACTTTTTTTTTTCGCAAAATGGCAGCACGAAAATAAACCCGCTGGTCAGGTTTAAAAAAACCGAAAACCATGAGTGAATTGGAGAAATTTAAGCCACAAATCTGGAGGTGAATTTAACAGGGTAAAGCATGATCCGTTTGAGGCGCCTTGAGATAATGGGGCGGATATCCATAAAAGATAAGGCCAAAAAAGCGGAGCACAGTAACGATAGAATAAAGAGCAGCATGGGGGAGAAGCGCAGGGAGTCTTTGAAGGGCTGCTGAAGGGATACTCGAACGACAGGACGGAACTGGAGGGTGTTCTCCATTTCTTCCGTTTCTGTCACATCGCTGGTTTCTGCAGCCGCCGGCACCCCTGTGAAAGAAGTGGCGGCTGTAGCCGCGGTGCTGTGGGGAGGCGTCAGAAAAAGAATCAAGGAGAGCGCAAACAGACAAATCAGTTTCAAACCGCTTAAATCAAATCGGCGAATTGTCATAGGCGCTCTCCTCCTCAGCTTTAAATACTCCGTACTAAAAGGATAGCATAGATGAACTTGGCTCTTCAAATAGGGGCAAAGACTTTGGGCGCAGCCAGCTTCTTCTATACCTCTGACCGGGCCATTCGGATTGCCTCTTCGACGAATCCGCCTGACTGCGCCAACAGGGCTTTGGCTTGATCGGGATGAGAGCCGGACTGGATCATGACGATTGCCGCTTTGATATTTCGACCTGAGGTTTCGTAGGCCTGCTTTATGGTTTGGTCATCCGCTCCAGTGGCCAAAGCGATAAGACGTTTGGCCCGGTCAACAAGCTTCAGATTGGAGGGCTGCATATCTACCATCAGATTGTCGTATACTTTGCCGCTGAGAATCATAGATGAAGTGGTCAACATGTTCAGAATGAGCTTTTGGGCCGTTCCGGCCTTCATTCGGGTCGAGCCTAAGATGGCCTCAGGGCCTACCTCCGCCTCAATCATAATGTCAGCAACCTGCTTCATAACAGAGTTGCGGTTATTGGCAATCCCCACTACGGTGCAGCCGAACTCGGTTGCCTTTTTCATGGCGCCAACCACATAAGGGGTACGTCCACTTGCCGATATGCCGACCACCACATCCAAAGCGGTCACTTTCATTTGTTCCACGGCCATCCTGCCTGCCTCTTGATCATCTTCAGCGCCTTCCACGGCCTGCTGGATGGCCTGCTGTCCACCAGCGATTATTCCGACGATTTGCTCTGGAGGCGTTCCGTAAGTGGGCGGGCACTCTGCCGCATCCAGAATGCCTAAACGACCGCTTGTGCCGGCTCCGAAATATAGCAATCTTCCACCAGCGGTAAAGGCATCCGTGATGGCAATGACAGCTTTTGCAATTTCGGGAATGCACTGCTCTATGATCTTGGGAACAAGTTGGTCCTCTTGATTGATTAGACGTAGTATCTCCTCCAGGGGTTTGCGATCAATATGTCGAGTATTCGGATTCTGCTGTTCGGTTGCCAGCATATGCAAGGGTTCTTTCATTTATGGTTCCTCCTTCAATCGTAACGCCAAATTCACGGCTCCATAGACAGGCCGATGCTTGGACTGGATGATGGCGATGGGCCCGCAAAGCTTTTCAAGCTGTTCTTTATAAAAGGTCAGGAATAACGAGGAGTGTTTGAAGATCGACCCCGTTACCCCTTGGGGGACATCCGAGAATGAAGGGTCTTGTCTGCGAAGTGCTGCTGTTAAGGCTGCCAAGTCTCCAGCTGCCGTATACAAGATGTTCAAAGCAGTTGCATCCTGTTCTTCGGCTGCCTGGATACAGACCTCGGCCAATTCGGCTATATGTTTCTTCTCGATAAGGGATTGATACATCACGGTTCTAAGTTCTGGTGGGGCAGACAAGCCAAGCTTTCTCAAGATGAAAGAGGTGAGCAGTGTCGGAGGTTTTACCCCATCGAAGCTTAACATGACAGATTGAAGAGAGGAGAGGCCGATTTCATAACCGCTTCCTTTATCCCCTAACAGATGACCCCATCCTCCAGTACGGTGATGTTCTCCCGATAAAGCAATACCGAAAACGATGGACCCGGTGCCGCTGATGGCCATCACTCCCCGGTTGTTCCCGAAAGCGGCCGCAAGTGCGATTTCGGCATCATTTGTAACCCGAATCCCCACGTCTGTATGGTCTTGTTTCTCAAAGTAACGGCGGACATGGTCGGCAACAGCGTTTCGTTCATCCAACTGCTCGGTGCCTGCCAGTCCCAGGCAAATCCCCACACAATCTTTTGCCAGGAGGTCGTGGTTTCTATAAACATCTTCTAACATAAGATGGATGACTTCCAATCCCCGGTTTAACCCCACGGCTTTTACGTTGCTGGAAGCCCCGCCATGGGTTATCCATGTATGACCGCTCAGGTCGGCCACGCACAGCTCGGTTTTTGTACCGCCTCCATCAATTCCGATGACGTGTCTCATAATCCCTCCGTTCCAAACATCACACCAGGTGTAATTCATTCCACATTCAACACATTAATAGAATAAGCTAAAAAATCATTTATGTAAAATAAAATTTCAAAACAATATTTACTTATCAGTATGAAAGATATTAAGAATCACTATTAAAACAAGAGTTTTTAGGTGTATACTATAAAATATATTCCAATATATATACTGGTTTAACGCATACATCGAAATTCGTTTTGAAGTAAAATTTTATATTGAAATTTTGTTTTATGCTGTTATAATTTTCGGTGTAAAGAAAGTTACCACATTTTTTTATTGGAAAGGGGGATTGCAAATGCCGGGAATCGTTCAGACCGGAGCCGACCAATTGTCAAGACTGGGGCCCAAGCTGCTGGGTGGCAAAAGGTTCGCTTTATTGACCAATCCAACAGGCATTGATTCCAGCTTTCGGTCAACGATTGATCTTTGTCAAAACGTAAAAGGGGGCAAACTCACTGCATTTTTTGCTTGTGAGCATGGTTTGCGGAATGAGAAGCAGGCGGGCCTACAGTTTGAAGATGAAATGGATGCGGGGTATGGCCTGCCGGTATACAGTCTTTACGGGACAAACCGAAGACCAACTGCCGAAAGTTTAAAAAATCTGGACGCGATTGTCTATGATATCCAGGATTTGGGTGTTAGGTTTTATACCTATTTAACGACACTTGTTTATGTGATGGAGGCTTGCGCAGATTATGGAGTAGAACTGCTGGTGCTGGATCGTCCGAATCCTCTCGGAGGACATCGCATTGAGGGAGGGATGTTGGAGGAAGAGTTTGAATCGATGGTTGGTGCCTGGCGGATGCCCATTCTTACCGGAATGACGATCGGAGAGTTTGCACGTCTTGTAAACAGCCAAATGGAGAAGCCTTGTCGTTTGGAAGTGATTCCTCTAGAAGGATGGCATCGGTCCATGGAGTTTCCTGATACGGGGCTGCCCTGGATTATGCCATCCCCCAACATGCCGAACATGGAAACGGTTCGTATATACGGGGGAAATTGTCTGTTTGAAGGCACCAATCTGTCGGAGGGCCGAGGAACGACCAGACCCTTTGAGATGATTGGAGCCCCATGGCTGAACCATCGAAAGCTGGCAGAAACGATGGCGGACTTAAAGCTTCCGGGAGTGCACTATCATCCTGTCACCTTTACTCCCTCTTTCCATAAATATGCCGGGGAACTTTGCAACGGAATAATGACTTATGTGACGGATCAAGACAGCTTTAGATCTGTAGAGAGTGGGCTAACGCTGCTTCATCAGATTTTAGAGCTGCATCCGGAGAAGCTGGAGTGGCGGGGCCGGGAAGACGGCAAACTTTTTATTGATATTCTAAGCGGTACTGCCGAGGTCAGGCAAAAGGCAGCCGATCCCGAGGGACTTCAGTCAATCCTGAGTGCCTGGCGTGCGGACAGTGA
This sequence comes from Paenibacillus yonginensis, assembly GCF_001685395.1. Lineage (NCBI taxonomy): Bacteria > Bacillati > Bacillota > Bacilli > Caryophanales > Paenibacillaceae > Paenibacillus > Paenibacillus yonginensis. The sequence continues at coordinate 3,322,048 of NZ_CP014167.1, read as the reverse complement.
ACAATGGCGGGAGATCCGCCGTCCGTATCTGTTATATGAATAGGTTTGATGCTGCTGTGCCTTACGAGGAATGGGACGCAACCGGCACAGCTTGGGGGCCGGATTACAGAGAACGTTTACGGGACGTTTGGCAGCCGCTGCGAAAGGCTGTTCAGGAGGGATTGATTCCGGGAGGTGTAGCCGGCATCCGCTATAAAAGTGTTTGTTTATATTATGCAGTCGGGTTGGCCGAGGCAGGAGAAAAGGAACGTCAGGCAGGGATTCATACCTTATATGACTGTGCTTCGTTAACCAAGGTTACAGTCACTCTTCCGCTAATCCTGAAGTTGTGGGAGCAGAAAAAGCTGGATTTGGATGACCCGGCCTCCCTGTATATTCCCGAGCTGAGCAGCCCGAATAGCAGCCTGATTACGGTACGCCAGCTGCTAAGCCATACGGCCGGACTGCCGCCTACGTGGGATTTCCACAGCAGCTCATGGAGACTGGAGCATATTCTGTATTTCCTGGGGAATAAAGTCGAATTTGGCGGTCACGGAACCGTATACAGTGACTTGGGGTTCATTTTGTTGGGAGTAATCGTAGAGAGACTCTTTGGTACTACTATGAACGAAGCGGCCCGGAGGTATCTTTTTTCTCCACTTGAAATGAAAGACAGCTGCTTTTGCCCATCCCCGGATTTAAGGTTTCGAATTGCCTCGACAGAATGGAGTGAGGAGCTTGGCGATTTCTGGACAGGCATCGTACATGATGAGAACGCTCGGGCTTTAGGGGGGATCAGCGGCCATGCTGGATTGTTTGCCACCTGCTCTGATTTGTTGCAGTACGCTCAGCTATGGCTTGAGCCTGAACAAACACAGTTTGAAGGAAAACCGATTTTGTCTCGTTTTGCCATCGACGAAGCGCAAAAGAGGCATGGAAACGGTTTGGATCCATCAAACCGGGGGCTTGGCTGGGTGCTCAAAGGAAATCGTCATGACGTGTCGGGAAGCCGGCTTTCTGAACGTTCTTTTGGACATACCGGATTTACGGGAACCAGTCTTTATATGGATCCGCAGCGTGGGTTAGCTGCAGTGCTTATGACGAATCGTGTTCATTTTGGAAGACAGCAGGATATAACAGAGCTTAGAAAAACATTTCATGATGCAGCGGCCGATGCCGTGGATCATTTGGCTAAAGAATCAGGATAAACCCAATAAGGAATGGAGGAATAGGAATGAAAAAAATCAAGTTCATGTCAACTGTCCTGCTACCTCTTGCAACCGCTGTGGCTTTGTCGGCATGCGGGGGAAATAATACAAGTAACGGTTCTTCGGCATCATCCAATACCGGAGGCTCTGCTTCACCGGATGCTAAAGTCACTGTCAGTATTACGTCCTGGAGGGCCGAAGCCAGCGAGCAGGAGTTTTATAAACAGCTCCAGGCAGAGCTGAACAAAACGGCGCCGGAAATCGTGATTGACTACCAGCCGGTAAAAGCTACGGAATATAATACTTCTCTTAATGTAGCGCTGAGTACGGATACGGCTGCCGATATCATCCATTTGCGCCCTTATGCTGCGGGTACCGCTATAGCTGATGCCGGTTATCTTGAGCCGATAGACGATCTGAAGGGGCTGGATGTTTTTACACCCGAGCAACTGAAGGCCGCCCAAGGATCTGATGGCAAACAATATGGTGTACCATACATGCTAAGCTCTACTCAAATACTCTACAATAAGGATATTTTTGCAAAATACAATCTGCAGGAGCCTAAAACGTGGGACGAATTCATCAAATTAGCGGATACGCTCAAATCGAACAATGTAACGCCGCTTGCTTTCGGTTCCAAAGAAGGCTGGGTATTGTCCCTGATGCACGGTGCGATTGCTCCGCAGTTTTATGGACATGACTTTGTGGATAAATTCCTGAAAGGCGAAGCTAAGCTGAACAGCCCGGAATACATCAGCTCCATCCAGGCGTTAAAGAGCCTGCAGCCTTATTTCCCAGCCAACTTTGAGGGCCTCAGCATGGAGGATATCCGGACGATCTTTGCCACGGGGCAGGCTGGTATGGTCATCGACGGGCACTTCGAGATTGCTTCTATTCAGGCCCTGAACCCGGAAATCAAGATTGGTGCGTTTGCAGTGCCGCCGGTGAAAGAGGGCGATGAGCCGTCTGTCAGCACTTGGGTGGACGGCAGCTTCGCCATCAATAAGAACTCCAAAAATAAAGAAGCTGCCCGCAAAGTTCTGGAATTTATGACAACTAAAGAGTACGGAAGCATGATCCTCGGCAGCACGAAGTCTCCTTCTCCGATTCCAGGAGTATCGACAGACGACGAGCTGGTGAACGCCATCTCGGATCTGGCTTCCCAATACGGTCAACCTTATTTCGCTGTCACTAATTTGAATTCGGGCAACCCGACGACCAAATCCACTTTGGAGACGGATTTGCAGGGCATGTTCCTGGATGCTATGACGCCGGAGCAAGTGGCCGCCGATGTCCAGAAAAGTGCAGATACCTGGTTTAAGTAAAGGATACCGTTCTAGACAAATGTCTTAAACCCTGATCCTAATGGCCGGATATTTAGAGGTTAGCAAGAATATCCGGCTTTGGTCATGGGATCATTTTGGAATACAAGAGCAACTCATTTGGTCTGCGAGGTGAACAATGTGGAAGATACGCCAACAGCCGGCACCCCTCCGAGAAACGGCACATGGAAAAAACATTTGATACATTTATTTCCGGTGCCTGCAATTCTCTTTTATACCCTGTTTATCGTCTATCCTATTTTTGCGGCTTTTACCTACAGTCTCTTCGAATGGAAGGGGCTCGTGATGGGCCGCTTTAACAACTTTGACAACTTTATTCGCCTGTTCACCCAGGAGCCTTATCATACGATGTTTTGGCGGGCGCTCAGGCATAACCTTTATTATTTTGTTGTTGAGATGGTGGTTCAGAACGGCATTGCGTTCGGTCTGGCATATCTCATTTTCCGAAAAATCAAAGGAGCATCCTTCTTTAAAGTGGCCTATTTTCTGCCCCGTCTTCTGTCTGTTATTATCGTAGGTTTCCTATGGAAGCTTATTCTCAATCCCAACATGGGCATTTTAAATGCAGCTCTGCGCAAAATCGGTTTAGAATCGTTCACTACAGCATGGCTGGGGAACCCGGACACCGCGCTGACGGCAGTAGTCCTGATCAATTCCTGGTTTGCGATCGGTTTCTATATGCTGATCTTACTCGCGGGTCTGCAGTCCATTCCGGAAGAAGTGATGGAGGCTGCACGTCTAGACGGTGCTACGGGCTTCCGGTTGATTCGTTCGGTCGTTTTGCCCATGATGTTCCAGCCTATGGTGATTGTGATCGTGATGACCTTCATCCAGTCTTTCGAAGCTTTTGAATTGGTATTTGCGATGCAGGGCTCAACGGGAGAGCCGTTTTATTCGACGGACTTACTTGCTGTTTTCTTCTATCGCACCGCTTTTGGCGGTAATTCCGGTGACACGGGTTCACTGGGCATCGGTTCTGCGCTTGCCGTTGTTTTGTTTGCGATTATCGCCATTATTTCCGCCGTCTTTATGAAGTACGTCAATCATAAAGAAACGGCCTGACAGAAAGGGGAGGCACATGAGACTAAGGGTAATGAAAAGAAGTGTTTTATATGTGCTGGCTGTGGGTTATGCAATCGTGTCTTTATTTCCCCTGCTGTTGATGTTGATTTCTTCCTTTAAACCTAACGTGGAGATTTTCACCAAACCGCTCGCCTGGCCCAGCAAATTCTCGGTGGTTTCCTATGATAAATTATTTGTAGAATTGAATTATTCCAAGTATATTTTCAATAGTGCATTCGTAAGTGTGGCAACGTTGGTTATACTGGTCGTGTGCAGCGTGATGGTATCCTTTTATATCGCCCGGTTCCGCTTTAAATGGAATGGTCTGTTGTTTTTCTACTTCCTGCTGGGAATGATGCTGCCGATTAAATTGGGTCTGGTACCACTATTTCTGCTGGTTCGTGATCTAGGCCTGATTAACTCCTATTGGTCTATCATTCTGATTCAGGTCGGGGCGGGTCTGCCGATGGCGGCTTTAATTCTCAGCGGATTTTTTCGGACGCTGCCTTCAGAGCTGGAGGAGGCAGGGCGTATGGATGGCTGCTCCAGCGGCGGTCTGCTGCTTCGCATTCTTGTACCGCTGATGAAGCCGGCTATCGGGACGGTAGTCATTATCAATTTTATTGGTGTTTGGAACGACTTCTTTTTCCCGATGATTTTTATTCAGGATGAAGCGAAGAAAACAATCCCTTTGGGTATGCTGCAGCTGTTTGGTGAATTCACGACTGACTGGAGCGTGCTGTTTGCAGGGTTGACCTTATCTTCACTGCCTATGATCATTATTTTCGCCTTAGCCTCCCGGCAGTTTATGGACGGGCTTACGGCAGGTGCTGTAAAATAAAGGATACGGCTCTGAACGAATTATTCTGAACGAATTATAGAGGACCAAGGATAAGAGAGAGAGGAAGGGAACTCCATGAATGGCGGTTTAGTGAGGCTTAGGGAACTCGTGAATACCTTAACGTCTTCCGAGCGCAAAGTGGCCGATTTTATATTAAACGATCCGCAGCGGATTATTGACATGTCTGTCGCTCAGCTTGCCGAAGAAAGCGGCGGTTCTCAGGCCGCCGTGATCCGGCTGTGCAAATCTGCAGGATTTAAGGGGTATCAGGAGCTGAAGCTCAAAGTAGCCGGAGACCTGCAGACTCAGGGCTTCGCAAACGGCTATCAGGAAATTAAACCGGACAGCACGATCGCCGAGCTGATAGAGACGGTTTCCAACAATAACATGCAGTCCATTGTGGATACGATGAAAATATTGACGCCTGCTTTTGTAGAGAAAGCTGTGGAGACCTTGGTAAAAGCCAAACAAATCTTTTTTTACGGCGTTGGAGCTTCGAATCTTATTGCTTTGGACGCTCAGCAGAAATTTATGCGCATCAATAAACTCAGTATGGCCTTCATGGATCCGGACCAGCAGCTGATTTCTTCCGTCATGCTGACTAAAGAGGATGTGGTGGTTGGCATTTCTTATTCCGGCGAAACCCAGACGGTTGTGGATTGTCTTAAACATGCGAAAGAGCGGGGAGCAGCAGTCATTTCGATTACCCGTTATGGAAACAACCCAGTCAGCGAACTGGCGGATATTCCACTGTATATCTCTTCAACCGAAATGGAGATCCGCAGCGGAGCTACTTCTTCCCGGATTACTCAGCTTAATCTGATTGATATTCTGTATCTGGCGGTATCCAGCCGGAATTATGAGCAGTCTGTCCGGTATCTTGAATTAACACGCAGAGTAGTTAAGAAAAACCACAAATAACTTTTAAGAAAATAAACACCGGTTTGTGGTTTTCATACATAGGCATGCAAAACCAACCAAAATCAAGCGCCCTTACACCCGTTCTTTCGAGAATGGGTGTAAAGGCGCTTGTTTACATTCAGAAATATCGCAAATAAATGTATACGGTCGACAGCAGGACGGTGACGATCATCAGCGGAAAGCCGTATTTGATAAACTTCAGGAAGCTGATCGGCTCGTCTTCTTTGGCTGACAGTCCGGCTGCAATGAGATTTGCGCTGGCTCCGATCAAGGTCCCGTTCCCGCCGAGGCAGGCTCCTAAGGACAAGCTCCACCATAAAGGTTCAATAGGATGAACGCCCATCTGGTTCATGTCCTGAATTAAAGGAATCATAGTGGCAACAAACGGGATGTTGTCAAGAAAGGCGGACGCAATGGCACTGAGCCACAGAATGAGCATGCTTCCGGCAAGAGCGTCTCCGCCTGTAAGCGAAATAGCGCGGTCGGCCAGCTGGGCGATGACTCCTGTATCCACAAGCCCTCCTACCAGAACAAACAACCCGATGAAGAAGAACAGGGTCGGCCATTCAACAGAGCGGAAAGCACGTTCCATAACTTGTTCGCCAGTAAGCAGCAGCAGCAGGAAAGCTCCAGCCAGCGCAACGGTTGCCGACTCCAGATGTAAGGCCTGATGCAGGAAGAAGCCCAGAATCACAAGGCCGAGAACGGTTAAGCTTTTGACCAGCAGCTTACGGTCATGAATGATTCCGTTCAGATTATAATTCATCAGCTGTTCCCGGTTTTTATCCGAGGTTACTAGCTGTTTCCTGAATATCAGAATAAACAACAGGATGCTGACTGCCAGAATAACCAGGACGAGCGGCGCCAGATTCAGCAGGAAAGCGTTAAAGGTCATTTCCTTCACGGCGCTGCCGATCATAATATTCGGCGGGTCGCCGATCAGCGTCGCGGTTCCGCCAATATTGGAGGCCATGACCTGAGTGAAGATAAACGGAAAAGCCGGAACCTTAAGCTGCCGGGTAATGCTGAAGGTGACGGGGACCATAAGCATGATCGTTGTGACGTTGTCCAGAAAGGCGGAAGCAACCGCCGTAATGACCACGAGCATCCAGAGAATGCGGATGGGGTGTCCGCCGGATCTCTTGGCTGTCCAAAGGCCGATAAACTTGAACAATCCCGTTTCGGCTGTGGTGTTCACGATGACCATCATGCCAAGAAGCAGGCCCAGGGTATTGAAATCAATGTGCTCCAGAGCGGACTCCTGGCTTAGGATGCCAAAGACAATCAGCAGGATGCCGCCTAACATGGCGATGATCGTGCGGTGAATCTTTTCGCTGATGATGAGGGCATAGGTAACTAGAAAGATAGCAACTGCCCACCAGGCTTGTGCGTGCATAACAACCTCCCTAATAAGTTTAATATGAGCTGCGAATGACGGAAATAAACACGCTATGAAAGCTTCCGGCTCTAAAAAAAGATAAAAGGAGCCCGTCGGTGACAGGCTCCTCCCAATAAAACTGCATCATTCTGTTGTCCGTACGTCTAATGACCATAAGTTTATGGTCCATAAGCATGTCCGCATACCCTTATAATAAGTATAAATTTTAATTTTGAACCTGTAAACCATTTGCAGTTAAACTTCCGGTCTGAGGCGATCCTCGACTTTGGTCTAGGTTCAAAAACCGCCCCCGGTCTGTTTTGGGAAAAGCCGATGAAGATTAGAATAGAGTCATAAGGTTAAGGAGAGGCGGTGAACAATATGAGAAACAGCGGATCTAAAGGGCTTGCGGTTATACTTATTGTAATTGGAGTGCTGGTGATTACCGGTAAGTTTATCCCGCTGCTCAGTCATGTATTTGGATTCTTCTTCGGACTGATTATCGCGGCGGCGATGATTGCTTTAGGTTATTACGGAATTCGCCGGGGCAACGCCTTTTTTGGCTGGATCGTTCTGATTATCGGCGTGCTGGTCCTGCTGTCCAAGCTGGCCTGGCTGATCGTTCCGGCAATCGGCATCGGAATAGTGCTGTACGGCATCTCCGTATTCCGGCATGGAAGAAGGCAGGGTTAAGGTTGAGCAGCTTCGCGATCCAAGTTTCCTGAGAGCTTGAATTCAGCAAGTAAATGCTTTAGACGCGAAATTAATAATGAAATGAACCGAATGGATTTTATAGCATAAACAAGCACAAAATCCGGAAGGGTTAGGAGGGACAACTCAGCATGGGCGTATTTCGACGGGTACGAGACATCACATTGGCTACATTAAACGAACGGCTGGAGCAAGCACAGGATCCGGTACAGATGATTGACCGGTTTCTGTACGAAACCCGGCAGGAGATTGCGGAAGTAGAAAAGCTGTACCAGCAATGCTCAAGCCATACCCGCAATTTGAAAGGGCAGGTTGAGCAGGCTAAGGCCATGCGCTCCAAAAGGGAAGAGCAGGCGCTGCTGGCTTTGAAAGCCGGTGAAGAGAACCTGGCCAAACTCGCTTTGCAGGAAAAAATGCTGTATGAGGAAAAGCTCGAGCAATATGAAGAGCTCTACAATCAAAGTTTTGATTCCTTGCAGGAGCTTGAGCTGCAGCTTGGGGAACTGAAGACCGAATACCAGACGGTGTATAGTAAACGCCAATATTATTATGCACGGATGGAGACGCTGCGGTTGCAGCAGCGTATGAACCAGCGGATGGGGACGGACCGGGACGTGCCGAAGATGTTCGGCCGGCTTGAGGACCGCGTATCCGACATGGAGTGGGAGCAGCGCAGCCTGCGCGAGCTCCGGAGACACGAAACAGCCGGGGACCCCGGTACCTTCAGCTCGGCAGGACTTCAGTCTACTCTGGAGCGCGAGTTGGAGCGGCTGAAACAGAAGCTGAACAAACAGGGAGGAGTGTAAGCGCGTGAACAGAGTATACAGATCCCGCAAAGACCGGTGGATCACCGGGTTGTGCGGAGGACTGGCGGATAGCTTCGGCATCAGTGCGGGCATTCTGCGTCTGCTTCTCGTCATTGCGATTCCTTTTACAAGCGGAGCTGTTATTTTGCTCTATTTGATCGCATCACTGGTGGTATCGAAGGAACCTTATCAGCCGCATGATCCTTTTTACGGCGGAGGCTGGAACTCCGGCTACAATCCGGGTCCAGGACCTGGCCCTGGCCCTGGCCCAGGTCCTGGAGGATACGGACCGGATCGCCGATTCTCGCATCAGGAGTTCAAACGTGATTTCGAGGAGCGTTTCTCGGGACGGCGCGGACCTTTTGATGCACCTTCGCCAAGATCCCCGCAATTCGGGCATGATAACCGCAGAGGTCCTGAAGGCTACGGCCGGACAGAGGAATCCAATCTGGATTACATGATGGGCGATATTGAGAAGAAAGCGATGCAGAAGGAACTGGAAGAGCTTCGTCAGAAGCTGGCTAAATACGAAAATGGGAAGCAAGAGAAAGGAGACGAATAACAATGGGAGTATTCAAGAGAATTAAGGATATAACAAAGGCGTCTGTCAATGAACTGCTGGATAAAGTGGAAGATCCGATTGTAATGCTCAATCAATATTTACGCGATATGGAGGCTGAAATCCGCGAGGCTGAGGTAACAGTAGCGAAGCAGATGGCGAACGAGCGGCGCATGAAGCAGCGTCTGGATGAAGCGGTCCGCGTTTCCGCACAGCGTGAAAGCCAGGCTGCCGCAGCTTTGTCGAACGGCCAGGAAGAGCTTGCCCGCAAGCTGCTTGAGGAGAAAATCTACTACGACCAGAAGCAGGTCGAATTCCATGATCTGCATACTCAGGCCGAGGTGCATGCCCAGGATCTGAAGCAGCAGCTTCATGACATGAAAGACGAGTTCTACAAGCTGCGCAACAAACGCAATGAGCTGGTATCCCGAGCTCAAATGGCTAAAGCGAAGAAACAAATGTCTTCGATCAGCAGCCTGCATACGATTGAGAGCGGCAGCGCTTCGATGGGCTTCCAGCGTATGGAAGAGAAAATCATGCAGATGGAAGCCGAAGCGGACGTGATGCGTACGCCATATAATGGCGGTGGCAGCAGCCTCTACAATTCGAGTCCGGTGGATGTAGAGAAACAGATGAAAGTTGAAGAGCAGCTGAACGCGCTGAAATCGAAGCTGGGCGGCGGAACGGCCAAACCGGCTGCAGATTCTGAGGAATAAGTGATTCAGGAACCCCGATAAATATGTTATGCTGTACAGGCATGGACGATCTGTCTGCTGCTGCGCTTGAAGCCTGCAGGCAGAACGGGATTCTGTACGGACAGAAGAGCCATACGGCACGGAGGTGCTGCTATGGCTTTTCTACAGTTAAAATCACAGCCAGAGGAGGTGCGGCATGAGAGACAGAACCCGAATGTGGGCGATAACGCTGATGATCATCGGCATCGCCTTGATTGCGTTTAAATGGATGGGCTTCTTTACGATTGTCGCACTTGTCTTGCTGGTGTACGGCGTTTACAAGATCCGGCAGGGGGACGATGTCAAAACCGGCTACATCCTGCTGACCGTAGGCTGCGGCATTATTTTGCTCGATCATCTGCTGCTGGTGATTACCATATTGGCTATTTCGCTTGCGGTCTTCTACGCCAAGGCGCGAAAGGCAAGACCGAATAAGGATTATATTCAAAGACACAACTTTGTGCAGAGCATTCACTGGGACCGCGATCCCTGGACCCTTCGCAATATTGGCATGATGCACGTGCTGGGTGAGCTTGATGTCGATCTTACTTTGGCTATCATAGAGGACGGGGACAATATTTTAATGTTCCAAGGGATTGTCGGGGATCTCGATTTGGTCCTGTCGGAGGATTATGGCGTGGAGATCGACGCTTTTGTGTTCTTCGGGCGGATCGGCCTGGGAAGGGAATCGGATACCGGCTTGATGAATCGTATTCATTGGCGTTCCCCGAACTATGAGCAGAGTGAACAAAAGGTGAAAATTATCGTCTCTTACCTGGTTGGAGATATAGATATACGAATTAACAACTGACGGGAGGGTCTTGATCCGATGAGAAGGAAGAAGCCGGTGAACATCGTTTCACGCAGCATGCGGGACGGGATCCTCCTGTCTCTTTTTCTGCTGGTCGTGATTCTGTACGTTCTTAATACATACGGCTATTTAAATCTGGACAGCTCCTGGCAGCAGGCAGTCGTAGCGGGTCTGACGCTGGCGGTGGTGCTGGTTGTTGTTGGCGCTGCATACGGCTTCTACGATGTCTACCGGATCAAACGCCGGCTGGATCTGCTCCGCAGCTCGCTCCTGCAGTGGGAGAAAGGCAACTTGTCCCGAACGGTACCCAAGCTGGGAGAAGACGAGGTCGGACAGCTGAGTGAGCAGCTTGAGCGGCTCGGCAAACGTTGGGAAGAGCAGGTGACCTCCTTGCAGAGACTTTCGACCAACAATGCCCAGCTGGCGGAACAGGCCCGGGTATCGGCGATCGTGGAGGAACGGCAAAGGCTCGCGCGCGAGCTGCATGACGCGGTGTCCCAGCAGCTGTTTGCCATTTCGATGACGGCGACGGCGGTCGGGCGGACACTGGAAAAAGATTTCGACAAAGCCCAGCGGCAGGTGGAGCTGATCGAGGAGATGGCTTCGGTCGCCCAGTCCGAAATGCGTGCGCTGCTGCTGCATCTGCGTCCGGTGTACCTGGAAGGCAAGGAACTGACGCAAGGCGTCGAGGAGCTGGTCCGCGAGCTCAAAACGAAGGTGCCGATGGACATCGTGCTTGAAATGGACCGTGACCTCAGCCTGGTGAAAGGAATTGAAAATCACCTGTTCCGGATCATCCAGGAGGCAATGTCCAACACGCTGCGGCATGCGAAAGCCGAAAGAATGGAGATCCGGATCTTCAAGCGTGGCGATGCAGTGCGGGTCATTCTGCGGGACAACGGGGTTGGCTTCGAGCTGGATGATGCCAAACAGGCCTCTTATGGCTTGTCCAATATGCAGGAGCGTGTCCGTGAGATCGGCGGGTCGATCCAGTTTATTACGGCGCCGGGCAAAGGAACACGAATTGAAATCACGGTCCCGCTGCTGACGGGAATCGAAGAAAGAAAGGATGACGTGCAGGATGGAGCTTGAGAATCCGATCAAGGTGTTGCTGGTGGATGACCACGAAATGGTGCGGATTGGTTTGGCCGCGGTGCTGGGCACTGAAGACGGCATTGAAGTCGTCGGCGAAGCCAGCAGCGGTGAGGAAGGCATCAGGCTGGCAACGGAATACAGGCCGGATGTGGTGCTGATGGACCTGGTGATGGAAGGCATGGACGGCATTGAAACCACCCGGCAGCTGCTGAAGCTGTATCCGGACTGCAAAGTAATTGTATTAACCAGCTATCTGGATGATGAGAAAATGTACCCGGTCATCGAAGCGGGGGCCTTTAGCTATCTGCTGAAAACATCGCGTGCGACGGAAATCGCCGATGCGATCCGGGCTGCTGCCCGGGGCCAATCCGTGCTGGAATCCCAGGTAGCCTCCAAAATGATGAACCGCTTCCGTCAACCCAAGCAGGCGGCACCGGCCCATGAGGAGCTGACCGAACGCGAGATGGATGTGCTGCGCCTGCTGGCTCAAGGCAAATCGAATCAGGATATTGCGGATGAGCTGATCATCGGGGTCAAGACGGTCAAATTCCATGTTACGAACATCTTGGCCAAGCTGGGGGTCGAAGACCGGACGCAGGCGGCGATTTATGCGTACAAGAACGGCCTGGCCGAATAGAGGACAGCTTGAAACCGGGTTCCTTAACAACAAGATCATATCGGGCAGCCTAGAAGCCGTTTGGGGGAATGTTTTGTGAACCTGGACGGCTTGTTTTTCGTCCATATTCGGACGATTTTAAAATAAATCGTGCATTGCTCTCATACCCACCGCCGCTCTGGCTTGTTATGCTGTTAATGTAAAAAGACAACTAACGGAGGGGTTAAACGAATGGTAAAATGGAAGCGTTCTCTTTCGATCCTGGTCATGGCCGTTCTGGCAGGTGCTCTTACGGCCTGCGGCAGTTCCGGCAATGCCAAGAACAATGCGTCTGTAAATTCCGGTTCCGGCAGCCAAACGGAGGCATCTGCGGAGACGGGCAGCAGTCCGGTGAAGCTGCGCATTATGTGGTGGGGATCCCAGGACCGGCATGAAACCACTTTGGCGGCGCTGGATTTGTATACAAAAAACAACCCGAATGTCACCTTTGAACCTGAATATTCCGGTATGGATGGCTACCTGGATAAATTATCCACGCAGGCAGCCGCCAAAAACGCACCGGATGTCATTCAGCTGGATCCAGGCTGGGTACCGGATTGGATGAGCCGCAATCAGCTGGCCGAACTGGCCCCTTCCGAAGTCGACGTCAGCAAGTTTGATCCCAATCTGCTGGTCGGCGGCCAATTGGACGGCAAGCAATATGCCATACCGATGGGGTCTGTAGCCTTCGGCATGATTTACGACAAAGCGGCAATGGATAAATTGGGCATCCAAAGCCCGGCGAACGGCTGGGCGTGGGATGATTTCTTCGCGCTGGCGAAGGAAAGCAAATCCAAGCTGCCTAGCGGGCAATATTTTACGCTGGATTATGCAGGCAACTACTTTATGTACTCCGCATACCAGTACAGTAAAGGCAAAGGACCTGTTATCACGGATGACGGCCATTTCAACATCGACCGGGATACGTTCCTGGAGTGGACCAAGCAGTTTGAAGAGCTGCGCAACGAGGGATTGGTTCCACCTGCGGACGTCAACGCCTCTGACAAAGAGTTTGACCCGCAAATGGACTTGCTGGTAGCCGGTAAAATTCTGATCCGTTATGGCTTCTCCAACAACCTGGTTTCCTGGGACAGCCTGAAGCCCGGCGCTTATGCGCTGGTTACAATGCCACGCTCGAATGAAGCCGGCGGCTGGATCAAACCTTCGATGTTCCTGGGCGTGTCCGCAGACTCGAAGCAGCAGGCCGAAGCCAAAAAGTTCGTCAACTGGCTGTTGAATGATCCGGAAGCGGCAAAAGTGCTGAAGACCTCACGGGGGCTGCCGGTCAACAAAGACAACGCATCGCTGCTTGAATCCACCATGAGCGATCTGGACAAAGCAGGTCTCGCGCTGCTTCGCGCTACAGAGCCAGATGGTCAAACCTGGACGGCAGGCGCCGGCGGCTGGACGAACTTCATCGACAAGGACTGGGCGCTGGTCCGCGACGAGCTCAGCTTCAAGAAAGTAACGCCGGAGCAAGCCTTTGATGAACTGAAGGATGCTTCCACTGCTTACGAAAAATAATTAAACAAACGCCAAAGCCCGGAAGCAGCTGTGTTCCGGGCCTTGCGTTTGAAGCGAGGTGGACGATTTGGCTCTGCAGATCAAAGAGGTGCTGGCCTGGCTGACGACAGAGCAGGCTCAGGGACCGGAGCAAACGGTGGATGGACTGAAAGCGGGGGACGAATCTGCCGTGGTAAACGGGATTGCAACAGCTTTTATGGCCACTCATTCCGTAATCGCTCAGACTGCGCCGCTGGGCGTCAATCTGCTGATTACCCATGAAGGGCTGTATTACAGCCATCATGATCCGCCGGATATGGACGCTAGGGATTCCGTATACCGGGAGAAGCGCAAGCTTATCGAATCGTCGGGTCTGGCCGTCTTCCGGCTGCACGACTACATCCACCGCTACGAGCCGGACTGCATCACGGAAGGGCTGATTCAGGAGCTCGGCTGGGAGCCATATATCGTGGACCGGCAGCCAGTAGCGGCGATAGCGGAAATACCGCCGATGCGGCTGGAGGAGGTGGCCTCGGCTGTTAAGGAGAGGCTGGGCATTCCGCTTGTCCGTGCGGTGGGCGACCTGGCCATGCCGTGCCGCCGCGTCGGTCTACTGGTCGGGTACCGGGGGGGAGGCGGCCAGGCGATTCCTTTATTTGAGCAGGAACGTCTGGATCTGATCATCGCCGGCGAAGGGCCGGAATGGGAAACCCCGGAGTATGTGCGGGACGCCTGCAGTCAAGGCTGGCCAAAAGGTCTTCTGCTGCTCGGCCATGCGCCAAGCGAAGAACCGGGCATGAAGCTGCTGGCGAAGCGGCTTAAGGAGAGGTTTCCGGACGTTCCGGTTCATTGTATCCCGGGCGAGCCCTTATTTAAGTGGATATGAAGGATAGCACTACCCCAATAATCAGGATGCGATCCGAGGAGGAACTAGCAATGAGTGTACCGGAACGAAAGCAAGGGGAAGACGGTTATTTGGCTTGGCTGCCTTACCGCAGGCAGGAGACCAAAGAGGGGCTGGAGCGCTGTAAAGCCTACCGCCAGATTGTTGTGGCGGCCGCTGCCGAGGACGGCGGGGCTGTGATTCAATCGGCAGCTGCCGAGCTGGCCCGGGGGCTGGAAAGCCTGTCGGGTCTGTCCGCAGCTGTTGTGAACGAAGGTGAGGTGCCGGAATCTGGCGCATACATACAACTGGCTTTGTTCAGCAGCCCTGCTGCGGGGATGGATCGGCTGTTTCCGGCGGCCGTTAGAACCGAAATCGGCCCTGAAGGTTTTACGATGCAAACCGAAGCCGATACAGGCCGGATCGTGATAGCAGCAGCCGCTCCCGCGGGCCTGCTCTACGGGGCGTTTCATTTGCTGCGGTTATTCGCAGCAGGCCAATCCGTGGACGGGCTGAATATCCAAGAGAACCCGGTCAATCCGCTGCGTATGATCAACCATTGGGACAACATGGACGGCTCGATTGAACGGGGGTATGCCGGTAAATCGATCTTCTTTGAGAATAACCGCTTCAAAGCTGATAAGCAGCGCATCCGTGATTATGCGCGCCTGCTGGCTTCGGTCGGCATTAACGCCGTATCCATCAACAACGTTAACGTCCACAAGCAGGAAACGCTGCTGATTACGGAGGAGTTTCTGCCGGACGTTGCTGAAGTTGCCGCCATCTTCCGCGAATATGCTGTGAAGCTGTTTCTGAGCGTGAACTACGCCGCGCCGGTAGAAATGGGCGAGCTGCCAACAGCAGATCCCTTGGACCCGGCTGTACAGGCATGGTGGCAGCGCCGGACACAAGACGTATATGCCGCGATTCCCGATTTCGGCGGTTATGTAGTCAAAGCCGATTCGGAGAACCGGCCCGGCCCGTTCACATACGGCCGCGATCATGCCGATGGAGCCAACATGCTGGCTGAAGGGCTTGAGCCTTACGGCGGTATCGTGATTTGGCGCTGTTTCGTCTACAACTGCAAGCAGGACTGGCGGGACCGCAAGACCGACCGGGCAAGAGCGGCATACGATCATTTCAAACCTTTGGATGGACGTTTTAAGGACAATGTCATATTGCAGGTCAAGAACGGTCCGATCGACTTCCAGGTGCGCGAACCGATATCGCCGCTGCTGGGCGCGATGCCGTCCACCCATCAGGTGCTGGAGCTGCAGATTACGCAGGAATATACGGGCCAGCAGCGGCATTTGTGTTATCTGGTGCCGCAGTGGAGGGAGATTCTGGACTTTGATACCCATCTCAAAGGGAACGGCTCGACCGTGAAGAGGATTGCGAGCGGGGAGCTGCATGGCAGCCGCCTGGCGGGTATTGCCGCCGTCTCGAACATCGGGGATGACGCCAACTGGACCGGCCATCGGCTGGCTCAGGCCAATCTGTACGGCTATGGGCGTTTGACCTGGAATCCCGAGCTGACTTCCTCGGCGATCGCCGAGGAGTGGATCAGGCTTACCTTCGGCAATGGCAGCGAGAAGCTGATCCGTACGGTTCAGCAGATGCTGCTGGATTCCTGGGGAATCTACGAATCTTATACGGCTCCGCTTGGCGTAGGGTTCATGGTCAATCCCGATCATCACTACGGCCCGAATGTGGAGGGTTATGAATATTCGATGTGGGGCACTTATCATTTTGCGGATTGGCAGGGGATCGGCGTAGACCGGACAAAAGCGACGGGAACGGGATATACCGGGCAGTATGCTGGGCCTAATTTCGAGCGGTATGAATCGCTGGAGACCTGTCCGGATGAGCTGCTGCTGTTCTTCCATCATGTTCCGTATACCCATAAGCTGCATTCCGGCAAAACGGTTATCCAGCATATTTACGATACCCATTTTGACGGAGCGGAGCAGGCTGAACGCCTGGCCGCGCAGTGGGAAGCTTTGGCTGGAAGCATGGATGAAGGGCTGCACCGGCAGGTCGCCGAGCGGCTGGCGGAGCAGGCCGAACATGCCAAGGAATGGCGTGACCGGATCAATACGTATTTCTACCGGAGATGCGGGATTGCCGACGAACAGGGACGGACGATTTATTAATCGGAAGACCCTGTGCCTTATGCTGGGAACGCGGCAAGCTGCCCGGATGCCGGTGCTGTCAGGCAAATGCAAATGGCCCAAAAAGCGAAGAGGAGGCGCACCAACCGCGCTTCTTCTTTTTTTCGTTATATTTTGAAAGAATTCAAACATTCCCCTCATTTCAACCGCTCTGGCTTGCCTATATATTTAGATTATAAAACTGACTACAGGAAGTGATTGCACATGAACCGTACCGCAGCCGTAACCTCAGGCACGGCCCCCAAAGTCAAGAAGCGCCGGCCTGCAAACCGCAGCTGGAAGACATCCGTGGCAGGTTATCTGTTCATTTCGCCCTGGCTGATCGGCTTCTTAGGGCTGACGGCTTATCCGATGTTCTTATCGCTGTATTACTCCTTTACCGATTATACGCTGCTGGAGCCCATTCATTGGGTAGGCACCCGGAATTATGAACGCATCTTCATGAATGACCCGAAATTTGTTCAGTCTGTGGGCGTCACGTTCAAATATGTAATCGCTTCCGTTCCGGTGAAGCTGATTGCGGCTCTCCTTGTTGCCATGGTGCTGAACCGGGCTGTTAGGGGGATTACCTTTTACCGGACGGCGATTTATTTCCCTTCGCTGATCGGAGGCAGCATTGCCGTTTCGCTGCTGTGGCGGAATATTTTTGGCGTTGACGGCATCTTTAACAAAATCTTGGCTGTGTTCGGGATCGAAGGCAAAGGCTGGATTACCAGCCCCGATTCGGCGCTGTGGACCCTGATTCTGCTGGCCGCCTGGCAATTCGGCTCGACGATGGTGATTTTCCTGGCCGGTCTGAAGCAAATTCCAAATGACCTGTACGAGGCCTCATCCGTAGACGGCGCCAACCGGTTTGTCCAGTTCTTCCGGATCACCTTGCCGATGCTGTCGCCGATCATGTATTTCAACCTGATTATGGCGGTCATCAATTCCTTTCAAATGTTCACCTCTGCTTTCGTTATCACAAACGGCGGACCTGTGAATTCCACGTATGTGTACGCGCTTTATCTGTATGAACGGGCATTCAGCCGCTACCAGCTTGGTTATTCTTCGGCGCTGGCCTGGATCATGCTGGTCATCATCGTTATCGCGGCTCTCATTATCGCCGGCACCTCGCGTTACTGGGTGTTCTATGAAACGGAGCCGGAAGGGAGGAAGCAGAAATGACCAAACAAGGAAAAGCGATGGTCCGCCACGTTGTTATGATCCTATTCAGCGTCATCATGGTCTATCCGGTCCTTTGGTGGATCGGCGCCGCGTTCAAAACGAATCAGGAGCTGAGCTCGCCGAATATTTTCCCTTCCGCTCCGACTTGGAGCAACTTCACGAAAGGCTGGCATTCGGTTCCCGGTCATTCGTTTACCGATTTCTATCTCAATACCTTTCAGCTCGAAGCCGCCGTTCTCGTTGCGACCCTGATCTCCTGCACGCTTGTGGCGTTCGGGTTCGCGCGAATGAATTTCCCGCTTAAGAATTTCTGGTTCTCGCTGCTGATGCTGACCTTGATGCTGCCGGGCCAGGTGCTGATCATTCCGCAGTACGCGCTGTTTCACCAGCTTGGCTGGGTCAACACTTACCTTCCGTTCATCGTGCCGCATCTGCTGGCCGGCGGAGCGGGCGGAACCTTTTTCGTCTTCCTGCTGATCCAGTTTGTGCGGGGCATCCCCAAAGAGCTCGACGAGTCGGCGAAGATCGACGGCTGTTCGTGGTTCGGGATTTACTGGCGGGTGGTCATGCCTTTGACGAAGCCGGCGATCGTAACCGTAACGATCTTCTGTTTCTTGTGGAACTGGGATGATTTCCTCGGCCACCTGCTGTATCTGAACTCCGTGGACAAATATACGGTCGGGCTTGCGCTGCGCATGATCAACGATTCGCAATCGGCCCAGCAGTGGGGACAACTGCTTGCCATGGCGCTCGTTTCGATCCTGCCGGCTACAATCGTCTTTATGTTCCTTCAGAAGTATTTCGTAGAAGGGATTGCCACAACGGGCATTAAGGGATAAAGTGAACTCGAAATCGGGTTTCTCCAGAGGTAAAGCGGGGGTTCTGACGATCTCCTGCTTTGCCGTTTTCTGCTTATGAACCGCCCGGAAGGAGTGAAGCGGCCTTTGCCTGCATCTGTGACTAATCCCTTTAAGAAATACCGGATCGACCGGCTGTTTTTCCAGAGTTTTGCTCTGGTCATCATCATTTTTATCGCTTTGATCGCCTGGACAGGCTACAGCTTGTCTTCCAAATCGCTGGTCAGAACCACCTCGCATTACCAGCAGCAGCTGCTGGACGAGCTGAACAACGAGATTACGACGAGGATGGTGACCATCGAGCAGATCTCGTTGTCCACGTCGCGCGACAATGAGCTGATTACGTTCCTGCGGGACAATGGGGACGAATATGACCGCTACCGCAGGTATCAGGGCGTCCAGCATGCCTTGGCCAATCTCACTTATTCCATTCCGCTGATCCAGGGCATTGATTTGTATATGGAGCACCCGTTTCAGGGAGACGACAAGAGCTACATCCAGTTTCATGATTTATCCGAGCTGAAGAAGTGGGATTTATCCCAATATTTGCAGAAAAATGATTTCGCCTGGTCGGAAGAACACGAAGTGTCCAGCTTCCAGGGCCATGTTCCGGTGCTGAGCTTTGCCCGGAAGATCATGTATGAGAACACCTATCTGGGGGTTCTGGTCATTCATATCAAAGCCAAAGAAATTCAGACGCTGCTGGCCGGCCATTCCGAAGGCAGCAACCGGATTATGACGGACGGGGAAGGACGGCAGCTGCTCAAGATCGGCAACGTGCTGGATCAGGAGGAGCTGGAGGGCTGGATTGATACCAGAAGGGAGGAGTCTTCCGGTTACGTCCATATTCAAAGCGGCCAGAAACAGGAAGACTCTCTGCTGGTCTACTCCAGGCTGCCGAATTCCAACTGGACGCTGATCGAAATCACATCATGGAAACAGATTACGGCGAGCAGCTTCAGGCTGGCGGAAATTATCGGCTTCATCGGCGTAATTGCCATTCAGTTTGTCCTGCTGCTGACCCATTTGCTGAGCCGCCAGTTCACCAAACCGATCAAAAAGCTGGTGACGGCGATGCGGATGTATTCGGTCGGCGGGCAGCAGCCGGAGCTTCCGACCGATTACGAAAATGAATTTGGCTACCTGTTCGCCGGTTACCGCAAGCAGAATGAGCGGATTGAGGAGCTTTACCTGTCCCTGCAGCGCCGCTATGAGCAGCAGCGAAAAGCTGAGATTGAGGCCCTGCAGGCCAATATCAATCCTCATTTTCTATATAATATGCTGGACCAGCTGAACTGGATGGCCATCGAAGCCGGACAGGATGAGCTCAGCCGGATTCTGGAGCTGACGGGCCGCATGTTCCGGATCGGCTTGTCCAACGGCGACAGCTTTATTCCGATCAGCGAGGAGCTGGTGCATATTGAAAGTTATCTGGAAATCCAGCAGCTGCGCCGCAGCGGAGGGCTTGATTATACGATTGAGGCTCCCGAGGAGCTGGGCGTCTATTACATGCCTAAGCTGACCCTCCAGCCGTTTGTGGAGAACTCAATTGTACACGGATTCAACAAACAATCCCACGGCCATATCCGGATTCGGATGGAGCATGACAACGAACGGCTGCGGATTGCGATTGAGGATAACGGGACAGGGCTGAAACGGATTCCCCCCGAAACACCTCCTCAAGCGCAGAAGCGGCGGACCGGCGGGTACGGCATCCGCAATGTAAAGGAGCGGATTGACGGTTATTTCGGGAACGGTTATGGTGTCGAGCTGTCCGAGCGTCCGGAGGGGGGGACGAAGGTGGATATCGTGCTGCCTTTGCTGGCTCATCCTCCAAACAAAGAGGAAAGCGCTTCATAATTCCGTGTTATTCTGCAATAGATCGTGTATTCGTCATCTGTTAACCCCAGGGGTTCGTTGCTAGGATAGAGATCGAAAATGCGCCCCCATATACCTTGGTCATCACTGCCGAAATTAAGGGAGGAATGCGTCGTGTGGAGAATCGCGATTGTGGACGATGAACGTCATGTGCTTCAGGGCATGAAGCGGGTCATTCCATGGGATGAACTGCAGGCGGAGTGGGCCTGGGAGGCCTTGAACGGGGCGGATGGACTGGAAATGACCCGTCTCTCGCAGCCGGACGTCATCATTACCGATATTTATATGCCCGAAATGAACGGGCTGGATATGATAGAGCGGATCAGACAGGAAGGTTATAACGGCAAGATTATTATTTTAAGCGGTTATTCGGATTTCGAGCATGCCAGACAGGCGCTGAGGTATCAGGTCAGCGATTACGTCTCCAAGCCGATCAGCGTGCCGACTCTGAAAGCCATATTAACCAAAGTCATCAACGAGCTGTCGGAGGAGGAAGAGAGCCGGTTAAGACGGCTGGAGCTGGAGCAGACGATGGTCCAATACAAACCGTTTATCGAAAAAGAATGGGTCCGTTCTGCCGCAATCGGAACTTTGGAGAGGAACCGGGACGGAGCGGCTTATTTGCCGGAACCGTATACTTACTGGACCGACTGCAGCCATGTTACCCTCGGCATTGATCTGGTGCGCAAGGATTGGGCGCGGACTTTGTCCGTATCCGATTGGAATTTGTTCCGGTTTGCAATCGGGAACATTGCCTGCGAGGTCGCACGTCAAGGGTTCCCAAACATGGAATATACGGAGCTGCACAGCACCCGGGCTTTGCTTGTGCTTCACCCGCCAAGCGGGGCCGGGCAGCAGGAAGGTATGACGCAAAGTCTGAGGGGGCTCGGCATACAGCTGATCGACAGCATCAAAAGCTGTCTCAAGCTGGAGGTCCGCATCGGCATCGGGAGATTCAAAGAAGCTTGGACGGATATTCCTTATTCTACGGACGAAGCTTTCCAGGCTATCGAACTAAAGCAGGAGCGGTTAAGCCCGGGTTATGAGCTGTACAGGTATCCGGCGGAGATCCGGACGGAGCAGCCGGATGCGGCCCCGTTGCTGCCGGCGAAGTTTCTGTACAAACTGGCAGGGGCGGTTAAAGCTTCCCAGGAGCTGGAGGCCGTCCAGCTGATCAGCGAATATATTACCGAGCTTAAAGCCAGCAAAGACTTGATTACGAAGGACTATGTGCAGCTTCTGGGCAGCGAGCTTTGGGGGATCGTGACTTATTCCTTGTACGAGTCGGGACTGGCGGTGGAGGAGCTGTTCTCCGGCGACCAAATCGCCAAGGAGCTGATGAGTCTGTCCGAGCCCGATCAATTGACGGAATGGCTGTCCGGCAAAATCGGCGCCATCATCCACGACCGGCAGTGGAAGGGCAGCAGCAAACACCGGCAAATCGTGGATTTCATGACCCGTTACATCCATGAGCATTATGCGGAGGATGTGACGCTGGCCGATTTGTCCGATATGGTGTACATTTCGCGCAACCACCTGTCGATTATTTTTAAAAATATAACGGGCGAGACCTTCAACACGTATCTGACCCGGGTGCGGATCGAGAAAGCGCGGGAGCTGCTCTTGGAACGGAAGATGCTGGTCTATGAGGTGGCCGAACGGGTCGGCTACAAAAACATCCCGTATTTCAGCACGCTGTTCAAAAAGATTACGGGGCAGAATCCGACTGAACTTATTAAATGAGTTTTAAATTGGAAGGGAGGGGAACGCATGATTAGAGTAGGGATTATCGGCACGGGCAAAATTGCAGAGACCCATTTGAAAGCGTATGCACAATTTGGCGGACGGTGTCAGGTAGTGGCACTGGCTAATCTCAGTATTGATAAGGCGGCCGTTCTGCGAGATCAATTCGGATTGGATTGCAGGCTCGTCCAGGACTACAGGGAGCTGCTGCGAGGCGGGGAGCTGGACCTGGTCTCCATCTGCACGCCACCGCATCTGCATGCGGAGATTGCCGTGAACAGTTTGAAGGCAGGCGTCCATGTGCTGATCGAGAAACCGATGGCAATGTCCCTTGAGGAATGCGACCGGATGCTGGAGGCTCAGGCCGCATCCGGCCGCTTGCTGTCGGTAGTCGGACAGGAGCGGTACGTGGACCGGAACGTGAAGCTGAAGGCGGTGCTGGAATCCGGGCTGGCCGGCCGGATCGTGCATGCGCAGGTCGAGTCCTACTGGTGGAGAGGACTCAGCTATTACGACGTATGGTGGCGGGGAACCTGGGAGAAAGAAGGCGGAGGCTGTACGCTGAATCACGGCGTACATCATATGGATTTGCTGCAGTGGATGATGGGCATGCCGAGGTCTGTCCAGGCGGTGATGAGCAACACGTCCCATCCGAATTCGGAGGTGGAGGACCTGTCCGTGGCGGTGTTTGCTTATGACGGCGGCACGCTTGCTCAAATGACAAGTTCGGTGGTGCATCACGGAGAGGAACGGCAGATGATTTTTCAGGGAGAGCGGGCCAGGGTGTCGGCGCCTTGGAAGGTTTATGCGTCCCGGGAGCGGGAGGACGGGTTCCCGGTCCGCAGCCCGGAGCTGGAGGAAGAGATCGAATTGTTCGTGAGTCGGCTGGAGCCGCTGAAGTATGACGGTCATGCCGGGCAGGTGGATGAGGTGCTGACGGCGATCGAGACCGGCTCGCTTAAGGTGCTGATCGACGGTCGCGAAGGCCGGAAGACGCTTGAATTGATTACGGCTGTCTATGAAGCCGCAGCGACCGGGGAGCGGGTCGAGCTCCCACTCAAGCCGGACAGCCGCTTCTATACCCGGGAGGGCTTTCTGGAGGCAGCGTCTGCTTCCCCGTTGCCGGGCTGTAGGGGCCCAAAGACCGCTCCATTGACAGCCCCGGGCAATTCAGGAGGCGAATCGTAATGGTCAAGTTCGGCCTGATCGGCGGTGCAGGGTTCAGAGCCCAATATTTCCTGCGGATTGCCCGGGCTTTGCCGGACCGCTTCCAGGTCAGCGGCATGGTGGTGCGGGATGAAGCCAAAGGCAGACAAATGGAGACGGAATGGGGAACCTCCTCTTACCGCACGTTGGATGAATTGCTGGCGAAGGAAACGCCGGACTTTGTAGTTGTGGCTGTATCAGGAAGCGGCGCCAGCGAATATTTGCTGAAGCTGGCCGAGCTTGGCATGCCGGTGCTGGCCGAAACGCCGCCGGCTTCGGCGCTGAATGAGCTGGAAGCTTTGCTGGATCGTGCGGCCTCTTTAAATGCGCGGATTCAGGTGGCCGAGCAATACCAGTTCCACCCGGTTCAGCAGGCTAGGCTCGCGCTGATCCGCTCGGGGAAGTTAGGGCGAATCACGGAGACGACGGTTTCCATTTCCCATATGTATCATGGCGTCAGCCTCATCCGACGCATGCTGGGCAAGTCGTTTGAAGCAGTGAAGATCAAAGCGATGCGTTTTGAATCAGAGTGGGTGCAGGGGCCGACCCGCAGTGGCCCGCCGCAGGCAGACCAAATGGTCCCTATGCAGCGGGATTTGGCCTGGCTGGATTTCGGCGATGCCTTGGGCATTTATGATTTCACGAAAGACCAGCACCGCTCCTGGATCCGCTCCAACCATTTATCGGTCAGGGGCGAACGCGGTGAAATCTTCGACCTGCGGGTGCTGCTTCAGCCGGAGGACCGGATTCCCCGGCAGCTCGAGCTGAAGCGGGTTAACAAAGGCGAATATGAGAATCAGGAGGGTTATTTTCTCCAGGGCATCCTGTGCGGGGAGGAGTGGCTTTATACGAATCCGTTTGTCCCTGCCAGATTGTACGATGATGAAATCGCGATTGCGGCCTGTCTGCAGCAAATGGCCGATTATATCGCCGGAGGGCCGGCTTTCTACGGTCTGGAAGAGGCGGCCCAGGACTGCTATCTCGGCTGGATGATTGAGCAGGCGATCCAGACGGGCGAGACCGTGACGGCGAGCAAACCGCGGTGGGCGCAGCCGGCAGAGTAGGCTACGAGATGATAGGATTCGAAGGGAGTCTTCTTAGACTCTCTATTTTTTTGCTCGAGATATGAATACAATCTCTTAATCCGGTCCATGCTAGTCTCATAGATTCCTATAAACGGAAAAATGAGAGGCAGCGGGAGCATAGCTCCGGCAGGCCGGTGCGGAGGAGAACAAAACGATGAGAACACGGAATGCCGTTGTACTGATAAGCCTTATGATTGCATGGGTTACAGCTCTATTATTTGTGGTTGGATTTGGCCCCGTGACCGGAAATTCTGCTTTAGCGGCTGGAAATACAGCTCAGTTGGATCAGGCGGATGCACAGCTGCAGCAGCTGCTGCAGCTTGGCCGCCAGCAGGTGACGGGCAAGCTGGACACGGTCGTTAAATGGCAAGGGGAGTGGAAGACCAGTCTGCAGGCGAAACCTGCGGCAGAACGGCTGGCAGCCCAGTTAGCTCTTCCTGCGGCGGGAACGGAGAATGTCCAGGGACACAAGGTTTATACGTCCGAAGGGTTAAAGGGCGCCGTAATGGGTAAACTTTCCTTGATGGAAGTAGATGGGGCGCTCTATGTCATTTACCGGCTGGATGCCGAAGCTTCAGCAGCGGCGAAGCTTGTACAGCTGCAGCATGAGGCCGGACAGCTTCTGCTGGACAATGGCGTGGCTGCCGCGTGGAACGGCTCCGTTCAAGGCTTGGCGCCGCTTCCTGGGAAGCAGGCGGCAGCAGCTTCATCCGCGGGCGGATCGTCCGAAGACACTTTTGTCATGCTGAACCACATGGAGAAGGAGGCGGGGGATCTTCAAGCGAGCCCAATTGATTCATTTGAAGACGGAACTACGGTTTCCCGAACTTATGAGGTGCCTTCCTTCGGGATTACCACGCTGATTGGCGGCCGGAAGGCCGGTCTGCAGATGGCTGCGCACACGGATACGGTAACGGGCCAGCAGGAGGTTTCATGGGGTTCGCCGATGCTCACGATTGAATACTGAGGCTGCGATATTTTTCAACAGGAAGATGATGGAATTGCTATTTCGGATATGCTAAAATACATCACGTAAATCCGCTTGGATGAGCATATCAATGTTTATGGGTAAGGCAGAGAATCGAGTTCAGAAATGAAGAAGATTCAGGCATCAATTCATTTTCTAATCCACTATAGAAAGAATGAGGAGCCATGGCTGATAATCAAAATGTTGAAGCGCTGCAAACGCCGGGAACGGCCTTTTTTATCTTTGGAGCCACCGGAGATTTGGCGCACCGCAAGCTTTATCCTGCAATTTATTCTCTGTACCGCGAAGGGAAAATAGCCGAGGATTTCGCCGTAATCGGCGTAGCCCGCCGGCCCCGCACTCCCGAACAGTTCAGGAGTGATCTGCGGGAATCCATTACGGAATTCTGCCGGTACAAAATCAAAGACGAGGAAGAATGGAACCGGTTTGCCGAGCATTTTGAGTACAAATCGCTGGATATCAACAACCTGGACGGTTATGTTGAGCTTAAGCAGCACACGGAAGCGCTGGAGCAGAAATTCAACATCCCGGGCAACCGTTTGTTCTACCTGGCGCTGGCACCGGAATTGTTCAGCAGCGTATCGCTGAATCTGAAGAAAGGCGGCATGCTGGACAGCGAGGGCTGGCATCGTCTGGTGATTGAGAAGCCGTTTGGTTACGATCTGCCGTCGGCAGAGAAGCTCAACGCTGAATTAAATGAAGTGTTCAAGGAAGAAGAAATTTACCGCATCGACCACTATCTTGGCAAAGAGATGGTTCAGAATATTGAAGTGATCCGTTTCGCCAATGCGTTCTTTGAGCCGCTCTGGAACAACAAGCATATCTCGAACGTCCAGATCACGCTCAGCGAAACGGTAGGTGTCGAGGAACGGGGCGGTTACTACGACCACGCGGGGGCGCTGCGCGACATGGGGCAGAACCATATGCTGCAGATGCTCACCATGATTGCGATGGAACCGCCAAGCAGGCTGCTGGCCGAAGACATCCGCGACGAGAAGGTTAAGGTGCTGCGCTCGCTTCGTCATTACAATACGAACGAGGAAGTCGGCGAGAACGTCGTGCGTGCCCAATATACGGGCGGAGAGAAGGGCGGCAAGAAGCTGCCGGGTTACCGGGAGGAAGACAAGGTGGACCCGAATTCCAATACGGAAACGTATTTCGCAGCCCGGCTGTTCGTCGATAATTTCCGCTGGGCGGGTGTGCCGTTCTATATTCGGACGGGCAAACGCCTGCCGGTGAAAACAACGGAAGTCGTTGTGGAATTCAAGAACATGCCGAATAACGTTTATCTGGGGCAAAAGCATTCGCTCGAGCCGAACCTGCTGGTGATCCGGGTCAATCCGATGGAGGGCATTTATATCAAAATTAATGCCAAAAATCCGGGCACGGAGTCGGAGATCAAACCAACGGCGATGGAATTCTGCCAAAGCTGCCTGGTCGGCATCAATTCGCCGGAAGCTTATGAACGGCTGCTTCATGATGCGGCTAACGGCGATTCGACGTATTTTACCCGCTGGGACGAAGTGGCCACAGCCTGGTCATTTATTGATAAAATCGCCAAAGCCTGGAAGGAAGGGACGCCTAAGCTGGAAACCTATCCGGCCGGTACCTGGGGGCCTCAGGCGACCCACGATCTGCTGGCCAAAGACGGCTTCAGATGGTGGCCGGTGAACGGCCAGGAGGAAGACAACGTTATCTGGCTGAAGCCGGCGGAATAAGGCAGGCCGGATCTAAGCAAGTTAAAAAGGAATATGAACCTGATGAAAAACATCCTCATACGCTTAACGTATGGGGATGTTTTTCGCCTGGACGGGAATGTGGATGTAGCTGTAGAGGTAGTTCTAGATGCAGCTGTGCATGTGGATATGGAAACGAAAGGGTCTGCAAATGCTTTCCTGCCTTGGCCCGCGAATTGTGGTACAATAGGATTACATGTGCGTTCGTAATACTTGAGGAATGAAGGGAACCGTGAAGAAATGAACAATGCTTTGAATGTGCTGCAGCAAGAGGTGGACAAACGCCGTACGTTTGCCATCATCTCTCACCCGGACGCGGGTAAAACGACCCTTACGGAGAAACTGCTGCTGTTCGGCGGAGCGATCCGTCTGGCAGGTTCGGTTAAAGCAAGAAAAGCCAGCAAACACGCAACCAGTGACTGGATGGAAATCGAGAAGCAGCGGGGGATCTCCGTTACGTCTTCGGTGATGCAGTTTGATTATAAAGGACACCGGATCAACATACTGGATACGCCGGGTCACCAGGATTTCAGTGAGGACACCTACCGGACTTTGACGGCTGCGGACAGCGCGGTCATGCTGATTGACGTCGCCAAAGGCGTCGAGCCGCAGACGATCAAGCTGTTCCAGGTGTGCGCGAAACGCGGGATTCCGATCTTTACCTTTATTAACAAACTCGACCGCGAAGGCCGCAACCCGTTTGAGCTTATGGAAGAGCTGGAGAACGTGCTGGGCATCCGTTCCGTGCCGATGAACTGGCCGATCGGGATGGGCCGCGAGCTTTCCGGGGTGTACGACCGGATGAAGAACCAGGTCGAACTGTTCCAGGGCGACGACCACTCCACCATTCAGGTCCGCAAAGTCGATGGGTATGAAGACAAGGTGATCGGCGAAATTGCGGGCGAATACCTGCACGATCAGCTGTGCCAGGATTTGGAGCTGCTGGACGTGGCGGGCGATCCGTTTGATTATGACAAGGTTATGCGCGGCGAATTGACACCGGTCTTCTTCGGCAGTGCGGTCAATAACTTCGGCGTGCAGACGTTCCTGGAGAACTTCCTGGAGCTGGCGCCCAAGCCGGAGCCGCGCAGAAGCACGGCCGGACTGGTCGAGCCGACGGACGAGAAGTTCAGCGGTTACATCTTCAAAATCCAGGCCAATATGAACCCGGCCCACCGTGACCGGATTGCGTTCCTGCGGATCGTGTCCGGCAAGTTCGAGCGGGGGATGACAGTCAAACATGTCCGCGCGGGCAAGGACATCAAGCTGGCCCAGCCGCAGCAGTTCCTGGCGCAGGACCGGGACATCGTCAATGAAGCCTATCCGGGCGACATTATCGGTTTGTTTGATCCCGGCATCTTCAGGATCGGCGACTCTTTGAGCGAAAAAAGCGAGATCGTCTTTGACGAGCTGCCGACCTTTTCGCCGGAGATTTTTGCCAAGGTCAGCATCAAAAACGCGCTGAAGTCGAAGCAGTTCCAGAAAGGCATCGACCAGTTGACGGAAGAAGGCATGATTCAGGTGTTCCGGACGGTCAGCTTCGACGACATTCTGCTTGGCGTAGTCGGCCAGCTGCAGTTCGAGGTGTTCGAATACCGGATGAAAGGCGAATACGGGGTGGATGTGCAGCTTCAGCGGATGCCTTACCAGTTCGCCCGCTGGATCGTGATGGATAAAGTGGACCCTTCGAAGTTCCGGATTAATTCCGTGCTGGTGAAGGATAAGAAAGACAATGATGTCGTGCTGTTTGAGAACGAATACGCGATGCGTACGGCGATGGAGAAACTTCCGGAAGCAAAGTTTCTGGAAACCGCGCCTTGATGGCAAACAACAAAATCCCTCGTTCCGGTTTAAGGCCGGAAGAGGGATTTGTTGTTTTACTTCGATGCGGAAGAAGCTTTTAATGCGCTGTCCAAAACGGCGACAAGTTTGTCTTTTTTGGCCGGGTCGATCTTTTTCCAGATCAGCTCGAAAGCTACGCCAAGACCGGGAAGTGCCGCTTCCTGGGCATCAATGGATCCGTCGATCATCGAACGCAGGCCCTCAAGATCGTTGCCTTGCATTTTGTGCATGACCGCTTCTCTCAAGCTCATCATAATAGCCATGATGACATCCTCCTCATGGTTCGAAGTAATGCTGTCAGCCGCAGCTTCAGGGGGAAGCAGGGCTTAAAGCTGTCTAATCCTCAAGCTGTCCTGAGTGCTGCAAGCGGGGGTGGCGCTTGGCTTTGCACACAGGCAGCGTTTTTAATGTACCCTTAAGGAGTCGTGGAAATACAAGCAACGTTTGGATTGTGTTAAGATAGAGGAAAATATAAGTGCGTCAAATCATACAACAGGGTGAGGTAACAATGCCAAAAAAACAGTTTGCCGTTATCGGCATGGGACGGTTTGGACTAAGCGTCGCCAAATCGTTAAGCCAGATGGGCTTTGATGTGCTGGCTATTGATTCGGATGAAAATAGAACACAGGCCGTTGCCAACATGGTTACGCATGCCGTCTCCGCGGATTCCACGGATGAAGAGGCGCTGCGGGCGCTCGGCATCCGCAACTTTGATGTCGTGGTTGTGGCGATTGGCCAGGATATACAGTCGAGTATTCTGACAACGTTAATTCTGAAAGACCTGGGCGGCCCTATTATTGTGGCTAAAGCGCAAAACGAGCTGCATGGCAAGGTTCTGTCCAAGATTGGTGCGGACAAGGTCATCCATCCGGAACGGGATATGGGCCTTCGGGTCGCCCATCATTTGACTTCTCCGAACATTATCGATTATATCGAAATTTCCGATGAATACAGCATTCTGGAGCTGAAGGCAACGCCTTCCATGATCGGCAAGAACCTGATCGAGCTGAATGTCCGGGCTAAATACCGCTGTAACGTCATGGCGATCAAAAAAGAAGGCGGCAAACAGATGAACATTTCCCCGGATGCCAATGATCGTTTGAACAGCGACGATATTTTGGTGGTTGTCGGGCAAAAGGATGATCTGGTGAAGCTGGAGCTGGCAATGACCCAGGGGAAATAAGATGCTGGGATTAGCAGGGATTAAACAGGAAATTAAACAGGAATATCAGGCCATAAACCGTTAATACTATCAGAAACAGGAGTCGTGTAAGCATGCAAATTGAATCGATCCAGAACAGCCGGGTGAAGGAATGGAGCTCGCTGCTGGAGAAAAAACACCGCGATAAACACCGAAAATTTATCGTTGAGGGTGTTCATCTGGTTCAGGAGGCGCTGAAAGCGCACGCCGACATCGAGTGTGTGGCCTTCTCGCTGGAGAGGGGAATACCGTCCGAACTGGCACGGGCGGCGGCCGATTCGCTGGGCGTTGAATGGATCGGCGTGTCGGAGGCGGTCATTGCCAAATGTACGGACACCAAAACGCCGCAGCCCGTCTTTGCCGTGATCCGCAAGGAGAACGTCTCGCCGGCCCGGCTGTTCGAGCAGCCGGACAGCCTGGTTGTCGTGATGGACGGCGTGCAGGACCCCGGCAACGTCGGCACCATTATCCGCAGCGCGGACGCTGTTGGCGCGGCGGGCGTAGTCATCGGGCGCGGCAGCGCCGATGTGTACGGACCCAAGGTCATTCGCTCGACAATGGGCTCGCTTTTTCATCTTCCGATTGTGGAGGGGGATTTGAAAGAGCTGCTCCCGCAGGCGAAAGAGCGGGGCGTGCGCATCGCCGGAACAAGCCTGCAGTCGGCGCGCAGCTGTTATGAATATGATTTTACCGGAGCCAAGTGGCTGGTGTTCGGCAGTGAGGGCGGGGGACTGTCCAAGGACACGCTGGCGCTGCTGGATGACGCGGTCATCATCCCGATGAAAGGCCAGGCCGAATCGCTGAACGTGGCGATGGCCGCGTCGGTGCTGCTGTTTGAGGCTTCGCGGCAGCGGGATTTTAAGGGATAAAGCACTACCGTGGATTCGAACTAACCGCCGAACTTGACTGTTGTTTGTTTCAAAAAAGACTGAAAATGGGTTGGCTTATGCCGGTCATTTTTCTGTCTTTTTTGTTTGTGAATCTACTAAATTTTCAATAAGCAAAAAATCTTAAATTCTAAGAAAAACAGAGCATTTGAAAGTTGTCGACGGAGACGCTTGTCAACCGGCGAGGGCAAGCTTACCGCTCGTAAAACGCAGCTTCAGAAATGGCCAATTTTCGAACTTTATCTCTTTATCTAGGGGGTGTATTCTGAGGACAATTCATCCAGAAAAGAGGTGAAACAAATGGAAGAATTCATGAGAAATTTCGAGGCCAAACATAAAGTAGAGGTTCTGCGTGATGAATCTTTATATTGGGATCCAGATAAGTCGGTTTATGTCTGGAATCCGCTTGTTGTTCAAGTAGACGTTCCACAACTCAGATCCTTTGTGGGAAGATGGGGGCGAAGTGGGAAGTTCGGGCCTGTAAGCTACCTTGTTAATGGAAAGGGTAAAATTGAGTTCAGAGGAGGATACGGGAAAGATATGGATCCCATGTTATAAAAAAGTTAAGGCAGCTATGGCTGAAGCAATCAAACGACTGCCAGAGAACCCCATTATGGTCTGGTGATCCATGACCTAATTCTCCAATTGCATTACCGCAAAAGGACAAAATATAGGGAGAAGAACCCTGGTGGTTCTTCTCCCTATATTTTTCTTCTATTTCCTCTCCGGGTCAGCTTTCCTCCACCTTGCTCCCTAGCGGTTTTCTCTCCGTCAGGTAATAAAGCAAAGCGATGACCGGCAGGATCATGCCGATTAAGGCCGCTAACTTCCATCCGCCGTGCGAATAAGCCCAGCCGCCCACGGATGAGCCGATGGCTCCACCAATGAAGAAGATCGACATGAACAAACCGTTCAACCGGCCTCTGGCCTCGCTGCCGATGGAGAAAATGGCCCGTTGTCCGAGCACCAGGTTGCCGGAAACCGCCATGTCCAGCGTGATGGCAGCAATGACAAGCAGCAGCAGAGCGACAAAGGAATGACCCTGTACCAGAATTGCCAACAGGAAAGACAATACGGCTACAATTAAAGCGACAGCGGTTAAGACACGGGACATCCCTCTGTCGGCTAACCGGCCGCAAATCGGAGCGGCGACCGCTCCGCCGACACCGGCGAGTGCAAACCAGGCAATGCCCTGCTGCGAAATGCCGAATTCATCAGCCAAATGCAGCGGAACAACCGTCCAGAAGAGACTGAACGAACCGAACAGGCAGGCTTGGTAGAAAGCGCGCCGGCGCAAAATCGGCGTATTCTTGAAAAGCGTGCCCAAAGAGACAACAAGCTGCCCGTAACTCAACGAATGGGTTGGCAGGCGTTTTGGCAGCACCCGTGCCAGCACAAGGGCAAGCACCGCTACCAGAACAGCAGAGATCGCAAAGATAGCCTGCCACCCCAGCAGGCTGGCAACAAAGCTGGCGACCGGGCGGGCAAACATGATGCCGAGCAGCAGTCCGCTCATGACATTGCCGACAACCCGGCCTCTTTGCTCGTCAGAAGACAGGTATGTGGCATAAGGCACCAGAATCTGAGCAACAACTGAACCTAAGCCAATCACCAGCGAGGCGGCCAGAAACAACCCCGAGTTGCGGACAAAGGTGGCTACAAGCAGCGCCGCCACGACGATCACCAACGACCCGACGGATAAGCTCCGGTTCTCCAATATGTCGCTAAGCGGGACGATAAACAAAAGTCCAAGCACATAACCGATCTGCGTGATGGTCACGATCAGTCCTGCCGCTGAAGCGGAAAGTCCTGTAGCTTCACTGATTGGACCCACCAGAGTCTGCGCATAATAAAGGTTAGCGACGATAATTCCGCACGAGACGGCCAATAAAAAAGACAGCCAGCCGGGAATGTTTTTGTGCTGTTGTACTGAAGCGTTCATAAGAAAAAGGCCTCCTTAAATGTATTAATCCCTGTACGTAATCGGGAAAAACGTTTATTAATTAAATAATGAACGTACAGTTTACTAATTTGTGACTTCATCATATACTGAACGACGCGTATTGTAAATAGTTTTTTTATTGTTTAGTATAATAACTAACTGCATTTATTTATTCGTACGGTGGGTTTGTTAAGGAGGAGAATTGATTTGACAGGAAAAAGAGGACGTCCGCGCAGTATAGAAACCGAAAAATCCATCTTGCAGGCTTCCTTCGAGTTGCTGCTGGAAATGGGATTTGCTTCGGTAACGATTGAAAAAATCGCCGAACGGGCAGGGGTCAGCAAAGCGACGATCTATAAATGGTGGCCGAATAAAGCGGCTGTGGTCATGGACGGATTTCTGTCGGGCGTATCCAAAAGATTGCCTGTACCCGACACAGGTTCCGTATACGAGGATCTACTGAAGCATGCGGCTTATGTCGTTTCGTTTCTGACCAGCATCGAAGGAAAGGTTCTGTCCGAAATCATCGGCGAAGGCCAGTCCGATCCGACGCTGGCTGAGGCTTATCAAACGCGGTATTTTGCCCCTCGGCGTGCAGAAGCCAAACAAATAATTGCGCGGGGGATCGAACGGGGGGAACTGAACAAGGAGATCGACATGGATTTGTTTATTGACCTGATCTACGGGCCGTTTTTCTATCGGCTGATCATGACGGGCGGCGAATTAAACGAAGCTTATGTCCATCAGATTGTGAATGCGGCCTTTTATGGGATCCGGACCAAAACCCCTTAGACAATAACATAGTGTTCCCTCTTTAACGAAAAAAGGCAGGAATCCTGGACTGGCCAGTGATCTCTGCCTTTTTCGTATTAGAAGCTGCCCTGCTGCTCTTTCTTATATTCATTCGGCGAGCAGCCGACGGCCTGCTTAAACAGCTTGGAGAAATACGAATAGTTCCCGTATCCGACCTTGTTGGCTACCGCGTATACCGACAGGGAAGTAGTCTCCAGCAGCTGCTTGGCGGCGGCAATACGGACCTGGATCACATAGCTGCCCAAGGAAATGCCCGTTTCTTTCTTAAACAATCTCGCCAGGTAATCGGGGTTCAGGTAAACGATTTCGGCAAGATCATTGCGCGACAGCTCATCTCCATAGTGGCTCAGGATATGCTGTTTGATCTCCTCGACTACGGACGTGGCCCGTTCCGTAAAGTCCCGGTACTCCATCGCGGTAGTGACCAAATCCTGAACGAAAGCTTCCATGTCCTCAATCGAATTAAGGGATTGGGCCAGCAGCTGCTCGTGCGTTTTGCCGGTGTACAGCTTGTGGGCCTGAATGCCTTTCATTTTCAGAAAAGAATAAACGAGCTGCACCAGATCCAGCCGGAACAAACTGAGCACGGACACGTTCAGCATGCGGTGGCTGAGCCTTCCCCTTAAGTAACGGGAGGTTTCGGCCAGCAGAACTTCAGGCTGGTTGCGGTTCAGCAGCTCCTCCCAGTGGGCCAGATCAGGCGCGGCATATTCGGCTGGCTCCCGGGCAAGCTCCAAATAATCCTGCACGTCGTATATTTCGTTCCGGGCTTGTACCATTTCGCTGTCCATGGTTAACAGCTGCCGGATGCAGAGGCTGACGCCTTCCATCTGCGAGGGCAGCGCAATCGTGCAGCAGGCCTCGCATTTGAGATAAGGGCGGGCCTTCTGGAGGAAAGAGGCGCATAACTCCCGCAGCAGGTCCTGCTCCGGAGCCCCCTTCCATTTCAGCATGGCCATCCAGTGGTCGTCCTTGTATTCAAGCATCGTGTCCACGGAAAAAGACGGCTGCTGAAACAGCTCATAAAACACATTTTGCAGCGCGAAATCGAACAACCCTTTCTCCTGGCTGCCCATGCTCCCGTTATGCGGGAACAGGTGGAACAGCAGGGGCTGCACCTTATCATCCAGCCGGTAATCGAGATTCTGTTCCCGGATGGACTCGGCAAGTACGGCCGGTTTAATCAGGGAAGAGGAGCTGTCGCTAATGAGCTTCCTCCAGAAATGCTCCAGCATTTTGGAATGGTTGCGCTGCCAGTATTGGCCTTCCTGGATCGCCCGCTGGGCGCTCTGCTGCTCCTTCACGCGCTGAACCGCCTTCTGGATGATCAGCATCAGCTTGTCGAATTCGATAGGCTTCAGGAAATATTCGAAGCTTTGCAGCTCGATCGCTTTCTGGGCGTAGTTGAAGTCGGCGTAATTGGTCAGCAGAATGGCCTGCACGTTGTAGTTCATTTCCCGAATCCAGGCGAGCAGCTCCAGACCGCTGCCCTGCGGCATCTCGATGTCGGATATCAGGATATGAACCGGATGCTGCTGTAAAATTTCCCGGGCTTGGGCGACATTATGCGCCGTATAGACCTGTTCAATATTCAGGGAACGCCAGTTGATCTTGCGCTCCAGCGCGGTCACGACAAAATAGTCGTCGTCCACGATCAGCGTACGGAGGGCGGGATAAGGAGCCGGAAAGGCAGAAGAGGACAAAGGGACAGTGTCCGATTGTGTGTCCGGTCCGTTTCTGTCGCTCTCGTTCCGGCGATCGACCTCGTTTGCATGGCTGTCCTTTTTTATGCCACTGGCTTCGCTCCTTCCGTCCCCCCGGACCATTATTGTCGTTCCAGCCGGATTTGCATCCGCGGGAAAAGCGTTCATAACATACACTCCTTTTATTCAGGCGGGTAAACCGGAAGATCAATCGTCACGCAGGCCCCGCCGGTTGCCAGATTCGAGAAGGTGACGGAAGCCTGCTGCCGGTAAAGGGACTCCAGTCTTTGCAGCGTGTTCATAATGCCGATATGCGTGCCTTTGGACTGATCCAGCGGGCGTCCTTGCCGCAGCGCTTCCAGAACGTCCGGCGGGAAGCCGGGGCCGTTGTCGGCAATCTGAATGAGGTTCCGCGGCGGCGCAGAAGCCGGGTTCTCCTGTTCCTTAACCGGCGGATCAGATGCCTTGCGCTGGAGCTTCAATATAATTTGGGCCTCGCGGGTCCGGGATACGCCGTATTTGACCGCATTTTCGATAAAGGTCTGCAGCACCAGCGGCGGAATCAGGCCGGCGTCCGTCTGGGCGCCAGTATCATTTCCACGCTTCCCTTGGTCCGCGTCCTTGCCCTCATTCTCGCTCTCGCCAGTGTCCTCAACAGTGTCCCTTTCAATCCGGAAAGAGAGGGCGTTCTGATAACGGTGCCTTTGAATGTCGAGATACGTCCTGACATGGTCGATCTCATCCTCAAGACGCACGAAATTTTCCCCGTTCTGAAAAATATACCGAAAATATTTGGACGTCGACATCGCCATATTTTCAATCTCTTCATACATCTGCATCTGCGCCATGCTGTAGATGCTGGTCAGGCAGTTCAGGAAGAAATGCGGGTTGATCTGCAGCTTCATGTAATCCAGCTGGATGCGCTGCTTCTCAAGCTCCCGTTCATACAGGTCAATCTTGAACTTCTTGATCTGGCCCACCAGATGCTGGAACTGGGTGTTGGCTTTCTCCAGCTCAATAATTTTGCTGCTCTCCATGTCGATCGTCTCCCCATCCTCCGTCCAGAAGGACAGATTATAGGAGAAGCGTTTGATCGGGGTCAGCACCTTGCGTCTGAAGTACATCAGGATAAAAGCCAGATTGCCGGCAATGATCAAGGCCAGCAGCAGGATCAGCAGCTGGGCGATGACGATCTTCTCGAAGGTGCCAAATTGAATGACCAGCTTCACGTGGAAGGTGGCATTCGTAAATTCGCCGTCCACCGTCGTCCGGGTCTGGATCAGATTAAGGAAGGAAGGCGGCGATTGGCTGGCCTGGGCTTCTTCAGGGGTCAGCCGGGTTCCATTATTCAGAATGGGGCTGGTCAGGCTGGTTCCGTCTTCGGCGACAAACGAAGCCAGGCCGTCTTCGCCAAGGTTGATCTGCCGCAGCGGCGAGATCAGGTTATCGGCCGAGATGAGCGCGATCATGTAGCTGTCCTGATAAGGAGCGATGCTGATCATGTAATATTTTCCCCGTACCATCACCGGCGTCCATTTGGAATAAAACCGTTCATAAATCTCGTTGTCCTGCACATTGGAGCTCAGCAAATCGGACGTAATCTGCTCCTTCAGATCCTGGTAATCGCCGTAAGGAATACTGATCGGCGCGTAGTTCAGGAAATAATCCTGATTCTTCAAATACAAGAAAAAGTTATACTCCTGGCCATAATTCTTCTGCAGCTCCGTAAACCGTTTATGGAGGCGTTCTCCTGCCTTAAAAAACTCCCAGCTGTTCAGCGGATAGCCGGTCATGGTCGCCACGCTTTCGTCGTTGGCCAGCGTCCATCCCATATAGTGGCTGATGTAGGCGAAATCGTGGTTGATCCGGTTGATGTACAGATCTGCCGTGTCCTGCAGATAGCGGGTGGACTGCTGCTTGACGATGGATATGGTAGCAAGGCTGATGACGAAATCGAGCACCAGCACGATAAACGAGATCAGGAACATCATCTTGACGTAATGACGGATCGGATATTGTTTGTTCGCTTTTTCGGCAGCCATAGGTTCAGTTATCCGCATCCTTTCGTGGGGCGCATTGTGAATGCGCTTTAATTTCATTATAAAAAGGTTTGCCGGATTCGACTATAAACTTTTCCGGCCTGGAAGGCGCAAAGTCCGGATAGTGCAACGGAAAGTCTGGATAACGTCAGGGAAAACGGTCCGCAGCACTCCTCTTCCGGCGCGGCCGGTACGAACCAGACTTCAGAAGTCCGGATAACGGCTTCACAAGGTCCGGTAAAGCGGGATATTCCGCCTATATACTGAAGGTGTTCCCGAACGGATGACTCATCCAGGACCGGAACGCCGGTTATTTTTCCCGGGCACATTTAAATAGAGAAAAAGGAGGGGATGTCATGAGAGCCGGTCAACCTGCAGTCTCAGGACAAAAATGGGGACAGATCCGAAGAAATTGGGGCTTGTATGTGCTGCTGCTTCCCGCTGTGGTGCTGTCGCTGCTGTTCGCTTACAAGCCGATGTACGGCGTGCTGATTGCTTTCAAGGATTATAGTCCGGCGCTCGGCATCGGGGGCAGCCCGTGGGCAGGGTTCAAATATTTTGATAAGTTTTTTCATTCGTACCAGTTCTCGACCACCATTAAAAATACGCTGATTATCAGCGTGTACAGCTTAGTTACGTTCCCGATTCCGATTCTGCTGGCGCTGATGGTCAACCAGATGCGGGGCAACCGGTTTAAGCGGTTTTTTCAGACGGTGTCGTATATGCCGCATTTCATTTCCACGGTGGTTATGGTCGGCCTGATGCTGATTCTGCTGTCGCCAAGCAGCGGCCTTCTTGGAAGCGTATACCGCTTGTTCGGCGCAGAAGCGCCTGATCTGATGGGCTCTGCCGGCTGGTTCAGCAGCCTGTACGTCTGGTCGGACGTGTGGCAGCATGTCGGCTGGGACAGCATCATTTATATCGCAGCTTTGTCCGCGGTGGACCCCAGCTTGTATGAAGCCGCTACGGTGGACGGGGCAAGCCGGTGGCACAAGGTTCGTTACATTGATATCCCGATGCTGATGCCTACGGCAATCACGCTGCTCATTCTGCGGGTCGGCGGACTGCTGGGTGTAGGGTTTGAGAAGGTCTACCTGATGCAAAATGACCTCAACATCACGTCCAGCGAGATTCTATCGACGTACGTGTATAAGATCGGCCTGCTGAGCAGCCAATACAGCTTCTCCTCGGCGATCAACCTGTTTAATACGGTTATTAACTTTATTTTGCTGATCCTGGTCAACCAGATTTCCAAAAAGTTCAGCGAAAACAGCCTGTGGTAGAAAGGAGGAATGAAGGATGGCGATGCTGGAGGCAGAACTTAACAAGAAGGCGGGTTCCGAACAGCTGAATCACAAGAAAACCAAAAACCCGAAAATCAAAAACAACCGTTCCTCGGATACGGTTATGGAAGTGCTGCTGTACATCTTTGCAGTATTGTTCCTGATCATCCTGATCTACCCGCTGTATTTCATCATTATCGCATCGTTCAGTGATCCATCCTCCGTGGCGAACGGGAAGGTGTGGTTTTATCCGAAAGGGTTTACGCTGGACGGGTATACCGAACTCTTGAAGCATAAAAACATTTGGGTCGGCTACCGCAACACCATTCTGTATACGATCGTCGGCACGGCGATTGGACTGGCGGTCAACATCGCGGCGGCCTACGCCTTATCGCGCAAAGATCTGGTGGGCCGGAAGTTTTTGTCTTTGTTTTTTATCTTTACGATGTTCTTCAGCGGCGGTTTGATTCCGACATTCCTGACCGTCCGCGATTTCCACCTGTACGATACGTTCCTGGTGATGGTGCTTCCTTTTTCGGTTATCGTATACGATATTATCGTAGCCAGGACCTTTTTCCAGACCAGCATTCCGGGGGATTTGTGGGAAGCGGCGCAGATCGACGGCTGCGGCAACCTGCGGTATTTCTTCCAGGTCGTCCTGCCGCTCTCGAAAGCGATTATTGCGGTGCTTGGCTTATGGATTGCGGTCGGCTATTGGAACTCATATTTTAACGCTTTGATTTATTTGAAAAATCCCGATTTGTACCCGCTGCAGCTCATCCTGCGCAACATTCTGATCACCAATCAGATGCAGTCGGGCATGGGCACGGGCGAAGCGGCACAAATCGCGCTGCGTCTGGCCAGCATGATGAAATATTCCGTTATTATCGTAGCTACAGTGCCGATTCTGTGTGTCTATCCGTTCATCCAGAAGTATTTCAACCAGGGGGTGATGATCGGCGCTGTGAAGGAATAAAGGCAGGTTCTATAAACTAGAATGGGGGATTTCATATGGGCAAATGGTTAAACAAAAAGTCCGGCAAAATGCTCGGCGCAGTGGTGCTGGCAACATCGCTGATCGTAGGGCTCGCCGGCTGCGGCGGCTCGAACAACGCGAACAACACGGCGGCCAGCGCAACCGATAACTTCAATAAAGAAGGGCTGCCGATCGTTAATGAGCCGGTTACCTTGAAAGTGCTGACGATGCGCTGGGGCAATATGGGCGATACATTTACACAAAATCAGTGGCTGAAGGATCTTGAGAAGAACACCAATGTCAAAATCGAATGGCAGGTCGTTTCCTCAAACGACTGGGCCGAGCAGAAATCGATCATGCTGGCGAGCGGAACGCTGCCGGACATCATCCTTGGCGACCAGACGTTCTCTGATTCCGATATCGTGAACAACCTGAGCTATTTCCGTCCGCTGGACGATTATATCGACCAGTACATGCCGAACCTGAAAGCGGCTATGGCGGAAACGCCGGAGCTGAAGAAAATCAGCACGTTCCCGGACGGCAAAATCTATTCGCTGCCAACCCGGCTGCCATCCCGTCCAAAAACGAAAAACCAGCCGGTCATCAACAAAACCTGGCTCGACAAGCTGGGACTGCAGGTGCCGGACAATACCGATGACCTGTACAGCGTCCTGAAAGCGTTTAAAACCCAGGATCCAAACGGCAACGGCAAAGCGGACGAAATTCCTTACACCGAAACCGGCCTGGGCATGGACTTCCTGAATCCGTTCGGCATTACCGACATCAACGCCAACAACATGATGGTGAAGGACGGCAAGCCGGTTTATTATCCGATTACCGACGAATATAAAGAAGCGCTGAAATACGCCAACAAGCTGTATGCGGAAGGCCTGCTGGACAAAGAACTGTTCACCCAGGACGCCAGCATGACCTCGGCGAAGCAGCAGAATGCGGACGCGCCGATCGTCGGCTTCACGAACCAATGGACGCCTGACGCCGTATTTGGCAAATGGAGCGACCAATACGTAACGATTCCGCCGATCGCCGGACCTGACGGCAAACGTTACAACCCGGGCGATCCGAACGGTATGAGCTTTAACCGCAACGAACTGCTGATTACCACGTCCTGCAAATATCCGGAAGTCGCTGCACGCTGGGCTGACCAGTTCTACACGAACGAAGCCAGCATCCAGAATTTCTGGGGCGCCATTGGCACGGTCATCAAGAAAAATGACGACGGCACGTATTCCCTGATGGACCCGCCGGCCGGCACAAGCGCGGACGCTTGGTATTGGGATCAATCTCTGCGCGATTTCGGGCCTAAATACGTAAGCCCGTCCTTCGAGCAGAACATCAAGCTGAGCGAAAAAACGGGCGACGGCCTCAAGCTCCAGCTCGACAAGCTCGGCAGCGACTACGTAACAACCCCATATCCGAACGTTATGTACACAGCCGACGAGTTCAAGGAGCTGCCGACGCTGACTACGGATATTGATACTTATGTATCGACGATGCGTGCGGTTTGGGTAACCAAAGGCGGCATTGATGAAGGCTGGGATGCTTACGTGAAGAAGCTGAACGACATGGGGCTGGAACAGCTGATGAAGATCCGCACCGACGCTTATGACCGGTATATGAGCGTGAAGTAACGTTTATCAAGGCCGTCCCGCGCTTTCTGCGGGGCGGCTTTGTCTTAGATATTAAGCTAATTCTAGTAGAGAAAGTATGTTTTTTCATAGAGAGGAGTTAGAGAGATGTATCAAACCATACCCAACAAACAAGAAGTAGGCCTGCCTGAGCATTTAAGGCTGGAGGCCCAGCCCTCTGCCGATCAGGGGGCGGTTGTGGCCGGTGAGCATTACCGGTTTACGGTGCTGACCCCGCAGCTGATCCGCATGGAATACAACGAGAATGGCCGGTTCGAAGACCGGGCGACGCAGACGGTGGTGAACCGTCTATATCCGGTGCCGGAATTTCAGGTTATTGATCAGGAGCACCGGCTGCAGATCATAACGAAATATTTGAGGGTGGAATACGACAAAAGACCCTTCACGCGCCACGGGCTGAGCGTTCAAGTGCGCAGCGGGAATGGGCATCTGATGAGCGTCTGGCGTTACGGGGATGCGGAGCTTAATTGGGACGGAACGGGGGCTAATCTGGGCGGTACCGCACGTACGCTGGATAATGCTGACGGGACTATTGCGCTGGAGCCGGGATTGCTGTCGCGTTCGGGTTACACGGTGATCGACGACAGCCGCTCTCTTATCCTGAAGGAGGACGGGAGGGTAGAACCGCGGGAAACAGCCGGAGCAGCGGGGCTGGACCTCTATCTGTTTGGTTATGGGCATGAATATGTAGCCTGCTTAAGAGATTTCTATCATTTGAGCGGCCGCACGCCGCTGCTCCCGCGCTACGCGCTTGGCAACTGGTGGAGCCGGTATTACCGCTATACGGAGGAAGAATACAAAGCTTTATTCGAGCGGTTCAGGCAGGAGCAGATTCCTTTCTCCGTGGCGGTGCTGGACATGGACTGGCATCTCGTCGAAATTGACCCGCAGTACGGCAGCGGATGGACGGGGTATACGTGGAACCGGGAGCTGTTCCCTGATCCGAAGGGTCTGCTGGAATGGCTGCATCAGAACGGACAACGGGTGACGCTGAACGTGCACCCGGCCGACGGGGTAAGAGCATTTGAGGAGCCTTATCTGGCGATCGCCGCCGACCTTGGCGTGGATATTGAACAGGGCGAAGCTGTCGAATTCGATATCACCGACCCTAAATTCCTGCAGGCGTATTTCAAATACCTGCACCATCCGCTGGAGGAGGAAGGAGTCGACTTCTGGTGGATCGACTGGCAGCAGGGCGGCGTTACCAAGGTGCCGGGCCTGGATCCGCTGTGGATGCTGAACCATTATCATTATCTGGACAGCGGGCGGCGCGGCAGCCGGAAATTAACCTTCTCCCGTTACGCAGGCCTCGGCAGTCACCGGTATCCGGTCGGTTTCTCCGGGGATACAATCGTGACATGGGAATCGCTGGACTTCCAGCCGTATTTCACGGCTACTGCCTCCAACGCCGGTTACGGCTGGTGGAGCCACGATATCGGCGGGCATATGCTCGGTTATCTCGACGACGAGCTGGCGGCTCGCTGGGTACAGTTCGGCGTGTTCTCGCCGATTCTGCGCCTGCACAGCTCGTCCAGTCCTTTTAACAGCAAGGAGCCTTGGCGTTTCAATCCTATCGCGGAACAAGTGATGAAGCAGCAGCTGCGCCTGCGCCACCGTCTGCTGCCTTATCTCTACACGATGAACCGTTACGCCAGCCGCGACGGTCTTCCGCTGGTGCAGCCGATGTATTATCGGCATGCCGAACAGCACGAGGCTTACGAAGTGCCTAACCAATATTACTTCGGCACCGAGCTGATCGCCTGCCCGGTTACCCGGCCGATGCACCGGGAGATCGGCGTGGCCGAAGTTAAAGCCTGGCTGCCGGAAGGGCGCTGGATTGACTTCTTTAAGGGCCGGGTCTATGACGGCGGCAGGAAGCTTTTGCTGTACCGGGATTTGGAGCATATCCCGGTATTGGCGAAGGCGGGCGCTATCGTGCCTATGGCCGATTTCCCCGAGTTCACGCATTCAACCGAAAATCCGGCGCAGCTGGAGGTCCGCATTTTTGCGGGAGCTGACGGGCGGTTTGAGCTATGGGAGGATGCCGGAGACACGGCGGAGGATCGGGATGAGAACTGGTGCCGGACGGAAATGGTATGGACGTGGAAAGCTGCGGAAGACGTACAAGGCAGCTCCTTGACGATTCTGCCTGCCGAAGGGAACCTGAGTGTTGTTCCGAAGCAGCGAAGCTGGAAGCTGGTGTTCTGCGGGGTAGCGGAGACTGGAGTTGAAGTGCTGGTTAATGGGGGAAAGGAATCTGAAAGTGCTAACGAGAGTAATGGAGCTAAGGCATATACCAGGGTTCACGATTCCAGTTATGACGAGCAAACTCATACGCTTACGGTCATGGTGCCGGAGGTGCCCGTGAATGTATCTTTGACGGTTCGTTTGTCAGATGCCCGTTTGGCGGAGAACCGGGTGGTGGATGAAGTGTTCACCTTGCTGGACCGAGCCCAGATACGCTTCCAGCTGAAGGAGCAGATTTATCAGCTTGTGAAGGAGACGTCAGCTTCTTCCAGGGTGTTGCCTTCTTTGGCTGCGATGGAGCTGGAACCGGCGCTGTATGGGGCGTTGTGTGAGATTTTGTGCGCGAGATATTGAAGTGAAGGCTGGTTAGTGCCAGAAGTGAAAGGCGTCCTTCTGAGTGAATCGGAAGGGCGCTTTTTTTTATGTGCGCCCGGCATGGGCGATAACTCGGCGGTGGAAGTCCGCTACAGGCTTGGCAGTAGGAACTGTTAGCTGAAGGCAAGGGTGTCCGTCGTGAGACGGAATCTGAAGGAAGCCGGAGGCAAAACCTCGGTCTGACGAACAGAAATCACATACAAGGCATGGTGGGACGGACGAGCTTGCATATCAAAGCGAAGTCCAATACTGCCCGAGTCACATCATGTAAATGTGGCAGATAGATGAGGGGAAAGTTATCGCTCTTACCTGGGGAGATCTCACGGACGTGGAGTAGGAAAAAAATCCGAAAGACGGCGTAAAGCTTGCTGTGAGAAGTCAGCAGAAGCCATAGTACCGGAATCGATAGGATGACCGTAGAGGCCGCGCTAGGGTGGTTGCAAGAAAATAGAGAAGAGCTGCTAGGTCGCATCCGGGAAGGAACGTATAAACCGAGTCCGGTAAGACGCAAGAAATCCCCAAACCAGAAGTGGCGTACGCAAACTGGGGATCCCCACTGTGGTAGACCGAGT
Organism: Paenibacillus yonginensis; assembly: GCF_001685395.1. Classification (NCBI taxonomy): domain Bacteria; kingdom Bacillati; phylum Bacillota; class Bacilli; order Caryophanales; family Paenibacillaceae; genus Paenibacillus; species Paenibacillus yonginensis. The sequence goes on along the minus strand of NZ_CP014167.1, from coordinate 3,277,181 downwards.
CATCCAGCAAGCGATAGCTCAGCAATTAGGGCCGATCTTCGAGCCGTTGTTCTCGGAAGGAAGCCTATGGCTATCGACCAGGGCGAAGTGCCCAGCAAGCCATCCTAAGAGTGAAGAGCTATGCGGAACAAGGATATAGCTATGCGGTAGAGATTGACCTCTCGAAATACTTCGATACGTTAAACCATGAGTTACTGATGAAGCTTCTGTGACAACAGATTCGGGATAAGCGAGTAACCGACCTCATTAAGAAGTACTTGAAAAGCGGAGTCCTGGAAAACGGAATATGCCGGGAAACGGAAGAAGGCTCTCCGCAAGGAGGGCCTCTATCCCCGCTTCTGGCGAACATCTACTTGAACGAATTTAACCAAGAGATGAAAAGCCGAGGAGTGAACGTGATCCGATATGCAGATGACATCGTGGTGCTAGCGAAAAGTAAACGGGCAGGCACCCGGTTACTTGAGACGAGCCGAAAGTATCTAGAGAACAAGTTAAGACTCCAGATGAACGCGAAGAAGAGCAAAGTGGTGAGCGTGGTTGCGCAGAAGCATTTCAAATTTCTGGGTTTTGCCCTAGGGAAGAGCGGAAGCGGCATGTATATCCGCACACATCGGGATGCCCTAGCCAAAGCAAAGAAGAAACTGAAAGAGTTAACAAAGATATTGGCTGAGTTTTATGTTTTTTACTGAAAATCTAAATTTTAACAAAAAAGATATTGAAATATATTAAAGTCAATATTATCCTATTTATGAAATGTATTTTAAAAATATGGAGAAGAAAGGAAGTTGAGAGATGAAAGCTGTACTAAAATTACCAGTAATGCTCGTTTTGCTGGTAACAGTATTTTCTGCCAGTTCCATGTCGGTTCTTGCTGAAGGGAAAGATGCAGTATCTGATGATACAGAAGTAACAAGAATATTTTTGGTTGAAAATGGTCAACAAAAAGAGCTGAGTAAAGAGGAGTATAATCTTCTTCTTCGCCAAAATGAGCAAAAACTACAATCCATAGAGTCACAGAAAAATAGTCTGAAATCTGAGATTTTCAATCCACAGGTTTCAAAAAATGAAAATAATAATACAATAACTCCATTTGCACTACAAGATTACAGTTATTATTCAGAATCAGGCCGTGCATTCGGTGTTTACAATTATAATTTAACTAGAAGGATTTCTGTTGCTGTTTATAATGAAACCTCTAATGAGGTTACAAGAACAATTACTTTCTCGGCTTCTCAAGGATATTCTGCCAATGTCTCTTTTTCAACTTCTTATGGTGAAGATGCCTTTAGTGCTAGCACTTCTCTTGGAGCTTCATGGAGCAAGACTATTACAAATTCTGACTCGATTTCACAAAGAATTCCTCCCAAAAGATATTCTTGGATGGAATTCACGCCATATATGGATAACTCATGGGGAACTATGCATGAAGAAGTTTGGAACTTTGATGGATTTTCTAATGTAAACCTGGTAAACAAAACATATTTTCTTGATCTTTATGCTGCAAGACCAGGGAATGCTGGATTACCAGATGGCATCTACACAGTAAAGGAAGGTAGCACTCCGCCTGCCTGATCATTGAGGTTAGAAAGGCTTTTCGGGGTATTAAAGGCTGTCCCAAATATATAGTTGGTTGTTTTGTGAGATACATCATCTCAAAGAAGGGATTTTGAGTGGCCACGTCGAATCTAACATTTAGTATGGAGTTCGACGTGACTCTTTGTTCGTATTGTTGTGTTACAGTAATGATTCCTCTTATAGGAGTTTTCATTTCTTTCGAAAGAAAAAATCCCTTTTTTTAGGGAGAACTAACTAGGAGAGCTTAATGAAAAAACGTGGTGCAGGAATATCACTATTGGGCATTGCGGCGGTGCTATTTATTTTTAGAAATAGCGTGCATCTGCTTGTGGCAGCAATCATGGGAAGGAAAGATGGGGTTATTGGTGAGGGGATGTTTGACTACGCTTTAAGTGTTACCAAAACCTATTCTGTTCTTCCAGAAATAATAGCTTTGATCTTAGGAGTCATTTATTTAATTTGGGCAGAAATAAAAAAAGAATAGTAGTGCTGCTTTTTTTATTAGTTGACAAATTAGTGCTTTTTATCGAGTGTATGTTTGCATCATTTTTATTTAAATGCTATAAAGTCCTTGTAATTATTTCTACCTCTAAACTCCCAATTGCTGGAGACAAGGGACGAAGAGTACGGAGACGCTCTGATAAAAGCTTTACTTGAACCGCATGCGTATGTGCGAATGGAAATTGAATAATGTGTTTTTAAAAGCCGATTTTTGCATGGATTCTTCGTGCAGAGATCGGCTTTTTTGCATGTGCGCCCGGCATGGGCGATAACTCGGCGGTGGAAGTCCGCTACAGGCTTGGCAGTAGGAACTGTTAGCTGAAGGCAAGGGTGTCCGTCGTGAGACGGAATCTGAAGGAAGCCGGAGGCAAAACCTCGGTCTGACGAACAGAAATCACATACAAGGCATGGTGGGACGGACGAGCTTGCATATCAAAGCGAAATCCAATACTGCCCGAGTCACATCATGTAAATGTGGCAGATAGATGAGGGGAAAGTTATCGCTCTTACCTGGGGAGATCTCACGGACGTGGAGTAGGAAAAAAATCCGAAAGACGGCGTAAAGCTTGCTGTGAGAAGTCAGCAGAAGCCATAGTACCGGAATCGATAGGATGACCGTAGAGGCCGCGCTAGGGTGGTTGCAAGAAAATAGAGAAGAGCTGCTAGGTCGCATCCGGGAAGGAACGTATAAACCGAGTCCGGTAAGACGCAAAGAAATCCCCAAACCAGATGGAAGTGGCGTACGCAAACTGGGGATCCCCACTGTGGTAGCCGAGTCATCCAGCAAGCGATAGCTCAGCAATTAGGTATCTTCGAGCCGTTGTTCTCGGAAGGAAGCTATGGCTATCGACCAGGGCGAAGTGCCCAGCAAGCCATCCTAAGAGTGAAGAGCTATGCGGAACAAGGATATAGCTATGCGGTAGAGATTGACCTCTCGAAATACTTCGATACGTTAAACCATGAGAAACTTTTTACATAGAAGAAAAGACACAATAAGAATGATTGTACGCAGATGTAAATAAAGGTAAAATATAACTGCTGTTGATGGCAGGTGATATTAAAAGGAAGGGGGAGACACGTTGAATCATTTTGGTGAACCTAATAGCTTTTTCGATTTCTTTCAAGAGATCCCCTTATTTGCCCGGATCTTTATAGGATTACTTTTCTTTATAGTAATTGGCGGGTTTGTCTTCATCATCATAAAAGGTCTATCTACCTGGATTTCAAATAATGCTTCGGCAATAGTACAGAAGAAATGTAACGTTATCGATAAGAGAACAGAAGTATGGGGAGGTTCTGGAGATTCAAGTACCAGTACAAATTATTACATCACCTTTGAATTTGAAGACCATACTCGAATATATTTGAGAGACAAAGATTTTGGATTGATTTCAATAGGCGATCAAGGGGAACTCCGGTATCAAGGAACTAGATTTAAAGAATTTATACGATCGCAGCAGAATTCTTTGTAGACCTTTTAAGGGGAGGGAGCCAATGAGGAAGCTAAAATTCAATCTTCTAGTAATTATTATAGTATCATCTTTCAGTTTATACGGATGCAACAGTAATTTAAGCAAAGATCGAGTAGAAGATGGTCTTGTAATGAGTGGACTGACTACAAGTTACGGTGGAGAATTAGATCTTACAGTGGTTTCTTATAGCTTTAACATTTGGAACAAAACGGGGCGAAGTATAACCCTTAAATCAGTTGAACCTATTCTACAGGAAGATCTTATTAGTAGACTAGACAGAACTCCCCTTATAAACGAAGTGAATAAAACCATCACTGGCGGTTCGGAAGAGCTAATTAAAGGTTCATTTAACGTAGATACCCAAGGTTTGGACAAAGAGGGGATTTTAGCCCTCAACCTGGATTTGAAGAGGTTCAAAATCATTACTGAGCAGGAATTAGGAGTTGAAATACGGGAGTGACTAGCAAGTAAATTACCTGATGAAGGGAATTCACAGATGCGGATCCCAATGCCTGAAACCTTGGAAAAGCTTGTGCTGCTGGATAGAGAATTGAGCACAACCTACGGCCGGACAATAGATGATTATATAGGTTTGTATATAAATTTTGATGATGAACATAGATATTCTTGTACTCCGGATGACTCTATCCTATTTGGAAGAACCGGTGTAGATGGGGATCACTTTGCTTTTTATACGTCAAGAGGTTCGATTGTAGACTTGGAAGAAGCGCCTATACTTTTTATACAGCCTATGCGCTTTGGATATGAAGTCAATTTAGCTGCAAGGAACCTTAAGGATTTGTTATCCCTATTCATTAGCATTAAAGAGCTTTATGTTCTGGAGCGCTTTAGGTTTTATAAAAGTAAGTCAGACTTTATAAAGGATTATAATGCTTATTACGTGGACCAGATCTATCCCAGAGAAAACGAGCTTAATTTTATAGTTAGGTTGCTACAAGAAAGAATTAAAGGGATTAAAGAGATAGAGGATGTATATGAATATATTACTGAATTGAGGAAGCAAATCATTTTATGAATTTATAAGTGACAGGATATTGATAAATGGAGAAGACCAGACTCACACGACCCGGCCGAGGACAGAACAATCTAAGCGGGCTCATTTTTCGTGAATATATTAAAGTTAATCGAAATTCAGGTCATTAACTATTTATTTAATCAATCTGAAGATGGGCGGTATTTTTATGGCTATTTTACTTTGGATCATTTTCACTTTTATCAGCTGCTTCATTTTGTATGTAGTTATAAAAACAGCTATTAATCATTCGGTGTTAGCCACTACTGAAAGTGAAATTCGAAACCTCCAAAGTCAGCATCATGAATTAATAAAGCAGCTGGAACTTTTGAGGAAAACCATTGCTGATCAGAATAAAGGCAATAACGTGGATAAGAAGGTTTGAAATTTTAAAACGAACTACATAGGAAAGATGATGAATCCATGAATAAGAGTGAAAACACTCAAGAAATACTTATTGCTCCGTGATTTTTGGAAAGTGTTTTGTGAGCTATTGTTATTAATATTTTATGCATTTAAGATTTATATAAGGGTTTAGACCAAACTGTTAAACCAATTTGTATCGACTAAAGCTAAGGCAAATGATCATTCGCAGGGGGAACAACATGGAGATATTTTTCCGTTATAACTGGATGGTAAGGGAACAATGGTACGCATGGTGTGAAGAGGTATCGTATGATGAACTGATTCGGCAGCGAACAGGCGGTGTTGGGAATATTCTGCAGACTTTGTTCCATATCGCGGATGTTGAGTGGAGCTGGATTCGATTACTGCAAGGGAAGGAAGACTTCCAGGAAGATTTTGAGGAATATAAAACACTAGAAAAAGTAAGAGGTTTAGATTCCCAATTCCGCACAGAGGTACAGAAGTTTGTTGAATCTTGGGACGACAGTATGGAGAACCGTCCACTTTATGACCTTCAGTCTGATGGAACGCTGGCTATAGACACTTGGGGTGAAGTCATGCGCCATATCATCGCCCATCAAATCCACCACATGGGACAATTATCGGTTTGGTCAAGAGAAATAGGCAAGAAGCCTGTATCTGCAAACGTTATTGGTAAAGGTCTCATGAAACCGGATCTGCCTTAACGGGCAGCTCCGGATCGAGTCGGCAACTACTTACGTTAGAAACACCAAGTCCCCCTAGAGGGGGACTCAATTGAGTTTACATAAAGATCTTGATAAACCCGTGATTTTCTGGCGGGACGAACTTAGCGGACCGATGCAACGATGATCATGACCGTCTCCCCTTCTGAAATTCCCGAGGGCTGGATCGAGTAAGCATCCACCGCTGCCGGGACAACGGCAGTTTCGGCATAGTGTACGTCAAAAGGCGGAAATGCGCCGGTTTTGCTGGAAATCGTAATCTGCCCGCCATCCACAAGGTTCAGCATTTGTACGCTGTCCTTGCAGGCAATCTCAATCGACTCAGAAAAGGTGTAGCGGAAAGTATCGATGAATTGCCGGGTGTGCAGGCCTGTTCTCTCCACTTTATGGTGCCCTGATTCCTCCAGCACCTCTTCTTGATGAATGAGATTCTCTTTTACCCAAGGAGTATCCCAATCCCATTGTATATTCTTTAACCCGTGCTCCAGATGGGTGGGGCGGGGGAGACCATCCAGGCCCATGCGGCCCCAATCCCAAAGTTTAAAAGTAAAAATATAAGGGGTGGCGCTAATTTCCAGCACCATGGTATTCTTGCCCGAGCAGTGGATAGTGCCAGCAGGAATAAGCACGTGATCATGTTTTTTGACCGGGATTTTGTTCACATACTCCTCTGCCGGGAAGAGCGCCTTGCCGCTTTTCGCGCGGTACAGGTCGCTCGCCATGCGTTTGCTGTCCACATTCTCTTTTAGTCCTAGATAAACACAGGCATCTCCGTCTTCAGCGGCGTCCAAGATATAGTAGCTCTCATCTTGGGTATAGTGCATCCCGAAGGTCTGCCCAATGTATTCGGTCAGCGGATGGACCTGGAGGGACAAATTCCCGCCCTCTATCGTGTCCAGCAAATCAAACCGGATCGGGAATTCTGCTCCGAACCTGGCATGGACCCGCTCACCCAGCAAATGGCGGGGGCAGAACAACACCAGGTCAATGGCCGGAATCTCCAAGGTAACCTGTCCGAAACGAAACTGGAGGCTGTTCTCTTCCGGAACACCATCAAAACTCCAGGCATAGTTCGGCGGTCCCTCGGGCAGCCCGAAATTCTCCTTCATCCACTGCCCGCCCCATACACCCGGATCGAAATAAGGCTTCAGACGGAATGGCCGCGAAGCGGCCGTTTTGAGAGCGGACCGGAAGGCGTTCCCGGAAACCATGTTTGGATGGCCCGGTGAGGTGGTTTCGATCAGATAATCCAAGCTCCCCAGCAGCTCGCTTTTATGACGGTCCGCAATACGCCATTCTACAAAGAAACCACGTTTGTATTTTTCCAAGATTGGCGCATCGGGATTGTCGGCCAGCCAGTTCGTCATTCCCCGGCGATAGCGCAGCTGGATTTCCCAACGGGGCAAATCGAGGTATACCAGCATATCCCCTTTGGTCACAAGAGATGCACCAGTCCCATAGAGAAATATGGGGCCATCGGATCGTTCGATTTCTGTCCGCAACGCATCCAGAGAGTCGGGGTCAAAGCAGTTTTCCAACCTGCCATAGAACATGACACCGAAAACGGGGTCTTGCGGCAGGCTGAGTGCAAGCAGCTGTTCCAGCTGCTGCGGCGGCAACAGGCAGGTTTCACAGTCTAACATCAGCGCCGGAGATAAAAGCGCCAGCTCCTTAGCTGCTTCCTCCTTGTCTGTACCCGGATAAAGGTCAAAAACAAATACGCGGCATTTATCCATATGACGCCCCAACTCTTTCCGGATGGCTTCCCACCCTGAAAAGGCGTGGTTGTCCCAGCCTTGGATGTCCAATGCCGGCTCCAAGTCATAGTTGTGATATTTCCCGTATTTCATATCTATAGTACTCCTCATTTGTTAAATATAGAAGGCGAGCAGGCCCTCGTTATAAGCCTCGCAAATGCGCATAGCGGCTTCAGTTGTCTGCTGCTCCTGGGTGGAAAGCGTAAAAGCAAATTCATAGAAGCCGCCCAAGTCCACCTTGAAGTTAGTTTCCCAGTAGTTGTTCATTGCCCAAGCAAAGGTTTCCCCACGGTTCAGTTCCCAATTGTTGCCGTCACAAAGCTGGATAGGTTTGGCTTCAAGGGGGCCAAACGTCATCAAAGGCGTGTCTTTGACGGCTACCACGACCTGCCGTTTACCAGCCTGCATCACGAGTCCGTTTTGAATCAAATAGAATTCCATATTGCTTCCTGGCAGCTGATCAATTCCCGGGCGAATGATGCACCCGGTTTTGTCCACATATTTCACCTCATCGTCGCCCGCGGTGAACGGCAGCGATACATAAAGGTTTTCCGGCTCCCACACACTATCTTTGTGGACGCGCACCATGGCTTCGATTTTATTGATTTCCCGGTACAGCTTGAGGAACACCATGTAGAACCGCGTGCCCTCCAGGCTGTAGTCGAGCTGCAGAGAGACAAACAATGGCCCGCTCTCGACAATCTGAATATTAGTCAGGCGAGACTCATATCGTCTGGTTGCCGGGGACTTGCGGTTGCGTCCCATTTGCCGGCGTTCCTCTGTAGGGGTGGTACGAATATCGGTAACCTCATAGATTCCGGTAAAAGGGGCGTAAGCGGCATCCTGCCGGACTAGATTCTTCCCGCTCGTACGGTCTATGACTGAGGTAATCCCCCGATTTTGATCGAACTCTACCCGGTAGTGCTTGGTCTCCACGCAGGCAACATCTTCCCGCAGCGAACCGGGCTGCAGTACATCTGAAATTCCCTCCGCGCCAATATGCGCATGGCTTTGGGAGGTTTGATTAGAATACCGGCCGGTCGTACGTATCCCGACACAGCGTTCCTCTTTGGGCCCCAGGTCGATCGGGATTTCAATCTCGTAGGCCCGGGCGATTCTCTTTGCCTGGTGCTTGATGACTTCATCGGTCGCCAAATCATAAACTTCAATTGGAACTTCTAGGCTATAGTTCAACCCATCCACATACTCCCAAAACTCAATATAGATTTTAGTGGTAGTCTTTAGCGGAATGTCGTGTGGATTCAGGATCCGAAAGTGCTGCGGCCGGTCCTGCCGGATAGCCACCTCACCTTTTTTCGCTAAAATTCGGTCCAGATTGTCCGCTGTCTCAGTATTGCCATTAATGGCGTATGCTGATTTCTTATGCTCCAGCTCCCCCACCAAGGTTTCCCAAGGTTCCGATACGGAGGAGGAGTAGCCCCAGGTGTGCTCGCTATAGAGGATGAGATTTTCCGCCGCTTTCTGCATCAATCCGGCATCACCAAGAGTGGAGTTTGGATCCAGCTTTTTGCAGAGGTTGTACTTCCGCTGGCCGTCCCGAAACACCTTGACAACCGCCGGTGTGGAGCCGACTCCGTCTGCCCACCAATCGTTCCAATCCCCCTGGTAAACCGGGATGTTCTCCCATGCCGCTTCCAGATGATCAAAGAACTGGTCCAGTGTGGCCATGTGAACTTCCAGTGTGTCGGCGTACTTCCGGTTCAGCCAAGCAACCCGATCGGCGATCTTTACGTTTGGCGGAGCATTGTCGGTAATCGCCCCTGAAATCATGAAGGGAACAAAATCGCCAGGGTAGCCCTCCTCCTCGAGATTCCGCAGGTAGCGCTCCAGCCGTTCCTCCAGGATAGCCTGCTCGACTTGCTCCGTATCCTCGGGGCTGGTGGTCATGATCTGATTCCCTCTAAGCTTCTTGCCCACTTCATTGTGAATCATATAGGTGGAAGCCGCATGGGGTGAAAAGCAAAGCTCGTTGCCAAAGTGGTAATGCTCGCCGTTCCATACCAGCACCTTCTTTCCGGACGGACCCTGCCAGTAAAAAGGAGTTTGTTTTTTATTTAAGGGGAACATTCCATGATGGGGATGGAGGCAGGAAAACAGGCGCTCCACGCCGCACTCCCGCAGCACATCGGCATATCCCCAGGCAAACCCGTTGATATCGGCGCTCATGCCGCTGCGGACTGGATAACCGATCTGCTCACCATAGGTCTTGGCTTGAATCGTACAATCGTATAGGATATCTCGACTGACTAGCTCAGTTAAATTCAAATAATTCCCTGAAAGTCCGATCCGTCCTTCTCGTACATATTTTTCAAAGTCCGTAATATATTCCGAAGGCGCATGATCATAAAAGTTTTTGACCTGCCAGTGATTTTCACACTGCCAAACAAAGCCTTTGCGATCCTCGTTGCCGGTTCGGTCAACCTCCCTCAGAATATCCACGGCCTGCTTTATAAAATCGTAATGATAATGGATAATTTTATCCTGGCGCTCGGTGTAGCCAATATCGGTGTGAGAGTGGTGAATGAGGAACACCTTCCATTTTTTCGACAGCTTCATACAATCAACTCCGTTCCTTATAGTTACTTGCTCTGGTATGCATACCCGGCTTCAAAGTGTTTGTTGAGCAGGAAAAACAGCAGTAGGGTAGGGATAGATGCTGCTACGCAGGCCAGAAGAATAACCGGCACATTTGCTTTGTCCATAAGGGTAATCGCAGCCATTACCGGACGGATTTCCCGGGATTTCGTGAAGGTCAGTCCAAACATGAGTTCGTTCCACACCCAGTTGAATTGGGTAAGGAACACAACAGCCAGCGGGGCAGTAGACATGGGAACAAAAATGTGCCCCAAAATTTGAAAACTGTTGCAGCCGTCGATTTTTGCCGATTCGCAGATTTCCTTTGATATGCCAAGATAATAATTTCGTAGTACAAACATGCAGAAGGGCACACAGATTGCGGTATAGAACAAGATCATCCCCAATTGGGTATCGTAGAGGTTCGTAGCCGTTAATCCTTTGTAAACCGGAATCAAGAAGATCTGGAAAGGGAATATGGTCCCGCTATAGATAAATAGGAACCAGACCATGGGCCGTTTGATCTTGAGATGGGAGATGGCATAGGCTGCCAAGGTGGCAATGATCACTGCTGCCCCGGCCGATACAGTAGCATACAGGAGGCTGTTGAGCATTCCCTTGACTATGCCGAAGGTGCCGGCGATTCCCTTTAGATTTTCGGCGAGGCTTATTCCATGTGGCAGATCCCAGAAGTTGCTCAGGTTATATTCCTGCTTTTTCTTCAATGTCCCGAAAACGGCGAAAACGGCCGGGAATATCCATAAAGTAGATAGAATAATCAAAACTGCGTTTACGACTATTCTTCCATGGCTTGCTTGTTTCATATTGAGGGCTCTCCTTTCGAGCTTCGTTCAGGCAGTCTGGTCGGTGTCGCCGAAGGTGTTGCGGATATTGAAATAGGAGACGATCAGGATGATAACGGTAAGTACCACAGCTACTGCCGCACCCACACCGAACTTGCCGTGTATAAAGGACTCCTGGTACATCGTTAGCGCCAAGGTTTCGGAGGTTCGGTAGGGGCCGCCTTTGGTCATGACCCAGATCGAGTCGAACACCTTAAAACTATTCACAAGAGACATCAGCAGCACAACGACCGTGGTAGGCTTGAGAAGCGGCAGAATCACCTTGTTATAAAGCTGAATCGTCCGCGCACCTTCAATCTTGGCAGCCTCAATAGGGGAATCGGGAATGGTGGCCAGCCCGGTGATGAATAGAATGGTGTTCAAGCCTACGCCTTGCCACGTTCCCATCAAAATCATGATAAATGTATTTACATAAGGGATGGCCAGCCAATCCCGAACCAAACTCTCAAAGCCGAGCAAACCGAACAACTGAGGAATGCCGTATTTGGAGAGAATGGCCACCATGATAATGCCTCCTATGGTGCTAGACAGGGCAGTAGGATAGTAGAAAATATTTTTAAACCCGCCGACCCAGGAGCTGTTCGTAATCAAAATGGCCAACAGCAGCGGAAGCGCCAGCGTGAATAAAAGGGAAAACACAACCCAGATAACGGTGTTCATTAATGATATTTTAAAATTTGCATCCCGGAACAGATAAAGGTAGTTTTCCAATCCCACAAACCGCATGGTTGAAAATCCGTCGTATTCATAAAAGCTGAGACGAATGGTGTACACAATAGATGTGATAAAGAAGACGGCAACCAGCAGAACCGCGGGCAGCAGGTAGAGATAATTAGTCCAGGCGAAATTGATCTTTTTCAAAGGAACCCCCCTCCCTAAAGTTTTGTGAGCGTTACTTCCAGAATGGGCTTCGAGCAAAACTCACTTCGGAAGCATGCGCTTAGTTTTGTGAGCGTTACTTCCAGAATGGGCTTCGAGCAAAACTCACTTCGGAAGCATGCGCTTAGTTTTGTGAGCGTTACTTCCAGAATGGGCTTCGAGCAAAACTCACTTCGGAAGCATGCGCTTAGTTTTGTGAGCGTTACTTCTTGAATAAGCTTCGGACAAAACTCGCTTCGGAAGCCTACGCTTAGGCTGTAAAGCCGTTTGTATTTTGTGAGCCGGTAAGACAAGAGGGCAGCAGATAGACTGCTCTCTTGTCCGCCGGTCATTCGGAATTTAGCCGAAGACTTTGTCCGCCTTGGCCTGAATGGCATTCAGCACATCGTCAATATCCGCGCCGCTGTACATAAAGCGAGAAAGTTCATCAAGGGCGGTATTGCGTAAATCCTCGGGAGTATTCTCATAAAAGCGGAGCATGAGCTGGTAATGGGCAGAATCTCCGGTCATGTCCAAAATATGCCGAATGGTCTGGTTGTCCACGGATATCGTACTTATGTTGGCAATGCCGTGATCGTTGACCATCACAGTTTGGGTGGCAGGTTTGTAGAAGCTGCGCAGAGCGGCAAGAGCCTGCTCCTTAGAAGCGCTAGCCTCAGTGACCACAATAGGTGAGGCTTCAAAGAAGATGGTACCCTTCCCGCCATTCATGCTGGGAAGGACAAAGGCGTCAATATCGGTTCCGGGCTCCATGCCGTAATCGCTCTGTAAATCGGTTACGGTAGGGCTGTCCTCCAGCATCATGGCGACGACGCCTGTAGCAAACTCTTTATGGAGGTCGCTGTAGACAATGGGTTCTCCAAAATAACCTTTATCAAACATCTCTCTCCAGATCGCCATCACTTTCTTCACAGCATCGTCTGTATAGGGTTTGGTGCCATCACAGAGATCTGAATAAAGCTGAGGATCATAGGCCGCAATCAACTGCTGGAACCAAATGAAGCTGGCCCAAGAATCATTTTTCAAGCCGATGGGGGTGACGCCGCTGGCCTTGATCTTCTCACAAGCATCCAGAAATTCGTCGAATGTGGTGGGAACAGCCACGCCGGCAGCCTCAAAGACTTTCACATTATAAAGCAAGGACGTGTAACGGAGACTGTAAGGAGCGGCGTAGACCTTTCCGTCCACCGTGAAGGCTTCCTTGACATCAGCGGAAACTCCGTCGGCTATGTAGTTATCCCACTCCGCAGTCAGATCAGCCAGCTTGCCGTTTTTGGCCAGAGTCTCCAATTGGGGGCCGCTCCACCAGGTAAACAGGCCCGGAGCACCGGGATCGTCAATCGTTTGCTGTATAGAAGTCTGATAGGCCGCTACATCAGGATAATTGGTGAACACGACATCGATCCCCGAATCCTTCTTCCAGGCGTCGGACAAGCGAGCAGCCTTTTCAGCATCACCCAGTTTATCCAGCCAAAATTCTACTTTTCCGCTGGTCTGGGCAGGCGTATTCCCGGTTTTAGCCGAATTTTCGGCGTTTCCGGCGGTATTACCTCCACCGCATGCAGCAAGGATACCCGTCATAAGGAAAACGACAAGAATTAGGGACAGCGTTTTTTTTGCCAGACATTGAATCATCCTCCTTAAAGTTTTGTGAGCCCAAGCTCCCTGAATTGACTTCGAACAAAACTGGCTTCGGAAGCATGGGCTTAGTTTTGTGAGCCCAAGCTCCCTGAATTGACTTCGAACAAAACTGGCTTCGGAAGCATGGGCTTAGTTTTGTGAGCCCAAGCTCCTGAATTGGCTTCGAACAAAACTGGCTTCGGAAGCGTGAGCATATGGTTAATTTCAATCAGCGTTAAATTCCTGGGTTCACAGCAGTTGCCTGATACCCTTTCAAGTAAGCCGCGCCAATGATTCCGGCATCATTGTTCAGTTTGGCGATCGTAATTTGCGGCAGCGGCACCTGCTTGCAGTACACTCCCTTTTTGACATTGGCAATAATGGGCAATAACAGATAGTCGCCTTCGCTGCTGATTCCGCCGCCAATCACAATCATCTGGGGTTGAAAAACATTAATAAGGTCGATGATTCCCTCCGACACAAAATAGTAGTATTTGTCCAGCAGCTTTAAGGCAGCCGGATCGTTTTGCCTGGCGGCATTAAAGATGTTTTTTCCGTTGAATGGGCCGGAGCGTTTCTTCACCTCAGCCAGAAGGGAATCCGGAAATTGCTCTGCCATCTCCTCAGCCATACGAACCAGCGCAGTGATGGAGGCATAGGATTCCCAGCATCCTTTTCGACCGCAGGTGCAGGGCATCCCCCCGGACACAATGACCATATGTCCGATTGCATTGGCCGCCGAGTTAAATCCGCTATGGATGCTTCCCCCGAGTATAATTCCCCCGCCAACGCCAGTGCCCAGCGTAACTGTAATCGATGAACTTGTCCCTTGGGACGCTCCACAAAGATATTCTCCCAATGCAGCGCAATTGGCGTCGTTGTCCACATAGATTTCCTTTGGCACATATTTCTGCAATGTCTTTACAAGCGGTACGTTCTCCCAGGCAATATTATTGGAATAAATAACTTCACCCTTTTGCTGATCCAATATTCCCGGGCAGCCAAGACCAATCGCTTCAACATCATCGAGCCGGTATCCGGTTTGGTCCAGAACAGAATAAACCGAATTCGCGACATCATGCAGCACATCTGTATATGGCCGTCCACCCCCTGTGTCAAAGCTTACTTTTGAAAGAATGGTTTTGTTCTCTCCTACCAGTGCACAGGATACCTTAGTACCGCCAATATCTACTCCTATCCGCATAGCAACATCCATCACTCCATTCGAGTCCCCGTAAGTTCATTCCGGATCGCTTGGCCTATAGCTGCGATTACGTAAAGAAATAACATTTAGTAATTATTTCTTACTAATCGGATTATAAAACCGCTTACATAACGGTGTCAACCTAATATTTATTGTTTTTAAACCTCGAAATTTTCGCATAATATGTAGATTTAATTCGAATAATTACAGTTAATAATTTAAATTTACTATTAGTTTATTTAGTGGTATAAAATGCTGTTATACTGGTAAAAGATTCGTAGTTTTACCAAATTAAGAGTTCATGTGATATAATACGAATCATATACTTTCAAGATGTAACCGGATAAATATTATGAATACATATGGAGATGGCATCAATGCGGGGCGTAAATCATCAGAATATGACCGAAACCAATAAGTTTCTCATCTTAAAAACCATCGCAACGTGCGGCCCAATATCCAGGATTGAGCTGAGCAAACAAACCCAGCTTAGCAAAATGACCATCACTTCGCTGATTGCTGATTTTTTGCAGGAGGGGATCGTACGCGAATGCGGAACTACCACATCAACCGCCGGACGGCGCCCAACATTATTGGAAGTGGTCCCCGATAGTTTGTTGACCCTGGGCATTAGCGTAGGACGGGACTCTTTGCAAGTCGGAATTATAAACCTGACCGGTGCCATTGTTCTTCATAACCAGGTTCCGATCGGGCAATTTACCACCGAGGACAGCTTTATAAACGGCTTGCTGGCCATGTGTGAAGTCATACTGCAGAATGTACCCTTTGAGAAGGTGTGGGGCATTGGAATTGCAAGTATTGGTCCAATCAATATGGCGGAGGGAGTCATCGTTGATCCTCCTGATTTTAACATTGACATGATCCATATTGTTCCCCGGCTGAAGGAACGGTGGAATCTCCCTGTTTATATTGAGAACGATATGGCAGTGTCTGCGCTTGCAGAGATGTATTACGGAGGCGGACAGCTGTATAACAATTTTGTATACGTGGGTGTAACAGCCGGTATCGGCGGGGGAGTCATTATCAATCAGCGCCTGTACAGCGGCACGAACGGGCTGGCTTCAATTATCGGTCATATGATTGTGCTGACCGATGGTGAATTATGCGCATGCGGACAGCGCGGCTGCTTGGAGGCCATGAGCAGTGTACGCGCTACCCTCAATTGGGCTCATAAGAACGGCGCGCCGCACGATATGGATTGGATGCAACTGCTGATAAAGGCAGAAGCCGGTGACCCGGTCTGCTCCGCAGCATTGGAACGAATGAACCGCTATCTTGTGAGTGGCCTGATCAACATTGTACATCTATATGACCCGGAGTGTATTTTTATCGGAGGCGACCTGTGGTTTGCAAAAGACCATCTATTCCAGTATTTTGAGCAGGAGGTAAATAGCCGGATGATCGCTGCGGGCAATCGCCGTAAAGTCCGGATTGCACGTTCAAAGTTCCCTGGAAACGCGTTTTTTATCGGCACCGCCGCCCTCGTCATGGAAAACAACCTTGAGTACCGCAGAGTCAGTGGAAACGGATGATGCAATGATGATGCAACGGGTGAATCTGGCTGTGGTAGGCTGGAACATAAAAAAACCTGGCCAAGAGGTCGTAGCCCCGTCAAGTAGACAATATAAAAAAGACTCCTAACTATGCGGCGATCCATTCTCCGTACTTAATCGGGGAGAGATCGCTCAGTTTGCTTTGAAATCGTCTGTGTTGTGAAACCGGATTATTCGGTAATGCGTTTGCGGGCGTACATATCCTGGGGTTTCTCCAATATGTTTTTTTTGTCTTTAAGCGCGAGAAAAATGACTCTACACATGCGTTATCATAGCGGTTTTCTCGTTTAGAGTGGCTTCCTTCAAATCCGAATTCCTGCAGCAAATCTGGTGCGAACCCCAAGCGCACATAAAATTTCCGGGAGGTTCGCACCTCGCGTCCCGCAACGAGTTCAGTCGTTATGGTAGAAAATGGGGGGGCAATTATAGTATGCTCAAAAGGAGGTTCGCACTTTTGATCTTATGAAGCCTTGTGCAACAAGGCGATATAAGGTGTGCTGTCGCACTCCGTGTGAGTGCGTGGATTGAAATACATGGGAACAAATCGAATCAGCCTATAAAGCCAGTCGCACTCCGTGTGAGTGCGTGGATTGAAATGCTCTGAGAAGTCTTTGATTGCCTTACATGCGCTCAGTCGCACTCCGTGTGAGTGCGTGGATTGAAATATATTGGCCTCCTAAATGATTGGTTTTTTATTAGTCGCACTCCGTGTGAGTGCGTGGATTGAAATCGATTGTGGTATCCGGCTATCTCCTGATTAATGGTCGCACTCCGTGTGAGTGCGTGGATTGAAATTTTAATCCATAAGGCAAGCCGATCAGGTAACTTTAAGTCGCACTCCGTGTGAGTGCGTGGATTGAAATCGCATCATCGGAACCCCCTGTAAATTTGTTTAGTGTCGCACTCCGTGTGAGTGCGTGGATTGAAATAAGTTTGATTGGGAGCTTGGGCTTTCCGATTGTGGTGTCGCACTCCGTGTGAGTGCGTGGATTGAAATCGAAAAACTATTAGCAAGTTGCGTTATCTGGTCAGTGTCGCACTCCGTGTGAGTGCGTGGATTGAAATATGATGCTTTCGTACTGGGCGTTAATCGTTGTCAAGGTCGCACTCCGTGTGAGTGCGTGGATTGAAATCACGTGGAACAAGCGATTGGAAAAGGTTACCTTATTGTCGCACTCCGTGTGAGTGCGTGGATTGAAATAGGAGTTGCCGTTACAACTTTTAATATTGCCGTAGGTCGCACTCCGTGTGAGTGCGTGGATTGAAATAGTCCGGCGGATGTAAAAAAGGCAATTATGAAGGACGTCGCACTCCGTGTGAGTGCGTGGATTGAAATCTCAATCATTGGCATCTGCTGATATGAGCAAAATAGTCGCACTCCGTGTGAGTGCGTGGATTGAAATTTTTAAAATTTTTACGGGCTTTTGCGTCGGATGAGTCGCACTCCGTGTGAGTGCGTGGATTGAAATAGGCAGAAACGGAGGAGGTTATTATAAGCACTCCGGTCGCACTCCGTGTGAGTGCGTGGATTGAAATCTCAAGTGCCTTCCGTAGTCGATCCCTCTCTACGTCGCACTCCGTGTGAGTGCGTGGATTGAAATAAGACTTGATTTACAATGCGTTAATAGACTAAAATGTCGCACTCCGTGTGAGTGCGTGGATTGAAATAAAACAGACATCGGCATCCACCTGTTTAACCAGCGTCGCACTCCGTGTGAGTGCGTGGATTGAAATTTTTAATACGTCCATTATAACACAATCCTTCCTAGTCGCACTCCGTGTGAGTGCGTGGATTGAAATAGATTATTGTTATAGACCCGGAAGCTGCAACAGGTCGCACTCCGTGTGAGTGCGTGGATTGAAATATGTCAAACGTGGTCAATTCCTCCGGTCATACCGGTCGCACTCCGTGTGAGTGCGTGGATTGAAATATTTTGAATGTAATAGGACTATATTGAGCTACAGTCGCACTCCGTGTGAGTGCGTGGATTGAAATGCTGCTAGTGAGTATTTATAAGGATTCAAGGCTTCGTCGCACTCCGTGTGAGTGCGTGGATTGAAATATCATCTGTTCGACGTAACCTTTCCAGTGATTATGCAGTCGCACTCCGTGTGAGTGCGTGGATTGAAATTAGGCAGACTCAGTTGGAAGGAATGGAGGTATATTGTTGCACTCCGTGTGAGTGCGTGGATTGAAATGATCGTAGCCGCCCATACCGCGTCATGCAATTCCGTCGCACTCCGTGTGAGTGCGTGGATTGAAATCCTGAAGGTGAAAAGCCAGAATGGTTGACGTTCGAGTCACACTCCGTGTGAGTGCGTGGATTAGGATGATCAAGGAGCCGTATCTTAAGTACTGTTCGAACGATTCGGGCGCAGTATAGATGAATACGTGTTTCCATTCTTTTAGCTCGCTTATTGCTATCTTGTCCCCTGTAAGGTTGCTTTTTTAACATCGTAACGGATTCAAGCTTCTAAAATAGTGTGCATGGTTAGGAGTGCCGTCCCGCAGTCAACTCATCCCAAGAACACAGCTTCAACAATGAACATTATTCCATGCCCATCCGCTTCAGGCCACCACAGTACTGTTTCCACAGAATAAGGTATTCTTATTGAGTAATTTCATAGGACACAATAAATAGAGTGCTCCCGGTTCGCTTTTGCAGAAAAATAATTATGGGAAAATTAGAGGGGGGAATCTATCTTTTTACCTATTTATTGGTGAAAAATGGCGGGTTTTATGGTAAAATGTAACTAATTGTATGTGACATTTTGCGAGGAGATGTGCTTGTGTATATTGCCCATGTACGAGAACTCGATAAAGAAATTCAACCGGTAAACGCGCACTTGCTTGGAGTGCAACGCCTGGCGGAACAGTTCGGGGGGAAGCTGGGGCTGAAACATGTTGCCGGGTTAGCCGGATTGCTTCACGATCTGGGGAAATATAGCGATAGATTCCAACAATATATAGACGTTGTTGCCTTTCACCCTGAATGGCCTCAACCGAAGCGCGGTGAGGTTGATCACTCTACAGCTGGAGGCAGATTACTGTTTTCGCTGCTCCATCATAAGGAAAGTACCTTCTGTGAAAAGCTTCTGGCCGAAATCGTCGGCAATGCCATCCTCTCTCATCACTCCAACCTCCAAGATTATCTCTCACCTGAGATCAAATCCGATTACCTAAGACGAGTACAAGATACGAATCTTCCTGAATACGAATTGGCTGTTGAACGTTTTTATCAGGATACGATGTCCGAGGAAGAACTTATCCATTATATTCATACTGCCGTAGATGAATTGGAGAAATTTACTAATCGCACGCCGGAGCAAAGTTTTTTCCTTACCAAGTATATCTTCAGTTGCTTAGTGGATGCGGATCGCACCGACACGCGATGTTTCGAAGAACAGATTGAAGCAGAAGAGTCTACCGATCATCTTCTTTTATTTGACACGTATTACCGTCGTTTAATAGATCAGCTTGCCACTTTTAAAGGAAAAAATAATCCAAGCGAACGGATCAACATGCTTAGAGCCCAAATGTCGGAACAATGCGATGTGTTCGCTACCGAACGCCCATCCGGCATTTATACGTTATCCATTCCCACGGGGGGAGGCAAGACCCTTGCTAGTCTTCGATATGCGCTCAGACATGCCCGCAAGTACAAAAAGCAGCGGATCATTTATGTCGTCCCTTATACCACAATCATCGAACAAAATGCGGATGAGGTCAGAAAGATTTTAAAGGATAACGAACATATTTTAGAACACCATTCCAATATTATTGAGGACGAATCGAATGGATTGGAAGATGGTGACGAAGCAGATGACGGGCTTATCACGAACAAGGAGAAACTTAAGCTTGCTCGCGACAATTGGGACAGCCCTATTATTTTTACTACCCTTGTCCAATTCCTCAATGTTTTTTATGCCAAAGGAAACCGCAATACCCGTCGTATGCATAATCTGAGTCATTCGGTGATTGTCTTTGACGAAGTGCAAAAGGTTCCTATTCACTGTATTTCTCTATTTAATGAGGCGTTGAATTTCTTGAAACAAGAGGCCCATTGCAGCGTTCTTCTCTGCACGGCTACTCAACCTACACTGGAAGGAGTAAAGCATAGCCTTTTGAAGGATCGGGATGGGGAGATTGTGCCGAACCTTTCTGAAGTTGCGAAGGCTTTTAAACGGGTAGAGCTTATTGACCATACGAAAGTTCCGATGACGAATGAGACATTGGCTGACTGGATTCATGATGAAGTTCATGGATGGGGAAGCACTCTTGTCATTCTAAATACAAAAAGCGTTGTTAAAGATTTATATAAAAGGCTAAAGGATGGACCTCTGCCTGTCTATCATCTAAGTACATCGATGTGTGCAGCACATCGAAAGCAGAAGCTCGAAGAGATCCGACATTTGCTGGATCAACAAATTCCTTTTATCTGCGTAACCACCCAATTGATAGAAGCCGGTGTGGATGTCAGCTTTAAATGTGTTATTCGCTCGTTAGCCGGACTAGACTCGGTTGCCCAGGCAGCCGGGCGATGCAATCGTCACGGAGAAGACGTATCGCGTAACGTATACATTATTAATCATACGGAGGAAGCCATATCGAGGCTCGAGGAGATAAAGGTCGGGAAGGATGTATCTAGCCACGTACTAGCCAGGTTTAAGAAGAAAGCTGATCAATATGAAGGCAACCTGCTTTTACCAAAGGCGATGAGTGAATATTTCCGCTATTACTACACTAGAATGGAGACCAACTTAAACTATTACGTTAAGGAAATAGATAAAGAAATGACCAAACTTTTGATGTCTCTTTCCCAGGAAAATGATTATGTGACCCACTACCAAAAGAAAAATGGGACAAGATTTCCTTTAATTTTAAATGGCAGCTACAAAACGGCAGCAGAGCACTTTAAGGTCATTGATCAAAACACGACGTCCGTTCTCGTGCCTTATGGAGGAGGAAAAGAACTCATTGCTCAATTGAATAGCGGAGCCTGGCTTGAAGATGTAAGCAAGTTTTTCAGACAAGCCCAGCAATATACGGTGAACCTGTATTCGCAAGAGCGGGAGCAATTAATACGGGATAACGCCATTGTAACGCACTTGGACGGCATGATTTATGAGTTGAAAGAGAACTGGTATAGCGATGAGTATGGGGTGGACTTGAAGGGGGAGGGGGGAATGGACTTTATGGGTTGGTAAGTCCATTCCTAGACAGGCTTCTGACATACTTGTTATTTTTTCAATCCGCGCAATATGCGAAAGACACTACTCTACAGTATGCTTATGAATCATTATTAGAACTAAAAAAAGACAAGCACATCATTTAATGCTGCTGAATATATACAACAAGGGGGCAAAAAACGAAAGTTTAATAAGAAGTAAGTCAGTAAGCCTCCTCTAGAGAACGGAATTACGGAGGTGAGAACTGTGCTTCACAACAAGCCAAAGTCCATGGTGAACGAGAAAGTCGAATTGGTTTATGCTGAGATTTTGAAGAAAATTGTTGAAGTAATTGAAAAAAGAACTAGCTAGATTAAAGTTGCAGCCTGAGAGGAATGAATATCTTTTTAGGCTGCTCCTATTGTAAAGGAGGTGATCCAAACCATGAGAAATGAAGTCCAGTTCGAAGTTTTCGGCGACTACGCTTTATTCACCGATCCTCTAACCAAAATTGGAGGTGAGAAGCTATCTTACAGTGTGCCTACCTACCAGGCAATTAAAGGCATACTAGAGTCCATCTACTGGAAGCCGACTATCATGTACATCATCGACGAACTACGTGTAATGAATCCGATCCAGATGGAATCGAAAGGCGTGCGTCCGATGGATTACGGGGGCGGGAACACGCTGGCTAATTATACGTATCTTAAGGATGTCCATTATCAAGTGAAGGCCCATTTTGTCTTTAACGAACACCGGCCGGATCTCGCCTTTGACCGCAATGAAGGGAAGCATTACAGCATCCTTCAGCGTTCGTTGAAGGCGGGTGGACGCAGAGATATTTTCCTTGGTACTAGAGAATGTCAGGGATATGTACAGCCTTGTGAATTTGGCAGTGGAGAGGGTTTTTACGATACGGATGAAAGAACGCAGTATTTAGGAACGATGGTCCATGGGTTCAATTATCCCGATGAAACAGGGGTGAATGAGCTTTCAGTAAGGCTATGGCCTGTTGAGATGAAACAAGGGTACATCGAGTTTCCGAAGCCGGCAGAGTGTACGATTGTTCGTTCGGTTAGAGAGATGAAGCCTAAATTATTCCATTCGGATGACATCGAGTCTGCGGAACAACTGCTTCGTGATTTAGGAGGTGAATGAGATGAGTTGGCTGCTCCACCTATATGAGACGTATGAGGCTAATTTGGATCAAGTCGGGAAAACGGTGAAAAAAAGGAGCGACCGGGAATACACGCTGCTGCCGGTTTCGCATACGACCCAGAATGCACATATAGAGGTTACGATCGATGAAGACGGTGATTTTCTGGAGGCCAAGGTATTGGAGAAAGAGAGCACTTTAATTCCCTGCACAGAGGAATCAGCAAGTCGGTCAGGTTCCAAGGTTGCTCCATACCCGTTACATGACAAGTTAAGTTATGTCGCTGGCGACTTCGTTAAGTATGGCGGTCAGATCAAAAATCCGGAAGAAATCCCTTTTGACAAGTATATCCGTAATTTGGAGGAATGGGCCAATTCGCCCTATGCGACGGAGAAACTGAAATGGATTTATACGTATTTGCGCAAGGGGCGGTTAATCGAGGACCTGGTTGCCGCAAAAATAATCAAACTCGACGAAAACCAGAAATTGATAGAGAAATGGGATGATAAATACACGGCCAGGCTCGGGGAAAAGCCGCCTATTTTCTCCAGCGGGGCTGCGGAGACATCCAGCGCTTTTATTAGATTTAATGCGTTTACCCCTGATTCACCGGAGGATGTATGGAAAGACAAAGCGATGTTTGATTCGTTTATTGCCTTTTACAATCAGAAGCTGGGGGAACAGGACGTTTGTTTCGTTACCGGAGACACTCGTCCGAGTACGGAGCGGCATGCGAACAAAATTCGCCATGCGGCAGACAAAGCAAAGTTAATTTCTGCGAATGACAGTTCTGGCTTCACCTTTCGCGGACGATTTAAATCGAGCAAGGAAGCGGTAGCAATCAGTTATGAGGTGTCGCAGAAAGCGCATAACGCCTTGAAATGGCTGATTCACCGCCAGGGGAAAACGATTGATGAACGTGTCTTTCTGGTATGGGGCAACGATAACAATCCGGTTCCCAATACCGATGAGGATATCGTAGACATGATGCAGCATTCAGGCCGGGAGATCGAACGAGAACCGGATACGGACAAGCCGTACGCCGATCAGGTCAAACGAGCGATTGCCGGCTACCGGAATGACCTGACCTACCAGGCAGAGGTGAATATTCTCGTTCTGGACTCGGCAACGACGGGCCGGATGGCCGTGCTTTACTACCGTCATCTGACTAAAGAGCTGTATTTGAACCGATTGGAAGAATGGCATAAGTCTTGTGCCTGGGAGCATCGGTATCGCAAGGATGAAGAGCAGTTTATCTCATTTTATGGAGCGCCGGCGACCAAGGATATTGCTTTTGCTGCTTACGGCCCAAGGGCGAGTGAGAAGATCGTCAAAGGTTTGATGGAACGGATCATTCCTTGCATCGTGGATGGACGCGCGGTCCCCCGAGACATTGTTAGAAGTGCCTTTCACCGGGCATCGAATCCGGTTTCGATGGAACGGTGGGAATGGGAGAAGACGCTAAGTATTGCATGCGCACTGATTCGGAAAGGGCTGTTGGAAAAAGAAGAAGGGGAGGAATGGAATGTGCCGCTAAACACCGAGTCCAAGGATCGGAGTTATCTGTTTGGCCGCTTGCTGGCTGTGGCGGATGTGCTTGAACGAGGAGCGCTGGGCAAAGACGAGACGAGATCCACCAACGCGATTCGTTATATGAACTCTTTTGCCCAAAATCCGGGCCGTACCTGGAAAACCATTCAAGCCAGCCTGCAGCCTTATCAGGCCAAGCTGGGAACGAAAGCTACTTATTTATCCAAGATGATTGATGAAATCGCCGATCAATTTAAGGATGGCGACTTTAATAATGCTCCTTTAACAGAGCAATATTTGCTGGGATTCTATAGTCAGCGCCGTGAACTTTATAAGAAAAAAGAGGAGGATACAAACGAATGAGCACTCTTGGTCATAAAATCGATTTTGCAGTTATCCTATCGGTTACAAAAGCCAATCCGAACGGAGACCCCCTGAACGGGAATCGCCCTCGCCAAAATTATGACGGACGCGGTGAAATCTCCGATGTTGCGATCAAGCGTAAAATCCGCAATCGCTTGCTGGATATGGGAGAGAAGGTTTTTGTCCAGTCGGATGATAGAAAAGCGGATGAATTCAAAAGTTTGCGTGAACGTGCGGACGCCCATCCGGAGTTGGCGAAGATGCTGAAGGGGAAAAATGCCTCGACGGATGAATTTGCCAAGCTGGCTTGTCAGGAATGGATCGATGTGCGTAGTTTTGGACAAGTATTTGCTTTCAAAGGTTCCGAGCTGTCTGTTGGCGTCCGTGGTCCTGTGTCCATCCATACCGCAACAAGCGTTGACCCGATCGATATTGTCAGCACGCAGATCACCAAAAGCGTCAACTCCGTAACGGGAGACAAGCGCAGCTCCGATACGATGGGCATGAAGCATCGTGTAGATTTTGGCGTGTACGTGTTCAAGGGCAGCATTAACACCCAACTTGCGGAGAAGACAGGTTTTACGGAAGAAGATGCGGAGAAAATTAAACAGGCGTTGATTACGCTGTTTGAAAATGACAGTTCTTCTGCCCGCCCGGAAGGTAGTATGGAAGTCCATAAGGTTTACTGGTGGAACCATTCTTCCAAGCTGGGACAATATTCGTCGGCCAAAGTGCACCGTTCCTTAAAAGTTCAGTCGACATCTACTGAGCCGAAAAATTTTGAAGAACATTATACAATTGAACTAGAGGAACTCGATGGTTTGAATGTCGAGGTTATTAATGGTCGTTAATGACGAGGACCGTTATTTGATGTTGTCGGGGCTCCAGCATTTCCAATTTTGCAAACGTCAGTGGGCCCTGATTCATATCGAACAGCAGTGGGAAGAAAATGTAAGGACGATCGAAGGTCAGCACTTGCATCATAAAGCAGACCAGCCATTTCTCAAAGAAAAGCGTAGAGATAAATTGATCGTTCGAGCAATGCCAATTCAGTCCAAGGAATTGCAGCTCAGCGGAACCTGTGATGTGGTTGAATTTATTCAGGACCCGGATGGAGTAGGATTGGCCGGAGTGGAAGGTACTTATAAGGTCTACCCGGTTGAGTATAAGCGGGGAAAGCCGAAAAAAGGCGACGAAGACGTCATTCAGCTAGCAGCCCAAGCGATGTGCCTGGAAGAGATGATGTTGTGCCGTGTGGATACAGGGTACATATTCTACAACGAGATCAAGCATCGAATCGAAGTTCCGATTAGTGACATGCTGCGGGACCAAGTAAAACAAATGGCCGCTGAAATGCATCATTATTACGATAAACGTCACACACCGAAGGTAAAGACAGGGCCATTTTGCAAAAACTGCTCCTTGCAGCACATCTGTGTGCCTAATCTGATGCATAAACGCTCCGTCCAAAGTTACATAGAGGGGAGGCTGGGCGAATGAGGAAGTTGCTTAATACGTTGTATGTCACTCAGCCTGACACCTACTTGGCACTTGATGGTGACAATGTGTTATTGCTTAAAGGTGATGAGAAGCTTGGCCGGTTGCCGCTTCATAACTTGGAGGCTATCATCAGCTTTGGATACACGGGAGCTAGTCCTGCGTTAATGGGATATTGCGCTGACCGGAATATCGCTATCACCTTCTTGACACAGAGCGGGCGATTCCTGGCAAGAGTGATCGGTGAAAGCCGAGGAAATGTCGTTCTGAGAAAAACGCAGTACCGGATTTCGGATAATGAAGAGGAAGCAACGAAGATCGCCCGAAACTTTATTACAGGCAAAGTCTATAACCACAAATGGGTACTGGAGCGTATGACGCGAGATTATCCGCTGAGAATTGATGTGGAACAATTTAAAATCGTGTCGGGCCAGCTTTCGGATATTTTGCGTGAAGTCCGTAACAGTGTCAGTATGGAAAGTTTGCGAGGCTGGGAAGGTCAAGCGGCGGTATACTACAACCGTGTGTTTGATCAGATGATTTTGCAGCAGAAAGAAGACTTCTTCTTTCATGGAAGATCCAGAAGGCCACCAAAGGATAACGTAAATGCCATGTTGTCTTTCGCTTATACACTTTTAGCTAAAGATACAGCTGCGGCTTTGGAAACAGTAGGGCTCGATGCTTATGTCGGCTTTATGCACCAAGACCGTCCTGGCCGCGCTTCACTGGCTTTGGATCTAATGGAAGAGTTGCGTGGGATTTACGCAGACCGATTTGTGCTCTCGCTGATCAACCGAAAAGAAGTGACAGCCAGTGATTTTGTTACAAAAGAAAACGGGGCTGTGCTGATGACGGACGAGGCGCGCAAAACGTTTCTGAAAGCATGGCAAACCAAGAAACAAGAAAGTATTACACATCCCTATCTGGGTGAAAAAATCTCTTGGGGGCTGGTTCCTTACGTTCAATCCTTATTATTGGCCCGTTTCTTGCGCGGTGATTTAGATGAGTATCCGCCATTCTTATGGAAGTAGGTGAGCCCTAATGCTTGTACTCATTACGTATGATGTTCAAACGTCAGGGGCGGGAGGTGCTGCAAGACTGCGTAAAGTCTCTAAGGCGTGTCAGAATTACGGGCAGCGGGTACAGAATTCCGTGTTTGAATGCATTGTGGATGCGGCCCAGTTCACCGCCTTGAAATTCGAGCTGGCCCAGTTAATCGATGAAGAACAAGATAGCTTGCGCTTTTATCGGTTGGGCAATAACTACAAGACCAAGGTAGAGCATATGGGCGCTAAACCATCATTGGATTTAGAAGACCCCTTAATCTTCTAATGGCTCATGGTGCGAACCCCAAGCGCACATCAAATCCCTGGGAGGTTCGCACCCCGCGTCATTAAAGGGTTTGTCAAGATTTTGGCTGAAATAAATCATGAAAATTCGTGCTCCCAAATGGGTTCGCACTTTGGGGTGTGTGAAGCCTTGTGGCTCAAGGCTTCACAAGGCCCGCTGTCGCTCTCCATGTGAGAGCGTGGATTGAAATAACATAAATAGCAGCTGTGTAAATCTCCTCATTGAGTCGCTCTCCATGTGAGAGCGTGGATTGAAATACGTCTACAGATGAGGATTTACAATAAGTCATTGGAGAGTCGCTCTCCATGTGAGAGCGTGGATTGAAATGGTCCATTCGGAGCAGTTGGAGGATGCTAGTATCTTGTCGCTCTCCATGTGAGAGCGTGGATTGAAATACATCATCAAGCGAAAAGTTTGATACATCGACTGCCGTCGCTCTCCATGTGAGAGCGTGGATTGAAATAGTTCGACAACTTACGACATTAGGAAGTGGATTTACGTCGCTCTCCATGTGAGAGCGTGGATTGAAATACGTAATCAGAAAGACTAATAGATACAGCAAGAGTCGCTCTCCATGTGAGAGCGTGGATTGAAATCTATTCGGGTGCAGGATGAAGAAATGGGAGAGGACGTCGCTCTCCATGTGAGAGCGTGGATTGAAATATCTGGCATATGACCTTACCCCTCTTTTCTCTCGTCGCTCTCCATGTGAGAGCGTGGATTGAAATTGTGCGGTTGTCACTCTGCTATCAATGTCAGCAATAGTCGCTCTCCATGTGAGAGCGTGGATTGAAATTTGCCAAGTGCAATGAGGTCTATTTCAAGTCGCGATGTCGCTCTCCATGTGAGAGCGTGGATTGAAATACCATTAACCCGGACCCTGAAAAGCCGTACATCGGGTCGCTCTCCATGTGAGAGCGTGGATTGAAATCTTTTGTATACTGTTAAATAAGGCGATGTCATGTGGTCGCTCTCCATGTGAGAGCGTGGATTGAAATGTAGCCGATCGAATCGCCTTGGTCTAAGTGAGGAACGTCGCTCTCCATGTGAGAGCGTGGATTGAAATAAACGTGTTGGCGTCATTAACAGCATCCTTGACGAATGTCGCTCTCCATGTGAGAGCGTGGATTGAAATTTGCAAGAAAATGGGTACTTGGGGGAGGAGATTGGTCGCTCTCCATGTGAGAGCGTGGATTGAAATAACGTCTTGCAAGTGGGCCGTTATGGACACGCCAACGTCGCTCTCCATGTGAGAGCGTGGATTGAAATCTGTTCCCGCTTGGCTTTAAGTGGTATGTCCAAAGTCGCTCTCCATGTGAGAGCGTGGATTGAAATAAAAGTGACGGGTGGGCTTGTCCAGCTCCCCAAGTCGCTCTCCATGTGAGAGCGTGGATTGAAATTTTATGGTGCTTCAAAAGGTGGAACTGGATCGTTGTCGCTCTCCATGTGAGAGCGTGGATTGAAATCACCATAGTACCCCATGCTTTTCGATTGCCACCGGTCGCTCTCCATGTGAGAGCGTGGATTGAAATCCGAACGGGGTTCGGAAACGATTAATAGGGTTGCCGGTCGCTCTCCATGTGAGAGCGTGGATTGAAATAAACGGAACATGAACAAAGCTTAATATGATGGTCAAGTCGCTCTTCATGTGAGAGCGTGGATTGAAATAAAAGCTCAGGTTACTACCCCGACATTTACGATCAGTCGCTCTCCATGTGAGAGCGTGGATTGAAATGGAAAGGGGAGAGGAGATGGCAGTTCAATTTACGTCGCTCTCCATGTGAGAGCGTGGATTGAAATCCCTGGTCATTACAGCTCAATGGAGTTGTCCATTGCGTCGCTCTCCATGTGAGAGCGTGGATTGAAATAGCTCCTCTTTTGCTAGGGTGTCGATATGTAAATGTCGCTCTCCATGTGAGAGCGTGGATTGAAATCAGTAGTAGAGTCCACTTTGACCCCACCACCAAAGTCGTCGCTCTCCATGTGAGAGCGTGGATTGAAATCAAACATAGGAGGCATAAGCTGACGTCGATCCTGTCGCTCTCCATGTGAGAGCGTGGATTGAAATCTATCCGAGTATTGCCTTTACTTTTTCACCTATCCAAGTCGCTCTCCATGTGAGAGCGTGGATTGAAATGGCTAAATGCTGTTGGTTCCAATCTGCAGTGTCGGCGTCGCTCTCCATGTGAGAGCGTGGATTGAAATTCTTTGTGCATGCTGCTCTTTACGTCTTTTACATGTCGCTCTCCATGTGAGAGCGTGGATTGAAATTATCTCCCGGCGATCGGAAAGCTTAAAAGCCAGGTCGCTCTCCATGTGAGAGCGTGGATTGAAATTCCGACGTTGACGCCTTTACTTCCACATCAAAACCGTCGCTCTCCATGTGAGAGCGTGGATTGAAATTGGTCAAGCTGCTCCTGATTATGAGGACAGGTTGGGTCGCTCTCCATGTGAGAGCGTGGATTGAAATATCAGAACCCGAACCAAAATATTTATCCATCGGGTCAAGTCGCTCTCCATGTGAGAGCGTGGATTGAAATATTGCCCGTATAGGTATAACCTTGAGAAGAATCGTCGCTCTCCATGTGAGAGCGTGGATTGAAATCTAAGGCTACCACGATAATAAACCAAGTAGCCGTGTCGCTCTCCATGTGAGAGCGTGGATTGAAATCGCAGATAAAACACGGTGTTCGTCGGCCCATTCGGGTCGCTCTCCATGTGAGAGCGTGGATTGAAATCCGATGGATGCAGTAGAAACATCCGTCTATTGTCGGTCGCTCTCCATGTGAGAGCGTGGATTGAAATTCTCGCAGAGACATGTGCTAACTATCTTCGAAAGTCGCTCTCCATGTGAGAGCGTGGATTGAAATCGAAATATCACATTCGAACCGATGATCAACTCCTGGTCGCTCTCCATGTGAGAGCGTGGATTGAAATAACTCTTTGCGGATGATGCCGAAAAAGAGAAGGAGTCGCTCTCCATGTGAGAGCGTGGATTGAAATCAATCGACGCCGATTCCGTTGACCTGGACATCGATTGTCGCTCTCCATGTGAGAGCGTGGATTGAAATAAACTGGACAATGGCAAGGTACTCGGTTTTGTGTCGTCGCTCTCCATGTGAGAGCGTGGATTGAAATTTCTATAAAGTCAACAGTAGTTATACTCATTCCAGTCGCTCTCCATGTGAGAGCGTGGATTGAAATCGCGATTGCTAGGCTCATTAAATAGAGCTTGTCGCGGTCGCTCTCCATGTGAGAGCGTGGATTGAAATAGGGCAAGGCTGCCGTCAGTATGAAGAATATTGGAGGTCGCTCTCCATGTGAGAGCGTGGATTGAAATGAAAAGAGAAAGCTGGCTGTAGAGGATGAGCTTGCGGGTCGCTCTCCATGTGAGAGCGTGGATTGAAATCTTGATTACTTGAAGAACCAGTGTGTTGTACTGCGTCGTTCCCCATGTGAGAGCGCGAAATTCAAAACAGTGGTTGCCTGAGTCGGAAATGAATCGCTGCAAATTGATCTGAGTTTATGAATTTATCTTGTTATATACGAATTTTTGAATTGGAGAACACTATGGACAGACGAGATTTTATTTTTTCTTTAGCGTATTTGCCATTGTTAGTACGTTTAAGATGCAAGGAAATGGCTAAATTACCGACCTTCCTTGGTTCTACTTTACATGGTGTTGTGGGGTGGACGTTGCTGAATAACAGAGAGACATATGAATATCTTTTTGAAAATCGCAGATTGGGTGGGGCGAAGCAGGATATTGTGAATCCTTACATGATTGAACCTCCAAGATCGCGAAGCGTCTATCATCCGGGAGATGAACTTTGCTTCAGGTTTGTTCTGTTTGGAGAGGCAATCCGTTATGCGGAGGAAGTAGTAACTGCTTTGGCTAAGGCTGCTATTTTCGCAATTGGGGCCGAGCGGAAGCAATTTGAATTGTTGGATATTCTGCATGCTGAACACTTTCAACCGATTTGGCAGCAAGGACATTTTCATCACGATTCTATGGTGATTGTTAATCTCGAGAAGGTTGCAGTACCTGAGTCTGCTTCATGGTGTTCCGTACATTTATTAACGCCAGTCCGGATTAGACGTGGTGGAGAATTGGTGCAAAACATCAATTTTCCCACAATTATACGAGGTGTAACTCGCAGAATCCAGGCTTTAACTGAGCGTTACGGCGGCTATATCGACCAAGCTAAAGCAGCGGAAGCCATTGCCTTTTCAAAAAACATAAGAGAGCTATCCTCCGGCTTGTATTTAAATGAAATGCACCGATATTCCAATCGCAAAAGCGAGTCGATGGATTGGAGCGGAATGCTAGGGGCCATGACCTTTGCAGGCCAGCTTGCTCCATTTACACCGTGGTTAAAGGCTGCGCCGATTTTGCATATCGGACGAAATACAACCTTTGGTTGCGGACAACTGGATGTTATTATTCGATGAAAAAAGTGAAGATATGATTTCCAACGCGTGCCATCCGGCCGAGCAACTAAATGATGAGCTTCGTGTTTTTGCTGAAGAAATCAATCAAGGGTACAAGGGTTATCTACAGAAAGTTGCTCTGGAACAAGAAGAGCAGTTGTCGCTATTGAAGATTGAGAATGAGCGCAAAGATCGGGTGGAGAGACGGATGCAAGATGTTATTGATCGCGCATCCGCTGAGTATTTGTTTGGCATTGAAGGTTTTAATGATACGCCAAAGCTGTTATTTAATGATTTGGTGGTTGATTCAGTCGAGTCAGCTGCGGATCGGGACGCTCTGTTCTCCATTGATACCAAAAACAAGATTGAAGATGTAAAACTAAAAGACAGGGAAAATGTTGCTGCTAATCCGCGTACATACCGGGTTGTTCGTCCTGGAGTCACCTTTGTCGGCGATGTTATATTGTATCGGCTTGAGCTTTTGGGAGATGTGGGCATGCAGCAAAGAATAATAGAATTTATTGAGCGGCTTCTGCTTCAATTTAACGAAGGATTTTATCGTCTGGGCAACTCGGGCAGCCGTGGTTACGGCCGTGTACAGGTTAATGTTGGGAAGGAGGAGGTCCAACTTGGCTGAGTGGGTGAAATATCGAGTTGATTTAAGGCTGGTTGGACGCCTTACACAAATTCCGGACTCCCAGAAAATATTCGGAGCCTTGATGTACCGTTATGCAGAGTATACCTCAGGGGATAAAACCGCAGCATTTGTCGCTGCTGTAAAGGAATCTTCATATGGTTTTATGTTATCCAACCTGATGCCTAAGGGGTATTTGCCTATGCCCCAGACATATGTGTTAAGCAGATTAATGAGTACTTTGAAAGAGCCGGATAAGTCATTCTATAAATTACTCAAAAAACGCCTGTTTGCTCCTATAGAGCGGATGGAGCAAATCGTCTCAAGACCGGGGAACTTACCCGATCCCTATATCGAAGTAGAGCAGACCCAACAGATTCATGCAGCTATTGATAGCAAACGCTATAATTTTCCCGCCTTGGACCCCAATTTATATTCTGTACCTGAGGTCGTAGTTCGGGAGGTTACGGCTTCAACAGATGAGAAAAAACCAGAAGCTCGTGCCCGTTTTATCCAGGATTTTTCTTTTTATATCGGTCTGGAGAAACGTTCAGAGCATGACATCATGATCGAAATGTTACATCACGCTAAAACTAGCGGTAGAGCATTCGTTCTGGGAGCCAGGAGTTCACAAGGTCTTAACACCTTTGAAATCGTTGGGATTCACGAGGAGACACATAAGTCCTCAGTTGGTGAAGGATTCTATTTAAATCTGGGGATGCTGCTTCTCCGGAATATTGATTTTTCCAAGTCCAGCTTGAAGTTGTTTACTTCCGAACGTCGTCCATTCAGTTCGAAGTTAGGCTGGGATGAATCGATGAAAGGTCGCTTCATTAGTTTTATTGAAAGTGGCAGTGTGGTGTATGTGAACCATACAATTGAAACCGCTGGCGGCTGTGTACCGTCTCCTTTTCACCAGAAAGAGATTGTGTTTGGTAGGGCCTATTTATACCCGCTGGCCGGATTGGAGGCTGTGAAATGAAACGCTATGCATATAGATTGCAGACCATTTCCTGTCTTGCTCTATCACCGCGGGATCATCAAGGATTCTATAAGGCTGCTGGCGATTTCGAGACTAAGGATATTCGTATATCTGATCATCGGGACAAGCTGGAGAGCGGGGAAAATAAAGTCAACATCATATATCCGTTCTATCAATATGGGACGTATCCAAAGTATGATCCAAAGAATACTCAGTATTATATTCCAGGGTCATCGATCAAAGGGGCTATTCTCGCTAAGGATTCTACGAAATCAGGATCAGGTGTACAATCCAGGGACCAAGCTTATGGTGGACGATGTATCCGTAAAAGCCGAGGATCTTCGGCTTCATCCGCTCTATAAAGTGCAAAATATGGAATCTGAATTGGATTCTGCTATTGAGCTTGGTGGATTTTTTTCCTAATATGGCAGTAGAGATGTTGACTCGTGACTGTGAATATAAAGGGGAAATGTTTGGGAACGGTGAGTATATTCGTGAACGTTTATCCTGTTCACAGCAGGCAACAAAAGAAAAGTTGGGACAGTTTATAAGGCTGTTGGATAAGGCGGGTATGGATGGACAGCGAAAAGTAAAGGGGCGTTCGTATGTCATGCTTCAGGATATGCAGAAGGGTGCAAAGCAAATCGTGGAGGAGATTGAAGGAAACAAAGATTCTTTTATTTTGATAATGGGTGGATTTAAGGGATTAGCTTTGTCCAGACAACTTTCGACTATGGATGGAGTAAAAAGTGCAATCTATGTGGATCATGTTGAAGGATCTTATTTACCACATGGTTTGGTTAGAATGATTCCCGAAATGATGTAACAGCAATTTTAGAGGTCTGGTGCGAACCCCAAGCGAACATGGTTTTCCTGGGGGATTCGCACCACGCGCCCCGCACGGCCAGATAGCATATTGGCCTCTTTTTTGCTATGCTTGAAGCAGCCTTTTACGAGGTTCGCACTTTTCGGCCTCTGAGCCCTTGCTGGGCCTGGGCTCATTTCGGGCGCTGTCGCACCTCACGTAGGTGCGTGGATTGAAATATGATGGAGATTTGCTTTTAATTAGAAAACAGGACGGTCGCACCTCACGTAGGTGCGTGGATTGAAATCCAATTGTTGCGGCAACACGCAAAGCTGAAGAAGAGTCGCACCTCACGTAGGTGCGTGGATTGAAATGCTTTACATCAAGGCTCTAGCCGCTAACCCGGATAGGCGTCGCACCTCACGTAGGTGCGTGGATTGAAATCGATATGCGTGGCGCTAACTTGAGTCGTGCAGTTATGTCGCACCTCACGTAGGTGCGTGGATTGAAATTTTGAATAACCGTTATCGATTCTCGCTTGTTTAAAGTCGCACCTCACGTAGGTGCGTGGATTGAAATTCTAACAGATATACTATTACAGAGGAAGGAAAAATGTCGCACCTCACGTAGGTGCGTGGATTGAAATCTGCTCTTGCTTCTGTGGCCACTCATAACGTAACCGTCGCACCTCACGTAGGTGCGTGGATTGAAATCTTATTAGCCCATATAGCGCGTTCTGTGCGAATGGGTGTCGCACCTCACGTAGGTGCGTGGATTGAAATCTGCGGAGTGAAAATGAAGCTTACCAAGTATCAGGGAGTCGCACCTCACGTAGGTGCGTGGATTGAAATGCTTCCGGTAAACATCGTCCGTAAAGTCTTTCTCCGTCGCACCTCACGTAGGTGCGTGGATTGAAATCTTGATACGCCAGAATTAAACTTGTGCCGTCTGGGTCGCACCTCACGTAGGTGCGTGGATTGAAATTAGAGTACCGGCAAACTTCAGTTTTAATGCTTGAGCGTCGCACCTCACGTAGGTGCGTGGATTGAAATCCGTGAATACCCCCGTGATAAAGTCGATAATGCCGCCGTCGCACCTCACGTAGGTGCGTGGATTGAAATTGTTTAAAAGCTTCTTGGATACCCAAACCCCCGGCGTCGCACCTCACGTAGGTGCGTGGATTGAAATGTTGACCAGGCGTGTATAGTTAACGGCATTAATGTCGCACCTCACGTAGGTGCGTGGATTGAAATCTAAAACTGTAACAGACGGCATCTGGAAGCGTGCAGGTCGCACCTCACGTAGGTGCGTGGATTGAAATTCCTAAGTGTTCATAATCGACTTTGTAATCATCGTCGCACCTCACGTAGGTGCGTGGATTGAAATTGGATAAGGGTTATATCGAAGTAGTAGAAGAAGACGTCGCACCTCACGTAGGTGCGTGGATTGAAATACAGCCGACGATTGCCAAGCTAAGATTTACCGGGTCGCACCTCACGTAGGTGCGTGGATTGAAATCTTTTAAGGTTCGCGGTGTGCTGCTGCATATGGCGTCGCACCTCACGTAGGTGCGTGGATTGAAATCATAAGTCACCCCGTTAATTGTTTTGTATACGGCATCGTCGCACCTCACGTAGGTGCGTGGATTGAAATGGACTGGTCTTCATAATGGGTTATATTTCTCAAGGTCGCACCTCACGTAGGTGCGTGGATTGAAATTTTTCTTTTATGTAGTTATTGCATGCATTAAGTAGTCGCACCTCACGTAGGTGCGTGGATTGAAATCAAGCATCCAGTATGGTATACCTGATAAGTATTTCGTCGCACCTCACGTAGGTGCGTGGATTGAAATATTCGCAGGCCATTTTTCACGTCCAATCGAATAAGAGTCGCACCTCACGTAGGTGCGTGGATTGAAATAAGTGGTTATAATGTCCTACAAAGACTGGACGGCAGTCGCACCTCACGTAGGTGCGTGGATTGAAATAAGTGGTTATAATGTCCTACAAAGACTGGACGGCAGTCGCACCTCACGTAGGTGCGTGGATTGAAATCACCTCGCAACTACCAAATGTGTTGTTATCATCGTCGCACCTCACGTAGGTGCGTGGATTGAAATACCGATTGGAATATTATCAGCATGAACCGTAGGTATGGTCGCACCTCACGTAGGTGCGTGGATTGAAATACCTGGGTTGTCCGTATAAACGGCATCAACCGAAGTCGCACCTCACGTAGGTGCGTGGATTGAAATCTATATACGATGATGTAACGACATTGACGAAAGCGAGGGTCGCACCTCACGTAGGTGCGTGGATTGAAATATCCGGAAGATCAACCGTCATGCCAGCCATACTAGTCGCACCTCACGTAGGTGCGTGGATTGAAATCTGTAATGAGGTGATCTTATAGTGTTGAAGGCTACGTCGCACCTCACGTAGGTGCGTGGATTGAAATCTATATACGATGATGTAACGACATTGACGAAAGCGAGGGTCGCACCTCACGTAGGTGCGTGGATTGAAATATCCGGAAGATCAACCGTCATGCCAGCCATACTAGTCGCACCTCACGTAGGTGCGTGGATTGAAATCTGCCTCTCCGGTCCATCCGGTTACCCCTACGAATTTCTTAGTCGCACCTCACGTAGGTGCGTGGATTGAAATCGGAAGCGCTCGACGTTGACGGACGGTTGCACACGTCGCACCTCACGTAGGTGCGTGGATTGAAATGTTTTCGACGGCGTCAGGCCGGAGCTTGGATACGGCATCCGTCGCACCTCACGTAGGTGCGTGGATTGAAATCTGAACGGATCGACCGGACGATTCCGGTTTCCCTGGTCGCACCTCACGTAGGTGCGTGGATTGAAATGCATCGCTGCAGCCTTCGAGCTGAAAAGGTCGCCCATCGTCGCACCTCACGTAGGTGCGTGGATTGAAATCTTATCTGCAAGAGCTTTAAATCGATCCGCATTAGGTCGCACCTCACGTAGGTGCGTGGATTGAAATCGGAAGTGGTATCGCTCGTTAATCGCGTACACACCGTCGCACCTCACGTAGGTGCGTGGATTGAAATTTTTGTGGCAATAATCATTTCGGCCAAACGATCGGAGTCGCACCTCACGTAGGTGCGTGGATTGAAATTTTGTGGTCACGACAATTTGGGTGACGCCGGAGCGTCGCACCTCACGTAGGTGCGTGGATTGAAATTCCTTTGCTTCTTCCCAATCTTGTTCTGCCCATGGTCGCACCTCACGTAGGTGCGTGGATTGAAATCTGAAATTTACTCTGTATATCAAATTTAATGGAAGTCGCACCTCACGTAGGTGCGTGGATTGAAATATTTAAGGACATCGGGGAAAACCTGGTTACGCGGCTGTCGCACCTCACGTAGGTGCGTGGATTGAAATCTACAGGCAGCTCACAAATACGGATATATATAGTCGCACCTCACGTAGGTGCGTGGATTGAAATGCCAAGCAAGCGGTAAAGGATATTACGAATAGTAAGTCGCACCTCACGTAGGTGCGTGGATTGAAATATTCATCCGTCGATAAGCGTGATATCGTGCGTTAAGGTCGCACCTCACGTAGGTGCGTGGATTGAAATAAGTATTTAAAAATGATTTGTTTGGTGAACTGCCGTCGCACCTCACGTAGGTGCGTGGATTGAAATCATTAACCGTTCTCGAATCCGGTGTTTGCAATGCAAGTCGCACCTCACGTAGGTGCGTGGATTGAAATACAACAACGCCCCAAGAGCCAGACGCAAGGTCTTTGTCGCACCTCACGTAGGTGCGTGGATTGAAATAATCCAGTATACATGCGTACCAATGGAGGATTGAAGTCGCACCTCACGTAGGTGCGTGGATTGAAATATCTCCCGAAGGAGTGTATAGTGCCAATATACAGTCGCACCTCACGTAGGTGCGTGGATTGAAATCCGGACTGTGAATCCGCCCACGTCCGCCGCAACGACCGTCGCACCTCACGTAGGTGCGTGGATTGAAATCGTCAACAAAAGGACGAAGCAGGCAAGCAAATCGTCGCACCTCACGTAGGTGCGTGGATTGAAATCATAATCCGAAGCGCCCCAACAATGCGCTCCGAGTCGCACCTCACGTAGGTGCGTGGATTGAAATTTTATTCGTGTGAACAAGATTACACAAAAAATGACGTCGCACCTCACGTAGGTGCGCGGATTGAAATCATAAGCCTAACCGACATGGCCCCTATTTATATCGTCGCACCTCACGTAGGTGCGTGGATGTTGCCGGATATACCGGACCAATTTCTGGATCGGCAGGCTGAATCTTTTTTTGCTGCCCAGACGGACCTGTTCGACGAAATGCCGCGAAATCTCCAGAATCATTTTCTTCCAAATCTGAATGTGCTCAGGTTTTAATTTCATTTGATATAGTAATCGCTCGGTGCATAACAGCGTTCATCGTCGGCGCCCAAGTTTACCGCATAACGGCAATGGCGGCAACAAAACAGATCAAGTGGTTTTAATGGCGGTCAGGGGCTGACCACTTATGATGTACAGGAAAAAAATCAGGCTCCGACTGGAAGGTCGCGATTGATTTCTACCTGCAAAAGACATACACAACATGAAATGAAATAGAGCTGGTCAAGGGGAATACCGACATAAGCATGTATGAGGAGAAATTGCTCATGCAAAAAGGTCTTACGGCGTGAAAGGAACGATTTAGACCAGCCCAGTTTTTTTGGACCGGAAAGTTTTATCAGTTTCCTCTAGGGATCATGGCCGAACACGGAGCCGCTGCCGAAGGCGGGGCTACCGGTATTGCACCGATGCTCGTTTAACATTACGTATCTGAACAAAAAAATAGGCATCGACAGCTGCCCTGTTAATAAAATCCGCCGAAGAAGAAGGTTGACATCCCCTTACTTGCCATGTAATATATGAAAAGTTGTTGTTTGAACTTTATGCTGCGATAAACGCAAGCTATTCTATATTCCTTTCGTATAACCTCGCAGGCCGAATCGTGTACACAGGGCGAGGGTTTCTACAGGGAGCCTTAACTTCCTAACTACGAAGCTATGAAAAGAGCTAACACTCCTTTCAGGCTGCGGGGTTAGGATTTTTTGCGTTTCTCACGCTAATCAACAGGGGGATCGAAACTATGAAATATTATATTGCCGTTCTAGCGGGAGCGATGAGTTACGGCATTTTATCTACGATAGTGGTGCTTGCTTACGGGCAGGGCTATGATTTGGGCGAAGTGGTGGGAAGCCAGCTTTTGACAGGATTTATCCTGTCCTGGCTGTTTGCTTTCTTCACCAAAATCAGACAAGGCCGCAAAGCAAGCCCGGCTGTCTCCAAGGCCGCAGCGGCCGAAGGGTTCCAGCAGCTGACCTGGAAGCAGCGCCTGCTGTTGATGGCGGCCGGTACGCCGACCGTTATCACCGGACTGGTGTATTACCATTCGCTGCGCTACATTCCGGCTTCGCTGGCTATCCTGCTGCTGTTCCAGTTCACCTGGATCAGCGTATTGATTCAGGCGGTGCTCAAACGCCAGCGGCCTAATAAGGTCACGCTGCTGACGCTGCTGGTGCTGTTCGGCGGCACTTTGCTTGCTGCAGGGTTCCTGGAGCAGGGGCTTAGCGAATTTAATGTCTGGGGCATCGCGTTTGGCCTGATGTCTGCGGTAAGCTATTCGCTGTTTGTGCTGTTTAGCGGCAAGGCTGTGCCGGCCGCACATCCGGCTTACCGGAGCGCCTGGATGGTGACGGGAGGATTCATCCTTTTGTGCATTCTGTTCCCGCCCACGTTCCTCTTCAACGGATTGATCTGGAGTCAGCTGCTCGTGTTTGGCCTGCTGCTGGGCTTCTTCGGCGCATTCCTTCCGCCCGTGCTGTTTGCGGTTGGCGTTCCTCATACCGGCGGAGATATGGCTGGTATTCTTGGGGCGGCCGAGCTGCCGGTGGCGGTGCTGATGTCCTCGGTCGTGCTGGGTGAGCATGTAAGTGTTCTGCAGTGGGTCGGTGTGGTCATCGTGCTTATCGGCGTGGTTCTGCCGGAGCTGTATAAATACCGGTTGACCCGCTCGAGGATCAGTTATTCTTAACAAGCCGCTGGCCTAGGGTTTTTTAATCATTGTTTTAATTCAATCATTGACCAATACATTTATTAATCAATTCAATCGTTAATCAGTCATGGATTCAGTAAAGCATTCCTAACCGGAATGCTTTTTTCTTCCCAAAACGACTCTTGTCCGCTCTTATTTGATACAAAAAATTCATTTTATTACCGAATTATTGATTTTAATAGCCGCTTTGAAGTAGTATTATGGTCATAGAGGCATTTTGACCAAAGAGATCATAGCAGCAGACGTCGAGTTCAAGAGGAGTGCAAAGTCGTGTTAGAGCTAAGTTTTGACGATCCTGAACAGCTGGTAACGGTGGCGCATGCATTATCGACGCGTTCGCGCGTGGATATTCTGCGTTTGCTGGTGTCCAGAAACCTTAATGTCATTGAGATTTCAGAGCTGCTGAAGCTTCCGGTGTCCACGGTGGCCAACAACATCCGGGTGCTGGAGGCCGCCAAATTGATCAATACTGAACTTCTCCCGGCTTCAAGGGGAGCGATGAAGGTGTGCAGCCGGAATTATGACGATATTCATATCGCGTTAAATCAGGAGAAATCGATCCCCAAAGGCGACATCAGGGTTTATGAGGTGGACGTGCCAATCGGCCATTACAGCGACTGCGAGGTGACGCCGACCTGCGGCATGGCCAATGCCGAAGGGATGATCATCCGCGAGGACGAACCGGCGAGCTTCTATCATCCGAAACATATCAGCGCCCAGATCATGTGGTTCCGCAAAGGTTATGTGGAATATCTGCTGCCGATGGAGATTCCTGCCGGATCGCGCATCGAGGCGCTGGAGCTGTCGATGGAGATGTGCTCCGAAGCCCCGAATTACGACAATAATTGGCCGTCCGATATTTCCGTCTGGATCAATGGCGTCGAGATCGGCATGTGGACCTGTCCGGGCGACTTCGGCGACCGCAGAGGCAAGCTGAATCCGTCCTGGTGGCTGGACTGGTCCACCCAATACGGCCTGCTCAAGACCTGGAAGGTCGACCGGGACAAGACGACGCTGGACATGGAGAAGATTTCTTCGGTTAACCTGAGTCAGCTGAATCTGGATCAGAGTCCGAAGGTCCGTTTAAGAATCGGCATCAAGCCGGATGCGGTCCATCAGGGCGGGATCAATTTGTTCGGCAGGCAGTTCGGCGATTACGAGCAAAATCTGGTGATGAAGGTGCATTTTGTGCCCGAGGAAGAAGAAGCGCAGGCCTAAGCGGCGCATCAGCGTGTTCATAAGTTGTTCTCATAGACTGCTCATAAACTGCGCACAAGCAGGCGCATAAGCAGGTAAAATTCCTTTTGAAAAAGGCTGTTAGTTGCAGGATTGCTGTAGCTAATGGCCTTTTTCACTCTTTTTAATTACAAAATAATTGTTTGAAAGCGTTGACATATAGTCTATACGGCCCTATAATCGCCTTAAATATACAAAAAATATGTAATAAAACGAAATTGGTGTTTGTATCTTTTACTTTAAATTAAAGGGGGAGACACGAATGAAGAAGAGAAGCATCGGTTTTGCAGTTCTGGCATTGCTCTTGTCTTTTTCCGTTATTCTAAGCGCCTGTGGAAGCAGCGGCGGGGGGAACTCGTCCAGCGGCAACAATGGCGGCAACTCAGCAGCATCCGGCAATGACGGTGGTGCGGCTTCCAGCGACTCCGGTTCCGGCAATTCCGGCGGCAGTAAGGTGACGTTATCCTTCTGGACGTTGTTTGACGGCGGGGACGGGGACAACATGCAGGCGATGGTTGACGAATTCAATAAAACCCACCCCAATATTCAGGTGAAAAACACCAAGCTGGCTTGGGGCGAATACTACACCAAGCTGATTACGGCAGTCGGCAACGGCAACGGACCTGACGTCGGCATTTCCCACACCTCTCGTCTCCCGGATCTGATCGACCAAGGCG
Organism: Paenibacillus yonginensis; assembly: GCF_001685395.1. Lineage (NCBI taxonomy): Bacteria > Bacillati > Bacillota > Bacilli > Caryophanales > Paenibacillaceae > Paenibacillus > Paenibacillus yonginensis. The sequence continues at coordinate 3,235,058 of NZ_CP014167.1, read as the reverse complement.
TCGTTACCGACCTGGACGAAACGGCGGCCGACGCGGGCGTGGACTGGAACTCCTTTAACCAGAACCTGCTGAATGCCACCGTTGTGGATGGCAAACATTACGCGGTGCCAATCGACACGCACCCTTTCATCATGTTCTATAACACTAAGCTGCTGAAGGAAGCCGGCCTGCTGGGCGAAGACGGCAAACCTGTGTTTGAGCAGTCGGCGGACGGATTCATGACTTTCCTCAAAACGCTGAAAGACAAACTTCCGGCCAAAATTACTCCTTTTGCGCTTTCCAACTCCAATGACGACCCTTACCGCTTCTGGTGGGCTTTGTACTCGCAGCTTGGCGGCAACGACCTGGTGGCGGATGATCTGAAGACAGCGGCGGTCGACAAGGAAAAAGGCATCAAAGCGGCCGAGTTTATCCAGAACCTGTACACGCAGGGTTACATTAAGAAAAACGATCCGGATTTCTATAAAAACTTCCAAAGCGGCACCGCGGCCATCATGATGACCGGCGTTTGGGCGACAGGCACCTGGGAGTCCACAAAAGGCCTGGAATTCGGCGCGATGCCGATTCCGAAGATTTTTGACCAGGAAGCGACTTGGGGCGATTCCCATACGATTATTTTACCGGTAACCAAGAAAGACGATCCTGAGAAACGCAAAGCGGCCCTCACGTTCGCCAACTGGATCGCTGATAACGGCCAAATCTGGGCGAAAGCCGGCCATATTCCTTCCAAACCTTCCGTATTGGAGAAAGAGGAATACAAAGCGATGCCTTACCGCAGCGATTACGCGGCCGTAGCCGGCACGGTCAAATTCAACAAGCCGTCCACGAAGAACTGGCAGATCCGCGACAACGTATCCTTCAAATTCCTGAACGAAGTCTGGGCAGGCAAAATGACCCCGGCGGAAGCGATGGACAAAATGCAGGAAGGCGTGCAGAAAGAGCTGAACGACTAAGAGCGGCTCCGGACAAAACACAAAGCACAAGGCATAAGGATTAAGGGACGAACCGGAAGCGAAGGCCTGCTGCAGATTCTGCCATCTTAAGGGATCTATTTGAATCCATGAGGCAGGCCCCGCGGTCGTTCCGGAAACGGGGTGGACGGAAAATGAGAATGAAGAAAGGGAGGGCGGACCTTCAGGCGCTGCTGTTCCTGCTTCCTTTCCTGGCCGTGTACGGCTTGTTCACGATATGGCCGATGCTCAAAGGCGTCGAAATGACGTTCTACAAATGGACGTTGATCCGCAAAATGAGCTACATCGGCTGGGACAACTACCGTGAGGTGCTGCAGGACCGTGAAGTGTGGGAGGCGCTTTGGCACTCCGCCATCTTTGTGGTTTTTACGACGCCGACGATGATTGTCCTGTCGATTACGCTGGCGCTGATTGCCAACCGCAAATCGGTGCTGCAGAAGTTTTACCGGAGCATCTTTTTTATTCCGAGCGTGCTGTCGGTGGCCGTGGCTTCTTATTTGGGTTTGTTTGTGTTCCAGCCCTATACCGGGCTTGTGAACTCGGTGCTTCACCTGTTCGGGATTCTGCCCGAAGGCTCAGAGCTGTTTTGGCTGACCGAAACGGCGCTGGCCTGGGTGGCCATCTCTGTGCTGACCTTGTGGTGGACCGTTGGTTTTAATTTTATTTTGCATCTGTCGGCGATCCAGGAGATTCCCGAGGAAATTTACGAGGCGGCCCGGCTCGACGGGGCGAATGACCGCCAGATGTTCTGGAAGATCACGCTGCCTTATTTGGCGCCGATCACCCGCACCATTACGATGCTGCAGATCATCGCTTCCTTTAAGGTATTTATGCAGATCTATATCATCACCGGCGGCGGCCCGCTCGACAAGACCCGGCCGATCATCCAGCTGATTTACCAGACCGGTTTCAAGAAAAACGACCTCGGCTACGCGGCCACCATGTCGTATCTGCTGTTTGTCATTTTGCTGATCTTGTCCGTGCTGCAATATTGGCTGAATAACCGGAAAGGAGCCGATGTGCGATGAAATGGTTTTACCGGATTTTTTCGATCATCATGGCCATTCTGTTTGCGGCTCCGCTGGTTTGGATGCTAGTCGTTTCGATCAAGGAAGAAGGCATGAAGATCATCACCGTGCTGGACTGGTTTAAACCGCCTTATTCATTTGCTGTTTATGACGAGATTCTGAGCGGGACGAAGTTAACAAACTGGATTGTCAACAGCCTGCTGGTGGCGGTGCTTGTGACGATTTTTACCGTGCTGTTCGCCGCTTTGGCCGGATTTGCTTTATCCAAGCTGCCGTTCCGCTACCGGACGTTGACCTTTTTCCTGGTGCTGGCGGGACTTTTGATTCCGGGCGAAGCCACGATCATTCCGCTGTATCAGGTGGCCAAGGATATGAGCCTGCTGAATTCCTATCAGGGTTTGATCATCCCGGCGCTGGCATCTCCGGTAGCGGTCATCGTGCTCAAAAGCTTCTTCGACGGCATTCCGAACGACCTGCTCGAAAGCGTGCAGATTGACGGCGGGGGCACGTGGCGGATTTTTACGCGGATGATGCTGCCGCTGACGAAACCGGCGATGGCTTCGATGGCGATCCTGACGTTTATCGGCTCCTGGAACAACTTCCTGTGGCCGTTCCTGTCCATTACGGACGACAACCTGTTTACGCTGCCGATGGGCATTCCGACCCTGATGAGCCAATATTCCGAAGACTACGTGAAACCGATGGTCATCAACGCGATTTCTTCGATTCCGATAATCATTTTGTTCGTCATCTTTGAACGCCAGATCGTCAAAGGCATCAGCATGTCGGGCATTAAAGGGTGAATATGAGCGGGCTGGAAAAGATACCGGTCAAACGCGAAACCTCCATCGACCTGTTCAAAGGCCTGCTGGTCATTGGCATGGTCTATTGCCACAGCCTGCAGTTCTTCAGCGACCAGCAGATTTATCCTGCCGGGCAGCGCTGGATTGATGTCATCAATCTGCTGACGTTCTCCGGATTTGTGTTCAGCTTCGGGTACGTGTCGCAGCTCGCCTATTATGGTAAAAGCTTTCGGCAGGCCGCGCCGCGCATGCTGCTCACCGGCATAAAGATGCTGATCGCTTTCTGGCTGTCTGGCGCGGCCTACCGCTTGTTGATCGACGGCCGGCCTTTGGGCTGGGAAGGGATCAAGCCCATATTGCTGGTGCAGGAAATGCCCGGCTGGTCGGAGTTTCTGATCTCCTTTGCTTATCTCACTTTCATGGGCCTCGTGCTGTTTGCGCCGCTGAAATGGGCCGTCCGCCGGAAATCGGCCGGATTTCTGATCGCTTTGCTGCTGCTGGGAACCACCTTCATCCCGTACGGCGCTATTCACGCCGTCAAGCTGGGGCCGCTGCTTGGGACCCGCGATTTTGCGTCGTTCCCGGTCGTTCCGTATTTCCCTTATTATCTGATCGGCATGCTGTTCGCCAAATACCGGACCGGCTGGGATTGGCGGGTGCTTGCCGGAGCGGCGGCGGCTTCAGGGCTGTTTGCCTGGAGATGGCTGGGGGCGGAGGACGGCCTGCTGCCGGAACGTTTTCCCCCGTCGGTATGGTGGATTCTTGGCCCAGCCGTCTTGCTGTACGGCTATTATTTGCTGGCGCGTCTGCTTGAGCGTTTCTCGGATGGGCTGCTGGCGCGTTCGCCTTATCCGGTCCGGCTGTTCAGGCCGCTTGAAGCCATGGGCAGCAACGTACTGTGGTTTCTGCTGATGAGCAACCTGCTGATCTTTGCGATTGCGGCCAGCCAGCGGACCTACGGGTTTATGATTCCTCCCGGCACCGCTTTTGGCGTGACGCTGATTCTGCTGGCCATCATCGGCTATAGCCTGTGGATCATGAGACCGGGCCGGCCTGCGGGGAAGCGGGACCGTTCAGACCGTTCAGGCTCGCGTTGACGTTGCCGGAACGGTTTCATTAATCGACTAACAACCGTTTTTTTAAAATAAATGTTACCACGGAGAGAGAGGAAGCTACTTATGAGCACATCCGTACCTACAAAACCTGTGACCACCAAATCTTACATCAAAGATTACCCGAGACCGCAGTTTGTCCGCCAAGCCTGGCAGGATTTGAACGGCGAATGGGATTTCAGCTTTGACGACGAACGGGCCGGGGATGCCGGGCAGTGGATGAACCGGTTCCCGGAGGGCCGGACAATCATCGTTCCTTTCAGCTATGAAACAAAAGCCAGCGGCATCGGCGAGGAGACGTTCCACCCGCAGGTCTGGTACCGCAAAAAGCTGACGCTTCCGGCACAAGCGGAGGGCACACGGACCCTGCTGCATTTTGAAGGGGTGGATTATAAAGCCACCTGCTGGGTGAACGGGGTTTTTGCGGGCGAACATGAAGGCGCTTATGCGGCGTTTTCCTTCGACATTACGGACAGCCTGAACCCTGGCGCGGAGAACGAAATCGTGCTGAAGGTCGAGGACAGTCAAAGCTGCACGCAGCCCCGGGGCAAGCAGCGCTGGATCAACGACAATTTCGAATGTTTTTACGTGCAGACGACAGGCATTTGGAAAAGCGTGTGGCTGGAGTATGTTAACGCAACCCGGATCGACAGTGTCAAAATGACGCCGGATATCGACCGGCAGATGATCCGTTTCGACTTTCAAATGCAGGGTCTAGAAGGGAAAAACAACCTGCGCCTCGAAGCGGAGATTACGCTCAAGGGCCAGCCGGTCCGCTCGCTCAGCCTTTCGGTCGACAGAGCCTGGCTCACGGTGGAAACCAGCGTGCTGCACGAAGCCGGCGGGCCTTGGAAACAAAGCTTGTGGTCGCCGCAGAATCCGAATTTGTTCGATGTGGAGTTTGTGCTGTACGAAGGAGAACGGGAAATCGACTGTGTCGCTTCCTATTTCGGCATGCGCAAAATTTCGATCGAGAACGGGCAAATCCTGCTCAACAACGGGCCTCTTTACCAGCGCCTGATTCTGGATCAGGGCTATTGGCAGGACAGCCATCTGACCCCGCCTTCCGAGGAAGCTCTGATCGAGGATATCGATGCGATTGCCGCCATGGGCTACAACGGCCTGCGCAAGCATATGAAGATCGAAGACGCCCGTTTCCTGTACTGGTGCGACGTCAAAGGCATGCTGGTCTGGTCGGAAATGGCGGCGACTTACGAGTTTAACGACGAAGCTGTGGAGCGTTTTACAAGAGAATGGCTGGAGATCGTGCCGCAGCAGTATAACCATCCGTGCATCATTACCTGGGTGCCGTTTAACGAATCGTGGGGCGTGCCGCAAATCGGCCGTGAAGTGAAGCAGCAGAAATTTACGGAAGCGGTCTACCATTTGACTAAAGCGATTGATCCTTACCGTCCGGTTGTGACGAACGACGGCTGGGAGCATACCGTTTCCGACATTTTGACCCTGCATGATTACGTGGAACGCGGCGAGGATTTCCTGGCCATGTATAAGGACAAAGACGTGGTGGTGAACAACGGGGTAGCCTTCAACCAGTGGAAACACGCTTTTGCCAAGGGCTATGGCTATAAAGGCCAGCCGATCATCATCAGCGAATTCGGCGGCATCGCGTTCCAGACGGACAGCGGCTGGGGATACGGCAATCAGGTATCTTCCGAGGAAGCTTTCCTGGAACGGTTCGGCAGTATCGTTGGCGCGATTCAGGCGACGCCTTACATTTCCGGCTTCTGCTACACGCAGATCACCGACGTGCAGCAGGAGGTTAACGGCCTTTTGACCGAGGACCGGAAACCGAAGGTGCCGCTGGAGAAGATCCGGGAGATCAATTTGGGGAAATGAAATCCGAGGTAACCCAAATAGCAGAGCTGGCAGCGGTAGCAGCGGCGCTCTGCGTATAACTTAAAAAGCCATTAATTACATGAATCATGTAATTAATGGCTTTTTTTATTTTAGGCTTCAGCCTGTTGAGCGCGTGAAACGCGCGAAATATAAAACCACCCGCTATGCGGGTGGAGGGATCTAGGGTTACACCAATAAGACCATCCCGATAAAATTGAGATGTTCAGGCTCAATTCGAAAGGATGGTCTTAAATGGCAAATAAAAACTTTAGTTTAGCGCACACAAAGTGGATGTGTAAGTATCACATTGTGTTCACCCCGAAGTATAGACGTAAAGAGATCTACAATCAAGTGAGACGAGATCTAATTGAAATCATGAAGCGTCTATGTAAATACAAGGGAGTCGAGATATTAGAAGGACATATGATGCCGGATCATGTGCACATGCTGGTGGCGATTCCACCGAAAATATCTGTGTCTTCCTTTATGGGCTATTTAAAAGGGAAAAGCGCACTCATGATCTTTGAGAAGCATGCCAATTTGAAGTATAAGTATGGGAATCGTAAATTCTGGGCGGAAGGCTACTACGTAAGTACAGTGGGGCTAAATGAAGCCACCGTCGCCAAATACATTCGAGAGCAAGAGGCACATGACCAGGCAGTGGATAAGCTGAGTGTAAAAGAGTATGAAGATCCATTCAGCAGCAACAAGAGCAAGAAAAAGTAAAACCAGTTTAACTGGTAAGTGAAAGAGACAAATAACACTGAGCCTGAACGCTTTGTGGTCAGGCTAGCGTCTTTAGGCGCAGTTTGGCAACAAGGGGTTATACCCCTAGTGCAAACCACCCGTTGGACGGGTGGTTCTGATTTTATATTTATTCCAAACTATTGGTTTATAACGTTGACTATTGCTGAAATTGGCTATATAATCGCCAGAAACAAATGAAATATATGTAATGAATGGCGAAAAAAGATTCTAAAAAAGAAAAACATTAAAGGTTTAACAAGAAATGGAGAGGACAGGTTCATCATGGTTGCTACACTTACATCAGCTACTAAGTTTTATAAAGAGAACTACCCGAGACCCCAGTTTGTCCGCAGTCAGTGGATAGATTTAAACGGGGAGTGGGATTTCAGCTTTGACGACAAGCAAACCGGGGATGCGCAGCGGTGGGTTGAACATTTTCCGATTGGACAAACCATTCACGTTCCGTTCACTTATGAAACCAAAGCGAGCGGGATCGGCGAGGAGAAATTCCATCCGCAGGTATGGTACCGCCGGACATTCACCCTTCCGCCGGAGGCGGAGGGCAAGCGGACGATCCTGCATTTTGAAGGTGTGGACTACAAAGCCACCTGCTGGGTAAACGGCGGTTGGGCCGGTCAGCATGAGGGGGCGTACGCCCGGTTTTCGTTTGATATTACCGATCTGCTCCAGCCGGGCGCGGGCAATGAAATTGTGCTGAAGGTTGAAGACAGCGACAGCTGCCTGCAGCCCCGGGGCAAACAGCGGTGGGCCGGCCGCAATCACGATGGCTTTTATGTACAGACCACGGGCATCTGGAAGGCCGTCTGGCTCGAACATGTCAGCGAAACCCGTCTGGATTCGGTAAAAATCACGCCGGACATCGACCGTCAAATGGTCCGGTTTGATTTCCGCCTGCATGGAGCAGAAACCAAACCAAATCTCAGGCTGGAGGCGGAAATTACATTTAAAGGCGAGCCGATTCGCAAGCTAGGCCTTTCAGTGGACCGGGCTTGGCTGACGGTGGAAACCAGCATGATGAACGGCATCAACGGGCCTTGGCTGCAGAACCTGTGGTCGCCGGGCAACCCGAATCTGTTCGACGTGGAGTTTGTGCTGTACGAGGGCGATCAGGAAGTCGACCGGGTAGGCTCTTATTTCGGCATGCGCAAAATTTCCATCAAAGACGGACAAGTTCTGTTGAACAACCTGCCTCTTTATCAAAGGCTGATTCTGGATCAGGGCTATTGGCCGGACAGCCATCTCACGCCTCCATCCGAAGAAGCGCTGGTCAAAGATATTGAAGCCATTGCGGAGATGGGCTACAACGGCCTGCGCAAGCATATGAAAATCGAAGACGCCCGCTTCCTGTACTGGTGCGATGTCAAAGGGCTGCTGGTCTGGTCGGAAATGGCGGCCGCATATGAGTTTAACGACGAAGCGGTGGAGCGTTTTTCGAGGGAATGGGTGGAGGTTGTGCAGCAGCAGTATAATCATCCCTGCATCATCACCTGGGTGCCCTTTAATGAATCGTGGGGCATTCAAAACATTCTCCATGACGTCCGCCAGCAGAAGTTTACGGAAGGCATTTATCATTTGACCAAATCCATCGACCCTTATCGTCCGGTGATTACGAATGACGGCTGGGAGCATACGGTCTCTGATATATTAACCCTGCACGATTATGTGGAGCGGGGCGAAGCTTTTTATGAAACCTACAAGGATAAGAGTTTGATTACCGGCGGCACCGGTACCTACAATGAATGGAAATTCCCGTTTGCAGAAGGATATGGCTATAAAGGCCAGCCGATTATCATCAGTGAATTTGGCGGCATTGCCTTCAAAAGCGAGCAGGGATGGGGGTACGGCAACCAGGTAGACAGCGAGGAGGCTTTCCTGGAGCGGTTCGCCAGTATTACCGGCGCGATTAAGTCGATTCCGTATATAGCCGGATACTGTTATACGCAGATTACGGACGTGCAGCACGAGGTGAACGGCCTGCTGACCGAAGACCGAAAGCCAAAGGTTCCCCTGGAGAAGGTTCGGGAGATTAATTTGGGTTAAGATCGTTTGTTTGATGAAAAAAAAGAAAAAGCTGGCCGCCCGGCAGTGTGCCGGGGGCCAGCTTTTTGATTCTTTACAGTGGAGGACGGAGCCCCTTTTAGTGTGGGGAGCTAATCCAGCTTTTTATAGAAATACAGCGTTGTTTCAATGTTTGGATTAAAGGTCTGCTTCAACGTATCTACCCCGCCGAGCTGCATCCCCTGCTTCAAATAGAAACGGCAGGCTGCGAGGTTATCGTCCTGCGCCTCCAGCATAAGCCCGCGCAGTCCTTGATCCAGAGCCCATTTCTCGCCGGCTGCGAACAGCATTTTGCCGATTCCTCTAGCCCGGTGACTCTGCTTGACCGCAATATTTTCCACGTAGGCCATACGGTTCCAATCCTTAACCAGCCGGATTTGTCCGACGCATTTGTCCTGATCGTAAGCCAAATAGATGATTTTATCAGGTTTGCCGATATAGGCGTCGACGTCGAGTTTATCATCCGGAAATTTGATTTCGTAGGGATGTTTAAACAGGATTTCTTCAAAGGTCCATTCCTGATTCTGAAAAGCGGGAACGAGTTTTCCGGGTGCAGGGAAGGGGTCGTTGGCCGCATTTAGATCGTGGGCAGTACTGTGATCCATCGGCAGGATACGAATATCTTCAAAGGCCATAAAGATAAGACTCCTCCTCTAGCGGATTCCTTAAATCCATACTAATAATCTGTTAATGGGTTGATCTAATTTATTAATGATCTAATCTATTAATAATCTAATTATTCGGGAAACACATAACTTTTTCCTTTAGACGGTGCGATCCCAACCAGGATCAGCACGGCCGCCGCGGCGAACAGCAGCAGCATCGGCATGTTCCAGGAATTCGCCGCATCATGGATAGCGCCGAACAGGAAAGGTCCGGTTGCCGCCAGCAGATAACCGATCGACTGCGCCATGCCGGAAATTTCGGAGGCTTCCTGTGCTGTGCGTGCCCGCAGGCTGAAGAACATCATCGCCAGGCTGAACGATGTACCTCCGGCTACGCCGAGCAGAAGGACGGATAACGAAAGGATGCCCATATTTCCGTGCGAAAGCAGAATGCCGGCGAAGCCGAGGAAATAGAAGCAGCCAGTTCCAACCATTAATCCCAGCTGACTGCTCCTCCGGGCGGCAATAATCGGAATGATAAATGTGAACGGAATAAGACCGATTTGCAGCAGGGACAACATAAAACCGCTTTGTTCGTGGGATAAGCCTTGGCTCAGCAGCATGTCCGGCAGCCAGGCGACAAATACATAGAAGATCAGAGATTGCAGTCCCATATATAACGTGATGTTCCAGGCCAGTCCGGAACGCCAAACGCTGCGTGGGTTCCTGGAACCGCCAGCGCCTAAAGCCGGCTTCGCAGAAGCAGGCGCTGCTGTAGCTGTGCCGGAACTGCTCACAGGCCGGGCAGAATCGCCGTTTCCTGTACGGGCAGCCGAGACCTGTACGGCGGCCGCTTTATTTTTGCCCGGTTTCGCATTATGTCTAAGCTGCGGCAGCCAGAACAAAATGGACACCAGCGCAATCAGCGTAATCGTCAGCAGGGTGCCTCTCCAGGCGAGTGAGGTGCTGCGGGCGATCGGCACGCTGACGGCAGATGCCATAGCAGCGAATACGTTCATCGAGATGGAATAAACGCCGGTCATAATGCCAAGGCGATGCGGAAATTCCTTCTTGATCAGCGCGGGAAGCATAACGTTGCCGACAGCGATGCCAAGCCCGGTAACGACGGTACCCAGCAGCAGCGAGGCTTCGTTTCCGCCTTGGCGGATCAAGCTGCCCGCCAGCAGCACGATCAAGGCGGCGAACAAGGTATGTTCAATGCCGAATTGCCGGGCCAGCTTGGGGACGAAAGGGGATAATCCCGCAAAAGCGAGCAGCGGCAGCGTGGTCAGGAATCCGGCCAGCGTGCCTGAAATCGGGATATCCAAACGAATTAAATCCAGCAGAGGACTAACGGAAGTAAGAGGCGTTCGCAGGTTGGCAGCGATAAGAATGATGCCGACCAGCAGCAGCGCCACGCTTCTTTTTACGTCATTTTGCTCGGCCTCCAGCTCGGATAAGAGGCTTCTGGATGGCTGAAGCGAAGCGTTGCCGGTCTGTGACCGGCGCTCAGCCTGTTTGCGGGTTTGAGGGGTCATATCTATTTCTTCCATAAGTATGGTTCTCCATTTCTCTTTAATTTGTATATTAATAGATGGAATCTCTATGAGATTAAAGTCTTTTCCTTGAAAAAGGCGATATAGCGGTCGACTTCCAAAGCCGCTTTGTCCGCATTGCGTTCTTCAATGGCTTCGACGAGCACCAGATGTCCGATTTGGGAGGATTCTCCCCATTCGGTCGTTTGGGCAATAGAGGTTAGGATCTCGGCAAAAAGGCTCAGATAGATATCGGTCAACAGGACGTTATGGGAGGCCGTTACAATTGCCTGATGAAGTTTCCAGTCTGCCTGAACAAATTGTTCCAGAATTTGATGCTGGTGGGCCGTTACACACAGCTGGGCATACTTTTTGATTTCTTCAAGGTCTTCATCCGTCCGGTTAACGCAGGCCAGCAGAACCGCTTGCCGGTCCAGGGCATGCCTGACCTCAAGCGTTTCGAGCAGGGTGGAACGGTGAACTCTTTTTTGCACAATGGCATCCAGCTCGCTTGTAGCTATCACAAACGTACCGTCCCCCTGCCGGGTATCCAGTAGTCCCACATGTACGAGAGCACGGATGGCTTCCCGCAGTGTGTTGCGGCTGACGCCCAGCTTCTCCATCAGTTCGGTTTCGCTTGGAATCCGCTGTCCCAGCTGCCAGGTGCCGGAGGAAATCATGTTCTCCATTTCGGCGTACGCTTGCCCCGATAACGAAGTCCGACGCAGTTTATTGATCATAAAACAAAACTCCTTATTAAACGTAGGATGTTTGAACCAGTCCGTTATTTAGGATAAAACAAAGGGATTGAAAAGTAAAGATTTTTATAAAAAAAATAAGATAAAATTAGCCCTAGTCGTTTGAAGACCAGAGCCAAAGAAAAGCCAATGAGACATAATAGATAAAGGCCTTCCGAATAACGGAAGGCCTTCTTATGGTTAGACAAGATTAACTGTATTTATTCAGACGGTTTCTCAGGAGGCGGAGCTGTTGACTCCCGGATCAGCAGCTGCGTCGGCAGCAGAATTTCCGTATAAGGCTGCTGCGGATTCTCAAGCCGGCTGAACAGCTGCTTAAGCGCATAGCTGGCGAACAAACTTCGGTTCACATCCAGGGTGGTGGTTGAGGGGGTGCATACCTGCGACAGATAACCGTTGTCGAAGCTGACGACCGACACCTCCTCCGGAACCTTAATGCCCAGATGCTGCAGGGCAGACGTAATCATAAAACCAAAGCCGTCGTTGACGCAGAACCAGGCGGTCGGCCGTTCCTTCATTTCGGCGATTGTTCCATGTACATAGCTGCTGTCCTCGACGGCATCCTGAATCAGCCAGTCTTCGCGAAGTTTGATGCCGGCTTCAAAGGCGGCGAGACGCATGCCTTCAAGCCGTTCATAATGACTGGGAGAATAGTCGATATCCCCCATAAATCCGATGTCCCTGTGGCCCAGCTCAATCAGATGCCGTACCCCTTCATAAGCGCTGAACCGATTGTTGGTCAAGATGCTGTCGGCTTCCAGCGAAGGATGATGATGGTCGATCAGAACGGTAGGAATGCCGGTATCCAGCACGGCTTGTACATAAGGTGTGGTGATATGGCTCAGGATCAGAATGCCGTCTACCGAACGGTTCTCCAGGAAGGCGGGCAGGCGAAGCGTCTCCGTATCCTCAGGACTGATGGACTGGATCACCAGCTCGCAGCCGTATTTCTTCAGTTCCTTATCTACACTTAAATAAATGTCGCCAAAAAACGTTTTTCTCGAAAAAGCATAATCCGAAGCAATCAGGGCAATGGTGCCGCCTTCCGGCAGCACCGAGCCAGCCAAAGGAACCCCGGAAGCGGAAGGAGCAGGAGAAGCTGGAGCTTCGTTCTGCTGCCCTTTGCGGCTTCTTCCATAGACATACCCCAGAAGCTCGGCGGTCTCCTTAACCAGAGCCCGGGTTGCTTCGCTGACCCCGTCTTTGCCTGTCAGCGCTTGAGATACTGAGTTCTTGGATATATTAAGATGATCTGCGATATCCTGCATCGTGACTTTATGTTTCAAAATGGTTTCAACCTCCGTCCAGCACCAACCGAAAGGTCTTGATACCGGTTATGCATTCGTTTTCATTTTTCCAGTTCCGGGGACGGCTGTCAAGCATTCTCCGGCAGGGACTCAGCTCTGGGAAAAGGATTAATCGTTCTTGTTCTAATTGTAACGTTACAATATTATTTTGTAAACCTAGTTGTAATCTTTATAAAAGTAAAATTGTAGATATTTGCTTGACATCGAGATGACAAAAGGTGATAATAAATGACATAAGCGCTTACATTTTAAAAAAACAACCATTTTGTAATGTTAATAACCTGATTTTTTTCTAAATCAAATTACTTAATTATGGGGGTCATGTTCAAATGATTAAAAAATCACTTGGTGTACTGCTCACCGCTGCACTTGCCACCACGATGTTATCCGCCTGCTCGACCGGCCAAAGCTCCACGGGAAACAGCGGAAGCGGAGGAAGCTCCGGCGGGGTAACTACCATCGAATTCTGGGCTGCACCGAACCCTACCCAACAGGCTTATTGGCAGGAAATGGCCAAAGCTTATGAATCGGAACATTCTAATGTGAAAATAAATGTGAGTGCGATCAAGGAATCGCCTACATCCGAAGCCAGCATTCAATCAGCCATCGCGGCCAAGAGCGCACCGACCATGTCGGAGAATATCAACCGCGGCTTTGGCGCCCAGCTTGCAGACAGCAAAGCGCTGGTCCCGCTCGATACGCTGGACGGCTTCCAGGACATCATTAAAGAACGCAACATGTCAAGCACGATTGAGCCTTGGAAGTTCGCCGACGGTCATCAATATGTGCTGCCGATTTACTCCAACGCCATGCTGTTCGGCTGGAGACTTGATGTGCTGAAAGAGCTTGGCTACAACGAACCACCGCAGACCTACAGCGAAATCGTCGAGCTGACGAAGAAGCTGAAAGACAAATACGGCGACAAAAAATATCTGTGGGCCAAAGCCGATCTGGCCGACCCTACCGCCTGGAAACGCTGGTTCGACTTCTACATGCTGTATGATGCGGCTTCCGGCGGCAATAAGTTTATTGAAGGCAGCCAGTTTACCGGCGACCAGAAAGCCGGCGAAGAAGTGCTTACTTTCGTAGACAATCTGCGCAAAGAAAGTGGACTGCTGGCCCGTCAGGTGACCGATCCGTTTGAGAACGGCGTAGGCGTCTTCACAGACGTTGGTCCTTGGACTTTTACAACCTGGAAAGAAAAATACCCGAACCTGAAATATGGCGAGAACTTTACTTTGTCGATGCCTCCGGTTCCGGACGGCATGGATCCTAAAGACAGCAAGACGTTTGCCGATACCAAAGGTTTGGTCGTTTACGCCTCCGCAACAAAAGAACAGCAGGCGGCCGCGATCGACTTTATTAAATGGGTATATGCCGACGCAGCCAACGATGCGAAATGGTTTGAGCAGACCAACCTGCCGCCGGCACGCGATGATTTGACAACAAACGATTCCTTTAAAGCCATCCTGGATAAACAGCCGGAATTGAAGCCTTATGCGGAAAATGTGCCAAACGCGGTTCCGCCGATGGATAACGCGAAATACAACGATCTGCAAACCATTATCGGAACCGAAGCTTTTAACAAAGTCGTTAAAGGGGAAATTTCTCCGGCAGACGGTTGGGCCAACATGAAGAAAGCAATTGAGAGCGCCCTTCAATAAGGAAGGATGACCGATTATGGATCAAAGAAACAATAAAATGGGCTGGTTATTTACCAGCCCCTACCTTATCTATTCCCTGATTTTCTTCTTCGGGCCGCTGATCTGGTCTTTCTTCCTGTCCGTTACGGACTGGAACCTGATCGCGCCGACCTTTAACATCATTGGATTTGAAAATTTCATGGATGCCTTGAAATCGCCTAGCGTTCATTCGGCATTCTGGGTCACCTATAAATTTATGCTGATCTTTGTGCCGATCGTAACGGTGCTGGCGATTGCGGTCGCCGTGCTGGTGCACGGACTGCCGCGGTTCAAAAGCCTGTTCCTGATCGGTTTTTTCCTGCCCTACCTGTCTTCGGGTGTCGTTTCGTCCCTGATCGTGAAAGGGCTGCTGTCTTATACGAGCCCGCTGAACGTCTTTTTGCGGAAAATAGGCTTGGATATCGACTGGCTGGGCACGCCATTGTCCGCTTTATTTATCGTCGGCCTCATTCTGGCCTGGAAATTCACGGGTTATTACGCGCTGATTCTGACTTCCGGGCTGGCAAGCATCGACAAGGAAGTGTATGAAGCAGCCGCCATTGACGGCGTTACCGAGCGCCAGCGCTTCTGGCGCATTACGCTGCCGCTGCTGTATCCGTCGCTGTATACGACGCTGATCCTCGCGTTTGGCGTAACGTTCGGCATTTTTACCGAGGTGTACCAATTGACCGGCGGGGGTCCAAACAATGCGACCAACACCTGGCAGATGGAAATTTTCAAACAGGCGTTTACGAACCTGCAGGCCGGTTACGCTTCGGCGGTAGCTTTGCTGGCTTCGGTCGCCACCTTCATTTCGATCTTTATTATTCGTAAATTACTGGAGATTTGGGGGAAGAGAAATGGTTGGGTCTAATCGAAATCGCGGCGTCAGACGAACGGTCCGGTATGTGCTCGCCATTGCCCTGCTTCTTGTGATGGTTTATCCCTATCTCTATATGGTGCTCAATTCGTTCGCGGACTGGACGCAGATTGATAAACAGCTGGTGCCGACGAAGTACAGCTTTAAATCCTATGAATGGCTCTTCACGGGAGGGGAGACGGGCATCACCCGGCCTTGGCTTCACGCTTTCCTGAACAGCGTCATCGTTTCGCTGGCCTCGACAGTGCTGATGATGATCTTCGGCGTGATGGTCGCTTATGCGTTGTCCAAGCTGAACTTTTTCGGACGGAACGCCATCAACAACTTTGTGTTGTTCCATATGTTTTTCCCGGCCATCATCCTGCTGATCCCGACATTCCTGATTATTCAGAGAGTGGGGCTGTATGACAGTTATTTTGGGCTTATTCTGCCTAAAGCGGTCAGTCTATGGGCGATTTTTATGTACACCAATTTCTTTAAGGCCGTTCCGACCGTCTTTATTGAAGCGGCGCGGCTGGATGGAGCATCGGACCTTAAGATCATGTACAAGATCATGCTGCCGATGTCCAAGTCGATCACCACCGTCATCTTCCTGTTCCTGCTGATGGAACGGTGGACGGAGCTGCTGTGGGACATGATCGCTGTCAAAAGCGACAGCATGCTCACGCTGAACGTGCTCATTTCGCAGATGTTCGGGCCTTACGGCTCGTATCCGGGTCCGCTCTACGCGGCATCCGCGCTGCTGACACTGCCGATTATCATCATGTTTATTATCTTCGGCAAGAAGTTCCAGGAAGGCATGCAGTTCAGTTTGAAATAAAACGTAAAACAGATAGAAGGCCAATGGGGTAGGAGGAAGAAATCAATCATGACTAGACCAAAAGAAACCCTGGACTGCGTAAAGCTGCTCGATGAATATCAGCGCAAGCAGGCCAGAGCGGAGAAAGCCGAACGTCTGCTGTTTGAAGGGGTGGAAGGCAAAGATGTCTACAATATTGCCGCTCCTTTTGAAGATCAGGGCGAAATGGTGCTGCCGGGCCGCGTCGAACCGCGGGACAGCGAATATTCGCAGGTGATGTTTTTTGTGGAGCGGAGCGGGAAATGGCAGCCGCGCGAAGGCGCGCCGGTGTTTGACCTGCAGGACCCGTTCCACACCCGGATCGGCGGAGAGCTGATCATAGGCGGGGTGCAGATTTACCCTCACCCGGACCAAGCAGGCATGCTGATGTGGCGTACCGTTTTCTACAGCGGGAACAGCGTGAGCGAGCTTAAGGAATTTTTTAAGGGCCCTGACGGCATGAAGGACTTGCGTCTCGTAGAGCTGGCTGACGGCAGCATTGGTATCTTTACCCGGCCGCAGGGCGAGAAAGGCGGACGGGGCAAAATCGGATTTGCCCGGGTTCGTTCCCTGAAGGATTTGACGCTTGAGGTCATTAACGATGCGCCGCTGCTGGAAGGACAGTTCAGCGACGAGGAATGGGGCGGCGCCAATGAAGCCCACCTCTTAAAGGATGGCCGGGTAGGTGTGCTGGGGCATACCGCCTGCTACGACAAAGCCGGCGATCGTCATTATTATCCGATGGCTTTTGTGCTCAATCCAAGTGACGGCTCTTTTACCGATATGGAGCTGATTGCCATACGCGACCGCTTTCTGCCCGGACCGGCAAAAAGGCCGGACCTGCGGGATGTCGTCTTCAGCGGCGGCCTGGTCCGCAACGCAGACGGCACGGCTGTGCTGTATGCCGGCATCAGCGATGCCGACGCGCAGCGTATCGTGATCGACGATCCTTTTGCCAAATTCGAATAATGCTGGACGAGAAAGGGAGCGCCGGACTTTATTTCGTTAACTAAAGTGACTACAAGGAGCTAAATGCCATGAATATATACCGCTATGAACAAAATCCGCTAATTACGCCGGCTGATGTCAAGCCGCACCGCGAAGGCTTTGAAGTGATCGGCGCGTTTAACGCCGGAGTGGCCGAATATAAGGGCGAAACGATCCTGCTGCTTCGTGTGGCGGAGCGGCCGGTCAGCCCTGATCCGAACATCGTGCTGGCTCCGGTCTACGATCCGGAGAAGCAGGATCTTGAGCTGGTGGAGATCCGGCTGGACGATGAAAGCTATGATTTCTCCGACCCCCGGGTCATTGTGAAAAAAACCGACGCTCCGGCGTTTGAATATCTGACCTCCCTGTCTTATTTGCGGATAGCCCGCAGCAAAGACGGGCGGCATTTTGCCATCGACGACGAACCGTTTATTTACCCGTCCAATTCGCTGGAGATTTTCGGCATCGAAGACCCGCGGATTTCACAGATCGGAGATACCTATTACATTTATTTCTCGGCGGTTTCGCCGGTAGGCATCGGAGAGGCGATGGTATCGACGAAGGATTTCCGGACCTGGACCCATCATGGCCTGATTTTTGGCCCGGACAACAAGGACGTCATTATTTTCCCCGAGTGCATCAACGGCAAATATTACGCGCTGCACCGCCCGACGACCAAAAGCGTAGGCCGCCCGGAAATCTGGATTGCCGAATCGGACAATCTGCTGTATTGGGGCAACCATAAACATCTGATCGGACTGCGCGAGGGCATGTGGGACAGCGGCCGCATCGGCGGAGGAGCCGTTCCGATCCGCACCGAACGCGGCTGGCTGGAGCTGTACCACGGGGCGACCAAGGACCACCGGTATTGCATGGGCGCCGTCCTGCTCGATCTGAACGATCCGACCCAAGTAATCGCCCGTTCCGGCAAACCGGTGATGGAACCTGAAGCCGATTATGAAACAAAAGGTTTCTTCGGTGATGTTGTATTCTCATGCGGAGCTACGGTTCATGGCGACGTGGTCAGAATGTATTATGGCGTGGCCGACACGTCCATGGCTTGTGCGGAGCTGAGTCTGAAAGAGATTTTGGAAAGTCTGGAGCCTGCGGAGCAGCCGGCGCGGTAAAAGGAATAGATTGGCCTAAATGAACTAAGGCCTGCAAGAAGAACCTCCCTTTAGACATAAAAGGGAGGTTCTTTTTTATAGGCATATTCCTTCCGGTCCCTCTTTCTGAAAGGGCTTTATTTGTTGTTGACAACATGTATATACAGGTTTACAATGGACTCGTATCGAACTTGTATATACATCTTTTTCTGAATTCGATCATAAGAATAGAACGTATAAATTGGATTTAACCTTGTTAAAATGAATTCGGTTTATATGCAGAGCGGGGGGAATTCGACCATGCATCATGGGCAGACTTCGGATTGGTGGAAGAAATCAACCGTATACCAGGTTTATCCCAAGAGCTTTAAAGACACGACAGGCAGCGGCACCGGAGATATCCGGGGGCTGACAGAGAAACTGGATTATTTGCAGGAGCTTGGCATTGACATTGTCTGGCTTCAGCCGGTTTACGTTTCTCCACAAAATGATAACGGTTACGATGTGGCGGATTACTGCAGCATTGATCCGGCATACGGAACGATGGACGACTTCGACGAATTGTCAGCCGAGGTTCGCAAACGGAACATGCATCTGATGTTAGACATTGTGGTTAATCATTCTTCGACGGAGCATAAATGGTTTAAGGAAGCAAGAAAGTCCAAGGATAATCCGTACCGAGACTATTACATCTGGCGGGACCCGGCTCCGGGCGGCGGAGTGCCTAATAATTGGCAGTCCAAATTCGGCGGCCCGGCCTGGCAATATGACGAAGCGACCGGACAGTATTTCCTGACGTTGTATGACAAGACGCAGGCCGACTTGAACTGGGAGAATCCCTCGGTCCGGGAAGAGGTTGTCAAGCTGATGACCTTCTGGGCGGACAAAGGAGTCAGCGGTTTCCGGCTTGATGTTATCAACCTCATTTCGAAGAATCAGGATTTCCCTGATGACGACGGCAGCGTGCCTCCGGGAGATGGACGGAGATTCTACACGGACGGCCCGAGAATCCATGAATTCCTGAAAGAGCTGAACCGCCGCGTGTTTAAGCCTTATGGACTGGTTACGGTCGGCGAAATGTCCTCCACTTCGCTGGAGAGCTGTATTTTGTATTCCAATCCGGAGCAGGAAGAGCTGTCGATGACGTTTAATTTCCATCATTTGAAGGTGGATTATCCAAACGGTCAGAAATGGGAGCTTATGCCGTATGACTTCGAGCAGCTTAAATCGCTGTTCTCGCGGTGGCAGACCGGCATGCAGGCAGGCGGCGGCTGGAATGCGCTGTTCCTGAACAATCATGATCAGCCAAGAGCGCTGTCCCGATTCACGGACGATGGGCAATACCGCGTGGAAAGCGCCAAGCTGCTGGCCATAACGCTGCATGGCATGCAGGGTACGCCTTATGTATTCCAGGGCGAAGAAATCGGTCTGCCGAATCCGCAGTGGAACAGCATTGAAGAAATGCGGGATATCGAATCCCTGAACATGTTCCGGATTCTGCAGAAGCAGGGGAAGTCGGCTAAGGAGGCTTTTGCGATTATCCGCGAACGCTCCCGCGATAATTCCCGTACGCCGATGCCTTGGAACGATGGACCGGGCGCCGGCTTCACGGCCGGAACACCGTGGATCAAGCTGGATGAACGGTATCCGGAGATCAACGTGCAGAACCAGCTTGACGACCCGGACTCGGTATTCCAGCATTATAAGAAGCTGATCGCTTTGCGGAAGGAAATGCCGATCTTTACGGAGGGCACCTTCGTCCGTTTGGATGAACAGCATCCGCAGGTTTTTGCTTACGGAAGATTGAGTGGAGACGAGGCGCTGCTGGTTGTCTCCAACTTTAGCGGCAATCCGGCAAAATACAGCTTGCCGGATTCCATGGCTTCCGAATGGCTGAAGCCGGCGGGAGCATCCGAGCTGCTTGCGGGCAGCACCCAAACGGCTCCGGTTCTGGAGCAGGAAATGATTTTACCCCCATATGGTTCTTATATGTGGTTCATCCGCCGCCAGCAGAGCTGACGGACTGGATAAAAGCGAGAAATCGGCTGCTGTGCGCTGTTCAGTGTCCTTATAGGGGAGGGCAGCGCCAGACACCCGGCTTCGCACAGATTTTGCAGAAACTCTAAGGAGTGATCCTAATGTCACTGGACAGAACAAGCGTTGAGAAGATCGTTCAAGCCGTAGGCGGCGCTGAAAATATTGAAACGGCGACACACTGCGTCACCCGTCTCCGTTTTGTGCTTCATGATGAAAACGCTGTAAATACAGAAGCGCTGGAACAAAATGATCTGGTCAAAGGCCATTTCTCCACCCAAGGCCAGTTCCAGGTTATTATCGGCCCCGGCCTGGTTGATAAAGTTTATGAAGAAATGATTGCGATTACAGGTACGAAACGCGCCTCAAAGGATGATGTGAAGAAGGCGGCAGGCAAGAAACAAAACCCGCTTCAGCAGGCGATCAAGACGCTGGCTGACATCTTTATTCCGATCCTGCCGGCTATCGTAACTGCAGGTTTGCTGCTCGGCATTAATAACATCCTGACCGGCAGCGACATTTTTTTTGCCGGCAAATCGCTGGTTCAGGTTTATCCGGCCTGGAATGATTTTGCTTCCATTATCAATATGATTGCCAATACGGCCTTTACGTTCCTCCCGGCCCTGATCGGCTGGTCGGCCGTTAACCGGTTTGGCGGCAGCCCGCTGCTCGGGATTGTGCTTGGCTTGATCCTGGTGCATCCGGATCTGCTCAATGCCTGGAGTTATGCGCAGGCTAAAGTGGACGGCACGGTGCCAACCTGGGATTTGTTCGGCTGGCATATTCAGAAGATTGGTTATCAGGGACAGGTGCTCCCGGTTCTGGTCTCCTCCTATATCCTGGCCAAGATCGAACGTTATCTGAACAAACATGTCAAAGATTCAATCAAGCTGCTGGTCGTGGCCCCGGTCACGCTGCTGATCACCGGCTTCCTGGCCTTTACGATCATTGGTCCGGTCACCTTTGCCATCGCCAACGCGATTACGGACGGCGTGGTTTATATCTTTAACAGCTTCCCGGTACTCGGCGGCTTGATCTATGGTGGTCTGTATGCACTGCTGGTCGTCACCGGCATGCACCATACCTTCCTGGCCGTAGACGTTCAGCTGATCGGCTCGCAGGGCGGTACGTTCCTCTGGCCGATGCTGGCTTTGTCCAACATTGCCCAAGGTTCTGCGGCACTTGCGATGCTGTTTGTGTTCCGCGAGCAGAAGAGCAAAGGTTTGGCCGTGACGTCCTCGGTATCGGCATTCCTGGGCGTTACGGAACCGGCTTTGTTTGGGGTTAATATCCGGTACAAATATCCGTTTATCTTTGGTATGGTCGGTTCGGCTCTCGGCGGCATTCTGCTGTCAGTCAAACATGTGCTCGCTTCCTCGATAGGTGTAGGCGGTATTCCGGGTTTCCTGTCTATCTTTGCCCAGCAGTGGGGCGTGTTCTTTATTGGCATGGCGATTGTACTGGTAGTTCCGTTTGTATTGACCGTAGCTTTCGGCAAGATTTCGTCAACAAGAAATCGCCTGGCCCCGGCAGCAGCAGCTGCCGAGCAAACGGCCAGCCATACCGCAGCTGCCATGGAAGTGTCCGCTGCTTCGGCTTCGGCGGCTCCAAGCCCTGGTCCTGCGGCAAGTCATGTGGCGCAAGCTCCAGCCCAAGCTGCTGGTAACGTGAGCAGCCAAGCTGCCGCCGGTACAGTTCTTGAGATTGCGGCTCCGGTCGAAGGCTCCTTGCTCAAGCTTGATCAAGTCCCGGACCCGGCATTTGCCAGCGGGCAAATGGGTCCAGGCGTGGCCATTGAACCGGCCGAAGGCCGTGTAACGGCTCCTTTTGACGGCACGGTCATGCATATCACCAAAACGAAACATGCCCTGATGCTGGAGCATGCCAGCGGCGTGCAAATCCTGATCCATGTCGGCATTGATACGGTGAAGCTGAAAGGCGAAGGATTCACCACTCATGTTGAGACCGGTGATCAGGTCAAGGCGGGTCAGCTGCTGCTTGAATTTGATCGGGAGACGATTAAGGCGGCAGGTTTGTCCCTGATAACGCCGGTCATTATACCGGACGGACAGCCGGCGGTTGAAAGCGTAGAAGAGTCGGCTGCGGGGCAGCCAGTGAACGGAGCCTCCACCGTGCTCAAGGTGCATTTGCCAGCCAACTGAGCTGCCAAGTAGGATTGAAGTGCAAAGACGAATAAGTTGTGAGCTTGCAGGCACAGCCCCCACGGGTCTGTGCCTTTGTACTTCGGGCAGGTTATGGTAAGATGGGAACGGTGATTATCGTGGTTAAAAATATTTTTCTTCATATCTACAAAGAATACGCCGAACGCATTCAGGCTGGAGAACTGGAGCCCGGAGCAAAGCTGCCTTCGGAAAGCGAGCTGGCCGCCGATTACGGGACAACCCGGGAGACGGTGCGCAAAGCGCTGAATCTGCTGGTTCAGAACGGCTACATTCACAAGATGAAGGGCAAAGGCTCTTACGTGCTGGATGTGCATCGGATGGATTTCCCGATTACGGGGCTGATCAGCTTCAAAGAGATGGCAGAGAAGCTTGGGAAGCCGACCCGCACGGCTGTTCATCAGACGGCCAAGGTGAAAGCGAATCCCGAAATCGCGAGAGATCTGCAGATTGAGCCGGGCGACCTGGTCTGGGAAGTGATTCGTTCCCGCGAAATCGACGGTGAGCGGATTATTTTGGACAAGGATTATTTCCTGCCCGCTATTGTGCCCAAGCTGACCGCTGAAATTGCTGCCACGTCGATCTATGATTATTTGGAGAACGAGCTTGGACTGGTGATCAGCTACGCCAAGAAAGAGATCTCGGTGGAGGAAGCGACTGAGGAAGACCGGAAACTTCTGGATTACAAAGGCCTATCCCATATTGTGGTCGTTAGGAACTTTGTTTATCTGGAGGATACCACACTGTTTGAATATACCGAATCCCGTCATAGACTGGATAAATTTCGGTTTGTCGATTTCGCGCGCAGGGTGCACTAATCATACGCGTCAGCAACGGAGCTGAAGCAGGCAGGGGCCGCTTCCCGGCAAGGGACTTGGCAGCCCTGTCTTCTTTTTTGCCGCTTGGCCGCATAATCTGGTAAAAGAGCTACAGTGCCGGGAGGTTATCATCATGCGGATAGGTGGCAGAACAATCAGGTTCAGAAGGCGCAGATGGGGCAGCCGCCCTGCTTGGGTTAACTTGCGGCCCAAACCGAAATCGAGCGGAGGCTGGAAGTCCGGCGGGGGCTGGAAATCGGGCGGTGGCGGCTGGAAGCCGGCAGGCGGGACACCCCGGAAGGAAATTAAATTCAAGAAGAAGTGGGTCTGGATAATAGCCTCCATGGTGGTCCTTCTTTTGTTTGTGCAAATGTTTAATTATGTGGAGCGAAGAATGGACGGTCCGCTGATGGAGCTGGCCAAAATCCGGGTTAAGCAGATCGCCACCGAATCGTTGAACGAAGCGATCAGCGAGCAGGTGGCCAACGGTAAGCAGTATGGGAACCTCGTAGATTGGAAGACGGATGCGAACGGGAAAATTACCGGGTTTATGCTGAATTACAAATCCCATATGGAGATTACGTCGGACACGGTACAGACGGTCAAACGGACGCTGGATCACGTGTCTAAGCTGAATGAGAAGATTCCTTTAGGCCAGGCGTTAGGCAGCACGATTATCGCTTCTTTCGGCCCGCGCATTCCGATTCGCATGGAGCCGCAAAGCGATGTGAAGGTTGATTTGAACACACGGAAGCAGGACGCCGGCATCAACACGATTCTGGTGGAGGTTTATTTGCACATCCGGACCGAGGTTTCCGTGGTAGTGCCGTTCAATATGGGGCCGCAGGTCGTTGAAACCGATATTCCCGTCTCTTACCTGATGGTCGTGGGCGATGTCCCGATGTATTATTATGACAACAAAGGCCAGCCTGTCGGGGAAAATGGCGCCAACGCGCCAAGCATTGCCCTGCCGTCGCAGCAGCAGGACAATGGGGAGGCTTCGGGATCCAGTGCCGGTGCCGGAGCCGGTGCAGGCTCCGGTGCATCGGCGGGCTCCTTAACGGACCCGTCCTCCGGGTCCTTATC
This sequence comes from Paenibacillus yonginensis, assembly GCF_001685395.1. NCBI lineage: Bacteria > Bacillati > Bacillota > Bacilli > Caryophanales > Paenibacillaceae > Paenibacillus > Paenibacillus yonginensis. Next base: position 3,210,645 of record NZ_CP014167.1, on the reverse strand, counting down.
CGGCACGGGAACAGGCTCAAGTCCGGGTTCAAGCACGGACCTTCAGTCCGGAGCCGGCGGGGCATCGGTCGTGATGCCCTAATAGTTTTTTTATGTCATAGACAAAAATGGACTTTCATTTTTAGGATAGCCCATTTTTGTCTGTGATAAATCTATAAAATGCGAAGCACCAGAAAGAGGACAGTAAAGATTAGTGATGCGGCAGCCGCAGCGCATGAAACTATATAACGCCGTGTTTCTTTAATATATATTAACTCCATAACAGCTCGGAAAGAAAAAAATAAGGTCATGGTGAATGGGAATAACGGTTGGGGTTTGTTTAAACCAAAAGTCCAAATAACCACAATAGGCGCAGCTGCAAAGGCAATCAAACCCAAAATATACCATTTGTATACTGCTGTATCTGACATTTTCTGTTCACTATCCATGTTTACCTTTTTACTCATAATTACATTAACGATACATATAACACCAATCATAAAATAATATAGATAGCTCATGACAGACTCCTTATTATTTCCTGAAAAAAACAAAAAAACTAATTAGTATCTCATTATACAAATATAATCTGATATAACAAGCACGAACCTAAATAATGAGAAAGAGAGCAGCATACGTTTGGGGCAAAAACCAAAGAGCTAAGCGAAAATAAATCGCTTAGCTCCTTACTTCTGTGAATATTACCCTAATTTAATTGCGGGGCGTTCCAAAGTTTACTTTTGGGACAGCCTCTTATTTTTTTGATAACGCCAAGTATGAACAGATCCGCTCAGCCTCATTTGCGTCTTCGTTCTTCATTCTCCCACCGTTTCAGCAGCGGGTAAGGATCAAAAGCCCACTCATAGTGGCCCGTATCCTTGTAAATGCCATAATGCAGATGGGGCGGGAATTTGCCGGATGTGCCCGGCTTGCCATAACCGCTGCTGCCGACCCAGCCGACCACCTGGCCCGGCACGACTGTGCTGCCGACTTCGATGTTCTTGTCAAAACCCTGCAGATGGGCGTAATAATGATACCGGTTCTGAATGTCACGGATGCCGATCCGCCAGCCGCCAAAGCGGTTCCATCCCTTCGTCTCTACAACCCCGTAGCAGGCGCTTCTGACAGGAACGCCGTAGGAAGCAAACAAATCGGTCCCTTCATGCATGCGGAGTCCGCCGAAGCCGCGCCGGTCTCCCCAAGTGCTCCGGTAACTGTAGATGCTCGACAAAGGCAGCACAAAGGCGGTTTTGCTTAAATCGATCGTGCCGTAGGTTTGATAAAGTTTGGCGAACTGCCGAATCCGGGTGACCGCCCGTTCATTTTGATAATAACGCCATAAGGAGATTTGGAAATCCTCCTCCGTCAGCCCAAAGCTCTTCATATAGGAGGCGAGGCTGTACAGGGCGTCCATGTCATCCTCCGGATTCGCTTTGCCGTCTCCGTTCGCGTCCCTGCCGATGCCGCCGAACAGCGCAATCGTGATCGGGTTGGTGTCGCCGGGATCGGGATTGATCATGCCGGCCCAAAGCTCCGGCCGCGGATCGAGGCTAATCAGCTTGTTCTTCAAACGTTCCTTTCTGGATTTGGGGGTCAGGGTCCGCTCATATTGGTCCAGAGCCGCCAAATAGGTCCAGGGAACTTGGGTCAGTTCACTGATCTCCTGGATCAACAGCCTCCGCTCCTGCAGCGTCCTGACTGCAGCAGAAGCAGAATCGGTTTGCTGATCGGTCCCGGCTCCGGCTGCGTTCGGGCAGACCCAGGAGAAAGCCAGCAGCCAAGGCAGGACAGCCAGTCCCCATTTTCGTTTGATCACCGAAGCATATCGCATCTTTGTCCCTCCTTATTAGAACGAATAGAAACAAATCCCGAATTGATCCTTAGTTAATTTGGTGCAAGGAACGGATTTTTATCCATGGACAAGCCGAGTAATTATGCCGCTTTCATGATATAATGTGGGCAGTATATCCAGCGCGGCAGAAAAGAACCTGCTGATGAACGCCGAACGGATGGAGTCGGCAGGGCGCTTAACGGAACAAGGAGGGACACCGGTGTTTGTACAAATCGGCAACAAAAGTTATGAATTGATTCAGGATAACCGGAACGGCTGGAATCCGGAAGCCTTCAAGCAGCGCTACAGCGAGGTGCTGGAACGTTATGACTATATCGTTGGAGATTGGGGTTATAACCAGCTTAGACTTAAGGGGTTCTATAGAGATAATCATCCGAAAGCGAACCGGGATACGGCTATTTCCGGAGTGATTGACTATATCAATGAATATTGCAACTTCGGCTGCGCTTATTTTGTGCTTCAGAAGACCAAAGAACCGGTCAAGGAGGCTTTGATTCAGAGCAAGCCGGATTCCGGTGAAACAACGGATGACGGCAAGCCTAAAGAGCAGCTGCCGCTGCGCGAGCACCTTTCATCCCGGGAGCATCATGCGAAGATGAAGCAGGCCAAGGAGGCCAGCAAAGCTGCGGCCCGCGAAGCCCGGGAGGCTCGGGAAGCCAAAGAGCCGAAGGACGGCAAGGAAGCGAAGGAGCCTAGAGGGTCTGGCAAAGAAACTAAAGAATCAAGGGAATCCAGAGACTTCAAGGAGTCGAAGGATACAAGCATGAACAAGGAGCACCGTGAACCGAAAGCGCAGCGGGAACGTGGGCCACAGTCCCGTCAGCAAGAGGGCGACAACGCCGGTAAAGACGTTTAAGCAGGCCGGGGACGGAAAGTTTATAAAAAATAAAACAAGCAGGTTCAAAGCTGATCGCTTTGGCCTGCTTGTTTCTTTTGCTCGCAGAACGGGACCTGAGAACGGGACCTTAATCGAGAAATGCGTTGCGCACCCGCTCCCAGAAAGGGAAAGGACGATAGCGGACAAAGCTGATCTTCTGGCGGGCCACCCGGCATTTAACGGACAGCAGGTCATTCAGATGCAGGCTGATGTGGTCCAGCGTAATCGTCAGATTCTGCTCCTTGCGGGAGTAAATATCGCAGTGATGGTGTTTGGGAAGCACCAGCGCCGAGCCCATCGTCCGGAACACCCTGTTGTTGATGGAGGCAATTTCTGAAATCTGCAGGGCTTCGATCGTTGGATGCAGCATGGCTCCGCCAAGACTTTTGTTGTAAGCCGTACTTCCGGACGGCGTAGAAATGCAAATACCGTCGCCCCGGAACATTTCGAACATCTGGTCGTTGATGTCAACCTGGGCGACCAGTGTGCCATCCGTGCCCTTGAGGGTGAACTCGTTCAGGCAAATATAAGATAAGGTGCCGGATTTCTTCGTAATTTCTACTTCGAGCAGGGGATAGTTCACGATTCGCGGCTTCATGGTGCCCGGACCGCCCTTGCCGCCCATGAGCGAAACCAGTTCGGGAAGTTCGTCCGCTTTCCAGTCGGCATAAAAACCGAGATGACCGGTATGCACACCTACGAAGGCTATGGAAGGAATCCGGTCTATAAACGTATGAAAGGCGTGAAGCATGGTTCCGTCTCCCCCGATAGAGACAACGATTTCCGGCGATTTGGCATCCAGCTCAAAGCCGTGTTCTCCGGCAAGTTTGTGGAATTGTTCGGCCAGCTCAACCGAAAGGCTGTCTCCGCGGTCTAGAACGTAGTATCTCAAGTGAAAAGCTCCTTTACCCGGGTGTAATGTATACGTACATGATTCTTCGCCTAACATTATACCTTAAACAGACATGAATTCGTAACAATTTAGCAAGGAGTTATTTGCCAATCCGATGATAATCAATTTCGGACACAAAAACAAGCTCAGGTTTGGATGATACCGATGCCTCCAGACGAGCCTAGGATCGACGGGTCCGCCGTTTAAAGCTCCATTTCTGAATGAGAATGGCTAAAATAGACAAAATAAGCATGACCGCAAGCAGCTTGGTGGCATAAATGAAATTGCCCGCGCTTGCCTGCCAGGCATAAGGAAGGGAAGAGGGAATGGAACTAAAAGCGGACGAGGTTTCGTCTAGTCCAAAGTATGGCCAGATCAGCAGAAGCAAAACAGCGGATAGAACCGCATGAATAAAGCGTGCGGCGAGAAAAGGCAAATAACGCAGATCGGTTGCATTCAAAATGCTGGCGACCTGCGCATGGACGGACAATCCGCCCCAGGACAAAATAAACACCGCTGCCGCCGCCTTGAAGGCAAGCGGGATACCGGCTGCTGCCGCTGCGGCATTTTTGGCTCCCAGCGTTACCTCAAAGAGCCCGCTCATAAAAGGTTCGGCCAAAGCCGAAGGAAGTCCGATGACCGACAGCAGGCTGCGCAGGCTGCCATACAGGAGGCTCATAACTCCGGAAGCCGTGAGCACCTCGAGGAACACGGAGAAAAACACGACCAGTCCTCCGACCACGGTCATCAGCCGCAGGGAAGACGTGATTGCCTGACTGAGCAGCTCTCCCAGTTCTCTGCCGTCTGCCATGCGGGCTTCATGCATGGCCAGAAGAGCGGATTTTAGCCGGGAAGGGCGGGGGATAGCCGGACCGTCACCAGCCGTTTCTGAGGGTTTAGCAGCAGAGAAAGCTGCTGCGGGCTCGCTCTTCTGCCTGGTCTGTTCGGCGTCATGGCGTCTGTAGAAACGCATGATCAGACCGATAATCACCGATCCGCCGTAATGGGCGGTCGCCAGCACGCCGGCCAGCTGCGGACTGTGGAAGAAGCCGACCGAGACCGCCCCGATCAGGAAGATCGGATCGGAGGAAGTGGTGAAGGAGACCAGTCTTTCGCCTTCAACCCGGCTGATCAGGTTTTGCTCCCGAAGCTTGACGGTGAGCCGCGCGCTTACCGGATAGCCGGCGGCAAATCCCATAGCGGCAACAAAACCGCCGCTTCCCGGAATACGGAAGAGCGGTTTCATCAGAGGATCCAGCAGCCTGCCCAGAAAATGGACAATCCCGAAACCAAGCAGCACCTCTGAAATGACGAAAAAGGGAAACAGCGAAGGGAACAGCACGTCCCACCAAATGGACAGCCCCCTTACAGCAGCATCCCAGGAGGATTGAGGGAAGGCCAGCATCAGCATACAAATGGCGATGAGCGCCAGCAGAATGATGGGTAGTCCAAGTCTGGAAATCTGCACCTTTTAACGCCTCCACCAGCATGTTTTTTATTTCGATCTTCCTTAGTTTTATGAATGCAATAGGACAAACAGTACAAAAAAAACAAGAAAGCGCTTGCCAGACGGCTGATTTTTTAATCGCAATATGCTAGAATAGACCGTGTAGCATCGCGATCTCTTATGATTCCAACAAATCCTGATGAGCGGAGTGATGTATATGAGTTTTGTAGCAGGTTTGCTCGTATGTGCGTTTGTGTATGTCATACGCGCCTCCCTAGTCCGTTCAGGTGAAGAGGATTGGCGCAGTTATTAAGATGAATAATCAAGAGGGTACTTAGAGCGCTGGTTCAGCGCTCTTTTTTTGATATAAAGAGGTTATGAGTTTCGGGGGCGTTTTTCCTCCGATTCTTTGCTATAATACAAAATAAAAGTTCAGGAAGATGGTGATGTCGGCATGAACCCAGAACAAGGACAAACCTTGTATGAAAGCTTGGGCGGCGGAGAGACAATCCGCAAAATAGTGGAGGCTTTTTATCCCCGGGTGCAGCGCAACCCGCTGCTGGGACCTCTTTTTCCGGAAAATATCGATCCCGTCCTGGAGAAGCAATATATGTTTCTGACCCAATTTTTTGGCGGTCCATCGCTTTATTCCGATGCCCATGGCCACCCGATGATGCGTGCCCGTCATCTGCCGTTTCCGGTCACGCCTGAACGGGCGGAGGCTTGGCTCGCCTGCATGGCAGAAGCCTTGACGGAAGTAGGCATTGAGGAGCCGCTCCGCAGTGTTGTGCTGCAGCGCTTGTCGGGTCCCGCCATGCATTTCGTCAACACCCCGTCATCTCAAGAATGACCCAGCAATTTGGCTGCAAAGCCGGAAAGAGGGAACAGGCCATGCAACTTGAGCCTCTGTATACGATTAAAGCCAACTGTCTGATGTGTGAGCAAGAATTTGTAACTTCTCGGGTGCGTCCGAGCTTTAAGCGGGCGAGTCGCACGGATACCGATTTCTGCGGGTATTATCAGAATGAGAATCCTGATTATTACGTGGTAAGGGTATGTCCGCACTGCGGGTTTGCTTTTACTGAAAATTTCCGGGAACGGATTAGCGACAGACAGAAAAGCAATTTTAGCCAAACGTTTGGAGGGCGGATTCATCCGCGTGATTTCGGAGGCCACCGCGACTGGGAGTCCGCATTGGAAAGCTATAAGCTGGCTTTGCTGTGCGCGCAGTCCATCGACGAGAAAGAACGGCTGATTGCCAGCCTTCTGCAGCATATTGCCTGGTTATATCGTTATAAAGGAAACACGGAACAGGAAATCCGTTTCCTGAAATACAGCCTGGAATCGTACATCAAGGTGTACGAGTTGGAAGGTGTGGGAGCCAACGATGCCCGGCTTATGTACCTGATTGGAGAGCTTCACCGCAGAACGGGCAACTTCTCCGAAGCCGTCCGCTGGTTCTCCCGTGTCATTAATGATCAGAAGATCATGGATGCCGCAATGATCCGCGCATCGCGCGAGCAGTGGGCCGTGCTCAGGGAACAGATGCTGGAGGCCAAACATGAATTGCCGGAGGAAATGAAAAATTAACCGCCGGCAGCGGCCGGCGGCTTACATTTGGAAGGATAACAGCATGACCGGACAGTTACCGGACGATCGTATCGGTTAACAGATAGTCGTCATCGCTGTCCAGAACAGTCACCCTATGGAAACAGCAAGGGAAGACGAGAAGTTTCTTTTTCCCCTCGCGAACGCTTGCTACTTCTTTGGGTTTCATCGGCAGCAGAACGTTGTCCTTTCCGCAGAAAGGGCATTCGGGTACATAAACATCACCCATTGAAATATCATAAGGCAGCGCTTTGTTGAATGGAATCATTGCTCGTCCGGTTTATCCTTTGCGGCGTCTTCTTTAGCCAGTTCGGCCAGCTTCTGCATCAGAATATGCTGCGGCATATGCATGAGCTGTTCAATTGGAACATGTAATTTCTCGGCCAGCTTGACGGCTGTATCCGCGGATATTTGTAATGGTCTCATCCGTATTGCCTCCTTCGTGCCCCTCTTGCGCGGGATATACCTATAGTTATACACTCTGTTACACGGAAGTATCAACCTATCTGACTGGGAAAGGATGTTTGCGAAGATGAGTAATTTGAAGCAACCTGTAAGTCTGACTTGGGATTTGGAATCTGTTTTTCCGGGAGGATCGGAGTCGGCCGAATTTCTAGCCCATCTGGACAAGGTGGAGAAGGGGGTTCAGGAGCTGGAGCAGTTCTCCCAGAAGTGGACAGCGCCGGTAACGCTGGAGGAGACCCAAGCTTTTGACGGATTTATCGAGAATCTGCAGGACGTATTCGCCAAAGCCGGTCAGGCGGGAAGTTTCGTCAGCTGTCTTACAGCCCAGAATACGGCGGACAAGAAAGCCATTCAGCTGACGGACAAAGTCACTTCGCATAGAGCGCGCCTGAGCGCTGTGCTCGCTCAATTTGAAAGCTTGCTGCGGGCAACCTCGGATGAGGTTTTTGCCGGCTGGATTGCCCGCGAGGAGATCGCACCGATTGCCTTCTCCTTGAACGAAACCCGCGAGAAAGCCAAAGACAAACTTTCGCCAGAGCTTGAGAGCCTGGTTCTTGATCTGGCCATCGACGGCTATCACGGCTGGGGAGAGCATTATGACACGATCGTCAGCAAATTCAGTCTGCCTTTCGTGAACGAGAACGGAGATACGGTTAACCTGTCTGCCGGACAAGCGCATAACAAGCTGCATGATCCGGACCGCAGCGTTCGCAATACGGTATTTGCCAAGTGGGAAGAAAAGTGGGCTGAGCTTGGCGATTACGGCGCCGATACGTTGAACCGGCTTGCAGGCTTCCGTCTTAAGCTGTACAACAAACGCGGCTGGGACGATGTACTGAAAGAACCTCTTGATTATAACCGGATGACTCGTGAGACGCTGGATGCCATGTGGCAGGCCATCACGGAAGCCAAACCGGTATTCGTTAAATATCTGGAGCGCAAGGCCAAGCTGATGGGCGTAGAGAAGCTGGGCTGGGCGGACGTGGAAGCTCCTCTGACGCTGGGTACCCAGGGCGCGGACAACATTCCTTATGGTGAAGCAGCCGAGTTGATTGTGAAGGAATTCGGCGGCTTCAGCCCCAAGCTGGCGGATTTCGCTACCCATGCGTTTAACAGCAGCTGGGTGGAAGCGGAGGATCGTCCCGGCAAACGTCCCGGCGGCTTCTGCACAAACTTGTCGGAGAGCAAAGAAACCCGCATCTTTATGACCTTTGGAGGTACGGCCTCCAACGTCTCGACCCTGGCGCATGAGTTGGGTCATGCCTACCATTCCTTCCTGCTGAAGGATATGCCTTTGTTCAGCCGGAATTATGCGATGAACGTAGCTGAAACGGCGTCCACCTTTGCGGAGAACATCCTGTCCTCGGCCCAGGTCGACCGGGCGGACAGCCGCGAAGAGAAGCTGATGCTGCTCGAGGAGAAGGTTCAGCGCAGCGTAGCTTTCTTCATGAACATTCATGCCCGCTTCCTGTTTGAAACCCGTTTCTATGAGAAACGCAAACAGGGGCTGCTGAGCGCGGAAGAGCTGTCCGCGCTGATGGAGGAGGCTCAGAAGGAAGCGTTCTGCGGAGCGCTCGATTCTTACCACCCGCATTTCTGGCTGTCGAAACTGCACTTTTATATTACGGGCGTTCCTTTCTATAATTTCCCGTATACGTTTGGCTTCTTGTTCAGCAACGGCATTTATGCCCGTGCCAAAGCGGAAGGCCCAACTTTCGCAGCTAAATATGACGCACTTCTGGAAGATACAGGCCGTATGAAGGTTGAAGATCTGGCCAAAAAACATCTGAATGTAGATTTGGCCACTCCGGATTTCTGGCGTGAAGCTGTTGGCGTATCCGTAGCTGATGTAGAGCAGTTCCTTAAAATGACCGAAGGCATGTAAGGAAATTAGGCTGCCAGTATCGAGCGAAGCAATGATTTAATAACGGTGTGATTAAACGGCCCTTCGGGGCCGTTTTTTGCTGGCATTTTTACCAGGGGATCCATGTAATTGCTGGGGAAATTGAGAGCTGCAAATTCTGTCGGCGATCTACAGGTTTCGCCTTTTTTCCTGTCGAATGAATGAGGATAAAGACGAATCAATTTTAAGCCAATAGGAATAATTACCCAAATACGTACCATATTTCTGTTAAATCATCGGATATTAGAATATAATGTTGCATAAGCCCTAAATTTAGGGGAATAACCAATATTGAGGGAGTGGGGAAACTGAAGACAGAGCAGCTTTCATTAGCCAGACAGCTTGATCTAGTATTCAAGGAATTGGAGTCCGAGCTTGGTGGATTGACCTCGGGAACGGTATTTATTCAGATCCGCAACAACGTGGTCGGCAAATTCGGTATCAGGCATAACCCAATAGCCGGAAGGAATGGTCAGCTGGCGGGAGAAGGCGGAGGATTAAATGCCGTACAGCTCAGTTCTTTCAGAAACATGGCCATTGAAGCCCTTAAATTCAAGAAATCGTGGACGCATGGAGAAATCAGCTATGAATTTGCGCTCAGACAAGGAACCATTGTTGTGGATGCCGTATTAGAGTCAAACTATAACATGGCGAATCTGATGATTCGTTATCCGAGAACGAACAGTCATACATACGGACCATACGGAGAAATGAAGGATTTATCTTAAGGAACCAGGGATCAGGCAGCAAGCAATAGAAGTACCGGACAGAGGGTGCAGCTTTAAAGGCTTTACGTTTACGTCATAAATGAAGAACAGACGGTATGCCATCAGGCATACCGTCTGCTGCTTAGGTGAAATATAAGAAAAGTATAAGCCTCACAATACCTTTTATTCTTATATTTCAGTGCAGAAACGCTGCCGCCTGATTCGAGGGCGGCTAAGCGTTATCTACTTGTACTATAAGGAATAGCGGTTTACAGGGAAGATTTACCCGACAAAGATTGTTCCGCCAATTGTACCAAACGCTTTGTGATATAGCCCCCGAGGGAACCAGTTTCACGGGAAGTGTAGTTACCGTAGTAACCGTCTGCTGGAATTTGTACGCCCAGTTCTTGTGCAGCTTCCATTTTCAATTGTTGAAGAGCTGCAGTTGCTTGAGGAACAACCAAGTTGTTGCTGCTGCGTCCTTGTGCCATGTTTGTCACCTCCTTCGTTCGTTGTGAGGTTAGTATGAGCCGTAGGACGGAAAATATGCGCACGGATTTTCAAATAATCGACATCCAATTATTTCCTGATGATCAAAGCTTCGTACTCCCCGGAACCGGGTTTGCGAACTAGGGAAGACAACACCAAAAACCCGCGCAGAGCGCGGGTTTCAGTATGATTGGCAGCTATTGAATTTAGCAGCTTAGCCTCAGCCAAGCGGAGCCTTATATGTTGGTTAACTTAACTTGGGTAGATCATTTGCAGATTCAATTGGAGCTCGAGCTTTTGCTCCGGTTTGATTTCGATCAGGCCGCTTTCCTCATGAGGGATGTCCAGATTAGGCGCATCCGGCAGCCAGGTATAAGGCTCAATGCACAGAAACTGGTCGGCTTCGCCTTTCGTATAGAGAACCCAATGTTTGAAATAGGCCGGATCAGCGGAATATTTCAAGCCATATCCGTCTTTGCGCATCAGCAGAGCTTCAGCAGGTTTGCCGCCGATTTGCAGCGGGGTATCAAAGTTAGTCCCTTTCAGGTTCAACTTGTCATTCAGAGCTTCCAATTCTCCCAGAGGAGCGGTTTCGCCCGTTGTGATAATTTCCTCATCCGTCACGTAAAGTTTGCTGACCGGCAGCTTCAAATCCCAATGGTCAGGTTCCCCGTCGATCAGGAACCAGGTGTGAAGGCCAAGGCCAAACGGGGCTGCATGCTCACCCAAATTGGTGATGCGGAATGTTTGCGTGAGCGATGCGCCTTGAAGACGCAAGGTCATTTCCAGTTTAAGCGGAACCGGATACTGGCGCATCCAGTTCGGATCGTCGGTCGTTATAAATTCCGTGGTGACGGAGCAGCCGTCTTCATCTTCTTCAATATCGCTGACACACCAGCTTTGCGTACGATGAAGGCCGTGAATATGATTGTCGTTAGCGGTATTTTGATCAAACTGATACGTTTGTCCCGCATAGGAGAATCGGCCTCTGCGAATTCTGCCTGGCGGAATGAGCAAAGGGATACCGAAATGGTAAGGCTTCTGCAGGTAAAAGTCCAAATCGCTTTCCTCCGGCCGGCGCAATACCTCGCGCTGCTGTACCAGGTCTCTTACCCCGATAATATTGTTGCCGAGTCTAGGCAGCAGCGTGACTTCAAGTTCGTGGCTATGTAAAATGTACGTGTCGTAACCATTCCATTGCCCTTTGGTCACTTTTTTCATATCTTTGCTCCTTTTCCCAAATAAAGATTCTGAAACGGGTCAAACTAATCATAACATTTTTGGCTTCGCCCGTAAAAATCGATTTGACTTGACGGGTTCAGCCCGATATCATGAAGGATATCAAATTCATTTCTAACACAAAGTGATGACGGGGACAAGTAAACGTATATAATTTCCTTCAGAAAGCCGGTGGGTGATGCGAACCGGCGGAAGTGTATGCGGCGAATGGACCCCTGAGCTTCGGGAGGAACGGACGGCCCTGGGCCCCAAGTATCCCCGGACGTTGATCCGCGTTAAGGATTTAAGGCTGATAATCGGTTCCGCAGCGTACGGGCGGACTTGTCGGCGAATTAGGGTGGTACCACGGTCTCACGTCCCTTGCGGATGTGAGGCCTTTTTGATTTTTCGAAATCCCGGCACACACGAAACCAACGAAATCATGAAGAATATTGTTAAGGAGGAAATCCAATCATGAAAACCGTATTCTCAGGCATACAGCCCAGCGGCAAGCTGACGCTCGGCAATTACATCGGCGCTATTAAAAATTTTGTAACTCTGCAGCATGAGCACCACTGCAACTTTGTTATCGTGGACATGCATGCCATCACCGTAGCCCAGGATCCGGCCGCTTTAAGAGAGCAGTCGGAAGCTGTAGCCACGCTGTATATTGCGGCCGGAATCGACCCGTCCAAAGCAAATGTCTACATGCAGTCCCACCTGCCCCAGCATGCCGAGCTCGGATGGCTGCTGACGACGCTGACCTCGATGGGCGAGCTGGAGCGGATGACCCAGTTCAAGGACAAATCCGCAGGCAAAGAGACTGTTGGAGCCGGTCTGTTTGTATATCCATCGCTGATGGCTGCTGATATTCTCTTGTTTAACGCCGACCTGGTTCCTGTAGGGGAAGATCAGAAGCAGCACTTGGAGCTGACCCGTGACCTTGCAGGGCGTTTCAACCACCGGTTTGGCGAATTCTTCAAGCTGCCTGAACCGTATATTCCAGAGGTCGGCGCACGGATCATGTCTCTGGACGATGCGTCCAAGAAGATGAGCAAAAGCAATCCGAATGAAGGCAGCTACATCGCTCTGCTGGATCCGCCGGATGTGATCCGCAAGAAGATCAGCCGCGCCACCACCGATTCGGGCCGCGAAGTCAAATTTGACCCGGCCAATAAACCTGAGGTCAGCAACCTGATCGGCATTTACAGCCAGCTGTCAGGCTTGTCGATCGCCGAAGTCGAGCAGCGTTACGAAGGACAGATGTATGGCCCGTTCAAAAAAGATTTGGCCGAAGTGATCGTGTCCGTACTGGAGCCGCTCCAGCAGCGGTATCACGAAATCAGGCAGTCCGGCGAAATTCGCGAGATTTTACGCCAGGGAGCGGAGCGTGCAGAAGCCGTAGCCGCCAAGAACCTGAAGGAAATCCAGCATTTGATGGGATTTCTGCCTAGAGGCTGAACTCCGGCCCGATATGAATCTGATTCCCATTTAAGCAGAACTGAAAGACCCGCTTAGACGCCGCTTGCGGCGTCTTTTTTGTGGCTGATAAGCCGGCTGGGCGAAGCTGCGGGACTCGGCTATTTTCCATGGGAGAATGGGTATAATAAAGAGATAACAGAACGAAATGTGAGTCTTTCGTCACCAAATTGTCAAACAAAAATCATCTTTTTGCCTCCGGATGCAAACATGATCCCCGATTGATATGATAAAGTTTATAGAAGAGGTTGTTTTGGAACTTTTTTTGTCGTTTGAAATGACCATATGTTGCAATTTAATATTTAGTAGGAGGCAGTAAAATGGGCAAACCATTAAGATATGAAGCGGGTGCGGATGCCGCAGCTTTGTCCGTAAACTCCACGCCGGCTTCGGAGTCGGCAACTTGGCGCGATTTTGTCGCCTTGACCAAACCGGGCATTATTCGTTCCAATCTGATTGCGACCTTTGCGGGTTACTGGCTCGGCGCGCATTGGCATATCGACATCATCAAGCTGATCATCACGATGATCGGCACGGCTCTGGTCATGGCCGGGGCTTGCGTATTCAACAATTATTATGACCGGGAAATGGATACCAAAATGGAGCGTACCCAGAACCGTGCGCTGCCGCTTGGCAAGCTTTCCCCAAGAACGGTACTGATCTATGCCGGCATTCTGAGCGCGGCGGGGCTTGTCCTGCTGTTCCTGTTCTCCGGGGTTTTGGCCGGTTTGTTCGGCATCGTAGGCATGCTCGTTTATGGCGTGGTTTATACGATCTGGCTGAAACGTTCCTCTACCTGGAGCACCTCGGTCGGTGCAATTTCAGGAGCGATGCCGCCGGTAATCGGCTACGTCGCTGCTTCTGGCCAAGTTGATCTCGGCGCTTGGATGATCTTTGCGATTCTGTTCCTGTGGCAGCCGCCCCACTTTTGGGCTTTGGCGATCCGCCGTGTCGAGGAGTACCGGGCTGCGGGTTTCCCTGTGCTTCCGGTTGTCAAAGGCGTCAATCGCACCAAAATTCAAATGATTCCTTACATTGCTCTGCTGCTGCCGATTCCATATCTTATGTATGCGAACGACATTACCGGCATCTGGTTCCTGATCATCGGCACGGCGCTGTCGGCCATCTGGCTGATTATGGCGCTGGTAGGCTTCATGAAGCAGGACGTGGAGAAATGGTCGAAACGGGTATTTATTTTCTCAATCAACTACCTGACCTTGAGCCTGATCGTCATGTTCCTGGATACGGTTCACAAATAATAAATGTTCTATAAGATAGAACAAAAGAAAGACGCCCTTTCGGCTAGCCGGAGGTGCGTCTGTTTTTTTTACCCATATAAAGGCATATTGAGGAGGCCATGGTGCATGCCGCTCCTTACTCCAGTCCAGGCAGCGCGGGGGGATACTGAATGTATTCTTCCAATCCAGCTTTCTCCAGTTGGGCGATTATATATTCATCGGGTGTGCCTTCAACACCGGCATAGCCGCGGCGGGTATAAATCTGCTCGGCATCCGGAAAGGCGTCCCTCAGGATCGCCCGGATTTTTTTCCCTGAGGAGTCATTGTCCATAAACAGATAGATTTCGTCGTCTTTGGCCTGTTTACGGAGCTGTTCGAGCTTGAGGCTGCTCATGGAGCCAAAGGTGCACAGGATGTTGATTTCATCGCTGAGCAGCCGGCGCAGCTTGCTGCGGTCATTTTTACCTTCCACGATAATGGTAATCTCCGCCATGTCATCACCTCGCTGCCTTTAGTGTAAACGCAATTTCCCTTTTCATGCAAAAAAAGAAACGCGTCAGGCAGCCAAGGCCGGTCGAAGGAACGGAAAGTGGTCAGTCGACCGGTATCGGCTGCTTGGGCAGACGGCGGTTGGCCGGCAGTGTGATCAGCAACAGCATCAGGACGACAAACGCCAGGAAATACGGGGAGAAGGTCAAATGCAGCTGTCCAGCTACAATCGGCCCAATAAAGGAACCCAGCGACATGGCAATCGACTGAAATGAGAACACGCTGCCCATCCGTTCGCCGCCGCTGACCTCAATAAATAAGGAAGAGATGGCCGGGAAAATAATGCCTTTGGACATCCCCATCACAAACAGCACGACAGGCATCGGAATTCTCTCCGGCATCGTCAAGCCGTAGAAGCACAACGCCAGCAGCAGGACACCGCCCAGAGCCCTCAGGTAAGGGGAGACGCGGTGCAGAAACAGCATGCCCAGCGTAACGAGCGACCCCAGACTTAGGATAGAGAAATAAATGCCCGTATGTAAAATGCCCTCCGAGCTTCCTCCGTCATGGAGGGGGAGCTCGAAAAACAAAATGCCCTGCGAGCAGGCTACGCCTAGCGGCAGCAGGTAATAAACGAGCGGTACGCCGGGCAGCAGGCTGGAGTTGTCCGCCGCGGCCGCGTTGGCTCTGGAAACTTCAAGCTGCATCTCTACCGCTTTGCCGCGGATGGTGAACCAAGCAAGCAAACCTGCGGAGATCAGCAGCCATCCGAGGGATTGGAAGGTCAGGGAGAAGCCGGCCAGCTTGACGAGGAACGCTCCGACTGCCGGCGACAACACGGAGGCCAGCGTATGGGTCACGCCATGCCCGGCCATCAGCTTGCCTTGAGTGACCGCGTCCCGGGACAAGGAGGCGAGCAGGGCCAGACAAGCCGGGGAGAGGAAGGCCAGCACAAATCCGCTGATCGACCGCAGTACCAGCAGCTGCCAAGGCGCCGTGACATGAGCCTGCAGCAGCAGAACAATTCCGGCTGAAATCAAGCTGAAGACGACGTAGCGTTTGCTGCCGTATTTATCGACCCCGTGCCCGGCGATCAGGTTGCCGGGCAAATGGGTCAACGCATAGATGCCCATCATCCAGCCGATAAAAGCAGGAGCCGCCCCCAGGGACACCGCAAACGGCGTGAGAATCGGATATTGGGCGTGCAAGTCGAAGAAGGCGATAAACATAAAGAAATAAAGCCCTATAGCGATTTTCATGTTGAGTTTGTCCTCCTAAAAGTTTTATGAAGCATTACTACTCCGAGAAAACATCGCAATAAAACTGGCATCGGAAGCATAAGCTTTAAGTTTTATGAAGCATTACTACTCCGAGAAAACATCGCAATAAAACTGGCTTGCTCTTTCTGATTCGGGTGTGAAAGTAGGCCATGCTCTACTTGTACGCCTTGGCCGCCGAAGTTATGCCAATTTTGAAATACAGCGAAAGGGGGATTCGCCGCCGGCAGGGTTAAGCTGGGCTAGCATTTGGCGATCATGTATAATGGATAGTGCATCTAGGGCCATAACAGAGAATTTACGTCCGCCAATTTAGATACAGGGGTGTTGGAACACATGAATTTTCAAGGTTTGGATTATCAGGTATGGGTCGATTATTTCAAGCAGAATTGGCTGATTATCGTGGTTGGCCTGGTCGCTTTGTTTCTGGTGGCCAATCTGGTCAAGACCGTCGTCAAGTGGGTCCTGATTATTGCGATTGCGGCTTTTCTGATCGTTTACAGCGGCATCACGCTGAACGATATCGGCAAAGCAGTCTCGACGGTTAAAGACCAAACGATGAACACGATGCAGTCCGAGGCGCTGAATGTCATGAAAAATGAAGCGCAGGAAGCGAAATTTACGCGCAATGCGGACGGTTCCTTCACCATTACGACGCCTAATCTGGAAGTGACCGGGGAAAGCGGCAGCGACAAGGTGAAGGTGTCGCTGCGCGGGGTCTCTCTTGGGGAATGGAGCCGCGGCGACACGCTCGAAGCTTTTATACAGGAGGCCAAACGCAGCAGCGGTCAATAACCGAACTGAAAGCAGGAACTGCCGGGCATTAAACAACAAAGATGAACATCAGAAAGGAGGGTCCCGCGTGACCGTACTTCAACAGCTGCAAGGATATAATCTGGTTAACCTTATCCTCATCCTCGTCATCGCGGGTTCTATCCTGCAGGGCGTGCTCAGGGGAACATCCAAATCGGCGGGCAGATTGCTGTCGCTGGTAGGGGGCGGGATAATGACCGCGCTCAGCCTGGCTGCCGCGATTCCGGTGACGGCTTATCTGTCTCCCAAAGTTCAGCAGTGGCTGACGGATCATGTCCAGCCGCCGGATCGCCAATTAAGCGGCGCCGAGCAGGCCGTCTATACGCTGGCCGGCGCGATCCGGGAGTTTCAGCTGGTCCGTTACGTCCTGATCTTCTTCCTCTGCTACTGGCTGATCCGGTTTGTGCTTGGTTTGCTGAGCCTGTTCCTTCCAGGCATGAAATGGATCGGCGGGATGGGGCGTAAGGAGATTCGCTCCGGCTTGACAAGCCGTTTGTTCGGTGGAATTATCGGCGCGGTGATCGGCGCTTTTCGCGGAATTGTTCTGATTGCGCTGCTGTTTGTGATCGTATCGTTGTTTCCGAACAGCGGATTCAGCAAATATGTAGAAGCTTCCCCGGTATACCGGCAGGGAGCGGAAGTGATTCTCGAACCGCTTTCCGGCAAGCTGATCAAAGAGAAGCTGCCGGTTCTGAAGCAGGACATGCAGAATGAACTGAACGGAATTTTTGAACGGAAATATGAGGTTATTGATGCCCAAATTCCGGATAATATTAACGCAGCAGCCGCGAAGATCGTGGAAGGCGCAGCTTCCGACCGGGAGAAGGCCAAACGGCTGTATAACTGGATCGGCACCCGTATTCAATACGATTATGATAAAGTTGAGGCTTATGAGAAATATAACGAATGGCACGAGCAAACGCCTGAGATGACCTTTAAGACCCGCAAAGGCGTCTGCATCGACTACGCCCGGCTGTATGCCGTCATGGCCCGTTCGCAGGGATTGGACGTCAAGGTGATTACCGGACTGGGATATGACGGACAAGGCGGATATGGGTCTCATGCCTGGAATGAGGTTTATGTGGACAACAAGTGGATTCCGCTCGATTCTACCTGGGCGAAGAGCGGCAACTGGTTTGATGTCCCGAATTTTGCAGAAACGCATGTCCAGCAGAAGGTGCTCGGATAATTTTGCGGATAACTTTATAGAAGCTGGCGATGAACATGCTGCAAGCGGCGGAGCTTTCCTGCACAAGGGGAGCTCCTATTCATTTTCCGGCGGAAGCGGGCCTGCACAATCGGAGGAATTCCGGAGCCTGCCGCCTGACTATTCGGCTGGAATTTGTGTTAAAATGTTACAATAAAACTTCTCATCCCTAGCAGGATGAAGAGCACCGGGGGCAGCGCGATGAAACCAAACAGGTACGGCGAGGATATGCAGGATCAGGAAATTTCGATGCAGCGTCATTTTAATATTCGCCTTAATCTTTTTTTCTTCAGCGCATTTGCGATCTTTACTGTGATTATTGTCAGGCTGGCGATTATCCAGTTTGTTGAGGGACCTACCTTGACTTCCCAGGAGGCAAGCCTGACGGTCAGGGATATTCCGCTTCCGCCGGACCGCGGGACGATTTGGGATGCAACAGGGGTCAAGCTGGCTTATTCCACGCCGGTCCAATCGCTGTACATGACTCTAATGAAGGATTACAGCAGCGGGACAGGCGCCAAGAACCGTCCGGAAGCGCTGGTGCTGGCTGCCGACATTGCCCGGGTGTTTGAGCAATACGGCGACCCTGCCAAGCCGAAGATGACGGCTGATGATGTCGTGGCAGCCATGGATCTGGATTCCAAAATCAGCGGAGGTTATGCCCCTCGGCGGATCAAAGAAGACTTGAACGACAAGGAAGTTGCTTATTTCATGGAGCATAAAGCCGCTTTCCCGGGGATCGATGTGGTGGAAGAAAGCGTTCGGCATTATGATCCTGACCGGGTTGCGGTGCAGACGATAGGTTATACCAAGAAATTTAAAGGGGCCTCTTACAGTTTGCCGCTGTATGAGCAGCTCAGGTCGATCAGGTCTTCTGATCCTTCGATGCAGTATATCGATACGGAAGACGTAGGGTATGACGGGCTTGAATATCAATATCAGGCCGATCTCCGCGGACGCAACGGGTTCAAAAGCGTACCGATCAACGCGCAAAATATGGTCAGCGGATTAGCGGAAATGACGCCTCCCGAGAAAGGAGCGGATCTGCATCTGACGCTCAACAAGAACGTCCAGCTGAAGACCCAGCAGGCGATTCTGGATCAATTGAAATGGCTGCATACCAATCCGGTAAGCGGCAAGCTCCATCCGAATGCCCAGACGGGATACGCGGTGGCGATGGAGGTTGATACCGGCAATATTATAGCCATGGCCAGCATGCCGGATTATGATCCGAATACCCAGGAAGGCTGGACCATTGACAACTATCAGAACGGAACGATTACGCCGTACAGCTCGGGCCGTTCCGGGCATAATCTGGAGTCCGTGGTTCTGCTGGGCTCTACGATCAAACCGTTGTCCGTGCTGCTGGGCTTAAACGAGAAGCTGTTCACGACGACAACGCCTTACCAGGACCGGGGGATTGCCGAATTCGGCAAGGACGGTTCTACGGTCCGCAACTCGGAAGGCCATGTCTACGGTTACTTGAAGAGTCCGGCGGATGCGATCCGCCATTCCTCCAACGTTTTTATGGTCGATATGGTCGGCAAGAAGCTGTACAGCAAATACGGCTCCAAAGGCATCGCCAAATGGGACGCCTATATGAAGGAGTTTGGCCTGGGGGTTTCAACGGGAATCGACTTGCCTAACGAATATCTCGGAACGCTGGAGTATAAGAACGAAGCGGAAACCGTGCTTTCCCGGCTGGTTTACGCCTCCTGGGGGCAGCAGGGCAAATATACAACGATGCAGCTTGCGCAATATGCCGCCATGCTTGCAAACCGCGGCAAACGGATGGAGCCGCATCTGGTGAGCAAAATTACTGACAGCAGCGGCAAGGTGCTGCGCACCTTCCAGCCTAAAGTGCTGAATGAGGTGCACTTCAGCTCCAGCTACTGGAAAGAAGTGATCAAAGGGATGGCGACGGATGTCAGCTCCTTCTCCGGCTTCCCTTATGATTTTGCGAGAAAGACGGGAACCTCGACCCAGGACGTCTATATTAAAGGGCAGAGAATCCAGACGGATAACGGGGTCTTTATCGCCTTTGCTCCGCGGGAGAATCCGAAGCTGGCCGTAGCGGTTGTGATTCCGGAGGGCGGCTTCGGCGCTTACAGCGCAGCACCTGTAGCGCGTCAAATCTTTGATGCGTATGATCAGGAATACGGGCTGGACGGCGTTCCGAAGAAGTCGCTCAACAAGAACCCCCCGGCAGGGGCAGGCAACGCGGAGAAAGCAGAAAAACCTGGCGAATAAGATAGGCATAAATCGGCTGCTCTATGGCAGCCGGTTTTTTTGTTTTTTTCGGCAAGTCTGAAACTGATTAAGGGGGTTAAACGTTGTTTGGAATAAGAGGGGAATAACTGCATACGATCAGGCCGTTATCCGGCTGGAGGAGGGAGGGATACGTCCGGCCAACCTTTAGACTTCCATTTTTCCCCACAATTCGTGAAAGTTCGCTGTTTTCGACATAGCTATGGTAAAATAGAGATTCGGAATCATTGCTAGAATATTAGATGGCAGATTATCAGATTATAGAAAGCAGAGTGAAGGAGACGAATGAAGAAAGCCTATCAGGATGATCCGCAGAAGCAGGAAGCGGCGCGTCAGCGTCATTTTAATATTCGTCTGAATGTGTTTTTTTTCAGCGCATTTATTATTTTTACTGTTATCATTGTCCGCCTTGCGATTCTTCAGTTTGTAGACGGTCCAAGTCTTCAGGCGCAGGAGAGCAGCCTTACGGTCAAGAAGGTGCCGCTGCCGCCAACCCGCGGTACGATTTACGATGCTACAGGGGTTAAGCTTGCTTATTCCACGCCGCAGCAATCCTTGTACATTACGCTCCTTAAGGACTACAGCAGCACAACAGGCATGAGCAACCGTCCGGAGATTCTCGCAATGGCGAAAAAGATCGCGAACGTGTTCAACACGCTCGGTGAGTCGAAGACGGAGAAAGTAACAGCTGATCAGATCGTTGATGCCATGGACCTAGATTCCCGGCTCAGCGGCGGTTATGCGCCCCGGCGCCTGAAGAGCGGACTGACCGACAGGGAAGTCGCCTATTTCCTGGAGCATAAATCCGAGTTTCCCGGCGTAGACGTAATTGAAGAAAGCGTAAGAAACTACGATAAAGACACGGTGGCGGTCCAGGCTGTCGGCTACATCAAGAAATTTAAAGGGGCCTCCACGAGCCTTGATAAATATAAACAGCTTCGCAATATGACACCCGATGATCCGGGCCAGCAGTATACGGACAACGAGGACGTAGGTTTTGATGGTCTGGAGTATCAGTATCAGGATGTTCTGCGCGGTAAAAACGGCTATAAAAGCATCCCGGTCGATCCCCGCAACATGGCCGACGGGGTTGCAGAGGTCACGCCTCCCGAGAAGGGCGACGACCTGCATCTGAACATCAACAAGAACATCCAGCTCAAAACCGAGCAGGCCATCATGGATCAGCTCGATTGGCTGCATAACCATCCGGTTAGCGGCAAATATCACCCTAACGCTCAAACCGGCTTCGCCGTGGCGATGGAAGTGAACACCGGCAAAGTGGTCGCCATGGCCAGCATGCCGGATTATGATCCCAACGTTTGGGGCAGCGGCGGGATTTCTCCGTCCGATTACGAAGCGATCCAGAATGTGTACCTGAACGGAACGATCCGCTCGTTCCCGTCCGGCCAGGAAGGTGTTCACCCGGAATCGGTCGTGCTGATGGGTTCGACGATTAAACCGTTGTCGGTGATGATCGGCCTTAACGAAGGCTTGTTTACAACAACAACCCCTTATAACGACACTGGTATTGCTTATTTCGGTAAAAACAACTCGGCTTCCGTCCGCAACTCGCAGGGCCACGCTTACGGCTACTTGGCTACACCTGCCGACGCGATTCGCCACTCCTCCAACACCTTTATGGTCGATATGGTCGGGGAGAGAATGTGGAAGGAGTTTGGCGACGACGGCATTACGCTTTGGGATAAATACATGAAGGAGTTTGGCCTGGGCGTCTTAACAGGCGTTGATTTGCCGAATGAATACAAAGGCTACCGCGAGTATGTGAACAAAAAAGAAACCTCGCTGTCCCGTCTCGCTTACGCTTCTTTCGGCCAGCAGGGGAAATATACAACGATGCAGCTTGCCCAGTATGCCAGCATGCTGGCAACCCGCGGCAAACGGATGCAGCCGCAGCTTGTCGATAAAATCACGGATGCGAACGGTAATGTCGTGCAGCAGTTCAAGCCGAAAGTGCTGAATACGGTAACGTTTAAAGACAGCTACTGGAATGAAATTTTGAAGGGCATGGCTACCGATGTCCACGAAGCGTTTAACGGCTTCCCTTATGATTTCGCCCGTAAAACAGGTACCTCGACGCAAACGATTTATGGCAACGGCAAAAAATACGACGTCGATAACGGCGTATTTATCGCTTTTGCCCCGCGCGAGAATCCGAAGCTGGCTGTAGCCGTCGTCATTCCCGAAGGCGGATTCGGCGCCTACAGTGCGGCTCCTGTAGCCCGCAAAATCTTTGATGCCTATGACTATGAATACGGTCTGGACGGCGTCCCTAAAAAAACGCTGGAGTCCCAGAACCAAACTTCGGACAAAGACGCGGCGAAGACAGATTCCAAAAACTGATTATCGCGGCTTTTAGTGGCGGCGAATTAGCAAGAAACGAATTGAACAGGCTTCTAATCTTTTGAACCCCTCATCTATTTGGGATGAGGGGTTCTTTTTTATAACGGAACTATTTTCTCCAAACACGGCTTGACATGGAGCAAACTCCACACGATAAAATGCAGGTGGACAGCAGCAAGAAAAACAAGGCAATGGTCGGGAAGCTTCAGACTTGTACAATTGCGGAATTATCTCGAAGCACCGGTTTCAGCTATGACTCAATCCGGTATTACGAGAAGATTGGACTATTGCCTCCGGCGAAACACAAGAAGAACGGCCAGAAGGAATACGATCAGAAGGAATACGATCAGGGGCGGAAAGCCGGAGCTGAACCAGGAGCAGAAGCTGAAGAAGAACTTAAACAGAAACTGGAGGAGATTAACGATGTTAAACGCTAAAGACTATTAAATGCCCCTCCCCAGCAACCGATAAGTCAGCCAACGCCTGGTTGCGGTTGGGCCGGACCAGCGCGGCTATAAGCATGGCAAACGAGCTTTCGCGGTCCATCCCGGCCAAATCCTGACCGATTTGTCCCGCTTTATGAACCAGGAGGATTTTTGCACTATCGGAGCTTCCGATGAGGTAAGGACAACGCAGCACAGTCGTTCCTGACGGATACAAGACCGCCGAACAGGGGGCTGCAACTACCGTGTGGTGCGCCGCAAATACTCAATTAGAAGGAAAAGGCGGCGATACTGCCTGGATGTGGATATCGCTGAGGTTGTTGTTGTTCCCTCGCTTGAATTGAACGGAGTTGCTCAGGTACTGAGTGGAGTGTTTCCTTGGGCGATCGCCCCTGATCTTGCGGAGCAGCTTTGGCAGATGAGCGAGGAGCTGACAGGAGTTGAGTTCACGGACTGATTCTTCTTCGCTGCTCGGCCGCTGCTTTACAAACCCAGCTCGGATAATCCGGGGTAATGGTCGGGACGGCGCCCGAGCGGCCAATGATATTTTCGGTCGGATTCTCGGATTGGCAGGTCATTGATGGAGGCGTAGCGGGTCCGCATGAGTCCGTTTGCGTCAAATTCCCAGTTCTCGTTCCCGTAGGAGCGAAACCAGAAGCCGCTGTCATCATGCCACTCGTAAGCGAAACGTACGGCGATCCGGTTATCCGTGAACGCCCATAATTCCTTAATCAGCCGGTAGTCCAATTCCTTGGCCCATTTGCGGTGCAAAAAGGCAATGATCTCCCTGCGGCCTGTCAGGAATTCGGCGCGGTTGCGCCACCTGCTGTCCGGCGTGTAACTCTGGGATACATGCTCGGGGTTCCGGGAGTTCCAGCTGTCTTCGGCAAGTCTGACTTTTGCAATTGCCTTCTCTCGCGTAAATGGCGGCAGCAGGATGTTGATCATTTTCACACCTCTCCTTCCATTCAGTCTTTCGTTACAGTCAGCTTATGCGAGGGAGGCTTGGGGCATTCGGTACAAGTACAAAAAACGGTTTTCAAAAAGCTGCTGAGCTGTTCCTATAGGGACGGCTTTTAGTTCTTTAGTCTTGTGCAAATGTTTCCTTGAGGAAACAATGTTAACCCTCGACAATAATATATAGAAAATTAAACCTAAGCTTTGCTGAACTATAAAGCTCTGAAGGAGGTAGAGAACTGTGGCTCCTGTACAGATAAAAAAAAGCTCGATTCAGCGGGTTAAAATTACAGTAGGCGTTCTTGTGGCTGCGGTCCTTTTGTAACAGGCCTGTCCCCCAAACCTGCAGCAAAGGTTGCGGTTGGTGGCTGGAAGCCGTCTGTGGTAAAATGACGTTACGTGTGAAATAGCGAACAGAAATAGAGATGTACTAAGGATAGGATTGAGGAGATGAGCCAATGAAATACCGCTTGCTTGCGCTTGATATGGACGGAACGCTGCTCACAGACAACCATCAGATTTCCCCGGAAACGGCAAAATGGATTCACAAAGCTTTGGATGCCGGTGTGCATGTCTGCTTGTCTACCGGAAGATCTTACAGCGAAGCCGCCCCGTTCGGAGAAGAGCTGGGACTGGATACGCCGATGATTACAGTGAACGGCAGTGAAATTTGGCGAAACCCTAAAGAGCTGTATCGCCGGGAACTGCTGGGTCCCGAGCTGGTCGAGAAGATGTATAAGCTGTCTCGGACCCTTAATGTCTGGTTCTGGGCTTATTCTGTCGAAGGACTGTTTAATGAAGAGAACTGGTATGAAGGGGTTATCAAGGAGAAAGAATGGCTGAAATTCGGGTATAACGTTCATGACGAAGAGATTCGCCATCAAGTGCTGATGGAGCTTCAGAATATGGGCGGCCTGGAGATTACCAATTCAGCCCCCTGGAATATCGAGGTCAATCCGCAGGGTGTAAGCAAAGCCAGCGGGATTCGTACCCTTTGCGGACTGCTTGGCATCGAAATGACGGAGACGATTGCCGTTGGCGACAGCTTAAACGATCTGGCAGCCATTCAGGCAGCAGCTGTTGGCGTGGCTATGGGGAATGCTCAGCTGGCCGTCAAAGAAAATGCGGATTACGTAACGTCCTCCAATAATGATGACGGAATTGCGGAAGTTATCCGGAAATTTATTTTTGCCGAAGAGGTGTAAAACACATGTGGCTTGATGTCATCGGGTGGATTTTAGTCATCGCGTTGTTTGCTACAGGACTTGCCGGAGCGATCATTCCCGTACTGCCCGGTGTGGTTGCCGTTTATGCGGCCTTTTTTGTTTATGGCTGGTTTTTCGGCTTCCAGCATTTCGGCTGGTTCTTCTGGACGCTGCAGTCGCTGATCGTGGTGATCCTGCTTGTCGCGGATTATCTGGTCGGGGCATGGGGCGTCAAAAGGTTTGGCGGCAGTAAGGCTTCCGTCTGGCTGAGTACAATCGGAGCTATTATCGGGCCGTTTGTCATACCGGCCTTTGGTCTGGTCATCGGCCCGTTTATAGGCGCGGTGATCGGCGAACTGCTGACAGGAGCCGGGCTTAAGCAATCTATCAAAGCCGGCGTAGGCTCCGTTGTTGGATTGTTCAGCAGCATGGCGGTCAAGATCATTCTGCAGATCGTGATGATTGTCGTCTTTTTTATCTGGATCTTCAGCTTCTAATTGTCCGAAGAAAGTCTCCGCGTAAAGGGGACTTGGGGAAAGAGGGAATTCTGTTTGTCTAAGAAGGAATCTTTTATTAAGGGAACGCTGATTCTGGCCGTGGCTGCTCTTGTGGCCCGCGTGCTGGGGATGGCGCAGCGGGTTCCGCTTGAACATCTTTTTGGCGCGGTGGGGAATGCGTCGTTTACGATTTCGAATACGGTTTATTTGCTCTTGTTAACGGTTGCGACTGCAGGTATTCCGAGTACGCTTAGTAAAATGGTCTCCGAGCGGTATGCTTTGCAGCGGCCTGGGGAGGCAAAACGGATTTATAAGGCTGCGCTTATTTTTGCTGCCGTTACTGGAGTTCTGATTACAGTTCTTCTGTATGTCCTGGCGCCGGTGTACGCCAGATTGATATCAGCTCCGGAAGCCACACCAGCCATTAGGGCCATTGCTCCTGCCCTGCTGTTATTCCCGACTGTAGCCATGATGCGGGGATATTTCCAGGGCCGCAATAATATGAGTGCCGGCGGGGTTTCGCAAATTGTAGAACAAATCCTTCGTGTAATTACGGCAATCGCCATCGCGGTTGTAATGGTTAGTGCTGGATATGCAGATAAATGGGTTGCTGCAGGTGCTTCCTTCGGTGGTGTTTTGGGAAGTATCGGTGCTTTTGCTATCATGCTGTATTATGCCTTTAAGCTGAAACGGTCCGACAAGGAGACGCCGCAGGAGGATTTGTCGACAGGCGAGCCGGCGCTTCCTTTCAGGAAGATTTATGCCAATATCTTCAAATTGTCGATTCCTATTGTGCTTTCGTCGCTCGCTATACCGGCCGTCTATTTCATAGACAGCTCGATTGTAAAACCGATGCTGAAAGGCCAGATCGGATTAGACCAAGCGACTTACCTGCTCGGTATTCTCGGCAGCCGGGCGCAAAGCATCGCCGGGATTCCGCCGATTCTGTCCATTGCGCTCAGTACATCGCTGATCCCGATCATTTCCGGCGCGTTTGCACGGAAGGACATGCCTTATCTGGAGAAGCAGATCACGCTGGCAATGCGGATCTCCGTCATCACTGGCATGCCGGTAGTGCTTGCTTTGTGTACGGCGGCCTACTCGGTCAACGGGATGCTGTACAGCTCGTTGGACGGCAGCGGCATTATTGCCCTGCTGACGCTCGGGACCATTTTTCAAATTACAATGTCAACCAGCAGCGCGATTCTGCTTAGCATGGGCAAACCGAACCTGTCGATGGTCCATGTCCTGATCGGGATCGTGGTCAAGCTGGCGGTCAGCTTTGCGCTGGCGCCGGTATTCGGCATTTACGGAATCGTGGCCGGAACGGGCATTTGTTTCCTGGTCATCACACTGCTCAACATTCGTTCCCTGAAGCAAATCGTTCCGTTCTCGATCCTCGGCAAACGCTGGACAGGCTTCCTTGTTACCGTGGTCGTGCTGGCTGCTGTCGGTTACGGATTGAATGAAGCCGGGATTCAGCTGGTTCATGTGATGCCTCATCGGGTCGCTTTCTTTATTACCTGCTGCCTTGTAGGCGGCGTAACCGTTGCGCTTTATCCGGTCATGCTGATTCTGCTGCGCGTCATCCGGCGCGAAGAGCTGGACAGCTATCCAAATGCGATCCGCCGGCTGCTGCGGCCGCTGATGCGGTTTGCTCCGGCTTCCGGCAAACGTTCGGAGGGATAAGTCCGGCCTAGATATTGGACAGGTCCGGCAGACTAAAGACTTTAGAGAGCGGGTACCGGACGTTCCAGTTTCTGCATACCCCTAAAAGGCGTACATTCACCCTATCGGTGTTTGTACGCCTTTTTAATTTGCAGGCACTCTCACACTCTCACAGCTTCCAGCCATGCAGGATTAAAGAAGGGGGTTATGGAGTTCCTGTCTCCCTCGTTTCCTGTCCTTTCCCGTTCCATTTCCGCGCTCCGGCAGCGGCATCATGGACGTAAGCGCGTTTCAGGATATCCATCCGGTGGCCGGCGGTAATTTCGCACAACAGCGGGTAATCGGGGATGCTGATGTCGCCAATGGCCGTGTCGTCCTGAAACCAGTCCTCTCTGGAGATTGGCTCATAAGGGGTGTCTTCAAAGCAGTCCATAAGAGGCGGGGAATAGATTAGCGTTCCGTCCGGCCGAAAGCGGTTCTGCAGCAGCTCTGAACCTTGTCTGGGCAATGCTTTGATTTCTCCTGCGCAAGGGGAGAACAGGCCCGGCCAGTAATCGGCCCGTGAGCCGGTATGGGGAGTAGAACTGGCAAACTGCTCAGCCCCCTGCTGAACCTGGGGTAAACCAAATAAAACGGCATATAGATGTTTGCCCAATTGAATCCGGGCGTTTAAACCGGCAAAATGACTCATGATCCGGCCGCCCAGCCGCGGCTCTCCTCTTTCATTGTCTTCCGCCGGCTTGAACGGGAACACCACTTGATTGACTCCGCTCAAGCCGCCGAGCAGGAAAGGCATCTTGTGCATGACCGTCTGCTGGAAGAAAGGATGCTTGACAACCCTCTTCTCAATATAATTCTGTTCATTGATTATGAGCCCGACGGCCAGCAGGCTGCTGGACCGGCTGAGCCAGAAATACTCCCAGAAAGGCTGCATGAAGCGGGACACATGAAACCGGGGGAGCAGGTGAAAGAGGCTTTTGCCAAGCCGTTTGCTGTGGGCATAGAGCAGAAGCTGGGGATAGGCATCCTGAAAAATAAGCGCATTGCTCCGTTCCAGAAACCGGTAAGTGCGGTAAACGTCCGTCTCGCTGAGCAGCAGATCTGCCTGTCCACCTTTCAAATCACTCATGTTCCAGCCGGCATTGCGGGAGACCATATGAGCGAGAAAGGACCAGTGAAGCTCGGGGAAATCGTTGTAGAGCTTGAGATAGGCCGCGGTCCGGGTCACATTGTTGCGGTTATCCCGCCGGAGGGCCAAATCGATGTCGGCCAGCGCTTCCTGTTCTTCCGAACAGAGGTGCACATAATCCTTGTAGGGTTGATGCAGATATTTCTGTTCCTGACGGCCATGCTGACCGCCTCTTTTCAGCTGTTCCTCCAGGGCGGAACGAACAAAGTCGGCCGCTGTTTCATTCCAATCGAGCTCCCGTTTGGCCAGCAGCAGCCGGCTGGAGCCTGCCAGGTCGGACGCTTTGCTGGATGCCGAATGCCAGATCGCTTTAGGCAGGGACAGCAGGATCCCTCTCCAAATTTCCCAGGGTTTCTCTTCCCCGTATTCTTCCGAATGTCTCACGTACTGCCCTTCTTTCCGCAAATTCTCTAATAGTTTCATTATGGCCAAACGATTTGACTTCCACTCCAAGGTTTGTTCTACTTAGAGAAAAAAGAACTTCAGGGAAGGATGATATACATGCTTAAAGTGGCAACAGCAGAGCAATTCCATGAATTAATCGGTTCGGAAGGGCTTACGGTGGCGGTCTATAAAGCCGATTGGTGCGGAGACTGCAAATTTATTGATCCGTTTATGCCCGAGGTAGAACAGGAGTACGCGAACCGCCTCAAGCTGATTCAGGTAGATGTGGACGAGCTGGAGGAGATCAGCCGCGAGCAGAATATTTTGGGCATCCCGAGCTTTATTGCCTATTCGGGTGGCAAGGAATTAATCCGCTTCGTTAACAAGCTGCGGAAATCCCGGGCGGAGATTGAGGATTTCCTGAATAAAGCCGCAGCTGTGCATGAGACGCTCAAAACTCAAGCATAAATGTCACAGTGGATAGGCCAAATCGGCTGAAATTGGACAGTGTTGAACATTTTGTCACAAGTCACCTGTGATATGGGCTTTGCCATCCGGTATAATGAAACATGGATTGGCAAAGCTTTTTAATAAAATATAATGCAGGTGATAGAATGACAACCAAACAGTTGAAATGGCTGGCTTACGCGGCCACGTTATTCGTATTCCTGGCTACCTTTGGCGGCGGCGTCGTCACCAAAACGGAGTCCGGACTCGGCTGCGGCAGCCAGTTTCCGCTGTGCAACGGCAAATTTGTGCCCGCGCATACGCTTGCGTCGATTATTGAATATTCTCACCGCGGGGTGAGCGGCCTGGCCGGGATTTTGGCGCTTGCCGCTTTTGTGGCCTTTATGATTTGGCGCAGAAACCGCCTGGACCTTCGTATTTATGCTTTTCTGGCTTTATTGTTTGTTATTATCCAAGCGGCCATGGGCGCTTTGGCGGTTGTGTTTACGCAATCCGCACCGATTATGGCGCTTCATCTCGGTTTCGCCCTGATCTCGTTCGCAAGCTCCGTGATGCTGTCGCTGGGCATCCGGGAGCAGGACAAGCAGGAAGGGATGGTTCCTGCGGAACCTCCGCGCAAAGTAGCCAAAGGACTGCGCAATTTGAGCATTTTTACAGCGATTTATACCTATCTGGTGGTTTACACCGGAGCCTACGTAACCCATACCGACTCTGCCGGAGCGTGTTATGGTTTCCCGCTCTGCAACGGCAAGCTGGTTCCGCCGCTCGCCGGCGGGGAAGGCATTCAGTTCATGCACCGCGCAGCGGCGTTTCTGCTGTTTGTCGTCATCGCGGTTCTGGCCCATTTTGCTTACCGGAACAAGTCGGGCAACCGTGAGGTCCGCGGGCTGGGACTTGCCTCCATTATTTTGATCGTTCTGCAAATTTTTGCCGGGATTGCGGTCACTTATACGGTGAATGATTACAACTGGTATCTGTTTACGTCAATCTCTCATATCCTCATCATTGAGGTTCTGTTTGGCCTGCTGTGTTACATGGCTGTCCGCACATCGCTGCTCAGCCGAAACAGCAAGTGAATAAACGGCCAATGATCCGGCCTGATCTGGGAAAGGGCAGGTCCGGTCCGGTTTGGAAGCTGATTGGTACCTGAAGACCCGCCGGGCGTTTTGCCGCCGCCGGGTCTTTTTGTTTTTCAGGGATGACGGCAAGGATAGATGCAGGATTCCGTGCGGAAATATGATATAGTTGGAAGTGATTTGATTAACGGATTTTAGCTGGCAAATCCCGATAATTGGAAG
Organism: Paenibacillus yonginensis; assembly: GCF_001685395.1. Taxonomy (NCBI): domain Bacteria; kingdom Bacillati; phylum Bacillota; class Bacilli; order Caryophanales; family Paenibacillaceae; genus Paenibacillus; species Paenibacillus yonginensis. The sequence goes on along the minus strand of NZ_CP014167.1, from coordinate 3,179,967 downwards.
CTCGCATAATTGATATAGACAGCATCTCTTGGGAGGGGAATGGTTTGAGTTATCGAAATTTACGCCAGTGGATTGAGGCGCTCCGCAAGGAAAACGATCTGGCCATTATTGAGGCGCCGGTGGATCCTTATTTGGAGCTGGCTGAAGTTCACCGCAGAGTCATTGAGGAAGGAGGCCCTGCGCTGCTGTTCACGAACGTGAAAGGAACGCCGTTCCCGGTAGCTACCAATTTGTTTGGAACAGAGAAGCGGGTGGACATGGCTTTTGGACCTAAGCCGGAGCAGCTGGCAAACCGCCTGGTTGGGGCGCTGGACAAGCTGATGCCGCCTACGCCAAAGGCGGTCTGGAATGAACGCGGATTAATTTGGGACGCTATCAAGATGGGCTGGGGGACGGTTCCGAAGACGGTATCGAAAGCCGAAGCTCCGATTCTTCAGGTCTGCCGGACGGAGAATCCGCTGGCCGTATTACCCAAAGTAACCAGCTGGCAGGAGGATGGCGGACCGTTTATTACGCTGCCGCTCGTTTACACAGAGAATCCGCTCAAAGCCGGCGATCATAACCTGGGGATGTATCGCATCCAGCTGTATGATGATCAAACCACCGGCATTCATTGGCAGATTCATAAAGGCGGCGGTTTCCATTATCATGAGGCGGAGAAGCTGAACCAGGCCCTCCCGGTGACGATTCTGATCGGAGGTCCGCCAGCCCTGATCGCTTCGGCGATCGCGCCGCTGCCGGAGCATCTGCCGGAGCTGCTGATGACTTCGTTTGTAATGGGCGAACGTCTGCCTATGACAGAGAATCCGCTGGGCGGACACCGTATTCCGGCCGAAGTCGAATTTGCCATCCACGGCTCCGTGCCGCCGCATGAACGCCGTCCGGAAGGACCGTTTGGCGACCATTACGGCTATTATTCGCTGCAGCATGATTTCCCTGTGCTGAACGTTAAACATATGTGGCACCGCAAGGATGCCATCTATCCGGCTACGATTGTCGGCAAACCGCGCCAGGAGGATTATTACCTGGGCGACTTCCTCCAGAAGCTGCTGTCGCCGGCTTTCCCGCTGGTCATGCCTTCTGTGCATACCGTATGGACGTATGGCGAAACGGGACACCATTCGTTGGCTTCGGCGATCGTCAAAGAGCGTTATTCCCGGGAAGCGCTGGTGGCCGGTTTCTCCATTATGGGCCAAGGCCAGCTGTCTTTGACCAAATTCCTGATGCTGACGGACGTGCATTTGGATCTGGCTGATTTCCGCAAGCTGTTGGAAACGGTGCTGGAGCGGTTTAATCCGGCGACCGACCTGTTTATTTTCAACAATACGTCCCATGACACGCTGGACTACACCGGCAAGAGGCTGAATCACGGCAGCAAAGCGATCCTGATCGGCGTCGGCGATCAGCTGCGCGATCTGCCAGCAGATTACAACGAAGGGGACATTGCGGAAATCGACCATATTGCACCTTACCATAAGGGTTGTCTGGTCGTTTCCGGGGCATCCTATGAACAGGAACCAGAGTTGGCCGCCAGGGTGCTTGGCCGTCTGCATGAACGGGGAACCCTGTGGCCGCTGGTCGTGCTGGTGGATGATGCGAAGACGGTTGCTTCCAGCACCAATAAGTTCCTGTGGACCGTATTTACACGTTTTAATCCGGCCACGGACATCTATTCGCAGGCCGAGGTGCGCCAGCATCATCTGGCTTACAGCCTGCCGCTGGTCATTGATGCCCGCATGAAGCCGGGATATCCCGATGAGCTGAATCCGCGCGAGGACATTGTCAAGCTGGTGGACGAGCGTTGGAAAACGTATTTTCCGGGGTAATAAGTTAGGGACCCGCTTCAATCGGGCCAGATTCCATTCTTTAGCGATACGATCCGATCATCCAGAGGAGGGATAAATATGCTGCGTACTTTACTCGGAGAACCTCCGCGCGAGAATGAAGGTCTGATTGCGGAAGCGGTTGATGCCATGGTCAAAACCGTTCAACGGGTGGAGGGTGAAATCAAGCGCAGTCAAGACCCCACCCACGATTACCGGAAGATGGAAATTTGGGTCAGGGGACTGATTTCCTCCATCGATGAGCTGGAGCAAAGCGCCTTTGCAGCCGGTTTCTTCCGGAATAAAGTGAAGACCGATTTCATCGACGACATGGATCCGGTGGAGAAAAGCGATTACGCCAGATACGTTTATTTTTACAAGGACGGCTTTATCCGTTTATTCTCCCTGCTGGATAAGCTCGGCTGCGTGCTGGATGATTTCTTTGAGCTGCATACGGAGAAGGTAAAACCGCATTATTCCTATTTTACCGTGCTTCGGCAGTTCCCATATTTGAAGGTGCATACCGATTTGGGGCAAGAGCTGGACGAGATCAGAGAGGCGTATAAAGAGCCGATATCCGTGCTGCGGAAGCGGAGAAATACGGAGATTCATTTCATGAACATGGAGATGCAGGACGATTTGTGGCAGAGACATCAGACGCTGCATGGCAAAATCGAGCTGGAGGACCTGGACCGGTATATGAAGGATCTTTGGCTGGGTTATGAAATGGCGTGCAAATCGCTGATCGCGGTTTTTTCGTATATCAACCGGCTGTTCGAGGAAAAGCGGGCGAAAAGCTAAGTTTGAAAGCGAGTGGAAGCTGGCTTCCAGAAACAGGCTGAAAATTTTCTTTGACAAAAGATGTGAGACTTACTATACTAAATTCTATCATCAACTCGTAACAAGTGAACCCAATTAAATATTTCTTATCAAGAGAGGCGGAGGGAAAGGCCCGATGAAGCCCAGCAACCGATTCAAATCACGCATTTGGATGTCATGGTGCTAATTCCTCAGAGTGCGTCGGCATTCTGGCAGATGAGAAGGTCTGATCTCTGAAGATTTAGAGAGCCCTGAGCATCTGCTTGGGGCTCTTTTTGATGATAGATTTCATAGAGGGTCCCGGGGCTTCTGCTGCCTTGTGAACAAGGGTTTAGGCAGGCAACGGGCTCAGATTCGTTTGATATCCCGATAAAAATGATAAGTTTAATGGGTCTGGCATTTAGAAGGAAAGGGGGTTCGGGGAATACATGATCGAATTAAAAAATCTGACCAAGGTTTACGGCTCCAAGTCCAGAGCGACCACCGCGTTGTCCGGCTTGAACCTGACCGTGGACAAAGGCGAAATTTTCGGCGTGATCGGCCATTCCGGCGCAGGCAAAAGCACGCTGATCCGCTGCATCAATCTGCTGGAGCGTCCTACGGGCGGCGAAGTCTGGGTCGGGGGGCGCAACCTTACGTCACTGGGAAAAAGAGAGCTGCAGCTGGAACGCCGCCGCATCGGCATGATTTTTCAGCACTTTAACCTGCTGTCTTCGGCTACCGTGTATGACAACATTGCGTTCCCGCTTCGTCTGGCGGGCACAGACCGGACGAAATTGAAAAGCAAGGTGGAGGAGCTGCTGAGTCTGGTCGGCCTTGAGGCGCACAGCGGCAAATACCCTTCCCAGCTGTCGGGCGGTCAGAAGCAAAGGGTCGGCATCGCCCGGGCGCTGGCAAGCGATCCGGACGTGCTGCTGTGCGACGAGGCCACTTCGGCGCTCGATCCGCAGACAACGGATTCGATCTTGAAGCTGCTGCTTGATATTAACCGCAAGCTGGGGCTGACGATCCTGCTGATCACGCATGAAATGCATGTCATTCAAAGCATCTGTGACCGGGTAGCCGTCATTCATGAAGGCGGGATCGTGGAGCAGGGACCGGTGGCCGAGGTATTCCTGAAGCCGAAACATGAGGTCACCAAGGAGTTTATCAGCCGGGATGTAGCCGGCGGAGATGCGCCTGAAGTGCGGATAGCCGGGGCTGCGGCTTCATCCGGTCGGCAGGCGGCCGAGACAGCCGCACTCCCGTATACAGGCGGAGCTGTCTTCCGGATTACCTGCCTGGGCGAGAACACCTACGGCACCGCTTTATCCGAGGTAGTGCTCAGCACCGGCGTTCATTTTGCCATCCTGCAGGGCACGGTTTCCACGATTAAGGAGGTCCCGTACAGCCAGCTGACGGTGAGCTTTACAGGAGCCAAAGAAGCTGTAGAGCTGGCGGTCGCCAAGCTGCGGGAGCGGGATTTTGATGTGGAGGTGCTGGGTTAACGATGTGGGGATTGGACTTTTCGCAAATCGACTGGGATGAAATGAAGCAGGCTTCTTACGATACACTTGCGATGATGGGCTATTCGCTCCTTTTCACGATCGTGATTGGCCTGCCGCTCGGCATCCTTCTGTATATGACGGCACGTTCGAATAACCGGGTAATCAACTCGATATACACCGTAATTTCCTTTATCGTCAATATTTTAAGATCCGTTCCGTTCGTCATTCTGCTGATCTCCTTGCTGCCCTTAACAAAGCTGATCGTAGGAACGACGCTTGGCGTAACGGGAACGATTCCGCCACTGGTGATCGGCGCCGCGCCTTTTTTCGCCAGACTGGTAGAGACCAGCCTGCGCGAGGTGGACCGCGGCGTCATTGAAGCCGCTTATGCGATGGGCGCCTCTACCGGGCAGGTCGTGCGGCGGGTGCTGCTGCCGGAGTCGCTTCCGGGGCTGATTGCCGGGACTACGATCACGGCGGTCACGCTGGTGTCCTACACCGCGATGTCGGGTATGGTGGGCGGAGGCGGCCTGGGCGACCTGGCAATCCGCTTCGGTTATTACCGGTATGAGAAGGAAGTCATGATCATTGCCGTGCTGTTTATGATCGTGCTTGTGCAAATTCTGCAGATGGCCGGTGACCGGCTGGTACGTCATTTTACAAGGAAATAAGGAAATAAGATCCATAAGGAATTAAGGAACCAAACATAGATACAGAGCAATCATCCTTATTCAAAATTTAGGATTCAAATGGAGGGTATTCAGATGAGAAAAATGACTTTGGCTTTACTTACGCTGGTAATGGTGGCCGTCCTTGCCGCCTGCGGCAGCAACAACACCAACAATGCTTCTTCCGGTTCGGACGAATCGGCTGCTCCCCAAAATTCTACGGCAGCTTCTGCTGAGCCTGTGAAGCTGGTTGTAGGCGCAACTGCCGTACCGCATGCCGAAATTCTGGAGCATATCAAACCAGCTTTGGCGGCTGAAGGCATTGACCTTGAGATCAAGGAATTTACGGACTATGTGCTGCCAAACAAAGAGCTGGCCGACAAAACGCTGGACGCCAACTACTTCCAGCACCAGCCTTACCTGGATGACCAGAACAAACAGCTCGGCACCGATCTGGTCGGCGTTGTAGGTGTTCATGTGGAGCCGTTTGGCGCTTATTCCCACAAATATAAAACGGTAGATGAAATCCCTGACGGCGCAACCGTAGCGATTCCGAACGATGCTACCAACGGCGGACGCGCTCTGCTACTGCTGGCCAAAAACGGTTTGATCACGCTTAAGGATGACGCCGGGATTGAAGCAACCAAAAAAGACATTGTCTCAAACCCTAAAAATTTGAAATTCAAAGAGATGGACGCTGCTATGCTGCCTCGTACGCTGGATGAAGTGGATCTGTCCCTGATCAACACGAACTATGCACTGGAAGCAGGTCTTGTTCCAACCAAAGACGCTTTGTTTATTGAAGACAAAGATTCTCCTTACACCAACCTGCTGGTAGCCCGTCCGGACAACAAAGACTCCGACGCGATCCAGAAGCTGGCTCAAGCGCTCACTTCCGACGATGTGAAGAAGTTTATCGAAGATAAATACCAAGGTGCGGTTGTACCGGCGTTTTAAGCTGCTGCTTGCCAAACCATGCAGGTTGCTTCTGCCGGCTCGGCAGAAAAGCAACCAGGCAGTCTGCTCCGATGGGGAGCAGGCTGCTTTTTTTTTGCTGCTGAAGAGGTCCACCCGAAAAATGAACCCCCCAACACGAAATTTGATGCCTTATTCCATTAATTAATTCCAGGTACAATAGAAACATCAATTGGAACCGCTTTCAAATTAGAATTGAGACAGCTTGGAGGTCATAGGGATGGATGTACAACAGTCTGCACAGCCCGCAGCCGTAATACAAACCGAAACACCGCCGAACATGAGGCGAAAATGGCTGAAGAAACTTATTTCACAGAGATATCTTCAAGTAATGGCGCTTCTCGGCATAGCATGGATGATTATTTTCAACTACATTCCGATGTATGGGGTCATCATTGCTTTTAAGGATTATGACATTATAGGCACGATCTCGAGCGCTCCTTGGGTAGGACTCGAGCATTTTAAGGAATTTTTAACGGATGATAATTTCTCTTATGTTATGAAGAACACCTTAGGGATCAGCCTGCTTAAGCTGCTGACGTTCCCGCTGCCGATCATTTTTGCCCTGTTCCTGAACGAGGTGCGTTCGCTGCGGTTCAAGAAAGCGATTCAGACGATTTCCTACCTGCCGCATTTCCTGTCCTGGGTTGTGCTTGGCGGAATTCTGGCTACCTGGCTCGCTGATACAGGATTTATCAATGATGTTTTTATGGCGCTGCACTTGATTGATCAGCCGATTTCCTTTCTGGCAGAGCCTAATTATTTCTGGACCATTGTCATCACTTCGGATGTATGGAAGGAGCTGGGCTGGTCGGCTATCATTTATCTGGCTGCTATCACCAGCATCTCCCCTGAAATGTATGAAGCCGCCACGATTGACGGCGCTGGTCGGTTCCAGAAGATGTGGTATGTAACGCTTCCGGCTCTCAAGCCGACGATCAGCATCCTGTTTATTCTGGCTGTAAGCGGTGTGATGAACTCCAACTTCGACCAGATATTGGTGCTGCATAACTCATTGAATGACAGTGCCAGTAACGTAATCGATTATTATGTTTACAACATGGGGATTTCCCAAAGCCGATTCTCGTATTCGGCGGCTATCGGATTGTTCAAATCCGTTATTGCCCTCGTGCTGCTGCTGATTGCGAACCAAGTATCCAAAAAACTCAACGACACTTCGTTGTTTTAGGCTAAGGAGGACCTGCTCATGTTTTTAACAAGCCGCAGAACAAAAGGCGAATTCGTCTTCGACCTTTTAAACAATATCTTGATGGTGCTGATTTGTTTCGCTACCTTGTATCCGATCTGGTATGTGCTGATCAATTCTTTTAACGACGGGAAAGACGCCATGCTGGGAGGCATCTACTGGTGGCCGAGGATATTCAGTATTGAGAACTATAAGGCTGTATTCAATAATGCCGGAATCTTGACCGCCATGTGGCTGACGGTTGCCAAAACCCTGGTTGGGGTCTTTGCCCACGTGTTTTTCACGGCGATGGTAGCCTACGCCTTCTCGCGCAGGGATTTGATTGGAGGAAAGCTTTATATTCTGCTCGGGACGATCACGATGATTTTCTCCGGGGGGCTGATTCCGACCTATCTGCTGATCCGCGATCTGCATTTGCTTGATAACTTCCTGGTTTATATTATTCCCGTCTTGTTCAGCTTCTTTGACCTTATCATTTTTATGACCTTCTTCCGGGATATTCCCGACGGTCTTGAAGAAGCGGGCCGGATTGATGGGGCTAACGACTGGACGATTTTTCTAAAAATAGTGCTCCCGGTCTCCATGCCGGTTCTTGCCACAATAGCTCTGTTTCACGGCGTGTACCAATGGAATGATTATTTCACCGGGATTATCTATATCAATAATGAGTCCCTGCAGCCCATTCAGACCTTCCTGTACCGGGTCGTGGCGCAGTCCAGCTCCAATATTATGACGACTGCCCTGCAAGGAAATGCCGTGACCAAATCGGTAACCTCGCAGTCGGTCAAACTGGCTACAATGGTTGTCACTACGCTTCCGATTGTATTTGCTTACCCGTTCCTGCAGCGATATTTCGTCAAAGGAATGATGATTGGTTCCATCAAGGGCTGAAACAGAGTCCTCATCACTCGCAGTAGCTCCTCTGGGCCGCTTGCCGGCGGCTCTGGAGTTGCCTTTATAGCATGATCATTATAATACTTTAGAAAAGGGGTAAAAGCATGGGCATGAAAATCAAGTCCAAAAAAATGACGATGCTGATGATGGCATCCATCATGGCATTGTCTCTGTCTTTGTCTGCATGCGGGAACAGCAGCAACAATGCATCCAAAACAGAAAGCGCTAACAACGCCAATAAGGAATCAACGGCGCCGTCCAGTTCAGCAACGACAGTTTCGGCGGATGAACCGGGCTGGAAGTCCGATACCTCCCCCATCAAGTTTGACTGGTATCTGAACTTCTCCTGGTTCCCGAATAAATGGGGTGTTGACCCGACGTCACAATATGTGACCAAAAAGACTGGCGTGGACATTAACTTTATCGTCCCTGCCGGCAATGAGAACGAGAAGCTGAACACGCTGATCGCTTCCGGCAAGCTGCCTGACTTCATCACTCTCGGCTGGTATGAAGACGGCGTGAAGAAGATGATCGAAGGCGGGCTTGTTGAGCCGCTGAACAAATTGGCAGAGGAATACGATCCTTATTTCTTCAAAGTGGCTGACCCGGATAAGCTGGGCTGGTATACACAGGCTGATGGCAATGTTTATGGCTATCCGAACTCTTCTTCGTCTCCTAAAGACTATGAGAAATACGGCGATACTTATGTATCCAACCAGACCTTTGTAGTCCGTAAGGATATCTATGAAGCGATCGGCAGCCCGGACATGCGGACGCCTGAAGGTTTCCTTGCAGCGCTGAAGAAAGCGCAGGAAATGTTCCCTCAGGTCGATGGTCAACCGCTCATTCCGCTCGGTCTGCATGAATTCACGGATTCCGGCAACGACTCTCTGGAAGGCTACATTCAGAATTTCCTGGCTATTCCAAGAGAGAAAGACGGCAAGCTGTACAACCGCGAAACGGATCCGGAATATATCCGCTGGCTGAAGACCCTGCGTCAAGCGAACCAGGAGGGATTGCTGGCGAAGGATATCTTCATCGACAAACGTCCGCAGATGGAAGAGAAAATCGCCCAAGGCCGTTACTTCGCCATGCTGTACCAGCGTACAGACTTTGCAACGCAAGAGGGCACTTTGTATCAGCAGGATCCTAACAAAATTTATATCGCTGTAGACGGACCAGCCAATACAAAGCTGGACCCGCCGACACTGAACGGCCCGTCAATCTCCGGATGGACCGTAACCCTGATCTCCAAGGATGTTAAGGACAAAGCCCGGGCGATCAAGTTCCTGACTTACCTGATGAGTGAAGAAGGCCAGAAAGACCTTTATCTTGGCGAAAAAGGCGTCAGCTATGATACAATTGACGGCAAGGACCAATTCAAGCCGGAAGTGTTTGATCTGATGAACAAAGACCGCGCTGCATTTGATAAGCAATACGGTTCTTCCTTCACATTCTGGATGATGCAGGATACCAATATTACGCAGCAATGGACACCGGCATCGGTTGAGCCATTCAAGCAATTGGAAGATTGGACCCGCGGCAAGACGAAAAGTGTCTCCGAATTCGATTTGCTGGATCCTCTAGCCAACTCGGAGGAAGGGATTATTCTTAGCAAGATCAAAGACCTGCGCGGCAAGACGCTGCCTAAGCTGCTGATGACTCCGTCTGATGCCGATTTCGATAAGATGTGGAATGATTATATCAAGAAGCAGGAAAGTTTCGGTCTTGATAAAGTTATAGCCTTCCAACAAACGAAATACGAAGAGAATAAGAAGAAACTCGGCATTCAATAATAGCTGTGCCCAAAAGCCCGCATGCAGCGGGCTTTTGGGGTTTACATAAAGGAGTTTTTGGCCTTATGAAGAGCAACCGTTGGAAAGTGTTATGGGGTTCATTTACATATTGGCTTGGACGCCGCTCGCTGCAGAGCCGTTTGATCGCCGCTTATATTTTTATTATTTTAGGACCCAGTACACTGGTGTCCTTTTATTCGTATGAAGCGATCAATGCTATGTACATACGCGATGCCAAGGAGAAGAATCAATCTTTGCTTGATGTGGAAGAAATGCATATCCAGACTCAGATCGAGTCCATGGTCCGAGCAGCCCAAGTGGCGTATGATGATCCGGATGTAAGAGAATATCTGTCCAATACCGTCGAGCCTGACACCGGGGAACTGGTGGAATTCAGCAATAACAGCTTCAAGGCTCTGACAAGAATCCAGTATTACAATCCCAATGTGGAGCATCTTCGTTTGTTCTCCAGCAGCAATATTACAGAGATCTGGCCTATTTTCTTTCGCGAGAGCCGGGTAGAGGATGAACCCTGGTACCTGAAGGCGGAGGAAATGAAAGGAACCGAATACTGGTCCTTCTCCGAAAGCGACCCGGACGTTATAGATCGTTATAACGGGCATACCTATGTATCGACGCCAAAGGTGTCGCTGCTTCGGGAGATGAGCATTCCGGCGAATCATCATGTCGGCATGGTTCAGGTGGATATGCTGCTGCAGAACTTCAGCCCCCGAACCTATTCGGAGACGCCGGAGAGCGAATCCCAAATGCTGATCGCCGATCGTGAATCACAGCTGTTTACACGCGACAGCCATTCGTTTATAGCGGCCAATCCGGAGATGAGCGCGGCGGTGCAGGAACGTCTTCAGCATTATAAGGCAACCGGCGAATGGAAGGCCGAATATAAAGAGAACGGCAAGTCCTTTCTTCTCCTGCACAAGCCGATTGAACGGATCCATGCCGATCTGCTGAATATCGTGTCCATGGACAGCGTACTTATGGAAATCTCGCATACGCGTAATTTGCTGATCGGCGCCAATATTGGTTTTGTTACGCTGATAACGGTTATTGCTTATGTGCTGAACGCTTTTATACTGAAGAATCTGCGTCTGCTGACAGAGGAAATGAAGAAGGTCCGGAAAGGGAAGGCTTACAGCGGCCTTGTTATTCACGGAGGAGGCGAAGTTGGAGAACTCGCTCACCATTTTTCAAAGCTGATGAACACCATCAACACGTTAGTTGCACGAGCTGTACATAAGCAGGCTTTAACAAAGGAAGCCGAGCTGCGTACACTCCATAACCAAATCGATGCCCATTTCCTGTATAATACATTAGAGAATATTAAAATGCTGGCAGAAATTGAGAACCAGAGAGCTATTTCAGATGCGCTCACTTCTCTGGGCGGCATGATGAGATATAATTTCAAATGGTCAGGAGAATATGTGAAGCTCCATGACGAAATCCGGCATATTGAGAATTATATAGAGGTAATGAATATTCGGTTTGACGAGCCGATCCGGCTTGTGCTTGATATTCCCGGCGATTATATGGAGCAGGAGATGCTGAAGATGTCGCTGCAGCCAATCGTGGAGAATGCGGTTAAGCATGCCTGGACAGGAGAAGAATCCGGAATGAGGGAAATTAGGATTCAGGTGGAGGAATGGGAGCCGCACAAGATCAGGATGACCGTCTCGGATAATGGGGGAGGGCTTGAGCCGGAAATGCTCAAAGAACTGAACCAGAAGCTGATGTGGGCGGGACTCCTGGACAAAACTCCCCAAGCCCATGGAACCGAGTCAAACACTTATGGAATTGGCCTCCGCAATGTACAGGAACGAATCCGGTTGTTCTATGGGAAAGAATATGGACTGCAGGTGTTCAGCGAGCAAGGGAAGTTCACCCGAGTTGAGATAATTTTGCCGAAAGTGATGTTAACTGGGAGGGTGTACTCGGATGATAAAGCTGATGATCGTTGATGATGAGAAGAATATCCGTTTCGGGTTAAAGACCATGATCGAGCGGGAATTTCCCGATGAATATGAAATGACTACGGCAACGCAGGGGGCGGAAGCGCTTGATCTATACCGTGCTGAAGGCGCAGACATTATCCTTACGGATATCCGGATGCCTGTGATGGACGGAATAGCGCTGATCGAGCGGTTGTCTTCAGAACCTTTGCCTCAAGGCCAACAGGGACGGCCGTGGGTCATTATTTTGAGCGGTTATGAAGAATTTGAATATGCCAAAGCGGCTATCCGGTATCAGGCTGTCGATTATCTGCTGAAGCCGATCCGCCGGGATGAGCTGTTTGGGGCGCTGCGAAAATGCAAAGCCAATCTGGACAAACAATCCCGGATTGCCGAACAACTGTCTGCTACTGAAAGCTATCGGCAGCGGGTCCAATCGGGGCTTCTGCTGGATTTGATGCTGCTTGAGGATCTTACAGAGGAAGAAATCGAGTTGTGGAGCAAAGACATTGATATTGCCCGTTTTACTTCTCCGTTCACGGTGGCCGTGTTGAATTATAAATACGAAGACGGCAGCCGAATGAAGAAAGAGGAGCTGAGGCAGCTTGCTGGGCACATGTTTGAAGCCGTCGACGGAGAGCTGGACGCTTGTCTGCTCGATCGTGAAGGAAGAGTTGTGCTTGTAGGGGGGCCGCACCATAAGTTGGCGAAGCTTTCGGCTTTGGCGGGCGAGAAGGAGCTTGACGGGTTATTGATTGGCGTCAGCGAGGAGGGAAGCCGGCTTGAGGATCTTCCTAAATGCTACAGGCAGGCGGTGGAATCTCTCAACTATACATTTATTTTTCCGAAGACACGCCTGATTTGGTACAAGGAGCTGCCCGCACAGAGGCAGGCCCAGGTCCTGCCAAAGGAAGAAATCCGCAAGCTGGGAAATATTCTCGGAACAAAGCAGGAGAAGGAAATCGGGCAGCTGCTGCACCATATTTTCAAAGTTGACCAACTGGCAGACCTTGATCTAGGATATTTGAATGAGGTAAGCAAGCGGATCAATGAACAGGTTCTTGATGAAGTCTTCCGCCTATTTGGTGAAGCGTCTGTGGAAGTGATCAAGCTTTATCGCAAAGTAGGAGACCTGTCCAACTTCCGTCATTTTCATGACTATTTCAGGTCACTGCAGCAGCTGCTGTTCAGCCTGAATGAATATATCAAAGAAATCCGGTCAGCGCACAGCGAGAACGGCGACATGAAGGAGGCGGTGGATTATATCGAGCACAATTATTACCGCCCCCTCAATATGGCCATGGTAAGCAATCACGTATCCCTGAACTATTCTTATTTCAGTGAAGCCTTTAAGGCTTATACCGGGGAGAGCTTCGTTACTTACCTGAAGAAGGTCAGAATCCGGAAAGCGAAAGAGCTGATCGGCACCAGCGAGCTCAAGCTGTCAGAAATCAGCAGTGCGGTTGGATTTGAGAATACAAGACACTTCTCACGGGTATTCAAGGAGCTTGAAGGAGTCTCTCCCGTTGAATATCGCGGCAAGCTGTTCGTCGGAAGTGAACGGTTTGGCAGCCGCGAATAACCGAAAGATGAGCAGGGGAAGCTTACATTTTCAGTACAGCGTGCAGTTATTGGAAGGAGGAAGGCCCATTTGGACGCTAAAATCGCCCTGATCACAGGCAGCGCAAAAGGCCTGGGCAAACGCACGGCGCTGGCTCTGGCGGAGCAGGGCTATGACATTGCGCTGAACTATGTCCACAGCGAACGGGAAGCCCGGGAGCTGGAAATGCAGATCCGTCAGCTCGGCGTTCGGTGCATTTCGGTTAAAGGTGACATCTCCAAACATGATGAGATTATAATGCTAGTTGAAACGGTTCAGCGGGAGTTGGGCGGCATTGATATTCTGGTGAACAACGCCGGTCCGTTTATCCGGGAGCGCAAGCTGTTCTCCGACTATTCCTGGCTGGAAATTCTTTCGCTGATTGAAGGCAACCTGACCGGAACGATGCTGCTGGATCATCTGGTGCTGGAGGGCATGCGCAAGAAGGGCTGGGGGCGTATTATCCATTTTGGTTTCGGGCATGCGGCTGAATCCAGAGCTTGGCCCCATAGGTCCGTTTACGCGGCTGCCAAGACCGGACTGGTGTCCTTCACCAAAACGCTGGCCGTCGAAGAGGCGCCTCATGGCATCACGGTCAATATGGTATGTCCGGGAGATATTCGGGGGGACAATAAGGAGAAATCGATTGCCGAGGTCAGCGGCCTGCAGGATGGCGAAACGCCGCGTGGACGACCGGGCAGCGGGGAGGATGTAGCCCGGGTTATTGCTTTCCTGTGCCAGAGGGATTCGGATTTCATTACAGGCAACATTATGGACGTTTCGGGCGGCCTTGATCCTATTCGTCCTCTGATCAAACCATAGGCGCACCGACTGGTGAACAAACAAAAAGTCTTGGCATTCCGGAAGGAACACCAAGACTTTCTATAAAAAAATTAGAATACCTGTACGACCTCTTGTACGCCTTCGACTTCTTCGAACAGGGCGCGTTCGATACCGGCTTTCAGCGTGATCGTGGAGCTTGGGCAGCTGCCGCAGGCACCCATCAATTTCAGCTTAACAATGCCGTCCTCAACGTCTACCAGTTCAACGTCGCCGCCATCGCGCTGCAGGAACGGACGAAGTTTGTCGAGAACCTCCAGAACTTCATCGTACAATGTATCTTGTGCATTTGTGCTCATTGATATCAACTCCTTTCAGAACATAATGTTATTATAGTACAAATTAGACTAAATTAAAATGGTGATAAAGTGAGGGAAATAACAGCATGAGACCCATCATTGAATTTTGCGTCAGCAACATGCACTTCGGAACCGATGAGGTGATGGAGAAGCTGGAGGAGAATCCGGACTACGACGTCATTGAATACGGTTGTTTAAATAACTGCGGTTTATGCTCGGCCGCTCCTTATGCTTTGGTGAATGGAGAAATCGTCGAAGCCGAGAGCGCGGACAAGCTGTATGAACTTATTATGAACAAGATCAAGGAAATGGAAGCCTGGGATGCGCTGGATTTTGATCTGGATTAAGGAAGGCTGGTTTATCCATAAGTTGCATTTACTGTAAAACAGATATCCCCCTCCGGAGAGCCGGAGGGGGATTTGTATGGGATATGAAGCCGCAGTCGCTGGCTCCGCATCGGTATTAAGTATTAAGGAGTCAATTGTTAAGTGCAATCCCTCAAAAGCCTAGCCAAGATGACGTTTGGACTTCCAGAGCACTCCGCTCTTCAGAATACGAGGCACTCGCCCGGTCACATAACGTTTGCCCATCAGGCCAAATCCGGCTTTCTTGCCCAGCGAGCCAAGCGTGCCTTTAAGCTTGATCGCTCCCAGCTTCGGCGTCTCTCCGCGCCACTGCGCAAGGGCTACATGAGCGATTTGCTCGCCCTGGCCTTCAGCGGCCTGTGCGCTTGGCGCAAACGGCAGGCTTGCGCAGTCTCCGCATACGAACACTTCCGGATATTCCGGAATCTGATGATATTCATTCAGCAGCACACGTCCGGATGGGTCTTTGGCTACGTCCATCTTCTGAACCAGCTCTACGGGCTGAATGCCTGCGGTCCATATAGTAACGTCCGACAGAATCTCTTCCGAGCCGTTATGGATGATTCCCGGCTCCAGCGAGGTAATGCCGATGTGAGAGCGGGTTTCTACCCCGTGGTCATGGAACCATTTGGATACATAACGGGATAACGTCTCAGGGAAGGCAGAGAGAACGCGAGGTCCGCGGTCGAGAATAGTAATGTTCAAATCCGGCCGGCTTTCGCGTACTTCTGCGGCTACTTCCACACCGCTAAGGCCGCCGCCGACAATGTGAATAGTGCCATAGGGCTTCAGATCAT
This sequence comes from Paenibacillus yonginensis, assembly GCF_001685395.1. Classification (NCBI taxonomy): domain Bacteria; kingdom Bacillati; phylum Bacillota; class Bacilli; order Caryophanales; family Paenibacillaceae; genus Paenibacillus; species Paenibacillus yonginensis. The sequence continues at coordinate 3,164,430 of NZ_CP014167.1, read as the reverse complement.
TAATTCTGCGGTAAGTTTCGCGCGTCGCCGAGAACGATTGGATCGTTGAGGACACCTCTTTGGCGCCCGGAATACCGTGGAAACGATCGGTACAACCCAGTGCGATGACCAGCTGGTCATAAGGAAGCGGATCAGCTGCAGCAAAAATAACCTGCTTGTTCTCCAGATCTACGGAAGTCACTTCCCCGTATTTGATTTGCAGGCCTTCATGCTCGGGAAAAGGAACACGTAGCTCAAAGTCGGATGAAGTTCCTGCGGCAAGCGCATAATATTCGGTTTTCATGCTTTGAAATGGCATACGGTCTACCAAGGTCACCTGCACATCGCTTGGAAGATGGCCTTTAAAAAGATGATTGGCTACGGTAACGCCGCCGTATCCGCCGCCAAGAATAACAAAATGTTTCATAGTCTAATGAGTCCCCTTCATTTTGCCGCGGTATTTGGTACTGGTATTGGTACTTCAGCGGCACACTAATTTAAAACACCTTCTATTTGAACAACTTGGATCACAACTGTGTCAACAAACATTTGAATTTATTCGTACACTTCAATTTCGTTATAGAACGTATCTCTTTCTACGGGAATACGTCCCGCTCCCTTGATCAGCCAGATTAGTTCTTTGCGGGTCATCCCTTCAGGAGTTACGGCTCCGGCAGCATGGCTGATCCGTTCCTTAAGGATGGTTCCGTGAACGTCCGAAGCTCCGAAGCTGAGAGCAACCTGAGTCAGCTGGGTGCCGATATTAATGAAGTAAGCTTTAATGTGGTCAATATTATCAAGCATCAAACGGCTGATGGCGATGGTTTTCAGGTCTTCGTAAGCCGAATTGCGGCGCATGATGCTGGCGTTTTTATTTTTAGGCTGCATGGACAATGGAATAAAGACCATAAAACCGTTGGTTTCATCCTGAAGCTCGCGGATCTGGATCATGTGGCGGATACGGTCTTCATGTGATTCGATTGAGCCGTACAGCATCGTGGTGTGCGTCTTCATGCCCAGTTTGTGAGCAGTACGGTGAACGTCGAGGTATTGGTCGACATTGGCTTTGTCCACCTTCATTTTTTGCCGGTATTGATCGGACAGGATTTCTGCGCCGCCGCCGGTCAAGGTTTTTAATCCGGCCTTTTGCAGCTCTTGAAGCACTTCTTTAATGCTCAGGCCGCTGAGCCGGCTAAAGAACTCAATTTCGGCAGCTGTATAGGCTTTAAGCGTCACATTGGGGAAACGCTCATTTAAAGCTTTTAAAGAATCTACATAATATTGAAAAGGAACATGGTTGTTATGGCCGCCGACGATATGGAATTCGCGGACTCCCGGATGAATGTGCTGCTCCACATATTCGATCATTTCCTGACCGGACAGCGTATAAGCGCCTTCTTCGCCCTCGTCCTTGCGGAAGTTGCAGAAGGCGCAGTACGATTCACAAACATTGGTGAAGTAAAGGCTCATATTTTCAATAAAATAAACTTTTTTCCCGTTCTTTCTCAGATTCGCTTCATTAGCCAGTTGGCCGATCGTCAGCAAATCGTCGCTTTCATAAAGGTAAACTCCGTCCTCTAAAGATAACCTTACCCCGTTTTTGACTTTCTCAATAATTTCAGCCATCTTTTTGTCCTGATGAGGGAGCGCAACAACGGACATACAATTTCCTCCATTCCTAAATCTCTAAGTACCGTTTATTGTGAAATAATGAACAGGTCACTCAAGAAAAATATATTTCCTAAAATTTTAGGGCATGACAAAATTCCGACAATTATCACTCGTCCTATTATAAACCTCTGTTCTTACAGGGGCAATAACAGTTACAGGACGAAATTTCGGGAACAACCGAGTAAAAACGAGGAATTTCGCCCTAACTTAAAGGTTTTAAACATATGTATGTGAATTTTTATATAGGTATTCGTTTTGGTTGAGACCCGCAGCGAGAAGGCGTATACTGTAAATAGTAAGGTAAAGGAGGTTCTAAATTATGATTAATATTAGCGATACTGCCCTAGATAGAATCAAGAGCACTTTGGCCGAACAGGAGAACCCCGACTTGTTCCTGCGTGTTGGCGTCAACCCCGGTGGCTGCAGCGGATTTTCATACGCCATGGGATTTGACGACCAGGAGTCGGACCGGGATGTTTTTATGGAGGTGTCCGGTTTAAAGGTTGTAGTGGATAAAAGTGACCTTCGCTACTTGAACGGTCTCAAAATCGATTTTGAAGAAACCGGAATGTCCGGCGGCTTCACCATTGATAATCCGAATGCGATCGCTTCCTGCGGCTGCGGCCAGTCCTTTAAGATGAGAGATGAAGAAGGCCGGCCTGAAGTGTGCGAATAAGAGCTGGCTGCGGCCGGCTGAGGTTTTTCCTGCAGGGATTCCCGGAATCCTGGCGGGGAGAACCTTTTTTATTTTGCCATGATCCTGCGCATGGCAGGAATAGTAGGCATTTTTTCACAGATCAAGTACGGAGAAATAACACAAATATTTAAAACTATAAGCTATTTTATGATTAAATCCTTATTTTCAATAAGGAGAGGATAGGATATAATGCTCTTTGGAACAAATAGCGCAGGCTGATGTCATCGATATGTCTACTTGTCTAACCCAACACCAGTTCCTTATATTAAACCCGGAATTCACTTATAAAATGTTGCCATACCTACCACCCAAGTTTACCCTTTGATCAGGCACATTGAAACAGACGCAGTCGATCAAAGGCCTTTTTGCGTACCCCGCTTAATTTTGTTGACCTACTATACAACTCTCCTGAAAATCAGGCGGAAAGCCGTGGACAATCATCCAAGAAGAAGCTGGCTGTCTCGAGTATATATAACCATGCCCTGTTAAACAGAAAGGGGAGGTTTGTATGCCAGGAAGACAGCTTGCTGATAAGTGGCTCAAGACTGAAGCTCTGCTTGCGGAGCCCTCCATTGCCGGACACATCCCGCAGACCCGTCTGTATGATGAAACCAACTTAAAGAACATGCTTCATCATTTCGGCATGGTCGTAATTAAGCCTGTTCGGGGCGGCGGTGGATACGGCGTCATCAAAGTAGAGTGGAGCGGCAGTACGTACAGTTTTACAAAAGGAACCATGAAGAAGGTATATCGCTCATTCGGTGCCTTGTTTGCAGCGCTTGGCAAGGCCAAAGTGAAACGTAAGTATTTGATTCAGCAGGGAATTCGTCTTGCCCGCATCTCCGGCAGACCGATTGATTACCGGGTGAAGGTGGTCAAGGTAGGGGATAGCTGGCAGTACCGTTCCATGGTGGGCCGATTGGCGCGGCCGGGTTTGTTTGTTACCAACCTGTGCAAGGGCGGACGCCAGTTAACAGCCAGACAAGGGCTAAGCCTCTGCTTCTCCGGAAAAAAAGCTGCACTCAAACGTAAGGAAATGCGCGAGCTCACCAATACAAGTATTAGAGTGTTGGAGAACGCTTTTCCAGGTATCGGGGAACTAGGATTTGATTATGGTGTTGATGCGGGCGGGAAGATCTGGATATTTGAGGTCAATACACGTCCGCAATAGGAGGAATTTCCTGTTTTTCTCGTTTAGTCTCTTTTTTATGGGTAAATCATTGACAATTGGCATAACGAAAGCCGTTCAAAGAAAAAAAATTTTTGACGGCAAAAAGGCCCTTTTAACCTGTGCATAACTTTTGTCCACAATATCCTCAGTGTAATATGGGGAGATTCGAGGTTTACCAACAAATTATTCACAGGATTTCCACAGTTGTTTGTGGATAAAGGAACACTTGTTCTGTTTATGTATTCTTGCTATCATAGGGAAAAAAAGGAAAGGGAGTGTTAAAAATGGCGCTGTTAACAGATGAGATGCTGCTGGATTCCTATCGGATGGCGACCGAGCTCCAATTGGAGAGGGAATTCATTGCACTGCTGTTGGCGGAAATTCACAAGCGCGAGCTGAATGTGGAAGCAACCCCACTTGTTCATTAAATTATGCCGTTAGATGACAAAGTATGCCTGATGGACTTCATTCAATGTTACGAAATGATGGTTGAGGTTTTGGTTTTGCATGCCATGTACGTTATGAAACGGAGCATAAATAAAAGAGGGTATCCAGATTGGACGGATTGAACTGTCCTTTGTCCGGATACCCTTTTTGTATAAGTTTAATTGCGAGGAATCTACAGCTTGAGGTTGCTGCTGTGTCCCGGCGACAGCTTGGCCTCGGGATCTATATATACTTTGGCGTTGTTCACAGCCGTTGGCGCTTCACCAAAGCCGACTGCAATCAGTTTGAGCTTACCCGGATAAGTGGTAATGTCTCCGGCTGCAAAAATGCCCGGCATCGAGGTCTCCATTCGGGAATCCACGACAACGGAATTGTTCTCGATTTCAATCCCCCATTCGGCGATTGGTCCCAGCGAAGAGATGAAACCGAAATTCACGATGACGTCGTCGACTTCGATCTCTTGGGTTTCCTTCGTCTTGACATCAGAAAGTGTGACGGCTTCGATGCGGTCCGCACCATGCAGCGCTGTAATCTCAGTTGGCGTAATGACATTGACTCCGGAGGCATAGAGGTTCTCCACACTGTGCTCATGGGCGCGGAACTTGTCCCTGCGGTGAATCAGCGTTACCTGCTCGGCAATAGGCTCCAGCATAAGCGCCCAGTCTACGGCCGAATCGCCTCCGCCGCTGATCAGCACCTTGCGTCCCTTAAACTGATTCAGATCACTGATAAAATAATGCAGGTTAACCCCCTCGAAACGGGCAGCTTCCTCCAGTTCAAGACGGCGGGGTTCAAAGGCACCAACGCCTGCTGTAATAATGACGGCTTTGGCATGGTGAACCGCTTTATCTGTCGTGACGACAAAATGACGCTCGTCCTTTTTCTCTACCTGCTGGACCTTCTCTTCGAGACGTATTTCAGGGTTAAACAGCTTGAGTTGTTCGTTCAGGTTGTTCACCAGCTCCTGGGCTGTTACTTTCGGAAATCCGGCAACATCATATATATATTTCTCGGGATAAAGCGCGGCCAGCTGACCCCCGAGCTGGGGCATGCTTTCAATCAATTTCACGGACGCATGGCGCATGCCGCCATAGAATGCGGCAAACATGCCGGCCGGCCCGCCTCCGATAATAAGCAGATCGGTGAAATCACCGTTATTTTCAGGCGCTGACACGTGTAATCACTCCTTCAAAGCAAATAATGTAATCAGGTCTATTGTATTATAATCGGAGAGGGATAGATTGCAAATTTTCGTCTTTTTCATGAATTTTTCAGCTTTTTCCCTGCTGGACAGTCTCTTTGGAAGAGGGGAAAATAAAACTTGATCTTTTGTAAGCTTGCCTTTAGAATGCAATGGAACTATCCTCTGTATCCCCTTTTTTGCCGGAATTTTAGCGCGTTTTTGGCGTAATTTTCCGTCTGGAAATACGATTGGAGGGCCAGATCTTCTCGCGATGCTCATTTTAGAACAAAAGGCGAAGATCCATCAATTAATGTTGCAAATTTCAAGTGTGAATTTTCACAATTTTTTTGTGACGCACTTACAAATTTACCAAAAGACAAATTAAGCAGGAGTTGCCGGAAGGAGTCAAAACCAACATGAGCACCATTCCTAAGATTGTAATCTTGGGTGCAGGTTACGGAGGGATTTTGACCGCACAACGATTACAGAAGGAACTTAACTACAACGAAGCGGACGTAACGCTCGTGAACCGACACGACTATCATTACTTTACGACTCATTTACATATGCCGGCTGCCGGTACCGATTCGATCGAGCACACCCGCGTGCCGATTTCCAAGCTGATCGATGAGTTCAAGATCGATTTGGTGAAATCGACTGTACGCGAAGTGCGGCTGTCCGACCGGAAAGTGATTCTGGAGGACGGGACCTTGTCCTATGACTATTTGGTCATTGCGCTTGGCGGCGAACCGGAGACCTTTGGCATCCCGGGTATGGAGGAGCACGCCTTTACCATTAGAAGCATTAATTCCGTGCGGATGATCCGCCAGCATATTGAATATCAGTTTGCTTTGTACAAAACGGATGAATCCCGCAAAGAACGTTTGAATTTTGTAGTGGGCGGCGCCGGCTTCAGCGGCATCGAATTTGTGGCTGAGCTGGCCGATCGCATTCCACGGCTGTGCCGAGAGAATGACGTCGAGCCTTCCAAAGTTCATATTTATAATATAGAAGCTGCGCCGAGCGCACTGCCGGGCTTTGATCCGGAATTGGTCGAGCATGCAATGAACGTGCTGGAGAAGAAAGGCGTTAATTTCAAACTGGGTACAGCGATTCAGGAATGCCGGCCGGACGGTGTCGTGCTGGATAGCGGAGAAACGATCAAAACCGCAACCGTGGTCTGGACGGGCGGCATACGCGGCAACCGGATTATCGAGGCTTCCGGCTTTGAAACGGTACGCGGCCGGGTGAAGGTGGATGAGACGCTGCGGGTTCCTGGAATGGATCACGTCTTTATTATCGGAGATAATTCCCTGATGTTTAATCCGGAAGGGCGGCCTTATCCGCCGACGGCCCAGATTGCGATGCAGCAGGGTGTGGTTTGTGCGAAAAATATCGTGGCCGCCATTCGCGGCGGGGCATCCCGTCCGTTTGAGTTCGTCAATAAAGGAACCGTGGCTTCGCTCGGCAAAAGAGAAGCGATTGCTGTCGTGGGCGACAAGAAGATGACCGGCTGGAGAGCCGCTCAGCTCAAGAAGCTGGTAGATCTGCGTTATCTGTTTATTATCGGCGGCATTCCGCTGGTTTTGAAGAAAGGGAGATTCTTGTAATGCGTCACTGCAGCGTTCAGGTGCGCGGGCTGCTGACCCGCGAGGAGCTGGACCGTTATAACGCCCTGATGGAGGTCGGCTCTTATCTAGAGGGCAATCAGCGTTATGATCTGGCTTATATCATTCAGAAGGAAGTCGATATTCTGATCCTGCCGGCCATTGAACGGTTGAAGGAGAAAAGCCGCGACCGCGACCGCGAAACGGCAGAGTTCCTGGAATCCATTCGGCGGATGCAAGAAGAAGAGGATTAAACCACAATCGGCATGCATACAATCGTAGAAAAGGTCGGGCGATGAACAGTCATCAGCCCGACCTTGTATTTTTAAACGAGCAGCGAAGCTCGTCCCAATTCTTATAGCTTAAGCAGCTGTTCGAAACCTTCGAGCGTCAGCAGGTTGCCCACGTAGAACGATCCAAATTCCCCGTAACGGGCGCTGACTTCGTCAAATCGCATTTCGTAGACCAGCTTTTTGAATTGAAGCGCATCATCCGAGAACAGCGTAACGCCCCATTCCCAGTCGTCCAGGCCGACCGAGCCGGTAATGATCTGCTTTACCTTGCCGGCATAGCTGCGGCCGATCAAGCCGTGGCTGCGCATCAGGTTCTGGCGCTCTTCCATGGAAAGCATGTACCAGTTGTCGGCAAGCTCGCGTTTTTTATTCATCGGATAGAAGCAGATATGTTTTGATTTGGGCAGGATCGGCTGAAGCCGCGCCATGATTTCCGGTTTCTGGCGGGGATCGGTACCGTCGCCTTTGCCCAGATAGTTGCTGAGTTCGACTACACTGACATAAGAATAAGTTTTGGTGGTGTAATCGGCAAAAGTAGATTTATCAAATTCCGTTTCCAGAGCGTTCAATTCTTCCAGCGTTTCACGCAGGTGAACGATCACGAAATCGGCTTTTTGTCCAACGATGCTGTAGATAGCCGTGCTGCCCGCCTTGGCTTCTTCGGTTTCCGCCCAGCTTTGCAGAAACACGCGAAGATCATCAAGGCCTACTGCGCGTTCTTCATCATCCGCCGCTTTCCAGGCTGCCCAGTTAATGGACCGGAAATCGTGCAGGGCGTACCAGCCATCCAGGGTTTGAGCTGCTTCACTCATGAAATCACTCCTCAAGATAGATATGTCATATTGTAGCTCAATGGAAGAGCGGGGGGCAAACGACTTCATGATATCTTCACAAAATGATGGATTTTGGCGTGATTTTTTTGGTTTCAGGTTGCTTTCTCAATTGTTTATATTTAGCGATTCAAGTCGAAAAGTTTTGTGATAGAATAGAGAAACGACGTTCTAACCGGAAAGGAGCGATAGTGTTTTGCGCATTCATAATCTGCATCATTTTACGGAAAACCACCGTTACTGCGTATATCGCGACTTCGATCTCGGTACCGTTGGACAGAAAATGCTCAGCCTCATTTACCAGCCGATGGTAGGCGGTTTTGCCATAGCCCTTTATCAATTTCTGTTTGGGCGGGTGCCCCTGGAACAGGTCGGTTATTCGAAGATGGAGCAGCAGCGCCACCTGTTCTTGTCCCTTGGCATAGAGCCGAGCGAGAAAGGCCGCAAGCTGCTGATTGAGCAGGCCTCCAGGCTGGAGGCGGTCGGGCTGCTGCAGTGCAGCCGGGTTTATGTCCCGGAGAGCGAAGATTACTTATACGAATACGAGCTTCAGCCTCCGCTGACACCGTCGGAATTTTTCAAAACCCAGCACCTGACGCTGCTGCTTCGGGACAAGCTCGGGAAATTTGCGGTGCTGTCGCTGCAGGAGCAGATGTTTAGCCGGGAAGCTAGCGAATATGGCAGGGCGATGAGCAAAGAAAACCTGACCGTGCCGTTTTATGATATTTTTCAACTAAATACACATACCATCGATTACGAGCTGGAGCAGGCGATTTCCGAAATGGCGATTTCGAGACAGCCGGAGAACAGGCAGGAGGAGCCGCTGTATAATTACGCGGACATCATTATGCGGTTCCCGCGCGGTTCGCTGAACCGCAAGCATGTGGAGTCTCTGCGCTTCGATCAGGACAAGATGGGGGTCATTAACTATACGGCCCGTAAATATGATCTCAGCATCCAGGATTTGTGCCGGCTGCTGGATGAGGACGGCATTTTTGCCGCGGACGGCAGCCTTCAGCTGGATGAGCTGCAGCATAAAGCCAATCTCCATTTCCGTCAGGGCAAGAAACGCCAGGAGGAGCGCAGCGTAGCGATGGGCAAGGTGGTGGCGCTCCGCCAGGAGGACCAGGAAGCCGCGGACATGCCGGAGGAGCACTCCGTGCAGATGGAATTTTATTTGGAGGTTCCGCCGCAGCTGCTGGGCAAATGCGACGTGCATCAATATAACATGATGCTCCGCAATGAACCGCATACCCGGCTGCTGCCGAAATTTTTTCCGGGGACGGTACCGGACAACCTTCTGGATATTTTTGAGAAAATCGATCTGAATTACAAGCTGCCCGGAGAAGTGATCAATGTCCTTATTCATTATTTGATGATGCTGCTTACTTCGGGAGGAGAACAGCGGATTAACCGGAAATTCGTTGAAACGATTGCTTCCAATATGCTGCTGAAGCAGGTGACAACCTATGAGAAGGCGGTCAGCTACATCCGCGACCAAGAGAAGCTGAACAAGGCGGTAAGGGAAGGTGGGTCTACCGCTGCAGCGGGCGGGAGAAGCCGGAATTATTCCCGGGGCAATAAAGCGAAACCCGAGATTCCGATCGTGCCAAGCGCGGTAAATACGGACAAAACCTTGTCGGAGGAAGAATTTGCCGAGCTGCTCAAAATGGCGGAGCAAATGCAAAACGGCCAGAAGAAATAAAGCCAAACGAATTTGAATAGATTAGGAAACGGAGGAGCGGAAACATGGAATCGTTGGGCGAACTGCTGTCCCAAATGAAAAGTCCGCAGCTCAAAGCCCGTTCCGAGCGCGTTATGAAGGAGCTGTTTGAAGATCCGCTGATCACCGAGCTGCTTACGCTTCATCCGGAGCTGGACCGCAGCCAGCTTACACTTCATCTGGGCAAGCTGTACCAGTACGTCAAAGACAGCCGCAACTGCGCGGCCTGCCCGGGTCTGGACCGCTGCCCGAATGATTTTCAGGGGCATTATACGAAGCTGACGGTGGAGACGGTAACGGCTGCCCCCGAGCTTTATGAACGCAAGGTCCCCTGCTCCAAGCAGCTGGCTTATCAGCATGAGACGGAAGTGCGGAAGCGGATCAGAAGCTTTTATATTGACGAACGGGCGCTTAAGGAAGGTTATAACGCCGTTGAGATTGTGTCCAAAGACAAGAACAGAGCCCCGGCTGTTGGTCAGGTTCTGCAGTATATTAACGACGTCCAGGCGAACGGTCTGCCCAGCAAAGGCCTTTATCTGAAAGGACATTTCGGTACCGGAAAAACATTTCTGATGTCCTACCTGCTCCACGAGCTGGCCGAATCCGGCTACACCGGCGTCATTGTGTATATGCCCGAGTTTGTGGAAGAAGTCAAATATGTCATGCAGGACAACCAGCGGCTGAAGGAAATGGTGGACACGATGCGCGAGGCTGATCTGCTTGTCTTTGACGATATCGGTGCGGAGAACCTGAATCCATGGGTTCGGGATCATGTTCTGGGTTCTATTTTGAATTACAGAATGAACCGCCGGCCGACTTTTTATACGTCCAATTATGATTTGCCCGACTTGGAGAAGCATCTCAGCTTTACAAGTAAGGATGGCGAAGAGGCCTATAAAGGCCAGCGGCTGATGGACAGGATCGCTCCGTTTGTGGACGTGGTGACGGTGAACGGGAGCAACCAGCGGAGAGCTTGATGAAGATTGGATGAACAACGTGAAGATCGCGTGAAGATATGTTTTTACAAGCCGCTTACCATTTGCCAATTCCTAAAAAGATGTTATAATGACTCCGTGATCATATTTGACACAATATAATTTAACATTGGAGATTGGGTTTTGCCTGCATTTTTAAGGGGGTAATGAATGATAGTACCGCCTAAAGGGGCAAACTTTGCAAAGCTCAATACTTTTATAGGAGGAGATAACATGGCAATCGTAAATGTTTCCGATTCAACGTTTAAAAACGAAGTAGAAGGTCAAGGTACTGTTCTGGTTGATTTCTGGGCTCCTTGGTGTGGACCTTGCAAAATGATCGCTCCGATTCTGGACGAATTATCCGGTGAAGTTGACGCTACCATCGCGAAAGTGAACGTGGATGAAAACCCTGAAACCGCGTCCCGTTTCGGCGTAATGAGCATTCCTACTTTGATCCTGTTTAAAGACGGCCAGCCGGTGGATAAAGTAGTAGGTGTCAACTCCAAAGAAGCTTTGAAAAACATGATCAGCAAACATCAATAAGCGCCAGCTTATCAGGATTGATTAGCTGCACAGAACGCCTCCGGCCCGAACCGGAGGCGTTTTTTGTTTGCTGCAGATTTGGCGGTGGGATAATTTGCACGGCAGCTGAGCCGGGAATGCTTGGCCGTTCTCTTTCGCGAGAACGCAGGTTCGGCTATAATATAGGGGTTAAGCTTATCTTAATCTTGATTAGGGATTTCAGATATTCCATGCGGAGAGGAGAACGTTGCGTGGATTCACATATAGAACATATACAGGACCAGGAGAAAGCGCTGGAGGCGATCCGGCACAAGCTTGCCCTGCTCCCGGATCTTCCCGGCTGTTATCTGATGAAGAACCGGGAAGGCACCATTATTTACGTCGGCAAAGCCAAAGTGTTGAAAAACCGGGTCCGCTCCTATTTTACAGGCAGCCACAACGGCAAAACGCAGCGGCTGGTTTCGGAAATCCGGGACTTTGAATATATTGTAACCGGCAGCAATATGGAGGCGCTCATTCTGGAGTGCAACCTGATCAAAACCCATATGCCCCGCTATAATGTGCTGCTGAAGGACGATAAAACGTTTCCGTACATCAAAATCACAAACGAGCAGCATCCGCGGCTGGAGGTGACCCGGCGAGTAGTCAAGGACAAAGCTAAATACTTTGGCCCTTATCCGAATGCTTATGCCGCCCAGCAGACCAAAAAGCTGCTCGACCGGATGTATCCGCTGCGCAAATGCAACGTCATGCCTAAGGAGGTCTGCCTCTATTACCATATGGGCCAATGTTTGGCTCCTTGTGTGCAGGAGGTAGGCAAAGGAACTTATGAGGACATTACCCAGGAAATCACCCGGTTTCTCAGCGGCGGCCATGAAGAAATCAAGAAGGAGCTGCAGCGCAAGATGGAGGAAGCCGCAGAGGAGCTGAATTTTGAACGGGCCAAGGAGCTGCGGGACCAGATTATCAACATTGACGCGCTGATGGAGAAGCAGAAGATTACGATGGCGGATGCGAGAGACCGCGATGTATTTGGTTTTTCCGTCGACAAAGGCTGGATGTGTGTACAGATTCTGTACATGCGCCAGGGGAAAATGATTGAACGCCACGCCTCGATTTTCCCGTTCTACGGAGATGCTTACGGCGATTTTCTGTCTTACGTCACGCAGTATTACAGCGATAATCCGGCTCTGCCTCAGGAAATTCTGCTGCCTGAACCGCATAGGGAAGCGGCGGCCGAACCTGGCCCAAGCGGAGAGGAGGAGGCTGACAAACCCCCGGTAGAATCTGAGGCCGGGAGCCTGGTCGCCGAGAATGCCGCTGTTTATTCCACATCTGCGGCAAACCTTGAAGCAGAGACAGAAGCCGATACCGTGCTGGAAGGCGGGGTAGAGGCGTCAGGCGGAGCGGCTTCCCTGCAGGAATGGCTCGGCGTCAAAGTGCTGCTGCCGCAGCGCGGTCTGAAGAAGCAGATGGTGAAGATGGCGACGGACAACGCCCGTGTGGCGCTCGACGAGAAATTCCGTCTGATTGCCCGCGATGAAGAGCGGACGTCCAAAGCGGCGGACAATCTGGGACAATATATCGGATTGGACTCGGTTCACCGTATTGAGGCCTTTGATAACTCCAACATTCAGGGGGCCAACCCGGTTTCGGCAATGGTGGTGTTTACGGACGGCAAACCGGACCGGAAGGAATACCGCAAATATAAGGTCAAAACCGTTCAGGGACCGGATGATTACGAAACGATGCGTGAGGTCATCCGGCGCCGTTATGAACGTGTGTTGAAGGAAAATTTGCAGCAGCCCGATTTAATTGTCGTCGATGGCGGCAAAGGGCAAATATCTGCTGCCGTAGATGTTCTGGAGAATGAGCTGGGGTTGTTTATCCCGGTCTGCGGGCTTGTCAAAGATGCCAAACATAAAACGGCCCAGCTTATGGTTGGCGATCCGCCGGAACCGGTTCGACTGCCGCGCGACAGCCAGGAGTTCTACCTGCTGCAGCGGATTCAGGATGAGGTGCACCGCTTTGCGATTTCGTTCCACCGTGAGCAGCGGGGCAAATCGATGGTGACTTCGAAGCTGGATTCAATCCCCGGCATCGGAGAGAAGCGGCGCAAGCTGCTGCTGAAGCATTTTGGTTCCATCAAAAAAATCAAAGAGGCCTCCGTCGAGGATTTCCGGCCGCTGTCGATCGGCGATAAACTTGCCGCTCGCATCATAGAAGCTTTAAATGAAGAAGAGCCGTCCTGAGGAACGGCTCTTCTTTATTGAACAATTAGATCGAAGAGAACATTTTTACTCCGCGCGGCTGGCTGCCTTTATCATCCGGCTCTAACGTAATGCCGATAGCATCAAATTGGAGGTTGGCCGATTTCATTGGCATGGAGAGCACCCCCAGGCGGGTGTTGTTTCCTTCCGTCTGGACCCGGAACGTACCGGCGCTGGTCCGTACGCCATCCTTGATCAGCCAAACCTGATAAGCCTGACTGGCAGCGGTCTCCGGCGCTCCATAGACATAGACGACAAACTGCTTGCTGTTCCCGTTATCTACGATGCAGGCGAAGCCGTAAGCCTGGGAATATTCGGCAGATTGGGCATGCAGCGGAACAGCCATTTTAATCTGCGAAGCGGATACGTTAAGAGCTTTCTCAACCGGCATCGGAGCTGCGGCTTGTTCGCTGTACATCTTGTAGTTCCAGCTTGCGCTGGCCAGAAACAATACCAGCATGACGGCTGCGGCAGCGGTCATAAACCGGCTTCTTCGCACGGCGCGCCTTCTGGCCTGCTCGCTTCCGGCGATATGGAACATTGGCACCGGAGCCTGTTCCTGCACAGGCCCAGGCTCCGGCAGGTCTGCGGCAAACGCAGCGTTCAACACCTGCTCCTTCAAATCCTCCGGCGGGCTCATCCATTTCATATCTGCAGATAACGCCTCCCATGTTTCCCGCAATTCTTTCATTTCGGCTTGGCAAGCCGGACAGCTTGGCAGATGACGTTCAAAAGCAAGCCGCTCTTCCTCCGTACACTCATTCGTAACCACATCCAAGCATAGATCGCATAATGGTGTGTGTTCCTTGTTCACGGTTATCCTTCTCCTTCCACAATCAAATGTCGGCGTAGAACTTTGAGCGTCTGGTGCAGCCTGTTCTTGACCGTTCCGAGCGGTTCCCGGTAATGGAGCGAAAGCTCCTTCAAGGTATAGCCCTGCCAATAAAAATGCTCCAGCAAATCAATCTGCTGGCGGGACAGGAAGCGATAAGCGGCGCGGATCTGCCTTTTGAGCGATTCCCGCTCTGCGCTTGCTTCCGGAGATACCCCGTCATCAGGAATTTGATCAAACTGTTCGGGAACAAAGGAGGTTACTCCCTCGTTGATTCGCCGCTCCTTGCGAAGCCAGTCTGTCGCTATATTTCGGGTGATGGTCACCAGCCAGCTTGTGAACCGGCCTTTCTCGGGATTATAGCCGGATTCGGTGGTCCATAAACGGATAAAAACAGATTGGACGACGTCTCTTGCGGCCTGTTCATTTCTTACAGACCTAACAGCAAAGGAATAAACAAGGCCTGCATGACGGTCATACAGAATAGATAAAGCTTCCTGCCGCTTCTCCTTGACGAGCAGCATCAATTCGTAATCGGAAAGGTTGTGCATGTCGATGCCTCCAGAATCGGCTTAGAAAATGATAAACAGCTTGCCATCATCGTACCAGAAAATCCGACATAAGCGATGGCTAAAAGATAGGCAAAAGCAAGAGAACCCGAGGTCCTCTTGCCCATGGAAAAGATACGATGACCGATGCGCAAGCTTGCTCAAAGCATCGTTTTCTTAAGCCTTGACAATAATTGTAGCCTGCATGCCCGGATGGGCTGAGCAGTGGTAGCTGATTTCGCCTTCCTTATCGAAGGTAATGGTCTTCGACTCGTCTTTACCGTGCAGCCCGGTATCGAAGGAGTTGTCATCCGCCGTGGCTGAATGGGCGACATCGTCATGATTGGTGAACGTAACCGTATCGCCTGGATGGATTTCCAGCGTTCCCATCGAGAAGCTGAAATTGCTGATGTCGACATTATGTTCCGTACCGGCAGCTGCATTTGGCGAGTCGGCTGAGTCGGCGGCCGGTTCGGATGCTGAGGTGCCGGCGTCCCAGGCTCCTGCCGGGGCAGAGGCTGAGGGGACGGGCGCAGATCCCGCTTCTTCAGCGTTATTGGCGCTGTTTGAATTGCCGCAGGCAGACAGAACCAGCAATGCTGTGAAGACAGGAACCAAAACGGTCATAGCGGTTATCTTTTTCACGCGGAATTCATCTCCTTATTGGACGGTAATCGTCCCTGTCATTGAAGGGTGGACCTGGCAGTGATAGCTGTAGCTCCCCGGTTTATCAAGGGTAATCGTATAGGATTCACCGCTGGCCAGCAGCGGCGTAGCGAAGCTGCCGTTATCGGCAACGGCGCTGTGCTCCATATCGTCCAGATTGGTAAAGGTAATCTTGGAGCCGGCTTCGACGGTCAAAGGAGCACCGAAGGAGAAATCCTTGATGTTCACTGTATAGGTTTTAGCCGTTTGGCCCGGTGCAGGCTGCTGGGAAGGCGGAGTCGGCATCGAAGCGCCCCCGGCATTGGAATTCGAATTCATGCCGGAGGAAGCAGGGCTTCCGCCTGTAAAGGTGTCCGGATTGACTACAAACCAGACGTTCTCTACATTTTGTCCCGTTGTATCGCCGTGTTTCTTATCATTAATGAAGTAATAAAGCGGGTATCCCTTGAAGGTCGCTTGTTTGCTTCCGTCAGTGCGGGTGATCGAGCCAAAATCTTGCGCATTAAGCAAAGAAGGCAGGCTTCCGGAAGCGTCGAACGCCGGCCAGGCCACCAGGCAAGGACCGTCGCACACGCTCATTTGCGGCATATCCTGGGTCAAATAATATAAAGTACGGCCTTCGTTGTCCGTCAGGTATTTGCCCAACTGGGCGTTGGCGCCAAGCATAAGGCGATAATCCGGTTTGGCTGCGGTCCAGATCCCGTTCACGCCTTCCCCCAGTACGTCTCCGGCTTTGCTGTCTTTAACAAAGCGGTACAGCGGCCAGCCTTTATACATCCATTGCTTGGTGCCGCTTGCGTGCGTAACTAAGGCGAAATCAGACGGATTCAGCCCGGCAGGAATCTGCAGCTGATCCGAGTCCAGAAACGGCCAGGTGGCCAGGCATTGTCCCTGACAGGCATCCAGATTTCCGGCATCGTTCGAGAAGAAATACAAAGTGCGTCCCTGGCCGTCGGCCAGATAACGGCCAAGCTTGGCATCGGTGCGCAGCGTGATGCGGTCGCCGGCCGGCAGCGAGGCTGTCGCTGCAATAACGCCGTTTTGCTGCAGCGCTTCGAACAGCGTTTGGCCGGAGCGGGTGTTCGCGGACAAGGCTTCTACCAGTGCGGTTGCCAAATGGCTGTTGGTTAAAGCGGGCACGCCGGCAATCTGGTTCAGTCCTTGGCCTGCGGCGAAAGCTTCGGTATCGGTATAGTTAAAATCGTTGCCGGCTTTGAAGCCAAGCGTTTCCAGCAGCACTTTGTAGAATTGCTGAGAGCTGAGCTTGGCCAGCGGATCAAACCGGTTACCGGTTTTGCCGATCCAGCCGTATTGCGGATTGGCGTGCAGAAAGGCGAGAATGCGGCGGTTGTCCGCGTTCACAACTTTGGCGTCAGCGAAGTTGGCGCCTCCCTTGAACGCTTCGGCCTGGGCCAGCTTGCCCTGCAGCCGCAGCGAAATGATTGCGGCCTGGATTCTTGTTGTGTCTTTGGCCAAATAATCGGCATTGACCCCTTGGCCATCGCCGAGCAGCAGCTTGAACTGCGCTGCCGTTTGGCCGTCCGTGATTAGATGAGCGCCTGCAGGCTGAACGTTCGCCGCCCCGGCGGCAGCGGCCGTGGTGCTGTCAGCAGCAGCTGCAGACAAAGCCGGCAGCATGAGCGTGGTCCCTAGCGCCGCCACAGCCAGCAGTTTTTTGATTGTCCCCATGATTGTGAACCTCCCCTGTTTTAGCTTTCATGTAAGAGAAAACGCTCCAGGTCAAATTCCGGTTTGAAAAAGCCTTAAAATATTAATTTAAAATTTTGAAACGACCGTCTGTTTTCCTGTGGATAGTGAAATAGGAAGGGCCGGGTGATAAAATAAAGCAAACAGCCCTTATGAATTTTTGCAAGCGCTTCTATGACTATAAAAATAAGATGGTTGCAAAGCGGCAATCGTTTTCGGAAGGATGATTTGGCATGAAGGTGGAACCTGTTCGCGAGCTGGCGGCCAAGCTGAAGGAGAATATCGGCAAGGTGATTGTAGGGAAAGAAAATGAAGTCGAGCTTCTGTTGACGGCGCTTCTGGCATCCGGTCATGTGCTGCTTGAGGACGTGCCGGGAACCGGTAAAACGATGCTGGCCAAAAGTTTGGCTGCTTCTTTGGCGCTCAGCTTTCAAAGGATTCAGTTTACTCCCGATTTATTGCCTTCTGATTTGACAGGGATTCATTTCTACAACCAAAAGGAAGGTGAGTTTCAATTCCGGCCGGGGCCGCTGTTCTCCAGCGTCATTCTGGCCGATGAGATCAACCGGGCCACCCCGCGGACGCAGTCCAGCCTGCTGGAATGCATGGAGGAGCGGCAGGTCAGCATAGACGGCGAAACGATGGAGCTCGGCAGGCCGTTTATGGTGCTGGCCACGCAGAATCCGGTGGACAACCAGGGGACTTTTCCGCTTCCGGAAGCCCAGATGGACCGGTTTATGATCCGGATGAAATTAGGTTATCCTTCTTCAGCGGAGGCGCGGGAAATTTTGAAACGGACAGCCACCTTGCCTGGCCTTGGTGCGGACCGGGCGGAGCCGGTTACGTCGGCTGAAGAGGTGCTGGAGGCCCAGCGCCTGTGTGCCCAGGTTGAGGTGAACGAAGATTTGATGAGTTATATTGTAGCGCTCGCCGAGGCGACCCGCAGCCATGCGGAAGCGGCGCTGGGCATCAGCCCGCGCGGCACCCAGGCGTTGCTCCGCGCCAGCCAGGCTTATGCGGCGCTGAAAGGCAGGGAATATGTGCTGCCGGACGATATCAAACATCTGCTGATCCCGGTCTGTGCCCACCGGCTTGTGCTGAAGAAGCGTTACGGGGCTCCGCAGGATGCTGCCGGGCGTATTCTGCTTGAAGCGATGGAACGGGTCGCGGTGCCGAGCGAAGCGGCACTGGAAAGCGGCGTGAAATAAGATGGCGCTGCTGTGGCTGCTGTTAGCCTGCGGTCTGACGCTGGTGCTGCAGGGCCTGGTACTGGGCAGAGGCGCGTTAAGAAAGCTGACCTATGAGCGGCATTTCAGCACGGGGGTTTGTTATGCCGGCGACCGGATTGAAATGGTTGAGGTCATCGAGAACGGCAAGCTTCTGCCCGTGCCCTGGCTGCGTCTTGAAGCGATGCTGCCCTCTTCCCTGATCTTCAAACGAAGCCGGGAGATGACGATCAGCGAAGGGAATATTTATCAGAATCACACCAGCCTGTTCACGATCCGCCCCAGAACCCGGATCACGCGGACGCATCAGCTTCAGTGTGTCCGCCGGGGGATCTACCGGATTGATTCGGCGACGATGACCGGCGGAGATTTGTTTGCTTTGTTCACACCGACACGCCAGATCAGGATAGACAGACGCCTGGTCGTTTATCCGGCCCTGCTCAGCGAAGACGAACTGCCTTCCTCCTGGAAGACGTGGCAGGGGGAGCTGGCCGTCCGGCGCTGGATGGTTCAAGATCCGTTTCTGATTACCGGAATTCGCGGTTATGCCCCGGGGGATCCCATGAACCGGATTCACTGGAAGGCCACCGCCCGTTCCGGGGAACTGCAGGTTCATCAAAACGGCTTTACCGCTGATCCGCAAGTGATGATCCTGCTTAACATCGAAGAGTCCGAGCGTATGTGGAATGTGGTGACCCGGCCGGAGATCGTGGAAGAAGCCTTTTCTTATGCGGCTACGTGCGCGGCCTTGCTGCTTCATCAGGGTATGGCGGCCGGATTTGGCCATAATGCCTCTGTCCAGCAGGAGCACCAGGACATGCTGAGACTCGAACCAGAATACGGCTCGGCCCAGCTGGACCGGATTCTGGAGGCGATGGCGGCGGCGGATATGAAGATCCGGATGTCGTTTTTCGAATTTTTGCGGCTGGAGGCAGGCAGGGAACACGAGACCACGCTTGATTATCTGCTGGTTACCGCCCATCTGTCCGAACCGGTCCGGGAAGGGATCCGGCTGCTGGAACAGCAGGGGCACCGGGTAACCCTGGCCGGCTGGCCGGAGAATAAGGAGGCGGTGGTATGAAACAGCTGAAGCCTTTCGGCGGGTTGGGCAGAACGCTTGGCTTCTCGCTGCTGGAAGCCGGATCGGTTTATCCGTTTATCGTCCTGCTAACAGCGTTCGCCCTGCACTTGCCTCCATTGATGTTCCTGCTAGCTGTTTGGATCGCCCATGCGGCGGGCGTGCTGCTCGGCACCGCCAGGTCCCGCGGAGACTTGGGCCGCTCGCGGCTGGGGACCCCTCTGTTGATAGCGGCGGTGCTGCTGGTGCCGGCAGCCGTTATCGGCTTACGGCTCCCGGCTGTGCTGGCCGCGGCCGCTTTGCTTGCAGCAGCGGTACGCGGGCTGGTTGCAGGCCGCAAGCAGTGGCCGGCATTCGCGCCGCTTCGTCTGCCGCTCATCGGTCTGGCCGCAGCGCTGGTCGTGTACATTACGGCTGGGCGGGTTGCTGTCCTCGAGCCGCACCGGACTTCGCTGTATATCGTAGCGATGCTTGTGCTGTTTATGCTTTTGCTCCGCTGGAACGGGGAGCGGGTCTATTATGCGTCCCACGCTCAGGAAACGGACCTTCCGCTGTTTCGCCGCATTCTGGCCGCCAACCGTTCCTTGACGTGGCTGGTCATCGTTTTTATCGCTGTGCTTGGGGGCTGGAAGGGGCTTGGCAGCCTTCTTCTGCTGCTGCGTGACGGACTGCGCACGCTGTTCTCCTATCTGGAGTCGGATGCGCCGCCTCCAGAACCGCCTGCTATGCCGGCTGAGCCGGCCCAGATGCCGAATCTGCCCGGGATGGACGAGGGGCCGGTCAAACATCCCTTGTGGCTGCAGATAGCCGGCTACGTGGTTCTCGCTTTAGCAGGACTGGTGGCTGCGGTGCTGCTCGGCTACGGAATATACCGGCTGATCCGGAGATGGCTGCCGGAACGAATCCGGCGGCTGCTTCGAGGCCTCGCTTACCGGCTGGGTCTGCTTAGATCGATTCGTCAGGTGTCTCCTGAAGCAGCCGATTTCGTAGACGAAGTGGAGAAGATTGACCGGCTTCACAACGGTTCCCGCGGGATTCGCGGCATTCGGCGTTTGTGGAAGAGCTCCGGCGATGTGGGAGAGGACGACCCGCGTCGGGTTTATGAGAATCTGATTCGCCGTGCAGTCCGGAAAGGGTATGCCTTCCGTTCAAGCCGTACGCCTTCCGAGAACGGGATCACGATGACCTCGGATTCCTCTTGGACAGAACTGTCGGCCGAAGAGGTGGAGAACATCATCAGCCGGTATAATGCCGTCCGTTACAGACGCGGCAATCCTCGGGAATAACGGCATCAATCGAATAACGTCTTCGTATTTCCGGGTTTTGAAGGCCGGAAGACCGAAATCAGGTAACCGACGATAGCCGGCATAGCAAAGGTGATGATGCCGATCAGCACATTGCTGGCACCGCCCATCGTGATTAGGCTTAAGCCCATGAGCAGACTGTCGAACACGACATGGGCGAACATGACCGCGATATACCCGTGCCGCAGGAAGATATAGCTGAACAGCAGGCCGATAATGGTCAGCTCGATCGGTCTGGAGATAACCGGATAAATCGGGTAAAGCGTATGGCCGAACGCCCAGATCAAGGTGGTGATCAGGCTGGCCACAAAGGTGCTGCGGACGATTTTCTTCAGCATCGGGATGCCAAACAGCCGGTAGACGGCTTCTTCGCCGATGCCGGCCATCCAGGCCATCAGCGGGAACAGCCAAGGATAAACCATGTTGTAAGGAGACTGCGTTTCATCGGTTGTCGACCACGTATGCAGGGTCAATCCGAGAGCCAAGTAGATCAGGGACTGAACGCCCAGCAGAATCAGCGCCCAGGCATACCCGTTTAATGCGCTGTGGAGAACGTGGCTGCCATAGCCCGCTTCCCGGGACCGGAGCCACATATTGCGGCCCTTCTGTCTCCAGAGGCCGTCGCCTCCGACCAAAGAGAAATAAATCGAAGCCGTCATCACCAGCGTGGCCATCAGCTGAAAGGCCATGGCAAAGGCCAGCGCCGCTCCGCTGACGCCTTCCGCTTCAAAGGCGGGCAGCATATTGAGGGTGCTCGCTACATTGATAAACAGATAAAATAACGTCAGAAAAATGCCGCGTTTGAACGAAGCGTACGGCCGGGTTCTGGCGCTGTAGACAATCGCCAAAATACCGAGAATAAAGCTGAGGAAAGCATAACCGGCAAAAGTAAGCCAGGTGGCGAGTCTCGACTGCTGATCCACATATTCGGTATGGCTGACCGGAACGGTAAAACGGGACTCCAGGGAGGAAACCCTGTTGTACTCAAAGTGGAAAATAAGCTGTCCCTGGGCTTCGCCCATTTTATAGCCCTGTACATTATAAATGAGGCCAACCCCGCCTGAATCAACAGGCTGAAGCTGTTCGGGCTTAAAGCCAAACGCGAGCACAAAAGGCGCGGCCAGCTGTTCTTTCTCCTCCTGGGTAAGTTCTCCCTCCATCGACTTTACTTTGGCAGTTCCGTCAGCGGATTTCAGCAGCTCATCCCTGACGCTCCGGTTCCACAGCTCGCCGCCATAAAATCCGACTACATTGCCGTCTTTCATGTTGACATCGACGTATAGGGCATCCAGATGGCTGTCGGGATGTTTGAACCTCACGCGGAACAGCTCCGCCGGGAAAGCTTTGCCGTATTGGTCGTTGTATTTGTTCAGCAGATTTTCTTTGGACAGATACCCGTATACATCGGAAAATGTAGCATAGGTAGCCTCGGCCTCATCTTGCCGGATATCCGGGAATTGGAGCGTATTGGCGGCAAAATCGGCTGCTGCCTGGATCGCCTGGGTTTTGCTGATCGTTCCGCCGCCCTCGGATGAACCGCTCTTCAGTGCAGGAACCAGCTGCTCGTATACAAATAAAATCAGTCCGATTACAGCAAGCGTCCATAATACTTTTGGTTTCAAAAAGCCAACTCCTTTGTTTATATTCCTTCCAGTAACATAACACATGTACTACAAAGCTTGCCAGATTGCAGGAAAAAGGGGTAAGGTTGTATTCGGGTTCAAAAAGGGTAAATTTATATATATGAATTTTAGCTGAATAAGGGTTATCCTAAGTTCTGTTGAATAATTAATTGAAGTTTGATGTAAAGGAGAAGCCTGATTTGAAAAAACGCAAATTTTCACCGCCGCAGATCCTGGTGCTGGGTTTTGCTTTAATTATAGCAATAGGCACTTTTTTGTTGATGCTGCCCATTTCCATTAAACAAGACGGGCGGCTTTCCTGGATTGACGCCTTGTTTACGGCTACCTCCGCGACGTGCGTAACTGGTCTTACTGTTAAGGACACCGGGACCTTCTTTACACCGTTTGGTCAGGTCGTCATCCTGGCTCTGGTCCAGGTCGGCGGACTCGGCTTTATGACGATGGCTACATTGTTCTCGCTGGTTCTGAAGCGGCGGATTTCTTTAAAGGACCGGCTGCTGCTGCAGCAGGCCATGAATCAGAATACAATGGAGGGCATCGTGCGACTGATCCGCAAGGTGATGGTTTATTCGGTCGTTATAGAAGGCACGGCCGCTCTGGCTCTGACCTTGCGCTGGGCTGTGGAGATGCCGTTTAGTCAGGCGGTTTATTATGGCGTCTTTCATGCGATCTCGTTGTTTAACAACGCCGGCTTTGACCTGCTTGGCAACTTTCAGAGCTTGACACGGCATGTATCCGACCCGATCGTCAACCTGATCAGCATGGTGCTTATTATTTCCGGAGGCATCGGATTTATTGTCATCTCGGACCTGGTAGATTACCGCAAGCACCGCGGGCTTTCACTGCACTCCAAAGTAGTATTATCTATGTCCGGCGCTTTAATCGCAATCGGGGCTATTGTGATTTTTATCTTTGAGTTCACCAATCCCTATACGCTCGAACCGCTTAACTGGGCAGGAAAAATCTGGAGTTCGTTCTTCCAGTCGATAACGCCTCGTTCCGGGGGCGTGGCCACTTTAGATATCGCTTCTATGCGCCATGCGACCCAGTTCTTTATTATTATTCTGATGTTTATCGGCGCAGCTCCAGGTTCGACAGGCGGCGGGATCAAAGTGACGACCTTTGCGATTCTGATCGGAGCGATGTTCTCCATGATCCGCGGGCGGGATGATATCGTGATGTTCCGCTACCGGATTGTGCAGGAACGGATCGTTAAGGCGCTTACGATCACCCTGCTTACTTTGTTTTTGCTGATTTTTATCGCCATGGTTTTGTCCACGACAGAATCAGCGGACTTCCTGAGCATTTTGTTTGAAACGACTTCGGCATTCAGCACCGTTGGGCTGTCTATGGGGTTAACGACAAAGCTGACGGTCTTCGGAAAAATCGTCATTTGTATTACAATGTTTATCGGGCGTTTGGGTCCGCTTACTCTAGCTTATGCGCTTGGCCCAAAAAAAGGCCGGGAATTATACCGGCATCCGGAAGGCCAAATGATTATCGGATAAGGAGAAGAAAGATCAACTATGAAAAATCAGCAATTTGTTGTCATCGGCCTCGGCCGTTTCGGTTCAAGCCTTGCGCTTGAATTGATGGATTTAGGATATGAGGTGCTCGGCGTAGACCGGAATGAAGAGGTTGTCGATGAAATGAGCAACTTTCTTACTTATGCGGTGGTGGCGGATGCGACGGACGAGGATATGCTGCGTTCGCTGGGTATCCGTAATTTCGACTGCGGCATCGTGGCGATCGGAGACGATATCCAGATGAGCATTCTCGCCGCGATCCTGCTCAAAGAAATGGGTATCCGCCAGGTTGTCGCCAAAGCCATTTCCGTGCTCCACGGCAGGGCTTTGGAGAAGCTGGGCGTGGACCGCGTTATTTTTCCGGAACGTGATATGGGCATTCGGGTGGCCCACCAGCTGGTGACGCCAAATTTGCTGGATTACATTGAATTATCCAAAGACTACAGTATCGTGGAGTTAACGGTGCCGGCAGCGCTGGACGGGAAGACGATCGGCGAAGTGAATGCCCGTTCCCGCTTCGGCTGCAGTATCGTTGCGGTTCAGAAGCCCGGCGGGTGCCTGATTGCCCCCACGTCGTTGGACTTGATGAACACGAATGATATAATGGTGGTTATAGGCAATAATAACAGCATTCATGATTTTGAAACGGCCATAGATGAATATGGACAAGAGCCTCAATAAAAATGGCGCGCCGGCTGTCTGCCCGGCAGACTGAAGGAAGATTTTGTCTCGGAAAGGGATGTTGGGGAGTGTTAAATAAGGGTACGGCTGCTGCTTTATTAGAGAAGGCCGCAGTCTTCATCCGGTCGAGTTATCCGGAATTAGGCAAAGGTCCGGAGGAAACCGAGCACCGGATCAGTGAAATTACGTCAAGCATTGTGAAAACAGGCACTTACTGTCATACTGCCGAAGAATTGGCATTCGGTGCCAAAGCCGCCTGGCGCAACAGCAGCCGCTGCATCGGCCGTCTGTTCTGGGATTCGCTAGCCGTACGCGATGCCCGTCAGCTGGAGACGGCTGCGGAGGTGGCGGAAGCCATCTTTGAGCATATCAGCACTGCTACTAATGGCGGGAAGATCAAACCGACGATCACGATTTTTCGTCAGGCCTTGGAAGGGCGGGAGATCCGCATCTGGAACCATCAGCTGATTCGCTATGCCGGTTACGAGACGGAGGAGGACGGGATAGTCGGCGATCCGGCGTCACTGGAGCTGACCGATGCGGCTCTTCGCCTCGGTTGGAAGGGAGCCGGCACGCCGTTCGACGTACTGCCGCTGATTCTTCAAATCGACGGGCAGGAACCGGAATGGTTCCCGCTGCCGGAAGAGCTTGTGCTGGAGGTGCCGCTGAGCCATCCGGACAATCCGGCGTTTGACAGGCTGGGCCTGCGTTGGTACGGCGTTCCGTTTATTGCCGATATGGCGCTGGAGATTGGCGGTCTCCGGTACACCGCAGCACCGTTTAACGGCTGGTACATGGAGACGGAGATCGGCGCCCGCAATCTGGCTGACCAAGGCCGTTACAACAAGCTGCCGGAGGTTGCCGATGCGTTTGGACTCGATCGGAGCAGTCCAGCTACGCTGTGGAAGGACCGCGCGCTTGTGGAGCTGAATGTGGCCGTCCTGCATTCATTCAAGCGGCACGGGGTCAGCATCGTGGATCATCACACGGCCGCGCAGCAGTTTGTCAGATTCGAGGAGCGCGAAGCCGCGGAAGGCAGGGAGGTCAACGGACGCTGGACCTGGCTGATCCCGCCGATGTCCCCGGCGGCGACGCCGATTTGGGACCGGCCCTATCAGGAACGGGAGGTTTCGCCGAACTATGTGTACCAGGAGCGGCCGTATGGGCCGGGGCGGGGCAGTGGTGAAGGGGAGGCGGCAGCCGAAAGCGGAGCAGGAGCCGGAGCAAGAGTGGAAGCCGGAGCCGGAGCAAGCGGCCGCATAGAAGGGATGGCCTCGATTTCAGCATCTCATCCGGGCGAGGGTGAAGCACGACCGCCTATGCAGGGCTGCCCGTTCCATTCCTGAACGCTAGATTTCCTGATATCGGCTTCTCACACCAAAGATTCTTCAACCGGAAAGGACAAGCTGCTGCGGAATAAATCCTTGATTTCCGCGGCCCATTCCAGGGCCTGGCTGCCGTTCTCGGGCTGCAGCGGATAGATGAGACAGGTGGCGCGCCGCGTTTCGCCGAGCTCCTTCATCGGCAGCGAAACAAGCTCGTTCTCGCGCAGCAGCTGCGGCCGCAAATAAGATCGGGGCAGCAGGGCCGCGGCTTTGCAGATCGGCAGCAGCCGGACGATGGCTTCGAAGGAGTCAATCTCCATCCGGGTGTCGGGATTCACGGCGTATTTGCCGAACAGGTTGTCAACCAGCCTGCGGTACCAGGTATCCTTGGAGAAGGTAATCATCGGCAGTCCGTTCAAATCCTCCATGACGACGGCGCGTCCGATCCGCGTCAGCTTGTGCTTGCGGGGGACCACCAGCATCAGGTGATCCTGGAACAGCGGAATGCATTGCAGGCCGGGATCGGAGATGGAGGAGGCAATGACGCCGAGATCAAGTTTATTTTCCTTCACTTGAGATACGATTTCATGCGTTTTGCCCGTTACCAGCTTCAGCTCGGTATCCGGATATTTATCCATCAGCGCTTCAATCAGCGGCGGAAGCGTCGTTTGAATGGTGGTCAGGCTAGCGCCTACCGTAGCAATAGTCCTTACAGGATTCTTGAAGCGGGAGATGGACTTCATAAACTCGTTATGGCGCGACCGCTGTTCAATGGCATAGTTGTAAGCGGCCTGGCCGGTTTCGGTCAGCTCGAGCCTTTTTCCTTTGCGGTCGAACAACACGACCCCCAGCTCCTCCTCGAGCTTGGCAATTTTGCGGGATAAGGCAGGCTGAGACAAATTTAACAGCTTTGATGCCTTGTTCAGGCTTGACTGCTCGACTACAGTGGCAAATACCCATAAATCCTCGTTCATCCCCGCGTCTCTCCTTTAAAAAGATGGCTCTATTTTCTCGCTATATAACTAAAGGTTATAACATTTAATAAATATATTGCAATTCCATTATAAGCTAAAAAAGAGTAACATTAAAGCGACACAAGTTGTTCACATCTAACGTCCGACATTTGAGCCGCGGTTAAAGTAGATTTCAGAGCCTTCGGCTTGGCGGAATGCAGCGGATCGTGGCAGCTTGAATCGATAGAAATCGAAAAATGTAACCGCCATCATCGACAAAGACGGAATCGTGAAAGGGGTAAACGCATTTATGAAAGGGTTTTATTCCAGAAAGCTGCACTCGCTATTGGGGATCATTCCGTTAGGTTTTTTTCTGCTGGAGCACATGATCACCAACTTTTCGGCCGTTGAAGGCGGACCGGAGGGATTCAGGGACGCGGTAAAATGGATTAACAGTCTGCCGCTGGTGCTCGTGCTTGAAATTTTGTTTATATGGCTGCCGCTGCTGTACCACGGTGTTTATGGCACTTATATTGCTTTTCAGGCCAAGCCGAACAACAACCGCTTCAAGCACGAACGCAATCTCCGGTATACGCTGCAACGGGTGACGGGGATTATTGCCTTGTTCTTTATCGGCTGGCATATCTGGCAGACGCGGATTCAGGTTTCCTTGGGCAATGTGACGCATGAAGGGCTGGGCAAATGGATGCATGACATCGTGACGCAGCCGGTTTATTTCATCATTTACCTGATCAGCGTGATCGCGGTATCGTTCCATTTTACGAACGGGCTTTGGTCGTTTATGGTCAGCTGGGGTATCACGGTCGGACCGCGCTCCCAGCGGGTTTCTTCTTATATTTGCATGGGATTGTTTGTCATTGTCGCCGTCATGTTCACCTGGTCGCTGTTTGTATTCCGCGGCATTGAATTTGAGGCGGACGGTACGGCTATGCTTCAGACGCTGAAGACGTTCATAGGATAAGGAGTGGCATAAGACATGGCTAAAAAAAGCATTATTGTCGTCGGAGGAGGCCTGGCCGGCCTGATGGCGACTATTAAGGCAGCCGAGGCGGGCGTTCAGGTAGCCCTGTTCTCGCTGGTTCCGGTTAAACGTTCGCACTCCGTTTGCGCCCAGGGCGGCATCAACGGAGCGGTAAATACAAAAGGCGAAGGCGACTCCCCTTGGGAGCATTTTGACGATACGGTCTACGGCGGCGATTTCCTGGCGAACCAGCCTCCGGTTAAAGCGATGTGCGAGGCGGCGCCGGGCATCATCCACCTGATGGACCGCATGGGCGTTATGTTCAACCGCACCCCGGAAGGTCTGCTGGATTTCCGCCGTTTCGGCGGGACCCAATACCACCGCACGGCTTTTGCCGGGGCGACCACCGGGCAGCAGCTGCTGTACGCGCTGGATGAGCAGGTGCGCCGGTTTGAATCGGAGGGCCTGGTGACGAAATATGAATCCTGGGAATTCCTGAAGGCCGTCATTGACGATGAAGGCATCTGCCGGGGGATTACTGCCCAAAATCTCAGATCCATGGAAGTAGTGACCTTTAAGGCGGATGCCACGATTTTGGCGACCGGCGGTCCCGGCATTATTTTCGGCAAAACGACCAACTCGGTCATCAACACTGGTACTGCGGCAAGCGCCGTGTACCAGCAGGGCGTCGATTACGCCAACGGCGAGTTTATTCAGATCCATCCGACGGCAATTCCCGGCGACGATAAGCTGCGCCTGATGTCCGAATCGGCCCGCGGCGAAGGCGGTCGGATCTGGACCTACAAGGACGGCAAGCCGTGGTACTTCCTCGAGGAGAAGTATCCCGCATACGGCAACCTGGTGCCGCGCGATATCGCCACCCGCGAAATCTTCCACGTGTGTGTGGACCAGAAGCTGGGCATCAACGGTGAGAACATGGTATACCTCGATTTGTCGCATAAAGATCCGAAGGAGCTGGACGTGAAGCTCGGCGGCATCATTGAAATCTACGAGAAGTTTATGGGCGACGACCCGCGTAAAATTCCGATGAAAATCTTCCCTGCGGTCCACTATTCCATGGGCGGCCTGTGGGTCGATTACAATCAGATGACAAGCATTCCGGGGCTGTTTGCCGCAGGGGAATGCGAATATCAATACCACGGCGCGAACCGTCTGGGAGCCAACTCGTTGCTGTCGGCCATTTACGGCGGCATGGTTGCCGGACCGAAGGCAGTCGAATATATCCGCGGCCTCAAGAAATCGGCAGAGGACGTATCTTCTTCCGTCTATGAGGCAGCCAAGAAAGCGGAAGAACAGAAATACGAGGGCATTCTGGCCATGAACGGCACGGAAAATGCTTACGTCATCCACAAGGAGCTAGGCGAATGGATGACCGACAACATGACTGTGGTTCGCTACAACAACAAGCTGGAAGCGACGATCAACAAAATCAAGGAATTGAAAGAGCGCCATAAACGCATCAACATCAACGATACTTCCCGCTGGAACAATGCAGGCGCTGCTTTCACCCGTCAGCTCGGCAACATGCTGGAGCTGGCTGAAGCGATGACGACAGGCGCTCTGCTGCGCAATGAAAGCCGCGGCGCGCATTACAAGCCGGATTTCCCAAACCGGAACGATGAAGAATTCCTGAAGACGACCCGGGCGAAATTCACCCCGGACGGACCGCAGATTAGTTATGAGGACGTGGACGTATCGCTGATCCCGCCGCGGATTCGGGACTACTCCAAGGACAAACACTAAGAAGGAGGAACAGGTCATGGCCGAAACAACCGCATCCAAAAAAGTGAAGTTTATCATCACCCGTCAGGATGATCCGAAATCTCCCTCCTACACGGAGGAGTTTGAGCTTAACTACCGCCCCGGCATGAACGTGATCAGCGCGCTGATGGAAATTCAGCGCAATCCGGTTAACGCCGGCGGCAAACATACGGCACCTGTATGCTGGGAGTCCAACTGTCTGGAGGAAGTATGCGGAGCTTGCTCGATGGTCATCAACGGCAAACCCCGTCAGGCCTGCGCCGCTTTGGTCGACAAGCTGGAGCAGCCGGTGCGCATCGAACCGATGAAGACCTTCCCGGTCGTACGTGATTTGATTATCGACCGCAGCCGCATGTTTAATGCACTGAAGCGGGTAAAAGCCTGGATTCCGATCGACGGCACGTATGATTTGGGGCCGGGGCCGCGGATGGCGGAGAAGAAACGCCAGTGGGCTTACGAGCTGTCCAAATGCATGACTTGCGGCGTCTGCCTGGAAGCTTGCCCGAACGTCAATGACAAAACCAATTTCATTGGCCCAGCGCCGATTTCCCAGGTTCGTCTGTTCAATGCTCATCCAACAGGCGAAATGAACGCGGAGGAACGTCTGGAGGCGCTGATGGAAGACGGCGGCATCGAAGGCTGCGGCAACTCCCAGAACTGCGTGCGCTCTTGTCCTAAAGGCATTCCGCTGACAACTTCCATTGCCGAAATGAATAAACAGACTACCAAACACATGTTCAAACGTTGGCTGACGAGCTGATCAGCCGCGGTCGCGGTTTGAAGTTCTTAAAGAACGGCCCTTAAGATGAATGGGCAACAGGCTCCCCAAGCTCCCAAGCTTTTTCCGGCTTGAGGAGCTTGTTTTTTTGTTATTTGCCCTATTGCTTAGGGTAATAAGAAGCAAGCCTGCAGCCGCAAGGGTACTTTGTGCGGATTGTGTTCCACCCTTAGGTGTTTTATATTCTCTTTATAACCGAAGAAAATTGCCGGTCCTGTGACATCAGAAATTCCTTCGCTCATAAATCCAGCCTGGATAAAGGAGGCACAGGAATGCCCACTTCACTCAAGCAAGAACTCCGCAACCGGTTCCCTATGCTGCAAAGCGAACGGTTGCTGCTTCGAAAAGTATTGCCGAAGGATGAACAAGAGTTACACGGCCTGCTTAACGAACCGCTCATTCAGCGTTATATTGCCTTTCGCCCGGAGACGGCAGGCAGTGCCGAACGGCTTAGACGGTATTTTGAGGACTGCCATTTCGCGATGACCTCCCTTCATTTTGTAGTAAGTGACAGGGAATCGGGCAGCGTGGCGGGGCTGTGCTCTTTTCAGCGCTGGAATGAAGAGGAAGGGAACGCGAACATAGGATATATGATTGCTCCCCGATATTGGAACCGGGGGATGGCTACGGAAGCCGCCAGCATGCTGCTGGAATTTGGCTTTGGGCGCCTGGGGCTGAAACGGGTTTATGCCTGCTGCGCCCCAGACAACGAGGCTTCCGGCAAGGTGCTGCACAAATGTGGTTTTGAACGGCTGGGCCGAAGCAATCGGGCCTCATGGAAGAAGGGGAAGGAAGTCCGCCCGGCCCATTATTTTATGCTGGCAGCGGAATCCAGACAACAAACGTCCGTGCGTTATGCTTTGTTACACAATTGAAATATTACTGTGATTTAAACCTAACACAAAGCGGTTAATATGAAGACATGACCCCCTTTTGAATATATAGATTTGTTTTGGAACCTCGCCGTTGTGGCCGGGTTCTCTTTTTTTGTTTTTATTAACAAAAAGAGACGTGCCCCACCGGACAGAACCGGTTCACTGCACGCCTCCCAAGCCCAGAAGCTGAATGGGCTAAAATAGGCAAAGCTATATTCAGAATTACAAAGCTACTGTCTGTTTCTGCTTCTGTTTGTAATAAACCCAGCTGGTAAAGCCGATTTCCTTCAGCCGGGCGGCAACCTGGTCCCATTCGTCCGCTACCCGTGAAGGGACGTGAGCGTCGGAACCAAAAGTCACCTCCACACCATAATACAGCGCCCGCTCCAGAATAGCGTCGGACGGATACCATCCGCCGCTCAGCTTCGTTTTCCCCGAGGTATTGATTTCGATGGCGACGCCGCATTCGGCGATTGTACGAAGTGTATCTTCAATCGCCTGCTCGGCCGGAATATCGGAGAATGCCGGATAATTTCCTTTCATGGCGTCGATATGCCCCAGAATCTGAAACATGCCGCTGCGGGCGGATTGGCGGATCAGATTGTAATAATTTTCCTTATGAACAATCTGCTGGGCAGGCGATAAATTTTTCCAACGCGATTTATTAAAGATACTGGTATTATCACTGCTGTGTACGGAACCGATAATATAATCAAAGGGATATGCAGCCAGCGTAGACTGATAAAGTGAAGCATGCTCCGGAAAGAAATCGGATTCTATTCCGAGCAGCACATCGATTCGGTCCTCGTATTCCTTTTGTAGCTTTAAAACCTCGTCTACATAAGACTTAAGCTCCTGCTTGCCCATGGCAATGCGGGGAAAGGGCTGCTCTTCGGCACTCGCGAAATAAGGGGTATGATCGCTGATGCCGATAACCTTAAGGCCTGCAGCTATACCGGCTTCAATATAATCCCGGATATTGCCGTCGGCATGGCCGCAGCGATAATGGTGGGTATGAAGATCAAATTTCATGGTTTGTTTCCTTTCTTCATCAGGACCGGTCAATCAGATCCGGTAAATTTGGTTTCCGGCATGCCCTTCAAATCGCCGAGGAATTGCTGCATGGCCGAGTTGATGTAACGGCTCGATTTGTAGATTACGCCTACCGGATGAGTTACCTCCAGCTCTGGGATAGGAACAATTTGCAAAGTGCCGAGCCTGAGCTCTCTGGAGATGGTCTGCTTGGAGATGATTGCGGCGGCCAGGTTGATCTCGACCATCCGTTTGACTTCCTCGCTGCTGGACAGCTCCATGACTACGTTAGGCTCCATATTATGATCCCTGAATACCTGCTCGACGAACCGCCGCCCGACTGTATCCGGGGAAAGCAGAATTAACGGGAGGTCCCGCAGCATTTCAAGCTCGGGTTGTTCTTCCTTGGCAAGCGGATGAAGAGGAGACACGACGACCTCAAAGGTATCGTAGTAAAGGACGGAAGCATGGATCTGAGGGTTGTGCTCGATCAGATACCCGATTCCGATATCGACAAGCCCTTGCTCGACATGCTGATAAATTTGCGATGAAGCCATCGACTGGATAGTCGTTTTGATCAGCGGGAATTGATCCTGGAAATAGGAAAGGATGCGCGGCAAAATCTGAATGGCGATGGAGGTCGTTGTACCCAGGACAATATGCCCTTGGGGCGTCTGCTCCATATCCGACAGCTTTTGCTTCAATTCTTCGACAATGTCCAGGATGCGTTCTGCTCTCTCCAGGAAGACTTGGCCCCTGTCGGTGAGTGTTACCGGCTGGTTGCGGTCAACAAGCACGGTTTTGAATTCATCTTCAAGGCTTTTGATCTGGGCGGATACCGCGGGCTGCGTCAGATTAAGCAGTTCACCGGCTTTGCGAAAGCTTTTTGTCTTTGAAATCGTGATTAAAGTTTCCAACTGGCTGATGTTCATAGTACCCCTCCTTGCATCACTACGACTCTAAACCAAATGGTCCGAACCTGGGTCAGCTTTTCATAATATTATAGGGGTTAGCACGTTCCGGGGCAATGGTAATCAGAATTAGCTTGATAAGCAATTTTAGTTGTACGTGTACGATGGACAGTCGAAGGAATTTTTATGCATGAAATTTGTTGAAAGTTAATGATTTATTTGGTTTGATCAAGTATAATCAGAATCAATAAGAGCGGGACTTAGGATGCACATCATAACAGTTCCAAGTGAAAAGGGGCGCATTTTACGTGAAAGCAGAAGTGATTAATCCTTTTTTGGAATCTGCACGGCTTGTACTTGAACAGGTCATTCAGGTTTCGCCTTCCACCGGAAGTCTTGGCGTAAAAGAGATCGCTCCCATCCAAAATCATATCTGGATCCAAGTTGGAATGACAGGCCAGTTCAGCGGCAATGTTGTGTTCGGCCTGCAGGAGCAGGTGGCTCTCCGGATTGTGTCGGTCATGATGGGTGGATTTGTCCTTACGGAAATGGACGAAATGGGGCAAAGCGCCATTTCGGAGCTTGGCAATATGATCAGCGGAAATGCCAGCACCATATTGTCGAATCAAGGTTATGTCGTGGATATTACTCCACCTAAAGTCATGAAGTCGGAGGAGAATGCGCATGAACCGCGCAAGGCGCTCTGCATTCCTCTACATATGGATGGTATTGGCGAATTGGATATTCAAGTCATGATCTCGTAATATAGATTCTGCAACCTGGCGGCAAGTGAAGCGGGGGCTTCAGGACGGAGGATTGCCGCCTTCTATAGCAGAAAGGATGCGAGGGCATGCTTAAAGATCAGCGTGTTGTCATTACCGGCGCTTCCAGCGGGATCGGGGCTGAAATGGCCCGTCAGCTGTCCATGCGCGGAGCATTTGTAGTGCTTGCAGCCCGGAACGAGGACAAGCTCAAACAGGTAGGCGCCGGGTTATCCGGGCCTTACGGACTTGTCAGAATGGATGTTGCTTCAGCAGAGTCGGTAGCCGAAGCCTTCCAGACCATTCAAGAAACCTATGGTCCTGTGGATTGCCTGATTAACAATGCAGGCTTCGGAAGATTTAAGCCATTTGTCGAAACCTCGCTGGACGAGTTCGAAGCGATGATGGATGTGAATTATATGGGTGCGGTCCGCTGCACGAAGGCTGTTCTGCCCGGGATGCTGGCAGCCGGCAAGGGTCACATCGTTAATATCGCTTCTATCGCTGGCAAGCTTGGCACGGCGAAGTCATCCGCCTATGCAGCCAGCAAACATGCTGTCCTTGGCTTTACGAACGCCTTGAGGCAGGAGCTGAGGGGAACCGGCGTTATGCTGTCCGCTGTCAATCCCGGACCGATTGATACTCCTTTCTTTGAAGGGGCGGATCCGGACGGGAGTTATGTCAAGAATGTCGGCTGGTTTATGCTGAAGCCGGAGAAAGTGGCCAAGGCCGTCGTGCAAGTGATCGAGAGAAAAAAAACCGAAGTGGACCTGCCTTGGGCGGCGGGTGTCGGGACCAAGCTTTACCAGCTGTTTCCGCGGCTTGCGGATAAAGTAGCTGGCGGTGTAATCAACAAGAAATAACAAGGATTTGCGAAAGGCGCTTCCGGAATGCTCCGGGGCGCTTTTTTTGGCCGCAAGAAGGAAACGCCAGATAAGCCGGAGCCGGCCGGGATTGGATTTGGAGCGGCAGGTAATATCGCATATAATGGAAATAACGACTTTTTAAAATAAAGGTGGACCTACATGACAACTCAAACATTTACGAATATCGGGGTCGAGGAGAGGCTGACAGAACGATTGGCCGAATTTGGCATCCTTACGCCGTCTCCGGTCCAGGAAAGCGCCATTCCGGCTGTACTCGAAGGCCGCGACGTGCTCGCCCAGTCGCAGACGGGAACGGGCAAGACGCTTGCGTACCTCCTGCCCGTGCTTCAGCGGATTGATCCGGAGCGCAAAGTGATGCAGTCGCTTATTCTGGCGCCGACACAGGAGTTGGCGATGCAAATTCTACGTGAAAGCCAGCGGTATGCGGAAGGAACCGGCATTGAAGTGCAGGCGCTGATCGGCGGAGCGGCCATCGGCCGTCAGGTGGAGCGTTTGAAGAAACATCCCCAGCTCGTTATCGGAACACCGGGGCGGGTACGCGAGCTGCTTTCGATCCGCAAGCTTAAGCTGCATGAGACGCGCATGCTCGTCATCGACGAGGTGGATCAGCTGTTCCAGCTGGGCGGAGCAGGAGATGTGGATCAAATTCTGAAGGCATCGCTGCGCGACCGCCAGCTGTTGTTCCTGTCAGCGACGGTAACGGACGAAATCCGTTCCCTGGCGGCTCGTGAAATGAAGGATCCGGTGGAAATCGGCATTAAACCGGAGCAGCGGACCTCGGCTACGCTGGAGCATTTGTATTTTGTCTGCGAGCAAAGAGACAAAATTGATCTGGTACGGAGGATTGTCCGTACTTATGATGAACCCAAGGTTCTGGTGTTCGTGAATCAAATCGACTCGATCGGCGAAGTGGAGGCCAAACTGAATTATGTGGGATTAAACGCCGGAGCGCTGTATGGGGATGCGGATAAGACGGCACGCAGCCTGACGCTCCGCAGATTTCGGGAAGGCGAATACCGCGTGCTGGTCGCGAGCGACGTGGCTGCGCGCGGTCTGGATATTGAGCAATTGGGGATGGTCATTCACCTTGATCCGGCGACCGACTCCGAAAATTACGTGCACCGGGCCGGCCGGACAGGCCGTATGGGTCGCAAAGGGCTGTCCATCTCGGTTGTTTCTCCGCAAGAGACCTTTATCATTCGCAAGTTCGCAAGAGAGCTGGGAATTTCGTTTGGTCTGCGCGGATTGACGGGTGGACGCATTACGGCGCCTAAAGAGGAGTCGCGGCCGTACCGGCGTGAAGTGAAGCCGCTGCGCGACTCGGAGCCGGAGAACAGAGGGAGCCGGGGTGAGGGCGGAAGACGCGGATTGGCCGGCGGAGGCGGGGAAACTGAGAATCACAGGAGGGCAGAAGCCGGCCGGGGGACGCCAAAGTCCAGACCT
The DNA here is from genome assembly GCF_001685395.1 of Paenibacillus yonginensis. Lineage (NCBI taxonomy): Bacteria > Bacillati > Bacillota > Bacilli > Caryophanales > Paenibacillaceae > Paenibacillus > Paenibacillus yonginensis. The sequence goes on along the minus strand of NZ_CP014167.1, from coordinate 3,128,120 downwards.
TCGACTGCCCGCAAAGCAGGCGCCAAAGCGGCAGCCGCTAAGCCGGCCGGGGAACGGAAGCTGGACCGGCATCGGGAACGCAAAAATAAAGGGGCTCCGAAGTGGCTTAAGAACAAACCGCCTCGGGACTGATATTTTTCGGCAGGTTAACAACCTATTGGGCGCAAGCTGAACAAGAGATTTAAAGAGGGAGGCAAGGCCTGGATGCAAAGTCAAAGTCCGGTTTTGGAAATTGAAGCTTTAAGCGGCGGATATAATTTGAAACGTCCGGTGCTGCATGACATTGGCATGAAGGTTATGCCCGGCGAGATGGTGGGGCTGATTGGCCTCAACGGAGCGGGAAAAAGCACCACCATGAAACATATCCTCGGTCTGATGAATCCGGAAAAAGGCGAGATTCGGGTGGACGGAACGACCCGTGCCCGGAATTTGGAGCAATATCAGGGGGCGCTTGCTTTTGTCCCCGAATCGCCGCTGCTCTATGAGGAAATGACCGTGCGGGAGCATCTGGAATTTACGGCCCGGGCTTACGGGGTGGAGCGCAGCGATTATGAGGCGCGGGCGGCGGAGTTGTCCGCGCTGTTCCGGATGGAGGACAAACTGGACAGTCTCTCCATCCATTTGTCCAAAGGGATGAAGCAGAAGGTGATGATCATGTGTGCTTTCGTAGCCCGACCGAAGCTGTACATTATTGATGAACCTTTCCTTGGCCTTGATCCGCTTGGCATCCGCTCACTGCTGGACTTTATGATGAAGCTGCGGAGCGAAGGGGCTTCGATTCTTCTGAGCTCTCATATTTTATCGACTATCGAGCATTATTGCGACCGCTTTGTTATTCTTCACCATGGGCGCGTGATTACGCAGGGAACGCTGGAAGAAATTGCTTTGGCGGCAGGCATGCAGGGACAGCCGCTGGAGCAGATTTTTTATTCGCTGGTGCAGGACGGGCGTTCTTGATGGATCTTCTTGAGCTTCGGCGCAAACGGAGCGGCCAATTCTGGGGCGGGATCATTCCGTACCTGGGATATGTGCTGCAAAGTGGTGTGGCGGTGTTGTTCCTGTTCTGCTTGATTGCCTTCGCCGCCTGGTATACGGCCTTTATCCGGAATTTGCCGGAAGGGCTGCCGATCCGCTGGATCGCGCTGGTGCTGCTGGCTCCGTTCGCGATTGGCGGCGGCTTCCGCACATTCCTGCAGCCGGCCGATACCGTATTCCTGCTGCCGCAGGAAGCGCGGATGAGCCGTTATTTCGCTCCCGCCTGGCGTGGAGCCGTGATTCGCAAATATATGATATTGGCTGTGCTGCTTCTTACGTTTTGGCCTTTATACATAACAGCGGAGGACCAGGGCAAGCCGTTTGGCTGGACGGCGCTGCTGCTGGCGGCCTGGTCGGTGGTTATGAGCATCGGCAGCTGGCGCGAGCTGACCTATGTATCGCGGCCGACTGCGGGCCTGTACCGCCTGCTCCGCTGGGTGATCGGCGTGCTGGCGGTAGCGGCCTGGCTTTGGCATCCGGCCGGCAAAGCCTTGCTGTTTATCGTGGTGCTGGGTGCCGCTTATTTGGCCGCGCTTTATCTGCCTTCCAGACTTCGTGTACCGTGGGAACTGCTGATCGGAACAGAAAAAAATCATGCCGCCCGCGCCATGATGGTGCTAGGCTGGTTTGTAGAGGTACCGGGGCGCGAGCAGCGGGTGCATACGCGCCGCTGGTTGTCGAAATGGGGCGGACGGATTCCCTGGGATCCCGGTCAGGCCTATCGTTATCTGCTGACCAAAAGTTTTGTGCGCAGCGATATGTTTATGATTGTCCTTCGTGTGGCGGTTGTAGGCGCTTTGCTGGCTTATCTCAGCGGTCAGAACCTGTTGGGAGGCGCGGTATATCTCTTTTTTGTTTTTGTGATCGGCGTTCAGCTGTCCGAGCTTCGCCGGGTGCACAGCGAATCGTTTTGGCTGCAGCTTTACCCGGTTCCGGCGGGCAGCCGCAAGGCTAACGTAGTCCGGCTGATTTTTCAAATTCAGCTGGTCTATGCTCTGCTTATGTGGCTGGTATTCCTCCCTTCGTTTGGCGAAGGGAAAGCCCTGCAGGCTTTATATGTGCTGGCTGGCGGGCTGGTGATAACCTTCCTGCAGCGTGTTTATGGCAGCAGAAGCAAAAAAGGCGAAGAAGAAGAGGAATAAGATAAGAAATAAAAAAAGAACAAGTCCCGGAGCCGCAGACTCGCGTGACTTGTTCTTTTGTATTTCTGAATTTATTTGCTTAGAAGGAATAATAGGACTGTGCACAGTCGAATAAAAGGTCACGGGTCAACCCGGTAGGGCGGCCGGTAATCCCGGTCTCGGGAGCGCCGGCAGCAGCTTGCAGCTTCCCGGTCAAATCGGTTAAAGCGGCTTCCGCCAGCCTGCGGCGGGCAATTCCCCAATCGTCGCGACTGGCATGGACATAACGAAGGGCTTCAGCAACGCCGGCTTTCTTCAAAGCTTTATATACAGAAGCAAACCGGATCAGATCAAAATTTGGATGGATTCCCGGCAGGTGCAGCTCGGCCTGACCGACAACGCCGCCGCAGGTGATTTGCAGCAGGACGTATACTTCATCAGCCTGAATCGGACAGATCGTTTCCGTAACGAAATTAGGGTCATAACGGAAAAGCTCGATAGTGCCGATTTTGCCTGCTGCCAATCGGTTGACGTAATCGTCTAGCCTAGGCGGGGGTTCCAATTTGTTAATCATTTTTGATCAGATCTCCTTTAACAGTATGGTCAGGTTGGTTTGCCTTAACGAGGCAAAGCGCATAAAGAGGTAAAGGACGTGTAAAGATGTCCAAAGGAGCACTATAGCTAGGGCGCACAAAAAAAGCCCGCAGCGGGTAATGCTCCCGGGCTCCCGCTTAGGCGCAAATAAGTTCTTTGTTAGATTAGATTGTAAAGCAACACATTTTTAAAATAACAATTTGGATTATGTCATGAAGTACCCCGAAAGTAAACCTTAAATTTAGTCTTTATTTATCGAATTCGGATTTAATCCAGCAATTTTTGCGTATGAAATAGGGTTTTTGTTTTGATTAATCCATATTAGTCCGTATTATTCCGGATTACTGCAAAATAAAAGCAGCCGGGCTAAGCCCGGTCTGCCTGGTTGGTTAGCTGCCCGTGAATACGGACGGCTCTGGCTTGCTCTTTAATTAGAGGATGAATGCACGGCTGATGATAACAAGCAGGATGAATAATACCAGGATTGCACCTGTGCTTGTGAATGCTCCGAAACCATAACCGCCGTAACCGCCTCTTGCTTCTTCTACTCCGTTCATGTGCCATTCCCCTTTCCACAGTTGAGTTGCTTACAGAAGTATCATATGTGCGGAGGGGAAGGGCGGTTTGGGCCTTTGCCGCTGGTCCCAAATTTTATTGCTGCTGCAGATCCAGAACTCCCTGGTACACCAGATCGAACAGATCTTCCAGATTCTCTTCGGCGATACAACTGAAAGCGATCCGCAAATCCTGTTCGCCCAGAGCGATTGTACCTACCCCGTATTGACGCAGCAAATGCTGACGCAGCGGCTCCGCACCCACCGTCTTCAGCTTAAGACACATAAAATATCCGGAGTTGAAAGGGTAATATTCCCATACGTCTCCGTATTTGCCGCTGTCCAGCAAGGCTTTAACCTTGTTGGCCCGGCCTTTCATGACCGCAAATTTCTCCTCTTTCTGTGGAAGAAACTCATCCGACTTCAGCGCCTGCAGCACAAAGGTTTGGGAAGGATGGGCCCCGCTTGAAATCGTGGCGCGGATGATGCCCAGCGTCTTCTGTTCCAGCACCGACACCGCTTCAGGCGTTCCGGCATAAGTAATAAAGCCGACGCGGAAACCCCAAACGTATTCTTCTTTGGTGGCTCCGTCAACCTTAACCGCCAGAACACGCGGATGCAGGCCGGCCAGCTTGCCAAACAGAGACTCCTGCAGGGAATCCTCGAAAAAGAGTCCAAAATAAGCATCGTCCGTAACTACGACGACATGAATGCCTGCTTCGGCGGCAGCCTGGACAGCGGCTACGATTTCCTTTCCCTCCTGCTCCCCAGGCGTATAGCCGGTTGGATTATTCGGGAAGTTCAGAAGGACTACGGCTTTGCCGCCGGCCGGCACGGACAGGAGCGCTTCCTGCAGTCCCTGGCTGTTGAACCTCATTTCTTCCGTAAACAGCTCGTAATTAACGATGTTTGCGTGACGGCGGATGCCGAAGGTAAGCTCGTAATTTTCCCAATTTTTATCCGGGTAAATGACCGCATCGCCTTCGTCGACGAACAGGTCCGCTACAATGCTTAGCCCGTGGGTCAGGGCGTTGGTTACAATAGGCTGGCCAAAGGATTTGCCGGCGAGGGACGGATTCTCCTTCAGCATTTTATCCCGCCATACCGAGCGCAGCTCGGGTTTGCCAGCAGGCGGGGCATAAGGATACAAGTCCTTGGGGCTGTAGGCCGAAAGGGTATCCTGGATCACGTTCAGGTGCATGGGGCCCCCGTTTTCCGTGGCGATTCCGATTGTGGCGTTATATTTCTTGGCTTGGCTGGAGGCCTCGGCCGATTGACTTAAGATCCCTTCCTTAGGGAAATAAATTTCACGACCGAGTCCGGACAACATCTCATATACATAAGGACTATCTGCTTTCAGGCGGTCGTTTAGCTGTGACGCTAGAGGGTTCATCACTTTCCATCCTTCCAACTTCGTTATTGGTCCTAAAATTCGTTTTGACTGCCTAACATTATAACATCAGGCCAGGCAAGCGTCACGAATCAAAGCACTATTTTTCAGAATGGAATGGACAATATTTTTGCATCAGCTCTGCCGTATCCGCATCGTATGTTCCGCCTCTCGACTCCAGGCCGTTCAGGATCTGGGCGCGCGCCTCCTCTTGCAGATTTTGGCCAAATTTGAATTTGGCAGTCAGCCCGGACGGTACAAGCTTAAAGACGGCGACGGCCTTGAGCTGTCCTTTGTACCGTCATCCTCCGCAGTAATGGGAACATAACCGCCTTCCGGCTGCAGCTTGCGCATAAAGAGGGAGAGGGCTTTCGCTTTCTCCTGCAGATCGTCAACCTTCTCATAATGGCCTTCAGCCATCACACTTTTGAAATATGAAGTGGCGGGACAAGCGAGCTCGGCATCACTCCAGTAGGACGGAATCAGCGCATATTCCTTGGCAACGGTAAAGCTGATCCGGCTGTCCGCTTTCATCTGCTTCATTTTCTCGCCGGCGAGGCTGCCATGGAAATAGAAAACGCCGTCTCCATAGGCAAAATTCAGCGGGGTTACCCGGCAGCCCCCGTCCGCCGTCAGCGTCCCCAGAAAACCAAAACTCATTTCGGCAAGAAACTCTTTAATTTCTTCCTCTTGGTCGACGTGAAATTCTTTTCTCCTCATGCAGGTCTCCCCCTTGTATTCGGTTAATATCCGGTTAATAGAAATTAAGTTTAGAAGACAAATTGACATAGAAAAAGAACCAATTTAGAGTAGTTTTACTAGTCCAATTCAGGGAGGGCCCGCAGAAAATGGCCGATTTCACTTTGCCTTGGGAACAAGCGCTTACGACGTACCGTTTTAAATATTTGGCTTTGTACCATGCGATTCGCAGCATGATCCGGGATGGATCGCTGCCGGAGGGAACCCGGCTTCCCGCATCTCGGGAACTGGCCGAGCTGTACGGGTTGTCGCGGGGCAGTGTAGCTCAGGCCTACGATATGCTGCTTGCGGAAGGGTATGTCGTGGCCAGGGTGGGCCGGGGAACGTTTGTGGCAGCCGGATTCGCGGAGGCAAGGAATAAACAAAAACCAGCGGAAAGGGGCGTGGCGGCAGACGAGGCGAGAAGGGATATAAGAGACGGAGCGGGTCACGTTTCTGCAGGGCTAACCTGCCCGGAAGCTGATGGCGGAGAAGAGGCGGACGGCTCCAAAGGCGGGATGAAGCTGAACCTTTCCCCGTGGGCGGCAAGGCTGCTAGAACTACACAAGCAGGCAGAAGCAGAAGCGGGGGAAGAAGCTGCGCAAGCCGGGCGGAAGGGCAGCTCCGCTTCCTCCCGCGTTTCTTTCGCTGGCGGCGGGGCGAAGCCGCCGGCGGAATTCCCGCACGCAGCCTGGCGCAGCGCGCTGGCGTGGGCGTCCTCCGCCGCTTACGACGGCGCGGCGGACGTGTTTGGCGATGCGGGGCTCCGGGCCGCCATTGCGGCCCATCTCCGCTCCAGCCGCGGCATCGCCGCAGACCCGGCATCGATCTGCTGCTTCAGCGGATCGATGCAGGCCATCGCGCTCCTGAGCCAGCTGCTGCTGGGCGAAGGAGCGCGGGCCGTGGCCGAGGATCCCGGGTATCCCGGGATCCGGCTGGCCGCCGCCGCTGCCGGGGCGGCGGTGATCCCGGCCGAAGTGGACGGCCGGGGCATTGTCCCGCGCGACTGGGATGCGCGCGTGCTGTTTGTGACGCCGGGCCGGCAGTTCCCGACCGGCGCCGTGCTGGCGCCCGAGCGGCGGCGCGAGCTGCTGGCCTGGGCCGTGCGGCGGAACGCGGTCATCGTCGAAGACGACTTTGACAGCGAGTTCCGCTGGGCCGGCCAGCCGATGGAGCCGCTCATGGCGCAGGACCGGGGTGAACGGGTCGTCTTCGTCGGCACGTTCACCAAAACTCTGTTCCCCGCGCTGCGCATCGGCTACGCGGTGCTCCCGCCGCCGCTGGTGGAACCTGTGCGGCGCGCCAAAGCGCTGTTCGAGCCCGCCTCGCCGGCTCTGCTGGAGCAGCGAACGCTGGCTAGGTTTATGGCCCGCGGCGACTATGACAAACATCTGCGCCGGATGCGCCGGATTTACGGCGCGCGTTATGAGGTATTCCGCCGGGAGATGCAGACCCGCCTTGGCAGTTTGTTTGCTCCGCTCCCGCTGAACAGCGGCCTGCATGTCTATGCCCGGTGGCGCCGGAGCCAGGAGGATTACCGCTTGTTCTCGGACGCCTGCAGGCGGGAAGGAATCCTCTTCCGCGACGTGGAAGTGTACTGGACAGGGCCGCACCCGCCGGGGGCCTGCTTCTTTTTCGCGCATCTACATCCCGAAGAGATTGCTTGGGGGATAGGCCAAATGGAGGAGATTGGACGCAAAATTTGGGGGGACGGCATTTCCATAGTATAATAGCAAGCAAAACGACTCGTAGGAGGAAGAATCATGCTGAATACTTCTCCTTCCTCTTTTGTATTAAAGCGGGCATTCGCCAAAATCGTCTGCGAACCCGGATGGAAATGGCAGAAGCGGGAGAAGCCGCTGGAGAATTTCGATCTGTTCTACGTCTGGAGCGGGGAAGGCACGCTGATCCTGAACGGGCAGCCGACTGAAATCGGCAAGGGCAGCTGCTTCCTGTTCCGGCCGGGCGATTATACCAGCGCTACCCATAACCCTCAGAAGCCGCTTGTGCTGACTTATATTCATTTTGATGTCCAGGGCGCACCTGAGGAAATTCCGGCTCGGTACCGCAGGCTTGAAGAGCCGCTGGATTTTGAATTCATGTTGTCCAGGTATGTCCGGCTGTTTCTGAACCAGGATACTTATGGAGCTGAAGAGGAAGCCCGCTTGCTGCTCAAACAGATGATGATTTACCTGCTGCGGGAGGAACATCATGTGCCAGCGCCCCAGGCGGTCAGCCATCATCTGGATGAATCGATCCAGGAGATCGCCAATTATGTGCTGCAGCATCCCGGTTTGCCTCATCGCACAAAAGATTTGGCAGCAAGAGCGGGGCTTTCGCCGCGTTATTTCTCGATCAAATTCAAAGAAATTACGGGTACACCTGTTCAATCCTATATCATCAAATGCCGCATCGACCGTGCGCGCCATCTGCTGCTCCATGCGGGGATGAATGTGACCGAAGTGGCCGAGGCGCTCGGCTACCGGGATATCTTTTTCTTCAGCCGCCAATTCAAGCAGTATACGGGCAAAAGCCCCTCTGAAATCCGCTGAAGCGGCCATCCGGGTTCAAATTCCCGGGAACGGGGGTAATTTGGTATTAATTCTGGATTGCCCCGGACCATAAGGCCTGAAAGGAGGTGAATTCTATGAGCAGAAGACGGCGGATGCGCAGCAGAGGATTTGCAGGCCGATCAAGTCTATTCAGAAACCGTCTGCGCCGTTTGAAGGCGGCGGCGGTTCAGGATATTTCCTGGTTCTGAGGATTGCCCCATTACTTAGTTCTCATTGCGATTGTCCATATATATCATAACCCCTCAAAAAAAAGCAGCCTCCGCCCGACGGGCGGAAGCTGCTTTCTGGTTGGTTGGACTTTTTGTTGGACTCTTGTAGAATTGAGCTTTTCGGAAAACGCGGGCAAGGCTGCTTCCGTGGCCGGCTCCTATTTCGCCCGCTTGCGGAAATAACCGAGCAGCGCTCCCATTTTAACGGCCATGCCCGGCTTCAGGGTGTCCAGCGGCTCAAAGGTCCCGCTTTCCGTCAGCAGCACGACGGTCGAACCGAATTCAAAATAAGCGAGATCATCGCCCCGCTCCCAGGCTTTGGCGTCCGGGTTGGTATATTTGATGCTGCTAACGTTCATGGCGCCGACCTTCACGAGCGCCACCTCGCCCGGATCATGGGCGAGGTAGGTGACCAGCCGTTCATTGCGGACCAGCACGGCTTTCATGTGGGTCATGCCGAAATCGTTAACCGGATAAACCCGGCCTTTGATATGTTCGCTTTCCAGCATTCTCCCGCTAACGGGCGCGTGGATCCGGTGGTAGTCGGTAGGACTCAAATAAAGGACAAAAAAATAACCGTGTTTGTATTTCTCCAGCCTTGGCGATCCGTTCAACAGATCGGAGATCGTATAATTTTGGCCTTTGACGTTCAGCAGAGTCCCTGCTTTTATGGTCCCCATGGCCGTGATCAGGGAATCGACGGGACTAACCAGCGTGTCCGGCTCCCCGTGGATCGGCCGCATCCCAGGCTTTAACCGGCGGGTGAAGAACTCGTTTAGCGTCCGGTAATCGGTCAGCTGTTTCTCCGCTTCATGCAAAGGGATTTTGTACATTTTCGCAAAAAAAAGGAATCAACGGCCGGCTTGCGGCGGACCGCGAGAAGTGCCCGGTGATGGAGGCAATCCATTTCCGTGATGAAAGCTCCGTAAACAACCGCATCATCGTTTGAGCCACAAAAACGCTCCTTTCAATCATTCAGCCCTTTGGCTTGTCCGCCAATAGGGTTTAACTCCGCTAATATTGACACAGATCAGCCCGTAAATCAATAAGAACGGGCGCCGCAGACGACATAGTCAACAACAAAACGGAAACTCAGCCATAACTAAGCCGCCCCCTGTTGCGTCAAGGACGCTTCGGGAGACGGCTTATACAGTCTGAACCCCTCAAGCAAAGTTTGGCTGGAGTATCCCGCCTACGGAACAAATAAAGCCGGCAGCGGCCGTTCGCTTTGCTCCATTAGGAGGTGGCGGGCGAAGGCCATCGGCTGGCGGTAGCTGGCCCGCCAAAGGGTATCCATGCCGGCTTCCCGAAATCCGTAACGCTGGTCGCGGCCGTTGCATTCTATAAAGTAGATTCGGCCTGTATCGGTGATCCCGATATCAAGACCCAGATCGGCGAGCAGGGGCAGTCTGGCCGAGAGATATTCCGCCACCTTGAGCGCGAGTGAGCGTGCGCCGGCAAGCGCGCTTACGGCCATCCGGGGCGGCATCACGGCGGATAATATCGATTCTGCCGGATAGGCGCTGCCTCCCTGAGCAATATTCGAAAGAAATCCGCCCGGAGCTGCCAGCTTGGCGAATTGGCCGGTGATGCCCCAGCTTCCGTCTAATCCGCGCTGAACGGTAATGCGGAGGTCGAAGGGGCGGCCATCGAATTCGGCCAGCGGCAGCCGCTCCTGCACCAGATATGGAATCCGGCGGAGCTGGCGGGCAACCGGCGGAGGCAAAGCGATCCTGCTGCCAGGGCCAGGTGCCAGCCGCGTTTCTACCCACCGTCCGGAACGTTTCCTTCGGCTGCCGCTGCTGCTGCTGCTGCGGTAAAGCAGCTTCCAAACGCCGTTGACCTGCCGCATTCTCATAATTCCCTGTCCGACGGAGCCTCTGACAGGCTTTAAAATCAAGTCGTCATATTGCTGCATCATGAAACTTATGCTGTTAAGGGTGGCGGGCATCGTAGTGGGCTGACAGCCTGCTAAAGAGGGATGGCCCGCCAGCAGCAGATGGATCTGGTCTTTGGGAAAGCGGGTATTGGCGTTAAAGACCGTGATGCCCTGCTGGCCGAGACGGGCAATCTTTTGTTCCGCTCCCTTCCCGGAGTAGATGGCCCGGTTATGAATCACCCGCGGGGTCGGCACCACGGCACGGACGTATTGCTCTCCCCGCAGCATATAAACAGGACTCGTTTCCCTGTCGGTTCGGATGTCCTCCAGCCTCAAATAACAAGGGATTAAACCGTATACGGCCGCCCCGTCTTCGTAAAGCGCCAGAGCTTCTTTGCCGGTACGGCCGGCCGGTATGCCCCGGTGCATCTTGGCATTGAGCAAAATGCCGACATATTCGGGATGCACAATCCCCTTCCCCCTTCCTGCCGGGATCACCCGGTTGGGATCATTGGCTTGGTTTATTTTATGTCCGGGACAGGTGATAAGCATGGACGAATGAAGGGTTACAGCCGCCTGATTTCGCTTGTCTCTAGCTGAAGAAGGGGGATTTTGGCGCAGGAGTCACCACAGTGTGTTCTGTATCGTATAACTACATCATAATGATATTTGGCAGAAGGGAGCTAAAGGCTTTGAATCCTCACAAGGTTGCGGTTATTTCGCCGGGATCGTTTGTCATTCCATCAGGACGAAGCAGTTCGGTGGAACGTGTAATTGAAAAAGTGGTCCCGCTGGCTGCAGGAAACCTGGATATCCGGGTATACGGCAGAACAGGGGAGGACGGACCCGTGAAAGCGATGCTTGGAACGGTGCCCTGCAGCAGAGTGCCTGGAGGTTCGGCCTATTTGCCGTCCATTCTTCGCCATCTCCGGGCATGGCGGCCGGATTCGGTTGACGTTCATAACAGGCCGATTCTGGCCAGCAGACTGAAGCAGCGCATGCCCCAGGCCAAAGTTTATTTATCGCTGCACTCCACGACGTTTGTTCAGGATAAACATTTTCCGCGGACCTGGGGCGGGGCGGCGCTGAATCAGCTCGACGGCATCATCGTGAACAGCCATTTTTTGCAGCGGGAGCTGAAGAACCTTTTTCCCGGGCTAACAGCCAAACTGGAGGTCAATCACCTGGGCGTCAGCCTGGAGGATTTTGTCCCCCGCTGGACACCAGTCGGAGAAGCTCTAAGGCGGGCAAGGCTTCAGGCATACGGCTGGAGCAGCCGGAAAATTATTTTATACATCGGCCGGCTGATTCCGGAAAAAGGGGTACACCACCTGCTTCAAGCCATCCCCAAGCTGCGGGTTCATGAACCCGAGGTGCTGCTGCTGATCGTTGGAGGCGCCTTTTACGGAAGTCTGCGGGAAACGGCCTATGTACGGGATTTGAAAAAGATGGCCGGAACTTATCCGGGACAGGTGGAATTTCTCCCGTTCACTCCTTATCCCCAGGTGGCGGATTGGTACAATCTCGCCGATGTCGTAGCGGTTCCTTCCGGTGAAGAGGAAGCGTTCGGACTGGTGAATGTGGAGGCCATGGCGGCAGGCGTTCCAGTTGTTGCCACCCGGGCCGGGGGCATACCGGAAATCGTCGAGGATGGGTTGTCAGGTCTGCTGGTGAATCCTGACCGTCTTGGCGATGAACTGCCGGCCAGTCTGCTGAAGCTGCTTGGCAGCGAGCATCTGCGGCGGGAGATGGGATTGTGCGGGCTGGATATCGTGCGCAGCCGGTTCCGCTGGCAGCATACGGCCGCGCGGTGGGTGCGGCTCATGTCGCCCGAATATAGCGAGGACAGGTGGGAGGACCGGCAAGTCTATTTATGACGGCGGAGGAAGCGTGCCCCGAAACGGCAAGAAAAGAGGACGGCCGGGATGTTGAGCGTCACCCGGATGAAAAGAAGCGAGCAGGAGGAGGGCTTAGGCCTTTCTCCTGCTTTTTTTGGCTAAAAAGCCGTCTGCTTAGGCAAAGCGGCATCCGCCCTGTACGTTTGCCGTTGCGTGGCACGGACGAAAGCATAAGCTATCGTATATGCCATCCATTCTGCATAACTGACAAAGGTGGGATTTCGAAGATGAAGAGGCGCAAAGTCCGATCCAAAGTCAATCCGAGAGGGAGCAAACGGAAGAAGCAGATGGGGCCTGCCGTCATTGCCTGCCATCCGGAGCCGGTCGTTTCGGTCATCATCCCGGTTATGAATGAAGCTCGGACCTTAGCCAACGTCATCCGGGAATCCTCCCGGGTACACCCGAGAACAGAAGTGATTGTGGTGGCCAACGGCTGCCGGGACGGCAGCGCGGAATTGGCGCGGCAGCTGGGGGCAAAGGTTCTGGAGTTTGAGGAGCCGCTGGGGCATGATGTGCCCAGAGCAGAAGGGGCCAAAGCCGCTCAAGGGGATGTGCTGCTGTTCGTGGACGGAGACATGGCTGTGCGGACGGAGGAACTGAAGCCGTTTGTTTCAGAAATACTGGCGGGCGGCGATTTGGCGCTGAATGACTACAGCGGGCCTGTACAAGCGGGCAGCATTCATCCTGTAATCAGCTCGAAGTTTATGCTGAATTCGCTGCTGGGACGGCCGGATCTGAAAGGGGCCTCCCTGACTGCCGTCCCCCACGCCCTCAGCCGGAGGGCAGTAACGCTGATCGGAGCCGCCAGCCTGTCCAACCCGCCCGTGGCTTATACGGCAGCGGTTCTGGACGGACTCCGGGTACGGGCCGTTCATTACGTGAATGTCGGCAGCCGGAACCGCAGGCGCAAACGTCCGGGACAAAAGGATCTCCTGACTCCGCTTGTCGCCGGCGACCATTTGGAGGCAGCCTGCCGGGTTCTGGAGCTGCGGGGTCCGCGCGGCGGGTTTCCCGACCTGGGCAGGCTCCGGGAAAGAGCAAGGTGATCTTCATGACGATAAAGCTAACGGCAAGAAAACATACGGCGGGCATGCCGCGAACCGGCAGCAAAACCAAAGCCCGATCCGATCAAACATTTGCAGGCCGCCAGGCGGCGGGAAGCCGTGTCAAGCCGCGTCTTTCCCAAGGCTCGAGAGGACGGAGATCCGCTGGAAAGGGGGCATCCGCCAGAAAGGGGCGGAGCGGCTCAGCAGCACTAAGAAGGCAGAGAAGAAAGCGGATGTTGGTCCTGAAGGGCCGGGGCAGCTCGGTCTCTGTCCGTCCGAGCCGGTTAGCGCAGGAACCTGCTTTACCGGGGCGCCGCCGTCAAGCGGGATTGTCCGAGGCTTATGCGTCCGGGAGAAGTGCGGGATTTGCCGCAAGGTCTGCAGAGATTCACGGAGAATCGGCAGGAGCCGGCGTTCACCCGCAAGGACAAGGACAGCTGGCTCCGCCGCAACCGGCTGAGCCGGTCCATGTCCAGCCTCTTCAAGCCTTCCGCCGCTCCTTGGCGGAGTGGTTTGGGCTTCGCTCCGCGAAGCGGCCGTCCTTCCGTGACGCGCTGGCCCTCGGCTTGGCTTTCCGCGAGGGGTACGCCAGAGCCGCCGGTTTATCCCCTGCAGCTCTCGGGGTGCCTGTGCCGCTGCAGGGCAAAGCAACGGTTGTGATCACGGCATGCAATGAAGAAAGGACGCTGGGTCCGCTGCTGGACGAATTGGACCGCCTGCCGCTGCATGAACGGATTGTCGTGTTGAATGGCTGCACGGACGGCAGCTTTGCCGAGGTCAAGAAACGGGACAACGTCGTGATTGCTTACGATCCGGAAAGACTTGGACACGATGTCGGCCGGTCGATTGGCGCGGCACTGGCCAGCGGTGACAGCCTGCTTTTCATGGATGGCGATATGCAGGTGCCTGCAGAGGAGCTGGCAGCTTTCCTATATGAACGGGAAAGCGGGAACGATGTGGTTTTAAATGATATCTCTGCGTTTCTGCCTCCATTTGGCCGTCAGGATGAAGTGACCCGCTGCAAAGTGTTTCTGAATCAGGCGCTGGGCCGCCCGGATTTGGGAAGCAGTTCGCTGACGGCGGTGCCCCATGTGCTGTCGCGCCGGGCCCTGGAGGCAATAGGCACGGCAGCGCTGGCTGTTCCCCCGAAGGCGCAGGCGATCGCCATTCTGGAAGGATTGGTTGTGTCCGCCCCTTGCACGGCGGAGGTTATCCAGCGCAACCGGCTTCGCGAGGGCAATTCGGGAACAGGCAATCAGGTGGCCCAGCTGATTGTCGGAGATCATGCCGAGGCGCTGAACGAAGCTGTAAGGCGGCTTGGCCCAAGGCTGTACTGGCAAAGCATGCCTCGGCAGGAATTGGCGAAAGCGAGGAACGGATAATGGGCAAGGAACCTTTAACCAGCATAATTATACCGACATACAATGCGCTCGATCTGGTATCCCGATGCGTGGATTCCATCCGGGCCTACACCCGGGTCCCCTATGAAATCATTATCGTTGATAACGGCTCTACAGACAGGACGGCGGAATATGGCGTTCGGCAATCGCTGCGTTTTGTCTCCCTGCCGGAGAACAGCGGTTTCCCGGTGGCCTGCAACAAAGGGCTGGCTGTCGCGGCAGGCGAGCAGCTTATGCTGCTGAATAATGACTGTATGGCTACCCCGGATTGGCTGCCGCAGATGCTTGCGGCTCTGTACAGCAGCCCGGACGTCGGCATCGTCGGTCCTGTAACGAATTATGCAAGCGGAAGACAGAGGATCGACACGGGGCAGGGAGGCCCGGAGGAGCAGCTTGCTTTTGCGGCAGACTATAACCGTTCGGACCCGGCCAAATGGCAGGAGGTCAAACGGCTGGTGGGATTTTGTATGCTGTTCAAGCGGTCGCTTTATGAACGAATTGGCCCGCTGGATGAAGGTTTCTCTCCGGGCCATTATGAAGATGACGATTATTGTTACCGGGCCGTCCGCAAGGGATACCGGTTGCTGATCTGCGGGGACACCTTTGTTTATCACCAGGGAAGCGCCAGCTTTACTTCGCAGCATCCGGACGGATGGCAGGATTTGATCCGCCGCAATCGCCAGCGGTTTATCGAGAAGTGGGGATGTGATCCCCTCTCGTTTATGTGAGTCAGGGACAGCAGTTTTGGAGATAGAGGTTTTATAAATGAGGAGGAGTGGCCATGAAAGGCGTCATCTTGGCGGGAGGCACAGGAACAAGACTGTACCCGTTAACCCGGCTGATCAACAAACACCTGCTTCCGGTCGGAGAATCGCCCATGATTTGTTACGGGATCGACAAGCTTAAGCAGGCCGGCATTACCGATATTCTCTTGATCATCGGCAAGCAGTCGGCCGGCTTGTACACCGACTTCCTCGGCAGCGGCCGGGAGATGGGAGTGAACCTTACCTACAAAATTCAGGAGCAGGCCGGAGGCATTGCCGAAGCGCTGGGTCTCGCCCGCGGATTTATTCCGGCCGGGGGCCGTTTTGTCGTGCTGCTCGGCGACAATTTGTTTATGGATGATTTGCAGCCTTTTGTAGAGAAATTCAAGAAGCAGCCTTATGGAAGCGCCAGGGTGCTGCTCAAACCGGTTAAGGATTCGCGCCGATATGGCGTGCCCGTCTTCGACGAGCACAACCGCAAGCTGATTACGCGAATTGAAGAGAAGCCGGAGCATCCAAAATCAAATTACAGCGTAACCGGCATCTATATGTACGATGATCAGGTCTTTGAGCGGATAGAGGCCACGTCTCCTTCGGCGCGCGGGGAACTGGAGATTACCGATGTGAACAATTTGTATGCCCGGGACGGCAAATTGGAATATGACGTTCTGCGGAAATGGTGGACGGATGCCGGCACATTTGACTCTTTGCGGGAAGCAGCCCGAAAGATGGGGAAAGCGGGGCAATAACGCTGTCAATCAGGTTAAAGGGAGGAAGCGGGCCATGAACAAGAAGAAGCTGCCGTTACAAGCTGTGAACATCCATTCCTGTGAAGGAAGGTCCCTCCTTCCGGAGACCGCTTCGCTTGCGGCTTCCGTCAGTGCGGATCCTCCCGTCCGATCCGGGCGGAACAGAAGGGGGAAGCTGAGTGTGAAGGAAGGAAGGAAACGGAACCGGCGGCGGAAAGTCCGGGCCGGAGCCGATGCCCGGAATAAGCGGAGAAGAGGTTTCCGGAGATTAACCCGCAGAACAAACAAGAGGCTCTCTTTCAAACGGAACCAACAAGGGCCCCCCTCTTCGCAGCCGGTCCGTTTCGAGGAGGAAGCAGCTATGCTGCAGGATCAGCAGACTATTGACGCTGGGAATGAAGCCGTACAACCAGCCAGTGAAGCGGAATTGGAAGAAAGATACCAGGCGGGATTTCGGGAAGGTTATTTTGAAGGAGGCGAAGGCGAAGTAGCGCGCCTGCTACCGCCAAATACGATTCTGCGGGGGTATACGGTTCGTGATCTTATAACCTCCGGTCTGGCGCAGCTGCCGCAAGAGGCGCTGATTCCGCTTCTGCCGCCGGAAGGCGTAGCAGACAGCTTCCGGGCCGCCTTGGCCTCCGGCCGGCCTTTATCTTTGGTGAGGCTTGGAGACGGAGAACTGCTGACGCTGGCGCATGATACGGTTCTGCCTGCGGTAGAAGCACGGCGCCGCGGACCTTTCCTGCCTTACGCAGGCGTTGAACTTCCGGCCCCAGGAGTAAGGGAAGCGCTGGCGCAAGCTCTCAGAAAAGCGGATATGATCGGCGTTCCCCAGTCCAGGCACCCTTCCTTTCAGGGGCTGCTGTTTCCGGTCTTCTCCCATTATGGACTTGATCCCGCCCAGCTCCGGTTAACCTCGTCTACGGTGAATTACGCTTTGGTGGAGCGCGGCCTGCTCCTTCCCCTGCTGCTGGGGAGAAGAGTGCTGGTCATCGGCAACAAGTCGGCCGGCCTGGCGGAGGTGCTGGCCAGATCGGGAGTTGAGATCGGAGGCATTGTGCCCTCCGTACAAGGAGCACAAGATGCCGAACATGCAATTGCGGCTGCGGCCGGCTATTCCTTTGACCTGGCTTTGGTTTCCGCCGGGATTGCTGCGGTTCTCATTTGCAGCGAAATAGCTTCCCGGCTCGGGAAGCCGGCGATCGATTTCGGCCATGCGGCCAATAAACTGGAAAGCGGCGAATGGATGCTCCGCTGAAGGAGGGAGAGGTGAAAAATGGCGAAGATGACAAACCCCATAAACAGGCTGCAGAGGCAGGGTCCTGGCAGGATACAGCGAAGCGGAACCAAAGGGGGAGGAAGAGCGGGCGGCCGGCTTCGGGGCAGACGCAGAAAGCCAACATCCCCCTGGCTGAACCGGCTGCCAGCAACCCTCCCGGTATCCACAGGCGAGGATAACCAAACCGGCCGCGGTTCTGCAGGAGCTCAGGCGCCTCTTTTTGAAGAAGGCTGGAAGGCGGGTTACGAGAAAGGGCGGCAGGCCGGGTATGATGATTTCGAGCAGATATTTGAAGGCACAAGCATCATTATCCCTACCTACAATCAGAAGGAGATGCTGCTCCAGTGCCTGGATCGTATAGAAGCTTATACGCCGCAGCCTTATGAAGTGATCGTCGTGGATGACGCTTCGTCGGACGGAACGGCGGAAGCGCTGCGCCAATACCGGAAAGTACGGGTAGCCGTCCATGACAGCAACAAAGGATTTGCCGGTTCGATCAACACCGGGTTAATGCTGGCCAAAGGACGTACAGTGCTGCTGCTGAACAATGACGTATTTGTTGCGGAACGCTGGCTGGCGAATATGCTGGATTGTCTGGAGTCCTCGCCGGACATCGGCGCTGTGGGACCGGTCACCAACTATATTGGCGGAGAACAGCAGATCGACGTACCCTATCAGGATCTGCGGGATTTGGACCGGTTTGCCGAAGAGCGGAGCCGGCCGGATCGCAGCAAGTGGAGGGAAACGGAACGGCTGGTCGGTTTTTGCCTGCTGATGAGACGGGAGATTGCCCATCAGACCGGTTATCTGGATGAGGGCTACCGGCTTGGCAATTTTGAGGATGATGACTGGATTATCCGGCTCCGGCTGCAGGGGCTGAAGCTGGTGATTGCGGGCGATGCCTTTGTGCATCATTTCGGCAGTGTCACCATGAGAAGTTTGGATACCAACAAATATCTGGAGGCAAACGAGCGGAACCGGCAGCTGTTCAGCCGGAAATGGGGCAGCATTCATGAATTTCTGGCACGAGATCCAAGCCGCCGGCTCCAGGCGGGTCTGCAAGGCTGCAGCTCCTACGAAGGATTTCCGGCCAAGGTTGTGGTCGAAAGCGGCACAGGGCGCCTGTATTGGCTTCAAGACGGCATGAAATTCCGGATCAGCGCTGGAGGCGCTTATGACCAGCTGGCTTATGCGGGTCCTAAAGTCAGGGTATCGCAGCGGGATTTGCGGCATTTGCCTTATGCCGGCGAATGGACGCTGGAGCAGGTAAAGGCTGCTTTGGCGGAACTGTCTGCGCCGGCTGAATCAGGTCCTTTTCCTTATAAAGAGGGGGCCGTGATTGAACTGCCGGAAGGGCAGTGGTTCCAGATCGACCGGGGGACGGCACGGCCGATCCTGACCCGGTACACCCTGGAGATTTGGGGGCTTGAACCTAGAATTTCCTCTGGATCGGCTGACCAGCTCGCCGTTTATCCTGAAGGACGCCCGGTTCTCCCGCCCGTTATTTTGTTAGCTAACGAATTATAAAATTATCCCCTGGACGAAGAGCCATGGCGGAACGTACATTGTGGCCCCGGCATATGCTGAAATCAGTAGGACGCCGGGGCGTTTTAGGTTTTGCGGCGCCGGCGTCCGGGGCAAATGGAGGGGCTAAAACGTGGATCAAAAGATTACCGATATTCTGATGCACATGGCGCATTCACACCAACAGCTTGCCCGTGTCATTGATGCCGAACGCCACATTACGGTCAGAATGGCACAGATTGTGCATGCGCTGCCGGATGAAGAACCGGACTTTGAAGGTGTTGAGGGAATGCTGGAAAGTACGTCTTCAGTCAACAAAAGCATTATCGCTTATTTAAACTCCATCGCAGACCTGGAGGAAGCCATTGCTGAGAACCTTACGCAGGTAATGACTGAGCTCAAAGGCTCGGAAGAGGAGTAGCAGCCCGATTTCGGAGGTGAGAAAGTGAGCAGGGAGCACGCTTATGTGAACATATTGGATGCCGCTGCCAAAATTCAGTGGAACGTGGCCATGATCCTTGAAGCGAAAGCCCTTGAAGCGGAGAAGGCGAGAAACTGGACGCTTAATCATTTGCATGCCAGCAGCTTCAGCGACCATGAAAGCCAGCTGGGTCAGCCGCTGAACGTTCATGAGCAGATGGTAGAGCTGATCGACGGACTGACCAAGCTGGAGAACGGATTATGCAGCAACCTGAGGGCTGTGCTGTCAACCTCGGGTGGAGGCTCCGGCGACTCGGACGGATTCGGAGACATGCTTGGGGGCCTGGGCGGCCTGGGCGGTTTAGGATTTGGAGATGAGGAAAAATGATGCTCTTGAACCGTCCGCCGACGGAACAAGAGGCCAAGCTTCAATTGATTATGTCTATATCCAGAAGCCAAAATGCGGTAGCGCGCATTCTCGACAGCTTGGCCGACATTTCGTCTTATTCCGAAGAAACCGCCGGGCTGCTTGCTCATGAGGTTCACCGAATGACCCGGTATCAGCAGGCGATGGCTTCGCTCCTTACGGGGCTTCAAATGCATCGGCAGTACACAGGCGTTCCGGCAAAGCCATGGATTAACGCGGGTTCAGCAACGTCCATTGAACAGGGGATAAAGGAGGAAGATTGACTTATGGCTTTAAAGAAAACAAGCAAATCCGTCAAGCTGCGCAAAAGAAAAGGCAGAGTCAAGTTACGCAAACGCAAACTGACAAAACGGACCGGACGCAGTACGGTCTGGCTCCGCAAGAAGAAATCAGCTAAGGGCAAGACCGTTCGCAGAAGGGTGCGCAGAAGAAGAAGTGTCTTACGTCCGGGAAGAAAGGCCGTAGTTCAGCCGCCGGTACCAAGTCCTGCCGAGGAATTAACAGGCACAGACGCTTACCAGGAGGGTTATAACGAAACCTATCAAGAAGGCTTTAACACCGGTTTCGCCCAAGGTTTCGAAGACGGTCACAAGCTGGCCTACCAGGAGCAGGAGAACAAAGCATAGACAGGTCTTCTGACCTCAGAATTCAGGATTTCTAAATAAGATTAACGGCCTGGTCCCTATAACGCAGGGTACCAGGCCGCTATGTTCAGTCTGTTGCCGGCAGCTTATACATACGTTTCGTACAAGCTCCGGACGATCAGCTGCTCCTTGAAAGCCTCCAGGCTTAAGGCTTCCGACAGGCTGTCTTTAAAGACAGTAACCGACTTCGGCCTGGAAGCGGACAAGTCAAAAAGGTTGTCGCTCCACCGGGCGTCCGCCGCCCGCAGGTCCAGCGACACAAATTTGGCGAAGGCCCGGCTGCGCAGCACGATCACGAAACGATCGTTCGCTTCTGTTACTTCTGCTTGGATCTGCGGATCCAAATAGTCGAAATGTTTGGATTTCACGAACAGCACAGTACCGCTGCTGACCGGATGTCCTGCTGCGGCAAATTCGAATTCCAGGTAGCTCTGCCGGAGCTTCTGCTTGCTGTCCAGCTCCTTGCTGAACTCAAGGCTGGCTGCCTCCTTGGAAGAAAGGGCCTCTACCGACACTTCCGTTTCGCCGCTGTGGATCACTTCTGAGCGGTGGTTCAACAGGCGCCAGGACAAACGCCCGCTGACCGGGTGAAGCGTCTCGTTGGTCACGTGCAGCGACGCGGCTGTCCCTTCTTCGCACGCCGAAGCGAGCACCGGAGCGAAAAATCGTTTGGCCGCATGATGGGTGGCTTTCCATCTGCCGAAGTAGTCCAGGCTGGACCAGGAGGCTCCAGGCCAGATATCGTTCAGCTGCCAGTAGATAGCCCCCATGCACCGGCCGCGGTTGCGCCGCCAATGCTCGACCCCGACGCGCATGCCTTCCGCCTGAATCAGCTGCGAAACGTACAGAAGCGAATCAAAGTCTTTCGGATATTTAAAGTATTCGCTGATATAATAAAGGATTTTTTCGTTGCCCGTGCCGTTCTTCTGGTGGGCCTCCATGACATAGGAGAAAATGTTCCGGTCTTCAGGCAGGGTGAACGTCTCCACCGTTTTCAGCGAAGGAAACGACTGCAGCCCGAATTCGGACATGAATCTCGGATACAGCGTGCGGAATTCCGTAATCGGCTTCCGGCCGTGCCACACATCCCAATAGTGCATATCGCCTAGGCTTTCCTTGTTCGGATCGTCCAGGCCGCCGGCCGAGGAAGGGGAAGAACGCCAGTAAAAGGTGTTCGGATCAAGCGATTGGTTCAGCTCGGGCATAAATTGCTCGAATTGAAGCAGATAATCGTCTCGCAGCTTCTCCCCGAACCGTTCCGTCCAGCCCCAGTAAGCCCACGCATATTCAAGCTCGTTGTTGCCGCTCCAGATGCCGAGGGAGGCGTGATGGCGGAGCCTTTTGACGTTGTCGATCGTCTCCTGCCGGATGTTTTCTTTAAAGCTTTCGTTGAAATCGTAAGCGCCGCAGGCATACAGATGATCCTGCCAGACGATCAGCCCGTATTCGTCGCACAGGTCGTAGAAGCGGTCGTCCGGATAAAAGCCGCCGCCCCAGATGCGGATGCAGTTGTAGTTGGCTTCCACGCAGCTCTGCAGCAGGTTCTTAGACCGCTCGAAGCTTAGTCTTCCAAAAACGTTGTCCTCCGGAATGTAGTTGGCCCCCATGGCAAAGATGCTTTTGCCGTTGACTTCAAATTCGAACGATTCGCCCCATTGGTCTTCCTCCTGGCGGATCGTCAGCGTCCGCAGGCCGATGCGAATCGTTTTGTCGTCGATGACCCGGTCCCCGTTCAGCACCTGTACGGTCAGTCCATATAGCGGCTGGCTGCCGTAATTGTGCGGCCACCACAGCTCAGGATGGTCAACACCGATCGTCTGCAGAACGCTGTAACCGTCCAGGGTTGCTTCATGTTCCCATGTTTCGCCGTCCGGAGCCTTCAACACGATGCGCACCCGCAGGCCGGCTTCTCCCCACTGGCGGACGTCTGTCCGGATCTCCAGGCTGACGTGATCCTCTGTATGGTGCTGCGTCACAAGTACATCCTCGATCCGTCCGAAGTCGTAGCCGCGCAGCTCGATGTCCCGCCAGATGCCCGAATCAGGCAGCTGCGGACCCCAGTCCCAGCCGAACATGCTGTGAGCCTTCCGCAGATGGGAGATGCCGGGCACCGCATCGGCGCAGCTGCACAGGTACATCTCCTTGTCCCGCTCCAGAACATAGCGGGTCGGCGACTTCAGCAGGACGTGGATGTGATTTTCCCCGGGCTGCAGGACCTGCTTAACATCCGGCTCATAGGTACGGTGCATGTTGTCGGCTTCGAGCACGAGCTTTCCGTTGACCCGGATTTCGCACAGCGTGTCCAGGCCTTCGCAGCGGAGCAGGACAACGTCATGGTTAAGCGCCTCTTGTTCCACAAAAAAAGTTCTTTCGTATTCGTAATCAAATTTCGTCAGCTCCAGAATGTCGTATTCATTGTCGCGGAAGAACGGGTCTTCCATTTTGCCGGCCTCAAGCAAATCCTGAAAAACAGATCCCGGTACGACGGCGCTGTTCCACTCCGTTTCGTCGGTCCGTTTCATTTTCCAAGCCCCATTAAGTGTTAGCAAGCGCATCTGATCTCCTCCTGATATCGGCTGTTGATTTTGTGCTGTATTTGTATTTCCGGTTTCACAGTGACTCAAGCCTAACCGCCAAGAATAGCTAGATCATAGCATTCCGTCTGAATGTCGTCTTGTATTGCTTGCGTAAAGTTTTGTACTATATTATCATTTTTCTGATTTGAACTTGATCGGGAAAGGGAGGGGAACATGGAGATTCCTGTTCTGCGCGCCGCTGCACTTATCGACGCCCAGGTGCAGTCGAACTATCATATCGTCCATTCGATTCAGCATGCTTATCCGCTGCACAGCCATGATTTTTACGAGCTGTTCCTGGTTACTTCCGGCAGGTGCATCCACCGGATCAACGGGGAAGAACAGCCTTTGGAGACGGGGGCGATGGCTTTCGTCCGGCCCGGAGATACCCACGGCTACGATTACTGGGGACACGAGGACTGTCAGTTTATGAACGTCAATTATTATCCGGAAATTGTGGAGAACGCGTTCGCTTATTTCGGCAACCCGGGTTTTGCTCAGAAGCTGAAAGAAGGGCGGAAATCGCCTGTAGTCCGGCTTGTGTCCTCCGATCTGGAGGCCTTAAGCCACAAAGGAAGACAGATGCACCTGTATACGACGACGGACAAACCCAAAGCGCGGACGGCGGCCCGCAGCCTGCTGACCGAGGCGTTGGCGAATTTTTATTACGATTACCGGGACGAAAGCGGCAGAACCCTGCCGGAATGGCTTGATCCGCTGCTCATCGAAATGCAGAAGAAAGAAAACTTTACCGCAGGGCTGGGAAGGCTGAACGAGCTGGCGGACCGAAGCGTCAGCCATCTCAATCGCATTTTTAAACAATATCTGCAGACCACTCCCACGGCTTACATCAATCAGCTCCGGCTCAGTTATGCCAGAAATTTGCTGCTGACTACCCGGCTTTCTATCCTGGAAGTCTCGCTGGAGGCCGGTTTTGATAACCTAAGTCATTTCTATCATCTGTTCAAAAAATGTTATGGCCTGTCGCCGGGGAAAATCCGCAGCGGATGACAAGCCGCTAGCCAAGCTGCTGGCCAAGTTCCTAGCCAAGTTCCTAGCCAAGTCCAGGACGAAAACCCAACCGTTACGAAAGAAATCCAATCATCGTTAAATAGTAAAACGCTTACATTTTAACTACAATTGGAAAATGATTTCACTCTTAAGCGGGAGGGATAACCAGTATGAACAAAAGGATTCGCCGATTGCTGCTTGCCACGGTCGGAGCCGTGCTGCTGACCGGCTGTTTTATGCCGGGAGACAGGAGCGCATTCGCCGCCGAGACGGTGCCGGTAACCGTCACCCAAACGGGGGACATCGTTACGGCCGATAACGGCCTGCTGACTGTGACGTACGATTTGTCCGACGGGAAAGGGGACTTGAGAGCCGGGGATACGACGATTATGTCGGACTTTTACTCGGACTACAGGCTGGCGGGCAGCACAAGCCGCATCAGTTCGTTTGACGAGGGCACGCGGACGGCGGCCTGGACTCCGATCGGGAACGACCGCTACGGATACGGCGGTCAGAAGCTGACGATTACGAACACCCTTGCCTCCGGTTCGACCCTCGTATTAAATCTGTTGTTCTATGAGAATTTGCCTTATCTGCTAGCGGACATGAAGGTCGTAAGCGGCACAAGCCAGAGCATCGACTTGATGGAGCCGATAGCGGCGCCGAACCTGGATATCGGAGCAGGCGCGGACAAACGGATCTACACGACGCCTTACACCAATAACTTCGATTTCGGCGTTGCCCCCGTCAACGACTTCGGCAACAGCCAGAACGGTTACGAACGTCTGCCGGGCTATTCAGAAGAATGGACCGCTTTTAACGGCACGAGTTATTGGGTGGCCTCCGTCTTTGACAACTGGAGCAAACACGGCTTTGTAGCCGGGGCGGCAACCACGTTTAAATGGAAAAGCATGCAGCATTTAGGGCAGGCGGAAACGATGAATGGTCCGCTGACCCGCTTATCCGTCTACAACTCGGGCGGAAAGCAGAGCGGGACGGAGGTGTCGTCCGATTCCTTCTTCCTCGGTTATTTTGACGATTACCGTACGGGTCTCGAGACCTTCGGCAAGGTCTATGCCGCAGCAGAGCCGACGCTGGACTGGTTGGGGGATGTGCCGACAGGTTTCAACACCTGGTACGCCTACTACGACTATTCGTCGGCCGACTCCATGTATGCGATGACGGATTATTTTGCCGATCATTTGAAGTCGCTTGGTTATGAATACATGAATCTGGACTGCTGCTATCGGGGGGTTCAAGGGCAGGATATTGATCAGAGCCTGAAGCAGTTCGTCGATTACGTGCACGGGAAAGGCATGAAAGCCGGGACCTATTCCGCGCCGTTTGCGATCTGGGACGATTTGAATTCGACTGTGCCGGGGACCTCCTATACCTTCAGAGATATTGCGCTTAAGCACGAAAGCGGCCAGCCGATCAAATCTTATATCAATACTTATATCGTGGATGCGACGCATCCTGGCGGCCAGGCTTACCTGCACTGGGTGATTCACCGATATCACGTAACACCGGGCTTCGATTATGCCAAACTCGATTTTATAGACTTAGGCATGACCGACGGGGCGTTTTATGACTCGTCCAAGAACGGGATGCAGGCGTACCGGATCGGCATGGGCATTATCCGCGACGAGCTGGAGAGTGCGCCGCAACCGGTCTTTATCGACGAATCGATTGCCCCGCTGATGCCATCGGGCTACGCGCACGGCAGAAGATCCGGCGTCGATACGACGATCGGGCTGGAATCTTACCCGGGCATCGAACGGCAGGCCCTGAATACCGCCGCTTCCTGGTGGACCAACGGAACGCTGTATGATTACAATGATCCGGATATGCTGTTCCCGCAAAATGTCATCAACGGGTTTGACAGCATGACCCTGAACGAAGCGAAACTTCTGGCGACGACGGTCGTGATGGGCGGAGGCCATCTGCTCCTTGGCGATAACGTGCCTTTTATTTCGGAAGACCGGATGAAGATGATTGTCCAGAATCCGGATCTTCTTGCGCTGGCCAGGAAAGGGCTGGCGGCGAAGCCGGTGCAGATGACGAACTTTTATCATCACCTGGAGCATGCTCCGGCCGTGATTTATTTGACGGATGCAAACGGCGACCGCTATGTCGGCCTGTCCAACTGGGATATGAACCATACGGCTGAAGTCTCGTTCTCATCCGCGGATATCGGACTTGATCCTGATGCGGCTTATACTATGACCGAGCTGTACAGCCATACGAAGCTTGGTTCACTCTCCGGCAGCTATTCGCATACGCTGCAGCCCGGGGAATCTATGATCGTCAAGGTATCGGACGAGGAATCGGCACTGCCGCAGCCGCCTGTTAATTTGGCGCTGGGGAAAGAAGCGGCCGCTTCCTCAACCTGGTCTGCAGAAGCCGGTTTTGACGCTTCGAAGGTAACGGACGGCGATGTCGCCACCCGCTGGAGCGCGGAAGGGGGTACGGCTGACAACCAATGGATCGAAGTCAACTTTGGCGAAAGCACGGAGCTGAACCGGGTCGTGGTCAGCGAATACGGTTCCGGCAGCCAAAGTTTCCAGATTGAAACTTATGCGCTGCAATATTGGGACGGCTCTGCCTACAAGGGTCTAAAGAAGGAATATACGCTCGGCGACAACCGTGTGTTTGATTTCCCGGCGGTATCCACGACCAAGCTGCGGCTGTATGTGGAGAAAGCCCGGTTTATCCCGTCGATTGCCGAGATCGCGGCTTATAACGTGCCTGACAATACCGGTTTTGTCATTGACCAGGACAACAGCGGCGC
The DNA here is from genome assembly GCF_001685395.1 of Paenibacillus yonginensis. Lineage (NCBI taxonomy): Bacteria > Bacillati > Bacillota > Bacilli > Caryophanales > Paenibacillaceae > Paenibacillus > Paenibacillus yonginensis. The sequence goes on along the minus strand of NZ_CP014167.1, from coordinate 3,101,498 downwards.
GCCTTCATGGACCTATTCGGATATCCGCGATGTCGTGCAGCGGATGCAGACCTTTACGCTGATGCAGCCGGAGCTGCCAAGGCTGGACGTTTACCTGTATGAAAGTTACGCGAATAAAGTGCCGGAGGATACGCTTAACGTGGACGTAGTGGAACTGGATTCAAACGGGAATCCGGTGAAAAAGCTGTTCAGTTCTGCGCTCAATCCGAACAACATTCCGGGAGCGCCTGCGCCATATGCAGTATATCCGCGTTTGACGGGACTGGATACAAGCAAACAATACGGCTTCATTTTGCGCTCGCCCGGCACGCTGGAGGACGGTTCAACGACCAATAAATACGGTTTTGCCTACAGCGATGATAATACGTACGCCGGAGGTTACGAGCGGCTGTCCACGGACGGCGGGCTCACCTGGTCGACGGAGAGTGGAGGAAACCGCGATCTGAGATTTACAGTGTATAAATAATCAGCGGGATATGTGAAGATGAAGGCCGGGTTCCCGGCCTTCCATTTTTCCAGGCGCCTATTAGGAGTGCCAACCGTCGCGATAATAATCCAACCGTTGTTATATGGTAGCGGTTACAATACCGCCGTTATAATTAGGCCACGGAGGTGATTCCATGCTAGCAAAAGTGGTCAAATATCGGTGGCAGTATCTCATGATTGCACCGGCCGTTGTCCTTCTTTTCTTATTCAGCTACATCCCGATGGCCGGCATACAAGTAGCGTTCAAGGATTTCCACATCGGCCTTACGATCTGGAACAGCCCTTGGGTGGAGTTTGAAAATTTCTCCTTTCTGCAGGATGACCAGTTCTGGGTCGTGGTCCGAAACACGCTCTGGATCGCGCTGCTGAAGTTTGTGTTCGGCTTTCCGGCGCCGATTCTGCTGGCCCTGCTTATTAACGAAGTGCGGCACAGCGGATTTAAACGGTTTGTCCAATCCGTCAGTTATCTGCCGCATTTCTTTTCCTGGATCGTGGTAGCGTACATTCTGCAGTCGATGCTGACGCTGGACGGTGGGCTTGTGAACCAGTTCATCACGAATCTTGGCGGCCAGCCGATCTTTTTCCTCGGCTCGACGGAATGGTTCCGGCCGATGATTGTGGTCAGCGGTTTATGGAAGGAAGTCGGGTGGAACACGATTCTGTATCTGGCGGCGATCACGACCATTGACCCGCAGCTTTACGAAGCGGCGCGGGTGGAGGGCGCCGGCCGGTTGGCTCAGATGCGGCACATTACGTTCCCGGGCATCCTGCCGACGGTTTCGATCGTACTCATCCTGAGCATGCCAAGCCTGATCGCCGTCGGAATGGACCAGATTTACCCGCTGATGAACCCGGCCATCCAGCCGGTTGCGGACGTGCTGGACACGTATATTTTACGCAACGGCCTGCAGCAGGGGTACTTCGGAACGGCAACTGCAATCGGCCTGCTTTCTTCGGCGATCAGCCTGCTCCTCGTATTGTTTACGAACCGCATTTCCAGACAACTGAACGGAGAGGGGCTCTGGTAAAAGATGAAACTATCCGCTAGTGAACGCACCGGCCAGATCCTGATCATAGTTCTCCTCAGCTTGCTGTGCGTATCGGTGCTGTATCCCTTTCTCTACATGCTTGCGATCTCCCTGAACGTGGGGAGCGACGCGGCTAACGGCGGTGTGTATTTATGGCCGCGCAAGTTTACGTTATACAACTTCGAGGTCGTGCTCGGCAATGCGGTGATCCAGCATGCCTATCTCATTACGATTCTGCGTACGATGATCGGCACGATTGCCGGGCTGCTTGTTACCTTGCTCGCCGCATTTGGACTTTCGTACCGCGGACTGCCGCTGCGGGGAACGCTGCTGGGCTACGTGCTCATTACGATGCTGTTCAGCGGGGGGCTTATTCCTTTCTACATTCAGTTATATAATTTGTCGCTGGTCAACACGTTTTGGGTGTATGTCATTCCAAGCGCGTTCTCGGCCTGGAACATGTTTGTCATGCTGAAGTTTCTCCAGGGCATTCCCGATGCGCTGATTGAATCGGCTGAACTGGACGGGGCAGGTCCGCTGCGGGTGCTGGTGTCCGTTGTGGTGCCGCTCTCCCAGCCGATGCTGGCCGCACTGGGTTTGTTTGTCGCCGTCATGCATTGGAACGACTGGTTTGCCGGGGCTTTCTTTGTTTCGGACCAGAACCTTATCCCGGTCCAGACCTTCCTTCAGCATCTGTTGTCCGCACAGGACATCTCGACGGTGCTCGGCTCCAATAACAACATCGAGTCGCTGGCCAGAGGCAGCATGCTGGAGAACATCACCCTCATGTCGATCAAGATGGCGACGGTGATGATCAGCGCCATTCCGATTTTGTGCGTCTATCCTTTTTTGCAGAGATATTTTGTCAAAGGCGTGCTGATCGGTTCAGTGAAGGGGTAGGCATTGTCGACTTCTTTAATCGGTTATGCGGCAACTAGAAACACTCCATAGATCAATAGAAACAGAAAGGGGTTAACAACGTATGAAATGGCTTGGCAAAAAATCCAAGGTCGCCGGCGCATTTTCGCTAGCCCTGCTTATCCTGGCGATGACCGCCTGTTCAGGCGGCCAGTCGGCCTCAAATGCGGGCTCGCAGGCAGGGAACTCCGCTGACGGGGGAGACTCCAAATCGTTTAAGCTGTGGCTGGGCTGGAACATTACGGTTAACAACGACAGCATGGTCCAGACGTATTGGCGGGAGCACGAGCCGGGCATCGACGTAAAGCTGGAGGCCACGCAGGGCGATGCCTTAACCGCACTTAATCTGAAGCTGAATGCCGGCGGTTTTGAGGATGCGGCCGTGTTTGGCCGCAGCGACACCATTGATTCGGCCATGGCCCGCTCGGGCAGCGTGCTGCCGCTCGAGCAATATTTCAACATGCCCGATAAATATCCAGGGCTCGCTTCCATTCCGAAGGTTTATCTGGATGCCATGAAGGATGCAGACGGTCATATCTGGTCGATTCCGACCTGGTTTGATCAGAACCCGGATGATCCCTGGCCGGGCTGGGCTTCGCTTGGATGGTTTATCCGCAAGGATGTGCTGGATCAAACAGGGATGACTAAGGACGATCTAAAGACGATCGAAGGCGTGGAGAAATATCTTAAAGCGGCTTCCCAGCTAACCGACGCTTCGGGCAAAAAGCTTATTCCGCTCAGCTTTCTTTCGGACGCTAACGACGAGAGTGTAATTTTAAGCACGTTTGGCGTATCTACGGCTACCGCCGGAGGTGTCATTCCAGTAGAGAAGCAAGGCGACGGCTACCAATTTATTTATGACGATCCGCAATATAAAGAGGCTTACAAATGGATGAACAAAATGTACCGCGAAGGATTTATCGACCACGAAGCCATTACCGACAAAAAGGAACGCTACAAGGAAAAAAACAAAACCGGCCGCATAGCCATGAACGTAGGCGGATTTTTTAACATGGACGCTTCCCTGTGGGAGGTGCTGGACGGACCTACGGAGCCGGCCTGGTATTATGAAACCATTCCTTATCCGAAGGTAGAGGGCGTGGACCAGATCGGCGCCAATCAGATCGTCAACCCTTACCCGGCGGATGATGTTTATATCAGCAAAAACACTAAAAATCTGAACGCGATCCTTACGTTCCTTGATTACATGCTGCAGCCGAAGCCGGAACAGCAGCAGGTGGCGGACAGCGGGCCAGCCGGCGTGTTCTGGGACTGGGTTGACAAGCCGCTTGGCAAATGGCAGTATACGGACGCCAAATTCCAGGAGCTTCATGATTCGGGCGACGCCGCGAAAAAGGCGAGCACAACGCCGGAGCTGTACGCTCTCTCTTCATACAGCAACACCTGGTATCCTTGGTGGAATTATGCCGTTACTGAGCCTAAGGGCCGTCAGAAGACGATTGATTTCTCCGAGGAAATTGGGAAAATGGGCGGCATCAGGGTGGCCGAACCGGCCGATAGGGTCAAAGCCAAACCCGGCGGTTTATGGGAAAAATATTTGCCCGAGCTTGAGAATGTTCGCGTAGAATACAAAGCAAAGCTGATGATGGCGGATAGCGATGCGAAGTTCGAGTCGGCCTGGAAAGACTTCCAAGCCGCGCTTGAGAAACGGGCTCATTGGAGCGAGCTTAAGGCCGAATGGAATGAAACGTTCCAGGAGGAGAGCAAGTCCTAATTTATTATCGGTAAAAAGCTTCCGGGGGAGCTGCCTGAAATAGGCGGCTTCCCTTTGCGGCTGAATGCGGCCGCGGGCCTGAATGCTGCTTGCGGCATGAGAAACGGACGGCGATAGACCCCAACTATTGTACGGGCGAGGGGAGATGGCGGCCTTGAGATTGTGGCTGGAGAAAATGATCTTAAAACTGATGCACCGGATGAACCTGCAGAGCAAAATTCTGGCCATGTATGTCCTTATTTTGCTCCTGCCTACCCTGCTGCTCGGCGGCGGAGCCGTTTATCTTGTCATTCGCAGCTTTACGCAGAATTATCTGGTGACGGCCGACGAAATGGTGCGGCAGACGGCGCAGATCGTTGATTTCAGCAAACAAAGCTATGATCTGCTGGCGGTAAGAACGGCGACGGACGGTGAATTAATCTCAAGGCTTGGCCGTGAATATACGGACATGCCCGAAATTGTAGATACGGTGAATTATGTCGACCGGACGTTTCTCATTACGAGCAAATATTTGCCCGGCATTGCCGACTTCCGGATCTATCACAACAATGACACCCTGGTTCAGGACGGCCAGCTGCTATGGCGGCCCGAAGACCGGATGCTTGCAGGCATGAACGAAAGCTCCTGGTATGAAGAGGGGACGAAGGCATCCGCTCCAATCCGCTGGAGCAATGCGCCCGCCAACCTGAAGCAGAACGTTATCACGCGAAAAATCATTGGACCCGGCGGCAATCTGCTTGGCCTGGTCTATATTCTGCTCAATTACGACGCCGTGTTCGGCGAACTGCTCGACCGGCCTTTTAAGGGAACCGGCAGCTTGTACATCGTGGATGATTCCGATCATATTCTGGCTGCGTCTGACCCGCAGAGTATCGGCCTCCGCATCCAATTGAAGGACTGGCCGGGTTCCGAAGAAGGAGGGCAAGGCCAGCAAAGCGGGCAGGGCGGGGAGATACTCGACCTGAGCCACAGCAAGGATCTGCAGATCGTCAAGCCGCTGTCTTCCGGCTGGCACGTCGTCGCTTTAATCCATATGAAATATATGGATGGGCAGTCCAGGACCATTCTGCTGCTCATCGTGGGCATCACCGTCCTGTTCCTCCTGCTGTCCATCTCGCTTATGATGACGATCGTAAATAATATTGTCCGGCGCATCCGCAAGCTCGGCACGCGGATGAGCGATGTCTCCCGCGGAGAATTCCAGGTGAAGATCCGCCATCAGGACAAAGATGAGCTTGGCGATCTCGAAAGCGTCTTCAATTCTATGTCCGAACGGCTCGGCAAGCTGGTAGAGGACATCCGGCAGGCGGGACTGGCCGAGAAGGAGCAGGCCTTCAGGGCGCTTCAGGCCCAGATTAATCCGCATTTTATCTATAATTCCCTCGGCCTGCTGCGCTGGCGTGCACTGGACGTGAAGGACCAAGAGCAGATCCGGATCATCGATGCCCTGACGACGTTCTACCGGCTTACCCTGAACAACCGGATCAGTTTAATCAGCATCCGCGACGAGCTTGAGCATGTCAGGGCGTATCTGGATATCTGCCAGTTCCGTTACCCGAACCGCGTGCGGCTCGAATGGGACATCGACGAATCCGCGCTGGACTGCTACACGGTGAAGACGGTGCTTCAGCCGATCGTCGAAAATTGCTACCAGCATGGCGCTATTATCCGGAGGCCCGATGCGGTCATCCGAATCTCCGTCCTCAGGCAGGGGGAGCGGATCCTTATGTCGGTTTGCGACAACGGCCAGGGGATTCCCGAGGCGACGCTGCAGGCGCTCCGCCGGGGGGAACGCGCCGGCAAAGGCAACGGCTTCGGAACAGGCAATATCCGGGAGAGACTGGGACTCTATTTCGGCAGCGGAGCCTCGTTAGAGATTGATAGCGAAGAGGGAAGCTGGACGCAGGTAACGCTCGTATTCCCGGCATCCGTTTCTCCGCCGACAAGCAAGGGGGTTATGTAAATGCTGAAAGTGCTTATCGTCGATGATGAACCTTTTAATCTGTACGGGCTGGTCAGCAATATTGATTGGCAGGAACACGGCTATGAGACTCCCGTCACCAGTGAATCGGGGGAAGAGGCGATGAAACTGCTGGAAGGGACGGCCTTTGATGTGCTGATCTCCGACGTTTCCATGCCAGGCATGAACGGCATTGAGCTTGTGGCCGGAGCCAAAAAGCTGCATCCGCATCTTCAGGTGCTGATGATCAGCGGCTACAACGAATTCGAATTTGTCCAAGATGCCATTCATGTCGGCGCCCAGGCTTACGTGCTGAAGCCGCTGAAGCTGGAGGAAGTAACCGGCAGGCTGAAGACTTTCCGGGAGACGCTGGAGAAGATGCGCCGGGTGGTCGAACAGACGAATGAACTTGAAAAAAAAGTGTCGGGCAGCATGAAGCTGATCAAGGAACGTTTCGTGCTGGACCTCATCACGCAGGGCGCGCAGGAAACTGTCTTCTCCTGGGAAGGCCTGCTCGACGTTCCCGAGCTTACGGAAGGGTTCCAATTGATCGTGTTTTCACTCGATTCTTTCCTTTCCTCCGGAAAAACCGCCAAAGACCGGATGCTGATCGCTGCCAGCTTCAAACAAACGGTTGAGATCAGCCTGAACGATGTGGAGGCTATTTACCTTGCCCATGTCACCTCGGACGAATATGTGGCTCTGCACCTGAATCCGACTCTACAGGACCGGGTCCATGTGGAGAAGCAGCTGCCGTTCATTCAGAACCTGATGGATGAGCAGTACGGCGCTTCCGTTACCGTAGGGTGCAGCCGGACGGGAAGCTCTTGGGAGGAAGTGGATTTATGCTACAGGGAGATCAAATTTGCGATGGCCGAAGCGCGTCTGATCGCGGACGGCCAGATCGTCCGGTACGAGGACGGCAACCCCAGAGAATTCAAAGACTACAGGCTGCGCGAGGAATTAATGCCGAACCTGCTGAAATTGATGGAACAGGGAGAAGCCGCCGCCGTCGCTGCCTATTTGAATCGGGTGCTGGATGTCCTGCTGCTGCAGGAAGCGGCATCGTTTTCTTACGTGCAGGCTTTTGGCATGAGCTTTCTCAGCGAACTGATCCGGAAGCTGAAACGGCCGGAGGAACCGAGCGGGGAAACCAATATGGTCATGTGGAGAAGGATGCTCGACTGCGGCAGCGCCGAGCAGATTATCGGTTTAATCATCGAATACGTGGATGGCTACATGCAGGTGGAGAAGAAGCGGCACCACCAGCAGCACAATCTCATCCGCCGGATTGCGGCCTTCATTGAAGAACGGCTGCAGGAGAACTGGACAGTTAAGCAGCTTGCAGAGCAGTTCAGCCTGAATGCCAGCTATTTGAGCGTTTTATTCAAACGCGAGATGGGCAAAACGCTCTCCGAATTTATACAGGAAACCCGGATTCAGCGGGCTCGCAAGCTGCTTCAGGACCCGAATATTAAAGTGTACGAGGTGGCTGAGCAGGTCGGCCTGCAGACGACGGCTTATTTTACTTATCTGTTCAAGAAAACGGTCGGCTGTACCCCTCAGGAATACCGGGACTATCATTACGATGCAAATGAAGATTGAGACATCAATATTTTGCTATATAACAAAGGATCCGTCAGAAGGCGAGGAGAGATGATTTCATGGCAATCATATACAAGGAACAGCAGCAGCTATTTGAGCTTCGAACCCACCGGACCACTTATTTATTTGGCATCAACGAAAAAGGAACAGTCCAGCATTTGTATTGGGGAGAGCCGGTTGAAGCGGAGGAATGCTCGTTTCTGCTGAAAGGGCGCTCGCACAGCTCGTTTGATATGGACGTGGACCGGGAGACGGAGGAGTTTGGCGGCTGGGGCGGCAGCCATTACGCCGAACCCGGACTAAAGGTAGCGTTCAGCGACGGAGTCCGCGATCTGGCGCTGCAATATTCGGGATATGAGCTGAACGGTGAAAATGAACTGACAATCCGTTTGCAGGACAGCCATTATGCGTTTCGCGTCGATGTTCATTACCGGGTTGTCCCTGAATTTGACCTGATCGAGCGGTACGTTCGACTTTATAACGATGAGGAGCTGCCGGTCCGGGTGGACCAGGCGATGGCCGCGGTCTGGTCCGTGCAAGCTCTGCCGGCCTACCGGATGACCCATGTGGCCGGACGGTGGGCAGGAGAGTTTCAGCTGCGGCAGGTCCCGTTAACTGAAGGGAAAAAAACGATTGAATCGCGCCGGGGATTCACCGGGCCGCATGCGAACCCCTGGTTTGCCATAGACGACGGCCGGTCAGACGAGACCCAAGGCAGGGTCTGGTTCGGCGCGCTTGGCTGGAGCGGCAACTGGAAGATCGTGGCCGAGAAGACAATCTTCGGCCATATTCGGATCGTGGGCGGCATCCACGATTTCGACGGAGCCTTTTCGCTCGCCCCGGGTGCTTCTTACACGACTCCTGTCTTTGTCGGCGGATTTACGTCCAGCGGTTTCGGAGGTATGAGCCGGCTGCTGCACGGATATGAGCGGGCTCATGTGCTGCCTTCGGGCCGGCACCGGCAGGTTTTGTATAATTCATGGGAAGCGACTGAATTTCATGTCCAGGTGCAAGAGCAGATTAAGCTGGCACGCCGCGCAGCGAGGCTTGGCGTCGAACGATTTGTCGTTGACGACGGCTGGTTTGGACAAAGGCACAGCGACCGGGCAGGACTCGGCGACTGGTATGTGAATCCCGAGAAGTTCCCTAACGGGCTTCAGGAGCTGATTGGCGAAGTGAAGTCACTTGGCATGGAGTTCGGCTTGTGGGTCGAACCTGAATCAGTGAACCCGGACAGCGATTTGTTCCGCCGGCATCCGGATTGGATTTACCGCTTCCCTACCCGGGAAGGGACACAGCTCCGCAATCAGTTCCTGCTGAACCTGGGCCTGCCCGAAGTGAAGCGGTTTGTGCTTGATTTCATAAATGAGCTGCTTTCTGCTTATGACATCAAATTCGTGAAGTGGGATATGAACCGGACAGTGACGGAGCCTGGAGCGGGCGATCCGGATTTCCCGGTATGGCTGAAGCATGTCGAGAACCTGTATGCGATCTGGGCAGAACTCCGGGAGACGTTCCCGGACGTCGAGTTAGAGACCTGCGCAGGCGGAGGGGGCCGGATTGACCTCGGTATTCTGCGTTATGCGGATCAGGCCTGGATCAGCGACAACACGGACGCACGCGACCGGCTGGAAATCCAGGAGGGTTTCTCGTACGCATACAGCCCGTCAATCATGATGTGTTGGGTAACGGAATCGCCAAACGGTTTCAATGGCCGCAGCCTGCCGCTTTCCTACCGCTTCCACAGCTCTATGATGGGAGGACTTGGCATCGGCGCTGATATCGGCAGATGGTCGGAGGCGGAAATGGAGGAAGCCGGAAGATGGGTAGCGCTTTACAAGGAGATCCGCCCCATTGTGATGGAAGGAGAGCAGTACCGGCTTGAGCCTTTCGGGCGTTCTAATTTGGCGGCGTATCAATACGTCAGCCGGAACGGCGAAGGGTCCGTTGTGTTTGCCTTCCTGCAGTCGCAGCATTTCGGCGAGGAAATCCGGCGTCTTCGCTTGCAGGGGCTGGAACCTGCTGCTGCTTACGAAGTTCGGCTCGGCAACCTTGACCCGGTTGTCCTGCATGGTTCGACCCTGATGAATGCCGGTTTCCCGCTGAAGCTGCGCGGCGATTACGCAAGCGAGCTGATTCGGATTCAGAGAAAGTAATCAGAACTGAAAACCTCATTTTATCGCTTTCGCCAACCCGCCTGCTGCGGGTTGGCTTTTTTAGGTGTGATTGTCCAGAAGAACTTGTTCGCAAAAATGTGCGGCTGCGGAGGACGAGCGGGCATAAGCCAATTTATGGCGGCACAGGTTAGCCGTCCATGCCTGGAGTTTAGCCCTCCGCATATAGTTATAAAGACTTAATGAACACCCATAGATAAGGATGTGTGCCGTGAACAGATCTATGCAGCAAGCCCGAGAGAACGCGTTCCGGCAGGGCAGGATGGAGGGGTATCGACTCGGGGGATGCCGTGCCGTGATGGAAAGGGTAACGCCTGCAGGGCCGGAGAGAAGCCGCTTACGCATCCTGTATGTGCCTCAGGGGTTTCCGACCATCGACCATGGATTGATAGAAGCCTTGAAACAAAGCGCTGCAGAGTTCGCTTCTGCGGGACCGGCCGAAATGCTGGAAACCGCGCAGAGCTGGAAGCCTGATCTGGTGCTGGTGCTGAACGCACTGCATGTCTTTCCGCCGGAGCATGCTGCTCATATCGATCAGCTGCGCTCCTGGGGAATCCGCACGGCCGTGTGGTTCGTGGATGATCCGTATTTTACCGAGTTTACCCTGGATCTTGCCCGGCATTTTGATTATGTCTTTACCCATGAGAAGTCCTGCGTGCCCTATTATGAGGCCGGGGGATGCAAAGAGGTGCATTATTTGCCGCTTGCCGCCGACCTTGAGCTGTTTACCCCGGTAGAGACTCCGCGTTCTTACCAGTCGGACGTTTGTTTTATCGGTAATGCCTTCTGGAACCGGGTGGCTTTAATCGATGAACTGGCTCCGTATCTGTCCACCAAAAAGGTGGTTGTGGTCGGCTCCTACTGGGATCGCTTGAGCCGCTACAATGAGCTGCGGCCCTTCATTAGAGACGGATGGGCGAACCCGATGGAGACCCGGTTCTATTATAACGGGGCCAAGGTGGTCATTAATCTTCACCGCCCTGCGGAGTACGGCTTGGATAATCACAACACGGCAGGTTTGCCGGGACTGTCCATCAACCCCAGAACCTATGAAATTTCGGCCTGCGGAACCCTGCAGCTGACGGATGTTCGCGAGGATTTGCATGCCTACTACCGCCCCGGCTATGACATCGAGACCTACGGCACCGCCGGGGAGCTTCGAGACAAAATCGAATATTATCTGGGCCATGAGGAGGAAAGGGCGCAAATCGCCTGGAGAGCTCTTTGGACGACAAGAAAGAACCACTCTTACAAAGAGCGCATTGGGCGTATGCTGTCCATCGTGAAGTAAGCCAACAAATTTGAACAAGGAGTGGAACATATGGTGAAAATTCAAAGCTCGAGAAGCAGAGTAAGAAAAAAAAGCAGCACACCGGTTTACTCTTCCCAAACGGTGCTGTCTGCCAGACAGGAAGGAAGAAGCGCCGGCTTGCGGGCCGGCTTTGAAGAAGGATACCTGCGCGGCAGAATGGATGTTATCGCCAGCCAGCCTGCTCCCGTATTCCCGCTTCGCAATATCCACGTAATGTACGTCAGCTCAGGCAAAGGTTTCCCGTATTCTCCTTTTGATGAAGGGATCACCGAAACACTCCGTTCGCTGGTTGCTTCTGTTACCCCGACACTGCCGAATCAGCCGGTAGCCCAGCTTGCGGCAGAGCACCGTCCGGACCTGGTTTTGGTGCTCGATGGTCTGGAAATGCCAACCGACCAAATCGATGCGATTCGGGCCATGGGAATTCCAACAGCCGTATGGCTGACAGATGATCCTTATTATACTGATATGACGTTCCAATTGACTTTGCATTATGACTACGTATTTACGCTTGAACTGAACTGTGTCGAGCATTATCGGCAGCTCGGCTGCCCAAATGTTTATTATCTCCCGTTCGGCGTCCATCCAGGGCATTTCCGTCCCCTGCGCGACCGGGCTCCGGAAGTTCGCAATCTCAGCTTTGTAGGAAGCGGCTATTGGAACCGGGTGCATTTCTTCCAGCCGATCATCGACAAGCTGATGGCGCGGGGGCTTCGAATCAATGGAATATGGTGGGACCGCCTGGTAGAAGCCGACTCTTATGCGGGCCGAATCGAACAAGGCACCTGGCTGGGCCCTCAAGAAACGGCAGCCGTATACAGCAGCAGCAAAATTTCGCTTAATTTGCATCGGTCCTATGATGACGACAGTGTGAACAATAATGCTTCCAAAATACCGGCCGTCTCCCCGAATCCCCGGACCTTTGAAATCGCCGCCAGCGGATCGCTCCAGCTGGTCGATGTCCGCGACGACTTGGCACGTTTCTATACCCCGGGCGTTGAAATTGAAACCTTCTCTTCCCATGACGAACTTCTATCCAAAATCGACTTTTATTTGACTCATGAGGCGGAACGCCGCGAAATAGTTCTGCGTGCGTTGGACCGCACACTGCGGGAGCATACGTACAGCCACCGGCTGAATGAGCTTCTGACCCATATCTTCGGTTAACAGATTTTATGCAGGAAGGAGGTGAACGGTTTCTTCCTTACTTTATGCAGGAAGAACGAAACTTATGGCCCATCAAGCGAAGCTGCTGCTATTTACCCATGTCAGCAATACTCAAAGCATTACCGGGGCAGAGAAAATGCTGCTGCATCTGGCCCTGAAATTATCGGACTATTTCCAATGCGTGCTGGTAGTGCCTCAGGCGGGAGAATTAACCCGTCAGGCAGCCAGATACGGTATTCGCACCCTTCCCTGCCGTTATCCCCTCGTTTATGAGATGTATGCTCCGGGTCCCAATCTGCCGCAGGAAATAGAACAGCTGACGGAAACAGCCGAATTTCATCATTTGACAGCTCTTATGCAGGCGGAGCAGGCAGACCTGGTCTTGACCAACACCTGCGTCAATGTGCTTCCGGCCGCCGCGGCTTCACGCCTCGGCATTCCGGTCATCTGGAACATCACGGAAGCCATAGTCCGCACAGCTTATTTCGGTCACGCGCAGCAGATCATCGACAGCCTGAGCGACCGGGTGCTTGTAATTTCCGAAACAGTCAGATCCCGCTTCCAGGGAGGGATTCCCGGAGAAAAGCTCGGGCTGATTTATCCGTCCTGGGAATGGTCCGATTACCATCCGGGCAGCTGGGACCGTTTGCGGGAAAATAAACGCTCAGAGCTTGGAGTAGGCTCCGGACACCGGCTGCTCGGCTTTATTTCCTCTTTCCTCACCGAAGAGAAGGGGTTTGAACATTTCATTGATACTGCCCTTGAACTATGCAGGGAGCGCTCGGATCTGCGCTTTCTGGTTATAGGCCAGCGGAACAACAAAGTGTTCTATAAACGATGTCTAGACAAATTGAACGAAACCAAATATTTCTCCAGATTCACCTTCATTCCGTACGAAAAAAACGTGGAAGCCGCTTATTGCGCCATGGATATTCTGGTGGTTCCCAGCCTTATGCCGGAGGGCTTTGGCCTGACCGGGCTTGAAGGGATGATCCATGGCAAGCTGACTGCCGCTTATCAAGCCGGCGGACTGGGCGAGGTGCTCGGCGCCTGCGGATTTGGCCCCTATTTATCAGAGATGGGGAACAGAGAACAGCTGACTGCTCAAATTAAGGCGCTGCTTGACCTTCCGAAGGAAACGGCAGCTTCTTTATCCGCCACAGCCAGGGAGCAGGCAGAGGTCCATTTTGGACCGGCTGCGTTTGCTGACCGGCTTCGGTCAGAGGTCCAGACCTGGGCAGCACGGCGTCCTGACCGGCTGTATGTAAATGAAGCGGACGGAAGCCGCGTCTGGTCTTCAGAAACGGGCATGGAAGCCGCCGCCGAACCAGAACCCGCTCCCGAAACGCCGGTGCCGGTTCGGCGGAGGAAACGCCGCCGGCTGCGCCGTTTGCGCTTCAAATATGGGAGCACAAAGGCAAAAAGAAGCCGAAACGTTAGGAGAAGCAGCTCGGCCAGACGCCGGCTCTCCGGACGCCTTACCGCTTCACGCCGCCCTAAACGTGCAGGGGCGAAGCTGTCCGGCAAGTCCAGGAACAGGCTTGGAGCTCCCGGCAAGGGACGCCGGACCAAACGTTAGGCGGCAGGTATCACCTAACCCGAAGGAGTTGACATAATGAAAATCATGACGATCCTGGGGACACGTCCTGAAATTATCCGGCTCAGTTTAATCATTCCGCTTCTGGACCGCTTTGCGGATCGGCATATTCTTGTTCATACCGGCCAGAATTTTACGGTTTCGTTAAGCGGCGTTTTTTTCTCCGAGCTGGGTCTGCGTGCTCCCGATTATGTGCTGCAGGACCGGCAGGCTTCACTGGGCGAGCAGCTTGCGGCGATGTTTGCAGGCATGGAGAACATTCTGAAGCAGGAACGCCCTGACAAGGTGCTGTTGCTCGGGGATACGAACAGCGCGCTCTGCGCGGTGCTGGCAGAACGGATGGGCATTCCGGTCATTCACATGGAAGCCGGGAACCGCTGTTATGACCTTGATGTGCCAGAGGAGAAGAACCGCAAAGTAATTGACGCCATCTCCAGCATTAATATGCCGTACACGCAGCAGAGCAAACAGCATTTAATCCGGGAAGGTGTGCCGGGTCCCCGCATTGTGCTCACCGGGAATCCGATTTATGAGGTTATGAAGCATTATGAACCTCAAGTGGACGCCAGCGACATTCTGGACCGGCTAGGTCTGGCCCCAGGACAATATTTTCTGGTAACGACTCACCGTGCGGAGAATGTGGACCGTCCCGAGCACCTGCTGGAGATTATGAAGGGCCTGAACGCGGTAGCGGAGGAATACGGGCTGCCTTTGATCTGCAGTCTGCATCCGCGCACCCAATCAAAGATGGGGGCTGATTTCAGCCTTACCATGCATAAGCTTGTGCAATTTCATGAGCCCTTTGGCTTCTTTGACTTCGTGAAGCTGGAACGCCATGCCAAATGTGCATTGACGGACAGCGGGACGGTGCAGGAGGAATGCTGCATCATGCATGTTCCTACCGTAACCCTGCGCAAGACAACGGAGCGTCCGGAGACGGTGGACTGCGGAAGCAATATCGTTTCCGGATTAAATGCCCAATCCATCGCCAAGGCGGTACGGATTATGACGGAAAGCGATGTAAACTGGGAAGTTCCGGACGGTTATTTAACCGAGCATGTATCGCAGAAGGTAGTCAAATTTTTGCTTGGAGGGAAAATGCATGTTTAATAATCAGGTTATTTTGGTGACTGGCGGTACCGGATCCTGGGGGTATGAACTGATCAAGCAGCTTCTGCCGCAGAATCCGAAAGAAATCATCATTTATTCCCGCAGCGAATCAACGCAGGTGGCGATGAGCCGGGCTTTTGAGGACCACAGACTAACCTTCAGGATTGGAGATATCCGCGATAAAGAGGCCTTGGCGGCCGCCTGCAAAAATGTGGACTACGTGTTTCACCTAGCGGCGCTGAAGCACGTTCCGGTTTGTGAAGATCAGCCTTATGAAGCGCTGAAGACCAATGTTGTAGGCACGCAGAATGTGATTGAAGCAGCGGTGGAGAACCGCGTCAAGAAGGTCATCTATATTTCGACCGACAAAGCGGCGAATCCATCCAACTTTTACGGCATGACCAAAGCGATCGGCGAAAAGCTGATCGTCTACGCGAATCTGCTCCCTTCGGAGACGCAATTCGTCTGCGTACGGGGCGGGAATGTCCTGGGCACGAACGGAAGTGTCGTGCACCTGTTTATGAATCAAATTAAAAACAAAGGCCAGGTTCGCATTACCGATATGAATATGACCCGCTTCTTCCTTACCCTTCCGGATGCCATCAAGCTGCTGTTCAAAGCTTCGGTGGAAAGCGTTGGCGGAGAGATCTTCGTCATGACCATGCCAACCTGCCGGATTGTGGACCTGGCGGAAGTGCTGATTGAGGCTTCAGGCCGGGAGAACGTGGAAATCATTGAAACCGGCACCCGTCCGGGCGAAAAAATTCACGAAATTCTGATGAGCGATTTCGAAAGCCAGTCAACGGTCGTTTATGACGACGAATATCTGGTCATTCTGCCTACGCTGGACATTCCCAACCTGAAAGACCGCTATAAAGCTTATCCGCTTGTTTCTTTCAGCAGCTTCAGCTCGGATAAAAATCTGATGGATAAAAAGGAGATCAAGGAGATCCTCGTCCGTGGGGGGTTCCTTGAATGAAAATATTGATTTTTGGCGGGAACGGAATGGCCGGGCATATGCTTGTGCAGTATTTCCGGGAATCCACCTCCCATGACGTTTTTTATACGACCCGCGACGCAAGGGATACCGCAGGAATCTTTTTGGATGTTCAGGACCCGGGCATGGCGGAACAGACGATCGCTCTCGTTCGCCCGGATGTCATCATCAATGCGGTAGGCGTGCTGAATCAGTTTGCCGACCGCGATGTGGTTGGCGCCTATGAAATCAACGGTTTGCTGCCGCACCGCCTGCGGCGGGCGGCAGACCGTTATGGGGCCAGACTGATTCACATCAGCACCGATTGTGTGTTTTTGGGCGATAAAGGCTCCTATACGGAGCATGACCAGCCGGACGGCGTCTCGAAATATGCGCAAACCAAAGCGCTTGGCGAGATCAAGCAGGGACGTCATCTGACAATCCGCACTTCCATTATAGGGCCTGAAATCCGGAGTGGAGGAATCGGCCTGATGGAATGGTTTATGAGTCAGACGGGCCGAATCTACGGTTATCAAAGGGTGCTGTGGAATGGTGTAACGACGCTCCAGCTTGCCAAAGTGATCGAGCAGGTGCTGGACCGGCCGCTGTCCGGACTGATCCATCTGGCTCATCCGGAGAAGGTGAGCAAACATGATCTGCTGAAGCTGATGCAGGAGATCTGGGACAAACAGGACGTGGACATTCTGCCGGAGAGAGAGACCGTGCTGGACCGGACGCTTGTCTCCACCCGAAGTGATGCAGCTCTTGATCTGCCCAATTACAGCACCATGTTGTCTGAGCTGGCAAAGTGGATGAAGCAGCATGGCTAAAGAAACGATTCTCATCACAGGGGCGGCCGGGTTCACCGGCCACCATGCCTGCCAGCATTTCGCCGGGCAGGGCTATGAGGTTGTGGGTGCCGTACGGAGTCTGGAAGGGGTTAAGGCGATACCCGGCGTCCGGTATGTGGCCTGTGATTTGAAAGACTATGCGTCTATGCAGAGGCTGGTAGAAGAAGCCCAAGCAGAATATGTGCTGCATCTGGGCGGGAAGAACGCCGTCAAGCAGTCCTGGGAGCAGCCCATTGATTATATGGAGACTAATGTGATGGGCGTCTTGTACCTGCTGGATGCCCTGCGCAGGAGCGGGAGAACAAGCAGAGTGGTGCTGGCCCACTCCCGCCTCCGGTTTCAGCTGACCGATCATCCGGTTCCCAACCATCCCTATGGGCTCAGCAAATCACTCGGGGGCATGGCGGCTTTGTGCTGGGGCCAGCTGTTCGGGCAGGAGGTCATTATCGGAGAACCGGGAAACCTTGTTGGACCGGGTCCTTCGACCGGGATTTGTGCTCTGATCGCCAAGCACATAGCTGCTGAAGAACAGGCATACAGCGGACGCCCTTTCCATTTATCTTCAGGCCTTGAACGGCGTGATTTCCTGGATGTAAGAGACGCAGTCCTGGCCTATGAGCTGCTGCTCAAGCAAGGGCAAAGCGGCGTAATTTACCCGATCTGCTCGGGGAAAGAACGTACGCTGCGGGAAACGGCGCACAGCTTCAGCAGCCTGGCGCAGGTTCCCGTAAGTATAGAGGAAGGGGATGTGTCTGCGATCCCTCAGGCTGGCGAGACGCAAGGGCCTGAGGAACTTATCAAGCTGGGATTCAAGCCCTCTATACCCTGGGAGCAGTCGGTTCATGATATTGTTGCTTATTGGCGCTTTGAGCAGGGTGGGCAACGTTAAGCCAAAAAGGCGAAAGGGGAGGAAAGCTTGAACCTTTATACGGAAGTTTACAACGCCAATTTCATTACGCTGCTCCGGCAGCAATTCCGCTACTGCGTATCCGTGCTGGACGTTGGCTGCGGATTGGGCCTCCTATGGGAACATTATGATTGCAATATTATTGTAGCCATGGATATTCATCGTCCTTATCTTGAGCATCTGCGCAAGACCCCCGCTTTTGTGCTGCCGATCGTAGCAGATGCTCGTGAGATCGGTTCGCTGCTGATGCCGCGGTCGGTTGACGCCGTTGCTCTGATTGATTCCTTGGAGCATCTGACCAAGGCAGATGCCCTTAAGGTACTGGATGATGCGGAGAAGATTGCCCGGCAGCGGGTGGTTATCTTTACGCCGAGAGGTTTCTTTCCACAAGAAAGTCTCGATAACTACGGACTGAACGGGGAGAAATTTCAGACCCATCAGAGCGGCTGGGAGCCGGAGGAATTTATGAAACGGGGATACCGGGTTATTGTGCTTAAAAGCTTTCATAATGCCCAAAATGCTTCTTTTCGTGCCGCATTTGGCGAAGACGCGCCGCCGGTAGATGCGCTGCTCGCCTATAAATTGATTAAAGATGAATAGAGCATTAAATGAACGGGAGGAGGGAGGCTCAAGATGCGTTTTACTTTTCCTATACTGACTTTATGCCAGGGGGGAGCGCAGCGGATGCTTGCCGAACTGACGAACTGGCTGGGGGCAAAAGGCCACGAGGTTACCATTATTATGCCGGCTCAGGGTGTGGTTGAATATGCCATATCGTCCAGGGTGCTTCGTGTGGACCGGAGTGTGCTGAAGGCAGAAGATTTCCCCGATGCGGACGTGATTGTCTCTAATTTCTTCACAACCGTATATCCGGCAGTCGAAGCCAGCGCCCGGAATAAAGGAGTACATGTCCGGCTGGCTTTATGTTACGAGCCTGTTTTTCTGAGCGACAACTTTGCTTCTTTTCCTACCTATTCCATGACTGAACACCTGATAGTTTTATCTCGTTGGCAGCAGCAGCTGATCCAGATGATACACGGAGTCGGCGGCATGATTGTGCCGGTTGGCGTCAGCAGCTTTTTCCACAATATGAATTTCCGGAATCAGCTTGCTCCGGGTCTTCGAATTACGGCGGTTGTCCGAAATGTAACACCAAGCTTCTCCTGGCATAGGGATCAGGAATATTTGCTGTATGAGCTGACAAGGGTCAAACAGCGGTATCCCGACGTTGAAATAAATCTGATCTGTCCGCCAAGGGAATATGAGGAGTCAACGGAGCTGCAGCAATTTGGGGCAAACGGATTGTTCAGAATGGTCACCCCGGCAGATGATATAGAACTAAGATACCTCTACAATATGACCGATATTTTTGTCAGCTCGAGCGTTTACGATGCGGGCGGACTTCCGGGCCTGGAAGCGATGCGCTGCGGTGCGGCTCTGGTCACTTTATATTCCGGGGGAAACGCCGATTACTGCCGTCCAGAGGTTAATTGCCTGATGTCTTATCGCTATGAGAACCGGCTTGGCGAGGATATTTCCCGCCTGATTGTAGACCCTGTGTTTCGTTCACAGCTTGCCGCTACGGGTCAAGCCGATTCCTATAAATTTACCTGGGACAAAAGCGCCGCCGATTTTGAGCATGCGGTAGAAGTGCTGTTGACCCGAACAAGCTGAAGAAGAGGTGATTCGGGGTGGCTCGATTTCAGACGGTCATCGGAAGAGATATGGCTCCGTTCGCAAGTCCGATTCATTTGATTGATGTAGCAGTAGCCAACAATAGGGCAGAGCCTTTCGACGCGTGTATATTGGGGCAAGTGAACGGGAATACCGTATTTCAGTTTGTTTCCCAGGTAGCTCCCTGCCACGAACGGGGTTCGGTCCTGCATATCCGCAATATGGGGATTTATGAACCGATGCTGCTAGTCATTACGACAAGCATTCATCTGCTGCACCATGCTACAATCCGTATTGTATTCCGGGACTCGTCCGGAGAGGTTTTGGGCATGTGGAGCGAACTGAATGTCGAATGGACGGCATCCTAATACAATAATACAAGACAGAAAAAGCATCCCGCTTACATGGGATGCTTTTTCTTGTCTGGTGTATTGTGCTCTGAATGCCTTGGCTAACCTCCCAGGCTTTGAAGCGTCTGGATCAAGGAAACCGCATAAACATCCGGAGACAAATGGGTTTCCAGATGGCGGTATCCGGCTTCGGTCAGCTGCTCGCGCAGAGTCCGGTCCTCCATCAGGCGAAGGGCTTTTTCGATCGCGGAAGCCACATCTCCCAGCGGATAGAAGGTGCCCGTCACATCCGGAATGATAAAGGCTCGGACACCATCCGAATCCGTGCTGAGAACAGGGCAGCGGCAAGCCATGGCTTCCCCTACCGCGTAGCCGAAGCCTTCCATTTTGGAGGTGGAAATCACCATGCCCCCGGAGGCTGCGATCAGCGAATAATGGTAGGACATCTGATCGTTCGGCACGCTGTTTAAGGTATGGAGATTCCCCGCCAGATTCAGCTGCTCCACCAATCCATAGAAAGCGCTGCGTTCCCCCGGGGCGGCCAGCGACTCATCCGTATACATCCGGATCTGCAGATCGGGTTTGTGCTGCAGCAGCCCATAGCAGATAAACAGAAACTCCGACCAATTCTTATTAGGTTCCAGTCTGCCGATCCAGGCGATAATCGGATTTGCAGGAGGGGGGACATCCAGCTTTGGAAAGCGGCTTAGATCAATCATATTCGGAATGACATATCTCGGCGCATTCGGACAGAGAAGATCAAACAACTCGGCCAAATGGGTAGTTGGGGGCATCAGAATACCATTGGTAAAACGTCTGATAAAAGGTTCAGCTTCCAGAACGGTTAAATAGGCATCTTTCCACATGCCGAAGCCCTGTCCCTCGAACAGGATAGGTTTCGTAAACCCTGCTTGCCGAAGACGGTAGGCCATGATGAAATCCGAAGTTGCGATGGCAGCGTCATATTGCTGCTGATTCACAAGGGCGCGCAGCTCTTCATCCGAGCTCGTTATGAACACCGGAACGTCAGAAATATTTTGCAGCCCTGTTCCGGCCTGATTATACAGCAGATGAGCTTCCACGCCGTGCTTGCGGAGAACCCGGCTGCGCATGCGGTTTAACGTTTCCACCCCGCCGCTGGGAATAAAGAACGTAAACAATATTTTCAACGGCCCATTCACCTCTATTCCTTGGAATTTGACGGTTAACAAGCTTCTATAAAATACGTCAAGGCGTCTGCCAAGGTGTGGTCAAGTGCCGGGCAAATGCTAAATTCTTTCTGGATACTCCATCTGGATAAAGGCCATTCTATAGCTGTCACTCATTATGCTTAATGGAAGGGGAATGACCATTTATGCGAGCTTCAAAAACATTGGGTTTATCTCTGTCAGCAGCTCTTGTTGTCGGTATGGTGGGATTGACTGGCTGCGGCCAAAACCATAAGGTGGGCACGCAAGGCGTAAAAAATCAAACGGCTCATCGTTTGAACGTCAATTCCTATGATCAGGGCCAGGATAACTTAAGAAACATGAAGTACAGCCAGGTCCTGAGCAAAAAGGTTACGGAAATAGGCAGCGTTCGTACCGCCCATGTGATGACTTCCGGCAGCGAAGCTTTTGTGGCTGTCAGCTTAAACGGAACCAATCCTTCTTTGGGCGGTACCCGTGCTTCCGGTAACGGAACAGGCATGAACAACAACATGGGTACGACAAATGCAACAGACGGATTGACTGGACCCGGTGCGTTAGGCACAGGCAATGTTACCGGCCGGACCTCTACGCTTGGCCGTCCGATGGGGCAAGGAGTAAATCCGGGGGGAAGCGACTACCGTCCGAATGGCGCAGCAGGTGCAGCCCGTGGACTCGACCACACCAGCAATATCAGCGGGGGAACCAACCCGGCAGCTCGCGGCTATAATCCGAATCCAGGAACCATTTATGATGGAACCCGACTTGGCGGAGGATTAGGGGCACAGGCCGATAACATGCCTTACAGAACTAATGCTGGCAGAGGGTTGTCCACTTATAGCACTAATAACAGCACTATTCCAGCCAATGTACGCAGTGAAATCGAACGAACCGTTAAACGTTCGGCTCCGCACATCCAGCATGTGTATATTTCGGATAACTCCGATTTCGTAAGCCAGCTCGGCAGCTACAGCACAGATGGCGGCATGACTCTGGGCAATAATCCGCTGACGAACGGAGCAAGAAATGTAACTAACGATCTGGGCAACATGATTGACAGCTTGTTCCCTGAACGTTTGAGAAATATGGGCCGCACGAATGCAGGCAATACTGGCATTTTTAATACTACTCCGACCACTAATAACAATCGTTTTGATATGAATCCGAACCGCTAAGCTTAGCATGGCAAAAAAAGAGCATTCCATTCGCGCCAAGCGTCCGGAATGCTCTTTACTTTTAAATTAGGCTTGAACAGCGGTTTGGCCGACAATTTATTGTTCGTTTGCTTGTTTGAGGCCTTTAACCCATACGGACTGAAGCTCCAGTTGATCGTCCACAAGCAGCAAATCTGCCTGTTTGCCGGTTTCGATCGACCCGGTTCGGTCATTGATCCGAATCAGTTTGGCCGGATTGCCGCTGGCTGCTTCCGAAGCGCGTTCAATGCTTAAGCCAACCTCCTGTACCAGGAACCGGAATCCGCGGATCATGGTCAGCGTACTGCCTGCCAGGGTCCCCTCGCTGTCCTTCAGCGTACATACGCCGTCTTTCATAACTACGGGAAGATCGCCGATCATGTAGTCGCCGTTGCCAAGCCCGGCTGCGGACATTGCATCTGTGATCAGGACCAGATTGTGATTGTTTTTGACGGCTGCCAAAACAGAGATGACCGCCGGGTGAACGTGGATGCCATCGGCAATGATTTCGGCGCTCATTTGCGGCGAGCTTAGAAGGGCTCCGGCCGTGCCTGGTTTGCGATGATGCATCGGCGTCATGGCGTTAAAGGTATGGACCGCGTGATGCAGTCCGGCATCGACCGCCGTCATGATCTCCTCATAGGTTGCATCGGTATGCCCTGCGGCAGCAACTATGCCCTGCTTGCGAAGATAAGCAATCAACTCCAAGGCCCCTTCACGTTCGGGAGCAAAGGTAACCTGCTTGATGAGACCCGGATAACGGGTTTCCCATTCCTCAATCCAGTCCCGGTTCGGATGGACAATATGCTCCGGATTTTGGGCTCCCGGCCATTTAGGGCTAATAAAAGGCCCTTCCAGATGTACGCCCTCCAGCTGGGCATAAGGCATCTCGCCTGATTTAAACGTATCGATCTCGGCCAGAACCTGGTCCAAGACATCCTTTGGTGCAGTCATGGTTGTAGCCAGCATGGCGGTTGTTCCTTGAGAACAATGGAAACGGGTAATGGCTTCGATCCCCTGCTGATCCGCGCCGGTGAAATCGTGATGAACTCCGCCGTGGACGTGGACATCAATAAAACCAGGAAGTATATAGCGGCCGTCCGCGTCAACGATTTCCGGATAGGAGGTCCTGCTATGCTGCAAAGCCGATGCTGCGCCGACAAAAGCAATAATCCCGTTCTCAACGGCAACTGCTCCATCTTCAATTATCCCTGTTGGGGTTACGACCTTGCCATGAGTAATAACAAAGGAACGGTTCATCAAAGCAGACGCCCCGCTTCCTGATCGACCAGTACAATCACATTAGGATGTGTCTGCAGCAATGAAGCCGGACAATGCGTCGTTACAGGGCCTTTAAGGGCGCGAGCGATAACCTCGGCTTTCTCGGCGCCTCTAACGAGCAGCAAAATCTGCTTGGCATGCAGGATTGAGGCGATCCCCATCGTAATCGCCTGGGTTGGCACTTCGTCGATAGAGGAGAAAAAACGGGCATTGGCCTGGCGTGTACTTTCATCCAGCGTTACGACATGGGTGAAGCCATGCAATTCGTCGCCAGGTTCATTAAAGCCGATATGGCCGTTTAATCCCACGCCGAGAATTTGCAGGTCAAGCCGTCCGGCCTGCTGGAGAAGCTGCGTATATTCAGCTGCCGCTTGCTCGGGATCAGGCGAAGATCCCATCGGCACATGGGTATTTTCCGGATTAATGTCGACCAGATTAAACAGCTTCTCATCCATGAACCGACGGTAGCTTTCCGGATGATCGGCAGGCAAACCGACGTATTCATCCAGATTGTAGCTTTGAGCTTCGGCGAAACTTACGGAGCCCTCTTTATAAAGCTCCACCAGACGGCCATACACGCCTACAGGCGAGCTGCCTGTGGCCAGGCCCAGCAGGGCTTTAGGATTGCTTTGCAAAAGGCTGGCAATAATCCCGGCTCCAATGTCGTTAAATTGTTCTTCGTTTTGGGCTTTGATAATGTTTGGCATATCTCATTCCTCCAATGATTTAGCGGTAATTGCGGACATTGTGATAAGAATGCTCCAGCTTGGGCACATAATCCTCAAACCTGGAGCTGACCATCCCCATAAACAGGATGTCAATAATATGAAGCTGGGCAATCCGTGAAGCCATGTCTCCGCGGCGCATCCCTTCTTCTAGCGATGAAGAGAACAGCGGAATATCGGCTAGTGATGCCAGGGAGCTGCTGCCGTAATGGGTCAGGCAGATCGTCGTGGCGCCGCTGTCTTTGGCGCATTTGAGAGCGGCAATGGTCTCCGGCGTTTCTCCCGAATAGGAGACGGCGACGGCCACATCGCCGCTGCTCAAAGCTGTGGCTGAGGTAATCTGCATATGCGAGTCCGCAAAGGCGGTGCAATTCTTGCCGATCCGCACCAGCTTCTGATAGAAATCCTGAGCGACGATGGATGAAGTAGCCACCCCGTAAAGGTCGATCCGGCCCGCACCGCACAGCGCTTCAACCGCCCGCTGAAGCTGCTGGATATCCAGCAGCCGGGTCGTATCGGCGATTGACGCTACATGGTTGGATTCCATGGCCGAAGCGATAGTTTGCAGGTCATTGCCGGCGATGACATCCTGGTAAGCGTTCTGCGCAGGCTTCTGGGCCAGCTCGCCGGCCAGCTTCATTTTAAAATCGGGATAACCTTTAAAATGGAAAGCCTTGCAGAAGCGAGTAACGGTCGAGGGACTGGCGCCGCACTGATCGGCCAGCTCCGTAATGCCCAAATGGACAACAGTGGCGGGAGAAGCGAGAATATATTCGCCAATCCGGCGCTCCTGCTGGGAAAGCTGCGGCAGATGCTCCTGCACAGCATGCAGGATAGGAGTAGAAACCGTTGAGATATCGTTCACCTTCCCGTTTTTACATTCGGAAAACATTTTTCGTATTAAATTAATATATAGTGAAAATAATTTTCAAGAATATCTTAGTGCATTTTCAAGGTTGATGCAAGCCTTTTACTGGTTGTTGTGCCCCGCGAATAGGACATTTCATACCCCGGCATTCTGACGGAAGCATTGAGAAATAAAGTTAGTTAGGTTAAATTTATAGTAAAGGTTGTTTGGGTTACGCGAAGAGGCAGTAGAGAGGGGGCAGACCGTGGAGGTAGATCTGGATCATTATATCGAACGGCTGCAAAACGGCTGGACCAAAACGTTTAAGCAAATAGAAAATGACATTATGAGGCATAAAGAGCTTGGGCTTACCGGTCCGCAGTTTCATATGCTGATTTATATTTACCGTAAAGGCCCCTGCAAGGTCAGCGACCTGGCAGATGCGCTCGAGGTGAAGCCGAGTGCCATTACCGTTATGCTGGACCGGCTGGTTCAGAACGGATTTGTTGAGAGGCGCCATGACATGGAAGACCGGAGGGCAGTGCTCGTCTCCTTAACGGAATGCGGGAACCAGGCGATGGAGGAAGGGCGGAAGAAGTCGATCCGAATCGTCAAATGGTATTTGGAACAGCTGGAGCCGTTCGAGGTGGAGAGCCTGGTCAGCATTGTGGAGAAATTATCGGTGATGGAGAAACCGCCCTGGCTGCAAAAATAATACGGACACAAAAGGAAGGAGTGCTTTGGCGCTCCTTCCTTTTGTGTAACTGGTTTCATGAACCCGAATTTTTGGGGCTGCTTCTTTATACGCCTTTAGACGACAGGAGCCTGCCGGCCGCTGCCTGGTTTCCGCTCATGGGGCCGCACAAAGGAATACACGATCCATACCAGCAGGAACAGCTGCGGAATAAAGGTTTCCCAGGTCGGGTAAACTCCCAGCCAGCCTATGGTCGGGAGGCCGCTCTGGCTGTGTGCGGGCAGCCTGCCGGCAATCTGCAGGGCATGCAGGCTTTCGCCGAGAAAACGAAGCACCAAATAATAAATCAATACAGTTGCTGTCAGGAAAAAAGGCCGGATCGGCATCCGGCTGCTGAACCGGATTATGCAGTAGCCCAGTACAGCTAGCCCGGCCAAAGCGCCTGCAATTCCCAGAACCAGCTCAGCCGGGGAGATGGAAGGGGCCATACCGATATAAAATACCGTGGTCTCGGCTCCTTCACGCAAGATCGCCAATCCCGAAAGCGTAAACAGCGACCATAAGCTGCCGCGGGCAATGGCTCCGCCAACCTGTCTGGAGAGGTAGGCATTCCATGCCTGGGTGCTGGATTTACCGTGAAGCCAGGCGCCGATGGTCAGCATCATGACGACAGCAAACAGCCCGGTAATCCCTTCAGTCAGCTCACGTGTGCTGCCGGAGGCTGCCCGGGAGACCGCATAGGTGAGCAGCACGGCAAGGAGACCGCTCAGTACAAGGCCAAGTGCCGCCCCGGACCATATAAATTTGCGGGCGGTCCGGTTATCCGCCCGCTTGGCAAAGGCGAGCAGAGCCGCTACAACCAGGATGGCCTCAAGCCCCTCGCGGAGCATGACAAGCGCAGCGTCCCACGCGCTGTAAGAGGTCACCTTGGAAATAGGCTCAAGCTGGCTTAGCATTTGCCCGATCACCGTTTGGGCTTGATCAGCTGCCGGAGGATTGGAAGCCAGGTATCCGAGCGCCTCCGTCATCCGGTTCTCCGTATTCTGGTAAGCAGAAGGAGACGAGATAGAAACCGCGCCTTCCACGGCCGGCCACATTTCAATAAATTGTTCAAGCTGGCTTTGGGCGCCGCCCGTGTCGCCGGAATCCAGCTGCGCCGAGGCGCCAAGCAATAAAGCTAAGGCATCTCCAAGCGATACACTGCCGGTCTCCGGTGCTTGATCTTTCTGCCCGTCCAGCTTGCCGTGCACATAATCCTGAAGCAGGGTATTCATCTCGGACAGCTCGGAGGCTGCCTGGTCCGCTTTGGCCGGATTAGCCTGCAGGGCCACGCGGATCAGGCTCATTTGGGTCTCCAGCTTGCTGTATAAGCCGAAATGAGCTTGACGGATCGGGTTCTCAAGTTTAGTCCATCCGTCAGTTATGGCTTTGTAGTCCCGTTTGGCCACTTCAAGATCAGACTGCTTCAGATCAGCGGCAACTTTATTGCTCAAGGCCAGCAGCTGGCCGGCGGATTGTTTGCCGGCATCAGCAACTGAAGCTGCCCCGCTTTCCTTGCCGGCGGGATCGCTGGCGTCCGCTGCCTCCAGATAGGCATTCACATCTTTGGCCAGGGCGGATAACGCTTTGGCTGCACTTTCCTTGTCCTGGGCCGCAATGGCTTTCCTGGCGGCCTCGGCCTCTGAGGCGACGCGGCTGTTCATGTCATCCGGTGGAGAAAGATGCTGCCAAGCCAAATTGAATTGGGACAGCTCGCTGGAGGCTTCTGTCCAGTCTCCGCTTCCCGCAGCGACCAGCGCGCCTCCGACCAGCGGCAGCAGGGTATCCAGCACCGTCTGGTCATGATCTCCTGAGGCGTATGCGGAGGTTGAGACTGTGGCTGTGGCCAGCCAAAGCTGGCCAAGAAGCAGAGCTGCTGCCAGCAGAAGACCTGATAACCGCTTGGCGAGCACGGCTTGGTGTGCGCTGTCTGCGTGGTCTGGGTGGTCCGCGGCGTAACCTAACGTCTGTTCGTTCATAAACGTCCCTCTTTCTGCTGAAATTCGTGGTTTCATGATCTTTCCCAGATTAAAAAAGCCGGTCCCCGATATAGCCGCCCTCCGCAACACCCGGGAAGCAGGCGAAGCTGGCGCTGCCGACATGGGTGATATATTCGTTCAGCTTATCCTCAGCCGCTAAAATTTCCTGCATCGCGATAAACTGCTGTTTGATGTTCCGCTGGTAGCAGATGAACATCAAACCCGCATCCAGCTGTCCGGTTTTCAGATCCAGACCGCTGGAATAGGAATAGGCCCGCCGCAGCAGCTTGGTTTTGCCCTCCATATGGGCCAGACGGGAGTGGGCATTCAGGGGGATAACAGGCTTTCCCGCCTCATCTTTGGCGCTAAGATCCAGCGGATCAAATTCATCGCGGGCGCCCAGCGGGGCCCCGCTGTCCCGGTATCGTCCAAAGGTTTGCTGCTGATCATCCAGAGTGGACCGGTCCCAAACTTCAAGGCGCATGCGAATGCGTCTTACCACCATATAGCTTCCATTGGCCATCCAAGAGGCGCCGTCTTCAGGCTGGACCCAAACCACCTGTTTCATCTGTGCGGCGTTATTGACGTCAGGATTGCCGGTTCCGTCTTTGAAGCCCATCAGATTTCGTGGGGTTCCGGCAGTCGGCTCGGCGGCCGTCGTTCGCTGAAACCCTTCCTGCGTCCAGCGCAGCACGGCCGTACCCCTGGCCAACCGGGCTAGGTTGCGCACGGCGTGGAAAGCGACCTGAAGATCATCGGCGCAAACCTGAACGCCAATGTCCCCGCCGCACCATTGCGGCTGTAGCGCGTCGCCGCGGAACTTGGGCAGGTCCGGGAAAGCTGCGGGCCGCTTGGCGGCAAGACCAAACCGGCTGTCAAAGAAGGAAGGCCCCACACCAAAGGTGATCGTTATTTTGGAAGGGATCAACCCGGCCGCTTCCCCAGTGTCGGCGGGAGGCAAGTTGGGATTAGTGTTGGTGGACTCGTTCCCGAGCATCGCTCCCTGCGTCATGCTGGCTGCTGCCGTAGTCCATTTCTTGAACAAAGCCCTGACCTCATCAAGTTTGGTTGCGGTCAGATCAAAGGAAGCGAAACACAGGAAGTTTTGCGAAGGGGTAATAATTCCGGACTGGTGTTCCCCGTAAAAAGGATAAGCCGCCCTGTGGGCCCGCCCGGCATTCAGTACATTTTTGCGGCGGGCAACGGCCTGGGTACCGGTGAACAGCGCCCCGGCCGCCCCGCCGCCCAGCAGAAGACCCAGCCCGCCGACACCGGCCATTTTAAGCACATCCCGCCGGCTTAAGGGTTTATTCAGCAGAGAACCGGGCGTCTTGGCAGGCGTCCCTGTTTCTTTATGATTTATGAGGGTCTCAGAGGATTTCTTCTTCATTGATTACACTCCCAGCAAGGTGCCCATTTGAGACAGCGGTTCAGCCAGCGCGTCCAGGTTCTGGCTTAATTTGCGGACCTCATCTTCTTTAAGCACATCATAAGAGACATAACCGCCGTCTTTGGCATAGGCGTTTAATTCGTCCTGCAGCACTTTAAAGCTGGCGGCGATTTTCTGATCCAGCTCGGCGTCTTTGCCGGCTAGGCTTGGCTGCAGCAGCTCGTAGATTTTTTGGGCACCTTCAACATTTGCAGCGAAATCGTATAGATCGGTGCGCGAATAGCGGTCTTCTTCCCCCGTTACCTTGGAGGTAGATACTTCATTCAGAAGTTCAACCGCTCCTGTAACAAGCAGGGAGGGGGCAATTTCCACAGTCTCGACCTTGGCGCGCAGCAATTTGGTATCGCTCAGCAGGCGGTCTGCAAACTCCTTGGTGCCGTCTGTCGTTTTATCTTCCCATAGGGCTTTCTCCAGACGATGGAAGCCGCGCCATTCCGCAGGATCTACGTCTCCGTCGCGGGCATCAATGCTGGGGTCCAGATCTCCCAAAGCCTCGGCAATCGGCTCAATTCTTTCATAGTGCATTCTTGCAGGGGCATAGAGCTTTTTGGCTTCTTCCAGCTTGCCGCTGTTGATTGCATCCACAAAGGCACCGGTATCCTTCACCAGGGCATCCGTTTCCTGAATGACGTAGGTCCGGTAGCTGTCGATAGCCGAAGTCAAATCAACGGGAGCTGAGGAGTCGGCAGCGTCGGCCGGAGCCTCCGAGGAAATCCCGCTGGAAGCTGGCGCTGCAGCCGCTGCCGAATTGTTGGAATCAGGGGTGTCTGCTACGGTACTGTTGCTGCTGTTTGAGCACCCGGCAGCAATAAGAATGGCTGCTAAAGCCGTTAGGGCAAAGGCATAACGTAGATTCATAATCAAACTCCTTTTTATGTAAGTTTATTTGATAATGATTATCAATTGCAATTGGATAAACCTATCATATTCAGACCTTAGGATTACGTCAATCCCTCCGCGAGAAAAAAAGAAATATAAAATTTGTAATGTCAGAAAATATTGGAAAGGGTAAAATAGGAAGAATAAAGACGTTTGCTGATTGAGGGTATAAAAGAATCTATCTCATCCGATAATGAAAAGAAACGCCAAAATCTGCAGAAACTGAAAGGAGAGATCGCTGATGAACCAATCGCCTGGCTCTGGGAATCTTTATGGGAAAGAAATCATTGTTCCGGAAAATCCGGTATCGCGTTTTCTATTCTCCAGCACGCGGTCTGCTTGGATCTGGCTAATTATCCGATTATATGTTGGTTACGAATGGCTGTCGGCCGGCTGGGAGAAAGTGAATTCAGAGGCTTGGGTTGGTTCCAAGGCGGGAGCCGGCCTGACGGGATTTCTTCAGGGAGCCCTCGCGAAAGCCGAGGCGGGAGGCGAACATGCCGACGTGACCGGATGGTACGCTTCCTTTCTGAGGGAGTTTGTTCTGCCGAACGCCAAGGTTTTTTCTTATCTGGTGGCATTCGGTGAAGTGCTTGTCGGGATCGGATTAATTGTTGGTTTATTGACCGGCATTGCCGCTTTCTTTGGCGGTGTGATGAATGTAAGCTATTTGTTCGCCGGTACGCTCAGCACCAATCCGATTTTGTTTGTGCTGGCGACCTGGCTTGTCATGGCCTGGAAGGTAGCGGGCTGGTACGGGCTTGACCGCTGGGCGCTGCCGAAGCTGGGAACGCCTTGGCGCAGAAGGCTGACGGACCGGGATTAAGAAAAGGTACCGGCCCCTTGTTTGTTCAGGTTTTGAAGCTGAATGACTTATGCCCCGCATAGCGGGGCTTTTTTTGCTCTGCGTGCCCAGCTAAGCACGCATCTTCTAGCCGGTGAAAGTCCGGTCACAGGAGGGGCCAAGCCCCTGTGTAGCTAGGATACCTGCGTATGGCGAAAGCTGTGCGTAGAAGCGTATCGACGAAAGTACCTGTCGGAGACAGGGCGAGCAACATGTCAGGCCGTAACATAAAGTGAATCCTGCCGCGTCGTCAAAAAGGCCTCGCAAGAGGGAAAAGAGGAAGCCGAGCCCCGCGAGCATGGGCGAAGGCCATGGAAGCTGATAAGAACTTGGAGCGTCAGCGAAGAATCCTCCGGCGTAGAGGGATCGGCATGGGATGAAAGAGGATGCAGTGAACTGGGGAGACCCTCCCCTGCACGGAGATTTTTTTTTTCGAAACCGTAAAGAGACGCTCTATAAGCCAAAAGGTGAAGTGATCCGTCTGCAGGAAGGGAGTCCGAGGGGCGAATAGTACCGGGGAACGCAGGACAACACAACCTGCGGGAGGGAAGGCGCCCTGCTTTGTTCAAGCTTCACAAGGAGGTACGAGTGAGTGAATGCCAGAAGGCTAACGACACCAACAGAAAAAGTTCAACAACTCCAAGAGAAGCTAGGTCATGCGGCCAAGACGAGCAAGAGCAGAAAGTTCCATGCACTGTACGACAAAGTCCATCGATTGGATGTGCTACAGGAAGCGTGGCGGAGAGTACGGGCAAACAAAGGAGCGGCAGGCATCGACGGTGAAACCTTGGCAGATATAGCGAAGATGGGTGAAGACCGATTCGTAGCGGAATGCCGAGAACGGCTCCAGAAGAAGTCCTACCGCCCCCAGCCCGTGCGCCGTCACTACATTCCGAAGAAAGACGGACGGAAACGCCCGCTCGGCATTCCAACGGTAAGGGACCGCGTCGTGCAAATGGCAACGAAACTCATAGTGGAACCGATCTTTGAAGCCGATTTTCAGGAATGCTCGTTTGGCTTTCGACCGAAGCGAGGCGCAAAACAAGCGCTGGAGCAAATCCGTAAAGCCTGCAACCGCAAAGGCAATTGGGTGGTCGACGTCGACATCCAAGGCTACTTCGACAACATTAACCAAGAGAAGCTCATGAAACTGGTAGAAATGCGAATCAGCGACAGACGCATTCTCAAGCTCATTCGGCAATGGCTCGGAGCAGGAGTGACGGAGGAAGGAACGGTCAGACGTTCCGATCTGGGAACGCCGCAGGGCGGGGTGATCTCGCCGCTACTGGCGAACATCTACCTGAACTACTTCGACCGATTGTGGGAAAAGCATGGCAAAGAGGTCGGGGAACTCACGCGGTACGCAGACGACTTTGTCGTCGTGTGCAAGACAAAGAAAGATGCGCTCCATGGGTACAAACTCATTCAAGCGATAATGGAGCGTCTGGAACTGACCTTGCATCCGGAAAAGACGCGGATTGTGGGGATATGGACGGGAGAAGAAGGGTTTGACTTCCTCGGCATGCACCACCGGAAGACGAAAGCAGAAACGGGGCAGAACCGCGTGTACTATACGACGCAACAATGGCTCTGTGTTAAAGCAGAGAAACACATTCGGGAAGTCGTTAAAGAACGACTCGCGCCGCCGAAAATGCGGCACGTTTCGTTCCAAGAACATGTGGACTGGCTCAACCTGAGAATCCAAGGCTGGAAGAACTACTATTCGACGCCATACAGTTCCAAATGGATGACAAAGTTAGATGGGTACATCCGCACAAGGCTAACGAAGTGGTACGCAAAGAAGCGCCAACGTAGTCGCTGGCGCAGTTCTGGAAATGAGGTTAAGTTGCTCTGCCAAATGTATGGACTCAAAACGCTTTTGTAAGTCGCACGCACATGAATGACGAACATCGGAAAGCCGTATGAGGGAAAACCTCACGTACGGTTTGATGAGGAGGGGCTGAAAAAAAAAAAAAAAACTCAGCCCTTTACTCTAGCAAAGGCAGCTGAAGTGAAAAGCGAAGCTGTTTGAGCCGGTGTGACTTTTTTTACAAATCTGCGGCTTTCTCTTACTATAACTATATAAAGGGTAAAACTCATCCAAGAGGACGGGGAGGAACGGATAATGGGGCAATATATCATGGCTCTGGATCAAGGCACGACCAGCTCGCGGGCTATTTTATTCGACAGGGAAGGACGGATGGTGCATTCGGCGCAGCACGAGTTCCCGCAATATTTTCCAAAGCCGGGTTGGGTGGAGCAAAATGCCAATGAAATCTGGGGTTCCATTCTGGCGGTGATTGCCTCTTGTTTGTCGGAATCTGGCGTGAAGGCGGCGGATGTCAGCGGCATCGGGATCACAAACCAGCGGGAGACCGCTATCGTCTGGGATAAAAATACGGGCATCCCCGTCTACAACGCCATCGTCTGGCAGTCCCGGCAAACGTCGGAGATATGCGAGGATTTGAAACGGCGGGGTTTGCAGGAGCTTTTTCATCAAAAAACAGGCCTGCTTATCGATCCTTATTTCTCAGGTACCAAAGTGAAGTGGATCCTGGATCACGTAGACGGCGCCAGGGAGCGGGCAGAACGCGGGGAGCTGCTGTTCGGCACCGTGGATTCCTGGCTGATTTGGAAGCTGTCGGGCGGTCTTGTTCATGTTACCGATTACTCGAACGCTTCGCGTACGCTGATGTACAACATCCACGAGCTGGGCTGGGATGAGGAGCTGCTTGACATTTTGGAGATTCCGAAAGCGATGTTGCCGGAGGTCCGCTCGTCCTCCGAGGTTTATGCCCATACGGTGGAATATCATTTCTTCGGCGCCCGGGTGCCGATCGCAGGGGCTGCAGGAGACCAGCAGGCAGCTTTGTTCGGCCAAACCTGTTATGAAGAAGGCATGGTCAAAACAACCTACGGCACGGGCTGCTTTATGCTGATGAACACCGGCAGCAGACCCGTGGACTCGGAACACGGCCTCATCACTTCTATTGCCTGGGGAATAAACGGCAAAGTGGAATATGCGCTGGAGGGCAGCATTTTTGTGGCGGGCTCCGCGGTGCAGTGGCTGCGCGACGGACTGCGGATGATCAAATCGGCGAAGGACAGCGAAACGTATGCGCAGAGGGTCACTTCTACGGAAGGCGTGTACGTGGTGCCTGCTTTTGTTGGTCTGGGCAGCCCTTATTGGGACAGCGACGTCCGGGGCGCCGTGTTTGGTTTGACGCGCGGCACCAGCAAGGAGCATTTTATCCGCGCGACGCTGGAGTCGCTTGTCTACCAGACGAAGGATATTCTGCAAGCGATGGAACAGGATTCGGGCATCGCGGTGCCGACGCTGCGCGCCGACGGTGGGGCAGTGGCCAACCGCTTCCTGATGGAGTTCCTCAGCGGACTGCTGGATGTGCCGGTCGAGGTGCCGGAAATCAGCGAAACGACGGCGCTGGGCGCGGCGTATCTCGCCGGCCTGGCCGTCGGTTTCTGGAGCAGCCGCGAGGAGATCTGCAGCAAATCGAAGCTTGCGCAGCGGTATGAGCCGGCGATGCCGCAGGAGGAGCGGGAAGTCCTGTACAGCGGCTGGAAAAAAGCCGTTCAGGCCGCGATGGCGTTTAAATAAACGGGTCTGGCCGAGGCTTGCGAGTATCCCGGGAGTTCGCCCATTTTTAATCCGCCGTCGCACCAATAAGTGGACCCCCTCATAAAATGTGTTGACTGTATCCCTTAACCTTGTTAGACCACAAAACCCGGGCAAGGAGGGGTGACACATTTTGAAGGGCAGCGATCGCAACAGCAAATTTTTGCTTACTCATCGGGAGCGGGAAGTGTTTGAACTGCTTGTGCAGGACAAAACGACTCGGGACATTGCAGAACAACTGTTTATAAGTGAAAAAAACCGTCCGAAACCACATCTCGAATGTCATGCAAAAACTTAACGTCAAGGGCCGCGCACAAGCGGTAGTCGAGCTGATCAAGCTTGGGGAACTTAAGATATAGTCGCTTCATTTCAAGTCCCCAAAATGCAAATAGCCTTTCCGGCTTCCCTGATGGGAAACGGGAAGGCTTTTTTGTCGGGAATAGGCGAAAATACAAAAACAAGCGACGGCCGTTAATCCGGCATCGCTTGTTACAAGTTAAGGTTAAATAGGCAGCGGGCAAACCTTGCTGGAGATGCAGCTTCATGCTCGTGGCCTGACACCGGAGAAGAATTCTTCAACAACTTCAACATCCTGCGACTAGTGTGAAATACTTACAGTTCACGTGTCGGATGCAGCTTGTAAAAATATTTGTATCCGTTCCAGACTTCTTCTGGATTTTCGTAATCCTGAATCACAGCCATATCCTCCAACCGGGCATCCGGTGACTGGAACTAGCTTTTAATTCTTCCACTAAGTCAAATCGACCTGGATATAAAGCAGCTACTTCTTGCCATTTCATCGGGCTTCACCTCGTTTGGTTTTGCATTAAATCTATTGTAATATAAAAATATTTTGTTTTACGTGCTTCAAGCCAAATCTAGAAGTGATGTAGAAACTGAAAACCCGCTTTAGAGGAGGAAAGGCATGTGTCCTTTTGACCAGGGTTTGCTTTTCATCCTATTCCGTAGACTCTTTATCCAACAGTCAATCCTCATTGGAAGCCAAGGGAAGCCTGTTCTTGACCATTGCTTCGAACCCCGAGTGGGCAAGGTGAGGATATTTCAGGCAATGTTTATGGTAGCTGGCGACGATCTTGCGATGAAGCGCATGGTCCCCAGGAAAACCCAGCTCATCCTTCACCACCTGCTCGACGCCTTTCTGGCGGAGAAGAGCTTGCAGCTGCACCGCTTCCGGATCTTTGGAAGAATCAAACAACAGGGCGGCCGCTATGGCCGACACGAGATACTCCGTTTTAAACCCGGCCTCGTTCGCCTTACGGGTGGGGGAAATGAGTCGGTCATCTGGGGACAGCTTGCGCAGCGGAGAACGGGCGACGCGGAGAATTTGATCGTTAAAATGCGGATTGGCGAAACGCTCCAGCATTTGCTCGATATAAAGCTCATGTTTGAAGGCATCAAAGCCGTGTTCGGCAACCAGCATCCGGCCGGTTTCCAGCATGGCTCCTTTAACCTTGGAACGGATACCCGGGTCGCGCATGGCATCATGAATGGTGCCGTACCCTTCCAAATAACCGTAATAAGCCGCGCAGCAGTGGCCGGTATTTACCGTAAACAGTTTGCGTTCTACATAGGGATGAAGCGAATCGGCAAATTTAGCGCCCTGAATAGGGGGGAGCTCGCCAATTAGCTGGCTGCGGTCGATCACCCATTCGCAGAAAGGCTCCACCATGACCCGCAGGGGATCCCTGTGCTTCTGAACCGGTACGATGCGGTCGACAACCGTGTTGGGAAAAGCGACCCGCGTCTCCGCCAGTTCGGCTTCGGACGGCCTTAAATGCTGCCCCACCCATTTCTTCAGGAGGCTGCTGGCTCCGATGCCGTTTTCACAGGCCATCACATGCAGCGGTCCGGCTTGGGGAAATTTCTTCAGTCTCAGACTGATGCCTTTGGCAATCGCCTCTGATATATCTTTTAAAGCACTCACACCCACGGCGGTCGTCACGATGTCGGCTTCTGCAATGGAGGCGGCAACGGCATGATCTTCGCCCAAGCTGAGCGCGGTCACATTATGAACGAGGAAGGAATCCCGGTCTTCGTTGGCGAGCACCACCGGATACTGCCGGCGTCTCTTCAGTTCGTCTACCTTTTTCTTGTTCCTAGCGATAAAACAAACCTCATACCCGGATTGGGACAATACCGGGCCGATAAATCCTCTTCCGATATTGCCGGCGCCAAAGTGTACAGCTTTCATAGAGTTGTTCCTCCTTATTCGGTCAGGTTATGCTGACGAGGTCAAGGCCAGGACAAGCGGAAGAAAGCAGTTGGGGCAACAATCGAGATACAGGAATCCATTCTCCCGTGCCTTGGTTTCCGTTGACCACGTGGATAGCGGGTAACGCTTTAGAGACAGGGGCGGTGTCAGATCTGCTAAACTCAGGCTTCAAGAAAAAGCTTGCGGGATACGACATGGTCAAAATCGAGGTCACTTAAACGACTGGTTTGGTGATGCGGAGTTTGAAACTCAAGAAACCGGGTGATTTCGTTGGGAATCACAACGCAGTGCAGTCCTGCGGCCGCCGCAGCTCTGGAGCCGTTCGGCGAATCCTCGATCGCAACGGTCTCTTCGGGTTTCAGGTTCAGGCATTGCAGCGCCTGCTGGTACAGCTCGGGGTCAGGTTTCACTTTTGCTACATCGTCCGAGGTTTTGATACATTCGAAATAATCGGTGATGCCGAGCTGATCCAGATGTTTCTCTACCCACTCCCTGGAGGAGCTTGAGGCAATGCCCAGCTTCAGGTTGGCTTCTTTGGCCGCATCCAGATACTGCTGAATACCAGGCCGGATCGCTTCCAGCTCCATCAGCTCGCTGTGGCGGCGGTGGATGGACTGCCTGAATGCCTCTTTATCGAGCGGCAGCTTCAAATCGGTCATCAGGTACTCATAAGGATTGAAGTCGTTTAGATCCGTTCCGATGCAGGTGGAGTACTGCTCGAGCGTCAGCTCAACCCCATGTTCGGCATAAGCGTCTCTAAACGCATAATACCAAGCTGTCTCTGTGTCAATAATCGTGCCGTCAAAATCAAAAATAAATCCTTTGATCAAAACTCATCATCCCCTTTTTCTAGTAGATTGGTGAGGTTTCATCCTGCAGACGAGCCAAAAATTTGTATGCTTCATTTGGAATAAAAAGTAATTTTCGGCTTCTTGTTAACTACCCTATCATGGGAAAAAGTGAAGCGTCAAGGCGATGGAACGCCATCTGCACGAATGGTTGCGCTTACAAAAGGGCTCAATTAACCGTTTACAAATTGAGTTATTTTTGCCCTATGAGGACGCTTTAACGACGGTTAATTGTCTGGCCAAGAAGCTGCGCAACTCCAGTAGTATCAAAGGTTTGGGACAATGGGCGGCTTTAAGCCTGCCGTTAAGAACGGACATGCCGGCAAACAGAGAAAGCTAAAGCGAGAATTAAAAAAGACTGATAAAATTTTGCAATGGGCTAATTTAGATGGGATGGGATAGTATATATATCCAGTTATGGATCGTTTATCAAGCTGAAATCAAAGAAAAACCGCCCATTCCTCTCTGGAGTTCAGAGCGAAACGGGCGGTTGGTGTCAGGAAATTTTACAGAGATCTCAGGTATTCGACAATGGTCAGAAGACCTTTATCGAAGTT
Source organism: Paenibacillus yonginensis (assembly GCF_001685395.1). Taxonomy (NCBI): domain Bacteria; kingdom Bacillati; phylum Bacillota; class Bacilli; order Caryophanales; family Paenibacillaceae; genus Paenibacillus; species Paenibacillus yonginensis. Next base: position 3,063,258 of record NZ_CP014167.1, on the reverse strand, counting down.
CTCGAGATTAAAATGCTCGTTTGGCGCATGCAGGTTCTCGTCTGGAAGACCAAAGCCCATCAGCACGGCCGGAGCCTTCAGCACGCGGGACAAGGTTTCGACGATCGGAATCGAGCCTCCGTCTTTCGTGAAGAGGGCGCGGGTTCCGTACACTTTTTCATAGGCGTCAGCGGCTTTCTGCAGCATCGGCTGGGAAGGGTCGATATTGAAAGCAAAAGCTTTCTCACCCGGATAGAACGTCAGCACAGCGCCGGTTGGCACATTAGCTTTGAGATGGCGTTCGATTTTCTCCAAAATGTCATGCGGATTCTGGTTGGCCACCAGACGGCAGGTGATTTTGGCATGCGCTTCCTTAGGGATAACCGTTTTGGAGCCTTCGCCCTGGAAGCCGCCGTACAGGCCGTTAATCTCCAGGGTAGGACGGGCGCCAACGCGCTCTACAAACGTATAACCCGGTTCGCCGAACAGGGAAGTCAGGCCGAGATCCTGTTTCAGCTTCTCCTCATTAAACTGCTGCTTCTCGAATTCGGCATGCATTTCAGGCGAAAGTGGAGCGACATCGTCGTAGAAGCCTTCAACGGCCACACGTCCTTCCACGTCATGAAGCGAGTTCAGCAGAGTGACGATGGCATGCAGGGCATTGGGTACGCCGCCGCCAAAAGAGCCGGAATGAAGGTCGGTGTTGGCCGTGTTGATCGTCAGCTCCAGAGAGCACAAACCGCGCAGACCCGTGGAGATAGCTGGTTTGCCTTTTTCAATCAGGGAAGTGTCGGAGATCAGCACCGCGTCGGCTGCCAGCTTATCTTGATGCTGCTCGAGGTAAATCGGCAGATTCGGGCTGGATACCTCTTCTTCGCCTTCAATGCAGAATTTGATATTGACCGGAAGTTCTTTCTCTTCGGCAAGAATGGCTTCAACGGCTTTGATATGTAAAAATACCTGGCCTTTGTCGTCCGTTGCGCCGCGCGCGAAAAGCTTTCCGTCACGGACATCCGGCTCGAACGGAGGCGTCTGCCAAAGGTTCAGCGGATCCACAGGCTGCACGTCATAGTGGCCGTATACCAGAATCGTCGGTTTGCCCGGCGCATGCAGATGGTCGGCGTACACGATTGGATGGCCTTTTGTTTCGTTGATGGAGACATTTTCGAGTCCGGCGCGTTTCAAGGTATCGGCGAGCCACTGGGCCGCACGGTTCACGTCGGGTTTATGCTGCGAAATAGCGGAGATACTCGGAATAGAGAGCCATTCCTTGAGTTCATTTAAATGTTGTTCTCTGCGGTTCTCAAAATAAGTTTGGTAGCTCATTTGATTATCTAATCCTCCCTGGCATCAATCTATGGTCTATTGTACTACGTTTTGGTTGACAGCGGAAATGGAGACAGCACACGTTGATCCATTGGATAAACATGGATGAATCCTGATTTTTTGGCTAACCTTAATATAACCTTAAAAAGATGAAGAATAATTTTTAGTAAACGTTAAGGTTTTTACATCAAATTTCTGGTATCTTAATAAAAGCTTAGAAATTCAGAAGGGAGTCACGTATTAATGACTGAAGAGAAAAAAGATTTGCAGGGATCAACCCCTAACGCTTCCGAGCCTGTAGAAGAGAATCAGGTTCCAGAAGCCGAAGCTGAACATAAAGCAGAAACTTCCGAGGGACAAGCTCCTGAAGAAGTTCAAGAGCAAGAGGTGCAAGCCGAAGACAAACGTGATGAGGAAGGCTCAATCGTGACCGGGCTGGACGCAAGCAGCGAAGCATTGGCTGTCATGCAAGCTGAAGACGCTTCCGAAACGCCGGTGAATGAAGAACCACCGGTGAATCGCGGAAACAGCAGCCTATGGATGGGTATTTCGCTTATTCTGGCTGTTCTGCTTGTTATTTCCTTGTTTACGAACCCCTTTGCTCAAAAGGATTCCGAAAAAGCGGTTGCGACTGTCAATGATGCCAAAATCACCAAAGGCCAGCTGTACGATGCCTTGGTGAAAGCCGGCGGAGAGCAGACGCTGAGCGGTATGATCGACGACGAGCTGATCCGTCAGGAAGCCGTTAAAGCCAATGTTCAAGTGACCGACGCAGACGTTAAGAAAGAAAGAGATTTCTACATCACGCAGTTTGGTTCCGAAGATGCGCTGAACCAGCTGCTTGCCCAATACGGCATGACTAACGAGGATTTCGACAAGCAGCTTCACAAAGAAGCCCAGATTCGCAAGCTGCTTGAGCCTAAAGTAACGGTTACGGATGATCAGATCAAATCTTATTTTGATCAGAACAAAGCCCAATTCAATACGCCTGCACAGGTACAAGCTTCTCAAATCGTAGTGGCCACCGAGAAGGAAGCCAAAGATATCATCTCCCAGCTGAAAGGCGGATCGGATTTTGCTGCTTTGGCTAAAGAGAAATCGACAGATACCACTACCAAAGACAAAGGCGGAGACCTTGGTTTCTTTGCGAAAGATTCGGGAACGGTAGATCCGGCGATCGAAACCGCTGCATTCGGGCTGAAGAAAAACGATATCAGCTCGGCTGTCAAAACGTCCGATGGCCAATATGCCGTCGTTAAAGTTACAGATACCAAAGAAGCCCATACTGCAACTTTGGAAGAGAAGAAAGCAGACATCAAGGACCTTCTGATTACCCAGCAAGTGTCAACCATGTCGACTTCCTGGCTGGATGATTTGAGATCCAAAGCGACTATCAACAATTCGCTGACCGGAAACGCCGCTTCCGATGAAACGGCTGCGGAAGGAACAGCAAACGAATAATCTCTTGAGCAGTGTTAAAGCTAACAAGCAGCAGACCGGGAACCCCTGGCTGCTGCTTTTTTCATACTGCTTGAGCCGAGTTCTTCCGGTTCGGCCCGGCAGGGTATTTGAAATGGCCGCAAAGGGTTATAAAATAAGGGTACACCGATGACGGAAAAAGGGGTCGGTAAGATGGGTGAGTGGTATGAACACAGCTTTGGCGAAGACTATTTGCTGGTTTATAAACACAGGGATGAGCAGGGGGCAAGACAGGAAGTCCGGCAGATGATCGAGTGGCTGAAGCTTGAGCCCGGAGCTAAAATTCTTGATTTATGCTGCGGGACCGGACGGCATTCCCTTGCGCTTCAGCAATCCGGTTATCACATGACCGGGGTTGATTTGTCCGACGTGCTGCTGCGCGAGGCTATCCGCAAGGATCCGGACGGGCTGATTACGTGGCTGAAGGCTGATATGCGCAGCCTCCCGCTTGCGGATGGGCAGTTTGACGCTGTGGTGGACCTGTTTACCTCCTTTGGTTATTTTATTCACGATTCAGAGCATTTGAAGGTGCTCGAAGAAATCCGGAGGGTGCTGAAGCCTGGCGGACGTTTTGTGATTGACTTCCTGAATGCCGATTATACCGTGCGGAACCTGGTTCCGCAGTCCGAGCGGGTCGATGACGGGCAAAGGATCAAAGAAACGCGTTGGATCGAAGAAGGTTTTGTGAAGAAGAAGATCGAAATTACAAAGGCTGAAGGTGAACCGGGCGAAAGCCGGCGCTATGAGGAACGTATTAAGCTTTATTCGCTGGACCAGTTCAAGCAAATGTTTGGCCAGGCCGGTCTGCAGCTTGATGAGGTGCATGGAAGCTACAGCGACCGAGATCCGTATGATGAACATAACTCCAAGCGTATGATTATGGTGGGAAGAAGGATGCAGAATGCCTGAGAAGTCTGAAGAATCAGAAATGGCAGATATTAAAAAATGGCTGGATGGAAGGCTGTTTCAGCTTCCAATCTCCATGGCGCCGCCGCTGCGGTCCGTGAACAGTTATTTGCTGCGCGATCCCCTTTCGGGGGAGCTGACGATTATTGACCCCGGCCCCCGTTCGGAGACGGCGGAGCAAGAATGGGAGAGGGCCGCAAAGCTGTTTGAGATTGGCCGGCAGCAGGTCAAACAAATTATCGTGACCCATCATCATCCGGACCATTTCGGCATGGCCGGCTGGCTGCAGCAGCGGTTTGAAGCGCCGGTGTTCATGTCGGAGGCCGCTCATCTGGAAGCTTTGCGGATGTGGCGGCCGGACAGATCCATGAACCGTGCGCTGCCGGAGCTGTTCCGGCAGCACGGCTTTCCGGAGCCGCTTGCAAGCCAGCTGCCGGAACATTTGGAGAGCTTCTACCGGCAGGTTGAGCCAATGCCGGAAGTAACGTATGTCGATGAAAGCTGTCAGGTGGAAATGGGAGGCTGGCGCTGGCAGCCGGTGCTGACCGGAGGGCATGCCACCGGTCACTTATCCTTTTATCAGGCTGACGAACACGTCATGCTCTGCGGGGATGCCGTGCTGCCGCAAATTTCGCCGAATATCAGCTTCTATCCTGGCGGAGATGAGCAGCCGCTGCTTGCCTTCATGGAAGGTTTAAGGAAGCTGGGCCGTTATGAGGTGAACCAGGCGTTCCCGGGGCATCGCCATCCGTTTGATTTCTTTCGTTCACGGGTGGAACTGCTGCTTGATCATCATGAGGAGCGGCTGGCCAGAGTGTCCGAGCTGCTGCAGGAAGGAGCCCAGACCGGTTATACGGTTTGCGAAGCTCTTTTCGGGGTAAGGCCGGGCATTCATCAGATGAGGTTTGCGATGTCGGAAACCTTGGCGCATCTGGTCGAGCTGGTACGCAGACAAGAAGCGGAGATGACGCAGGACGCAGGCGGCCTCTATCGTTTCACCAGCCGAAAGGCAGCCCGCATTTATTAAGAAGAGAAAGTCAAAACAAAAGCTGTCCAGGACAAGATCGCAGGATCTGTTCCGGGCAGCTTTGTTTGTTAGAGAGAGGTTCCTTTCTCGGCCAGGGTATCCACGGAATCCTCCCCGCGTGCCTGCTCGCGTTCCGCCTGCTTGCGGTGGGCAATCCGGCTGCTTGCGGCCGCAGCTACGGCCCCGACAATGTCATCAAGATATGTGTTCACAGGGCCGAGGCTTTTATCGTTCAGACGCTCCAGCACACCGGGTTTGAGTTTGTCCACGTAGCCATAGTTTGTAAATCCAATGCTCCCATACACATTAACAATCGAAAAAGCGAGGATTTCATCTACTCCATACAGGCTTTCATCGTATTTGATCATGTCCTGCAGCTCGGGAATCAGCAGGTTCTGCTCGCATAAAATATCCAGCTGAATCCCGGTAAGCACGGCGTTTTGCACTTCCCGCTTAGACAATACCCGCTCGACGTTATGGATACACTCTTCCATGGTGAGATTGGGGTAATATTTCTTCTGCAGCAGCATGACCAGCTCTGCGATTTCCTCGATCTTCACGCCGCGTCGCTCGAGCCAATATTTGGTGGCTTCAGCGACTTTTTTACTGTTCAGGGCATAAGGGGTTTTTGGTTCTTCCATTCTCTGATCACCTCGTTCTTAGCATCTTTAATAAGCTGTCCAAATCTGCAAAAAATATAGTTATTTTTCACAGGAAGGCTCGTATACATAGTAGTACAAACCAGCCCAATAAACGTAGGGAGGAACCCCATTCATGAAACGTATGAAACACTGGAAAAAGACGGCCGCCGCCAGCGCGGTTACGCTGCCGCTTCTCTTATCAGGCTGCTCCCTGATCGGAGCCGGCCCCTCTGCCAACATCGATGCTCCGCCGGCTAATGTAGAAACCCAGATGTTAAGCGGCATAACGCCGACTGCGGCTGAAGTCCAGCATGATCCGGCAACCTTGACAACGGTCTATCTGGACAATGGACAAGGCCTGCTTGCCCCGGTTTCACTGCCGATTGATGGAGACAAAGGTACCGCCGACAATGCGAAAAATACCGGAGGATCGGCTTCTGAAGGCTCCGGGGCCCAGCAAACCTCCGCCGCCGATCCTCTTGCAGATGAAAGCTCCTCCGGCGACGCTTCCAGTCTGACGACCCAGGCGGATCAAAGCCAGGATCCTCCAGCCGCCGCGGATGATTCGGCGAGCGCGGAAGACTCTGCAGATGAAGCCGGGCAGCAAGCCGACGAGACTTCGGCGGAAGTTCAGGATTCTTCGAATCAAGTTTCGTCTGATGCTTCCAATGCAGACGTTTCGAATGACAAGCTGGTCAAGAGTCTGGAGACCCTGGTCAAAAACGGCCCTTACCAAAGTCAGCTGCCGCTCGGCTTCAGCGGGGTTCTGCCCGAGGGCACCGAAGTCAAAAGCGTGACGCTTAAAGCTGATCAGAAGCTGGCTGTTGTGGAATTTTCCAAAGGTTTCGAAAATTACGACAAAGCCGATGAACGCAAAATCCTCGAGTCTGTCACCTGGACGCTTACCGAACAGCCTGGCGTGGATTCCGTTGAAGTTTGGGTGGATGGTCAGCGTTTGAATGAAATGCCGGTAGACCATACGCCGATTTCATACCCGTTAAGCCGAGCAGTAGGCATCAATCTGGAATTGACCGGGGGGACCAGCGTCTCCCAGACAACGCCGGTGACGGTGTATTTCACCGCAACCTCCGAGGACGGCTCCTCTTATTTTGTACCCGTTACCCGGTTTGTTCCAAACAGCGACGATCCGCTGAAAGCTGCGCTTGGCCAGCTGATCAACGGTCCTCAGCAGGGGGACGGGCTGGAGCAGGTCCTCACCGAAACCGCCTCGCTGAAGTCGGTTGAATCCAAAGACGGTGTGGTCAGCGTTGCGATGAACGATGACATGTTTGAAAGCGGAGAGCGGATTCCGGCGCAAATGCTGGAGGCAGTTGTGCTGACCGTTACCGAGAACGCCAAAGGCAGCAAGGTCAACATTACCTTTAACGACAGCAAAAATGTGGTGGATACCGAAAACAAAACGTACAGCAGCCCGGTTGCCCGCCCGGAAAAAATTAATGACCTGTCCGTTTAATCAGGCATGTTCCTGAACAAAATGGATCAAAATATCGGAGACCAGAGGGTCTCTTTTTTTTGCCTGCCGGTTTGTGCGGAGGTTTGTATAGGTGTGAGTACGGAAGGCGGGGTGCTTTTGCCGGGTGACTTTGGTAGAATAAGGAGAAGCAACGCAAGGCCCCGCAATGTGGGGATCTAAGGAGGACAACAGGAACATGAGACTGGACGGCCGCGCTCAGGATGAGCGCAGAGCAATGAAACTTACGGTAAATACGAATAAATATGCGGAAGGCTCCGTCTTCATCGAAGTCGGCGATACAAAGGTTATTTGTACGGCAACGGTAGAAGAACGGGTGCCTCCTTTTATGAAAGGCCAAGGCAAAGGCTGGGTAACCGCCGAATATTCGATGCTGCCGCGTGCGACCCATACCCGTAATCAACGGGAGGCCAGCCGTGGCAAGCTGACGGGGCGTACCATGGAGATTCAGCGTCTGATCGGCAGAGCTTTGCGTTCGGTCGTGAATCTGGAAGCGCTTGGCGAACGTTCGGTGCTGATTGACTGCGATGTGATTCAGGCAGACGGAGGTACGCGGACAAGCTCAATTACCGGGGCTTTTGTAGCAATGACAATGGCGATTCACAAGCTGGCGGTTAAACATAATTTGCCTGTATTCCCGGTTACGGATTATCTGGCTTCCGTCAGCGTTGGCGTGATCGGGGAGCAGCTGCTGCTCGATTTGAATTATGAAGAGGACTCCAAAGCGAAAGTCGATATGAACGTTGTTATGACAGGGCAAGGAAAGTTTGTCGAAGTCCAGGGAACAGGGGAAGAGAATCCATTCTCCCGGGACGAATTAAACGGCCTGCTGGCTCTGGCGGAGAAGGGCATCAGCGAAATGATTACCCAGCAGCGTGAAGCGCTGGGCGCGATAGCAGGCCAAATTGGAGGCGGGACTCAGGCATGACGGAGACGAATGCGATTATCGTATCCACGCGGAACAAAGGCAAGGTTCGCGAGTTTGCTCATGCGCTGGCTTTCTTAGGGAAGCCGGTCAAAAGCATGTACGACTTCCCGGACGTGCCCGAAGTTGTGGAAGACGGGACAACGTTTGCGGAAAATGCCCGCAAGAAAGCCAAAGAGGTCGGCGACCGGCTGGGGCTGCCGGTGCTCGCCGACGACTCCGGCCTCTGCGTAGACCGGCTGGACGGAAGACCGGGCGTCTATTCCGCCCGCTTTGCCGGTGAAGGCGCGAGCGACGAAATGAACAACGAGAAATTGCTGGCCGAGCTGGCTGAACTGAACCTGGGCGAAGATACGGAGCAGCCGCTGCTTAGCCCAGCCCGGTTCGTCTGCAGCCTGGCTTATTATGATCCTGCTTCAGGCAGCTTCGTAGAGGCCGACGGCGAGGTGGATGGCTGGATTACGTCCGAGCCGGCCGGGAGCGGCGGTTTTGGCTACGATCCGCTGTTTTACCTGCCGGAATACGAGAAGACGATGGCTGAACTCAGCCTCGAGGAGAAGCAGGCGATCAGCCACCGCGGCCGTGCGCTGCGAAAGCTTGCGGAGATGCTGGAGAAGCAGACTCAGCAGCTGTAGCGGTTTATCATAACCAAGAGCTATCCCCAGGCATCTTTGCTGTCTAAGGGATAGCTTTTTCTTTTCGCCATCCAGTCCCGCTAACCTGACTTTATTTTTTAATTCTCGGCAGAAATAGGGCCGGGATTAAAGCCAGCACTGAGAAAACAATCGACCAGATAAACGCATGAGCGAACGCAACAGCTAGAGCTTCCGGAGCATGTGACACGATCGAATTCAGCTCGTTCTGCAAAATAATAGCGATAACGATGCGCCGAAGGCACCGCCGATTTGCTGCATAATACGAGTGGTGACGCTGGCATGCGGGATTTGCCTCGAAGAGAGTCCGATATAAGCGGAAGCCATGACCGGCAAGAATACTGCCCCAATCCAGCCGTAACGTTCGGGTTCTGCGTTCTTCATTGGGAAGACCTTGCCATGCCATCAGAATGGCAACCGTGCAGAACGGAATGTTCACCAGGAAGATCCATTCCCAGTTCAGATGAAAGCCAGCATATTTGATTATGTTATTCAGGCTCGAAACCGGCAGCTGTAAATACCAAAAACCAAGGAGCTAAGCGGTATAATTCCGCCTGGCTCCTTGGTTTTTCACGAATATTATACTTTGAGACATACGCTGCATGCGCTCGTATCGTTTAAAGAACGAAGCTCGATTAACGGATGGAAACGTTGTAGTCCTTAAGCCAGCGGTTTACCTGCGTGATGTAGGCGAACAGCTGCGGACCGGACATCAGCTGGCTGAACCACGGCAGATGTGAGGTTGGATCGGTAGTTGCCGCGATTTCGCGCAGCTTCTTGCTGTCGACCAGCGGGAGGATCGGGGATGAAGGATCATCCAGCACGGCCAGCATCTGATTCCGCACGGCATCCAGATAAGCCGGGTTATGTGTTTTAGGATACGGGCTTTTCTTGCGGTACAGCACATCGTCCGGCAGCAGCCCTTCTAGGGCTTTGCGCAGGATGCCTTTTTCCCGGTCGCCGGTCATTTTGATATGCCAAGGGATGTTGAACACATATTCGACCAGCCGGTGGTCGCAATAAGGTACACGTACTTCAAGTCCCGCCCCCATGCTCATGCGGTCTTTGCGGTCCAGCAGGGTAGGCATGAAACGGGTGATGTTCAGGTAGGAGAGCACACGCATTTTGGCGTCGTTGTCGTCTTCGCCTTCCAGGGCGGGAACCTCGGCCAGCGCTTCCTGATAACGTCTTTCGACATAATCCAGCGGCTGAATATGCTCTCTCAGCTCCGGCGACAGCAGCCCGGCGCGGAAGGCGCTGGATACGGACCATGGGAAGGTGCCGGAATCGCGTAATTCTGGACGGTGGAACCAAGGGTAGCCGCCGAAGATTTCATCCGCCGCTTCGCCGGATAGGGCGACGGTGGCTTCTTTTTTAATTTCATGACAGAACAGCAGCAGTGAAGAATCCACATCGACCATCCCCGGCATATCCCGGGTTCTTGTGGCATCATCCAGCGCTTCGACCAGTGAATCGGTGTCAATCAGCACATAATGATGTTCGGTTTGCAGCTCGTCGACCATCCGTTTAATCCACGGTCCGTCCGCTCCCGGCTGGAAAACATGCTCTTTAAAATGTTTGTCGTTGCCCACATAGTCTACGGAGAAGGTGTGGACCTGACCTTGGCCGGTTTGTTTGTAGTAGTTGACGGCCAGCGCGGTAAGGGCGCTGGAATCCAGTCCGCCGGACAGCAGCGTGCACAGGGGCACATCGGAGATCAATTGACGCTCAACCGTATCCGTCAACAGGGCGCGGAGTTTCTCGGCCGTCTGCTCGACATTGTCCCCATGAGCCACGCTTTGGAGCTGCCAATAAGGATAAATCCGCAGCCCGGACTGGCTGTAAATCATCGCATGCCCCGGGCGCAGCTCTTTTAGCTCTTTGTAGACGCCATGGCCAGGTGTACGAGCCGGTCCAATCGCAAAAATTTCGGCCAGTCCTTCCGCGTCCACAGACGCTTCGACTCCCGGGTGTTTAAGAATCGCTTTCGGCTCCGAGCCGAAGACCAGCAGTCCGTCCTGTTCACTGTAGAACAAGGGTTTAACCCCTAGACGGTCTCTTGCGAAAAAAACATGCTGCTTCACGCTGTCCCACACCGCAAACGCAAAAATGCCGTTGAGCCGGTCCACGCAGCCCGGACCCCATTCGGCATAGGAGTGAAGGAGAACTTCAGTATCGCAGGTGGTACGGAAATGATGGCCTCTTTGCTGGAGTTCGCTTTTTAATTCGAGTGCGTTATAGATCTCCCCGTTGTATACGATTGTGAACACAGAGTCCTCATCCTGGAAAGTCATCGGCTGGGCGCCGTTCTCAGGGTCCATAACACTCAGGCGGCGGTGTCCAAAGGCGCAGGGATTGGAAATCCAAGTTCCATGGCCGTCGGGTCCCCGTCTGAACAGGGTTTCGGTCATATTCACCAGAAGCTCGGAATCCTGCGTCAGGTCCCGGCCCCATTCAATAAATCCTGTAATTCCACACATGATTAATGTTCATCCTCTCTTTCAGCCACTCCCTGGTGCGTAGTGATGTCGCCCAAAGTAATAACACATTATGCCGAACAAGGGCATAAAATGTCTGTCCTTTATGGAAACTACATGAGGATGCGTTTGCAATTGAAACCAGGAAAGGGGAAGACAGCATGTACAAAATCACCAACGCAGAGTTCCGCCGGATGACCGATTATAACGGCCAGCGCTGTGCGGAAATTGAGGTCAGCTCCGGCAAAGCGGGCGAGCATGACCTGCTCGTTTATGTAGCCAAGACACCTCAGGGGGCTTACGACATCGTCCACATGTACAGTACCGACATCGATCCGGAAATCGACTGGTACAACAACAATCTGCATAACTCGTACGAAGAAATTTCCGAAGAGGAATTCGGCGCAAGTTTGTCATCGGCAACGCAAACCTCTGAGTTTCATCGTATGCAGTTTAAAGATACGTTGTTCGGGATGAAGCAAATTGCCGCCAAGCTGCAGGAGAACCTCTAAGGAAGGAGAGCCTGTAAATGAAGGAGTACCTCTAAAATTTATCGTAGCTGTACTCTGAACGAAGCCTGCCGCAGAAATATGACTTGTGGAGATTGTCACCGTTCCCGTGCGCAGCACCGCGTTTGGCGGCTGCTGCCTCACGGGCTTATCATCAAAAACACTTGAAATAAATCCAGATTCCGGTATAATAATATACGTTGTCCTTACATATGTCCCAGTAGCTCAGCTGGATAGAGCAACGGCCTTCTAAGCCGTCGGTCAGGGGTTCGAATCCCTTCTGGGACGTCTAGCAAGCTCTCCTTCGGGAGAGCTTTTTTCGTCTCGGGATGAGAACCCCTGGGGGTTCGTCGAAGCGAGGGCACTATGTAATAGGGACTGGGCGAAGTCGCAAGCGAGCAGGATAAATAGACCTGGAAGCAGGATTGAACCTGAGATTTCATACTGACTCCAGGTTTACCAAATCTAAAGGTGGGCGGCATTTACTTGCCCATAAATTACTTAAAAGGTTACTGTAGACGTAAATAAGCAGAGAGCTAAAGAGAATAGACCTCTTAGCGCTCTGCTTAATTTGTAGTACAGCTCGTAATTAAAAGTCTGTAGTGCTTGAAGCTAATTTTCCAAACACTTCTCCGTTTACATTTGTTCCGCCACCACTCCATTGCAGGATATAGTTACCACTGCGCATCCCTTGAGGGTAGCCATCTTTGAAGTTATACCATTCCAGAGAACTACTGGCAGGAATGGTTTTAGAAAAGTAGACTAGTCCACTGTCTGTATGAGTTAGTGTTACATTAACCGAAGCACTGCTGTAATTCTTAATAAGAAATTTAATATGGCCATATCCAGGGTTTATTGTAAAAGGATTTTGAACAGTAGCCGCTCCATTTGCAAGCATGTCGAAGCTTTTATCAACAATAAAAGGGCTAAACAAACCATCTGTACTGTTAATACTATTATTTGATGATTGACTTACTACTGGACTGGATACAGGGACAGAAGTCTTTTCTTGATTAGATGATGCTGCTGATGCAACGGAGGTAGCCAATGCTAAAGATAAAATTGCGAACAAAGCACCCTTTTTCTTCATATGAATTTCCTTTTCTAATTAGTAGTATTTAGATATTAACATAAAATAGATTGTCAACACATTATTGTTAATATCTTTTTTTAATATTATCATATAAGTTAAAAAAGTAATTAATTTCCATATTATTTAAATTACCTTATAAAAACAAAGTAAAAGTAAGAATATAATAACATACATACCTAAAGAAATAGTAAGCTCCTGTAAAGTAAAAGACACTTACTTTTTGCATTCTTGATTTTTCTTTGAAATTATTCATGCGTAAGCTACTTCAGTGCAATTGATTCCTGCCTTTTAACCAAATACAATATCTGTTTTCAAATCTTTAGAAGTTGCCGCCCTGCGGATGGAGCAGTAAAATAAGTCAGTAATGTCACGGGCCCATGCTGCCCGATCCTGTAGGGAAGGTTTTGATTGTAAATGATTAAATGGGCATCACTTCGTTTGAAAGAGCAGCAGCGCTGGCTGCCGCTGGCTCTAATGCTTGTTTTTCCGCTGCTGGGATATTTGTATCATTTTGTGGATCATCCCACAAAACATGTGTATTCTCTGGTTACTGATTTTGACCGTGCGACACCGTTTATCAAATATTTTTCGGTACCCTACGGGATCTGGATTTTTTACATTTATGCTTGTCTGGTCTATTTCTTTTTCAGGGATAGAAAGGCCTACTACCAGTCTATCGTGCTTTATACAGTTTGCGCGCTGACCTGCTACGCGATTTACAGCGTGTTCCAGACGACGGTTCCCCGGCCGGTTGTGAGCGGGAGCGACGTTTTTTCCCGCCTGGTCACTTTTATTTACGACCGGGATCAGCCGTTTAACTGTTTTCCGAGTATTCATTGTTTTTCAAGTTATATGGTTCTGCGGATGATGTTTACCAGTCCTGCGCGCGGCCTGATGAACAGGCTCCTGATCGGGGGAATGTCGATCACCATTATTTGTTCGACCCTGTTTATGAAGCAGCATGTCATCTTGGATGCCCTCTCGGCTTTTGCCCTGGTTGAGTTTTATCGTTTGATTCTCTTCAAGCTTCCGGCCCGTCATGCCGAGCAGGCGGCCTTACGCCGCCGGCAGATGGAGGCATGAGGCAAAATTGTCGTCCGAAAACAGCCAAAAATCGAACTAAATAGAGGTGCCAAGGCACCACAAGGCATTACCAGACGAAGCAGAGGCCAGAGGCCTGCTCCGTCTTTTTTTATGCGTCTCTACATCTCCTGCAAGTTAAACATTCAGCAAACCTTCAGTTTCATTTCAGGAACCATTAATTTCCGCTTTATAGAATAAAGGAACACAATACATACATTTCTGTATAGGGAGAGATGAGGGGCGCCGATGAAAAAAAAGGTATGGATTTGGACAGGGGTTGCTGTTGTGGTGCTGGCATGCGCCGTTTTTGTGTTTCTGCAGTTTTATCCGGGGAAACAAGTTCAGGTACAAGCTGCACCGCAGAGCACGACCACCGTTAAGAAAGGGGATATTACGGTCAGCGTTTCGGGCTCAGGTTCCGTCATAGCCACGGGGCAGGAAAGCGTGCGTCCGAAAGACGAGGGCAAGGTGGACAAGGTGTTGGTCAAGGCCGGCGACGTAGTCAAAAAAGGCCAGCAGCTGTTGACCTACGAGGCAGACGATATTTCCGAGCAGGTCAAGCAGGCCGAATCCAACATCAAGCTGCAGCAATCGGATTTGGAGGATCTGCAGGAACAGTTTAAAGAAAAAGTCCAATCCGGGGCGACCGACGACGAATTAAATGAAGTGAAAAAGTCGATCGAAAAGCAGGAGCTGGATATCAGCAGCGCCCAAGATGATTTGGCGAAAATGCAGGAGGATGCGGCTGCGCCCGATCCGCTGGTGGCGCCGATTGACGGAACGATTACGACGGTTGGCATTACCGATGGGGAGCAGGCCAAAGGCGGCACGGAGCTGTTTGTCATTACGGACTATCAGAAGCTCAGCGTCAAGGTCAGTGTCGATGAGCTGGATATTCCTAAGGTCAAAGCCGGCATGGCGGCTAAGGTTACTCTTGATGCATTGCCCGATCAGACTTTTGATGGCGAGGTAAGCGAAATAGCGAATGAAGGCACCTCTTCCAACGGAGTTTCCTTATTCGACGTTACGATTGCCTTGAAAAATGCGGATGAAGCCCGCGTAGGCATGTCGGCCGAGGCTTCCATTATTATTGAGGAGAAAAAGGACGTGCTTACGCTTCCGATCGAAGCCGTTCAGCAAAGAGGAGACAATTATATGGTCATCCTTCCAACGGGGACAACGGAAGCTGCTTCGGGCACCGAAAGCAGTACGAGCGCAGAAGAAGGCGGGTTCCCTCCAAGCGCCGTAGGATCAGACGGCAGTGATCGGAACGGCGGCGAAAGCGGCCAGAGGGGCGCAGCACAAGCCAGCGGATCCGGACAAGCGCAGAGCGGTCAAACCGCCGGCGATCAGCAGACGGAAAGCCCGAACGGCGGAGCCGCCAGAACGGGAAGGACCTCTGGAACGGCTGGAGGCAGCAGAATCTCCGAGCGCTCTGGTACGGCAGCAAACCGAGGCCAAATGAAACAAATCGAAGTCGGTATCCATGATGAAAGCACGATCGAAATCGTCAGCGGTTTGAATGAAGGCGATGAAGTGGTGGTACCTACGGTTAAAGCCTCGTCTTCGGCAGCAGCAGAAATACAGGGCAATAGGAGTGGTGGTTTCGGAGGCGCTGGCGGCTTCGGCGGTATTGGCGGCGGAGGTTTAACCGGAGGTGGCTTTGGTGGCGGCACTGGCGGGGGAGCCGGCCGTACCGGAGGAGGCGGCTTCGGCGGCGGAGGTGGCCGCTAATGAATCTCATTTTGCCTGAAGAGAAAAAACATCCGCTGATCGAAGTGACCGGCCTGGGACACAGCTACGTGATGGCTGACCAAAAGATGACGGTGCTTAACAACCTTCATTTCAAAATCGAATACGGGGAATTTGTAGCCATCATTGGGCCTTCAGGTTCTGGCAAATCAACCCTTATGAATATGCTTGGATGCCTGGACATCGCCAAAGAGGGGACTTATCTGCTGGACGGTCAAGATGTAAAGAAACTGTCCGACAACCGGTTAGCCAAAATCCGTAATGAAAAAATAGGTTTTATTTTTCAGCAGTTCAACCTTCTGCCCAAACTTTCCGCGCTCGAAAACGTAGAGCTCCCGCTGGTATACCGCGGTATGCCGCACAGGGAGCGGAGGAAAAACGCCGAAGAGTCGCTTGCCAGGGTAGGACTTGGCGACCGGATGCATCACCGCCCGTCTGAACTATCCGGCGGCCAGCAGCAGCGGGTGGCGATTGCCAGAGCTATTGCCGGCAATCCGCCCGTTCTGCTGGCAGATGAACCGACCGGGGCCCTGGACAGCAAAACGGGCGTCGATGTTATGAACAAAATGAAAGAGCTGAATGCCCAGGGGCATACCATCATCCTGATCACGCATGACTTGTCCATTGCTGAGCGGGCGAAGCGGGTTATCCGGATTCAGGATGGCCGGATCGTTGAAGATCGGGGGAATCCGGCATGATGTTTTTTCAAAGCTTTAAAATGGCCTGGAAAGGCATAGCCGGAAGCAAAATCAGATCGTTTCTGACGATGCTCGGGATCATTATCGGCGTATCATCAGTCATTGCGCTCGTATCCGTCGGGAAAGGCACAACTTCGCAAATTACGTCCCAGCTTGAAGGGCTGGGGACAGATCTCCTGACGGTAAACATTATGGGACGGGGCAACACGACTTATTTGACCTATGATGAAGCCGAGGCTTTAGGAGATTTGAATGGAGTCAAACATGTATCCCCGGTGATCAGCGGTTCGATGACAGCCAAACACGGCACTGAAAATACCTCGGTATCTGTAGAAGGCATAACGCCCGCTTACGAGGAGGTCCAGGATTTCCATGTCCAGGCCGGCCGTTATATTCTGGATATTGACAACGGCTACCGGATGAAGGTGGCGCTGATCGGAACGGATACGGCGAGCACTTTATTCGGTACGGAGGACCCTCTTGGACAAACGGTATTGCTCAACGGTTCGCCTTTTAAAATTGTCGGATTGCTGGAGTCCAAAGGCACAAGCCTGACATCCTCCAACAACGATAAAATTCTGATTCCGATCAAGACGGCTGAACGGGTTATGCAAAGCAAAGGGGTACGTTCCATTACGATTCAGGCGGAAAGCGCGGAGCAGGTGGAAGGTGTGAAGACGCGGATTGAAGCCGCACTCGACAAGAAGTTTGAAAATGCGGACAACTCTTATACAGTCTTTAATTCGCAGGACGCCATAGACACACTCAATTCCACGACCCAAACCTTGTCCATCGCCCTAGGCGGCATTGCCGGCATTTCCTTGTTTGTGGGCGGAATTGGCATCATGAACATCATGTTAGTATCGGTGAGCGAACGAACGAGGGAAATTGGAATCCGCAAGGCGATCGGAGCGAAGAAACGGAATATTTTGCTGCAGTTTATGATCGAATCTACCATGCTGAGTGGACTGGGCGGTCTGATCGGGGTTGGCCTGGGTTATGGGGCAAGCGCGCTGGTCGGCCACTATACTTCAATGAACACTTCCGTATCCTTGGGTATTGTCATCCTTTCCTTTGGATTTTCTTTGGTGATCGGAATTGTATTTGGTGTTATACCGGCGAATAAAGCGGCCAAATTGAGGCCGATCTACGCACTGCGGACGGATTGACCAAGCAGCGAAGCAAATCAACAAGCAGGAAGAAGCGCAAAGACACTGGAGACTCGAAAGAGCTCCAGTGTCTTTTTTTGGGAACATGACAAAAATTTTATCCCTTTTTTGGATAGGATTGGTATAGTAGTTGCAGGAATAGCTTTGCTCTATGCAATCAACTTCGGAGGGACGAAGATGAACCGATCTGGGAACAAAGGTTGGGGGTTATGGCTCAATGATAACTTCCGGAAGCTTTGGCTGGGACAAACGATCTCGATGATGGGCTCGCAGGTGACGTTTGTGGCTTTGCCATTAATTGCAGTAACACTTCTTAAGGCGAACCCCATGCAGATGGGGCTGCTGACTGCAGCTTCAACCGCACCGTATTTTCTCGTCGGCTTGTTGGCCGGAGTTTGGGTGGATCGGCTTCAGCGCCTGCCGATTTTGAAGAATGCAAACCTGATGAACGCTCTTCTGCTTAGTTTGATTCCCCTGCTTCATGCTGTGGACTGGCTTACGATAGAATCCCTTTATATTCTTGCTTTCATGACGGCAGCTTGCTCTCTGGTGTTTCAATTTGCTTACCAGTCTTTTCTGCCCTCGATTGTAAGCCGGGAAGAGCTCACCGAAGGCAACAGCAAGCTGGAAGGAACACGGGCGGCGGCGCAGTTCGCCGGACCAACGACGGCTGGCGGCCTTATTCAGGCCTTGACAGCTCCGTTTGCCATCTGGGTTGATGTAGCGACTTATTTGGTATCCATCTGGATCTTCAGACGAATCAAAATCGCAGAGAAGCTGCCGGCTGTTCCCGGCAGAGGCCTCTTGAGCTCCATCAAAAGCGGATTTGTATTCCTGTTCTCGAATCCTTTCCTTAGAACCATTGCTTATTCCACGGCGCTGCTTAATTTCTCCCGCTGTTCCTTTGATGCGGTGTATATGCTGTTTCTGGTGCAGAAGTTGTCCTTGCAAGCGGGTTCCATAGGCTTGATCTACGGGGTCGGCAGCTTCGGGGCCGTGCTGGGCGCTATGCTGGCAGGCCGTCTGGCGGCGAAGACAGGGATCGGCTTAGCGATTGCAGGCTCTTCGCTGCTTATCGGCACGGGTTATTTGCTGGTATCTGCGGCTGCTGGGAATCTGCTGCTCATTCTCCTGCTGCTCATGCTGGCCCAAATGTGCTCCTCTATGGGAAATACCGTGTATTATATTAATCAAGTCAGTTTGAGGCAGGCCGTCACGCCTAATGACAAGATGGGACGGGTTAATTCCGCCCAAACCTTTATTAGCCGGGGAGCGATTCCGCTGGGGGCTTTGCTCGGCGGGGCCCTTGGCACCTGGATCGGCTTACGGGGAACGCTTGTGGTGGCAGGATGCTTGTCGTTGATGACCGTATTTCTCCTGCTTGCTTCGCCCGTGCGGCAGATTCAGCGAACGAGCGATCTCGAGCCGCCAGAGGTCAGCCGGATTGCCTGAGATTCAGGGGAAAGCCAAGGATATAGATAGGATCCATTCTATAAAAAAGCAAGATGCCGCCCTCGAGCCCCGAGGCGGCATTTTGTTTGCTTTGGCTGAATCACTGCATTCAGTCTGAATTTGAAATTTGAACGCTGGCAGCGGAGCTGGACTCGGCTGCGTCCTTGCGTCCGCGGCGAAGAATAAAGCCTAGAACCGCTCCGCCGATGGCGACGAAAGCCATCAGCTTAAAGGTATCGTCAAAGCCCAGCGTCATAGCGCCGGCAGCAGCCTGCTTGAGCGCTTCGGGAGAAGCAGAGGCGGCATTGGCGGCAGCTCCGGCCTGCCCGGCAGCTGCTTTCATTTCATTGACATGTTTGGTGGTGTTGGAGGTCAAAATAGTGACCAAAGCAGCTACGGCCATGGAATTGACCACCTGCTGCATAGCGTTGGTGAGCGAGGTGACCCTTCCAACGAGCTTTTGCGGCGCTTTGTTCAGCAGATGTGTATTCATCGGCATCGACATCATGCCAACGCCTGCGCCGCACATAATCAGCGGCAGGATCAGGTCTTTGCCTTCGGTGGTCAAATCGACCTGCGAATACTGAAACAAAGCCCCCGAGACTAAACTTAATCCGATGACAACCAGCCAGCGGACGCCAATCCGGTCAAACAGAAAGCCGGCAATCGGCATCATCAAACCGGAAGCAATCGCCTGCGGCAGCAGGATCAAACCGGTGTCAAACGCTTCAAAGCCGCGGGCCTGCTGCAGAAACTGCGGCAGCAGGAACAAGGCTCCGTAAAGCGCAAACTGGGCGACCCACTGCACGACAATGCCTACGCTGAAATCGACTGAACGGAAGATGCGCAGCTCCATAAGCGGAGATTTCGCGCGCAGCTCGGTCACCACAAACGCGATCAACGCCAGGGCGCCAACGGCAAGGCCGATGACGGTTTTTTTGGGAGGTCCAGCTGTCCGCCCCCTGATTAATCCCGTAAGAGAGGGAAGCGAAGGCCAGCGGCCCCAGAATGATGCCGAGTTTGTCAAAGCCTGGCACGCTGCTGCGATCCACCCATGGCAGCTTCTTGATGCCGACCAGCACGCAAAGGATGCCGACCGGAATATTGATCAAAAAAATCCAGCGCCACGAATGGTATTCTACCAGCCAGCCGGAAAGCACGGGGCCGATCGCCGGCGCGAACAAGACCGGAATCCCCATAATGCCCATTACAATACCGACTTTCTCCCGTGGGGCGAGCCGATAAACGTAAGCCATAGCTACCGGCAGCACGCAGCCGCCCCCGAGTCCCTGAATAACGCGGAATACGATCAGCAGCTCTGCATTTTGCGGCGTAGCGCATAAAATCGATCCAAGCGTAAACAGGATAACCGCGGTCATAAACACCGTTTTGGCGCCAAAACGGTCGGACAGCCAGCCCGACAGCGGAATAACGGAAGCCTGGGCCAGCATATATCCCGTTACGACCCATTGCAGGGTGGGGAGGGTAGCGTTAAAGTCCGCCACCAGAGTGGACAAGGCCACGTTCATAGCCGTACCGTCGAGAACGACCATAAATACGCCGGCGATAATGGCGATCAAGGGAACCAGAATGCTTCTGAGCCTGAAATCCGCAGCCGGTTGTACAGAGTGTACCATGTTTTCTCCTGCTCCTCTTCTTGCCGGATCGGGAACAACTTTCCCTAAAGGTTCATTGACGATCCCGTCCGGTTCTTTTTAAGATAAGATATAAGGAAAGGCAAACCATTTACGGACAGATGTCCGAAATAGCATCTATAGTTTACGGACAAATGTCCGTATTGTCAAATTCGATTTGCCAAGGGAGCGTAATGAATGAGAGGGCTTAATGCCGGTAACAAAAATAAGAAGAAATTATCCAAAGGTCCGGAAGCCTTGTCTTCCAAAGGAGTTGCCCAGGTTGAAGATGAATACAAGAAACGGATTCTGAATGTCGTTAAAGACATGCTGCATAAAGGAACCTTCGAGGAGGCAACCATGTCGCAAATCGCCAAGCTGGCGGATATTGGACAAGGCTCTTTATACCGGCGATATGCCAACAAAGGAGAGATCAGCTCGGAGCTGCTCCGCAGAAGCAGCGAAGCGCTGCTGGCCCGGCTGGAGGAGGGGCCGTCCAAGGAGGAGCTGGCCAGGTCGAAAGGCGAACAGGGTCCCGTGGACTCGATAGATTCCAGAGATTCCGTAGATTTGGTCGATCCGCTTGCAGATTATCCCAGTGTTTATCGTTTGAAATGGACGCTGGAGAACATCGTCAATTTCATTGATGAGCAGACGGAGCTTCTGTACGTCATCAAAGCGGAATTTATGGGCAAACATCAATTAACCCAGTTTGAGCATCCTTTTTTTGAGAGGCTGAATGTCTTGATTACGGCTTTATTAACAGAGGCTGCCGGGCGCGGGGAGATGAAGACGGTAAGTCCCTCCTTAGCGGCCAATGCGATCATCGCGGTTGTCAGTCCGGACGTCTATATGTATCAACGCAAACATTATGCCACAACGAAAGAGGAGTTCTGCGAAGGCGTGTTCAGCCTGTTTAAATCGGGTTTAATTGAATAGCGAGCGCCTCAAAGCGAACTAGGGAGGCCGCTTCATCCAAGATGAAGTGGCTTTTTGTCTTGATTTGGCTGCGCTGCTTCATCACCAAATAACTCATAAACAATTTGGGTAAAGTATACATGACAACAGGAAGAAGGGAGACGGAGCTTTTGAAGAAATGGAATTTGATTGCAGCCGTTTTGGTAATCGTCCTGATGATTGCCGGCTGCGGGAACAACAAAAACAACGCCGAACCTTCCCCAAGTCCGGGGAACGCCCAGGGAACTACACCGGAGGTTTCCTCCGGCAACGGTAACGGTGGTGAAGGCGCTTTGGCCGCGGTCCAGAAGCGGGGTTCGCTCCTGATCGGGACAGAGGGAACTTATGCGCCCTTTTCCTTTCACGATGCCGGCGGTACGCTGACCGGCTTTGACGTGGACATAGCCAAGGAGATAGCCAAACGACTCGGCGTGAAAGCAGAGTTTGTTGAAACTCAATGGGACGGCATGATAGCCGGTCTGGACGCCAAACGCTTTGATGCGGTGTTTAACGAGGTGTCCATCAATGATGAGCGCAAGGCGAAATATGATTTCTCAAGCCCTTACATTGCCTCCAAGGCTGTTTTGATCGTCCGGAAAGACAATACTGATATTAAGAGTTTTGCCGATCTCAAGGGGAAAAAAGCCGGCCAGACGCTGACCAGCAATCTCGGGAAGATTGCCAAAGAGAATGGGGCCGAGATCGTAGATATCGACGGCTTCAATCAGGCCATTGATCTGCTCAATTCCAAGCGGATTGACGCCACGATCAATGACAACCTGTCTTATCTGGATCTCAAGAAGCAGAAACCCGATATCCCGCTGAAGATCGTGGATGAAGAGGCAAACGCCTCGCAAAGCGCTGCCCTCTTCCGCAAAGGGGAAACAGACCTGGTGGACGCCGTTAATCAGGCTCTTGCCGATATGCAGAAGGACGGTACTTACCTCAGCATTTCCAAAAAATATTTTGGCGAGGATGTTTCGAAATAAGGCCAAAGCCCAAAGCCCAAAGGATGGTTTGACCTATGGATGACCGTAAAATTCAAATCTTTATCGATTCGCTGCTGCCCCTGCTGAAAGCAGGGGTGGCTTTCACGATTCCGCTGACTTTGATTTCGTTTGCGCTTGGACTTATTCTGGCGATTCTGACGGCTCTGGCGAGACTTTCGAATATCGGGGTGCTCAGACAGCTCGCCCGTTTTTATGTATGGATCATTCGAGGCACACCGCTGCTGCTCCAGCTCTTTATTATTTTCTATGGGCTGCCGTCTGTAGGCATTACGCTCGACCCTTTTCCCGCAGCGGTGATTGGATTTACCCTCAGTGTCGGCGCTTATGGATCGGAGATCGTCCGGGCCGCGATTTTGTCGATTCCGAACGGCCAATGGGAGGCTGCCGATTCGCTTGGCATGACCAGAATCCAGGCTTTGCGGCGTATAATTTTACCTCAGGCCGCCAGAGTTTCAGTGCCGCCATTGGCAAACTCTTTTATCAGCCTGGTGAAGGATACTTCATTGGCTGGAACCATTACTTACGTAGAGCTGTTTAAGAAATCCCAGCAGATAACGGCCACCACATATGAACCTTTGCTGATCTATTCCGAAGCGGGACTAATTTATCTTCTCTTCTGTACGGTGTTGTCGGCGCTGCAAAATAACCTGGAAAGACGGCTTGCCCGTTATTCGGCGCGATAGGAGGGGACCCTATGATCCAAATTCAAAATTTGCATAAATCGTTTGGAGCCCTTGAGGTGCTGAAAGGCATTGATCTTTCCTTGGAAAAAGGCAAGGTGCTTGTCATTATCGGCCCTTCGGGCTCGGGCAAGACTACCCTGCTGCGCTGTCTGAACCTGCTGGAAACGCCTGACGAAGGACGTCTTACGGTAGGTGACGTCACGCTGGATTTTCATGCGGGGTCCAGGCCTAAACCGAAGGAAGTGCTGGCGCTGCGCAAACGAACGGGTATGGTGTTCCAGTCGTATAATTTGTTTCCGCATATGACGGCGCTGGCGAATGTGATGGAAGCCCAGATCACGGTACAGGGGAAAAGCAAGGAGGAAGCGAGAAGACGGGCGGCTGAACTGCTGGGCAAGGTGGGTCTGGCGGATAAGGCGGATAATTATCCGCATCAGCTTTCCGGGGGCCAGCAGCAGCGGGTCGGCATCGCCCGGGCGATGGCGGTTGACCCGGAAGTGCTGCTGTTTGACGAGCCCACCTCAGCCCTTGACCCCGAACTGGTGAGCGAGGTGCTTAAAGTGATGAAGCAGCTCGCAGCCGAAGGCATGACGATGGCCGTTGTCACCCATGAAATGAAATTTGCGGCCGATGTGGCGGATCAGGTGATTCTGATTGATCAGGGCCAAATTATCGAGCAGGGGCCGCCTTCCGAGGTGCTGCAGCACCCGTCAAGTCCGCGGGCCGCTGCTTTCCTGAATGTGCTGACGCAAAGGGATATTTAAGGAATTTGGACCTTTCAGGTTTAAATTTATTTAGAGTCTGCGCCCATCCCATGCAAAATCAGTTGAATCAGCTCATCCGTGGCAGCCTGCTCATCCCAGGGACGATCAGGGAACAGCAGGAATTTCTCTGCGAACAGCCCCATAATGGTCGAAGCCATAAAACGCAAAGCTGTTTCCGGTTTGATCTCTTTGCTAAGCTGGCCTTTTTCCTGGTAATAAACCATGATTTCACGGATCCGCGAACCGACAGGGGCCCCGACCTGTTCCAGGAAAGCTTTCTTCAAATCCGGCTGAAACGGGATTTCCTGAATCAGGATTTTGATTACTTTCATATGTTTGCGGGCAAAGTCGATCCGGTTCTCGATCACGGCCCGGAGAAACTCCTCAAAGGTTTCATATTGGGCGCTCAGCACAGCCTGGAAGTTGCGGATAATAAAAGGAGCAACAAGACGGCTCATAAGCGGTGTCACGATCGAGAGCAGCAGCTCTTTTTTTGTTTTATAATGTCTGAAAATCGTCCCTTCGGCAACGCCCGCCCGCTGGGCGATTTCGCTTGTAGAAGCGGCGGCATACCCTTTTTCGGAAAATATATCCACGGCTGATCGAACGATCTGCAGCTGTTTGGCGGTCATTTTGCGCTCGTCCTCCATCGCTGATAGCTCTTCCAGCCACTGTTCAATCTCCCGGTCCTGCTGACGGTTCATTTGAAAGTCTCCTTTCTGTAAACACACCCTTTCATTTTAGCATATGAATTCGCAGGCAGAGCTAGATTTTGCGGTGTTTGCGAAGAGCCGCTACATTAAGCAGCGTGAATAGCAGGCAGAAACCAATGAGCACAACCAGGTTTACGGCTATTCCGTTCCAGCCCTGCCCTCGGATCATAACATCGGTCATAGCTTGCGAACCGTAATACAACGGCATAATGAAACGTAAAGCAGCCAGCCAACCGGGCAGCGTATCCAGATTAAACAATCCGGATAGGAACAGCTGCGGAACGATAATTAACGGGATGAACTGAATCATCTGCAGCTCGTTGCTGGCGTAAGCCGATAGCAAAATGCCCAAGGTCAGTGCGGTCATGGACAGCAGCAGGGTGAGCAGCAGCACAAGTCCGAAAGACCCTGCCATTTCAATACCGAGCACCTTGATGCTGTACCAGGTAATGAGCAGCGCTTGAGCTAAGGTAAACAAGCCGAAGCCGCCCAGGTAGCCGAGTACGATTTCCGAGCGGCGAATCGGGGAGGCGAGCAGTCTCTCGAGTGTACCGGAGGTCCGTTCGCGCAGAAAAGCCACGCCCGCAATAAGGAAAACAAAGAAAAAAATAAAAAATCCGATCAGCACCGGACCGATATGGTCAATCGTGCTCATATCCTCTGATCCGTGCAGATAAGAGATTTCAGGAGAGAATCGAAGGTTCTCGGTCCCCTCAGAGGACGGAGGCTGTGCAGGCGGCTGTGCGGTTGTCATCTTTTGAATAACGGTCATGACAGCGCGGTTTGCGGTCGGATCACTGCCTTCAAGCCGGATCGCAAGTCTATTTTCTTGAACCGAAACCAAAGCATCCAGTTTGTGGTCTTCCAGCGCCTTTTCCGCCAAATCGTTTGAAGGATATTGAAGCACTTCGGCATTTTGAGCTTCGAGCTGGCCAGCCAAAGCTTCCTGCGATACGGATGTGGAGCCAGAGCTGGCCATGCCGATGCGCGGCACGTAAGCCGAGCCGTTGAATACAAGGTTCATCAAGGTGAGCACGAGAAGAGGAGCGATAAACATCAGAGCTACCGTTCGCTTATCCCGTCTAAACTGCCGCAGCGTGCGGAGGATGACGGCTCGGATTCTCATAAGTTCCCACCTCCCAATTTAATGAACGCATCTTCGATTTGTTCCGATCCTGTTTGTTTGAGCAGCGCCGCAGGAGAACCCTCGGCTAAAATACGTCCATCCCGGATCATGGCCAGCCGGTTGCATTTATCCGCTTCATCCATAACATGGGTGGTAAGCACAACCGTGGTTCCTTGTTGGGCCAGCGTCCTCAGCTCCGCCCAGATCGAGCGGCGAAGCATCGGATCGATCCCCACCGTAGGTTCATCAAGCAGCAGCACCGGCGGTTCGTGCAGCAGGGCAATCGCAAGCGATAATCTCCGTTTCATGCCGCCTGAATACTGCCAGATTTTTTTGCTTAAATGCTCGCTTAGTCCCACAAGCTCTGCCGTTTCCGTGATCCGGTCGAGGCATCGCTTTCCTTTGAGCCCGTACAATGCAGCGAAGAACTCCATGTTCTCGCGGGCGGTCAGCTCTTGATACAAAGCGTCTGCCTGAGCCATATAGCCGATTTGCTGGAGCATGGCCCGTTTGGGGAGCAGGGTGCCGAGCAGCCTGATTTCTCCCGAGGTTGGAACGTCGATGCCGGCTAACAATTTGACGAGGGTTGTTTTTCCGGAGCCTGAGGGTCCTAGCAATCCAAAGATTTCAGCCGGGTTAATCTCAAGGTGAATAGCATCCAGAATCGTTTTGCCTGAAAAATTTTTGTTTACTTGTCGGGCAGAGAGGACGGGTGCCGTGGAGCTTTCCAAAAAAATCACATCCTGTCTCATAAAATGAGTGATTACTCACTTTTTTATTTGCGTTTATTGTAATCCCTGGCGGCTGGAAAGTAAATCCTCTTTTTGTACTTGCGCGCGCTGATTAGATGCTGCTGGGTCACAAAAAATTAGACCGGCGCTTACGCACCGGTCTGTGAATCACATTACTATTATTTTTCGTTCCGCTGCAAGTCCCCGCAGCTGAACGTTGATTTGTTCTTTCTCATCCTCTGTGAGCAGGAGATGAATGCCATAATCATGGCTGAAGCCGTCCAAATTCCGCTGCCAGCGAATCTGGCCGGGAAAGATAAACTGTTGTTCGTTCAAGCGAAGGTGGATTCGGCATTCAATGAAATGCTCGGAGGCTTTCAAATCCAGCGCGGAACGGATCTTGCAGCCATTTTTGCTGATGTCGATCACTTGGGCGGGAATCAGCTTCCCTGAGAGTGACATCCGGTTGACGGTAGTCAACTCCAGCTGACATTCCACCGGCTCTTGCATCGAATAACGAAAGGGTTCTTTTCTACGTGTAATCATCAAGCAAACCTCCGGCAACAGACATTTGCTCAATTATACCAGAATTCGACAAATAGAACATAATAATTGCAAAAATCGAGACGCTACTGTCCGGAAGCCTGCTTGGCATGACGGTACAGCTCGGCATAATAACCGTGCCGCGCCAGGAGTTGATCGTGTGTGCCCTGTTCAACTGCCCGGCCATGCTTCATCACGATGATCCGGTCGGCGTGCATGACGGTAGATAAGCGGTGGGCAATCACGATTGTTGTCCGTCCCTTGGAGACGCTCTGCAGCGCGTCCTGAACCAGCTGCTCTGTTTGCGAGTCGAGATTTGCGGTTGCTTCGTCCAGAATCAGAATTTTCGGTTTAAATACCACAATACGGGCAAAGGAAATGAGCTGCCGTTCCCCGGCTGAAAGCCCGCTGCCCCTTTCCGTAAGAGGCGTTTCATAACCGCCGGGCATCCGCATAATCATGTCGTGAGCGCCGACGAACTGACAGGCCTCGACGACTTTTTCCCGGGAAATATCCTTCTGAAACAAACGGACATTATCCAGAATGCTGCCCGAGAACAGGTAGGGCTCCTGTTGAATCAAACCTACGATCCGGTGAATCCGGCTTTGGGGGAGCCGCCGAATATCAATGCCGTCGATTTCGATGCTGCCCCGTGTCACGTCATAGAAGCGGTTGAGCAGGCTGATCAGCGTGCTTTTGCCCGCCCCGGTTGTTCCTACTACCCCGATCATTTCACCAGCGGCAATGTGAAGATCCAGATCGGGAATAACGGTCTGGCTGCTGGTATAACCAAAGGAAATGTGATTAAAGTCGACTCTGCCTTGGACCTGTTCGAGCGGGAGATGGACGGCTTCTTCGGCAGCAGGTTCCTTAACGGCAGGCCTGGTGCTGAATATGCTCCAGATCCGGTCCATGGATACCATGGTGGATTGAAAAGTATTCCACTGCATCGTAATCTGGTTGATCGGAGCAAAAAATTGGCGGATGTAGCTGGTGAAAGCGTACAGGACGCCGACCTCGATCTGCTTATGAAAAACTGCCATGCCGCCCAGCCAAACGACCAGAACTAGCGCGGCATTCCCAAGAAAATCAAACGTTCTGTTGAACAGCACGTTGGCGCGGACCTCACGCATGTTGCCTTCCCAATAGCTTTGATTGTGCTCGGTGAACCGGCGCGTCTGTTCTTCCTCCTGACGAAAGGCCTGAATAAGCCCCATACCCGACAGGTTCTCGGCAATAAAGCCGATCAGCCGGGACAGGCGGCTCCGCGTCGTCTGATAAGCTTCGCGCAGATAACGGCGGAACAGGAAGGCCACGATTCCGATCACCGGCAAAGCAATCAGGCAATACCAGGCCAATGTTGCATCCAGCTGAAACATAAACACGATGATCAGAACAAGCGTCATCCCGTCGCGGATCAGACTGAGCAGCACCTGCGTGAAGAATTGGCTGATCGTCTCCGTATCGCTGGATACGTTTGTTACGAGGCTGCCGCGATGGACTTTATCGAAATAAGACATGGACAGCTTGGAGATGTGCCCGAACAAATCGTTGCGGATTTTGGCCACAATGCTTTGTCCGGCGTACTGCAGCAGGTTGTTCTGCAGATAAGTGAAGATAAAGCTGATGATAGAAATGCCGAGATAAACGGCGGCAATGATGCCGATCAAGTCGAAATCTTTTTTTCCAATCGCTAAATGATCGTCAATCGCAATTTTAACGAGATAAGGCTGAAGCAGATCCGCGGAAATGCCAAGCAGTGCGCACACAAACACACCTGAGAAAGCCAGCTTGTGAGGTTTCGCGTAGGCAAAGACCGCTTTGAAGGCTTCAAGGGAACCCTTTTTCTCTGGTTTCGGTTTGCTGTTGTCTCCCGGTAAAGCGTTAACGGCCGAGCTAGGCATGCTGCAATCCCTCCTGTTGAATGCGGTATAAAGAAGCGTACAATCCGTCCGGATCACGCAGAAGCTGATCGTGTGTACCCCTTTGTGCAATTCTTCCTTGATCCAGAACGACGATTTCATCGGCGTGCTGCACGCTGCTGATCCGGTGTGCAATAATCAACGTTGTTTTGCCCGTGCGTTCACGGACCAGATTGTTCAGGATTCCCGCTTCCGTAACGGCATCTACCGCGCTCATGCTGTCATCAAGGATCAGCAGCTCAGGTTTCTTCATCAGGCCGCGCGCCAGGCTGGCCCTTTGCCGCTGCCCGCCGGATAACGTTACGCCGCGTTCACCGAGCCGGGTTTGGAAGCCTTCCGGGAAGGAATTGACGCTTTCAAGCAGTAAAGCTTGGTCAGCTGCAATCTGCACTTGATCCAAGCTGGCGGAGCGGTCGCTAAACGCGATGTTATCGGCTATGTCGGTGCTGAACAGGAAGCCGTCCTGCGGCACATATCCGATCTTTCGGCGGAGCGATTCAAGCGTCACCCCGGTGATATCCTGCTGATTGACCCGAATGGTGCCTGCAGGCGGTTCATAAATGCGCAGCAGCAGCTTGGCGAGCGTGGTTTTGCCGCTGCCTGTCCGCCCAATCAAACCGACGGTATGACCCTGCGGAATTTTAAAGCTGATATCCTTCAGGGAATATTCGCCGGAATCCGGATAAGAGAACGTCAAATGATTGAATTCGATGCTGCCTACACGGCGCAGCGGTCGGGCATTTTCCTGATCCCTGACGCTCGGGATTTGGGCGAGAAGCCGGTTGACCCGGTCCAGCGAGGCTCCGGAACGCTGCATCATGTTAATGACATTTCCTATGGTCTGCAGAGGTCCGGTCAGCATGCGCAGATAGAAGGTCAGGGCGACGAAGCTTCCCAGCGTCATTTTGTCATGCAGCGTCATATAACCGCCAACCAGAAGGGAGACAACAAGCGAAAGCGCACCCAGAAAAGGAAGCGCCGCCTGAAACAGGGAGGAGAGCCGGACCAGATGAAGCTGGGCTCCTTTGACCTGTTCAACGGAAGCTCCAAACCGGCTTTGCGCGGTTGGTTCGATGGCGAATGTCTTGGTTACGCGGATGCCGCCAATCTGTTCGTCCGCCGATTCGGTCATGGAGGCCAGATTCTCCTGCACCGACATGGATCTCTGCCGGATGCGGGGACCGAAATAGGTAACCAGGAACGGAATGGCAGCCAGCGGGCAGACGCTGACCAGCATCAGAGTTAATGGAATTCCCGAGAACAGCATCATTACTACGCAGGAGATCACCATAAACACAGCATTGGTCGTTTGCGTAACGCCAAAAGAAATGGCTTCACGCACAGAGGTGACATCATTCATTACATAACTGAGCAGTTTGCCCGTGCCTTGTTTGGAGAAGAAATCTTCAGCAAGCCGGGAGAACTGGGTAAAAATCTTTCCCCGCGTCAGGAACTCAAACCGGCGTCCCAGCTTCATAATCGTAAATTGTCCTATGCCAAAGAATGCGCCGTAGCTGACGGCAATGGCCAGCAGAACCAGGCTGTACCGGACAATCCCGTTTTGGCCTAGCTCTCCGGCTTTCAGCCCGTCTGTAACTTCTCCAAGCACCTTGGGGAGCAATGCCAAAATTCCGTTCGAAACAATGATCAAAATGACGGCTAGCAAATAGAGTTTCTTGTTGGTGCGCAAATAATCCGTGAGTAATCGAAAGCTTTTCAACGGGGCGGTTCCTCCTTCTGACTGTTTCTTGTTGACTCCTACGATAAACACCAAACACATCTATATAAAATATAACATAATTAAAAAATTTAGTTCTCGGAATGCCGAAAGTTTGTGAAGGCGGTCCACTCATTTTTTTGCGGTTTATATATCTTTAAATGATAAATAACCTCACATAAGTATTGTCAAAAAGAGAGAGATGGGGTAATGTTTTGAATTAACCACCTATCTTTTTCCACTTAATTATATTAGAACCTCAAATGACTTTAATTCCCACACCATGTCAGTCTATTTAATCCTACTCTGTTTGATTATGTGTTTGATTATGTATTTCCTTCTTTGGCTTCCTGTTCTTTAACCTGCTTGAAATGATGTCGATCCATTTGGCGCAAACGATTATTTCGAGAGAAGGGGATTCCGATGAAAGAAACGGTGCTTGAAATTCAAGAATTGCGAACTCACTTTGTGACCTCCAAGGGAGAGGTTCCTGCAGTCGATGGGGTAAGCCTGGTTGTCCGCCGCGGAGAGGTGCTGGGTGTTGTTGGCGAATCGGGGTGCGGGAAGAGCGTCACCTCGTTATCTGTCCTCCAATTGATCCCCAGGCCTCCCGGCAAAATTGTGCAAGGTTCGATCCTATTCCGCGGGAAAGATTTAGTGGCTTTATCCGAACGGGAGATGCGAAAAATACGCGGCGACCGGATCTCCATGATTTTTCAGGAGCCGATGTCCTCTTTAAACCCGCTATTTACCATCGGTCAACAGCTTGTTGAAGCGGTCAAAATTCATTTGGGGCTGGGCCGCAAGGCAGCCCGCCGGCACGCTATAGGCATGCTGGCCAAAGTCGGCATCCCGCGGCCGGAGTCGGTGATTGATGAATATCCGCATCAATTGTCCGGAGGCATGCGGCAGCGTGTCATGATTGCTATGGCGATCTCGTGCAATCCGGAGCTGCTGATTGCGGATGAGCCGACTACTGCGCTTGATGTGACGATCCAAGCTCAGATTCTGGATTTGCTCAGACAACTGAATGAAGACAACGGCACAACGATGATGATGATTACTCACGATCTTGGTGTCGTAGCGGAAATTTGTACCCGGGTTGTTGTCATGTACGCGGGGAAGATCGTAGAGGAAGCCGGGACGGAGCAGCTGTTTGAGAACCCGCTCCATCCTTACACGCAAGGACTGATTCGATCCATGCCTTTGATGAATGAGGATAGAAAACGGCTGTATTCCATTCCCGGACAAGTTCCTGCTTTGAGTCTCGATATGAAGGGCTGCCGGTTTGCCGATCGCTGCAGCAAGGTGATGCCGATCTGCCGGGAACAGCTTCCGGAGCTGGAGGATAAGGGCTCGGGACAGTACTGCCGATGCTGGCTGTATTCAGCCGTTAAGGAGGACGCTGTATGAACGGACCCAAGCCTGAAGATGTTCTTCTGGAAGTGAATGGTTTGAAGAAATATTACCCTGCCGCTGCGGGGGGCTTGAAGCGCTCAGGCACTTATGTGAAAGCCGTAGATGATGTGAATTTTGCCATCAGACGGGGCGAGACCTTTGGGCTGGTGGGAGAAAGCGGCTGCGGCAAATCCACGACGGGCCGGAGCCTGCTCAGGCTGATAGAGCCTACAGGCGGAACCATCCTGTTTGATGGGCAGGAGCTTACCTCGCTTTCTCCCGAGCAAATGCGGAGAAGCCGGAAGGACATGCAAATGGTTTTCCAGGACCCGTTCTCGTCCCTGGATCCCCGGCAGAACGTCAAACGTATTCTTGAAGAACCTTTAAAGGTTCATGGAATCGGCAGAGGCGCAGAACGGAGGCAGCGAGTGGAACAGCTAATGGATATCGTCGGCCTGCCTATCGGTCATCTTCAGCGGTATCCCCATCAATTCTCCGGCGGGCAGCGGCAGCGGATCGGCATTGCCCGCGCGCTGGCAGTGCAGCCGAAGCTGATTGTCGCCGATGAGCCGGTGTCGGCCCTTGACGTATCGATCCAGTCCCAGGTTATTAATCTGCTGCAGGATTTACAGCAGGAGTTTGGTTTGACCTATTTGTTTATCGCCCACGACTTGAGCGTCGTCAAACATATCTGTGACCGGGTCGCGGTTATGTATTTGGGCCGAATTGTGGAAATAGCCGACAAGCAGGAGCTTTACCAGCATCCACAACATCCGTATACTCAGGCGCTGCTTTCTTCCGTTCCGCAGCCGGATCCCAAAGCGAAACGGCAGCGGATCATTCTGAAGGGGGAGGTGCCGAGTCCGGCTAATGCCCCCCAAGGCTGTGCTTTTCATACCCGATGTCCTCATGTTATGGACATCTGCCGGTTGCAGCGGCCTTTGCTTGCCGATACGGGAGCGGGACACCAGACCGCTTGTTTTCTGTACAGCGAATCGGTAACAGGTGGAGTTTAAGCCTTCTGCTGGCGTTTGTTGGATGGGCCCATGAACAGCGTGTACCAAGTCTTGGTTAGAGCGGGACTCATACCCGTTTTAATATTAAATTTTGGAGAAGAGAAAGGGGTTTGTGGATGAACAAAAGTACAGGTAAACTGCTTTCTTTAATGCTCGGCATGACCCTGTTGTTAAGTGCTTGTGGAGGAGGCAGCTCAAATAATGCCAGCGGGGGATCAGACAATGCGGGGGCTAGCGATCAGCCGTCCTCCTCGGCATCAGCACCTTCCGAATCCACTCAGGACACGCTGATTCTAGGCCGCGGCGGCGATTCCGTTTCGCTTGACGGGTCCATCGTGACGGACGGTGAATCGCTCAAAATCGTGCATCAGGTGTTTGATTCCTTGCTAGAGTACAAAGAGGGCACTACGGAGGTTGAACCGGCTCTGGCTGAGAAATGGGAAATTTCCGCCGACGGCTTGACGTATACCTTTACGCTGCGCCAAGGGGTGAAATTCCATGACGGCACGGATTTTAATGCGGATGCCGTTGTGTTCAACTTCAACCGCTGGAGCGATCCGAACAGCGAATACAAATTTGAAGGGGACTCTTTCGATTATTATGATTCGATGTTTGGACCGGACGGAGCGCGCGTCATCAAGAACGTAACCGCCAAAGACGACCATACCGTTGTGTTTACGCTAAACCAGCCGCAGGCCCCTTTTCTGCAAAATCTGGCGATGACCTGCTTCGGGATTGCCAGTCCGGCGGCCATCAAGGAGAAAAAGGAAAACTTCAAAAACGAACCGGTGGGCACGGGGCCTTTTGTCTTCAAAGAGTGGAAACGAAACGATTCCATTACGTTGGAGAAGAATCCGAACTACTGGAAAGAAGGCCTGCCTAAGCTGAACAAAGTTATCGTTCGTTCCATTCCGGATAACTCGGCACGTTTTAACGCCCTGCAAAACGGGGAGATCGACCTGATGGAAGATGTAAATCCGGACGACTTGACGCTGCTGGAAGCCAATACCTCCCTGCAAAAAATCGAGCGCCCGCCATTTAACGTGGCGTACATCGGCTTCAACACCAAGAAAAAACCTTTCGACGATCCCAAAGTGCGTGTCGCCTTGAACTATGCCGTCAACAAGCAAGGTTTGATCGACGCTTTCTTCGCCGGTCAGGCCAAGCCGGCCGTCAATCCGATGCCGCCTACCTTGTGGGGCTATAATGATCAGATTCAGGATTATACGTATGATCTCGACAAAGCCAAACAATTGCTTTCTGATGCCGGTTATCCGGATGGTCTGCCCGGAGAATACACCTTCTATGCAATGCCGGTATCCAGACCTTACATGCCGGACGGCAAAAAGGTGGCTGAAGCCATCCAGGCTGACTTTGCCAAAATCGGCGTAAAGGTCAATATTGAATCCCCGGAATGGGCGACATACCTGGACGATACGAAAGCAGGGGAGAAAGACGATCTGTACATGCTCGGCTGGACGGGCGACAACGGCGACCCGGACAACTTCATCTACACCCTGCTGGATAAAGACGCCATTCCGGGCAACAACCGCGGTTTCTATGTAAATGAAAATCTGCACAACATTCTGGTCGAAGCGCAGAAAGAAATCGATCAAAATAAACGCTCCGATCTGTACAAGCAGGCTCAGACGATCATTCATGACGATGCGCCGTGGATTCCGCTCGTGTACACGACGCCCATTCTGGCCGCCAAAGCCAACCTGAAAGGGTTCATTCCGAATCCAACAGGAACCGAATACTACAGCAGCGTTTATTTTGAGTAATAGACTGTGGTCAGACAGACGATTTCTAGCGGCCCGTTAATCGGGCCGTTCTACTCTCCGATTCGGCAGGTGAAATAGCGATGAATTCGTATGTGCTGAAACGCATTTTTGTGCTGATCCCGGTTTTGGTGGGGATGACCCTGATCGTATTTTCCATTATTCATGCCATTCCTGGGGATCCGGCTGAGACCATCCTGGGTCAGAAGGCGACCGAACAATCCAAAGAGGCGCTCCGGGAACAGCTGGGTTTGGACAAACCGTGGCTGCAGCAATACTTCATGTATGTCGGAGATCTGCTGAAGGGCGATCTAGGCGAGTCCATCCGCACCAAGGTTCCCATCGCCAAAGAGATTACGCCGTACCTCGCTGCTACGCTGGAACTGACTTTTACAGCAATGCTGTTTGCCTTGATTATCGGCATTAACGCGGGCATCCTCAGCGCCTGGAAGCAGAACTCCTGGTTCGATTATGCGGCTATGCTGCTTGCGCTGATCGGGATCTCGATGCCGATCTTCTGGCTGGGACTGATGGAGCAGTGGTTATTCTCCATTAAGCTGCACTGGCTTCCCTCCATCGGACGAATGGATCAGCGCAATCCTTTGGAGACCCAAACCGGCCTTTATGTGCTGGATGCGATCATCCAGGGGAAATGGGACCAGCTCTGGATCGTGATCAAACATTTGATCCTGCCGAGCATTGCGCTTGGAACCATTCCTATGGCGGTGATCGCCCGCATGACTCGCTCAAGCATGCTGGAAGTGATGAAATCCGATTATATCCGGACGGCAAGATCCAAAGGTCTGCCTCAGTTTCTTGTCGTGTACAAGCACGCATTAAAAAATGCCTTCATCCCCGTATTAACCGTCGTGGGCCTGCAGACAGGTTCGCTGCTAGGCGGGGCAGTATTGACGGAGACGATCTTTGCCTGGCCGGGCGTCGGCCGATATCTGTATGACGCGATAAGCTACCGCGATTATCCGGTCATTCAAACCGGGATTCTGATCATTGCCTTTATCTTCGTTGTGATCAATCTAATTGTCGATCTTCTGTATGCAGCGATTGACCGCCGGATCAAATACCGTTAAGGAGGGATGAGCATGGCAGATGCAGCAGTAACGACGACGGGGGGAACGCCGCCGGCCATCCCCTCCAGGGCTGAAGGGCCAGCCAGGGAAACCTGGCAGTCCTTTCGAAGGAACAAGCTGGCTATGCTGGGACTTGTGATCATCGGGTTGTTTATCCTGCTGGCCATTTTCGCGCCGTTAATTGCCCCTTATGATTTCAAAGAGCAGCAGCTGATGGACCGGCTCAAGGCGCCATCGGGCAAACACTGGCTTGGTACCGACGATTTGGGGAGGGATTTGTTCAGCCGGGTCATATACGGAGCGCGGATTTCGCTTTGGGTTGGTTTTTCCTCTGTGGTCGGTTCGATTATTTTGGGGACTTTTCTCGGCATTCTGGCCGGCTTCTATGGCAAATGGCTAGACATGCTGATCTCTCGTTTTTTTGATATTTTACTGGCGTTCCCGAGCATGCTGCTGGCGATTGCGATTGTGGCGGTACTAGGGCCCTCCCTGCAAAATGCGCTGATAGCGATTGCGATCGTTGGCATCCCGGTTTATGGAAGGTTAATCAGGGCTAAAGTGCTTAGCTTGATAAATGAGGAGTTTATTACTGCGGCCAGGTCCATCGGCATGAAAAATGGAGGCATCCTATGGCATCACATCCTGCCTAACAGCTTAAGCCCAATCATCGTACAGGGCACGCTGGGGATTGCGACGGCTATCATCGAGGCTGCGGCCCTCGGCTTTCTGGGCCTTGGAGCACAACCGCCGGCGCCGGAGTGGGGCAAAATGCTGGCAGATTCCCGCCAGTTCATTCAAATTGCACCGTGGACGGTTATTTTCCCTGGAGTGTCTATCATGCTTACCGTGTTAGGGTTCAACCTGATGGGGGACGGTCTGCGCGATGCCTTAGACCCAAAAATGAAGAATTGATTCTAGAAACAACAAAATCCGCGTCTGCTGTAAACGAGCAGAACGCGGATTTTGTTGTTCGTAACGAGGGGATGAGTTGTCTTAAGACTATTCGCCAAGCAGCTCAGGCAAATTAGGTTCAATCGCTGCTGGCTCCGTTCTGGAGCTGTAGCGTTTCACGACCTTTCCGGTACGGTCAACAAGGAATTTGGCGAAATTCCATTCAATATCGCCCGCAGGCTCTTCCTGAGGGGCGTTCTCTTTCAAATATTTGTACAGCGGATGAGTGTTGTCGCCGTTCACTTCCACTTTGGCGAACATCGGGAAGCTGACCTGATAGTTCAGCTCGCAAAATTGTTTGATTTCAGCTTCGGTCCCAGGCTCTTGTCCGGCAAATTGATTGCAGGGGAAGCCGAGAACCGTGAACCCTTTATCTTTATAGGTGTCGTACAGCGACTGCAAACCTTTGTATTGAGGCGTTAATCCGCAGGCGCTGGCTGTGTTGACGATCAGCAGGACTTGTCCTGCGTAGGGTTGAAGAGTGGTAGCTTCACCATCAATGGTTTTTACTTGAATGCTGTACAGATCGGACATGTTAATTCCTCCTTATCTTTATATGAACAAACTAAACCAGGTCACAGGCTTCCGCCGGCATCCAATGCGCATCCTGACCGTTCCATTTCACATTGCAGCCAATCGGATTGGTTAAGGGAACGCTGACGGCTTGTCCGGCAACGAGCTCCGAAAGGGCCCGCTCCAGATCGTTGACGGTCATTTTCTCCGGATTTCGTGGGTTGTCGATGCCGCGTCCCGTATAGACGAGCTTCCGTTTCTCGTCCAGCACAAAGAAATGAGGTGTCCGCAAAGCGCCGTAAGCCTTGGCCGTTTCCTGCGTTTCATCGCGCAAATAGATCCAGGGGAACCGGTTATCTTCCATTCTTGCTACCATATAATCGAAGGAATCCTGCGGGTTGGTTTGCTCGCTGTTGGCGTTGATTCCAATAAAAGTTACCCCGTCCTTCGTGAATTTATCCGCAGTCTGACGGGTGACTTCATCGGAGCCAAGGACAAACGGGCAATGGTTGCAGGTGAAGAAGACGACCAGAAATCTCGAGGCTTCAAAGCTTTCCAGCGTGTAATGATTTCCGTCAGTTCCTTTCAGATTAAAATCCGGGGCGGATTCGCCAATCTGCAAAGTAAAGCTCATGAATGACACGGCCTCCTCGGGCAGCGGGAAAAGCTGCAATATTTTTAAAAGATTTTATATAGAAGAAATACTTCCTCTTATTCTACATGCTTCCATTCTTCAATGCCATCCATCCTTTCGAATAGAATGAGCTTACAATTCCCGGAAGGTGTTGACGATGTAAAGGTAATTTTGTTTTTTTGCTTCAAACAGATCGGACCGGGTCCACATCAGCACTTGGGTGAAATGGTCTTTGGAGGCTATGATCGTAACCAGATAACTGATTTTGACTTTGTCGACCTCTCCGGTGATGACATATTGGAGGGCCGTCAGTCCGCCGATCGTAATCTGCTCAGGGATCTCTTGCTTGGCGTTTTGAATCGCTTCTTTCATGTTGCTGCTCACCAGCTTGGAGTAGTCGTTGATCGTTGTGTTTGGCGAGAAACCGGAGCGGTCTTCCCTGAGGACCACAATATAATCTTCGGTAGAAGGATGAGAGGCCTGAATGTCGGCTCCTGAAGCCAGGCCGCTATCCTTGCTCCAGCCTTCCGGAATCGTAATGCTGGCATGATGGTCCGAACTGGTGACCAGGGAAATATCGGAGGCGGCGGATCCCAGTACGGGCAGGACCGATGTTTTGGTGTTGGGTTTCATGATCTGGAAGGACTGGATAACCTTCTTGAATTCATCTTTGTACCCGGCAAACAAATCGGAAGTCGACCACGTAATGATCTGATAGAAGGTTCCGTCTTTCTCCAGTACCGCAGCCAGATACCTGACGTTGACGCTGCGGGCTGTCCCGTAGAACTCGACGGTTTTGGCCGGAAGTCCGTCAATCGTGATATCTCCGTTTTCGACGAAGCGGTAGTTCTGAAGCGCTACTTTGGTATCGGCCAGAAGTTTTCTTCGCATGCTGTCCAAAGTGGCGTCTTTAAGAAGATTGGAAGGCATCCGTACAATCAGGCAGTATTTCTCCTTGGAGCGGTCTGATACGCCGAGTACGGCGGCTTTGTTCAGGTTGTCGTCCCGAACCCAGCCTTGGGGAAAGGTGAGGCCAAGACTTCCGTCGACGTCTTCAATTCTATTAACGCTCTGCAAGGAAGAAGACGTCTTGGACAGGGGCAGCGCACCTGTGCGGGACTGGATTTCGTTTGGAAGCTCGTCCGCAGACGGGCGTTTGATGCCGCAGCCTGCCAGCAGGATCATCCCCGAAATGGCCGCGATTGCCAGCTTGGTGAAACGAATTCCGGTTGTTCTCAATTTATAACTCCTCCTTAATTGGAAAATAGGAAGGCCTGTCCGGCATAAGGCTGGTTGGCAGGTGGCGAGAACCAGAATCTCGAACCTCTATGGGCGTAGCCTATTATTCGAAATATATGAGAGGCCTATGAACGTTATGCTATAAAAAGAGAGTACTAGGGGCGCGACGCAAAAAAGCTCTCCCGAAGGAGAGCCGCTCAGCGTCCCAGTCGGGGTACGCTCGCATTGCTCGCGACTTCGCACAGGCTCCCTCACACGGTGCCTTCGCTGCGACGAACCCCTAAAGGGGTTCTCATCCCGAGACGCAAAAAAGCTCTCCCGAAGGAGAGCTTGCTTGAACGTCCCAGAAGGGATTCGAACCCCTGACCGACGGCTTAGAAGGCCGTTGCTCTATCCAGCTGAGCTACTGGGACAAACAATAAAAGCGTGCAAAAGAGAATATACCATACATTTGGCGGGTTAGCAAGGATTTTTTGATGGATATAACTTTTTAATATGACGGTGCGTGTGTTATAATCTACAAATCATTGAAGACGCGGTGGAAGGATGTGAACTTTTATTAACGAGAATCGACAGAGCGGGCGAGATAATCTAGTTCTATTCCCCAAGACGCTCGATTATTACCAGGTCGAACTTACCCGGATGCTGGAAACGGAGCGTTACGCGGAAGCAGCGGATCTGCTTCGCTTTTTGCTGCAGTGCCAGGTCCAGGATGACCGTCATTACGAGGAATGGGAAGCGCTGCTGAAATGGCTGCAGGAGGCTTTCCCGGCAGCTGCGGCAGGGAAAGGCCAGGGCGTTCCGGTCATGGAGCCGGCGGATGAAGCCGAGGAAGCGGATTTTGCGCGCAGGCACGCGGAAATGAAATTTGCGGAAGACCGCGGGTATGCGCTCAAACTGCTGCAGACCGTGACGGAGAAACCCTTGTCCGAGCATACTTTTCTGGCCCTGGAGCAGCTGGCTTTTATCCAGGCGCCGGAAATCGACGAAGCGCTGATCAAATGGCTGGAACGTGAAGAACGGCATCCGATGCTCCAGTTCCGGGTGTTGCAGACCCTGCGGCGGCGTGAGACAAGCGGCGTGGTCCGTCTTTGGAGAGGCGGCGCGCTGACGACGATTGAGATCGACGCCGTGCCCTTAACCCCGGAGGAGTTCCCTCCGGCGGTACAGGATGTGCTGGACCGGGTTGGACAAGAAGCGCAGGTGCACGATCCGGCCATGTTTTATTTTGCCCAGGAGTTCTGGTACCAGTTTATTATGGGCGTGTACGGAACGGCCGATTATGACTCCGTTATTCGGGAGGAAGAGGCGTCGCTGGACATCTGGGCGGCTGCACTGCACCAAACCGTAACGGAAAGCCTGCAGGGCGGAGACGGCAAGGCGGATGAGGAGCTGAGAGCGGCGTACGGCATTACGGATTCGATGCGTTTGCGGTTTGAACAAGCCCATAAGGCGATGAAGCAATTTGCCGCAGCCGGAGCGATTTTTTAAGCGAACAAAGCGAATGGAGACACCCATCTTTTATTTCGGAAAAGATTGACAGATCGCGTCATGATTTAGCCCACTTGTAAAATCAACTATTCTTGATTATACTATAGTGGTTATTCTAAACGTGAAATTCGATAGGGCAAGACTGAAAACGGATAACATCACTTCGTTTTTCATTGTCAATATGTGAACAATTTTTGGAGGGGAAAGCATAAAATGAAAGCAACTTGGGAAAAAATAGAGAAGAACCTCGGCGTTCTTGAGGTTGAAGTCGAAGCGGAACGCGTAGCGGCGGCGCTGGATAAAGCTTTTAACAAAGTAGTAAAGAAAGCAAACGTGCCTGGTTTCCGTAAAGGCAAAGTGCCTCGGCCGATTTTCGAAGCACGCTACGGTGTGGAGAGCCTCTACCAAGACGCCATCGACATTTTGCTCCCTGAAGTATACAGTGAAGCGGTTGAGCAAACGGATATTTTCCCTGTAGACCGTCCTGAAGTGGACGTTGAGCAGTTTGCAAAAGGACAACCTTTTGTTTTCAAAGCTAAAGTAACAGTTAAACCGGAAGTTAAGCTTGGCGAATACAAAGGCATCGAAGCTCCGGCTGCTACAGCTGAAGTAACTGAAGAAGAACTGAACGCTGAGCTTGAGCGTCTGCAGCAGCGTCATGCTGAATTGATCGTAATCGACGAAGAACCTGCGCAAAACGGCGACACGGTTGTCATCGATTTCGACGGTTCCGTGAACGGTGTTCCTTTCGAAGGCGGCAAAGCGGAACGTTATTCCCTGGAACTGGGCAGCGGATCCTTTATTCCGGGCTTTGAAGAGCAAGTAGTTGGAATGGCTACTGGCGACTTCAAAGACGTTGTAGTTACGTTCCCTGAAACCTATCATGCGGAAGAGCTTGCCGGCAAAGAAGCCGTGTTCAAAGTGAAGCTGCATGAAATCAAACGCAAGCAGCTGCCTGCTTTGGATGACGAATTTGCGAAGGACGTTTCCGAATTCGACACGCTTGAAGAATATAAAGAAGATTTGAAGAAAGAACTCGCTTCCCGCAAACAGCAAGAAAGCGAATCGGCTCGTGAATCCTCCATCGTGGAGAAAGTTGCCGAGAATGCGGAAGTTGAAATTCCAAGACCTATGGTGCTTGGCGAAGTTCAAAACATGGTTCGCGATTTCGACAACCGTCTTCGCACCCAAGGCATGAACCTGGATATGTTCCTGAGCTTCTCCGGACAAACGCTTTCCGATCTGCA
Source organism: Paenibacillus yonginensis (assembly GCF_001685395.1). Taxonomy (NCBI): domain Bacteria; kingdom Bacillati; phylum Bacillota; class Bacilli; order Caryophanales; family Paenibacillaceae; genus Paenibacillus; species Paenibacillus yonginensis. The sequence continues at coordinate 3,021,439 of NZ_CP014167.1, read as the reverse complement.
GGAACAAATGGAAGGCGACGCTGAGAAACGCGTTCGCAACAACCTGGTTCTGGAGCAAATCGCGAAAGAAGAGAACATCACCGTTTCCGACGAAGACATCGAGCAAGAGCTGGCGAACATGGCTGACATGTACAAACGCTCCAAAGATGAAATCAAGAACATTCTCGCTGCCAATGGTTCTTTGGGAAGTCTGCGCGAAGAAGTTCAGCTTCGCAAGACGATTGAATTCCTGGTAGCAAACAGCAAAGAAACCGCAGCTGCTGCTGAATAAGCTGCTTCTAAATGAACAGCGGATGAACTATAAGTTTCATATGAAATAATAGGGAAGGCACGTAGATTTTTTGCGTGCCTTCGTTGTTCAAAATGGCAGGAAATCCTGGCTGCGAATACTCTGTGTCAACAGGGCGGATTTCTTTCTCCGCACAACAAGCCAGGTTGGAGTCCTGTACCCTTATGCCTCTCTGGCGGGTTGACAAACGAAGAGCAAAGCATATAAATTAGCTGTTGCTGATACAATGTATCACCAAAGCTTCATCTTGGGAAAAATGACATGGACTTTGGAACATGTTAGAATACAGGTGTAGCTGGTTGAGATGATATGGAGAAGGGGTCGGTGGCATGAGCTTAGTACCAATGGTTGTTGAACAGACTAGTCGTGGAGAGCGGTCCTACGATATTTACTCAAGACTGCTTAAGGACCGGATCATCTTTCTCAGCGGCGCAATCGACGATGAAGTGGCTAATCTGGTTGTAGCTCAGCTGCTGTTTCTGGAAGCGGAAGAACCGGGAAAAGACATTCATTTGTACATAAATTCCCCTGGTGGTTCTATAACGGCCGGTATGGGTATTTATGATACAATGCAGTATATTAAATCAGACGTGTCAACGATTTGTGTTGGAATGGCTGCCAGTATGGGCTCCTTGCTCCTTACGGCAGGCGCTCCGGGAAAACGTTACGCTCTTCCGCATAGCGAAGTGATGATTCATCAGCCTTTGGGCGGTGTTCAAGGTCAGGCAACGGATATTGGAATCCATGCCGAATGGATTTTGAAGACAAAAGAAAAGGTCAATCAGATCTATGTGGAACGCACCGGGCAGCCCCTTGAGAAGATACAGCGCGATACAGACCGCGATTATTTCCTGAGCGCCGAAGAGGCTAAGGCTTATGGGATTATTGATAAAGTAATTGATAAGCCTAATATTTGAATAAAGGGGTGTTGTCATGTTTAAGTTCAACGAAGAAAAAGGCCAGCTGAAATGTTCCTTTTGCGGCAAATCGCAGGATCAGGTTCGCAAGCTCGTTGCCGGACCAGGCGTTTATATATGTGATGAGTGCATCGAATTGTGCACGGAGATTGTAGAAGAGGAACTCGGTCATGATGAAGAGTTCGACATGAAAGAAATTCCGAAACCACGCGAAATTCGCGAGATTTTGGATCAATATGTGATCGGCCAGGAGGCGGCAAAGAAATCGTTGTCCGTGGCGGTTTATAACCACTACAAACGAGTGAACTCCGGCAGCAAGATTGAAGACGTTGAACTGCAGAAGAGTAACATTCTCCTGCTTGGACCTACAGGTTCCGGTAAAACGCTGCTTGCTCAAACAATGGCTAAAATCCTGAATGTTCCGTTTGCGATTGCAGACGCTACTTCCTTAACCGAAGCCGGTTATGTAGGCGAAGATGTCGAGAATATTCTGCTTAAGCTGATTCAGGCTGCGGATTATGACGTCGAGAAAGCGGAACGCGGTATTATCTATATTGACGAAATTGATAAAGTTGCCCGCAAGTCGGAGAACCCGTCCATTACTCGTGACGTATCCGGTGAAGGCGTGCAGCAGGCTTTGCTGAAAATTCTTGAAGGCACGGTAGCTTCCGTACCGCCGCAGGGAGGACGCAAACATCCTCATCAAGAGTTTATCCAGATCGATACGACCAATATTTTGTTCATCTGCGGCGGTGCTTTTGACGGCATCGAACAGATGATCAAACGCCGTGTCGGCAAGAAAGTTATCGGCTTTAACGCCGCTTCCGACGGCCAGAAGGAGCTTAAGCCGGGTGAATACCTGCAGCTTGTTCTGCCTGAGGACCTGCTCAAATTTGGTCTGATTCCGGAGTTTGTTGGCCGTCTTCCAGTGATCTCTTCGCTGGAACCGCTGGATGAGAAGACGCTTGTCCGCATCCTGGCAGAGCCGAAAAATGCTCTTGTGAAGCAGTATCAGAAGCTGCTTGAGCTGGATAACGTGAAGCTGGAATTCGAACCTAAAGCGCTTGAAGCCATCGCCCGTGAAGCGATTAAACGCAACACCGGAGCGCGCGGCCTGCGTGCCATCATCGAAAGCATTATGCTTGAAGTGATGTACGAGGTTCCGTCCCGCGACGATATCACAAGCTGCGTCATTACCGAGAAAGTCGTCGAAGAGAAAATCATTCCGGAGCTTAAATCCGGTAACGACAAGAAACAAGAAGAAAGCGCGTAAGGCTGCGTTCGCAAGCCAAACGCCTTTCCAACAATAAACGCCCTTCCTCCACCTCTGACGGTTTAGCTACGCTAAGCCGAATAGGGGTGGAGATTTGGCGTTATGGGGAGAGAGACCTATGTACCTAAGACATCAAACACGCCCGGTGAAAGTCGGTAATTTGACCATCGGCGGCAACAATGAAGTCCTAATTCAAAGTATGTGTACAACGAAGACGGCGGACGTTGAGGCAACGGTGGCAGAAATTTTACGTCTTGAGGAAGCGGGCTGCCAGCTGGTCCGGGTAACGGTCAACAACGATGAAGCGGCGGATGCCATCAAGGAAATCAAAAAGCGGATTCATATCCCGCTTGTAGCGGATATCCATTTCAACTATAAACTTGCGCTGAAAGCAATCGAGAACGGCATCGATAAGGTCCGCATCAATCCGGGCAATATCGGCCGCCGCGAGAAAGTCGAAGCGGTTGTGAAGGCCTGCAAAGAGAAAGGGATTCCGATCCGGATCGGTGTAAACGCAGGTTCTCTGGAGAACCATTTGCTGGAGAAATACGGTTACCCGACGGCGGATGCTATGGTGGAAAGCGCACTTTACCATATTGGTATCCTCGAAGAGCTTGATTTCCATGACATTATCGTCTCGCTGAAAGCTTCCGATGTGCCAATGGCTATTGAGGCTTACCGCAAAGCGGCTGAGGTTATTCCTTATCCGCTCCATTTGGGGATTACCGAATCGGGAACCCTGTTTGCCGGTACGGTCAAAAGTTCGGCCGGGATTGGTGCGCTGCTGTCGATGGGCATCGGTTCGACCGTGCGGATCTCGCTCAGTGCGGACCCTGTGGAAGAAGTCAAGGTGGCGCGTGAGCTGCTTAAAACGTTTGGTTTGATCTCCAATGCCGCTACTTTGATCTCTTGCCCAACCTGCGGACGATTGGATATTGATTTGTTCTCCATTGCCAACGAAGTGGAAGAATACATCTCCAAAATCAAAGTGCCGATTAAAGTATCTGTGCTCGGCTGTGCGGTCAACGGGCCGGGGGAAGCCCGTGAAGCTGACATCGGCATTGCCGGAGCCCGGGGCGAAGGCCTACTGTTCCGTTACGGGGAGATGATCCGTAAAGTGCCGGAGGCAGAGCTGCTGTCCGAGCTCAAGAAGGAAATTGACATTATTGTGAAAGCCTATGAGGAAACGGGAGAAATTCCGGGACGCAAGCAGCATGGCGCTGCTTCGATCTCTTAAGCACTGGCTGCCTGCATCTGCAGGCGGCTTTTTTTGTGTTGCGTGCCCAGAGGCACGCATTATCTAGTTGGTGAAAGTCCAACCAAGAGAGGGGCCAAGCCACTCTTGTAGCTAGGATGCTTGCGCATGGCGAAATCTGTGCGTAAAAGCGCATCGACGAAAGTACCGGCCAGAGGCCGGGCGAGCAACAACCCAGGCCGTAACATCAAGTGAATCCTGCCGCGTCGACAAAAAGGCCCTGCGAAGGGAAGAAGAGGAAGCCGAGTCCCGGACATATGGACGAAGGCCAAGGAAACTGTGCAGAACTTGGAACAATAGTGAAGAATCCTCCGGCGTAGAGGGATCGGCATGGGTTGAAAGATAATGCAGTGAACTGGGGAGACCCTCCCCCACACGGAATTTTTTTTTTTTAGAAACCCGTAAAGAGACGCTCTATAAGTCCAGAAGATGAAGTGAACCGTCTGTGGGAAGGGAGTCCGAGGGGCTCATAGTACCGAAGAACCTAAGGACTACATAACCTTAGGGAGGGAAGGGGTCCTACTTTGTTTATGCTTTTGGAGGAGGTACGAGTGAGTGAATGCCAAGCGGCTAACGACACCCAAGGAAAAAGTTCAAGAACTCCAAGAAAAGCTAGGTCATGCGGCCAAGGAGAACCATAAGCGTAAATTCCATGCCTTGTACGACAAAGTCTACCGGTGGGATGTGCTATGCGAAGCCTGGAAACGGGTGAGAGCAAATAAGGGAGCTGCGGGAGTGGATGCCGTGACGCTTGCAGATATTGAAGAACAAGGAGAAACAAGTTTCCTCAAGGAATGCGAGCGAGAACTAAAGGAAGGCCATTACCATCCGCAGTCCGTGCGGCGGCACTACATCCCGAAGAAAGATGGGAAGCCAAGACCACTAGGCATCCCTACCGTGCGCGACCGAGTCCTACAGATGGCAACCAAACTAGTCATTGAACCCATCTTCGAAGCGGATTTTAAAGAAGTCTCCTTCGGATTTCGTCCGAAACGAAGTGCAAAGGGAGCGTTGGAGCGAATCCGGAAAGCCTGCAACCGTAAAGGAAATTGGGTAGTCGACGTCGATATCCAAGGCTACTTCGACAACATGAATCAAGAGAAACTCATGAAGTTGGTACAGATGCGTATCAACGACAGGAGGATCCTGAAGTTAATCCGGAAGTGGCTACAAGCGGGAGTCATGGAGGAAGGAAACGTAAGACGCTCTGATTTAGGGACACCGCAAGGTGGCGTCATTTCACCGCTTCTGGCGAATATCTACCTGAACTACTTTGACCGGCTGTGGGAGAAACACGGAAGTGGGTTGGGAGAACTGACAAGGTATGCAGACGATTTTGTAGTGGTCTGCAAAACCAGAAAGGACGCCGAGCATGCCTATGAACTCATAGGCAGAATAATGGAACGTCTGGAGCTAACCCTACACCCTACGAAAACCCGCATTGTAGGCTTATGGACAGGAGAAGAAGGATTCGACTTCTTAGGGATGCATCACCGAAAAACAAAAGCAGAAACCTCTCAAGGGAAGGTGTACTATACCACACAACAGTGGCTAACGAAGAAGGCAGAGGAACGTATACGAAGCGTGGTCAAAGACAGATTAGCCCCGCCCGGCATGCGTTCGAAATCGTTCGCGGAACAGGTGGAATGGCTTAATCCAAGGATTAAGGGATGGAGAAATTATTACTACACGAACTACAGCCAAAAGAGATTAGCGAAACTGGATTGGTATATTCTGCAGCGATTCACCCGGTGGTACGCGAAGAAGAGACAACGCAGGAATTGGAAGAGTTCAATATCTGAGGTGAAGTATATTGCCCAAATGCATGGACTACAAACGCTATTGTAATCTGCATGCCCATGAATGACGAACATCGGAAAGCCGTATGAGGGAAAACCTCACGTACGGTTTGATGAGGAGGGGCTGGCGAGCCAGCCCTTTACTCTAGCCCAAAGTTCATCATTTATCGCTAAAAATAACCGTTTCACGTTTAGCCGTTTTTGAAAAGGCTATACTACCAAGTATTAGTCAATTAACGTACAGCCAGGAGAAAACGGGAGGTTAGTCTAACATGAATCTGAGCGTTATAGTAATGGTCGTCAACTTGTTTTTCGGCGTGATTATCGGCATGTATTTCTGGAATCTGCTGCGCAGCCAGAAAGGCAGCCGGACGGCGGTAGACCGCGAATCACGCAAGGAGATGGAGAAGCTGCGCAAGCTGCGGTCCGTTTCGTTGACGCAGCCGCTGGCCGAACGTACACGTCCGGCAGCGATGAAAGACATAGTAGGGCAGAAAGACGGACTGCGGGCCCTCAAAGCCGCGCTTTGCAGCGCGAATCCGCAGCACGTCATCATATACGGGCCGCCGGGGGTAGGGAAGACCGCTGCCGCAAGGGTGGTTATGGAGGAAGCGAAAAAAAATCCGGCTTCGCCATTCCGGGCCGATGCCAAATTTACGGAAATCGACGCGACTACGGCGCGTTTCGATGAAAGAGGCATTGCCGACCCGCTGATCGGCTCAGTGCATGATCCGATTTATCAAGGGGCCGGCGCCATGGGCGTTGCCGGCATACCGCAGCCGAAGGCAGGCGCAGTGACAAAAGCGCACGGCGGGATTCTTTTTATTGATGAAATCGGCGAACTGCATCCTGTACAAATGAACAAACTGCTGAAGGTGCTGGAGGACCGCAAGGTGTTTCTGGAGAGCGCCTATTACAATTCCGAGGACTCCAACACGCCGGCGTTTATCCATGACATCTTCCAAAACGGCTTTCCTGCCGATTTCCGGTTAGTCGGGGCGACAACAAGGTCGCCGCAGGAGATTCCGCCGGCGATCCGTTCGCGGTGCATGGAGATCTTTTTCCGTCCGCTGCTGCCGGAAGAAATTGCGCAAATTGCCGAAGATGCGGTCAAACGGCTTGGCTTTCAGCCTTGTCCCGAAGCGGTGGATGTAGTGAAGAAATACGCGACCAACGGCCGGGAAGCGGTCAATATGGTGCAGCTCGCAGCAGGGCTGGCGCTTACCGAGAAGCGGAATACGCTTGCTGCGGCCGATCTGGAATGGGTAGCCACAAGCAGCCAGCTTGCTCCACGTCCGGACAAAAAGGTTGCGGAATTCCCGCAGATCGGTGTCGTCAACGGGCTGGCTGTCTATGGGCCGAATATGGGCACGCTGCTCGAAATTGAAGCCACTGCTGTCCCTGCCCCTGAAGGGCGCCAGGGCTTGTGCAACATCACGGGGGTTGTCGATGAAGAGGAGATCGGCGGAGGCGGGAGCCGTACGCTGCGCCGCAAGAGCATGGCTAAAGGTTCGGTGGAGAACGTGCTTACCGTGCTGAAGAACATTGGTGTGGAGCCTGAGAAATACGATCTGCATATCAATTTTCCGGGAGGAACGCCGATTGACGGCCCTTCTGCAGGTCTGGCCATTGCCGTAGCCGTAGTATCCGCGATCCGCAAAACGCCGGTCGATCCGAAGATCGCCATGACCGGGGAGCTCGGCATTCACGGCAAAGTGAAGCCGATCGGCGGCGTGGTTCCCAAAGCCGAAGCGGCTTTCCAAAGCGGTGCTACGACCGTTTTAATTCCGAAAGAGAACTGGAATTCGATGTTTGAAGGACTCGAAGGCGTTCAGGTCATCCCTGTCGAAACGATCCAGGAGGCCTTCGGCTGGATTTTTGGTCCTCAGCAATCGGAGGAAACCGAGGAGCAGGCCTCCAAAGGTGTTGCGGATCTCTTCCTTCCGCCTTCGCCGCAGCCGCCGTTTCTTCATGCCAAGCCGCCTTATACGGGTAAAATGTAGAATGATTCAGCAGCCGAAATGGACAAACTGTCCTTAGGCTGCTTTTTATTTTTAGGCTTCAGCCTGTTGAGCGCGTGAAACGCGCGAAATATAAAACCACCCGCTATGCGGGTGGAGGGATCTAGGGTTACACCAATAAGACCATCCCGATAAAATTGAGATGTTCAGGCTCAATTCGAAAGGATGGTCTTAAATGGCAAATAAAAACTTTAGTTTAGCGCACACAAAGTGGATGTGTAAGTATCACATTGTGTTCACCCCGAAGTATAGACGTAAAGAGATCTACAATCAAGTGAGACGAGATCTAATTGAAATCATGAAGCGTCTATGTAAATACAAGGGAGTCGAGATATTAGAAGGACATATGATGCCGGATCATGTGCACATGCTGGTGGCGATTCCACCGAAAATATCTGTGTCTTCCTTTATGGGCTATTTAAAAGGGAAAAGCGCACTCATGATCTTTGAGAAGCATGCCAATTTGAAGTATAAGTATGGGAATCGTAAATTCTGGGCGGAAGGCTACTACGTAAGTACAGTGGGGCTAAATGAAGCCACCGTCGCCAAATACATTCGAGAGCAAGAGGCACATGACCAGGCAGTGGATAAGCTGAGTGTAAAAGAGTATGAAGATCCATTCAGCAGCAACAAGAGCAAGAAAAAGTAAAACCAGTTTAACTGGTAAGTGAAAGAGACAAATAACACTGAGCCTGAACGCTTTGTGGTCAGGCTAGCGTCTTTAGGCGCAGTTTGGCAACAAGGGGTTATACCCCTAGTGCAAACCACCCGTTGGACGGGTGGTTCTGATTTTTCCACAGAGGGAAATGCGCGATATCAGAAAAAAAGTCAGGTCGTTGGTGTTTTAAAAGAACATTTGCTAAAATAGGAATGATATTGCAAGGCCCGTCAAAATGATGCGGCAGACAGGCAAGTAATCGTACAAGGGAGCCAATGGAGGTGCGAAGCAATGGGACATCATAAATCCAAGGGCCGCCGGTTTCCGCTGCTGCCTTTGCGCGGTATTCTCGTCTACCCCAGCATGGTTCTCCATCTGGATGTAGGCCGCGAGAAGTCCGTCAAGGCGCTGGACAAAGCGATGGTTGACGACAACCTGATTCTCCTGTGTTCTCAATCTGAAGTGAACATTGAAGAGCCCACTCAAGAAGATATTTTCCGTATTGGTACCGTTGCTAAGGTAAGGCAGATGCTGAAGCTTCCCAACGGCACGATCCGCGTTCTGGTTGAAGGATTGGAACGGGCTGAAATCATTGAATATCTGGATAACGAGGAGTTTTACGAGGTTTTGGCGGAAGAACGCCCGGAGACCGAAACCTCCGATTCGGAAGTGGATGCGCTGATGCGCACGCTGCTGACCCAGTTTGAGCATTATATCAATCTTTCGAAAAAGGTGACGCCGGAAACGCTCGCCGCAGTTTCGGATATCGAGGAGCCGGGACGTCTGGCTGATGTGATCACCAGCCATTTGTCTTTGAAGATCAAAGAGAAGCAGGAAATTCTGGAAACGATTGATGTCCGTGCGCGGCTGGAGAAGCTGCTGGACATTTTAAATAACGAACGTGAAGTGCTGGAGCTGGAGCGGAAGATCAACCAGCGCGTCAAGAAGCAGATGGAGAAGACGCAGAAGGAATATTATCTCCGTGAACAGATGAAAGCGATCCAGAAGGAGCTAGGCGATAAAGAGGGGCGCGCCGGGGAAGCGGATGAGCTTCGCAGCCAAATGGAAGACAAGGAGCTGCCGGAGCCGGTCCGGGAGAAGGTCATCAAAGAAATCGACCGCCTGGAGAAGATGCCGGCAAGCTCGGCGGAGGGCGGTGTCATCCGCAACTACGTGGATTGGCTGCTCGGTCTGCCTTGGAGCGAGAAGACCGAAGATGATCTGGATCTGGACAAAGCGGAAGCAATCCTCAACGCGGACCATTACGGCCTCGACAAACCGAAGGAACGTGTTCTGGAGTATTTGGCCGTGCAGAAGCTGGTCAAGAAGCTGAAAGGCCCTATTCTCTGTCTGGTAGGTCCTCCAGGGGTAGGCAAAACGTCCCTGGCCCGTTCGATCGCACGTTCGCTTGGACGCGAATTCGTGCGTATCTCCCTGGGCGGCGTAAGAGATGAAGCAGAAATCCGCGGACATCGCCGTACTTATGTCGGGGCTATGCCGGGCCGGATCATTCAGGGCATGAAGACAGCAGGTTCCATGAACCCGGTCTTTCTGCTGGATGAGATTGATAAGATGGCCTCCGATTTCCGGGGAGACCCTTCGGCGGCGCTTCTCGAGGTACTGGATCCGGAACAGAACAATACGTTCAGCGATCATTTCATTGAGCTGCCATTTGACTTGTCGAATGTGATGTTTGTGACTACAGCGAACGCTATTCACAATATTCCGAGACCGCTGCTGGACCGGATGGAGGTACTCAACATTCCGGGCTACACCGAGCTGGAGAAGCTGGAGATTGCCGAACGGTATTTGCTGCCTAAACAGAAGAAAGACCATGGTCTCACCGAAGAGCAGCTGATCATCAATAACGAAGCTATCCTGAAGACGATCCGGGAATACACTCGGGAATCCGGCGTGCGGAATCTGGAGCAGCAAATTGCAGCGCTCTGCCGCAAAGCCGCCAAACAAATCGTTGCCAATCCGGAGCAGGCCATTGTGGTCGGACCGGACGAAATCAAGGATTATCTTGGCGTACCGCGTTTCCGTTATGGCGTTGCCGAGCTTGAGGATCAAATCGGCACCGTTACCGGCCTTGCTTGGACTGAAGTCGGCGGAGAAACGCTAGTCATTGAGGTTACGGTTGTTCCGGGTTCCGGGAAGCTGACGCTGACCGGCAAACTCGGGGATGTCATGAAGGAATCGGCTCAGGCGGCGTTCAGCTATACCCGCTCCAAAGCGGCGGAGCTGGGCATCCCGACCGATTTCCACGAGAAGAATGATGTCCATATTCATATTCCGGAAGGCGCCATTCCGAAAGACGGCCCTTCTGCCGGCATTACAATCGCAACGGCCCTGATCTCCGCGCTGACCAATCGTTATGTCTCCAAGGACATTGCGATGACCGGAGAAATAACGCTGCGCGGGCGGGTGCTTCCGATTGGGGGGCTGAAGGAGAAATCGCTGGCGGCCCACCGGGCAGGCTACAAGAAAATTCTGCTGCCTAAAGACAACGAACGGGATCTGAAGGATATTCCGGACAGCGTCAAACATGATGTGGAATTTGTTCCGGTGTCCCATATGGATCAGGTTTTGGAACATGCGCTTGTCCAGCACAGTGAAGTGCATTAAAAGGACACACGCATTTAGAAAGGAATTGTAGATAACAATGAAAGTAAACAAGGCCGAATTTATTATTAGTGCGGTCCGGCCTGATCAGTATCCTGAAGACGCCTTGCCGGAAATCGCTCTGGCAGGGCGTTCGAATGTAGGCAAGTCTTCGCTGATCAACCGGATGATTTCCCGCAAGAACCTGGCTCGAACAAGCTCGACGCCCGGGAAAACCCAGCATCTGAACTATTACCGGATCAATGACCATCTGTATTTCGTCGACGTGCCGGGATATGGTTATGCCAAAGTGTCGAAGACGCTGCGCGCGGTTTGGGGCAAAATGATCGAAGATTATTTGCTGAACCGGGGACCGCTGAAGCTGGTCATCCAGGTGATCGACCTTCGTCATCCGCCTTCCAAAGATGACATTCTGATGTACGACTGGCTGAAGGCGAATGGGCTGCCGGTGTGCGTCGTGGCGACCAAAGCGGATAAAATTCCAAAGAGCCGCTGGCAGAAGCATGTCAAAATCGTCAAGCAGGACCTGCTCATGCGCGGTGGAGATCCTTTTGTCATGTTCTCGGCGGAAGAAGGAATCGGCAAAGACGAGCTATGGGAAATCATCGGCAGGTATGCCGGCGAACAGGAGGAGCTCGAAGAGGAAGAAGAGAATTAAAGCCGGGAAAAGTGAAATAACTGTGGATTTTTTGAATCCGCGGTTATTTTTTTGTGGAAAGGTAACGCTATTAACTGCCGCCGTTGATCTTTGAAACTCATCTACTTTTCATAAACATTTCATATTCAACTCGGGATGCTTCTGATTTTGTGTGATATAATTAACATTGTTTGAGACACGGATTTTTCGTAATTTATTTAGGCAGGTGAAACTTACAATGCACGTGATGGCAGTTGGACTAAACTATCGCACTGCGCCGGTAGAGGTAAGGGAGAAGTTTACTTTTGCAGATGCAGATCTGCCCAAAGCGCTTGCGGAGTTAAAACAAATCAAAGGTGTATTGGAAGCCGTTCTTCTTGCCACCTGTAACCGTACTGAGTTTTATGTCGTTGTGGACAGGTTGCCGATGTGCGCTCATTATATCCGCAGCTTTATGGAGCAGTGGTTTGGCGTGCAGCGCACCGAGTTTACGCAGCATTTATATATCTATGAAGAAGACCAGGCGATCGAGCATCTGTTCCGGGTTGCGGCGGGGCTGGATTCCATGGTCCTTGGCGAAACGCAGATTCTCGGCCAGGTCAAAAGCGCTTTTTTACTGGCGCAGCAGGAGAAGGCGACGGGCACCTTTTTTAATATGCTGTTTAAACAGGTCATTACTTTGGGCAAGAGAGCCCATTCGGAAACGTCGATTGGCGAAAGCGCGGTTTCGGTCAGCTATGCGGCCGTTGAGCTGGGCAAGCGGATATTCGGCTCTTTTTCCGGTAAAAAGGTGCTGATTCTCGGCGCTGGTAAAATGAGCGAGCTCACCGTGAAACATCTCTACGCGAACGGAGCGGACGAGGTGATTGTCGCCAACCGCACGCTTGAGCGCGCGGAGGAGCTGGCCTCAAAGTTTGAAGGCACGCCTTGCACGCTGGAGCAGGCCGCCAGCCGTCTTGGGGATGTAGACATCGTAATCAGCTCGACGGGGTCGGACAGCTACGTGTTGAAATCGCCGCAGGTAGCAGCAGTTATGAAGCGGCGGCCTTCTCGGCCTTTGTTTATGATCGACATAGCGGTGCCGCGCGATTTGGACCCGCAGATTTCCAATGTATCCAATGTCTTTCTCTACGATATTGATGACCTGGAAGGAATTGTGGAAAGCAATCTGGAGATGCGGCGCAGCGAAGCGACCAAGATCGAAGTGATGATCGCACAGGAAATGGACGCTTTTGCCTTGTGGCTGCAGACGCTGGGAGTTAGACCTGTCATTCGCGCCCTGCAGCAGAAGGCGACAACCATTCATGAAGATACGCTGCAGAGCTTGTTCAACAAGCTGCCGGAGCTGGACGAACATCAGCGGACGGTGATCCGCCGTTTGACCCGAAGCATTGTTAACCAAATGATGTCTGACCCGATCAACCGAATTAAAGAAATGGCTGCCGAGAAGAACGGCGGCGACGCTTTGGATATGTTCAGCCAAATTTTTGCGCTGGAAGACCAGCTGCAGGAAGACGGCCGGAAGCCGTCCGAAGCCAGGGAAGCGGGAGAAGAACGCAGCGGCCGGTCCTCTTCGGCACCGGGCAAGGTTACCTATCCTGTGGCACAGATGTCCGTATAAGGCGGTGAGCAGCCTTGACGCAGCTTGCGATCATTGATGATGCGGTAGTTTATATCTATGCCCTGAGCCTTCTGTTTTACTTCTCGAATTGCTTTTACCGCAATCCGGGAGCCAAACGGATGGGCACAGGGCTTCTTACATGTTCTTTGTTTTTGATGCTGGCCATTTTCGGGATCAGGATCGCGGAAGAAGGGCTGGCCGCCTTTTTTTCCGCTTATGATTATTTGCAGCTTGTCTCTCTTTGCCTGATGCTCGCCTCTATCATTCTTACTTTTCTGCCTCGAACGGAATTGGCGGTCATGCTCGTCAGTCTCATCGGATTTGTGCTGCTTACGGCGAGCAGGCTGGGGTCCCCGGAGGGACAGGAGGCTTATGTTTCCGGTTATACGCTTCACAGCCTGCTGACGCTGCATATTGTGCTGGCCGGCGTCAGTTTTGCAGCTTTGACGCTCGCTGCCGTGCTGGCTGTCTTATATCTGTTTCTGCATTACCGGCTCAAGGAAAAGAAATGGGGCGATATTCTGCGCCGCCTGCCGAGTCTTGAAGCTTTGGACAGCTATATACCGGCTGCCGTTTTGTGGGGCGTTTGCCTGCTGGCGGTCTCCCTGCTGATAGCGGGAGTGGTTATGGTTTGGGAAGGAAACTGGAGAGGGTTCCTTGATTTCAAGCTGGTGCTCACCTTTGCCGGCTTTGTTATTTATCTGCTGTATTTCCTGATCCGAAGACACAAAAGGGCAACTGGTGTATCCATGGCCAAATGGGTGTTGCTGGGTTATGCTGTACTTATTATGAATTTTCTGAGTAATTCAATTTCGTCCTTTCATAGCTGGAACTGGGGGTAACGGCGATGGCGCACTATATTCCGATTATGCTCGATTGTGAAGGATTAAAGGCCGTAATAGTCGGCGGTGGCCGAATAGCAGCGCGGAAAGCCGCTCCGCTGCTCGAAGGAGGAGCTGAGCTAACGGTGATCAGTCCGCAGCTGGGTCCCAGTCTTGAGCAGAAATGGCAGCTAGGGGAGATCATTTGGATGAACCGGCCTTATCAGGCCGGGGATTTAAAGGCATTAAAGGCTGCGCTTGTCTACGCCTGTACGCCGGATCCAATGGTTAACCGAAACCTTGCCCAAGAAGCGAGGGAGCTGAATATTCCCGTGAACGTGGCAACACGTTCTTCGGAGGGGAATTTTATTACGCCGACTGTAATTCGCCGCGGAGATCTGGTAATATCGGTCTCGGCGTCCGGAGCAAGTCCGGTCCTGGTACGCGGCATAACCGATGAGCTCAATGCCCGTTTCGGAGATGAATATGCTTTGTACCTGGAGTTCTGCCGCAAGGTCAGAGAGCGGGTGAAACGACAGGTCGACGATCCTGCCAAAAGGCTCTATCTGATGAACAAGCTGGGCGAACTGGATATATGGGAACAAATCAGAGCAGGAGAATTTCAAATCTGGTCTGAGGGACAAATAGATGAATGGATTGTGAAAGGATGAACAGCATGCGGACGATTATAGTAGGTACCAGACAAAGTCAGCTGGCTTTAACTCAAACTGGTCAGGTGATTGATGATTTGACCCGGATTTGCGAGGAACATAATCTGCCGTTTCAATTTGAAATCCGCAAAATTGTAACCCGTGGAGACCAGATCCTGGATGTGACTTTATCCAAGGTGGGCGGCAAAGGACTGTTCGTGAAAGAGATTGAACAAGCCATGCTGGACAAAGAAATTGATATGGCCGTACACAGTATGAAGGATATGCCGGCCTGGCTGCCGGAAGGGTTGATCAACGGGGCGGTTCCCCGCCGCGCGGATGTGCGGGATGCACTGATTACCAAGCAGGAGGGGCTTGCGTCTCTGATGGATTTGCCCGAGAACGCCAAAGTAGGAACCAGTAGTCTGCGCCGGGCAAGCCAGCTTATGGCGGTAAGACCTGACTTCCGGATCGAGTCGCTGCGCGGCAATATCGACTCCAGGCTCCGCAAGCTGGAGACGGAAGGATTTGATGCGATTATTTTGGCCGCTGCGGGACTTCAGCGGATGGGCTGGAGCGACCGGATCAGCTACTATCTGCCGGCGGATATCTGTATTCCGGCGGTAGGCCAAGGAGCGCTTGGCATTGAATGCCGGGAAGGGGACGAAGAGGTCCGTCGCCTGCTGTCGCTGTACAATGATCCGGGAACCGCGCTTACCGTTCAGGCTGAACGGCGTTTCCTGGCAGAGCTTAACGGGGGCTGCCAGATTCCGATTGGTGCTTTTGCAGAGCTTTCGGTTCCTTCCGATCGCTCGGCGGCGCCTGTCCTAAGCTTAACCGGCATGGTCGGTTCGCCGAACGGGGGCAAGGTGCTGAGAGAGCGGAGTCAGGGAACCGATCCGGAGAAGCTGGGCAAGGAAGTAGCTGACAAACTGATGGCTCAAGGGGCAGGAGATATTCTGGCTGAAATTAGGAGATGATATCGGATGGCGGGGAAAGGGAAAGTATATCTGGTAGGCGCGGGTCCAGGCGATGCGCGGCTGATTACCGTTAAGGGGTTACAGTGTATCGAACAGGCCGATGTCGTGGTTTACGATCGTCTGGCGAACCCGTCACTGCTGAAGCGGATGAAGCCTGGGGCGGACAAGATTTATGTGGGTAAAAGGCCTGACCGCCATACGATGAAGCAGGACGAAATCAACCGGCTGTTGGCCGATTTGGCGCTGCAAGGGAAAAATGTCGTCCGGCTGAAAGGCGGAGATCCAACCATCTTTGGCCGCGTGGGCGAAGAAGCCGGACTGCTGCGCCAGCATGGCATCTCTTTTGAAATCGTGCCGGGCGTGACTTCGGCTATCGCCGTTCCGGCGTATGCCGGCATTCCCGTTACGCACCGGGAGCTGGCCTCCTCGCTGTCGATCATCACCGGACACGAAAGTCCGGACAAGCTGGATCATTCCATCAAATGGGATAAGGTCACGCAGGCTACCGGAACGCTGATATTTATGATGGGGGTCGCCAAAATCGGCTATATCAGCAGGCAGCTGATTGAGCATGGCCGGCCTCCTGAAACGCCTGTCGCTTTGATCCGCTGGGGAACAAGAGCGGAACAGGAGACCTTGACCGGGACCTTGGCGGATATTGAGGAAAAGGTAGCCCAAGCCGATTTCCAGCCACCGGCTGTCATCGTGGTCGGAGAAGCGGTGCTGCAGCGCGGGGCGCTGAGCTGGGCAGAGGAGCTGCCGCTGTTCGGCAGACGCGTGCTCGTCACGCGCTCCAGATCGCAGGCGAGCCAACTAGTGCGGAGGATTGAAGAACTGGGCGGAGAACCGTATGAATGCCCGGTGATCGAAACCGTGATGCCGCGGGATGAAGAGACGCTTCGGCATAACCGTCAGGCTTTGGCAGGCTTAAGCGGCTATGACTGGCTTTTTTTTACGAGCGTTAACGGCGTGGACTTCTTCTTCCGTCATCTGATTGAGGCAGGGGCCGATATCCGTTCACTGCATAAAGCCAGAATTGCCGCAGTTGGGCCGGCAACCCGGGAGGCGCTAAAAGCTAAAGGGATTGTTGCCGAGGACCTGCCGGAACGGTTTCAGGCTGAGGGTTTAGCGGAGCTGCTTGGCTCCGAGTGGAAGCCGGGACAGAAAGCACTGCTGCCCCGCGGCAACCTGGCCCGTTCCTGGCTGCCAGAAACCCTGGTTGAGCAGGGGCTGGAAGTTACCGAAATGAAGGTTTATGAAACCGTACTTCCGGAAGAAAATGACGACGAGCTGATTACCCTCCTGGAGGAGGGCGGCATTCATATGATTTCTTTTACAAGTTCTTCTACCGTAACAAATTTGATCGCGATGCTTCGCCGGATGGGACTTTCCGACCCTGCAGAAGTTTTGAATAAGTCGGCAATCGCCTGCATAGGGCCGGTTACGGCCCAAACAGCAAAAGCGGCAGGCCTCCGGGTTGCTGCTGTAGCCGAGCAAGCCACCCTTGACAGTCTCGTTGACGAGCTGTGCGAAATAAACCATAAATCCCAATAAATGAAGGAGCTGTTGCAGCATGTCTTTTCCAATCGTACGTCACCGGCGCTTGCGCCAATCCGCCAATATACGCAGTTTGGTTCGGGAAACGGTATTGACGGTCGATGATTTTATCCAGCCGATCTTTGTCGCTTACGGAACGGGGGTTAAGAGGGAAATCCCCTCCATGCCGGGGGTATACCACTTCTCTCTGGACACGCTTGAGCAGGAAGTGAAGGAAATCGTAGAGCTTGGCATCAAAGCTGTGCTGCTGTTCGGCATTCCGGAGACCAAAGATGCCATTGGAAGCTCTGGTTTCGCTGAAGACGGCATTGTGCAGGAAGCGACCCGTGTGATCAAAAAGCTTTATCCTGACCTGCTTGTCGTGGCCGATACCTGCCTTTGCGAGTTCACCGATCACGGACACTGCGGCATGGTCCATACCTTTGAGCGCGACGGACATATATGCGGGGACGTTCTGAACGATGAATCCCTGGAGCTGCTGGCCCGGACAGCTGTATCCCAAGCCCGCGCAGGTGCCGACATCATTGCCCCTTCCAATATGATGGACGGCTTTGTACAGGCTATTCGGGCTGCGCTTGACGAAAATGGTTTCTCCCATATTCCGATTATGTCTTATTCCGTGAAATATGCTTCGGCTTTCTACGGTCCCTTCCGCGATGCCGCGGATTCAGCGCCGCAGTTCGGCGACCGCAAAACCTACCAAATGGATCCGGCCAATGTACGCGAAGCGCTGCGTGAAGCGGAATCCGATGTACTGGAGGGTGCCGATATGCTGATGGTCAAACCGGCGCTAGCTTTTATGGATGTCATTCGCCTTGTTCGAGATCAGTTTGATCTGCCTCTTGTTGCTTACAATGTGAGCGGGGAATATTCCATGGTGAAAGCGGCCGCTCAACAGGGCTGGATCAATGAACAGGCTATTGTGACAGAGATGCTGCTGGGCATGAAACGCGCCGGCGCGGATATGATCATCACTTATTTCTCCAAAGATATGGCCCGCTGGCTGCGGGAGGCTTAAGCTGAGTTCTGGCAGCTGGACAACCTGCCTGTAAAAATTCTGCAATAAGGGTAAAGATAAATAGGATAAGCAAGAAGGCAGAAGCCCTGAAGAACAGGACCGCTCTCTGCCTTCCTTACATATAACAAGGAGTGAATATCATGACTACAAACCAACCCAAACGGCGCGACGATAAATCCAGAACGGCCTTTGAAGAAGCCAAACAGTATATTCCCGGCGGGGTGAACAGCCCGGTTCGCGCCTTTAAATCAGTGGGACTTACGCCTATTTACGCCGATCATGGCCAAGGCTCAAGAATTTATGATATCGACGGCAATTCCTTTATCGATTATGTAGGCTCCTGGGGTCCGCTGATCATGGGACATGCCCATCCGGAAGTCGTTAAAGCGCTGCAGGAGACGGCAGCCAAAGGCACCAGCTTCGGCATGCCTACCTTGCTTGAAACCGAGATGGCCAAGCTGGTAGCCGAACGTGTGCCTTCCATTGATATTGTGCGTATGGTCAACTCGGGAACAGAAGCGACGATGAGCGCGATTCGTCTGGCCCGCGGTTACACTGGCCGCAGTAAAATCCTCAAGTTTGAAGGCTCTTATCACGGCCATGCGGACAGCCTGCTGATCAAAGCGGGCTCGGGTGTTGCGACCTTGGGACTGCCGGACAGCCCGGGCGTTCCGGAAGGGGTGGCGGCCAATACGATTACCGTGCCTTATAACGATATTGAAACGGTTAAGCTGGCATTCGAGAAATTTGGCGAAGAAATTGCCGGCGTGATCGTAGAGCCTGTAGCCGGCAATATGGGGGTCGTGCCTCCGCTGCCTGGTTTCCTGGAGGACTTGCGCAGCGTGACCGAGCAGTATGGCAGCGTGCTGATTTTTGATGAGGTTATGACCGGCTTCCGCGTGGGGCTGAACTGTGCTCAGGGACGATTTGGGATTACGCCCGATTTGACCTGCCTTGGCAAGGTGATTGGCGGAGGGCTTCCAGTAGGCGCCTATGGCGGTAAACGGGAAATTATGGAGAAAATGGCGCCTACAGGCCCGATCTATCAGGCCGGAACGTTAAGCGGGAACCCGCTGGCCATGACGGCTGGCTTCACGACCTTGTCGCTGCTGACGCCTGAGGTTTATGAGCGGCTTGAAACCCTTTCGGCACGCCTTCAGGCAGGTTTTGAGCAAAATGCGCAGGAGCGCGGCATTCCGTGCACGATCAACCGAGTAGGCTCAATGGTTTGCCCATTTTTTACAAACGAAAAGGTCATCAACTTCGACACGGCCAGAACCAGCGATCTTGATTTGTTCCGCCGTTATTTCGCCGCTATGGTGGATGAAGGCATCAGCGTAGCGCCTTCGCAATTCGAAGGCATGTTCGTTTCGGGCGTGCATACGGAAGCCGATATCGACGACACGATTGAAGCCCACCGCCGCGCGCTGCAGCGTCTATGATGAAGCAAGGAGCCGGGATACGCCGTGGAGAGTGGCTTGAGCTGACTCCCGGCAAAGCGCTGAAAGGCGCCGAAGATAAAAAGGCTGCGGCGGCAGAGTGGCTGGCAACCGAAGCCGGCATGCCGGAGAAGCTGCTGAAGTGTTTGAATGCGGAAGGAGAAATCAAACTGGCGGGAGACCGCCTGCGTTTGAAAGTATTTCCTGAACGCGGCTTTGGGTTTGAGCCGATGGGTGAGCCGCCGGTGATTCTGTACGAAGATGATTATTGCCTAGTGGCTCATAAACCGGCCGGGATGAAGGTACATCCGGATGGCGGTGAACGCCAGGTGACGCTGGCGAATGCAATTGCGGCTTATTACGAGGCAAGCGGCGAGCAAATTGCCGTCCGCCATATCCACCGGTTGGACGAATACACCTCGGGTCCGGTGCTGTACGCCAAAAATGAATGGGCGCAATTAAAGCTGGATGAAGCGATGTCGCTCAAACAAATCGGACGCACCTACCTGGCCTGGGTAGAAGGATGGGTTGCCCCTTCGCTGACACAAATCGATGCTCCCATCGGCCGGGATCGCCATAACAGCCGCAGGCAGCGGGTGACGCCCGGCGGGAAATCGGCTGTTACGCATGTGGAGCTGCTGGAGACCTTTGGGGCCCCGGCCGGTTCCGGGACCGGAGCAGCAGCGGGGTTGTTAGCCGGAGCCGGATCGGCTGCTTCCCTGGTCCGCCTGAGGCTGGAGACCGGCAGGACCCATCAAATCCGGGTCCACATGGCTTATGCCGGTCATCCCTTGATCGGCGACAAGCTTTATGGCGCCAAGGTGAACCTGCTGGATTACCAGGCGCTGCATGGAGAAAAGCTGGAGTTCGCCCATCCGTTAACCGGCGAATTTCTGGAGATTGCAGATCCTTGGCCGGAGGAGCTTGTCCGGCTTGATCAGAAGCTGCGCGGCGGAGCCCGGAGGTAACTTTCCAGCCAGGACAAAAAGAATGGCATGCTCTCCTTTTTACGGCATATAGATAGAAACGAGCGATGATTGAGCTTCGGTTGTAGGCTACAAGCGAAGAATTCCGTTTTGGCAAGCGTAAAAAGGAGGTATGTACCCTTGGCTGATCAGTCTTACGGTTTGAGATTTGATATCTATGAACGCGTTCATTTATCGGCAGAAGAGGTCGGCATCGACGAATTGGAAGAAATTGAGCTTTATCCGCGAATCCAGGTGGTGTCCGGCGATGATTATGCGACTCTGCGGGGGCATTTGCTGCTGACAGGCCTCTACCGCGGGGAAGGCGAAAGCCGGGAGCTGTCCCACCTGATCCCGGTTGAAATTACGGTCCCGCTGAACCGGGTAAACCGCCTGGAGGACATCTCGGTTGAAATTGAAAATTTCGACGTGGACCTGCTGAACGAGCGGAGTCTGAACGTGACCGGTGTCTTGTCCCTGCAAGGCATTGAAACAGCTGCCTTTGCCCCGGTTGCGCAGGATTGGAGCAGCCGGGAATATACGGCGTCGTATGTGCCGGAGGACTTTAATCCCACCAACGATCCGTGGATTCAGGCGGATGCCGCTTTCCTGCAGGAGGAGGCGTCATCGGATGCCCAGCAGGCGCAGGAACGAGAGCAGGAGCAGACGCTTCAGCAGGAGCAGGCCGATTTCCTGAATCAGATCCCTGCGAATGAACAGGAAATTGTCCAAGTGTCCGCAGAGGCGGAAGAGGATGCAGAGGAGCGGGCGGCAGGTGCCGTGGAATCCTGGTTGACAGCCGGCAGTCCGGACTTTGAGCGTTTCGGACAAGACGATACGGAGCCGTCGTTTGCTCAGGCCGCTCCTGAAACCTCGAGTCCGGGTTTTGGAGCCATCCCGTCCATTTTGGCAAGGGAGCCGGAAGCCGGTTTGCCCGGCATCAGCTTTGCTTCGTTAGCGACTCCTGAACTGCGTCAGGCGGAACAAACACAGACGCAGGCCGCTTCTGACGAATGGTTTAGCGAGGAAGGCAGTCAAACATCGGAAACAGCGGCTCCGGCTTTCGCCTCTGCAGGAGGCGATACGGTTCCGCGCGAACAAGCCGAGGTTCAGGTTTGGAACATCAGCAGCCAAGAGGCGGAAACGGCGGTACAGTCGGCTTTCTCCTCCGCAGTCGACTCGGAACGGGAGGAGCAGGCGCCTGAAGCCCGGCACGAGGAGCAGGCTCCTGCTGCTCCGGAGAAACCGGCGGAGTCCCAGGAGCCGGAGAACTTGGCCCCTGCCGAGAACAATTCCGCACTGGAATTGGAGAATGCCCCTGAAGCAGAAGCCGGGCCTGCCGAAGAAGAGAAACCTCAGGAAATGAAGATTGCACTTGGCAGCAAGAACAAGACTATTCCGGAGAACAACGGTCATTTCGGCTTCAGCCAGCTGCTCCACTCTTCTAAGGCGTCTGCCTCGGCTGCGCCGGAACAAGCGGAGGCTTCCGTCTCCGAGGAACCTTCGCCGGAAGCCCTGCAGGCAGAACGGGAAGAGCGGCAGTGGAAGCAGGCCTTTATCTCCAATCTGAACGAGGCAACGCCTTTCCGAAAGGTACGAATGGTCATTGTTCAGCGCGAAGAGACCATTGATGAAATTGCCGAGCGTTACAGCATGAGCGCCCGCGAGCTGCTGCTTCATAACCGGTTGTCGGAGCAGACGATTGAGGAAGGCCAGGTTCTGTATCTGCCGTAAGGGAGGTTTCGGCATCCCCGGCAGCTTGAAGGACGGCTTCCCCCGCTCAAAGTAGCAAAAACACGTCAAAAACGTGCAAATCTTGTCAGGTTTCCGCGTCTCGGCATTGACTATAGGGAACAAGAAAGTTATGATGGACTATAGTCAAAGACGATGACCGGGAATAGTAGACCGTATGCCCTTCAGAGAGCGGAATTATTTGCTGTGAGATTCCGCAGGACACAGCTGGCCGAAGTCGCCCGTTAGTTGCCTGTTTGAAGTCCTGACCTCGTCAGGGCTAGATCAGGCCGGTTCGCATCCGTTAACCTGCGCTGAAGTGTCGTTTGAACCGTCCGGAAGCCTGCTTGCTTTTAACTTGGGTTGAAGTATAAGCTCGGCTGCTTGCCTGTTCAACCGAAACAAAGGTGGTACCGCGAGAGATCAAGCCTTTCGTCCTTTGAGACGAAAGGCTTTTTTGTATTTCTACAACATTATCTTCGAACCATTTTAGGAGGGTAATCCAAACATGACTGAGGAACAAAAAACACCCGCATCGGCGGAAATGCCGACAACTTATGAGCCGAAAGCAGCGGAACAGAAGTGGTACCGCTACTGGATGGACAATGAATTTTTTAAAGCTGGCCAGCGCAAGGACGCTGAGCCGTATACCATCGTTATTCCCCCGCCAAACGTAACGGGTATGCTGCACATCGGCCACGCGCTTGACTTCACGCTGCAGGATATTCTTATCCGCACCAAACGGATGCAGGGCTATGATGCTTTGTGGCTGCCGGGCTCCGACCATGCAGGCATTGCTACGCAAACCAAAGTAGAGCAGAAGCTGCGCGAGCAGGGACTGTCCCGCTACGATCTTGGACGCGAGAAATTTCTGGAGAAGGTATGGGAGTGGAAAGACCAGTATGCGGAGACCATCCATGAGCAGTGGGCCAAAATGGGCTTCTCGCTGGACTACTCCCGTGAACGTTTTACGCTGGATGAAGGATTATCCGACGCCGTTCGCGAGGTATTCGTCAAGCTGTACGAGAAAGGCCTGATTTACCGCGGCAAAAAGATCATCAACTGGGACCCGGCAGCGCGTACGGCGTTGTCCGATATTGAAGTTGAATACAAAGAAGTCAACGGGGCTTTGTACCATCTTCAATATCCGCTTAAAGACGGCAGCGGCTCCATTACGGTGGCTACTACCCGTCCGGAGACGATGCTGGGCGATACGGCTGTAGCCGTACATCCGGAAGACGAGCGTTACAAGGATATGGTTGGTAAAATGCTGGTTCTGCCGATTATCGGCCGTGAAATTCCGATTATTGCCGACGAATACGTAGAGAAAGACTTCGGCAGCGGAGCGGTAAAAATTACGCCAGCTCACGATCCGAACGACTTTGAAGTGGGCCTGCGCCACCATCTGCCGCAAATCATCGTGATGGATGAATCCGGCACGATGAACGAAGAAGCCGGCAAATATCAAGGGCTGGATCGCGCTGAAGCGCGCAAGCAAATCGTCAATGATCTGAAGGAACAAGGCGTCCTGATCCGCATTGAAGAACATGTGCACCAGGTCGGCCACAGCGAACGCTCCGGCGCTGTTGTTGAGCCTTATTTGTCTACGCAGTGGTTCGTTGCGATGCAGCCGCTGGCCGAAGCGGCCATCAACGCCCAGAAATCAGGCGAAGGCGTAAGCTTCGTGCCTGAACGGTTCGAGAGAACCTATTTGAACTGGATCGAAAATGTCCGCGACTGGTGTATCTCCCGCCAGCTGTGGTGGGGACACCGCATTCCGGCCTGGTATTCCAACGAAACCGGCGAGTTTGTTGTTGCCAAGAATGAAGAGGAAGCCCGTGCGAAGCTGGGCACTGACGACATTCGCCAGGACGAGGACGTGCTGGATACCTGGTTCAGCTCTGCGCTTTGGCCATTCTCTACCCTCGGCTGGCCGGATGAGGATAACGAAGATTTCAAACGTTATTATCCGACGAACGTGCTTGTTACCGGCTACGACATTATTTATTTCTGGGTAGCCCGCATGATTTTCCAAGGCATCGAGTTCACAGGGAAAATGCCGTTTAACGACGTGCTGCTGCACGGTCTCGTTCGCGACAGCGAAGGGCGCAAAATGTCCAAATCGCTCGGCAACGGCGTAGATCCGCTTGAAGTTATCGAAAAATACGGCACGGATGCCATGCGTTATATGATTTCTACAGGCAGCACGCCTGGACAGGACTTGCGTTTCCGCTGGGAGCGCGTAGAACAGGCCCGCAACTTTGCCAACAAGATCTGGAACGCTTCGCGGTTTGCGCTGATGAATCTGGAAGGTGTAACTGCCGAGCAGATCGATATTACGGGCGAGCTCAGCACGGCTGACCGCTGGATTTTGCACCGCTTTAACGAAACGGCGCGCGACATCACCCGCCTGATCGACAGCTACGAATTCGGCGAAACGGGCCGCTTGCTTTACAACTTTATCTGGGATGATCTTTGCGACTGGTACATCGAGTTCTCGAAGTTGTCCCTCTACGGGGAAGATGCGGCAGCCAAAGCCAAAACGCAGTCCGTACTCGCTTACGTGCTTGACCGCACGCTGCGCCTCATGCATCCGTTCATGCCGTTTATCACGGAAGAAATCTGGCAGCATCTGCCTCATGAAGGCGAAACGATCACGCTGGCCGAATGGCCGAAATACGACGAGGCGCTCTCCGCTCCGGAGGCGGTGCAGGAGATGAACCTGCTGATCGATATCATCCGCTCCGTACGGAACATCCGTGCTGAAGTGAACGTGCCGATGAGCAAAAAAGTCGAATTGCTGATCAAGCCGGCTTCCGCCGAACTGCAGAACATTATTGACCGCAATGCGCATTACATCCGCCGTTTCTGCAACACGTCCGAATTTGCTTCATCCACGGCAGCTGAAGCTCCGGACAAAGCCATGACGGCTGTTGTAACCGGCGCCGAGCTTTATTTGCCGCTGGCGGGCCTGCTTGACATCAGCCAGGAGATCGCCCGTCTGGAGAAGGAGCTCGACCATCTGAACAAAGAGGTGGAGCGTGTAGAGAAGAAGCTCAGCAACCAAGGTTTTGTTTCCAAAGCCCCGGCAGCGGTTATTGAAGAGGAACGCGCCAAACAGAAGGATTATGCGGACAAACGCGATAAGGTGCTTGCCCGGATCGAAGAGCTGAAAGGGTAAGGTGAACTGCGATGAACGAGCGCGATGAGGAACAGCAAACGCCGCTGCGGACATACAGTGAAGCGGTGGATTGGATTAACGGCCTGATTCCATTCGGAATCCGGCCCGGTCTCGACCGGATTTACGCCCTGATGGAGCGGTTCGGCAATCCGCAGCGCCGCCTGAAGTTTATTCACGTGGCCGGAACGAACGGCAAGGGATCGTCCTGCGCTTTCTTGACCAGCGTGCTGCTGGAGAGCGGCTACAGCGTGGGAACTTATACGTCCCCCTATATAACAAAATTTACGAATCGTTTTCAGTATAACGGTGAAGATATACCAGAGCAGGTTCTGCTGGAACTTTCCAATCGTCTGTATCCGGTTGTGAAGGAGCTGGCCGAGACAGAGCTGGGCTCGCCAACGATGTTTGAGGTTTCAACCGCTTTGGCCATCCTGTATTATGCAGAGGTCTGTTATCCGGACGTGGTGGTTTGGGAGACCGGACTCGGCGGGCGGATGGATGTGACCAACATCGTAACGCCTATCGTTTCTCTCATTACGAACATTGGCTTTGACCACATGGATATTCTGGGAGATACGCTGGAGCAAATTGCCGGCGAGAAAGCCGGAATTATCAAGCCTGGCGTTCCGGTTGTCAGCTGCGCCGAGCAGCCTGAGGCGGTGCAGGTTATTAAAGCCGAAGCAGCCCGGAAACATTCCACGTTATATTTAATGGATGAACAGTTCAGCTATGAGCGCGGCGAGCTGAAAGACGGCAAGCAGCAGCTTCGGTTCAAAGGCCCTTTCCGTGATATGGAGGTCGAGGTCGGCCTGCTGGGCGAACACCAATGTAAAAATGCGTCCGGCGCGCTTATGGTCCTTGAGGTTTTACGCCAGTATATGGCGTTTATCCTCGATGACGAAGACGTGAACCGCGGACTGCGGCAGACGGCGTGGGCCGGACGTTTGGAACAGGTGGCCAGGGAGCCGCGGATCGTCCTGGATGGGGCGCACAATCCGGAGGGCGCGGAATCGCTTGCCCGGTCTCTCCCGGAGATTTTCCGGTACGACAAACTTATTTTAATGATGGGCATGCTGTCCAACAAGCATCATCAGGGATACTTGAAGCATATATTACCGATAGTGGATACACTTATCCTTACCGAGCCGGATTTTCGCAGGAAGATGGACGCGGAGGCGTTGTTTGGCCTTGTTGAGGAATTGAAGGGAACGGCAGCGAAGCCGGATTTGGAAATCATCGTGGAACCCGATTGGAAAGCGGCTCTTGAGAAGCTGAAGTCGCTGACAAAGGCGGAGGATCTGGGGGTCGTATCCGGTACGCTGTATTTAATTTCTGATGTTCGGGCAGCGCTGCTGCACCAAACCGATTCTGAAAAAGGCTGGTGAATTCAATGTCAAACACGGTAACAGAACACGTTCACTTCATCGGGATCGGTGGCTATGGCATGAGTGCGATCGCCCGGGTCATGCTGGAGATGGGATACACCGTCACGGGTTCGGATGTCGCTTCCCAGGAGCTTACCGAGAAGCTTGCGGCTAAAGGGGCGAAAATTTATATCGGGCATACGGCCGAACAGGTCCATGGCGCTGATATGGTTGTATATTCAACGGCACTGCCGAAAGATAATGTAGAGCGGGTAGAAGCTCAGGAACAAGGAATCCCGATCCTGCACCGTTCCCAGATGCTGGCCCGTCTGCTGAATGAACGCAGAGGCGTAGCCGTTGCCGGAGCGCACGGCAAAACGACGACTTCGTCGATGATCGCTTTGGTCATGGAGGAATGTGGAACGGACCCTACCTATATCATCGGCGGAGAAATCATGAATATCGGCACAAACGCGAAAGCGGGCAAAGGCGAATACGTAGTGGCAGAGGCCGACGAAAGCGACGGCTCGTTCCTCCATTACTACCCGGCGCTTTCTGTTGTAACGAATATTGAAGCCGATCATCTGGAGAACTACGGCGGCGATTTCGGGCAGCTGAAGCAAGCTTACGTCCAGTTCCTGAATCAGACCAAAGCGGACGGCAAAGCCGTGGTCTGCGGGGATGATGAGACGGTGCTGGAGCTGCTTCCGCAGGTTAAAGCCAATATAGTGACTTATGGCATCCACCGGGAATGCGATTATATGGCCAGTGACATTCAGCTTGGCGACCGCAAGGTCTCCTTCGCGGTAAGTCACGGCCAGCAGAAGCTGGGAACCATTGAGTTGTCCGTTCCGGGCATCCATAATGTTTACAATGCTCTAGCTACGGTGATTGTCTGTCTGGAGGCAGGCATCAAGTTTGAGGCTATTGCAGGCGCCATCCACCAGTTTAACGGAGCGAAACGCCGGTTCCAGGTGCTGGGCGAAGCCAGGGACATTTTGGTCATTGATGACTATGCCCACCATCCGACAGAGATTCAGGCGACGATCAGCGCCGCTAAAGCAACAGGCAAGCGAATCGTGGCTGTCTTCCAGCCTCAGCGGTATACGCGGACCTTCTTCCTGCTGGACGCGTTCAGCAAGGCGTTTGCCGATGCGGATGAAGTGATCATTACCGACATCTATTCACCTGCCGGCGAGAAGCAGATTGAAGGGGTCAGCTCTTCTAAACTGGTTGAGCTGATCAAGCAGAACAGCAACGCCGGGGCTCGTTATATCCCGACGAAAGAGGAAGTGCTCGCCGATTTGGCGGGACGAGTACAGCCGGGAGACCTTGTGCTTACGATGGGAGCCGGCGATATCTGGAAGGTTGGCTATACGCTGGCCAAGGAGATTCGAGAAGCGGAATAACGATTAATGGACAACACCCCAGCTAATGGCAGCAGCCGACAGCTGGGGTGTTTTGGTGTTGAACGGCCTTAGGATGATGCCCACTCTGATGCCAGCGAGGAGAATCTATGGCTGCGGCCGATGCAGCCGGGTTATTTTTTAAAGGCATAACTTCCCGTTCTTGTTCATAGGTTGGTGATATAGAAGATGGACAAGGAGAGTGTGACGGTGAATAAAGCCAGAATGACGTTCCGCTTTGATGGTCAGGAGACCACCCGGACAAAACAAAGCGAGCCGTTATGGGATCCTGCAAACGGACAACCTATGGAACCGGGAGATCAGGAGAACTCGGCGTCTTCGGCCGCTCCTTTGGATAAGATGAGGTCAGCCGAGTTGAATGAGCACAACCGGAGCTTTGAGCAAGGCCGGATCATTGATTTAAACCGCATGTCTGACCGCAAGAGAACAGCTGAACGTGGACGCAGGCCGGATCGGGACAGCGGGGGAGGCGTGTCAGGCGGGCGGCCGCCGCTGAAGGCTGCAAAGGCCGCAGAACAGGCGGAGCGGCGGAGTTACGCAGATATGAATGCAGCGATCAGCAATTGG
This sequence comes from Paenibacillus yonginensis, assembly GCF_001685395.1. NCBI lineage: Bacteria > Bacillati > Bacillota > Bacilli > Caryophanales > Paenibacillaceae > Paenibacillus > Paenibacillus yonginensis. The sequence goes on along the minus strand of NZ_CP014167.1, from coordinate 2,992,644 downwards.
CCGGAAGAGGATATGGGCAATCCGTTTCAGGCCCATTCCGGTTTGGGGGCTTACGGTTATCCGGAGCCGGAGGATAACGCAGGTCGCGGGCCGGTTATTGAACAGGGAGGGGAGCAGCCGCCTATCCTGTCTTACGAGCCCGAAGGCCGATTGGACCGGGACAACCGCTATACCCAAGCAGGGGGCGGACAAGGCCCTGTTTGGAGAGATGATCCTGTTCATCATCGTCCGCCTGCACGTGGCTCGAGATGGAAAGTGGTCGGTTCGGTAACCGGAGCCGTCATTACCGGGGCTTTGTTCGGCATGGTGGTTCTATCGTTGTTTAATAAAGAAGTTGATTTCCCGATTCCGGGCCTTGCCGCCATTAGCGAATCTGCCCAGAAAGCGGCTGATTCGCTGCCTGCCGTAGGGGAGCTCAAGCAGGAGGAGGTCAGCGGCGCGTCCGTTCAGATTAGTCTTCCGGCTCAGGACTACTTTTTTCTGCAGTATGGAGTATTTAGTTCCCAGGACGGGGTAACCCGTGCCCAGCAGGAACTCCAGGACGCAGGATATGCCGCTGCGCAGGATACGCTTGATAATAAACGGGTCTATGCGGCTATTTCATCGGACAGGGAGCAGGCCAAGCTGCTGAGCAGCGAAATGAAGGCTGACGGGGTGGATCTGATCCTGCATGAAGCCGCGATTCCTTCCACAGCCTCCGTGCACTACAGCCTGGAGGCGGGAACGCTTGAGCAATATGCCCAGCAGAGCGCGGACCTGGTCAAGCTGCTCAGCGGAACCTCAGCTTCGCTCCTGCTTGAGCAGCAGCCGGATCTAACCGCCGATCTGACAGCGGATCTGAAGGAGAAGCATGTCCAGTTTACGCAAAGCGCGGCTGCCGTCCGCGACGGTTTCAGCGGAAGCGGCAAACAGCTGATTCAGAATATGGAAACGGAGATGAACAGCGCGGTGGAGGCTTTGCTCCAGTTTGACAAAACGAAAGCCAAATCCCATCTGTGGGAAGTGCAAAATTCCATGATGCGATATGTGCTGAATGAGCAGCTGCTTTTCCAGCAGAATTGAAGGCGGCTGCTGGTGATCCGGAAGGGAAAGGAAATACTTTCCCCTTCCGGATTTTTGTTTGTATTGAGGGACAAATAACCTTATAATAAGTAGTGTCAAAAAATGGCGAGGCTTGACAGGGTAACCTCTTGTCACTACTTATGCCATTTTGTTTTTTTGAGATGGAATAATAAAAGGCCTGACAAATTCTACTGAAATAGACGTGAATGAAGGAGAAATTTACGTTTGACTATGAAACCCTCCAAATCCATTATTTTGGCTTCAACTTCCCCCCGCAGACAAGAGTTGATTACTGTTCTGGGCATTCCCTTTTCCGTAATTCCCAGCTATGCCGACGAAACTCTTGAACCGCATTGGTCTCCGGAACAGGCTGTGTGCGAGCTTGCCAGCCGTAAGGCGAGGCAGGTTTATGACTCTCTAAATGACCGGCCTCAAGCGGTTATCGTAGGGAGTGACACGGTTGTGGTTCGCGATGGGGAAATTTTGGGTAAACCGGAAGATAAAGCCCATGCCGTGCAAATGATAACTTCTCTTCAGGGGCGCCAGCATGAGGTGTACACCGGCGTTGCCTGCCTGGATGCGGAAAGCGGACGTTTGGTGGTGCGCTCCAGGATGACCAGAGTGACTATGAAACCTCTGAGCGAAAGCCAGGTACAAGCCTATGTAAGCAGCGGAGAAGGATTGGACAAGGCAGGAGCGTATGGGATTCAAGGACTTGGAGCAGTGCTGGTAACCGGAATCGAAGGCGACTACTTTAATGTTGTCGGACTGCCGCTCTCTTTGCTTGCGGACATGCTTGCCGAATTTGAGCTTGATGTGCTGAATGGAAACGAAATTTGAAAGAACATGAAACTTTTGAAGACAGCTAAACGTTACTTGAATGTTTGCTTGAATTTGAAAGTCTGAGTTCGGATGAGGAGAGGAAAAAGATGGAGTCGCCGCTTTATATGCTGCGCGACATCCCCCATGAAGAACGACCGAGAGAACGCCTGATGAGATATGGAGCGGGTGCGCTGAGTCATGCTGAACTGCTTGCCATACTGCTGGGAACGGGAACCCGCCGGGAATCGGCGATTCATGTCGCCCAAAGGTTATTGGCCAAAGCCGGAGAGATCCGAGGTCTTGTCGATTTGAGTCTGGATGAAATCATGGAGATTAAAGGAATCGGGGAAGCTAAAGCCATACAGCTGCTTGCGGCCATCGAAATCGGCCGAAGGCTGGCGCGTGCAACCCGAACGGAAGCCTTGATCATCCGGAGTCCGAAAGACGCGGCTGACATCGTTATGGATGAGCTCCGCTACCTGAATAAAGAACATTTCATCTGTTTGTTTCTGAATACCAAAAATCATCTCATCGGTCAAGAGACGCTTTCTATGGGGAGCCTGAATGCCTCGATCGTCCATCCGAGGGAAGTTTTCCGCGCCGCTATGAAATGCAGCAGCGCATCGATTGTGTGCGCGCATAACCATCCGAGTGGTGATCCTTCGCCGAGCCCGGAAGATATCCAGATTACTAAACGTTTATGTGAAGCCGGAGCCATTATCGGCATTGATGTTTTGGACCATCTGATCATCGGAGACGGGCGTTTTGTCAGTTTGAAGGAACAAGGTTTGATGTAATATAATAGTCCAGATATCCTGCCGAGCAGCGGCGATACAAGAAAAGGAGATTAACAGCATGTTTGGTGGTTTTACGAAAGATTTAGGAATTGATTTGGGAACGGCAAATACACTTGTTTATGTGCGCGGGAAAGGGATCGTTGTCCGAGAGCCATCCGTGGTTGCGATCCATACCGACTCTAAAAATATTGTGGCGGTAGGCGAATCCGCCAAAAAAATGATCGGCAGAACGCCGGGCAACATCCGCGCGATCCGTCCGATGAAAGATGGCGTTATCGCGGATTTTGACACAACCGCTACGATGATCAAATATTTTATTTCGCAGGCTCAGAAGCAGCGTTCCATGTTCCAGCGCCATCCTAACGTGATGGTCTGTGTACCTTCCGGCATTACGGCGGTCGAGCAGCGCGCTGTTGAAGATGCAACCAAACAAGCCGGAGCCCGCGAGGCTTATACGATTGAAGAGCCGTTTGCAGCAGCCATCGGCGCTGATCTTCCGGTTTGGGAACCGACGGGCAGCATGGTTGTCGATATTGGCGGAGGCACCACAGAGGTGGCTGTTATTTCGCTGGGCGGCATCGTAACCAGCAAATCCGTACGCGTGGCTGGCGATGAGATGGACGAATCCATCATTCAATACATCAAACGCCAATATAATTTGATGATCGGGGAAAGAACGGCCGAGCAGCTGAAAATGGATATCGGTTCCGCGCTTCCGCTTGAGACCGTTGAAACGCTGGAAATCCGTGGCCGTGACCTTGTAACCGGTCTGCCTAAAACCATTTCCATTACTTCGGACGAAATCTCCGAAGCTTTGAACGATACGGTTAACGCGATTGTCGAAGCCGTGAAAGTGACGCTCGAGAAATGTCCGCCGGAGCTGGCTGCCGATATCATGGACCGAGGAATCGTGCTGACCGGAGGCGGAGCTTTGCTTCGCAACCTTGACAAGCTGCTGGCCGGCGAGACGGGCATGCCTGTCATTGTAGCCGAGAATCCGCTGGATTGCGTGGCAATCGGTACGGGCCGTGCGCTGGACAACATCCACATGTTTAAAGCTAAAGGCCAGTCCGGACGTTCGAAACGCTGATCGGTATAACACGATATAACATAATAAATATAACCACCCTTGCAGTGGGAGAGAGAAAATGTATGGTTAGAGGGTGCTTAAACTGTTCAAATTACTGGGCAACAAACGACTGTTTTTCCTGCTGATGGGTTTGATCCTGTTTATCGCGGTCATGGGCTTTACGCTCGGGCCGCGGGCAGGTTTGTCCTGGCCGGAGAAATTTAGCAAAGATACCGTCGGATTTGTACAGTATATCGTCTATAAGCCCGTCTCCTATATCGCGGGTTTCTTTGAAGATATCTCGAACTTGCGTTCCGTGCAGAAGGAAAATGAGGAGCTCAAGATTGCGCTCGCCCATTACACGCGGGATAAAGCCAAATACAACACTATCGAGCGTGAAAACGAACGCTTGCATCAGCAATTGAAGTTTACGGAACAACAGGAGCTTCTCAACAAAGATTATCAATATCGGATTGCCCACGTGGTCAGCGTTAACAATGACCCGGACAACCAGACGCTTGTGATTGACCTAGGCAGCAGAAACGGCATCAAAAAAGATATGGCTGTGACCTCGGACAAAGGCCTGGTAGGTACGATCAGCCAGGTCAGCAATTTTACAGCCACCGTAAAGCTGCTGACCACGCTTGATTCCAAGGACCCTAACTCTAATGCGATCGCAGCTACGGTTCAAGGCAACGAGAATAAGTCCTTCGGTATGATTGAAAGCTATGATCAGGAGAAAGGCATGTTCCTGATGACGAAGATCAAAAGTGAAGATCCGTTGAAAAAGGGCGACATAATCATATCTTCCGGACTCGGTGGGGAATTCCCGCGGTTTATGGTAATTGGTACGGTAGAAAGTCGCCAGGCCGGCGAATTCGGGTTGACTGATACCGCTTATATTAAACCGGCTACGGAGTTCTCCGACTGGAATGAGCTGTTTGTAGTGGTGACTCCAGAGGTTCCGCAATGATGATCAAAAACCGCAATGTGTTCCTCATTCTGCTGCTGTTTCTGTTGTTTATTGCGGAGGGAGCCCTTTTGCCCTGGCTGATTCCTCCGGCATGGCAGACCCGGCTTGTCCCTCATCTGGTTTATATCATGATCCTGTTTGTTTCCGTTTATGAGAACCGGCATAAAGCCCTGCTCCTGGGCCTTGTGTTCGGTTTGCTTCAGGATGTGATTTATTATGGGGTGATGATCGGACAATTTTCTTTTACGATGGGCTTTTCGGCTTATTTAGTCGGCTTGTTATTCAAGGGAAATCGCACTCCGCTTCCTTTTATGCTGTTTGCAGTTCTGATGGGAAGCCTGCTCATGGATTCGCTCCTGTTCGGCATTTACAAATTGTTTGAACTCAATCATCAGGCCTACAGCTGGTCGCTGATGAACCATATGCTGCCAAACATGATTTTTCACTTCGTCTTTGCGCTTGTTGTGTACGTCCCGCTCAGACGTTTTCTGGAGAATAAAACCTCCCGCCAGCGTTCTAAAGAGGAAACGGCGTAGCGTTCATTGTCAATTTGCGTAGAAAGCAGGAGATTAGAGGGCTTTGCGCGAATTACATAGTGGGAGGGACAGGCAATGACGGTAAAATCCAACCATGTAACGATCAAGGGCATCAAAGATGGCCTGGTTTTCCTGTTTGATGATCAATGTGATTTCTCGGAGCTTTTGAATGAACTGCGCTATAAGCTGGAGCACAGCCATCAGAATATATTAACAGGTCCCATTGTTCATGTTGACGTGAAGATGGGCATGCGAAATATTTCCGAAGAACAGAAAACGCTGATTCTAGATACATTGAAGCAGAAAGGCAACTTGCTTATCCGGTCAGTGGAAACCCCGGGGCTCGTTCAGGACGACCAGGGAGGCCCGGCCATCAGAACGGTTTGCGGAATGGTCCGCTCGGGGCAGATCCTAAGGCATGAAGGAAATCTGCTGTTTATGGGCGATGTGAATCCGGGAGGACAAATCATTTGCACCGGCGATGTGATCGTAATCGGAGCGCTCCGCGGAATGGTCCATGCCGGATCGGATGGCAATGAGAAAGCGGTGATCGCCGCCTCTTTTCTGGCGCCTACCCAGCTTCGGATCGCCGAAGTCATCAGCAGGCCTCCGGATGAATGGGAGAACCGGGAGACAAGCATGGAGTTCGCTTTCCTGCAGGAAGGCTCCATGCAAATTGATAAAATTAACCACGTCGGGAAAGTTCGTCCGGACTTTAATGTGTTTAAAGGGGTGTAGATATGGGAGAAGCAATAGTCGTCACTTCAGGAAAAGGCGGCGTAGGCAAAACAACTACATCGGCTAATATTGGCACGGCCCTGGCGCTGCTGGGGAAAAAGGTTTGCCTGGTGGATACGGATATCGGGCTTCGCAATCTGGATGTCGTGATGGGGCTTGAGAACCGCATCATTTATGATCTGGTGGACGTGGCCGAAGGCCGGTGCCGGTTGAACCAGGCTCTTGTGAAGGACAAGCGGTTTGACGAGCTTTACATGCTCCCTGCTGCGCAAACGAAAGATAAAAATTCGGTTTCACCTGAGCAGGTTCGGGATATCGTGCTTGAGCTGAAGAAAGAATATGAATATGTCATTATTGACTGTCCTGCCGGAATCGAGCAGGGCTTCAAGAATGCGGTTGCCGGCGCGGACCGGGCTATTGTGGTTACAACGCCTGAACATGCCGCCGTCCGGGATGCCGACCGTGTCATTGGCCTGCTGGAAGGTACGCAGGTCGAATCTCCGAAACTGGTCGTGAACCGGATTCGTCCGAATATGGTCAAATCTGGAGACATGCTGGATATTGAGGACATTATTCAGGTGCTGAACATTGATTTGATTGGCATTGTGCCGGATGACGAGCACGTTATCAAAGCTGCGAACACGGGTGAACCTACGGTTATGAATCCGAATTCTTCGGCAGCTATTGCTTATCGCAATATTGCACGGCGTATTCTCGGCGACACGGTTCCGCTGATGCAGCTGAATCAGAAGAAGGGCGCGTTTACGAAATTCAAGAAATTTTTTGGCATGGGCGGTTAAGTTCTTCAAGCGCTTGGCTGAATTGAACTTATTGAACTTATTGATCTATTGGTTGATATCATTTTCATCCGCTTCAAACAAAGGTGTTGTCAGAGCTGCTTTGCAGTTTTGAGAACACCTTTTTTGATATAAAGCGTATGCATCCGTTTCGGCGGATTTTTCGTGAGGACATGTTGTTCATATTCCTTCCCCCGCAATCATAAAATGTAGCGAACAAGCCCCATGGCGCATAAATGGGAGAGGGGAACAGGTTATGGATGTTAAGAACAACGTAAGGAAACGCCGGGAAGAGCGCATTCGGGAGCTGCTGAGCCGGGAAGAACGCCAGCTTCAGCTCTATACCCGGGTGTCTAATCCTGAAGACTTCGGATACAGTGCAAGCAGCGAGGAGTCTGTTCAATCTCCGGGAGGGGCAGCGGACACAGGGGCAGGCGGCAAGCAGCAGGAACGGGATCCGGAGCTGCTCTGGAAGCAAGGCCGGGGCCTGTGGCGGGAGGATGCCTTTGGGCAGAGAACCTTTCCGTCTTCGCAAATCGGTTCTGGAGGCGGACAGGGGCCGGGTTCGCCCGAACAGCCGGACGGGCCGCAAAGAAGTGGTTCTTTCATACGCTCCTTATGGACTCGTACATTGGTCAGCGCAGTTCTATTTGGAGCATTGTGGGGGATTCATCATATGCAGCCGGCCTGGTCGGCTCCGATTGAAAGCTTTGTTTCGACGACGCTGAAGCAGGAGATGGATTTTCAGGCGGCGGAGGCGTGGTATGAACGAAACTTTGGAGGAGCGCCGAGCTTTATTCCGATATTCGGAGACGATGGAGGGCCTCAGCAATTGGTACAGAGCTCCCATGGGTTTACGATTCCCGTTCAGGGCAAGCTGGCGGAGAGTTTTGCCATCAGCTTGAAAGGCGTGGAAATTGTTCCGGATCTGGATTCAAAAGGAGCCCAGGAGGTTAAAAGCATTGAAACAGGGAGAGTCGCGGAGGTCAGCGAAGATGCGCTGACAGGCAAAACGGTTGTTGTTCAGCACAGCGACGGTTATGTGTCCATTTATGGCCGCTTAACGGAGGTTTCGGTGTCTGAAGGGGATTGGCTGGAGGGCGGAGAGAAGGTCGGCAGCTTTGCCAAAGCGGAGAGCGGAGGCTCCGACACCGTTTATTTTGCGATGAAAAAAGACGGCCTCTACATCGATCCGGCAGAAGTGGTGCCGCTTGATTAAGATTGCCGGAATTCCGGTTTCATTCCACCCCTTATTTGTTATAATTATGTTAACCTCCGTATTGACGGGACATTTTGCCGAATTAATCGTGCTCTTCGGGATTGTGTTTGTCCATGAGCTTGGACATGCCGCAGCGGCCCGGATGCTGGGTCTAAACGTGCTCTCTATTCAACTGCTTCCGTTCGGAGGAGTAGCCGTAGTGGAAGAGGACGGACGCATGAATGCCAGGAAAGAAATCGGGATTGCGTTAGCCGGTCCGCTGCAGAACGTTATATTAGCGGGAATGGGGCTGCTGATGCATGCTGCGGGATGGTGGAATGGGGCTTCTTTAACTTATTTTATTGAAGCCAATATGCTGATTGTCTTGTTTAATCTGCTGCCGATTCTGCCGCTTGACGGGGGGAAGATCGGGCAGGCTTTTTTCAGCCTCTTTTTGCCCTACCATACTACCTTGCTGTGGGCAACCCGGATCAGTATTGTTTTCAGCGGGCTTTTGATCGCTTATTCGTTTTATCCGCTGCTTGATGACCGGGGAATTCAGCTGAATCTGCTGATGGTCGGCCTCTTTTTGTTTTACTCCAATTGGGTGGATCACGGAAATATTCCGTTCCGGTTTATCCGTTTTCTGATCGGCCGGCAGCGGCTGTTCTCAGACTATAAACCCTCTGCCAGAAATGCCCAGCCTTTGGTTGCGGATTCGGCGAAACCTTTGGACAGAATCCTGCGTCTACTTAGGAGAGAGAAGTATCATTTTGTATATGTAGTGAACGCAAAAGGAGAACTTCTGGAAATTGTGCCGGAACAGAAGATGATCGATCTGTTTCTGAACGGTTTGGCGGTTAATCACGGGAAATAAACGTCTATCAAAGACTGAACAAATAAATCGGGGAAATGGCAGCAGGTGAGAGTATGAAACAAATGGTAGTGCATTACGAACACGGTTCTGCCGAAATGGCGCTGCTCGAGAACGGGCGCCTAGTAGAGTATGCCGTTGAGCGTTCGGACGGAAATGGTCTTGTGGGCAGCGTCTTTAAGGGACGGGTGGCTAATGTCATTCCGGGTATGCAGGCGGCATTCGTGGATATTGGACAACGGAAAAACGCTTTTTTGTACATAGACGATTGTCTTTCGCCTCATTTGGAGAAACAGCCGAAGGTCAAACCTTCGATTTCGGAGCTGCTTTCACCGGGGCAGGAAATTGTGGTGCAGGTCACAAAGGATGCTATGGGCACCAAAGGAGCACGGGTGACAACGCATTATTCGCTCCCGGGCAGATTTATTGTGTATATGCCTACAGCAGGGTACGTTGCCGTTTCGAAAAAGATCGAAGACGAAGCCGAGCGCAGCCGGCTGAAGGAGATTGGAGAACAGCTGCGTCTGGAAGAGGAAGGCCTGATCTTTCGTACGATTGTAGAAGATCAGGACGCGGGCGCCATCGAAGAGGATCTGGCCTTGCTTCGCCGGCAGTGGGCAGGCGTGCTGGAGAAGGCGGACAAGCTGAATGCGCCGGCCCTCCTGCATCGGGATTTGAGCCTCGTGCAGCGGCTGATCCGGGATGTATTCAGCCCGCAAACGGATGAGCTGCTCGTGGACTGCGCTGCACAGGCCGAGGAAGCCGGTCAATTCCTTGGCAGTCTGGACCCCGGCTGGAAGCCGCAGATCAAATTTCACCAGTCCAGCACGCCGCTGTTTGAAGCGTACGGTGTGAAGCAGCAGCTCGACAAGGATTTCCAGCGCAAGGTTTGGCTGCCGGACGGCGGATATCTGATCTGGGATCAGACGGAAGCGATGAATGTAGTAGACGTGAATACGGGAAAATATGTCGGCACGGATTCCCTGGAGGAAACCGTGTTCCGTACCAACCTGCAGGCGGCGGAAGAAATCGCCCGGCTGCTGCGTGTTCGCGATATCGGCGGCATTATCATCATCGACTTTATTGATATGGAGCTTGAGGATCATCGGAGCGAGGTGTTAGCTAGGCTCCATAGCTGCATGCGCAGCGACCGGACCCAGCATCATATCCTGGGGTGGACCAGACTCGGTTTGGTTGAGATAACCCGCAAGAAGATGCGGGAGAACACGGAACGTAAGTAAGCGGGCCATATGAGAGAAGGCTCGCTTTGCCAGCCTTCTTGAGCCTCAGGGAGTGGGGATGAAGCCTAGAGCGCGATTGCTTTTTGGGTTGATTTCCTGCTTAGGGTGTGTTAATATACATGAGTATGTGTTTCAAGTACATCTTGTACACATGCTGTAACCGCACCAATCGGGTACATAAGTATGCTTGAAATAAAGCGTCACCTGAATTAGGCGAGTCTGAGACATGAGGAGGTGCAAGCAAATGTACGCAATTATCGAAACTGGTGGCAAACAATACCGTGTTCAAGAGGGCGACGTTCTTTACATCGAGAAGCTGAATGCAGCTGACGGTGAAACCGTAACTTTCGACCGTGTATTGGCTGTTTCTAACGACAACGGTTTGGTAGCAGGAACTCCAGTAGTATCCGGCGCTACTGTAACAGCGAAAGTAGAACGCCATGGTAAAGGCGCTAAGGTTGTTGTATTCAAATACAAACCTAAGAAGAACTACCACAAAAAACAAGGTCATCGTCAACCGTACACGAAGGTGACTATTGAGAAAATCCAAGCGTAAGAAGGTGACGATACTTGATTATCGTAACCATTAAACGCGATGAGCAGAAGTCCGTTACCGGATTTCGGATTGAAGGCCATGCGAACTTCGCAGAGGCTGGAAGGGATATTGTCTGCGCCGGTGTATCCGCTGTTACCGTAGGCTCTGTGAACGCTGTTGAAGAGTTGACCGGAATCGTAATGGATTCACGTATGAAGAACGGCTTTTTAAGCGCGGATCTTCCGCCTGCAGCTCCCGACGAAGCCAAAGCTGAGGCTAGGCTGTTGTTATCTTCGCTCGTCGTGATGCTTCGGACCATTGAGCAAACCTATGGACAGTACGTTAAGATTATAGATGTGACTAATTAAAGAAGGAGGTTGACCAGACATGTTGAAATTGGATCTTCAGTTGTTCGCATCCAAGAAAGGTGTAGGTTCCACAAAGAACGGCCGTGACAGTATTGCGAAACGCCTTGGCGTTAAGCGTGCTGACGGTCAAGTGGTTACCGGCGGAAGCATTCTCGTTCGTCAACGCGGAACGAAAATTCATCCGGGCACTAACGTGGGCATCGGTAAAGACGACACTTTGTTTGCGAAAGTGGACGGCGTTGTTAAGTTCGAACGTTGGGGCCGCGATCGCAAGAAAGTGAGCGTGTACCCTGTTGAAGTCGCTCCTGTAGCGGCTGCAGTAGAAGCTTAAGAACAAGCCCGAACGGCGAAAATCCCCGGCAGAGTGCCGGGGATTTTTTTTGAGAATCCGGACTGGAAAATGCAAACAGCCGGTCATGCAGGCTCCGCGCAGCGGAGCGTTTTTCCAGGATTCATTGCCCAGCACAGTTTCTCATTCCACTTCGAAGACGATACTTTATGTTATACTGGTGTATGTTGGACAGGGAAGGTAAAAATGCGTAGAGGATTGAGATTAATCATGAACGACCGTAGATCGTTAACGATCATTGCCGGCATTCTGCTGCTGATTCCTTTGGTTCTGTTTTATTTTAACCGCTCGTTGCTTATCCATATTCTGTTATGTTTATGGGTTGGCGCTGTTATTTACGGGTATTGGGTTTATATGCGAAAGCAGCAGGAGTCGGAGAGACGGCGTCTGCTCGAATCTTTCCAGCGGACCGCAACTTCAACCCTGGCGCATTATCGGCATGATTGGATGAATGATTTGCAGATTTTATACGGCTATATTAAGCTCGGCAAACATGATAAACTGCTCGGCAGTTTGGACAGAATAAAAGAACGGATGGCCGCGGAAAGTCATATTTCCAGACTGGGTATTCCCTCGCTTGTTTTTTATTTGCAGTCTTTCCGGGAAATGAACAACTCCGTGCAGCTGGAGGTTGCCATCCAGGAAGGCTTGGAGCTTGGACCGCTGCTGGGCCGGCAGGAAGCGGAGGAATGGTCGGAGACCGTGATCGAGACTATTCGGGCTTATCAATTTGCCGGACGTTCCTCATGGGGCGAAATCATCGGGCTTAAAATGTCCATTTACCGGGAAGGCGGCGAAGTGGTGGTCCGCTTTGAACCCGCGGGCAGCTCGGGCAATCCGGAGCTGCTTAAAGCCAATACGGTCAAAGCGATCCGGAACAAGCGGATTTATGTGAAAGAAGAAGCCATGCAGCAGGGCATTTGCGAGCTTCGCATGCCACTGGCTATATAGAAGAGGTGAAAGCATGTTTGTAGATAAAGCCAAGATTTATGTTAAAGGCGGCGATGGCGGCGATGGCATCGTGTCTTTCCGGCGCGAGAAATATGTGCCGGAAGGCGGGCCGGCCGGCGGTGACGGCGGACGCGGCGGCAGCGTGATTTTTCGGGTGGATGAAGGCTTGCGCACGCTGATGGATTTCCGCTACCAGCGTCACTTTAAGGCGCAGCGCGGCGAGAAAGGCCGCAACAAAAGCCAGCACGGAGCCGGGGCCGATGATATGATCGTCCGCATTCCGCCGGGCACGGTCATCATTGACGAGGAAACGAACGAAGTGCTGGCGGATATGACCCGCCATGGCCAGCAGGTTGTGGTTGCTCGCGGCGGACGGGGCGGACGAGGCAATATCCGTTTTGCAACGCCAAGCAATCCGGCGCCGGAGCTGGCGGAGAACGGGGAAGAAGGCGAAGAGCGCTGGATTATCCTGGAGCTTAAGGTTATGGCCGACGTAGGTCTGGTTGGTTTCCCGAGCGTAGGCAAATCCACGCTTCTGTCCGTCGTATCGGCGGCACAGCCGAAGATCGGCGCTTACCATTTTACAACCATTACGCCGAATCTCGGGGTTGTCAGCGTCGGCGAAGGCCGCAGCTTTGTTATGGCTGACCTGCCGGGATTAATTGAAGGCGCGCATGAAGGCGTGGGTTTGGGGCATGAGTTCCTGCGCCATATCGAGCGTACCCGGGTCATCGTCCATGTGGTGGACATGGCAGGTTCTGAAGGACGCGATCCGTTCGAGGATTGGGTGAAGATTAATGACGAGCTGAAGCTGTATAACGCCGAGCTCGAGAAACGACCACAAATTGTGGCGGCGAACAAAATGGATATGCCCGAGGCTCAAGAGAACCTTGAAACATTCCGCAAGAAAGTGGCGGAGGTTCGTCCGGATCTGCTGATCATGCCGATTTCTTCGCTGACGCGGGAAGGGGTCCAGGAGCTGATGTATAAAACGGCGGATCTGCTGGATTCGATTCCGGAAGCTCCGGCCATTGAAGAGGTCAGCGAGCTGGAAGAGCGGAAAATCTACAAGCTGGATAAACAGGAAGACAACAGCTTTACGATTACCCGTGACAATGAAGCTTATGTTGTCTCCAGCCCGCGCGTCGAGCGGATGATGAAGCGGATGCAGCTGAACTCCCATGATGCGATCCTTAAGTTGGCCCGCACGATGCGTCACATGGGGATCGACGAGGAACTGCGCAAACGCGGGGCTACCGACGGAACGATTGTCCGGATCGGCGACTTTGAATTTGAATTCGTTGAAGGAAGCAGCTACTACTATTGATATAGAAACGTTATAGCGGCCGGCTCGCTTTCGGCTGATTCTGCCAGAGTCTGCAAGCATAATGAACAGCATAAAGGATAGAGCCTGTTGTTTTCCTGCAAGGAGAATGGCGGGTTCTTTTTCATTTTTGTCAACAACGGAAAAAGCTTTGATCAATGTTATAATAAATAGGTTGTTTTCTATTGCTTACATAACATGTATAGGTTATAATGTCCACTATATAAATACAGGAGTCTTTAAGGAGAGGACGATTTTGCGGGAACGCTATTATCTGGTACGTGAAGATATTTTACCGGAGGCCGTACTGAAAACCCTTCAGGTCAAGCAGCTGCTGGCCAGCGGGAATGTCAAAACGGTGCATGAGGCGGTTGAGCAGGTAGGCTTGAGCCGCAGTGCCTTTTATAAATACAAGGACGGGATTCATCAATTGAATCAGCTTGAACGGGACCGTATCGTCACTATTTCGTTGGATCTGGAACACCGTTCAGGAATCCTCTCCCAAATGCTCGCCCTGGTAGCCGGCTTTGGCGGCAACGTGCTCACCATTAATCAAAGTATTCCGCTCCAGGGTGTGGCCAACGTCGTGATTTCGGTAGAAACCTCCAGACTGACCGAAGAGCTGGATGAAATGCTGAGCAAGCTGCGCAGCGTTACCGGGGTCAAGAAGGTCCAGATTGTGGGCCAAGGTTAAAGCACTGTGAATATCAGAAACAAAAACAAATAGAGAAATTGAAGCGATGGGGAGGGGACAGCTTGAACGCAATTAAGATAGGGTTACTCGGATTGGGAACGGTAGGGACCGGTGTGGTCAGGATCGTAGAGAAACACCAAGAGGACCTGATGAGCCAGGTTGGTTCACCGATTCGGATTGAGAAAATTGCTGTCAAAAGCCTGGAGAAGGAACGCAGCATTGCCGTTGATCCGGCCATACTGACTCAGGATCCTTGGGAAGTGATCCGTCATCCTGACATCGATATTATTATCGAGGTTATGGGAGGTGTCGAGGACACCAAAACTTATTTGCTGGATGCGCTTGAGCATGGAAAACATATCGTGACGGCCAACAAGGACCTTATGGCTTTATACGGCAGTGAAATCTTGGCCAAGGCGGTCGAGCAGCAGTGCGATGTGTTCTACGAAGCCAGCGTAGCCGGAGGAATTCCGATCATCCGGACGCTGATTGAGGGCTTCTCCTCGGACAGAATTACGAAGATCATGGGCATTGTGAACGGAACAACCAATTATATCCTTACTAAAATGAGCCGGGAAGGCGCCTCTTACGAGGATGTATTGAAAGAAGCCCAGCAGCTCGGTTATGCGGAATCCGATCCGACTTCGGATGTGGAAGGGCTGGATGCGGCCCGAAAAATGGCCATTTTAGGTACCTTGGGTTTCCGTACCAATGTCGAGCTTCGCGATGTGAGCGTGCGCGGCATCTCCTCCGTATCCAAAGAGGATATCGCTTATGCCAGACAGCTGGGGTATGAAATGAAGCTGCTTGGCATTGCGGAACGCCATGATGAAGGCATCTCGATCAGCGTGCAGCCGACGATGGTGAGGACCTCCCATCCGATTGCGGCCGTTAGCGGCGTTTTTAATGCGGTATACGTGTATGGAGAAGCGGTGGGAGAAACGATGTTCTACGGAGCGGGAGCCGGCGAAATGCCGACAGCTACCTCTGTGGTTGCCGACCTTGTGGCGGTCATCAAGAATATGAAGCTCGGCGTCAACGGACTGAGAGCGATTGTCCCTTATAAGGAGAAGAAGCTGAAGGCGGATGACCAGGTCTTTTATAAAAATTTCCTGCTGCTCCAGGTAGACGACAAGGCCGGTGTTCTTGCGCAGATCACTCAAGTGTTTGCTGAATACGAGGTCAGTCTTGATTCCGTCATTCAAACTCCGAATGCCCAGCAGCCGGGGGCGGAGATCATGATCGTCACACATTTGGCCAACAAAGCCAGCATGGAGAAGGTCATCAAACATTTCGAGTCGCTCGAAGTGATTCGGCGCATTAAAAGCAGTTATCGGGTTGAAGGATAAAATATAGAGTTCTAAATAAAAGGGAGCTGGAGATCAAGATGAGATATCAAGGATTGCTGCAAACCTACAAAGAATATTTGCCGGTAACGGATAAAACGCCGATGCTGACGCTGCAGGAAGGCAATACGCCGCTTGTCCGGGCGGAGAACCTGTCGCAGGAGCTGGGGCTTGACCTCTATTTTAAATATGAAGGTTTGAATCCGACAGGCAGCTTTAAAGACCGTGGTATGGTCATGGCTGTAGCGAAGGCGGTAGAAGAAGGCAGCCGGACCATTATGTGTGCTTCTACCGGCAATACGTCTGCTGCAGCTGCGGCTTATGCCGCAAGATTGGGTTTGAATTGTATCGTTTTGATTCCTAATAACAACATAGCGCTTGGCAAGCTTGCTCAAGCCATGATTTACGGAGCCAAAGTCATCGCGATTGAAGGCAACTTTGACCGGGCGCTGGAAATTGTGCGAGAAATTACGGCCAAACATCCGATTACGCTGGTTAACTCGGTGAACCCTTACCGGATTGAAGGGCAGAAGACGGCGGCTTTCGAAGTTTGCGACCAGCTTGGCGAAGCGCCGGACGTTCTGGCTATTCCAGTCGGCAATGCGGGAAATATTTCGGCATACTGGAAAGGCTTCAAGGAATATCATGCCAAAGGGAAAATCAGCTCGCTGCCGCGTATGGTCGGCTTTGAGGCCGAAGGGGCGATGGCGATCGTCAAAGGCGAACCGATTCTGGAGCCGGAAACGGTGGCAACCGCGATCCGCATCGGCAATCCGGCCAGCTGGAAGACGGCTGTCGCAGCAGCCGAGGAATCAAGCGGCCAAATTAATTATGTGACGGATGAAGAAATTTTGAGCGCTTATCGGACGATTGCTTCGCGTGAAGGCATTTTTGCCGAACCGGCCTCTGCTGCTTCTGTTGCTGGGGTATATAAACTGAAACGTGAAGGTTATTTCAAAGGCGGGGAGAAGGTGGTCTGCGTCCTGACCGGTCACGGTCTGAAGGACCCGAATATTGCGATCAAGAGCATCGGAGCGGAGCCGCTTGTTGTTCAGGATTCGGAAGAAGCCGTAATGGCGGCTATCGCCAAGCTGGAAGGTAACGGCGTATGATCCGTTCCGAAGGGGTCCGGATCAAGGTTCCGGCCAGCACCGCCAATTTGGGGCCCGGCTTCGATACGCTGGGCATGGCTTTATCTCTGTTTGCCTGGATCGAAATGAAGCCGGCGGAAAGGACCGTTTTTCACCTGTATGGGGAAGAGCTGCGGGGGATTCCGAAGGATAAGTCCAATCTGGTTTACAAGCTGGCCCAGCAGGTGTTCGCAGAGGCGGGCGTTGCGGTTCCTGAACTCGAAATCTCTATGGCCTCCGATATTCCGCTCACGAGAGGTTTGGGAAGCAGCGCTTCGGCGATTGTCGGCGCATTATATGCCGCTAATGAGCTGATCGGAGCTCCGTTATCTATGGAAAAGTTGTTTGATATGGCCACAGCGGTCGAGAAACATCCCGACAATGTGGGGGCTTCTTTGTTTGGCGGGATCGTCTCGGCGGTTTGGGATGGGGAGCGGGCTGTTCATCTGCGGATAGAGCCTCCTGCGGAGCTGCAGGTGCTAGTAGCGATTCCTTCTTTCTGGCTGCCGACCGAGCAAGCACGCAAAATACTGCCGGATTCCTTGTCTATGAAGGATGTGGTGTTTAATGTCAGCCGCGCCTCTTTGCTGACTGGAGCTTTGGCCTCCGGCAGACTAGACCTGATTGCCGCAGCTATGCAGGACCGGATTCATCAGCCTTACCGGGCTCCGCTTATCCCCGGAATGGAACAGATTCTGGCGGAGGCCTGCAGTCATGGCGCTCTTGGCGCAGCGCTCAGCGGTGCCGGCCCTACGCTTCTGGCTTTGGTCGAAAGGAATTCGGATCGCCGAAGCGAGCTTGAGGCGTTTATCCAAAGGACATTGGGCGAGCACGGGATCGAAGCCAAGCTGCTTTGGCTGGAGCCTTGTTCCGAAGGAGCAAGCAGAGTCGGCGCTCATGAGGCGGCTCCGTTTGCCGCCGGGAATCTGGTCTGACCGGCTTTCTGAAAGTAAGCGGGCTTTAATTCAGTCCGCCGGTGTACCGGCGGTTCTGCGTGTATGACAGTAAAGGGGAATCAGAAATGAGAACTATAGCACTGCTGCCGGAAGGCACGGTTTCGCACGAAGCGGTTTTGTATCTTTTTGGAGATGAAGAGGTCCGGCTGAAACACTACAAGCAGATCTCGGACGTCTTTTTATCGGTGGTCAATGGAGAGGCGGATTACAGCGTTATTCCGGTTGAAAATACGATTGAGGGCTCGGTAAGCCTCCATATGGACTGGCTTGTCCATGAGGTGGATGTGCCGATGCAGCTTGAGTGGGTGTATCCGTCCATTCAAAATCTGATTGGCCGCAAAAATGAATTTGAATCCGAAGGACAAGTGGATTACAGCCGGATCAAACGGGTTCTCTCCCATCCGGTAGCTATGGCGCAGTGCCAGCAGTTTATCCGGACGCACCTGCCCCAGGCTGAACTAGAGAATGTGGGCAGCACGGCCGAAGCGATCCAAAGCGTAGCGAGTCACGCGGGAGAAGGCTGGACGGCGATAGGCACCGTGCTTGGCGCTGAACGGTATGGATTAGATCCGCTTGCGCGGAAGATTACCGATCATAACAACAATTTTACGCGGTTTGTCCTGATCGGCCCTGAGAAGATTGAGCTTGCGGGCCGGAAGGCAACGCGGAAAACAAGCATCCTGGTGACGCTGCCCGCCGACTTCCCGGGTGCGCTGCACCAAGTGCTGTCGGCTTTTGCCTGGCGCAAGCTGAACTTGTCGCGGATCGAATCGCGCCCGACCAAAAAGAAGCTGGGCAACTACTATTTTTATATGGATGTGCTTGAAGAGGTGGAATCGATCCTGCTTGGCGCTGCAGTTGCGGAGATTGAAGCGCTGGGCTGTCAGGTAAGGGTATTGGGTTCATATCCGAGTTATACTTATACGGATTTGCAGCCGGAATTAAAATCGGAAGGAGACTGAAGGCGGATGGCAGAGCAGGTCATTTATTTGGACGGCAAGTATGTAACCAAAGATCAGGCGGTTGTTTCCGTTTATGATCATGGCTTTTTGTATGGCGACGGTATTTTTGAAGGTATCCGTATTTATAACGGCAACATCTTTAAATGTAAAGAGCATTTGCAGCGCTTGTACGATTCCGCTAAATCAATCATGCTCGAAATTCCGCTAAGCTTTGAGGAAATGCAGGATGCGCTGATCGAAACACTGCGGCGCAATGAGCTGAGGAACGGCTATATCCGTTTGGTCGTATCGCGCGGCCCCGGCAACCTCGGCCTTGATCCAAACCGCTGTAAGAAGGCATCGGTAATCATCATTGCCGAGCAGCTGGCGATCTATTCGGAGGAGGCTTACCGGACCGGGCTCAAAACGGTCTCTGTCTCCACCCGCCGCAATATTCCGGATGCCTTGAATCCGAAGATTAAGTCCCTTAATTATTTGAACAACATTTTGGTCAAAATCCAGTCCAACCTGTCCGGCGCCGGCGAGGCGATTATGATGAACGCACAAGGCTATGTGACGGAGGGCTCGGGGGATAATATTTTTATCGTCAAAAATGGAGTGATCCTCACGCCTCCTTGTTATCTTGGCGCATTAGACGGCATCACCCGTCAGGCGATTATCGAAATCTGCCGGAGGAAGGGCTACAGCCTCAAAGAAGAGCCCTTCACCATGCACGATGTATACGTGGCGGACGAAGTATTCCTGACCGGTACTGCGGCGGAGGTTATTGCGGTCCGGGAAGTGGATGGGCGCATCATCGGCGAAGGTCATGCCGGTCCGATTACGCTTAAGCTGCTTGAAGAATTCCGCTCGATTGTGGATCAGGACGGCGTTAAAGCTTGGGGATAAAAGAAGATTAAAACCTTTCAGGAACCCGGATCAGGGGGAGTGGAAGGTTTTTTTTTCAGTTTTAGGATAACAAATTCCGGGCTGGTGCATAGGATGTATCAATGGAAAACGGGCTAATATCACGGCCCCAAGAAAGATTAGGAGGTTTTTGCCACGTGAAGATACACATGGTCAAAGAGGGCGACACTTTATACGAACTTTCGAAGAAGTATAACGTTCCTCTGCAAACATTGATAGACGCGAATCCGCAAATCACCAACCCTGACGTGTTAATGATCGGAGACAAAGTCAAAATTCCTTCTTCTGCTGTAGCTGTTGACCAGGAAGACGGCGTTATTTACAAACATGTTGTGAAGCAGGGAGATACGCTCTGGAAGCTGTCCAAGGCATGGGGAGTATCCCTTCAGGCGATGATCGATGCCAATCCGCAGCTCAAGAATCCGAACGCTCTGCTTGTTGGCGAGGTGGTAAATATCCCATCGGGCGGAAGTAATACGGGAGCAGGGAGTGGGACTGAAAACGCCCCCGTACCTAATACAAACAGCGGCAAAAAAAATACGGCGCCAAAGAAACCGACTGCACCGGTAGTCCCTGCGCCAGAACCAGCGCCTGTCGCTCCGGAGGCTGAGAAACCTGCTCCAATGCCTGAGCAGCCGGCTGTGCCGATTCCTATCATGCCAGAGAAACCGAAACCGGAATATCACTATGAAATTGAGTATTCGGAAATCGTGGTGCAGCAGCCCACACATTTCGAATATGCCCCAGTTGTACCCGAGAATGTCAATGATCATCCTGTTAAAGAAAAACCTTGTGGCTGTTCGGAAGTGAAACCCAACGAAAATGTCTACATGCCTAACGAACCGGTTGTGCCGAATGTGGCATCCTATTATGATTTTCCTAATGTGAACATTCCTAATTCGCCGCCTGTTCATCACGAACCAACCCAGCTGGCTCCAGCCCAGACAGGGCCTTATCCGTTTGCGCCAAACCTGAATGCTCCGATCCACTATATGCCTAATACAGCCCCAACCCATTTAGCCCCAGCCAACATCGCTCCTGTGAACATGGCTCCGACGAACATGGCTCCTGTGAACATGGCTCCGACGAACATGGCTCCGACGAACTTAGCTCCAACGAACATGGCCCCAATGAACATCGGTCCAACCAACGTATCTCCTTTCCATTATGCGCCTATGAACGCTGCTCCGAATGTATCCCCGATGGAATTTATGCCGAATACGGCACCGGATAACCTGGGTCCTTCTTATGTCTCGCCTATAGGATACAGTCCTTCAAATACAGGCCCAACCCATTTTACACCAGCCAACGTATCCCCTGAGGCTGAAGCTAAAGTGAATCATATGATGCCGCAAATGGGAGTTGCCGATAATGGCTACCCAGGTATTTCAAGTGATCCTTATGGAAGCAATATGCCTGTTATGCCCGGTAACGTTTCGCCGGAAATGGCAGTCCCAGAAACAAATATGTATGTTCCGCAGCCATGCGGATGCGGTGGATCGTCTGTAGGAGATGTTCATATTCAACCTTATCCTAATGCACTGCCGGAAAATATCGGAGGATGGAATGTTCCTAATCCTGCGATTTATGACGGCACAGGACCTTCCGCTTATCAAGCACCGCATTGGACCGCACCTAATCAAAATAGTTTCCCTTATGGCGATCATATGGCGAACTCTTCCTATATGCCGGGGTTCTATCCACCAAATTTAATGGCGTATGGAATGCCATACGGAGCGATGGTACCTGGTTCGCCGGTTGGCGGAATGGGCAGCCGCGAAAACTTTGAGTCCGGTAACGGCTTTACTGTAAATGAACAAAATGAAACTCAAAGCTCTTTGCGGGAAGCAGACGTAGCTGTAAGCAAAGATGAGAATAAAGTAAAGGTCTCAACAGAACCTGGATCGAAAAGACACAACGGAGGTAAAAAACAAACGCGGGGTCAGGAAAAAGACGCAAAAGCCCGGAACACCTCCAACAAAGCCAAGTCCACAAAAAGAAACCCTTGGCTCGGCAACTGACAGGTCAAATATTACCTTTGACAAACGGAGCTTGTGCTCCGTTTGTTTTTTTGCAAATCTCTTGCATTTTATGCGGATCTATGATAAATTATATTTCCGTTCGATTTCTACTAAGAAATTTAAGAGGTCGAAACAAAAAAATGTCTTGCATTAATTGATAAGTTAATGTTAGGATATTAATCCGGTCAATTTTTTGAATGAATTACGAGCAAACTTTTAAAAAAAAGTTCTTGCAAAGTCGGAACGACCGTGATAAGATATAAGAGTTGCTGCTGAGAACGAAAGCGGCGACGGAATGACAAGTTTGATCTTTGAAAACTGAACAACGAGTGAGAAATAAATGAGATATTTTGGGACGGATTTGAAATCCATGTCGATTTGAAATTCGCTCCAATCTCGTCAGATTCAAAATGAGCTAAACAAACACTTTGAATGGAAAACCTACCGCCTTCGGGTGGCAGGGACCTTCCATCTTTATTGGAGAGTTTGATCCTGGCTCAGGACGAACGCTGGCGGCGTGCCTAATACATGCAAGTCGAGCGGAGTGGATCGGGAGCTTGCTCCTGATCCGCTTAGCGGCGGACGGGTGAGTAACACGTAGGCAACCTGCCTGCAAGACTGGGATAACTACCGGAAACGGTAGCTAATACCGGATACGCAAGAGAGTCGCATGACTTTCTTGGGAAAGACGGAGCAATCTGTCACTTGTGGATGGGCCTGCGGCGCATTAGCTAGTTGGTGAGGTAACGGCTCACCAAGGCGACGATGCGTAGCCGACCTGAGAGGGTGAACGGCCACACTGGGACTGAGACACGGCCCAGACTCCTACGGGAGGCAGCAGTAGGGAATCTTCCGCAATGGACGAAAGTCTGACGGAGCAACGCCGCGTGAGTGATGAAGGTTTTCGGATCGTAAAGCTCTGTTGCCAGGGAAGAACGTCGGGTAGAGTAACTGCTATCCGAGTGACGGTACCTGAGAAGAAAGCCCCGGCTAACTACGTGCCAGCAGCCGCGGTAATACGTAGGGGGCAAGCGTTGTCCGGAATTATTGGGCGTAAAGCGCGCGCAGGCGGTCATTTAAGTCTGGTGTATAATCCCGGGGCTCAACTCCGGGTCGCACTGGAAACTGGGTGACTTGAGTGCAGAAGAGGAAAGTGGAATTCCACGTGTAGCGGTGAAATGCGTAGAGATGTGGAGGAACACCAGTGGCGAAGGCGACTTTCTGGGCTGTAACTGACGCTGAGGCGCGAAAGCGTGGGGAGCAAACAGGATTAGATACCCTGGTAGTCCACGCCGTAAACGATGAATGCTAGGTGTTAGGGGTTTCGATACCCTTGGTGCCGAAGTTAACACATTAAGCATTCCGCCTGGGGAGTACGGTCGCAAGACTGAAACTCAAAGGAATTGACGGGGACCCGCACAAGCAGTGGAGTATGTGGTTTAATTCGAAGCAACGCGAAGAACCTTACCAGGTCTTGACATCCCCCTGACCGGTCTAGAGATAGGCCTTTCCTTCGGGACAGGGGAGACAGGTGGTGCATGGTTGTCGTCAGCTCGTGTCGTGAGATGTTGGGTTAAGTCCCGCAACGAGCGCAACCCTTGACTTTAGTTGCCAGCAGGTAAGGCTGGGCACTCTAGAGTGACTGCCGGTGACAAACCGGAGGAAGGTGGGGATGACGTCAAATCATCATGCCCCTTATGACCTGGGCTACACACGTACTACAATGGCCGGTACAACGGGAAGCGAAGGAGCGATCTGGAGCGAATCTTTAGAAGCCGGTCTCAGTTCGGATTGCAGGCTGCAACTCGCCTGCATGAAGTCGGAATTGCTAGTAATCGCGGATCAGCATGCCGCGGTGAATACGTTCCCGGGTCTTGTACACACCGCCCGTCACACCACGAGAGTTTACAACACCCGAAGTCGGTGGGGTAACCCTTAGGGGAGCCAGCCGCCGAAGGTGGGGTAGACGATTGGGGTGAAGTCGTAACAAGGTAGCCGTATCGGAAGGTGCGGCTGGATCACCTCCTTTCTATGGAGTACCTCGCTTCCGCAGCGAAGCGGTACAAATACCGCGAAGAAGGATGCTCTCGAAGTATCTTTGCTTCGCAAAGCTTTCACTTCTCACTCGTTGGTCAGTTTTGAGAGCTCAAACTCTCAAAAACCGCAGTTTTCCGAAACTGCCTTGATCCTTGAAAACTGGATAACGAAACAACAAATGCGAATTAGAACATTCTTTTTTAGCTGAAACTTGTGATCTTAGAGAACAAGTGAAGTGCTAACTGTAGAGCGAGGCATTTTGGAGGCAATCGATCCTTTGTGAGTCGGTTTCAACCTTGATTCATTTCAAATAAGAAACCGGGGAACAACAGAGCGTGTTGACCCAAAATCCGAGCGATTTGGTTAAGCTACTAAGAGCACACGGAGGATGCCTAGGCGCTAGGAGCCGAAGAAGGACGTGGCGAACAACGATAAGGCCTCGGGGAGCTGTAAGCAAGCTTTGATCCGGGGATGTCCGAATGGGGAAACCCGGCTGGTGTAATAGCCAGTCACTCATTACTGAATACATAGGTAATGAAGAGGCAGACCAGGGGAACTGAAACATCTAAGTACCCTGAGGAAGAGAAAACAAGTAGTGATTCCGTCAGTAGCGGCGAGCGAACGCGGAAGAGCCTAAACCAAGAGGCTTGCCTCTTGGGGTTGTGGGACGTCTCACATGGAGTTACAAAGGAATAGGGTAGGCGAAGAGGTCTGGAAAGGCCCGCTAGAAGAGGTAAAAGCCCTGTAACCGAAAGTCTATTCCCTCCGAGACGGATCCCGAGTAGTGCGGGGCACGTGAAACCCCGTATGAATCTGCCAGGACCATCTGGTAAGGCTAAATACTCCCTAGTGACCGATAGCGAAGCAGTACCGTGAGGGAAAGGTGAAAAGCACCCCGGAAGGGGAGTGAAAGAGAACCTGAAACCGTGTGCTTACAAGAAGTCAGAGCCCTATGCTGCGAACTTGTTCGTCAGCAGGGTGATGGCGTGCCTTTTGTAGAATGAACCGGCGAGTTACGTTCCCGTGCAAGGTTAAGGTGAGAAGCCGTAGCCGCAGCGAAAGCGAGTCTGAATAGGGCGATTATAGTACGTGGGCGTAGACCCGAAACCGTGTGATCTACCCCTGTCCAGGGTGAAGGTGCGGTAACACGCACTGGAGGCCCGAACCCACGAACGTTGAAAAGTTCGGGGATGAGGTGGGGGTAGCGGAGAAATTCCAATCGAACTCGGAGATAGCTGGTTCTCCCCGAAATAGCTTTAGGGCTAGCCTCGGTGGTACAGTCGTGGAGGTAGAGCACTGATTGGGTGCGGGGCCCGCAAGGGTTACCAAGCTCAGTCAAACTCCGAATGCCATAGACTGATTAACCGGGAGTCAGACAGTGAGTGCTAAGATCCATTGTCAAAAGGGAAACAGCCCAGACCATCAGCTAAGGTCCCCAAGTGTGTGTTAAGTGGGAAAGGATGTGGAGTTGCCCAGACAACCAGGATGTTGGCTTAGAAGCAGCCACCATTTAAAGAGTGCGTAATAGCTCACTGGTCGAGTGACTCTGCGCCGAAAATGTAACGGGGCTAAACACACCACCGAAGCTATGGCTTGATGCTTTGCATCAGGGGTAGGGGAGCGTTGTATGTAGGTTGAAGGTGTACCGTAAGGAGCGCTGGACAGCATACAAGTGAGAATGCCGGTATGAGTAACGAAAAGATCAGTGAGAATCTGATCCGCCGAAAGCCTAAGGGTTCCTGAGGAAGGTTCGTCCGCTCAGGGTAAGTCGGGACCTAAGGCGAGGCCGACAGGCGTAGTCGAAGGACAACAGGTGGAAATTCCTGTACCACCGTAAACCGTTATGAGCGATGGGGTGACGCAGCAGGGTAGTGACGCGGACTGATGGATGTCCGTCCAAGCAGTGAGAGGGTAGCATAGGCAAATCCGTGCTACATAACCTTGGGCTGTGATGGGGAGCGAAAATTGCAGTAGCGAAGGTCATGATCTCACACTGCCAAGAAAAGCCTCTAGCCAGGTGAAGGTGCCCGTACCGTAAACCGACACAGGTAGGCGAGAAGAGAATTCTAAGGCGCGCGGAAGAACTCTCGTTAAGGAACTCGGCAAAATGACCCCGTAACTTCGGGAGAAGGGGTGCCTCGGTAGGGTGAATAGCCCGAGGGGGCCGCAGTGAAAAGGCCCAAGCGACTGTTTAGCAAAAACACAGGTCTGTGCGAAGCCGCAAGGCGAAGTATACGGGCTGACGCCTGCCCGGTGCTGGAAGGTTAAGGGGAGTGGTTAGGAGGTAACTCCGAAGCTATGAACTGAAGCCCCAGTAAACGGCGGCCGTAACTATAACGGTCCTAAGGTAGCGAAATTCCTTGTCAGGTAAATTCTGACCCGCACGAATGGCGTAACGACTTGGGCGCTGTCTCAACGAGAGATCCGGTGAAATTTTAATACCTGTGAAGATGCAGGTTACCCGCGACAAGACGGAAAGACCCCATGGAGCTTTACTGCAGCTTGATATTGGACTTTGATACGATTTGTACAGGATAGGTGGGAGCCTAGGAAGAGGGAGCGCAAGCTTCCTTGGAGGCGCCGTTGGGATACCACCCTGATCGTATCGGAGTTCTAACCTGGTACCGTGAACCGGTATGGGGACAGTGTCAGGTGGGCAGTTTGACTGGGGCGGTCGCCTCCTAAAGAGTAACGGAGGCGCCCCAAGGTTCCCTCAGAATGGTTGGAAATCATTCGAAGAGTGCAAAGGCAAAAGGGAGCTTGACTGCGAGACTGACAAGTCGAGCAGGGACGAAAGTCGGGCTTAGTGATCCGGTGGTACCGCATGGAAGGGCCATCGCTCAACGGATAAAAGCTACCCTGGGGATAACAGGCTTATCTCCCCCAAGAGTCCACATCGACGGGGAGGTTTGGCACCTCGATGTCGGCTCATCGCATCCTGGGGCTGAAGTAGGTCCCAAGGGTTGGGCTGTTCGCCCATTAAAGCGGTACGCGAGCTGGGTTCAGAACGTCGTGAGACAGTTCGGTCCCTATCTGTCGTGGGCGTAGGAAATTTGAGAGGAGCTGTCCTTAGTACGAGAGGACCGGGATGGACGCACCGCTGGTGCACCAGTTGTTCCGCCAGGAGCACAGCTGGGTAGCTAAGTGCGGAAGGGATAAGCGCTGAAAGCATCTAAGCGTGAAGCCCCCCTCAAGATGAGATTTCCCAGTATGTAAGACCCCTTGAAGACGACGAGGTAGATAGGCTGGAGGTGGAAGTGCAGCAATGCATGGAGCTGACCAGTACTAATCGGTCGAGGGCTTATCCAAAATGGACCCACCAAAGTGAAGATTGGCTTCGCAGCTGATTCCAAATCCTTTGCGGGGGCCCCGAGAACAACTAATTCGCAATTGATTGTTTCGTATCCAGTTTTCAGGTGATCAAACATCTGAACCGATTTTAAGCTGCATGTCCTTTCTAGGGTCTGATCTTTTGCTGAAGCGAAAGACGCGGAAGTGAAGCAGCGCAAAAATCATGTTTGGTGGCGATGGCGGAGGGGTTCCACACGTACCCATCCCGAACACGACCGTTAAGCCCTCCAGCGCCGATGGTACTTGGACCGCAGGGTCCTGGGAGAGTAGGACGCCGCCAAGCGAAATTTAATATTTATTGTTCCCTGATAGCTCAGTTGGTAGAGCACTCGACTGTTAATCGAGTTGTCACAGGTTCGAGTCCTGTTCGGGGAGCCATTATGGAGAGGTGTCCGAGTTGGCCGAAGGAGCACGATTGGAAATCGTGTAGGCGTCACAAGCGTCTCGAGGGTTCGAATCCCTCTCTCTCCGCCAGTTAGGATTTTAGTAAGGCCCGTTGGTCAAGGGGTTAAGACACCTCCCTTTCACGGAGGTAACAGGGGTTCGAATCCCCTACGGGTCACCATATTTTTCTCGGAGGCTTAGCTCAGCTGGGAGAGCATCTGCCTTACAAGCAGAGGGTCGGGGGTTCGATCCCCTCAGCCTCCACCACTTCACTCCAAAAAGTGAAGTTCAGTCTTTGGAGCGTAATCCGATTACTTTTCGGAGGCCCCGTACAACAAAACAATCTTTATAACGACGCGGGGTGGAGCAGCCCGGTAGCTCGTCGGGCTCATAACCCGAAGGCCGCAGGTTCAAATCCTGCCCCCGCAATTATTCCCAAGAGGGATCCCATGCAAGACCTTAGGCTGTGGAACCGTGGTGTAGAGGCCTAACATGCCTGCCTGTCACGCAGGAGATCGCGGGTTCGAATCCCGTCGGTTCCGCCATTTTATTTCATTGTACGAGCCATTAGCTCAGTTGGTAGAGCACCTGACTTTTAATCAGGGTGTCGAAGGTTCGAGTCCTTCATGGCTCACTTTTCATCTTTATTTTATGCGGACGTGGCTCAGCGGTAGAGCATCGCCTTGCCAAGGCGAGGGTCGCGGGTTCGATTCCCGTCGTCCGCTCCATTATGCGCCCTTAGCTCAGCTGGATAGAGCGTTTGACTACGAATCAAAAGGTCAGGAGTTCGAATCTCTTAGGGCGCGCCATTTTCTTTATAGTTTTACACCGTGCCGGTGTGGCGGAATTGGCAGACGCGCGCGACTCAAAATCGTGAGGGAAACCGTGGGGGTTCGAGTCCCTTCACCGGCACCATAGTTATCGGGATGTAGCTCAGCTTGGTAGAGCACCTGGTTTGGGACCAGGGGGTCGCATGTTCGAATCGTGTCATCCCGATTCCAGTAAAGCAGTCATTCTTAGGAATGGCTGCTTTTTTGTTTTTTAGGCTTCAGCCTGTTGAGCGCGTGAAACGCGCGAAATATAAAACCACCCGCTATGCGGGTGGAGGGATCTAGGGTTACACCAATAAGACCATCCCGATAAAATTGAGATGTTCAGGCTCAATTCGAAAGGATGGTCTTAAATGGCAAATAAAAACTTTAGTTTAGCGCACACAAAGTGGATGTGTAAGTATCACATTGTGTTCACCCCGAAGTATAGACGTAAAGAGATCTACAATCAAGTGAGACGAGATCTAATTGAAATCATGAAGCGTCTATGTAAATACAAGGGAGTCGAGATATTAGAAGGACATATGATGCCGGATCATGTGCACATGCTGGTGGCGATTCCACCGAAAATATCTGTGTCTTCCTTTATGGGCTATTTAAAAGGGAAAAGCGCACTCATGATCTTTGAGAAGCATGCCAATTTGAAGTATAAGTATGGGAATCGTAAATTCTGGGCGGAAGGCTACTACGTAAGTACAGTGGGGCTAAATGAAGCCACCGTCGCCAAATACATTCGAGAGCAAGAGGCACATGACCAGGCAGTGGATAAGCTGAGTGTAAAAGAGTATGAAGATCCATTCAGCAGCAACAAGAGCAAGAAAAAGTAAAACCAGTTTAACTGGTAAGTGAAAGAGACAAATAACACTGAGCCTGAACGCTTTGTGGTCAGGCTAGCGTCTTTAGGCGCAGTTTGGCAACAAGGGGTTATACCCCTAGTGCAAACCACCCGTTGGACGGGTGGTTCTGATTTTTTTATAATTTGCGGAGATCCGTCATCATCAGGTTATTTGCATAATTGCATCCCTGCAGGGTCAAAATAGGAAAAAATAACACTGGATAGAAGGGATACACCTGTGAGTATTTTCAAATTGAAAAGAAGGATGAGAAACCGCTGGAGAAGGTGGAGAAGAGCCCTATGGACGTTTATGGTTGTAGGATTGCTAGTTGGTCTTGCGAGCCTGGGCATGCCTCTCTCCGAGCAGTTAAAAGAACTGCTGAGCGATGACGGACCGGTGGCTGCGGAAACGCTGGCCGGCATCCAGGAGTGGACGGAAGACCACGCCGAAGAGGGATCCCATGAAGATTTCAAAACTGAGTTGACCCGTTCCCAGCGGGCTCGTATTGTGCATACAGGTACGGTGTACGTTTGCGGCTCTGAACATAAAATCATCGGAATTATGAAGCCGGACGAAATTATCGGATTAATGAAAGCTCATCCCGCCTGGCAGGGCAGGATTGATCATAAAGGAGAAGTCTGGCTGGAGGAGCATGTCGCCGAGCTGTCGGCTACCTGTAAAGAGAAAGGCTACATCGGGCTTGATGCCCATGGAACCTTAAGTTTGTTTGAAGGCAAGCCGGAGAAGGAGAAGGTGATGCGGACGTTTTTCCAAATTGATATCAAGTCTATGGAATCCGCTCTCCCCAAAGAAATTGTGAATCAGCTTCATAACGGAATCCGAGTACAGGATCTGGAGGAATACAACAGTGTAATTTCGACTTTCAGCGATTATGCGCTGGACTCCGAGGCCGGGGGCAGCATGCATTAAATCAAAGCCGAGATTGGCGGTAACGAATTGGGACGTTCACAGGAACGTCTCTTTTTTAGTGTGCCACGCATGGCGATTAACTAGGTGGTGAAAGTCCACTGTGGGGGTTTGTAGTTACCAACCACTAGCCAAGAGCAAGGGTGTCCACCGCGAGGTGGAATCCAAAGGAAGCTGGAGGCAAACTTCCGGCCCAAGGAACACGAACATCATCAGGCATAGGATACGGGATGAGTCTGCTAAACAAGACGAAGTCCAATTAACTACACGGACGTACCAATGTAAATGATGTGGGTATATGGAAGGAAAGTGAATCGTCTTACCGTGGGAGGTCTCATGGACGTGAGGAGATGCACTTCGAATCACGGTTGAAACAAGATTTATCATGAGAAGTCAGCAGACGCCATAGTACCGCGAACAGTCGACGGTTCGAGGGAAGGGCTGAACCTTAGGAGGTGAAGTCAATGAAAGTTACCGAAACAGGAGCCAAGGGCAGCCAACTTCTAACGGAAGACTCTTTGCAAAAGAATAGTGCGGAACACGAAGGATATGCGGGAGTGCACAGTCCTGCGAGGATAACCGAAACCGACGACACCAACGCAACCGAGTCGAAGGACCGGTTGCTTGAGAAAATCGTTAGCAGGGACAACTTGAACGAAGCATTCAAGAGAGTCAAAGCGAACAAGGGATCGCACGGAATCGACGGGATGGGAGTAGATGAACTTCTACAATATCTCAGAGACAACGGCGAGACCATCAAGCAACTGATCTTGGGCGGCAAGTACCGCCCGAATCCCGTTCGAAGGGTAGAGATTCCCAAAGAGAACGGAAAGAAGAGAAACCTTGGCATTCCAACAGTGGTTGACCGAGTCATCCAGCAGGCAATCGCCCAAGTGCTTACGCCAATTTATGAGAGGCAGTTTTCAGACAACAGCTACGGATTCCGACCCAAACGGAGCGCACACCACGCGATGAAACGAAGCCAACAATACGTGCAAGAGGGATATCGTTACGTGGTGGATATGGACTTGGAGAAATACTTTGACACCGTCAACCAAAGCAAGCTTATCGAGGTGCTTTCAAGAACGATCAAAGACGGACGAGTGATCTCGCTCATCCATAAGTATCTCCGGGCGGGAGTCGTCGTGAAGCATAAGTTTGAGGACACGGAAATCGGCGTACCGCAGGGAGGGAACCTAAGTCCGATTCTCAGCAATATCATGCTGAATGAATTGGACAAGGAACTGGAAGCAAGAGGACATCGATTCGTGCGATACGCAGACGATATGCTCATATTCTGCCGGAGCAGGAGGAGTGCGGAGCGTACCCTGACGAAAATTCTCCCTTACATCGAGAAGAAGTTGTTTCTCAAGGTAAACCGGGAGAAAACGATTGTGGACGATGCGACAAAAGTTAAATTTCTTGGCTTCTCATTCTACCAGAGCAAAGGGGAAACGCGGGTCAGAATCCATCCCAAATCCGTATCCAAGATGAAAGCTAAAGTGAAAGAGCTAACGTCGAGAAGCAACGGAATGGGCAACACCGACCGGGCGCTGAAGCTTAGGCGTTACATCATGGGATGGGTAAATTATTTCAAGCTTGCTGACATGAAACAACTACTCCAAACCACTGATAAATGGATGAGAAGGCGTATCCGAATGGTCTTCTGGAAGCAATGGAAACGAGTGAGGACGAAACTCGAAAGGCTTATATCGCTCGGAATTCATGAACAGAAGGCGTGGGAATACGCAAACACAAGAAAGGGCTATTGGAGAATCTCCAATAGCCCAATCCTCTCGAAGTCCCTCGGTAACAATAGGCTGAAGAACCTCGGATTCCTTTTCTTTTCTGATTATTATCGACAAGTTACTGCGCATTCCTAATGGAACCGCCGTATACCGAACGGTACGTACGGTGGTGTGGGAGGTCGGCTGCCCAATTAATGGGTAGCCTCCTACCCGATTTTTATAGGTCTATTTCTCTAAATTCGGTCCGAACCGGATCTAAACCTGCCCTTGATTGCATAAAGTTTGCTATAATAGATTGAATACATATGTTCGCCTCATGTTGGAGACGGACATGGGTTTGGGAGAGATGAATTTGCGTATTTTAGGGATTGACCCGGGGATTGCGATCGTAGGATTCGGGTTTGTGGATAAAGAGGGCAGCAAGGTTGTGCCCGTGCAGTACGGATGTATTCAAACTGAAGCACACACGCCCGAAGAAGAGCGGCTGCTTCATGTTTATGAAGGAATGACTCAATTGATCGACAAATATAAGCCGGATGCGGTGGCTTTGGAGAAGCTGTTCTTCAACCGAAACGTGACAACGGCCATGACGGTCAGCCAAGCGAGAGGCGTTATGGTGCTTGCTGCCGTTCAAAAAGGGCTGCCGATTGCCGAATATACGCCTATGCAGATCAAACAGGCGATCGTGGGATACGGCAAAGCGGAGAAGAAACAGGTTCAGGAAATGACCCGCATGTTCCTTAAGCTGCAGAAAGTGCCCAAGCCGGACGATGTGGCGGATGCGCTGGCGGTTGCGATTTGCCACGCTCATTCTTATACTTTAAATTCCAGGATAAATGAGGTTTTGCGTAAATGATCGATTTTCTTAGAGGGCGTGTCGTCCATTTTGAAACGGAATATGTGGTGCTTGACGTGCATGGGGTCGGATATCAGGTGTTCTGTCCGAATCCGTATTATTTTGCTAAAAGTAAAGACAAAGAAGAAGTTACGATTTATACCCACCATCATGTGCGTGAAGACGCGATTCTGCTGTTCGGGTTTGCTACGCGGGAAGAGCAGAAGCTGTTCCGCAAGCTGATCGAGGTATCGGGCATAGGACCAAGGGTAGCGCTTGGCATATTGGCCGGGGGAACGCCGGATAGTGTAGTAGCTGCGATTTATCAGGAGAATATAACGTTCTTGACGAAACTGCCCGGAATTGGCAAAAAGACGGCCCAGCGGATTATTCTGGATCTGAAGGACAAGCTGGACGGGATCAGTACGGGCGGCATAGTGATTCACTCCGAGCTGGAAGTGGACTTGTTTAACCCGGATCAATCAACCTGGCAGGAAGCCAAAGAGGCGCTCAAATCGCTGGGCTACACGGATGCCGAGCTGGATAAGGCATGGCAAAATATGAAGGACAGCGTAACGCCGGACGAAACGGTGGATGCCGTGATGAAGAAGGCGCTCAAGCTGCTGTATGTCGGATAAAGCAAGGAACAGGAAGGAGGCGGTGCAAACATGGAGGACCGGATCATTTCAGCCAATCTGATGATGGAAGATCAGGCGGTGGAACTCAGTCTGAGACCTCGTTATTTATCCGAATATATCGGACAAGGTCAAATTAAAGAGAACTTGAAGATTTATATCGAAGCGGCCAAAATGCGCAAGGAGGCGCTGGATCATGTGCTGCTGTATGGCCCTCCGGGGCTGGGAAAAACAACCCTCGCCAACATCATTGCCAACGAGCTTGGCGTTAATCTGCGGACCACCTCGGGTCCGGCTATCGAACGTCCGGGCGATCTGGCGGCACTGCTGACGAATCTGCAGGAAGGCGACGTTCTGTTTATCGATGAAATTCATCGTCTTCACAGAACGGTGGAGGAAGTGCTTTACCCGGCGATGGAGGATTTTGCACTGGATATTATGATCGGCAAAGGGCCAAGCGCCAGATCGGTGCGGCTGGACCTGCCTCCTTTTACATTGATAGGGGCAACAACGCGGGCCGGACTTCTGTCTGCGCCGCTGCGCGACCGGTTTGGGGTGGTCAGCCGTCTGGAGTTTTATTCGGTAGAGGAATTAAGTTATATCGTCTCCCGGGGAGCGGATATTCTGAGCATTGAGATTGTCGGGGATGCGGCGGAAGAAATTGCTCTTCGTTCACGCGGAACGCCGCGGATTGCCAATCGGCTGTTGAAAAGAGTCCGCGACTTCGCGCAAGTGCGCGGCGACGGGATCATAACGGAGGATGCCGCTGTAGAGGCCCTACGCATGCTCCAGGTCGATCCAAGGGGATTGGATCAGATTGATCATAAAATGCTGCGGGCGATGATTACAAGCTTTAGGGGCGGCCCTGTCGGCCTGGATACGATCGCGGCGACAATCGGTGAAGAAAGTCAGACGATTGAAGACGTTTATGAGCCGTATCTGCTCCAGATCGGATTCCTTCAGCGGACGCCGAGAGGACGTGTCGCAACGCCGGCGGCTTACCAACATTTGGGGCTGCCGGTTCCTGACCCCATGTGAAAGTGAACAACTTATAACAAACTTTATAAAGTAGGCAATACGGAAAGTGAGGTTCGTATGAAATTTAACAGCAGGTTAACCGGTTTAATGAAGTGGAGCAGAGGGCTCGGAGCCGGATTACTTTTGTTTGGAGCTTTATGCGTGCCGGTTTCGGCCGATGATTCGATGAGTCCGGTGCAGGATAATCGGATCAGGGTTGCTATGTTTCTGGATCTCGGGAGCACTTATAAGTCTACTACTCCTTATGTAACCCTGTTGCCTGCAACAGAACTCGGCGCAGGGCCGGGAACAGCAGACGGCTATAAGAACTGGATTCAGTCTGCTGCTGGCAAACAGGTAAAATTCAGCGTGAACGGTTTTCGGATTAAAGCGCTGCAGACATCCGATTTCAGTACGGCTGCTGCGGCAGCCAAAAAACTTCAAGCTACGAATAACAAACCTTTTTTGTTCTCTGAAGATGCCGGAGGGAAGACGGTTTATCAGCTGTATACTGGTTTGTACGCCACTGCCGATGAAGCCAACAAAGCTTTGAGCGCTGTTTCCGGCACGCTTGGTAGTTTGCTGGGTTCGCAAAAACCTGAAGTGCGGGGCAAACTTTATCTTTCGGCCGGGAATTTTAATTCCGCTTACGATGCCCAGTCCTTGCGTGATCAAATTCATGCCCAGGGCATCGATGCATGGGAGGTTCTGGTGCCAGATGCGGGGGATAAGCCTAGTTATTCTGTCTGGATCGGCGAGGCTGCAACCGATGCCCAGCTGGCGGCGGCCAAAGCAGCCGTCTCCGCCAAGCTGCCAAATCTGCAGCTGTCTCCGGTAGAGGCGGCCTCACCGGCTTTGATTATTCAAAGCGACGTGACATCTGACTTGAGTACGCCGGTGAATACCCCTTTTTATATGCTGACGGGCACCGGAGCCAAGTTATGGGTGGATGCCGGACCAAGCGGCGTTACACAGATCAAAGAAAGATCCAGCCGCAAATACCGCGGCGGATTCGAAATCAGTATGGTGAACGGACAGCTGGCGCTCGTAAATGAGCTTCCTATGGAGCAATATTTGTATTCCGTGGTAGGCGGGGAGGTCTCCGCTTCCTGGCCGCTGGAGTCGCTTAAAGCACAGGCTGTGGCAGCCCGGAGTTATGCCATGTTTCAATCTCCAACCAAATTTAATGTTGCGGGGGTAGTCGATACCACACTCAGCCAGGTTTATTCCGGCGTGGGCGCCGAAGCGGACAGCATCATTCAGGCGGTAGACAGTACGGCAGGTGAGGTGCTGAAAAGCGGCGGGAAAGTCATAGAAGGACTTTTCTCCTCCAATAGCGGAGGAATGACTGCTGATTCTTCCGAAGTCTGGGGGAATCCGGCCCCGGTATATGCTGCTGTTCCAAG
The DNA here is from genome assembly GCF_001685395.1 of Paenibacillus yonginensis. Lineage (NCBI taxonomy): Bacteria > Bacillati > Bacillota > Bacilli > Caryophanales > Paenibacillaceae > Paenibacillus > Paenibacillus yonginensis. The sequence goes on along the minus strand of NZ_CP014167.1, from coordinate 2,956,989 downwards.
TACAGAAGACCAGGTGGCCTCCGCCAGCTTGAAGAAATGGTACCATGTCCTGCTCAGCAGCGGCAAAACCGGTTACGTGCGTGAAGACAATACCAAGCTGACCGGCGCCTCAACTGCTGCGGGACTTAAGTATTTGACGGTAACGGCCAGCAGTACAAATGTGCGTCCGCTGCCATTGATCCAATCGGGAGTAGATCCGGTTGCGCAAATGAATCCCGGCGATGAGGCTGTAGTGCTTGAACAGGTGGACGAATCCGGCTCTTATGCCTGGATCCGTGGACCTTTCAGCTCCAGTCAGCTTGTAGCCAGCATGAAAGGCAAGGTTTCCAGCACCATCCCTTCCTCCATTACTTCGCTCCAGGTGACGAAGCGGGGGCCATCGGGACGTGCGGTAGAGGTCAAGGCGAACGGTCAAGTGCTGAAGGTCAAATATCCGGATTTGTTCCGTTCTACCTTCGGCAGTCTGCCAAGCACATTGTTTGATATTGTGGAGACAGGAAGGTATACTGTACAGGGTGCAGGCGGACAGACCGCAAGCGCGACCGCAGCCTCCGGGACAACCGTCCTGTCGGCCTCCGGCAAGAGCAGCTTGTCCGGTGGTGGACTGGTTGTCATGAGTGGAGACGGACAAGCCCGTGCAGTGGATCAGACGAATAGCTTCCTCTTTATCGGCCAGGGCAACGGCCACGGACTTGGCATGTCCCAGTGGGGAGCCAAAGGAATGGCGGATGCCGGGTATGATTACCAGAGCATTTTGCAACACTATTATCAAAATGTAACGATTACGAAGGACTGATTGTAAATGGATGTAGAATTATATGACTTTGAACTGCCGGAGCATCTGATTGCGCAGACTCCGCTGCTTGATCGTACAGCTTCACGGCTGCTTACCTTAAATAAAGAAACGGGCCATATCGAGCACCATCAATTCTCGCATATCCTGGAAGAGTTGAAACCGGGCGATACTTTGGTGCTTAACGATACGAGAGTGCTGCCGGCGCGGCTGTTTGGCACTAAAGAAGATACAGGGGCGAAAGCCGAAGTGCTGCTGCTCAAAAACTTATCGGGAGACAAGTGGGAAACGCTCGTCAAACCCGGGAAGAAACTCAAGAAAGGTTCGGTCATCGTCTTCGGTGATGAACTTAAAGCCGTAGTGGAAGAAGAAGGCGAAATGGGCGGTCGGGTGCTCAATTTTCAATACAGCGGCATCTTTAACGAAATTTTGGATCGGCTCGGTCAAATGCCGCTGCCCCCTTACATTAAGGAGAAGCTGGAGGATAAGGAGCGTTATCAGACCGTTTATGCCCGGCATGAAGGTTCTGCGGCTGCCCCCACGGCGGGGCTGCATTTCACGCAGGAGCTGCTGGATCAGATTAAGGCCAAGGGAGTTACGATTGCTTTTGTAACGCTTCATGTAGGCCTGGGAACTTTCCGTCCGATGTCGGTTGATCGTGTGGAAGATCATGTGATGCACGAAGAATATTATATTTTGCCGCAGGAAACGGCCGATATTCTGAATGAGACGAAAGCGCGGGGCGGCCGGGTGGTAGCGGTAGGAACAACCTCGGCACGTACACTGGAGACGGTGGCTGGCAAATGTGAAGACGGGAAAATTGTCAAATCCAGCGGCTGGACCGGCATTTTCATCTATCCGGGCTACCAGTTCCGTTTGGTGGACTGCCTGATTACCAACTTCCATCTGCCGAAGTCGACGCTGGTGATGCTGGTCAGCGCGCTCGCTGGACGAGAACGGATTCTCAAGGCATACCAGGAAGCTATTGAACGGGAATACCGCTTCTTCAGCTTTGGAGATGCCATGTTGATTTATTAATAGATTGTTAGAGGATGGTTGATAAGATTGGCAGCAGCGATTACTTACGAACATATTAAAACCTGCAAGCAGTCCGGAGCCAGGCTCGGCCGCGTTCATACGCCGCACGGCGTCATCGAAACCCCGATCTTTATGCCGGTGGGCACGCTTGCTACGGTGAAGACGATGAGTCCGGAAGAACTGAAAGAGATGAACGCTCAGATTATTTTGTCCAATACGTATCATCTGTTTCTGCGCCCGGGCCATGAAATTGTCCGCGAAGCCGGCGGACTGCATAAGTTTATGAACTGGGACCGCGCGATTCTGACGGACAGCGGCGGCTTCCAAGTTTTTTCGCTTAGCGACATGAGAAAAATCACCGAAGAAGGCGTGCACTTCCGTTCCCATCTGAACGGAGACAAGCTGTTCCTTTCTCCGGAAAAAGCAATGGAAATCCAGAACGCCCTCGGTTCGGATATCATGATGGCCTTTGACGAATGCGCCCCGTATCCGGCTGAACATAAATACGTAAAAGATTCGCTTGAACGCACGACAAGATGGGCGGAAAGATGCCTGGAAAGCCATGCCCGGCCTCAGGATCAAGGTTTGTTCGGCATCGTGCAGGGCGGGATGTTTGAAGACCTTCGCAAGCAGAGCGCGCGTGATTTGACTTCCCTGGATTTTCCGGGTTATGCTATTGGTGGACTGAGTGTAGGCGAGCCTAAACATCTTATGTATGAAGTGCTCGATTACACGGTGCCTTTACTGCCGAGCAACAAACCCCGCTACTTGATGGGGGTAGGCTCACCGGATGCGCTTATAGAAGGTGCGATCCGCGGCGTAGACATGTTTGATTGCGTGCTTCCGACCCGGATTGCCCGCAACGGCACAACCATGACCAGCCAAGGAAGACTGGTGGTCCGCAATGCCCAGTATGCCCGCGATTTCGGTCCGCTGGATCCGGAATGCGATTGCTATACATGCCGCAATTATTCGCGTGCATACCTTCGTCATTTGATCAAGAGTGATGAAACGTTTGGCCTGCGCTTGACCACTTACCATAATCTGCATTTCCTGCTCAATCTGATGAAACAGGTTCGTCAGGCGATTATGGAGGACAGGCTGCTGGACTTCCGGGATGAATTTTTCGAGAAGTACGGCCTGTTTGGCAATGAAAAAGGATTCTAAAATATCGTCTTTAGAATGAAGGGGGATTCAACATGCATATGTTCCAGTATGCAGCGGCTCAAGGAAGCAACGGGATTATTGGCATCATCGTTCCTTTTGTGATCATGTTTGCCGTATTTTATTTCCTGCTGATTCGTCCACAGCAGAAGAAACAGAAAAATCGGAACTCTATGCTGAGAGAACTGAAAAAAGGGGATAAAATCGTTACGATCGGCGGTCTCCACGGCACAATTGTGGAATTGACCGACGACATCGTTGTCATTCGTGTCAATGATGTAACGAAGATGACCTTTGACCGCAGTGCGATCAGCCACAGCGTTGCTTCATCGGCTACCGAGTAACTCCCCTGGAAGACATGAACCGGGTATCGCGAAAGTAGCTTGCAGGTAGAATAATAAAGCCGGCATACAGCTCGAAAGGCTGCAGCCGGCTTTTTATTTTTCAGGATCGGAATTTCTTGAATAGTTAGAACAAGTGGATCATCGCTGCTGCAGCAGCATCGGTTTGGCTTCTGCATAACGAACGGTGCGTGATGCCCAGTACACTGCAATCGTAGTTGAAATAGCGGCTAAAAGGAGTCCGCCCAGCATATCCGTCAGCCAGTGGATGCCCATGTAGAAGATCGAGAAAATGATGATAACGGCGCTCGTACACGCGATGGCCGCCCATCTGCGGTTCCCGGAACGGACGGCCAAAATGGCCATGGAGACCGAAATCGCGGTATGCAGGCTGGGAAAGCAGTTATCCAATCCCGAGAGGGGTCTATAAACCTCTTCAAATTTAGGAAAGGCCTCCAGCATATAAAAAGTCACGCCCGCAGGGGTGTAGGACCACACCTCGTTGATCGGGAGAAACAAGAAAAAAGGGATGGCGACCGCATAATTCAGCAGCACGGTATAGCAGGAGGCAAACAAAAATATTTTGTTGCGCTGACCCGCATAAATGCCAATGGAAGCCACCAGCAAGGATTGAAGAATAATGACATAAAAGAATGCCGAAATCTGGGAGACCCAGAGATGGTGAAAAAACTGTTGGAAATGACGGACAAAATGACCTTCGATTCCAAAGAAAACGGAGGTATAATTGCTCCGAGCCGGCATCAAGCTTTCCAGCTTTAATTCATATTTATTCACCACAAGCACGCAGCACATGGCGATGAACACAAGCAGAAACCTCCAGGAATGGAACAGTTCATAAATAAACCGGTATGCGGCAATCAAGGGATTCCGGCCCGTTCCCACATAAATTAGGATAGCGGTCATCAAGACGGTTAAGCCGGATATAAAATACATAGATTCGTAAAGCAAAGCAGGAATAGCCTCCTCTAGGTTCAAAACTCCGATTTAAATAGTTTATCATATCCAAATAGAGAGAGGATATCCTTAGTTTGCACGAGCCTCAGCTTTTTCTGGCATTTTTCCCAAAAATCCCGCCGGTAGCTCCAATCAGAAAAGCCGGAATGAAGTAAAGAAGATCACCGCCTTTGAAAGAGGAGTCCAGCGCAAGGAAACTGATCACAAACAATAGAACTGCGTAAAGGATACCGGTGATCGCCCCCTGGTACCACCCTTTGCGTTCGCTTCTTTTGCCGGATACAAAGCTGCCGGCAAGCACGGAAATTGCGTGCACGACATACGTAAAGGTGGATAAACTGTCCTCTTCAAACCGGGACCACTTAAGCAATAAAGAGAGAAACAATGCACCGATCATCATCCATAAATAAGCGTACCACAGTCCGGAAAGCGTGGGGCCGGCAATGCGGAAAGGGATAAAGCGGCGGATGTGTTCCATAAACAACCTCCTAAACGTCAATGATATATTTTAATTGTATGGCAAGCATGACAAGCCTAGACCGCAGAAATCAAGGTCAGCGGAACCATCTTCCGAAGACGGGCACCCGCTGCAGGTCAAAGCGGTCGATCAATCCCGTTGCAAAGGTCAAAATCAGGTAAAGCACAAAGGCAACAGCGGCCGAGAGGATAAATTGAATAATGGCCGAAGGCGTAAAGGGAATCTCATGATACAGGTAGCTGGCGCAGCCGGCCATGATTACCATTGCACAAATGACTTTGACGACATCCGCAACCGGGAAGCGGTACTGGAGCGCACGGGAAACCGCTGCGCCATGCAGCAGCGTAACGATGATGATGTTGGCGATGCTGGCGATAATGGCTCCATAAATGCCCAGTGACGGGTTTGAAGCGAGGTAAAGAATCAGACCGATTTTGACGATGGCCCCGATCAAGGTGTTGGTCAGCGCGGTTCCTGGTTTGTCCAAAGCCTGCAGCGTAGCTTGCAAGGGAGCTTGAGCGTACATAAACAAAGCAAATGGAGCCATAACCTTCAGCATGCCGGCAATCTCGGTGTTGTTGTAAAGAAGCTGGCAGAGAGGTTCGGCCAGTACATACATGACGACTGCAAACGGAGCTCCGGTGACGAGCGCCAGCCGCAGGGACTGATGGAGTCGCTTGTGGATCGTTTTCCTGTCTCCCTTGGCTTGAGCTTCCGCCAAAGAAGGAACTAGGGAGATTGCCAGAGAGGTCGTAAGGGCCCCGGGAAGCAGAAGCACAGGAATGACCATCCCTTGGAGAGCCCCATATTGGGCCGTCGCCACTGCGGTTGCGACCCCGGCAATAGCCAGGCTCTGAGCCGTAGTTATAGATTCCAGCAGATAAGAAAGCGATCCGACCAGCCGGCCTCCGGTCACCGGTATTGCGATTTTTAAAATACGGCGAAGGGTATACATCAACCCTGTCTGAGAAGCGGCTGGCGCCGCAGCGCCAGAAGGAAGGAAATCCGGCTGGGTTTGTCCGTCCTGATCGGTCCGTTCAGTCTGCTGCGACGGGTCTTCCTTCCTGCGATAGAGAAAGAACTGCCAAAGCAGCGAGAGCAAAGAGATCGCTTCACCAGCCACTACCCCCAGCATTGCGCCGGCCGCAGCGTAAGCAATGCCCATCGGCAGGAACAGGGAAGCGAACCAAAGCTGGCACAGGATTCGGACCAGCGTCTCCAGAATGGACGAGCTTGCCGACGGGATCATATTTTGTTTTCCCTGGAAGTACCCCCGGAAGACGGATGATACAGCGACAATTAAAATCATCGGGCTCATGCTGATAAAAGCCGGGTACACACGCCCGTCGGTGAGCACGTTTCTCATCAGCCAAGGGGCGGCGAGCAGGGAGAGAAGCATAAAAGCAAAACCTGCCGTCCCCGAAAGAATAAGACTGGTGCGCAACACGGCCCGGGATTTCTCGGGTTTGCCCTCCGATTCGGCTTCTGCGATCAGCTTGGCAATGGCAAGGGGGATACCGCCGGAGATGATGGTGACCAGCACCAGAAAAAAGGGATAACCCAGCTGGTACAGGCCCACGCCTTCCGCGCCGATGACTCTTGGCAATAAAATGCGGGGAATAAAGCCCAAGATCCGGTTAACGATGCCTGCAGCCAGCAGAATCATGGTTCCGCGAATAAAAGATTGTTTGTTCAAATCGGGTCCCTCATCTCTTTCATAATCCTGGGCAGTGCGATCAGGTAGTTGATATATGGATATGCCTAACCTGTCCAGCTTCATGACAGCTACTTTTGTCCAGATTCAAGCAACTTTATGAAGAAGCAGGATTTTTGAAGGCAGGAACCGAAATATTAACTGATTCCACCATCACTATTAAATGGTATAATGGCTGAGAGGTTGCAGTTAACCTACGAGAGCGAAAGGAGTTTACCCGGATGGCTGAAGAAGAATTCAACGATGAGGAACTGATTAAAGCCATTGACGAGCTCTGCCAAAGCAAAGCAGAGGAATTTCGCTTGTTCGGCTATGAACAGGTAACGCCGGCCGAAATATGGGAATGTATCAGCTCAAAATACAAAAAGGATGGCATACCGCCGGTACACCGTCTGGTGAATGACATTCTCACCTTAAAAGCAACAACCTTTATGAATTATCTGACGCTTTCCGCCTATCGTGGATCCCGTTTTGAATAACAGGGGTTCTTTTTTTGCCTGAGGAGACCATAATTTGACATGCTTCAACTTGTTTCTCACAAATTGACGGCGTTTTCCTGCATGGCTATAATAGGAATATTGAGAATGAAAGGGGAACAATGAACGGGATGAAAAGAATCGTCACATTCATAGCCGTAGTGGTAATCACCATTGGGGTTATGGCCGGGACAAGCCCTTGGTTGATTAATAAGATGGAACTGGGCCTGGACTTGAAAGGCGGGCTTGAGATTTTGTATCAAGCGGCACCTTTGGAGAACGGGGCTAAAGTTACCAAGGAATCCCTGACACAAACGGCACTTAGTCTTGAGAAACGTTCCAATTTGCTTGGCGGGACGGAACCTGAAGTTACGACGGAAGGAACGGACCGGATCCGGCTCAAAATACCGGGAGCAGCAAACAACGAGGAAGTCCGCAAGAAGCTGAGTGAACCGGCATCGCTGACTTTCCGCAGCAAGGACGGTACAGAGAAAGAAGCCAACCAGTACAATAAAATTGAGCTGGTGGGCAGTGATTTTGCCGAAAATGGAGCAAGCATCACTTATGATTCGCTGAATCGTCCGCAAATCAGCATCAAATTGAAAAACAAAGAGAAGTTCGCTGAAGTGACCAAACGCCTTGCGGCTAAACCTTCGGGTTCCGCGGAAAGACAACTTGCGATCTTCCTGGATGATCAGCTGCTTTCCGCTCCAGAAGTACAACAGGAGCTGAATCAAGGCACCGCTGTCATCACGGGTTCCTATACGCTTGACGAAGCGAAAGAGCTAAGAGATACAATCAATCTCGGTGCTTTGCCGCTGAAGCTTACGGAAAAATATTCCCAGGTCGTGGACGCGACTTTGGGTAAATTGTCTCTTCATCAAACGCTGCTGGCAGGCGGAATTGCATCCGTGGTCATTCTGCTGTTTATGATGATCATCTATCATCTTCCTGGCGTTATTGCGAGCTTTACCCTGATTTCGTATGTCTGGATGATGCTGCTGGTCTTCCACTTTGCAGGAGTGACGCTTACCCTTCCAGGGATTGCAGCCTTTGTACTCGGGATCGGGATGGCGGTCGACGCCAACATCATTACCGATGAACGGATCAAGGAAGAACTCAGAAGCGGCAAGAGCATTATGTCCGCGGTCAAATCAGGGAACAAGGTTTCCTTCAGGACCGTTATGGATGCTCACGTCACTACCTTCATCGCAGCAGCGGTTATGTATTGGATGGGAACAGGTTCCGTTCGCAGCTTTGCGCTCGTTCTGATGATCGACATCGTGGTGAGCATTATTACGAACATTTTCTTCTCCCGCTATCTGCTTGTGCTTCTGGTGAAGGGAAATGTCATCAAGAAACCGGGCTTGCTTGGTGTGAAGGAGAGTGAAATCGGTGCCCTCTAATACAAATGATAAAATAGCCAACCCAAAAACAAGATGGAACTGGGATTTCATTAAATACAGCAAATATTTCTATTCGTTCTCTATCCTAGTGACCGTAATAGGGATTATAAGCCTGTTAGTGTTCCAGTTAAATTACGGGGTTGATTTCCGATCAGGCTCCAACGTGGACATTTCTGCTAAGCAGTTGTCCAAAGCGCAAATTCAGGAGGTTCTGAATGAGGCTGGTTTAGGCCAGCGAGATATGGTCATTACGCCCGGTTCCCAGCAGAGCAGTGTCCGGTTCTCGGATGTATTGACGGAAGCGGATCAAAGCAAGCTGCAGGCAGCTGTTACAAGTAAGCTTGGCAAAGACGCATCCACTGAAATCAATACGGTAGATACGGAAATTGCGAAGGAGCTTGAACGAAATGCCCTGATTGCTGTGCTTGTGGCCAGCTTGGGGATTATCATTTACGTAACAATTCGCTTTGAGTGGCGTTTTGCCGTAGCGGCCATCATCGCCTTGCTCCATGACGCCTTTATGGTTATTGCGATCTTCTCGATCTTCCATCTGGAAGTCAACCTTACGTTTATTATCGCGCTGCTTACGATCGTCGGTTATTCGATCAACGATACCGTCGTTATCTTTGACCGGGTTCGTGAGAATATGCGTTTTGCGAAAGTGAAAACTCGCCAGGATCTGCATGCCGTGGTAAACAAAAGTATCTCTCAAACGATGACACGTTCGATCAACACGGTATTCACCGTCTTTATTGCTTCCGTGGCTCTGTTAATCTTCGGTAGTGAAGCGATTCGGATGTTCTCGCTTGCGATGGTCATCGGGCTGCTGTTTGGTGCTTATTCTTCGATCTTTATCGCGAGCCCGCTTTGGTTCCTGCTTAAAGGCAAAAATGTAAACACAAGCAAAAAACCGGCAAAAGCGACTAATTAAGCTATAATTAAAGAGTGCAAAGCCGCGTCGCCCATGACGCGGCTTTCATTTTCACTTCTCACTTTGTCCGCATACAGCGGATAAACCTGATTGGCTCGATGGATCTGATCTGCAAGGAGGACTAACATGAGTAACCGGCAAATTATGCAACTGGATGAAGCATCCTGGGCGGGAGCCCTCAACTGTCTGACCCTCGCTCTATTTAAGGGCGCCATAGGCTGGTTGGGCGGCAGCAGGGTATTGCTGTCGGATGCTTTATTTTCCGCTGGAGACGCCATTTATGCCTTAGCAGGACGGATGCCGGGGAGGCCGCCTGTAAGATCCGGGAAGACCGCCCGGACCAAAAGGAAACAAACAGGAAACGGCCTGCTTATGATTGCCGTGCTAAGTCTGATCCTGGTATGGGGAGCGGCTCAGTCCATCGCTGTGTCTGTTAGAAGCTTGATGGGGTCGACCTTTACGGCTCCCCATTATGCTGCCGGAATGGCTGCTATTCTGTCTATTGGCATTAATGAGGCGCTGTTCCACAATCAATTCCGGCAGGCGGGCCGCAGCGAGACGCGAAACAAGCTGCTGGCTGATCGCAGATTGTCGCTTTTTTCGTCGATTATCGTTGTAATTGGTGTGGTCTGTGCCATGACTGGCGATTTACTTGATAATGACGTTCTTCTCGAGTTTGATCCGGCAGCGGCTATTGTGGTTGGGATTCTGGTGCTCTGGAAAGTGGGGCGTATGCTGTATGAGACGATCATTCACGCTTCAACAGTGCCAGAACCGGAATATGACACGCAGCAGCAGCAAATGATGGAAACGATCCAGCGGGTGTACGGGGTTATAACCGTTGAGGAGCTCCAAATCGCTGATCGCGGAAGCAAACTCGCCGTGTATGCCCAGATTAGCGTGAATCCGCGTATTTCCATGCATGAGGCGGTCGAAATTGCCGGAAGAGCTAAAGTTTTGCTGCTCAGAAGATTCTCTTATATCCAGGAAGCCGAGGTGCGTGTGATGCCGTACGACTCCGGATATCCCTATAAAAGCAATTACGAGATTAAGAACCAGGATGAAACATTGCTGCAATGAAATAGAGTTGGTATTGAGAAGCAGGAGGTGGTTTTCAGATGCTGCATGCCCATTATCGCTGGAGCACACTTAAGCCCGATCAACAGGCGGTAGCCAGGCTGACGTCGGAAATGAAGCTGCCCGAAATGGTAGCATCCCTGCTTGTGACACGCGGGTTTGATACAGCTGAGAAAGCTGAAGCTTTCTTGCTGGCCGGGGCAGAAGGACTGCATGACCCCTACAGTCTCCATGGTATGGAGGAAGCGGTAGCCCGCATCCGGCAGGCGCTGGCAAACCGGGAACGGATTCTAATCTACGGCGATTATGATGCTGACGGCGTTTCATCCACATCGCTTATGATCCGTTTGATGGAACATCTGCAGGCTGATTTCGAATGGTATATTCCCCATCGCTCCAAAGAAGGTTACGGCCTGCATAATCATGCCCTGGAAGCGGCGTCGCAGCGCGGGGTGACTCTTGTCGTGACGGTGGACACCGGAATTAGTGCGGTACAACAGGTTGCCTTTGCCCAAACATTGGGTTTGGATGTGGTGATTACGGATCATCATGAGCCCCCAGCCGTTCTGCCCGAAGCTTATGCGCTTGTCAATCCTAAACTCCCGTTTTGTCCTTACCCTTTCAAAGGGCTGGCTGGCGTAGGGGTGGCTTACAAGCTGGCTTGTGCTTTGGTTGAACAGGTGCCTTCTTCATGGACTCAGCTGGTAGCACTGGGAACAGTGGCGGACTTAATGCCATTGACGGGAGAGAACCGGATCCTCGTCACGCAAGGGCTGGCTTCTATGAAGGAGGAGCCGCTTACCGGAATGACCGCGCTGCTCCAGGTTTCTGGAAGCACGGTCCTGAATTCCACTACGATTGGTTTCGCTATGGCTCCGCGAATCAATGCAAGCGGACGGCTGGAGCATGCCAAAGAAGCAGTAGAGCTGTTAATTACAGGAGATCCGGATAAAGCTGCTGTCCTTGCAGACCGGCTTGATTTATTGAACCGTGAACGACAGCAGATCGTGGATGATATCGTTCAGGAGGCCATAAAGCAGCTTGAAGAAAATCATCCGAACGGGGAGATTCCATCTGTCGTAGTAGTGGCTGGTGAGGGCTGGAATGTCGGGGTTGTTGGCATCGTGGCTTCAAAGCTTGTTGAAAAATATTACCGTCCCACGCTCATCCTCGGCATCGACGCCGAAACGGGCATGTGCAAAGGCTCAGCCCGTTCTATTCCGGGTTACGACATGTACGAGGCGCTGACTGAATGCGCTGATCTTCTCGATCATTTTGGAGGTCATCCTTCCGCAGCGGGGATGTCGCTGCATCGGGATCAGCTGGCAGCGTTCAGTGAACGTCTTAATGCCTATGCGGATAAGGTTATGGAAGAAGAGCATTACATACCGGTGCTGACGGCAGATTTGGAGTGTACCCTTGATGAAATCAATGTACAAACGATTGAGCTGCTGTCCAAGCTGGAGCCTTTCGGGATGAACAATGGCTGCCCGCGTTTCTTGATTCAGGGAACACAAATTCTGGAATGCCGCCAAATGGGCAAGGACCGCAGGCATTTGAAAATTACGCTGAAGCAAAACGGAAGCGTGGTCGAAGCAGTTGCTTTTGGCAAAGGTTCTTGGGCCGGGCTGCTGACGGAAGGCGCCGTAATGAATCTGGTGGCGGAAGCCAGCATCAATGAATGGAACGGCTCCCGCAAAGCTCAGTTGATGCTGATGGACGGCTCTGTGGAGCATACCCAAATTTTTGATTATCGGGGGATCAAGAACCCATGGCATAAGCTGGATGAATTATTTGATCATTGGCAGACCCTGCCGGAGAACAATAAAGGCCAGGCCGCACTGGTTGCCAGACCAGACAGCGGAACAAAGTTATATAGACAATTGCGGGAATTGCCAGTTTGGGTATATGATAGGAACGCTGGTCTGATCATGGAATCCGAGGAAGCGGCGGCCAGCTGCCGGCCGGAGGAAGTTACGGTGCTGTTTATCGCAGATGCTCCTGAAACGCCGGAGCAGCTGAACACGTTGATTGCTTCCTTTGGTGCAGTGGAACGGATCTATCTTTTGCATTCGGCAGGAGAAGAATCAGAACGTGTGGAAAGCCCGACACGGGAGCAATTTAAACAGGTGTATGCGCTGCTTCGCAAAGCGGCCGGGCAAGCTGTGCCGGAATCGAAGCTGATCGGCTGGCTGTCGGGTCAAACCCGCCTGTCGTCCCGGATGGTTACGAAGACGCTGGCGATTTTTGAAGAATTGAACTTTATTTCGAGAGACCGGGGAATGATAAGATTAAATCCGGCTCCGGCCAAAAGACCTTTGGAATCGTCCATACGCTACAATGAATTGAGCCTGCTGGCTGAGATGGAGCATTATCTGCTCTTCGCCGGCATTTCAGAGCTGACAGAATGGATTCTAGGCAGAATGAAAGGCGTATCCTGATTTCTGCGGGATGACTGGAATATTTTTAGGAGGAGATTGACAAGTGAATTTCAAAGATTATATCCGGGTTATTCCGGATTTCCCGCAGCCGGGAATCAGCTTTAAAGATATTACGACCCTGCTGAATGACGGGGCTAAATACCGGGAAGCGATTGAGGAAATGAGAAAGATGATTGCCGATCTGAAGATCGACCTGATCGCAGGTCCGGAAGCCCGTGGTTTTGTGGTTGGAGCGCCGCTGGCTTATGCGCTTGGGGTTGGGTTTGTGCCGATCCGCAAGAAAGGCAAACTGCCTTACGATACGATTGAGGTTTCCTATGATCTTGAATATGGTACGGATGTTCTGGCTATGCACAGCGACGCTGTTAAACCGGGCCAAAACGTGCTGATTGCAGACGATCTGCTGGCAACAGGCGGAACGATTGCAACCTGTGTCGATCTGATTCGTCAAGTTGGCGGGAATGTCGTCGGCGCAGCGTTTATGATTGAACTGCAGGATCTGAACGGCCGGGCCAAGCTGCCGGACGTGGAGGTCTTTACGCTGACACAGTATCCTTTCTGATTTGCAAAAATGACATGCTGAAAGAAATACAAGGACCGCCTTCTTGGAAGGCGGTCCTTGTATTTCTTTGCCGGATTAATCTGGATTTTTGGCTGGCGGCGCTGGTTCGCCGGATTCGTTGGACAGGCCCGTTACCTGCAGCAGACGGAAGAACAGACTGAGCAGGATGCCGACAATCGTGGCAAGCGCCATGCCTTTCAGCTGGACGGAACCCAAGGTAACGCTTGCTCCGCTCAGACCGGTTACCAGGACAACCGTCGTCAGCAGCAGGTTCTGCGCTTTAGAGTAGTCGACTTTCTGCTCAACCAGAATACGCAGGCCTGAAGCTGCGATTACTCCGAACAGCAGCAGGGAGACGCCGCCCATAACCGGCTGGGGGATGGCCGCGATTGCGCCGGTGAAGGTACCGGAGAAGGATAACACAATCGCGATGATCGCAGCTCCGCCGACCACAAACACGGAATAGACGCGGGTCAGCGCCATGACTCCGATGTTCTCGCCATAAGTCGTATTTGGCGTGGAGCCAACAAAGCCGGAAAGGATCGTGGAGATGCCGTTGCCAAGCAGCGACCGGTCCAGGCCGGGATCTTTGGACAGATTTTTGCCTACAATATTGCCGGTCACCAACAGGTGCCCGACATGCTCCACGATAACGACGAGCGAAACCGGAATAATGGTCAGAATGACCGACCAGTTAAACGTAGGAGTCGTGAAAGTTGGGAGCTGTACCAGGTGAGCGTCCCGGATAGCAGAAGTATCCATCAAACCGAGCGGGAAAGCGAGCACGTAGCCGACCACAATACCGATCAGAATGTGGATGATCTTAGGGAAACCGCGGAACATTACGGCTCCGAGCAGGGTTACGGTCAAGGTAATCAGCGACAGGGCGATCACTTTGCCGTCCGGGGTCCAGGAAGCGGGATCTGCACCGTCCGGCGCAATAAGTCCGGCCATTTGAGCAGCGACTGGGATCAGCTCAAGACCGATCAGTGCAACAATCGCCCCCATGGCCGCAGGCGGGAAGACGATGTCCAGCCAGCCTGTCCCGGCGAACCGGATGATCAGCGCCACAATGGCGAATATAATCCCTGTCACAACAAAGGCGCCCAGCACCAGCGAATAACTGCTAGAGCTATAACCATGTTCTTGCAATACGCTGGTTACCGGCGCGATGAAAGCAAAGCTGGAGCCCAGATAAGCAGGAATATTCCCCTTGCATATCAGGATATAAAGCAAAGTCCCAATCCCGTTCATCAATAAAATCGTTCCTGGATCGACATGAAACAGATTGGGGACCAGGATGGTGCTTCCGAACATGGCAAACAGATGCTGAAGGCTCAGCAGCAGCCCGGGCCCGAAAGGAAGTTTTTCATTGACTTGAATTTCACGTTGCACGTTTTCCGCCCCTTGTTGTTTATTTATTCCACACAGTTGTATCCTCAATCTTAAAAGCTTATAGAGTTAAGCTCCATTTTTCAATAACGATTTTAATATTTACCCAAAATCTTTACCAAGCCTTCATGCAGAATGGTTGACGCGGCCTGATGCAAGAGGCATAATTATAGGAAATCATTATTTTCGAGGAACCTGATGCGGAAGAGCTATGTACAGGTTCCATTTTCATATTTCAATTTGAATGGACGGAATTAACCTATTTTACGTATAAATGAACGAGTTGTTATCATGTGCTGCAATGGAGCGTTCTCATGGTTGTTCATTTATGAATAGAAAGGAAACGACAACGATTCAATGGGTATACAGCGATTACTTGAAAAGGCGTCGGCCTATATTACAGAAGCTGATCTGAACCGCATCCGCGAAGCGTACGAATTCGCCGAACAAGCTCATCATGGTCAAGTCCGCAAATCGGGAGAACCTTATATTCTTCATCCGCTCGCTGTAGCGGATATTGTCGTTAATATGGGCATGGATGTCTTGTCCATTATTGCGGCCCTGCTGCATGACGTAGTGGAAGATACGACGGTTTCCCTCCAGGAAATCGAAGAGCAATTCGGCAGCGGCTGCGCAATGCTGGTTGACGGTCTGACTAAGCTGGAACGCATCCGCTTCCAGTCGAAGGAAGAGCAGCAAAATGAGAACTACCGCAAGATGTTTATTGCGATGGCTCAGGATATCCGGGTTATTGTGATCAAGCTTGCGGACCGGCTCCACAATATGCGGACATTGAAATACCAGTCCGAAGAAAGCCAGCGCCGGATTGCTTATGAAACGCTGGAAATCTTTTGCCCCATTGCGCACCGTCTCGGTATTTCCGCGATCAAATGGGAGATGGAGGATATTGCGCTTCGTTATTTGAATCCGCAGCAGTATTACCGGATTGCCAATTTAATGCATAAGAAACGTGCGGAACGCGAGGCCTTTATCGATTCCGTTATTTCGCGCATCTCCGAGAAGCTGGACGAAATGGGCGTGGTGGCCGATTTGTCCGGCCGGCCAAAACATATTTACAGCATTTATAAGAAAATGACGAGTAAAAACAAACAGTTCAACGAAATTTATGATCTGTTTGCTATTCGCATTATCGTTGACAATATCAAGGATTGTTATGCGACGCTTGGCATCATCCATACGCTTTGGAAGCCGATGCCCGGCCGGTTCAAGGACTATATCGCCATGCCGAAGGAGAATATGTATCAATCCCTTCATACGACTGTAGTGGGTCCTAACGGCGAGCCTACAGAGGTGCAAATCCGGACGTGGGAAATGCACAAAACGGCCGAGTTCGGTATCGCTGCCCATTGGGCTTATAAAGAAGGCGGAGGAGACACGACAGGACCGGAAAGCAAAATGCCGTTTTTTAAAGAGATTCTGGAGCTGCAGCATGAAGCCCAGGATGCTTCTGAATTTGTTGAATCCCTAAAGATGGACTTCTTCTCGGATCTGGTTTTTGTTTTTACACCAAAAGGGGAAGTCATCGAACTGCCTATGGGCTCCGTTCCTCTCGATTTCTCTTACCGGATTCATACCGAGGTCGGCAACCGGACGATTGGGGCTAAGGTCAACGGGCGGATCGTGCCGCTCGACCATAAGCTCAAGAACGGGGACATCGTCGAGATCTTAACCTCCAAACATTCTTATGGACCCAGCCAGGATTGGCTCAAAATTGCGCAGTCTTCACATGCGCGGAGCAAGATCAAGCAGTGGTTCAAGAAAGAAAAACGCGAAGAAAATGTCGAAAAAGGTCGAGATTTAATTGAGCGGGAATTGAAACGCGCCGGTTATGAACCTTCTTCCTTAATGACGGATGACAAATTGCTTGATGTTGCTCGCAAGTTTGCTTTTAACGACATTGAGGATATGCTGTCGGCCATTGGTTTCGGCGGATTAACCGCCGCCCAATGCTGTACGAAGCTCACGGAGAAACTCCGCAAGGAGCAGGAAGAAGCGGGGCAGATCGAGCTTACCTCGGAAGTGAAGGAAGTCAAAGCCCAGCCGGATGAGAAGAAACATCGTCCGACTAACGGCGTTAAGGTCAAGGGCGTCGACAACTTGCTGGTCCGCTTTGCGCGCTGCTGCAATCCGGTTCCGGGCGACGACATTATCGGTTATATTACTCGGGGCCGCGGTGTATCCGTACACCGGAAGGATTGTCCGAACATTCCGGCCGGCGACGACGGAGAAGAAGCAGCACGTGTAATCGATGTGGAATGGGAAGACGCTGTTGAAGCTAATTACAGCGTGGATATTGAGATCACCGGACATGACCGCAGAGGCCTGCTGAATGAAGTGCTTCAGGCTGTGTCGGAAAGCAAAACGAATATCTCGGCTGTTTCGGGCCGCTCGGATAAAAACAAATTGGCGCTGATCCATATGACGATCCTCATTCGCAATACAGATCATTTACAGGCTGTCGTTGAAAAAAATCAAACGGGTACAGGATGTGTATTCCGTTCACCGGATTATGCAATAATCAAGCAAGGAGATTGGTTGGAACATGCGGGTACTTGTACAGCGCTGCAAACGGGCGCAGGTCACAGTGGAAGGCGAAATTACAGGCCAGATCGGCACGGGACTGGCGCTGCTTGTCGGGGTTACCCATGACGATCAGGAAGCGGACGCCGTTTATTTGGTGGAGAAAATTTCCGGATTGCGGATTTTTGATGATGAAGACGGGAAAATGAACCTCAGCGTTCTGGATGTGGGCGGCAGCATCCTGTCTGTATCCCAATTTACGTTATATGGGGATACCCGGAAGGGGAAACGGCCGAGCTACAGCCAAGCAGCGGGCGGAGACAAGGCTGAGCCGCTCTATAACCGCTTTAACGACTTGCTGCGCGCCAAAGGGCTGACGGTGGAAACCGGCCGTTTTGGGGCTGAAATGGACGTTGAGCTCGTGAATTGGGGACCTGTGACGTTCTGGGTGGAAAGCCCACAGAAATAATCGCGAAATTTGAACCTTTATGCAGCGTTATGGCTATGACCATGCCGTAACCGCATAGAGGTTTTTTATTTCGGGCATTCTTTAAAAGAATGAAATTTGGTAAAGGGGTTCTTCTCATTGCGACAATCGGATAAACCTGCTGCTTGCTATTCGGGCGCGCTTTATTTCCCGGGCCATATTCGGGAAGCGGCTGAGCTCGGCCGAATCGCCGGGGAAAAGCCGGGAACAGCGCTTCAAGGGAACAGGCCGAGGAACAGCGGCCCAAACCGGGGAAGCCGTTCCTGAGCCGGACCTTATGACCGGATTCATAACTAGGGCGTCCTGAGACCGGGATGCTTTTTTCCCGTAGAGGATATTCCTCCCTGCCATAAGCTGAGAGGAGGACTTGTTAGAAACCTAAGCAGGAAGGGTAATAACAACATGAACATAAGATTAACACCGCTGGAAAGGAGAACGATATACGATGAGCAAAGTAGCTTTTTTACTCGCTAACGAATTCGAAGATTCCGAAATGCAGGTACCCTACGATGAAGTAAAACAGGCCGGACATGAAGCAGATATCATCGGGCTCAAAGCCGGCGAAACTTTAAAAGGCAAGCAAGGCAAAGCTGAATATACAACAGACAAAGCCATTACGGACGTTAAAGCAGACGATTACGATGCCGTGGTGATCCCGGGCGGCTCTTCGCCGGAAAATTTGCGGCTGGATCCGAACGTACTGGAATTTGTCAAGGCGTTTGATGCCTCCAAAAAACCGGTAGCGGCGATCTGTCATGGGCCACAAATTCTGGCCAGCGCAGGTTTGCTGCGAGGCAGAACGATCACTTCTTATCCTCCGCTTCAGGATGATATGGTGAACGCCGGTGCTAATTTTGTCGATGAGGAAGTCGTGGTGGACTGCAACTTCATTTCCTCCCGTACTCCTAAAGATGAGCCCGCGTTTGTTCGGGAACTGCTGAAGGTGCTGTGAATATACCCCCAAAAAAAGAAAAGGAAGTGATATTCATGTCCAGGCATATTCAAGCGTATTTTAAAACCGAAGATGATGCCGAATCTGCCAGAACCCGTTTGATCGGGTATTCTTTGGAGAATCTGGAGGTAGGCCGTCTTGAAGGCGGCATCGGCAACGACCGCGAAATTTTGATTCCGATCGCTCCAGTCGGAAGCACCCCGGGGATGTATGCGGGCGGAGCACAGACGGCAGGAGGAGGCAGCGGGGGCGTTTATACGACGCAAAGCGCTATTCCGCTTAACAACGTCAAGGATAACGATACGGAAGCCGAGCGGGATCGGCGTGAAGACCGTCCCGAGCAGGATGATCTAGAGCTTGGCACCTATCCGATCTCAAATGACGATTATAATGATCTTCAATATGTATTAAGCGCCCGGGTGAACGAGCAGCAGTATGAGGAAGTCGTGCAGAAGCTGCGTTCGGAAGGGGCCTATGTAGAACGTTTTGATTAATTGAGGCGAATTAGGGGAAGCGCTTGCCTCTTTGTAATATAACTGTAATATTGCAACTGTTTCTTTGTAATATTGGCTGTTTATAATAAAGGCATGACCCCCTTTTTTAATATATGCTGTTGAACCTGCTGAATGAAGCAGGTTTTTTTCTTGTTTCTTTCTTGACTTTGTTCCTTTAGTTCCTTAAAATCTAACAATAACAGTTATATTCGATATTTCGAATTTCGACGAAGGGACAAAGTACTTCAACCCCACTACCACAGAGAGGAATTCCGGAACCGCAAGGAACGTACAACGTTCGGATTGCGGGGCAGGCTGGAAGAATTCCGTAGATGATTGAACGAAAGACCTCCTGGAGAACCTGCGGCGAACCTTGCAGTAGCCGTATGGCGTAGACGGGCGTTAACCGTGTTAAAGCGACTGGTTGCAGGTGGTTAGGCAATCGGCCGGAATGTGGGTGGCACCACGGGTGACTAAATAATCAGGTCCCTCGTCCCTGTTGCGTTAAGCATCAGAGGCGGGGGATTTTTTATATGGTAAAAATTCAAGTTTCCTATACCGAGACAAGAAAGTGGAGGAACTAACGATGGCTTTTCAAAAACCGACAGGCACTCAGGATCTGCTTCCGGGTACTGTAGAGAAATGGCAGTTCGTAGAGGAAAAAGCACGCGATTTGTGCCGCAGATTTAATTACCGGGAAATTCGGACGCCGATTTTTGAGCAAACTTCCCTGTTCGAACGCGGCGTCGGCGAAACTACGGACATTGTTGAGAAAGAAATGTACACGTTTGAAGATAAAGGCGGACGGAGCATGACGCTTCGTCCGGAGGGGACTGCCGGCGTGGTCCGTTCCTACGTTGAAAATAAACTGTACGGTGAACCTGATGTGAGCAAGCTTTATTACATCGGTCCGATGTTCCGGTATGAACGTCCGCAGGCAGGTCGTCAGCGCCAGTTCCATCAGTTCGGGATTGAGGCGTTTGGCGCCACGGATCCGGCGATTGATGCCGAAGTGATCTCCTTGGGTTATCAGTTCTGCATCGAGCTGGGCCTGAAAGGCGTCAAGGTGGAAGTGAACTCCGTCGGCAATGCCGCCGTACGGGCCGCTTACCGCGAGAAGCTGCTGGACTTCCTGCTGCCGATGAAGGACAGCTTGTGCAAGGACTGCCAGTCCCGGATTCACCGGAATCCGATGCGCGTGCTGGACTGCAAAACGGACCAGGAGAAATTCGTCAACGCGCCGTCGATCCTGGATAGTCTGGATGAGGAGTGCAGCACCCATTTTGAGCAGGTCAAAAAGTATCTCGACGAAATGGGCGTTGATTACGCCGTAAATCCTCGTCTTGTTCGCGGTTTGGACTACTATACGCTTACTGCCTTTGAGTATAAAGCGCAAGGCATCGGCGCTATTGACACTGTGGGCGGCGGCGGCCGCTACAACGGCCTCGTCGGCGAAGTCGGCGGTCCGGACCAGCCAGGCATCGGGCTTGGCATCGGCCTGGAGCGGATTCAGCTCATCCTGGAAAACCAAGGCGTGGAAGTGCCGGCAGTCAAGCCGCTGGACGTCTACCTGGTAGCGCTGGGCAAAGCGGCCGAGCAGGAGATCACCAAGCAGCTGTTCAAGCTGCGGCAGGCCGGTTTCTCGGCGGAACGCGATTATCTGGGCCGGAAGATGAAAGCCCAAATGAAATCAGCGGACCGGATGCAGGCGCGCTACACGGCGATTCTGGGCGACGACGAGCTGTCGCGCGGCGAAATTGCGCTGAAGTCGATGGAGAACGGCGAGCAGAGAACGGTGAAGCTGTCCGAGCTGGCTGATGAGCTGAAATAAATTGTGAAGCGCCATATGAAATGAAGCTGAAGAAATGAAAAGTAAATGGTTTAGATCAATCAAATTTATATAAAAGGGAGTTAATTGTATGTCTAAGACAAGGACACATCATTGCGGCCAGATCACAGAGGCCCAAATCGGAGAAACGGTAACGCTGAACGGCTGGGTGCAGACCCGCCGCGACTTGGGGGGCGTATTGTTCATTGACCTGCGCGACCGCAGCGGCATTGTACAGATCGTTTTTAACCCGGCTTATTCGGGCGAAGCTTTGACCATTGCCGACCGTGCGCGCAGTGAATACGTGTTGTCCGTGACCGGCAAAGTCGTGAAACGCAGCCCTGAAACCGTCAATCCTAACCTGCCTACAGGTGAAGTGGAAGTGCAAATTACGGAAATCGAAGTGCTGAACACGGCCAAAACCCCTCCGTTCTTTATTGAGGACGGCATTGAAGTCGACGAATCGCTCCGCCTCAAATACCGTTACCTGGACCTGCGCCGTCCGGAAATGCAAAATACACTTCGGTTGCGTTCCAAAGCTTCGAAGATTTTCCGCGACTTCCTGGACGAGCAAGGATTTTTTGAAGTTGAAACGCCGATTTTGACCAAAAGCTCTCCGGAAGGCGCACGCGACTATCTCGTGCCAAGCCGGGTGCATGAAGGCGAATTTTTCGCCCTGCCGCAATCTCCGCAGCTGTACAAACAGCTTCTGATGGTCAGCGGCATCGAACGTTATTTCCAAATCGCCCGCTGCTTCCGCGACGAGGACCTGCGCGCCGACCGCCAGCCTGAGTTCACCCAGGTTGACCTTGAGACCTCCTTCCTGAGCCAGGACGAACTGCTGGGCATGATGGAGCAGCTGATGGCCCGCCTGTTCAAAGAGACGATCAACGTGGACATTCCGCTTCCGTTCCAGCGCCTGACTTATGCCGAAGCAATGGACAAATACGGCTCCGACAAACCGGACCTGCGTTTTGGCCTTGAGCTGATCCAAGTAAGTGACCTGGTGGCAAGCAGCGGTGTGAAGGTATTTGCCTCCGTAATCGAAAAAGGCGGCGAAGTCAAAGTGCTGAACGCCAAAGGCTGCGGCACCTGGAGCCGGAAAGAAATCGACGACCTGGGGCCGTTTGCGGCCCGCTATGGCGCCAAAGGTCTGGCCTGGATTCAAGTTAAGGAAGGCGAGTTCAAAGGCCCGATCGTGAAGTTCTTTACGCCTGAAGAAATCGAAGCCCTGAAGGAACGTACCGGTGCCGCAGAAGGCGACCTGCTGCTCTTCTCTGCCGACACGAAAAAAGTCGTAGCCGACGTGCTTGGCGCACTCCGCCTCAAAATCGGCAAACAGCTTGGGCTGATCAACGAAAACGAGTTCAAATTTGCCTGGGTAGTAGACTTCCCGCTGCTTGAGTGGGATGAAGATGCCAAACGTTATGTAGCGCTGCACCATCCGTTCACGCGTCCGCGCGAAGAGGATCTGCATCTGCTCGATACGAACCCTGACCAGGTGCTGGCACAAGCCTACGACATCGTGCTTAACGGCTATGAAGTGGGCGGCGGTTCCATGCGGATCTACAAACGTGAAATCCAGGAAAAAATGTTCGCAGCCCTCGGCTTGTCGCAAGAGGAAGCGAAAGACAAATTCGGCTATTTGCTGGATGCCTTCGAATACGGCACGCCTCCGCATGGCGGTATGGCCTTCGGCCTCGACCGTCTGGTGATGCTGCTGTCCGGACGCACGAACCTGCGCGAAACGATTGCATTCCCGAAAACGGCAAGCGCCACCGACCTGATGATGAACGCGCCGTCCGAAGTCGATCAATCCCAGCTTGAACAGCTGCACATCAAATTGGCGCCAACGGTGAAGAAAACCGCTGAAGAAGCCAAGGCTTAAGCAGGCAGGATCGGAAAAAGGAGGAACATCATCCCCATGCGCAACCAATTTTCAAGAACGGAGCTGGCTATCGGCGCCGAAGGCATTGAGGTCATGCGAAACAGCACCGTCGCCGTACTCGGCGTCGGCGGCGTCGGCTCTATGGCCGTCGAAGCGCTGGCCCGCGGCGGGATCGGCCGGATTATCATGATCGATAAGGACACGGTCGACATCACCAACGTCAACCGGCAGATTCCGGCGCTGACCACTACGGTCGGCCAGAAGAAAGCCGACGTTATGCTCGATCGGGTGAAGCAGATTAATCCCGACTGCGATGCGATTGCTTTGAATATGTTCTATACGGAGGAAACGTACGAGCAGCTGTTTGAGCTGAAACCGGATTATATCATCGACGCCTCCGACACGATTGTGTACAAAATCCATTTGATCAAGGAATGCCTGAAACGGAACATTCCGCTGATCTCCAGCATGGGCGCGGCGAACCGGATGGACCCGACCAAATTCCTTGTTGCGGATATTTCCAAGACGCATACGGACCCGATGGCCCGTGTCATCCGCAACAAGCTGCGGAAAGAGGAAGGCATCAAAAAAGGCGTTAAGGTCGTCTTCTCGACCGAAACGCCGGTGAAGCCGCGCAAAGAGGTTACGGAGAAAATCGTGCCGGAAAACGCGCCGGAAATCCGCAAGGCGAAGCAGCCGCCGGCGAGCAACTCTTTTGTACCGCCAACTGTTGGTCTGATTATGGTCAGCGTGGTTGTAAGAGAACTGCTGGAAGCGGCCGAAAAGAATAGGAACAAAGAATAGAAACAAAGCTTAGAAGAACAGCAGCAAAGCGTCAAAGAAATTAAAACACCTTCAAGAGAATGCAGCCATGTCGTAAGACAGGGTGACCATCTTGGAGGTGTTTTTGCGTTGGCAGAGGCAGCAAACGTTGATCATGGATTTTCACAATGTTTATACTTATATTCAAGATTTATCCCCTTCACTGGAGCACAGCTGTATTGAATAAACTGCCCCCTTTCTTTTTTATAAAAGTATCTCGCCGAGGGTTCATCAGAGAAAATGACAGAAGCGCTTATTACAGGTGCCTTGCTGATATGGGTTGTTATTTTTTTGACTTCATTGCTAGAAAAACCTTTATCATGAATTAAATAGTTGGAGACTTCGTTTTTGAAAGAAAAACTTTGATAGTAAACAAAAAGAAAAATCAAAATGAACAAGAATAAACTTATCGAGAAGAACACTTTGTTCAAAGGATCACCTTCTCAGTATTTTTTGAGCAGGCTTACTGCTTGGGCGATTGCGTGCAACTTCAGATCTAGTTCTTGGAAGCAATATTTTCTTTATTCGTATCTGTAAATTACCTTAAGGCCACACGAGAAGTCAATGCATGGCGAATTTAAGACATGACGGTTGAGGGAGTAACCCGATTCATGCGGTACCATTTTCCCCTGCCAAGTGATATAATGGATGTTCTTTGGTTCAGGAGCAATTGACCTGTCGCCATAAGACCCATACCAATCTTAGGAGGTAACTGAAATGGACGATTTTCAAAGTGCCTATCAAGAGGAAAAGGAACACCTGGACCGAACGTTAGCCACGATCGAAGCCGAATTGGCGAGATTGCGGGCGGTGCCTGTCTACACGGGCAATGATTACACGGAACAGGTGCTGGAATCGGGCAGGGAATCAGCGCGCAGAGGGCTGGCCCAGTCGGTGCAGGAGCCTTACTTCGGACGGCTGGATTTTGAAGAGAAAAACGGAAATCGCATGCCGCTTTACATCGGCAAAAACGGGGTAGGCGGCGAAGGCGAGAAGCCGCTTGTCATTGACTGGCGCGCTCCGGTGGCCAGTTTGTTTTATTCTTTTACCGGAGGGGACTCGGCTTCCTATGAAGCGCCTGAAGGATTGATTGAAGGCCTTGTTTATTTAAAAAGGAACGTCATGATTCGCAAACAGATCCTCGAACGGGTGGTGGACACCTATAACCGGGATGACGGCGGCCCTGCCGTCTCA
This sequence comes from Paenibacillus yonginensis, assembly GCF_001685395.1. NCBI lineage: Bacteria > Bacillati > Bacillota > Bacilli > Caryophanales > Paenibacillaceae > Paenibacillus > Paenibacillus yonginensis. The sequence continues at coordinate 2,931,995 of NZ_CP014167.1, read as the reverse complement.
GATGAATTTTTGCTGTACCGTCTCGGGGAGAACAAGGATAACCGGCTGCGCGACATCGTGTCGACGATTCAGGCCGAGCAGGATCAGATCATCCGTGCCGCCCGCAATACGGCGCTGATTATTCAAGGCGTGGCGGGAAGCGGCAAAACGACGGTGGCCCTCCACAGGCTGGCTTACCTGCTTTATCAATACAAGGAACAGATTGCGGCAGACCGGATGGTCATTTTTGCGCCGAACCGAATGTTTATCGATTATATTTCCGACGTGCTGCCGGAGCTGGGCGTGGGCGATATTCAGCAAAATACGTTCAGCGACTGGGCATCGGATGTGCTTGAGCTGGATGAAACGCCGATGGATGGGCCCGATGAGCTCGGAAAGTGGTTCGAGCTAAGAAAAGGGTTCGATCAGCCGGGCGCAGGCCGCTTGGACGATCAGCTATTGCCGGGGCGTTTCAAAGGTTCGATGGTTTTCCGGGACCTGCTGGAGGAAACGGTCAAGCGGCTGGAGAGATATTGCCTGCCTGAGGGGGATTTTTCTCCATGGGACGGTGCGGTATTGAAGGAAACAAAGATCCGTCAGTGGTTTGATGAGGAATATAAACCTTATCCGCTGGTCCGCCGGAAGGAACGGACTTTGGCGCGGATTCACCGCTGGATCGAAATGGAGCTGAAGAAAGCCCCGTCGGCAGCTGCTCTTAAGGATCGCAAGAAGAAAGCTTCCCAGCGTGAAAAAACCTACGCCAAAAAATGGCCGGACCTGTCGCCGGCTGCCGTTTACAAAGCGTTGTTCGGCGCGAAGAAACTCGCCGGTGCAGCGGAGCCGCTGCAGGCCGAGCTGGATGAACTGGCTCAGCAAATCCCGCAGCCAATCCTGAAGCAGACGTCAGGCGATTTGAAAAAGAATAAATTCCGGGAAGAAGACCTTGCCGGATTGTTATACCTGTTCGCCACACTGGATGAAATCCGCGGCGGGCAGCGGTTTGACCACGTCGTGATTGACGAGGCGCAGGATTTTTCCCCGCTGCAGGTGGCGGTGCTGGACAAATTCGTCAAAGGGCATTCCTTTACGATTCTGGGCGATTTGTCGCAGGGCATCCACTATTATCGGGGCGTACGGAAATGGGAAGAGATGCAGAGTTTGTTCACGCCTGAAGAAACGGCTTATTTTGCGCTGACGCGCAGCTACCGGTCGACGATGGAAATCATCTTGTTCGCGAATGAAATTCTCAAACGCGGCGTCGATACCGAGCTGCTGGCCGTGCCGGTCTTCCGCAGCGCGGAGCCGGTACGGGTGCTGAGCATCGATCTGACGGACCGCGTGAAGTGGATTGCCGCCGCGCTTGACCGCGTCATGCAGGGGCCTTACCGGACGGCGGCGCTGCTGACCAGAACGCTGCAGGAGGCGGAAGAGCTGCACGCTGCTTTGGCCGGGCTTGGCAAGGAGCTGAATCTGATCGACGGCCGCAGCAGTGAGTATCAAGGCGGGATGTCGGTGCTGCCGGCTTATTTGTCCAAAGGCCTGGAGTTCGACGCCGTCCTGGTCACTGATGTAGATAAAGAGCATTACGGCGAGCAGGACGCCAAATTGCTGTACGTCGCCTGCACCCGTGCGCTGCATGAGCTGTGGCTGCTGTCCTCCGGCGAACTGCCGCCTTATGTCGCAGCAGAGGATCCGGAGATCGCTTTGACGGTGTGGCCGGAGGAGAAAAAAGCTTAGAATAGAAGCTCGAAATAAAAGTTTAAAATAAAAGCCTAAAATAAAAAGCTTAAACGGACGAGATTCGAGAGGTCCGCATACTTGCATAAAAAACTTAAGCCCTTGCGCTTCCCGTCGTGGAAAGGCAAGGGCTTAAGTATATTCGTGCGCCGCACAGGGGCCTGCTTCTCTTCGGAACCCGATTACGAAAGAGGGGGGCAGAGCTTGCGGCGCTCTATTTTTGATGAATAAAAAGGTATTTGTCATGTGCATTGGATTATTTATGCGCGCCTACTGCGGCTGTGGCCGCCGCCCGTTGGGCTGAGCGCATTTTGGTAAGGATCTTACGGATGCTGTCGATCGACAGATGGTAGGACTCGGCGAGCTCCTCCACGTCGTTCCCCGCACAATACGAACGGTAAATTTCCTCGTTCCGACGCGCAATCAGTTTGCGCGAGCCGCTGATTTCACCCCAGAGGGCGCGTTTCTTGTCACATTTCGGAATGTAGACAAGTTCGCCTTGTATGTAATCCTGAAGTTCTTTCAGCAGCCTAGGGGGAAGCACATCCTTCCCATTTTTGTAGTTCACGTTTCATTTCCTCCTTAAAACATTGTACGGCGGTTGCAACGATTGTCTTGTTAAAAGTGGTCATGTTTACGCTTCCTCCTTTCGGTAATTTTGGAATTGGTGAAACCTTTAATGATGGATTTATTATAAATGAAATTGTATGCGGATGGTAAAGAACTTTTTTGGAAGTAATAAGGGAGGCCTTTGGGGCCTCCCGGAATAGCGGCTTCCGCTGTTAGGCGGAAACCACCTCATATGCTGTATTCAAATCGATCAACTCCTTTCCCAGCGATTTGCCCGGCCGGACACTTATTATTAACTCATATCCCCGGAGGAAAGGAAAGTGAAAGAATGTTTATAAACATTTATTGCGAAAATGGCTGCCGGGTGACTTGGAGAAAGACCGAAGGTGCTACTAAAACCGGGCTTTAGGGGAAGCGGAAGCGGAATTTGCGGACATGTATACGTTATCTCCGGAGATTTCTTTCACCCTGCGGTATGATAGAATAAGAAGGAGTATTTAGCGCGCTTTTCCATTAAAAGTTAAGGAACTCTTATTTTATAAATGCAACTTAAGGAAGTGACGGATGACATGGATTTGTTTTCTTATAGCGAGCAGCCGGAAGCCGGGATGGGTCTGTTAGCCGACCGGATGCGGCCGACAACGCTTGATGAATATATAGGACAGGAACATATTATCGGCAAAGGCAAGCTGCTGCGCCGGGCGATCGAAGCGGATCAGGTGTCCTCGATCCTGCTCTACGGGCCGCCGGGCTGCGGCAAAACGACGCTGGCGCACATCATTTCCCGGCATACGCAGGGAGAATTCGTGCGCCTGAACGCGGTGGACGCTTCCGTCAAGGACGTCCGCGAGGTGATTGACCGGGCGCAGGATGCCAAAGCGCTGTACGGCACCAAAACGATTTTGTTCCTGGACGAGGTGCACCGTTTTAACAGCGCCCGCCAGGATGCTTTGCTGCCCGCCGTGGAGCGGGGCACGATCATCTTTATCGGCGCGACGACGGAGAACCCGTTCCACTACGTGAACGGGGCCTTGCTGAGCCGCTCGACGCTGTTCCAGCTGGAGGCCTTGACCAAGGAGCACTCGCTCGCCGCGATGCGGCGGGCGCTGGTGGACGAGGAGAAAGGCCTCGGCTTTATGCAGCTGCGCGTGGACGAGGAAGCGCTGCTGCATATCGCGTCCATGGCGAACGGCGATATCCGCCGCGCCTTGAACGCGCTGGAGCTGGCGGCGCTTACGACGCCGCCGGAGCAAGACGGCACCGTCCACATTACGCTGGACGTGGCCGAGGAATCGATCCGCCGCCCGATCGTCAAGGCGGATGAGTCTACGCAGTACGATGTACTGTCTGCGTTCCACAAGAGCATCCGCGGCTCCAGCGACGCCGCGTTGTTCTGGTTTCTCTACGCGGTAGAGAAACTGGGCATGGACCCGATGGTGTTCCTGCGGCGGCTGATCGCCGCCGCCAGCGAGGACATCGGGCTCGCCAACCCGCAGGCCATGGTGCAGGCGGTCAGCGCGCTCGACGCTTACCGGACCAACGGATGGCCTGAAGCCCGCCTGAACATCGCGCAGGCGATTTTGTTCGCGGTAGAAAGCCCGAAATCGAACGCCGTGGTAATGGCGATTTCGCGGGCGATGGACGCGATGGACGAGCTGAAGTCGGCGGAAGTTCCGCTGCATCTGCGGGATGCCCATTACAAAGGGGCGGTGAAGCTGGGCCATGTCGGCTACCAGTACCCGCACCATTTTCCGGGGCATTATGTGAAGCAGCAGTATCTGCCGGACAAGCTAGACGGGATGAATTTCTACCAGGCTACCGAGCAGGGCAGCGAAGCGAAGATCAAACATAATCAAGAGCTGCGCCGCAGACAGGATGGGCAGTAACCGGGAAAGTAATCAATCTGGGCTGACGGCAGCCTGGTCGGGTTTTTGGGCGCATTTGGTTCGGAACCGAGGAGGATCCGCCACACGCTTTATCTGGTGGTCGGAATTTTACAGTCTTACAGCGGTCAGGGGATTGGGACCCGTCTTTTTGCAGAGATGGAGAAGTGGGCGGCCGATCACGATATTCACAGGCTGGAGCTGACGGTGATGGCCCATAACGAGCGGGCGCTGGCCTTATACCGGAAGGCAGGTTTTGAGGTCGAGGGTACCAAAAAAGATTCTATTTATGTCGATGGGCAATATGTGGACGAATTCTATATGGCGAAGCTCATTTAAACAAGCATGAATCATGGGTGAAGTGTAGGGTTCCAGGATTATGTTATCACCGCATCCCAATTCTTTCGGCTTTTACATCAAAAAGAGGTGTCCCTGAAGTAGTCCTTGGAACACCCTCCATAACCAAATAGGATATTATTCGTAAGAACCAAGGAGCCAAGCGATCTATTTTCACTTAGCTCTTTGGTTTTTTTTTGCGTTCAGGGCAGCCCTATTGCGTAAATTGTAGGCAAGGGAAAGTCAAGAGTATGATATATATAAACAAGCTAAAAATGGAGCAGGATATACGTGATTATTATATCATAATAATACAAAATCAGGCGGACAAAATAAAATATTGATTATAGTTAAAATTTGAGTTCTTTGCTATTGACAAACAACTCAATAAATCTATACTTTAATATAACAAATGAGATCGCAAAAGTAACATGTTTGGAGTGGGGTTGGAACCCCCAATTTTTTTCAAAATAAATGAAAACGCTGTCAAACTTTGCGATTTGGTGAGGGTGATTTTTTTCAAACAAATATATACCTTTATCTGTTTGTCATGCAGCACACTGTCATTAGGTATTTTTGAATAAATAAATGGGGGTATGCAAATGGTTGGTTTTAAAAGGCTGCTGAATCAACAGGGTTTTAGACTGTTTCTTATGTCTTCGCCGCTGTTGATCCTGGTATTTGTATTTTCCTACATGCCGCTTTATGGATGGATCTACAGCTTTTATGATTACAAAGCGGGCAGGGATTTGTTTTCCACTGATTTTGTCGGTCTTAAAAATTTCAAAATGATGTTTACAGACCATTACGCGGTAACCAATATTTTACGTGTCATGAAAAACACGCTCGGAATGAGCTTTCTGGGCATCGTGACCTCTGTGTTTCCTATGATCTTCGCCATACTCCTATCAGAGATAAGAAATCTGCGATTCAGAAAAACCATTCAGACATTGGTAACCATCCCAAATTTCATCAGCTGGGTTCTGGTTTATTCCATTGCTTATGCCATGTTTTCTACCAATGACGGCCTTCTAAACCGAATACTGATCAATAACGGAATCCGGGATGAAGGCATCAATTTTCTGGCATCCGGTAATCATGTATGGCTTACCATGCTGGGTTACGGAATATGGAAGGGCCTGGGCTGGGGCGCAATTATATATATTGCCGCATTGACCAATATTGACGCTGAACAGTATGAAGCGGCCAGGATTGACGGGGCGGGCCGGTTAAAAATGACTTGGCATATCACGATTCCAGGCTTGCTGCCCACCTTTTTTGTTCTTTTATTGCTGTCGATCGGCAACCTGCTGAATAACGGGATGGAGCAATATTTCGTCTTCCAAAATGCTATGAATAAAGACTCCATCGAGGTTTTGGATCTTTATGTCTACAATCAGGGAATGGTGGGATACGATTATTCTTTCGCTACCGCAGTTGGCATGCTGAAATCGGTAGTCAGCGTTTTGCTGCTGTTCTTTGCAAACTTCCTGTCGAAGATCACCAGAGGGGAATCCGTCATGTAATTCTAAATGAAAGGAATGAAGGATTTGAAGTACAAATTAACAACGGGTGATTATGTTTTCAATTCTATCAATTATGTAGTCTTAACGTTATTTACTCTTACTTGCGTGATCCCGTTTTATTATCTGTTCATCAATACAATCAGCGATAATACGCTGGTGACAAAAGGTCTTATTGTCTGGCTGCCCCAAGGGATTCATTTTGCAAACTACATTCAGATCCTCAAAATCGACGGGCTGTTCAATTCCGTCCTGGTTTCAGTCGGAAGAACGGTTTTGGGAACGGTGCTGACTTTGGTAGGCACGACGTTTCTGGGCTATGCCTTTAGCAGGCCCGAATTCTGGAAAAGAAAGATATGGTACCGTTTTGTCCTGATTACCATGTATTTTAATGCAGGAATTATACCGTGGTATATCAATATGAAGAACCTGGGGCTTTTAAATAACTTTTTAGCCTATATCATCCCGTCTATTGTAGCTCCGTTTTCCCTGATTTTGTTCAAAACCTATGTAGAGAGCATTCCCTCGTCCCTGGAGGAATCGGCGGATATGGACGGAGCGGGATATATGACCAAATATGCACGGCTGATCATGCCGTTATCCAAGCCGATTGTCGCAACCCTGGCTGTATTTTCTGCAGTAGGCCAGTGGAATTCATTTACCGATACGCTGTTTTTAATGACGGATCCGAAATATTACTCCTTGCAGTATATGCTGTATCAGTATTTGAATGAGTCCAATGCGCTGGCAGACTCGCTGAGACAAGCGGCGGCGGCCGGTTCACAGGTAAATCTGGCCACGGTTTTAACGCCGACAGGCGTCAAAATGACGATATCGATGGTCGTCGTGATCCCTATTTTATGTGTCTACCCATTTTTACAAAGGTATTTTGTAAACGGTATCATGCTCGGAGCTGTTAAAGGATAACAACATATGTAATTCCCTATTTGGGAAATACAAATAAAATTTCAGGGGGTACTTAGATGATTCGGAGAAAAGTTTTGGCCTTTTTGCTTGCGGGTGTGATGCTGACCACCTTGGCGGCTTGCAGCGGCAATGCACCTAACAATGCCAATAGCTCGGGTTCGCCTAATGCTGGCACTGCAAGTACAAACAGTTCCAAAGACAATGTTGAGCTTACCGTATTAAGCTTGCCGGGCAATGAATCGGGCGTAGCGACGGGCTGGTGGGCGGAGGAGGTTAAGAAGGCTACAGGCGTAACGCTGAACTTTTTGCCTACCGGTGATCAGGGCGAACAGAAGCTGCAGGCGATGATGGCGAGCGGAAGTCTTCCGGATATCGTTGTATTCAAGGATTATAAGCAGGTGCAGAATGCAGTGGATGCTAATATGCTCGCCGCATACGATGACTATAAGGAGCTTGTCCCGAATCTTTATGCCAATGCGGCAACTTCATTGAAGTATTACGCGGATAACTTGAGCGGAGGAAAGGGCAAATCTTACGGCGTTGGCACAAAGATCAAGACAGATCCTGAAACCAAAGGAGATAGCGGCCCGTTTATCCGGTACGATTTGTATAAAAAAGTTGGCGCTCCGCCAGTCAATACGCTGGATGACCTGCTGGCCGTTTTGAAGAAGATGCAGGATGCCGAACCCACAAATGCCGACGGACAGAAAGTTTACGGCTTGTCCATCTGGAAGGACTGGGACCAGTCCTATATGACCATGGGGATGTTTGCAGCGCCTTATATGGGCAGTAAAATTCCCGATGAAAAATCTCTGGTAGAAATTCATAACGTGGGTGGAGAGTCTAAGGTTGAATCCATACTGAGTGACGACAGCGCTTATATGAACTTCTTGCATTTCCTCTATCAAGCCAACCAAATGGGGCTGCTGGACCCTGATTCCATTACGCAGCGTTTTGACGATGCCGTTGCTAAAACAACTGCAGGCCGAGTATTGTTTGCTCTTGATGGTTGGGGCACCAGCGATTTCTCTACTGTGGAAAGACAAAATCAAGGCATCGGGTTTATGCCGCTTCCGCTTGGTTACACAAGAACGCGTACGGCTTTGCAGCCGGTAGGTGTTCCGTGGACGATGTCTGTGAGTGCGTCTTCCAAGAATATTGAAAAAGCCATGGAATTTGTCAACTGGAATTATTCATTCGATGCTGCACGCACGACGGAAAATGGTCCTAAGGGCGTTACATGGGATATCGACGCCAATGGCAAACCTGCTTTGACACAAAAATACTTTGATATCCAGCAGCATCCTGACGATGTGTTTGCTGACGGCAAAACCTATGCGAAGGGGGCTTCACCGCTGAATGCGCTTGCCTTCTGGGGCTCCAGCATAAACCCGGAAGACGGCGCTGCGGTAGGGAATGTATTTTGGGATAAATCGCCTTATGCCCCTGCCGATACCAAGCTCAGACTTGACTGGCAAGCCGACTATGGAGCTTATGATATGAACAGCTATCTTACTAAGAACGCAGACAAAACACAAACGGAGACAGTAGCAACCTATCCTACCCTGAGCGACGATATGGTGGTTCTTTCCTCCAGAATCGGGGATGTTGTCAAGACTAACTCCTGGAAGATGGTGCTTGCCAAAAACGATGCCGAATATAATGAGCTCAAGGATAAAATGATCTCCGATGCGGATAAAATAGGGATCAATGATTTTGTGAAATGGTATACGGATGAGTACAAGAAGGCGGAGGACTTAGCAGCGGAGTATTCAGAATAAGCACGTTATTCTTGTAAATGAAAAGGAGAGCCTGACCGCTAAAGCGATCGCCGGGGCATGGAAGAACTTCCACACCTCGGCTTTCAAAAATAGCGGCCAGGCTTCTTTCTGTTCGCAACGATTGACAGTACTTCCCTCCCGGTCTCCCTTAGGCGTTCGTCGGCCCGGTGGATGCCCTTGGCACGAGGCGCACGGGCACCGTCTTGGATACGGGCTTCGGATCGCCACTCAAAATGAGATCGGCGATCTCCTCGCCGATGGCGGCAAAATTTTGGTCGACCGTCGTAATTTGTGCACTGCCGGTTACTGCCCATTCGATGTTATCAAACCCCGTGATGTTCATTTGCGCAGGGACCTGGATAGACAGACTCCGGCAGCACATGTAGACATTGAAGGCCACCTCGTCGTTTTCGCATTCGATTGCGGTAACCCCTGATTTGTAAAGACCGTTGACGACATGTTTGAGCATATGGTAGTCGGAACTCAGACCGATTTTCAGAAATTCGGGATTCACTTCAAGACCCCGGTCTTTCATGCACTGCGAGAAGCCTTTGAAGCGGTCGGACAAACTGGGCACTTCACTGACCGGTATCCCTGACAGATAAGCGATGTTGCGATGACCGTAGTCGATCAGATGGCTGGTCAGCTGATAGCCTCCCCCGAAATTATCGCAGACTACGCTGCTCAAGTAGCTGATATCGTGCGGTTTATCCAGAATGATGACGCGTGTTCCGTCATCCGTAAATTTTTTTAAAATATCGAGATACATTTCTTTCCCCTTCGGATACCAAATGAGGGTTTCGACATGCTGCGAATACAAGTGAAGCAGCAAGCTTCTCATCTTTTGGTCATCCGGCTCGCAGATGTGGACGGCGAGATGATAGTCATGGTTCTCGAGCCGTTTGGTCGCCGCTTCGACAATGCGGAAGATGCCTCCCTGGAACTGGGCAAATGGAAGAATCAGAGGCACGGTTTTCCCCCCTGTCCGAACTTCTGCGGAAGGGGTTCCGCTTGGGGAGGGGGATTCTCCAGGCTCCGGACGGCGTACAAAACTGCCTACTCCGCGTTTGCGGTAAAGCACACCTTCATTCTCCAAATCGTCAATCGCCCGTTTGGAGGTAATGCGGCTGACACCGTATTGCTCTGACAGACTTTTCTCCGTGCAGATCGGCTCGTCATAGGAAAACTGTTGATTTTCGATCCGGGAGAGAATTTCATCTTTTATGATTTGATATAATAATTTGTTCGTTTGTTTTGGCATGTTTATCTCCGATATTGTATTTTTTATTGTATTTTTGCTGGTGCAGCTACTCTTTGAAATATCCTAAGTATAACATTTTGTCAAACATGTGCCTACTGTTGATCTTATGCGTATAAGTTTATGCCGGGAATTGGAGGGAGAGATATCGAATATGACCCGCAAGCTTTTTAAATAAATTGAATTGTATTTTGGCTGGTAAAATGAAATAATATGATATATCAAATAGAAAATATTCTAGGCCTTATTACTATTATTAAGCAGGAGGGTGAAAGGATTATGCTGAATGAAAAGCAGATCGACCGCATGCTGCGCAAATTAACGCGGTTTGAAACGACGCTGGAGCCATTGATCTTTGAAACGATTGACCAGGTGGTCATGCGCAAATTCCACACCGATCGGCAGTGGCACCATATTCCGGACGACAGCAGGTTCGAGGAATGCTTGCCCGGGGACCATTATCAAGGTGAAGGAACCTATTGCTGGTTTAAAGGAACCTACACCGTTCCTTCGCGATATGCAGGGAAGGCGCTCTACATCAAACCGGAAATCGGGGGTTATGAGGCGCTGCTGTGGGTGAACAACAAACCCTTCGGCACCTTTGCCAGCAAAATTGTCGTAACGGGACATGGCAACCACTATTGCGATCTGCTCAAGCAAAATGCGGCTGCGGGCGAGGTAATCGATATCGCTATCGAATATTACGCCGGGCATTATGTTAAGGGCTGTACGCCTTTCGAAGAACTCGGAATGCGCAGTTTTGACTATGAATACGGCGGCGTCCAAATCTGCCTGATGAACGAGGAGATCGCCGAGTTCTATTTTGATTTGAAAACGCTTAACCAGCTCGTCGCCGAATTGGACGCCAACAGTTTCCGGCGGGCCGAGGTCGTGAACGCGTTAACGGAAGTACATAAGGTGCTGTACTATTCGTATGAGGCGGTCGAACCGGAGGACTTTTTCGCCGCGCTGCGGAAAGCGAGTCCTTATCTCAAGAAGGCGCTCAAGGCTACGAACTCTGCGTCCGCACCGTTCGCCGGCTTGATCGGCCACTCGCATATGGATACGGCTTGGCTGTGGTATCGGGATGAAACGATTAAGAAATGTGCCCGCACTTATTCCAACCAGATCAGCCTCATGCAGCGTTATCCCGAATACAAGTTTATTCAAAGCTCCTCTTACCATACCGAAATGATCCGCAAGCATTACCCTGCCCTGTTCGAAGATATTTCCCAAATGGTGAAGGAAGGAAGATATGAGCCAAACGGCGCGGTGTGGGTGGAATGCGACTGCAATCTGACCTCGGGGGAATCGATGATCCGCCAGTTTCTGTGGGGACAGCGCTATACCCGGGAGCACTTCAATTACACCTCCAATGCGTTCTGGCTTCCCGATACCTTTGGATACAGTGCGGCTATTCCGCAGATCATGAAAGGCTGCGGCGTCGATTATTTTCTGACGACCAAACTGGGCTGGAACGACACCACGGACTTTCCGTATGAAACTTTTTACTGGAAAGGCATCGACGGAACGAAGGTGCTCACCCATTTCAACAAAACGCATCTATGGCCTGACGCAGCTAGCCTGATCGACTACGTCGTGGACGGCAAACACAGCCGCGACCCGATCCGCGAGAAAACCGTGAACAACATGCGGCTAATTTCATACGGGTTTGGCGACGGCGGCGGCGGTCCGCAGTTTGAAATGATCGAAATGGCCCGCCGGGTTCAGGATTTGGAAGGCGTACCCCGCTCTGCCCACATCACGGCTGGAGAATTCATGAGACAGCTCGAGCAGTCGGTCGTGAATCCGTCCACCCATACCGGTGAGCTGTACTTGCAGCTGCATCGTGGAACGTTGACGAACCAGCACAACATCAAACGCAATAATCGCAAGGCCGAGTTCCTGCTGCGGGATCTCGAGTACGTTACGGTCCGCGAAGCGGTTCAGTCCGGCCGTATTGCCTCTGACGAAGGCATTCGCCCGCTGATGGAAACGCTGCTCGTGAACCAGTTTCATGACACGCTGCCCGGCACCTCCATTCCGAAGGCGCATGACCAGGCCCTTACGGAAATGACTGAACTGCTGCAAACGGGAAATGAGCTGCTGCACGAACGAATCACCGTGCGTCCGGAAGCGCAAACGATGTCCATCATCAATACGCTGTCTTTTGACCGTACGGACACGGTCTATCTGCCTGTCGACGGGGATTGGCAGGTCGAAGGCAGCTATGTGCAGCAGATAGTCGAGGACCTCGAAGGCAAACGTATGCTTGCCGTATCCGGTTTGACCGTCCCGGCGCTGTCGGCGGTTTCTCTGAAGCTGGTTCCAGGCAAGCCGGCAGGTGTTTCGCCGTTCGCATATGCCGGAGATACGCTGCAAACGCCGTTCGCCCGTGTGATTTTTGATGAAGAGGGTTATATCGCTTCGTTCGTGGATCAAAGAAACGGCCGGGAGCTGCGCGGCGACGGGCAACCGCTCAATACGTTCCTGATGGCTGAAGACGTCCCTCAGGCTTGGGATAACTGGGATATAGACGCCGACATCGAGCTGAAGCTGGCACCTTCCGCCAAGCTGCTGTCCCGCCAGATCGTCGCTGACGGAGCAGCTGAATTCCGGATTCGCAGCCAGTACCGGCTGTCGGCGCGCTCGACTTTGCGACAGGATATGATTTTCTTTGCGTCGAGCCCGGAAGTACGGTTCGAGACCGTTATGGATTGGCAGGACGAACACCGTTTGCTGAAAACGGCGTTCAGCACGTCCATTCTGACTGATTTTGTCCGCCAGGAGGTGCAGTTCGGATATCTGCGCCGCCCTACAACGCGGAACACAAGTGAAGAGAAAGCCATGTTTGAGGTGGTCAATCACAAATACAGCGATCTGTCGGAGAATCGTTACGGAGTCGCCCTACTCAACGATTGCAAATACGGAATTTCCGTACAGGACGGCGAAATGCGGCTGACCCTGCATAAAGGCGGTATGCGTCCTGATTTCCGCGGAGACAAAGGCGTGCACGCCTGCACTTATTCGTTCTATCCGCATGACGAGGGTTTCGGCGCGGCTTCAGTCATCCACCCGGCTTATGAGCTGAACGTCCGGCCGATTGTCGTCAAGGGTAAAGTCGATGGAAACCAATTTGCGAGTGTCGACGCCGACAATGTGCTGATCGAAGCGATAAAACCATGCGAGGACGCTGAGCGTGCGTTCATCCTTCGTTTATACGAAGCGGAAGGAACCTACACGCGTACAAAGCTGACCCTTGGCGGTCAGGCCAAAGCAAAGGAAATAACCAACATGCTGGAAGAAACCGTAGAGCCGTTGAACGGAAAAAGTGAGTCCGAACTGGTCTTCCGGCCGTTCGAAATCAAAACGGTAAAAGTTACTTACTAAATAAAAAATGCAGCCCCAGCCGTCCGCTTTGTCCGATTACCGGGTCGCAGGCGGCATGGGGTACTTACTATTACTATTATAATATTCGATCAAAGAGAGGACGGATCGTACCGTGAAATCACAGGAATATGCGTACCGCAACGCAAATTTACCGGTTAAAGAACGGGTGGAGAATCTTTTATCCCTTATGACGCTGGAGGAAAAGGTTGCCCAGATGGATATGATCCGCGGGGTGGAGCTTGCCACCAAAGTACATGAGGCACACTTTTGCGCCGTGGCGGAGGATTCCGATTTCCACTGGGACCGGGTGGAGGCCGGGATTGGGCAAAACGGAATAGGCTTCGTTCACGACGTTTATTCCTCTCCCCGCGTGCTGAACAAGCTGCAAAAATATTTCGTTGATAAAACGCGCCTGGGCATCCCTTGCTTGTTCACCGGAGAGGCGCTGCACGGTATCAACTATCCGGGGGCCACTGTGTTTCCAATGCCGATCAACATGGGAGCGACGTTTCATCCCGAGCTTGTCCGGGAGATCGGCCATGCGATCGCTGCCGAAACCCGCAGCCTCGGCATCGCCGAAATTTTGGCGCCCAACCTGGACTTGGCGCGGGAGCCCCGTTGGGGGCGGGTGGAGGAGACCTTTGGGGAGGATACCTTTTTGTCAGCATCGATGGCTTACGCCATCATAACGGGCGAGCAAGGCGATGATATTTCCGCTCCGGACGCGGTCGTCAGCGAGCCGAAGCATTACTGCGTACACGGCATTCCCGAAGGAGGCACAAACTGTTCATCTGCCCGCGTTGGTGTACGCGAGATTGAGACCAGCCATCTCCCGGTATTCGAGGCAGGCATCAAGAAGGCCGGCGCTTACAACGCCATGGCTTCCTACAACAACATCGACGGGGAGGCGGTAATCTCCTCCGGGCATTATTTGCGTGAGGTATTAAAGGAGCGTTACGGCCTGAAGGGTTATGTGCGCGCCGACTTCGGAGCGATCAACCGGCTCAAGACGCAGCATTTCATGACTGCAGACAGCAAGGACAGCATCGAGATGGCGGTGAATGCCGGACTGGACGTGCAGGGCTTCGATTTCCCGAATTCCTATTGGCAGGATACGCTGGTTCAGCTCGTCACTGAAGGCAGGGTTTCGCAAAGCACAATCGACGAAGCCGTAGGACGTATTCTCCGGGTGAAATTTGAACTGGGCCTGTTTGAACACCCCTTTACGGATGAGAACCGATACCGGGAGGTCATCCGCTGCAATGAGCATAAAGAGTTGTCTTATCGGGCCGCCCGAGAGTCGATTGTCCTGCTCAAAAATGAAGCAGACATTCTTCCCCTTCCAAGAAATGGCGGCAGCATCGCCTTGATCGGCCCAAGTTCGGGACACCAGCGGATCGGCAGCTATTCCTCGGTTCCTTACGGCTATGAGGTGCATTCCGTTTATCAAGAGATCGTTAAGGCCGTTCCGGGGGTGACGGTCCGGCAGAGCGACGGCTGCGGCATCACCGAATACGACATCGACCTTATTCCCGACTCTTGGTACACGGACGGAGTAACGCTGACTTATTACAACAACGGCCGTTTTGCCGGTGAGCCGGTGGGGCAGGACCGGGCGAATCGAATCAACTTTAACTGGATTTTGGCCAAACCGCATCGCGATCTCGATTTTGTAGGCTACTCGGTGCGCATGACCGCCAAATTGAAGGTGAACACCCGTGATTTCGGGGACGCCGAGCGCTTTACCGGCCGGCTGGTGTTTACCTCGGGCGACAGCGTTCGGGTGAAAATAGATGGTGTGACGGTGATCGAGAGCTTCGGGGCCCATAAAATGAGAATTCCCGAATGCGAGTTTACTTTCGAGAACGGAGCCGAGCATGAGCTGGAAGTTGAATTCGTCTGCGATGTGAACGGCAATCAGCTGAGCCTTTGTCTGGACAGCAGAACCGGGCGCATGGAGGAAGCGGTCAGGCTGGCCGAGGAATGCGACACGATCGTGATTGTCTGCGGCGACGACAAGATGACCAGCGGCGAAGGGATGGACCGGACTGACCTGCGTCTCTACGGCAAGCAGCGCGAGCTGATCGAGCGGGTTTGCGCGCTCGGGAAACCGACGATCCTCGTGCTGGAGAACGGCAAGCCGGTGGATCTCAGCTACGAGAACGAGCATTGCGACGCCATCCTCGCGGCCTGGTTCGGCGGGGAGTTCGGAGCCAAAGCGATCGTGGATACGTTATTCGGGTTCGTCAGCCCATCCGGGAAGCTGCCGATTTCCTTCCCCCGCAGCGTGGGGCACACCCCCTGTTACTACACGCTGCTTCCGGGCGGCAGCGGGGAATACCTGGAGGGCACGCGCAGAGCGTTGTTCCCGTTCGGGCATGGGCTCAGCTACGCCTCGTTCGCCTATTCGGAATTAAAGATTGCGGCGCTCGATTCGCCTTACGGCTTCCGCGTATCGTTTAGCGTTACGAATACCGGCGCCGCTTTGGCCGATGAGGTGGCCCAACTGTACATCCGCGACGTAACCAGTTCCATCGTTACGCCGATGAAGCAGCTGCAAGGCTTTCAAAGATTATCCCTCATGGCGGGAGAAACGGCGATGGTAGAAATCGACCTAGGCTTCGACAGCTTCAAATTGCTCAATAAACAATGGGAATGGGTCGTCGAGGAAGGTGAATTCGAAATTATGGTTGGAAGCTCCAGCGAGGATATCCGCTTAAAGCAGAGTCTTGTTATCGACGGAAAAGGGAGAGAACGGCCTGAATAAATCAGTTGATCTGAATGGTTGCTCGGCGATCAAGCGGTTAGTGTGATGTGCCTTACGGCCCGGGTATAACCTTCTTCGCCGTGAAGCTTTTGCTTTTTTTGCTTTGCCTGTTGGTAACTAGGGTTGATCCATGCTATATGAATGTACAAAGAAACCGTCTCTTTTTGGCTAATGGTTGGGGGGTACCTCTATTTTCCCAAGGAACGGTTTCTTTTTGTTTAATGAAACAGAAAGGAGGCTGTCCCTCAGTCATCTCGACGACTTTTGGGACAGCCTCCTTCTGTATAGGTTAGTTTTGTTTCAATGCAGATTATCGGGCAGCTTTCAAATCAGCCGCTTCATAAGGAACCTTATCCGCGGTTTCAATAATGCCACCGCCGAGGCAAACCTCGCCGTCGTAGAAGACGACCGCTTGTCCCGGCGTAATGGCTTTTTGCTGCTCGTCAAAAGCGACATGAACGGTATCATCCTCGCGGAAGGTGATCGTGACGCCTTGATCCGGCTGGCGATAGCGGAATTTCGCCGTGCAGTGCAGGGAGCTTCCCGCTGCCGGGCGGTCACCGGCAATCCAATTCAGCCCGCTGGCAACCAGGCCTGTGGAATACATGCTTGGATGTTTGTCGCCTTGGACGACGTACAGGATGTTGCGTTCCAGGTCTTTTTCCGCTACGAACCACGGTTGTCCGTTACCGGAACCGCCGATGCCGAGCCCTTGACGTTGGCCAAGCGTGTAATACATCAGCCCGTCGTGGCGGCCTTTCACTTCGCCGGTTTCAATGTCCACCATATCGCCGGATTTGGCCGGCAGGTAGTGGCTCAGGAACTCGCGGAAGTTGCGTTCACCGATAAAGCAGACGCCGGTGCTGTCCTTTTTCTTCGCGGTGTACAGTCCTGCTTCTTCGGCAATGCGGCGTACTTCCGGTTTCGGCAGGTGGCCGATCGGGAACATAGCTCTCGACAGCTGCTCCTGGCTCAGCGCATTCAGGAAATACGTTTGATCCTTATTGCTGTCCACGCCGCGCAGCAGCTTGAACTTGCCGTCTTCTTCCACAACGCGGGCGTAGTGGCCGGTAGCCACGTAATCCGCGCCCAAATCGAGCGCTTTGTTCAGGAATTCGCCGAATTTGATTTCGCGGTTGCACATCACGTCCGGATTCGGCGTGCGCCCCCGCTTATATTCATCGAGGAAATAGGAAAATACTTTATCGAAGTACTCCTTCTCGAAATTGACGGTGTAGTAAGGAATGCCGATTTGTTCGCAGACGCGCCGTACGTCTTCGGCGTCCTGCTCGGCCGTGCAGTAACCGAGTTCGTCGGTGTCATCCCAGTTTTTCATGAAGATGCCGATCGGCTCGTAGCCTTGCTGTTTGAGCAAAAGTGCGGTGACGGAAGAATCGACGCCTCCCGACATGCCTACGATCACTTTTGGTTTTGTAGTTTGTTCTGGCATAGACTTATCAACTCCTCTGGACTTGAAGGGTCCGAATATTGATGATTGCCCTCAGTGGCAAGCTTGGAAGTTTCCTAAACCCCTGTTCGTATGTTACCATATGGTAAGTTGGGAATTTAGGGTGCAAAAATGCAAATGCAAACTTGCTTGTTTTAGACTTCCCGCATGAGAGGCGTTATTTTGGAACTTGTTACACTTAGTATAACAAATCCAAAGTTTTATTATATAAAAAATGCGTACAAATTGAAAGAGGTGCCCGGTTTGAAAATTTCAACAAAAGGACGTTACGGTCTGACTATTATGATGGAGCTTGCGGCCAAATACGGGGAAGGCCCAACTTCTTTAAAGAGCATTGCCGAAAAAAATCAGCTTTCCGAACATTATCTGGAGCAATTGATTGCTCCGCTGCGTAACGCAGGTCTGGTAAAAAGCGTACGCGGCGCTTACGGCGGCTATATTCTTGCCAAAGAAGCGGCCGAAATTACAGCAGGCGATATTATCCGCGTGCTGGAAGGACCGATCTCCCCGGTGGATTTCACCGAAGAAGACGACCCGGCCAAACGCGATTTGTGGCTGCGCATCCGCGACAGCATCGCCGACGTGCTGGACTCCACCACGCTGGATAGCCTGGTGAATTATGAGGATCATGAGACGAATAGTAATTTCATGTTTTATATTTAATTGAATTTGAGCTATTGCTGCAAATCAACCTTGATACTAAAGGGAAATAGGCTCCTTCGGGAGCCCCAGAGTGTCGAGAAACCCACGTCTTTGAGACGTTGTGTTTCTCTTTTTTTCATTTGTAGTTGCATGAAAACCCAAAAAAGAGGGGGTTACCCCTCTTTTCCAGGCGATCCAGGTGGATCGCCATCTTCTTCATGTTCTGTACGGCGGCCGTCATCAACGCCTGTTCGGTGACGTTTGAGAGTCCATAGCGAAACCCATGGAGCTCTTTAGCATCCGCGAAGCTTCGCTCAATCGTTTCTTTTCGTTTTCGGTATAGCTGCTTGCCGTCTCGGCTTAGCCGGTTGTTTCGCACCCCATCTTTGCTGTCTTCCCAGACATGCCGGGTCAGTACCTTCCGGTGGTTCCTGGAATGAGTGCATCCGGAAGCATCGGACAAGTCTTGCAATGCGCCGGATCTGACGCATACTGCCGGTAACCCTTCCGGTCGGTTGTCCGGTAGGTCAGTTGGTGTTTTTCCGGGCAGGTATAGAAGTCACTTTCAGTGTCGTAAGTAAACTTCCATTTGGCAAACAAACCCTGCTTCGGATGAAATCTCCGGTGAGCAATAACGGCGAAAAACTTTCGCTTCTGTAAACCTCGGCAAATTGGCGTTGTTAAATAACCCGAATCCAGGGCTACAGCTTCAACCTGGAATCCAAACCGTTCTCTTTGGCGGTCTAATCGGGACAAATACGGTACCGAATCATGGACATTTCCCGGTTTGACGTGGACATCGGTAATCAGATTGTATTTAAGATCCACCGTCCGGTGATCGAGATAAAAGAACCCCTCCGGCTTGCCGTCGCGAATCATATAGCCGCTATCTGGGTCGGTGGTGCTCACTTTAATTTCCTTGGTTTCGCTCACATCCTCTCGTGTTTTCAGGACTTTTTTCCGTGCGCTTTGCGGTCCTCCGCCACAGCCTCATTGAGCTCGTCAATATAGTCCTTGGTGTTTTGCAGGACCTCCTGCTTAGTATAATGGTGCTTGTTGGCATTGGCTTTGACGTGAGTCGAATCCGTAATGAGCACACGGCCGCCCACCATTTTGTGCGAGATCGCCTGGAGGACGATTTCGTCAAAAATCTCCTGAAAAATGCCCGTATCCTTAAACCGAGTCCGCCGGTTCCAGCTAATCGTGGAGTGATCCGGGACTTTGTCTGTTAAACCCAAACCCAAAAACCAACGATACGCCAAATTGGTTTGAATCTCGCGCTCCAGCTGGCGTTCCGAGCGAATACCGTAGAAATAACCGAGAAAGATCATCTTAAATAGAACGACCGGATCAATGGCTGGACGCCCATTGTCTGCACAATACAAAGGACGAACCTTACTCTCAATAAAAGAAAAGTCAATATACTTGTCCACTTTCCGCAGCAAGTGATCCTGTGGAACCAACTCTTCGATGGATACGAATTCGTAGCTTTGTTGTTTTTCCCGGTTAGATCTCAGCATTCCAAAACACCTTCCGTTCATGAGTAGTTACCTATATTATACAACATTAACGCGGTGTCGTCTTAAAATGAATACATAAAAAGAAGGCTGTCGAGACTTTCTCGACAGCCTTCTTTTTATATGTGCGCCCGGCATGGGCGATAACTCGGCGGTGAAAGTCCGCTACAGGCTTGGCAGTAGGAACTGTTAGCTGAAGGCAAGGGTGTCCGTCGTGAGACGGAATCTGAAGGAAGCCGGAGGCAAAACCTCGGTCTGACGAACAGAAATCACATACAAGGCATGGTGGGACGGACGAGCTTGCATATCAAAGCGAAGTCCAATACTGCCCGAGTCACATCATGTAAATGTGGCAGATAGATGAGGGGAAAGTTATCGCTCTTACCCAGGGAGATCTCACGGACGTGGAGTAGGAAAAAAAATCCGAAAGACGGCGTAAAGCTTGCTGTGAGAAGTCAGCAGAAGCCATAGTACCGAAAGTTTTTTTGGGGGAAGGGCTGAACAATCGTAAGTCTCAAGTACAAACTGGGAGGAGAATCGGTGCGATGAAAGCAGAATACCGAGAGGGCTACCGGCAAAGGGATAGCGTGGAACGCGAAGAGTATGCAGGAGCGCGGAGCACCGGTACTCGGGAAAGTAAAGAAAGAGACGGTGCAAATCACTTGCTTGAGCGGATACTGAATAGGGACAACCTGAACAAGGCCTACAAGCAAGTCAAAAACAACCACGGAGCGCCAGGAATCGGGTGGGATGACCGTAGAGGCCGCGCTAGGGGGGGCAAGAAAATAGAGAAGAGCTGCTAGGTCGCATCCGGGAAGGAACGTATAAACCGAGTCCGGTAAGACGCAAAGAAATCCCCAAACCAGATGGAAGTGGCGTACGCAAACTGGGGATCCCCACTGTGGTAGACCGAGTCATCCAGCAAGCGATAGCTCAGCAATTAGGGCCGATCTTCGAGCCGTTGTTCTCGGAAGGAAGCCTATGGCTATCGACCAGGGCGAAGTGCCCAGCAAGCCATCCTAAGAGTGAAGAGCTATGCGGAACAAGGATATAGCTATGCGGTAGAGATTGACCTCTCGAAATACTTCGATACGTTAAACCATGAGTTACTGATGAAGCTTCTGTGACAACAGATTCGGGATAAGCGAGTAACCGACCTCATTAAGAAGTACTTGAAAAGCGGAGTCCTGGAAAACGGAATATGCCGGGAAACGGAAGAAGGCTCTCCGCAAGGAGGGCCTCTATCCCCGCTTCTGGCGAACATCTACTTGAACGAATTTGACCAAGAGATGAAAAGCCGAGGAGTGATCGTGATCCGATATGCAGATGACATCGTGGTGCTAGCGAAAAGTAAACGGGCAGGCACCTGGTTACTTGAGACGAGCTGAAAGTATCTAGAGAACAAGTTAAGACTCCAGATGAACACGAAGAAGAGCAAAGTCGTGAGCGTGGTTGCGCAGAAGCATTTCAAATTTCTGGGTTTTGCCCTAGGGAAGAACGGAAGCGGTATGTATATCCGGACGCATCGGGATGCCCCCCTAGCCAAAGCAAAGAAGAAACTGAAAGAGTTAACGAAGCGGAGCCAAGGCAGAAATGCTCGGCAGGTCATGGAGAAGGTCAAAATCTACATTCGAGGATGGATGGGTTATTTCTACGTGGCCGACATGAAGCGAATCCTACAAAGCTGGAATGAATGGTTACGAAGACGGATGCGGATGTACATCTGGAAACAGTGGAAGAAACCGAGGACGAAGATACAGAATCTGAGGAAATTAGGCGTGCCGGAGTGGCAAGCTTACCAATGGGGAAACACTCGGTTAAGTTACTGGCGTGTAGCCGGAAGCGCGATATTAAACCGCTCTATTACAAACGAAAAGCTCGCAAGAGCAGGGTATTATGACTTCCCTGCGCAATACGAGCGTTTACGTCAAGTGCACTTAAACGGTTGAACCGCCGTATACCGAACGGTACGTACGGTGGTGTGAGAGGTCGGCTTTCCAATTAATGGGGAGCCTTCTACTCGATGGGGAGACTCATCTTTTAAAACAAAAATGGATTTAAAACGATCTGAGAACCCATTTTTATAAACTAAATAAGGCATTTTGAAACCCCCTACAAAAAAACAGGGGGTTTCTCGACAGCCTGACGGCAAACTAAGAATTATCTTAGTTTGCCGTTTTTTTAGGCTACTTAGGGGTCAAAATTCCATATATTATTAAACAGTCTCAATTTATTATTTTCGCTTTAACTTTAATATAAAATTGGCAATAGAAATTACTGCTAAAAGTCCAAGTAATATATTGGTGACTTTCAAGGTTCCGTCCAAGCTTTGAATACTATTTGTTGTATCGGTCAATTTAATTGTCACACTATCAGCAATTCTACCAATATTTTGAGAAATACCATTTATGTATTGATTAATATCTTGATTTTGTAGATCCATGATGCTGCCTCCTTTTTTACCAAAATAACACAATATTAGTCAATAATCAAGAGTTTACATGCCAAAAATACCATAATATTCTAGTTTTGTTCCAAATTAATCCATTAATAGATAGGAGATGTAGTTATGAAAGTCAGAAAAATTCTACCTGCAGTCGCTCTAGCTTGTTCTGTATTAGCTCCATCAGTATTATCCACCTCAACTCCATTAGTTGCATCCGCCGCAACTTCAGAGTCAACGGCTTCTGAAGTACAAAAAGTAAAACTGTATGATTTATATGTAAATGTCCCTTATAGTGAAGATCAGTATTCTTTTGTTCGGAGTGAGACCTCAGAAGAAGTACGTGTCGAAATTATCGATAAATCAACTGGTAAAAAAGTTGATGCGTATGGAGAAACAATCCCATCAGTTAAACTCAATTCAAAAGTGCAACCCCAAGCTTCTTCTGATGGTTATTATTCCAATAGAAACGTGTATCGTGATGTAAAAGTTGATGATTTCGCTACAGTACGTATTAATTTGAATTTGTATATGTATACACTTCCAGGCAGTTCTTTTATGCAAATTAACGAGATTAACGGAGTAGATATTGTTGCAGCATCGACTGGATACTACGATGTTGTAAGTCCAAATGTTTATGCTAAGTCTTCTACCGGAAGCTTACCAACAACTAGCGTCTCAGTTTCGGGTTCTGGAGTAATTGATACTACATATAGCCAATCTGGTGGTGTAAACATTGAGATATTCGGCTATACTTTAGGTTCAAATCACCATTATAGAAAACCTTTCAGTGTAAGTTGGACATATTCACTCTATTAATTGCTACATGCTATAATTTTAGGTATTCCGTCTAAACGGTTACTTTCTGGAAAGAGCCCCAGTGTTGTATGATGTGCACCCTTTAGAATAGACATTGGATAAACCCCCTGGTTAATCCGATGAAATTCTAGGGGGTGCATTTTTAATGCCAGCAAAGAAAGGTCAAAAGTTTAAGCTGTATAGCGAAGAGACAAAGAAGCAAGCGATACAAATGAAATTACAGGGAAAGACACACCGTGAAATCATGAAGGAACTAAACATTAATGATAAAGGTCGACTCAAGGTGTGGATGAGGAAGTACAAGAAATTAGGAGAGTTTAGCTTTCTCGACCAAAGAGGACGTTAAGAAGAGTATGTGGACCAAAGCCGTTATGTCGAGAAGTTAGAGCGGGAGAATGCTGTCCTAAAAAAGTGTTTGAAAACCTGGATGCAGGAGGTGCAACGCAGAAATATTCAGCGATAAGAATATTAGCTGTGGAATTTGAGGTGAAGATGCTCTGCAGGCTGTTTAGCGTATCCAGAAGTGGATATTACGCTTATTTGAAGCGCGTTGATTACGACCGGGACAAGCAAGCCAAGGAACTCATTCGAGGCGTGTATGATCGCTATGAGGGGAAGTGTGGGTACAGGCAAATTCAGCTGCTTCTGTTCCAAGACCACAACGTATGGTGGAACCACAAAAAGGTACTCCGAATCATGCAAGCGTTAGGGTTGCAAGCGAAGATTCGGCGCAAGCACCATTGTAACTATGCTTCATCTACACGTGACCGTGTGGCAGAAAACGTTCGAGAAAACGAAAGACGTGACTGGTTTGATCGTTCATAGCGACCAAGGCGGGTCTGTCAATATTTTTGTGTAGTGCGGCCGGGCAAGGTCGCTAATTCTAGTGGGTGTAAGTCCCATCAGGATAAAGCCTAACCAGCCATCCTGTAGCTAGTTCTTGAAGGCTAAACGGTAACGGATAGCTTTAAGCGTAGAACAGCAAAATAGCGGGCCGAAAGCGAAAGCTGAAGTGATTGAGCCTCGAAAAATTAGTCGAGATCGGCCGATGTAGTTACACATACAGAAGGCGAAACTTGCTCAAGCGCAATGGTGAGTTTGAGTAAGCACTCCGGGGTCTAAGAACTTGGCACGCTATAGATTGAGAATTAGCGGTAACCCGGGAGGCCCTATCTCTTCCTAGAACTGCTGGGTATGCCGTACAAGTGAAAAACAAACGAGGAAAGCAAATAAGAGATAGGGAGTCAGATAACTGCGTAGTATCGATGAAACGGCGTAATGGCCGTGGAGAAAAGGCAGCTACATTTGAAGACCCTGACAACAGACACAATTCCCACACGCAGAGGTGGAAACGAATTGGAAACACAACTTGTTAAGATAGCACAGTTAGCGAAAGAGCGGCCTAAAGAGCAGTTTACAAGTCTCATTCATCTACTGAGCAAGGAAACCCTGTACATGTGTCACCAAGAGTTGGCTGGAAACAAAGCTGTCGGGGTAGACGAGGTAACCAAGGCCATGTATGAAGAGGATCTACATGCGAATCTAAGTAATCTCCATCAAGCCTTGCGAACAAGGGCTTTCAAGCCTCAACCCGTCAGGCGAGTTTATATTCCTAAGCCTGGAAGCAAAAAGATGAGGCTGTTAGGAATTCCAGCGTACGAAGATAAGATTGTTCAGTTAGCAGTGAGTAAAATCTTGTCTGCCATATATGAGCAGGATTTTCTTAATTCGTCATTTGGCTTTCGGCCGGGGCGCGGTTGTCATGAATCATTGCGTATGTTGCATACGACAATCATGACGAAGAAAATAAACTGGGTCGTGGATGCGGATATAGCGGGTTTCTTCGACAATGTCGATCACAAATGGATGATGAAATGTCTAGAGGTTCGAATCAAGGACCGTAAACTGCTGCAACTGATTCAACGTATGCTCAAAGCAGGTATGATGGAGGAGGGAATCCTACGGCAAACTGTACAAGGAACGCCGCAGGGTGGAATCATCTCTCCCGTACTTGCTAACATTTATCTGCACTACGTGCTGGACTTATGGTTTGAAAAACGAATGAGAAAACGATTCAGAGGCCAGACTCAAATAGTCCGTTATGCAGATGATTTCGTATGTTGTTTTCAATCCGAAGGCGAAGCTCGAAACTATTACCTACAACTTAAAGATAGGCTTAAGAAGTTCAACCTAGAAATAGAGCCGGGAAAGAGCAAGATTATAGAATTTGGCCAGTTTGCAGCTCAGAACAAGAAAAGAAAGGGTGAGGACAAGCCGGAAACATTCGATTTCTTGGGGTTTACCCACTACTGTAGTAAAAGCAGGAACGGAAAATTCAGGGTGAAGCGACAAACGAGTAGAAAGAAATTACAAGCTGCACTCAATCGAATGAAGGAATGGATAAAGGCGAACCGAGCCCTACAGGTCAAATTACTGCTCGAACAGCTCAAAGCAAAACTTATAGGACACTACAGATACTACGGCATCACCGACAACGGTCCAATGCTCTCGAGATACTGGTACGGTACAATGCGACTGCTATTTAAATGGTTGAACCGAAGAAGCCAACGGAACAGCTACACGTGGGACAAGTTTCTATTGTTAATGAAAGCCAATCCACTACCCACACCGAGAATATATGCGAGTGTGT
Source organism: Paenibacillus yonginensis (assembly GCF_001685395.1). Lineage (NCBI taxonomy): Bacteria > Bacillati > Bacillota > Bacilli > Caryophanales > Paenibacillaceae > Paenibacillus > Paenibacillus yonginensis. The sequence continues at coordinate 2,906,305 of NZ_CP014167.1, read as the reverse complement.
TTGACGGAAGGGCCTCTGTGTGAAACTTCAATTGAAGCTGAACCACGACGAATCCCTTGATTCTTGGGATTCATACATGGAGAGCAACAAGGTTATAAAAAAGACTACAAGGCTGAGAAAAAATTAAAGACAACAAAATAAATATAAAAGAACGTTTAAGATCAGAACTCAATATTATTGCAGGACCAAGCTAACGAGAGCAAAGAAACCATATTTGTCACTCTAGGCACCAGCCCCGCATACCATACTGTATCTGTTAGCGGGAGGGAATTGTTCACGTGTATAATAATGCTTATCATTCGGTTTTAGATCAAATTCTGGCGGCGTGGCCGGAGGAGCAAAAGAATACGGTTCATCTGTTCATCCGCAAATACGGCATGCCTCAAGATTTCAGCTGGACTAAAATTACTTGGTATAACAACGGCCCGTGGAAACGTACGGTTGTTCATCTTCAAACCGTGCCTCATAATACTCCGACACCGCATCTGGATTACTTGGAGCAGACCATTGATTACAAGGTTCCTGTCCAGTTTTACGATGATTTAGCGCGGTTTGACGGCAGCTTGTATCCCGATCGGACGGCTGGTGAAGCTACAGCTAAATGTGATCTGGAAGCGGCTAATTTTATGGCTTTAAACCTGATGCACGACATGGTGACAGGCAGAAGAACGGCCGAAGATGCACGCCAGGCGGCTGTGGAGATCGAAAAAGGGTTCCGGCTAAAAGGTCAATATTCTCCTTATGCCACAGGCTTTTTATTCCCAAGACAGTCTCAAACAGCCGATCCGGATGTCAGTGCCTTCTAAGCGTCCCATCTCAAACTTGCATATGTACTTGTATAAGTTTCGGAAAGAATAGCCTCTCTGATTGCCGGAGGACTATTCTTTTTTTTGGCTGGTGGCAGCTCTCTTTTGCTTCATGATCCACATGACCTCCCCCATACATATCCCAATAAACAAATAAACAGGTACCGTAGAAGTCAGCTCGATCAGGAGATCGGTCGAAGTTAGATGAATTTTGCCTTCCAGTAAACGAATCAAAACAAACAGGAAGGCACTCAGCCCGCCCCACAGGAGCATGCCTTTTAACAGCATATATTTGATTTTGTTCAAAGGAATCAGTCTCCCTCTTAACCTAAGTGGAATATATATCCATAATAACATGAATTTCAAAGTTGATGGTTGTAAGGAAAGAGCATTGTATATCGCTCAGGTCAGCCGGATGAGGAGACTTTGTCTGTCTTGAACATGCAAGCCCATAACAGGAGCCTAGCCGCGGTGAATGCCAAGAAACCCCCGCTAACGCGGAGGCTTTTTGGCTTAATAGTCGACGATCGGCCGATTGAATCCTTTAGCCGGTTACACCAGGAAAGAACGGCTGATGATTACCAAAAGGATAAACAGAACAAGGATAGCGCCAGTTGATGTGAAAGCGCCGTAGCCGGCACCCACTCCACCTACTTCACTCATGGTTTCAACCTCCTTTGGTTTGACTATGCTGTATCTTATGCTGCGGGAGTTTGAGGTGGACTAGACAGCTTTCCTATTCCGCCATTGTCTTGGACAAACAGCCCGGCAGGATTAACGCTCCCAAATGCTGTAGTATCTCGGCTGCTGGGACTGCGTTTGTGTCTGCGTCTGTGTCTGCGTCTGTGTCTGCGTCTGTGTTTGCGTCTGGGCTGGCGTCGTATAGGCTTCATTATAAGGATACTGCTGGCCATTCCACTGTCCGGCGCCTGCGTCGTACTGCTGTCCATAAGTTTGACCATATGTCTGGTTGTTGTACGAAGCCTGCCGGTCTTGGCGGGCTGTAGGCTGATTGTAGTATCCGGGCACCATGCCGTGTCCGATATTGGCATTAATGCCCGAGGGTTTGCCGTTTACGCAGTTGTTTGGAGGGCCGATCACCACGGAATCGGTAATAGGAGCTAAAGTTTCTTTAACCATCGCTTCGTTCAGGCAGTAAGTGTGGGCAAACACGTTAGCTGGCGTCAGGCGGAGCAAATCCGAGCCGAGGATAACTTCCGGGGTCGGCGCGTCAAAGATAGCAAGCAGATGCGTGTTATCCTCCGAGGCGATTTCATAGTGCCACCAGCCTTGAGGCACGTTGGCAACCTGACCGGGTGTAATCGGCAGATTAATGAGCTTTTTTGTAAAAGGATTGATCAGCGAAACAACGGCAGCCCCCGAAATGCAATAGACCAGCTCTGAGGCGTTTTGATGCGTATGCGGTTCGATTACATTGGATTTGCTGAGGTAGATATCAAGCAGAGAGGTATTGCCAAGCGTATTAAGCTGTTGGACACCGAGGGCGTTGATCAGGTTATGGCTGTCCTTGGTGAAGAAATTGTTATTCTTCAAATCGTAAGTAAACTGCACGGAAGGTGAGGTGAAATCCATATAAGATACCATATTTCTCTACTCCAACCCTTCAATCTAAATTAGGCTGATGCCCGTTGATGAGATATGGTATGTTTGAGGCAGGGCATGTGTACCGTTTTTAGGCATAATTTCTGATATTCGGGGAAAAAGAGGACAGCCAACCTTGACCGCAGGCAGGCCTGCAGCCGGGTTGGCTGTTTCTTGTGGTGAAAGCTTTCTAAGCGGGGCCTAAACCAGCGCCTAAACCAGTCCTTTATCCATCGCTTTGCAGATCAAAGCGGCGAACAGGCTGTTGGACCAGGCGAACCAAGGCCGTGAGAAGTCGGCAGGATTGTCGGGGTGGAATCCTTCATGCATATAACCGGTGCCGGCGTCGGTGGCGATCAGTGTGTCGATCAGGGCTTTGATCTCTTCGTCGTCCGTCGAGGTTATGGCCTGCATGGCCAAGGCCATATGCCAGACATAGCCGCCCGGTGTATGCGGACTGCCAATGCCTTTGGCGAATTTGCCTTCGAAATAGAACGGATTGTCAAAGCTTAAAGCAAACCAGCGTGTATTTTGGTAAATCGGATCATCTGCCGTGACATAACCGATGTAAGGAATCGACATCAGCCCCGGCGTGCCGGCATCGTCCATCAGGCAGTAATTCCCGAAGCCGTCCGTTTCATAGGCATAAATTTGGCCGTATACGGGATGGTTGTAAATGCCGTAGGCCCGAATGCCGTAATCGATCTCCTTACGCAGCTTGTTCGCCCGTGCGGCGAGTCTGCTATCCTTATAGATATCCTCGGCGATTTCCCGGATGTGACCGAGAATGACAACCGCAAACATATTGGACGGAATGTTGTAGCCGAACAGATTGGCATCATCGCTTGGACGGAAGCCGGACCAGCTCATGCCCGTATAGTTCACCGGCAGCCCGCGGCCATCGTTCTGCAAGGTCTCCGTTTCGAGCTCGGTTTGACGTACGAACCGGTAAGGGGATTTTTCCATATGGTGCTGCTCTGTCTGTATCACCTGGACAATACTGCTCAGCGCCTGGTAGCAGGCATCGTCAAACATGGACGTCCGTCCGGTTGTCTGCCAATATTCATAGAGGAGCTGCACGGGAAAACAAAGCGAGTCCAGCTCATATTTTCGCTCCCACATCCACGGATTCAAATCGCATTCGTCCGTCGCCCGGTAATGTCGGTCATTGGCCGTTTCGTTAAAGGCGTTGGTGTAGGGATCAATGTTGATATAGAACATCTGGCGGGCAATCAGGCCCTCCATAATGTCCTGCAGCTCTGAATCTTCTTTCGCAAAAGGGATATAGTGGCGAACCTGCTCGGTTGAATCTCTCAGCCACATCGCCGGAATGTCTCCGGTAAATACAAAGGTAGTTCCGTCTTCCAGCCGTTTGGTGGTCGTCTCCAGCGTATTGGGGAAGCAGTTGCGGAAGAGCTTCCGGAGCTCGGGATGAGCAGCCAGGCGTTGGTCGGCTTTGTCCAGAAACTGTTCGATCACTTGAGGCAGCTTAGTCGTAATCATGATCTTTAATCCTCCTAGATCCTCTGTTAGTTGGGCATATCATAGAAAGGCTCGCAGTGACAGACTTCGATAGACAGATTTACATACAGAAGCGGAAAGCACAATATGTATCATTTGAACCGGGGAATCCGGGGTTAAAAACGACATATTCCAGCCGGAAGTCACCGGGGGGAATCAAAGACAGAAGGGAGACGGAAAGCCTTGTCTGACAAGGCTTTTTCCCAGGCTGAACCTGACAATTCAGATCTTACATATTTACGGTGTCAGCTACCATTCCATACAATTTGAATTGTAAGCGCTAGCAATAAAGAGAGGCGCCGGATGGTCCGGATAGGCTGACACTGCCGGGTCAACTTTTCTATTCAAAAGGAGGAAGGAGAGATCTGAACAAATGAGAAGAGAAGGAAAACGCATGGCGGCAAGCGGCGAACCCATGACGGGGGGCCGAACGCTGAGCAGCCGGATTTTCATGAATTGGGAGCTTTATTTGTTTTTGGCGCCTGCGCTGCTCTTTTTCCTGGTGTTCTGTTACTGGCCGATGTACGGCATACAGATTGCGTTCAAAAACTTTTCACCAGTGAAAGGCATCACAGGAAGTCCGTGGGTCGGCTTTGAGCATTTTGAGCGTTTCTTCCATTCTTATTATTTCGGCGATTTATTATGGAACACATTTAGTCTCAGCTTGTATGAGCTGGCCGTAGGGTTTCCGCTGCCCATCATTCTGGCGTTGGCCTTTAACGAGGTCCGCAACGGTTTCTTCAAGAAAACGGTGCAGACCGTTACCTACGCGCCGCATTTTATTTCCGTGGTCGTGATGGCCGGGATGATCATTACGTTTCTCTCCCCGTCATCGGGGATGATCGTGAAGTTCATCGAGTTTTTAGGTTTTCAACCTCCCGATTTTCTGACAGACCCGCGCTGGTTCAAAACGGTTTACGTTTTGTCGGGCGTCTGGCAGAGCACTGGATGGGGCACCATCATCTATTTGGCTGCGCTGTCGGCCGTTGATCCCCAGCTGCATGAGGCAGCGATCATGGACGGAGCCAGCCGGTTCAAACGAATGCTCCATATCAATGTTCCGACGATTATTCCAACGATCACGATTCTGCTTATTTTGAATGTCGGCAACATCCTGGGCATTGGCTACGAGAAAGTGCTGCTGCTGCAGAACTCGTTGAATATGGACTCCTCGGATATTATCTCTACATTTGTCTACCGGTCCGGCCTGGTCAGCGCGCAGTACAGCTTCTCCACGGCGGTAGGTCTGTTCAACTCGGTGGTCAATGCGATTCTGCTGATTGCGGTCAACCGACTTGCCAGACGGACAAGCGAAACCAGTCTGTGGTAAAGAAAGGAGGCGGCTTATGGCGGCTGCAACCGTACTTAAGGAAACCAAACCAACTAGAAGGATAAAGGCCTCCGGGCCGATCAGGGAATCGCGCACGGACCGTTTTTTCCTGGTTGTCACTTATTGTTTTCTGGCCCTTGCCCTGCTTATCGTGCTCTATCCGGTCGTGTACATTATTAGCGCATCCATCAGCAATCCAAAGTTCGTCAGCTCAGGGGAAATGTGGCTGTTTCCGAAAGGCCTGACCTTTGACGGATATAAATTGGTGTTGGAAAACCCTAAAATATGGCTGGGTTACCGAAACACGATTCTGTATACCGTCCTGGGCACCCTGCTGAACCTGCTGCTCACGATTCCATCCGCTTATGCGCTCAGCCGCACGGATTTGGTAGGACGCAAGCTGTTTCTGGGGCTTATTCTGGTCACCATGTTCTTCAGCGGCGGCCTGATCCCCACTTATCTGGTCGTGAAGGATCTGGGTCTCGTGAACACCTTATGGGCGCTGATTCTGCCGACAGGAGTTTCCGTCTGGAATCTGATTGTCGCGCGGACGTTTTTTCAATCTTCCATTCCAAGGGAGCTTCAAGAAGCCGCGCAGGTAGACGGCTGTTCCAACACCCGTTTGTTTGTGCAGATCATTTTGCCGTTGTCCGCTCCGATCATTGCGGTCATGACCTTGTTCTACGGGGTTAACCAATGGAACAGTTATTTTCCGGCGTTGATTTACCTGAATGACACGACCAAATATCCGCTGCAGATGGTATTGCGTCAAATTCTTGTTCTGCAGGAAATGTCGGCGGAGACGACAGGTGCGGCGATCAGCAGCGATATTGCCCAGGCGATGAACAATAAAGCGGAAATCGCTTCCCTAGTGAAATATGCGGTCATTATCGTTTCGACACTGCCGATTATCGTCATTTATCCGTTTGTGCAGCGTTATTTCGTTCAAGGCGTGATGATCGGCTCCGTGAAGGGTTAAAGACGATTTCGCTCCTATTTGCCTAATCAGATTAATAGGTTCCATCACCAATCATTGATAAAGGGAGGACTTCATTATGTTTCATAAAAAAGGTTTGACCCTGCTCCTGTCTGCCGGTTTAATGGCGGGTTTGCTGTCCGGCTGCGGGGGAGGCGGAAATGCCGGGAACGCAAGCGGCTCGGGGAATGCGGCTGATACTGTAAGCAAAGAAGGGTTCCCGATTGTAAGCAAGCCGATTACCCTCACCCTGATGGCGCCTGACGTCGGGCTGCAGAACTGGAAGGACATGCCGGTGCTGCAGGAGATGGAGAAGAAAACCAACATCCATTTTGAATTCCAGAATGCCGCCAAGGACAGCTTTGATACGAAAAAAAATCTGGTTTTCGCCAGCGGCGAATATCCCGACATCTTTTATGCGGCCGGCCTGACGCCTGCCGAACAGATGAACTACGGGGAGCAGGGCATTTTGATTCCGCTTGAGGACCTCATCAACGACTACGCGCCGAATTTCAAGAAGGTCCTGGAAGAAAATCCGGATGTCCGCAAATCCATTACCGCTCCGGACGGACATATCTATTCCCTGCCGGTCATTGACTTCAATCAGCCTTGGTACCGCAATCCGATGTGGTATAACGGCGATTTCCTGAAAAAGCTTGGCGTGACGAAGCTGCCGGAAACAACGGAAGAGCTGTATCAATACCTGAAACGTGTCAAAGAAGAAGATCCGAACGGCAACGGCAAAGCCGATGAAATTCCGCTGTCCGTGGCTTCCAACCCGACCGGCCTCAGGGAAGTCCGCACCTGGCTGCTGGGCGCCTTCGGCATTTACGATGAAGAAGTGTATGTAGATGATGCGGATAAAGTGCACTATACGCCGCTTGAGGAAGGTTATAGAGGGTACCTGGAGTTTATGAACCGGCTGTGGAAAGAAGATCTGCTGGACCATGAAAGCTTCTCGCAAACGGCGGATCAGAAGAAAGCCAAAGCGCAGAACAACCAGGTGGCCTTGTTCTCGGACTGGAATGCTTATATGACCAAAGGCGGAGACCCTAGCACCGAAGATCCGATGTTTGCCCCGGTCCGCAGCGACATGGTCGACAAGCCGGCCATTGCCAAGAACAGAGGCATCACGACCGGCGCTTTTGCAATCTCGAATAAAAATCCGGCTCCTGAAGCCAGCATGCGCTGGGTGGACTACCTGTATTCCTATGAGGGTGCACTGCTGTTCGACAAAGGGCCTGAAGGCGTCCTGTGGGAATATACAGACAAGGATACGCTGACCAAACAATACCTGCCGGTACCGGGCGGCGGCGACCGCGAGGAATACCGGGCGACTTTGACGCCGGATTACGGCATTCCGGCTCCAACGATTGCAACGCCGGATATTTATAAAGGACTCAAGACCGATTTCGACCTGTGGGTTGATAATGAATCCAAAACGAAGCTGCTGGACAAAGGGGCCCGAATCCCGTTCCCTACGCTTCGCCGGAACCCGAAGGGCGGCTTCATCCGGAGAATCAGCAGCCACGGCCAGCATCAGTGCAAACTGTCCGGTCGGCGAAAATTCCAGGCCATAGGCTTTGGTATCCAGATCGGGAATATCCAGCTCGCTCAGCATTTCTTCAGCATGCCGCCACGACGGTCCGGCTTCCTGTCCGTCATCCCAAGCCAGGATAAGGCAGAAATAATATCCGCGGTTATCCGGCAGCTCCAGGCCGGAAGCGGCAACCATTTCCTTGATCTCCGGATCATCGGGTTTGCCGTGCTTGAGCAGCAGAAGCAGGCACTGGTTACGGACATAAGGCTGCTGCATGTGAATCCTTGCGCTGTAATCATGCAACATTTGGCGGATCCATTCCCATTCGCTGCGCATCTTGAAGTTTACCCCGGGTTCGTTCTTCAGCCCGGCGAATTCCAGCAGGTCGCGGATCGGGTGATACTGCCGTCTGGCGAGCAGGACAGCTGCGATAATACCAACAGGAACGGCAATGCAGAACACCAGCAGGATTAAACTTTTGATCGGAGACACATGACTGAAGAATTGATAGCTGGGCATTACGGTCATGTAAGTCCAGCTGTTCTCGTCGGATTTGACCGAAACGACGGAATACTGTTCTCCGCTGAGCGTGAGGCTATGGATCCCGGGAGCCAGCGAAGAGAGCGTACCCAGCTCGCTGGCAGGGAGGTTGACCCCGTGATTGTTGGCCGTAAGCAGCTGCTCGTTCTCATCAAAAATATAACTGCTGCCCGAATAATCGTTCAGGATCGAGTCCATAACGCCCATCAAGGTCGATTCCTTCATTAAATATAAAATGCTCCCGTAAGGATAGGGATCATTAGGTTTAATCGGTATGATCAGGGCCAGCATCGGTTCTTTTCTGGAGCTGACAGTGACCTCGTCGGCAGGCCGCATCATGGGATGGTTTAATTCGTTGAGATCCTTGCGCACCTGTTCGGCGCTCCAGTTCTCAAACCGATACAGCCGGTTAAAGGTAACGTCCAGGTCGGCCAGCCCGCGGTAGGAATAAATCAGGGAATCATTATGGAAATACAGGAATAAATCCTCCAGAATGCCGCTGTTGGCCTTGTAACTGGTCAAGGAACGGATGGCCTCAACCCCATAATAAGGATGATGAACCATATAGGGAGTGAGGTGTTCGTCATAAGAGATTTTACTGGCGATTTGCTGCAGCTCGGACATCCGGTCATCCAGCGTGGATTTCACCTGGTTCAGCTGGTTGACGTTGGACTGCTCAATTTCGGAGCGGAGGCTTTTGACCGCGTTTTCATAAACAAATAGAGTCACGCCGGTTAAAGGAATTAAGAACATCAGGACGTACGATAAGGTATATTTCAGAAGAAGCTTGGACTTGAAATGGTTCCAGTTCATGGAGAAGCGGGATAAAACGGATGGCTTCATGGCTGGTTTTGACACGATAAGGAGCCCTCCTCTTTTGCTTGTTGTTCGCATGTATGTAGTAAGCGGTTTCATGTTAAGGTGCCGGAATTTTAATTTAGGCTGTTAATTAATAGTTTATCATAGGCGATGGCCTTGTCCTATAGCGTTTTTCTTGAATAGGAACAAGTAATTTTAATGGCTGGCTGCGTGTCGGGAAGAGATCCTTTTTACCGTTTGGGTTTTAAGAGCCGGATAACTGGCGAAAATTTAAAAGGTAACGGATTATTCCGTTGTAACCGGCTGTATAAACGACTATACTAAGGGATGCGGCGCGGGTTTGACTTTTACTGATTAATTGAATAGGGAGCGCCTGTACCACTATCACTGTTTGAATTAAGGAGTCCTTCGATATGAATCATATATATTTGGATCACGCGGCTTCCACGCCGGTTCATCCGCTTGTAGCGGAGACGATGCTTGAAATCATGAAAGGCACGGTCGGCAATGCTTCGAGCATTCACGCCTTCGGCCGGGACGCGAAGCGGATTGTCAACGGCGCAAGGGATCAGGTGGCCGCTGCGCTCGGCTGCGGACCGGATGAGCTGATCTTTACCTCGGGCGGAACGGAAAGCGATAATCTGGCTTTATTCGGCGCGGCATCGGCCTGCCGCAGCGCGGGTAAAGGCAAACATATCATTACGGCGGAGACTGAACATCATGCGGTGCTGCATACCTGTGAAAGATTGGAGCAGTTGGGTTATGAGGTGACATACCTGCCTGTAGACCGGTACGGCCAGGTTCATCCGGAGCAGGTTCAGGAAGCGATTCGGCCGGATACGATCCTGATCAGCCTGATGTACGGCAACAATGAAGTGGGCACCCTCCATCCGATTGAAGCGATTGGCGCTGTGGCCAAAGAACACGGGATCTTGTTTCATGTGGACGCGGTACAAGCCTTTGGAAGCGTCCGTCTGGCTTTAAATGACCTGCCTGTGGATCTGCTCAGCGTATCGTCTCATAAAATTAACGGGCCGCAGGGAGTAGGAGCCCTGTATCTGCGGAGAGGAACAGGGCTGGACCCTCTTCTTTATGGGGGGAACCAGGAACGCAAACGCCGCGCCGGTACGGAGAACATGGCCGGTTTGGCGGGTTTCGCCAAAGCGGCTGAAATCGTATCTTCAGACCTTGAAGGCCGGAGAGTTCATTATGAAACGCTGCGCCAAACGCTTTTGCACGGCTTGAATACCGAAATCGGCCCGGAGCATTACCATGTAAACGGGCATCCGACGGAGCGCCTGCCCAATATTCTAAATGTCAGCTTTCCTGAAGTTGGAACGGAGACGATGCTGATGAACCTGGATATGGAAGGAATTGCGGTAGCAAGCGGTTCGGCTTGCACCTCCGGTTCCCTCGAGCCTTCCCATGTGCTGGAGGCGATGAAGCTGCCGGAACAATTTTTGCGCTCGGCGATTCGATTTAGTTTCGGTTTGGGTAATACTACTCAAGAAATGGAGCAAACGGTGCAAAAAGTTGGAACCATCCTTGCCCGCATTCGTAATAGACGATAAGGGTTTCTATTCAGTTTGACGGGGAAGGGGGTCGCTTAAATCAAGAGGAGGTGCCCATGCCATGAAGCTGCAGGAAATGATCGGACTACCGGTATTTGATGTGGATAATGGCAAGGAGATCGGCAAGGTGTTGGATGTACTCCTTAGCGAAGACTGGAAGATTGCCGGCATTATGCTTGAAGGGAAGACGTTGTTCTCTCCTCAAATTAAAGCCGTGCTCTGGGAAGATATTATCGCTTACGGCGAAGACGCCGTTATGATCCGCAATAAACAAGCCGTCCGCAAAATGGATGCTGAACATATAGAACTTACGTTTGCGCTTGGCAGCGGCAAGGTGAAGGAGCTCCCGGTGCTGACCAGCGAGGGAGTTATGATTGGTCATGTCAGCGATGTTTATTTTGACCAGCATTTGGGAAATACAATAACAGGGTTTGAAATTAGCGACGGTTTTATCTCCGACTTGGTGGAAGGACGGAAGCTGCTGCCTTTTACCGGGGATATCGTGAAGGGCGAAAATGCCGTAATGGTCCCTGCCTTTAGCGAGCAGCGGCTGGAGAACCGTTAATTTAGCGGAGAGATGGTGTTTAAAATATGATGATGAAATGTCCAAACTGCAATTCCAAAGATATTGGGAAAATTGGTTCCCATCAGTTCTATTGCTGGGGCTGCTTTATTGAACTGACGGTGAACGGCGATAAAATGTCGGTTTATCAGGTGGAAGAAGACGGTACGCTCAGCTCGCTCGACGATCTGTTCTTCGGGGACGAGATGGTTCAGGAATATCCGGAGCTTCACGCCCCTTCCTGACAATCCGGACTACATATCGTTTGTCCTTAAGCGGCTTCTTAATCAAACAGACCAAAGTGTGGGTTCACGCTGGGGTCTGTTTTTTTTGTATGGCGCTAGATGATGGGCTTCCCCGCCCAGAGATCTCCGTTGTCCGCCAGATCCGTCCGCCTCCGGGTTATTTTGGGCGGCTGCGGCATATACTGACATATAGCCAGTCCGCTGGCGGGGAGGGATCGCTATATGGAACCATTTTACAAGAGCAGAATGTTCCGGTACGGCTGCTGGGTGCTGCTGTCGCTGATTATTTTATATTTTATTTGGCTGCTGCGGCCGTTATTCGGACTTGTTTACAGTTTTCTTAAGGCGGTGCTGGCGCCGTTCGTAATTGCCGTCATCATTTCTTACGTACTGAATCCGGTCGTCAAAATGCTTAATGCCCGCAAAGTGCCGAGAACGATGGCGGTGCTGCTGATTTATGCCGTTTTTCTGACCAGTCTGACCGTTATTCTGATGAATATGATTCCGATGTTTATCGAGCAGCTCGGTGAGCTGGGCGAACATCTGCCGGAGCTGACGATGCATACGCAGCAGATTATGAATAAATGGGACAATCCCATGCTGCCGCAGGGCATCCGTATGGGGATGAACAACTGGTTTTTCCAGGCTGAGCAGCGGATCGCCGCAGGGATTTCCGGTTTCCTGGACAATATCGGCACCACGATCGGCGTTATGTTCAACGCTTTTATCATCCCGTTCCTGATCTTCTATATGCTCAAGGACTTTGAGGTGTTCGAGCGGATGCTGATCCGCTGCCTGCCGAAATCGCACCGCAAATCGATCGTAGGTCTGCTAAAGGAAATTGATGATGCACTCGGCAACTATGTGCGCGGGCAGTTTCTGGTCTGCGTCATTATCGGCGTGCTGGCATACGCAGGGTACATGATTATCGGCATGCCGTACGCGCTGCTGTTCGCAGGCGTAGTCGCGGTATGCAATATCATTCCTTATCTGGGACCTTTTCTGGGGGCCGCCCCGGCGGCGCTGGTTGCAACCACAATCTCCTGGAAAATGGTGCTGTTCGTCGTTATCGTCAATATGACCTGCCAGATTATCGAAAGCAACATTATTTCGCCTCAAGTCGTCGGACGGACGCTGCATCTGCATCCGATGTTTATCATCTTTGCGCTGCTGGTTGGCGGGGAAATCGGGGGCATTCCGGGCCTGATTCTGGCCGTTCCTTTTTTCGCCGTCATTAAAGTCGTAATCCAGCACTTCTATGCCTACTACATCCGCCGCAAAACGGTATAGGCCAACGATTGACAGGCTGCGCCGCGGGCTTATATACTAATATTGATTTTGTGCGCTTATCCGCGCCATTTCTACATGTCCATCATGAACGAAACAAACAACCAACACGAAGATGAAAACAAGTAAGTCCTGATCCATTCACCAGCGAGCGGTTCCTTTGCTGTTTCGTTTCCAAGGCTGCATAAGCCAAGAAGCGCTGCGGCATCGGGTGAGAGAACCGGAATAAAGGCCAGGGCCGAAAGCTGCTTTCAGAGTGCGGACAAACTCCGCCGGGGATTCCCGTTACAGAATCGGCAAAGGCGATCAGCAGAGGACAGTTCCCTTAAGCGGGCATTTCTGTACAGCTGATAACCAGGGTGGTACCGCGAGACAATCGTCCCTGATCTTCAGGGGCGTTTTTTTCTATTTTCAAATACAGGAGGAAACGTAAATGAAAGCAAGTGAAATCCGTTCCAAATGGCTGCAGTTTTTTGCGTCCAAAGGACATTCGATCGAGCCGAGCGCTTCGCTGGTTCCCCATAACGATCCATCCCTGCTATGGATCAATGCCGGCATGGCGCCGCTGAAACCGTATTTCGACGGCCGCGTGAAACCGGAGAATCCGCGGATCGCGAATTCGCAGAAATGTATCCGCACCAACGATATTGAGAACGTCGGCAAAACCCGCCGCCACCATACGTTCTTTGAAATGCTGGGCAATTTCTCCATCGGCGATTATTTCAAAGAGGAAGTCATCACCTGGGCGTGGGAATTCCTGACTGGCAAAGACTGGATCGGCTTCGATCCGGAACGCCTGTCTGTAACCGTATATCCGGAAGATGAAGAGGCATACAAGCTGTGGAATGAGAAGATCGGCCTGCCTGCAAACCGTATTATCAAGCTGGAGGACAACTTCTGGGACATCGGCGAAGGGCCCTGCGGACCTTGTACGGAAATTTTTTATGACCGCGGCGAAGCCTACGGCAATGACCCTGAAGATCCGGAGCTGTATCCGGGCGGGGAAAATGAACGTTATCTCGAGGTGTGGAACCTCGTATTCTCGCAGTTCAACCACAACAAAGACGGCAGCTACACGCCGCTTCCGAGCAAAAACATCGATACCGGCGCGGGGCTGGAGCGTTTCGCTTCCATTTTGCAGAACGTAGATTCCAACTTCGACACCGATCTGTTCGTGCCGATTATCCAGCATACGGCTCAGATTGCCAAGAAGGAATACGGCAAAGATGCCGAGCTTGACGTGGCTTTCAAAGTTATCGCCGACCATATCCGTACCGTAGCGTTTGCGGTAGCCGACGGCGTGCTGCCTTCCAATGAAGGCCGCGGCTACGTCATCCGCCGCTTGCTGCGCCGGGCTGTCCGTTACGGCAAAATGCTCGGACTGGACCGTCCTTTCATGTTCTCCCTGGTAGAAACGGTAGGGCAAATCATGGGCGAGTTCTATCCGGACGTGGTTACCAAACGTGAATTCATCGAGAAGGTGATCCGCGGGGAAGAGGAACGTTTCCATGAAACGTTGACCGACGGGCTTGCCATTTTGGAGCAGGTCTCCAAGGAAGCTAAAGAAGCGGGCCAAACGGTAATCGGCGGAGCTGACGCGTTTAAGCTGTACGACACGTACGGATTCCCGCTTGATCTGACAGAGGACTATGCTTTGGAGCATGGCCTTACGGTTGACCGCGAAGGTTTCGAAGCGGCGATGCAGAAGCAGCGCGACATGGCGCGTGCGGCGTCCCATACCGGCGGCAGCATGAAGGTTCAAGGCGGCGTGCTGGCGGATTTCACGACTAAAACGGATTTCATTGGATATAATGAGCTCGAGGCTTCCTCCAAAATTTTGGCGATCATCTCCGGAGATTCCTTTGTGGACACGTTGTCCGAAGGTCAAACCGGCCAGGTGATTCTGCAGGCCACTCCTTTCTATGCGGAAAGCGGCGGCCAAGTCAGCGACCAGGGTTGGATCCGCGGGGAAAGCGGCACGGCCTTTGTGTCCGGCCTGTTCAAGGCTCCGCACGGCCAGCATGTGCACGAGATCACGGTTGAAACGGGCGAGCTCCGCACGGGAGCAACTGTAACTGCAGAAGTGGACCGCACCAAACGTTCGGATATCGTGAAGAACCATACGGCAACCCACCTGCTGCATAAAGCGCTGAAAGAAGTGCTTGGTACGCACGTTAATCAGGCGGGATCGCTGGTAGAGCCGTCGCGGCTGCGCTTTGACTTCTCGCATCTGGGCAGCATTTCTCCGGAAGAGCTGGCCGATATTGAACGCCGCGTTAATGAACAGATCTGGAACAGCCTGAAAGTAACGATTGAACTGAAACCGATAGATGAAGCGAAAGCGATGGGCGCCATGGCGCTGTTCGGCGAGAAATACGGAGATATTGTCCGTGTCGTTCAGGTCGGCGGCTACAGCCTTGAACTGTGCGGCGGCTGCCACGTGCAGAACACGTCCGAAATCGGCCTGTTCAAGCTGGTCAGCGAAAGCGGCATCGGCTCCGGCGTTCGCCGGATCGAGGCGGTAACCGGCCGCTTTGCTTATCTTTATATGGATGAGCAATTGGATGTCCTGAAGAACGCGGCGGCCCTGCTCAAGTCGAATGTCGCTGAGGTTCCTAAGCGGATCGAAGCGCTGCACCAGCAGGTCAAGGATTTGTCGCGCGAGAATGAATCGCTGCAGGGCAAGCTGAGCGCGATCGAGGCCGGCGAGCTGACCAGCCGCGTGGTTGAAGTCGGCGGAACCAAGCTGCTGGCTGAACGTGTCCAGGCATCCAGCATGGATGCGCTTCGTACGCTTGCGGACGAGCTGAAGTTGAAAGTGCCGGACGCGGTTCTGGTGCTTGGAGCAGCTGCCGAAGACAAAGTCAACTTTGTCGTTGCCGTGCCGCCGCAGGATGTCAAACGCGGTCTGCACGCCGGGAAGCTGGTGAAAGAAATCGCCGTCATCTGCGGCGGAGGCGGGGGTGGCCGTCCGGACATGGCTCAGGCCGGCGGCAAAGACGCCTCCAAGCTGGATGAGGCGCTGAAACGGGCTGGCGAGCTGGTAGCGGCCCAAGCTTAATTATCTAAACGCTGAGGGGCTCCAATTGCTGGGAAATTTTCTAGTTTCCTATTTCCTTCTTGGAGCCCCAATATGGTATAGTAAGAGATATAAGCTTGGCCCGGAACCGGCGGGATTGGCTTAGTTTGATAGGCATAACGGGTTTGACCGTTGTGGCCGAGAATTGAGGTGGCATGATGGACTCCATGGATAAAACTGTTAAGTTTAACGTCACCGGCGATGAGCAGGAGGCGTCAGCACAGGAAATCCTTCTTACCGTTTATGAAGCGCTGAAGGAGAAGGAATACAATCCCATCAACCAGATTGTCGGATATTTGCTGTCAGGGGACCCGGCTTATATCCCGCGGCATAACAATGCCAGAAGTCTTGTACGCAAGAAAGAAAGAGATGAGCTCATTGAGGAGCTGGTTCGCTTCTATATGAAGCACAACCGTTGATCCCGCGAGGCGGGCAGCCATCTTTTTGACAGGAGTTGTAGGATGAGAATATTAGGGCTCGACTATGGGGATCGCCGAATCGGCGTTGCCGTCAGCGATGAACTGGGCTGGACGGCTCAGGGCATTGATACGCTGGAGAAACGCCGAGATGAAGGGGAACTTGCCAAAATTGCCGAGCTGGTTAAGCAGTATGAGATCGAAGAGATCGTGGTAGGACTGCCTAAGAACATGAATGGCACGATCGGACCCCGGGGCGAGATTTGTATGGCGTTCGCCGATAAACTGCGTGGTCAATTGGAATTGCCTGTTCACCTTTGGGATGAAAGGCTTACGACGGTTTCAGCACATCGGACGCTGCTGGAAGCGGATGTGAGCCGGGGCAAACGCAAACAGGTCGTGGATAAAATGGCTGCGACGCTAATTTTGCAGAATTATTTGGACTCAAAGACTATAAGGTGAGGGTGATGAATGATGGCAAACCAAATCATCGGCAACGAAGAAGAACCGGAAATTATTTATATTCCTGATGACGAAGGCAATGAAGAAGAGTTCGAAGTCATCATGAAATTTGAGGTTGATGGATCCGACGCTAAATATATGATGGTGGTTCCTTTGGAATCCGATGACGAAGAAAGCGAAGAAGAAGTTTATGCTTTCCGTTACGAGGAAGATGGGGATGACCTGAAATTGTATACCATCGACAGCGATGAAGAATGGGAAATCGTAGAGGAGACCTTCAACACGCTGATGGATGAATTCGGCGGTGACGAAGATTAATGACGGCTTATAACCGTGAGAATGTAGTATGGACCAGCCGCATCCAGGAAGCTTTTGGACCTGTGGTGGAGCTTCAGGATGAACAAGGCAAATCCACTTATTATCAGGTGGAGAAAGAATTTGAAGTGGCCGGCCATTCCTATGTCGTTCTGCGGCCGGATGGATCGTCCAAGTCCGATGAGCCGGAAATTCTGAAAGTGGTCGCCGGTGCGGACGGGGAATTGTCCCTGGAAACGATCGACGATGACGATGAATGGGAAGAAGTTTCCGAGCTGTACGACGAATTGACTTTTCCTGAATAGCGGCTGCAGGAAGGAGCAAGGCCCCACCCGCTGCAGCCTGCGGGGACTTGTTTGTTTGAATGTCTGAGGTATATAGCATGTAACCCAAGAAGGGCGGAGCTTCCGCTCTTTTTGGCTGTAAAGGAGCTGACTTGGTGAAGAAGGGAATACGTCTTGTTTTGGCCGTGGTTTTGGTTTTAATTATAGCTGCGGGTGGAGCGGGAGCCTACGTGTACTGGGGGCTTCAGCCTCCTGCCAAATCGGATCAGCTTGTCCGGTTTACCATTGAACCGGGAACGGGTACGGAAGCCATTGCCGATTTGCTGCAAGAGAAGGGTCTTATCCGCAACAGTCTTCTGTTTAAGCTTTCTTTGAAATATAAGTCCGAGGGCAGCCGCTTTCAAGCCGGCACCTATGAAATGCAGCCTGGCGTTACGGCCGATCAAATTATTGAGAAGCTGAATAAAGGTGACGTTGTCCCGGAAGAAATGATTCGTTTTACGATTCCGGAAGGATTTACGGTCAAGCAGATGGCGGACAAGCTGCAGGAGGAAGGGCTGGCAAACGCCGAAACGTTCTTGAAGCTGACTAAAGATCCGGCAGCCGGGAACATTGAAAGTCCGCTGCTCAGCGAAATTCCGGCTGATGCCAAATTGATGTACAGACTGGAAGGGTATCTGTTCCCTGAAACCTATGAGCTGAAGAAAGGCAGCACGGAAGCGGACATGATCCAGCGGATGCTTGAGGAGACTTCGGCCAAGCTGGACCAGATTCCGGATTTCGAGGCCAAGCTTGCCGCAAGCGGTTATTCGCTGAATCAGATCATGACGATCGCTTCCCTGGTGGAGCGGGAGGTTGTGGTGGATAAGGAGCGGCCGCTGGTAGCCGGTGTTATCTACAACAGGCTCAAAGCCGATATGAAGCTGGAGATTGACGCCACGGTTCAGTATTTGCTTGGCAAACCGAAGGAAAGGCTGCTGAATTCGGATCTTCGCAAAGTGGACAGTCCATATAATTCTTATCTTTATGAAGGTCTTCCTCCTGGACCGATTGCGGCTCCTAGTTTGAAGTCGATAGAAGCAGCGCTGGAGCCGGAACATTCGAATTATTTGTTTTACGTGACCAAAAAGGATGGCAGTCAAGAGCATCTATTTGCAGCTACCTATCAGGAGCATTTGGCAAATATCAAGAAAAGTCAGGCTTCGGCCAAATAAGTATAGAGGTGTGAGAAGCAATGAAAGAGGGAAAACCGGAACTTCTGGTGCCGGCCGGTTCGATAGAAGAAGCCGTCAAGTTTATGGAAGCCGGTGCCAGTGCAGTCTTGGTGGGAGAGGATAAATACGGCATGCGGCTGCCGGGCGAATGCAGCGTGGACGATATCCGGCAAATCGCCGAGATTGCACACGGCCGGGGAGCCAAAGTGTATGTAAGCCTAAATAATCTGATCAGCAACGATTTGCTGGACGGACTGGAGCCTTATCTCCAGGAACTGCAGCAGGCGGGCGTAGATGCCGTTCAATTCGGGGATCCGGCGGTCCTGCGGGCCGCCAAGAAATCTGCCCCGCAGCTGGCCCTGCACTGGAACGCGGAAATGACTTCAACCAACTATGCGACCGCCAATTATTGGGGAAGCAAAGGGGCTTCCCGCGTTGTTCTGGCCCGTGAATTAAATATGGACGAAATTACCGGCATGATTCCGCATCTTCAGGTCGAAGCTGAGGTGCAGGTGCACGGGATGACGAATATTTATCATTCCAAACGCTCGCTAGTTGCGAGTTACATGGCTCATCAGGGCCGGCCGGTCGAGGGCGGCAGTCTGGGCAAGGAGCGGGGATTGTTCCTGATTGAAGCGGAACGCCAGGACGAGAAATACCCGATTTTCGAGGATGTCAACGGCACCCATATTATGAGCTCGGACGATATTTGTATTCTGGAGGATCTGCATGTGCTGCTGGAGGCGGGCGTGCACAGCTTCAAAATAGAGTCGCTGCTCAAGCCGGCAGCTTATACCGCAGCGGTTATTCGCGCTTACCGCCAGGCTATTGATTTATTTGCCGAGGATCCTTCCTCTTACGCATTCCAGGAGAGCTGGATGGAGGAGATTCGCCGTCTGCAGGACCCGGAACGGGAATTGTCGTTCGGATTTTATTATAAAGAGCAGGTCTATTAAATACATCAAGAGAGAGGTGAATCTTTATGTCAACTATCGAACAGCAGAAACCCAAAGAGCAGCACAAGCCCAAATTTAAAGGAAAAAGATACCGGCTCGACAAACCGGAGCTGCTGGCCCCGGCCGGTAACCTGGAGAAGCTGAAATTCGCGATCCATTACGGAGCGGATGCGGTATACATCGGAGGCCAGCATTACGGTCTGCGCTCCAACGCGGACAACTTCAGCTTCGAAGAAATGCGCGAAGGCGTGGAGTTTGCTAAGAAGTACGGCGCTAAAGTGTTTGTGGCTACCAACATTTACGCTCATAATGAAGACCTTGAAGGTATTGAAGCCTATTTGCGCAATTTGTACGAGGTCGGCATCTCCGCCATTATTGTAGCTGATCCGATTATCGTCGATACGGCGAGACGCTTGGTTCCCGGTCTGGAGGTTCATTTGAGCACCCAGCAGTCTACGATTAATTGGCAGGCCGTCCAATACTGGAAAGAAGAAGGTTTGCCGCGTGTTGTATTGGGACGTGAAGCGAGCCTGGAGGAAATCGCCGAAATCAAGAAACACGTCGATATTGAAATTGAAGCTTTCATTCACGGGGCGATGTGTTCCTCCTACTCCGGGCGCTGCGTATTGTCCAACCATTTTACGGACCGCGACTCCAACCGTGGGGGCTGCTGCCAGTCCTGCCGCTGGAAATACGACCTGTTTGAGGATGCCCGCGAGCAGACGTGGATTTCCGAGGAAGAGGCCGCCGAGGACCGCGTTCTGCAGCAGTTTAAGCTGGGAACGACCCAGATTCCGCTGTTTGCGGAAGAAGACAATGCGTTCACCATGGGATCCAAGGATTTGTGCATGATCGGGAATATTCCGGATTTGATCGATGTTGGCGTGGACAGCTTTAAAATCGAAGGCCGGATGAAGTCTATTCATTACGTAGCCACGGTAGTAAATGCTTATCGTAGAGCAATTGACGCTTATATGGCCGATCCGGAGAATTATGTGCTGAAACCGGAATGGGTGGAGGAAATCAATAAAGCGGCCAATCGTCCGCTGAATACGGGATTCTTTTATGATACGCCGGATCACGAAGATCACATTTACGAACCAGAGGAAAAAGCTGCGCCTTATGACTTTGCCGGACTGGTCATGGATTATGATGCGGCGACTGGTATAGCCACTATCCAGCAGCGCAATCACTTCAAGCCGGGCCAGGAGGTTGAATTTTTTGGACCGGGAGATACCTTCTTTAAGCAGACCGTAGGAACGCTGTGGGATGAAAGCGGCAATGAAATCGACGCGGCCCGCCATCCGCTGCAGCTGGTCAAATTTAAAGTGGACCAACCCGTTCAATATTTCGACATGATGAGAAAAAAGAAATAGATAAAATGTCCCAAATTGCAACCCTTTGTCGAGGAGACAGAGGGTTTTTTGTCGTATTTTACAAAAAAATTAGAAGAAAATGAACGATATTTTACAAAACTCTTAAGAAATTGGTCTTGATGCCGAAATACTAATTAGAACGAAAATATTCAGAAGGAACGGGTGAACATGATGGCCAAATTTCCAAAGTTGCAACGAAAGGAAAAGGATAAAGGAGGGGAAACCAAGCAGCAAGAAACTCAGAAGCAATCCAAACCAGTTTTTCAGAACGTGATTAAGAAATCGGTTACATACTCTAAAGGTTTAAAAATAAGTCATCTGGACCCTTCCAAATCTGTTGGCGTACGTCTGTTTCTCATCTTCTTTGTAGCGATCATGATTTTTGTCCTCTCTCTGGGCATGTTGTCTTATCAGACAGCCAAGACGATTGTGCAGAAAAATGCAAAGACGGCCAATCATCAGACCGTAATCCAAACCTCCGAGAAACTCGACATCATCTTTAAGCAATATCAGGAAGGGATTCAGCAGGTGTTCTTCGACAAACAGCTGCAGGATGATTTGACTGGACTGGGAGCCAAAGAGCTTTCGAACTATGACCAGTTCACGCTGATTAAAGAAATCGGTTCGAGAATGAGTACCTTTACCTACTCGCTGAGCGGCGCCCGAGCTTTGTATTTATTCCCGGTAGATGAAAGCTTTACGCCTATCACGGCAGGGAATGCAGACGTGGCCCTGACATCGAATATCAAAAGCCAAGCTTGGTTTGACAGCTTAGCCGGGGGGTCGTCTTCGACCTGGCAGGCGGTTCCGGACGGCACGAACAATGTCTTCCGTTATGTGCAGTCACTCAAAACGTTAACCGGCTCTTCACGCTTTATCATTGCGCTGGATATCGATTTGGCGACCTTAAATGATGAACTGGCAAAGGTTTCGCTTGGAGAGGGCTCCAGATTGGAGCTCGTAGACGGCAAAGGTCAGATCGTCGCAACCAACCAGGGCCAGTCCACCGAGAAAGCGACAGCTCTTGAAGCAGTGACCAAAAGCACAAAAGCGACGGACAGTATGACAACCAAGGATGCAGACGGTCATGATGTTCTGGCTGTATTTAATACAGTTAGCGCCTCCGGCTGGAAGCTGGCGGGAATTGTGCCGATCAAGAACCTGGTTGCCGATGCCAAGAGCATCTTGGTCACAACCTTTATTGCTGCGGTTGTGGTAGCTTTGATTGCTATTCTGATCGGGGTTTGGATGGTCCGTATGATTGGACGCCCGCTTTCGGTCATGAACCGTTTGATGCAGCAAGGCGCGAACGGTGAGTTAAATGTCCGGATGAAGCATACGGGACGCGATGAAATCGGTCAGCTGTCCGCCAGCTTTAACCAGATGATGGAGCAGATCACAACCCTCGTTACACATGCCAACTCCTCAGCGGTTGAGGTGCTCGGCACCGCTTCCGAACTTGCCGAGGCTTCCAGGAAAACGGCCATTTCCGCACGTGAAATTGCGGTGGCAACCGAAGAGATCGCCAAGGGAGCAAGCAGCCTGGCTGTGGAAGCGGAACGCGGCAGCGACCTTACGGAGAATATTGGCAATCAGGTCTCGGTGGTGATTGCTTCCAACCGGGACATGCAGGAATCGGCCCGTGAGGTAGAAAGCGCCAGTGAGCTGGGAACGAAATATCTCCAGGGCTTAACGGAAAAAACCAATGCGACCGGCGAGATGACCCGGGCCTTGGGCGAGCGCGTTAATTCCCTGCATGCAAGCACGGCTTCGGTCCGCAAGGTGCTGGAAGTCATGCAGAATATTACGCAGCAAACCAATATTTTGTCCTTGAACGCAACGATTGAAGCAGCTCGGGCAGGGGCTGCCGGACGTGGTTTCATGGTCGTAGCGGATGAAATTCGTCAGCTCGCCGAGCAATCCCGACAATCGATTACGATGGTTGGACAAATTACCGATGAAATCCAGCAGGAAATGAACGAAACGATTAAAGCGCTGGAGGAAGTCAACCCGATGTTTGAGCAGCAAATTGTGTCCGTGAACGAAACGAGAGAAATTTTTGTTTCGGTGCAGGAGCAGATGGAGGATTTCGTGACGAAGCTGGATGGCGTAACTAAATCCATAGAAGGATTGAGCCAGTCTCAGCATATCTTGTCCGAGGCGATGACAAATGTCAGCGCAGTGGCCGAGGAATCTTCGGCAACCTCCGAAGAGGTCGCCTCCTTGTCCAGTGAACAGCAGATGGTTGGCGATCAGCTCGTCCAGCTTTCCGGCCAACTGGAGCAGGTATCGGACAAGCTGAAAGAATCGCTTTCCCGGTTTAAGGTTTAATTTAGCCGGAAGCAGCAAAACTTATAAATGAATGGCTGTCCCTAATGTGCTTCATGCGTTTAGGGACAGCTTTTTTTTATTTCTTTCGAGCGCGAACCGGCAGGGTGTGAGATTAGGGCATTCAGGAAATACTTTCCCTAAAGGAGGTGTTTCGTGATGAATCTGAAGATGAAGAAACGAATATTTGCCGCACTTCTGGGTGTAACAGCCGCCATTCTCCTGATTCTGATTCGTTTGGCCTGGCTGCAGCTCTTGGACGGCGTACCGAAAGCAGCTACGGCTCATGGCCGGGATACATCCGAAATGGCCGTCCTGCAGCGCGGAACCCGGATGGAGCTGGACCCGGGCCGCGGTCGATTCGTGGATGCCTCCGGACAACCCCTTACGAATGAAGTGGTGCTGGCGCCGGTTCTCTTTCCGGTACGTGCAAGCATGGACCGAGGGTCTAGAGAGACTTTCTTGAAGGCTGGAAAGCCGGCAGAAGACGAGGCAACTTCTCAGGAGCAGAAGCTTCTTATGCTGGCTAAGCTGCTGGATACAACTCCTGAGAAGCTGGAGACCGTCCGGAGCCGCCTGCAGCAGCCGGCTTACTGGACGAAGAAGAGCGGGAGCCGGAGGAACGGGAGTTCAAATATCCCGTTCAGCCTTACTGCTGAGCAAGCCGCCGAGCTGGAGAAGCTGGACATAGCCTGGGTCAAAGCGCTACCGGTTCTGCAGCGGTATGCCGATCAGGCTTCCGGCAAGCAGTGGCTGGGTTTTGTAGCTCAGCAGCCTGAGGTTGTCACGGCTATGAATCGCATGAATCAAGGAAATAAAATCAAAACCACTAGGGGGGCAGAGCTGCCGATCTCGGCCAAATTAGGGGCCGCGGGACTGGAGAAGAGCTTTGACCGGCTGCTGCGGGGAGAGGGGCCGACAGACATCACTTATCTGATGGATGGAGGGCGTCATCCGCTGTCCCGAAAGGCGCTGCGGGTCCATGGAGCGGACAATCCGTATTATCCGCTTACCATCCGGACGACGATTGATCTAAACCTTCAGAATCAGCTGGAGCGTCTTGCAGTCCAAAAAGGGGTAAAAGAAGGAGCGGTCGTTGTGCTTGATGCGGCAAGCGGCGATGTGAAAGCGATGATTTCTTTGCCTTTTTATAATCCGAATCAGGTGGACCCGCAGCAAACAACAAGCTGGAGCAACAGGGCGGTGAAGGAGGCTGTGCCGGGTTCGATTTTCAAAACGGTGACGGCAGCGGCAGCGCTTGAAGCAGGGCTTTCGCGGCCGGAGGAGCATTTTTTGTGTCAGGGCAGCTATGGAAAATATGGTTTGTCCTGCTCCAAAAAATCCGGACACGGAGATATTACGTTAGCCAGAGGTTTTGCCGAATCCTGCAATGTCGTGTTTGGAACTCTTGGGGAACGATTAAGCCCCTTTATGCTTCAGCGGACGGCTGATGCGCTCGGAATCGGCAGAACGATCGGTTGGGAGGAACAAACGTTTATAGATGGCCAGCCGCTGCGCCAAATGGACCAGGAAGAAGCAGGAACCGTGTTTGGCAGCGAACCTCATCCGGAGGATGGCGGGGTACGCGCCCAGACCGCTATCGGCCAGAGAAGCGTTCGGCTCAGTCCGTTGCAGGCGGCCAATCTGATCGTGACGCTGCTGCATGGCGGAGCTGTTCAGGCGCCTCGTCTGGTCAGCGCGATCAGCTATGCGAGCGGAACGGATATGGTACGCTTTGAACCGCATCAATCGCCGTCCGCCTCAGGCCAAATTTCCCCGCGGACTGCACGGACCCTTCTGAAATGGATGCGAAGCGTGGTTACGGATGGTACCGGACGCAAGCTGGACCATGCGGATTGGAAGCTTGCAGGGAAATCGGGAACCGCTCAGGTCGTCAGAAACGGGAAAGCGCTCAATGACCAATGGTTCATCGGCTTTGGCCCTTACGATTCGCCCAAGTATGCGGCTGCTGTGCTGGTGCAGAGCCGGAAACCAGGATCGACCCATCTCGCTACGGAATTGTTTGGGGAGGTTATGAATACACTTGCGGCTGTTGACAGAAGATGAAGGAAGGGGACTGAAAAAAGAGGCCTAAAATCGGAGTTTTTATGATAAGATAGAGAAGATGTTCAAACAGATTTATGATTTGGGCAAGCAAAAGTCAATTGAAATAGAGAGAAATGGGGAATTCACATGGAGACTTTGCTGCTGGGTTTATTTTACATTTTCTCGCTATACGCCTTTATTCCAGGACTAATCAGCCGTTTATTCGGATTCCGGGTGTTCAAAAAGGGCATCGCGGAGAACGAAATTGCTTTGACGTTTGATGATGGACCGGATCCGGTGTACACACCTCAGCTGCTTGAACTGCTAAAACGATATGACGCCAAAGCCACCTTTTTTGTGGTGGGTTCGAGCGCCGAGAAACACCCTGAGCTGATTCAAAGGGTTCACGAGGAAGGCCATTTGCTGGGCATCCATAATTACAAGCATAAGACCAATTGGCTTATGCGGCCCAAGACAGTGACCAAACACATCGCCATGACCGCCAAGGTCATTAAAGAGGCAACCGGACAGGATGCCCATTATTACAGACCGCCATGGGGAATTGTCAACCTGTTTGACTACACGAAGCAGCGCAATGATTATCAGTTAGTGCTGTGGTCGGCTATTTTCCGGGATTGGCGTGTCAATGTAGGAGCAGATCGGCTGACAGAAAAGATGCTGAAGAAGCTTCGCGGCGGCGAAGTTTTTTTGCTTCACGATTGCGGAGGCACCTTTGGCGCGAACCCCACTGCGCCTCAGGAAATGCTCACGGCGCTGGAACGGGTGCTGGATGAGGCGCAGCGCCGCGGCATCCGCAGTATTACCATTCAGGATATGATTCAGCATACCGCTCAGGCCAAAAATGATTCTTTGAGCGAAGCAAGCAAAAAGCTTGGCGTGGGAAAAGGAGGCAATCCGGTGCTGCCATGGTATAAACGTTTTATAGTCAGTCTGTGGCTTCTGTGGGAGAAGCTGTTCCATGTGATGTTTCACTTACAAACAACGGATAATGAAGACCCAATGTTTCATTTCCGCAAAATTAAATATTCGGGCGCCCCGATCGAACTGGAAGGCGGAGGCACGCTGGCCAAAGGTGATCCGGTGCTGGAGCTTCATTTTGACAACAAAAAGCTGTTCCAGCTTGGTTCCAAGGCCAAGTCTGCTGTTCATTTGGCCATTCAGCTGGTACGGACCACCGAGAAGGCGCTGCCTGATCTGGCCAGATATATTCAGAAACACCCTGAGCTTCGGGAGGTCAAAGCTTTGTACGGCATTACGATGATAAACCGCGGGCCGGAGCAGTTTGGATTCACCATTACCGATCTGCCGAAAGGGTTGTTTGCCACCTCGACGACCTTCTATTTGAAATTGTTGATGAGCGTTATTCATCCAAATGGCCGCGAACGGATCAAAGCCCATCAGGAACAGATGGTTCCGAAGATTTTGGTTATTCCGACGGAGAATTTGATTAGCCGTTTTGCCGGGGAGGAACCAGTCCCCGCTTCAAAGCCGGCTGCTGCTTCTGTGCAGCTCAGCAAGGAACGGCAAACGGAAGACAAAAGCAGTGAAGAAACGGCAGAGCTGAATGCAGGCGTTCCCGTTTAAGGTGACAAGAACTTATTTATGTACATGGAAAAGTGTAGAATTTGTTATTTATCTATAAGAAAAGAGGACCCGGACGGGTCCTCTTTCTTTATATCTGGCATGCAAGTAGGATGTTGGCTTGAATCAGATCTTCATAACGCCGCCGGAGCTGGCATTGGTAACCAGCTTGGAATAGCGGGCCAAGTAACCGGTTTTGACTTTGGGTTCAAAACCTTTCCAGTTGGCGCGGCGTTTGGCAAACTCTTCTTCGCTGATATGGAGCTCGATCTTGCGGTTGTTAAGGTCAAGCTCAATGATGTCTCCATTCTCTACAAAAGCAATCGGTCCGCCTTCAGCCGCTTCCGGAGAGATGTGACCGATGCTGATGCCGCGCGATGCACCGGAGAACCGGCCGTCTGTAATCAGGCCGACTTTGGCTCCCAGGCCCATGCCGACAATTTGCGACGTAGGAGCCAGCATTTCTGGCATGCCTGGTCCACCTTTAGGACCTTCATAGCGGATAACGACAACGTCGCCTTCTTTGACTTTACCGTTCGCGATGCCTTCCAGCGCTTCCTCCTGGGAGTCGAAGCAGATGGCAGGTCCTTTGTGATAACCGCCAACCGACGGATCCACGGCTCCGACCTTGATAACGGAACCTTCAGGAGCGAGGTTGCCATAAAGGATAGCCAAACCGCCTTTTTCCGAATAAGGGTTATCGATGGAATGAATGACTTCATGATCACGGATTTCGACGCCTTCTACATTCTCGCGCAGCGTTTTGCCGGTAACGGTCATGCAGTCGCCGTGAATGGCATCCGGTTTCTTGAGCAGCTCGTTGATTACGGCGCTTACGCCGCCGGCCCGGTCCACGTCCTCAATGAAATAGTTGGAGGCAGGAGCCAGTTTGCTGATATGAGGGACCCGGTTGGCAACTTCATTAATGCGCTCCAGCGGATAGTCGATTCCGGCTTCCTGTGCCAGCGCCAAAGTGTGCAGGACGGTATTGGTGGAGCCGCCCATTGCCATATCCAAAGCAAAAGCGTTGTCGATGGATTCTTTGGTCACAATATCACGAGGTTTAAGGTCCATTTTAACCAGTTCCATCAGTTGTTTAGCGGATTTTCTAACGAAATCGCGGCGTTCTTCAGCGACAGCGAGAATGGTGCCATTGCCAGGAAGAGCCAGACCCAAAGCTTCAGCCAGACAGTTCATGGAGTTTGCCGTGAACATGCCCGAACAGGAGCCGCAAGTTGGACAGCCGTATTGCTCAAGCTCAAGCAGATCCTTGTCGTCAATCTTGCCGGCCTGATAGGCGCCGACGCCTTCAAATACGGAGGTAAGGGACAAGCGGTTGCCTTTGCTGTCTACGCCGGCTTTCATTGGACCGCCGCTGACAAAGATTGTCGGAATGTTGACGCGCAGGGCGCCCATCAGCATGCCCGGCGTGATTTTGTCGCAGTTCGGAATGCAGACCATGCCGTCAAACCAGTGTGCGGATACAACCGTTTCCAGCGAGTCGGCAATGATTTCGCGGCTCGGCAGGGAATAACGCATGCCGATATGGCCCATGGCAATTCCGTCGTCAACGCCGATCGTATTAAATTCGAAAGGAACGCCGCCCGCTTCGCGGATCGCTTCCTTAACGATTTTGCCGAATTCCTGCAGATGCACATGACCTGGAACGATGTCGATATAGGAATTGCAGACCGCGATAAACGGTTTGCCGAAATCCTCTTCTTTAACGCCGGCAGCACGCAGCAAGCTGCGGTGCGGTGCGCGGTCGAAACCTTTTTTGATCATGTCTGAACGCATTTTATTAGCTCCCATGATGGCTTTCTCCCCCCGGATATAGATATGAGATAATGAATAGAAATTTAGAAATGTAAACCGCTAAAGCTTTTTATACAGTCTATCACAACCTTATTGGCTTTTCTACCATCTAAAGTGAGCTGTGGGCATGTAAAAACAGATATATAAAAAGAAAGGTAAACGAAGATCGGTGTTGCAGAAGGGATTATCCAGTTTCTGGTGAATTCCAATTAGAGAGAGTGATATTACTATAAGTACAAGTATGGGAGGTGTTCTCGTTTGTCAGGCTGGAGTCTATTGATGGGTTCATCGGAACCCTATAATGAAGAAATCAGAGAAATCGACGAACAGATTTTGGCACTTGTCCACCAGCGGAGAAGTATGCCGCCGAAAGGAAGCTTTATGCCTTCTGAGGAGCAGGTCCGGATTTGGGCGGAGAAATGGAATTTAAGCGAAATCAAAATTTACGAGCTGGTGCGTGCGATGAACCGCCCTCCCCAGCGGCGGACCTACTCGAATTTCAGCGGTGAACTGCGCACAGTCGTTCCGCTTATGAAACAAACGGATAACGGAAACTTTCGCTTTCATATGACCCATATGATGCAATATGCGAATTGGAGCGAACTTCATCTGAAAGTCAACTATGAGGGGGAGCTGGATGATAATGTCAGTCTTAATTTGAACTTGAACCTGGATATTGCAGGCGGAGAAGCAGAATATACCGTGCGGAGAGGAAGCGGGGGCCAAAGCCCATCAGGCGAAGCAGCAATGACTTTCCTGATCGAGCCGCCGCTGCCCGACGAACTTGCAGGACTGGATTTGCTGCTGGTGCCGTTTGAGCCAGTCTTTCAAAGACCGGTGGAACTGCAGGTGCTGCAGGAACCCATCAAACTGAATGGATAAGACCAGACAACGATACGGACGACAAAAAAGCCGCGGGCGGGATGCCGTGGCTTTTTTGTCGGTTCTTTCCGTTTCATGAAGACGAACCGGGGGCAGGGTGTCATTCGTTATTGTTCCCGCGGGACTGTCCGCCCTTGCGGCCAATTTCCCGGTAGAACTCCTTGTTGTGAGATTCGGCTGTGGCAGAGCCGCCTTTTTGCCCAATTTCCTGGTAAAACTCGCGGTCATGGGATTTGGAGGTAGCCAGTCCGCCTTTGGAGCCAATCTCCTGGTAAAACTCTTTGCCATGGTTTTTGGCGGTAGCTTGTCCACCCAGACGACCTGCTTCTTCACGGCTCATTTTTCCTTTGGTACGTGCCATAAAAATCACTCCTTGACAAGTAATGGTTTTTAATGCGCGTACTGTTATATACCACGGGTCGCTAGGTTGAATCATCTTAAACCGCTTATTTGAAAATTCGAATTCCCGGTGCTGGCCGGGGCTTTCGGACCCTGCTGAACAACCATTCCACCTGTGGTTCTATAATCGGGGAGACGGCTGTTCTGACCCAGGACTGACAGAGCAGTATGGTCAATAGGACAGCCGCCGCAATAATGGCTAACGTTCCTCCCAGGTTGTCAAGGTAAGCATAAAGGGGAGAAGCGGCTGCGAATCGGACGATCAGCCCATGAAGCAGGAAGACGTACAGCGTTCTGCGGCCAAGCTCGGTTATCCGGCAGGCGTAGAGCGGCACAAAGGAGAGAAATGCCGCAGAAGCGCAAAGCTGTAGAGCATACAGGCCCAAACGGCCTAGTCCGGCATACCAGGTATAAGCGCCCAGCTGGCTGTAAGTCATGCTGCCGTACAGCCAGCCTAAGAGCAGAAGATGGCCCCAAAGGTAAGCCGCAGCGAGCAGCAGCAGCGAAACGGAACAGGCGGCAGCCCGGATGCCTGGCGTGAAGAACTTTACAATATATTCGGGCCGAAAATGGTAGCCTGCCAGGAAAAACGGCAGGTAGACGAAAGTCCTCGATAGGCTGAACCAGGTGCCGTCTATAACGAGGTAGCCAACGGCAATCCCAAGGATGAGCGATACCCCGAGCTGAGCCCGGCGGGACCAGCTGCTCATGGTTAATGCGGCAGCCCGCCACAGCCAGTGGCTGGCGAGGAACCAAAGCAGCAGATAAGGGGCGAAAAAAGAATGGTGGATACCGTCCACTTTAAAAACCGTTATATCGAGAGCGGAATATAGGCTTTGAAAAATCAAATATTGCAGTGCGATTTGAGCCAGCACTTTTGTTCCGGCGCGGCCTCTCAAATTCGATTTGGCAAAATAACCGGTCACGAATACGAACAAAGGCATATGAAAAGTAAAAATCCAAACATAAACGGCGTGCAGGCCGGGCATTCGCGTAATCAGCGGTTCAATGGCATTGCCGACAAATACGCATACGATCAGCAGAAAACGCAGGTTTAGAAAATAGCTTTCCTCACGCCAAACTTTTGTTGCGTTGTTCATGATCAGGCGGCTCCTTTTTGTAAAACAAATTACGATTTTTTTGCCGGGATTGCTTTAATTTTAAGCTTTCTCCTTACAGCTACAGCGTAAGGGAATAGGAAGCCTTGACCTGTGACGAAAATCACTAT
Source organism: Paenibacillus yonginensis (assembly GCF_001685395.1). Taxonomy (NCBI): domain Bacteria; kingdom Bacillati; phylum Bacillota; class Bacilli; order Caryophanales; family Paenibacillaceae; genus Paenibacillus; species Paenibacillus yonginensis. The sequence continues at coordinate 2,875,104 of NZ_CP014167.1, read as the reverse complement.
TGAAAGCGTTATCCGCTCCGCTAAATATGACGAACTGTTGAATTGTGAAAAATAGGAAAGGTACAATAAAGGAAAGAAAGCGAGGGGGAGGCGGATGTTTACCTGTACTATTAACGGCAAGGCTATTCCTTTTAAAGGCATCCTGTTCGACAAGGACGGCACCTTGCTTGATTTCCTAAGTCTATGGGGCGCTTGGGCGCTGGAAGTAACCGGGCTGCTGGTCAAACGGATGGAAGACGCCGGAGCAGAGCTTCTGGCCGATCCTCTGAAGCTGCTTGGCCTGACTCTGGACGATGAAGGAAGGGTGGCGGGATATGACCCTACAGGACCGGTCGCTATGGCGACCGAAGAGCAGACGGTCGGCGTATTGACCTGGCAGCTGTATACGGCCGGCGTTCCCTGGAACGATGCGCTCCGGCAGGTGAGGGAACTGCTTGCCGAAGCGATGCAGAAGGTCAGAAACGAGCGGAACGCCAAACCGATGCCGGGGCTAAAGGAGTTCCTGGAGTGCTGCCGCAGGCTGGGGGTCCCGCTTGGCGTTGTAACGGCGGACCAGACTTCCGAAGCCTTGGAACATTTGCGGTGGATGAAGTTGATAAACTATTTTGGTACCGTGATTGGAACTGACCGGGTTGCTCAAGGTAAACCAGCACCCGACATGGTCTACCTGGCCTGCTCGGAGCTTGGGCTTCTCCCTGAGGAAGTGCTGGTCATCGGGGACAGCAACGGGGATATGCAGATGGCCAAAGCCTCCGGGGCAGCTGGCGCGATTGGATTCAGCCCTGGCGGCGAAGCTGGCTATTTGCTGGATGCGGATGTTGTGATCCGCAGTTATGACGTTATAAATTTGCAAGCGGCTGGTTCGGCTAATCCCAATTAAGGAGTTGAAGAGCTTTGAGTGATAGAAGCGGCTTGATAGAGCGTTTTGCCGAATGGATCAGCGAAAGCGGCAGAATTGTGTTTTTTGGCGGAGCAGGGATTTCAACAGAAAGCGGCATTCCGGATTTTCGTTCGGCCGCCGGTTTGTATCAAACGGAAACCCATTCACCGTATTCGCCTGAAGAGATTTTGAGCCGCCCTTTTTTTGATCGCCATCCGGAGGTCTTTTTTGATTTTTACCGGTCAAAGATGCTGCATCCGGAAGCTCAGCCGAATGCGGCTCACCGCTTCCTGGCCCGGCTTGAGGAGCAGGGCAAGCTGACGGCGGTTGTGACCCAGAACATCGACGGTCTCCACCAGCTGGCCGGAAGCCGCAAGGTGCTGGAGCTGCATGGATCGGTTCACAGAAATTATTGCATGAATTGCGGGACCTTTCACACGCTTGAAGAGGTTATTTCCGCTCCGGACCCGGTCCCGGCCTGCAAAAGCTGCGGCGGCATCGTCAAACCCGACGTGGTGCTGTACGGGGAGAACCTTGATGAATCTACAATTACGGGGTCGATCGAAGCGATACGGAACGCCGATATGCTGATTATCGGAGGGACCTCGCTTACTGTTTATCCGGCCGCGCAATTCGTCGATTATTTCCGGGGAAATCGAACGGTGTTGATCAACATGGCCCAAACCGGATTTGACGGCCGGGCAGGTTTGCTGATTGCCGAGCCGATCGGCCAGGTGTGCGAAGCTGTTTCGCGCGTGTGGCAGGAAGGGTAATCAATTATTTTAACAGGACTTCCGTTTCTTGCTGAAAAGTTCCTAACCATCTATTATTAGCTGTGAAATCAAAGAACCTGCAAATGTGTTTATCCAAGATCGAAAGGTAGGATGACGAGATGGTATATTCACCGAACGAAGAAAGATACGAAGCGATGATTTATAATCGGGTCGGTCGTTCAGGACTCAAGCTGCCTGCGATTTCCCTCGGTTTGTGGCACAATTTCGGAGGCGTCAACTCGTTTGAGAATGGACGTGAAATGATCCGCAAGGCGTTTGATCTCGGGATTACCCATTTTGATCTTGCCAATAACTATGGTCCTCCTCCGGGATCGGCTGAAGAAATGTTTGGCCAGGTTCTGGCTAAAGACCTGAAGCCTTTCCGTGATGAACTCGTCATCTCTTCCAAAGCGGGATATCTGATGTGGCCTGGTCCTTACGGAGACTGGGGTTCGCGCAAATATTTGATCGCCAGCCTGGATCAGAGCCTGAAGCGGATGGGACTGGAGTACGTGGATATTTTTTATTCCCATCGTCCTGACCCCGAGACACCGCTTGAAGAAACGATGATGGCTCTGGATCAGATTGTGCGTTCTGGAAAAGCCCTCTATGTGGGGATATCCAACTACCCGGCAGATCAAACGGCTGAAGCTATAAAAATACTGAAAGAGCTCGGCACGCCTCTGCTCATTCATCAGCCCCGGTATTCCCTGCTGGACCGCTGGATCGAGAACGGGCTGCAGGATGTGTTGGAGCAAAACGGCGTAGGCAGCATTGCCTTTACTCCGCTCGCTCAAGGTCTGCTGACCAGCAAATATTTGAACGGTATTCCGGAGGATTCCCGGGCAGCCAGCCCGAGCGGCTTCCTGAAGGAATCGGCTATTACGCCGGAGGTGCTGCGCAAGATACGGGCGCTGAATCAGATGGCGGCGGCTCGCGGCCAAAGTCTGGCCCAGTTCGCGCTGGCTTGGGTGCTGAGAGGCGGCAGAGTGACATCGGCCCTCATCGGCGCCAGCCGGGCCAGTCAAATCGAAGAGAATGCAGCGGCGCTTAAAAACCTGGAGTTCTCGGAGGAAGAATTAAACCGCATTGAACGGATTCTGAAGACGGACGATCCGGAATCCTAAGCGGTTGGAGGAGGACAAGAAGGGCTGCCCCGGCCGGATATGACCATGGGCCAGCCTTTTTTTTGGGGAACTGTATCTCAAGCAGTCATCTTGTAGCCGCTTCTGAATGGCAACCTTCTGAATGGCAACCTTCTGGATAACGCAGCATCTTCTGGTCAACCTCTGGTGACCGAACGCCGGTAGGTGCTGGGCGCTTCCCCGTAGAATCGTTTGAACTGGCGCGAGAAATAAAGCGGGTCCGTCAGGCCGACGGATGCGGCGATCTGTTCGATGGACAAGTCCGGGCGGTCCCGCAGGAGATAACGGGCTTTGTCGATACGCAGCTTCAGCAGATAGGTGACGGGAGACATCCCGGTGCCTTTCTTGAAGACCCGGGATAAATAAGCACGGTTGTAGCCTAGACCTGAGCACATTTCCTCAATGGAGATCGGATAGGCGTATTGGCTCGTCATATAGTGGATCATTTGTTTGACTACCCGCTGGATATGAGCCTCGCCCTCTGTGTTTGCTGTTCCGGACACCAGGGAACGTTTCGCCTCGGCCATAATCAGATACAAATAACCCAGCGCGGCGAGGCCTGCCCCTTCCTGCTGCTCGCGGAATGCAGCCAGAATGGAGCCTAAAGCCTCAGGTATCGGTCCATAGCTTGAACCATGAACGACCGGCGTGTCCTGAGAGAAGCCGGCCTCTCTTGCCAGCTCCTTCGCTCCTGCTCCGCTGAAGGCAAGCCAGCGGTAGCGCCAGGGGGTCTCCGGGTCGGATTCATAGCTGACGAGGTGATCCGGTTCAATCATAAAGCCGCTGCCGGATCGGAGGCGGTAAGTCCCTTTTTCCGTGCGAAAGACGCCGCTTCCCTCCTCGATATAATGAAACAAATAGAAATCGTAAATTTTGGGCCCGAGACGGTGGGAAGGGGAGGTTTGGCTTTCGCCGGCAAACAAGACGCGGAGGACGTCATAACCGGGGAAATCGGGATTGGCGGCTGACATATATGTGGCGGGTTTCACAGTTTGTTTTAACGGCTGGTTCATGATAATTCCTTCCTCTCCAGACCTGGATTTCGATGTAAGATCATACGATTATCATAGCTCCAAAAGTCACATTAATCCATATTTAAAACGCATTCATACATTATCATAGAGCGGCCAGCTCCTTTATAATGAAGTCAGAGTTAAGCCTAAATTGATGTTAAGGACAGGTGAACGCATGATGAACATGCAAGAGCTGAAGCAGAAGTTTAATTCCGAATTTGGCGTTAATGACAAGGAAATTCTGGCTTATCAAGCCCCTGGACGGGTGAACCTGATCGGCGAACATATCGACTATAACGGCGGCTACGTGCTTCCGGCGGCGCTGGAATTCGGCACCACTCTGCTCCTGCGCGAACGCGGCGACGACAAGCTTGTTTTTAGATCGGCGAACTTCCCTTATACGGCTGAGATTGCTCTCGGGGAAATCGGCGCATCCAAAACGGGGGAATGGGTGGATTATCCGATCGGCGTTTTGGTGCAGCTGGCTAAGCTGGACTGCCGGGTGAGCAAGGGCTATGATCTTTATTTTATCGGTGAAATCCCGAACGGAGCCGGGCTTTCCTCTTCGGCTTCGATCGAAGTCGTAACCGCTTATGCTTTTGTTTCGGTGGAAGGCAAGGACATAGATACGGTCGAAATGGCAAAGCTATCCCAGCGTGCCGAAAATCAATATGTCGGCGTCAACAGCGGCATTATGGACCAGTTCGCAGTGGCCAACGGAGCGAAAGACCATGCGATTCTGCTGATGTGCGACACGCTTGAATTTAAGAAAGTGCCTTTCGTGATCGGCTCCAGCAAGCTGGTGATCGGGAACACTAACAAACGCAGAGGGCTTGTGGATTCCAAATACAACGAGCGCCGCAGCGAATGCGATGAAGCGCTCCGCCAGCTGCAGCCGCATGTACCGGGACTCGAATATCTGGCCCAGCTTACCCCTGAGCAATTTGCCGACCTTGAAGATAAGCTGAACAGTGATGTACTGCGCCGACGTGCGAAACATGTGGTTGAGGAGAACGCGCGCGTCCTGGCCTCTGTTGAAGCTTTGCAGAACAACAAACTGGCCGAATTCGGCCAGCTGATGAACAAGTCCCATGACTCCTTGCGTGATTTGTATGAGGTCACGGGTACCGAGCTGGACACGATGGTCGAGGAAGCGCGGAAAATCGAAGGCACGCTGGGCTCCCGCATGACAGGAGCGGGGTTTGGCGGCTGCACGGTTTCGCTTGTGCATGAAGATACCGTTGCTTCGTTTGTACACAACGTGGGGGAGGCTTACAAACAGCGTACGGGCCTGGAAGCTGAATTCTACGTTTGTGAAGTGGGAGACGGTGTACACCAATTGAAGGAGGAAGCGTGATATGGCGATTTTAGTAACCGGCGGTGCCGGATATATCGGGTCTCATACGGTGGCTGAGCTGCTGGATAAAGGCGAAGAGGTGGTTGTGCTCGACAATCTGCAGACAGGTCATAGGGAAGCGCTGCTTGGCGGCAAGCTGTACGAAGGTGATCTGCGGGACAAAGAGCTGCTGAAGAAGCTGTTTGCTGAGAACAGCATTGATGCGGTCATCCATTTTGCGGCCAACTCCCTGGTTGGGGAAAGCATGCAGAATCCCGTAAAATATTACGACAACAACGTGTACGGTACGTTATGTCTGCTGGAAGCGATGCAGCAGGCCGGCGTATCCAGAATCGTCTTTTCGTCTACAGCGGCAACCTACGGAGAACCGGAGAAGGTGCCGATTGAAGAAACCGACCGTACGGCTCCTACTAACGTGTACGGTGAAACGAAGCTGACCATGGAGACCATGATGGGCTGGTTCGACCGTGTGCTGGGCATCAAATATGTGGCGCTCCGTTATTTTAATGCAGCCGGAGCCCATGCCAGCGGTAGAATAGGCGAAGACCATCAGCCTGAAACCCACCTGATCCCGCTGATTCTGCAAACCGCGCTCGGCCAGCGGGAATCCATCGCCGTGTTTGGCGACGATTATCCGACTGAAGACGGCACCTGTATCCGCGACTATATTCATGTGAGCGATCTGGCCGACGCGCATCTGCGCGCAGTGGATTATTTGCGCGGCGGAGGCGAAAGCAACGTGTTCAACCTTGGCAGCGGCAACGGCTTTTCCGTCAATCAGGTGATTTCCAAAGTAAAAGAAGTGACAGGCGTCGATTTCGCGGTCGAAGTGAAGCCTCGCCGTACAGGCGACCCGGCTGTGCTGATCGCATCCTCGGGCAAAGCCCGCAGTGTGCTGGGCTGGAATCCGCAGCGTGAAAACCTCGATGACATTATCGCCAGCGCCTGGCAGTGGCATCAAAACCATCCGAACGGTTATGCGGGAAAGTGAGATGAAGCCAATGCAGCAGCGTACGGCAGAAGCGGCAAAACTGCGCGAACAGGCGCTTGAAGCGATTGAACGTTTGGTGCAATTTGCCCTTCAGAGCGAACTGATCGGCCATTATGACGCCGACTATACGCGCAACCGGCTCCTTGAGCTGTTTAAAGAAGATGAACCTTATTTGGGAGAGGTCCGCAAAGAGACCTTGGAAGGGCCGCAGGAGCTGCTTAATATCTTGATTGATTACGGCTATGCGGCCGGTCTGATTCCGGAGAATACAGACACGTACCGCGATTTGCTGGATGCGGAGATCATGGGCCGCGTTATGCCTCGTCCTTCCGAGGTGATAGCCGCTTTCAAAGCAACCGAGCAGGAACACGGCATAGAAGCTGCTACGAGCCGTTTCGTTAAGCTTTGTACGGACGCCAACTACATCCGGATGGACCGTGTGTCAAGCAATGTGTATTGGGAGCAGCCAACTGCCTTTGGCACGATGGAAATGACCATTAATTTGTCCAAACCGGAAAAATCGCCGGCCGAAATCGCAGCTGCCAAGCTGCTTCCTCCGCCGGTTTATCCAAAGTGCCAGCTGTGCCGGGAGAATGTCGGCTACGCCGGACGGCTGAATCACCCGGCCCGGCAGAACCTGCGGGTCATTCCGCTTGTATTGAATGGCGAACCTTGGTTTTTCCAATATTCCCCGTATGTCTATTACAATGAGCACTGTATCGTCTTCCACCAAGATCATGTGCCGATGAAATTGACGAAGGATTCTTTCCGCAGGCTGCTCGATTTCGTGGGGCAATTCCCGCATTATTTCATCGGCTCGAATGCGGACCTGCCGATTGTGGGCGGTTCCATTCTTACGCATGACCATTTTCAGGGCGGCAAACATAAATTTCCGCTGGAGAAATCGCCGGTTGACGCCGAATTCCAATCGACGCAGTATCCGGGCGTGAAGCTCGGTATTGTCAAATGGCCGATGAGCGTACTCCGGCTTACCGGAGCCGATCCGGATGTCCTGCTTGAAGCAGCCAATGATCTGTATGAGCTGTGGAAGGGCTACAGCGATGAAGAGCTGGGCATCCTGGCCCATTCGGAGGTGGACGGAGCACCCGTACCTCATAATACGGTTACGCCCATCGTAAGACGCAGTGCGGACGGCGCTTATGAGTTTGATGTGGTGCTGCGCAACAACCGGACCAGCGAGGAGCATCCGGAGGGCATTTACCACCCGCACCGTGAGATGCACCACATCAAGAAAGAAAATATCGGCCTGATCGAAGTGATGGGCCTTGCGATTTTGCCGGGACGCCTGAAACAGGAGCTCGACAGCATCGCCCGCATCCTGTCCGGGGACGAAACGCTTCGTCTGGCTGTCTCCGAAGGCCGTGCGCCAGAGCTGGCGCCGCATGCGCAGTGGATCGGTTCCCTGCTGGACAAACATGGTTCCGCTTTGCAAAAGGAGCAGGCAGAGATGATTTTGAAAGACGAAGTAGGCAGCAAATTTGCGAAAATTCTTGGTCATGCCGGGGTTTACAAGCGGACGCCGGAGGGTCAGGCGGGCTTGCGCCGCTTTGTGGCGGCAGCGGGATTTACACAGGAATAAATCCGAAGGATCTACCAAGGCGGGCTCTCGACCGGAGGGCCTGTTTTTTGTTATATAGAAGGCTCGTTAGGAACATTTGATTGCTATCCGATTTGTTTCCGGCAAACTTGAGCAGTATAATAAAAGCCGGATTCATTACTAATTCCGCACAAGCGAATGGGAGGATAAGCAACATGGAGGCTTTCACATTTCATAATCCGACCGAACTGATTTTCGGTAAAAATAAAACCGAAGCTCTCAAAACGGAGCTCCCTAAATACGGTAACAAGGTGCTGCTGGTATACGGCGGCGGCAGCATTAAACGGACAGGACTATACGATCAAGTCATGGGCTACCTGAAGGAAATTGGCGCACAGGTCACAGAACTTGCCGGTGTAGAACCTAATCCTCGCTTGACGACTGTACATAAAGGCGTTGAGCTGTGCAGACAAAACAACATCGACATCATTTTGGCCGTAGGCGGCGGCAGCGTCATCGACTGCTCCAAAGCGATTGCGGCCGGCTCCAAATATGACGGAGACGTCTGGGATATTCTGACCCGAAAGGCTGCCGTTGAAGCGGCCCTTCCGCTGGCTGTTGTGTTGACTATGGCCGCTACCGGCTCGGAAATGAACGGAGGCTCCGTTATTTCCAATACCGAAACCGAAGAGAAGCTGAGCTTCGGCAGCCCGTTCACTTATCCGGTATTTTCGATCCTGGACCCTCAAAACACGTTCTCCCTGCCTAAGGATCAAACCGTCTACGGCATGGTGGACATGATGTCCCACGTACTGGAGCATTATTTCCACCTGGAGGAGAATACGCCGGTTCAGGACGGATTCTGCGAAACGCTGCTCCGCACCGTGATCGAAACCGCTCCAAAGCTGATCAACGATCTGGAGAACTACGAGCTGCGCGAAAGCATCATGTACGTGGGTACGCTGGCTTTGAACGGCATGGTTTCGATGGGCTTCCGCGGCGACTGGGCTACTCATAACATTGAACATGCCGTTTCGGCAGTCTACGACATTCCGCATGGCGGCGGTCTGGCCATCCTGTTCCCGAACTGGATGAAATACAACCTGCATGTCAAACCGGAAAGATTCAAGAAATTGGCTGTTAACGTCTTCGGCATCGAGCAGGCGGGTAAAACCGATGCCCAAATCGGCGAAGAAGGCATCAACGCTTTGCGCGCTTTCTGGACTTCGATCGGTGCGCCAAGCCGGTTGGCCGATTACGACATCGACGACAGCAAGTTGGATTTGATGGCCGAGAAGACGGTCAAATTCGGTCCGTTCGGCAACTTTGCCAAACTAGACAAGGAAGATGTATTGGAAATCTACCGTCTTTCCCTGTAAGGTCTACACCTTAAATAATTAAGCGTTCCGGGCAACCGGAGCGCTTTTTTTCTTCCCTGAACAGGAAAATATTGAAACCTTATATAAATTTAGGCGTATAACTTAGTAAGCAAGACAACGGAAGACTTGCAGGAGGGTAACATGGAGGGATTGTATTTAGGGTGCCTGATCGGCGGTGTTTTGTTTACGCTTGCAAGCGTGCTGGTGGGCGATCTGCTAGGCCAATGGCTGGACGGGATGTTTGATTTCTTATCCGTCGATTTTATGAAGCCGGTCGTCCTTGCAGGCGGAGTAACCGGGTTTGGCGGTGCCGGCATCCTGCTGGAACGTTATTCCGGTCTTGGGCGTGCCGCAGTGCTGGTGCTTGCCATCTGTATCGCTCTGATCCTCTGTGCTTTGGTTTATTTCGCTTATGTAGCACCTGCGGAAAGGAGCGAGAACTCAACAGGTTACTCCGAGAAGGAGCTCCCCGGCCAGATTGGAGAGGTCAGCATTCCGATCCCGGGCGAAGGTTATGGCGAAGTCATGGTCAATGGGGTAGGCGGAAATTCCCTGCATATTGCGGCAAGCTGGGAACGCCGGGAGATTGCTGCGGGCGTCCAGGTCGTCATTGTTGATTGGCGTGACGGCGTTGTGTATGTGTCCGAACTAGATGAGCATAAAGGAGAGGGTTTCATTTGAATTTTGATTTTCCGGATTATTTAACGATTCCAGGTATTGTTGTTATTGTTCTGATTGTGTTGGGTATTGCCTTCTGGGCCCGTTACAAAACGGTCAGCCCGGATGAAGCGATGATCGTTACCGGCTCTTTCCTGGGCCGGAAGAACATTTCCGAAGACGATTCGGGCCGCAGAATCAAAATTGTACGCGGCGGCGGCGCGTTTATCTGGCCGATTTTCCAGCAGAAAGAGCTGTTATCGCTCCTGTCCCACAAGCTGGATGTGACCACGCCGGAAGTATATACGGAGCAAGGGGTTCCGGTTCTGGCAGATGGGGTGGCCATTATTAAAATCGGAGGTTCGGTTGAAGATGTGGCTACGGCGGCCGAGCAGTTTCTCGGCAAACCGGTAGAAGCTTTGAAGGGCGAAGCCCAAGAGGTGCTGGAAGGGCATCTCCGTTCCATTCTCGGTTCCATGACCGTGGAAGAGGTTTACCGCAACCGGGACCGTTTTGCTCAAGAGGTGCAGGGCGTGGCAGCGCGTGATTTGAAGAAGATGGGGCTGCAGATTGTCTCCTTTACGATTAAAGATGTACGCGACAAACACGGCTATTTGGATGCGCTTGGTAAGCCGCGTATTGCCGCAGTCAAGCGGGACGCGGATATTGCCGAAGCGGAAGCGATTCGGGATTCCCGGATTCAGAAGGCGCGCGCCGAAGAAGAAGGCCAGAAAGCCGAGCTGCTGCGGGATACGAACATAGCCGAAGCTAGCAAAGAGAAGGAACTGAAGGTCGCTTCGTTTAAACGGGATCAGGATACGGCGAAAGCGGAAGCCGACCAAGCTTATCATATCCAGGAAGCCCGGGCGAAGCAGACGATGGTCGAAGAGCAAATGAAGGTTGAACTGGTCCGCAAGGAACGGGAGATTGACCTGCAGGAAAAAGAAATCCTCGTTCGTCAGAAGCAATATGACGCCGAGGTGAAGAAGAAAGCTGACGCCGACCGTTACGCGGTAGAGCAGGCGGCTGAAGCTGACAAAGCCCGGAAAATGCGGGAAGCGGATGCCCTGCAGTATTCCATTGAAACGCAGGCGCGGGCATCGGCCGAGCAGAAGCGGCTCGAAGGTTTGGCAATTGCCGATGCTGAGCGGGCCAAAGGTACAGCCGACGCGGAGATTATCCGTCTGCGCGGTTTGGCCGAAGCCGAAGCGAAAGAGAAACTGGCTGAAGCGTTCCAGAAATTCGGCGAAGCCGCTATTCTCGATATCGTTGTGAAAATGCTGCCGGAGCTGGCCGGGAAAATCGCCGCTCCGATCTCCGGCATTGATAAGCTGACGGTCGTGGATACAGGGAAAGGCGAAGGAGCCGCACGCGTCAGCAACTATGTGACCGAGCTGATGGCGACTGCGCCGGAAATGCTGAAGAACGTATCCGGCATCGAGCTGAATTCCCTGATTCAGGGCTTGACCCAGAAGATTGGCGCCCCAGCCGCCGCCTCACCGGCTGCAGAAGCCGCCGCCGCTTCCGATTCTTTGCCAAAAGCATGAAAATTTAGCCCTGCCTGTAGCGTTCAGCCATGAAGGCAGTTATAATGGAGTATCAGCGTGTCCCGCTGACGCCGGCTGTGTGCTTGCCTGCACCCCGAGTCAGCGGGACTTGGCATGTATTTTTATTGAATGAGGTGTTAAAGTGAACGGCCTTCAGGTGGCTAAAGTGCTGAACAACAATGTGATCATTGCTAACCATCCCGAGCATGGAGAAGTAGTTGTCATCGGCAAAGGTATCGGCTTTAACCGCAAGCCCCGTGAAATGATCGCGAATGAAGCGGTGGAGAAGCTGTTCATTTTGAGAAATGCAGCCGAGCAGGAGCAGTATAAGCAGCTGGCACTCGAAGTGGATGAGAAGCTGATCGAGGTATTGAACGAAATTTTGCTTTACGTCGCCAAGCACAGCCAAACCCCGCTGAATGAACATATTCATATCGCCCTGACGGATCACATCGCTTTTGCGATTAAGAGAGCGGAGCAGGACATTGTGATTCATAATCCGTTTCTGTTTGAAACGAAGGAGATTTATCCGGAAGAATATCGTTTGGCGGAATATGCCATCAATGTGATTCGGGAGAAGATGGATGTCGATCTCGGCCAGGATGAAATCGGTTTTGTTGCGCTGCATATTCACAGCGCTATGACGAATCAGCACATCACGGAAGTTAAAGCGCATTCACAGCTGATTTCGGATATGGTGGATATGATTGAACAGCAGATGAACTTTAAGATCGCCCGCGATTCCTTGGATTATGCCCGTCTTTTGACGCATTTGCGTTTTGCCATCGAGCGGATTCGCCGCGGGGAGAAGGTCCATGAGCTTGGCAAGCTGGAGGAAGTGCTGAAGGATGAATATCCGGAGCTGTATGATTTGGCCTGGAAGCTGACGAAGGTGATGGAGAAGCGGCTGCATAAGCCGGTTTACCAAGCTGAAATCAGTTACCTAACGATGCATTTGAATCGCATTGTACCGCGTCATGTAATTTAAGGCTTGCGAAAGCGGTTTATGGGTGCTATACTTTCTCTCGAGGCAAGACAAGAACTTCATATTCTAGCGTGTTACTGATTCGATCAGGCATGAGTTGTACAAAGTTTGCTGGTTGTACTTTTTCATTACGGGGTAAGATAACCGTAGTTAAAGGTACATAAGGCATAAGCTTTGTTGACTCATGCCTTTTTTGATGTTCTTGTTAAACCGCAAGGTACAGCAGCGTTATGCGTTTTTTCACCTGAAACTGGCTGCTTGATATCACATTCTTTAGGAGGATCTATATGTTTAAACGTTTCTTTGGCGTTTTGCAAAGAGTCGGTAAAGCGCTGATGCTTCCGGTAGCGATATTGCCGGCAGCTGGTTTGCTTTTAGGCATCGGGAACATGCTGGTCAACCCGGATTTCCTGCAATACGTGCCTGCTCTGAACGCTCACTGGATTCAAACCTTGGCCAACATCCTGATGAACTCGGGACAGGTCGTATTCGATAATCTCTCCCTGCTGTTTGCCGTCGGCGTAGCCGTAGGTTTGGCTGGAGGCGAGGGCGTAGCGGGCCTGGCGGCTATCGTAGGTTACCTTGTAATGAACATTACAATGGGTACCGTGATGGGTGTCAACGACTATGTATTATCGCTTAATGATCCGGCTTATGCACGGGTGCTTGGCATTCCTACGCTGGTTACGGGGGTATTCGGCGGTATTATCGCCGGTGTGCTGGCAGCCACCATGTACAACAAATATTTTAAAATCGAGCTGCCATCCTATCTCGGTTTCTTCGCCGGCAAACGTTTCGTGCCGATTATGACTGCGGTATGGGCCCTTGTCGTCGGGATCATCATGTCGTTTGTATGGCCTCCAATCCAGGATGGTCTGAACTATGTTTCACACAGTATGATCGACACGAACCTGACTTTGTCAGCGTTTATTTTCGGGGTCATCGAACGTTCCTTGATTCCGTTTGGTCTGCATCATATTTTCTATTCCCCGTTCTGGTTCGAGTTTGGCGAATATACGAACAAAGCGGGGCAAATTATCCGCGGCGACCAGCACATCTTTATGGCTCAGCTGCGTGACGGCGTTCCGTTTACGGCGGGTACGTTTACAACCGGTAAATTCCCGTTCATGATGTTTGGTCTTCCGGCCGCTGCGCTGGCCATGTATCACGAAGCCAAACCGGAGAACAAACGTCTTGTCGGCGGTTTGATGCTGTCTGGTGCCTTGACTTCATTCCTGACAGGGATTACGGAGCCGCTTGAGTTCTCGTTCCTGTTCGTAGCTCCATTGTTGTTTGCGGTTCATGCCGTTTTTGCAGGTTTGTCATTTATGCTGATGCAGATTTTGAGCGTCAAAATCGGGATGACGTTCTCCGGCGGCTTTATCGACTTTATGCTGTTCGGGGTGATTCCTAACCGTACCCATTGGTGGTGGGTAATCATTATCGGTCTCTGCTTCTCAGTTGTTTATTACTTCGGATTCCGTTTTGTTATCCGCAAGTTCAACCTCAAAACCCCGGGACGTGAAGACGCTTCGGTGGATGCGGATAAGGACGGAGCAGCATCTGGACCAGTGTCAACGGACCAGCTGCCTTATAACATCCTGACTGCGTTCGGCGGTCCAAGCAACATCAAACATCTGGATGCCTGTATTACTCGCCTTCGGATCGAGGTAAACGACAAAGCCAATGTCAATAAGGACCGTCTGAAACAGCTCGGCGCTTCCGGCGTGCTGGAGGTCGGCAATAACGTGCAGGCGATCTTTGGTACCCGCTCCGACACGATCAAATCGCAAATCGCCGATATCATGAGCGGTAAAACCCCTGCTCCTGCTCCGATGAAAGCTGAAGAGAAGCCGGCTGTAGCGGAACAGGAAGCAGCCAAAGACGGTGATGCTATCGTCAACGAAGATATCGTGGCTCCGGCTAATGGCGAATTGATGGATATCAGCCAGGTTCCGGACCCTGTATTCTCGCAAAAAATGACAGGCGACGGCTTCGCAATCCTGCCTAACGATGGTACGATCTGCTCTCCGGTTTACGGTAAGGTGTTCAACGTATTCCCGAGCAAACATGCGGTAGGCATCATGTCTGACGGCGGCAAGGAAGTGCTGGTTCATATCGGTGTTAATACCGTGAAGCTGAAAGGACAAGGTTTTGAAGTGCTGGTTAACGAAGGCGATCTGGTCGCTGCAGGACAGCCGATCATGAAGGTGGATCTGGAATATGTGAAGGCGAATGCCCCTTCGATCATCTCTCCGATCATCTTCTCGAACCTGCCTGAAGGAGCAGCGGTAACGCTGAATAAAACAGGCGAAGTGAAGTCCGGAGAAGGCAATATCATTACGATTAAATAATTTCTGCGGCATCAGAGATTTGAAATTCCGCTTCAAATGTCTTACCATGATGGACATGAAATACAACTAACTTATTGAAAGCGAGAGGATTATAAATGGAAAAAACATTCAGAATTATCGACGAAGACGGTATCCACGCACGCCCGGCAACTGCACTGGTAAATACAGCGAACAAATTCAAAGACGCTGAAGCTTTTGCAGAAGCTAAAGGTAAAAAAGTCACTTTGAAATCCATTCTTGGCGTTTTGTCCCTTGGTCTTGAAAAAGGCGACAGCATCACTCTTTCCGCTACAGGCGGCAGTGAAGCTGAAGTTATCCAGGCGCTCTCCGATGTCATGATCAACGAAGGGCTTGGCGAAGCAGAATGATCAAAATCGAAGGGATTGCAGCTTCGGCGGGTGTGGCTATCGCACCTGCCTTCAAGCTGGAGCATCCGGATTTTACGGTTCAACAGCGCAGCGTTTCCGACGTTGCTGCCGAGGTGGCCAAACTGAATGCGGCTCTCGACAAGTCGAAAGCCGAACTTGAAGCGATTAAAGAGCGCACTCTTCAAGAGCTTGGTGCCAAGAAAGCCGAAATCTTTGAAGCTCATCTGCTGATCTTGAACGATCCGGAGCTGATCAGCCCGGTTGAAGACATGATCCGCAATGAAATGGTAAATGCCGAATATGCGCTGAATGAAACTGCCAATCAGTTCATCTCGATGTTTGAAAATATGAAAAGCGCCTATCTGCAGGAACGCGCGGCTGATATGAAAGACGTAACGAAACGTGTCCTTATCCATCTGCTTGGACTGAATTACGTGAACCCTGCGGAAATCAGCGAGGAAGTGGTTATCATCGCTGAAGACCTGACCCCTTCCGATACGGCGCAGCTGAACCGGAAATATGTCAAAGGGTTTACAACCAATATCGGCGGCCGTACTTCCCATTCCGCCATTATGGCTCGTTCGCTCGAAATTCCTGCGGTAGTGGGAACCAAAGAAGTGCTGGATAAAGTGAACAATGGCGATCTTGTGATCGTGGACGGTTTGGATGGCAAAGTCATCATCAATCCTACCGAAGAGCTTGTTGCCGACTATCGCAGCAAACAGCAGAAATATCAGCTTCAGATCGAGGAGTGGAGAAAACTTCGCGATCAGGCTACCGTTTCTGCGGATGGCGTTCATGTAGAGCTTGCAGCTAACATCGGTACACCCAACGACGTCCCCGGCGTTATCGATAACGGCGGAGAAGCGGTTGGCCTTTACCGTACAGAGTTCCTGTACATGGGACGCGACAAGCTGCCTACGGAAGAAATTCAATTTAACGCCTACAAAACGGTTCTCGAGAAAATGGAAGGCAAGCCGGTTGTTGTCCGTACTCTGGACATCGGCGGAGACAAAGAGCTCCCTTACCTGGATCTGCCGAAGGAAATGAATCCATTCCTCGGCTTCCGCGCCGTTCGTTTGTGTCTGGACCGTACGGACATCTTCCGCACCCAGCTTCGCGCGCTGCTTCGTGCAAGCGTATATGGCAACCTGCGGATCATGTTCCCTATGATCGCAACGCTGGACGAATTCCGTCAGGCCAAAGCGCTGTTGCTGGAAGAGAAAGACAAATTGGCTGCGGAAGGCATCGAGGTTTCCGACGAGATTCAACTCGGAATCATGGTCGAAATTCCTTCGACAGCCATTATCGCGGATCAATTCGCGAAAGAAGTTGATTTCTTCAGCATCGGGACTAATGACCTGATTCAATATACGATGGCAGCGGACCGCATGAACGAACGTGTGTCTTATCTGTACCAGCCTTATAACCCGGCGATCCTTCGCCTGGTGAAGATGGTTATTGACGCCGCTCACAAGGAAGGCAAATGGGCAGGCATGTGCGGCGAGATGGCCGGCGATGCCACTGCCATTCCGCTGCTGCTTGGCTTGGGACTGGATGAGTTCAGCATGAGTGCTACTTCCATTCTGCCGGCACGCTCGCAAATCTCGAAATTGTCGAAAGCCGACATGGCCGAGCTTGCAGCCAAAGCGCTGACGATGCAAACAGCGGCTCAAGTCGTTGAGCTTGTGAAGAGCATCGATGCTTAACTGATTTATCGTAATTTGGTTTCTTTCGTTTAATCTTTACAACGTTTTTATCCAACACACACACTTTTGCGGCTTTTGCCGTGCCGGCGCTTTCGGGTGCCGGTTTTTTATTTTCTGGAATTTATGCTGAAAAAGGAAAGCAAAACGGTTAGATCGGTTCCAAAACGGGTATTAAATAGGATAGGGCTGCAAATTATAACTTGGATACACAGAATCAGCTATTTCAGTGCGAATCTCATTTCGCTTACAATCAGGAGGTCGATGAAAGATGAGTTCTGGTCATAACGTTACTTTGCAGGCAGAAAAAAGAACCGATCTGACGCGTTCGGCTCTACGTCAGCTTCGGCAGTCCGGCCGCGTGCCGGGTGTCATTTACGGGTCCCAAATCGAAAGCCAGCAACTTTCCGTCGATGAGAAGGAACTGCTTAAAGTGGCCCGGACAGGCCGTACGGAATTTTTCCAATTGAAGCTGGAGGGCGGAGAAACGCTGCCGGCGTTAATTAAAGATATTCAGAAGGCCAAGGGCCAGGTGGCTCACGTGGACTTCCAGCACGTCTCCAGAAACAAACCAATCCGGGTAAGCATCCCGGTTCATTATCACGGCACTGCTACCGGCACCAAAGAAGGCGGTATTCTTCAAACGCTGATCACAGAGCTTGAAGTGGAAGGGTTGCCTGATGATCTGCCCACAGGGATTGAAGTGGACGTAACGAATCTTGGCGTCGGGGACAAACTTACCCTGGCGGAAGTATCCATGCCGCAGGGCATCACGCTTCACGTACCAGAAGACACACTTCTGGCTTCCATCGTGGTGCCTCGCGGCGCTGATGTGGATGAAGAAGCCGAAACGGAAGGCGGCGCAGAAGGGGAAGCAGCTCCGGAGGCTGCCAGTGAGGAAGCTGCTGAGGAAGCCGGCGCTTAAGCCTAATCCGGCATTCGTGGCTTCCGGCGTGTGCAGCCCTTACGGAATGGAGTTTGACATGATCCTAATTAAATGGAGCAGGCGCTTCCCAAGCGCCTGCTCCATTTGTGTTTCTGAACAGGCTGCTGTTACGGCAGCCTTTTATTTTTAATAGCTAGAGGGGATTTCCGGCTTTATTCTGCTTGTGATCCAGCTCGGCCGATTGTGACAAAAGCCCATTGATCTGCATAGGATGCCAGCAGAAGAATGTTGCTGAGAGGAGAGAACAGCTTGAAGAAAGGAAAAGCTTCCAAACCCCGGGCCGGCAAAACGGTCAAATCGGGTTACCGGGCTTCTTTTAATGAGTTGGATTTGGTCGAGAAGTGGAAAGGAAACAACAAAGGGCAAAAGCCGGTTTCTTTGCATCAAAGCGCTGCAGCCCCATTGGCTCAGGAGTCTCTGGCTAACGGCGAGACTCTAGCTGCCGGAACTGAATCAGGCGGCAATTATGGAGGAACAGGGATAAACCAGGGCAAAGCGATCGATGCCATTGTCTCAACGGCTTCAACGGTTCAAACCCCAGGATTCGAACAGCGGAACATCAAGCCGGCCGAATTAACGGCCAAGGATCGCAAGTTATTTGCTGGAGGAGAGCCGTTTATCTATGGAGATGACCTTGTCGATGCCACGATTACCCGTGATAAAATTGCGCCCAATGCAATCGATTCGAGCCGATTAAAAACGAGCACGATCGACACGGCTTGGATCGCCGATTTTGCCGTCACCTCTATCAAAATTGGGGATGGAGCGGTCACTTCGCCTAAAGTAGCCAAAGCTTCTCTGACCGGTGACCACCTGGTTGAGAGTTCGGTACACGGCGACAAACTAGCAAATGGTTCCGTCGACGGCTCCAAAATCAAAGATGGTTCCATAACCCCCGACAAGTTGGCGGAGAAATCCATCAGCCCCGATCATCTGGCGGACGGGATTATTCAAAGCCGTCATTTAAGCGATATGCTGATCTCTTCCGAAATGCTTCAAGACCAGTCTATTAACGGCAGCAAAATAACCAGCGGCTCTATCACGTCCGTTCATTTGATGAATGGTTCGATTGATTCTTCTAAGCTAGGCGACCAGATGGTGACCACAGCTAAAATCCGGGACGGGGCCGTAACTGCCGACAAAATTGGTGAAGGCGTCATTAAAGGCAGCCATTTGGCTTACGAATCCATTACCAGCAAACATCTGCAGCCTGCAAGCATTACAAAGGAGCTGCTAGCCAATCGAAGCGTGGGGAGCGGTCAGCTGGAAGAAAATTCCGTGGATACTCAGCATCTGAAATCCTCCTTGATCCTCTCCCGCCATATTGCAGAAGGCAGCATCGAAGGAGCTCATATTCAAGAATCGGGTATTGGCGAACGCCATATTGGCACGGGAGAAATCAACTCCCGCCATATTGCTGACCGCAGTATCCCTCAGACCAAACTGACGGAGCAATCAGTGGGCACGCTGCAGCTGATCGACCAATCGGTGACAGCCTCTAAAATAGCGGATCAAAGCATTTTGGCAGTCAAATTGGGAGATGAAGCCGTTCTGAAACGGCATATTTCCAAAGCGGCCGTGCAAAGCGGCCATCTTGCGGATTTGTCGGTCGCGTCTCAGCATTTACAGCCGGACAGTGTGATGGAGCCGCATATTGGAACAGCCGCAGTTAACGAAAGACATCTGCAAGAGGGCTCTGTCAAAGCTCAAATTATTGCTGCTGGTGCGGTTCAACAAAAGCATCTTGCGGATGCAGCCGTAGGCAGGCTTCAATTGCAGGCATTCTGCGTAACGGAAGACAAATTGGCCAATGGGGCTGTTACGGCGGAGAAGCTGGCGCCGGAAAGTGTAGAAAGCCAGGCGTTGGCCGTTCATAGCGTCAATGGGGAGCATCTGGTACCTTATACAATCCAGGAGTTTCATTTCGCCGAAGGTGCAGTTGATTCGTCAGCAATCCGCTCAGGAGCGGTCACTTCCGAGCATATTGAAGCAGGCACGATCTCGGCGATTCATCTGGCGAAAGGGAGCGTCGGCTCTTCCGCCCTTCAGGATCAGTCCATTACGTTCAGAGCCATTCAGAACGAGGCTGTTCAAAGCCACCATGTGGGCAGACAGAAAATTGCCTCATACCATTTACAGGATTATTCGGTCACTTCTTTAAAGTTGTCTCCCGAAAGTGTCTCGACGGATAAAATCGGTGAAGCGGCGATCACGGACAGCAAAATTGCCGACCAGGCCATAACATCTCGTCATCTTGGCGAGGAGGTCATTACTGCCGGTCACATCGCCTTTGGGGCCGTTGGTTCTCAGCAGCTTGAAAAGGGGACGGTATCCCGATCCCATATCTCCGAATCTTTGCTGTCGGAAGGACTGCTGCCAATCGAAGGCATCAGCGGCAGTCAGATCAAGGAACAGGCGATTGGAGCCAGCCATTTGAGCCCGTCCGCGGTTCGGCTGCAGCATCTGGCGTTTCAGCCTTTGGAGAGTCTGCAGGGGGCGGCCGTACAGCAGTTTGGACTAACGGAGTTTAGATTCGAACCAGGGGAAAATACGGTTGAATTTAATGTGTTTTTCAGAAATGAGTTTCCAGACGAAAATTATATCCTCGTAGCGATGAGCAGCTCCTCCTGCATCCAAATTTCTTTGAAGAACAGGGAATGTGAGTATGCGGTGCTCGAGGCTGTTAAACAAAACGGAGTGGCAGCAGATGGCGGGTTTGCCACCTGGATCGCAGTAGGAGCATCGGAAAAGCAGAACGGATAGGCAGGAGCTGCGGATACCAAGAAATCAAGCAAACATAGGGGGCCGAAAGGGGCTGAACCTATGTTTGTTTTTGTTTTCTGAGGGGGATTGAAAAGATTTGCACCTGACCCGGAAATGAGGCAGAATAGAGGAAAGCAGCTTACTATAAGTACATAGAAAGAAGGGATTGTAACTGAAACCGAAGAAACAGCCTAATCCGTACGCCGAGCGGAAAAGAAAGGAGCAGGAGCGCCTTGCTAAAGAGCGTAGAAACCGCATTCTCTTTTTCTCCATTATCGGGGTGGTGCTGGTTGCGTTTATAGCGGCTCTTATTTTTCGTCCTGATCCATCATCAGTTAAGGCCGATTTTGACTACAGCTCGATGCCGGTGCTCGGCGACCCGAATGCGCCAGTTAAAATTGTGGAATATGGGGACTATCAATGCCCGGCCTGCCGTGATTTCAATTTAAATATCAAACCAGATCTGGTTAAAAATGATATCGATACCGGCAAGGCTGCCATTTATTTTCAGGATCTGATCATTCTTGACGGCAAGGGCATCGAGGATTCGAACCGGATGGCGCTTGCGGCCCACTCCATTTATCATCAGGACAAGGACTCCTTCTGGAAGTTTAACGATGCTATTTACCGTGAACAAGGAGAAGAGAAGACAGGTTGGGCCACCACCGACTTTATCGTGAATCTGGCGAAATCGGAGAAGCTGCCGATCGATTATGATAAGCTCAGATCCGATATCGAGAACAAAACCTATCAAAGCGAAGTGGATGCAAGCAACGCCAAAGCGGACAAGCTGGGCGTCCAGAGCACTCCTTCTTTCTTCATCAATGACAAGCTTTATAATGGGAATTACAGCTACAATGATATTCACCAAGCTATCGAAACAGCGAGCAAAGGGGAATAACTGGTATGGAGCAAATCCGCAGCCGGTCCTTGTTTAAGGAATATGCTTTGTATATGGCCTGGATTGTGGCTATAGTGGCAACGGCTGGCAGCTTGTATCTCAGCGAAATATTGCATTACGAGCCCTGCCGTTTGTGCTGGTTCCAACGGATCTTTATGTATCCTCAGGTTATTTTGCTCGGGATCGCCGCCTACCGGGGCGACCGGAAAATCATTCCTTATGCTATGCCGCTTAGCGTGATCGGCGGTTGTATTTCCATATACCATTATGCCGAGCAGAAGATTCCGGCGATGGCGAAGGTGCTGCCTTGCCAGATAGGTGTTCCCTGCAATAAGGATTATCTTAATTTTCTGGGGTTTATCACGATTCCGCTTCTGGCGTTAATCGCTTTTATTCTGATCAGCGTGTTCCTGTGGATCGGCAGAGCCGAATCGGCTGAAGAAGTGGACCGTGATCGGAATTCCATGTTAAATACCGGTGTATAATGGAAATAACCGGCTTCTGCCCTTGAGCAGAAACCGGTTATTTTATTCCAGACCAAACTTGTGAATCTGATCCCACAGGCCTTCTTCGGCCAAAATGGACCTTTGTTTCGGGCCTATGAGATCGAAATGCGGGAACGCCTCGCGGCGATGAATATAACGCGGATTTAATCCGTGCCGGATACACCAGGCCTCAAGCTTGGCCAAATCGCCGCAGCCGACCTTTGTTACGGTTCTGGCGCCGGGGAACCGGTCATCCAGCCAATAATGGGTTAAGTAAGCAATTTCGCCGGCGGAAACCTGCTTCTTCCATGCAGCAAGCTGCTGCCTGTCTATACCAAAAGCCATATGCCTCATCCTAGTCTGTTTAATGTCTCCATTATAACAAGTAAGGCTTTTAAGTAAACGGTCAAACGGGCAGAATGGGATTAGGCCTGCAACTTTTAGGTTATAAAATCGTAAGTAAAGTGGGGGTGTTGGAATGAAAAACTATAGAAATTATATATTGGGCATTTTAAGTTTAATGCTGGTTGTGGCTTTAACGGCTTGCGGAAAAAAATCATCGGAGGCTGAAGGCACACAGCCTTCGCCGAGTGGTGTAGAGAACGTTGCCCAGTCGGATAACGCTTCGAATGCAGCTGCTCCTGAAGGCACGGACGGCCTTCTGCAGGGGACAGGTGAATATCAGGGCCAGGCGGATACAACCTCCATCGAAATCACGGTGGACGGCAAGCCGGTCGTGTTCCAATTAGGCGATTTGGAGGCTTCGGTGCTGGATGGATTGCAGCCAGGGGATCCGGTGCAGTTCCAATACAAGGAGAAAGCGGTTGAAGAGGGTTCAGACGTTAAGGTGCGCACCTTAACTGAGATTGGTAAAGCCGGAGCAGCTGGTGACAGCGGCGGGGCAGAAAGCGGAGCGCTTCCGGAAACCAAAAACCTGAGCGTTACGCTGGAAGGCAACCAGGAGCAGCGTCCGGCCAAGTTGTTCGAGACGGAGGACTACGGCATTTATGTGCCGGAGGGTTTCTCCTTCGACAAGGAGAACAACAAGCTGTGGCTTACGGCCTATCCGAAATATTTTGCAACGATCACGAAGCTGCCAGCGGATTATAAACTTGAGTATTTAAAGTTTGAGGCGGATGAGGAAATGTCGGATGTCGGCCGGGTGAAAGAGCTGGAGAAGGCGGATATTCCGGAATCGATGCGAGACGCGGAGGCCTTCATGGTCGGCAGCGGTTCGGTCAGAATCAAACAATATATCGTTAAAAAATTTGATGGGCAGGGTTACGTCTTCCGCCTGGAAATTCCAATCGGCGAGCCCTCGGAAGGCTTCGAGCCGCTGGCCTATGCATCGCTCAATTCTTTGGTCAATTTGAAATAAAAATCAAAACCATCAGAAGAAATAAAACCATCTTGTCCGCCGGATTAACGGCGGTGCAAGATGGTTTTTTTCTTCATCCAGATCGATCAGCGGAAAGGCAGCTTGAAGGTAAATCTGGTCAGCGGATACAGCCATTTGACACCGCTGGCTGTCAAGGTGTCGGCAATCAGATGCGAAGCGTAGCCGGCACCGGCCGCTATCGCCAGTCCGGGAATATTGAGCTGCTGCTCCATTGCACGGCTGAGCATATACCAGATCCCAAGCGCCCAAATGGTGTGCGTCAAGCCGCGATGTTTGAGCCATGGGGCGATCAGGATAAAAAGGCCGAAACCGGACGTCCACAGCATCCCCCAGGATAAACCGGCAAATACAAGCGCAAGGCCGATCAGACTGACCATAGTATTGCGGAGAAAACCTTCTTTCACGATGAGTGCCGGAAACAGAGCGCAAAGAGCGGCGACGGTGAGCTCGATATGGAAGATCTGGTATCTGGCATACAAAAAAACAACCAGCAGGCACAGCAGCACCGCCAGGGTTATCATCGCACGGTAAAGAGCTTTGGAGGCTTTGCCGATCCGGGAGCTCAGCATGCTGGGGCCGTCAAGATCGGGCGTAAGCGACGAAATGGCTGCAGCAGCTAAGTAGAACACAGAATCAGGCAGACGGAACGCATGATATCCCGCTGCCGCCGCACCGATCGCGCAGCCGATCGCTAAATGTGTGGAACCTTTCATAGAACCTCCTCTGACTGACATAGTGAAGATAAAAGAACGTATGTTTGCTGTTTTATTATAGCCTTATATTTGAGCGGCAACAAGAGCCGGTATAAAGGACAAACCTTAAAAAATTATTTGGATCGGAACCATGAATGTATGCTAAAAGAGCCCGCTCAAAAGTCATAAATCTACTGGGTCGGCCTGGCGATTGTGAGTTTATTTCCATTCAACTGCTGATCCTCAAAATAAAACAACTATTTTCTCGATTAAATCTGTAATTATGGAACTTGCTTTTATCGTTAGTGATCCGTTGATGTCTTTCGTTATTTATAATGGTTCTATATTAATAAGGGATTGATGCCCCTTAACAGGAGGCAAATTAAAACACCTGCAAGAAAATGGAACCCTGTCGTAAGATTTGGAGACAACCTGGGAGGTGTTTTTCGTTGGCAACAAAAGTCAGTCATCCCTTAGAAGTTAAAATAAAAGCGATAAATTAACAATTGCAATATAAATAATTACATATTAAAATGAAAGAAACGAAAATTTTCTGAAATTTTTACATTTTTTAAAAAATTATATTCTCGGTGAGGTGAGGACATTGACTACAATGGCAAAAGTACAGCATTTAAAATCTTTTCTGCCTAAAGAACATCAATTGGTTACCCATTTTGTGGAGCATGCGTTGGCGTCGATCGATAATTTGGTTGAACAGCAGCGGGAGTTTAATGCGGCCCAGGCTTTATATGGCGATAAAATTAACGGGTCTGAAGTTCGTGTATTCAATGAGACGGTTGCCCAGGTTAAAGCGGCTTTGCTTCAGACCTTGGAGAAAACAGCCGAGGATTTGTCTCATAAAGGAGACAAACATTGGACGGCCCACTTTAAAGACGGTGTTGAATAACCACCAGCTTGTCTGAATAGAGCTGCCCTTCCTTACGGAAGAGGCGGCTTTTTTAATGAGAGAAGAAACGCCCCCCCCATTTTCGGCGTTTTTTTACAGCGGGAGCCGTCTTTTTTCATACGGTAATGCCAAAATTCCGTAATAATTGGCGCACGCAAAGTGAAGAAATTTGGAAATATTTGTTGCAGAAGCTCTAATAATGGGGAAAGGAGTTGACGAATATTCTACTAATAAGTATTATCACTGATATAAGGAGTTTTTCCTAAAATTTGGATGTTAAATTCCGCAGTTATTGAAGGGGGATTTGAAACCTGCAACAAAGATACGCTCAGAACTGGGATATTATTGGAAAGAAGCAGGAAGGTCTATCCCCTATTTCGCGGGAAATTTCCGGTGTCAAGATCAATGCCGGAACGCTGAGCGCCCTCATTAACGGGAGCCGGCCGACCTCCATGGGACAGCTGGACCGGAAGCCGCTTTGAACTGGCGGAGATTAAGGCTGTTTTTATATCGATGCGCAGAACTGGACATGCTGGATTGCCTCAGGCAAACTGTGGAGCAAAGTGATGCGGGAATGATTAAATGGATCGGACTAAGGAGAACAGGGGCACTCCACAGAAAGGGGAGCTCTTTTTTTGAAAAATTTACCACTGTTATGCATAAACAATAATTCACTATATTTTGGCAATACATCCTAAAATATATCATTGGAGGTGGGAAATCATGAACGAACCCGAGATGATTCAGCATAAAATAGAAAAAGCCCGTTTAAAGTTGAATCAAATGGAGAAAATTTATGGTTTAGGCGATGCCAAGGTGATTCAACAATCCATGTATCTGGACGAGCTGATCAATGAATACATGCAATTGTTTCTTGTCCAAGTGAAATAAGAGAGACATAGACGACTAACAAAGACATTCCTATATTTCATTATATATTTTAATATAACAGGATATTAAATCAGGGGGAGCAGGACCAGCCGGCCGATTAGGGATGAATGAATACTTCATGTATAATAAGTTTAATTAGGATGTGAAGTCCATTCATTTTGTTCTCAGAGGTGCGGCAGCATGAGGAATTCTAAAGTAAAAACAACCGTGAATACGGCCCTAATAGTATCAGTGGCTGGCATGCTGGCCTCTTTTCCGTTTAAGGAGCATTTTGCCGGAGGACTTTTATTTTCGGCATTTAATGCGGCGACAATTGGCGGCTTAGCCGATTCTTTTGCCGTGGGGGCTTTGTTTGGCAATCCGCTGCGTATCAAATGGCCCGCCTTTATGGGCACCCGGGTCATTGAAAGGAATCGTTCCAGACTGATTCATGAATTGGGCCATATGGTGCAGCATGAGCTGCTGACGACTGAGCATATCCAGGCCAGACTGCAGGAATACAACGTTTCGGCCATCCTGATCAATTATTTGCGGGAACATGGCGGTCAGCAGCATGTCACGGAAATTGCGGAAAGATTGGCGGGAGAACTGGCGTCCAGAACGGATGAGCATGAGCTGGCCAAGGGACTGCAGGATCTGCTGTTCAGCCAAACGGATGTCTTCCAGCTGGCCGATCTTGCCGCAGATTTGGCGGATTGGACGATTCGCAACGGTTATGATGAAACTATAATCCATTTCTTGCTTAACGAACTGATCAGAGTGGTGGAAAATGAGCGCTTCCGCCTGATTCTTCAGCAGCTTGCAGCTTCGGCTTTGGCCTCCTATGAGCAAGGCAAATTTCGGCGGCAATTCGTGAATCTTGCGGCAGGCCTGGAGCCCGAAACGCTCAGCGGGAAGATTCAGCATAAAATTGCTGAATTCCTTCGGGATATGCAGGCCCCGGATCATCCTGAACGGATCAAGCTCAAGCTGAAGCTGGAGCAATATGTCTTGAATCTGCGGAATGATCCGGACTGGCGGGCCGCTGTCGAGCAAAGCAAAACCAGACTACTGATCCTTCTGAAGGACAATGTCCGGCTGGATTCTTTCGTCAGAGGCATGCTGGATTCCCTGCTGCATGCTTCACCGGACGACGGGAAGCAGGAGCACAGCCAAGAGCCGGTCCTGTCCAGCTGGATGGAACGCAAGATAGACCAGACCATCAGCCGGTTTGAGTCGGATTCGGAGCTGCTGCAGAGGTTCGACCGAGCCATCCGGCAGTTCCTTCTGCAATGGATCGAGCAGAAACACAGCTTTATTGCCAAGGTGGTCACAGACAAATTAAATACATATTCGCAAGAGGAACTGATTGCCATGGTTCGGGATAAAGCAGGAAGAGACCTTCAATATATCCGGTTAAACGGTCTGGCTGTCGGCGGTTTGATCGGCATTTTGCTTTATCTTGTTTCGTTTGTCGTGGGAGGTTGGTCCAGGTGAAGATGCGAAGACGAGCGAATATGAGCCTGCTGCTGCTTGCGCTGCTGTTTATAGCATCGTTATATTGCCTGTATGCGTACCCCGGATACGGGTGGCCGCACCTGCTGCTTTATGTCTCGGAAGCCGGACTGGTCGGCGCTTTGGCTGATCTGTTTGCCATTACTGCGTTATTTAGGCACCCGCTGGGCCTCAAGCTCCTTCCCCACACGGCGATCATTCCTAAAAACCGCGATAAGCTGGTGGACGGCGTGGTGGTCATGGTGGAAGAGCAGCTGCTTAGCAAACCTGTGCTTAAGGAAAAGGTGCAGCAGTACCATCTTGTGAATCTGGCCGTTTCGATGGTTGAACGCGGGGGCAGCCAGAAGCTGCTTGCCGAGCAGATTTGGAGCCTGGTCCTCGCTTTTGCGAAGCAGGCCAATATACAGGGATTAGCGGTCAAGCTGGATGAGCAGCTCAGAAGCAGCCTGCAGGCAGCCGATCTGTCTCCTTACGCAGGCCGCGGTTTGCGCTGGCTGCTGGATCATACGCAGTTCCAGAACCTGCTCACCCAGCTTGTGGATCTGGCTGCGGAGCGTCTTGCCCATGAGGGGGTCAAGCAGCAGATCAAGGAATTGTTAAGCAAAGAGAAGGAGCAGATGCTGAATACAGGCGGAACTTTCTCCAAATGGCTGAAGAAAAGCCTGCTGGAAATCGCCGAATCTTCCAATGCTTTTAACCTTGATGAAGCAGTCGGAGTGTTGTATGATGATTTGCAGCGTTTTATGGCTGATTTGCGGAGTCCGGAGCACGAGCTTCGCAAGCTGACTACGGAGATGCTTTACAAGTTGGCTTCCGAGCTTGAGAACCGGGAAGAGCTTTCGGACACCTTGAACACTTGGAAGAATGAGCTGCTGGATAAAATCTCTTTGCTTCCGTCCTTGACGGCTCTGCTGACTCATATGCGGGAACGGCTCCTGGGCGAGCAACCGCTTTTGGCCACAGAATCGGCAGGAAACAGGGGGATTTCCCCACATCAAATTAAGGAATTTATAACCCGTTTTGTACTGGGCTACTGGGAGTGGTTCAAGGAAGACCGCGAGCTCAAAGACTGGCTGGAGGGTTATGTGCAGCAGTTTGTTCGCAACATGATCGACACAGAGCATGCTTTGGTAGGACAGATCGTACGGACGACCTTAAATGATTTTACGGAGGAGAGATTAACCGAATTTATTGAAAGCAAGGTAGATACCGACCTCCAGCGGATCAGGCTGAACGGTGCATTGGTGGGCGCAGCGCTTGGAGCGGCTTTTTATGTTCTGCTGAACGGGATTTATAGACCGCTGCTGGATTGGTTCGGGGGTTGACAGGGAGAGGGGAAGAACAGCATGACATTAATTAAAGATTTGATCAGCGGGGACGAATTTACTGGTTTCTATCTGATCAAGGAGCTTGAAGTCAAACAGACGAACGCTACGCCTCCAAAGGATTATTTAGATATCGTGCTTTGCGATGCCAGCGGCCAGCTGCCGGCCAAATTTTGGGATGCTTCGCCAAGCGACAAAGAGACGTTTTTCCCAATGGGACTTGTGAAGGTTAGAGGACTGGTTCAGACCTACAGAGAACGTCTGCAGATCAAAATTATGCAGATGCGTCCGGCGGCCGACGCCGATGGGGTGACGCTGACAGATTTTATCCGCTCCGCGCCTATCCGGCCCGTGGACCTTGTTCACGCGATCAAACAGGAGACAGCCAGCATCCGGGATGAGGAGATTCGGGCCATCGTGTCCTTCTGCGTAGAGAAAGTGGAAGAGAAGCTGATGCATTATCCGGCAGCCAAAACCTATCATCATGCTTATTTTGCGGGTCTGGCTTATCATATGGTGCGGATGCTGGAGATTGGGGATTTCCTGTGCAAGCAGCGCGCCTTCCTCAATCCCGATTTCATCCGGGCAGGCATCATTCTGCATGATATTGCCAAGCCGGAAGAGATGATCGCCCAACTCGGGATCGTATCTGATTACAGTGTCAAAGGCAAGCTGATCGGCCATATTTCACTTGCCTCCAATTGGATTACAGAAGCGGCGATCAGACTCGATATTGATCTCGACTCCGAGAAGGTGACCGCCCTGCATCATCTGGTGTTGTCGCATCATAATTTGGGCGAATGGGGCAGCCCGGTTCAGCCGCAGACGCCGGAGGCGGTGGCGCTGCATCATATTGATGCTCTTGACGCCAAGCTGCAAATGGTGGAGGATGCGCTGGATACAACGCCGGAGACCGAGGCTTGGACACCGTTCATCCGGGGGTTGGAGAATAAGGCGGTTTATCGCGTCAAGGTTTAGTGGGTTCTGCGGATCAATTCAAAAGAGGTTGGTTTTCCTCAGGGAGAATCAACCTCTTTTTTATGGATGAAAGGGAAGTATCAGTTCAAAGATGGCTGCAAAATAATGTTGACTAAACTTATAGGGATTTGATAATATATCGAAAGTGAAAGAAAGAGATGAAAAGGGGAGAAACACACATGCTGCAAATGGTGATTACCGGTTTACTTTGCGGAGCTTTGCTCGGTTTTGTTATGCAAAGAGGGCGTTTCTGCCTGACGGGCGGCTTCCGGGATATGTACCTGACGAAAAACAACCGGATGTTTTACGCCTTGTTAATTGCTATTGCGATTCAGGCCGTTGGTATCTATGCGCTTGTCGAAGCGGGCGTTATTACTTTCACGGCAGGATCTTTTAATTGGCTTGCAGTGGTTGCAGGCTCTTATATTTTTGGAATCGGGATTGTGTTGGCTGGCGGCTGCGCTACGGGAACCTGGTACCGGGCCGGCGAAGGTCTGATTGGCAGCTGGATTGCTCTTGCCGGTTATATGACCATGGCTGCGATTATGAAAACCGGGCCGCTGTCCGGCCTTCAAAAGTCCATGACCGAGGTTCATACGCCAACCAACTCCATTCCGGCCACGTTTGGCATCAGCGCCTGGTATTTCGTGGCTTTGCTGGTTGTCATCACGCTGTTTGTAGTGGTGCGCGAGCTGCGCAAACCTAAGGCCGCGCTTCCGAAGCTGAAGCAGAAACGCAGCGGGCTGGCGCATCTCCTGTTTGAGAAACGCTGGCATCCGTTTGTTACGGCCATTCTGATCGGGTTGATCGCCATCCTGGCTTGGCCGCTCAGCGAAGCGACAGGCCGCAAAGCAGGGCTGGGCATTACAACGCCTTCCGCCAACCTGCTTCAGTACCTGGTTAATGGAGACCAAAGCTTTCTGAACTGGGGCGTGTTCCTTGTGCTCGGCATTTTGCTGGGTTCGTTTATCGCTGCTAAAGCCAGCAGGGAATTCAAATTCCGTGCTCCAGATGCCAAAACGTCCGTGATCAGCTTCACAGGCGGGATCGCCATGGGCTTTGGCGCCAGCTTGGCCGGCGGCTGCTCGATCGGCAACGGTCTGGTGCAGACAGCCATGATGACCTGGCAGGGCTGGGTAGCGTTGGCGGTTATGATTTTAGGAACCTGGACGGCTTCGTATTTTGTTTATGTCCGGCCACGTTCGCAAAAAACAAAAACGACTGCAGCCGTTAGAACTGCGGTATAAGGAGGAATTTTAAATGAGTCAGCAAAAATTATCCGTTATCGGACAGGTTTGTCCTTTCCCTCTGATCGAAGCCAAAGAAGCCATGAACGGCCTGAACAGCGGCGATGAACTGGTGATCGATTTCGACTGCACCCAAGCGACGGAAAGCATTCCGGAGTGGACGGCTGCTGAAGGACACACGGTTACCAATTATGAGCAAATCGACGATGCAACCTGGACGATCACGATCCGAAAAAAATAAAACGCCCAACTATAACTATGGCGTTTAGACAAACCGGCACCTTCAAGAGCCTGTACCGCGTCCCAGGGACGTTGGCTACAGCCTTGGAGGTGTTTTTTGTTGGTAAACCGGCTCCGCTGAAGGGGCCGGTTTCTCTTTTTATCTATGGATTTGGAGAAATCGTCACTTGGACGGGAGCAAAAAGACTATCGCATTGGCGTTTCTGCACATATCCCCGAGGCCGCGGATTCTATAACCTGAAAGGGCAAGATCCATTACCAATCAAATGGGAGGTTATAGAGACATGAAGAAATTCGCAGCCGCAGGTCTGATTATCACGCTGCTTGGCGCTCTGATGGCAGGCTGCTCATCCGGCGACAAGAGCAGCGGAAATGCAGCGGAGGGAGCTAGTTCGGCAGGAGCGGCAGAACCGACCACTTATCCGCTCAAAACCGATGAGAAGCTTTCTTATTGGGGTGAAATTAACGGCAACCTGGTCGGAGTCAAGGCTTCGCATGACGAAATTCCTTTTTTTCAGAAATGGCAGGAGAAGACGGGGGTTAAGCTGGAATTTACAGCCCCGCCAAGCGGTCAGGTCAAGGAAGCGTTTAACGTCATGCTTGCTTCCGGAGATTTGCCGGACATGCTTGAATACAACTTTATCGGCGACTTCCCGGGGGGCCCGGAGAAAGCAATCAGCGATGGATACATTATTAAACTGAATGATCTGATCGACAAATATGCGCCAAACCTGAAGAAGTATCTGCAGGAGCATCCGGACATCGACAAGATGGTCAAGACGGACAACGGCAGCTATTATGTATTCCCGTTCATCCGGGGCGATGAATACCTTCGTGTCTTCCAGGGACCGGTGATCCGCAAGGACTGGCTGGATGATCTCGGACTTCCGGTACCGGAAACGATAGACGAATGGACAACAACACTTAGAGCCTTCAAAGAGAAAAAGGGAGCTGCAGCTCCATTCTCGGTGGTCAGCAAACCACGTTTCTTCAATGAATCCGGCAATGGGGCGTTTATCGGCGCTTTTGGTGTGAACCGCGGATTCTATCAGGAAGGCGGGGCAGTCAAATTTGGACCTGCTGAACCTGGATTCAAGGACTATCTAAAGCTGTTTCACGATTGGTATGCGGAAGGTTTGATCGATAAAAACATCGCCACAGCCGATACCAAAGCGGTAGACGGCAACATTGCCTCCGGCGCAACCGGAGCGACGGTAGGCAACGCAGGGGGAGGCATCGGCAAATGGCAGCCGCTTGTAGAGGCCAATGATCCGAAGGCGGTGCTGGTTGCCGCTCCATATCCGGTGCTGAAGAAGGGAGATAAACCTAAATTCGGCCAGATGAACCAGGCTTATGCCTCCGAAGGGACGGTAGCCGTTACAACGGCAGCCAAAGATCCTGCACTGGCGGTACGTATGCTGGATTACGGCTACAGCGAAGAAGGTCATATGTTCTTCAACTTCGGTGAAGAGGGCGTCAGCTATACGATGGAGGACGGGTACCCGAAATTCACCGACCTGCTTATGAACAACCCGGACAAATTGGCTCCGGCTCAGGCGATTTCCCTGTATGCACGAAGCAGCTATAACGGACCTTTTGTGCAGGATAAACGTTACGCTGAGCAGTTTTTTGCCCTTCAGACGCAGCGGGATGCCGTGGAAATCTGGAAAAATACGGACGCGGCGAAATATAACCTGCCGAACATTACGCCAACACCGGAGGAAAGCTCCGAATACGCGACCATCATGAACGACATTAATACGCTGGTGGATGAAATGACGATCAAGATCATTCTCGGTTCCGAGCCGGTAGATAAATTTGACGACTATGTCGCCAAGATGAAATCGCTGGGTCTGGACCGGGCGATCGAGATTCAAACCGCAGCGCTGCAGCGGTATAACAGCCGGTAATCCTGTTGGCTATTACGGCGAGCGTTCTATTTTTGGCTAGTAATCGCAGTTGGTTAGCAGGTGTTCGAAAGCAAAAGAGTGTTCGGAAGTAAAAGGGAAGGGGAGAGCCCGCTCTCCCCTCTACTCAAATCGAGGTGAATTCGGGCATGGGAAAGCGGCAAAAGCTCAGAAGCCGGCTGATTCGCGATTTTAAACTCAACAAATATTTGTACCTCATGATGGTGCCGGTGATCGCTTATTATTTAGTTTTCTTCTACGGGCCTATGTACGGAGCGCTTATCGCGTTTAAGGATTATTCGCCTATGAAAGGCATTCTGGGCAGCGATTGGGTTGGACTCAAGCACTTCGAGGACTTTTTTGGCAGCTTTTATTTTCTGAGAGTGTTAAAAAATACGATTTTGATCAGTCTCTATACGCTGCTCTTTGAGTTTCCGGCTCCCATTCTCCTGGCTCTATTGATCAATGAGGTGCGCAGGAAGAAATTCAAACGCGTCGTGCAGACAATTACCTATATGCCTTATTTTATTTCACTGGTCGTTATCTGCGGGATTATCACGGACTTTACGAACGCGGACGGCCTCCTTAACCGCCTGTTCGTGTTTCTCGGCTATGACGGGCAGGCCATGCTGCAGAAACCGGAGCTGTTCCGCCCGATCTATGTGTTGTCCGAAATCTGGCAGCGGATCGGCTGGGAATCGATAATTTATATTGCGGCATTGATGAGCATCGATCTGGAGCAGTATGAAGCAGCGCGGATGGATGGCGCCAGCCGGCTCAAGCAAATGATTTATATTACGCTGCCGGGGCTTCTGCCAACGATTATGATCATGTTCATTCTCCGGATGGGGAACCTGCTTAACGTTGGGTTTGAAAAAATTATTTTGCTCTACAACCCGGTTACGTATGAAACGGCCGACGTTATTTCTTCCTTCGTCTACCGGAAAGGGCTGCTGGAATTCGGCTGGAGCTACAGCTCCGCTGTCGGCTTGTTCAATTCGGTGATCAATCTCGTCCTATTGATTACGGCTAATACCCTCAGCCGGAGGGCGACCCAAAACAGTCTATGGTGAGGTGATTAGCTTGACAACAGAGCAAAGCATAGGGGACCGCATCTTCACGGCCATCAACTATACCCTGTTGACCCTTCTGGTCATCGCGACCTTGTACCCGCTGCTGTACGTATTGTTTGCTTCCTTCAGCAATTCCGCGCAGCTGCTCGGCCACAAAGGGTTCTTGTGGAGACCGCTGGGGTTCAGTCTGGAAGCTTATAAAAGCGTGCTGAACAATCCAGGGATCGGCATCGGCTTCCGAAATACGTTGTTCATTCTCGTATGCGGGGTAGCGGTCAATTTGCTGATGACCTCGATGGGCGCTTATGTGCTGTCCCGCAAAAATGTCATGTGGAACAAAGTGTTTATGTTCCTCATCGTGTTCACGATGTTCTTCAGCGGCGGTTTGATTCCGCTGTATCTTGTGGTGAAAGGCGTTGGCCTGCTGAACTCCTTGTGGTCCACGATTATCCCGTTCAGCATCAGCACCTTCAACCTGATCATTATGCGGACCTCCTTCATGGGGATTCCGGACAGTCTGGAGGAATCGGCCAAAATCGATGGCGCGAACCATTTTACGATTCTGTTCCGGATCATTATTCCGTTGTCCATGCCGGTGATTGCCGTGATGATTCTCTACTACGCCGTAGATAAATGGAACGGCTGGTTCTACGCTTCGGTGTTCATCAAGGACCGGAACTTGTTCCCGGTTCAGCTGGTGCTGCGCGAGATTCTGATCTCCAACTCGACGGACAGCATGTCTTCGGGGGCTTCGGCCGGGGACCGGTTCCAAATCGGGGAGACGATCAAATACGCTACGATTATGGTGGCGACCATCCCGATCCTGTGTGTCTATCCGTTCCTGCAGCGGTTTTTCGTCAAAGGGGTGATGGTGGGCTCGTTAAAAGGATAAGAGCCGGCATCAAGCATTAAGCATCGAGCATTTAAGCATCAAGCACAAAATTCAAAGAGCAAACCTCGGCAAAGCCCGGGCAGACCGCCAGGTCCCCTGAGGCTTTTTCGTGTTTGTTCGGCCTGAAACCGGCTGGATTTCCATTTTGATCAACCGGATTGAACTTTTTGACTATACGTTTCCAGGGGGGGTTCGGGTATAATGAATGTCTAATCAAGCGGAGAAAGGCTTGAACGGTAAACTACTCAGGCATGGGGATGGTCTAAATGAGCATTCAAAATCTATGGCGGAAACGGGAAAGCATTATCGTCACCTGGCTTGTCTCTTACAGTGTAGTCCTCTTTGTCCCGATTGCGATCAGTCTGGTTATTTATGCTCAGTCCAGCCAGGCTCTCAAAAGCGAGATTCACCGGGCCAACGACTCCTTGCTCAAGCAGATGAGGTACACGATTGACAGCCAGATCGACCTGATGAAACGATTGAATATGGAAATGACCTGGAGCCCGAATCTGCAGCAGGTGATGTATTCCGGGATGCCGGCTCAGGAGGTGCCTTATTCGGCCTACCAGCTGGTGAATGAATTCCGTCTTTATAAAACTTCTTATGCATCCATTGACGAGTTCTATGTCATATCCAGCCGGGACGGTTCGGTGTACAGGTCCGGCAACATTCGGGACTTGAACACCGCCTTTTATACGATTCATCGCACGGGTGCGCTTACTTTCGAGGAATGGAAGGACACGGTGTTGAAAGCCCCCAACAACTCCTTTGTGGTGCTGCCTCATTCCACGGCAGCCGAAGCCAAGACCTCCATCGCCTACATTACACAGCTGCCGAAGGATATGTACGGCCAAAGCGCAGGCAGCGTAGTC
The DNA here is from genome assembly GCF_001685395.1 of Paenibacillus yonginensis. Lineage (NCBI taxonomy): Bacteria > Bacillati > Bacillota > Bacilli > Caryophanales > Paenibacillaceae > Paenibacillus > Paenibacillus yonginensis. Next base: position 2,839,379 of record NZ_CP014167.1, on the reverse strand, counting down.
GTTATGTCCGATACGCGCAGATTCCAGGAAGCAGTGGCCGGTATCGCCGATTTTAACGGGTCAACGCTGCTGATCTTAAATGCTGACAACGAAATTCTGATGTCCAATCAACCCGGCTCCAAAGAACTAACGCCATTCATAAATGGAAAGCGCTTTCAGTTTGATCCGGCTCAGTCTTCCGGTTTGGAGCTGTTCTCCATCGATTCGTCGGTCTCCGATCTTAGATACGCTCTGATCATTCCAAGCAGCATTTATTGGGAGAAAGCGGAGTATGTCCGCAATTTTACTTATGTCAGCATTTTGGTAAGCCTGATTGGGGCAGGCGTTCTTACGTGGTTCTTCATGCGCCGCAATTATTCGCCGATCCAGCAGCTTATCGAGTCCCTGCAGGATAAGAATACCGACCGGACTTATGCCGATGTGAATGAATTCCAGTTTATCCAGAAGGTTGTTGCCCGAACGCGGACTGAAAACGACGAAATCACTCAGCAGCTGAAGAAACACGAGCAGGTGCTGCGTTCCAATATGATCAACCGGCTGTTGAAGGGGAAGCCGGATACCCTGGTCCCTTATGAAGATGCGTTCCGCTCCTTCCAGATGAAATATCTGTCCAGCGAGTTTGCCGTTCTTTTGTTCGGCATTGAAAATGAAGAGAAATTGTATGAATTCCTGCCGGGAATCGATCTGAACGAACGGAGCAAGCTGATTCAGCTGATCATTTCCAACGTTGTAGAAGAGCTGGTGGAAAGGCAGGGGCATGCCGGTTACGTGGCGGAAGCAGACGACATGATGGTATGTCTCGTCAATTTGAAAGCGGATTCTCCCGCCTGGGAGCAGGACCTGCATCATATCGCAGCCGAAGCCCAGCAATTTCTGGAGCGTTATGATATGGAAATCACCGTCTCCATAAGCGGCCGCCATTCCTCCTGGATCGGCATTTCAGAAGCGTACCGGGAAGCGGTGGATGCGATGGAATATAAGATGGTGCTGGGGAAAAAGGGGATTATCGCCTATAAGGACATCCGCCCAGGCAGCTCCGCAGACATCGGTTACGGCTATTATTATCCGCTTCAGGTGGAGCAGCAGCTGATCAATTTCATCAAGGCCGGGGATTTGGAGCAGGCCTCCTCCTATATGAACGAGGTTATTGAAAAAAATCTGGATAAACCGGTGATGCCGCTGACGATGGCAAGATGCCTTATGTTTAATCTCATCGGAACCATGATCAAGGCGATCAACGAGCTGGGAGACGGCAACGACAGTACGCTTGCCGACAATCCGCGCTGGATCAACGGCCTTATGGCCTGCGATACGATCCGGGAAATGCAGCAGAAGCTGCAGGCGCTGCTGCAGGAAGTGTGCGGGTTTGCTTCGGCCAAACGACTAACCCATCTGTCCCGGGAGCGCGAGGATTCCCTCCGGTCGCTGATGGATCAAGTCCAGCAGTATATTCAGGACCATTACATGGACATGAATCTGAACGTCAACGCGATCGGGGAGCATTTTCAGCTAAAGGGAAGTTATTTATCCAAGCTCTTTAAGAATCACACCGGCGAGGGAATGCTGGATTACCTTCATAAATACCGGATCGAGCAGGCGAAAGAACTCATGCGAACCCGGCAGGAGTCGGTGAGCGAGACTTCGAGGCAGGTCGGTTACAATGATCCGGCAACCTTTATCCGCGTCTTCAAGAAATATGAGGGGATTACGCCGGGCAAATACAAGGAAATTGTTTGAGGGGTTAAAGCTGATTTATTCGGGAGGGAACAGTATGAAGGGGAACGGAACCGTCGGACGGACAATTGGAGGATGCATACCGCTGATACTGCTGATTGCGCTGCTCATGCTGCTGGCCGCCTGCGACCGGGAGCGGGACACCGCGCAGCCGACTGGCCCGGTGCAGCCCACAGCGGCTATCTCACATGGACAGCTGGGAGGCCAGGTTTCGCCTGAATCGGCTAATAAGCTCACCTATTGGGCGGAACTGAACGGCAACGTGGCGGGCATTAAATCGACCTTTAACCAGGTGCCGTTCTTTCAGGAATGGCAGCGGAGAACGGGAGTGTCGCTGACCTTCATCCAGCCGCCGGCCAACCAGGCCAAGGAAGCGATTAATGTGCTGTTCGCCTCGGGAGACTTGCCCGATATGATGGAATATGAATGGATCAATTATCCAGGAGGGCCGGAAAAGGCCATCCATGACGGGTATATATTGCGTCTGAACGACTACATAGACAAATATGCTCCAAATTTGAAAAGGTATCTTCAGGAACATCCCGATATTGATTTACAGGTCCGTACGGCCGGAGGAAGTTATTACGCCTTCCCATTTATTCAGGGAGATGTCCAGCTTCGGACTTACCAGGGACCGATTATTCGCAAGGATTGGCTGGATGAGCTTGGACTCGGGGTGCCTGTGACCATCGACGACTGGCATACCGTGCTCAAGGCATTTAAGGAGAAAAAAGGAGCTGAAGCTCCTTTGACCTTCCTGGGTGTTCCAAATCCGCTGTTCGGCATTGAAAGCGGCGGCTTTATCGGGGCGTTCGGGATTAAGAAAGGTTTCTACCAGGAGAACGGCAAAGTGAAGTTTGGGCCCATTGAACCCGGCTATAAAGATTTCCTGGCGCTCTTTCGGCAGTGGTATGCGGAAGGGCTGCTGGACCCGAATTTTGCTGCGGTGGACCCGGAGACCCAGGACACAAACATGATTTTGAGCCGCAGCGGGGCAAGCATCTGGAATGCCGGAGCGGGCATAGGCACCTGGCTTCCCTTTATGAAAAATAATGATCCGTCCGTGGAGCTTGCGCCAGCGCCTTATCCGGTGCTCCGCCACGGGGACCGTCCTAAGTTCGGACAGCTGGCTCCGGCCGTCGGTTCCAGCAGCGTAGCGATTTCTGCCAAAAGCAAGCATGTAGAAGAAGCAGTAAAAATGCTGGACTACGGCTATGGAGAAGAAGGCCATCTGCTCTTCAATTTTGGCATTGAAGGAGTCAGTTATAAGATGAAGGACGGCTACCCGGCCTATACGGACGTTATTCTAAACAATCCGGATAAGCTGGCGCCGTCGCAGGCGCTGGCGATGTATACCCGGGCGAGTTATTTCGGACCTTTCGTGCAGGATATCCGCTATATGGAGCAGTATTATACCCTGCCTGAGCAGCAGGAGGCGATCCGGTTATGGTCGGACACCGACGCGGCGCTTTATACGCTGCCGGCGCTGCCGATCACGGAGAAGGAGAGCACCGAGCTGTCCGCGATCATGAAGGAAGTGAACAAACTCGTCACCGAAATATCCCTCAAAATCATTATGGGCCTTGAGCCTGTATCGGCCTTTGATGAATATGTGAACAAGATCCGTCTGCTCGACATTCAGCGGGCGATCGAAATTGAGCAGCTGGCGCTGAACAGCTACCGGGCTTCAGTGTCCGAATCGAAGCCGGGTTCTTCCAGATAAGAGGGAAAGCGTGGTTTATGCCAGATGGCCGGCTAATGAGATCAAGACGGTAATGGTAATGACATTAATAATCGTAGAGATCAAAATAGTCTGGGCTGCAAAGTCGGGTTCGTTCTGATATTCCTCGGCCAGAATCGAAGTGTTGACGCCGACTGGCATGCCGGAGGCAATCAGCAGCGCTTGAGCAGGGACTCCCTTCATTCCAAGCAGCATAATCAATAAGAAGCCGACAGCCGGTGCGAACAACAGGCGAAGAACCACGCTGAGATAGACTTCGACCCTGTCCAGCCGCAGCGGATATTTGACGATCTGAGCGCCCAGGGTGAGCAGGGCAATCGCAACCATGGACTTATTGCCGTACAGCAATGGCTGATAGATGAAGGCCGGAACCGGCAGAGCCAGCAGGTGCCAGATGAGGCCAAGCACCAGCGCGTAAGGCACAGGCATTTTGAGGAACCCTTTGATGGCTTCTTTGTATAAGCCGTTGCTTTTGGCGCCCTGGATCGACAGAACGCCGTACGTAAAGGTCAAGAGACTCTGGAAAGCCATGATCAGCGCTTGTACCGATCCGGCCATCGGGTCTCCTTTGAAGGCTAAATTGTTGACCGGCAGACCATAGTTGCCGGAGTTATCAAGCAGCAAGCTGTTGGTAAACGCAGCCCTCATTCCCCTGGTGAACTTGCGCCGGCGGCCAACGAGCGTTCCCACAGCATAAAGAATCAAGACGTACAGCGCGTAGAACAAAGCTACGCTGCCCAAAAGGGACGGAGACATTTCCGATTCATACATGCTGACAAACACGGCTGCGGGGGTAATAAAATAAAAGTTGATTTTGGTTAAGGTGTACAGATCAAGCTTGAATATGTACTGCATGATGGAGCCGATTCCGATCAGCACAAAGATAGGCAGGACTACCTGCAATAAAATGTCTGCGATCATGGTGTAGGTTCATCTCTTTTCAAAAGGAATAAAGAACAGCAGTAATTGCTTTGTCATTATAACACGTTAAACCAGTCGTGCAGAGGGAATAAAAATCAGATTATTAACAAAAATAAGGGTTGAAATCGCTATCAGGGCAGATTATAATGTGTGTATTGAAACGTTTCGAATTTATTAAAGGTTTATAAGAGTTCATCTTTCCAATAGACGTTAGATTAAAGCCTCGATGATGGATTGGAAGCGTGAACACAGGTGGGATAAAAGGGTTAAATCCTTTAAAACCGCCTTTGTATGGCCGAAAAGCTGGTTTGTTCGACTCGAAACGAGCACGAATTTTTTTTTCGAAATAAATCGAAACGTTTCGAAGTAAGTGCTTTCATTTTAGCTTTTTATGCAGTGCATACTACAAACGGGGTGAAAGAAAGATGAAGAAAAAAACTTGGGGCATCATGTTCGCTACACTGATGGCATTTTCACTGGTATTGGCAGGCTGCGGCTCGAACAACTCCAATTCCGGATCGGGAAGCAGCAAAACGCTGAAGGTTTGGTTTATGGGAACCTCCGACACGGTAACGCCGATTACCAAAATGTATGAGGAACAGAATCCGGGTGTTAAGGTTGAGGTGCAGGCCATTCCTTGGGATTCCGCTCACGACAAACTTTTGACAGCGGTTGCTTCGCAAAATGGACCGGACGTTGTGCAAATGGGCACCACTTGGGTTCCCGAGTTTGCGGCAGCCGGCGCGCTTGCTGATCTGGCACCTTATATCGAAAAATATCCGAACCTGAAAGCGGAGAATTTCTACGACGGTGCGGTGCAAACCGGTCAATATGACGGCAAAACTGTAGGTATTCCTTGGTATGTAGAGACCCGCGCCTTGTTCTACCGTTCGGACCTGCTGGCGGATGTAGGTTATCCGGAAGGACCTAAAACCTGGGATGAGCTGAAGGCTGCTTCGCAAAAATTGGTTGCCAAAGGCGGCGCCGGCCATTACGGCATCACCATTGACAGCAAAGACCAAATTACAGCGGCAATCTTCGCCTGGCAGAACGGCATCGATTTTATTGACGATCAAGGTCAGCCGCATTTCAATGATCCAAAATATGTGGAAGCGATCAACTACCTGAAAAGCTTCTACGACGAAAAGCTGACGCCTTCAGGCACGGATCTGGATACGGTTGCGGCATTCAAAGACGGCACGATCCCTATGTTCATCAGCGGTCCTTGGATGATTCAAACCATTAAGGACAAAGACCCTGAAATTGACGGTAAATGGACAGTCACGACGCTTCCGGCGAAAGAAAACAATCAATCCGCTATCGGCGGCGCTGACCTCTCGATCTTTAACTACAGCAAAAACAAAGACGAAGCAGCCAAATTTATTTCCTTCATGTCGGATAAAGAAGCTCAGCTGAAATATTACGAAACGTCCAACTCTCTTCCGGCCCTCAAAACGGCTTGGGACGACCAGGCTTTCCAAGATCCGATGATTGCGGCGTTCGGCAAACAGCTTGAAACCTCACGTCCGGCTCCGCAAATCAAAGAGTGGGAAACCATTGCACAGTCGGTGATCTCCTCCTTTGAGCAAATCACCATCGGCGGCGCGGATACGCAAACCGAAATGAATAAGCTGAATGACAAAGCCAAAGAAATCCTGGCAAAATAATCATTCTGAAGTGGAAAGCTCACGCTGCGCCGGGTTTCGCCGAAAGGCGGCCCGGCTGTGTGCTTTTGGCTTTTAGCTCCGCCTAGTGGGCGGCGTTCTCAGGAATTACCATCAAAGGGGTGAAGATGATGAGGGAGTTCGCGAAACAGTGGAACAAAAATAAATATCCATATATGTTTATTGCTCCGGCCGTTTTGCTGTTGGTCGTATTTTCGATCATTCCGATCGTTATTGCGCTTGTAATCAGTTTTACCAATATGGACCTGGTCGGACTTGCCGACTATTCCAACATCCGCGGCGTCGGTTTTGACAACTATATCAGAATTTTTAAAGATCCGGTGTTTCTGAAAGCTTTATTCAACACTTTTATTTATGTGATTGTAGGGGTACCTTTGGTGGTCATATGCGCCATGGCGGTAGCTTTGCTGCTGAATTACGGCACAAGCTGGCTGTTCAAGACGTTCCGCGTCATCTATTACATGCCTTCCATAACGAACATTGTGGCCGTTGCCGTGGTCTGGGGGTATCTGTACAACGGTTCTTACGGTTTGTTCAACTACATGCTTTCTTGGTTCGGCATCCCGGCCCAGCAGTGGCTGCAGGATCCGACGCTCGCCAAGTTTTCCCTGATTCTGCTGGCCCTTTGGAAGGCCATCGGCCTGAATATGATTATTTTCCTGGCGGCCCTGCAGGGAATTCCGCGTTCCTATTATGAAGCCGCCGAAATCGACGGGGCTACCGGATGGAAGAAACTCCGCTATATCACGGTTCCGCTGCTGAGCTTCGCGACCTTCTTCGTTACGATTACGACTTTGATCGGCTGGATTCAGTTCTTCGAGGAACCGTTTGTCATGACAAAAGGCGGACCGCTGAACGCGACCATGTCGCTGGCGCTCTTCATTTACAACAACGGCTTTAAGCTCAGCAACTTCGGTTACGCGGCTTCGGGTTCGTTTGTACTGTTCGTCATCATTATCCTGGCCACCATCGTGCAGTTTGCGGTGAGAAAGAAAGAAGTCGAGTATTAAGAAGGAGGAGAACCGGCATGGCCGTCAAAAAGATTGAAAAAGGCGTTATGATAACGCTCCTGATCCTGGGCGGCATTCTGATGATGGTTCCGTTCATCTGGATGCTCGGCTCGTCGTTTAAGCCGGAGAATGAATTTACGGTAATTCCGCCAACCATTATCCCGCATCATCCGACCTGGAACAACTACAGCAGGCTGTTTACGGAAATGGATTTCCTGGTTTATCTGAAAAATACGCTGATTATTGTTATTTGTTCGTTTGTCGGCTTGCTGCTGAACGCTTTGGCCGGCTACGCTTTTGCGAAATTTGAATTTCCGGGGAAAAACGGCTTTTTCTATTTAATCCTGGCCACCATGATGATTCCGGGCCAGGTAACCATGATTCCGACGTATTTAATCATCAATAAAATGGGACTCGTCAACACGATGGCGGGGATTGTTCTTCCGGGACTGGTTGGCGCCTTCGGCATCTTTTTGTTCCGCCAGTTCATGGCCACCATCCCGACGGATTTGATGGAGGCGGCGCGTCTGGACGGTGCCGGGGAGTTCCGTATTTTCTTCCGGCTGATTCTGCCGGTCGTGAAACCGGTTTTTGCGGTTCAGGCGATTCTAACGTTTATCGGGGCCTGGAACAGCTTCCTGTGGCCGCTGATTATTGCCAACGATGAAAGATTGTATACCTTGTCCGTCGGGCTTTCGCTGCTGAAAGGGCAATACGGCACTGAATTTGGCCTGCAGATGGCGGGGGCAGCTTTTATGGTCATTCCTATCATTATTATTTTTACTTTCTTCCAGAAACATATTATTGAAGGATATACGATTTCCGGGATGAAATAAATAAGTAGACTATGCAAGGCTTGGGAAGGACTGGATGAACGATGGCTACGATTAAAGATGTGGCAAAATTGGCGGGAGTCGCGTTATCTACCGCTTCATACGCTTTGAGCGGCGACAGCAAGGTCAGCTCGAAGACACGCGAGAAGGTGCTGGAGGCGGCAAGACAGCTCAATTATCGAAAAAACGGTTTTGCCATGGATTTAAAGCGCAGCCGTACGAATACGATTGCTCTGATTCTTACCGACTTGTCCGGGCCTTATTATTCCGAGCTGATCCGCAGCGTGCAGGACGTGGCTTTATCGAACGGTTATGATCTGATTGCCTGCAGCTCCATGGGAGGCAAAGATTCTACGGCCGTTAAATTCCTGCGGGAAAAAAGGGTGGACGGGGCCATCGTGCTGGCCCATAACATTACGGATGACATATTGCTGAGCTCGGCGAGCGCCGCTTTTCCCATTGTCGTCATGGACCGGAAGACAACCGGCGAAGGTTTGATCAGCGTTGTGGTCGACGGGGAACAGGGCGGTTATGACGCCACCCGCCATTTGATCGAGCTGGGCCACCGGCAGATTGCTTATATCAGCGGCCCATCGAATTCCTTTGACAACGCGCTGCGTTATCAGGGGTTCCTGCGGGCGATGCGCGAAGCCGGGCTTGAGGAGAAAGCCAAGTGGCGGCTGGGCGGCAGCTTTATCCGCGAAGGCGGCTACAAGGCGACCAAAATGATGATGATGCAGGGCGAGCTGCCGACCGCGGTATTTTACGCGAATGACGAAATGGCCGTCGGCGGCATCAAAGCGCTGGAGGAAGGCGGTGTTTCGATTCCGGATGAAATCTCCGTGATCGGCTTTGACGATATTCAGCTTGCTGAATATGTCCATCCTGCCTTGACGACGATTCACCAGCCGATGCATGAATCGGGTTCGCTGGCTGGCCATCTGCTGTTTCAAATGTTGAACGGCGAAGAAGTCAACGAGGCCTACAAGCTGAAAGTAGAGCTGATCCGGCGGAACTCGGTGAAGCAGATATAAATACAAACACGCGTATCCGCGCGGAAAATAAGTAAGAATGAGAGGCCAAGGAGGACGCTGTTATGCCGTTTATTCAAACCACGCTGTTCTCGGAAACGCTTGGCATGCCGACCGAAATGAATGTGGTGATTCCGCATCTGCCGGATGGGGACCTCCGGAACAAAACCAAGCTGCCTGTGCTTTATTTGCTGCATGGCTTGGGAGGCGATCACCAGGAGTGGACCCGGCAATCTTCGATTGAGCGTTATGCGGAGAGCAAAGGGGTGGCTCTGGTTATGCCGCGTGCGGACCGGAGTTATTATACGGATATGAAGCAGGGAGGCGCTTATTTTACTTATTTGAGCGATGAACTCCCCAAGCTGGTATCGTATTTGTTTCCGCTGTCGCAGCGGCGCGAGGATACGTTTATCGCCGGCATTTCGATGGGCGGCTACGGCGCTTTCAAGCTGGCGCTGCGCTGTCCGGAGCGGTATGCCGCGGCGGCCAGCCTGTCGGGCGCCTTGGATATCGTCGGCCGGGTCAACGGGCCAAACGGGTTCCAGCCCGGTGAGGCGGAGCGGATCTTCGGCGATCCGGGCCGGCTGCAAGGCAGCGGCGACGATCTGCTGGCCCTTCTTCCAAAGGCAGCGAAAACCGGGTTCGTGCCCAGGCTCTATCAATGCTGCGGGACAGAGGATTTCCTGTACGAAGGCAACCGAATCTTCCTCCGTCATGCTGAGCAGGCCGGCCTGAAGGTGACTTACGAGGAGGGCCCGGGCGAACATGAATGGGGCTATTGGGATCGTCAGGCCCGCCGGATGATGGAGTGGCTGCCTGTAACCTGAACGCAAGCAGGCAATAAAACAGGCAGTCAGTCAGGCTGTTCTACAAGGGCAGGTTTGCCGTAACATAGGCCGTCCGTTTGGGAGATTTGTTCTCAGGGAACCCTATTCAGACAGCTTATATTCAGTTAACTGCGCTGTGTGCTGACGGTTTTTGGCTTGCAGCCTCAGAAGGGGCCCGTCTTCAGGCCATAACCTGGCAAGTGGAGTTTTCGCTTTCAGAAAATTTTTTTGCCAGTCATTTGAAACGTTTCGATTTAAGGACATTTATATTCATGTAATATGTAGTATTTTACTTGGTTTATTTAGATAAAAACGATTCGAAATAGGAGGAGAGGCACAGATGACCAACTGGCTCGTTACGGAGTATTTGAACAAGATGACGCTGGAAGAGAAAGTCGCCCAGCTGCTGCAGCTGGCGGTTCCTTTCTTCAAGGGAGCCAAAGACAGCGGCCAGATCACCGGACCGATGAAAAGCCTTGGCATTACGGAGGAGCAGATCGACAACGCTGGATCCGTGCTTGGCCTGGCTGGAGCCGAAGAGGTTCTGGCGGTGCAGAAGGCGCATCTGGCGAACAACCGGCTTGGCATTCCGCTGCTGATCATGGCGGATATCGTGCACGGGTTCAAGACGATTTTCCCCGTGCCGCTTGCCATCGGCTGCTCCTGGGACCTGGAGCTTGCGGAGAAAAGCGCGGAAATCGCGGCTAGAGAAGCGGCCGTGTCAGGCATTCACGTGACGTTTGCCCCAATGGTTGACTTGGTCCGTGATCCGAGATGGGGACGCGTGATGGAGTCGACGGGGGAAGATCCGTACCTGAACTCGCTGTTCGCCCAAGCTTTTGTCCGCGGCTTTCAAGGCGACGATTTGCGGAACGAACGGGACCGCGTGGCAGCTTGCGTGAAGCATTTTGCCGCATACGGCCTGGCTGAAGGCGGCCGGGATTACAACACGGTCGATTTGTCCGAGCTGAAGCTGCGCGAATCCTATTTGCCCGGCTATAAGGCAGCGCTGGATGCGGGTGCGGAAATGGTGATGACTTCCTTCAACACGCTGGACGGCATTCCCGCCACCGGCAACCGCAAGCTGATGCGCAAGCTGCTCCGCGAGGAATGGGGCTTTGACGGCGTACTTATCTCCGATTGGGGAGCGGTCAAAGAACTGATTCCGCATGGTGTGGCGGAAGACGAACGAGAAGCGGCGCTGAAGGCGCTGCAGGCCGGAGTTGACATCGAAATGATGACCTCTTGTTATGTGCACTATCTCCCGGAGCTGGTTGCAGAAGGAGTCATCGAAGAGAAGCTGGTCGATGAAGCGGTGCTGCGGATCCTGGAGCTGAAAGAGAAGATGGGTTTGTTTGAACAGCCGCTGCGCGGGGCGGATCCGGAGCTGGAGCGGACCGTCGTGTACAGCAGCGAGCACCGCGCCGTCTCCCGCGAGCTGGCGGCGAAATCGTGCGTGCTGCTGAAGAACGACGGCCTGCTGCCGCTGGGCCGGCAGCAGCGTGTGGCGCTGATCGGGCCGTTTGCCGACAGCGGCGACATTCTCGGTCCGTGGTCCTGGACCGGATCGCAGGAGACGGCGGCGCGGCTCGGCGCCGCCATGCAGGCAGCCAGCGCTGAAGCTTCGAACGTGACGCTTGCCGCAGGCTGCGGCATCGACACGTTTGAGAAAGCGCTGGCGCAGGAGGCCGCCGCCGCTGCGGAGGCAGCGGACGTGCTCGTGCTCGCGCTCGGCGAGGCGTCCGAGATGAGCGGCGAGGCCGGCAGCCGGTCCGATATCCGGCTGCCGCAGGCGCAGCTGGAGCTGCTGCGGCGCATGAAGCAGCTCGGCAAACCGCTGGCGGTCGTGCTGTTTAACGGCCGCCCGCTGGATTTGAGCGGCGTCCTGGATGAAGCGGACGCCGTGCTGGAGGCCTGGTTCCCGGGCAGCGAAGGCGGTCTGGCGATTGCGGACCTGCTTTACGGCAACGTGAACCCGTCCGGCAAGCTGACGATGTCTTTCCCTTATTCGACCGGGCAGATTCCGGTCTATTATAACTCTTTTAATACCGGCCGCCCGCAGGGCGCGCCGGATGCGCAGGTCCGCTACGTCTCGCAGTATCTGGACGTTCCGAATGAACCTTTGCTGCCGTTCGGCTATGGGCTGAGCTACACGACTTTTGCCTACGGACAGCCGAAGCTGTCTTCGGCAACGTTAACGGCCGAGCAGCCGCTGCAGGTGTCCGTAGCGGTCACCAACACGGGCAGCACAGCCGGTACGGAAATCGTCCAGCTCTATATCCGCGATATGGCAGGTGAAGTTGTCCGTCCGCTGAAGGAGCTGAAAGCTTTCAGCCGGGTCGAGCTCGCTCCGGGCGAAAGCCGGACTATAAGCTTTGAAATTAACGAAGCCATGCTCCGCTATTACCACAGCGACTTGTCCTTCGGCAGCGATCCGGGGGCTTTCAAGCTGATGATCGGCGGCAGCAGCCGGGATGTGCAGGAGGCCGATTTCCGGCTCGTTTAACGATAGATGGACCTTTAAACAAACGGCTTGAGGCCGAAAGAGAGAGAAAAGGACGTGAGAAAAATGACAACTGTAACGGAATCCAAGCTGTCTCTCCGCAAGGGCGGACTTCAATTTGATTTCCTGGCCAGCGGAGACCTCCGCCAGGCGGCCGGCGGAGACTTCCTGATCAACCAGCTGGCGGGCAACCCGGTGGATGGGGCGGCCGGCAATCTGTTCCTTAGAATTCACTCCCGGGACGGCATCGAAGCTTACCCGCTGCTTGGCAGCCGGTCGGCCAGCCGTTTCGGCCGTCTTGGCGACCGGCTGGTCTGGTCGGGCCGGATTCAGCACCCTGCGGCGGGGGCCGCAGGGGTGGGGTATGAGGTTGTTTTTACGCTGACTGATTGTGGGGTCTGGTTCTGGGATGTCCGGCTTCAAGGCAGCGGCGCCGAGGTGGACGTCGTGTACGGCCAAGACGTCGGCCTGGCCCATCCGGGTGCGGTGCGCAGCAATGAAGCGTATATGTCTCAATACATCGACCACGCCGTATTTAAGGACGAAACGGGCAGTTATGCCGTTTGTTCCCGCCAGAACCAGCCGCAGGGCGGTTTATTCCCTTACCTGCAGCAGGGATCGCTGACGGGAGCGGCCGGGTTCTCCACGGACGGCTTCCAGTTCTTTGGTTTGTCCTATAAGGAAACGGGCCGTCCGGAGAGCCTGTACCAAACCAGCCTGGCCAATGAAATTTACCAGTATGAATTTGCTTATACGGCTCTGCAGTCCGCCCGCAGCGTATTGGATGGCCAAGCCCGTTACGTGTTCTACGGATTGTTTAAGGATGACCATCCCGCTGCGATTGCCGGTCTTGAATTCACGGATATCATCCGGCAAGCCTGGAGAGAAGCGGAACAAGATGCGCCGGCTCCTTTCGGGGGCGAACAGTCGCCGCAGGATTTGTCTTCAAATCCGCCGGGAATGATGACGGCTATCGGAGTACCGCTCCAAACCTTCTCCATGCTGCCGGAGGAGCTGGACCTGCTGTTCCCGGTCCGGAAGCAGGAGGAGCTTGAAGACGGGCAGCTGCTATCTTTTTTCACGGACACTTATGAGCATGTGGTCCTGAAGGAGAAGGAGCTTCGCGTAGAACGGCCGCACGGGCATATTCTGATGAGCGGGGACAACGCTCGGATGAATCCGGAGGTCATGACTACAACTTCATATATGTATGGCATTTTTAACTCCCAGGTCGTTGTGGGGAATACGAATTTCAACAAAATGATGAGCAACGCGCGGAATGCCTTAAATGTGCAGAAAACGTCCGGCCAGCGGCTGTACGTCGAATTGGACGGGGAATACCGTCTGCTCGCCATGCCTTCCCTGTTTGAAATGGGCTTCAATTATACACGCTGGTACTATAAAACGGCTTCCGAGACGCTGATCGTCACGAACTACACGACCGTGGACTCGCCGGAGGTCCGCCTGCACGTTCGCTCCGCAAGCGGCGCAGCGTACCGGTTCCTGATCAGCAGTCAAATTACGATGAACGTCAATGAATATGAAGTTCCGTTTGTAATGGAGCAGGCCGGCGATTCCGGCATGCTGATCTTCCGTGCAGACGCCGGTTCCCTAAGCGCAGGCGTTTATCCGCAGCTGCAGTACCGGATGAGCCTGGCCGGAGCCCAATACCGTCTGGGCGATGAGCGGATGTTGGCCGAAGGCGCGGAGGCAGGCAGCGCATCACTGGTTGTGCAGGTGCTGGAACCGTCCGCGGAATGGACGCTTACCCTGCAGGGGCTGCTGAACGGCGGTGATTTGCCGGTGACGGATCGTCCAGTTGAAGAGGAAATCCGTAAATACCGCGAGTTCTTCGCCAAGGTTATGAACGGGTTCCGTCTGAAGGGCGCTTCCGGACAGGAAGAAGGATTGTTTAAAGTTAACGCGCTTGCGTGGTGGTATACGCATAATATGCTGGTGCATTATTCTGTTCCGCACGGGCTGGAGCAGTATGGCGGTGCGGCCTGGGGAACACGCGACGTCTGCCAGGGACCGGTGGAATATTTTATGGCTACCCATCATTACGGGCAGGTCCGCGATATTTTGACCACTGTATTCTCCCATCAATATGAAGACGACGGCAACTGGCCGCAGTGGTTCATGTTTGACGGGTACGCCAAAATTCAGCAGGAAGAAAGCCATGGCGATATCATCGTTTGGCCGCTGAAGGTCATCAGCGATTATTTGACAGCCACCGGCGATTTCGCGCTGCTGGACGAACGGGTTCCTTATACTCGCAAGCACAGCTTTGATTTTACGGAAACGGCCGTTCCGGTGCGCGAACATGTGAAGAAGGAGATCGGGTATATCCGGGAGCATTTCCTCCATGATACCTACCTCTCTTCCTACGGTGACGGCGACTGGGACGATACGCTGCAGCCGGCTAATGCACAGCTCAAGCAGTTTATGGTCAGCAGCTGGACGGTTGCGCTTACTTATCAGGCCGTAACCCAGCTGTCCAAGGTGCTGGAGGAGACGGATCCGCAGTGGTCCGCCGAGCTGAAGGAGCTGGCGGAGGGAATCCGGCGCGATTTCAACCAATATATGCTGGGCACCGAGGTCATCCCGGGATTCCTGTATTTCGAGAACCCGGAAGAAGCCAAGCTGATGCTTCATCCAGCGGATGAGGAGACCGGCATCCAATACCGGCTGCTTCCGATGACCCGGAGCATGATCAGCGAGCTGCTGACGCCGGAGCAGATGAAAGCTCATTACGAACTCATTCAGGAGAAGCTGCTGTGCCCGGACGGCGTGCGGCTGATGAACCGGCCGGCCCAATATGTCGGAGGGGTCAGCGTGCACTTTAAACGCGCCGAGCAGGCGGCCAACTTTGGCCGGGAAATCGGCCTGCAGTACGTACATGCGCACATCCGCTACGTGGAAGCGATGGCGAAGATCGGCCAGCCGGAGCAGGCCTGGAACGGCCTTGCCGCCATCAACCCGATCGGCATCCGGGAAGTGGTACCGAACGCGGCGCTTCGCCAAAGCAACGCTTATTTCAGCAGCTCCGACGGGGATTTCAAAACCCGCTACGAGGCTCAGGAGCGCTTTGGCGAGCTGCGGGAAGGCAAAGTGCAGGTCAAGGGAGGCTGGCGCATTTACTCCAGCGGACCTGGAATCTACATGAACCAGCTGATCTCCAGAGTCCTGGGCATCCGTGAGGAAAGCGGGGATCTGATCGTCGATCCGGTACTGCCTGCCGAGCTGGACGGCGTTTCGTTCGACTTCGAATACGGGGGCACGCCGGTGACCTTCGTTTACCGGATTCGGGAAGGCGCAGTCAGCCGCGTGACGGTCAATGGCCAGGAGATTGCCGGCGAGCGGATTTCGAACCCATACCGGACCGGAGGTTTGCGGGTGAAAGCGGAGGAATTTGAACGCTGCCGGATTCCTTCCGGCGGCGGCCGTACGGTGATAGAAATTCAAATGTAAGCTGCAAATCGGAAGGCCACAAGGCCTTCGGCAGGGTTTGGGTTGACGTTTGGACGTTGGAGTCAAGAAAGGGCTCAAAGGAACAGCCCACCTTACGGGAAGCCTGAAGCTTCCCGTAAGGTGGGCTGTTTGCCATTTGTTTGGCATTTAAACCTGTTCGTTATTTGTCATTTCAATGCTCTATCAGGTTCGTCCTTAGATCTTCAATTCCTGATGTTTAATCTTTGCACATTCGACCTGAATGGTCGTGTGTTCGATGCCGAATTTGTCTTTCAGCCGGTTGATGGCCTGCTGCAGGACATCCTGATATTTCTGCTCCTCGCCGATCAGCAGGTGGCAGCTAAGCGCATCCAGCCCGGAGGTGATGCACCAAATATGCAGGTCATGGACGTTAACAACGCCGTCGATGCTCTCCAGTTCGGCTTTTACCTCTTCCTGGTTGACGGTATTCGGAGTACCTTCCATCAGGATATGCACGGAATTCTGAATGACACCCCAGCCGCTCTTAAGGATGAGCAGGGCCACGACGACCGAAATGATCGGGTCGGCGATATACCAGCCGAAGGCATACATCAGAATACCGGCCACAATGGCGCCGACGGAGCCGAGTGCGTCTCCGAGCACATGGAGATAGGCTCCGCGCATGTTCACGTTGTTTTTCACATCGCCTTTGGTCATCAGGGAAACGGCGCTGATCAGATTGGCAATCAGGCCGACGATAGCGATCAGCATCATGGGTCCGCTCCCTACTTCAGGCGGGTGAGCCAAACGGCCGATCGCTTCCCATACGATCAGTCCGGCAATAACGAACAAGGCGATGCCGTTCAGCAGGGCTGCCAAAATTTCAAACCGGTAGAAACCAAATGTTTTATTAGGTGTTGCCGGTCTGGAAGAGAATTTGAAGGCGATCAGGCTGAGCAGCAGAGCCGCCGCATCGCTCAGCATATGGCCCGAATCGGACAGCAGCGCCAGGCTGTTGGTGAACAAACCGCCGAAGAACTCCAGCAGCAGGATCACCGAGGTCGTGATTAAAGCGATTGTCAGCCCTTTGGAATTTCCATTCCTGAGCTCTTCGAAATGCTGGTGGGAGTGGCTATGGGAATGACCATGACCATGCTGGTGACTATGACTATGATTGTGATTATGGCCTTGTTGGCTTTGTTGGCTTTGTTGATCCATGCTAAACAACCTCCAGACCGCATTTGATATGGGTTAAGACCTGGTTCAGAGTCGTAATGACGTGTTCGTCTTCGTAAGTGTAATATAAGGTGTTGCCATCCCGCCGGTACTTGACCAGCCGAAGATTGCGCAAAAGGCTGAGGTGGTGGGAAACCGCAGATTGGGTCAGATTCAGCACTTCCGTGATATGATTGACCGAACATTCTTCCTGGGAGAGCAAATATAGAATTTTAATCCGAGTCGGATCGCCAAGCGCTTTGAAAATCCTTGAAGCCCGGTCGACCGTATCTTCCATTAAAAAAGCATGGTCCTGCTGTTTCATGTTCTCACCGCTTCCATATCATATATGAACATATGCTCATATACATTGTATGTTAAAAACAGCCAATTTGTCAAAAGAAGTGCGGCTCTTTTTCTTTTTCTGACACATGTTGTCATGGGAACAAAGAATCAGCCCGGGGAAATGGTCTTACCGTTGGTCAATTCACTAGCAACTTCAGTCATATTCCGAACCGGGACTAATGAATCAAAATGTAAAAAATACAGATATTTACCAAAGTAGAGGCTTGTACTTCCATTTTTATGTAATTATACTGTCCTTAATCGAAATCCATAATCGTCTTTTCCCTACATAACCCGACAGATGAACCAGTCTGCAAGGGGATATGTACCTCTTGACCTCACTCCTACGATTTGCTCCTGTCGAGACTTCTCCTGATCAAAGAAATAACGGATTTTTCGGATTCGGCTCCTAACCTTAGTTTTAACTTTTTCCTTCATGACTAACTCCATATTTTTGCTGGATAAGCTCTATGACCGGTAAGTACGAAGTTTCTCTGAAAGGAGGTGATGCTTCTTAAAGGCACTTTGGCAAAGGTTCAGGGTACAATCTTAATTCCAAGTAAAAGGAGCGGTGAAGTTTGGTTAATCGAAACAGGTTGAACAAGCATTTTTCGATCGGAATGACGATGCTGCTAACATTTTCGCTTATCACGCCCTTTAATCCGGCAAGCGCAAAATCTGCTGACTATTTCAGCTTGAGAAACACCCATGTAGAAACGTTGGCCGTGAAAGTGGACCCCAAACTCAACAAACAATTTGATCAATCGGAATATGTCACCTATCTGGTGAAAATGAAGGAGCAGACGGACACGACCTCGGTATCCCGCCAGGCGCTGCAGAAAGCTTCCTTGCAGAAGGCGACCCCATCCGCAGCCAAGCTGTCGGCCCGTTCGGCCGTCGTCAGCTCCCTCCGCGCAACCGCTTCGCAAACGCAATTTTCCCTTGAACAATATTTAGATGATGCCAAGGAAGCAGGAAAGGTCAAAACTTATAAAAGCTACTTTATTGTGAACGCGCTTGCCGTCACCAGCACCAAGGAAGTGATGGAGGCCATCGCCAAACGGGGCGAAGTAGACAAAATC
The DNA here is from genome assembly GCF_001685395.1 of Paenibacillus yonginensis. Lineage (NCBI taxonomy): Bacteria > Bacillati > Bacillota > Bacilli > Caryophanales > Paenibacillaceae > Paenibacillus > Paenibacillus yonginensis. The sequence continues at coordinate 2,821,020 of NZ_CP014167.1, read as the reverse complement.
CTGCCGGATGAAACCCGGTATTTGCAGGATACGACGGTGACGCCAACCCTTGAAAAACCGGCGGCCACCGTGCAGACGCCAAGCGGCAGCGCTCTCCAATCAGGCGCAGCGGCGGACAAGGATAAAGGGAGCGCAGGCGGGAAAAACGGCGCAGCGCCTGCGGCTCCCTCAGCCCCGGCCGCTCCTGCTCCGGGCACCTCGAAACCTGGATCGTCCAGCGGAATTTCGCTTGGCGTTCAAACAGGACAAGATACCAAAACTTCACAAAGCGGCGGCGGCAAATCGCCGACCGCGGATGACCCTAACGTAGAATGGAACATTGAGCGCGTGAACGCTCCGGAGGTATGGGCCAAAGGCATCGATGGCACCGGCATCGTGGTGGCGAGTCTCGATACGGGAGTCGACTATACGCACCCGGCGCTGGAACGAAAGTGGCGCGGCCTGGACGCGAACGGCAATATTGTTCACCCTGAGCTGAGCTGGTATGACGCCTTCAGCGGGGATCCGCTGCCGAATGACAACGAAGGACACGGCACTCATACGATGGGAACTATGGTGGGCTCCGAGGAAAACGGCACCAACAAAATCGGCGTAGCGCCGGGAGCCAAGTGGATCGCTGTGCGGATTTTTAATCCGGATACGACGGACAGCATCATTTTGGACGGAGCCCAGTGGCTGATGGCTCCGGTGGACGATGAAGGCAACCTGCATCCGGAGCTGGCTCCGGACGTGGTGAACAACTCTTGGGGAGGCGGCCCCGGGCTGGATGAATGGTTCCGGCCGACGGTTCAGGCTTGGCGGGACGCCCAGATTTTTCCGGAGTTCTCTGCCGGCAACACGACCTTAACCAATCCCGGCGGTCCGGGCTCCGTAGCGAATCCGGCCAACTATCCGGAAGCTTTCGCTACCGGAGCAACGGATATCAATGACCAGCTTGCGGATTTCTCGCTGCAGGGGCCTTCGCCATACGGCGAAGTCAAACCGGAGGTTTCCGCGCCTGGCGTCAACATCCGTTCTTCCGTCCCTGGCGGATATGAAGGGGGCTGGAACGGGACCTCCATGGCAGGTCCTCACACGACGGCCATTGCGGCCTTGCTGCTGCAGGCCAACCATTCTTTAACGGTGGATGACCTGGAGAACATTCTGATGGATACGGCGGTGCCAAGAACCGACGGCCAATTCCCGACTTCTCCGAATAACGGGTACGGACACGGCATTGTAAATGCGCTTGACGCCGTCGGCTCCGTCCTGGAGGGCATAGGCTCCGTTTCCGGGAAAGTGAGCACGGGCGGGGACGATACGGAAGAGCCTGTGATCGAACATACGCCTGTAACGGCTGCGTTTGTCGGTTCCGATCTTCCGGTCACGATTCATGCGACGGATGACGTCAGCATCCTGAACGTGGATGTTTACGCCAAAACCAAAGGAATGTCTAATTATGTGTATATCCCGGCAGAACTGGTTTCCGGAGACTACAAAGACGGCGTTTACGCCGCGTCCATTCCTTCTTTCCTCGTGCAGCCTGCAGGACTTGAATATTATATCCGCGTCAATGATTACGGCAACAACGGATATGATTCGGAGGTTTATCCGGTGGAAGTCAGCAGCGGCGTCAAAGCGGGTTATGTGGAGGATTTTGAAAACGGCTTTGTCGGCTTCTCGACAGGCGGTGCAGGGAAACCTTGGGAGTGGGGAACACCGGTCAGCGGTCCCGGATCGGCGGCTTCCGGAGACAAGGTGTTTGCTACCAACCTGACAGGCACCTATGCGGCGGGCTCCAATTCGTATCTGCTCGCTCCTCCAATTGATCTTACCGACAGCGAGAGCGGAGCGCTTGTCTCGTTCAAGCAATGGTATGACATCGAGGATAATTTCGATTCCGGCACCGTGTATTTGGCCTCCGAAAGCACCGGGAATGAATTCGTGCCGGTGAACCGGTTCGACGGCCAAAGCGGCGGCTGGAAAACGCAGTACCTGGACCTTACGCCGTACAAGGGCGAAACCGTTTCGGTTTTGTTTGACCTTGTTAGCGATGGCGGCGGCCAGGCGGCCGGCTGGTATATCGATGATTTTAAAGTGGAGGATCTCGATCAAACGCCTCCTTCGGCGCCAACCGCTTTGACCGCATCGGCGGACATTCTGGGGAATGTAAGCTTGACCTGGACCGCTCCGCAGGATGAGGACCTTAAACAGTTCAAGATTTATCGTTCCGAGAACGATAACGCAAGTTATGAAGAGATCGGCACCTCGCAGGAGCCGGGTTATATGGATACTTTATCGGCGACGGACGCCACCTATTATTACAAAGTGGCAGCCGTTGATTACAGCGGCAATACGGGACCGGACTCAAATGAAGTTTCCTTGGACATTCATGCCCCTGAGGTCGTCTATAGCGATTCCTTCGATTCGGACAGCGATAACGGCTGGACGCATTCCGGAACGCAGGATGAGTGGGAGCGGGGAACGCCAAACGTTCCTCAACTGCAGGCAGCCGCTTCTCCGCCGAATGTATGGGGAACGGACCTCGACGGGAGTTATGAAAACGGCGCAGACGCTTCTCTTTATTCGCCGGTTATTGATTTGACCAACGTTCCTGAAGCTGTTCTGCTGTTTAACAACTGGTATGCGGTAGAGGCCGGTTACGATAATGCCAGCGTGGAAATTACCCGCGACGGCGGAGCCACCTGGAACGAGCTGACCAGCTTCACCGGAGCGAACGACGGCACGCATTGGACACCTGTGATCTCCGATTTGACGGAATACGCCGGTTCCAGCATTCAGATCCGCTTCCGGCTTACTTCGGATGGCAGCGTGACTTTCCCGGGCTGGTATGTGGACGATCTCCGCATTCTGGCGGTGTCCCCGCCTGAAGGGGCTGCTTCCCGGAACCGGACGGTCGAAGCGAAACCGGAATCGGCTAAAAATCCTTCCGTAGAACCGTTGTTCAAGCGGACGGTAACGGATCAGAAAACCTTTGAGCAGCAGGCAAAATCCGCTGCCCATGCTGAACCTGCGGTTTCATCAGGTGTTTCGGCCCGGCCTGAAGGCGGAGCCGCGGATATCGGCATTCAAAGCCTGCCGACCAGCGCAACCGTTACGGTTCTTGAAACCAGCCGATCGGTAAATACGGATCCGGCCTCAGGCAAATACAGCCTGACGCATATAGCGGGCGATTATAACCTGAAGGCGGAAGCCTACGGTTATTTCCCGCAAACCAAACCGGTGACCATTGCGGACGGCGAAACCGCCAAAGTCAATTTCAGCCTGGAGCCGATCCCTAGAGGAGTGGTGCATGGCGTGGTCACGGATGAACGCACGGGCGAGCCGATTGCAAATGCCCGGGTGCTGGCCGTGGAGGATACAAAAGTAGCCCCGGCGCAAACCGCCGAAGACGGCAGCTTTACTTTGACATTGCTTGAAGGAACCTACAGCCTGCTGGTACAAGCGGGCGATTATTACTCCGCAACCGAAACGGTCACCGTCGCCGGGAATGACAGCACCCAGGTTGCGGTAAGCCTGAAGCCGTTTGTCGGCATTGAAGGCGAGCTGGCCTATGACGACGGAACTGCGGAGAACGCCTGGGCGTTTAACGCCGGCGGCAATGCTTGGGGCATCCGCTTTACACCGGATTCCGAAGCGGCAATGATAACCGGCGCACGGCTCACCTTCTGGGGTTCGGAGTTCCCGTCTCCGGGCGGCACGGCTTTCCAATATGCCGTGTATGATGCAACCGGTGCTGACGGTGCCCCCGGCAATCTGGTAGCCGGCCCATTCGATGCGACGGCCCTGCGGGACGAAACGCAGTGGACGGAGGTAGAGCTGCCGCAGCCGGTTACGGTTCAAGGCGGCTTCTACATCGTGTATATTCAGCCTAATGCCGGCACGGCTTCACCGGCACTTGCTACGGATGAAGATACGGAAGCGACCGGTCGCGCCTGGGAACAGGTGAGCGGTGTTTGGGCTCCATCCGCCGTAGAAGGCAACTTTATGGTCCGGGCCGAAGTTAAATACGCGGTTAATGCGCCTGTTATTTTGACGCCGGCGCCCGCTTCTTACACCAACGTGTCCGATTTGACCGTTACCGGGACTTCTACTGCAGAAGGCTCCGAGATTACGATCTACAATGACGATACGGCGGCAGGAACCGGTGTTATTGAAAACAAAACCTTCAGTGTTCCCGTTACGCTGCATCCTGGCAGCAACACCTTAACCGCAGAAGCCGAGGTGAACGGGAAAGCAACCGACCGTTCGGAACCGGTCGTGATCACGCTGGATCAGACAGCGCCTGAGCTGGTCGTCACCACGCCAGCAGAAGGCACGGTGATGAACGGCGAGGTCGTGACGGTTACCGGCACGACGTCCGATGAGAACTTTGACGTTTTGCTCGTGAACGGACAGCCGGTAGAGCCGAACAGCGACGGCAGCTTTACCTCTAAACTTATCGTGGAAGAAGGAGATAATACGATTACCGTTACGGCCCGGGATTTGGCCGGCAACGAAACGACGGAGGTACGCACCGTTCATGTCAGCACAGCTCTGCCGGAGCTGACCAACCTTGAGCCTTCGCAAGACGTGCACATCGCTTCCGGCGAGCCGGTGACCGTCTCGTTTGACAGCGCGCCTGGCTTGACGGCTTCCTTCCGGATCGAGCTTCCGCTGCCTATGAGCACCTTTGCCCGCAGCGGCGTGGCCATGACGGAAACCGAACCGGGGCATTATGTAGGCACTTATTCAACGCCTGCTTCCCTGAAGCTGGACGGCGGCGTAATCGTCATCACGGCGGCTGATGCCGCAGGCAATGAAGTCGAAGCCGAAGCTCCTGGCAAACTTTATGTAGGCCAGCCGGAAGGCGGAGATGGGAATGGGGGCGATAATGGCGGCGGGAATCCCGGTGAACCGGGGGATCCCGAAAATCCAGATGACCCAGGAACTCCCGGAAATCCTGACAATCCCGGAGATCCGACTCCTCCAGCCAACCAACCGCCGGTTGCGGTAATTGATGCGCCGGATCATGGCGCAAAGAAAGAAAAAATCACGTTTAGCGCCGCAGGCTCCACCGATCCGGACGGCAGGATCGTCAAATACGAATGGGACTTCGGCGATGGCAATACCGCGACCAAGCAGTTCGCCTCCCATAAATTCAGCCATCCTGCCTCTTACACGGTAAAACTTACCGTTACGGACGACAAAGGGGCGAAAGCGACAGCGGAGCATGTGATTGTGATTCGATAACACGGATTGCGTTTCCGTGATGTTTTTCGGAAGAAGCGCCTGTTCAGGTTTCGGCCTGAGCAGGTGCTTTTTTTGGCCATGTGTTATACTCAAACTGAATTTTAACAAGGAACGACAAGCGGTGAAGGAAAGGGAGAACCTGTGATGAAAAAACTTCTGATCGCGGACGACGATGCGCACATTCGTACCCTGCTGAGGCATTTTCTGACCGCGGAAGGCTACAGCGTGGTTGAAGCCAAAGACGGACAGGAGGCTATGGACAAGCTGGCGGCCGAGGGCCTCGATCTGGCCGTTGTTGACGTCATGATGCCCAAAGTGGATGGACTTGAATTGTGCGGCCATATCCGGGAGCACTACGATATTCCGGTCATTCTGCTGACGGCTCGGGAGCAGCTGGCGGACAAAGAGCAAGGCTACCGTCAGGGTACGGATGATTATGTAACCAAGCCTTTTGAGCCGGAGGAGCTGCTGTTCCGCATCCAGGCGTTGTTCCGGCGTTATTCGCTTGCGTCGAAAGAACGCATCAGGCTGGGGCCGCTGATGATCGACCGGAGAAACTACGAAATCCGGGACGGGGACGCGGTTATGCTGCTGCCGCGCAAGGAATTCGAACTGCTTGCCCAGCTGGCCCAATTTGTCGGACGGTTATTTGGAAGGGATGAGCTGATCCGCTTGGTTTGGGGCGGCGATTACGCAGGCGATGAGCGGACGGTGGACGTTCATGTGAAACGGCTGCGCCAGCGTTTTGCGGATTATGAGTCTATCTTTCACATTCAGACGGTCCGAGGGCTTGGTTACAAGCTGGAGGTTTCCGAAGGGAACAGAAATCCGGATTGATTGTCCGAATTTCTCCTTCAGAATGCTCCCGGGTAAATGGCTGAACGAACAGGGCGGAATGCCCTGCTTATGTTATTGGGGCAAAACTGCCCCGCAGATCTAAAGATTGGAGCTGGAGGCCAATGAAATCTTTATACCTACGCATCTGTATGGTCACGCTGTCTACCATTATCGTCAGCAGCCTGTGCGGTTTTTTGGTATCCAACATTTATTATCATGCCAAATTGAAGCCTTTCAACGACGCCAAGCTTTCCCGCATGCTGGATCAGGTCCGCTTGTTTCTGGAGCAGGAGGCTGCGGACACGGCGGGTTCGCCTGGGCCGGGCATAACGTCTGACGCGGACAAATACCTGCAGAGCGTGGGAGCGCTGGGTTACGAGCTGTATTTGACGAACGGTACCGGAAAGGACCGTTACTACGGAGGGAAATTCCGGGTCACCGATCTCAAAGAGCAGCAGGTGAAGTCGGTTTTGGCCGGACAAGCCTATCACGGGGTGGCCAACTTCCCCGGCGGACCGCTGATTACCGGGTTCTTCGAGAACAGGCTCACCAACACGGTAGGCGCCAAGGTTATGATCGGCGGCCAGAATTACGCGCTGTTTATGCGGCCTGATACAAAAGCCCAGTTCGGCGAGCTGCGGAGCTTTTTTGCGATGATTCTCCTGTTTACGGTCCTGTTCAGCATCCTGCTGTTTCTGATCGCGACGGGACATGTCGTTCGTCCAGTCACCCGGCTGACGGAGGCAACCAAAGCGATCGCGAGCGGAAGATACGACATCAAGCTGCACACCAGACGCCGCGATGAAATCGGGCAGCTCGCCACCCATTTTGAAAGAATGAGCCGGGAGATTCAGCGCTCCGACCAGTCGCGCAAAGAATTTGTGTCCAATGTTTCGCATGAAATCCAGTCTCCGCTGGCTTCCATTCAGGGATTTGCGGCAGCCCTAAGGAAGCAGGGGTCCTCGCCGGAGGAACAGGAGCATTATTTAAGCATCATCGAGCAGGAAACCCGGCGTTTAGCCTCCCTGAGCAAACAGCTGCTGACCTTGTCCATGCTGGATGACAAACAGGCGGAAGGTTTTGCGGCGGAACCAGTCCTTTTGCGGGAGCAGCTGAGACAGGCTGCCCAGGTGCTGGAATATCCGCTGGCCGAGAAGGAGATTGCGCTGCTGCTTAACATGCCGGAGCTGACGGCTGCCGGCAACGGCGGACTGCTGTACCAGGTCTGGATGAACCTGCTGGCGAATGCGGTGAAGTTTACGCCGAGCGGCGGAACGATCAAAGTCCGGGCCTGGAAAGAAGGCGAATGGTGCAAGGTTGCGGTAACGGATTCCGGGGAAGGCATCGCAGCCGAGGAGCTGCCGCTGGTGTTCGACCGGTTTTATAAAACGGATAAATCAAGAGAACGTACGTCAAGCGGAACTGGTTTGGGGCTTTCCATCGTCCGTAAAATCATCACCCTTCATAAAGGCACGATCGAAGTGGAGAGCACCGTTGGGGAAGGCAGCACCTTTACGGTATCGCTCCCCGCATTTGTAAACTGAAATTCATATTCCGTTCATACAGGCTCCCTATACTGGGCTCGTAAATTAGATACGCCAGGCAGGGAGTGGAACCGATATGTTTTTAGCGATCAGGGAAATCCGGCATGCTAAAGCGCGTTACGTGCTGCTGCTGGTTATTATGCTGCTGGTCACCTTTCTAGTTTTATTTGTAACGGGTTTGGCCCGGGGGCTGGCTTACGCCAACGCTTCTTCCGTGGAAAATATGCCTGCCCGCTATTTGCTGCTTCAACAAAATTCGGATAACCGGTTCAGCCGTTCGCAGCTGGATTCGTCTTCGATCCGGCAGGCCCAGGCGGCGATTGGACAGGAGCATGCCGCTTCACTGGGCGTCCGCATGGGGACGATCACGGTTGACGGGGGCATCGTCAAGACGGATATTGCCATCTTCGGAATCGATCCGGACGGTCTGCTGGCGCCAGAGGCTGTTGAGGGAACGCCGCTCCGCGCAGCAGAAGAAGGAGAAGTGCTGGCGGACAGCAGGCTCAAGGAAGCTGGCGTCAAGCTGGGCAGCTTGATCAAGGATCAAAGCAGCGGCTTATCCTGGAAGGTGGGCGGGTTCACCGACGACGCCTCTTACAGCCATGCTCCGGTTGTCTATATAAACTTGACGGACTGGAGCAAGCTGAACGGCGGGGCCGCGGTTTATAACGCCATTGCCATCCAGGGCAGCCGGGAAGCGGCGGATGCCGCTGCCGCGACACTGAAAGACGTGGACCTGATTACAAAAAAAGAGGCCATCTCCGCCATTCCGGGTTATTCGGCTGAACAGGCGTCTTTAACGATGATGATTGCCTTTTTGTTTGTGATCGCCGCTTTTGTGTTAACGGTATTCGCTTATGTCATGACCCTTCAGAAAACAAGTCAATTCGGTGTGCTGAAAGCAATCGGCGTAAAAACCGGCTATCTGGCAGGCAGCGTTCTGCTGCAGATGGTGCTGCTGTCTGTGGTCAGCGTGGCGGTTGGCCTTGCTTTGACCTGGGGGATGGCGCTCGCGCTGCCTTCGGGCATGCCGTTTATGCTTGAACCGGGCGTGATGGCGGGAACCGCGCTGCTTATGATTGTTGTCTCTGCGGCCGGAGCTTTAGTGTCGGCGCTCAGGGTCGCCAAAATTGATGCGCTCGATGCGATCGGGAGGGTTGCCTAATGACAACGATGTTGAAGCTGAACCGGGTAACCCGGACCTTTGGCGACGGCGATTCCACGATTACGATTTTGGACGAACTGTCTTTTGAAGTAAAAGAAGGGGAATTTGTGGCGGTGCTTGGGCCCTCCGGCTCGGGGAAAAGCACCTTCCTGTCCATCGCCGGGGCCCTGCTGACCCCGACCTCGGGCGAAGTTACGATCAACGGAAGAACGCTTGCAGGCTTGAACGGACGGGAATTGTCCGATCTCCGCCTGCGGGAAATCGGGTTTATGTTCCAAAGCGCCAACCTGGTGCCTTATTTGAAGGTGGAGGAGCAGCTGCAGTTCGTCGCCAGGCTGGCCGGCATGAACAAACGTGAAGCCCGGCGCCGCGCGGATGAGCTGCTGGAGCGGCTTGGACTTCGGCATCGCGCCGGGTTTTACCCGGAGAAGCTGTCCGGCGGCGAGAAGCAGCGGGCCGCGATTGCCCGCGCCTGGATGAATCAGCCTTCGATCCTGCTGGCGGACGAGCCGACGGCCAGCCTGGATGCCGCACGCGGCGATACGGTCGTGCGCATGATCGCCAATGAGGTGAAGGCGCAGCGCAAGGCAGCCGTCATGGTTACCCATGACGAGCGGATGCTCCATTACTGCGACCGGGTGCTGCATTTGCAGGACGGGAAGCTGGTTTAGGGGAACATCCTCCCCAGATTGTTTGGTTTTGTTTGGAAAATGATGCGCAGCCGCTCCCGAAAGGGGGCGGCTGTTTGTCATCTGAATCGTTCGCCCGGTGGAAATGGCCTCAACCAGCGCGAAAAAGGTTTCATATTATGACAAGCGGCGTGATTTTTTACTGATTTTTGATGTCGCAATATTATAAGTTGGTTGTCGCATTTTTCTAATATAAAAGCGCTTAACTTTGTGCTATTTTAAAAGTGGCTGTCAGAATAATATATATCGGAGGTAAAGCGAATGAGCGTCAGAGTCGGAATCATCAGCTATTGGCACGTGCACGCCTGGGACTATACGAAACAGGCGCAGTCGCATCCGGATGTGGAGATTGCCGCGGTATGGGATGAACTTCCCGAGCGGGGACAAGAGGCGGCCGGGCGGCTGGGCGTTCCTTTCATCGCCTCTCTGGATGAGCTGCTGGGCCGGGAAGATATCGACGGCGTGGTTGTCGTTACGCCGACCAACCGGCACCGCGAGGTTATGGTGGCCGCTGCGAAGGCGGGCAAACATATTTTTACGGAGAAAGTCATTGCCGCTACAACTAAAGAATTGAACGAAATTTTGCGGGAAGTTGAAAACCAGAAGATCAAGTTTACGGTTTCCTTGCCCCGCTTGAACGATGGTTATACATTAGCCATTCAGGATATTTTGAGCCGGAACCCGATTGGGCAGATTACATACGTCAGAGTGCGCTTGTCGCACAACGGGGCAACGGCGGGATGGCTTCCTGAGCATTTTTACAATTTGGAGCAGGCACAAGGCGGTGCGCTTATCGATTTGGGCTGTCACCCGATGTATCTGACGAACTTGTTCCTGGGGCAGCCGATTACGGGCGTCAGCGCGAATTTTGGCTATGTTACAGGCAAGGACGTAGAGGACAACGCAGTAGCGACCCTCTACACGGCTTCCGGAGCGATCGGCGTCGTCGAAGCGGGATTCGTCAATAACCATTCTCCGTTTACGATCGAGATTCACGGCACCGAAGGCACGCTGCTGTATGGAACGCCGGAACCGAAGCTGCTGCTCAGAACGAGCCGGGAAGTGGAAGGCGTAGATCCGAAGGCGAAGGAGAGCTGGGTAGAGCTGCCTCTTAAGCCTAACCGGGAAAGCGCCTTTGACCAGTGGGTGGCCCATATTCAGAAAGACACGGCAGCTTCGGAAAATATCGCGGCGGCCGTCCAGCTGACTTCGCTGATGGAAGCAGCCAACCTTTCGGCGGCAGAGAAACGGATCGTCACACTGGAAGAGCTGGAAGGCTGATCGATTTGAGCGGATTAGCGGTTGAAATTCCTTTGGCCACGGCTTTATTCCATTACTAAGAGCTTCAATCATTTTCTTCATCATTCAGGAGGAATTTCGTCATGGACCCTAAAACCTTACAACCTTGGTTTGACAAACGGGAACTGCTGGAGCGGCTCGACATCACCGTCCCGTGGGGACATTATGAACTTCGGGTGCTCCGTTTCCACCTGACTTCTTTTCCGGCAGGCCGGGTTGTGGGGTTCCATAATCATGCCGAATTTGAATTTCATTTCATTCCGTCCGGGAAAGGCAAAGTGATCTTCGGGGACGGGGAGGATGGGCAGGAGCATGCCCTGTCGGAGGAGATGCTATACCTGACGCCTCCCGGCGTCATGCATCACCAGGAAGCGGACGCGGCGGAAGCGATGGACGAATTCTGCCTGCACGTCGATATTGCGGAGAAACGCCGCGCCGGCGTGGACCCTTGGGAAATCGCGGAAGCGCAGGAATGCGTGGAGAAGCTCAGGAGCCTGCCGCTTGCGCCAACCCTGGATACGCACAAAGCGATGGATTGTTTCCTTGAAGCTTATGCGTTATGCGACGCCAAGCTGCCCGGCTATTACACCTCCATCAAACATCTGGTGATCGGCATCCTGCTCAAGACCGTCAGGGCTTATGTACCGGAAGGGATTCAGACGGAATCGGAGGCGCCGAGACGCGACATGCTCACCTACCGCTATCAATACGCTATTCAGTTTATGGAAGCGAACCATGCTTCACCGATTACGCTGGAGAACGTGGCGGAAAGGCTGAACATCAGCTCACGTCAGCTGCAGCGGATTTTTAACCAGGCCTGCCCGGACAAAACGTTCAGCAAAGCGCTGGAAAATATCCGGCTCAAGGCGGTCTGCCGCAAGCTTGAAGACGGAGCACTGACGGTGGAGCAGATCGCCCAGTCGGAAGGGTTTAACCATGTAACCTATTTGCATAATGTGTTTCGGAAAAGAATCGGCATGACCCCTGCGGCTTACCGCAGAACTTTACAAGAGAAGCGAGGATGATCGAAGATGGGTAAAACCTACCGTGTAGGCATTATCGGCTGCGGCGGCATTGCAAACGGCAAACACCTGCCAAGCCTGGGGAAAATGGACAACATTCAGCTTGTTGCTTTCTGTGACATTATTCCGGAGCGGGCCGAACAAGCGGCCGAGAAATACGGTGCTGAAGGCGCGAAGGTTTATACGGATTATAAAGAGCTGCTGCAGGCCGGCGGACTGGACATCGTACACGTGCTGACGCCTAACGATTCCCACGCGGAAATTTCGATTGCCGCGCTGGAGGCGGGCAACCACGTGATGTGCGAGAAACCGATGGCCAAAAGCGCTGCAGATGCGAAGAAAATGGTAGAAGCTGCGAAAAGCACCGGCAAAAAGCTGACCATTGGCTACGACAACCGCTTCCGTCCGGACAGCCAGCACCTGAAGAAAGCCTGCGACGCCGGGGAGCTCGGCCATATTTATTACGCCAGAGCGCATGCCATCCGGCGCAGAGCGGTGCCAACCTGGGGCGTGTTCCTCGATGAAGAGAAGCAGGGCGGAGGCCCGCTGATCGATATCGGTACACACGCTTTGGATTTGACGCTTTGGATGATGAACAACTACCGTCCAAAGGTCGTGCTTGGTACCAAATATCATGAGCTGTCCCAACGCGAAAATGCGGCCAACGCTTGGGGGCCTTGGGATCCGAAGAAGTTTACGGTAGAGGATTCGGCGTTCGGCATGATCATCATGGAGAACGGCGCTACTATCAATTTGGAAGCGAGCTGGGCTTTGAACACGCTGGACATCGATGAAGCGAAATGTTCGCTGAGCGGAACCGAAGGCGGGGCCGACATGAAGCAGGGGCTGCGGATCAACGGCGAAGACCACGGCAACCTGTTCGCCAAGGAAGTCGAACTGGGTTCCGGCGGCGTAGCCTTCTACGACGGCATTCAAATGAACCGGACCGATCTGGAAATGAAAGACTGGATCGATTCGATCGAGCAGGACCGCGATCCGGTTGTTACGCCGGAGCAGGCTTATGTAGTTTCGCAGATTCTGGAGGCCATTTACGAGTCGGCCCGCACGGGTAAGGCGGTTTATTTGAACGAGTAGGCCTGAGGGTTAGGAAGTAGGAAGAGAGCAGCTGCTGATGCGGGAACTAGACTGGTATCCCCGTGTATGAGGCAGAAATTAAAATATCTTATTGACCTAGATAGCCAGTTGCCAATATTCAAGCGGTGACTGGTTTATTTTTTTGCTTGAATAGGATTAAATACATATGTCTAAAGGTCCAATGCATGTCTCCCCAACGTAAAACACCTTCAAACTTGTCCCTTACATCTTACGATGCAATAGATTTTTTGAAGGTGTTTTGATTTGTCCTATGCCAAGGGGGCAATCACGTTAAAGCATTTTAGAGCATAGCTGCCATCTTTTAATTTATGAAATAGTATATGTCCAAGTGCAACTGTTATTTAACCAATAAGAAACCATTGAACCGCCACCACCATAATTTGTGATTTGAAGGTTTGCTGTTGCAGTTCCAGTATGAGAACCTTTGTGTGTGGTGCCTCCACTTGCATATAAAGATGCTTGCGAAGCAAATCCGTTCCCTATATTTGAGCTACTGTATTGGTTTGATGAGGGAGACCAAGCTCCATTTTGATCATGAGTCCAGCTATTACCATTATTTGTCCAAGAAGTAACGCTTGCAGCTGAATAACCGATACTTACAGAAAATGCCTGGTAAGCAATGCTGAGACTTACAGATAAACCTCCTCCTCCACCTCCAGAACTTATAGGGTAAACTTGTTGGGCATACACATCGGAATCTCCGCTCGTTCCTGCAAAATGAACGGAAGTTATATTAGAACCGTAACCAGACTGTGGAAGACTACTAGCTAGCCAAACACGAATTGAGTATAGGTTAGAGGTCCCATGAGGAAGAGTTGGGGGACCAACGACTTCCATATAAGTATTAGCACTTCCGTTACTTGCAAATTGATTACCACGTAAATAAGTATCTACACCAGCTAAGGGTGAAATTGAATTTGGAATCGAGTTATTTTTCCCAATAGCATGTATTTGTTTGTAACCTTTGTATCCTTCATCATAGGAAGGAAGGGTTTTACCATCAACAAATTGCAAGCTTTGATCTTGGAAAGAGACGTTAAACGCATCCAAGGTCGGATTAAAAGCAAAAAAAAATAGGAGTGTTGCTGTTCTCTATAGTAGCAAAGCCGGTATACACGGGTTCTTTATATTGATTCGACGGGGTAGCAGTTCCATTAAAAGAGTATTCTTTATCATCAAAAGTAATAGAAGCATTAAGAAAAGCCTGGTTGTTTGAGGAATCAAAAGTGACCTTAATTGTGCCTTCATTTTTCCCTAAGTTATTAAAGTTTTGATCAACGGTATATCCGACAATTTCAGCGGATATGGAATTATTAACCTCGTCAGCGGAAATTGATGAACCTAAACCGAGTGCAATTGCCAATGATAAAAATGGTGCTAACACCTTCATTTTTTTCATATTTTAATACCTCCCCCCTCCTTATTATCCATTATTTTCCTGCATATAAATTGTAAATAATATTAACTATTATGTCAATATAGTAATATTGTTAAATTTTATTATACATCTATCTTTTTGTTTTAATTACCTTTAGAATGAACTCAATCTCATTTTTTTAAAATAAAGGAATATAATTCCTTTAAAAGGGGCGAATTTAAATGAAGCGAATTATTTTTAGTGTTATAGGAATCTTGCTGGTGCTTCTGATAATTGCTTATATGGGATTTTATCGTTACAATCACTCCACAATTAATAAGACTTTAAATTTAGATCATGCTAATTTAGCGATTGTAAATTTTGCAAAAGGTAAAATTGCCATATTGAATAATGAAAAAGAATTAAAAGTGGTTTATTTGAAAAAAGGGGTTTTAGGTTGGAAAAAGGCTTTGGATCCAGCTCCGATCCTTAAAAACACACAAGCTTATAATCAATTAGTTTCTTTTTTTAATATAGATGGACAAGCGTTTGTTTTTGGTTTTTTCCCTTCTCAGAATATAAAGTCTGTGATTTTTAACGATAGATCTTACCTTAGCGGCTCGTTGGAGATAAGCTATGAGGTTGGGCAGGAAGGAAGCTGGTTTATACCTTTAAATAAAAATATTACAACATTAAGTAGTGAGAACCTAATAGTTATTATGAATGATGGAACTCGAGTATCTTATCCGTTTTCAGAGTTGCGGTAAAAGTAACGCGGTTAAGGTGTGCATCAACCTGATGCGTTTGGATGCATGGCGGCAAACGACTCTGCCGCTTTGGTCGGAAACTGGCTACCGGGCAGGACTTGTTGGGAATTAAAAAGTAGAAAGAAAGCAGCTGCTGATGCGGCTGCTTTTTAAATTTTTTAGGCTTCAGCCTGTTGAGCGCGTGAAACGCGCGAAATATAAAACCACCCGCTATGCGGGTGGAGGGATCTAGGGTTACACCAATAAGACCACCCCGAAGTATAGACGTAAAGAGACCTACAATCAAGTGAGAAGAGATCTAATTGAAATCATGAAGAGTCTATTTAAATACAGGGAGTAGAAATACTAGAAGGGTATATGATGCCGGATCATGTCCACATACTGGTGGCGATTTCGCCGAAAATATGGGTGTCTTCCTTTATGGGCTATTTAAAAGGGAAAAGCGCACTCATGATCTTCGAGAAGCACGCCAATTTGAGGTATAAGTATGGGAACCGGAAATTCTGGGCGGAAGGCTACTACGTAAGTACAGTGGGGCTAAATGAAGCCACCGTCGCCAAATACATTAGAGAGCAAGAGGCACATGACCAAGCCGTAGATAAGCTGAGTGTAAAAGAGTATGAAGATCCATTCAGCAGCAACAAGAGCAAGAAAAAGTAAAACCAGTTTAACTGGTAAGTGAAAGAGACAAATAACACTGAGCCTGAACGCTTTGTGGTCAGGCTAGCGTCTTTAGGCGCAGTTTGGCAACAGGGGGTTATACGCCTAGTGCAAACTACCCGTTGGACGGGTAGTTCTGATTTTAGCCTAATGATAACTATTTGTTTATGATAAACATCAAAATCAATTATTTTACTTATCAGAAGGAAGGGCATACGATATAGGCAGCCACCACATTGAATCGAATCAGGATCGTGGAGTATATGAAAACAGGAGGTTAGTTCAGTGAAAAACATATTATTCGCCACAGACGGATCAAAGTATTCTGCGCATGCTGCAAGCCTTATGGAAGAGCTGCTGCAGGCATGGCCTGCAGCCGAATGTACGGTTGTGTATGTGACCGTTAGAGAGAATTATGCTTATGATCTGATTCCTGAAGCTGTAGATGCCTTTGAAGGAAGGCTGAGCGAAACGATTAGGCAGGAAATAACGGAGCAGCTTGCTCCGTGGAAAAACCGGCTCCGATTCGTTCATCTTACCGGCCACCCGGTCAAATCCATTTGTACTGCGGCTCAGGAAGTGAAAGCGGATTTGATTGTAATGGGCAGCCATGGCAGAGGTTTAATGAACGAGGCGCTGCTCGGCAGCGTCACTCACGGGGTGCTGCATCATTCTGAGATTCCGGTGCTGGTGGCTAAATAAATACACTTTTTGGGCCCTTAGAGCTCGGGAAATCCCACTCCTTCCCGAATCATGTCCGCCAGCAGCTCCGTCGCCTTGGTTTGGAACTGGCTGTCCGGCATAATCAGCGAGAACTGGCGTTTAAGTGGGAACCCTTCGAACGGCAGCAACCAAAGGGAGCCGGATTCGAGTTCCTTGCGCAGCGTCCAGCGGGAGAGCAGGGTGAGGCCAAGGCCGGCTTCGACGGCTTCCTTGATTGCCTGCGTACTACCGATGACAAGCAGATGGGCCGGCTCGAAGCCGAGCTGCTCAAAGGCTTTCTCCTGCATTTGCCGGGTTCCGGAGCCTTCTTCACGTACGATCCACGTATGCTCCGCCAAATCGGCCGCCGTGGTCTCCGCTTGACCTGCTGCCGGATGGCGAGGGGAGGCGGTGATAAACATCCGGTCTTCTGCAAAAGAATCAGCGCTGACGCCTGTCAGCTCTTTCTCTGTAAGTTCGCCTTCCACGATCCCGATGTCCAGCTGTCTGCGCAGGGTCAGGTCCAGAATTTCTTTCGAATTGGCAATCGTAATGCTTGGCGATACCTTCGGGTACTGCTCGCGCAGCCTGGTTAACACATGCGGCAAAATATATTCGCCAAACGTATAGCTGGCCCCGATGGTCAGCGGGCCGCTGGCGGTATGCTGAAGATCGTCGAGCAGATTCCCCATGCGGGTGTAAAGATTGAGGATTTCTTTCGCGTGGTGGTAGACAATTTCTCCAGCTTTGTTCAGCTGCACATATTTGTTCGTCCGGTCGAGCAGACGTGCGCCCAGGTTTCGCTCCAGCGACTGGATATAGCTGCTGACCGCGGGCTGGGTCATATGCAGCAGTTCAGCTGCCCGGGTGAAATTCCGCTGCTCGGCAACGGTAATGAAGACCTGCAAGGATTGTTCCATCAAGCTTCCCTCAGCTTTCTTATTTGGAGTCGTTAGGACAGTTTGTCGCTATCATAAATAAATATTTATTATAACAATCATTATAACTTATTTTACTTATTAATTCCTCAGGCATAACATAAATCATGTACCAAGAAGCATCGGGAGGGGGATTAGACATGAATAGAAATATAAACACACACATGCCGTACAAGGAAATGCGGGAGGAAGCTTACAAGGAAGCCCGCAAGGAGGCGGGCAAGGAACTGTCCGCCTCGAAGCCGAAGCCGGGGGAACAAGGTTCGCAGGAACTGGCATTCCGGCAGCAGATGCCTGCTGAGCATGGAACAACGAAAGGAACCACACTTGGAACAACTCGGGGGACTTCTTCCGGCTGGCTTCGCTGGTGCGGAGGCCTTGCTTTTACCTTTGGGATTGCTTTAGCCAGTTATTACCTGGGCAAGCTGCCCGGTTTGGATCATGTCGGCGCCTTGGCCTGCGCCATTCTGATTGCCGTCATTTACCGGCAGTTTGCCGGTTATCCGGAGGTGCTTCGGCCCGGGATTCAGTTCGCTTCCAAAAAACTGCTGCGCTTCGCCATTATCCTGTTCGGACTGAAGCTGAACATGGACGTCGTGCTGCACCAAGGACTGGGCTTGCTCGCCCGTGATGTGGTGACCATTCTGTTTGCCATCGGCGCGACCCTGCTGCTGGCCAAATGGCTGAAAGCCGATATGTCGCTGTCGCTGCTGCTCGGCATCGGTACGGGCGTCTGCGGGGCGGCAGCGATTGCCGCCGTGTCCCCGATAGTGAAAGCCAAAGAAGAGGATACAGCGATTGGGGCTGGCCTGATCGCTCTTGTAGGCACGCTGTTTGCCATTGCCTATACCGTGGTTCGGCCCTTCCTGCCTTTTACGCCGGTAGAGTACGGCACATGGGCCGGCATCAGCCTGCATGAGATTGCCCACGTCGCTTTGGCCGGAGCTCCGGCCGGAACAGACGGTCTGGCCATTGCCCTGCTGGCCAAGCTGGGCCGAGTATTCCTGCTCGTGCCGCTCAGCTTCGTTCTGCTCTTCTGGATGAACCGCAAAAATAACAAGAAACAGATACCGTCCGCGAATGCCGCATCCAAAATCGAGTTCCCGTGGTTCTTGATCGGTTTTATTCTGATGAGCTTGTTTGGCAGCTATGTGCTGGGCCAGGCCATCACGCTTCCTGAGGCGATAATGAATGATATTTCGGTAGTGACTTCCTTCCTGCTGAGTATGGCCATGATCGGACTCGGGCTGAACGTGAGCCTGAAGGATGTCAGAAGCAAAGCGCTGCGACCGCTGCTCGTTATGGTGATCGTGTCGGTGATGCTCTCGGGCCTTGCGTACCTGATGGTTTGACAACAGGAGAAAGGATTAGTAAAAAAGAAAGCCCGCTTTAAATGGGAGGTTGCTTTTCCATTTAAAGCGGGCTTTTATTTTCATGAAGATTTGGGTGAGAAGGTGGATTTATTTATCTTTCTTGGAGATAAACTCCTCGTTGTCATCCTTGCGCTCGGCCAGTCCTTGCCCGAGTCCCTTCAGGAAATGGATGCCAAAGCCGACGGCGCGGTTGACGTCCGGGTCTTTGAGCACCCGCATCAAATCCATTACGCCGATCTTCTTCGGATGATGGAGATATTCCTCGGCGGATTCCATCCCTTCGGAGAAGCTTTTCATCAACTTGGTTGTCGTAGCCGGATCGATTTCACTCAAAGCACCGGCTGCACCCATCAGATTGTTGATGGCATTGGTTACCGGCTCACGGGTCACCTGGGCCAGCAGGATTTTGGTGATTTCCTCTTTGGCCTTCAGCATGGACTGGGCTGCTTCGAGAATGCCGATGTCGTTCAGCTCTTTCATGATCGAAAGCGTATTTTTGAGCGCTTCGCTGCTTTCGGCCATTTCGTCCGCGAGCTGCTGCAGCTTCTGCTGTTTCTGCTCTTCTTCCGTCAATACTTTCTTATTAATGAATGTAATTGGCTTGGCCATGAGGGGAATCTCCTTTCTCCTGATCGACTAGGGAAACAAAGCCCGGCCGGTTCCATTTCCGCTGCACTTCAACGCCGTGCTGAGGGAAACGTTTCTTGTACCGGTGGTTGATCAGCGGAAGCGGGTTGTTGCCCTCCTCCTCCAGCACGGTCATGCGGATCTTCATCTGCTTGTAGGCCGGAGTATGGGTCTGCACATCGACGGCACCGCCGGTCAGCAGGTTGATTGCACTTTCGTGGCTGTGCGAGTGCATCGGCACATAAACCGTATGGCCATGCATCCGGTCGGTGATCAGCGCATGCAGCTTGATGGCGCCGTATGGCGATTCCAGGCGGACCAGCGTCCCGTCCTTGATTCCGCGCTCTTTGGCCAGCTCCGGCGAAATTTCCACGAATACTCTTGGCAGCTTCAGATGAATGCCGTGAGATTTATCGGTCAGGTTGCCTTCGTGGAACTGCTCTAGCAAACGCCCGTTATCCAGGAACAGGTCATATTCCGGCGGAAGCTCTTTTGGCGGAATGAAGTCGAACAGGGCCAGGCGGGCTTTTTTATCCGGGAAGTTGAATCCATCCAGATATAGAAGCGGCGTGTTGCTGCCGTCCGGCGACCCCCAGTTGAAGCTGCCCCAGCCTTCGAGTACGTCGTAATTGCATTGAGAGAAGAACGGCGTCAGGGAAGCCATCTCGTCGAAGATTTCGCTTGGATGGCTGTAGTTCCAGTCGAAGCCCATCTTCTTGGCGAGCTGGCAGAAGATCCACCAGTCCGGCTTGGCGTCGCCGATTGGTTCAAGTGCTTGATACAAACGTTGTACGCGGCGTTCCGTATTGGTGAAGGTTCCTTCCTTCTCCAGAGAAGGCACGGCCGGTAGAATCACGTCTGCAAACTCGGCGGTTTTACTCAGGAACACGTCTTGAACCACCAGGAAGTCGACTTTGGCCAGCATATCCTGGGTATGGTTGGAGTCGGAATCGACCCAGGCCATTTCTTCACCGGATACGTACATGCCTTTGATTTTATCGTTGTTGATCGCTTCCAGCATCAGGATGTTATCGAGACCCGGTTCGGCCGGCAGCTTGACGCCGTAAGCCTTCTCGAATTTCGCGCGGATGCTGTCGTCGGTAACAGGCTGATAGCCTGGAAAAATATTCGGCATAGTGCCCATATCGGCTGCACCCTGTACGTTATTATGACCGCGCAGCGGATAAGCGCCTGCGCCTGGACGCATGAAGTTGCCGGTTACGAGCAGCAGGTTCGCAATCGCGGTGGATGTGTAAGAGCCCCCGATATTCTGCGTAACGCCCATGCCCCAACAGATGCAGGTGCCGTCAGCATCGCGGATCATTTCGGCGATTTGGATCAGCGTTTCCTGCGGAATGCCGGTTATCTTTTCAGCGAATTCCAGCGTATATTTCTGAATCAGCTCGAGATATTCCGGATAGAAATTGACGTGTTTCTCGATGAACTCCGGTTTATGCCAGTTCTGATCGATCATGTATTTGGCAACCGCAGTCAGCCAAACATAATCCGTACCTTGGTTCGGACGAATGAACAGGTCGGCGCGCTCGGCCATCTCATGCTTGCGCAGGTCGACGGCAATCAGCTTCTGGCCGTGCAGCTTGTGCGCACGTTTGATGCGTGTTGCGAGTACCGGGTGGCCTTCCGCTGGCGCACAGCCGACAAGGATGACGAGACCGGCAGATGCGAGATCTTTGATCGTGCCTGTATCCCCGCCGATGCCTGTCGTTTGTTGCAGACCCCAGGAAGCCGGGGATTGGCAGTAGCGGGAGCAGTTATCGACGTTGTTCGTTTGGAACACCTGGCGCGCAAGCTTCTGCATCAAGTAGTTCTCTTCGTTGGTATATTTCGAGGAAGCGATGAAGCCAAGGGCTTCAGGGCCATAAGCTTCCTTAATGCCGCCAAGCTTGCTGGCTACCAGGCTCAGCGCATCATCCCAAGAGGCTTCCACGAATTCGTCGCCCTGACGGATAAGCGGAGTCGTCAAACGTTCGCCGCTGTTGACGAAATCCCAGCCGAATTTCCCTTTGACGCAGGTGGAAATGCCGTTAACCGGACCTTCGGAGGTCGGTTGAACTTTGAGAATTTTGCGCCCTTTAGTCCAAACTTCAAATGAGCAGCCTACACCGCAGAAGGTGCAGACGGTTTTGGTCTTCTTAGTGCGGGTTTCGCGCATGGAAGCTTCGACTTCCGACACGGCAAAAATACCGCCGTAACCCGGCTCGACTTCCTTGATCAAATGGATCATCGGATCAAGCACTTCCTGCTTGAGGCCAGTCATGAAGCCGGCTTCACCCAGCATGGATTTCTCCATCAAGGCGTTGCAAGGGCATACCGTTACACAGTGGCCGCAGCTGACACAGGAGGAATCGTTGATCGCTTTGCCGTCATCCCAGATGACCCGTGGACGTTCAGCTTCCCAGTCAATGGACAACGTTTCGTTGACCTGCAGGTTCTGACAGACCTCTACGCATTGTCCGCAGGCAATACATTGGTTAGGGTCATAACGGTAGAAAGGATGCGACATATCGACAGCCTCAGCACCGCCCTTGGGTTTGAATGGATATTTCTGATGTTCAATCTCCATGAATTCTACCGTATTGTGGACCCGGCAGTTGCCGTTGTTGTTGTCACATACGGTGCAGTACAGCATGTGGTTCTCCAGCAGCCGGTCCATCGCTTCTACTTGAGCTTCTTTGGCGGGGGCGGAAGCGAGCTGGATGTTCATGCCTTCTTCTGCCATCGTAGAGCAGGAGCGCATCAGCTGTCCGTTCACTTCTACGATACACGTATCGCAGGTGCGGATCGGGTCTACTTCGGGAACGTAGCAGACCTGCGGATGTTGAATGCCGTTTTCGTTGATGGCCTCGAGGATGGTCTGTCCTTTGCGGACTTCATATTCCTTGCCGTCCATCGTGATTCTAATGGTTGTTTCTGTCACGATCCATTTCTCCTCTCGACTGAATCCGTTTCATAAAGAAAAAATAACGCCCGTTAGATTATGAAATGAATTCATTAGGCTAAAAATAAAAAAATTCCACTCCTAATACATTTGTCCAAAAACAACACATGTATTCAGGTGGAATAGTAATCAAGCTAAAAAACTTGATAGCCAATCGCCTTTTTAATGTTAGCCAATGCCAATATCTTTAGCTATTAACCGCCAAACGGACGCACCGGACGACGATCAAAACGCTATTTCTCAATATTTAACTATAGTGCTAAATGTCATAGATTTCAACCTTGAATTGAAGTATGGCTTGCCAATCCGTAAAAATTTTGACAAAATCCAGGGATAGCGTTACAGTCCAAATAAATGATTGTTTTAAATTTATAACGATTGCATCATGAAGATAACTTTGATGAGAGCCGATAACGTTTGGATTCGATAAAAAGCTGTTATAGAGACGTATGAGGTGATGATAATGAACAATCCCGTGCAGGATTCACTGGACCGCCCCTTACGTGACTTGAGGATTTCGGTGACGGATAAATGCAACTTCCGCTGCCGTTATTGCATGCCGGCCGGGATCTTTGGACCGGATTATCCATTTCTGCCTAAGGATAAAGTGCTTAGCTTTGAGGAGATCGCCAGATTGGCGGAAATGTTCGCCGGCTTAGGCGTAACGAAGCTGCGGATTACGGGGGGCGAACCTTTGCTGCGCAAGGATCTTCCCGTGCTGATCGGAATGCTGAAGCCCATACCGGGCATTACGGATATTGCTTTGACCACCAACGGCGTACTGCTGCCCAAATTTGCGGCGAAACTGAAGGAAGCCGGGGTCGGACGGGTGAACGTCAGCCTGGATTCACTGCATGATGAGACCTTTCGTTACATGAACGGGAATAGAAGCGGCGTGCAAGCTGTTCTGGACGGTATGGAGGCCGCGGCGGAAGCCGGACTGCAGGTGAAGGTGAACATGGTTGTACAGAAAGGCGTCAACGATCATGAAATCGTGGAGATGGCAGCCTTTTTCAAGGCGCGGAAGCATATTCTGCGGTTTATTGAATTTATGGATGTCGGCAACTCCAACGGCTGGCGGCTGGATGACGTCATGACCAAACAGGAGATCATTCAGCGCATTCACGGGGAGATGCCTGTGGAGCCGGCTGATCCGCTATACAAGGGAGAAGTAGCCTCCAAGTTCCGCTATAAAGATACGGGAGAGGAGCTTGGCGTCATTTCATCGGTCAGCGACGCTTTCTGCTCGAGCTGCACAAGGGCGCGGATTTCGGCCGAAGGCACCTTATACACCTGCTTGTTCGCTTCCAAAGGTTATGATCTTCGCGACAAGCTGAGATCGGACCTGACGGACGAGGAAATTCAGGCTTATATCGCGGACATCTGGAGAGGACGCAAGGACCGCTATTCGGAGGAAAGACGCAGCCAGACCAAAGATCTGCCGAAGGTGGAAATGTCGCATATCGGGGGCTGACGACGGAGAGCAGTTTGATTCGAGCGGCAGCCGGGCGCCGGAAGGGCGTTTGAGAAGAGGCAGGGAGAAGCTTTGGAGCAAAGTCCGGAAGGAAGTCCGGAATCTTGGAAAGGTAAAAGTCAGGGAGGAGAGCAGTTATGGCTAAACCGGTCGAAGTCAGCCGTAAAGTGATTCGTTATCAGGACCGCCAGGTCGAAGAGATCGAGGATCAGGTCGTGACGGAATATCCGGTCACCATCAAAATTAACAAAGAAGAGTTCGCTACTATGGTGTGTACACCGGAATATGTAGAGGATATGGTCGTCGGCTTTCTGGCTTCTGAAGGCGTCATCAAAGCCTATTCGGATATTGACGAGCTTTGGTTCCAGGAACGGGAAGGCTACGTGCATATCAAGACGGAGAAGCTGAACGAATTTTACCAGCATTTCCACTCCAAACGGTACATCACATCCTGCTGCGGCAAAAGCCGGCAGGGCTTCTATTTCATGAACGACGCTAAAATGGCCAAACCGGCCGCGGGAGCTAATGTGCACTTGTCCTATGAAGACTGCTTCCGTCTTATGGAGCTGATGCAAACCTCGGCGGAGACCTTCCAGCAGACCGGCGGCGTCCATAACGCGGCTTTATGCGATAAGAACGGAATGATATTGTCCCGGATGGACATCGGCCGTCATAATGCGCTGGACAAAATTTACGGCTACTGCCTCAAAAATAACATTTCCCTGAACGACAAGGTCATCGTATTCAGCGGACGGATTTCATCCGAAATTCTGCTCAAGGTATCCAAAATCGGCTGCGCGGTAGTCTTGTCCAAGTCCGCTCCAACCGAACTGGCTTTGCAGCTTGCTGAGGATTTAGGGATTACAACGGTTGGTTTCATCCGCGGGAATTCGTTTAATGTCTATACGCATCCGGAGCGGATTGGCGAAATGGCAGCTGCCGTTTCTGAAAGGACGAAAGCTGATTAAAGATAAAAGAAAAGGCCGCCCTGGTCAGGCTGCCGTGAACCGCCGATTTTGGCGGTTTTTTTTATGCTCTGCGTGCCCAGCTAAGCACGCATCTTCTAGCCGGTGAAAGTCCGGTCACAGGAGGGGCCAAGCCCCTGTGTAGCTAGGATACCTGCGTATGGCGAAAGCTGTGCGTAGAAGCGTATCGACGAAAGTACCTGTCGGAGACAGGGCGAGCAACATGTCAGGCCGTAACATAAAGTGAATCCTGCCGCGTCGTCAAAAAGGCCTCGCAAGAGGGAAAAGAGGAAGCCGAGCCCCGCGAGCATGGGCGAAGGCCATGGAAGCTGATAAGAACTTGGAGCGTCAGCGAAGAATCCTCCGGCGTAGAGGGATCGGCATGGGATGAAAGAGGATGCAGTGAACTGGGGAGACCCTCCCCTGCACGGAGATTTTTTTTTTTCGAAACCGTAAAGAGACGCTCTATAAGCCAAAAGGTGAAGTGATCCGTCTGCAGGAAGGGAGTCCGAGGGGCGAATAGTACCGGGGAACGCAGGACAACACAACCTGCGGGAGGGAAGGCGCCCTGCTTTGTTCAAGCTTCACAAGGAGGTACGAGTGAGTGAATGCCAGAAGGCTAACGACACCAACAGAAAAAGTTCAACAACTCCAAGAGAAGCTAGGTCATGCGGCCAAGACGAGCAAGAGCAGAAAGTTCCATGCACTGTACGACAAAGTCCATCGATTGGATGTGCTACAGGAAGCGTGGCGGAGAGTACGGGCAAACAAAGGAGCGGCAGGCATCGACGGTGAAACCTTGGCAGATATAGCGAAGATGGGTGAAGACCGATTCGTAGCGGAATGCCGAGAACGGCTCCAGAAGAAGTCCTACCGCCCCCAGCCCGTGCGCCGTCACTACATTCCGAAGAAAGACGGACGGAAACGCCCGCTCGGCATTCCAACGGTAAGGGACCGCGTCGTGCAAATGGCAACGAAACTCATAGTGGAACCGATCTTTGAAGCCGATTTTCAGGAATGCTCGTTTGGCTTTCGACCGAAGCGAGGCGCAAAACAAGCGCTGGAGCAAATCCGTAAAGCCTGCAACCGCAAAGGCAATTGGGTGGTCGACGTCGACATCCAAGGCTACTTCGACAACATTAACCAAGAGAAGCTCATGAAACTGGTAGAAATGCGAATCAGCGACAGACGCATTCTCAAGCTCATTCGGCAATGGCTCGGAGCAGGAGTGACGGAGGAAGGAACGGTCAGACGTTCCGATCTGGGAACGCCGCAGGGCGGGGTGATCTCGCCGCTACTGGCGAACATCTACCTGAACTACTTCGACCGATTGTGGGAAAAGCATGGCAAAGAGGTCGGGGAACTCACGCGGTACGCAGACGACTTTGTCGTCGTGTGCAAGACAAAGAAAGATGCGCTCCATGGGTACAAACTCATTCAAGCGATAATGGAGCGTCTGGAACTGACCTTGCATCCGGAAAAGACGCGGATTGTGGGGATATGGACGGGAGAAGAAGGGTTTGACTTCCTCGGCATGCACCACCGGAAGACGAAAGCAGAAACGGGGCAGAACCGCGTGTACTATACGACGCAACAATGGCTCTGTGTTAAAGCAGAGAAACACATTCGGGAAGTCGTTAAAGAACGACTCGCGCCGCCGAAAATGCGGCACGTTTCGTTCCAAGAACATGTGGACTGGCTCAACCTGAGAATCCAAGGCTGGAAGAACTACTATTCGACGCCATACAGTTCCAAATGGATGACAAAGTTAGATGGGTACATCCGCACAAGGCTAACGAAGTGGTACGCAAAGAAGCGCCAACGTAGTCGCTGGCGCAGTTCTGGAAATGAGGTTAAGTTGCTCTGCCAAATGTATGGACTCAAAACGCTTTTGTAAGTCGCACGCACATGAATGACGAACATCGGAAAGCCGTATGAGGGAAAACCTCACGTACGGTTTGATGAGGAGGGGCTGAAAAAAAAAAAAAACTCAGCCCTTTACTCTAGCTATTGCCTATTTCGGCCTTGAGTAAGGCTTGGGCTTAGGGATTAATTTTATTCTGAAAAATAAATACGGAGACCGCAACATCCTGCTCCACATCGATGTCCGTAAATAAGTGCAGCAGTTTATTTTCCATATATTGTTCAATTTCAGGCTGGAATTGGGTCGGGTAGACTTTCTGGATCATTTGGGTGCGGGCGTCTTTGACCATTTGTCTGCCGGTTGGCTCTTGGGCAAAAAACTTCTCGGTCTGCGTCAGATTTCCATATAATATACTGATGGCCAGATTATCTACAAAAGAAGTGTGGATTCGTTCAGGGCCTTTCCCGAACAATTCCTTTCTCACTTTTCGAACCAGCTCGTTAAAACCTGTTTCCTTCTTCATGGGAGCATCCCTTCAATTGAAAATGATTTCGGGATTCTATTATAGCATACAAGCAGGCAGAATGTGGGGTCTACCCCTGGTATTTCTGCCGATAATGGCTGAACGTCAGCAGCGGCCAGATATGCCGGTAGCTGTGATAATGGGTATAAAAGTTGCCGGGAAGTCCGGCGCCGGTCGGATAAGACAGAAGGGGATCGGCTGGATCGGCGGGATCGCTCGGCAGAAATTCGGCCAGCCTTACAATGCCTCTTTCGATTTCGGGTATAGGCTGAGACGAAGCGGCGATTAAAGCATCCAGGGCCCAGGCTGTTTGCGAAGGCGTGCTTTGCCCCAAAGGGACATAATGGTTCACCACATCGCTGCGGCAGGATTCTCCCCAGCCTCCGTCCGGGTTCTGGATGCTGAGCAGCCAGCGGACAGCTTTGGTTACCGCGTCATGGTCAGCGGGGATGCCGACCGCCGATAGTCCGGTCAAAGCGGCCCAGGTGCCGTAAATGTAGCAGACGCCCCATCTTCCATACCAGGAGCCATCTTTTTCCTGATGATCTATCAGCCAATCCGCTCCGCGTTTAATAAACTTGTGTTTGATGTTTAGTCCGGCAAAGCTGCCGAAATACTCCAGCGTCCGCCCGGTAAGGTCGGCTTCAGAAGGATCGGTTGCCGCCGCTTTAGCGCCTTCGATCGCCAGCCAGGTCAGCATCTCTTTGTCTGTATTCTTCTCAAAAGCCGGCCAGCCGCCGTCTTTGTTTTGCATCGAAATCACCCAGTTCAGCCCGCGGTTCCAGGGGTCACGGAAGGAATCGTCCGTTCTGGCCAGCCTGCAGATCGCCCGCAGCGCAGCAGTGGTGTCGTCTACGTCTGGGACAATACTGTTGTTGTCGGAGAAACCCCATCCGCCCGGCACAGGGTTTGGATTATGTACACTCCAGTCGGCCAGCTTGTGATGCTGCTTGGAGCGAAGGTAGCCGGCAGCTCTCCGAATAGCTGCATGGTTTGCGGGCAAACCGGCTTCCTGCAGGGCATAAGCCAGCAGAGCGGTATCCCATACGGTGGAAGGCGAGTTCTGTAGAGTCGTATGGCCGTCATCGGCCGTACAACGCATGTTGATAATCCCGTCCACGGCCCGGGTGATGATCGGGTCTCTTTTATCGTAGCCCAGCGCAAGCAAAGCCCAAACCATCAAAATAGTCGAACTGGCATAGCTGTACAGCGTCCCGTCTGCTTCAATCCGCTCCAGCATAAACCGTTTGGCTTGTTCGGCGGCCGCTTCGTGCAGATAATGGCCGGGGGCGGCAAGTTTGCCGAGTCCCGATTTGATATGGCCGAGCAGCTTCCGGTGTTCCTCCGGCGGTGGTTCGCTGCCCATGTCCCGGTTGGTGTAAAGCTCGCTGAGATCGGGCGTTTGCGGAGTTCGGATCGTGAAATCGCGGTCGGCCATAATCAGCAGCGGAATAAGATGAATCCGTGAATAACCGGAGAAATCAAACAGGCTGATCGGAAAAGAAGCCGGAAGAAGCAGCACTTCCAGCGGAATGGTTTTGACGGAGAGGGGCCATTTCTGCTGCCCGGTTATAGAAAGCAGCGTTTTGGTCAGGATGCTTGAGGAATTTCCGGCGCCGCCCCTTGATATGATGTATCGTTTGGCCCGTTCTAGCGGTTCATCCGTTGTTTGGCTGTAACCGGAATAGAGCAGGGCGAAATAAGCTTCGATTGAAGCGGCCAGGTTGCCCTCCGTTTCGTCGGCATACCATCTCCAGCAGCCCTCTGGCTGCTGCGCCGCCAGAATCCGGTCGTGCAGCTTGCGGATCAGCGGCTCGTTATCCAGGTCCAGATTCCGAAAAAGGATGATGGAGAGCGCATCAATGACGGTCCCGTTCTCAAAACAAAAATGCCACGTTCCATCCAGCTGCTGCCGCTGTACAAGATCATGTGTCATTCGGCTTACAGCTTCGTTTGCCGTCGTTAATACTGGGTTCATCTGACTGGGTACCTCCCGGTCCTTTTTCCACCAGTATATGTGCGGGAGCAGGTGGAAATGAGGCGGAGGGAGGCCGCACGGATTCGGAAACTTCGATTGACGGCTACATCTTTTTCCCCGTACAGGCACGAGTAGGCCTTCGCCCACATACAATGAACAGACCGCAGACAAATGCACATTTCTTCAGGAGGTGTCATCCTTGCCCGGACTATTCAGTGCGATTGCCTTGTTTATTAAACAGCTCACCCTGCTTGTCTCTTACGTCAAAAATAATGCGTTTCCCCAGCCCTTAACGGAAGCCGAAGAAACGCTTCACCTTCAGCGCATGGCCGAAGGCGACCCCGTCAGCCGCAACCTGCTGATTGAACACAATCTCAGGTTGGTTGCCCATATAGTCAAGAAATTCGACAATACCGGCGAAGACCTGGAGGATCTGATCTCCATCGGAACGATAGGCCTCATTAAAGCCATTGAAAGCTACCGGCTTGGCAAAGGCACCAAGCTGGCCACATTTGCCGCGCGTTGTATTGAAAACGAAATCCTGATGCATCTCAGATCGCTCAAGAAAACCCGCAAAGATGTCTCCTTGCACGATCCGATTGGAACGGATAAGGAAGGCAATGAAATCACGCTGATCGATATCCTTGGCAGCGACAACGACGACGTTGCGGACCATGTGGAGCTGAAGATGGAGAAAAGCAAAATTTATCAGAACCTTGATATTCTGGATGAACGTGAGCAAGAGGTTATTAAAGGCCGTTTTGGCCTTGAGCACGGGGGGGAAGAGCGGACGCAGCGCGAAATCGCTAAGGAGCTAGGCATAAGCCGGAGTTATGTATCGCGGATTGAGAAAAGGGCGCTTATGAAGCTTTATCATGAGTTTTATAAGAAAAAGTGAAGGAATGCTGAATTGCTGAATTGCTGAATTGCTGAATTTCTGGATATCCGGCTGTACCCTCTTAACTTAATGCCATCTTGATATAAAAAAGATCGCAGGCTGGGTAACCTCTCTCTTTTTTGAGTTTTGTAGACGGGTTCTCCGGGATCTTTCCAAAAGGCACGCATAGGATCCCAGGACGAGCCATTCCGTCTTCATAAGCATTCCCATGACCGAATACCCCGTCCTAAATATTTTACAAACTAAATAAAGCTAGGCCCATACCTCAAACTCAAGCAGATCGATTATGGTCAAACACCGCCATGATTGGTCTGTTTATTTATTTTCCCTTCGTCTAGCAGAACTTTCCTTTTATTTCTTAATTATTTTATACATCAGTAATAGTCAAATTAATTGGAAATTAAGGCCTAATGATAATAAAATCCAAAAATCGACATTTATTGCAGAGGTGATGTGATAGAATTTCCTTAATTTAGGTTATCTTATTGTTTCCTTGGTTAGGAGGTGGGGAAAGGAAGGGGCAGCAAAAGCCATTAGAAAGCTAGTAAGCTAGACCGCAACTTAACAGTAAATAAGTACAGATTGATAAGGAGTTGGATCATTATGTTCATCGCAAAAAAATATACAAGCCCAAGGAGATCTATGCTTTCAAGAGTTTCTCTTATTTTACTAGGGATCCTAATGATAACGTCCATGTTATTCGGCGATACAGCAAAAGCAGCAGGTGGCTCCGTCAGATTTGTGACTGTCATTATGGACGGAGAAAAATATCCGCTGACGAGCGGCCATCCTTATGCGGTAAACGGGTCTACCCTTATTCCGTTTCGGATGCTTACCGGAAAGCTTGGCATCCAATCCAGCTGGATTAATTCCACGAAATCTCTGGAAATCCAGCAAAACGGAAACAAAATGAAACTAACACTGAATTCAGCGGTTGCATGGGTGAATGGAACAGCAGTTTCTTTAAGTACTAAAGTGGTACAGAAAGACGGTTATATCATGATCCCGTTAGATTTTGTTAAAAACGTGTTAGCTGCCGACGTCAAAGTAGATGATACATATGGAACGGTATTTATTGATACCACGGGAGAAGAACTCGGAAATGTCGATGATTTTGGACGTAAAATCCGGACAACGAATTTACCGAAGAACTACAAGGACTACCCCTACATATTAGAAGATATCCCGAATGAAATGTATGAGATGAAGACGACGTGGCTCTCCTATGCTCAAGACGCGCAAACCGGTGCTGAAATGTATAAGACGCAGGAAGTTACCAGTGAAGATATGGCTAAAATTATAGATCGAATGAAGAAAGGTTACGACATTAAATTGAACGTGGATTATAAAACCATTAACCCGTCTTCTTTTGCCAAGGAACTGTATCAGTATGAAAATCAAGCCATCTCTTATCGGGTGGTCGAACTTGAGAATTATGCAAATTGGGTGAAGAAAAATAAAATTCAGATTGAGGGATCCATCGATCCAGAACCTTCGATGGTCTATTATTCGGGAATTAGTTGGTATGTCCGGTCCAAAGTTAGGTTCAAAATTAACAGCTATAGCGAATATAAAGATTTGATTTCAGATGGTTTCTTTAACAATAAAAATAAGCTTAAAAAAGGCGTTTGGTATGAAGGGTACGCGGATATTGGAATAAGTACCAACCATAGTAAGTATCCAGGAGAATATATGAATTTAGATGCACTTTCCAGCTTATTCGAAAACAGCCAATTACATGAAGTGAAGTGATCCAACATTGAGAAAAAAACTAATTTCTATCCTATTAGTGATGTTCATGATAAATGTTCTTTATCTTCCTGAGATAAGCTTTGTACACGCAGAGCAGCCAAGAGCAAGCTTTAATAACGGGGCATTTACTTATATCACAACTTCAAAAAAGGCTACTTCAAGCATTCGTTTTAAAACGATCGGCTGGTATATTCATACGGAAACAAGCTGTGATTCGAGTGACCCCAGAAATTATAACGCGCATTGCGACCCGACCTCCTTGCCTTCCGGCCATTATTTCAAACTGCAGGATGATGGAAATGGTCATGTCGTTTCAGATGTTGAAGATAACAATGGAGAAAACATGGTCACCACCTTTAAATGGAGCGACGATGAGGTGCTTGCGGCTATCGGAGCAGCTAAAGCGGAACAAGCCATTTCAGAAGGAATGCAGCTTTATGCTAGTGCCATTATGGACGTGGTTACGGGACCTCGGGAGAATCCCACGGTTATTAAGGGGCCGTTCCATACTTTAAGAGATATTGTTCATGCAGAGAGTTGGGCCCAGCCTGAAGATTTAAGGCAATATTTTGATGTGTCTTTAACTTTTGATGGACAGGACTACCCTGTTAACATGATTTTGAAGCTATCGAACGGAACGGTGGTAAGCAATGAATTGGTAGGAAATTATTCCGCCGGTCATCCGATCGTGAAGTCCTTTCCGGATCATGTGACTTACGGACAGGAGGAATATAGAATTTACCAATCCTGGCTGTCACCGGTTATTAGGGCAGGAGATCAGTTATATATTCAGAAACTAGACGCTGGAGACCCAAGTGTCATTCAACGCAACTTTAAAGTTTTTGTTGGCGGTGTAAACATGGTTGCGCTTTATCGGGAAGCGGATACAGAACCCCAGCAACCGTCCGGTGATGGGGATTGCACTTATACCATTGATCCTCCAGCACAGGTATCAGCGCCGGTAACATCCTTCATGGATCCTAATGCTACTGGAGTTATTTTAGGAGATGATGCAGCCAATGGCCGGCATTTTGAGGCACCAACGGCTATTCCAACTTCGGAGAACTTGTACGCCAACGCTTGGGGTATGAATTATCTATTTGAACATACCTTTGCCAATATGAAGGGGCAGGTTCGTTATGAGTGTAAGGTAACGGTCACTTACCCAACCAAGTGGGAGGAGAAGCAGCCGGATATTACGGGGCCGGACGGCAAACCGCAGGCTCAGGATCCGATTCCCCGTACGGGCTCGTTGACCCAAATCTACACTTTCGAACTAACACCGCGGGAATATGCCTACTGGCAGGTTAACCAGCTAGAGGTATATGAACTTGATCATGCCTGGATGGAAAACTGTGCACTCCCCGGAGGCGAATTGACATTGTATCCTAACGGCTATGTTCCTCCGTCAGTTGAATTTAGAAACAGTAAAGCTGTGGAGGATCATGTGTTTCCCAAAGAAACGGGACATATTTCCTTTACGCCGGAAACCGTGGATGGCATTGATCATGAACCTTCATTAGGCGAACTACCCGATGATACGGGGAGGCTAAAAGAGATTGCCGAATCGCAAACCGAAGATCCGGATGTTCAAAATGATGCGGTTCTCTTTAATGGAGAGACGATTATGGATGACTCGCTCGTTTCTAAAACAGGCCCTGCTCCAGGCAGTATACCTCAGCCTGAAAGGATTGGCGATCAGGTTCTTTATCAGAATAGACTGCTGATCAGCAGCTCTCTTCAGAATAAAGCCGATACGCCGAGCGATGGGACCCTTTATTATCATTTATTACCTGAGCATGTTGGCGGAAGCGGGGATCAAGAGTTCCCGATCTACGGCATTAACAGCGTAACCGTACATACTCCGGTGGTGAACTATTCCTCCATCACAGACGATCAGGCCCATAACCAGAAGACGGTGCCGAATCGGCAGCGGGCGGCACTTATTCTAGAGCGGCCCTTTACCGTCCGAATCCCAACAAGTGGTCAGCATGTGAATTACCCAGGCTACGGGAACCGGGATTATGCCAAGTATTTTCGAACAAAGCAGGTCCGGTTTCCGTTTGACGTCTACAACGAAAGCCGGACACAGTTTATTCCGAAAGATACGTGGATTGATATCCCGGTGAATCAGCTGGATACCACCTTCTATTTACCGGTCTGGGTGGATGAAGGCGACTACCAGGTGTATTTCCGCAGCATTGCGGAGAACGCGCCTAACGACTATGAAGAACAGTGGGAACCGGACGCGAATTTAGATCTGGCGCATCACATCGCCACCGATGAGGTATCGGTCGAAGTGATCGGCCGGCTGTATGATTTTGAAATTACGGATATCGCGGACTACAACTGGGAGACGGTCTTCCGGACCAACCTGGGCAGCAGTCAGCCGAGGGGCCTATCGTATTGGATCGGGCAAAACGGCATCGACGGAGACCCGCGGGGAAACCTGGAGCCGTTCAGCTTGTCGATCCACCCGGGCAGCAACCCGCTGCCGGGCTATAAGAACGTGGCTATCAAGACGGGTTACCACTTCAAATTTGATTTTAAAACGAAAGGCAACATGTTTGGAGCGCTGGACGGGATCCGGATAACCCCGACCTTCTATTATGTACCCAAGAGCGGCGGAGCCGGATTCCCGGTCGACTTATACTACCGGACGAACAGCCAGCCTTTTGTGAAGATCGGTTCTGAAGAAGATCAAGTCCATCGGTATGTGATCTTAAACGACCGGCTGCGGAATGTGCCGGAAGAGGAGCTGGAGGATACAGCTTCGTATAAGTATGATCATGAGGGGACGGGCGGATTTGCGACCAAAGCGCAATACGAAGAGAATTACATCGACAAATACACCAAGCAAAAAACGCCGGTAGGCGGGTACAGCCTATTGCTGCTGCCTGAGCAGCTGCGGACCTTGATTGGACCGAAGAGCAATCTTCCGGTTTCGGTGGACCCGCAGCGGGCGAATGCGGCGATTCAAAAATGGTATGGGGAATACAGCCTGCCGGCCGATCCGTACGTGGTGCAGGCAGGCACCCATCTGGCGGAATACGGGCGAACCCATGGCGGATTGGACGAGAAGTCGCCGATCTTCTTGAAAGACGGTTATATCATCGTGAACTTTAACATCGAGACGATTCAGGAAGGGAATCTAAATGCGCCGCATCTGCAGTACATTCATGCCCCGATGATGGCCCAATTTAACCGGAGCCAGTGGCAGATGGAAGGGTTTGAATCGCAAGTATCCGACCCGTTTGGCCATCTGTTCAAGCTGAACCAAGGCGATGTGGTGTTCTACCATGCGGATCAATCAAGCCGGGATGACTTTAGTGCGCAGGTGCCGCAGTGAGGGAGAAGCTTAGTGCTCTCGAACGAAACGAGCTTCGTAAGTTTGGAGAAACCTTTAAATAAAAATAGAGGAAGGAGAAGTAGACTTGCGGATCGAAGCAGAGATCACAGGGATCAAGCAGACGGGCCAGCGGCTGGCGTCTGCCTCCCAAAATCTGAGCCAGCTGCGGGACTCCCTGCGCCGGACGATGGGCGGGCTTACGATGGAAAGCCGAAGACGCCCTGAGATCGACAGTCAGTACCAGCAAATCGACCGCTGGCTGTGGGAACTGGGTCAGGAGATGGAGACCTTATCGCGTTATACCGCGCGTAAAGCCGAGCAGTTTGCCGATGATGACAACCACAGCCTGCAGCTTAAAAGCGGGACCGGATGGAGCTGGAAGAACAGCCTGGGGAACGTACTGGACTTTCTGCCGGTGATCGGCAATATCGAAGGGCTGATCGAAGCCTTGAGCGGACGGGACACGGAGACGGGAGGAAAGCTGGAAGGTTGGGAACGGCTCTTGTATGGAATCGGCCCGCTGGGCAAGGGGGTGCTGCTGGGCGCTAAACTGCAGGGCGCAGCGGACGAGCTGGCAGAAGGGATCCAATTTGTGGGCCGGGCAACTGCAGAAGCAGGAGCGAAGCTGCAAAGTGTAGGGAAGGCCACCCTGGAGGGTCTGCAGGAAGGCGTGGAAGTGGGCTGGGATTTTATCCAAGGCGCAAAGAGTGCCATACAAGAGGACCTGACGCTGGGGCTTATCAAGGAGCGGGAAAGGGAATA
Source organism: Paenibacillus yonginensis (assembly GCF_001685395.1). NCBI lineage: Bacteria > Bacillati > Bacillota > Bacilli > Caryophanales > Paenibacillaceae > Paenibacillus > Paenibacillus yonginensis. The sequence continues at coordinate 2,785,168 of NZ_CP014167.1, read as the reverse complement.
TGAACACCCGATCGCTGAGAAGGTAGGAGAATTAACGGGACATACTGTGGGAACTGTGCTAGGAGCCTTGGAAACGCTGACGGGGATAGGCGGAGAGGCTGGATCGATTGTGCTGGATGCGACCGGAGCAGGTGCCCTGGTTGGCGTTCCGGGGATGGCAGCATCGGCAGCTTTGGCGGCTTACGGACTCACCACGGCGAAGACAGGTGCTGCAGGTGTGGGCTCCAGTGCTCGGGACTTGGTTCAGATGGTTAAAGGTGAGGGGACGGGACAAGGTGTTGTTCCACCAAAAACAGTAATTAGTCCAGAGATGGAAGCAAAGATTTTGGAAGGACAACGAAAGGCTCCAAAAAATGAACTAATAGGCGGGCATTCGCCGAGCATCAATAATGCTAACGATAATTTTGCAGTTGAAGTATTATCAACTAATGCTGATGGTACAAAAAATGTGGTTTTTACAAAGCAGTTTCCTGATGGCAATATATCCAAACTCAAAAAGAGTACTCTATTTCCTGATTCATGGTCTGATGATCAAATTCTCAAGAGCATAACGGATGTTGGTAATACACCAGCCATATCTACAAGATTGAGGGATGGAGCAACTTGGCATAGAGCAACTATAAATGGTGTAGAGATTGATGTAATCAAAGTTGGCGATGATGTAACTAGCGGATATCCAACAGGTACGATAAACGCGTCACGCCCGTCAGGTTTTTAGCTCAATTTTAAATGGAGGCATCAAATATGTTCAAAGAACTAGATAACCTTTTATCTGCTGAAACAACAGTAGATTCTTGGTACGATGATGGCTGTGTCATAGCTAGCGAGATACTTTCAGAGTTTAGCTCAAGTGATTGGGATATATTATCTAATCAGGTGCTTAGTAAGCCAATAGAATGGCAAAGAAAAATAGCATATTGCTTGGATAACAAGTGTAGTGTTCACGAACTTAACATTCTAATCTCTTTGCTCAGTACTAATGATGAGGAATTATTCGAGATATGCATCGACACGTTAAGAAGTTATTCAAGTCAAGAAAGTAAAAATATGATATTAGATAACCCCCAGATTCTACAACGTGTAAATGACTTACTCCCTACTGCTAGCATACCAGTAAGGAAAATGCTCGAAGATTTTCTTGCTAAAATCCGTTCGTAATATATATTTCAGATTTGGATGTAATATTGTCTTAGAACTTTTTTGGCAACGTGCCTTTTAGACTTCTCTTTCAATTAATAAACTAGCCGCCCGCGCATCACGCACCGCCTAAGTAGCGGGCGGGAGATAATGAAGCCGAGCAAATTCAGCTTTTCCTGTTCGTACGAAGATTAGACCGAAAAGGAGGTTAATCATCCTAAATAGGGTGACGAGATGCGGTACTCTAATCGAATGCATTCGGAAGTTACCGTTATAATCTAGGCTGTCTTGTTATTAATGGGATATCCAGATGTGACAAATTCAAGATTCAAATAGCTCCCTATGCTTCTGTATGTCTGGCGTGATTCCTGCCTGTAGAGTGTCTAACCTATAAGGGAAGACATCTCGAAGGGAGAAATCATCAATGAATCATCCAGTCAAAGAATGTATTCAGAAGCTAGGGCTAACACATCGAGCGTTTGTTGTCCTGTATGACATCTCATGGGAAAGGTTTCGTAGTTGTTTGTATGGCTACACCGATTCCATCCCCCGCGCCATCCTGAATGTCATGGTACAGCATGGTTATGATGAACAGGAAGCACAGCGGCAGTATCTCTTATGGAGAAAGTGGAGCGTTCAGCAAAAGCTAGCCGCCCCCGCCGCCACCGAAGGGAGGGGGCATCCATGAAACGACTACCGTTAAATACAGTCCTAACCCTAATGCGGCGGGAGAACGTGCTAGGACATGGCTTTGATCTTGATGAACTTACTCAAATCTTCGTCAAGCATGTCAAAGACCCGATGTCACAGGAGCAAGTCGAGCTAAGTCTCGCTCATTACCTTGCTAAATCGAAGCACAATGATGTCGTTCATCGGAATCAAGTCTTAGCAAAAGTTGCTCAATTCCTTAATCAGTATGATTGGCAGCTATCCGACGATCATATAGATTATTACCGAAAATACTTGCCGTTATTTGGCTAACCTGCCCCCGCCGTTGTGCGGGGTTTCTTTTTTCTGTTTTGTTGGGTTATAAAAAATGGGGGGCGGGGGAGTTCGAGGCTTTACGATTTCAATCATCTCATCTACAAATCTATTCATGATTCATTGATTCCTGATTCGTACTATTCGATTCGTGCTATCTATTCTGATGCTATAGAGCTATCCTCTGAGCTTCTTCTCGTTCTGTTATTCTATCCTCTATTTCTATCTTACTCATGTTCTTATTCTTATCTATTCTCTTTTACCAGTGTCAGCGTTCATTTCAGTCTCACCCCCCGCCCGCTCCGCAGGCGGGGAGTTCACCTGTGTGAAGGGAGGACAACAGAGCGTTCCCCCTCTTGCGAGGGAGAACGACTAGGCTGTGTGAAGTTGAGGTATCCCGAGCCTACGAGACATCTGGCGCACCCAGGTGTAGCTTTACTGCGCGGATAGCTTGGAAGCTATCACTCTGTCAAGGTTCCCTGTCCATTCGGACACTACGACGGAAAATCTGGGGAAGTGAAGTAAGGCATCACGTCTTACTTTGCCAAAGGCGAATCTTCCGCATCTAACGCGACTTCGTTCATGTAATCGAAAGAATTACATGACCACATTCGGCTGATGAACGCCGAGGCATTTTTTAACGTGTTCTTCTGCGACCACGGGTAGAGCTTCCGTATTCAATTCAATGATCTTAATAAACCTGTTACTTTCTCTATACGACTAGACTAGGACAGAGTTAAGGGAACCGCATCAATTTTCTATAAAATATTCCCGTAGGAATCACGCCGCCCCCGCGCCCGCGAGGGCGGTTCTTGCTTTTCCTAGACACTGGGGGGGTTCTTCGATTGCCCTGTTCTGATTGCCCGAAATGATTAAAAGTATATATTCATTCTGCGCTTAACCCCCTTTACATGCCTTCCATGATATGGTTCTGTATTGCTCACAGCAAGTTGATTTCGCCCTTTGACAACCGCATATAGAAGCCTGTGAACTGCCCCGCCGCCCGCCTGATTGGCGTATGCGGAATGTATGGCGGCAGTAGCTGATTCCAAGGGCGTTACGAAAACTGGAATTATTGAAACGAGGTGATGGTTGCATGAAAGATCGTGTAGTCGGTTATGTTCGCGTCTCTACGCAGGGACAGGTGAAGGATGGCTATTCGCTTGCCTATCAAACGGAGGAAATCCAGCGTTACTGCGCCCGCCACAACCTCGAACTACTGGACATCTACAAGGATGAAGGCATTTCGGGGGCAAAGGTGGACGAGGACGAGCTAACCATAGAGCGCGAGGGCTTGCAGGAAATGCTGTCTGATCTGAAATGGCGGGATGTGAAGTTCATCGTTGTTCTGAACACTAGCCGCTTATGGCGAGCAGACATCGTGAAGGTGCTGATTCAGCGGGAACTAAAACGGAATAAGGTTGATGTCAAAGCCGTTGAACAGCCGCAATACAGCATCTATGCCCATGACCCGAACGATTTCCTAGTGAATGGCATGATGGAGCTATTAGACCAATACCAGCGGTTAGAGATTGCCTTGAAGCTAAGTCGAGGACGGCGTAAGAAAGCACAGGAGGGCGGCTATGCGGGCGGCAGAGTAGCATATGGCTATACAGCCGCCAAAGGACAAAAGACACTCTCCATCGACCCTATACAGGCTGACACGGTGCGTAGGTTATTCGAGATTAAGACCGAACATCCGTCTTGGTCACTGTCTCAAATCGCCGCAGAACTGAATCAGGCGGGCTACAGAACGGTTCAAGACAAGCTCTTCACGAAGGTGCAGGTGAAGCGAATCCTAGACCGCGAGGACTTCTATCGAGGCATGTACCGCTATGGTCAAATAGAAGCCAAAGGCTTGCATCAGCCGATTATTATCTAATCTCCACCGCCACGCTTAACTGTGGCATAGTCGTATCGTATAGAGCAAGTAGAAGTACCAACAAACAAGGTTAAACCAGAAAAGAATGGATAGGCTTGCGTCCCAATGCGGGTCATGCGAATGACTAACGCTCGAACTGAGGTTGCCGACTTTCTTTTCTATTTCATACATTCGTAGATCGAGGTGATGTCTTTTGAACGGGCATTATAAACAAAAGCATATTTACGTAGGTGTAGACCTTCATAAGGCTACTCACACTGCCGTGATCGTAAACTGCTGGTATGAGAAACTGGGTGAAATCCAATTCGAGAACAAGCCCTCCGCCTTCGAGGAACTGCTCACCTATGTAAAGAAGCTCTGCAAAAGAGGCATGACCCCGATCTCTATGGATTGGAGGATGTGGGCGCCTATGGGCGGTCATTAGCCGTATTCCTCGTAGAGAATAAGCAGAAGGTGAAGGAAGTCAATTCGGCTCTCTCGTATGCTGAGCGCAAGAGCTACCCAACTACACAGAAAAGCGATAGCTGGGATGCAGAATGTGTGGCGAAGATACTTGTTAGCAAGCTCGAAATTCTGCCCGATGCGAATCCGCAAGACATCTATTGGACAACTCGTAGCGAGAAGAAATGCGCTGATTAAAGCGCATACCGCACTCAAGAACCAGCTTCACATGCAGTTGTCCCATCACTACCCGAGCTACAAGAAGTTCTTTAGCGATATGGTGGGAAATGTGCCTTGGAGTTCTGGCATACCTACCCCGCCCCGCACCATCTGGCGGAGGTGAGTTTGGAGGATTTACGGGAGATGCTGTTGAAATCCAGCCATAACACCTGCTCGACCAAGAAAGCGGAGGAAATCATGGCATGGGTGGCTGCAGATGGCGAGACGAAGCGAGAGTACCAAGAATCCAGAGATTTTCTGATTCAAAGCCATGTCCGAGACATCCGCTTTAAGAAGGAAGAAGTTCAAAAGGTAGAAGACCAGCTAAGCCGCATGATGAAGCAACTGGGCTTCCAGCTAGAGACCATGCCAGGCATCGACCTTGTTACGGCATCGGCTCTAGTGGCTGAGATCGGAGACATTCACCGTTTTCCTGTCCTGACAAGCTGGCTCGTTTTGCTGGCATTGCTCCTGTAAAGTTCAGTTCGGGCGGGAAGAGCAAGGAACAGAAGAGCAATCAAGGAAACCGCACCCTGCATGGCATCTTCTATAACCTTGCTGTCCAGCAGGTGCAAGTCTCCAAAGGAAGCAAGCTCCCCCGCAATCCAGCTTTTCTAGCTTATTATGAACGAAAACAAGAGGAAGGCAAAACGAAAGGACAAGCGTTAGTCTGCATCATGCGGCGGCTGGTTAACATCATCTACGGCATGATGAAGAACAAAACACCGTACATCGCCCCGCCCCTCGCTGAACAAGTTACCTAATGATAGAATGGTGGTAGTTGGAATATTGGACTGCCACCATCCTTTTAGCGGGATTTAGCTTTACCACATAGGGGACGGGAAATCTTAAATATAAAAAAATCTCCGAAACATCGGCAGAAGATGTGAATAAATGGTGGAAGGAAGAAATGGGCTACAGTGAACCTCCATATAAGCCGGGTACACTTGTTCAAGAAATCGAGTTAATTGAAAAAAGCACATTTGTTCGAGTATACGACGGTGAAAACTCCGGTATGTACGGTGGATGGTTTATGAAAGCCGATGATATTAGGGGACTAACTCCATCGCAAATACAAGAAAAATTCGCATTGCCCACAACTCCCAAGTTTATAGCAGATGTGGAATTGGATGCAGGAACAAGAATACGGACAGGAACTGCAAATCCACTCTTCGGTTTTCAAGGCGGAGGACAACAATTTGATTTAATGGGACAGCGTGTTGGTAATTTCACAAATCCAAGACCATTACCATGAAGGAGTGAATAAATTGGCGATAACGTTTACTCAATTTGAAAACGAGCTAGTAGTAAACCAAAAAAAAATTGTTTTTGACCACAATATACGCTACGTTAAAGAAGTAGATGAAACATTAATCGTATTGCTTGAGATACCTAACAATGTTACGTATCTAAATAATGTATTTGGAATTAATGAAATTGGGGAAATAAAGTGGCGTATTCAAAGTGTTAGTGATGTTTTCCCCTTAAAAAACCCGTTGCCGTTTGAAAACCTAATGGTGAAAAGTACTGACGTTTATGTGTCTGACTTTTACGGTAGAAGGTTCTTATTAAACACAACTAATGGAAAGCTACTTTCAAGTGATGTTGTAAGATGATTATATGATTTTGGAAACCTTGATTGGCTTCGTGCTTTTCAAGGTTTCTTTTTTTGTGGGGGGAGGCTACCCAGTGCCGAATGAAATCATCATTCAACCAATAACACATAGGTTGAATGTGGCAGGAATACAAGACCAGTTGCCATCAGTTTTATTCCCTAGGATTCGCAAGTCTTTCTAAACCGAATAAACGAATAACACCAAAGGAGAAAGTACCTTATTAGTACCTTCTCCTCTTTCTTTTTATTTGCTAACTCTCATTGAGCAGGTCAAAAGTATGGTAATTAATTCCTCATCTGTACTATACTATATGCAAATCTACTTATTAGAGTGACTTTGGAGGGGAAAGGAATGGATCGTTTTCAGGCATGGCAGGATGGATTTCTAATTGCAATCTGTCTAGTACTGCTATCCATGGGTGCCACCATGTATTTCAAATGGCGAACGCAAACTTACTTGAATTTTTCAGGAGCTTCTCTGCTTGGTTTATTTGCCTCATTAGGAATGGCTTTAAGTGCAGGGAGGTCGGAGCAGTTTTTTTTGTTTTTTTCTTCCTTATTTCTGTGCGGTTTTGTACTTCAGCAAATCAGCGTTTTTCGATTGTATTACCCGAAACGCAATGAGAAGTTATATCCTCATCTTGCAGCGGGTCTTGCAAGTATGCTAACGGCAGCGTGTTCGCTGTTCTTGCCTGGGGCAATGACTGCTCTACTACTATTTTTTATCATTCTTGCCTTAGGATTATATAGTTTCCTCAAGTTATTTACAGAAGGCAGTCTCAAAGCTCTTAATTCCATAGCCGTTGCTTTGTACGGAATACATATGCTTAGCTTAATAGTTTGGGCTGTAACCAAAGCACAAGCTGTAGTTTTATTTGGAAATCTGTTTTTTATAGGGTCGGTTTTCTTAGTATTTATGCTTCTGTTTAATCGAATTGCTTACATCCTTCAGGCTGCGGCCTATACTTCAACTCGTGATGATGCGACCGGACTACTGACCAAAAAACATTTTATGCAGACAGCAAACAAGTATATGGATAAATCCCAAGCGCATGCCGTTTTGTACATCGAAGTTGCAGAAAGCACGGACAAACCAGAGCTCTTGCAAAATGAGAAGTTTTTGAGAAACCTGGGTGAAATTGTCCGAAAATACACTTCGGAAATCGGAATTACAAGTCGGTTTACCTCTACGGGTTTTGTGGTTCTTGTTACCAAAGAAGGAACGGAGCCTGGGGATTTGGCCGAGCGAATTCGGCTGCGTCTTGAGCTTGAAGCCCAGGGCGGCGTTTATACTGGCTACATGGCTATATGGGGGAAGTCCAATCTGGAAGATGTCATTGAAGAAGCAAGAAAAGCCGCGGAACGAAACCGGATTACAGGAATGGATAAAGTTTTCCGTTTGGAGCAAAGTCGGGTTTTAACAGATAGAGGAGTGGGAAATTGAACGCGATTATTATTTCTAAGAAAGCTTCCCCTTATGTGCTCGAAGCTATAGGCAATTCTGACATCAGCTTTGAGAAAGTAGGGCGATTTACACCTGAGCAGTTTATGGAGTTCTGTCAAGCAGCAGCAAGAATTAACGTGGCATCCTTTATTACTGATCTGGATTGTGCGGATTCGGCAGCCTTTATGGAGGGAATCCGGCAATATCAAACTTACAGGAGTCAAACCCCAATTATTGTAATAGGTTTGGATAGACCGGACGATGACGGTTTGGTTCATCGACTTGCAGAGATGGGGATTATAGTTATTACGACGGTCCCCGGCACTTCTCCTAAATCCATTGTATCTGCGTTAGCCAAGCTGCAGCCTGGTTCTCTGGAAAGCGCGACTGCCTTGGAGGCTGAAGACCCTGATGTACAGCTGGAAAGAGTAAAGGATCGAATATACAGATATACCTCCCGCTTAAAAGCGGGTGCTTTACTCGAGGCTGATTTGATGGATATGGAGCTTCCGGAACTTCCGGTTCAAGAACGAATCATTTTACAGGACCGTATTATTGGTACGATTGTTGTCGCCGTAGCGGGTGTGGAATCCAAAGTCGGCAGCACTCACTTTAGTATCCTCATCGCTAATTATTTAACCCGAAAAGGATATAGAGTCGCTTTGAAAGAAGCTAATGCCTCCCAGGATTTCAATAGAATTGAGCAGGCTTATGAAGGAATGAAAGGATTTAACAGTCCAAATACGTCTTTCACCATCAATAAGGTGGATTATTTCAAAAGTAATGACCGGGAAGGAATGAGCAAGCTTGTTGGTTCCGGTTACAACTATTTAGTTTTGGATATCGGGTGTTTGGAGGAGAGTGACTGGAAAGATGAATTTTACCGGGCAGGCGTTCAATTTGTGGTAGGGGCAGGCAGCGAGTGGAGACAGCCGAAGATTGTTCAGTTTCGTGAGAAACATAAGAACCTTGATCAATCCAATTGGATTTACAGCATTCCTTTTATTGAGAAATTAAGCATTTCGGATGTCCGGAAAGAGCTCCCTGGTAATCTGGTTTATCGGATTCCTCCTCATCCTGATCCATACAAACACCAATCCGATACGGATGCCTTTCTCAACAACGTACTAAAAAAATATATGGGTGAGAAGAAAAAAAGCTCAACGAAAACAGTATTATATGCTGTTATCAGCTTGTGTGTGGTTATCATCGTTATATTAGTGATTATGTTGATCTTAAATATGTAATCTTAATAGTTTATTCCTGGGATACGGTTATTCCGTATTCTTTTTTTTATATTGCTACAATTAGCCAGAAATTGTTGTTCCATAGGACTCCAGGATCAGTTTAATGAGTCAAAAAAATGAGATAAGTAAGAATTGGATACAAATATCGACATTTTTTTCAATTTTCACATGATATAATTTCCCTGTATTTGGCTTATTGACTGGTAATTTAGGTTCACTGTATGAAGAAGGAGGCTTAAAAGGAGGGAATTTGGCCGAAGATCTAAAGAATTAGGTCATTATAGTTAACTATAGGAATAAAGTGGAGTCTTTTGGGAGGAAAAGCAGCATGTCAAAAATCAGATTTCGACAAAAACGACTGATTATTGCTTCTTGTATAGGTGGTGCGGTCGTCTTGTTAGTTTGTGTCGTTTCGGGTTATCTCTATTTTGATCATATACATAGCAAGTACCAGAAAAAATCAGAAGCATTGGAGCAAAAGCTTACAAAAGCAGAACAGCAGCTTAATGAAGAACGAGTAAATGTTACGGTTGTATCTCAAAGCCGGATGGCAGGGGATCAATTAACGGAAAATGATCTTAAGACTATCAGCGTTCCAAAAAGTGCAGTGCCCGACGATATATTGGACAAAACCAATATTATCGGCAAATATACCAAAATCAATCTTGCGGCCAACGCGGTTGTTACAGGTTCCATGTTATTTGAGGAAGGTATTACTCCTGATGATCTTAGAAGCCAGGAATTTAGACTGATTGAACTGCCTTTGAAATTAAAAAAATCCGACTTCGTGGATGTCCGTATCAAATTCCCAACGGGTCAAGATTATATAGTGCTCTCGAAGAAGAAAGTCGAGGACTTAAATTCTGGAACAGTCTGGTACGACATGGATGAGAAGGAAATTTTGAGAATGTCTAGTGCAATTGTAGACGCCTATATAAATGATGCTTCCATCTATGCTCTAAGCTATGTTGATCCATATATGCAGCGTGAAGCAACAGTCACTTATCCGTCGAACGCCAAAGTGCAAGATTTGATTGATACGGATCCGAACATCGTGGAGATAGCTTCATCGGAATTGGAAAGAAGACTTCGGTCGAAGCTTGAGCAAGATTTGCAATCCATGTCCGAAGAGGATATCCAAAAGTATGTAACAGGTAAAAGCAAAGATGATGCCTCGGCAATTCCTTACACATCTGAAGGATCCGATAGTGCTGAAACAGAAAATAGGGGGCAATCCCAAGAGAATCCACTTATAAATGGCGGAAATAGGACTAACGGAATTTCTTCGGACGCATCTGAACAAAGCGGAGGCAGCGGTGATTCGACACAAATTTTTAGCGATAACAACGCTACAGTTCCAGTGAAGTGAGGAAGATTATGACAAAGCAATTTGTTTTTATTGGCGATTATGACAAAACGGACCTACTGTTTTATATATCCAAGCTGCTAGGGGCTGATAAGAAGGTTCTGCTGGCAGATATGACCAGGCATCACCGCTACCGCTACTCTTATCCGAAGATTGAGACAGAAGCTAAAATTCAGCAGTACGATAACTTTGATGTTTATGAGGAGCTCAATAGTATTACGGAGCTGCATCAGTTAGATAGCGAAGAAAGCTTCTCTTATGATTATTTACTTATCGACATTGATGATCCTGAACGTATTCATGGCTTGGTGCCTTCAGATGGCTGGTATCTGGTCACTTCGTACGAGAAGCCGGTTTTAGAGGAAAATGCTCTTCTTTTAAAAGCATTAGCCCGTGATAAGGCCGAACAACAGCCTGTCAAATTAACAGCGATCATTTATGAAGTAAATGCCACATTTACAGAGGATTATTTGGTCCGTTTGTATAACGATTTGCCGTTAGAATGGCACGAACCGCTTGTCTATATACCCGATGAGCGCGATATGACGCGGAAGATTAATAACCAGTTTTCCAGCACGGTCAGCCTGAAGAAGCTTTCCCCTGATTTGAGAAGCGTGATTCAGAGTGTAGTTCACTCTATTACAGGCATGGATCGTAAGCAAATCCAAGCACTTTGGAAACAGGCAGAGAGGGGGAATTAAGCATGGGAAAAGTTACATTTTGGGGAATCCAACATGGACTGGGGGTTACAAGTTTGGCAGCTGCCGTGGCTGCTTTTATGGGCACCGGATATGCCATCCGGACTTTGGTGACCCAGCCTCAATGGTCTGACTTCACATTGGAAAAGTCTTTCGGCAGATCCATTTCCTCTCATAGCGGTTTTTTTTGCTGATGTAGCTTCAAGAGGGATGGATGCACTGGAGCGTGCTGCCAGGAGCAATAAATTAGAGCGTGACACGATTAAAAATCACGCGCTTCCAATCATAAGAGGGCATCTTGATTTGCTGCAGGCGACGGAAAACGAAGATAAACTCCATTTCGAGAACTCCAGCGAAATTATTAACCTTATTTTTGATAAAGCGGAAGAAAATTACGATTCCATACTCTTGGATGCTCACAGTGGAAGCCAACATGCTGTAACAAATCAGCTGCTTCAATCTTCCGACCTGGTCGTGGTTTGCTTGAGTCAGGACCGGAATGTGCTCGATAAATATTTTGATCCTTCCCGCAGGTATTGGCCGGAAGCGCTGCACCATATTCCTCATATGCTGGTGATTGGGAGATACGATGCGCGTTCTAAATATAAAGTTAGGAATATTGCCGGAAAATACAGTTACAAAGGAGATATTTTCCCGTTTTCCTATAATACAGGTTTCAGGGACAGTATGAATGATGGAAATCTCCGCAGCTATTTTCTGGAGAATCAAAGTGTCCCTAAGCAGCACGAAAATTACCGGTTTATTCAGGATATCCGCGAGATTGCAGCGTACATTTTGGAGAAAACCGAGGTGTTTGTACCCATCCAACAAGCGGAAAGAAGGGTTCCGTAGATGAGCCTGCCTTTCGCTGTTAATTTAATGCTGATTGTCTTGATCTTGATTGGTTTAATCGTGTTTTTGTTTGTGAAATTGAATCAGAAGCCTGCAGAGGGCTTCTCCCAGAATAAGACCAAAAGCTTGGGAATGGGACGGGAACAATATAAGCTGGATTCCATCTTAGAATACATCAAAAGAACTATTAACGAATATGTAAACAGCAATCTTCTAGACATGGGACTATCCGGTGAGGAATATCAAAGAAGGCAGGCTATTGTAGCAGAACTAAGGAATGCCATGAAAAATGCTACCTCGGGAGATATCCAGGAGAAAATTTATCTCAAGCAATACATATACGATTTGCTTGCCAGGAACTACGGATTTTCGGAAGCCACACTGAATTTAGTCATTCCCTTTGATGAGCCGGATAAGCTGACGCAGCAGGATAAATTTGATATTCTGCTGTATCAATATAAAGAACTACATGGCTTTCAAGGATTGACTAAGCTAATTGATAAATACGAGCTGGATCGTCCTAAAAGAGTGATTGAAGACCAAACAGTAGATTCATACATCATCACTGGAGAAGAAATAGACCAGATATTTAGCAAGGAATACCGGGGACTGGATTTTAAAGACAAGTTGAAAATATTGGTTCAGCGTATTTATCAGCACTACAAGGGATTTGGTGTTATTGATGAAGTCAGGGATATGTCCATCGATGGAGTATCCGGCGGAGTATCTGGAATTCCATCAAGCATGCAGATGATTGAGGATGAGATGGAGCTAATCCATGGAATGAAACAGGCCAAATATCCGGGATACCGAAGTATTTGGATATTTTTCCGGGGCAAATCGATTTATCTGCCGTTTTTGAGCTTTGGGTCCGATAACGAGTTGAAACGGGTCTGCCAGAACATTTACAAATACGATAATCCGGGCCAGCTGACCGAAACAAACGGGTTTAAAGTGAACGAGATGAAAGATGGGTCACGGGTCGTGGTTGTGAGACCGCCATTTGCGGAAAGCTGGGCATTTTTTGTAAGAAAGTTTGATCTGCCAAACATGAGGCTGGAGAGTCTGATTTCCTCTGACAAAATACGCAATGCCGAGTTGCCGAGGGAATTGATCAAGTACCTGATGAAGGGCGCCCAAGTTACAGCTTTTACGGGTCCTCAGGGATCCGGTAAAACTAGTTTAATTATGGCAGCAGTGAAGTATATCTATGCCACGCTCACTTTACGTATTCAAGAGATGACCTTTGAGCTTCATTTAAGAAGACTTTATCCGGAGCGCAACACACTGGCATTTCGGGAGACGGACAGTATTTCTGGTCAAGCCGGACTGGATCTTCAAAAGAAGACGGATGGGTCTGTCAATATTTTGGGCGAAGTCGCAACAGACCCGGTGGCGGCATGGATGATTCAAATGTCTCAGGTGGCCAGCTTGTTTACCATCTTTACGCATCACGCCACGTCCGCAAGAGAGTTAATTTGGTCTTTGCGTAATTCCCTTCTTAAAACAGGAGTTTTCCAAAATGAACGAATTGCGGAAGAACAGGTCGTTAACGCCGTTAAATGGGATGTCCATTTGCGGAAGGAGCAGGATGGAAGACGTTACATAGAACGTATTACCGAAATTACAGCTGTTTCTTATGAGGATTGGCTAGATGAAGAGTCTATTAACTACGGAGAAAGTTTGGAGAACAAGCTGGATGCTTTAGTAGCCTTGCAAAGGGAGGCCTTTCGCAGAAGCAGCGGCCGTGTATGGACAGCTCGAAACGTGGTCGAATACCGAAACGGTGAATATGTGGCAGTCAGCCCTATTTCCAAGAGCAAAATTGAGCAAATGATCTTCCATATGAATGAAGAGGATCGGATTTCTTTCCAGCAATTCGTGGACCGTTACTGGGGGGAACAACAACATGAATAAATGGTTCTGGATTCTACTCCTATGCGGTATCTCCATTCTCTCCAGTGGTTTGTTTCTCCTGTATACGATCCAGAAAGAGAAGAAACGAAAACGTAACTATGGAAGTGTATGGACTGCGGGAGCATTGGCCAAAAGGAAAACACACCCGAAGCTGCTTATTTTTTATCAAAAAGCGTATGTGAAGCTGCAGCGGGTGCCCCTGTTCCAAAGTCAGATCCGGCGTATTCGCAAAAAGCTCTCAGCCGTTAACACCTACGATGAATATACGCTTCGGAAAGAAACCATGCGCATTACCTTTTTGTCGCTTGGATTGATTCTCCTGGCTTTAGTAGTTTTGGCTGTCTTCAGCCGAAGTTGGCTGGCAATCTTCTTTGGCATTCTTATTGCCGTTGTTGTTAACGGACTCTTTATGGATTTATTTGTAAACCGGATAGAAGACAAGCTTCTTAAGCAGTTTTCCTTGTTTTTGGAGGACAACCGACATGCTTATCAGGAGCTGCGAATGGTGGATGAATCCATCTATCAAGCGGCACAGGCTTCACCGCATGAAATCAAACTTCAGGTGGAGAAAATTCATGAGATCCTAACCTCTAACGAACCGCAAAAAGGACTGGAAAAATATTATGCGGTTGCTCCGAACCGGTATTTGAAGGTTTTCTCGGGGATATCGCATCTTATTTTGGAGTATGGTGACCGTAATCTGCAGAAGGGTTCCATGTATCTGAATTCCATTAACAAGCTGGTACAGGAAATCAGGTATGACCTGTTAAGAAGACAAAGACTTCGCTACAAGCTTGGCGGTCTAACGCTGATCAGTTTAGCTCCAATTTTGATCTCTTTCCCGCTGAAGCGGTGGGCGGAACGCTATTTTCCGATTACAGAGGATTTCTATCAGGGGCGAATTGGTTATTTGATTCAATTGTCTATCTATGCTGTGGCTATTATCAGCTATGTCCTCATTCGGAAGCTGGCTGAAAATGATGAAGCCAAATACGTGGCGAGAAGCGTTCGCAGACAGTGGGAGAAGAAGGTCTATCGTTGGCCTCTAATTAAATGGCTGGTCGATCGGCTGGTACCGGCACCGCATACGCGGCAGCATTTCAGGCTTAGTTTATTGCTGAAGGAGGCCAACTCCAGACTAACCTTGGAATGGTTTTATCTGCATCGTTTATTGATCAGCGCCGGCTGTTTTCTTGGCGTGCTGGTATTATCTCTATTTCTTCATTGGAATGCGGTGCATCATGTCTGGACGGATCCAACCAAAGACAAGATTAATGTGCTCGGTTATATGAGCGACAAAGAGACACAGCAGGCTAGAGAGCTTACGAAATCGGATAATGCAATTCTTAAAGATTTAGAGAAGACGAAAGATGTTTCGAGGGATACCGTTGTTCAGCGGGTTCAGGAAGTGGACGGCCAAACGCTGCGCGATGCAGATCTTAACAATACGGTAAATCGTATTTTAGACAAGCTTGGAACGTTAAATAGCGAATATCTGCGCTGGTGGGAGCTGCTTGCTGCTATTGCGGTAGGCGCAGTAGGTTACGGACTGCCTCTTTGGATACTGCAGTTTCAGCGGCGGATGCGGGCATTGGAAATGCAGAATGAGGTCGATCAATTCCATGTATTGATTTCGATCCTATCCGAATTTGAGCGAATCTCAGTTGAATCTGTGCTGGAATGGATGGAACGGTACGGCATTATTTTTAAGCCGGCGATTCAGCGGGCGCTGCTCACCTTTGACAGTGGAGCTGAGGAAGCACTTAAAACCCTTCAGCAGGAAGCACCGTTTGAACCTTTCGAACGTATTGTCCGGCGTTTGCTGCAGGGGGTTGAAAAGATATCCATTCATGAAGCGTTTGATGATCTGGAAATGGAACAGGAGTATTACGCAGAGCAGAAGAAAGAGCGGCTCGAGCGGCTGATCCGCAAGAAAGCCTCTTGGGGAAAGATGCTTGGCTGGACTCCGGGAGCACTGCTGATTGCTTTGTATCTTGTCTTTCCGTTCCTCTATATGTCGTTTGGTCAATTAAGCGATCTATCTACACAAATACAAACTATTTAAACGAAGGAGCTGTTCACTCATGGAAGAAAATACTGGCGTAGGTATACGCGTAGCTGCAGGGATTTTCCTGACGATCATGCTGATCACTATTGTTGTCATTATCACGATATCTTCCCAAGATGCGGCGAAGCAGGGGCAGACCAAAATGGCCTCTATTACGACTCAGCTTTCGGATACCGAATTTAACACCTATAACAATACAACACTATCGGGCAGCCAGGTTCTGAATGCGATTCGGCAGTATATGAGCTTGGAGCAGTTTGGGGTTAAGGTAACCACGGGTAAAAATGCAACCAGCGTTTATGGAACTGGCTTTCAAGAAGTGAATGGAATTATTACTTCAATGAATAGTGATAAAGAGGAATCTAAAAATTCTTCACTTAGTGATGCTCTTAATCAAGCTGCTGATGGATATATCAATCCTACAGGAAAGTTCAAATCTTATATTGTTAGAGATCAGAACAACATGATCCGCGGTATTGTATTCCAACAAGAAACACTAAAATAACCAGGCATCCCCTCTATGGGGATGCTCTTCTGCAAAGGTGAAAAATCATGAATGATACCGTAGAAAAGTCGATCATTTGGGTGGTTGAGGTGTTCCTTTTTATAACGGCCTGTATGTTTGCAATTAGTGGAATTAATAGTCAAGAGGCTGCGGTTAAAGTGGTTAAACATTCGTCCGAGCAGGATGAAAGGCGCTTGTACACCGACTTGAAGGAGACTGGGGAGGAAACCTACACAGGTGCTGAAGTGATTGAAAGCATCTATCACATAAAGCAGCTAGACGCAAATATTGAGATAGGCCGTTATTATTTTTTTAAATCGGATGATCTTGATAACATTGATGTTTCAGGGATTGATCCGCAGCAAAACTACAAAGTCAATTATATAAGAGATGAGAGTGGCAAATTACTGACTATCGTTTTTTCTTAAAGGGTGAGCACATTGGAATCGTCAATTTCAAAGATAGTAGGCGTATTTATTGCGCTAGTTCTGATGTTTGGTTACCCCTTGTATCACCAGGCTTTGCGTCAGGATAATCTCTCTCAAATTGTAGTACATTCGGCGGTCACCGAATTTGTGGATGCAGCGCGTACTAAGGGTTACATCACTCCGCAAATGTATCAGGATTTGACGAGCAAACTGGGGGCAACCGGGAATCAATATCAGATTGAGATGGAGCATTTGCATAAGAAGTATTATCCCATTTATGGGGACCCGGCTGATCCGGCCGATTTTAAGAACAGCTTTACCACCTTTTTTGATGGGCATTATACCGATGAAATTACCAAAATGATGTTTCCGGATAATAACAGAGGGCTGGATGATGTGAGCCGAAGATATGTGATGGTGGAGGGGGACTTTTTCACCGTTAAGGTCAAAAATATCAACCGGACAATGGCCACCGTCCTGCAGGACTTTTTTCTAAACGGCAATACGGGGGATAATACCCGGGTTTTCATGTCGTATGGAGGCATGATCATTAATGAAGATTACTAATCTGGCTATTTTATTTGTTTGTATATTTATCCCGTTTATGTTAGTGCTGGATTTCCACACACGGGATCAAGAGAATGTTTTACAGCTGGAGGATCAATATTCGGCAGCGCTGCGAACGGCCGTTCAGGATGCGGGTTCGGTGCTAAATATTAATGAGCTCCAGGAGTATGAAGCGGCTTACCAGTCATCGAAATATTTTAAGGTAAACAAGGAACTGGCACTGGACACTTTCTTTCGTACCTTGTACCTGAATTTTGGTGTCGAAAATGATCCTATCGGGCAAGGTACACTTGCCTCTTATATCCCGGTCATCGGGATCACGGATTATGACGGTTATTACATTTATACAACAGCGGAATATCAGGATAATGGGGGACAAACCATTGCCAAGCCTATGTGGCGTCCCAAGAAGCCGTATGCTTTTGCCGACAACAACGGGAACGTCATTAATTTTACATTGGATAGTTATGTCCATGCTTATGATGCAGTCCGCCACGAGTGGGTAGAAGGTTTCCGGGCCGATCTGGCAGGCAAAACGTCCATTTCTCTGTTAAACGATCCAGAGTCCTTTGAGCAGCAGCGACGGAGCACGATCGTCAGTTCCATTCAGGAAGATGTGGCTTATTTCATTAATGCCTACAACGATTATGCCACCCATTACGGGATCAGCTATACTTTTAAACTCCCGCAAATTTCCCAGGAAGAGTGGACCAACACGATCGATGACATCGGTATTATGGCCTTTATTCAAGGACTGCCGATTGGGGACCAGACCTATAACAACTATGCTTTTGGAGGTGGGCGCCTCATTAAAAAGACGAATATTATCGGTGCGATTGACCCGTCTACTGGATTTAAATATGCCTATAGATCGACGTGCAGTTTTCCTTATACGCCGGAGGAAATCTTCGATAGTCCTAAGGAAGCGGCTGCAGCAGGATATTATCCGAAAGAATGTGTAAATGGTCGGTGAACAATATTAAGTATGCTAGGCTTCCGGTTGTGCCTGAAGCCGCAGTGGCCTTATCTTTCACTTGCTGCTCCCGTCAAAGCGTATTGGGGCGTTTGAGATTGTCAGGAATTTACCGCTGTAGGTTCTTCCTTGACGATCAAGTCCAACTACTCTGGCACCGCCTGCCCATGCTTTGTGGAGCATAAGTTGTCTACAAGCGATGTTTTTTGAAGCTTAATCGGCTTGATTAGCTTGTGCGAAGCGGCAGTCATCCCGGCCGCAATTAATTACATGAGGAGAGTGAAAGAAGAATGAAGAAGTATTTCAAGTTGTTGATTGCCTGCGGTTTATTAAGCAGTTTGCTACTGTCAGGCCAGGTAAATAATGCGAGTGCTGCGTCCCCAGTCATTGATATGGATCATACTGCGATTCAAGTTTTGGTGGACGCGAGAAAGGTCAAATTTGCTGATGCAGCCGCATATGAAAATAATGGTCGCGTGATGGTGCCATTCCGGGGAATTGGCGAGGCTTTAAAAGCCAAGGTTAATTACGCTTCTAACAGGGTGACTTTTACTGGATCCGATAAATCTATCCAACTGACATTGGGAAGTAACACGGCCACCGTGGATGGAAAAGTTGTACAAATGGATACAGCAGCCATGGCAAAAAAAGGCCGTACCTATGTGCCACTTCGCTTCATATCGGAAAATTTGGGACAAAACGTGGATTGGGATCCGGCAAGTCGGTATGTTTGGATTGGTTCAAAAAACGTACCTACTCCGGAAGAAGCTGGAATTAAGCCGGTCAGTATTGATGCTTATAAAAACATGATGGGGAAATCACTGAGTGATGTTTATGCAGGCATGAAACAAGCATATGTTTTCAGTGAAGAGGACCTCCCTTTGCAAATCGGCAACCATATCTTGTATGACGTATGGAAAATTAAACAAGATAATCTTTACGGGGTTAAAGTTCGATTTTCCTCCGGAGGAGGATATCCTTTCATCTACTTTTTGACTGCGAACACTGCAAATGGACGCTTTCGCCAAGATATTGGTGGATTGCGGACAACGAATGTCGATGGTTCTGTAACTTCTGCATATCGGATTATTGATAATGCAGATGAAGAATTAATCAAGGACAAGAATTATAAAAGCTTGACCCTAAGTAAAATTGATTATATTGGTGTAGGTGGAACATCGAACAATACGCTATTTCTACTTAAAAATCCACTTAAGTAGGAGCCGGTATGAAAAGATTTCTTGGAAAATATCTTGGCGCTTTTTTGATCATAGCTTTATTCACTTTTTTCGATTTGACGAGTGCTTCTGGTGCGGCTACAGTTCCCTATACTCAGGACAATACCAATCCGAATAAATACTATTTTGTGGCGAATTTTTATTATGATATTTGGAAAAGAAGCAATGGTACTTGGACTTCGGACGGCTCTCCAGATACAACAAAAACGATGTCCTGGGACTACAGCTATACGTTCCCGGATCGAAAAATTACTAAAGTAGACGTACATGCCTTCAACGAGAATGAGGATCTACCCGTTAATAAAGCGTCAGGTTTAACAGGTGCAGAACAAGTTTATGAAACCTCTCGGTACGGCGAGATGTGGACAAATGCCAGAGCCAACGTCAGCACATCCTATACAACGAGAATGACGAATAGTCCAAGTTATGGAGCGGATACCGTTAATTTTGGTGTCAGTGCTACAGGGTTGTTAACAGCGAGAACTAGATGGCTAGATATTACAAGTACAGGAGGCGGTGACCTTGCAAATGGGGTTGAAGGCAGACGCTACTTCTTTCCTTCCCTTGTAACCATCGAATTAGAGCCTGAAATCGGTACTGCACATATCAAATACTTTAATGCCAACACAGGTGCTTCTTTAAATGGTGTGGATGGGTTCCATAACAAAGAGGAGACTGGAGTTGTCAAAAAAAGTGCAGTTTGAAAACACACTCATGAGAACCCCATGATTAAGCTGCCTGTGACAGCATTCTTTCGCGATAAATAGCTGGGGGCCATCCCCCTGGATTAGAGGTGTAAACCCTCTGTCTGTTGTAATAGACCATGATGTATCGGAAGATAATCGATTTCATATAGGCCATCGGGTATTGCTCGGTTTTGATCTTATATAGCTTTTCTTTCTTTAGCGTAGCAAAGAAGCTTTCCATTCTTGCGTTGTCATAGCAGCGCCCTGTGCCGCTCATGCTTTGAACGACATCTCGTTTAGCCAGACACGCTCGGAATGCGTGGCTCGTGAACTGGCTGCCTCGGTCGCTGTGATAAATCATTCCACGAGCATTTCTGGCCCTGCAGGCATTCTCAAAAGCTTGGATGCAGAGTTCCTTACGCATGTTGTCATCCATGGCCAGACCCACGATCTCCCCATTGAAACAGTCCAATACGGCGGACACATACAGCTTACCGTCTAAACAAGGCACTTCTGTGATATCCGATAGCCACTTCTGGTTGGGGGCTGAGGCGCTGAAGTCTCTCTGGATCAGGTTCTCGCTCTTTTGAGCTGCCGCATCCTCACGTGTAATGCCGTTTGGATGACGCCTCACTTTCTTCAGCAGACCGTGCTTCTTCATGATGCGATAGACGGTGCTGTAGCTGGTCACGATCTCTTTTTGCGCTAGAGCCAGCCTAATCCGCTGGGCACCGTAATTGCTGTTGTCTTCATATTCTTCGATGATTTCTTTGATTTTGACCAGAAGGCGTTCTTGCCGCTCTCGTTTGGGTGTGGGCTTCAAGCTGCGGTAATAGCCTGATTCGCTGACAGCAAGTACTTTGCACATCTCTTTGACGGTCCATCGATCCCGTCGTTCACGGATGTAACCATAGAGCTGGCATGCTTTTAGCGCTTCCGGTCTTTTGCGAAAAAACCAAGTGCGTCCTTGAGAATTTCATTCGCACGACGCAACTCGCTGTTTTCTCTTTCTAATTCGATTTCACGCGTAGTCTTATTGGCAGATGCATAAGCGCGACCACTTCCGATATGCGCTCCATCACCGTGCAGGGTTCTTCGTTTCCTCCAGTCCTGCAAGGTGTGGTAGGCTACGCCTAACTGCTCGGCCGCTTTCTTGGGCCCGATCTCATCGCTTAACCTTACCGCTTCTTCTTTGAATGCTTTGTCGTACCGATTCATTCTCGCTCATCCCCTCATTAGCTTTCATTTTATTTCATACGAGGGTGTTTTTCGACTGCATTTTTATCGTAGCACTCCAGACCATGACCATCGGACAAGACTACAACCCTCCAGCTACAACCCCGGCTTCGGACAAATATGACTACGTGGGTTGGAAAAAGAGTGTTGAACAGCAGCCAACAGGTGGGGAAATGTTAACGGGTGACCCTTGGAAAATAACTTCATATCCCGGTGGGTACGATTATTATCTCAACTATTACTACAAATTAAAAGAAGAACCGGACACACCAGATCCGGAAGTACAGTGTACCGTGGAGACAGGCCGAGAGCTTACCGATGAATCTCCTGACCCCGAAGTGAGTGCTGTCATTAAGGCCGATAGCAGGGGCAATGAAGCTTTTGATGTGCTGCAGGGGATTCCGACCTCAGAGAGCTTATACGGCAACGTACAGGCCAAGGAGTACCTTTACAAGAGCAAGTTTGTCGAGCATAAAGGCGTTTGCACGTATAACATCACGGTTTCGCAGCATTATGACCAAAAATGGACCGAAATGGACGGTCCTCCCGATGCGAACGGAAAGCCGACCAGTCAGCAGCATACAGACTCTAAAGACGTAAGCAAGCAGTACAAAGTGGAGCGTCCATACTCGTACTGGACAGTAGAAGGGTTAGAAGTATACGACATTAAGGAAGCGGACCTGATAAACTATGCCTTTGCAGGTAGTGGCATCAAAATCATGCCAACCGATTATTCACCGCCGATTTACTCGCATATGGCTATGGGCCAGTACACACCAGCTCCTGCAGTCGATGTAACCAACCCACCGAAGGCGGCCGGCAAGGACGTTCCAGACGAAGATTTCCAGTCGGATGCCGAAAAAGCCATTGATAAAGTGAAAGTACAAAACGACTCCCTGATCTTTAACGGAACGGTTGTCATGAACAGCATGGTCAGTCAGGAATCCGCGCCAACGCCTGGACAAATCCCAGAGCCGCAGCAGATCAGCCGGGACGTGCTGTACAGCACCGGGAACGTCATTCCGATCAGCAAGACCAACAAAAAAGATCAGCCCAGCAGCGGTACGATTTATTACGACCTCATGCCGGTCAATGTTGGAGGAGGAGCAGACAAGAGCTTCCCGATCTACGGCATTAACAGCGTAACCGTACATACTCCGGTGGTGAACTATTCCTCCATCACAGACGATCAGGCCCATAACCAGAAGACGGTGCCGAATCGGCAGCGGGCGGCGCTTATTCTAGAGCGGCCCTTTACCGTCCGAATCCCAACAAGTGGTCAGCATGTGAATTACCCAGGCTACGGGAACCGGGATTATGCCAAGTATTTTCGAACAAAGCAGGTCCGGTTTCCATTTGACGTCTACAACGAAAGCCGGACACAGTTTATTCCGAAAGATACGTGGATTGATATCCCGGTGAATCAGCTGGATACCACCTTCTATTTACCGGTCTGGGTGGATGAAGGCGACTACCAGGTGTATTTCCGCAGCATTGCGGAGAACGCGCCTAACGACTATGAAGAACAGTGGGAACCGGACGCGAATTTAGATCTGGCGCATCACATCGCCACCGATGAGGTATCGGTCGAAGTGATCGGCCGGCTGTATGATTTTGAAATTACGGATATCGCGGACTACAACTGGGAGACGGTCTTCCGGACCAACCTGGGCAGCAGTCAGCCGCGGGGGTTGTCGTATTGGATCGGTCAAAACGGCATCGACGGAGATCCGCGGGGAAACCGGGAGCCGTTCAGCTTGTCGATCCACCCGGGCAGCAACCCGCTGCCGGGCTATAAGAACGTGGCTATCAAGACGGGTTACCACTTCAAATTTGATTTTAAAACGAAAGGCAACATGTTTGGAGCGCTGGACGGGATCCGGATAACCCCGACCTTCTATTATGTACCCAAGAGCGGCGGAGCCGGATTCCCGGTCGACTTGTACTACCGGACGAACAGCCAGCCTTTTGTGAAAATCGGTTCCGAGGAAGATCAAGTCCATCGGTATGTGATCTTAAACGACCGGCTGCGGAATGTGCCGGAAGAGGAGCTGGAGGATACAGCTTCGTATAAGTATGATCATGATGGGACGGGGGGATTTGCGACAAAAGCGCAATACGAAGAGAATTACATCGACAAATACACCAAGCAAAAAACACCGGTAGGCGGGTACAGCCTATTGCTGCTGCCTGAGCAGCTGCGGACCTTGATTGGACCGAAGAGCAATCTTCCGGTTTCGGTGGACCCGCAGCGGGCGAATGCGGCGATTCAAAAATGGTATGGGGAATACAGCCTGCCGGCCGATCCGTACGTGGTGCAGGCAGGCACCCATCTGGCGGAATACGGGCGAACCCATGGCGGATTGGACGAGAAGTCGCCGATCTTCCTGAAAGACGGTTATATCATCGTGAACTTTAACATCGAGACGATTCAGGAAGGGAATCTAAATGCGCCGCATCTGCAGTACATTCATGCCCCGATGATGGCCCAATTTAACCGGAGCCAGTGGCAGATGGAAGGGTTTGAATCGCAAGTATCCGACCCGTTTGGCCATCTGTTCAAGCTGAACCAAGGCGATGTGGTGTTCTACCATGCGGACCAATCGAGCCGGGATGACTTTAGTGCGCAGGTGCCACAGTGAGGAAGAAGCTTAGTGCTCTCGAACGAAACGAGCTTCGTAAGTTTGGGAAAACTTTTAAATAAAAATAGAGGAAGGAGAAGTAGACTTGCGGATCGAAGCAGAGATCACAGGGATCAAGCAGACGGGCCAGCGGCTGGCGTCTGCCTCCCAAAATCTGAGCCAGCTGCGGGACTCCCTGCGCCGGACGATGGGCGGGCTTACGATGGAAAGCCGAAGACGCCCTGAGATCGACAGTCAGTACCAGCAAATCGACCGCTGGCTGTGGGAACTGGGTCAGGAGATGGAGACCTTATCGCGTTATACCGCGCGTAAAGCCGAGCAGTTTGCCGATGATGACAACCACAGCCTACAGCTTAAAAGTGGGACCGGATGGAGCTGGAAGAACAGCCTGGGGAACGTACTGGACTTTCTGCCGGTGATCGGCAATATCGAAGGGCTGATCGAAGCCTTGAGCGGACGGGACACGGAGACGGGAGGAAAGCTGGAAGGCTGGGAACGGCTCTTGTATGGAATCGGCCCGCTGGGCAAGGGGGTGCTGCAGGGCGCTAAACTGCTGGGTGCGGCGGACGAGCTGGCGGAAGGGATCCAATTTGTGAGCCGGGCAACGGCAGAAGCGGGAGCGAAGCTGCAAAGTGTAGGGAAGGCCACCCTAGAGGGTCTGCAGGAAGGGGTGGAAGTGGGCTGGGATTTTATCCAAGGCGCAAAGAGTGCCATACAAGAGGATATGTCCCTGGGATTTTTAAAGGATCCGGAAAGGGAATATGAACACCCGATCTCTGAGAAGGTAGGAGAATTAACGGGACATACTGTGGGAACCGTACTAGGAGCCTTGGAAACGCTGATCGGATTAGGCGGAGAGGCCGGATCGATCGTGCTGGATGCGACAGGAGTAGGAACCCTCGTTGGAGTTCCGGGGATGGCGGCGTCGGCAGCTTTGGCGGCTTACGGACTAACCTCGGCGAAGACAGGTGCTGCTGGTGTTGGCTCCAGTGCGCGGGACTTGGTTCAGATGGTTAAAGGTGAGGGCAAGGGAGAACCTCCTACTAAAACTTTTGTTGATAGTCCATTTGATGAGGCAGGGAAACTTAAACCAAATGTGAAGTATAAAGCTGGTGAGCATCAATATGATTATGAAACAGATCATATTGGGAGAATTGAAAAATTTAGTACGGATGAATTAAAATTAACTACGAGAGAAGAACGCCTACCGCATGATTCAGATACGCCAGGCAAAGAGCCAGGAGATCATGCAGGTCATTTGGCAGGAGATAGGTTCGGTGGCTCACCCGAGATTGATAACCTTGTATCGCAGTCAAGCAATGTTAATTTGAGCCAATACAAAAAAATTGAGAATCAATGGGCTGTGGCCATTAAAGAAGGGAAAAATGTTAAGGTAAATGTTGAAGTTAAATATGATGGGGACAGTCTTCGTCCATCAAAGTTCAATGTAGATTACGAAATTGATGGAGAAGTTTTTTCAAAGAGCCTATTAAATTGACGAAGGAAGGTTACCTATGAGCAAAGTTTTTGAAGACATATTTAGTGAACTTCAAACAGACATGGTTGCCATATGCTTAGAGTATGTGCAGAATAAAGCGGAAGAAATATATATATACTGTTCCTTTGAAGAAAGAGTTATATCTAGCGATTTCTTTTGTCGTATTAATGGTAAGATTGTAAAGAAGCATAAATTGAATGACGCACTAAATGACAATGACAGTTTTAGATATAATACTTCAGTTGAACGGCAAAAAACAGTATTACGTATAATCAATGAGGACATTGAAAAAACATACAATTTATGTAACGAGTATGGGCGAGAAATGCCTACTGAGATTAAACTCGTATATAACGTTATAAGAAATAGCCTTAATGCTGAGTACAAATATGAATTGGTCTATTCAAAAGATCCTGTGAAAACCGCAGACGACGTAGCAAAGGAATGGTTTGAAGAAATTCAACAAGTTAAAGAATAGACAAAGTTATTAAATCGATTTGACCTTGATTGGCTTTATGCCATTCAAGGTTTCTTTTTTGACTGTGACTACCTGTCCGACTGAAACGATCATTCAAGTAATAACACATTATGTAGTTTTCCTGGTTGTAATCGAGTCTTTTGTTTGCAGTATAAAATAAGTTTTACCAACCAGTTATAGCAAAAGATCTATTAGATGCCCGGGATAATGATACTTGATAATTTCGTAGGGACAATCTATCTTTGATGAAAAGTTTTGAGATAAGTCTAATGAATGGGAACAGAAATATGCTCCTGAGAATCTGTAGGCTTTGCAAAACCTTGAGTGGCTTTCGTGCCTCTAAAGGTTTTTTTTTGCATATCTAAGCCAATGTAACCGTTTATATCCCTAATATTACTTCTATTGAAAAACACACAAGTCAAGAATCTCTTATGTACTTTAATTTTAACTAAGGGGAGTTGAGCTAGAAAAATTTAATTTTTGTCTCATCATTCAACATTAAGAGAAACCTTAGTAGTAGTGCTCGAACTCAAACAGAATGCTATCCAACGCTCTTCGGTCCTATATCGGAATCAGATCCATCTGAGACTTTTTTATTAATTATCTTTCATTATTTATCATACAAGTTCATGAATCGACATTTTTCGCAAATATTAGGTGGTATAATTTGTCTGCGCTCCTAGATTTGATTAGGCCCGAGTAAACTTAATTAGGTTTAACGGACTAAGTCCAAAGTTTAAATTTTTAGAAAGGTAGCTGGTTTGATGTCTCATTTTTTCTATCGCAGATCTCCTCGGATTATCAAAGAACAAGGCGGACAGCATATCGAGGTCTTTCGCCCGCCAACGGTTCCGCAGGCCCCATCGTTTAATCTGATATCCGTCATGGTGCCTATTATTGTCACGGTTGCGGGAGCAGCAGCTATGATGATGTTTTATTCCCAGAAAGGCAACAGCTCCTACGTTGTTGTTCAAATGATTTCTTTATGCACAATGGTCACCTCGTATTTTATACCGATATTGGTTCATTTTCAGCAGAAAGCCAAACACAAACAAGTTTTGCGAAAAAGAAACCAAAACTATGAAGCTCATTTAAATGAACAGCGGGAGAAACTTCAAAGCTGGAAAAATGATCTGATTCTTAATTGGCACCAAACCCATTTAGAGCCGCAGTTTTGTCTTCAGTCTGTAAGCGATCGGAGTTCAACGATTTGGGAGAGAATCCCCCAGGATGCCGACTTTTTGAAGATCCGAGCGGGCATCGGAACAGTTCCGAGCGGTTTTTCAATAACGGTTCCCAAGCAGGAAGGGATTGATAAGGATCCGCTTATTGAGAAGGCTGGCGAATTAGCGGAGCGATTCTCAACGATTCCCAATGCTCCGGCACTGTTGGATCTGAATAAGTATCGCGTGGTTGGCCTTGTTGGAGAGGAAGAGGATTTAAAGGCATTCTGCCGGGCGCTCGTGACACAGATTGCAACCCACCACTCTCCTGATGAAGTTAAACTAGCGGCCTTCATGAGCAAAATGCAAATGGACGAATGGGACTGGCTAAGATGGCTGCCTCATATTTGGGATGATAAGCGCAGCGGCAGATATCTATTTGTGGAAGGGGGGTATAAGCCGCAGGTATTAGACTATCTGAATTCACTCCTTCAGCGCCGTTTGTGGCTTAAAGAGCAGGAAACCGCATTGCCGTTTATCATTTGTCTTCTTCCTTATATAGAGATGCTTGAGGATGAACCGATTCTGCCGATGCTTATGAAAGAAGGGGACAAGATAGGTACAACCTCCATCGTTTTGGCAGAAAGGCAGGACTTGCTTCCTAAAGAGTGTCAGCTGGTTCTGGAAATCCGCAATGGGGAAGCCGTCATGCGTTCGACAAACGTTACCGGAGGGGCGACGGGTTCGGCTTATGCCAAACCTAAGGATGAAATACCTTTTGTCCAGTCTTTTAAACCCGATCTGATCCCTATTGATGAAGCGGATCATTTTGCCAGAAAGATGGCTCCTTATCGGGTGAAGACGAGCTCTGCCGATGAAATTGCGAATGTGCTGACTTTGTTTGATTTATATGGAATCCAAAAGATCGGAGAGTTGGATGTCTCCAAACGTTGGGAAGAGAACCGTTATCCCGACACCCTCCCTTTTCCAGTTGGAGTCAGAGGAGGAATGAAGCCGGTGCTTCTAAACCTGCATGATAAGATTGAGCGGAAGGGTCATGGACCGCACGGCTTGATGGCAGGAACGACTGGTTCCGGGAAAAGTGAAGTCATCCAGTCTATCATTGCTTCGCTTGCTATTCAGTACCACCCTCATGATTTGGCCTTTATGCTCATTGATTATAAGGGCGGGGGAATGTCCAATACGTTTGCAGACTTGCCGCATGTTATAGCCGCGATTACCAATCTGGAGGAAGAAGGACTGATTGAGCGTTCAAAGGTTTCCTTAAGAGCTGAACTGAACCGAAGACAGAAGTTATTTGTAGCTGCCGGTAACGTGCAGCACATCGATGAGTATTATAAGACCGAATGGCGAAGCCATTCTCCTCTGCCGCATTTGTTTATTATTATTGACGAGTTTGCCCAGTTGAAGAAAGATCAGCCTGAGTTTATGAATGAACTGGTTTCTATTGCAGCTATCGGTAGAACACTTGGTGTTCATCTGCTGTTAGCTACGCAGAAACCGGGAGGCATTGTCGACGATAAGATTTGGAGTAACTCTAGATATCGGATTTGTCTCAGGGTGCAGGACGAAGCGGATAGCCGGGAAATGATCAAGATTAGCGATGCGGCATACATAACTACACCCGGAAGAGGTTATTTGCAAGTTGGTAGCAATGAAGTATTTGAGCTTTTACAGTTTGCCTGGAGCGGTGCGCCTTATAATCCTGATAAGTCATTAAATCAGACTAGTCTTGGTCTGTATCGAATCGAATTGGATGGAGGACGAACTAAACTTCCTGACCCGTCTGATAACCAGGTTGAACTGGCTGGAAGCAAGAAAAGGGAAGCTGCAGGACTTGAACAGAAGCAGCTAGGTGTGTTGATTCAGCATATTGCCAGCTACGCCGAAAGAACAGGCATTGAAAGGCTGCCAGGTCCTTGGATGCCTCCGCTTCCTACGCAGGTGGCGTTAGAAGAGATTCCCGAGTTCGGCGAACAAGTCAACGAACTGCTTACACCCATTGTGGGTCTTGTCGATGATGTGGCCAACCAGACTCAATTTCCGCTGAAGATTGATATTGAATCTGGGAACTGGTTAATTTACGGCATGCCGGGCACGGGTAAGACAACCTTTATTCAGACGCTGCTGTTTTCCTTGGCGAAGACAAGTACGCCCGAGGACATCCATATTTACACTATCGACTTTGGCCGGATGCTTAAGGATTATTCCATTATGCCGCATGTGGGTGATGTTATCCTGGATGATCAAGAGGAGAAATTACTTCGTCTAGTTGCCTTCATTGAAGAAGAACTGAACGGCAGACGAACGCTGTTTGCTGAAGCGGGTGTGAAATCAAGAAAAACATACTGTGAGGACACTGGAAATACACTTCCTGCCCTGCTGATCATCATCGATGGTTATGTAAGCTTAAAAACACAGTATGAAGCCGTACATGAAAAGCTTGAGATTTTGGTGCGCGAAGGTTCAAGTTTTGGTATTTATTTCCTCATGACGGTTAACCGGGTTTCCGATATTTTTGATCGGATCCGCAGCAATTTTCCGAATGCTGTTTCATACCTGCTAGCCGATGCGGGGGATTATCACTATACGGTAGGTCGTTTGTCAAAAATACCGGGTCAGCTTCCTGAGGGCCGTGGTTTCATCAAGGGACATCTTCCGCCATATGAATTCCAAACGGCCTTGGCTCTGAATGCTGACAGCGAGTCGATAAGAGCCAAATTAATCCGGGAGGAATTTACCCGTCTGGATTCGAACTGGACAGGAGAAAGACCGCAAACCATCCGTACGCTTCCTGAAGTGCTGCCTTTGGAAGAGCTGCGTCATGAGGAAGACGCGAATAGGTCTGATCGGCTTACGCTGGGTTTGAAGGTTGATAACCTGAAAATTTTTGAGTGGAGCTTGGAGGAAGGACCTTATTTTACCATCGGAGGAAGAATGGAATCGGGCAAAACGTCATTGCTGATGACGATCGGGTTGATGGCTGCTAAGCAGTATGCCCCTGAGGAGCTCCGTTGTTATTTATTCGATATACGTCGCTCAGCCCCTGGTCTAGGGTCATTGAAGGACTTGAAGCATGTAGAGGCATATGTGACAGACGAACGCACGCTGGAGGATGTATTAGCGGAGATTAAACAGATTGTTGAACAGAGAGTTCAGGAGGGGGACGAGCCGGAAGCAGGATTGTGTAGTCGTCCACGACTGTTGCTGCTGATTGACGATGCAGACGTTTTAGCCAAACGTGTGTCCTCTAATTACAACCTAACGGATAAGCTTGAATATATTACGAGATACGGCCGGGAAAGCGGCGTCTTCATCATAGCTGCAGGACAAGCCAATGATATGCACCAAAATTGGGATAACTGGCTGAAGGAGGTCAAATCTGCTCAAGTAGGCTGGCTGCTCGGAACCACCGACTCAAGCGAAATGCAGCTGTTTAATATCAAAATTCCTTATGATCAAAGTGGAAAAATGCTCCCGGCGGGCGAAGGATACTATGTCAAACGGAAATTCGAAAAAGTAAAAATGGCTCATGCTTTTGCACATGGTCATGAACAATTTTCCGAGCAGGTCGACAAAGTCAATGCTGTCTGGTCTCGTCCTGTTGCTCAAGTTTAAGAATCGACGTCATTTACCAATTTTTGTGTTGAAAAATACGAAGTAAATGTTTACTATTTAGTAGAATAACTATTTTTTTATATTTAAGGAGGATTTTGGAATGGCACGTATTTTAATTACACCTGAAGAGATGGATAATGTAGCAAAGCAATTTAGTTCAGCAGCAGATCAAAGCAGGGATATGGCAAGTAAATTGAATTCCACGATTCAATCGATGCAGGGACAATGGGAAGGCATGACACAGCAAAAGTTTTTCCAAAGATATGAGACAGACAAGAAAAACATGGATACATACATTAACATGCTGAAAGATGTTTCTACCGAACTGAACAAAATTGCTGAACGCTTTAGAACTGCGGATCAACAAGCCTAAAACAGACGGTATAAGGGGTAGGGCCAGGTATTTATACCTGGTCTTTCCTATATTTATCTTAACTGCTTGAAAGAACTTGCTTAAAGGAGACGCGATTGGTTATGAGCTATCAAATTCAAGCAACCGCTGATACCCCTGCTCTCATTATTTATCTGCTTGATATAAGCGGGTCTATGACCCTGGAATTTGAAGGCAGACGGAGAATGGATGTGCTGAATGAAGCGTTGAGAACAGCGATCCGGCAGATGGTATACCGTTCCACTAAGGGCTCGAGGTTATCTCCCCGATACCGGATTTCTATTCTGGCTTACAGTGATGAGGTGTATGACTTACTCGATGGAGTCAAATCAATCGACCGGATTTCAAACAGCAGTAACTTGCCGGAGCTTTATCCCAGACGATTTACAGATACAGCTAAAGCATTCAGACAAGCTGAGAAAATCTTGCAAAGCGAACTGCCAAACCTGCGGGATTGCCCCGCTCCGCTTGTCTGCCATATTACGGACGGGGTTTATACGGGCGAAGATCCTGAGCCAGTTGCAGAACGAATTAAAGCTATGTCTGTAGCGGATGGAAATGTGCTGATTGAGAACATATTTATGACGGATGAAGCGGGTGTCGGAAGGATCAAGGACATCAAGGCCTGGGGAGGAATGATGCCGGACAGTTTTGCAGCCGATCCTTATACGGAGAAACTTAAGCGAATGTCCTCTGTTCTTCCTGAATCGTATAGGGAACTGATGGTTGAATCCGCCTATTCCATCCGCCGAGGGGCATTAATGATGCTGCCTGGCACAAGCTCGGATTTAATATCACTTGGATTTCAAATGTCCGCATCAACACCTGTTAAGACATTTATATAGGAAGCAAAGGAGGAGATCCGATTGAATGAAACGCTTCTGACGCTAGTCATTGATTCTTTGGGGAAATCCGTCGATTTGCTGCTGCCTTCCGATTTATCTCTTCGGGAAGTGCTGGAGGAGGTGCTTCCAAGACTGGAGGAATGGGGGCCGTATCCATTTTCGGAACAGGACTATAATTGTTTCCTTAGCGATGGAGGTCCGGAATGGAAGCCGGCTAATCTTGATCAAACCTTGGAAGAACAAAAGGTTGGGGACGGCTGCCGTCTACGTTTGGAGAAAAGACAGAATTTTTCAACAAGTGCCTAATTATTGAAATTGGCTCTGCAGTTTGACTACGAAATAGAGAGGGAGGCGCAAATTGTTTCCACCAGAAGAACGTACGGTTTCATTATCCATAATGGAGAGCAGCTACGAATTGGCCGAGCATCCGCTTGTCTCGGGAATTCCCTATGGCCAGGAAGGCCGGCAGGGCACCGTATATAAGCTGATTAGGACAGAGGATGGGTTGCCGTTTGCATTAAAAGTATTCCGTCCTTCTTACAGGGATCCGGCTCTTGTTAAAAAAGCGGCCGAGCTAAACCGCTATGCCGAGCTTGAAGGTCTGAAAGCTGCTTCTAGAGAGGTTATTGATCCGCAGAACAGCAAAGAGCTGCTGAGCCGTTACCCAGAGCTGTTATACGCTGCAGTAATGCCTTGGATTGAAGGGAGTACCTGGAACGAAATAATCAGCCAGAAGCAGGTTCTCTCCGTTCATGAGTGTATGGATAATGCCGCTGCTCTTGCGGAAACGCTGACCAAAATGGAAGAGCACGGTTTAGCGCATACAGATCTTTCCTCTTCTAATCTAATGCTCTCCACAACATCTGATGGAATGAACATACAGCTGATCGATTTGGAGGACCTTTACGCTGGAGGTGCTTCCGAGCCGGACGAACTTCCGGCAGGCGGTGATGGGTACAAATCTCCAAGCATCCAGCTGGAATCGGCTTGGGGAGCTCAGGTTGACAGATTTCCAGGCGGTCTGCTGCTCGCAGAGCTGCTGGCCTGGGCAGATCCGGACATTCGCGAGAGCAGCTTTGGAGACAGTTATTTTGCTCCCAATGAGATTCAGCAATCCTGCGAACGCTATGAACGGATGGTTCGGACGCTGCTCAGCTTATATGGGCCGGGTATGGCCGGTTTATTTGAAAGAGTGTGGTCGGCTGAACAGCTGCAGCAATGTCCTTCTTTTGCCGAATGGTCGCTTGCTCTAATGGCTGCACAGAGACAACTGGACGAATCCCTTCAATCTCTTCAAGAAGAGGGAGAGCAAGAAGAGAAGGGACAACAGCAACAGGAAACAGCAGACTTATTGGAAGAAGGGCATTCCTATGAAGAAGTCTCTGTATCTATGGGAGAACAGGAAGAAGACCTGCCTTGGGAATCTGCAGAACGTTTTCCGGATGAAGAGGTTAGAAACAAGCTGGACAAAGCAAGAGAATTGGAGAGACTAGGGAAATGGCCTTCTGCGTTATGGGAATATGGCCGTTTAATCGAATATTTTCCGAAGCGGTCCTCCTTAAGAAGAGAAATTGAAATGGTTATGGATGCGATTCAAGACAAACTGGACAGCAGTGAAGGAGAAGCGATTCAAGGCGGGGTCGTCCAGCAGATTCAGCGCCAGGCCGCAACCTTCCAAGAGGAGTCGGCATACAGGAAGCTTTGGATGATATTAAGTGCTGCAGCCGGTGTGATTCTAGTTGTGGCTGTGGTGGTTTATCTGCTCTAATTTGCACAGAGGGGGAAAAAACAATGACCCAACAGGAAGAAGTGACATTCAGGCTGAGCGTAAGGGAGTTTTTCTTCTTAACGAACATGCTTGGTATTCATTACATAGCCGGATTTAAGGATCCATTTCGGGGATACCTAGTCGAGGAACTGGAAGAGGAATACGAAGCCGTTAAACGAGGGCTTGTCGAGCGGGGATTCTTAAGAGTAATAGAGGGCCAGAAGGATTCTTTTGAGATGGACGAGCTGCTCGGCGTCTGTTTGACCACCTGCGGCTCAAATGAAGCTGTATATGTAAACAAAAGAATCAAACAGGAGGGGGACTACGAAGCGTTCCTATATTTTACTCCAAATTTGGTAGTTGAACGGACTTGGGACGAGTTAGAAGGCGAAACGGTATTAGCTCCTGTAGCGAGTGCAGAGTTGTCCTTAAATCTGCTGGCTAAATTTTTCCCTTTGACGTTAAAAGGGGCAGTTTCCTTTCATGCCAATTTACCTGATATGAGGGAAGTAAATTGGGCCTTGCTTTCTATGGAAGAAAAACAGCAGCTTCTGCTTGATAAGCGAGTTGATCCGGAGCGAGTGAATTATTTCGTAAGCTTGGAGAAGAAAGCCGAGCGCCGTGGGTCCATGGTGTACTGGACAAGGGCGGGAAGTTACTGGGAGCAGGAAGAATATCATTATTTACAGAAAGGCCAGGACATGCTGATGATCACCAAACCTGGGGGACATGAGCTTAGGATTGAGACTTATAATCCTGCCGTTATTTTAAAGTCGCTAGAGAAGCTGGCAGAAAAATTTGATTTGGTTAACAAGGGGGCGTAAGGAATGGCAAGTCGTATCAAAATTGAGCCGGAACAAATTCAGCGCATCGGAGAGCGTTTCTTGGAATGCTGTGAACAAAATCTGGCTATGGCGAAAGAATTGAAAGCCCTGATAGATGGGCTGGGTGGTGACTGGGAGGGAAAGACGAGGGAACGATTTTATACTTCATATCAGGATGCCCACAAACAATTGGAGAGTGCATCAACCACGTTGAAAAGTGTGGGTGACGAACTGAAAGCTATAGCTGAAAGATTCAAGAAAACAGATTTAAGTACATAAAGGAGAGGGTCATATGCCAATTCGGGTTGATGTAGGGATCTTGGAAAGTATAGCTAGACAAGTGAGATCCGGCAGCAGACAAATTTCGGATGAGGGCAGGAGGGTGAATAGCAGCGTCCAGGAGATGACTTGGAAAGGAAATGCTTATCAGCGGTTCATTGCCGATTATCAGACCACTTATACGAAATTGAACCGGACTGTTGACCAAATGGAATCATTTGCCGACTTGTTGGAGCGAGTGGCGGAAGCCTTCCGACAAGCCGATTTGGAAGAGGATCGCAGAAGGGCGGAGCAGGAACAGCGAGAACGCGAAGCAAGAGCTAGAGCCAGAGCGAATGTGCAGAAGTAGGAGGTAGCGGTTTGAAGATTGAAGTGGATGTTTCAGATCTGAAGCAAACCGGCAAAAGCTTAAAGACAGCGGCGAATGAAATTGAGGAAATCCGGTCCGGCTTGCAGCGGGCGATGAGCCGTTTGACGATGGAGAGCCGGAGCAGGTCCAACATTGAAGGCACTTTCCATCAGGTCAATCAACGGTTAAGCGAACTCCAGGAAGAGCTGCAGAGCCTGTCGGCATTATCCATCCGCAAAGGGGATCAATTCGCTGATGATGACGCCTACGGGCAGCAGGTGAAGAGCAGTAAATGGTGGAAGGTGTTTCAGACCGGCGTGAGCCTTGCGCTCGACTTTGTTCCGATTATCGGGAATGCCAAAGGATTAGTCGAGGCCGTGACGGGCCGGGATTTGATTACTGGCCAGAAGCTGGCCGCCTGGGAACGAGGGTTAGGGGTGTTGGGGCCGTTCGGTAAAGGCGTCAAAACCGCTGCCAAACTGACCCGTTTCGCCGATGAAGCCATTGAAGGTGTCACCTTTGTAGCCAGACATGCGGACGATGCCGCCGATTTCGTGAAGCAAGCGGACAAAGCGGCTGAAGCTGGGGAAGGGTTAGCCACGGCCGAACGGGTAGACGACGCGGCCAAAAGCGCCAGCACAGCGGCTGCTGCTGACCGTATGACGTTTGCAGGACGAGGGAGCGGCACGGGGAAAGCGGAGAGCACAGCGGCTGCTGCTGCTCAAACGGCGGACGGATTAACTGCCGCAGAAAGAGAAGCGGCTACGGGTCTTGCTATCGGCGGTGCGGGTACCGCCGCTGGTGTGCTTGCCGGCGCGGCCTCCCAATCAGGAAAAGCCGCCCATATGGCGGAGGAGGCTGCCGGAGCAGGGAGGAAGTCGGCTCAGGAACTGGCGGCCGGCACGGGTTCGGCCAAAGGAGCCGCTTCGGTATCGGCCTCAGCGGAGGTCAAGCAGACCCAGAATCTAACAGTACGGAATGCGAACAGCTTGGTGGATGACCCGATTCATACCGGTACCGGCGATCAGCTGATGGAGAACAAGGTGCTGCAGCTGTACGGAGCGGCAGCATGGCCGATCTTGATTCAGTACCATTCCGGTCTGCTGCAGGAAAGTGAGATGGGGGTCGCATGGACCCATAACTATGCGCTGTCCTTGGACATCGAAGCCGCGGAGTCCGAACCTTCCTCCCTTATCGTTCATTGGAACGCAGCGCGGCAAAACCGCTTTGAGCTTCACGAAGACGGCATCTACCGCTCTAGAGATCTGGATGTGCAGTGGGACGAGCTGCACCGATCGGAGGACGGCTTTCAGCTCAAGACCCGGGCGAAGCAGGACCGCTTTGATTTTACCCCCGAAGGCAAACTGATCCGGCACCGCAATGCGGAAGGGTTCCAGCTGCGCGTGGCTCATAACGAGCAGGGAACGGTTGAGCGGTTAACGGATGTGATTACGGGGAGAAGGGTTTCTTTTCAATATAACGAAGGCGGCTTGTTAACGAAGATCCAAGATGAAGCCCGCTCCGTCCACTTCGAATACGACGACAGCCGGCATATGATCCGGATGCTGGACGCCAATGGCCATACCACGGACATGACCTATGATCCGGAGGGCCGGCTGCTGTCGTTGGCGGTGGAAGGCGAAGTGCAGTTTGAGAACACCTTTGATGCTGAACACCGGATCATTGCGCAGACGAACCCGGCTGGACGGGCTTCCAGGCTGCACTATGACACCGAGTCGCAGCCCGGTTCTGTTGTGACGACCTTTACCGATGCGTTAAACCGGCAAACCCGATATGTACACGATGAGCGGTATTTGCTGGCGGAAGTGGAGTATCCGGATGGCCGCTGGCAGCGGTATACCTATAACGAAGCCGGCCAGGAAACGGAATGCGTTTACTCCGACGGCCGGACGGAACAGAAAACGTATGATGAGCAAGGACGGTTGATCCGGTTCACGGATGCGTTAGGATACGTCACGCAATTCGGTTATAACGAACAGCACCAAGTGATACGGGAGATCAACGCGGAGCAGCAGGAAACCACGTATACCTACGACGGCTTAAGCCGTTTGATCCGGGTTACCCGGCCGGATGGAAGTTATGCCGAAAACCGCTATCAGGAAGCTGGACAGCTGGCGGCTTACCGTGATTTCAGCGGAGCGGTGAGAAGCTTTCTGTACGGCGAACACGGCGAATTGGCCGGCTGGGAAGATGCGGAAGGCCGGCCTACGAGGGTCTTCCTGGATGAGGCCGGCCGTATCTCCCTGCTGGAGGACGCAGCAGGAGCCCGGACGATCCGTGAGTATGACGGCAAAGACAACTTAATTTTGACTCGGGACGCTCTCGGGCACACTTGGACGTCTGATTTTGATCCGACTGACCAGCTGCTGCAGCGTACCGATCCATCTGGCGCGGTGACGACGTATACCTATACCCCGACCGGTCAACTGGCGAGTCAAACCGACCCGCTAGGACACAGCATCCAGTACGAATATGACGAAGCCGACCGTCTGGTCGCGCAAATCGATCCGGAAGGCCGCCGGACCGAGCTGGCTTACGATGCGGGCGACCGGCTGACCTTGGTTACCGATCCCCTGGGACGGACAACGAGCTACCATTATGATGCGGCTGGCCGCCTGGATCGCGTGACCGATGGGGAAGGCCGCACCGTTACCGAGCTGACCTATGACGCTTTAGGCCGTCCGCTTGCGGTGACCAACGGGCTTGGTCATACGACCCGGTACCGGTTCAATGCGCTGGGCCAAGTACAGGAAACCGCGGATGCTGCGGGCCGCACTGTCCGCTATAAATACGATGCAGCCGCTCGTCTGGTGGAGGTCGTGGAAGCGGAGCAGGCTGTATACCGGCAGGAGTTTGACGGCGAGGACCGGCTGACCGCCTACGCAGACGCCAACGGCAACCGGACCGAGGTTGGTTATGACCGTTCCGGACTGCTCATCGAAGAGCGGAATGCCGCAGGGCAGGCTATTCTGTACGGCTACGACCCAAGAGGGTTGCTGGCGACCCGCACGAATGCGAGACAGCAGCAGACGCATTACCGGTATGACGCAGCAGGCCGTCTGATTGAACGCTCCGATGAAGCCGGAGAGGTGAAGCTGAGCTATGATGCAAATGGCCGCATCACCTCCTTGAGCGAAGGGGAAGCGGAAATGACCCGCAGCTACGATGCCGCGGGCCAGGTGCTGTCGAGCACGGATACTTTCGGGAACACCCTTCGGTATGCCTATGATGCTTCAGGCCGCCTGACCGAGCTGACTTACCCGGACGGCAAAGCGGTCCACTACCGCTACAATGCTGCGGGTGAATTGAGCGAAGTGAAGGACTGGCGCGGACGGCTGACCCGCTACCGGTACGACCAGAGCGGCAAGTTGATCGAAACGAACCGGCCAAACGGAAGCCGGGAGAAACGCAGTTACGATGTCGCCGGCCAGCTGATCCGGTTGTCGGACCAAACTGTGCAGGGGATTTTGCTGCAGAAGTTTGATTTTACCTATAATGAAATCGGGCAGATCATCCAGGAAGAAGACCGGCAGTACACGTATGACCAGTTCCGGCGGTTATCCAGCGGGTCTTCCAGAGGCCGCATCACCCGCTACGCCTACGATCTGGGCGGCAACCTGACGGAAAGCCAGGGAGCAGAAGGGCAACAATCTTTAGCCTTCAGCTATACGGCAGATAACCGATTAAAAGCGATTGGCGACTATCCGGTTGAAATGGATGCAGACGGCAATCTGCTGTACCAGAGCGATGGTGAAGGGATGGCGGCTTACGAATACGATGCCCGGAACCGCTTGGTGAAATCCGGCAAAGCACGGTATACGTACAACGCACTCGGCAGCCGAACCTCGCTGACCTGGAGAGGGAAAACGACGCATTATGTCGTGGATGAGCAGGGTGAACTCAGCCGGGTACTGATGGAAGTAGGCGAAGGCGGATCGCCGAAAGCTTATTACGTCTATGGACTGGGCCTGATTGGCCGGGAAGACGCTGACGGGAACTATGTCAGCTACCACAGCGATATCCGCGGCAGCACGACACTGCTGACGGATGAACAGGGATGCGTCACGGACCGGTACACCTACGGCCTATATGGCGAATTGGAGCAGCATGAAGGAACCAGCAGCCAGCCGTTTTGTTATAACGGGCGGGATGGTGTGATGACCGACCCGAACGGTCTCTATTATATGCGGGCGCGTTACTATGACCCAAGTCTGAAACGCTTTTTGAACCGGGACGTGCTCCGGGGGGATCTGACGGACGGGCAGACCTTGAACCGCTATGCCTATGTGAACGGGGATCCGGTACGGTATGTGGATCCGCTGGGCTTGTGTAAGGTAGAGGGGACGGGTAATCTTTTAGATAAGCCTACCGCCGGGGATAATATTGGAAGTAATTTAAGACCTCAGGGTGCGGGTAAAGCAGATGACTTTGCTAAAGAGACATTCTTACCCGATGAGTATTACAAAAACAATTATGCCCCTATGCAAGGTACTCCGGGGGCTAGGGTGGATTTTAGCCGATTAGGTTCAAGTGGTCAGGTAGAGGATTCTAGAGTAATTTATGACCAAGCAGGTAAGCAAAAATATAGAATTGATTATACCGACCATGGGAATTCGTTTCATCACACTGACCCCCATATGCATGAGTACATTTATCAAGATGCCGGGAAAAGTATTAAAACTGAAATTAAATATTTTGTTGAACCTTCCACAGGTAGACTGAGACAAGGCATAATTGATGAAACAAGAAACAAGATAAAGTTTATTGATTAGTGAGGGGGAAGCTTTTTGACTGCTATAAAAAATTACGAGACCATAACAGAAAAGTTAAATGCACTTGGTTCATGGATGTTTAAGGAAATAGTTGGGATTGATTATACTGTTGATATTGAT
The DNA here is from genome assembly GCF_001685395.1 of Paenibacillus yonginensis. NCBI lineage: Bacteria > Bacillati > Bacillota > Bacilli > Caryophanales > Paenibacillaceae > Paenibacillus > Paenibacillus yonginensis. The sequence goes on along the minus strand of NZ_CP014167.1, from coordinate 2,744,879 downwards.
TTCGAAGATAATTATACGACTTCACTAACTCTTTCATTTCTTGTCTTGGTTATTGAAACAGGCCACCGATTCAAAATGAAAATCAGATACCTTAATGTTTCTGACTTTAGTGTGAGAAAAATGACAAATCTATACCTGACGAGAAGCTTGATAATACATGATAGAAAAGAGTTAGGGTGGGAAATGAATCAACGATACCATGTTCATGATGACAGTGGATATGGCGAGAATGATGGATATAACTTTATTGAGTTTTACTGTAGTTCTATGGAAGCTGTTTCATTAGAAGAATTTTAGTTTTCAAACCTTGATTGGCTTCAAGGCTTTTAAAGTTTCGATAATTCTGAGGCTCGGTTCTTCGGTTAAAGAAGCAGGATGATTTACCACAACCTTGAATAGCTTCGGCTTTTCAAGGTTTCTTTTTTAGGTGGGGTTACCCAGTACCGAGTGAATCTAACATTCAACCAATAACCAATTAACCCATGTAATACTCGTAAAAAGATTAGGATGGACGCACATCAATACTTGAAATCGGGCAGATCATCCAGGAAGAAGACCGGCAGTACACGTATGACTAGTTCCGGCGATTAAGCAGCGGATCCTCCAGAGGCCGCATCACCCACTACGCCTACGATCTGGGCGGCAACCTGACGGAAAGCCAGAATTCGGGCGAAGGAAAAACCTTAGCTCTCAGCTATACGGCAGATAACCGATTAAAAGCGGTAGGCGACTATCCGGTCGAAATGGATGCAGACGGCAATCTGCTGTACCAGAGCGACGGTGAAGGGAAGGCGGCGTACGAATACGATGCCCGGAACCGCTTGGTGAAATCGGGGAAAGCGCGGTATACGTACAACGCACTCGGCAGCCGGACCTCGCTGACCTGGAGAGGGAAAACGACGCATTATGTCGTGGATGAGCAGGGTGAACTCAGCCGGGTACTGATGGAAGTAGGCGAAGATGGATCGCCGAAAGCTTATTACGTCTATGGACTGGGCCTGATCGGCCGGGAAGACGCGGAGGGGAGCTATGTCAGCTACCACAGCGATATCCGCGGCAGCACGACACTGCTGACGGATGAACAGGGATGCGTCACGGACCGGTACACCTACGGCCTATATGGCGAATTGGAGCAGCATGAAGGAACCAGCAGCCAGCCGTTTTGTTATAACGGGCGGGATGGTGTGATGACCGACCCGAACGGTCTCTATTATATGCGGGCGCGTTACTATGACCCAAGTCTGAAACGCTTTTTGAACCGGGACGTGCTCCGGGGGGATCTGACGGACGGGCAGACCTTGAACCGCTATGCCTATGTGAACGGGGATCCGGTACGGTATGTGGATCCGCTGGGCTTGTGTAAGGTAGAGGGGACGGGTGAAACCTATCGCCACCTCAAGGATTATGAGAACAATAAGTACTTTACAAGAAGCATAGAGTATAATGCAGGTAAGGATGGAACAGGATTCACCTACAAGGTTTACCAACGTAATGATATTGATTGGAATATGGTAAGAACTACAGGTGCTAGAAAAGGGCGAGGCTTAACAAATGCAGAAGCCGCCGCAAAACATGGTCTCGCCCCAATACTAGATGATGCAGGTAGTGTGGCGACTTTGCACCATTCACAACAAAAAGGGATTGGACCATTATTCGAAGCATCAACAAGGTATCACAATATTAGTAATGCCAAAAGAGCACCATTGCATCCGTATAAGGGGAAACTTAATCCTTTTTACCCTATGGATGAAGCGACGAGAGAAGCCTTTCAAAAAGTAGATTCAATAAATTATTGGAAACGAAGAGGACTTAATGAATTAGGAGGTAATTAAATTGGCTAATCTTCCTGACAGACTTGAAGAAATTCTTGCGGATGAGACTTACGAACGTCAAAATAAAGGCGAAGTACAAGATGCGATAAACCGATTGGGTGTAACTGTATCAGAAACTTTTCTTGAATTTTATGGAAAATATACTGGGCCTTTTTGGGAAGAATCTGTTCCTTTTGAGTTGTTAGATATTGTAGAGGATACTAATACTATAGAATCTTACACCGTGATTTCCCGTAAGGAGTATGAATTTCCAAAACAATATCTTGTACTAAGTGAGATGTCAGCTAATGCTGTACTTGTCCTCGATACTATTACAGATAAAGTGTACAAGGTGAATTTTGAAGGTGGAGATGAGTTGTTGAAGAAAGGTGAATTGAAAGAAACATGGTCAACCTTCTACGATTTTTTAGTTGAATATTTCAATTGTTAAGATTAAGTATCGGTGGTGGGCTACCCAGTGCCGAGTAAACCCATCATTCAACCAATAACACGAATAACCCATGTAATACCCGTATAAAGATTTCGTCATTTCGGTTGTACGTACGTAAGGCTTGAATTTTATACCCTAAATAACGCTATTCCGTTACATTGAACAGGTCGATTATGGTCAGATACCACCATGATTGACCTGTTTTTGTTATCTTCGTTTTCTTGCGGATTTTTCAAAACAAACGCAACTTTATGATTAGATACCCCGATGGATATATTGTCGAAAGCATCGCACCAATTACACAGGATAGTCCGACCACTATATTGTCAGGACTTAACTGAACAAACGGGAAGGTCATGTGTGAAAGGCTAGCCACCAATTCCCTCATTCCTATAATACAAGCGGCAAATCCGTCAAAAGTTTTGCTGGGTGGGGAAACGCATGAATAACGTACAACTTTCCATCGATAAAATCGCTGTTGAATACCATGGAGTGACGGTCAATTTCTACAATCAACTGGCACTTTCATTTCGAGATTGGTTTGATATTAAGCCTGCCATACGATACAAGGGCTATGTCTATCATTGGAATCTAGCCCTTGATGATGCGTACCTTTACTTACGGTATCAACCTTGGTGGCAGAAGAAATCAAGAAAGTACAGCCTTCAAATTGAAACCCATCCTGACCACTTAGTAAAGTTTCAACAGTTGCTCGATGCTCTGTATTGCCATACGCAGAAGGTTTCTTTCTCTCGATGTGAGTTAGCATACGATATTCCGTATCCGATGAGTAATGTGTTCATTGCATCCAATACGGGGCGGAATATGAATGTCTATGAGGGGAGTCGATACTTTGGTCGGAAATTCGAAAGCAAAGACCATGCGTTTTGCCGCAACTATGATAAAAAGGCAGAACGGAAGGCGAAGGGGATTGAAGAAGAAGGGGAACGCACAAGGGTGGAACTGGTTTATAGAGCTGATGAGAAAATACCCTTGGAGAACATCATCCAATTTCCCCCAAGGTTCAATGACTACTACACTTGTAGCGTTATTACTGACTTGCAAGCAGTTCGGGCGGAAAAACGAGCCATGATACTGGCATTACAGCATGGCTTAATGACCCCCGATGAACTAAGTAAGCATCATCGAGCGTCCATTAAAGAGTTGATGTCTTTGCAAAATCCAGTTGACTTTGATGTTCTTGCGGCAAAACACTGGGTGGATATAATGACGATTCCATGTGCTCTCATCTGCGGCAAGATTAGTCATCTTCCAATACAAGAAGTTCGTTCAGGCTGATATTAAGTGTTCGGCATATCTGTTCTAACGTATCGAAGTAAGCCGAATTTACTTTATCAGAGCAGAGATGGCTTATCGTATTTGGGCGGACATTTATCAAACGAGCCAATTCTCGTTGAGACATTCCCCGTTCATTCAGTATTGCTTGAAGTCGTACCCGAATAGGCATTTACTTTCCCTCCACCAATGTATCGCATTACAGTTACGATGATAAACTAAGTATTTCTTAGACTATAGCATCGTAATCCTATTTACTGCAACGGTAATGCGATATATAATTAATTTGTATCTGTGTAGCGTTACGAAAATCAGAATTTCTGTAACGGTGGGGGAGGAAACAGTATGAATGTCATCGGTTACGTCAGAGTATCTACGAGTGGTCAAGCCAAAGATGGCTACAGTTTAGCGTACCAACAGGATGAAATCCGCTCCTATTGTCAGGAGCAAGGATGGAATCTGATGAACATATACAGCGATGAAGGTATTAGTGGTGCGAAGGTCGATGAAGAAGACCTTAAAGTGGACAGAATTGGCTTTCAGAGCATGTTAGCCGCCCTGTCTACTCGAACCATTGATTCAGTTATCGTCCTCAATACAAGCCGTTTATGGCGGTCTGACATTGTGAAAGTGTTGGTGCATCGGGAGTTCAGGAAGCATGGGGTGGACGTTCAAAGCATCGAACAGCCGACCTATAGCATTTACAAGAAAGACCCGAACGACTTCTTAATTAACGGTTTAATGGAACTGCTTGACCAGTATCAAAGGCTCGAAATCGCCCTCAAGCTAGGCAGAGGGCGTTACAAGAAAGCAGAGCAGGGCGGCTATGCCGGAGGGAGAGCCACCTTCGGCTACAAGGCTAAGAAAGGTCAGAAGTACATCCAAGTGGATGAAAGCCAAGCCCGTACCGTCCGCAGAGTATTTCAGCTAAAGCAAGAACATCCGGCATGGTCATTGACCCAAATTGCAGAAGCGATGAATGAAGAAGGCTTTACTACGCAACAAGGCAGACTGTTTACGAAAGTGCAAATCAAACGAATCTTGGACAAACGTGATTTTTATAGCGGCACATACCGCTATGGAAATATAGAAGCTGATGGCTTGCATGAAGCCATACTGTGACAAGTATGGAGTGGAGAGGCTTGCGTCCCGTTGCGAACCGTAAGGTTAACGCTTGAACTGAGGTTGCCCCCATTCTTTACCCATCACGATTAAAAATCCGTACACAGGGGTGATTTCTTTTATGCACTACAAAATGCGTCATGTTTACGTTGGTTTAGACCTGCATAAAGCCCATCATACAGCGGTTATCATCAACTGTTGGCATGAGCGGCTAGGCGAAATCCAAATTGAGAATAAGCCATCTGCCTTTGACGAGTTGATGAAGTTCGTGAAGAAGCATACGCCAAAAGGAATGACCCCTGTCTATGGATTAGAAGATACGGGCGGCAACGGCAGAGCATTAGCCGTTCACCTTGTCGAGAAAAAGCAAATCGTCAAGGAAGTTAATTCCGCCCTGTCCTACAATGAACGTAAGAGCAATGCAACGACTCAAAAGAGTGACAGTTGGGATGCGTTTTGCATTGCAAAGGTTCTGTTTGCAAGGCTCGATGACCTGCCGGATGCGAATCCGCAGGACATTTACTGGACTATCGGGCAACTGGTGGCAAGAAGGAACTCTATCGTCAAACATGCCGCTACGCTCAAAAACCAACTTCATCAACAGTTAAGCTATCATTATCCGTCCTACAAGAAGTTCTTCTGCGACATTGACGGGAAGGCGGCTCTAGCCTTTTGGGAGAAGTACCCTGCTCCGTATCACTTAGAATCGGTGGGGGCTGAGGAACTAGCGTCATACCTTCGTAAAGCTAGCAATAACACCTGCTCTACCCGTAAAGCAGAGGAAATCTTGGAACTGGTGAAGAAGGACGGGGAGACGAAAAGGAACTACCAAGCGTCAAGAGACTTCTTAGTCGTAAACATGGTACAGGATATGAAGCGGAGCAGAGAACTAATTAAGCAGACGGAAGAACAGCTTCGTCAGGTACTAACCGAGACGGACTATAAATTAGATTCGATGGACGGTATTAGCACCGTTACAGCGGCGGAACTGATTGCCGAAATCGGAGACATTGGCCGCTTTCCTAACGCTGACAAGCTAGCCCGTTTCGCCGGAATTGCTCCTATTCGCTTTAGTTCGGGCGGCAAGGGCAAAGACCAAGCAAGCGGACAAGGAAATCGGGTGCTGAACGCCATCTTCCACAACCTAGCCGTTCAGCAAATCCAAGTCGCTAAAGGTGACAACAAGAAGCAACGGAATCCTAAGTTCTACGAGTATTACCAACGCAAGCTAGCAGAGGGAAAGACCAAGAAGCAAGCCCTTATATGCGTCATGAGAAGGCTTGTAAACATTATCTACAGCATGATGAAGCACAAGACGGAATACAGGGCGGCGGCAACTCTAACAGAGCGTCAAGCAAGCTGATATAATGGTGGTAATTGGTAATCCAGTTGCCACCTTCTTTATTCCCAAGTTTAAGATTACTACTTAGGGGACGGGAAATGCTCCAGTTCCTACAAAGCCGGGTGGGGGAAGCAATCCTAGTGATTTTGTTAACCCACACTCTGAAAAGCATATGTATGACCCAAGTAGGCCATCAACTCCAAATCGTTCACAATATGGTGAAGATGTTGATGTTGGGAAATTAAGACAAGAAACAATGACTAATCCTGATAAAGCATATTCAAACTGGCCAAATCCTAATAACCCTAATAAGCAAAGAATAACCAAGTATTATAAAGAGTTTGACGGGAACATTAGTACACCTGACACTCCGACAGGAAGTCACCGGGTCTTTGAAAACTTGGATGACCCTACAAGAAGTTCCCACTTCCCTTATGTTCCAAGAAAATAAATATTGGTGGTGTTAAGATGAATGGCATGCTATATCATGCTTACTTGCCCGAAGGTCATGAACATTATGTTTCCAAGGAAGTGATAATGTTGGGCGGTATAAACTATACAACAAAATCAAATAACCGATACAGCAATGGTGGCAGGGTCAAACTTGATGTAACTGAGCGGTTTAGACCTTTGAATACACCAAATTGGGTTGATTTTAGAGAAGCAATCGGTGTTGATATGGTTAATCGGTTTACAAGGTGGAGTTGTCAAAAAAAGTGCAGTTTGAAAACACACTCATGAGAACCCCATGATTAAGCTGCCTGTGACAGCATTCTTTCGCGATAAATAGCTGGGGGCCATCCCCCTGGATTAGAGGTGTAAACCCTCTGTCTGTTGTAATAGACCATGATGTATCGGAAGATAATCGATTTCATATAGGCCATCGGGTATTGCTCGGTTTTGATCTTATATAGCTTTTCTTTCTTTAGCGTAGCAAAGAAGCTTTCCATTCTTGCGTTGTCATAGCAGCGCCCTGTGCCGCTCATGCTTTGAACGACATCTCGTTTAGCCAGACACGCTCGGAATGCGTGGCTCGTGAACTGGCTGCCTCGGTCGCTGTGATAAATCATTCCACGAGCATTTCTGGCCCTGCAGGCATTCTCAAAAGCTTGGATGCAGAGTTCCTTACGCATGTTGTCATCCATGGCCAGACCCACGATCTCCCCATTGAAACAGTCCAATACGGCGGACACATACAGCTTACCGTCTAAACAAGGCACTTCTGTGATATCCGATAGCCACTTCTGGTTGGGGGCTGAGGCGCTGAAGTCTCTCTGGATCAGGTTCTCGCTCTTTTGAGCTGCCGCATCCTCACGTGTAATGCCGTTTGGATGACGCCTCACTTTCTTCAGCAGACCGTGCTTCTTCATGATGCGATAGACGGTGCTGTAGCTGGTCACGATCTCTTTTTGCGCTAGAGCCAGCCTAATCCGCTGGGCACCGTAATTGCTGTTGTCTTCATATTCTTCGATGATTTCTTTGATTTTGACCAGAAGGCGTTCTTGCCGCTCTCGTTTGGGTGTGGGCTTCAAGCTGCGGTAATAGCCTGATTCGCTGACAGCAAGTACTTTGCACATCTCTTTGACGGTCCATCGATCCCGTCGTTCACGGATGTAACCATAGAGCTGGCATGCTTTTAGCGCTTCCGGTCTTTTGCGAAAAAACCAAGTGCGTCCTTGAGAATTTCATTCGCACGACGCAACTCGCTGTTTTCTCTTTCTAATTCGATTTCACGCGTAGTCTTATTGGCAGATGCATAAGCGCGACCACTTCCGATATGCGCTCCATCACCGTGCAGGGTTCTTCGTTTCCTCCAGTCCTGCAAGGTGTGGTAGGCTACGCCTAACTGCTCGGCCGCTTTCTTGGGCCCGATCTCATCGCTTAACCTTACCGCTTCTTCTTTGAATGCTTTGTCGTACCGATTCATTCTCGCTCATCCCCTCATTAGCTTTCATTTTATTTCATACGAGGGTGTTTTTCGACTGCATTTTTATCGTAGCACTCCAAGGTCATTTTGCTTTCCTGAATTTACAAGTAAAATCTTAGTTTTTGATGGGGATATTTCTTTATCCATTTATGACCAAGCGTTTTATGAGGATTTGAAGGATACTGATGAGGAAGCACTTAATTTTGAAACAGGCGAAAGTTTAGAACACTGGGTAAAACTGTATTGGGATAGTTTGATGACACTTGATGAATACAAAGGAAAGAAACCCTATCCTAAACCGGAAGTATTGGTTTTTGAACCAGTTCCTAAAGAGATTATCCAAGTATGTGAAGAATAAATAATGTCGACCTTGATTGGCTTTATGCCTTTCAAGGTTTCTTCTTTTGGAGGGGGTGGGTGACGAACGAATCTAACATTCAACCAATAACACATATAAGCCATGTAATACCCGTATAATGATTTCGTCACTTTGTTGTACGCACATCAATGCTTGAATTTATACCCTAAATAACGCTATTACGTTACATAGAGCAGGTCGATTATGGTCAGATACCACCATGATTGACCTGTTTTTTGTAATCTTTGTTTTCTGCGGTTTTGAAATTAAATGCAACTTTGCGAATAGATACCCCTATGGGTATGGTGTCGGGATCATCGCAACTAAATTTTAAGATAGTCCGACTATTAATGTTGATTCGCGTACCTAATGGTAAGTGGGGACAAGCGCCTTGGTTAGAACCAATTACGAGAGACTACCTCAGTTTGGACTGGGCGGTGATACAATGGTGGTTACATATTTATATCATTTTTGCGTTTCCAATATGTGTTAATATAAAAGCAGGTATAATTTCAATAAGGAAGTGAGGTAGCCGATAGTGAAACAGCTAATCCTTGGAGATGCTAGGCATGAGCTGGCCAACACCCGTCGCATACTAGAGAGCTTGCCCAATGAACATATGACGTGGAAGCCGCACTTAAAGTCGATGACATTAGGTAGCTTGACTACACACCTGGTAAATCTGCTGAACTGGCAAATTGCAATTTTTCTTTCCCCTGAACTGGATCTTTCAACCGTTCCGATGAAAAGGGAACCTTTGGCAACATGCGAAGAAGCGCTGGAGGAATTTGACGTTAATGCCGCTAAGCTTGAAAAATTGCTGGACGAATGCGGGGAGGATGAGCTTGCCGCAGAATGGACCTTGCGAAACAGCGACCATGTGATCTTTAGCCAGCCGCGGGCTCTTGCGTTTCGAACATTCGGATTAAGCCATATGATCCACCATCGAGCTCAGCTCGGGGTGTATTTGCGTCTGCTCGATATTCCATTGCCGGGGATGTACGGTCCCACTGCCGATGAGAAGGGCATTTAACGAAGAAGCAGCGCGTACAACTGCGTTAAACCTAACAGTGATGGAGGAAAGAAGGGTATGGGAGAAAAGGGATGTATCAAATGCGGCAGTCATGACGCGAGAACGAAGGAAGTGGCCATGACCGGAACAGGGCTTTCCAAAATGTTCGATATCCAGCATAATCAATTTATTGTGGTCTACTGCGCGGATTGCGGTTATTCCGAATTTTATAACAAGCAGTCTTCGGCGGGCTCGAATATTCTTGATTTGTTCTTCGGTTGATTCAACCGGATACAAGTTCAGAGCCATGCTAAATTTTCAAACAATAATGAAAGAACACACCAAACAAGCCCCCGGCTAGCCAGGGGCTTGTACTACGCCTAAGCTTACTCAATCAGCCCCGCCAATTCGTCCAATACTCGCATTGCTACCATGGAACGAGGCCGGTGAGCATGAGGATTTCCTTCCAGGACCATTTTTCGAGGAATGGTTTGAGGTTCTCTTGGCGCAGCGGAAGGGGAAGTAAGTGGCTTTTGCTTGCCGTAGATGAGCGGAAATAAGTTATACTGTACTCAAACAAGGAGAGAAGTGGGGTGCCGGATGAACGAGGAACGGAAAGACGAGATCGGGCGGAGGTTTTTGTTAACGCCAGAGATTTCGCAGGAAGAGCTCGGAGGGCTGGAAATCCAGGAACTGATTTTCTTAGTGCATACCGCCAAGCGGTTTAAGGTGGAGGAAGCTTTTCCGGACGTATATCTGGACGAGCGGATTAAGGGGATTACAGGCGTGCTGCTAGACAAGATTAAGCATGCCGATACGCTGTATCTCGCTTGCGGCAAGACAACCGGTTATCCTTATGTAGATGGGGAAGACCGGGTCTGGATGTTCTCGCAGGAGGCCTATGCCGCGAACGCGGAGGATTATTTCCGGCAGCAGCAGCTGATGCTGGAGATGAAGCCTATCGGCGGGGAGGAGGTGCTGAGGACCTTCGGGGAGTTTCATATTCTGGGATTACCGAAAATTCTTGTGGACAACGGGCAGTATCACATCGAATTGAACCGGGATGACATCATGCCGCCGCCGGATTGGACCGGAACGCCGGAAATCAGCGTTCCCGTCACAAATCCGGGGCTGCAGCGGGCGATGATCCGCTTCTTCCAAACGCTTCATGCGCCGACAGGCGATCAGGAAGTCCGTGGGCGGGAGCTGGACGTACTGGAAGCGGAGATGCTTGATGAGATTTTGCAGGCGAGGTATTTGCTGCCCATGCAGTTGAAGGAATCCGATCCTTCGCCCGCGGATGAGCAAGGCATAAAAACGTTGAAGGAAGGGACCGTCATTCAATTCGGCGTATTAAGCGCGGAGGACGGTTCGGCTTGGCTCCCAGCGTTTACGGACTGGCTGGAGTTCGAGAAGGTTTACGACAAAACGGTCTGGAGCAGCAACATTGCGGCTTATGACGACCTGCTTGCGGTGTCTGGGAACATGGATGGCATCGTCCTTAACTGCAGGGGCATCCCGCTGCCAATCGACGCGAACAATCAGGAGCGGATCGAGGCTTTCCGTCAGAAGCGAGGCTTGAAGTAACAGAAGTCCGCAGCAGCTTGCTGTAGTAGCTCGCTGCAGCTCTTACCGTTGTATAAATCGTTCGGATTTGGCACAACCTTCCTGGTGAAAGTCATTCGTTCAAATCAGAGATGGAGGTCCATCCGGGTGATATCGTTTTGTCCTGATAGTTTCAAGGAAACTGTCGGGAAATACAGGCCGTTTGACCTCGCTTTATGGCGTACGGACAGCGGAGCGTCGGATAATCCGGCAGACGTGTGTGAAGCCAGCAGGTTCAGTGAGGAACGCACTTCAGTTACGTCGTTACGCGCCCTCACCCAGCATATTAATGTAATCACGTCCTGCGGGAGACCGGCAGGACGATAACGGATAACGAAGGAGAAGCTGATGAGCCAATCAAACCAAAATTCACAAACCGGATGGAATTTCGATAACACCTATGCCCGTTTGCCGGAGTTCTTCTTCACGAAGCAGGAGGCCAAGCCGGTCCGGTCGCCGAAGCTAATCGTGCTGAACGAATCGCTCGCGGTGGAGCTTGGCTTGGACCCCGCGGAGCTCCGAAGCGAAGTGAACGTTGCCGTCCTTGCGGGGAGCGGGCTGCCGCCGGGAGCGGAGCCGCTGGCCCAAGCTTATGCGGGCCACCAGTTCGGGTATTTCACGATGCTGGGGGACGGCCGGGCCCTGCTGCTCGGAGAGCAGATCGCGCCTGGCGGCGATCGCTTCGACATCCAGCTTAAGGGCTCCGGCCGGACGCCGTATTCGCGCGGCGGCGACGGGCGCGCCGCGCTGGGCCCGATGCTGCGGGAGTATATCATCAGCGAGGCGATGCACGCGCTGGGCATTCCGACGACCCGCAGCCTGGCAGTGGTGACCACCGGGGAGACGGTGGTCCGCGAACAAGGCTTATGCGGGGCGATTCTCACCCGCATTGCCGCCAGCCACGTGCGCGTCGGCACGTTCCAATACGCCGCGCAATTCGGCGAGCCGGCGGACGTCCGCACGCTCGCCGACTACGTGATCCAGCGCCACTACCCGCAGCTGGCCACTCTCGCCGATACCGGCAAGGACGGGTGCTATCTGGCGCTGTTACGGGAGGCGATCCAGCGCCAAGCCTCCCTGATCGCCAAGTGGCAGCTCGTCGGGTTCATCCACGGGGTAATGAACACCGATAACATGGTCCTCAGCGGCGAGACGATCGACTATGGGCCATGCGCCTTTATGGACGCGTATGATCCGGCGACCGTATTCAGTTCCATCGACCGTCAGGGCCGCTATGCCTACGGCAATCAGCCGTCCATCGCGGTATGGAACCTGTCCCGGTTTGCCGAGAGCCTGCTGCCGCTGCTGCACGACGAGGAAGAGCAGGCCGTCCAGCTGGCTGAAGAAGCGCTTAAAGGCTTCGCCGGACAGTTCGAAGCGGCATGGCTGCAAGGCATGCGGTCGAAGCTGGGACTGTTTGATGAACAGGCAGAGGATGCCGTCCTCATCAAAGACCTGCTTGACCTGATGCACCAGCACCACGCCGATTTTACCAACACGTTCCTCGCTTTGACCTTTGGCCGTCTGGAGGAACCGGCGATGGCCGGCGCCTCCGAGTGGTCGGATTGGCTTGCGCGGTGGCGGGCGAGACTCGCCGGGCAGACGGAGTCCCCAGAAACCGTCCGCGAGTTGATGCGCCGCAGCAACCCGGCGGTGATCCCGCGCAACCACCGGGTGGAGGAAGCACTCGAAGCCGCTGTAGAGCGGGACGATTACAGCGTGATGCAGCGCCTGCTTAAGGTATTGGCGCAGCCTTTCGCCCATACGCCGGAGCAGGCGGAATTCGCGGAGCCGCCGGCGGCGTGCGACCGGCCTTACCGCACATTTTGCGGGACGTGATCGGTCGGCAGGCCCGTAATTTTTATGAACCCTGAGGAGTTCCCAAGTTCCCCTAACAATCTATTCTTAATAACTGAAATTACATCCTAATCAAATCAGTTGTCATGTTCCCCCTAACTCTTGTAAAGTTATTCGCTGCTAAGAGCCGTATCTGAACTGTACCCCCCATTGTTAGTCACACTTAACAATTGGGGGTGTGGTTCACCAACGGCTCTTTATTCATGTGCCGGCCCGAGTTCCAGCATGTCTGCATTTGGCAACGTCCCCCGCCATGCAGTATACTCTGTTTGAACCAACCCATCATCCACTCTTCATGTAGGAAAAGGCGGTATTTTACATGTTTATCGTATTGATTGTTGTATTAGCTCTCCTCATTGGCATTACCTTGTTTATCAGGCTGAATCCGTCCTTTGGCGGAACAGCTTCGGCAGCCAATAGAACGCGTTACGCGCAGTCCCCTCAATGGCGGGGCAAAAAGTTTGCCTACACGGAGCCAACCTCTTCCTTCCAGCCTTCGTCGGGCAACATGGTTTCGTTGCTGCGGGACTACCTGCGCGGCAATCCGCGGGTCCGGCCGGACCGGACGCTGCCGATCGTGAAACTGGGGCGCGAGGCGCTGGAGGATCGGGACCACGATAGGGTGGTTTGGCTTGGCCATTCGGCGCTGCTGCTGCACCTTGGGGGCAAACGTCTTCTGCTTGATCCGATGCTGGGCCTGTCGTCTACACCGGTTCCTCCCTTCGGCGGCAAACGGTATAACCGGCAGCTGCCGGTTGAGCCGGAGGACTTGCCGGAGATCGATGCGGTGATTCTGTCCCACGACCATTATGATCATTTGGATTACGGCACGATCCGGAAATTAAAGGATAAAGTAGGGCGCTTTTTCGTTCCGCTCGGTGTCGGCAGCCACCTGGAACGGTGGGGCGTAGAGCCGGGGCGGATCAGCGAGCATGACTGGGGGGAGGAGTTTGACTGGAATGGCTTGCGGCTCGCCTGCACGCCCGCCCGTCATTTCTCGGGCCGGGGGCTGGCCAACCGGGATGGCACCTTGTGGTGCTCCTGGGTGATCGCGTCCCCCGAGCGGAAGGTTTTTTTCAGCGGAGACAGCGGTTATGGCACGCATTTCAAGCAGATTGGCGAGAAGTATGGCCCTTTTGATCTGGCCTTAATGGAGTGCGGTCAATACGATCCGCGTTGGAGCGACATTCACATGCTGCCGGAACAGACGGTTCAGGCTCATATGGACGTACAAGGGGGCGTGCTCGTTCCGATCCATTGGGGGGCATTCACTTTGTCGCTGCACGATTGGAACGATCCGGTCCGCCGCGCGAACGCCGAAGCCCAGCGCCAAGGCGTGCCCATCGCCACGCCAAAAATCGGCGAGCCGGTCTATATCGGAGATCCGGACTACCCTACGGAGACCTGGTGGGACTAAACAGTGTATGGCTGCATTGGAATTTAGGCCGGTCATGGCGCAAGCGCCACGGTTGCTGGCAGGCAGCAAAAGCTGGTAGTTTAGCTGCTCCGCGTCAGGCGGCAAGCGATAAGCGCTAAACCAACAAGAAAGCGGCTTTGTGCGTGGGCGCCTGGGACTGTCCTCTGTTTGAGGCTGGAACTAAAGTATCTTTCGAGTTTTAATCGGCCAGTTGTCGGAAGCGAACCGGCGGCTTGTATGGTTTAGTATGGTTTAGTTTGGTTGTTGGATTTGGTTGGGATTAGGATCGAGTTATAGAGAAGAGGCGAGCCTGTTGGGCTCGCCTCTTCCGCTTAGGGTGGGGAACAAAAGGATGAATGGTCAGCCCAGGAACAGTTCTTTAATAAGGATAAGGGAAGCAGCCCGCCCAATTTGGTTCCTCTGCATGAATGGGTTTTAAACTGCCCGCTGCGATGCCGTATGACCACCGTTTTTGATAAGATCGCGATATTCAGGAAGCACACCAATTATCTTTGCATTTTCGATGGGGGACCAACGTAACATGAAATCACTCCTTATGCATTTTGGGATATTCTGTTAGATTTAAGGAGGTAGAATAACGGATTTGGACACTCATTTGAGATGGCTTTCAATATCATCGTCAGCGCAAAGCCCGTACAGATGAGCCCAGGGGATCTATCCAGCCCAATCAGTGGAATAGTGGAAGGAACAAATTAAGATTCGTCGTCTCCTTCTAGGTTTAAACGCTTACAATTATGATGCTATTATTTCCGTTCAATGCTAGAATCAAGTATGCAATGGAGCCAAGCGGACAAATGAATAATCTTAATTCACAGCAACTAAGATATCAGCAACCAAGATCTTATAGAGAAAAACGAAAGCCAAAACCACATGGAGAGAGTGCTATTGCTCGATGTGTTTTTTTTAGCCGTACAAGTGGTGTTATAAGTAACTTTTTCATACTCTTGGAGAGAGGCTCGCATGCCTGTATGCTGGGAACCCTAAAGAATCGGAGGGAGAACTCGTGAATTATTCCAAAACTATATTTCTCGGTAAACCCAAAAAACTAGCCTTTAAAATTCCCTTTGCTTATTTCCTTATCATTTTAATTACCGTAGGGTTCAGTTATTTGGTCCTTAACAAAATTTCCTCAAATTCAGCCCAAAAGAAAATCAATGAAGCATCTCTGCAAACCATCGCCTCCATACAGGCCAATGTCGATTTAATGATTGACAATGTCAATAATTATTCTAAAATGATTTTCTCGGATCATAATCTGCAAAACTTGCTGAGGCAAGGGAACTTATATGCTAATCTGGATACCCAATCCAAAGTAAGTTCGTATCTGTACAACCTTATGCAAGCGGTTCCAATTATTGATTCGGTCTATATTTTTGACAATTCGGGTCATCGCTTCTCGGTCGGCACTCAAGAACTGCCCACTTTTAAGGAGGTAAATGTGCAGGACGCATCGTGGTACGATCAGGTGGTTCAAAATAAAGGAAAATATCTGCTAAAGCTGAACGGCAGCGGAGCTTTCTCGGAAGGAACCGTTAAAGGAAATTTTATTTCGTTTATCCGGCTGATCCGGGATATTGATGACACTTCCCCTTTAGGGGTGTTGGTCCTAAACATTAAAGCAAGCTCCTTTGTTCAGGCGTACTCCAGCCTGCTGAATCAAGATTCATTTCATATTGCGATCCTGGATGAGAACAATCAGACCATCATAGCTAATCCGGCTTTTGACCAAAACGGTACCGGCCTTCAGCAGCTAATCACATCAAATAAAGAGAAACTTCAAGAAAAGTTCGATCAGAGCGGTTCAGGATTTCAGACCCTAAATGCGGGTTCACAAAAATATACGGTATCTTATCTGTCCGGTGGAGCCTACAATTGGAGGTTTATCAGCATAAACTCCTATGAAACGATTGATTCCAGAAATAAGTCATTGGTGCTTTTAGCCCTGATTTTGCTAGTCATAAATGGAACCGTATTTTTTGTAAGTTCTTTTATTATCTCACGAAGCATCATTAAACCTATTCATAAGCTTCTTCGGGCCATGTACAAGGCGCCAAGCGGGAACTTCAGAAAAGTAAACGTTGAATTGAACAGCTATGAGTTCGAACAGCTGTATAGGGGATACAACCAGATGATCGAACAAATTGAGCAGATGCTTAAGCGAATTATTGAAGAGCAGAATACCCTCCGTAAGGCGGAGCTGACTACACTGCAAGCTCAAATTAAACCGCATTTTCTATATAACACACTGGATTCCATAACCTCGTTAGCCCTGTCGGGATTAAATGATCAGGTATGTGAATTGATTGAGGCATTAGGCAGTTATTACCGATTAAGCGTGAATAAAGGAAGGGAAGTCATTACGGTCGGGGAAGAAATTGAAATTGTCCGGAATTATTTAATTATTCAGAAAACACGTTATCAGGATGTCTTTGATGTTCAGTTCGAGATGGATGAGGAGTGCAGGCAGACTCCAATTCCGAAGCTGGTCATGCAGCCGTTGGTAGAAAACTCTCTTTATCATGGAATACGTCCTAAAGGTTCCCCAGGAAAGATAGAAATCAGTGTGAAGGGGACAAACGAGAATGTCGTGATTACCATAGCTGATGATGGCGTGGGGATGTCTGGGGAAGAAATTGAGGAGATTTTAAACACAGAAAGAAAAGGCCAAAACAAAAGTTTTGGTCTTTGGGGAACAATGGAGCGCCTGCGCATTTTTTATGAAGATAAAGACTGTGTCCAAATCGAGAGTGAACCCTTGAAGGGAACTAGGATTACATTAATCATACCGAATGGAGCTGATCTGGGATGGGGGAACTAAAGGTCTTAATTGTCGATGATGAATATCTAATACGGAATTTGCTCAGAATGCGCATTGATTGGGAGAAGCAGGGCATGAAAATAATCGGGGAAGCCGCTCATGCCGCCGAAGCTCTTGAGTTTGTGGATAAGCACAGACCGGATGTTATTTTCACCGATATTTACATGCCTTCTATCGACGGTATTGAGTTTAGCGAAAGAGTGTTAAAGAAGTATCCCGATATCAAAATCGTAATTGTGACCGGCCACGACGAGTTTGAATATGCACGCAAAAGCATCAAAATCGGGATTTCGGATTTTATTTTGAAGCCGATTCACGCTTCAGAACTGCTTAGTGTAACTGAAAAGCTAAGAAAAACGATTGAAGAAGAGCGCACGCGTGAAAAGGAAATGGAAGTTCTGAAAGAGGAACTGAGGAGAAACCTTCCTTATCTGAAGGAAAAATTTCTATACCACTGGCTGAACGGCTCTCTCTCTAAAGAAGAAATTTATGAAAAAGCGGCGTATTTTCAAGTCCCTATGGGACGTGGCACAGAAGCATTTCAAATCGCTGTAATGGAAATTTCTTCTGTCTCAGCGACGCATACCGAGGAGCAGCTGATACTATTACGGATGGAATGCAGGAATAAGATTGAAGCCTTTTACAAGGACAACTCACAGGTCATTATTTTGATGGATACCCGGAATCAGATCGTGCTGATTTCCCAGAGCCAAGACAACCATCTTGTCTCTGACTGCGAATGGCTGATGGCAAATTTGCTCCATTTGGGCACATGTACAGTGAGCATCGGCATCGGGCGGAGACATGAACATATAGAGGCGGCACATCTCGGGTATGAGGAGGCCTGCCGCGCTCTGCATTATCAAGCTTTCGTGGGGAAAAATCAGGTTGTCTGTTTTGAAGATATCGTTGAGGGCGGGGATGAACAGTACCGTTCGAATACGGAGCTCCTTCGTCAGCTCCAGTTCTACATAAGTGTAGGCTCGTCTGAACGTGCGTCCCAGACTTTAGGTCAGATCTTTGATGTTTCGTTTGCCTCGGTATCACAGTTCCGGATGGCAGCCATGGATGTCATTATGGAGTGTCAGCGTGCGGCGATTGAACAGCAAATCGAAAATGAACACGTGTTTGACAAGGAAACGTTGGTGTCTATTCTTACCGCCGAGCTTTTACCGCAATTAATGCAGAGCCTGGAGCGGTATGTTCTGCATGTTGCCGGCGTTATCTATTCCAGACAGGAAGCTAAAGTAGGCAATCTGATCAGCCAGGTGAAAGATTACCTGGAGCATAATATCAGCAATCCTGAGGTGGGATTAGCGAGTACGGCGGCGGCTTTTTTTGTCAGTCCGGGACATTTGGGACGGCTAATGAAGAAGGAGACCGGGCAGACCTTCGTTGAGTACTTAACAAATTTACGCATGAAGAAGGCGGAGATGCTGCTGAAACAAACGGACTTAAAAGGGTATGAAATCGGCGAACAGGTGGGTATTACGGACCCGCATTATTTCAGTATCTTATTTAAAAAGAACATGGGCCGATCCATGAATGAATATAGGAACTGCAGGGAGTAGGCGGGAAGATGTTTGAATTTTAAAAGGTGATGTCTGGATTTTGAATGGAGCTGAAGGGGGAATTTCCCTAAAATTCCTTATAGAAACAGCAAACATTCATGGGGAGGTTCAATAATGAAAGCGTTATTAAAAAGAACGATGGGTGTCATTTTGGCTGTAGGATTGGCAGGCAGCCTCGCTGCGTGTTCGTCCGGATCATCTTCGAATGGCGCGCAATCAAATGAAAGCGGATCCATTAAGTTGACCCTTTGGGATCAATCCGTAGGCAACACAGATCCTACTGCGAAGCTGCTGCCGACGATTATTGACAAATGGAACAGCGACCATCCGGACATTCAGATTGAACGGACGGGGACTACAGGCGAGCAGTATAAGACCAAGATCAAAACTTCAATTGCCGCCGGCGAAGCTCCTGATGTTTTTTACGGTATGGGCGGAGGAAGTTTTATGGAGCCTTACATCAAATCCGGCAATGTCCTCGACATCTCGAGTTATCTGACGGATGATCTCAAGGCTAAACTGGGACCGGGCATGGCGGAAGCAATCGAGAATGACGGAAAAATTTATACCCTGCCCGTCTATACCCATATTGCGAACCTTTACGTGAATACCGAATTGTTTGATAAAGCAGGCGCCAAACTCCCGACAACCTATAAGGAACTGCTGGATGCCGTGGATAAGCTGAAAGCGGCGGGAATCACGCCGGCGTTAATCGGGGAAAAAGACCGCTGGCCGGGCATGTACTGGTACGACATCATTGCGATGCGCCAGGCCGGAAATGAGGCGGTTAAAGAGGCGTTCAAAGATCCGTCGAAATGGAATTCTCCGGATTTTGTAGCCGCAGCGGCAAAAATGCAGGAGCTGGCCAAAGCTGGCGCATTCAACAGCAGCATGTTCAGCATGAGCTATGATGAAATGCTGGGCGCCTTTAATGCCGGGAATGGGGCTATGATGGTTCAGGCCAACTGGGTAAATGCAGGTATTGAAGATCCTTCCTCCGCCGCCAAAGGCAAGGTTAAAGTCATTCCGTTCCCGGTCTTTGAAGACGGTAAAGGAACAAACACCGAAATTTTCGGCGGTGCCGTCGACGGCTTCTATATCAGCAGCACCACCAAACACCCTAAAGAAGCAGCCGAGTTCCTGAAATACCTGAGCGAGCAGCTCGGCACGCAGGGTTATCTGGCCGGAGCAGGACTTCCAAGCTGGAAAACGGACGGGCTCGATACTTCCGGCTTGTCCTCGCTGGACCTGTCCAGTGCAGAAATTATGAAGACCGCAACTTCGTTTATCGCTTGGTGGGATAACATTCTCCCGGCCGAATCCGCTGAAACCCATAAGAACTTGATTGCGCAGCTTCTGGCAGGCGACATCACGCCTGAGGAATTCTGCAAACAGATGGCCCAGCTTCAGCCGACAGAGCTGAACCTCTAGTCATGGAATAAACCTAAACAAGATGTGGTCAGGAGCTTTTCCTGATCACATCTTTGAGAGGAGGACGATGATGAATTCTGTATTTTCAAATAAAACAGCCATAACGATATTTGTTCTTCCTACCCTCCTTATCTTTTGTGCGATTGTTTTGGTTCCGATCTTCGTTTCGAGTTATTATAGTTTGCTGGATTGGAATGGCGTCGGCAAAGGAGCGTATATCGGGTTCCATAACTACGTGGAATTGTTTACGGATTCGAGAGCCCTGAATTCCATGAAAAATTCGCTGCTGTTTGCAGCCGCTTCTATCTTCATCCAGCTGCCTTTATCTCTTTTGCTGGCCCTTATATTAGCATCGAACGTTAAAGGAGAGGGCTTTTACCGCACGGTTTATTTCATACCGGTATTGATTTCAACCGTAGTAATCGCGCAGCTGTGGTCTAAAATCTATAATGCAGACTATGGACTTCTGAACACTCTGCTGGAAAATGTGGGGCTCTCCCATTTGGCCCAGGACTGGCTTGGACAGAAGAAAACGGCGCTGATTGCCTCGTTTATCCCGACTCTATGGCAGTATATCGGGTATCACATGCTGCTGATGTATGCGGGAGCGAAGTCAATTTCGCAGGATATTTTTGAAGCGGCCAAGATTGACGGGGCTTCCCGAGTGCGGACAGCCTTTTTAATCACCATTCCGTTAATGAAGCCGGTCCTTAAAGTATGCCTTGTATTCTCCGTCATTGGTGCATTTAAAGTATTCGATCTGATTTATGTGCTGACGGGCGGCGGGCCTTTCTTCACCACGGAAGTGCCGAGTACCTTAATGTACACAACGATTTTTGATACTTACCGATATGGTTATGGCAGTGCCATCTCGGTCTTCATTATCCTTGAATGCCTGGTAGTTACTTTGATCATCAATAAATTCATCAAAACAGAGTAGGGGGGAGAGTAGTGAGTACGGCTGAAATGGCGTTACCGAAAAGAACCATACCCATAGGAACTATTCTGCTGCAGGCGTTTTTAATTCTTGTTGCGATTACACAGATCTATCCGCTCATTTGGCTGGCCTTCTTCTCACTTAAAGATAACAGTGAAATCTTCAGCGGTGATGTGGCGAACCTTCCTAAACAGTTCCTTTGGAGCAACTATGCGAAGGCACTGTCGGAAGGGCATGTCTTGACTTATTTCTTTAACAGCGTATTTGTGACTGCCGTATCGATTATTCTTGTTCTCATCCTGTCGTCGATGACCGGTTATGCCATTACCCGAATGAACTGGAAATTAAGCGGTTTAACGCTGACCATTATCCTTCTGGGTATGATGGTGCCGATTCATGCGGCATTGCTGCCCTTGTTTATGGTATTAAAAAATTTAGGTCTGCTGAACAGCTACTGGTCTTTGATTATTCCTTATGTTGCCTTCGGTATCCCGATGGCCGTGTTTATTCTCGGCAGCTTCTTTAGGGGGGTTCCCCGGGAGCTTGAGGAAGCCGCCGTTATAGACGGGTGCGGCATTTACAGAACGTTCTTTTCCATCATTTTGCCGCTTGTTCGTCCGGCGATATCGACGGTCGCCATCTTTACGTTTCTTTCCTGCTGGAACGAGCTGATGTTTGCCGTGACCTTTATTAATAAAGAGTCTATGCAGACGCTGACAGTCGGGATGATGTCGATGGTCGGAACCTACATCACCCAGTGGGGAATTATCGGGGCGGGGCTTATGATCACCACGATTCCAACGATTATTATTTATTTGCTGCTCAACAAACAGGTACAGAAGAGTATGATCGCCGGTGCAGTCAAGGGATAAGGTGCCGTTAGCCTATAGCTATCCACATAGATAACTAGCAAATCGAACAGTAGATCCTGAAGGGAGACTTATCTATGAACACTACCATTACCGTTAATGCCGATCAGTCGACAGGTACCATCAGCCGCCATATCTACGGGCATTTTGCAGAACATTTAGGGCGCTGCATTTATGAAGGGATCTGGGTAGGCGAGGATTCGCCGATTCCCAATACCCGGGGGATCCGGAACGATGTTCTTGAGGCGCTTAGAAACTTAAGCATCCCGGTCCTGCGCTGGCCCGGCGGCTGCTTCGCCGACGAATATCACTGGAAGGACGGCATAGGGCCAAGGGAACAGCGCAAACGTATGGTGAATACGCATTGGGGCGGTGTGGTGGAGAATAACCACTTCGGCACCCATGAATTTCTGGACCTGTGCGAGCTGCTCGGCACGGAGCCTTATATTTGCGGAAATGTGGGCAGCGGTACCGTTCAGGAAATGCAGGAGTGGGTCGAATACATGACCTTTGACGGTGAATCGCCAATGGCCGACTGGCGAAAGGCCAACGGGCGCGAGAAGCCGTGGAAGCTGAAATATTTTGGCGTCGGAAACGAGAATTGGGGCTGCGGGGGGAACATGCGTCCTGCCTATTATGCTGATGAATACCGCAGATTTCAGACTTACGTACGAAACTATGGCGACAACCGCGTCTACAAGATAGCCGGCGGGGCGAATTCGGATGACTATAACTGGACGGAGACGCTGATGCGTGAAGCCGGCGGGTATATGGACGGTCTCAGTCTTCACAACTATACCGTGCCTGGAGGATTTGAGGTCAAACGTCCGGCGACCGGCTTTGACGAAGCGGAATGGTTTGAAACGATGCAGCTGGCGCTCCGGATGGACGAACTGATTACCCGCCACAAAGCAATCATGGACCAGCATGATCCAAAGAAACGGGTTGGCCTCATTGTTGACGAGTGGGGGACGTGGTTCCAGGTAGAACCCGGAACAAATCCCGGTTTTCTTTATCAGCAAAATTCGCTGCGCGATGCTCTTGTAGCAGGTCTGCATTTCCACGTCTTCCACCGGCACTGCGACCGTGTCCATATGGCGAATATCGCGCAGACGGTCAACGTCCTGCAGGCCATGATTCTGACAGAAGGCGCCGAGATGCTGCTGACTCCCACCTACCATGTGTTTGAAATGTTTAAGGTCCACCAGGATGCAGAAGCACTGTCGCTTCATTTGGATACGGGCGAATATACCTTGGGGGACGAGTCGATCCCGCAGATCAGCGCATCTGCATCCAAACGCGCGGACGGAACCCTGGACATCAGCCTCTGCAATCTTGATCCTAACCGTGAGGCTGCCGTCTCGCTTCAGCTGAGGGGTTTAGCCGGAATTCCTGAGGTCAGCGGACGTGTGCTTACCCATAACGACATGAATGCGCACAATACCTTTAGCCAGCCGGAAACGGTGAAACCTCTGGCTTTTGAGGGGCTCCAGGAAGTGAGTGCAAACGGATTATCCGCTGTACTGCCTCCGGCCTCCGTTGTTGTGCTGACGCTGCGGTCCTAGCCGTATGGCCGCGAATCAGATATGTAAAGGCTGCTCGGCGGATGTATGGGTTACGGAAGCCCAAATCCAAAAACTCCTGGCAGGGATGGAGGGCAAGGGCTTCAGTTTTGTTGGCGAGACCGTTTATCAAACCCGGTTAGCGGTTTGCCGGAAGTGCCCGTCACTGGTATACGGAACAACTTGCAGTTATTGCGGATGCCTGGTGGAAGTCAGCGGGAAGCTTGCGGGGAAAGAGTGCCCCCATCCGGCGGGCTCCAAGTGGGAAAAGGCCGTGCAGGCATCTGCAACTGCAAAATTTTGAATAAGGAAGTGCCGTATGGCTGAAATAAGTTTGATCAATAAAGTTCCCACACGGGGAAAAGCGGTTGCCTTCACCTTTGACGACGGGCCTGATCCGCTTTTTACAAGGCAGATCATGGATATCTTCCGGGAGGTTAATGGCCATGCGACGTTTTTCATGATCGGTCGCCAGATCGAACTTTACGGGAATCTGGCAGCAGAGGTTCATGCTGCAGGGCATGAAATCGCGAATCATACTTATTCCCATCCTGATCTTACCAAGCTGACACTTGAGGAAGTTCGTACCGAACTGGAGCTTGCAGATAGCCGGATTAGGCAGGTGACAGGGAAACAGGCCTCCCATTTCAGGCCCCCCTATTTTGCGGCCACACCTGAAATTATCGCCCTTGCGGCAGAAATGGGCTATACATCCATAGGATGCGTGAATGGGGAAGCCAAGGACTGGGAGCAGCCCGGAGTAAGCTTTATCGTGGATCAGACCCGGCTAACCGTGGAGAGCGGAAGCATTTTCTTATTCCACGACGGTTATGGCGAGCGTTCCCAGACCGTTGAAGCCGTGCGGATTTTGGCGCAAGAGCTGGCAGCGGAAGGATTTAGTTGTGTTACGGTAAGCGAGCTGCTGCAATCAGCCGCCGCTGATCAGGTTTAACAGTAAACGTTGTCTAAGCGGACAGCGACTATTTTAGGGCGACTCTAATCAGCACAATAAGCGGAATTCAGAGTCGTCTTTTTTTGTGAGTATCAAATTTCCGCTATTATTGTCGAAATGAATAATCTGACTATAGATCAATAATCCATGAGGATATGTCATTGCATCCAAAGGTCAGAAGGCTTACTTTTAAAATAATAAATGAAAACGCTATCACTAATAAATTCAACCGGTATCTGTGTGCAGATTAGGAGGTGAGCGCTATTTTGCTGTACCCATTAAACTTGTCGGCAGATAGGGGGAGACCTGAAGATCTCGAGTATAAATAATAATAGATCAATAATATTTTCCCGTTTTTTCGGTTCCAGTTAGGACTTTATGTTATTCGTTTGGTTTCAACACTTGCCATGGGCATGAGTACAAAGGGGGATGCATATGAAAAGATTTTTGGCCATTCTGCTGATCGGGGCTTTGATGACAGCTCTTACTGCTTGCGGTGGAGGAAATCAACAGGCGGAGGAGAACCCTTCGGGCAGCTCTAATCAAGGGAAAGAAATTTCGGGTGACCTCACCGTATTCGGGTGGGGCGGCGGCGAGGAGCTCCAATCCCGGAAGGAAGCAACCAAAATTTTTAAGAAGCTGTACCCGAAAGTGAAGGTTCATGAAGTGTGGCTCCCGGCGGATAATATCGATGTCAAGCTGGATGCGGCTTTGGCTGCGGGAAATGCCGGCGATGTGATCATGATGTCCCCGGACTGGAAAGGGCTCAGATCCAAGTGGTTTGAAGACCTGAATCCTTATATTGAAAGGGACCAATTGGACCTTGAAGCCTTGTTTACGCAGGGGGTTGACGGAGGGTATGTGGATCCGGACGGCAAACGGGAAGGCATGCCGACCACGGCCTCGGATTTTATGATCGCATACAACAAAGATATCTTTGACAAGGCCGGCATCGCCTATCCTACGAACGACTGGACCTGGGACGATTTTGCGGCCACAGCCAAACAGATTTCCTCGGGGGAAGGCGCTAACCGGGTTTACGGGATTGTATCCCATTGGATTCTGCAAAGCTTCGCACCGTTTATTTACGGCGGCAAACCTTATAACGAGGATTGGACCAAACAGACGCTGGATGATCCAAACACCCTTAAAGGTTATCAGCTGTTCGGCGATCTCGTGAAAGCCAAAGCGATGCCGGATGATGCGGCTGCCAAGAGTATGCCGATGGACCAGATGTTCGCTGCAGGTAAAGCGGCTATGTACCCGCTTGGTCTGTTTGAAGCATCGACGATCGCCAAAAATATCGGCTCCAACTTTAAATGGGGAATCGTCATGCCGCCGAAGGACCCGTCCGGAAAAACCGTCAACATTAAATTCCAGACCGGCTTTGCCATGAACAAGGACTCCAAAAACAAAGAAGCCGCCTGGGCTTATATTAAAACGGTATCCCTGAATAAAGAGGTAGGCGACCTGTACAGCAAGGTTAATCTCCCTGCCGCGAAAGAGTCGGCCGACGGCACGTTTGCCAATCTGAAAATTGAAGGCACGGATATTTCCATGATGGACTTTATAACGGGGCTGCAGGACGCGACGACCTTCCCTTGGGGAGGCTCCATTGCCAAAGCCGGTGATCTCTATGAGCAGACCTGGCAGCAGGTTACGGTTCAAGGGAAATCGGCTGAGGAAGCGGCTAAAGCCTACACCTCACAGATTCAATCCGCTCTCGATTCCATCCATCAAAGTAAATAGCTAACAGGGTAACGAGGCATTTACGCCCGGTTTATCAAAGGGAGGATACCTGGATCCTCCCTTCCTATTCTCATCCGGTCTCAAGCAGAGGTTTTAAGGGAGGCAAGAACATGAAGGCGCGTATCAACGGCATCGATAAAAGAGAGGAAAAGCGTTTTTTCCTCTTCATCTCGCCATGGCTCTTGGGCTTTTTGATTTTCACCCTGTACCCTATGGTTTTTTCTATCATTTTGGTCTTCACGAATATGGATATGACCGGCTCCGGTCAATTTGTCGGTTTCGCTAATATCATCCGGGCCTTCACAGAGGATCCGCTGTTTTACCGCTCTTTGCTGAATACACTTTATTTTGTGCTTGTGTCCGTACCGGTCAGTTTGCTGGCGGCTTTTCTGATTGCCCTTCTGCTTAATCAAAAGCTTAAGGGGGTTGGTTTTTTCAGGACCAGCTTTTACATTCCTTACATTACTTCAGGCGTTGCGGTTACCCTGCTTTGGGGGTGGATCTTTAATGCACAGTTCGGCCTTGTCAATTATTTTCTGTCTCTCTTCGGCATTACGGGACCCAACTGGTTAAGCGATACCCGGTGGGCGATGCCGGCGATCATTATTATGGGGATCTGGACCATCGGAAACTCCATCATCATTACGCTGGCGGGGCTGCAGGATATTCCGGAGGCCCTGTACGAAAGCGCAGAAATTGACGGTGCAAGCAGTTTTGTAAAAATCACGCGGATCACCCTGCCTCTGGTAACGCCTACGTTATATTTTAATCTGGTCATGGGGATTATCGGCGGTTTCCAAATCTTTATGCAGCCGTACATTCTGACCGAGGGCGGCCCGAGCTACTCCACCTACACCTACATGATGCATATTTACAACAGCGGATTTAAATACAACGAGATGGGGTACGCTTCCACCTTGGCTTGGTTATTATTTGTCGTCATCATGATCATCACTCAAATCGTAAACCGGACCTCCAGACACTGGGTTTATTACGATAACTAATTTGGGAGGTGCAGCCATGGAGGCTTATTATAAAAGTAAAAGAACCAGCGACCGGATCAAAACCAGCCTCAGTTATGGGGTATTGACGATTATAGCCGTTATTTTTATTTTCCCGTTTATCTGGATGCTTTCAACCGCTTTTAAAATCCCGTCTGAGGCTTATACGCTGCCTCCCAAAATCATCCCGAATACGTTCACATGGGATAATTTCGTCCAGGGCTGGCAGTATGCAGATTTCACGCGATATACATGGAATACCTTGATTGTAACGGTGCTTGCCACGCTGGGAACGGTGCTGTCCGCTTCCTTTGTAGCTTACGGCTTTGCACGTTTTAAATCCCGGTACAGCGGAGTATTGTTCACCGTCGTGCTTGCCACCATGATGCTCCCCAGCCAGGTGACCCTGGTCCCTACTTATCTCCTGTTCACCAAACTGGGCTGGCTTGATACCTTGAAGCCGCTGATCCTTCCTTCCTTTTTTGGAGGCGGCGCATTTAACATTTTCCTGCTCAGGCAGTTCTTCAAAACGATCCCGAAAGATCTCGACGAAGCGGCTTATATTGACGGGGCCAATGCCTTTCAGATTTATTACAAAATTCTGATGCCGGCCATCAAACCGGCGCTGATCACAGTCGGCCTCATGTCGGTGACCTTCCACTGGAATGACTACATGTCTCCGTTGATTTATCTGAACAGCGACCAGAATTTCACGCTGGCCATCGGTCTGCAGTTCTTCCAGAATTCTTTCGGCTCCTCGCAGATTCAGATGCTGATGGCGGTTTCCTTGATTACGGTTATTCCCGTATTGGTATTGTTCTTCATCGGTCAGAAATATTTTGTGCAGGGAATTACGATGACCGGGATCAAGGGTTAAGCTTGGTAGGGCCCGGCGTTCCTGCGCCTGAACCGGTGTTTCTTTTGTTAAATTTCTTGGGCGAGGAACCGGTTAGCTGCTTGAATTGTCTGCAGAAATGCTCCACATTCCGGTACCCGCACCGGTCTGCAATCTCCGCCACCGTGTAGGGGCTGTGGATGAGATATTCTTTGGCTAAGCGGATCCGGCTGTGAATGACATCATCCATGCACGAAAGGCCAAAGGATTTTTTGTAGATGACCTGGAGATATCCGGGGCTGATGCTTAGGATTTCTGCCATTTCCGACACCGTCCAAGGGTGGGTAGGGTTATTATGGATAGCCGACCGCAGCTTTAGAAGATTGTAATGCTGAGGCGTAATTTCCTCGCGGAAATAAGACTCCAGCAGTTTGTTGAACAGCGTTCTGAGCAGGCAATCAATGGATGATTTTTTGTAGTCTTTGTTGAACGAGTTCTCAATGACCAGCAGCTGGAACAGCTTGTGGCAATATTCGGGGTCGTCCAAAGGAAAGGGACTGCCAAAGGGAAGCGAAGTTTCAGTCACGTAAGGCTCATCGGTTTCAAAGCGGATCCAGTCATTGACATATTGTTCGGCGCATGCCCGGTAATAGATCTTTTGATGCGGTTCAAAGAGCACAGCACAGTGGGGCGGATACTCCTTCAGCTTGCCGTCCACCCAGAATTGGGCGGGTGTCTGGGTGATAACCAACAGCCAGCAATTATGGCCTTCCGGAATATCAAAAACAAAACTGCTGTTATGCGCCGCATCATATTCGACGTAAAAAATGTTTGTCATGTTTCTCACCTTCGTCAGGAGGTATAGTCGAGCGAATCCAAAACCACATCCCAAGGCTCGGGGATAGTCTTCCACAGGATAACTTTTTCAGCAGGGCTGTTAAGCGCTTCAGCTGTTCTTTTTCTATTATAGAAGGTTATAAACGGAATGGCTGGCGGCTGGCAATAAATAAAAAACGTTCCTTTCAATTTTTTTGGAGGGGCGTTTTTTTGTTGTGAAAAAATATTCCTATGCGGAGGGATAGAAGTACAAGCAGAGCATGTAACCGTATTGGGTCTCTGCCTCCCCCGAGCATAAAGGTTGCAGGGCGGTATATAATAGAGGCTGGGTAAAGAGGCAGCTGTGGTAAAGGCAAGTTTTTAATAGAAGAGGGAGAGTCTCATGGCTTATAAAGTGTTATTGGTTGAGGACGATAAGCAAATCGTCGAAATGCTCCAGGGTTATTTAGAGAAAGAAGGCTATGAGGTTACGACGGCGCTGAACGGGGGAGATGGACTAATCCGGTTCGGGCAGGATCATTTTGATCTGATTATTGTCGATATTATGATGCCGCAGCTCGACGGGATTGAGGTCATCAAACAAATCCGGAATCAAAGTGCTGTCCCCGTCATCATCATGTCAGCCAAGGACAGCGATGTGGATAAGGCGCTGGGGCTCGGTTTCGGAGCGGATGATTATATTGCGAAACCCTTCTCCCTGATTGAAGTGTCGGCCCGGATTAAAGCGATGATCCGCAGGGCTACCTTGTATTCCAATCCAGAAACGGCTTCGGCGCCCCAAGATCAGGCTCCTGAATTTAAGGTTTTAAATTTCGGTGATTTATTTATCGATTTGGACAATTATTCAGCCAGGAAAAAGGAAACGGATCTCAAGCTGACGGCAAAAGAATTTGAAATTCTGAAGCTGTTTGCCACCAACCCCAATCGCGTGTTTACGAAAGCGCAGATTTACGGATTTATATGGAACGATGAATATTATGGGGATGAGAATGTCATAAATGTACATATCCGCCGGCTGCGCGAGAAGATTGAAGACGAGCCGTCTAACCCCCGCTACATAAAGACATTATGGGGCATCGGCTATAAGTGGGATGGTCAATAACATGGTTATAGCTCTGATTATTCTTGCTGTCCTTGTTGTTGTCTTGGCCGTGATCGCTGCGGTTCAATTTTATGCTTATAAGGCGAGAAACGCTAACCTGAAACGAATCGGGGATCAGTTGAAGAACATAATAGCTGACGGGACTAACGAGAAGCTGCTCGTTTTTACATCGGATCAAGCTTTGATTCCTGTTCTGATCGAAATTAACCAGCTGCTGGAGCACAATCAGCAGAGAGCCGCAGGTTTCATGAAGATGGAGCAGTCGATGCGGAAAATGGTCTCCAACATTTCTCATGATCTAAAGACCCCCCTCACTGTGGTGCTCGGTTATCTGGAAACCCTCCAGCTGCATCCGGACATAAGCGAAGAAGAACGGAAGGCCCTGCATAGCAAAGTGTACGCGAAAGCCAACGAGGTCCTGGAGCTGATTCATAAATTTTTTGATCTGGCTAGACTGGAGTCGGGAGATAAGCGGATCCCGCTTTCACCGGTTGATATGAATGAAATCTCCAGAAAAAATATATTAGCCTTTTACGACACCCTTACGGTCAAAGGATTTGAGGTGTGCATAGAAATTCCGGACAAGCCGCTCCTCGTATGGGGAAATGAGGAAGCGCTGGAGAGGGTCCTGAACAATTTAATCTCCAATGCCATTCAGCACGGGGGAGAAGGGAAAACGCTCGGATTAACCTTGCGGGCCGATGATGCCTTTGTGTATATGGAGGTTTGGGACCGCGGCAAAGGAATCGGCGAGCTGCATCAGGACCGGGTGTTTGAGCGGATGTATACCCTCGAGGACTCACGCAATAAATCTTTTCAAGGCAGCGGTCTGGGGCTGACCATTACGAAAAGGCTGGTGGAGGCGCAGGAAGGCACCATCCGCATCTACAGCAAACCCTATGAGCAAACGACCTTCACCGTCCAGCTAAAACGGGTCTCCTTCTCAAAGTAAGAAATTCGTAAGGAACGAGTAAGAAAAAAGGCAAAACCCATCCTTAGAATAAAGCTTACAGAGAACAAAGGAGGCATAGAGGGATGACTTATACGGTAAGAACGAAACAGCTTACCCGGGCTTATAACGGCAAGGAAGTCGTTTCGAATGTAAACATGAACATCCGGCAGGGGGAAATTTACGGCCTGCTCGGCCCCAACGGAGCGGGGAAAACAACGGTCATGAAAATGCTCACCAACCTGGTCAAGCCGACAGCAGGAGAAATTGAAATTTTTGGGGAGAAGCTGACCCCTAATTCATACCGCCTGTTAGGGCGAATGGGCACCATTATTGAGAACCCGATCTTTTACGAAAAATTAACGGCCCGTGAAAATCTGGATCTTCACTGCGAATACATGGGTTATCACAACAAACAGTCCATTGCTGAGGCACTTGAACTCGTGAACCTGAAGGGGATTGAAGGGAAATCCGTTAAGGATTTCTCACTGGGGATGAAGCAGCGGCTTAGCATCGCCAGGGCGATTTTGACTAAGCCGGAGCTGCTCATACTGGACGAACCGATTAACGGCCTCGACCCGGTAGGGATCAAGGAGTTTCGCGATTTATTCAAAATGTTAGGCAGACAGTATGGAATTACAATTCTTATTTCGAGTCATATTCTTGCCGAGATCGAGCTGATCGCGGATACAATTGCGGTTATGAATGAAGGGAAGCTGCTGCAGGAGGTATCCATGGACCATATCGCCCAGCAGACGGCTGAATATATCGAAGTCACGACCCGTTCAACCCATAAAGCGGCTTATGTGCTTGAGAACCATCTGAACCTCACGAATATCCGTATTACCGGAGATCACGAGCTCCGCATTTATGACTGCCCGATTCCCCAAAGCGAGCTGATGAAGGCCTTGGTGCTGCATGAGGTGGAGATTGAGGCTGTTCATAGGAAAAAAGGCTCGCTCGAGGATTATTTCCTTTCGATCCTGAACGGGGGTGGCGTTGTTGCTTAAGCTTATGAAGCTGGAAATGCGTAAGTTTCGTTTAAAGTCTTATATTTATGCCGCGTTGATTGCGAATGCCGTTATTTTTATATTGATGTGCACCTTCAGTTTAAATGCGGAAATGAGAGAAAACTTCCCCATAATGAACTATGAAAGCATGTTTTCTGTACTAGATTTGCTTGTCCGGGGTACCTACATCATATTCGCTGCCGTTCTTCTTGCCAGGCTTGTGGTAGAAGAGTTTCGCAGCAAATCCATTACGGTCCTGTTTATGTACCCTATCAACCGGAAGAAACTTATGGCCGCCAAGCTGCTTGTCATCATTCTGTTTATATTTTTGGCCGATGTTTTGACAAATCTGGTAGTGGGTTTGGGCTTCTATATATTTAACCAGTTCGCCTCAGTTATTACCGAGCCTTTGACCTTGTTCCTTGTGGTCAAAACGTTAGTCACGATCATCATGAGTGCGGTGGCGACCAGCTTTTTAAGCTTGATTCCCTTGTATTTCGGCATGCGTAAGCATTCGGTGGCGGCAACCATCGTTTCGTCGTTCCTGGTCGTAATGATTGTCTGCCAGACCGTTGATGGCTTTAGCCTGTATTCTATTGTGGCCATTCCGGTGGGGATGGCGCTGCTTGGTGCGGCCATCGCCTATCTCTCCATTCGTAACGTTGAGCGTGACGACGTGCTGAATTAACGCGGGAGGAGGAAATAAAATGCTGAATACAACACTGAAATGGTTGTTGATTTTATGTGCCGCTTCTCTGCTGGTGAACGGACTGCTGTATGCAGGTACGGGTGACCGTACACTGCTCGTTAACTTTGTATGCAATGCCGGATTAGCACTTATATTAGCTATTTGGCTGAGATTAGCCAGAAACAAGAAGTAGGTTTGTAAGGCGCAGAAACGGGATGAACAGGCGCACAAAACAGCGGAAATGCTCTAATTCACCATTATCTGCTACAGAAATCAAAAAGAGGGTGTCCCCAAAGTCATCAAAGATGAGCGGAGGGACACCCTGATTAAGGTTATCCCCATATTTAGCAAGCGAGGCCCATCAAACGGTTCGGGCTTAATGAAACGTCTCTATTGTTTATGTTTTGTATAGATGGGTGTGTTAATTTACTTTTGTGTTAGAGTGCGATAGAGAGGTTACACAGAACGGGTCTTTTTTAACAGGGCAAGCTTCTAAAAGATACTTGTGTGGGATTAAGCCCTTTCATTTAACATTGGGGGTCGATTATTAAATGTTACAACAAACGTTAGTGGATGAAAGCATTTTAGGAGTGCTGAAGAGGAACTTTGCCATAATCCGTTTTAACACTGATCGGAAAGTAACTTATGTCAACGAGG
The DNA here is from genome assembly GCF_001685395.1 of Paenibacillus yonginensis. NCBI lineage: Bacteria > Bacillati > Bacillota > Bacilli > Caryophanales > Paenibacillaceae > Paenibacillus > Paenibacillus yonginensis. Next base: position 2,711,692 of record NZ_CP014167.1, on the reverse strand, counting down.
TTTTCGCTAAAGTGATGGGGTATTCCGTTGAAGAGATAGAGAATATGCAACATAGTGATTTCTGTTTCGAATCGTTTGTTAAGTCTCCTGCTTACGAGCAATTCTGGAGGTTACTGCTAGCCGGTGAAGGTTTCCAGAATAAAGTGGAACGGAAAAATGCCCATGGTGAATCTGTATGGCTGGAAGCGACCTATATGCCGATCTTTGACGAGCAGGAATCGAAGGTAGTGGGCGTTATTAAAATCGCTTCGGATAGTACTAAACGTCAGTGTAGTTTATCTACTGTAGTTAACGAAGTAATGTCTTCCTCTAAGGACTTAAACGATCATGCGGAGAAGGGAATTAGCCAAAGCAGGGAACTACTGCTTAGCGTGGACAGGATAGCTGAAATTTCCGAGCATAATACGGTTACAATTAAAGAACTTAAAGAGCAAACTAAATCTATCCAGGGGATTGTGCAAACGATCCGGGATATTGCTTCTCAGACGAATCTGCTCTCCTTAAATGCAGCAATTGAAGCTGCTCATGCCGGTCCTTATGGTAAAGGCTTTGAAGTAGTGGCCTCAGAGGTACGCATGCTGTCTAACCAAGTGTCGAATTCCATTACCGAAGTGCAGGGCACCATATCCGGCATTACAAAGGAAATTAGTGAGATTTCAGATGGAATTAGCCGCATTCAGTCTTCTATTGTGGAGAGTCAGCATCAGATACGAGTGACTATGGACAGATTTGACAGCGTAGTTCTCCATGCGCAGAAACTGGATGAACAGGCGCACAAAGCAGCAGAAATGCTCTAATTCACCACTGTCTGTTGTCTGTTATGCAAATCGAAAAGAGGGTGTTCCCAAAGCCATCCTAGATGAGCTGAGGGACACCCTCTTCAGTTAATTAGTTGTGTTTGGAAGTAATGTTAAGGGTACGCGCTGCTCCATCCCATTTAACCTCGGCTCCAAATACTTCAGTAATCAGACTGTCTGGGATCATGGCGTAGTTGTTAGTAATTTGTACGGCAGCCTGCATGGTCTGCATTTGGCCGTTTACCAGAACTGACTTTGAACCCACAGTGAATTTGGCGGTCAATTCTCCCTGAGTAACCGTAATAGGCTGGTTCATTCCCGACCATGTTACGGTTGCGCCCATGGCGTTCAACACACTGCGCAGCGGCACGAGCACTCCGGTACTGTTCTGTACTGCAGCTTGCATGTTGTTCAGTTTATTGCCATCCACATAAACAGCGATTTTACCGCTTGCGGGCTGTTCGTTAGAAGCTTGTCCGCCAGAAGCCTGCCCGCTCGAAGGTTGTTCGCTAGAAGGCTGTTCGCCTGCGGGCTGTTCGTTCGAAACTGGCTTGTCAGGTGCGTAGAACGTTCCTTCCACCTCTACAATATCATCCTGGTTCAAGCGGTCAACCTCGATAATCGTACGAGGAGGGTAAGGGCCGTCTCCCCATAACTCCTGCTGGATTTTATTGACGATCGGGCGGTAGCGGTACATGTCAGTAGTATAGACGATGATCCGGGAGGCATCGCGGAGGGTTGCTCCTTCGGACTCTGCTATGAACTTCATGTTAAGGAATGCTTGGCGAATCCGTCCTTCCTCATCAGCTACCAGAGTATTTGTCTTTGGATCTATACCTCTCATACCGGCAACATAGATATTATCGCCTGCACGTGCAGCAAGGTCCCAAGTTCCTGTTGACTGAATCGCCCCGGCGGGGTGCAGGATTTCAACGCCATTTGGAGAAATTTTGCTGTCTGCAGCTGCATTTTCCAGGCTGCTTGCATGGGAAGTTTTGTTGACAGGAGCATAAAAAGTACCTTCCACCTCTACAATATCATCCTGGTTCAAACGGTCAACCTCGATAATCGTACGAGGAGGGTAAGGGCCGTCTCCCCATAACTCCTGTTGAATTTCATTTACCATCGGGCGGTAACGGTACATATCGGTGACATAAACAACGATACGGGTTGCATCTTGAAGCGAAGCTCCTTCCGACTCGGCAATGAGCTTCATGTTAAGAAACGCTTGGCGGATCCGGCCTTTTTCATCAGCAACCAGCGTATTCGTCTTCGGATCTATCCCCCGCATGCCAGCCACATATACATAATCCCCCGCACGTGTACCCAAGTTCCAGGTGCCAGTGGATTGGATTGCACCCTCCGGAGCTAAAGTTTTCACTCCGTTCGGCGATAGGGTCGTCTGCGGTGCAGCGAAAGCCTGCATGGCCAAGGACGCCCCGAAAATTTGAAGAGCTGCAACAGCAGCAATCGCTCGTCTGAAGGGCCTTGAGTTTAATTTCTGTCTTATCATAATAGAATTCTCCCCCTGTGCAATGTAGTTCTTTTTCTCAAAAATAGCAGTAGGCCATCTGGAGGATCTATTAAAACGGGTATCCATATCCTTCCTGAAAAATTGAGAAAAATCCCCATAACTATATCATAAATATGAGGGGTGTCAATTTAAAAATAGGACTATATGACCTTTGGAATTTGGGGCACTTCCTTTAGTTCATAAAGGGAAATAGATAAAATTTAATTATTTAGCTGACTTTTTTGCTGGTTATGAAAATATAGTTTTCGCAAAAAATATTAAAAAACTTAAACATTTATCACTTTTATGCCGAAATAGGAGGATAGGGTTGAAGCCCTAAAGAGAGTTTAGGGGCAAAAGGCCTGCCTGGCCGGTAATAAGCTGGTTGAGAAGAAATCTGATTTGGTTCTTGGGGGGAGACAGAAGCGATGAAAGAGAAGGAGAAAGAGAAAGAGAAACAGAAACAGAAACAGAAAGAGAACAAGCAGTCAGGAAAGAAAACATTTGTATGGAATACGATTAAAAGTCGTTTAACACTTGCCTTCTTGGCGGTACTGCTGATTCCAACCGCAGCTTTGGGATGGATTTCCTTCGAGTCTGCAAAGAGTGCAATTACAGATCAGTTCATGAGGAACACCCATCAAACCGTTGAGTCGGTGAATACGGATCTGGATAACCTAATACAGACAAGTTTTGCAGATTTGGATTATCTGTCTAAGACGGTTAATACACAAATGGTGGCTGGAACGGAGAGCCCTAAACTAAGACAAGTGCTGGATCCTATAAAAGCAGTAAAAGCAGAGTACGATTACGTCCAATATGCCACAAGCGATGGTAAATTACTGAACTCTCCGCAGCAAACCTTTGCAGAGGGATTTGATCCAAGAGAACGTGCATGGTACAGCAATGCTATGGCGGATAAAGGAAAAACGTTTGTAAACAGCCCTATTGTTAGTCAGGACGGCAAAGTAATCGTTGTTCCTTCTAAAGCAGCTGAGGATGGATCGGGCGTCGTCAGCGTGGTCCTGAGCTTGACTAATCTCTCTCAGCAGGTAAATAAAATCAAGCTCGGTGAGAGCGGAATGGTAAATATTCTGGACTCCGAGGATAAGTATTTGGTTCACCCGTCTATTGCAGCCGGGACGGAGAGCAAGGAAGGTTATGTAGCTAAACTAAACAGCCAAGCGTCGGGCACAGTTGATTTCAAGTCCGATGGCGTACAGAAACGCGCCGTTTTTGTAACCAATGAATTGACTGGATGGAAGATTGTCGGCACCATCAATATGGATGAAATTACGGAAGCTAGCAGCCAAATTCTTATAACGACCCTGATTGTCATTGTGATCGCTGTCGTGCTTGGCCTAGCCCTTGTATTTGGAATTGTTCGATCCATACACAGCCCTTTAAAACGTTTGATGACTGCAACGAAAAGGATTGCTGACGGAAATTTAACTGAAGAAGTGGCTGTTAAATCCAAAGACGAGCTTGGGCAATTGTCGGTTTCTGTAAATCAGATGACAGCCAACCTGCGTCAATTGATTAGTCAGGTCGGTTTCAATTCATCCCAAGTTGCCGCAACCTCGGAAGAGCTGTCGGCGAGTGCGGAGCAGACAACCCAGACGGCAGAACATATAGCGAATTCTATTCAGGAGATTGCCGAAGGCTCGGATAAACAGGTTAGTACCGCTAACGAGTTCACACAAGCAACGACTGAAATATCAAAAGGCATGGATCAGGCTGCGGCCTCGATTCAATACGTGTCTCAGTTGACGGCAACAGCGAGTGACAAAGCTAGTGACGGCAACAAGGTCGTCGACAAAACCATTGAACAAATGAGACTTGTTCAGGGGACGGTTAGCCAAACCGCGAACGTTGTTAATACGTTAGGAGAAAAAACGAGAGAGATCGGCAACATCGTTGGATTGATAACCGAGATCGCGGGCCAGACCAACCTATTGGCACTAAATGCCGCTATTGAAGCAGCACGGGCAGGGGAAGACGGAAGAGGGTTTGCGGTTGTAGCTAATGAAGTTAGAAAGTTGGCCGAGCAGACAGGTACGGCAGCCGGTCAAATCCGGGGACTTATTGAAGAGTTCCAAATAGAAGCAGAGAATGCAGTCCATTCTATGAACGAGGGGACCTCTGTTGTAGACGAAGGTATTAACATGGTGAATTTAACAGGTGATACCTTCAAAGAGATCGTATCTTCCATTGAGAGAGTAGCCGCTGAATCGCTTGAAGTGTCTTCGATTGTCGAGCAAGTCAATGCGAGTTCGCAAAATATGGTGGAGCTGGTGACAGAGGTCGCCACGATAGCTCAGCAGTCAGCTGGCAATACACAAAGCGTGGCCGCATCTACACAGCAGCAAAATGCTTCGATGGAAGAGGTATCCGCTTCGGCTGAAACTCTTAGCAAGATGGCTCAGGAGCTGCAAGAAGTCATTAGCAAGTTTAAGGTTTAAAACTTCCGGGATTCATTTTACGTGGGGAAGTCCCAGTATAGTCTATCAGCCAGTTGCCTTTATAGGCAGCTGGCTTTGTTTATTTATTCAGGTCCCTCATTTCTAAGTTAACTTAATATGTTCTGAAATATGGAAGTATCCGGCGAAATGAGGGTCAAGAGCGAAATAGCCTACAATGCGGAATCCCAGTGGAAAATGGTGAAAGGGCTGGCGGATGCCTCGGCAATATCCATAGAATCCGCTTCTAAACCGGGTTACTTCCTTCGCCACAAGGACGGAAAGGTATGGCTGGAAGCCAATGATAACACGACCCAGTTCAAAAATGATGCCACCTGGCATCTGCGTACAGGACTGGCAAACTCGTGGGCAGTTTCCTTTGAGTCCTATAATATTTCGGGAGCTTATCTGAGGCACCGGGATGGCTTGCTGGAAATATCCTCGATATCCACGGATCTGGACCGGCAGGATGCTACCTTCTATGTAAAGTAGGTTATTAACGGCCTCCTCTATATTATAGAAGGAACGATTGGATGATACAGACAACATTGAAAATTCCACGTACAGAATACCCAAGACCGCAGTTTGAGCAGAAGAACTGGCTGTGCCTGAATGGCGAATGGGAGTTTGCTTTTGATGATGCCAATATCGGAGAGAAGGAGAAATGGCAGAACGCCAAAGGGACATTTTCCCAAACCATCACCGTCTTGTCAAAAGTCGAGTTGACCCCGGATGTGGACCGCAATGAAATCCGTATCGTTTCTTTTGTAGATGGGTTTAGAGAAAATGAAGAGATTCGCCTGGAGGCCGAAATTTATTTTGAAGGCAAGCTGATCACCAACATCGTCCAAACGGTGCGGCAGGCCAGCGAAACCCGGGCAGTCGGGCTGAACGATTTCGCCGAACATGGGCACGGCCGCTTATGGAGTCCGGAGCACTAATTTATATGACATCCAGTTCCGATTGCTGCAAGGTGAAACCGTGCTCGATGAGGTCTCTTCCTATTTCGGCATGCGCAAAGTTTCGATTGAGGGAGGGAAATTCTGCCTGAACAACCGTCCCTATTACCAGCGTCTTGAACAAGACCTGTTGTCTATAATGACGGTGGGAACAGATGACCACGGATCTGGTGACCATTCATGATTATGAAAGCCGGGAGGAAGTGCTGAAGGAACGGTATGCCAGCGTTGAATCAGCCCTGGAGGCAATGCCTTCTAACAAACGTATCTTTGTAGGAGGCGCTAAATATGAAGGCCAGCCCATTCTGGTCTCTGAATTCGGGGGCATCTCCTTCAAGAAAAGCGAGTGGGAGGGCTGGGGATATTCAGGTGCCGAGAACACCGAGGATTTCCTGAACAGGCTCAAGGCGGTGCTGGATCCTATGTTCACTTCACCGGTTATTCAGGGGTTCTGCTATACGCAGCTGACGGATGTGGAGCAGGAGATTAACGGCCTGCTTACCTATGACCGGCAGCCGAAAGCACCAGTTGAACAGATTCGCAGGATAATAAAAGGAGAGTAGACACGCTCCTGCTACCTTCATTGAAGGCAATAAGACCACAAAGCTCGTGAGAACGAAAGCTTTGTGGTCTTTTTTTAGATCCATTTCCTAAAATTTTTAATAATAGTTCTTGACTTAAAGCGAACTCTATGACCTAATAGCAAAGGATGGACCAAAACTAAGAGTGGGAGTGGATGAGAGAAAGTAGAAGTAGAAATAGAAATAGAAATCATACTGGGGACTGGAGTTAATAAAAATGATAGAAAACCATAAAAAGAATGTTGTTGTTGGCTTGGCTTTGCTGCTGGGGTTATTTTCGACGTTAGGTCCGTTTACCATTGATATGTATTTGCCGGCATTCCCTCAAATTGCTGAGCATTTCAATACGAACGCCTCACTGGTGCAGTTTAGTCTGACTGCTTGCTTGCTTGGATTGGCCATAGGCCAGCTTGTCATGGGCTCCCTGAGCGATGTTTATGGACGGAGAAATCCTTTGCTGATTTCGATGGCTATATATGTCATCTCGTCGTTAGCATGCTCGTTTGCACCTAATATCGGATTGCTGATCCTGTTCCGGTTCGCCCAAGGGTTTGCTGCTTCCGCAGGGATCGTAATCTCACGGGCAATAGCCCGCGATCTTTACAGCGGTCATGAACTGACTAAATTTTTCTCTTTGCTGCTCCTTGTAGGGAATTTGGGCCCGCTTGCTGCGCCGATTGCCGGTAGTGGTATTCTTTCCTTCACGACATGGGTGGGTGTGTTTATCGTGCTGGCCGTGCTGGGAACGTACTTACTTGCAATGACAAAATGGCGCTTGGAGGAGACCCTCCCGGCAGACCGGCGTGAGCCGGCCAACTTCGGGCATCAGCTGCGCAGCTACGGCATGCTTTTGCGTGACCGTAAGTTTGTCGGCTATATGCTGGCGCAGGGTATCATGATCGCCGGGGTGTTTGCTTATGTTTCGGGCACACCTTTTATCTACCAGGATATATACGGCGTTACGCCTGCTGTCTTTGCCTTGCTGTTTGGATCAAACGGCATTAGCTTGATTATAGGCTCGCAGCTGGTGGGACGTATGGCGAATCGTATATCAGAGCAGACTTTCTTATTGTTTGGCTTATGGGTTGCCTTATTTGCAAGCGTGGCCGTATTAGTGGTAGCTTTAGTCCATGGTCCGCTGTTCGCTTTGGTTATCCCGCTCTTTTTCTTTGTATGTTCGATTGGCATTACCTCTACGGCGGCATTTCCGCTTGCGATGGAGAGCCAGGCCAATATGGCGGGAAGCGCTGCGGCGCTGCTCGGGGTTATCCCCTTCCTGCTGGGTGCGGTGGTCGCTCCTCTGGTGGGGATTGCGGGTGAAGACACCGCTGTTCCGCTGGGCTTGATTATTTTGGCGACGAGCACGGCTGCGATGCTGGCCTATTTCGGACTGGTCAGAAAAGCTCCAAAAGGGGCATCGGCACCAAACCTGGACTGATTGATTGCAGTCCTAATCCGGCAATAATTGAAGCAGCCGGGGTGGACCAAGCCGCCCACGAAAGAAGGAGGGAGGAGGGAGTGTAGAACGATGGATTTTGAAACGGTTATGCAGGAGCTTGAGGCTCTCGGCAAGGAAAGACTCAAGAAAATGTATTTGTCCAACGGGGCGAGGGAGCCGCTGTTTGGCGTGGCTACTGGTGAAATGAAGCCCATTTTCAGGCAAACGAAGCTGGACCAAGCTTTGGCGGAGCAGCTTTATGCGACGGGAAATTATGATGCGATGTATTTTGCCGGCATGATTGCGGAACCAAACGCCATGACCGAGTCGGACTATGACCGCTGGATGGATGCAGCCTATTTCTACATGCTTTCCGATTTTGTAGTGGCGGTGACTTTGGCGGAAGCGGATATAGCCCAGGATGTTGCGGATAAATGGATGGCAAGCGGCGAAGATCTAAGAATGTCAGCTGGCTGGAACTGTTATTGCTGGCTGCTCGGCAGCCGTCCGGATAATGAATTTTCAGAGAGCAAACTGAGCCAGATGCTTGTACAAGTGGAACAATCGGTTCACGATGCTCCTGAACGGACGAAATATGCGATGAATAATTTCCTGTATACAGTGGCTACTTCCTATTTGCCGCTTCATGATAAAGCCGTGGCAGTCGCGAAAGCGGTACATCTGGTAGAAGTCAAAGACAATAAAGGGAAGACCAAGATTTTAAACGCTGTGGAAAATATTCAAAAGATGGTGGACAGAGGGAAACTTGGCTTTAAACGCAAGCATGTAAGATGTTAACGTTTGGGTTAACGAGCTTAAATTGGTAAAAATAATAAGGACAGCAGGTCGTATTGACCGGCTGTCCTTTTATAATTTAACGGGATTAACTGCTTGCTGTAGCCCCTATAATATACCAACTGCCTATTGGACCAGCTGCTCCAAATCCGGCTGCAATTTATTGCGCAGAATATACAGCATGACGGCTCCAACCAGGAACGCGGCGGCATCCGCAATGACGAGGGACCAGACCACCCCGTGGAAGCCGTTCAACCGATCGGCGATAAACAGCACGGGAATCAGCGTAATTCCCTGAATAATGGACATAATGAACGCGGCGGTTCCTTGCGCTGTGGCTTGGAAGATCCCTGTAAACAGCGTGGTCATGCCAGTAATAAACAAGGATAAGAACGTGACGTGCAGAATGTAGCTGCCCATTTGAATTAACTGCGGGTCATTCGTAAATAATCCGATCAAGTGGTCAGAAATGAGGTAAACGACGACGCCGAACAGGACGGCTAAAGCCACGATCGTCTTGATCGTAAACCCAATCGTATGTTTCATCCGTAATTTATTTGCTGTAAAAGAGAAGGCAATAAGAGGCACAACTCCCTCGCACAAGCCCATCAGAATAAACTCCGGAAATTGCAGTAAACGGGAAGAAATACCGTAAGCCGCAACGGCCTGATCCCCGTATTCAACCAGGAAGCGGTTAAAGATCAGCGACATAGCCCCGAGGAAAATGCTCATAATAAACACGGGAACCCCAATTTTGAACACATTGCCGAGAATGTCCTTGGTAGCCCGGAACCATTTTGGAGATATCGTTAGGAATTGGCTTGCAGATCCTATATGGAAGGCGAAAAAGGCACTTGCGACCATGTTGGAAATGACCGTCGCCGAGGCAACGCCGATGATGCCCCAGTGGAAAACATAGATGACCAGCGCATCCAGGATAATATTTACGATAACGCTCAGGATCATCCCGATCATCGAGGTGATGGCCGCCCCTTCGGAGCGAACGATATTTTCCAGCGTGAAAAATAAGACAACAAATGGTGAACCCATCAGCATCACCGTGACATAGTCCTTCGTAATGCCGAAGGAGTCCGGTGATGCGCCCAGGCCATGAACGATCGGATCAATCAGCGGGAGGCCGACGGCAATGACGAGAAGACCAAGAGCCAGGCTGCTGTAAAAAGCGAAGGAAGACACGTGTTTGACGTCCTCGTATTTCTTCTCCCCAAGCAAACGCGAAATGAAAGTCCCGCCGCCCATGCCAATTAAATTGCCTAATGCCATAATGACGGCGAACAACGGCAAAGTTAAGGCAAGTGCGGTTAACACGGCAGTATTGTTTAGGGTGCCCAGGAAATAGGCATTCAAGATGGAATAGATGACACTCATTGACGTGCCCAGCATCATCGGGACGGCGAAGTGAGCTACGGCTTTGGCAATTGGCGCTTTCTCAAAGTAATGGAGGTTTTCTGCATCCATGTGGATCACTGCTTTCTTTATAGATTTTGATAGATTTTGTTCCAATCTAACAGTGTTAGTTTGAACCTTACAGTGTTAGATGATATCATGAATTTATAAACCTGTAAATAATAAACTTACACTGTTAGATAAAAGGACGGTTGATATGAAAAAGCAGCAGCCTCAGATTTCGGAGGATAAGATTTTGGAGGCCTCATGGGGGCTTCTAGGGGAAGAGGGAATTGAGAAATTCAGCTTGAGGCGGCTCGCCGACCGGCTGGGAATCCAGGCCCCCTCTCTGTACTGGTACTTTAAAAGCAAGCAGGATCTTTACCAGCGTCTGGCCAACCAGGTATCGAAGATCATTCTGGAAGAGTTCCACTCCGAAGGAGACTGGAAGGAGCAGCTAACGGGACTGGCCGTCACGGTACGAAGCGTGCTCAGCCGGTATCCCTGCTCCACGCAGCTTATGATGATGACGCTGCCTCACGAACCGGATATTATCCGGTTTACCAACCGGATGTTACTGTGCGTGGAAGAGACGCCGCTGGAGCAAGAGCAGAAAATGCAAGTCGTCACCACGCTTGTGAACTATGTCTTCTATTTCGTGCTGGATGCCTATCAGCATGAGCGCAATGTCGCCGCTATCGTTAAGGACAAGATAACGCTTCCGAGTGAGGAGATGTTTCGTCTTCTTGACTCCATGAGCGATTCGGAAGCCGGGCTGTTCCGCAGAATGTTCACCAATGGGCTGTTCGAGCTTATGGGGACTGACAGTGCTTTTGAGTTTGGTTTGAAGCTGATTCTGCTCGGGATTGAGCAGGTGATTCAGGAGAAGGAGAAGGAGAAGGGGAAGGGGAAGTAACTAAGGGCAGGAGACATTCGAAAAAAGAGTAGAAACATGGATTAAACGCCCATCCGAAAGCCGGATGGGCGTTGTTGATCATGCTGGATGGGATCTTATGGGGGAGTAGAGGCTAAACCAAGAAAAGCGCTTAGACTCTTAATTTAATTCGATAGTCCGGTTGATATCGGTATCTTCGGTATTTTTGCCAAGCAGTCTGCGGAACAAAAATTTCCCCATTTTAAACTTGTTGCCCGCATCCCAATATTCGGCGGCGTCTGCTTTTACCTTGATTAGGATAAGGTTCGGGTCGTCAGGGGTCGTGTCTAGAACTTTCTCGTATGCCGGGCTCCAGAATTGCTTCAGCTTCCCGGGGGCGTCCACAAGCTCCGCTTCGCCTCGAATCGAAACGAAGGATTTGCCTGCATAAGCCACATTCACTTGGCGGTTATGGAGCAGCTCATGGAATTTGTCCGTGTCTTTTTTGGTCAGAAACCAGAGGTCGCCATCAAACTCTACCTCCTGGGTTTTCATGGGGCGAGAGACCAGCCCTTCTTCCGATACCGTGGTCAGCATGGCCGTTTCTATGCCTTTGATCAGCTCACGAACTTGCTCAACCGCTTGCTGGTTTTGAGAGGTCGTATTCATGATTGTAATCACCTTCCCGTAAATGGTATTTCTTTATTATTACACCTATTAGGGGGTGTTAAACCTTGTAAGGGGCGCTAAACCCTGTTTAGAGGCGTTAAACCCTGTTAAGGAGTTTAAACCTTGGCAGGAACCAAGGAGTGTTGAACCTTGGATGAAAAGGTGCTCTTCTGCAGGGGGAACTGACGGTAGGCGTGACTTCTGTAGGGTTGTCTACAAGGCGGGGATTTCCGCCGTTGGAATGGAATGAACAAAGTGGGGGTGAATGGCTGGCTGCTTGGGCTGCTTGCTATTGATGGGATTCATCTGCTTCGTATAGAATGATGAAAGGAGATTCATTTCATAGGGGTTTAATAGATTCCGAAAGCATCGGAAGGCGGTTTTCTTTTCCATAAGGGGAGAAAGCGGCCTTTTTTGTTATCCGCGTTTGAAGGAAACTAGACGGAGACGGTCTTCGGTAACTTTTTATCGAAAAGGAGAGGTCATGAACATGATAGAGGTTGTAAAATTGAACGCTGATTCACTGGGCATCAAGCTGCCTTACCATCCGGAGCATATCGTGTCCATCCGCAGAATTCAGGGGAGACGTTGGGATGCCGGGCAGAAACTATGGATCGTTCCGTATAAGAAATCTGCCATTTTACAGCTGCTTGAGATGTTACCAAGAAAGCTTCTTTCGTTTGAACCCACGCTGCTGAAGGAGTGCGAATGGATAGGTGCGTTTGAAAAGGAGGACAGGAACAAAAGCCGTTTTAACCGTGCTGTCTTGATCGAAGAGTTAAAGAAGTGCGGTTACAGCAGCAAGACGATCAAGGCCTATTGCAGCCAGGTACAGCGTTTTGTGCAGACCCTTCCGCCGGATGTGCCCGAGATCAGCAGCGAAGCTGTCCAGAAATACTGTCTGGCTCTACTGGCTAATCACATCTCCCATTCCAGCGTGAATCAGACGATCAGTGCGATCCGCTTCTATGCCAAATACGTGTTAAACAACCCGGTGAATGAAATTCAGTATATCCGTCCTAAAAAGCAGCATACCTTGCCTAATGTTTTGTCGGAAAACGAAGTGAAAAAGCTTTTAACGTCGATAACGAATTCCAAACATAAAGCTGTTCTCTATCTGACCTATTCTTCCGGGCTAAGAGTATGCGAGGTGGTACGGCTGCGGATGGCCGATCTGGATACGGAAAGGCAGACCTTGCGAGTCCGGCAAGGGAAAGGGAGAAAAGATCGGAATACTCTCTTATCTCGAGCGGCTACGAACATGGTGCAATCCTATATTGCTCAGTTTCAGCCTGAGGAATGGTTGTTTCCAGGACAGAATCCCGGACGACACGTAACCGAGCGTACTATCCAGAAAGTGTTTGAAGAGGCGAGAAGACGGGCGGGTATCCTCAAAAAAGTAAGTATTCACTCGCTGCGCCACTCTTTTGCGACTCATTTGCTGGAGGGCGGAACCGACCTCCGGTATATCCAGGAGCTGCTTGGTCACCAGAGTGCCCGGACAACCCAGTGTTATACCCATGTCAGCACAAAAAACATACAACGTATCCAGAGTCCGCTCGATCGGATGGATCTGGAGGAGCAGGAGTAGGCGCAGATTAAAATTCACTTCGCCTATACCTCTTTATGGATTATACTAGAAGAAGTTCGGATAATTACCGATATGTGGTATTTATATGAAGGTCGTATAAATGACGTTAGCTGAAATTACCGTAAAGAAAATACCATTACAAAGATTATAAACCCATGGAGGATAAAAAATGAGGAAAATTGAAGAGAACTATAAGTTGCTCTTAAATAATGTCCAGAATAAAGCCAATAATATTAACACTGAGCTAGACTCTATTTTAGATGTTATTCCAGGTGAAGTTGAAATCGATTTGGTAAGCAGAACAGTACTGAATACATACTTCATTGCAGATAATGAAACAGATTTAAAAGAGTTTGAGGGCTATTTTTCTTCATTTGGAGAACTATTAAATAGAACATTAATAGAAGAGTATTCTAATGTGTATTCATTTATTGAAACTAGTACGCAATTAATCATTAAGGAAATGAATAAAGAAAAAGAGTACAAAAAATATAAAATGGCCAACAGACTCTCGAAGAAGTCTGAATTTTATAAAATGATCAATTTCATAGACGATATAATTTTCAAATTTAGTAAGGATAATTATTTAATTATTGACTTTATTGATGAACATATAAGACCAATTAGAAATGATGGAATGCACAAACCATACGAAAGCATAGGAAATGAGATAAAAAAAGCAATTTTAATAGATAATACAAATGTGGATAGCAGACTTAGAAGTGTTTATTGTTATTTTGTGGAAGAGATTAATTCCTTATATGGGGTGGCTGAAATTTTTAAATTGATATTGTTGGACATAGTGCTGGATAAAGGATGAGTATATTTTTAATGGTAGTGACTCGAAGGAGACGGTAACATCACATAACAATGTATTCACGCTGCGGAACCTGCCGGTTCCTGGGTCGCCTTGGGATAGAGGAAGCGTATTCAACAACGAAGCGAAGTCAGTAGCAGGGAAGTAAACTCAGGCGACAACCACTGCGAGGCTAAGTCCTAACGGACCCGGCGCTGTAGCGCCTTAAGCCTCTCGGGTTCGTGAATACTGGGAACGTTATATGACAGATCTGCCCCGAAAGACGATTTGTAAGTAGGTTCGTCCGCAACGTCCTGTTGCTGTAGTAGTTAAAGGAATTGGATTTTTAATGGTAATGGAGTATCTTTGACTTATGATCAAAGAATATTGTTACCCTTATCCGCGCCGAGGGCTATCCAAGATAAAAGCAGTACGTGCCCGCGAACAGAAAAAAGAACAATAAAGTCCGCGTCGATAGGCTATCCAAGAATAAAGCACAGAGTGCCCGCGATTCAAAAGACATTTAAAGTCCGATAGGAATTAAAGACCGAATTTTAAAAACGATAAAGGTCAAAAATTGCAAAGATCTATACAAAGACATCAAAGGATTTAAAAAAACTAAAAGAGATTTAAAGAGTATCAAGGGCTGTGGGTCGACGTCCTGTCTTTATTCGAAGAAGCGGGGCAGATCCATCATATAACATAATATTCACGCGGCGGGTCGGCTGAAACCGCCCCTTGGTCCGGCCGAAGTTATCAGATGTGGTTTCGAAGAGGCATTTGCAGTCAGCAAGGAAGCGGAATCAGCCGGACAACCCTGCGAACCTAACCGCGGTCGCGGCCGGCAACTGAAGCTGCCTTAAGGTTCTCGGGTTCGTGAATACGGGAACGTTAGGTGACATTAATGCAGATAATTAAAGTGCAAATTAAGGAAGTGATAGATTATTAGAAGCCATCTATTTTTTATAGTAATGACTCTAATTTGTTCCCCTTTGATTTTCCTAGCTATGTTCTTAGATTATAAATATTCAAGTCTATGGTACTATTTAATTCCTGCACTGTTACCCGTGCTCTTCCAAAGGAAATTCACTCATGTAGTATCATTTCCAATAGTCGCTGGAACTGTATCAGGTGTATTGGTTCATTACAAAATGCATGTAACCGGAGTTTATTTTTACCCATTTGATAATAATCTAGTAGTATTAGTTATATTAGAAGCGGTTTTCTTTGGAGTTATTCAAGGCATTGTTTTTACGATAATTAAAGTCATTAAGAGATATAGAAATAGATTGTGAACGCTATATCTGTGGGGCATTAACATCACCTAACATTATATTCACGCTGCGGATCGACTGGCGCCGATCCTTGGTCCGGCCGAAGCAGTCAGAAGCGGATTCAGTGAGGTATATGACAGTCAGCAGGGAAGCGGAATCAGCCGGACACATCCGCACCGACTAACCGCATCGCGGCCGGCTGCTGACGCAGCCTTAAGTCGGTGGGACGTCGTGAATACGGGAACGTTATCCGAAAGACTTGCAAAGAAAATAGTAGTGAGGTGCACTGATGTTTTTTCTTCAAATGTCGGGATTTCCTGGTTCAGGGAAAACAACTCTTTCTCGAAGAGTTGCACAAATAACCGGTGCAATTATTGTTGATCATGACACCTCAAAGACTGCGTTATTAAAAGCCGCAGAAGGACATGATATTGAGCTATGGGTTTTGGGGAAATTCTCATACACTGTGGATTGGGAATTAATAGACTTTTATTTATCGCAGGGGAAGAGTGTCATTTTTGAGAGTCCGTGTCTTTATCCAGAAATGATTAAGAACGGTTTAGATTTATCAAGTAAACATAAGGCAGAATACAAGTATGTTGAGTGTTACTTAAACAACCACACGGAAATAAATCGTAGACTTAAAGCAAGAGATAGGTTGATAAGCCAAATTGAAAGTACAACTCAAGAATCCTTTGAAGCGACTATTAATAATAGTCAGAGGCCACCATCGAATGTTGAGTATTTAATAGTTGACTCATCACAACCATTAGATACATACCTTGATAAGGTAATTGATTACATTAAATAAAAACATTTTTTTGAGAGTGTAATCAAGAAGGCAAGTCCATCGGATAACACAGCATTCACGCTGCGGGTCGCTGACGCGCCCCTTGGTCCGCCCGAGGAATTTCGAGGAAGCGGAACCAGGCGGACAACCCTGCACTGCCTAACCGCATCGCGGCCGCTCCCGTTGGTCGCTTAAGGCAGTGACGGTTCGTGAATGCCTGAACGTTAGGCGAAATCCACAACAATTCGAGGAGGCAAAACATGATAGGCGAAATTCTCTTAGGTATATTCGGTAATACAATTTATGACCTGATTAAATCGTCTCTAAAGGATTCCTTAATCGACAGAGATGAAGATTTAATTGGAAGAATTCATTCAACTATTGAAGAAGCAAGTAAGCAGTTTTTTTTAAAGTACGGAGATCAATTTGGTGAGCCTGATTCTAGTTTTCTAGCGAGGCAATCAAATATAGAAACAATTGTAAAGAGCATGTTCTATGGAAACAATTTCGAATTAGCTACAGCACTTTCTTCAAAAGGTTTCGATGGAGCAAAAGAAGTAGACCAAGAAGCACTGTTTTTTTTCACTAGCAAATTATTTGATTCTATGATGAAGGATTTTAGATTAAATAAAATAATTACAGAAAAAAACCATATCCAAGAAAGTAAAGAAACCTCTAATAAAATTTTAGAATTATTAAATAACTTAGTTCAAGAAAAACAAAATGAAACTAACCCTAAACAAGAAAATTTCGATGGATGGACAATTAGAGATGCATTTGGAAATGAATCTCAATTAATTGAAGGGAAACAATATTTCCAAAAATTTCCAAATGGACTTGAGTATTCCTTCATGTTTAAAGCAGGATTAATTTATGTGGAAATTCTAGATTTGCATGGACAAAAATCCTATTATGAGTTGGATATAAATGGAAATGTAAAGGGTACGAAATTTCCTTATCGACTTTCAGAATATAAACTTATTCTTCCCGAGGATCAAATAGTTCATAAAAATGTAATTCAACTTGCTAATGGTTTTTACAGAGAAGTAATCAAACTTAAATGGGATAAACAAGCTGATGTTGTATATAACCATAATGGTGAACTTCAACAAATAAATCTACATGGAGGTTGGGAAGTCAAACACAATGAAAGAATTATTATTCCAAGTTTTTGAATGTGTTGCGGACTTCGCCTAACACCATGTTCACGCATCGGGCCATTCGGCCCTCGGTCCGCAAGATGCATTTCGGGGAAGTGGATTCAGGCGGACACACCTGCGAGGCTAACTGCGCAAGCGCAGTTAGCCTCTCGGCGTCGTGAACACAAGAACGTTAAGTGAAATTACTGCGATAAAAAATCACAGACCAAATATAAATAAACTTAACAAGAAAATCTATAAAACCGTTATAAAATCAGTTATAATGAGGTAAGAATAAGTAGGGCTTGCTGAACAAGATTCGTTCCATCTACACCCAACGCAAGTCTCTAAACCCAAGCAGTCTGAAAAAATGCAAAAAGAGAACACGCAGTCGCCGCTCCAGATTCATGACCAGAAACTGAAGGGCGATGACGGTCAAACTGGTTTCGGCGCCACGCGCCCGAATGCGACCTAGGCCCAATTTGCGCTTGCCTTCTCCAAATTTTCCTTCGATCGCATTACGCTGTACAGCGTCCTGGCGCTCTTGCCGACGATCGGCGACTTCACTTTGCTCTTTCGAGGGTCTGCCGAGCTTCGGGCCACTAAGGCGAATCCCTAGCGTTTTGCAATAGTTCAGGTTGTCTCGATTGCGGTAGATTTTATCGGCTAGAATGACGGCGGGATAATACCCGAATCGCTGTTTGTACGCTTCCACCGATGCTTGCAGCGTGGTTGCCTCGTTGAAGCTGTCCCATTGTGCCGTTTCGATCCAAGCGTAACCGTCCACCAGACTGGCGGCGATTTTGGCGCCGAACTCCACGTTCGCTCCAGCTTTGCCTCGAACCATCGGACGTACATGCGGCTGTTCGATACTCACGATGCGATCGGCGACGACATGCGTATTCTTCTCTAGCATTTCGCGCTGCTGACGGTAGAGCTCCGAGATGATCAGAAGCTGGCGATAGTGTCTTTTGCTCAGTTCCGTGAGAGGCGTATACTTCACGAGGGCTTCAATAATCCGCAGATTCCGTCCCACGTAGCCAAGTTGCTTTTTGATCGCTTTGCGGATCACCTTGCCCGATGCCTTGCGTTGCTTGGAAACACTCAGGTACGATTTTCTGGCTTTCTCGCGGTACGTGCGCGGCTTCTCCATCGCTCCGACATGGGGACGGTGCAGCACGTCGATGATGTCTTCCAGGATTTCACGGGCGTGATTCAGCAGCCCCAAGTCAGTCGGATACTTGATGTCCGCAGGCGCGCATGTCGCATCCAGCATGAGGGTGCCCTTGTTCATGACTTCCGCTGTCGGTGCGGCTGTAGATGGCAGGACGTGTAGCTTTTTCGCCATGTTGCGGGGTTTCTTCGCCACAACAGGGGGCTCCTCGGGAATAGAGAAAGCGTCCCCTACCTCCATGGTGAGCTGCGAGCCGCCCGCGTCGTTGTCGTCGTCATCGCGATCTCGCTTGGACGATTTCGGTTTCGCCTCGACCTCTCGCTCTGCTTGCAGCGCGGCTTGGGCGATCCAGTCGTTGACTTCAGCTAGGATTTCCAAGCCGAGCCGTTCCCGAAAATGCGTGAGCAGGGAGTGATGAAACGGCACTTTATCGACATACGCGGTGTAGCCCAAGAAGAACTGCAAATATGGATTTTCCTGGATTTGTAAGGTGGTCTCGCGGTCACTTAAACCAAGGCGCTCTTTGATGATGAGCGAGCCGAGGGCGATACGTGCCGAGTACGCCTTTTGGCCGATGGCTGGGGACTTGAACGAGCTCACATATTTCTCTTCTACTTTGTCCCAAGGGATGATCGCCGCAAGCTGCACCCACCGATTGGTTGGATTTAATTTTCCGCCAAAGGGCAAATAGAAGTTTTCCAACAAGTCTGCCATATCTCGATTCAGCACGAACACTTTCGCTCACTCCATCTGCAAGGTTTTTTACCGATTTTCCGTGTTTTCTTTGCAGATGAATTCGACAAAAGTGCCTCTAAACCCTTGTGAGATAAGGATTTTTTGATTATTCAGCAAGCCCTAAGTAAGGAGCCGTGCGCGAACACGGCTCCTAAGCACAATAACTGCATAAAGAGCAGTCGGCCGCTAAGTGGTGGTCGAAATAGACCGTTACCTTAGGGAGGGCGGTCTATTTCTTTTTCATGTAGGTAAGAAGCGCCAAAATGAACATGCCAAACATGAGCATTAAGGTGAGAACATCTTTAACCTCCACAGGCATCACCTCCCTTCCGGGAGACTAGCCGACCGTCCTTCAAGCCGCATATTGTACCAGAAAATTATAACATATAAGACATGATGAAATATCATAAAAATACTATAAATAACTAGAATACATAGGAAACAATATAAATCTGTATAACTTATATGAGAATGTAAATACAAAGAAGGCAGTAACATCACTTAACAATGCATCTATGCTGCGGGGCATTTGCCCCTTGGTTGTCAGAAGCAAGCTCATAGACGTTAACTCAGACAACACACGACCCGACCTAAGATTAGAGTTATCTAAGGCCAGGTCACGTCATAGATGCGGGAACGTTAAGTGAAATTACTGCGATAAAAAATCACAGACCAAATATAAATAAACTTAACAAGAAAATCTATAAAACCGTTATAAAATCAGTTATAATGAGGTAAGAATAAGTAAGGAGCCGTGCGCGAACACGGCTCCTAAGCACAATAACTGCATAAAGAGCAGTCGGCCGCTAAGTGGTGGTCGAAATAGACCGTTACCTTAGGGAGGGCGGTCTATTTCTTTTTCATGTAGGTAAGAAGCGCCAAAATGAACATGCCAAACATGAGCATTAAGGTGAGAACATCTTTAACCTCCACAGGCATCACCTCCCTTCCGGGAGACTAGCCGACCGTCCTTCAAGCCGCATATTGTACCAGAAAATTATAACATATAAGACATGATGAAATACCATAAAAATACTATAAATAACTAGAATACATAGGAAACAATATAAATCTGTATAACTTATATGAGAATGTAAATACAAAGAAGGCAGTAACATCACTTAACAATGCATCTATGCTGCGGGGCATGCCCCTTGGTTGTCAGAAGCAAGCTCATAGAAGTTAACTCAGACAACACACGACCCGACCTAAGATTAGAGTTATCTAAGGCCAGGTCACGTCATAGATGCGGGAACGTTATAAGAAATCCCCGCATGTATTTAAAATAATATTAGAAAGTGGTTTCTTTAGAGAAGACAAACGTAATATCTTAGTCTTTACGATGATCATTTCGTATTTAGCATATTTTTTTGTTAAAAGATAGACTAAAGCGCTTTGATGAGAAAAAAACGAAATTTGATTGAAAAAGAGGAGTTTTATATTATTTTGTCGTATTAATAAATAACAGTTTATTTTGATTAACGTACTTTGAAAAAGGAATATTATCAATGAACAGAAGAAGCGAAAAAAGTAACCGAAGTCTCAGTATCGAAATATTGACCCGTCTTTCTCAGATATTCAATAGTAAGTCTTGGGAAATTGAAAATGATAATCCTGAACAACCAAGTCTTTTTAATCGTTATTGTTCACTATTGTCAGATTTAACAGAATCCGAACAATCTCTTATACTAGAACTTACAGAAAGGTTTACAAGGATTTCTTCTAATCAGTATAGTTATCATATTAAACAAATAGTTGATCAATTAGCCCAAGATCCAAGATTTAATTTAGCACAGATAAGCAATATTTTTATTGCTCCCTTGATCTCACCAGAAGATTTAAAGCTAGGAAAAGTAAAGAGTTCATTAATGGTTCAATATGCTTTTCCAGAACAATTAGCATATAATATGTATTTTTCAAATAAGAACATTTCTTTTGTTACTGGCCTAAATGCTGATAGCTCGAATATAAATAATGACAGCAGTCTTTTGCTTGTTGTTGATGACTTTATAGGATCAGGTGACACTGCTTGTTCTGCTCTTAATTATTTATTACATGATAAGAAAATATCTAGGGATAAGATGATTGTAGCATCTATTGTGGCTTTAAATCAGGGAATAACCAAAATTTCAGAACTTGGAGTACAAGTTGTTTCATCACTTACATTTTTTAAGGGGATAAGTGAACATTATTCTTTAGAAGACAGGGTGGGCAAATTAACTCTTATGGATGAAATTGAAAGGAAGATTAAAGTTCATGAAAATGAGAAATTAGGATATGGTCAATCAGAGGCTCTTGTAAGCATGATTAGAACGCCTAACAACACCTTTCCGGTATTTTGGAAAGAAAAGAAGGGAAGGGTTGCTCCATTTCCGAGGAAAAACTTTTGATAACTGACGAAGATTTAATTCTTTTACTTCAATTAGTAAAACGAAACGGTAATATTGAGTCTCTTCATAATAGAGGATATCAGTATTCCCAAATTGCTGCGCTTATTAACATTGTATTTGAGAAGAATTTAGCTTACTATACAGAGGAGGGATTGAGCCTTACGGACGAAGGTGAGGAAGCTCTGAAAATTTCTAATAAAAATCTTAGAAGAAAAAACTCTGAAGCAATGATTAGTCCACAGACTGAATATATAATAAATAAAATAGGTAAATATGATATTTATTTACCAGCAAGCATTAAAAACTTGAGGTAGCCCTATTAGACTTTATGTGGTTTATCCACAGGTTTGACGAGTCGTCAAGCTAAGAAGAACCTTATTTACTAGCCTTAGTGACAATAACTTTCCCTTCCGCCAGAGTCTCCAGAAAAAGTTATTATCACAACTCCGGCTTCGCCTACGTTGACACTTGTTTGAAATTAAAGTAAGAGGCTGTATAGGAAGTATCTCTAAAGGCAACTTTAATTCCAATCAAGTGTGAAGATGAAAAGAAGATTGGTAATAGGGTCTACCAATAAATAGTAAGGTGAAACTAATGAATTGGAATGAATATAAAAATAAATTCTATTATTTTGCTAAATTTCATAATAAAGATGATAATTATATTAATGATTGCATTAATTATGCAGAAAAGTTATTCTCTAAAAACTTACCAGTTATCTATGATGTTACTCATTTCTCGTATTTAGTGGGCTATAAAGAATCTTATATAATGAAGGTGGCTAATTCACAATCACCTTTTTATCGAGAATTTCTAATTCCTAAAAAGAACAAGGACGAATATAGAGAGATCAGTGAGCCGCTTCCAAACTTGAAAGTTATTCAAAGATGGATTCTTGATGAAATATTACACAAATTAAATCCAAGCCCATTCTCTAAAGCATTCAGAATTGGTTACTCAATTAAAGATAATGCAAAGTATCATAGGAAGCAAAAATTAGTTCTTAATATGGATATTAAAGACTATTTTAATTCCATTAGTAACGACAAGGTTTTTATGTTTTTTAAATCGCTTGGTTACTCCAAGCAGGTAGCGCTAGTCCTTTCAAAGCTTTGTATTCTAGATAATGGATTGCCCCAAGGAGCCCCAACAAGCCCAATGCTTTCTAATTTAGTTACACAACAAATAGATAAAAGAATAGCAAGTTTCTCTGCTAAACATAACCTTCGATATACACGCTATGCAGATGATCTAACCCTATCTGGGGATTTTGATGAGGGATTCGTAATAAATTGTGTTAAACGGATATTAAATTCTGAGGGTTTTTGTATTAACGAAAAAAAAACTAGAGTACGTAAACAAAATCAGCAACAAGAGGTAACTGGAATTGTAGTTAATGAAAAATTACAAGCCTCAAAAAAATATAGAAAAAACCTAAGGCAAAAAATGCACTACATTAAAAAATATGGCTTTGAAGATCATATAAGTAAACTAGAAATTGATAATAAAATAAAGTATTTATATCACCTTTTAGGGACGGCGAACTTTATTCTAAATGTCAATCCTTATGACAAAGAAGCTAAGGATTCATTTGAATATTTAAAACAGTTGCTTTTTCATTATAAGTTAAAAACTAGCATTAGTGAATTTGACTAATTCCATCTGGCGACATTGATGGGATTAGTTTTTTATTTATAGCTCAAAGTGGTTTACCTGTTTAAAGCGTTTGATGAAGGTTTAGTGAGAGCCCTTAACAAGCGAATTTTTAACGCCAACCTTGAATAGTGTAAGCATATCATAGAAGGCGGGGACATCTTATAACATCATATCCACGCATCGGAGCTGTCGGCTCCTCGGTCCGCGAGAAGCAATCGGCAGGGTGAGCATATTCAGCGGACACATCCCCACCGACTAACTACGCAAGCGCAGCCGGCTCTGACGGAGTCTTAAGTCGGTGGGACGTCGTGGATACACAAACGTTAGATGAAATTACGATGCAAGTTCTTATCAAAATCAAAAACTATGAGGTGCATAATGCCAAGACTAATTACATTGGCTGATGGAAGATCAGTAGAAGTTGAATGTGTAAGCTGCGCATTGACAAGTGGTTTGATTTCTTCAACAGGTGGAGTAATTTTTGAATCAAGCAACTTTCATGTCCATCAGGATATTGCTTACCCAATTAAAGGGTTAGTTATATTGGCTTCAAAGAGGCATTTTTACTGCATGGATGAATTAACAGATGAAGAGCGATTAGAATTTATTTCGTTAATCCATAAGCTCAGAAGTGAACAAAGAAAACGATTGGGAATTGAAAAGGTCTATTATTTTTATAATGAAGATACAACACATCACTTTCATTTATGGATGGTTCCTAGATATGAATGGATGTACCAATTTGGAAATTCAGTAGAATCATTAAGACCGGCATTATTACATGCAAGGAATAATATGAATGACGATGAGAATATGAAGAGTGTCGAAGAAGGGGTTAGCATACTAAGAGAGGGCATGAGGGATTTTGTGAGTAGTTCAATGTAACTTCATCTAACACCGTGTTCACGCATCGGACTAACTCCCTAGGTCTGGCAGAAGAGTAGGCGGGGAAGTGGATGCAACCAGACAACCCTGCGAGGCTAAGTCTTCGACCCGGCTCCCGTTGGTCGCCTTAAGCCTCTCGGGGTCGTGAACACAAGGACGTTATGAGAAATCCTTGCAACAGAGATATAAAGATGAATAAAATCTAAAGACCAAAACCTAAAATCGAGTGTGTGCATCTGATACCACCAAGAGGAGTTAAAGACTGTGGATGACTTCACAAAGAAACGAATAGAAAGAATTATGGACAAGTATACGAAGAACAGAATACCACAACACTTACAAGATCGGATCAGAATGAATTATAAGATCAGAGGGAATAACGTGACTTTAATAGAAGAGCGTCCTGCATTCAAGAGTGATCAATGGGTTCAACATGATGTAGCACAATTCCGCCAGAATCAAAACCAATGGAAAGTATATTGGAAGGACAGTAAAGGAAAATGGCATTATGTAGAAGAAATAGAACCGAATGAAGAATTTGAAAGACAATTAAAGATAGTAGATGAAGATAATAGAGGAATATTTTGGGGGTGAATCAGGGAAGGCAAGGACATCTCATAACAACGTATTCACGCTGCGGAACCTGAAGGTTCCTAGGTCGCCTAGAAGTAGAAGAAGCGGGTTCATAGAAGTGAATTCGGTAGCAGGGAAGCGGAATCAGGCGACAACCACTGCGAGGCTAAGTCCTGCCGGACCCAGTCGCGCTGCTCCTTTAAGCCTCTCGGGTTCGTGAATACAGGAACGTTAAGTGAAATTACTGCGATAAAAAATCACAGACCAAATATAAATAAACTTAACAAGAAAATCTATAAAACCGTTATAAAATCAGTTATAATGAGGTAAGAATAAGTAAGGAGCCGTGCGCGAACACGGCTCCTAAGCACAATAACTGCATAAAGAGCAGTCGGCCGCTAAGTGGTGGTCGAAATAGACCGTTACCTTAGGGAGGGCGGTCTATTTCTTTTTCATGTAGGTAAGAAGCGCCAAAATGAACATGCCAAACATGAGCATTAAGGTGAGAACATCTTTAACCTCCACAGGCATCACCTCCCTTCCGGGAGACTAGCCGACCGTCCTTCAAGCCGCATATTGTACCAGAAAATTATAACATATAAGACATGATGAAATATCATAAAAATACTATAAATAACTAGAATACATAGGAAACAATATAAATCTGTATAACTTATATGAGAATGTAAATACAAAGAAGGCAGTAACATCACTTAACAATGCATCTATGCTGCGGGGCATTTGCCCCTTGGTTGTCAGAAGCAAGCTCATAGACGTTAACTCAGACAACACACGACCCGACCTAAGATTAGAGTTATCTAAGGCCAGGTCACGTCATAGATGCGGGAACGTTATAAGAAATCAGCGCAAAGAACACAAGAAACAGGAGATGCTATATTTATGCTCGCATTAGACGCAAAAAATAGGTTCTTCGAGACATCTATTGATGGGAAAAAGATCATCAAATTTATTACTGGCGGAAAGTGTGAAGTCGAGGTTCTTGTTGATGTAAAAACATGGGTAGAATATCTTCACAAACATCATTGGACTGCGATAAAAAAGGATAATTATATTCAAGTTAAAACCAGTATAGATAAACATTCTCATAGACTTCCTAGAATGATAATTGAGAATGAATACTCCAAACTAGATTACTGGGGAAATACTATCGATCACGAAAATAACAATCCAATGGACAATAGACTATCTAACCTTCGGATTTATAATAGTAAGCTAAACGTTACTAACATCAGAAGTAAATACAAAGATGATGATATGCATTTGATCTATCCGCAATACAGTAAAGTAAAGAATGGGAAACGGATTTATGGATACAAGGTTCATACTAATATCTCAGATGAAACAAAATATAAGAATTTCAAAACCAAAGAAGAAGCAAAAGAATACCGTGACAATATTATATTGCCCTTAATTGAATCCAAAATTGAAGAGCTCAAAAAAAGTCAAGGGATATTGAGTTTGAAAGAGGATTGAGAGACAAGATAGTAAACAATGAAATAGATGAAATTCTCCCAAGTTCTTGAGAAATATAATCTAGTGAATGTTATTCAAAGAAGTCGCTGACTTCCAATAACACTGTATTCACGCATCGCAGCCTGGTGGCTGCTCGGTCCGCCCGAAGCATTTTCGAAGAAGTGAAAGCCAGGCGGACAACCCTGCGAACCTAACCGCGCTGCGACCGGCTCCTCCGGAGCCTTAAGGTTCTCAGGTTTGTGAATACAAGAACGTTATGTGAAATTCTATCAAGTGCTAATATAAAGACCGAAATATGATACAATTAAAGCAAATTCAATACGTTTGGGGGAATCAAACGTGAAGTGGAAAGAAGTACGAGAAATCTACCCGAATCAATTTGTGAAATTTGAAATTTTACATTCGGAAGAACGGAATAACGAACAGATCATTGACGATGTAGCTGTCATAGGACCAATTAAGGAAGAAGATGCAACGGAGGAGTTATTAAATAGTAAGAATAATACGTTAATTTATCACACTTCAAAGGATCAAATCGTGGTGAAGATACGTAAAGCAATAGGGTTAAGGAGAACCATCTGATGCAAATTGAATATAGAGATGGATTATTATTTACTTCTATTAAGATAAGATTTAAAGGAAGAGAGAAACAGATTGAAAATATAGTAATAGACACGGGAGCAAGTCATACTTTAATTTCCCAGGATGAAGTCGATGATATTGGAATTAGAGTATCCATGGAAGATGAGATTATCACTAGCTATGGAATTGGCGGTAAAGAACATGCATTTGTTAAGAAAGTGGATTCAATTGAATTAGGGGAGTACAAACTTGAAGATCCTTCCATAGATTTTACATCGTTTCCGTATGGTAGTATTAATGGCTTACTAGGATTGGATGTATTATTAACAGGGAAGTTTATTATTAATTTGAACCAACTAGAACTACGGAGTCTGCTATAAGGATTGCAGGCTTTTTTTGTAAGAATTTTTGAGTATTTTCATTGAAGAGATAGAACTTCAAATAACACAGTGTTCACGCTTCGGGCGTTTGCCCTCGGTCTGCTGAAGATAATCCGAAGATGTGTAGGCTGCAGACACATCCGACATTTGTAGGGCGTCGTGAACACATTAACGTTAGACGAAATTAACGGGTACAAGAATAATTAAAGTATCGAACATTTGTTCTTCACCTTATTGGGAGATGATGGTACAATAGGGAAAGACAATTGAATCTTGGGTGGGCATGGTTTCCCTTCGAAAGGAGGTGAGGCCATGGAGGTTAAGGATGCTCTAACGATCATGTTTCTGTTTGGATCGTTTATCCTTGCACTATTAACATACATCAACTCTAACAACAAGAGAAAATAAGAACCCACCCCAAGGTTGACCGCCGAAGGTGGGTTCTTATTCGTCTAGACTCTAGAAGGGATAACCCCATCCAAGCCAATTGTTCGCCGAGTGTTTGCCGCACTCGGCTTCTTTATAGGTATGATAACATAATTGGAAAAAGAAGTGAACAGAAAAAGTTGTCAAAGAATATTGAATAGCATAATAAAGGGCGATAAAAAACTGAAATTGAAAATCGAATTAAAACGAATTAAGGCGCAATAAGAGAATGTTGAAAGAATATCCAATCGTTTGTGAGCAGCGCAAAGAAGCGTTAACCTTGTCTAACATAATATTCACGCATCGGGCATACGCCCCCGGTCCGGCAGAAGGATTTCAGGGAAGCAGAAACAACCGGACACACCAAGCATTCGCTGGGCGTCGTGAATACGGGAACGTTAGGTGAAATCTTGAATTCAGGAGGATACAATGAAGCAATCAATATTGAATGAAGTTATAGAATTCTATACAAAGTCATCAGACTTTAATGGAATTCCTTACTGGAATTTAGCAGAAAAATATTCGCAAGATATGCTCGTAGATATCCTCATGGAATTAATAGAGGAAAAGAAAGTCTCTGCGAATTTTACATTGAATCCACATATTAAACAATTTGAAGATTTCCCTCTTGATAAGCAGATCAATGCTATAAAGAATAAGACTTCAAATGTATGTCTATACCCAACAGAATCTGTATTACTAGAAACATTGCCAGAAAGTCATGTTGATAAGCCCTTTACAAGAATGCTTTATTTTGGGAAACCACAACTTGAGCCTCTTTTTTTTGAAATTAGCGTTTTGGAACAGTATTTCTCAGATCCTCGATATAATATTCACTCTTCGGACTATTCTGGTTCAATTCATTACTCCTCAGAAAATGAATTAAGAGAAAGTGATCAGATTCTTCTAGATACATTTGGGATAGGTTACGACACTAATAATGATCGAGTAGTGGCAGTATATCTAAGATATTTAAATGATCTTACCCCAGAACATCAGCAAAGATGGAAAACTTATTTGATTACTGATGGAAATTGCAGGATTGCATATGAATATTATCAAAATACAATTGCTGGTGAGTGGGCTGACAACGCTTCAATATATGATGCTTTTGTTGAAGAAATATATCATATAAACAAGATGTCTTTATTAATGTTTGAAGATAAACTATTTCGTAATGATTTTAAGGAGAATAGACCAAGTGAATTCCGAACTATTTTCCTACCAACTAAAGAAAACTTCAATAGTTTTATACTGACATTGGATAAAATGATGTCAGAAAATATAAATAAGGATTTTTTTAAAGGAAAGGTGGACCTTGAGGTTGAAACTGAACGAGAAGATGGAAAGATATTAATTAACCAGAAAGGTACAGTTCAACTACTTGATGAATGGCTTAGAAAGTCGATTAAATTGAAGGATGAAAGAGACTATGGATTGGTTATTAAGCCCTTCAAGAAGATACGGAAATTACGGCAGAAACCAGCGCATGCAATAAATATTAATAATTATGATAGGTCTATATTCAAAGAACAAAATAATATCATTCATGAGTGCTATGTTGCAGTAAGGATGATTAGACTTTTGTTTGCCAATCATCCAGCAGTTAGAGACTATAAACTACCTGAATGGTTGTACAATGGTAACATCAAAATTTTTTAGCATTTGCAAAGAAGTCAAGACCTCACCTAACACCGCATTCACACATCGGGGCTGACGCCCCTCGGTCCCGGAAGTGGAGAGCGAGGAAGTAGATGCCGTGACACATCCGCACCGATTAACCGCATCGCGGCCAGCCCTAACGGGCTTTAAGCCGATTGAACGTCGTGAATACAAGAACGTTATACGAAATAGCATGAGAGCATGAAACATATTAAAACATTTTGGAGGCTATCTTTATGGAGAGAGGAAGAATCTTAGGAATTGCCTATAATGTTATTCCAGTTGCCGACATAGAACGTTCAGCAAAATGGTATGTTAAACATTTTGGATTCAATATCAGAAATCAAAGGAATGGATACTTGAGTTTGTTTAGGGGAAATCGGCCAATACTTGATTTAATTCAAAGTGATAATGACACAAGAGCAGTATTCGAAATTAACGATAAGAAAAGATGGATTATAACCTTTTTTACAAATGATATTGAATCTTTACATTCATATTTAAAATCCGAAGATTTGAAAGTTGGGAACATTAGTGATGAGGGCCAATTTGGAAAATTCTTTGTATTAGAAGACCCTGACGGTAATCTATTTGATGTTTGGGAACATCACGATTGCGAATTGATTTATTAGAGTATTCCAAAAAGTCTTGCTACTTCATATAACATCGCATTCACACATCGGGCGCCGTCGCTCCATCGGTCCGCAGGAGACATTTGTGGGAAGCGGATTCAAGAGAACACCTGTGAGGCTAAGTCTTCGACCTGAGCTGGTGATCCCTTTGTTTGATCGCCTTGGCAGCTTAAGACCTCTCGGTTTCGTGATTGCGAAACTTCGAAGAGCTGATGTGAATGCAATCTCAGAGGAGCAGTATACAATTAACATTCTGATTTAGGTTTGAGAGCTAAACTAAAGAACAGGAGAACACAATTATCTCGCAATGGAACGAGTATCAACGACGTCTTTTTAGGAGGCTACCGGATGTTAAAACTATTCGAGTATAACTGGCAAGTTCGCAGAGATTGGTTTGATTGGTGTGAAACTGTAAGTGAAGAAGAATTGCTGAAACAACGCACCGGCGGTATGGGGTCCATTCTCCCTACGTTGTATCACGTAGTGGCAGTTGAGTATGGTTGGATATGCGGTGGAATACAAGAAAAAGCGATTAATATCCCACAGTTCAAGGAAGTGGCAAGCTTACAGAAGATAAAAGATTTATCCGATCGTTGCCACGAGGAACTAGCTCCGTTTGTTTATGATTGGAATGACAGTCTAGAAGACCGCATTATGATTGATATTACGGATGAAGGGGAAAGGGAGCCCCATAAATTCGGAGAAGTGATGCGGCATGTGATCGCTCACGAGATCCACCACATCGGTCAATTATCTATATGGTCACGAGAAATTGGTAAGAAGCCGGTTACTGCAAATTTGATTGGCAGAGGGTTATTTGATAATTAACGTGTTATAGATCAAATGTCAAAAGCTAATCTAGTCAAAGGCAGAAGAGATCAAAAGTAAGCAATGAAGATCAGATCCATGTTAAGCAAATTCGATGAAGTCGGAAGAATCGCATAACAACGTATTCACGCAGCGGGCCTGACGGCCTTTGGTTGACAGAGAAGCAAATTAAGCGGACAACCCTGTACTGGCTAAGTCCGTCGGAACCAGCTGCTGACGCTGCCTAAGCAGGTGAGGGTTCGTGAACACAACAACGTTATAAGAATTGGGGCAAAGGCTAAAAAAACAACATAAAGGAGTAATGTACATGGCGAAGGCCTCTGTGGAAATGGTAGAAGAATTCAAAACCTTCATTGATTTTGTACAAGAGTTAAAGATGATAGAGGAGGAACATTGGAATAGTCCCATTTCAGAAGGGAAATGGTCATTGAAAGATGTTATATGTCATATCATGCTTTGGGATATATATTTTTATGAGGAAGGCATAGAGAAGATCAAGCTTGGTCAATCCGTGACTGTAAGGCATTTGAACTTTGATGAATTCAACGCTAATGCAAGGGAGTATGCAAAGACTCAAACAAGAGATTCTATCATGAACCAATTCTTTGAATACAGAAACAAGATCATTGATGATATCACCGGATTACCAGAGGAGGATTATATAAAGGAATATAAAGATGGAGACGGAAAGAAGTTTTCGATTAGGGGATATTTAAGAGGATTTATTCCCCACGATAAACATCATAAAAAACAAATTGAAAAGTACGTAAAGTCAATACAATAAAGTGTAAGCGAATCGGGGATTGTCCCAACAGCTTATGGTCTGCTGGATGAATTATAGGATGCATTTCAGCAGATACATCCGACTTTGTAGGGTGAAAATTGGCTAAATGTATATTGAAGGTAGGTAAATAGATGAAAAAACAAAAAGTATTGCATTATGATGCGTTTACATCTGTTGCAAATAAGGGCAATCCAGCTGGAGTTGTATTGAATGCAGACCATTTAAGCGATGAATGCATGCAATCAATCGCTAAAGCGGTTGGATTCTGATGAAAGCTAAAGAAAAGAAGCCGCTCTTAGGAATTGGAGTGGAGGTCGAGGAATGTTTTATTCACTGTGCTAAGGCATTCAAGCGTTCAAAAGTTTGGGAAACTGATTCGTGGGAGGATAAGGATGCAATGCCCTCGATTCCAGTTATCCTATCAGATCATGTTAATTCCACTGAATTTACGACAGAAATAATAAAGAAAGGACTACAAGAGAGTTACGAAAAGAGACTTTATTAAGAGATTTATTATCTGAAGGAACGAACTTAGGGGGCAACTCAATGGAGCTAATCTTTATAAGACATGGCCATGGAGAACATCTCCTGGATTATCCTAACCGATTAAATTCACTCCATCCTGGATTGACTGAATATGGTATTCATCAACTTTATCAACTTAAAAATCAAATTTCAATTCTCCCTGATGATTTAGTTATTGTTAGTCCAACGAAGAGAA
The DNA here is from genome assembly GCF_001685395.1 of Paenibacillus yonginensis. Classification (NCBI taxonomy): domain Bacteria; kingdom Bacillati; phylum Bacillota; class Bacilli; order Caryophanales; family Paenibacillaceae; genus Paenibacillus; species Paenibacillus yonginensis. Next base: position 2,679,688 of record NZ_CP014167.1, on the reverse strand, counting down.
CCATTCAAACAGCTGAACAGCTTATTGGAGAAAAAGAAAAACCATATTTTGTATCGCCATTTGTAGGCCCTCGAATGTACCCTCAAAACCCAGACTCACCGTTCTTTGGTTGTGATCAGATCTATAGTAGGAAAGAAATTAATGAAATAATGGGGGAAGAAAGAATATTGGATTTTGGTTTGAAAGATTGGGGAGAGGGAATTAATCGGATGGATCAAGATCTTTTTAAGTATTATGGCATGCAATTATTAGAATGGTGTATATCGAATAGTACAAGAGCTTACATCATTTCTCATGACGGAACAATAACAAATTATCGATGGCTGCTGGGGGAAGAAGGCCTTACAAGAAATGATTTTCTTGGAGAGGCAGGGATATACCAAACATATTATGAGAGTAACGCGAACAAGTCATGATCATCCGGTAACACAGCTTCCGAATCGGAGGTGATAAGGCTTTGAATTTGATTAATAAATTCCTTATCCTCAGTACGACCGTTCTAACATTAACCGCTTGTAAGACTTCTGTTTCCAGCACATCTTCTTGCCATTTGGGAATATGACAGTAAAGAGCAATATGAAGAAATTGAACGGAATGTTAGAAATCCTGAACAAACTAAGAAGGTTAATGCTTGGTACGATAGTCAAGGCGGAAGAGAACGAGTGTATAAAGAATGCATTTTCCAAGTGAAGGATTCGGAATTAATTTCAACGCTATAAACGTTAGATGAAATCCATACGCCTCTTACGTCTAAAGGAGTAAAAAAATGTTCAAATACGCAATAGATCATTCATTATTTATATCATTGCTGGAAACCGGAGATGCAGAAAGCCTGTTCAACTTAATTGATCGGAACAGGAGTCATATAGGCGAGTGGTTAAAATTTCCCAATGTTACTTTGAAGGTAGAGGATTCAAGAAACTTTATTGAAATGGTAAGAATGAGATACGCAAGGAACGAAGGATACTGGTTAGGGATATGGTTGGAAGAGAAACTAATTGGTTCAATTGGATTCTTATTTTTTGATTTTGATAATAAAAAAACAGAAATCGGTTATTGGATCGACAAGGAATACGAAGGACATGGATTAATCTCCAAAACTATAAAAGTTTTAATAGAGTATGCCTTTAAGGATCTCGGATTAAATAAAATTGAAATTGGGATGGCCGTTCAAAACTTACGAAGCCGTGCGATTCCAGAGAAATTAGGATTCAAACATGAAGGTACAATTAGAGATTATGAATACATTAATGGAAAATATCTCGATAGAATGATTTATGGACTTAAAGCTAATGAGTGGAAAGCTAAATAAGTGGAAAGCAGATTGCCGGCCTTGGGTCTGCAGAGAATTATCGAGGAAGGCCAGAAATGAGGTTGAATTAGATGCTAGAAGGCAGGATTAGGGAAATTTCTGTAACCGATTATCACGATATTTATTTGTTGAATCAAGATTTCAATCCAAATTTGCATGTATTTTCGGAAGAGAGAGTAAAAGAGAAAATTGAGATCATCAGTAATAAAACGAAAGATATCATTTTTGTCTATGAACAAAATAACGAGGTAATAGGATATATTCACGGCAGTCCCTATGAATTACTATTTTCCGACTCGCTTATCAATGTATTAGGTTTTGTGGTTAAAGAAAGATTCAGAAACCTTGGTATTGGCAGCAGGTTAATAGAATGTCTTGAAGAATGGGGGAAAGAAAACGGATATTCCGGGGTGAAGGTGTTATCCCATCCGAGTCGAAAAAACGCACATCGCTTCTACGAAAGTCGCGGGTACAAATTTACAAAGGACCAAATGAATTTTGTGAAAGATTGGAACAATTCGAGTCACCGTTCTTCGGAATAACCAGTTTTTTTCCAATGCCCATTCTAAGGGGTCACTTCAGTCGAGTCCTAAATTTATGAAATAGTCGATAAAGAACGAAACCTAGACTTGCACCTAAAGTATTCAGCATAAGATCATCAACATCAAAGGAACGTATAAAAGTGAAAAACTGTATAACTTCAACTAAAAATGAAGTAAGAAATCCTAGAAGGATTACTTTCCCCGGCCTGTTCAATTTAAACCTTAGTGGAATAGAAAAACCTAAAGGCATAAATAACAGAATGTTGCCAGCTAAATTCCTTAATGAATCCATATAATCAAAATCAAGTTGAGTTAGGTTACTAAGTATGGTCGCAAAGGGAGTCAGGTTCATGAGCTGCAACGGGTTTCCTTTTACCATATGTGTAGAAAAAGGGAAAGGAAAGAGGGTTAAGGAGTAGATAAAAATGACTGAGAAATAGAAAAGCGCTTTAATCAGTTCGATTTTTAAGGAGAGTTGTTGTTTAACTACCAGAACAGTAACGCGGTAAACCATCCAAGGAATAGTTAATAATATGAGTGAATCTAAGCCCATTCTAATCATATTTGATCTCCTGCCAGCCTGGTGATTTCTGTTGACCATTTTATTATAAATTCTTCAACTCATTTTCTCCCGTATGGGGCATTTCCTCGGTTCACCGCGAAGGTTCTGAGTCGAAGGTACTAAATGGTTATGAAGGATATCCGGAAAAATAACTTTATTTTCGGTTGGACTTGCTTTTCGAGTGGACTTGCCAAATGGATCATAAAGTGATGAAAGCTAAAATCGGAGGTCCTATGATGAACGTAGAGGATATATTCAAGGATTTACCTGTACTCGAGACTGATCGAACCATTCTCAGAAAAATCGAAAAAAACGATGTGCAAGATATCTTTGCTTATTGATTAAAAAGGCTGGCGGAGCGTGGGAATTTAAAATGATTAGAAGCTCTCTTCTTTGGAATAGCTATACCGCGGCTGGAGCAATAGTCAGCTTTGCCACAGACAAGGACACTAATAAAGTTTAAACTGCCGGCAGAAGATGATTCCTGGTTGTACGGGGTCATCTTTTTTTTCTTCCCTTTAATCATTCTTCAGAATTCCTTAAGAATTTCCCTGACTCATTATTAAGAATCGGAAATTACAATAGAACTACCCAATAAGATAGAACGAAAGAGAGAGGGGGCAAGAGCTTTGAATACCAGTCATTACCGCGTTCTGGTTGTGGATGACGATCAGGAGATCCGGCGGGCGATCGAAATTTACCTGAAGAACGAAGGTATTTCGGTTGTCCAGGCTCAGGACGGGGTTGAAGCCATTGAAGTGCTGAACGAGCAGGAGATCCATTTGATTGTCCTGGATATTATGATGCCGCGCCAGGATGGAATCACCACGACCTTTAAAATTAGGGATCAGAAAAATATCCCGATCATCATGCTGAGCGCCAAAAGCGAGGATATGGACAAAATTTGGGGACTGCAGGTCGGAGCCGATGATTATGTCACCAAACCGTTTAATCCGCTGGAACTGATTGCCCGCATCAAGTCGCACCTGCGCAGGTATGTGTCGTTAGGTCACTATGAAGGCAAAAGCAAGGCGGTGGACCTCAGGGGATTGGTGCTGGATTCATCGGCCAAAGAGGTAACGGTTCATGGCGAGCCGGTGAAGCTGACGCCGATCGAATATAAAATCGTGGAACTGCTTATGCTCCATGCCGGCCGTGTATTTTCGATCAACGAGATTTACGAGCGGGTTTGGAAGGAGCCGGGTTTCAACGCCGACAATACCGTCGCGGTACATATCCGTAACATTCGAGAGAAGATCGAGATCGATCCTAAAAATCCGAGTTTTTTAAAGGTGGTCTGGGGAATTGGATACAAAATGGAAAAATAGCCTGCTGATGCTGGTTTGGGTAGTCCTGATCACGCTGAGTGCCAGCACATTGTTTCAGGTGGCTCAGACCCGCAGCACATATTTTAAGAAAAATTATTTTTATACGGCGGAGTATGCCAACCAGGTACAGCAGCTGATCAATTACGTGAATCAAATGGATTTTAACGAGCTTCCGTCCGATCAGGACAAACCCAAAATCATCGTCACTCAGACGGAAATTGAAAACTACCGCAGCCGGTTAGGCAGCTTGACTGGCCAGATAACAGGGATCAAGAATCAATATGAACCACAAATTCAGGAAGCGCGGGCTTCCGGTAATGAGGAGCTCGTGACCTTTTTCACCAAAGAAATGAACAGCAAAATTGCCGATATAACGGCTGATTACACAAGTGATGATACGATCAAAAGCAAAATCGTGGAGGAGAAGGAACAGGAGATCGACGAGTATGTTCAAGAGCTGGAGAGATTTCGTTCCCATTATACAAGCTTTCAAGCCTCGTTCGTCTACCGACTAGTAGAAACAGAAACAGGCAAAGTCTTTACGAATGTGGCTTCCAGTGACGGAGGCAGCGCGGATACCAGGCTGAAAAGCTCCGGGATGAGGTTCCTTCATACCTACCGTTCGTTAACGGCATCCAATCAAGCCGTCTATACCAACTCTCAGGTGGATCAAAGTGCGATTGACTTCAAATATGGAACCTATGAAGGACAGATTGGCGTCCCTAAATCCGCACCGGAGAACTCTCCGATCATGGCGGAATTTCATATTTATGAGAATAAACAGATCACGTTTTTGATTTATACCGGTCTGGGTTTGTTGGCCTTTGCGGGCTTGATTTGGATGACTCGCCGGTATCGGACGGAAAAGCTGTTTGGTTCCACTGCTCTGGTGGCTCCTTATTACAACCTGATTCCACTCGACTTAAGAGCCGTCCTGCTGCTCATTACAGGGCTCACGGCGTTGGTACATTTGCAATGGGCACAAAATGCCTTGGGGTATGGCTTTAGCCTTGGAGATATGATTTATCATTCGCTGACGTATGTATTGGTGAATACCTTGTTGGTGCTGCTGCTGGTCTTGCAATTGGGAATGCTCATCAAAGAATACCGGAATGAGCAAGCCTTTAAAGAAGCCCTGCGCAGAACCGTCATTTTCTGGATTTATCAGCGTCTTAGAGAAGCGGCGTTAATTAAGTCGCTGATGTTCCAGGCGTTGTTCGTTTTGGCGGTGGCTTTCGGGGCGGGCATCGGATTTGTTATAGTATGTATTCAAAATGAAGCGATCGTGATTTACGCGATTCTTTTAATGCTTTTTGTGCTTCCTGCTCTTTGGCTGACCTTGAAACGGATCAGTTATTTCAACCGAATCGCCACCCATACGGCCCTGCTGGTCAGCGGCAATTTGGAGCAAAATCTGACTGTTGAAGGCGAATCTCCACTGGCTTCACTGGCAGCGAACATTAATTTGCTGAGAAACGGCGTGAAAACCTCACGCAGGGAACAGGCCAAAAGCGAAAGACTCAAGACGGAGCTGATCACGAACGTCAGCCATGATTTACGGACGCCGCTGACTTCGATCATTACGTATACGGAACTGCTTAAAAACAAGGAGCTTTCCGCAGAAGACCGGCAGGCTTTTGTGGACATTCTTGACCGCAAATCACAGCGGCTGAAGGTGCTGATTGACGATTTGTTCGAGGCCAGTAGAATCGCCAGCGGACAGGTTGAGCTTGCACAGGAGCGAGTGGACATCGTGCAGCTGCTGGAACAGGCACTTGCCGAATACAATGAGGCCATCAAGCAGTCCGGTCTTCAGCTCCGGGTGACCACGCCAGACAATCCGGTTTATGTATGGGTGGACGGTCAAAAGCTGTGGCGGGTATTCGATAATCTGATCGGCAACTGCGTCAAATATGCGCTTGAACATACGCGGGTTTATATAGCCGTAGAAGCCAAACCCGGACGAACGGTCATTACGTTCAAGAACGTAACCAAATATGAGCTGAGTGAAAATATCGACGAGTTGTTCGAACGTTTTAAACGTGGGGACACTTCACGCCATACGGAAGGTTCCGGCCTTGGTCTGGCTATCGCCAAATCGATTGTCGACCTTCATGGGGGAGAGCTGGACCTCGATATTGACGGCGATTTGTTTAAGGTGACGGTTACGCTGGAGGAGAGGCTGGAGTAGCAGCGGCTGGTTAAAATAGATTAAAAGTTCAGGATAAAAGCACTTTTGAATCCGCGGTTTCCGCGGATTTTTTTGTGAACATTTCTGACAGCTAACCTCCCACTATCTTTAAAAATCTCAGTAAGTTCTTTAGTTCCTCGGGTACCGCTAATTTTGCAGCCCCCTATAATGGAGCTTGGGGAAGGAGGGAAGACAAAAATGTAAGCGTTTCCCTTTGAGGTTTTTCCTCATAGGATTTACGTTGCTCGGTTTAACACTACGATTTGGAGGAGAGTGACAACAAACAATGCGTATAGGGTTCAAAAAGGGGATCTCCCTTGTTCTCGCAGCTGCGCTGCTTGTCCCGCTGGGATGGCGTGCGCCGCTTACCCAAGCTGCCGAAGCTCCAGACATCCCCGTCCTTTTATACCATGTGATCAGCGACAATCCGCAAGGGGAGTACCAGTTCAGCACGGATCAGTTCGAGCAGCAAATGAAGTATCTGCATGACAACGGCTATACGACGTTAACGGCGGATCAGTATGTGGATATCGTTGCAGACGGTCAAGCTGCCCCCGACCATCCGATTTTACTTACTTTTGACGATGCCACACCTGACTTTATTTCAAATGCGCTTCCTATATTAAAAAAATATGACTTCAACTCTGTTCAATTTGTTGTCAGTGATTGGATTGGCGGCGGGTACAGCATGACGAAAGCGCAGCTGCAGGAGCTTGCCAATGAATCAAGCGTCAGCCTGGAGAACCATTCCAAAACCCACAACAACGATATTTCCCAAGGCGGAGTCTGGACGAACCAAATCACCAAAGACCAGGCACTGGATGAAGTAGCGGCCGCAAGCACCTTCCTGCAGGATATTACGGGCAAACCCTCGGTATTGTTCGCCTACCCATACGGCGCCTATAACCAGGAGGCCAAGGACGCGCTGAAGGACAGCGGCATCCAGGTTGGATTCAAAGCCGGTCCTGGAGACGAAGGCCCTTATGCGATGGGACGAATTCTCATCAAAAATGGGGATACCCTCAGCACCTTCGCCAGCACTATCGGAGGACCGGCCCCTGCGGATTCAGATGAGCCTGAGGGTTCCGAACCTTCAACCCCTGCCGGAACGGTCGTGCTTAACCAAGGCTTTGAGGATGGGCAAACCGGGGGCTGGGCTAAGCTGTCCTGGGGATCTAATGGTGAAACTTCCGTTGTGTCGGACCTTGCAGCCGAAGGCAGCAAGTCTTTGAAATTCTCGAATCGGGCAGATGAGAAGGCGATCCCTGCTCTCGTTTTAACCGATATTTTAAAATCTGAACACCAGTATGATATTTCCTTAAAAGTAAGACTCGGTTCCGGCAGCGGACAATTTCATTTAGGGTCCAAAATAGATTCGACGCTGCTCACGAACCAGTATCCTTGGATCGTCGGCAATCAAACCGTAACGGATACCGACTGGACAACATTTGCAGCCAAAGCCTATGAAATTCCGGCGGATACTAAAGAAGTGATCATTTGGGTGGAACCGTCGGAGAACACGTTAACATCCGATATTTACATCGATGAAGTGGTGATCACGGATGTCACGTCCGGGCAATCCGATCCGGGGGAAGTGGATCAAACGGGGATTACAGCTGATTTTGAGACCGACACGCAGAATTTTGTTGCTCGAAACGGACATGAAACGGTAGAACTTACTACGGAGGATAACCACACGCCTGAGGGCGGACAAAGCTTGAAGGTAACCACGAAGGGCCAATATGACGGCGCATTGGTGAATGCAGCCGGCAAGATGACCAAGAACAACCAATATGAACTGTCTGCCTGGGTGAAGATGGCGCCTGGACAAAGCCCGACAAGACTGCGGATCAGCGTGCAATCCGGGGACAGCACGTTTACCAACGTTTCGCAAAATGCCACCGTCACAGACAGCGATTGGGTGCAGCTAACGGGGAAATATACGCTTGCCGTTACCCCGACTGTGCTCAACGCCTATATTGAAACTGCTGATAATGACGGCGGCGACCGAACCTTTTATCTGGATGATTTTCAGCTAACTTATTTGGGTCCGGTCAATGCTCCGCCTCCGGTTCAGCAGGACATTCCAAGCCTGCAGGAGGTATACAAAGACGATTTCTTAATAGGCAATGCCGTGTCCTCCACCGACTTTGAAGGGCAAAGACTGGAGCTGCTCAAGAAGCATTTCAACGTCGTAACGGCAGAGAACGCCATGAAGCCGGAGCAGGTTTACAATACAAACAAACAAATTGACTTCACTGCGGCAGACGCGCTGGTTAGTCAAATTACAGCTGCTGGTCTTAAGCTGCACGGCCATGTGCTGGTGTGGCACCAGCAGACACCGGAGTGGCTGAATACGGGAGAGGATGGCAAGCCGCTGACCCGGGAGCAAGCCCTGGCGAATATACGCAGTCATATCGAGACCGTAATTGAGCATTTTGGGAATAAAGTTATCTCCTGGGATGTTGTTAATGAAGCGATGAACGATAATCCTTCCGATCCGACGAATTGGAAAGCGGCGCTTCGCAGCTCGCCTTGGAAAGCCGCGATCGGGGATGACTACGTAGAGCAGGCGTTCCTTATAGCGCGGGAAGTGCTGGACAGCCATCCGGATTGGGACATCAAGCTATATTACAACGATTACAATGAGGACAATCAGAATAAAGCTACAGCCATTGCCAGCATGGTTCAAGAGCTTAACAACAAATACGCATCCGAACATGACGGCAAGCTGCTCATCGACGGCATTGGCATGCAAGGGCATTACAATCTCAACACGAGGTCTGAAAATGTGGAGGCGTCGCTGGAGAAATTCATCCAGCTTGGCGTAGAAGTGAGCATTTCCGAGCTTGACGTGACGGCGGGAAGCGACAGCAAGCTGACCGATAAGCAAGCGAATGCGCAAGGTTATTTATACGCCCAGCTTATGAATATTTTTAAGGAGCATGCCGAGCATATCTCCCGCGTCACCTGGTGGGGATTAAATGACTCTTCAAGCTGGAGAGCTTCACAGAATCCTTTGCTGTTCGACCAGAATCTGCAGGCCAAAAAGGCTTATTACGGCGTAGCCGATCCGGACAAATACATGACCGAATACACGCCGGAGACGGAGGAGGCTCGTGAGGCAACTGCCTCTTATGGCACGCCGCAAATCGACGGCATCGTAGACGACGTCTGGAATCAGGCCGCCGAAATCCCGGTTAACAGGTTCCAGTCGGCTTGGCAGGGAGCTTCCGGCGTGGCTAAAGCCCTTTGGGATGATCAAAATCTTTATGTATTGATCCAGGTTGCGGACACGCAGCTGGACAGAACCAGCGCAAACGCCTGGGAGCAGGACTCCATTGAAGTGTTCTTGGACCAGAACAATGCCAAAACAACCTCTTATCAAGAGGATGACGGGCAATACCGGGTCAACTATGCGAACGAAACTTCCTTTAATCCGGAAAACATCGGCAAGGATTTTCAATCGGCGGCTCAAATGAGTGGGACGAATTACACGGTTGAAGTGAAGATCCCGCTGAAGCACGTAACACCGGCTAATGATATGAAGCTTGGTTTCGATGTACAGATCAATGACGCGAAGGATGGTGCCCGTCAAAGCACGGCCGCATGGAATGACCTGACCGGCCAAGGTTATCAGGACACATCCGTATACGGGATTCTGTCGCTCATGGGCAAACCGGCAGGCGGTGGAAACGGCGGGGGCGATAACGGTAGCGGCAATGGTGGCCATAGCGGCGGAGGAAGCACAGGCGGAAGTGGAGGAAACTCGGCTAACAACCAGCCGGCCGTTCCCGATAACGGTGCAGACACGACTCCACTGCAAGTGACTCTCGAAGGCGGTCTCGCCAAAGCTGCTCTCACCGCTGATCTTCTGAAACAGAAATTGGAGCAAACGGCTTCTGCTGCAGACGGCGTGAAAACAATCGTCTTCGAAATCCCGAAACAAACCGGCGCCCAATCTTACGAAATCCAATGGCCTGTTCAAGGTCTGCAGGGGCAGGATAACTACAAACTCTTGCTGAAGACGGAATTTGCAGCCTTTACGCTTCCAAGCAGCATGCTGGGAAGTGCGGCCGAGAATGCAGAACAAGCTTCCGTCCGTATAACTAAAGCTTCACCGGACAATTTAAATGAAGCTGCCCACAAGCAGATTGGAAATCGTCCGTTGATCGATCTCAGCTTTGCCTTGGATGGCCGTGTGGTGCCGTGGAATAATCCGCTAACGCCAATAACGGTAAACATTCCTTACACGCCGGCCCCTGAAGAGCTTAATCATCCAGATCAGCTTGTCGTGCTGAATGTTGATGAACACGGAAAGGCAACGCCTGTTCCAAGCAGCCGATATGATGCGGCTGACCAAGGGCTCGAGTTTAAGACAACTCATTTCAGTATCTTCGGGGTTGCAGCAGTTCCAAACACCTTCGGAGATTTGCAAAACGTTCCTTGGGCTCAGCAGGCAATCGGAGCCTTGTATGCTCGCGGCATTGCCGAAGGAACGGCAGCCGACCGCTTCTCGCCTTCGAGCCGCATCACGAGAGCAGCTTTTATCTCGCTCCTCATGAATACGCTTGAACTGAAAGGCACGGGCAGCAGCGCAGCGGTGTTCTATGATGTTCAAAACACAGCAGAATATTTTGGGGAACTGGCCGCTGCGAAGGAATTAGGGATTGTCACGGGGAATGAGGACCAACTTTTCCTGCCTAATCAGCCAATTTCCCGGCAGGATGCGATGGTCATGGCCTCGCGTGCGCTTAAGACAGCAGGCCGAACAACCGAAGACCGCAGCTCTCTCGAGGTTTTTGCCGACCAAGCAAGCATTTCCGATTATGCGAAAGCTAGCGTCTCGGCTATGGTGGGCTCCGGCTTCGTTCAAGGCAAGGGCGGCAGCAGGATCGCACCTCTGGATTCCCTTACCCGGGCTGAAGCAGCAGTGATTCTTTATCGGATTTGGAGCAAATAGGGCTAAAAATAAACAGGTGAATCCTAGTTTGATGGGACTCACCTGTTTTTAAATCGAAGGCATTTTGCGGGATTTTCCTTTTATGTTCACTATACATATGCCCAATAACACAAAGGCAATTCCGGCAAGCGTAGTCGCCCTCAGCTCTTCGTGCAGGAAAAGCCAACCCGAAATGACTCCGATAACTGGAACGGTTAATAACGTAACGGAGGCTCTGCTGGCTTCAATTTTCGACAAGATATACGTCCATAGAACGAAGGCAAGGGCCGAAGCTAAGAGGCCGGAGAACAACAAGTATCCGACAGCCTCAAGATTCCATTGGGAGGCGCCATGCTCGAAAAGCAGGGAATAAATAAACAAGCCTAGCGTTCCGAAAGTCATTTGCCAGGTTGTGAACTGCACTTTATCGCTGTCTTGAAGTTTTTGTTTGATGATGAGGTTAGACATGGCCCAGGTAATAGCTGAGGACAAGGCCAGCAGAAGCATCCATGGACTGCCTGAGAGATGAATGTTCATGGCAAGAATCAACCCGATAATGCCTATGGCGATGCCGGCCGTCTTGCGTGGGGTAAGCTTGTCGCCGGGAATCCAGTAATGGGCCATGATAGATAAAAATAAAGGCATGCTGTACGTTAACACCGAGGTCAACCCGGCACTGATAGAGTTCAGCGAAACCTGGATGGCTATATTAAAATAAGTCGTTTGCAAGAGGCCGCAAACCAGATACCATTTGAAATGCTTTTTCTTGGGAAAGGAAATTCTTTTATAAAATATAATCAGGAACAAGGCCCCTGAACCGATCAGGAAACGAAAAGCGGCAAATAAAACGGGCGGGAACAAACCGTTCCCAAGCTTCATAATCACGAAATTAAATCCCCAAATCAGATATAAAAGCAAACTTAACAGCTGCATGAGCGAACTCATCCCTTCGATCTGTGGTAGCTAACCTTAATCATAGCATGATTGGAAAAATCGAGGGAAGGGAATAATCCTTCTATGAACGGGAGTGGCAATTAAAGTTCTCTTGACACCGCTTCAAGTGATTTCGTATTTCGTAGTCTAATTATGAAGGAGCTCTCTTTTCTAATAGCATACCTTGTTGCATTAATTTAATATAATAAATATATTAACTAAGAAAGCTAAATGGTCGCAGTCCCTGAAGGAGGGTGCGTGGAATTTTGAAAAAGCTCAGTGATCAACCCGATCATCTACTGATTGAGCAGGGGTTAACCTCATCCCAGTTGGAGGAGATCGTGAATATCCTGGTCGAACATGTGAATCCAGCTTCTATTATCTTGTTTGGCTCTTTTGCTAAGAAGAAATCTAGACCAGATAGTGACATGGATTTGGCCTACATTCCCGATCAACAAAAGCCAGATGCCTACGAACGATTTCGAATCGCTGCTCTTATTGCAGATAAGACGGGGCGTGAAGTGGATCTGATTGATTTTGAACAGGCTAGTCCGGTGCTGCGAGCCCAAATCATAGACAGCGGTTTGCTGCTTTATGAACCTGATTCCTTGAAGAGGCAATTGCTGTTTATGCGTTCTCTCAAAGAATACGCCATGCTTAATGAGGAGCGACGGGAAATTATCGAAAGCCGGATGCGGGAGGAGCCGTTATGAACCCTGACATCGTATTGAACAAGATAGAAGTGATTCGTAGGTGCCTGTCCCGGATTGAAGAGGAATACGCGAATGACGATCGAAATCTGCAGAATTTCACAAAGCAGGATTCCATCATTCTCAATCTGCAAAGATGCTGCGAAGCCAGTATTGACCTTGCCATGCATGCTGTTTCTGAGCTTCAGGTCGGGGTTCCTCAAACGAGTCGTGATGCCTTTGATATTTTACTTAGTCAAGGAATCATTGACGAAAAGCTGGCTGGCAATATGAAAGCCATGGTAGGGTTCCGCAATATAGCGGCACATGATTACCAAGCTGTGCAGCTAGAGATTTTAAAAGCTATACTGAATAAGCATCTTGCAGATTTTATTGCATTTACGAATGCTTTGAAGAAATTTGCAAGCAGCTAAGCTCATGTTCAGTTAAAAATAGCCGGGATTTCTAAGTAAGTAAGCAAAGTGGCCACTTGGCCATTTGGTGCGAACCTAAAGCTCCCATAAAATCTCCGGGGGATTCGCACCTCAGATTTTGTCGAAAAAGACGCTGAATCGTACCTCAGAACATTAGCTGAGAGTTGATTGATCTAGTTGAGTAATGAGATATAATGGAAATGACTCGAATTCATCTTGTTAGGAGATGGAATAGAGGTATTTTCGCTGTCGCACTCCATGTGAGTGCGTGGATTGAAATGCTGTAACTTATGGCGGTATTAAGCGCTATGAATGTCGCACTCCATGTGAGTGCGTGGATTGAAATAGGACGAGTTGGAATCTCCAAGCTTACGTTATAACACGTCGCACTCCATGTGAGTGCGTGGATTGAAATGGTACGAAAGCGAGGTAACCAAATGACACGTGAAGGTCGCACTCCATGTGAGTGCGTGGATTGAAATTTTAGGTTACTTTATCGCCCGTAGTTTGTCAAGAAAGTCGCACTCCATGTGAGTGCGTGGATTGAAATGTCATTGATGGAGTCAATCGGCGCTATATCCGCGTCGCACTCCATGTGAGTGCGTGGATTGAAATTTGCAATTTACGCATAGATGCAATAGTATTATCGTCGCACTCCATGTGAGTGCGTGGATTGAAATAACCCCAAGCAAATAGCATCCCATTCTTCTCTCGTGTCGCACTCCATGTGAGTGCGTGGATTGAAATCGAAGCCACCGAAGCCCATCATCATGGCGGATGGCCGGTCGCACTCCATGTGAGTGCGTGGATTGAAATTATAATTTCATTGAATCTTTCACAGGAATGTCATTGTCGCACTCCATGTGAGTGCGTGGATTGAAATATCTCCAGTGAGGACCTTATAAATAGGATCAATGTCGCACTCCATGTGAGTGCGTGGATTGAAATATGACGGCCTAGATCCACTTTGGCAAAGATTTGTCGTCGCACTCCATGTGAGTGCGTGGATTGAAATATCTTCGCTAAGTAAACGAACGCCAACATGTTGGTAGTCGCACTCCATGTGAGTGCGTGGATTGAAATCTTACAACTTGGGAAATAACGCTTACGCATCAAGTCGCACTCCATGTGAGTGCGTGGATTGAAATGTTTAGAAGACGATAACGAAACGTGGATTGAGATAGTCGCACTCCATGTGAGTGCGTGGATTGAAATACGGTTGTGCGCTTGCAGGAGCTGGCAATCCTTCGGTCGCACTCCATGTGAGTGCGTGGATTGAAATACAACCAAATACAACGGTATGCTTGAGGAAATAAAGTCGCACTCCATGTGAGTGCGTGGATTGAAATGACCATGATCCCATCCCCTTACCAAGCATTAAGCCGTCGCACTCCATGTGAGTGCGTGGATTGAAATCCACGTATCAGATTGCGACGTATTCATCGAGGTCAAGTCGCACTCCATGTGAGTGCGTGGATTGAAATTGAGCGACGAACAGCGCGACATTATCCAGAACAAATGTCGCACTCCATGTGAGTGCGTGGATTGAAATATTGTGGCCCACTCCTACAGCGAACGATGGGAAGTCGCACTCCATGTGAGTGCGTGGATTGAAATCTTTGGTACGAGGAATTAGACGAGTTTAACGGCAGTCGCACTCCATGTGAGTGCGTGGATTGAAATTCCAACGTATGGGTATTTTTGGCCGCCAGTTACGCGTCGCACTCCATGTGAGTGCGTGGATTGAAATATCTGGTGCAGAAATGGCCTACCAAGCGGTTGTAGTCGCACTCCATGTGAGTGCGTGGATTGAAATCGTTTCTGAGAGCATTTTGTGTAGATCATCAATGTCGCACTCCATGTGAGTGCGTGGATTGAAATTTCCGGAATCCAAAACTTTAGAATGGCCGGGTGCTGGTCGCACTCCATGTGAGTGCGTGGATTGAAATAAGACTTGTTTTCTGAACTGAACATCAACTACAGTCGCACTCCATGTGAGTGCGTGGATTGAAATATGCCTGGATCAAGTTTATTAAACCATCCAAGCGTCGCACTCCATGTGAGTGCGTGGATTGAAATGTCTAGGAAGTCTCTTAATTCCTCTGTTTTGTCTGTCGCACTCCATGTGAGTGCGTGGATTGAAATTCCGGTATCAACTATCACATTTCCGGTCAACAAGTCGTCGCACTCCATGTGAGTGCGTGGATTGAAATTTTTAGAACCCAATGTCCCAGGTTATCCTGTATTGTCGCACTCCATGTGAGTGCGTGGATTGAAATATGTTTTGATCGTAAACGATTATAGGAGCCTTTGGCGTCGCACTCCATGTGAGTGCGTGGATTGAAATAAATCAATTGAGAATGTGCCGAACACTTCGACGGGTCGCACTCCATGTGAGTGCGTGGATTGAAATACCGTCATCAATAAGAGCCATGTTACCTACGATAGTCGCACTCCATGTGAGTGCGTGGATTGAAATACCTGCTCGGGAATGCTGCGGATTTAGCTTCTCGGCGTCGCACTCCATGTGAGTGCGTGGATTGAAATAACTCGCCAGCAAGCATCTCTATCGCGCCCACTACGGTCGCACTCCATGTGAGTGCGTGGATTGAAATTCACTCTTCGGCACCTGTGACGGCATCATGCGCTGTCGCACTCCATGTGAGTGCGTGGATTGAAATCAAACTAAAAATTGCAACCGGGTCCGGCGTCCGGAGTCGCACTCCATGTGAGTGCGTGGATTGAAATGAGAAAGTCCATAACCACAATAAACGGATAAAACAGTCGCACTCCATGTGAGTGTGTGGACTGAAATTGCTCTTCGACGGTCCAAGTCGCCACTGCTACCTTGTCTCCCTCCCCATAAGCGTGTAATTACCTATGAAGCACCAAGTTTTAACCCGCCTAGACCCAAACTGCAATTTTCAAATTTTTCTCTAGCGTTAATCCCTAAAAACCACCCTCAACCATTTCTTACAATTTGAACTTGCCTTTTCTTGCCCGTACTTCATTTGGTCCGTATTAAATCTACCAGGCAACACCAACACCAACTTCTGAAAGGAATCAAAAATGAACCATAAAGAAGAACTCACCGGCGGAAGAACCGGACAAATTCATAAAGTTGAAGAGACGGTTATTCGTCCTGCGAATGCTTGGACTCCGCACGTACATAAGTTTCTAAACTTTCTTCATGAAGAGGGGGCAGTTTTTGTGCCCAAACCGTATGGGATAAATGATCGGCAGGAAGAGATCTTATCTTTTATGCCGGGTGAGGTTTTTCATTATCCTTTACCGGATCCAATGCTGAGCGACTCCATGCTTGTGTCTGCTGCCCGGTTATTAATGAAATTTCATCAATCCAGCGAACGATATATTTCCAAATTAACAAACCATGAGCAGTGGATGCTGCCTGCCGTTCTCCCGATCGAGGTCATGTGTCATGGAGATTTTGCGCCCTACAATGTCACTATAGTAGGCGATGAAGCGTCAGGGATCATAGATTTTGATACTTTACATCCAGGGCCGAGAATGTGGGGTATTGGTTATGCTGTTTACAGATGGGTCCCGTTCCATAATCCGAAAAGCCCAGGCTCCAGTGGGAATTTGAAGGAGCAAATAAGAAAGACGAAACTGTTTCTGGATACGGTTGGAGCATCCCCTCAAGATAAGGAATCTTTTGTTGCTGTATTAATCAAACGTTTAGAAAGCTTGACTGAATATATGCGAAAAGAAGCTCGCGAGGGGAACCAGGTTTTCCAATTGCATATAGAAGAGGACCATCTGCAGCTTTATCTGGATGATATTGAATATTTAAAAATGAATGAGAACGAGATTATAGACGGCATATTGTAAAGGTATTTTCAAATTCTAAGCATCTAATAATCACGAGGAAATCCGCTGTTAGGAACTCTTTCAGAAACGGACTGCCATATTTTTTATCCTCTTAACCCGTCCAAAATCCGTTAAAATAAAGTAAAGTTCTAAGGAAGGGAAAAAGAGACTTGAATATTTCCACCAAACTGGCGCAAACGATCGTGGTCGATATGAAGGAAATCGTCAATCAGGAGATCAACTACATTGATACGGACGGCATAATCATCGCAAGCACGGATTTAAGCCGAATCGGCACGTTTCATGGCGGAGGCAAAAGAGTGGTCGACACCCGCAGGGAGGTTGTGATTCAAGAGGACGGGGAATATGCCGGCGCACGCAAAGGCCTCAATCTGCCCGTAACCTTTGAAAATTCGATCGCGGGAGTCATTGGGATCACCGGAGAATACGAGGAAATCGAAAAATACGGAAAAATTATTAAGCGGTTTACGGAATTGTTAATCAAGGATGCTTATCTCAACCAATTGAGAAGCCAGGAGAGAGAAAATCAGCGGATGATTATCGAGGAACTGCTGTTTCGCAGTCCATCCACCGACGAACAAAGCATCCTGAATAAATTAAAGGTGTTCAATATTCGTCCGCATGTGGAAAGAGTTGTTGTGGTATCGGAAATCCTGGGGGACGACAACCGGCTGATCGAGGAGAATGATAACCTGTTCAAGCTGTATTCAGACCGCTTAACCACGTACGCCGACCCTCTGCTTATGCAGAACAAAAATAAAATGATCATGGTGCTGCAGAAGCTTCCAGAAACTTCGCTTGACGCCTTACTAAGAGACCTGGCCAGGGAGCTTCAAGCCCGGTACGGGTTCCCGGTGAAATCCGGAATCGGGACGGTGGAGGACGAGTTGACCGGCCTTAAAGCCTCCTATGAAAAAGCGCAAACGGCCTTGGATTGGGCATTGTTCTCGGACGACAAGGCAGTCCAGTATTATAACCAGATGGATATTGAAATTATAGCGGAGAAAGTGTCCGCTGATATCGCCGCCGAATACATCCGGAAGGTTTTTGCGGAGTTGGAAGATAAGGACGCCCAGGAATACAGCCGGATCTTTAAGCTGTTTGAAAAATATAACGGGTCCATCACCCAAATTTCCGAGGCCCTTTATATTCACAAAAACACGCTCCAGTATAAGCTGAACCGGCTCAAAACCTTAACGGGGTACGACATGAGGCGGTACGGGGATTTTGCCGTGCTTAAGCTGGCTTTTCTGTTAAATGCAAGACGGACCGCTTGACGCTTTAAATGCATGTTGGAACCGATGAGCTAGTCCAATTGGCTGGAATTAACGTTCAAAAAAGAAACATTAAGGAAATCAGGAGTGCTCTTTTATTACGGATACCAAATCTAACCCCTAATCATTAGGGGTTATTTAGTATGGGTTCCATATTCAAATGTAACCGCTTTATCTAAAATGACTAGTAAAGGAAGCGCTTTCCGAAAGTCTTATAAAGATAGATAAAGGGTGTGGGGAATTGAAAATCGTGATTGCGGCCGACTCCTACAAGGGAAGTGCCACTACATTTGAAGTCGCAGGTTATATCGAGCAAGGCATCCGCCGGGTGCACCCGGATGCCGCCATACTGAAAATACCGCTGGCTGACGGAGGAGAAGGAACGGTAGATGCGTTAGTCTCTGCCTGCGGCGGGCGTTATATCGAGCAGGAAGTAACAGGGCCTTTAGGCAGCAAGGTGAACGCCAAATTCGGGCTGCTTCCCGGCGATACGGCTGTTGTGGAAATGGCGGCGGCCTCCGGGCTTCCCTTGATCAAGGAAGAGGAGCGGAATCCTTTTATCACGACTACCTTCGGCACCGGCCAATTGATTAAAGCCGCACTGAATGAAGGCGTCAAAACGATTTACGTCGGAATCGGCGGCAGCGCCACCAATGACGGCGGTTTGGGGATGGCCCAAGCGCTTGGGGTTTCTTTTAAAGACAAGTTCGGCCGTGAAATCGGCTTTGGCGCCAAAGCGCTGGAACAGCTGGACACCATCGATATTTCTGGATTGGACGTTAGGCTGAAGGACACGGAAGTGCTGGTGCTTTCGGATGTCACCAACCCTTTATGCGGAGACAATGGTGCTTCTTACGTTTACGGGCCGCAAAAGGGAGCTTCTCCTGGTGACCTGGTAAAGCTGGACTGGCTGCTGCGGTTATTCGCCGAGAAGATCGAACAGCAATTAGGCGTCAGCATTATGGACGTACCCGGGGCAGGAGCGGCTGGAGGTCTTGGAGCCGGATTAATGGCGTTCTGTCAAGCCGAAATAAGCTCGGGAATCGAGACAGTCTTGAAGCTGATCGGACTCGAAGAGAACCTGAAGGACGCGGATCTGGTTATTACCGGCGAAGGCCGTATGGATTTCCAGTCTACGCAGGGGAAAGCGCCGGTCGGCGTAGCGAAGCTGGCCAAAAAATTCGGCCTGCCGGTCATTGCCATCGTAGGCAGCGAAGGCGAGGCGATCCAGGACGTATACGACCACGGCATTGATCTGGTCATCGATATTATTAACCGGCCTTTATCGCTTCAGGAAGCTATGGATCAGGTGGGTGAGCTGACGGCACATGCCGGCGAGAAGGCCATCCGGGCATTCCAATTAAACAAGAAATAACCAAAGGGAGGTTTTGAAATGGGTTTGATGGCCGTGAAAAAAAACAGTTATGAAACCAACAGTCCACAGAATCAGCAGCCGGGAAAAAGTAGGTTATGCGACAGGGGACCTGGCATTTAACCTGATTTATCAGACGGTCAGCAGCTATCTGCTGTTTTTCTATACCGATGTGTTCGGCATCTCGTCGGCCGCAGCCGGCTTGATGTTTCTGATCGTAAGGATATTTGATGCGGTGGTCGATCCGCTGATCGGCACGGTGGTAGACCGCACCAATTCCAAATACGGGCGTTTTCGGCCGTATCTGCTTTATGGCGCAATTCCTTTTGCGATCATGTCCGTCCTCTGTTTCACAACGCCTGGGTTCTCGGATACAGGGAAATTAGTTTATGCCTACATTACCTACATCTTATTGTCCGTCACCTATACTACGATCAACGTTCCTTATGGAGCTTTGACTTCGGTTATCACACAGGACAACAAGGAAGTCGTCAGCTTGACGTCTGTACGCGTGTTTTTCTCCAATATCGGCGGGATGATCGTTACTTATGGGGTGCCTCTGCTGGTCGGGGTTTTTGCAGCCGCAAACATGAAGACAAGCAGCAGCTGGCAATTGACTATGACGATTATGGGGGTTCTCGGATGTTTACTGCTCTTTTACTGCTTTTTCAACACCAAAGAAAGAGTTAAAGTCCCGGATCATGCTGCTGAAAAAATCAACCTGAAGGACGCCTTCGAGCAATTTCGGGTGAACCGACCGCTTGTTCTGATCTGCCTGTTCTTTATTATCAACTTTGGTGTCAACTCGATTATCAACTCGGTGGGTGTTTATTACATTACGTATAATGTGGACAGGCCCGATCTGGTGAAATGGTATGGCCTGCTGGGCGTTCTGCCGGCCTTGGTTTGTATGCCGCTGATGCCTTTCCTTTATAAATGGATGGGCAAAAGAACACTGCTCTTCACCACGTTGACCTTCAAAATGGTGGGCTTGCTGGCCTTGTGGGTTATCCCGCCTTCCATGGTTCCTTTGGTGCTGACTGCCCGGATCATCTCTGCGATCGGAACCGTTACGGCCGGCGGTCTATGCTGGGCTTTGGTTCCTGAAACGATCGACTATGGGGAATATAAAACAGGCAAACGGATGGGTGGTTTAATTTATGCGATCATCGGATTTTTCTATAAATTTGGGATGGCGCTTGGCGGGATCGTTCCTGGACTGATCTTGGACCGGTTCGGCTATGTGGCCAATCAGGCTCAAACGCTGACAGCGCTCCACGGCATTTTGCTGACTACGACCATCATTCCGGCGGTCTTTATCATCATCGAGCTTATTGCCATCTATTTCTATAATCTAGATGAGAAGGAACATAAACGAGTGGTTGCTGAGCTGGAAGCACGTCAATAAGCAGCTGCCTTTTGGCAGCCCAGTAAACAAAAGAAAGGAAGAGAAAGCAGATGGACAGACTTACGGTTAACAAAAACAAGATTACCGATTCGCAAGGAAACCCCGTTCAACTAAGAGGCACCTGCATTGGCGGCTGGATGAACATGGAGGATTTTATTAATGGGTTCACAGGGACGGAGCATGCTTTGCGGTATACCGTATCCGAAATCCTCGGCGCAAGCAAGGCGGAATTTCTGTTTGAACGGCTCCAGCATTACTTTTTCGGCGAAGATGATATTCGGTTCATCAAAAGCTGGGGCGCCAACACCGTGCGGATCCCTTTGAATTACAGACATTTCGAAGACGACGAGGCTCCTTTTACTTACAAAGAATCCGGTTTTCAGCAATTGGACAAAATCGTGAACCTCTGCGAGCAGTATGGCCTGTATGTGATTTTGGACCTGCACGCGGTACAAGGCTACCAGAACACGCATTGGCATTCGGATAATGATGTAAGGCACAGCTTTTTCTGGCATGACCGGACCTATCAGGACCGCTTTGTGGCTTTGTGGGAGGAATTCGCCCGCCGTTACCGGGGCAAAACGGTAATCGCCGGCTATAACGTAATGAACGAGCCTTGCGTCAATTCGCCTCACGGCGACTATCCGCATACGTTCTTCGGGAACTACAAACCGGATTGGGACCGGATGAATGCCGTCTACCAAAGAATAGTCGGGGCGATCCGCAAGATTGATCCGGCGACGATTATTTTTCTGGAAGGGGATATGTATTCGAAGCTGTTTGAAGGTTTGGAAGCTCCTTTCGCCGATAACCTGGTGTACAGCAGCCATAATTATACGGCAGCCGGTTTTGGCCCCGGCCCTTACCCGGGAATCGTGGATGCGCGCAATGCCAACATGGACCGGGGCAAATACTGGGACGCCAAGGTGCAGGAGGAAGAATTCTTGAACCATCAAGGGACCCGCTATACCCAGCAGCATCAGGTTCCCCTTTGGGTCGGCGAGTTTGGCTCCGTTTATAACGGACCTGCGGGGGAAGTCCAGGACCGGTTGAAGGCGATGGACGATCAGATCGGCATTTTTGAGCAGTATGGGGCGCACTGGACAACCTGGACCTATAAAGACGTAGGCGTTATGGGGCTGGTCACCTTGGACCCCGAATCCGAATATATGCAGCGCATCGCCTCTATTATTAGAATGAAACATGAGCTCAACACGGACGACTGGATGATCTGGCTGCCCGGCCATAAAGCGAGACAGCTCGCCGGAGAACTGGCCTCCCACCTTGAGGAAGCGATCGGCGATCCGGGCATCAACCACAGCTACAATGTGGCGGGGATTTCGCAATCCATTCTGACCGTGTATGCGGGCGCCTTAATCCAGCCTGCTTACGCCAAGCTGTTCCAGGGTTTATCGGAAGAGGCGATCGACAAAACGATGCAGTCTTTTGCTTTCCGGAATTGCAGCCTCAACGAAGGACTGCTTAACATCCTGCAAAAGCATACCTCTCAGCATTCCGGCGTGAATAAGCAGTAACAGGGAACAGCCGGCTTCATTACCGGCGATTCAGCTCCCTGTCGAGGCCAGCCAGCCGGACACCGCCGTGATGCAGGTTAATGCTAAATCAATAATAGATTTTATAATCAGGGCAGTGGTTGGCTGCCATAGAGAAGGACCCGTTCTCCGGTCGAATTCGATCGGGACGGGTCTTTTTCATCGCAACAACGCAGAGGGTCGGGAAGCTCAGGGAGCGGCATAAACGGGAGGCCTCTTTTTTGAAACTTTATTTTTCGGAGATTAAAATTCATCGTCGCCGAACTGAACAGCATGTTCTGAAATTTATAGCTCAAAATCCTTCTCGCGCTTCTCTTTATGTGATTGAAAACGCAGCTTTGGTTGGAACAAAAGCTTATGTTTTTTCTCAATCAATTCTCTGGCAGTAGTGAATTTAAATATAAAGTCAGCCACACTTCCAAACCAATGAATCATAGCTGCATTGCCTTCCTTCCCCTTGTCACCCTCTCCGGCATCCGATATGCTTGCTAAGAGGTGATAACAAACATGGAACAGCACAAAACATCTAAGGAACAAAATTTATCCAGTCCCGCTTTTCTTGCACTTCCAAGCGTACGGCAGTTTGATCGGCAATCGGATGAACAGTGGCGAGTAAGCGGTGAGTCCAAGATCATCATCATCGAAAATGCAAACTCATCCGGTAATCCGGTATTGGCTGACATGGTTTCGCTAGTCCAGTCCGAATTCGCGGCCAGACAGCTTACGAACGAAGACCGGATAGGCCGGATTCCTGTCCAGACAGGAACGATCAGCACTGCCGGTGCCGGTGATTTGGTGGTAGAGCTCATGGATATGGAGCTTCTTCGAAATCACATTCAATCTCTGGTCCGCGGCGAGCATAACGCGCCGTCTGCAAGTCAAGGCAGCGAAGCCTACACGCTTGAGATCGGCAGCTTCGTGCACCTGAAGTCGGCCACTGAACGGGGGCTTCTCTATGCCTTTCGCACCCTCCTGCAGCAGCTTCTGGCACAAGGCTGCCTGGCTTATGGAACCGTAGTCGATTATCCTGCCGTTCAGGAAAGAGCGATGCACGTGGATATCGGCCGGAAATTTTTCAGCAAGGATTGGATCCTAAATCGCATTAAAGAGCTGTCCTGGCTCAAGTTAAACGTATTGCAGCTGCATTTTTCGGAAAATGAAGGGTTTACCCTCCAATGTGACAGCCATCCGGAAGTCATGTCGCCGCAGTATTTAACCAAAGAGGACCTTAAGGAAATTCTGCAGACGGCCAAAAGGTATCATGTAACGGTTATTCCGTCGCTGGATTCCCCCGGGCATCTCGGTTATGCGCTGAAGGATCATCCGGAATGGCTGCTTCAGGATTCGTCAGGCGCGCCTGCCAAAGGAGCTCTGGATATTACAAATGAGGCGGCCAAGAGATTTGTCCTTGATCTGATCGATGAATATGCGGAGCTTTTTCAAGAAAGTCCTTATTTCCATCTCGGCGGGGATGAATTTATCGATTTTGAGCAGTTTGCCCTGTACCCGCAATTGGAGAAATATGCCCAAGAGAAGCTTGGGATTCCGGAAGGACAAGGCGTAGATACATACATCGACTATATCAACCAAATAGCGGTGCATCTCGAAGAGAAGGGCTTTATTGTCCGGGCCTGGAATGATGGCTTGTACCGCCAGGACCAGACACAGCGCGTCCATCCCAAAGCCTCCATTCAGATTACGTACTGGACGAAATGGCACCGCAACATGGCAACGGCTCAAACCTTCCTGGATCTGGGCTACGAGCTTATCAATTATAACGATGCTTACTTCTACTATGTGCTGGGGGAAAACGCCGGCTATAAATACCCAACAGGTGACAAAATCTACGAAGACTGGCACCCTGGTCTGCTGCCCAAGATCAGCGATATCGAGAAGCAGGAGTATCCGGAGCCGTATCCGTCCAGTCTGATCGGTTGTTCCTTTGCGATCTGGAGCGATACGCCGGACGCGCAAACCGAGCAGCAGGTGGCAGAGGGCATTTACGAGCCGCTGCGTGCAATGGCGGAGAAAGCCTGGATTGCAGAGAAGCGGTATGGAAGCTATGAAGCATTTAAGCGGATGACAAGCAGCATAGAATAAGATCACGAATATTTATGAAAAAACACCGGCAGCCGTTGTTCGGAATTATCCCTGCGTATTGGTTTCTTTAGTAATTAGGGTGGTTCCGTCACGGGTTTGGCCGGTGTTTTTTGTCGATTCCGTTATATGAACACACCAAACAAATAAAATTTAAAATAAATCTGATAAGTGTGACTTTTATCACACCTATTGTGAAATATTTCACTTATAATAAAGCCATAAGAGATGATCATCAAACAAAAACAAAAAGCAATAAACAAAATCACAAATGGAGAGAAACCAAAAGGAGAGATTGATATGTTTAACAACTGGCTGAGAACCAATAAAGTGGCCATGTGGCTGCTGACCGTAGTCCGGATTTACCTGGGATACCAATGGATGACACACGGCTTTGAGAAATTGACAGGCGGCTTCGACGCCGGAGGTTTCCTGCAAGGGGCCATCGCCAAAAGCACCGGCGAGAATCCGGCTGTCCAAGGCTGGTGGGCCGCATTCCTGGAACACGCCGCTCTGCCGGGCGTAAACTTCTTCAACGTTCTGATCCCGCTTGGTGAATTTCTGGTAGGCCTTGGGCTGATCCTTGGTACCTTCACCACCTTCGCCGCTCTGATGGCGGTTGTGATGAATACCGCGTTCCTCTTCTCGGGTACGGTAAGCACCAATGCGCAAATGCTGATTCTTGAAATCTTCATCGTAGTCGCTGCCGCCAATGCTGGTAAAATCGGTCTGGACTACTGGGTTATGCCTTACCTGCGCCGTCTGTTCAAACGGGAAAGAAACGAAGTGCAGCCTCAGGCGCCAGCACCAACCCAAATAAAACACACGGCTTAACCTAAATAATCTAAATAACGAAAAGATTAGGATATTTGGCCCGCGGGACTCGCCGGGCAAATATCCTTTCTTTTATCTTTTTCCAAAATTATGTCATTGTGTATGTCAGGTTAATGATCTATAATTAAAGCTCGTATTTCCCTTAACAATTTAATAGCAAGCCTCATCTGAACTGATGAGGTAGAGGTCGCGGTTTGGAAGAGTACCGCCGGGGTAAGTTAGAAGCAGCTGAGGATCCCGGAAGGAAAGGGCAAACCGCCGAAGTGTGGCTCCCAAGCTTCAAAGGGGGCGATGCTGGGGCTGTTCCCGAAAGGGGCAGAACTGTCACGGCCATTTGTCGCCATAAATGCCGTGTTGTGCTATCTTCATGAAGGTTTGAGGCAGATGATTTCTAATGATCCGAAGACCGCGCGAAATAGCTGCGGTCTTTTTTCTGGTTCTTCCTGCATGATTTTAGGGGTATCTCTGAACAACCTAAAGGAGTGTATTGTTGTGAACAAAAGTCAGAACCCTTCCACCGGATTAAAAGCCGGTCTGAAAGCCCGGCATATGACGATGATTGCCTTGGGCGGCTCGATTGGCACCGGGCTGTTTCTTGCCAGCGGAGGCGCCATTTCTTCCGCCGGACCCGGAGGTGCCATTGTCGCTTATGCAGCTATCGGTTTGATGGTTTACTTCCTGATGACCAGCTTGGCCGAGCTGGCTTCCTACATGCCCGAATCAGGTTCATTTGGCACTTATGCGAGCCGGTTTGTTGATCCGGCACTGGGTTTTGCGCTCGGCTGGAATTATTGGTACAACTGGGCCATTACCATCGCCGCCGAGCTGTCGGCCGCCACTTTGATTATTAAATACTGGTTCCCGGGAAGCTCATCCTTCCTGTGGAGTCTGCTGTTCCTGGCCTTGATCCTGGGCCTGAATGTCTTGTCCGTAAAAGGTTATGGAGAATCCGAGTATTGGTTCGCCATTATTAAAGTCGTTACGGTCATTGTGTTCCTCGCCATTGGTGTCTTAATGATCTTTGGCATTTTGGGCGGCAAATCCTCCGGCTTTGACAATTTCACCACGGGTGATGCGCCGTTTAACGGCGGTTTCCTGGCTTTGCTTGGTGTGTTTATGGCCGCGGGTTTCTCCTTCCAAGGCACGGAGCTGATCGGCGTCGCCGCAGGTGAAAGCGACAATCCGGCGCACAACGTGCCGAAGGCGGTGCGGCAAATTTTCTGGCGGATTCTGATCTTTTACATCCTGGCGATTTTCGTCATCGGCATGCTGATCCCTTATACCAATCCGGATTTGCTTAAAGGAGATATCGGCAGCGTGGGCACCAGTCCGTTCACGCTGGTCTTCAAGAAAGCCGGCCTCGTATTTGCCGCGTCGGTCATGAACGCCGTTATTCTCACTTCGGTGCTGTCAGCAGGCAACTCGGGCATGTATGCTTCCTCCCGGGTCCTGTATGGCCTTGCCAAAGAGGGAAAAGCGCCTAAGCTGTTCGCCAGGCTGAACCGCCGGGGCATTCCGATTTATGCCGTGCTGCTTACCGCAGCCGTTGGCATGCTGGCTTTTCTGGCCTCTTTCTTCGGGGACGGCGTCGTATATACCTGGCTGCTGAACGCCTCCGGGATGTGCGGATTCATTACCTGGCTCGGCATCGCGATCTGTCATTACCGTTTCCGCAAAGCTTATCTAGCGCAAGGACGCAGTCTAAAAGACCTTCCCTACAGGGCAAAATGGTTCCCGTTTGGTCCCGTTATTGCTTTCCTGATTTGCGCCGTTGTCATCGTCGGGCAAAGCATGTCCGTCATTTCGGACGGCCGCGTGGATTGGCTGGGACTGGTGGCTTCGTATTTAAGTATTCCGCTTGTTCTGGTTTTATGGCTGGGCTACAAATGGACGCAACAAACCAAGGTTATCCCTTTGACGGAATGTAATCTAAACCCGGGAACGGACAAATAAAAGAAAAAGCTGCACACCGCGCATCTAAGCGCACTCATCCCTCTGGACGAACGGCTTCCATTTTTTGCTGGGGCCCCGTCCAAGGGATTTTTTATTTTTTTTCCTGGGACATGGGTAATAAAGAAGGAATGGATTTTTTTCTGAAAGTTACAGTAAGTGGGAGGGGAGCCTTATTCGGAATAGACTTCTGCTGATCCGTATCCTAAATGAAATTTTGATCTCCCTTTGGTTTATATCCGGTTCCGTGAACTTGTTTTTTTCCAGCGGCAATGGAGATGGGAAGATGGTTTTTTATCGCGGGAAGTGTGCAGATGCTTGTCAAAAATGTCATCCGATTGGTCCGTCATTTCGGCCTTCGATTTGGCTCGAGAGCTTTGAATCCGTCAGCTTCAGCCTCCCCAGCTCGTTCTCATAGGGAGAGGCAACAAAACCGCTGGCGATCGTGAATGGGCTTATCTCAGTTCGGACTTCCAAGGTTCAGCTGTTATTCAGACGGGTCTGTGTAAAAGCTTTCCGGTATTCGGTTGGCGTTACGCCCTCAAGCCGTTTGAACCATTTGGCAAACTGCTTGTCGTCCGGTATGCCGACCTTTGCGGCTACCTCTTTGACGTGCAAGGGGGTGCCGGTCAGCAGTTCTTTGGCTGCTTCAAGCTTCAGCTGGTGAATATGCCGGAGCAGGCCGGAGCCAAACCTCCGCTTGAACATCCGCGACAGGTAGTCCTTGTTATAGCCCATTTGCACGGCAATCCGCTCAACGGAAATATCGGGCTCAAGCGCATGAATCCGAGTCCATTCCAGCAGCTTCGGCAGCTGGGGATCAAGGGCCTCGAGGCCGCTGGAATTCTGCAGCTGTTCAGCTAGCTCAATCAGCAGCGAGGTCAGAAAATAGTCCCCGGCCGCACGGATCTGGTTGCCTCCATTAGCCGAGTGCAGCAGCTGCCGGGCCAGGATATGGATTCGTCCGGGATTCGGGCAGCTCGCATATTGCGGGATCTGACTATCCGGGCTCCCGCTGGCTGACTTGGCCTCATTCGGAATCAGAAAATGAAACCAATAGAAAGAAACCCCCGGCAGTGAAAGCCTGTAGCCGCGGTGTCTTACTCCGGGCTCCAGAAGGAGCATATCTCCAGCTTTTACCTCGTACATAAGCCCGTCCGCTTCGAGAAAAACAACGCCGGATACGCCGATAATCAGCTCATAATCCTCAATGGTCCTGTCCATATGCGACCAATGCCCATCGGATATGAATTGTCCGCCCATGCGGAACTGATAAGGTTTTCCCCAATATAAAGGAAACATGATAATCCTCCTTCGCTGCAGATAGAAGGTCATTTTTTGACACTTATTATACAGGAACCTCTACCGACAAGTACGCTTTTTTTCATTAGTATGGACATATAAGGAACCTTGCCGGGAAGTTTAACTGCGATGGAACAGCTTCTGATCCAGCATGACCGGATTTAGCCGGATTGTCTCCGCTTTGCCGCGTGACCGGTTCCTGTCCAATCCGAACGATGGAGCGTGATGTCATGAACAACGAATTCAAACGTGTAACCGCCGCCGCTGCCGCCCACTCTAGCCGTCCTTTGGAGCTGCAGTCCGTCAAAATTAACGATCCCTACTGGACTCCTTATCTGGATCTGGTAAGGGATACCGTAATCCCTTATCAATTGGAAGCGCTTAATGACCGGATCCCGGGAGCCGAACCGAGTTATGCGGTCGCCAATTTCCGGATTGCAGCCGGGTTAGCGGAAGGCGAATTCGGGGGAATGGTTTTCCAGGACAGCGATCTGTACAAATGGCTGGAAGCCGTCGGTTATTCGCTGGCCGTCAAACCGGACGAGGATCTAGAGCGCGAAGCTGATGAACTCATTGACCTTATTGCCTCCGCTCAACAAGAGGACGGGTATCTCAATACGTATTTTACGGTGGCCGAGCCGGGTGCAAGATGGACCAATCTGACTGAATGCCATGAGCTTTACTGCGCGGGCCATATGATTGAAGCTGCTGTTGCGTATTACCGGGGCACCGGCAAAACCAGGCTGCTGGACGTGGCAAAACGGATGGCTGATTACATTTCAAGCGTATTTGGAACCGGCGAAGGACAAATTCGCGGCTACGACGGCCATCAGGAAATTGAGCTTGCGCTTGTGAAGCTCTATGAAGCAACAGGGGAAAAGCGATATTTAAATCTGAGTTTGTATTTTATTAATGAAAGAGGACAGCAGCCGAGTTTCTTCCATAAGGAATGGGAGCGGCGGGGCCGAACCTCGCATTGGTCCCCGGGTACCGTCCAGCTGAATCCTCCGGATCTCTCCTACTTCCAGGCGCATAAGCAGGTCCGGGAGCAGGAGTCCACTGCGGGTCATGCCGTCAGGGCCGTTTACATGTATACGGCGATGGCCGACCTGGCTGTGTACACCGGAGACGAAGGCCTGCTGGAGGCCTGCCGCCGGTTATGGCGTAATACGGTCCGCAAGCAGATGTATATCAACGGAAGCATTGGTTCAACGCATCACGGCGAAGCTTTTACGTTTGATTATGACTTGCCCAACGACACAAACTATTCCGAAACCTGCGCTTCGATCGGTCTGATCTTTTTTGCAAGTCGTATGCTGCGGCTGGAGATGAACGGCGAATACGCCGATGTGTTGGAGCGGGCTTTATATAATACGGTAACAGCGGGGATTGCGAGGGACGGCAA
Organism: Paenibacillus yonginensis; assembly: GCF_001685395.1. Classification (NCBI taxonomy): domain Bacteria; kingdom Bacillati; phylum Bacillota; class Bacilli; order Caryophanales; family Paenibacillaceae; genus Paenibacillus; species Paenibacillus yonginensis. The sequence goes on along the minus strand of NZ_CP014167.1, from coordinate 2,649,708 downwards.
ACATTATTTCTATGTTAACCCAATGGAGGTATGGCCGGAAGCCAGCGAACAGAATCCGGGCAGACACCATGTCAAACCAGTCCGGCAGCAATGGTACGGCTGCGCCTGCTGCCCGCCCAACATCACCCGTCTCCTGTCCTCCCTTGGCCAGTATGTATTTACGGCGGGCAAAGACACATTGTACGTGCATCTGTACATCGGCAGCGAAACGCGGGTAGCGTTCGGCGGGGATGATCAAGCCGCCGCCAAGGCTGTCATTAAGCTGGACAGCAGCCTGCCCTGGCAGGGAGAGGCCAAGCTGACTGTCAGCGACCGGGAAGGCAGCGGACGATTCACCTTGGCGCTGCGGGTACCGTCCTGGTCCCATACCACGGTATTTACGTTAAACGGCAAGCCGGTTATCCCGGAGATTCGTGACGGTTACGCTTATTTGGAGCGGGAGTGGCAGGAAGGGGACCAATTCGCTGTTTCGCTCGATATGCGGCCGCAGCGCATCTATGCAAATCCGTTAGTGAGAGCGGATGCCGGAAAAGTTGCCCTGCAAAGGGGACCGCTGGTCTACTGCTTGGAAGAGACAGACAACGGGGCTTTACTGCCTGCCCTCAGCCTGCCAAGAGATGCGGAGATCCGTGAAGCGGCGGGAACTGGGGATGTCCTGGAAGGTGCCGTTCTGCTCGAGGTGGACGGCTTGCGGCTTGAGGACGGGGATTGGACCGAGAACAAGGGTGAGGAAGATTACGAGAAAAACGACCGGATAAACAACGTGAACAAAGATGAAGACAGTCTGTACCGTTCCACTCCGGCCGCGGTCAAGCCGCAAAAGCTGACCGCCGTTCCTTATACGCTTTGGGGCAACCGGAAGCCGGGGGAAATGCTGGTGTGGATCAGGGAATAGTCAACCTATATGAACGATAAGAGACAAGCGGACAAACAGGAGCCGGAAGAAATTCCGGCTCCTGTTTGCCGTCCCGGCGGCAAATTCCAGGGTCTCCTAAACGGTTTCCGCCAAGTTCTCTTGCAGGTTCGGGTTGAGGTCGTACCCTAATCCAAATACGTTTCTTCTTCACGCCAAGCGGCGCCGTGCCGTTTGGCGATCCCGAGGAAGGCCTCCAGCGCCGGCGATTTCCATTTCTTCTTGTGAACCACCATTTGCGTAGACAGCCGCAGTGGGCGGTCATCCCATTTGAGCTTGACAAGCTTCCCCTCTGCCAGCTCTTGATGGACACTGATTTGGGGGAGCAGGGAGAGACCAAGCCCTGCCATCACGCATTGCTTGATCGCTTCAATACTCCAAAATTCCAGCTTCTGCTCCGGGAAGACGCCCTGGTTGTTCAACTGGCGTTCAAACAAGGTCCGGTAGGTGCAGCCCGGTTCCGTATAAAGCAGCGTTTCGTGCTTTAAGTCGGACGGTGCAACAAGCCCATGATCTGCCAGCGGATGGCCGGCAGGGGCGACCAGCGCCATCTGTTCCTGAACAAGGATTTCGAGCTCCAGATCTTTATTTTCCTCGGCAGGCTGGAGCAGAAACGCCAGATCAAGCTCGCCGTTCTGTACCATAGAGGTCATTTCCCAGCACAGGCCGGGTTTCAGCATAATTTTAACCTGAGGGAAGTTTTGCCTGTATTCGCGAATGATGCCGGGCAGCCGGAAAGCCGCCAACGATTCGGGAGACCCGATGGTTAAGGTGCCGCTGATTTCTTCCTGGGAGCGCAGCGCATCTTTGGCCAAAGTGTGCATTTTGGAAATTTCCTGCGCGTAAGGAAGCAGACGCCGTCCCGCGTCAGTCACTTTGATTTTTTTGCCGATCCGGTCAAACAGAGGGACCTCAAGCTCCGTCTCCAGCGCCTGAATCTGAGAAGTAATGCTGGACTGGGCGTAGCCGAGCTTAAGCGCTGCTTTGGTAAAGCTGCCCGCTTCCACTACGGTCAAAAAGGTAAGCAAATGCCGGGATTCCATTTTGGTTTCCTCCTTCACTCTTCTCTTATCGAAATTTCCGATGATTATTATTCGATATTTCCGTTTCTTCGATGGATCTATTATCTGAGTGTTTTGCATAATTCCGTTTCAGAGAAGAAGCGATAGCATATTCACTGTCGTTAAGGGGTAATTTTCGAAAATGGTATTATATGGATGAAGAAAAGGGCAGACTTGCAGAATTTTAGAACAGCTCGTTTTTTAAGCGGCAGCCCGTTTTGAATGATGAGAAACGGCGAGCGCAGATGCAAGCAGAACAATGGCATTCAAATACTGGTGAGTTGTGACTTTCTGAATGCCCCGGACATGTGCGGCGTCTGCCGTCAAATAGGTTTTCAATCGGGAGTTGCAGCGTTCTACGCTGGTTCGTTCATTGTAAAGTTCCTTCCAACGCTTTGTATCCCGATGAGGGATGCTGTATCGCCGGAGATCATCCTTCGCATTTACTTTGACGACCATTCCATAGTTTGAAGACGAGCAGGCAGCCATGCCAAGCGGACAGTCGACTTTACCCGTGGCATGCGGGCAGCGAAATTTATGCATATCGCCGTCAACTCCCCAGTATGTCATCGCATAACCCATGGAACAGCACGGTGTTCCGTTCGAGGTCATGCCAGCAGGCGGTTCCTTCTCCCCCCGAAGATTAAGGGGAATGATGGCTTGTGCCTTGACGTTGCGGGCGGCCTCATAAACTTTCATTTGGTCGTAGCCCGCATCGAGTATGAAAAATCGTGTGCTCGTCCTGGACGCTGTTTTCTCGATCAGGCCCGGCGCCATTTCTCCATCATTGACATGCGCCGGCGTTACTTCCAAGGCGATCGGCAATTCACTTTTCGTATCGACCGCCAGATGAATTTTGTAACCAAACCATGTGATTTTATTGCCGAAGGAATCAATTTTTGCGCCCCAGTTCGCATTACCCGTTTGCTCGCTTTTGCGTTTGGGCTGCTTTTTCTCGTAAGCGCGGAGAGCGGCGCTGTCTATGGCGACGTTACTGCCTTCTATGATACCTTCCTGCTGACAGCGTGTGACCAAATCCTCAAAAAGCCGTTTTGCCAAGTCCTTTCTCGTCAGTTCTGAGAAAACTCGGCTTAATGTGGATATGGAAGGAGCTTCTCGATCCAGCGGAAGACCACACTGATAACGAAACCGGAGATCCGTATCCAAACGCTTATGCAACCCTGAAAAGGTACTTATTCCTTCAAGCGGCGCAGCCAAGAGTGCTCGTAGAATACCTTGTCTGCAGTATCCCTCAGCGCCTCGGGGTGAACGGCTTCTCAGTTCCTTGGCATACGGTCTCAGATCGAGAGAGCTGAAGAAGATCGGCAATCTCTCCTTGGGTTGAATTTTTAAAAGTTCTTCGAAGGAAAACAGACATTCTTGGAGAATATACAAAGTGACTTCCTCCATCCTTGAGGTTTTTGGGTTTGGTCACTTGAAAACTTCTCCAAGTTGGGGTGAAGTCCCTTTTTTATGTCCGAAAATCCTTACGGCTCAAGGCCTCAGATTACTGCAAAACGCTCATCTGTTACGATATAGAAAAAGACAAGATGGAGTGTGTGCAAAGTTAGATGGAAAATTCAGGTTCACTTCAAAAAACAATCAAACTGCCGCAGGCGGCGGCTTTATATGCGGGCGCCGTCTTGGGATCGGGCGTCCTGATCGTACCCGGACTGGCAGCGGAGCTGTCGGGGCCAGCGTCCCTGCTCGCTTGGGGATTCATGACCCTGCTGGTGCTGCCGATGGCTTTATTAATGGGGCTTCTGTCAGCCAAATATCCGAATGCCGGCGGCGTATCCCATTTTGTAACGATGGCTTATGGCCCTAAGGCCGGGGCACTGGTCGGCTGGTTTTTCCTGATGTCGGTACCGATCGGCGCCCCTGTAGCAGCATTAACAGGAGCCGGTTATTTAACGGCGGCTATGGGGTGGGGCGAACCTGCCCGGGTTCTCAGCGCATCGCTTATGCTGCTGATCGGACTTTGGATTAATGTGACCGGCATGAAAGTGGCAGGAAGCATTCAAGTAGCCGTTGTCATTTCAATTGCGGCAGTTCTGGTTCTGGCGATTGCGGCCTCTCTGCCGTCGATGGAGCCGTCCCATTTTACCCCGTTTGCCCCGCATGGATGGATCAGCGTCGGCCAGTCTGCCGCGATGTTATTCTGGTGTTTCATCGGCTGGGAAGCGGTCTCGCATTTGTCGGAAGAATTTGTGGACCCTCAGCGCACCGCCGTAAAAGGCGTAATGATCGCGGCCATAGCCGTCGGCCTTCTTTATTTTCTGACCGCCTTGGCCACCGTAGGCACTCAAAGTTATCTGAAAGGCGGGTCTGACGTCTCCATGGTTTGGGCAATCAGCCGGCTGTTTGGGCATTGGGGCGGCGTTATCGCCGGACTTACAGGCGTATTTATTTGTACGGCTACCATTATTGCTTACGCAGGTGCGGCGTCCCGTCTGGCTTACGCTTTGTCTCGTCAGGGTGAAGCCCCCCGCTGGATGGGCCGCTTGTCCTTCAAATACAAGACTCCGGTAGGAGGTCTGTTATTTCTGGCTGTTTGTTTCGTGGGAGTCATGGTACTGTATGGCAGCGGGACCCTTTCCCTTACATTCCTGATTCAGCTGCCGAATGCCTCTTTTATCTTGACCTATCTGGGCGGCTGCGCGGCGGGCATCATTTTGTTAAAAGGCAGCAGGTGGGGCCCGGTTATGTCGTGGATTTCTTTCCTTTGTACGGCGGTCGTGTTTCCATTTGTAGGATGGGCGTTTCTGTACCCGCTGCTCATCGTTGTGCTGTTTTGGCTGGCGAAATGGCGTCAAAGCAGGAGAGCTTCTACACCGGGAAGGCTCCGCCAATCCGGAGAAGACAACCGGGAAGGGGAACTGGATTAAACGAACTGCCCGAATCACCCGAATCGCTCAATAATCAATAGAAGTGGCCAAGCTCCAGCAGCGTGCCCAGATAGGTCTTCGCCGCATGCTGCAGCTGCACGGCCTGCGTCTCCAGCTATCCGTCCAGCCCGCGGCTGACGGCTGTTACGACGGAGAACCAGGCTGGTCATGAGATCGAGCTCACCTTCCCGGACGATCCGGGCTGGCGCGAGGCAATAAGCGGCGTACGAATCAATGGAAACGCGGCGGCTATGGAGAAGGTGGCCATAGGTCAGGGCAGCATCAGGCCGGATCCTTTGCTGTTCCTGCCCCCAGGCAGCTATACGGTTTCCGTTTTGGCTGATGGATACGCAGGGAATGAGGTTTCCCAGCTGATCCTGTCAGCATCGCCTAACGTGGCGCTGGGCCAAACGGCATCCGCATTCTCGTCCGTTCAGGCTGCGGCCAAAGCAGTAGACGGCAATCCAAACACTCGCTGGGAATCCGAGTCTAAAGACCCGCAGTGGCCTTTCGGTAGATCTTGGCGGTTTTTTACCAAATTGACTCCGTGCTTTTGAACTGGGAAGGCGCCTACGGTAAAACTTATCAAGTGCAGGTCTCCCAAGCCGAGCAGCCGGGGGACGACGACTGGACTGATTGGTATACGGAAAATGCAGGGAATGGCGGTCAGGACCTGATTTTTGAGGAACCGGCTGAAGCCCGCTATGTACGTATATTAGGCACAGCTAGAGGCACGAAATACGGTTATTCTTTATGGGGAATGGAAGTGTACGGCACTCCTGCGGGGGATTCGGGTGAAACCGGAGAAGATGGTGACAATCCCGGCTCGGGAACAGCGGATCCCCTTGCCCCGCCTACCTTAACTGCAGATACCTATGACAATTATGCGGACCGTACCTAGACTTGAGCTTTACGGCAGTTACCTCCGGCGGGGAAGATGGCTCAGGCGGAAGCGGGGATGAAAGCCCGAATTTGGCTCTTCACCGCCCTGTGACGGCTTCCAGCTCCAACGCTGATTCTGATCCGAATGTGATCACTGATGGAGATCCTCAGACCAGGTGGGGAGCCAACTGGTCTTTAGGGGGCAGAGGCGGAATGGATCTATGTGGATCTCGTAAGCCTACAGGAGCTGCATCAGCTGGTGATGCATCCCTCTATAAGATCGAAATTTATTAACACGTTATATAAAAGGAAAAACAGCCCCGGGTCCATCGACTCGGGGCTGTTTGACTTCAAATCCGGCAACTGAACAGCTTGCCGCCAACGCGGACCGGATCTTGCAGTTTGTTAGGCTGTAAATCTATAACTTATGGCAGGATATTGCCGGCCGCTGTGTAGATTTCATACCACTCTTCACGAGTTAATACCACGTCTGCCGCTTTCACACAATCGTCCAGACGGTCGATGTTCATCGTACCGATGATCGGCTGCATTTGCGCAGGGTGACGGAGCAGCCAGGCAATTGCGATGGTCGTATTGCTCACGCTGTATTTAGCGGCGATTTCGTCGATTTTCTTGTTCAACTCAGGGAACTTGTCGCTGCCCAGAAACACGCCTTCGAAGAAGCCGTATTGGAACGGAGACCAAGGCTGAATGGTAATGTCATGCAGGCGGCAGTAATCCAGGATACTGCCGTCGCGGTCGATTGAGGAATCCACTTCCATGTTGACGTTAACGCCGTTGGAAATCATGTTGGCATTGGTGATGCTCAGCTGAAGCTGGTTCGCCACGATCGGCTGCTTCACGAATTTCTTCAGCAGCTCGATCTGCATCGGCTTCTGGTTCGATACGCCGAAATGACGGACTTTGCCCGCTTTCTCCAATTGTTCGAACGCTTCAGCAACTTCTTCCGGCTCTACCAAAGCATCCGGACGATGCAGCAGCAGTACGTCGAGGTAGTCGGTCTTCAGTCTCTTCAGAATGCCGTCTACCGAATTCAGGATATGCTCTTTGGAGAAGTCAAAGCTGATGCCGGGACGGATGCCGCATTTGGACTGCAGAATAATATTCTCGCGGACCGAAGGGCTCATATGTATAGCATCTGCAAAAATTTCTTCGCATTCACCTGCACCGTAAATGTCGGCGTGATCGAAGAAGTTGGCACCTAGGTCCAGTGCGGATTGCACGAAACGTTCGGCGCCGTTTTTATCCAGGGAATTGATGCGCATGCAGCCAACGGCTACAACAGGCACTTCAAGTGAGCTTGTTCCTAGTTTAATCGTTTTCATGTTTATCTCCCTCCATATTATACGTTTATTCTGGATGATTTGCGGGTCCAGGGCCAGCACATTCATGAACCTGACCTTAATAAGCTATCTAAAGATGTTCCCGAGGCACGGGAATACTTTGAAAACGATAACATTTTTAAGTAAATAAGAAACCTGCAAAACCCTTTTCTATTTTGACACGCCGAAGGAAGGGTTTCAAGCCCCCTAAATTTTTTAAATTGAATTTTACATTCTGGAGTGCTACGATAAAAATGCAGTCGAAAAACACCCTCGTATGAAATAAAATGAAAGCTAATGAGGGGATGAGCGAGAATGAATCGGTACGACAAAGCATTCAAAGAAGAAGCGGTAAGGTTAAGCGATGAGATCGGGCCCAAGAAAGCGGCCGAGCAGTTAGGCGTAGCCTACCACACCTTGCAGGACTGGAGGAAACGAAGAACCCTGCACGGTGATGGAGCGCATATCGGAAGTGGTCGCGCTTATGCATCTGCCAATAAGACTACGCGTGAAATCGAATTAGAAAGAGAAAACAGCGAGTTGCGTCGTGCGAATGAAATTCTCAAGGACGCACTTGGTTTTTTCGCAAAAGACCGGAAGCGCTAAAAGCATGCCAGCTCTATGGTTACATCCGTGAACGACGGGATCGATGGACCGTCAAAGAGATGTGCAAAGTACTTGCTGTCAGCGAATCAGGCTATTACCGCAGCTTGAAGCCCACACCCAAACGAGAGCGGCAAGAACGCCTTCTGGTCAAAATCAAAGAAATCATCGAAGAATATGAAGACAACAGCAATTACGGTGCCCAGCGGATTAGGCTGGCTCTAGCGCAAAAAGAGATCGTGACCAGCTACAGCACCGTCTATCGCATCATGAAGAAGCACGGTCTGCTGAAGAAAGTGAGGCGTCATCCAAACGGCATTACACGTGAGGATGCGGCAGCTCAAAAGAGCGAGAACCTGATCCAGAGAGACTTCAGCGCCTCAGCCCCCAACCAGAAGTGGCTATCGGATATCACAGAAGTGCCTTGTTTAGACGGTAAGCTGTATGTGTCCGCCGTATTGGACTGTTTCAATGGGGAGATCGTGGGTCTGGCCATGGATGACAACATGCGTAAGGAACTCTGCATCCAAGCTTTTGAGAATGCCTGCAGGGCCAGAAATGCTCGTGGAATGATTTATCACAGCGACCGAGGCAGCCAGTTCACGAGCCACGCATTCCGAGCGTGTCTGGCTAAACGAGATGTCGTTCAAAGCATGAGCGGCACAGGGCGCTGCTATGACAACGCAAGAATGGAAAGCTTCTTTGCTACGCTAAAGAAAGAAAAGCTATATAAGATCAAAACCGAGCAATACCCGATGGCCTATATGAAATCGATTATCTTCCGATACATCATGGTCTATTACAACAGACAGAGGGTTTACACCTCTAATCCAGGGGGATGGCCCCCAGCTATTTATCGCGAAAGAATGCTGTCACAGGCAGCTTAATCATGGGGTTCTCATGAGTGTGTTTTCAAACTGCACTTTTTTTGACAACTCCATTCCGTTGATGTTTGAGAACCTTATTTAACACATTTATCTGGCGTTGTATGTAACATTTATCACTGAAAAATTAGAAGATTTTGTTAGGATTAGTAACATACATAGTATAGATAAAAGGAAACTTCTCTAAATGGTTTAAGAGGAAAGTTATTTGAATCAGCCATAATATTGTAAAGGCGGAGCTATCCCATGTTCAGATCATTAACCGGAAAAATATTAGCTTTAATTACTGTAGTAGTAGCTGTGTGCACCGCCGCTTTCGCCGGAGTATCCTATTATGAACTTCAAAGGTCGGTCACTAACCAGATGGAGAATGACGGCGCTACGCTCATCACGAACATGAAGAGAGAAATCGTCACCCGGAACGTAACGGATTTGTCGGAACTGCAGCAAATCTTTAGAACCATCAAGGAGGAAAGCGATGGAAATTTGGTTTATATATCGCTTTCCGACCGGGAATCCAATCTGCTGGTTTCAGATGCTTCTAAGCTGAATGAGTCCGGATCCGAGGTGGATGCCCAATCAGCGGCTACGGCGGCCGGCGGTAATGCTGGTGGTAAGGGGGGGCAGCCAACGACGGCGGACGGAGGGAAGACCAATGGACGGATGTTGTCCATGCCGGACGGTGAGCGTGTTTACAACGTTTCTACCGATTTTATTTATAACGATAATTTATCGGGGGCGCTGAACATTGGATTGTCTTTGAAAGAGATGAATTCCCAGCTGCGACGTACCACTTGGGAAACGGTGCTGATTGCGCTGCTGGTCATGATCGGCTGTTTATTGGTAGGCGTCCTGCTGGCGAAACGGCTGGTTCGTCCTTTGTCCAAAATGTCCGGAGAAATCGCTCATTTTGCAGAAGGCGATTTCTCTTTTGAATTCCAATACAGCGGCCGGGACGAGATCGGCAGCATGTCGGCGGCGTTGTCCCGGATGCGCAGCACCCTCAGCTCGCTGGTCAGCAATATTCAGCATCATACCCACCAGGTGGCGGACAGCTCCCGGAAGCTGACTACAGTTATTAAGGAAACCTCCTGCGCGGCGGAAGGGATATCCGGTTCTGCGACAGAGCTTGCTGAAGGCGCCGGTGAACTGGCCCGGCATTCTGGAGAAGGTTTGGAGCGGCTGAACAGGCTGGCGGATGAAATCCGGCTGTTGTCCGGCAAAGCCGACGAAATGAAGGAGCGGATCGAAGAGACAAAAGGCGCCCACCAGACCGGTTTGGTCAGCATTCGTGAACTGAAGGAAGCCATTGACGACAATACGGAAATCAACTCCCGCATCGAAGCACAGGTTCTTGAGCTTGGCGGCAAGTCGGCTAATATTACAGAAATCGCTTCGGTGATTAAAGAGATTGCCGAACAAACCCGGCTGCTGGCATTAAACGCAATGATCGAAAGCGCGAGAGCCGGAGAGCAGGGCAGAGGTTTTGCCGTGGTAGCCGGGGAGATTCGCAAGCTGTCCGAACAAACGGCCAATTCGATCGGCCGGATTGAAGGGATTGTGAACGAAGTCAACGAGGCTGTTGCCCGTACTCAGTTCTTTATGGAGGAAGGCTCCCGGGCGATCAGCCGGACAGCCGCTGTTTCGGCGGATACGGGCGGCGCTTTCCAGGTAATTGCGCAGGCGGTGGGAGCCATCATTGGAGAGATTCAGGTTATCGTGGAAGGGATCAGCGTCGTGAACGGAGACAAAAACGAACTTGTATCGGCCATTCAGCAAATTTCGGCGATTGCCGAGCAAGCCAGTGCATCCACGCGGGAAATATCGGCGGCTACTCAGCAGCAGCTTGCCAGTATGGAAGATGTGGGCGGATCCGCAGTAGAACTTAAGGCGGTGGCAGATCGGCTGGAGGACATGATGAGCCGCTTCAAGCTGTCCAACTGACATTAATCCCCCTCTTTGCGGCGAAACCGCAAGGAGGGGGATTTTTAACTAAACCTTCCTTTTATCTGGCCATCCAGCCGCCATCCACGCACAGTACATGACCGTTTAGGTAATCGGAAGCGGAAGAAGCGAGGAATACGGCTGGGCCTTTCAAATCGTTCGGAGTGCCCCAGCGACCGGCGGGGATTCGTTCGGTAATCGAACGGGTTCGGGCTTCATCCTGCAGGATGGGCGAAGTATTGTTAGTCACCATATATCCCGGAGCGATGGCATTCACCTGGATACCTTTGCCGGCCCATTCATTGGCGAAAGCTTTGGTTAATCCAGCTACACCGTGTTTGCTGGCTGTATAGCCGGGGACATTAATGCCGCCCTGAAAGGACAGCATGGAAGCGATATTAATGATTTTGCCGGCTCCCTTGGCTATCATATGTTTACCGGCCAGCTGGCACAGCAGGAATACGGTCGTCAGATTCAAATCGAGCACCTCTTGCCAGTCTTCCCGGCTGTGCTCGGCAGCGGGAGTCCGGCGGATGATGCCGGCGTTGTTCACCAGAATGTCAATCCGCCCGTTGAATTCCATGGCTTGGGTAAATACGTTCTCCAGCAGATCAGCCTGGCTGAGGTCGGCGGAAATGCCGATTCCTTGTCTGCCGGCTTTCCGAATTCCCTCTAAGGTCGTCTCACAGCTGGACTGGGAGACGGCAACGATGTCTGCTCCGGCTTCGGCCAGACCTTGGGCAATGCCCTGTCCGAGCCCGCCGGAGGCACCGGTAACCAAAGCTGTTTTACCGCTAAGATCAAATAGATTCATAGTTATAAGCTCCTAATCATTAGACTTGTCAGAAGGGATGAGCCAGTCAGCTTTCGGCCTGTTCGATCCGAACCCCGGCATGATGAAAGGCTTCCGCGGTCTCGGCAGACAGTCCGGGATCGGTGATCAATGCGGTGATCTCGTTCAACCGGGCGAAGGTTCTTAAGGCGCTTTGCCCGAATTTAAAGTGATCCACGACGGCGTAGCATTCCCGTGCCGTTTCGATCAAAGCCCGTTTGAAATCGATCAGCTCCCCGGTGAAGACGGACAACCCGTATTCCGTATGCACGGCCGTCGAGGAGATAAAGGCCTTCTGAATATTCAGCTTTCTAATATAAGCCACCGCCTCAGGTCCTGCCAGCATATTGCGAACCCGGTATCCGCCGGGCACGACAAGCCGAACATTCTCTTTGGCGGCAAGCTCGCTGATAATGTGGACATCATTAGTGATGATCGTAACGGGAAGATCGTCCAGGCGCCGTGCAATTTCGAGCGTCGTGCTGCCCCCGTCCAAGGCGATCACATCGCCGGACTGAATCATCTGAAGCGCTTTGTCTGCGATTTTGCTCTTCTCGCCGGCATGCTTCACAAGCGGTTCCTTCACCGGAAGAATCCCGAACTGGTCGTTGTTGGCGAGCACCGCCCCGCCATGGACACGATGCAGAAGCCCCTGCTCCTCCAGCTTGCTTAAATCCTCCCGGATCGTTTTGCCGGTCACCTGCAGCAGGTCGCTTAGACGAGTGACTGTCACTTCCTGCTCGGTGAGCAGAAGCTCCATAATTTTTTCATATCGGCGCAAAGGGTTCATTTAGGTTCCAACTCTTCTCTATACGTGTATTTCCTGTTATTTTAGCTCGTTCATGTCCACTCCGTCCATATCTTCAAACACTTGATTTTCGCCAGCCATCCCCCAGATAAAAATATAATTGCTGGTTCCTACACCGCTGTGGATCGACCAGCTTGGGGAAATAACCGCCTGTTCGTTGCGCACGACGACATGCCGGGTTTCCCGGGGTTCACCCATTAGGTGGAAGACTACGCCGTCTTCCGGAAGATTGAAATATAGATAGACTTCGGAGCGGCGGTTATGAGTATGGGCCGGCATCGTGTTCCACATATTGCCTTTCTCAAGTTGAGTTAAGCCCATAACAAGCTGGCAGCTTTGGATGCCTTTCTCATGGATGTAACGGTAGATAGTCCGTTCGTTGGAATTGTCGATCGCGCCCAGATGGACATTAAAAGCGTCTGCCTGACCCGTCTTGGCAGTAGGATAAGGCTTATGGGCCGGAGTGGAATTCAAATAAAATTTGGCCGGAGACGAGGCATTCAGGCTGGCGAAGGATATTTGCTTGGCACCAAGGCCAATATACAGGCAGTCTTTGGACTCAAGCACATAATCGGTGCCGTCCACGCTGATTCTGCCTTGTCCGCCTAAGTTGATGATGCCGACTTCACGGCGCTCCAGAAAGGTATCCGCTCCAATTTCCTTCGGGTCGGCTTCCAGAGCGACTTCTTTCTGCACGGGGACAACCCCGCCTACAATGAAACGGTCCACATGGGAATAAACCAAAGTCAGCTTATCGGGAACAAACAAAGATTCAATGACAAATTCACGGCGCAGACGTTCCGTTTCAAACTGTTTGACTTCGTTGGGGTGGGAAGCATAACGAATTTCCATACGTATAATCTCCTTTTCAAACGCAAATTAAAGTTCATATGAGTACAACTTAAAACTTTTTCGTGCATAAATCAATATAATGAACTAAAATAAACATAAATAAACATTTGGAGGGGGGATTTGCGGCTGCCGCCCGGGCCGCCCTGCCGCCATCCCCAAAACGCTTGCATCACAGCGAAGAATTATGGGGCTGGCTGTTTGTCAGTCCGATGCTGCTCGGCGTGACGGTACTGGTGCTGCTGCCGATTGTCTGGATGATGATCACTTCGTTTAAGGTCCAATTCCCAAGCTGATGGGACGGTCATCGAATTCCCGTGGTATCCATTTTGGTTTATTTATAACGCGCTGACCGAAAATGCCGTGAAAGAGCAGGCAATTGCCAATTCGGCCAGTGAAATGAAGCTGGTGAGCGGTTCGATCACTATTTCAAGCAGTTTGCAACCCATACGGGCGGCGAACCCGATCCTTATTTGAAATTTACCGCGACAAGCCGGATTCTGCAGCAGCTGGACAGCCTGACGATGGTGGGCGAGCGAAGCTACATCAGCGTGATTTTAACGAATGGAACCGTATTTACGAATTATTCCGCGGATGAATACAATCAGGGAAAGTCCCGCCCTGGGCGGGAACGGCAATCGGGCATTGGTCTGCTAAACGTAGCCGAACGTCTCCGCATCCGGTTTGGCGAGCTGTTCCGCATGAATATCGAAAGCAGGCCGGCGGAAGGCATCACGATTCAAATGTCAATTTCAATTCGAAGGGAGCGGCTTTCCGGGGAGGAGGATTCGCCCGATACTCCCTCAAATCTTAATTCCAACAAGGCGGTGTAACCGGTATGAATGAAACGACAATTCAACCAAAACAAAACGAACGATTGGGTTGGGTAGAAGAAGCCTGGAACCGTTCGGTGGACAAAGTGCTGCGCACGAGCAAACGGATCGGGGCGAATTTCCCGCATGCTAGTCAAAATGGCGAATACCAGCTGGAGGAGCCGGCCTGGTGGACGGCTGGATTTTGGCCGGGGTTGTTATGGCTGCTTCATGAAGAAAGCGGCAGGAAGGAGTTCCGGCAAATTGCCGAAGCGTGCGAGGAGCGGCTGGATGAGGTGCTGGACGGCTTCGACCGGCTGGACCACGACCTCGGTTTTATGTGGATTTTGACCAGTCTGGCCAACTATAAGCTGAACGAAGCGGAGGTTTCGCGCAGACGGGCGCTTAAAGCGGCCAATTATTTGGCCGGACGGTTTAACGTCCAGGGAGGCTTTATCCGGGCCTGGAACGACTGGAATTATCGTTCCGACAATGCCGGGGTGGCCATTATCGATTGCGCGATGAACGTGCAGCTGCTGTACTGGGCATCGCGGGAAAGCGGAGACGTGCGTTACCGCCATGTGGCGGATGCCCATCTGCACACGGTGCTGGAGCATTTTATCCGCCCGGATGGCTCGGTCCGGCATATTGTCCGCTTCGACCCGGAAACTGGCGAAGTGGCCGAATATATTGGCGGACAGGGATATGCCCCTGAATCCGCCTGGTCGAGGGGCACGGCATGGGCGCTGTACGGGCTGGCACTAGCCTATCACCATACCGGCCGTCAGGAATATCTGGACGGCGCCAAGCGGGTAGCCCATTTCTTCCTGTCCCAGCTGCCGGAGGACCACGTACCGCATTGGGACTTCCGGGCGCCAGAGGACACCAAACACCTGCGGGATTCTTCAGCTGGCGCCTGTGCGGCCTGCGGTCTGCTTCTGCTGGCCGAAGAGGTGCCTGCAGCGGAACAAGCGGGCTACCGCCTTGCCGGGGAGCGGATTCTGGAATCCCTGTACACGCGTTACGGGGCGTGGGACAATCCAGACGAAGAGGGTTTGATCCTTCGGGGAACAAGCCATTATCCGCAGGGCAAAAACGTTGATGTGCCGCTGATTTACGGCGACTATTTCTTTGTGGAAGGCCTGGCCAGGCTGAAGGGCGGCCTTACGATTTATTGGGAATAGTTTATTGGCTATGAATCAGTCTGAGGGACACAGGCGAGTCAAACCACTGGGAGGATGCTAAGATGCATGGGACCGTCAAACCAGCCGTAGCGGACAATCCGCCGCAGACCAAACAGAATCTACAGCAGGCGCTGCTGCTGATTATCGAACCGCTGAAGCCCTACTACAGCGAAGAGCGGGACTGGCGGAACAAGCGGCATCGTGCGAATTAACGGGGAAGCCGGCCCGGGGAGTATCCCGCAGCTGGTACGGCCCCATGCCAACACCAATCTGCTGTATCCGAGAACCCTTCTCCCAAGCCCAGACGGGAAATTTTACTGTCTGGGAGCCTGGACTTCAGGAACGAATAAACCTATATTTGAAAAGAAAACCGGTCTTCTGAGGAAGGCCGGTTTTCTTTCAAAAGGTCTATCTGTTTATTTATCCTAAATTTAGTAGTTATTTTTCTTTTGGTTCTTCGAAAAAATAACCAATTCTATAAAATTACCGTGTCATTATGACAGAGATTTTGTATGATGGAGATACAAGCATTTTATAGGTAAACACCAGAGGAGAATCGTCTTAATGAATTTAAGGTTTAGAAAGTTAATGATCACGTATATTTTGGCCACGGCGGTGCTGCTGCTTCTGCTGAACGGTATCTATTATTACACCATGAGAAATACGCTGCTGGACGGCCAGAAGCAAAATATAGAAATCATGACTTCCCATATTAAATCTTCTCTGGAAATCACGCAAAAAGGGGAAATGCTGTTCGAGGAGGTTCTGGCGGACAAGCTCCGCATGGCTTCCATAAGCGCTCAGGGCATGCTGCCGCATAAACTGGAGGACGTCACCAACGAACAGCTGATTGAAGTTAAAAATAAATTGGGGATCGAAGGCCTGACCTTGTTTAAATATTTGAAGGACCAGAACAATTTTGTCGGAGTCAAATCCACGGATCCCAAAGAAATCGGGTTGACGACGGAGAAGTGGGGCAGCGGTAAATGGAACACCGTCTTCTCCGAATTGATGGATAAACACGATGCGACGCCGATTGAGAACTTTGGCGAGAATCTGCCGCATTTTTGGGCCGGCCCTTACGATACCTCCACTTCGGATCCGACCCGGATCAGCAAATGGGGGTATTATAATGACGGAACAACCGATTATCTGATCGATCCTTATATTTCCGAAGATATAATAAATCGGTTTCATGATCAGGCGGGCGTTGAATTTAACATTGCCGACCAGGAGAGAAACAACCCGCTGGTGCTGGAGGTTGGCATCCTGAACGATAAAATCTTGCAGGGGGAATGGAAAGCCCCGAATCCTGCCAATCCGGAATGGCATTCGGAACGTATGGTTCTGTACGGGGATTATACTTACACCTCGCCACAGGATCAGAAGTTGGCGCAGCAGGCTTTTGACCAAATGAAGAAGGTCCATGAAGTCATGGAGATTAACGGGCGCATGGTGCTGCGCACGTACTCTCCGATTACGCTTGAAGACAATGTCAATAAAGGTTTTGACCGGATGCTCATTATTGTGACTTCGGATATGGACAAAATGACTTCGGATTTGATCCACAAGGAAATCCGCATTTCCATCGTTGGTTTGATCTTTGTGCTGATCGGTGCGCTTATGCTGGTTGCTGTCGTCCGCTACATTCGCAAGCAGACAGAGCTCGTGGACGATGTGCAGCAGATGTACCTGCAGAATATTGAAAGTTTGTTCAGAACCGTCAAGGAATACCGGCATGATTTTATTAATCATATCTTTGCGATGTCGGGTTTGGCCAAGATCAAGAAATACAATGAGCTGGAGCGGTATTTGCAAAACTTGTCCCATATCGACAAATCTTTAAATGAGATTATCGACATCCCGATTCCGGCCTTTAACGGCCTGATTCAAGCCAAGCTGGCGCAGGCTTTGGAACGAAAAATTCATTTCGAATACCGCTTCACTCATTTTGCCCAGCTCCATCTCGACATCGTGAAAATAACGAACCTGGTGCGGGTCGCAGGAAATTTGATCGACAACGCCTTCTACGCCGTTCAGGATTTGGAGGAGAGCAAACGCCGCGTAACCATGCTGGCTTACGTGGAGCGGAAAACGCTGATCATGCAGGTGCTGAACAATGGAGAGGCGATCCCGGAGGAAATCCGCGAGCAAATCTTCGAGCATGGCTTCTCGACCAAACCGAAGAAAAGCAACAGCGGGCTGGGGCTGGCTATTGTCAAGCAAATTGCGGCTTCCTACAACGGACGTGTGCTGCTTGAGAGCACGGACGAGCTGACCTGCTTCACCATTGAAATTCCTTTAACCCCTAAAGAGCTTGTTTCTAAGGAGCCGGTAAGTCTTCAGGATGACCGCGCGGCTATGGGATGATTCTTTTGTTTATGTGCAGCTTTGCCCGATGAATTGGGCAGAGCTGTTTCTTTTTTCGAGCATAAGCTAATGATGTATTGACAATGTCTATAATATGGTGTAAAACTAAATTGTAAGCAATATAATGTGACGAACTAGAATAAGCCTTGATCCTGATCAAATATGATAATCAAAGGAGAAGATAACGATGAGAGTGGAATTTGATTCGATGGCCAAAGAGAGATTGGAGAAAGCCCTGAACGGACAACCGGGATATTTTAAACTGATTACGGAGAATGAAGGCTGCGCAACCGGCGGAATCTTCAATATTTTGCTTTTGAGCGAAGCAGGAGCCACCGACAAACCGCTCGACTCGGAAGCTTTCTCTTTCCTTGTGGATGCCCAGCAGGAAATTTATTTCGAACAGACCCTGCGGCTTAAAGGGCATCCAACCTTCCCGAGCTTCCGTCTCAGCAGCGACTCGATGCTCTACAGCGACCATGTGATTATCAAAGACAGACGCGAAAATTTGAACAAGGCGGTTTAAACAGTAAAATGGCCTCTGGTGATGTTAAGTCATCGGAGGCTATTTTTTTTGATTTCCAATAATCTTAATACAATCTTAATGTCTTTGGCGGAAGCTGAATACGACCTTAATTTCCTTGGTGTTATACTGGCTTGATGAATTAGGGTGCCGGTTACTGAAGGTTTGAAAATTGAGGTGATAAGGATGCCATTTGCCAATCTGAATGGAACCAAACTTTATTATGAAATGAAAGGCAGCGGAGTACCGATCGTATTTGTTCATGGCCATGGACTAACCCATGCGATGTTTCAAGAACAAATGGAATATTTCTCCAAGGATTACCGTGTGATTGCTTGTGACCTGCGCGGCAATGGGAAATCAGGCAAGCTGTCACAATCCAAAGAAGAAATTCTGGATACGCAGTGTACGGATTTGATCATCCTTCTTAATGAACTGCAAATTGGAGAGGCCGTGTTTGTTGGAGTTGATTACGGAGGCATTCTGGTTCAGCATTTGGCAGGCCTTTACCCGAACAGGGTCAAAGCCCTGGTCATCGTGGACAGCACCACACCGGAAGCCGAAACCTCCGAGGCGCTTAGAAAAATACAACTGGCTGCAGCCTACTGCAGTTGGGTCACTTATTATGCCCCAAGCGAATGGATTCTTCCCGCCGTACGTTTGTCCTACCAGAGATGGAGGGCTGCTTATCAGGTGATTCGCAGAAGTATGCTTGATAAAAGGCCCGGGGAATTATATAAACAAAGAATAGCGATGGCTTTGGCCCATCTTCCGATCTCTATGGAGCTGTTCAGCAAACCTGTGCTTTGTTTGGCTGCTGATTCGGCCGAATACGAGCTTCATAAGATGGAGGCGCTCGCGGCCCGGATTCATAATGCCCAGTTTGGCGTTATATCGGATTCTTTGCCGCCAAGCAATTTGTGTCAGCCTGATCTCTTTAACCGGGTGGTCAGGTCTTTTCTGGAAACGAGCGTAGCGCAATCATAGCCTGAAACGCCATCTTCACATTACCTCTTTAAGAAAGTGGGCTGTGTTTATGCCTAGGGATTCCAATTCTGCTTCTTATTCACCTGATCAGGCGGGGAGAAGACGAGGGAAGCTGAAAATATTTCTGGGGTATACCCCAGGTCCGGCCAAGACTGCTGCCATGCTCGGCAATGCCCAGAGGGATGCCAGAGACGGGATGGATGTTGTGCTTGGTCTGGCCGGCGGCCATCCAATGGCTTCCTCCTCAGGGTTCGACAAGATTGAACCGATCTGGATGCCCACACCGGAAGAAGAAGCAGAAGGACATTACGAATTCGATCTGGACGCAGCGCTGCGCCGGAACCCGGATATGATCCTGCTCGAACAGCTGGCTCACGTAAACGCCGAGGGCTGCCGGCATAAAAGAAGATATCAGGATGTGGAAGAGCTGCTTCGGGCCGGCATCCATGTTTATACGACGCTGGATATTCAACAGATCGAAAGCTTGACGGATATTGCCGCTTCTATTACCGGCATATCGGTCCAGGAGCGTATACCGGACAGCGTGTTTGAACGTGCCGATCTGGTGGAGCTGGTGGACGCCGACCCCGATGAGCTGGCTGACCGTTACCGGAAGGGACGAATGCGTCCGGATGAGCTGGTGCAGGACGGGCAGGATATTTCCGGCCTTTATGTGCCTGAGAAGTTAAGACCTCTTAGGGAAATCGCGCTTAAAACAGCGGCGCAGCAGCTAAGGCGCATAGCTATGCTCATCAATGAACAGGCGAAAAAAGAGGACAATCCGTACAAGGACCATATCCTGGTTTGTCTTTCGCCCGCGCCGTCCAACCAGAAGGTCATACGGACGGCTGCGAGAATGGCGGAAGTGTTCCACGGCCAGTTTACAGCCCTGTATGTGGAAGCTCCCGAACGGGAGACGGGAGACGCCCGGAATTCGGATCAGGCGACAAAAATGCAGCTCAGGGAAAACCTGAAACTAGCAGAGCAGCTTGGCGCCCAGATCGCCACGGTGTACGGCGACGACATATCCGTCCAGATTGCCGAATATGTGAAAATGAGCCGGGTCACTAAAGTCGTCATAGGACGCTCCCCTGTCATAAAGAAAGCTTTCTATAACACTTCCATAGTCGACAGGCTGATTCCGTTAATTCCGAATAGCGAAACCTATATTATTCCATATGTCGATAATGAAGGCGGCAAAAAGTTTCGATTTCCGGCCACTGCCCCTTTGCCAACGCCCAAAGATTCGCTTAAAAGTTTGGTCATCCTGTTGGTCTGTACGCTGTTTGGCGTTTGGTTCAAGGAACTGGGCTTCAGGGAAGCCAACATTATTACCCTTTATCTGCTCGGCGTTCTCTTGAATGCTACGATTACTAAAGGAAGATTTTATAGTGCGATTTTGTCCCTTTTAAGTGTTCTGGTGTTCAATTATTTTTTTACGACCCCTTATTATTCTCTTAAAACCTATGACTCCGGCAATCTGGTCACCTTTGTGGTGATGCTGACGGCCTCTCTTCTGGCAAGCACATTAACGATGCGAGTCCGGGAGCAGGCGAGGCAGGCTGCTCAGAAAGCTTACCGGACCGAAATCCTGCTGGAGACTAGCCGCAAACTGCAGCAGGCCGGTGATGCGCCAGCGATCATTGAGGGAACTGCGCGGCAGCTTGTTAAACTGCTGGACCGGGCGGTTGTTTTTTATCCGGTGGAGCGGAACAAGCTGGCGAGCCCTATTGTTTTTCCAAATAGAGAAGAGACGGTTGACCCTTCGCGGTATACGGACGAAAGCGAACAAGCTGTGGCGAACTGGGTATTTGCCAACAATAAAAGAGCAGGCGCAACAACAGACACCTTCTTTGGAGCCAGGTGCCTCTACCATGCGGTGCGGGGCGGAGAAGAGGTGCTGGCGGTTTCTGCTATTGTCATGGATGAAGGAGAGGTGCTTGGCTCTTTCGAGCAAAGTTTGGTGATCGCCATGTTGGGTGAATGCGCGCTTGCCCTGGAAAAAGAAAAGCTGAATGAGCAGCAGAAAGAAATCACCATGCAGGTCCGTCAAGAGCAGCTGCGGGCCAATCTCCTGCGCTCCATTTCGCATGATCTGCGCACACCGCTGACCAGCATATCCGGGAACGCGGGGATTCTGCTCAACAATTCGCGGGTTTTGGACGAAGAGCAGCGGATCGGGCTGTATGCCGATATTTATGACGATTCGATCTGGCTGATCAATCTGGTGGAGAACCTGCTGTCCATCAGTCGGATTGATAACGGCACAATGAGGCTGAACCTGCAGGCGGAGCTGATAGACGAGGTCATTATGGAAGCGCTGCGGCATGTCAACCGGAACAGTGAGAAGCATATCCTCCGGACTGAAATCGAAGACGAACTGTTAATGGCGAGGATGGATTCGCGGCTTGTGGTTCAGGTGCTGATCAACCTGGTGGACAATGCCATCAAATATACGCAGGAGGGATCGGTCATTCTAATCTCCGCTCGGAAAAGCGGGGAGTCGATCCTTGTGGAAGTATCGGACGATGGGCCGGGCATTCCGGACGACGTTAAGGAACGGCTGTTTGAAATGTTTTATACGGGAAACAACGTTTCGGCTGACGGCAGGCGTGGCCTTGGGCTTGGTCTTGCTCTGTGTCAAACCATTATCCAGGCTCATGGCGGGACTATAGGGGTCAGGGATCATTCCCCTCGGGGAAGCGTTTTTTATTTCACTTTGCGTGCGGAAGAGGTGAACATCCATGAATAACAAGCCGGTTATCCTGGTCGTGGAAGATGACAAGCCTATCCGGAAGTTGATCACGACTACGCTTGAAACTCAGGGCTATAAATATTTGACGGCTCATACGGGCGAGGTTTCCATCATGGAGACGTTGTCCAAAACCCCGGATTTGATGATTCTGGATCTTGGGCTGCCGGACATAGATGGAATAGAAATTATCCGCAAGGTGCGCTCCTGGTCCAATTTGCCGATTATTGTGGTCAGCGCCCGGAGTGAAGACCGGGACAAAATTGAAGCGCTCGATGCCGGGGCCGATGATTATTTGACCAAGCCGTTCAGCGTGGAGGAGTTGCTGGCGCGGCTAAGAGTGAGCCTGCGAAGAATCCGGAACGACAGTGCCAGGCTGCTCGGCGACTCGTCCATTTACACCAACGGAGACCTGAAGATCGACTACGGCGCGGGCTGTGTCTGGTTGTCGGGGGAAGAGGTCCATCTGACGCCAAGCGAATATAAGCTTCTTTGTCTGCTGGCCAAAAATTCCGGCAAAGTGTTGACGTACAACTATATCATCAACGAGATTTGGGGCAGCCATTCGTACGATATCCCTGCCTTACGCGTATTTATGGCTACTCTTCGCAAAAAGATCGAAAAAACAGCCTCCCAGCAAAAGTTTATCCAGACCCATATCGGGGTTGGCTACCGGATGCTGCAGATTTCGGAGGAATAACAGGAAG
The DNA here is from genome assembly GCF_001685395.1 of Paenibacillus yonginensis. Classification (NCBI taxonomy): domain Bacteria; kingdom Bacillati; phylum Bacillota; class Bacilli; order Caryophanales; family Paenibacillaceae; genus Paenibacillus; species Paenibacillus yonginensis. The sequence goes on along the minus strand of NZ_CP014167.1, from coordinate 2,627,366 downwards.
TTTGCGCCAACCATGTTTCCGACAGGAAACATGGTTTTTTTGTCGTTCTGCCACGGGATCTTAATGTGATCTTTATCGCTTGGACGGAGTCCTAATCCTATGCTAATGGCGGAGATGATACCCTTAAGCCAGTGAGGAAACCCTTGCGGAAGGCCCATTTTTTAAAAATTCAAAAGGAGGACCAAACCCATGATGGACCTGTATATGATCGTGCTCCTGCTGTTGATTGCTCTCTCGCTAATCGGCTTCACGGCCTGGGCTTCGGCCGTGGTCGATGAAGGAAGTGAACCACGATGATCTGGGTACTGCTGGCTTTGACAGCCACGCTGTTTCTTTATTTAACTTATGCGCTTATTCATCCGGAAAAATTTTAGCCATGATTTCAGGAGGGGTTCACTGTGACTGCCCAAAACGGGATTGCCATTGCAATCACATTACTAATATCGCTTTTGCTCGCCCGTCCGGCGGGTTTGTATATAGCGAAAGCTTTTCAATATGAACCAACCGGTCTGGACCGCGGTTTTGGCTGGCTGGAGAAACCTATTTATGGTATCAGCGGCATACGCAAGGACAATCAGAGCTGGAAGCCATACGCGCTGTCCTTACTGCTCAGCAACTGCGTGATGATCCTGATCGTTTACTTGATCTTCCGGTTTCAGGGCAGCCTGCCGCTGAATCCGAGCCATGCGGCCTCCATGGAGCCTACGCTGGCTTTTAATACGGCGATCAGCTTTATGACGAATACCAACCTTCAGCATTACAGCGGGGAGACGGGACTTTCCTATCTGTCGCAAATGGTGGCCATCGTCTTCATGATGTTTGCCGCTCCGGCGTCCGCATTGGCGGCGGCGATTGCGTTTATCCGGGGCATTTCCGGCAAGCCGCTGGGCAACTTTTTTGTGGACTTTATCCGGGGCATTACCCGCATCTTTTTGCCGGTAGCCCTGGTGGCGGCTGTTGTGTTCGTAGCGCTGGGCGTTCCGCAAACGCTGGATCCGGCCGCGGTAGCTACAACACTGGAAGGGGCCAAACAGGAAATTGCCCGCGGGCCTGTCGCTTCCTTCCTGTCGATAAAGGAGTTCGGGAACAATGGCGGGGGATTCTTTGGAGTCAACTCCGCACATCCGTTTGAGAACCCGAACGGCATCAGCAATTTGCTGCAAATTTTGCTTATGCTGCTGCCGGGTACGGCGCTTCCGTTTACGTATGGAAAGATGGTGGGCAATGCCAAACAAGGGCGCGTGTTGTTTGTCTCCATGGCGATGATGTTTATCGTGCTGCTCGGCGTAGCCCTGGCCAGCGAAAGCGCTGGCAACCCGGTCCTGAATGCGTCGGGCATTCAGCATGACCAGGGTTCCATGGAAGGGAAGGAAGCCCGCTTCGGTATGGCGCAATCGACGCTTTACGCTGTCGTGACGACCGCATCAGAGACAGGCGCCGTAAATACGATGCACGACTCTTTGACGCCTATAGGCGGATTGGTTGCTTTTGCGAATATGATGCTGAACACTGTGTTCGGAGGCGTCGGAGCCGGATTTATAAACGTTTTGATGTACGCGATGATTGCGGTTTTCCTGTCCGGGCTGATGGTCGGACGAACACCGGAATTCCTGGGCAGAAAAATCGAAGGCAAAGAGATGAAGCTCATCGCCGTCAACTTGATCATAAGCCCGCTGCTGGTTCTGGTGCCGACCGCGATCGCTTTGTTTGCGCATGCCGATACGCTGTCCAACCCGGGTTTCCATGGACTCAGCCAAGCTTTGTATGAGTACACCTCTTCGGCCGCCAACAACGGTTCCGGGTTCGAAGGCCTGGGAGACGCAACGCCGTATTGGAACCTATCAACCGGACTGGTGATTTTCTTCGGACGGTATTTTTCCATCATCGCCATGCTGGCCGTCGCCGGATCGCTGGCCGTCAAGAAAACCGTGCCTGAATCTTCGGGAACCTTCCGCACCGATAACGCGCTGTTTGGAACCGTCTTTGTCGGCGCTGCTGTTATTGTTGGCGCATTGACCTTTTTCCCGGCGCTTGCGCTTGGACCGATTGCTGAATTTTTGACCTTGAAACCTTAGCGCATATTGGAGGAGTCGAGAAATGAGTACAACAAAAAAGGCATTGTCCGGCGAAATCGTCCGGCAGGCAGTAAAACAATCCGTCATCAAGCTGGATCCCCGGATCATGGTCCGGAATCCCGTCATGTTTGTGGTTGAAATCGGGTTTATGATCACATTGTTTCTGGTTTTTGTGCCGGATGCTTTTTACGGATCGGTTTCATCCGGATTTAATCTGGCCGTAGCTTTGATCCTGCTGTTTACGGTGCTGTTCGCCAACTTTGCGGAAGCTTTGGCCGAAGGCCGGGGGAAAGCGCAGGCCGATTCATTGAAGAAAACCAAAAAAGAAATTATGGCGAACAAAGTGAACGGCAGCGGCATCAAGCTGGTACCCTCCACGGAGCTGCGCAAGGGGGACGTCGTTGTTGTTTCCCAAGGGGAAATGATTCCGGGAGACGGCGAGGTGATCGAGGGATTGGCTTCGGTTGACGAATCGGCCATCACCGGGGAATCGGCGCCGGTCATTAAAGAAGCGGGCGGCGACTTCAGCTCCGTAACCGGCGGCACGAAGGTGATCAGCGACAGAATCAAAGTCCGCATCTCCAGCGACCCTGGCGAATCCTTCCTGGACCGGATGATCTCCCTGGTCGAAGGGGCGAAACGGCAAAAAACGCCGAATGAAATTGCGCTGAATACCGTGCTGGTCAGCATGACGCTGATTTTTCTGATCGTTGTAGCCACCCTGCCGTTTATGTCCAATTATCTGGGCATTCAGCTGGAAATTCCGGTGCTGATCGCTTTGCTGGTCTGCCTGATTCCGACCACCATCGGCGGGCTGCTGTCCGCTATCGGCATTGCCGGCATGGACCGGGTCACCCAGTTTAATGTGCTGGCGATGTCCGGTAAAGCCGTAGAAGCCTCGGGGGATATTAACACGATTATTTTGGATAAAACAGGGACGATCACCTACGGGAACCGGATGGCCAGCGAGTTTGTCCCGGCAGGGCAGCGCAGCGTGGCCGAGGTTGCGGAAATAGCGGCGCTCAGCTCCGTGAAAGACGAAACCCCGGAAGGACGATCCGTCTTGGAACTGCTGAACAAGCTGAACCTCTCTTATCAGCCGCAATTGGCCGATGGGGCGGCTTTTATAGAATTTAAAGCGGAAACCCGCATGAGCGGCGTGGATTTGACGGATGGACGCAAGGTCCGCAAAGGCGCCGTGGATGCCGTCAAAAAGTGGGCTGCCGAGCAGGGGGGACAGATTCCGCGCGATTTGCAGGAGAAATCCGATGCGATCGCTTCGGCAGGCGGCACGCCGTTAGCCGTTGCCGTCGATCAACATATATTGGGCCTCATTTATCTGAAAGATACGGTCAAACCGGGAATGCGCGAACGTTTTGACCAGATGAGAAAAATGGGCATCAAAACGATCATGTGTACGGGCGATAACCCGCTGACGGCGGCGACGATTGCGGCGGAAGCCGGAGTCGACGCCTTTATCGCCGAAAGCAAACCGGAGGACAAAATCGCCGTGATCCGCAAAGAGCAGGCGGAAGGGAAGCTGGTTGCCATGACCGGCGACGGAACCAACGATGCGCCGGCGCTGGCTCAGGCGGACGTCGGGATTGCGATGAACAGCGGCACCGTCGCTGCGAAGGAAGCGGCCAACATGGTCGATCTGGATTCCGATCCTTCCAAGATCATCGAAGTGGTCTCCATCGGCAAGCAGCTGCTGATGACGCGCGGGGCCTTGACGACCTTCAGCATCGCTAATGACATTGCCAAATATTTTGCTATTATTCCGGCTATGTTTATGATGGCGATTCCGGAGATGGAATCCCTGAATATTATGCGGCTCCATTCGCCGCTGTCGGCGATCTTGTCCGCTTTGATTTTTAACGCGGTCATTATTCCGCTGCTGATTCCGCTGGCTATGAGAGGAGTCGCTTATAAACCGATGAGCTCTTCCCGGCTTCTGGGCCGCAATCTGCTGGTTTACGGGCTGGGCGGCGTCATCGTGCCGTTTATCGGCATCAAATTGATTGATCTGCTAGTTCAATTCATGGTTTAGGGAAGGAGGAGCTAAAAATGATGAAGACCCTAACGCTAACCTTAAGAACAAGTTTGGCCCTGATCCTCCTTGTGGTGGTTTACCAGCTTGTCGTAACGGGAATTGCCCAGGCTTTTATGCCTGGTAAAGCAGACGGCAGTCTGGTATATGATGCGAATCATCAATTGATCGGCTCCGAGCTGATCGGGCAATCGTTTACTTCGCCTGCCTTGTTCCATGGAAGAATCTCCAGCATTGATTACAATGCGGCTTCTTCCGGTACGCCCAATTACGCGCCGTCCAATCTGGAGATGATCCAACGTACCGAGGAAGCTGTGCGGGCTTGGGAGAAGGAAAATCCGCAGGTTCCCGTCTCCAAGCTGCCGATCGACCTGGTCACGAACTCCGGTTCGGGGCTGGACCCGGACATCAGCGTAGCCGCAGCCGAAGTTCAGATACCGCGCGTCAGCGCCAACACGGGCATACCGGCGGATCAGCTGCAGGAGCTGGTCGACCAGCATACAAAAGGCAGAGAACTGGGACTGTTTAGCGAACCCGTCGTTAACGTGCTGCTTCTGAACCTTGATGTGCAGCAAGCGGCAGCGGGGAAATAAGGGCCTTCCATGCCCGGCATTCAAAATGAGTTCAGATCATGAACAAGCTGCGGATCAAAGGGGAAATGGTCGCTTGGACAATTACCGGAGGAAAAGCCCTGAGGAAATTTTGCTGTCAATCTCCAAGCTGCATCGCGGCCGGCTGAAAATTTTTATCGGGGCCGTGAGCGGCACCGGAAAAACTTATCATATGCTCCGGGAGGGCGCTGCCTTAAAGGATCAGGGAATCGACGTGGTCATCTGCGCGGTATCCACCCAGCAGCGTCCGGAAACGATGGAGCAGCTGCGGGGGCTGGAGCGGGTGCCCAGCATTCCGTGGATATCGGATGGGATCAAGAAAAAGGACCTGAACATGGAGGCGCTGCTGGAGCGCAATCCGGAAGTGGTACTGGTGGATGGACTTGCCCACCGCAACCGGCCGGGAGCGGAGCGTCCGACCCGATGGGACGATATCCAGGAGCTGCTTGCCCGCGGCATCAGCGTCATGACTACCGTCAACGTCTACGAACTTGAAGGCGTCCGGGAGCTTGCCCAAAAATATGTGAATATCAAGGTAGAGGAAACTATCCCGGCCAATCTGCTGGAGCTGGCGGACGAAGTCCGCCTGATCGATGTCACCCCGGAGACGCTGCTTCAGCGATTTTCGGAAGGCAACCTGAAGAACAGCTCGGCTGCTCCCTGGTTTGAGCGGGGCAACCTGGGCGTGCTGCGTGAGCTTGCCCTGCGGCTCGTGGCCGAAGGCGTCAACGATTCCCTGGAGAAACATCGGGAGGAAATGGGGATGCTGGGGCCTTCCGGAGCCGCCGAGCGCATTTTGGTTTCGACCCAATACCATTGGAACGGGTCCATTTATATCCGGCGCGGGCAGCAGGTGGCCAAACGGTTAAATGGGGACCTTCATGTAGTCACTTTTGTCCGTAAGGACCTGCGGCCGAGCAAGGAGCAGCTGGCCTTTAAACAGTCGATGACCAAGCTGATCGACAAGGTGGGCGCCCAATTTGCGGAGCTGACGCTGCTTTCCAGACGGAGGCTGCCGGATCAGCTCATCCGGTATGCCCTCGATCACAGTGTGACCCGCATTCTCATCGGCCATTCGAAACAAACGTTTTGGCAGGAGCTGCTGCAGGGTTCCGTCGTCTATCAGATTCTTAGAAAATCGCGGAATATGGACATTTTTATTGTGGCCGACCGGGCCGCGCATCAAGGGGAGCGGATCATGCCGGCCAAAATGGCCGCTTCCCGGCAAGGCTCCTTGTACCACCGGCTAAGCAGCCGGGAGGTCGATGAACGGATCGGCCGGATGACCCGAGGCAGGTTTAAGGTTTATATCGGCGCTGCGCCGGGGGTGGGCAAAACGTACACGATGCTGCGTGAAGGAAACCACCTGCTGAAGAAGGGAAACGACGTCGTCATCGGATACCTGGAAACCCATGGCCGGGCGGAAACCGCCGGGCAGGTTTCGGACCTGCCCACGATTGAACGGATGATTCTTTCTTATGGAGGCGCTAATCTCACCGAGATGGATACGGCGGCGATCCTCAAGCGGAATCCGGAGCTGGTGCTGGTCGATGAGCTGGCTCACACCAACGTCCCGGGCAGCAAGCATAACAAGCGTTACGAAGATATTCTGGACATTTTGAACGCAGGCATATCCGTCATATCCACGGTTAACGTTCAGCATCTGGAAAGCCTTAACGATTCGGTCGAGCAAATTACAGGCGTCCGGGTGCGGGAAACCGTGCCGGATTCGATTTTACGCATGGCCGACGAGGTGGAGTTGATCGATGTGGCTCCCCAGGCGCTGCAAACCCGCATGAAAGCCGGGAAAATTTACGCCTCCGAGAAAATTCAGCAGGCTTTGGAGCATTTCTTCAAGATCGGGAACCTGATCGCGCTGAGAGAGCTGGCCCTTCGCGAAATCGCGGATGATGTGGACGAACGGCTGGAGGCCTGGGAACGAAAAAGCTCGCTTCGCGGCCCGTGGAACAAAAGGGAATTCATTTTTGTCTGCGTAAAGCTGACTCCAAGCGCCGAGAAGCTCATCCGCAGAGGATTCCGGATTGCCTACCGGCTGAAGGCGGGCTGGAAGGTCGCTTATCTCCAGTCCGGCAGGAGCATCGGGGAAGAGGAGCGGAAAAAAATCGAATCGCTGCAAAGCCTGACCGAACGTCTGGGCGGAACTTTCGAAATCGCGACCTCCGGCTCTCCCTTTCAGGAAGCCGAGGTTTTACTCGCTAAAGCGGACGAATGCCGGGCGACGCAGCTGATCATCGGCCCAAACGGACGGAATTGGCGGAGCCGGATCCGGGAAGGGATCACTACCCGAAAGCTGCTCAGGATTGCCAGACATTTGGACATTTTGGTCGTAGACGATTATAATCCGAATATCAAACGGGAGCCGTGAAAAGGGGGATCACAATGGGAACAGAACTGCAATATAAACAGCCGAAGAGCCTGTTAAATAAAGGGACGGGATTTCTGGCCGGTTACACCCATTCGCTCAACCCGTATACCGGCTGCTCGTTCGCCTGCTCTTATTGTTATGTAAGGCAGATGCCGGTTTCCCTGTTCCGGCCTCTGGAATGGGGAAGCTGGGTGGATGTCAAGCAGGGAGCCGCCGAGCTGCTGGAGAAAGAGCTGGCCAGAGCCAAAAAGAAAGGCAAAGTGACGATTTTTATGTCCTCCAGCACCGATCCCTACCAGCCCGCCGAATACAAGGAGCGGGTTACGCGGGCGCTGCTGGAGGTCATGGCCGCCGAGCCGCCGGATTTTCTGCTTGTCCAAACCCGGAGTCCGCTGGTGACCCGGGACACCGATCTGCTGCTGCGGCTCGGAAGCCGGGTCAGGGTCAGTCTGACGGTCGAAACGGATCTGGAGCAGGTACGGCGCCTTTTTACGCCTTCTGCGCCGCCGGTCGCAGCACGTCTTAAAGCGCTTCGTAAGCTCAAGGAAGCGGGGATCGCCACCCAGGCGACCGTTGCTCCGGTGCTGCCGAGCAGTCCGGCATTTGCCGGCCTGCTTGCCGGCGTAACGGACCGGGTATGCGTGGACGACTATTTTATGGGCGACGGCAGCGGCGGCAAACGGACCGGCCGGCTGGGGCTCTCTGAGCTGTATGAGCAAATCGGCAGACAGGATTGGTATCACCCTTCCGCTTATTTGGAGGTCCTCCACCGGATGGAGCAGGTTTTTGGCGCAGAACGGGTGTTTGTCAGCCAGAAGGGTTTTGAACCTTAGAGGACTACAAGCAAAGAAGGCTGCCTCTCCGGCAGCCTTCTTTGCTGTGCATGCTGCTGAAGACAGCAGCTGTTAGGTTGCCCGTTACCTGTTCTTAAACCCAGAAAGCTCTCGAAATAATAACGAGCAGGATAAACAGGACAAGAATAGCTGCAGTCGAAGTTCCCCAACCGATTGCTCCTTCACTCATTGTGGAGTCCCTCCTATCAAATAAGATATATATCAGGTTACAAGATAGAATATGTGAAGGCGAGGAAGAGGGGAAGGGCGATACGGCAGGAAAATTGAAATGGAGCAAGAGGGTTCGCAGAGTCCATTGTTGTGCAGTTTATCTGACAAGAAAAGGACCTATAAACAATACCGTTTCGAAGAATTGTCATGTATTCTAAGGGCAGAGGGGGGCTAAAGGATGATCTTGGACGAACGCAGCGCCATGCTGCTGAAGCTTCTACAGCAGTCGTCCTCTCTTCAAAGGTCTGAGCTTGAAGCGAAGACGGGACTCACCCGAAGGCAGATCCAGTATGGCATGGCCAAAGTGAATGACTGGCTGAGGGAGCAGGGGTACCGTCCCGCCGAGTACGACCGGAAGCTGGGATATTACCTGGCTGACCAGATTCGTGAGGAGGCTTTTCCGGAAAAGCTGTCCAAACGGACCTATGTGTTTTCGGAACGCGATCGGCAGCAGCTGTTTTATTTGATGCTGTTCCTGGCCGATGAACCGTTGTCCGTTTATCATTTCCAATCCGCGGCGGGCGTTTCGAGAAATACGGTATTAAAGGACTTTCAACGATTCAAACCGGAGCTGCAGCAGCATGATCTGCAAATCCGTTATTCGAAGCAGCGTGGTTATCAGATAGCCGGGGATGCCCGGCCCAAACGTTATTTCATGGAGCGCCTGCTCTTTAGCCTGCTCCATGGAACAAGCCGGGAGCCGGTTACGGCAGTGCTTTGGAGCGGCCCCAAGGGAAATACGCAGCTCGCAAGGATACGGCAGCAGCTTGAAGTGCTGGAACGGGAGCTTGGCACCGTGTTTGCCGACGATCGTTATCAGGAGCTGGCATATCTGCTGCTCTGTACCGACAGGCTGATCGCCAAAGGCGACGAGCTGCCGGAGATGGGCAGCTGGCAGCCACTGACCCGGACCCGGGAATTTAAGCTGCTGCGGCAGATGACGCGGCAGGACCGGACGGCTTTCCCGGCCGAGTGGAGCGAAACGGAATGTTTGTATGCCGCCCTGCATGTGCTGGGCATGAACCGGACGCGTGACGACATCTCGCCGCTTCAGGGGGATGAGGTCATTCAGGAGCTGCTGCGGGAGGTCGTGACCGAGTTCGAACGGCTTGCCTGCGTACAGCTCCAGGATAAAGAACTGTTCTATGAGCAGCTGTATCTGCACTTCCGGCCTGCCTATTACAGGCTGCTGTACAGGATTGAGGTCGCCAACGTGATGACCGAGCGGATTCGCAAAGTGTATCCGGAGCTGTTTCATTTGACGAAGAAATCCCTCCAGGCTGTTGAAGGGGTGACCGGATATCCGGTTCCGGACAACGAAGCGGCTTATTTCGCGATCCATTTCGGCGGCTGGCTGCGCAGACAGCAGACCGTGCTGGACGACCGGAAACGGGCGATTGTCGTCTGCCCGAGCGGCATCGGCATCAGCCGCATTCTGATTCTGACGCTGCGCGAGCTGTTCCCGGATATTTTGTTCCTGGACGCCTTGTCGGTCAGGGAGGCGGCTCATTATCCGCTGGCTTATGATTTGGTTTTCTCAACGGTTTTTCTGCGCACGGATGCCATTTTGTTTGTCATCCCGCCGATTCTGGACCTGCCGGACAAACAGAAGCTGCGACAGCAGGTCATGCAGGAGCTGTACGGCTATGCCGTTCCGAACTTCGACGTAGGCGAGCTGCTGAAGATTATTGCCGGACACGCGACGATTCATGAGCCTGAACAGCTGGAGAAGGCACTCCAGTCCCATCTGTATACACAAGCCCAGCAAATGAATAGACACGCTTTGGAAGGAGCTGAGAAACCCGTGCTGGAACAGCTTATTACGGAACAGACGATCCAGTTTGGTTCCCATGTGGCGGATTGGCGCGAAGGCATCAGAGCGGCAGCACAGCCGCTTGTGGAGCTTGGTACCATTGAAGAACGTTATGTGGACGCCATGATTGAATCGGTTGAAGATAACGGACCTTATGTAGTCATTACACCGGGAGTAGCCATTCCCCATGCCCGGCCGGACATGGGCGTCAATTCCCTGTCGATGAGCCTCCTCAGGCTGGATGAACCGGTCGAATTCGGGCCAGGCAAGCCGGTCAGACTGATCATCGTGCTGGCCGCCGCAGACCGCTCCTCGCATTTGAAGGCGCTGGTTCAATTGACGGCCCTGCTCGGCAACCCGGCCCATATCGAAGATATTTTGCAGAGTCCCGATAAATCGGTGCTCTTAGCTTACATTCATCAATATTCCAAGGAGGAATCGAAATGAAGAACATTATGGTGGTATGCGGCAACGGACTTGGAAGCAGCTTCATCATGGAGATCAACGTCAAGAAAGCATTGGATGAGCTGGGACAAACAGCTGAAGTGGATCATACCGATTTGGCTTCGGCCAGAACGGTTAAAGCGGATATCTACATCGGTGCAGCCGATATTGTGGAACAGCTGGACGACGGCAGCCGGACCATCGTTACTTTGGAGAACATGATGAGCATTCCGGAGATTAAATCCAAGCTGGAACCACATCTGTCCTAAAAATCCTATGAAGAAGAAAGAGGGTGGCAGCTATGCTGGACCTGATCATGAAAGATATTTTGGGCACTCCGTCCATTCTGGTAGGTTTATTTGCCCTGGTAGGGCTACTGCTGCAGAAAAAGTCAGCGGCTAACGTTGTCTCCGGCACGCTGAAGACGATCATGGGATTTGTTATTCTGGGAGCCGGGGCAACCGTGCTGACAGGGGCTCTGGACATCTTCGGGCAAATGTTCAACCGTGCCTTCTCCGTGTCCGGCGTCATTCCGAATAACGAAGCGATTGTAGCGGCGGCTCAAGGTAAATTCGGCACTTCTACCGCCTTGATTATGGTGCTGGGGATGATCGTCAACATTTTGCTGGCGCGGTTCACCCGCTTCAAATTTATCTTCCTGACCGGACACCATACGCTGTTTATGGCCTGTCTGATCGCGGTGACCTTGTCTGTAGCCGGACTTTCCGGTGCAATGCTTGTGCTGATCGGCGCTGTCATTCTCGGCTTGTGTATGGTGCTGTTCCCGGCGCTGCTGCAGCCTTATGTGCGGCAGATTACGGGCAGCGACGATTTTGCGGTGGGCCATTTCGGTTCAATCGGCTACTTCACCTCGGCGGTGATCGGCCGCAAGTTCGGCAACAAGGAACAGACGACCGAACAGATTAAAGTGCCGAAATCGCTTGGCTTCCTGCGTGACACGTCGGTAGCGGTATCGCTGACGATGGCGATCTTTTTCATCGTGGTTGCGTTGTTTGCAGGCCCAACCTATATTGAAGGCGAGCTGTCCGGCGGATCCAACTTTATTGTCTTCTCGTTGATGCAAGCGATTACATTCGCTGCCGGCGTGTACATTATCCTGGCGGGCGTGCGGATGCTGATTGCGGAAATCGTACCTGCTTTCAAAGGGATAGCCGAGAAAATCGCGCCAAATGCCAAACCGGCACTCGACTGCCCTACGGTGTTCCCATTTGCGCCTAATGCAGTCATTATCGGCTTTATCTCCAGCTTTGCGGCCGGTCTGATCTCAATGTTCATCCTGCCGGCCGTCGGTTTGGCCGTTATCGTGCCGGGTCTGGTGCCTCACTTCTTCACCGGCGCAGCGGCAGGCGTGTTCGGCAATGCTACCGGCGGACGCCGCGGGGCGGCGCTCGGCGCCTTCGCGAACGGCCTGATCATCAGCTTCCTGCCGGCAATCCTGCTCGTCTTCATGGGCGACCTTGGCTTTGGCGGCACAACCTTCGGCGATTCCGACTTCGGCATTGTCGGCAGCTTGATCATCGGTATTATGAAGCTGTTTGGAGCTGCGTAACAGATTAGCCGATTAATAAACCAATAACGAATACAATAACAAAAAAGAGCCCATTGCCATAGAGAATAGCTGGACGGTCCATGTCCTGCATGCCTTGTCGGTACGGGCTCTTTCTTTTAGGTTTTAATCATGATCTTTTACCCGATTTTGGCTCCGTACGCTAGGGAAAACAATCCCGCTTGTTCCCGGTCCCTTTTCGTGCCGGCGAGCGTCAAAGTTTTGAAATCAACCTCCTCCATGATCTGCGCCTCTTAAATCTGTCCTCTACAGGTTGGCTTTTGCCAATAAAGCCATACTTAAGTCGCAATCCCGCAGATCGGCTTTGTCCAAATCCGCCCCGGACAAGTCGGCTTCATGAAACTTGATTCCGCGTAAGTTCTGCTTCGCTAGGCGGGCCAGTCGAAGGTTGGTATAAGACCGGTCGCCGCTCCGCGGAAATCACATTCTGCGAACCTGCAGTGGCTGGAGATGATTTCTTCCAGGTAGCTGTGCTGAAACATGAGAATCCCCCTTTTTCTAAATTCCACTATAGCACAGGGCTGTCAAGAGCCTGCGTGGACATGGTGAAAAGTCAAGGGATTTATTTTCAGCCTTGCGCCTTGAATCTTTTGTCGTCTTTCAAAGACCCCTCAATTGACTTTAAACCTCGCGCCGCGTTATATTTGAGAAAGCTTATAGTACCCAAATAGATATTTAGTCTAAAGAATGGGCTTTAAAGAGGGACCTTGCGGTTCTTGTTTTTGGGCGCATTTTTTTAGTTTCTATAGCAGAGGTTTCATGAGTTCCGCAGAGTAGTTGTGTGAGCTTCTGAGCAGGCTCCTCTTTGTGCGGGGTTATTTAAAGATAGGGGAGAAGGAGACAATGGCAGGTTCACCAAACGTTTTTCCAATCGGCAAGTTATCTCTTTTGCTGGCTGTTCTGCAGGAGCATGAATGGCGGGAGGAAATCGAGAAGCAGCTGACCGAGCAGGGGTATAAGTATACGATAGGACGTGTCGGAGCCATGGATATTACGAAGGTTGTGGCGGCCATGGAGACAGCGGCCAAAAACAACCATATCATCGATAGCAGTTCCTATCGTGAGGTTCACGCTGTTTATCATGCGATTATTGAAGCCATTCAGGCGCTGGGGCGCGGCGTTACGCAGTTCGGCGAGATTTTGCGGACGGTGGGCTTGACCTTTGCCATTGTACGCGGGAAGATGGAAGGCGCCGTCAAACATGAAGGCGAATGGATAGCGGTCAGCATCTACGGGACGATTGGGGCGCCTAAGAAAGGGTTTGAACACGAGGCCGTTGGTTTCGGATTTAATCATATTTAGCGCTGATCCTCATGGTTTCAACCTGTGATGTGCACCTGGAGTAGTCTTCCGGTATAGCATAAGGAAGAGAACGAAAAAGCACTGACAAGCGAGTTTCTTATAGGCAGCAGAAGCGGCCGTTTAGCGAATAGAAGGTTTAGAAAGCCGATACCGGACTCTTTTTGGTATGGGCTTTTTTGTTGTGGAGTTGAAGAAGAAGGACAGGGGGAGACAAGAACAGCATGAATCAGACGATGGAGAAAATGACAGTCGTAAACGGCTGTTCCCTTACGGTTGAGAAGGTTGTGGAAGTGGCCAGGTTCGGGCAGAAGATCATGATCGCTCCGGAGAGTTTGATCCGGGTACGGAGGTCACGCGATTATGTCGAGCAGCTTCTTGACGATCAGAAGGTGGTGTACGGCCTGACAACAGGCTTCGGCAAATTCAGCGATACCTATATTTCAGGCGGCGATGTGCAGCAGCTTCAGCTGAATTTGATCCGCAGCCATGCCTGCGGCATTGGAGAACCGTTCCCGGTGGAAGTGGCAAGAGCGATTATGCTGCTGCGCGTCAATGCGCTGCTGATCGGCGTGTCGGGTATCCGGCCGAAAGTGATTGAGCTGATGGTGGCGATGCTGAACAAGGGAGTCACACCGGTGATTCCGGAAAAAGGTTCGCTCGGCGCAAGCGGCGATTTGGCCCCGCTGTCGCATCTGGCGCTGGTGCTGCTTGGCGAAGGCGAGGCCTATTACGGCGGTGAACGCCTGCCGGGTGCCGCGGCGCTGCTGCGGGCCGGCCTGCTCCCGGTGACCCTGCAGGCCAAAGAAGGGCTGGCGCTGATCAACGGCACTCAGGCGATGACCGCCGTAGGCGTACTCGCCTGCTACGATGCGATCAACCTGGCGCGCTGGGCCGACTGCACGGCCGCTTTGACGGCCGAAGCGCTGCTCGGGGTGCGGGATGCGTTTGATCCGCTGACGCACAGCATTCGGCCGCATCCGGGGCAAAGCCGGTCTGCCGAGAATATCCGCCTCTTGACGGCGGGCAGCGGGCATATGACCGGTCAGGGAGAGCTTCGCGTGCAGGATGCATATTCCTTGCGCTGCGCCCCGCAGGTGCATGGGGCCAGCCGCGATGGGCTGGCTTACATTAAGGAAAAGCTGGAGATCGAAATCAACTCGGCGACGGATAATCCGCTGATCTTTGTAGAGGAGGACCGCGTCATTTCCGGCGGGAATTTCCACGGTCAGCCGATTGCACTGCCGATGGATCACCTGTCGATCTGCGCTTCCGAGCTGGCCAATATCTCGGAGCGCCGTATCGAACGGCTGGTGAATCCGCATCTGAACGAGGGGCTGCCGGCTTTCTTGACCTTGAACGGCGGCCTGCAGTCCGGGTATATGATTGCCCAATATGCGGCGGCGGCTGTCGTTTCGGAGAATAAAGCCTTGTCTCATCCGGCCAGCGTCGACTCCATTCCATCTTCAGGCAACCAGGAGGACCATGTCAGCATGGGCACGATTGCGGCCCGCAAAGCGATGCAGATCGTAAATAACGCTTATTCCGTTCTGGCGATCGAACTGTTGTGCGGTGCGCAGGCCGCCGACTTCCGAGAGCCGCAGAAGCTGGGAAAGGGAACCCGGTGGCTGTACGAGGAATGCCGCATGCGGGTTCCGTTTGTCGGCGAAGACCGTATTCTGTCAGGGGACTTCGCCATAATTGCGGATTGGATGAAACAAACTGACGTACAGACGGCCTTGGCGGGAAAGGCCTCGATTGGTTAGCTTACAGAACCAGCAGCGGAGAACAAATCAAACAGGCACGGCGGAATCAATTCCGCCGTGCCTGTTTATATAGCAGCTGCTTCAGCAGCTTATTGTCCAAGTTTGGACAAAGCTTCATAATCAGCTTCGCTGAGCTGAATGCTTGCCGCGGCGATGTTCTCCTCCAGGTGAGCCACCTTGGAAGTGCCTGGAATCGGCAGCATTACCGGCGAACGTTTGAGCAGCCAGGCCAGCGCCAGCTGCGAGGGTTTGGCCTGCAGGCGGGCGGCCAGCTCATCAAGCGGTCCGCCGGCTTTGGCCAGCGCTCCGGTTGCGAGCGGAAAACAGGGGATGAAAGCGATGTTGTTGGCTTCCGCATATTCGAGAACAGGCTCGGCGTCGCGTTTAGCCAGATTGTACAGGTTCTGTACAGAGACGATCGGCGCAATTTCATTGGCCGCCTTCAGCTGGTCCACCGTAACTTCGCTCAATCCGATGTGGCGGATTTTGCCTTCCTTCCGGAGCAGGGCCAATTCGCCGATTTGTTCCTCCAGGGGAACTTTAGGATCGATCCGGTGGAGCTGGAGGAGATCAATCCGTTCCAGGCCAAGATGGCGGAGGTTGAGCTCTACCTGCTGGCGAAGATATTCCGGACGTCCTACAGGCCGCCAGTCGTCTGGTCCGCTGCGGGTGAAGCCGACCTTGGTGGCAATCACCAGATCTTGTTTATAAGGATAAAGAGCTTTCTTGATCAAATGATCCGCAACAAAAGGCCCATAGGAATCGGCGGTATCTATCAATGTCACGTCTAGCTCTGCGGCTCTTTGCAGCACGCGAACCGCTTCCTCCGGATCCGCCGGGTCTCCCCAGACCCCAGGTCCGGTCAATTGCATAACCCCATAACCGAGACGGTTAACCGTCAGATCTCCGCCGATTTTGAATGTACCGGATGCTGCTGCTGTTCCTTGATTTCCCATGTGAATGCCTCCTTAATAGATAGGTTTTATAGTGAACTGCACGTTCAGTATAGGATCAGGATTGTCCCTTTTGCAAGCTGGATTTGTCCAGAACAGACGATAAAGCGGAACTCCCCCCAGCAGGTCAAAGCTTGACAGAGAATAGGGGATTCACTATTGTTACTTTGACAGCAATGGATTTTGTTTGTTTAGAAAGGCGGAAGAAGATGTCGATTCAAATCGCTATTTTGGGGATGCTTTGGGATGAAGTGAGTCATCCCTATGAAATCAAAAAGAAAATCCAACGTTTTGATCTGGACAGCGTTATTTCGATCTCCGACGGTACTTTATATTACAACTTTGAGTCATTATTAAAAAAAGGTTATATCGAGGAAGTAGAAGTAGTCCATTCGGAGAACCGGCCCGACAAAACCATGTATGCCATTACCGACAAAGGCCGGCAGGGACTGAAGGATGAAATTTACAAAAATTTCAAGAAAAATATAAGCGTCAGCTCCTTATATAGCTCGATTCCTTATCTGAGATTAGTGGAGAAGGAACGAGTGGTTATGCTGATCGAAGATATCCGCCAGAAAATAGACCAGCGAATTGAATTCATAGAACGGAATAAACAAAACTTCCCCGAAATGCTGAAGAAACCGGAGCTTCAATTACTTGCCGACTATTCGCAAAACGGGTTGGAGAATGAAAAAATATATTTTGAGCGCCTTCTGGAAATTGTGAAACAAATGTAGCTGAGCGCCGAACTTCCAAATATAATCCGAACCTCATCAGGACCTGCTGATGAGGTTTTTTGTACCCTCTGTTGACATAATTACTCTAAACAGTGTACTCTAATTAAAGTAATTTAAATTTAAATTAAGATAGAGGAGAGAAACCATGAAATCATTTTTGAAGCATAAAGGAGTGATCTCCGGGATTTTTATGATGGTTTTTTATCAAATCGTCATGATGAGCATTTTTATGTGGGGGTACAGCTCAGTTCCCAAAAATATGGATCAGCTGACGGTAGCCATCGTGAATGAAGATACGCAAACCGGCGAACAGCTGGTGGCTCAGCTGAAGGAGAATCTTCCGTTTCATTTGGTGACCAGCCTGTCGTTAGACAAAGCTAAAGAGGAATTAAATGATCGGGACATCCATTTGATCATCCATATTCCGCAGGATTTTACAGCTAATATGACTGCACAGGGAGAGCAAGCAAAGCTGGATTTCTTTATGAACCAGTCCAATGCCCAGACGGTTACGAGCAGTATGCAAGCCGTCGTCAATCAAATTTCGGATCAATTGACCGCTCAAACACAAACGCAGGGGTTTGCACAATTGCTGCAGAAGTTCCAAATGCCGGAGGAGCAGGCAAAACAGACGGTAGGCAGTGTCATGAACAAGGTGGTGCCCAACATTGTAACCACAAATACAGTTCCCGCTGGTCTGCATAATCAAATGGCTCCGATGTTCTTGTCGATGGCCTCATATGTCGGCTCCATGATTTATTCGATGATGAGCATCGGGGCGCTTAAGCAGCTTAGAAGCAAGCTTGGTGCCGGCAAAGCCTTCCTCCATCTGCAGGGCGTAAACTTGCTGCTTGCTTTAATAGTTCCGCTGATTGGGGTTTCGATTTATCATGCCATTCATGGATACAGTGCAGGCGTTTTCTTTGAGAACTGGATGATCCATTCGCTTGAAATGTTCGCAGCCATTGAGTTCACCAGCCTGTTCTGCATTCTGGCGGGGCAAGGGGGGATGCTGATCAATATGCCGCTGGTATTGGTACAAAGCATCGCTTGCGGTGCGACGATCCCGCGGGAAATGATGCCGGACTTTTTCAAAGTCTTGAGTTATGTTTCGCCGATGTTCTACAGCGTTCATTTGGACTACAACGTGTTATTCGGGGGCGGGAATACGTCCCAGTACCTGGCGGGGCTGGCTCTTATTGCTGCGGTAGCTATCGTGGTGAATGCCGTCCTTTATGGAATCAAAGCGCTCCGCGCTAAGGAAGCCGACCAAGCTGCGGTTCCTTCTATGATGATGTAACCGGATCTTGTCAGCAGCTGTCTTATGAAATTCAACGGAAAGGGCCGTGCGTTTTGCACGGTTTTTTGCCGTTTTCGCCGATTTTAAGGTAGTTTTCAGCCTTGTGACGTATCCTTTTTATGAGCCATTCCCCCTTATTGGCCAAGCTTTGAAGGCTGCTCCATAGGGGGGGCATTCGGCCAAGCTTTATCGCCCCCCGTGAAAATGTTACAATAATCATATTTGCAAGACTGTGCTGAACGTGGGTGTATAAAAGCTCAAGATTGGATTAGGAGAGGAAATAAGGTGGTTATGGAATGAATCGGCTAAGACCGAAATTGGGTATTGTAGTGCCTTGTTATAACGAGGAGCCCGTCATTGAAGAAACGGTCAGGCAGCTAAGCGACATTTTGACTTCGCTTATGCGGGAGGAATTGATTGCGCAGGACAGCTTTCTGCTGTTCGTCAATGATGGAAGCGCAGACCGGACCTGGGAGCTGATTGAACAGCTGCATGACCGTTATCCGTGGGTATCTGGACTTAAGCTGGCTGCGAATGTCGGGCACCAGAATGCGCTGCTGGCCGGGTTGATGCAGGCCAAAGACCGCTGTGACTGCACGATCTCCATTGATGCGGATCTGCAGGATGATGTAAGAGTGATCCGAGATTTTGTACTCAAATACCGGGAAGGTTATGAAATTGTGTACGGCGTCCGCCGCAAACGGGATACCGATACCTGGTTCAAAAGGAATTCGGCGCTCGGCTTCTACAAGCTGATGAAGAGCATGGGCCTGAAGGTTGTCCATAACCATGCCGATTATCGGCTGCTCAGCCATACGGCGCTGGAGCATCTGTCCAAATTCCGGGAGGTGAACCTGTTCCTGCGCGGACTGGTGCCGCTGATCGGTCTGAAATCAACGGAGGTCTATTATGACCGGCTGGAGCGGTTTGCGGGAGAATCGAAATACCCGCTGAAGAAAATGATTAATTTTGCGCTTGAGGGCATTACCTCGCTCAGCGTTGAACCGATCCGGTTTGTGACGGGTTCAGGTTTTCTTTGTTTTGGCATCAGTCTGGTTGTGGGCATTTATTCGCTGGTCTCCAAGCTGATGGGCAATACGGTGTCCGGCTGGACCTCCTTGATGCTGTCCGTCTGGTTCATCGGCGGCATGGTGCTTATTTCACTGGGACTGATCGGAGAATATGTGGGCAAGATTTATAAAGAGGTCAAAAGCCGCCCGCTTTATTTGATCGAACGTGATTTGCCAGCGCAAAACGCTCTGGGGGTAGGTGCAGGGGCAGGGTCGTCCGCTTCCCATCCAGCTGCAGACCAGGTGGTCCGCTATGAGCGCTAAGCTCGGAGAACTGTTTCAAAATGGATTGATCCGTTTTATAATCGTTGGTGTTGTGAACACCGTGATCGGGCTAACGGTGACGTTCCTCTGTTTAAATGCGTTTGAACTGAATTATTGGGCCTCTACGATTATCGGCAACGCGGTAGGAGCGGTCAACAGCTATTTTATGAACAAAAGCTTCACGTTTAAATCCAAAGCCAGCGTTGGGTCCACAGTTTGGAAGTTTATGCTGATTACGGCGGTTTGCTACTTCGCAGCTTATTGGCTCGCCGGCCAAGCGGTGGATATCGGGCTGGATTGGATTCTGCCGGAGGCCAGCAGCCGGTTTAAAGACAATGTGGCTGCCCTGGTTGGCAGCGGACTGTATACCCTTATGAATTACTTTGGCCAGAAGAAATTGACTTTTACGGACAAAAGGCAAGTTACGGATAAAGACTCGGCTGCCGGCATAAGCCTGTCTGCGGACAATCGCGATAATCGCAGGGGATCGGGCGAACCCGAAGCCAGAGTGACGGAAAGAGAGGAATCCGGTTTATTATGAGAAAATGGCTTTCCGCCGAAACCTTTGCGGTTTTGGCGGGCTTTTGCATTTTATTGTACATACTGATTGGCAAACCTTTTGTAGGTGTGGCCGATAATGGAGATTTCCTGCGGATTATGAGCTCGATCGGGCTCAATTATTATGATGCGGCCGAGAGCTATGAAGACCGCTTTTTCGGCTTTGCTCATCAGTATTTTGCGTATGATTCTTTTTTTCGGGGGTTCTATCCTTCCTCCCAGCTGCTGATAGTGGCCGCTGCCCGGTTAATCGGTGTGGTCTTTCATCCTGCCGCCTTTGATATCCGGGTGCTGGGCCTGCTCTACGGCCTGCTGCTGCTGGCGGCCACCTGGATTATCGTGCGCAGCGGCAAATCCGGCTCCAGCGTGGTCGGGCTGGTTCTGGCGCTGGGTCTTCTGATTGTGTTTTACGACATCGGATATCTCGCTTATTTCAACACCCTGTTCGGGGAGCCTATATCGCTGGTGTCCATGCTGCTTTCGATTGGACTGGGATTGTGGCTTGCCCAGCAGAAGCGCCCATCGAAGAAGCTGCTTTGGCTTTTCTTCATCGCGGCATTTGTGCTTACGACCTCCAAGCTGCAAAATGCGCCGCTCGGCATCGCATATGCGCTCATCGGTCTCCGATTCATGAAGCTGCGTGACGATTTTAGCTGGCGCAGGCTGACCTTATGGCTGTCGGCTTCCCTGTGTGTCATTTCGATTGTGCTTTACGTGACTGCGCCAAAGGAGCTTAAACATATCAATCTGTATCAGACAGTCTTCTTCGGCGTGCTGAACGGTTCGCCGGATGTGAAAGGCGATTTGAAGGAGCTCGGGCTGCCGGAGCGGCTTGAGGTGCTGGCCGGAACCAATTATTTTCAGGCGGGAACGGCGATCAAGCAGGATGATCCTTCGCTGAAAGAGGATTTCTACAGCCGGGTTTCCCATGGGGATGTGCTGTTGTTCTATCTGAAGCATCCTGCCCGTTTTGTCAGCAAAATGGAATTTGCAGCTGAGAATGGGATGAGCATTCGGCCCTATTATTTGGGGAACTACCTGAAAAGTGAAAATAAACCGCCCAGAGCGCTGGATTATACTTACAGCACCTGGAGCGAATTCAAACACAAGCACCTGCCGAATACCTTATGGTTTATCCTTGTGGTATATGTGCTTTATTATGGGGTGGCCTTGTTCGAATATTTCCGTTATTACGATACGGCCAGCCGGATCCGAAATGAGCTGCTGATGCTGGTGGGCCTGGTCGGTTTGTTCAGCTTCCTGGTGCCGATTCTTGGCGACGGGCAGGCGGATATGGCCAAACATCAGTTTATGTTTAACGTCTGCTTCGATATGATGCTGGTGACGTCTGTGGTTTGGATCGTCTATCAGCTGGTGAATCTGCGGGTTTGGGGCAGAAGGAAGGCAGGAGCAGGCCTGAGTTTCAGAGGTACAAAATTCAATTAAGACAAAGAAGCCGTCCTGGTTGGGCGGCTTCTTGTTGTGGTACGCCCAGCATGGGCGTCATCTTTAGGGTGAAAGTCCCGAATGGGGGCTGGCGAGCGCCTACCATTAGCCAAGGGCAAGGGTGTCCATCGTGAGGTGGAATCTGAAGGAAGCCGGAGGCAAAAGCACGAGCCAAGGTACACGAACTGGATTTGAGGCAGGAGCAGTCGGATGAGTTGCCCATACACAACGAAATCCAAAGCCGCCAAGGGCTAATCCTGTAGACTCCAGTGGTTGCGGGCGGAAAGATGACGTTCTTATCTGGGGAGGCCTGCCGGATAGGCAAGAAAAAAAAAACTTGTAACCGTAGCCGAGAGGCTACGCTGAACCGGCAGGAGTCAGCAGAGGCCATAGTACGTAAGCTGTTGCAACAGCCTACGGAAGGGCTGAACCGAAAGGAGAGAGGAAACCGATGCGTTCGTACGAAGAGCAACGACAGCAGAATATCTCGCCAGAGAGCTTGCGGCAAAGAGAAGCGGTGAAGCCGCCAGGGTATGCCGGAGCGCCGAGTTCTTTGTCGGCACAAGTCGCCCCTTCCTCTCGCGAAGCAAAGAACAACTTGCTGGAGCGAATGCTCGAAGGAGATAACCTTCGGCTCGCCTATAAACGAGTGGTAGAGAACGGAGGAGCGCCCGGTGTGGACCAAGTAACGGTAGCGAATCTACAAGCTTACTTGAAAACACACTGGGAATCGGCGAAAGCTAAACTTCTAGCAGGTACCTACAGACCTGCGCCAGTCAAACGGGTGGAAATCCCCAAACCCGGAGGCGATGTACGGCTGTTAGGCATCCCGACCGTGATGGACCGCTTTCTCCAGCAAGCCCTTTTACAAGTCATGAACCCGATCTTTGACACGCAATTCTCGTGGTATAGCTATGGCTTTCGACCGGGAAAGAGTGCCCACGACGCCGTGAAACAAGCCCAAAGATATATCCAAAGCGGCCTGAGATGGGTCGTGGATCTCGATCTGGAGAAATTCTTTGACCGGGTAAACCACGACATACTGATGGCAAGAGTGGCGCGGAAAGTGGAGGACAAAAGAGTGCTGACACTGATCCGTGCCTACCTGAACGCTGGAGTGATGGTAGATGGAAAGCTGGAGCGCAGCCGAGAAGGAACGCCGCAGGGTGGGCCCCTGAGTCCGCTTTTAGCGAACATATTGCTGGATGACTTGGACAAGGAGCTAATGGAACGAGGACTGCGATTTGTCCGCTATGCGGACGACTGCAACATCTTCGTCGCCAGCAAACGTGCGGGCGAACGCGTCATGGAGTCGGTAACACGCTTTGTAGAAGGAAAGCTGAAACTGAAAGTGAATCGAGAGAAAAGTGCGGTAGACCGCCCGTGGAACCGAAAGTTCCTCGGCTTTAGTTTCCTGAGGGACAAGAAAGCGACAATTTGTTTAGCCCCACAAACCATCTCGCGATTCAAGGAGAAGGTACGGGAGCTGACGAGCCGAACGCGGTCGATGTCCATGGAAAACAGGATTATGCAATTAAACCGCTACCTCATCGGCTGGATTGGATATTTCCGAATCGCATCGGCGAAGAGCCACTGTGAAAGATTCGACCAATGGATTCGCAGGAGATTACGCATGTGCCTCTGGAAACAGTGGAAACGGGTGGGAACCCGAATCCGCGAACTGCGAAATCTAGGCGTTCCAGAGTGGGCTTGCTTTGCGATGGGCAACTCTAGACGAGGTGCATGGGAAATGTCCCGAAACACAAACAACGCCCTTCCGACTTCCTACTGGGAAGCGAAAGGGCTGAAAAGTTTGCTTTCTCGTTATTTGGAGCTTTGTTAACCTTTTGGAACCGCCGTATGCGGACCCGCATGTACGGTGGTGTGAGAGGACGGGGGTTAGTCACCCCCTCCTACTCGATCGTTCAAGGATAGAAGAGACGCCAGTTCAAATCTGAATCAGCGGTTCATGTTCCGTCTGGAAAGGAAAAAGGTTTTGCGCGGTTTCGATAAACAGACTCACCGCAATGGATCTTTCGTTCTTGGGAGCGGCAGCCAGATGAATATCCCGGTAAGCCACCGGAGACAAGCGGCGGACCTTCAGGCCCGGAGGGAGGTCCAGCAGCGACAGTTCGGACATGACGGCCAGCCCCTCGCCTGCCAGCACCATCTGCAGGGCTGTCCTGTAGTTGTACAGAACGTATTCAATCCGGGGGATCTCATTTGCTCGTTCAAACCAGGCCATTACCGGCGGCTCGTATCCGGCTTTGCATATCATCATAGGCTCCTGCCGCAGATCTTCCGGGTGGATGATCGTTTTGGCGGACAACGGATGATCTTCCCTCATCACGGCAAAAATACCCTCGCGGTAGAGTGGGATCGTCTGCTGGTCCGATTGCTCAGGGGCGATGACCAGTCCGACGTCGATCTCACGTCTGTCGAGCAGATAGTGAATATCTGCTATCGTGCCTTCCATAATCGAAAATTCCAGATTCGGATACCGCTTTTTGATCCTGCTGATGATTTTTGGGATAAAGTAAGAAGCCGCAACCGGAAAGGCACCGATTCGTACGCTGCCGGTCTCAAGCCCTTTTTCCCGGGCAATTTCCTGGTCTACTTTGTCATACCCCTGCAAAATTTCACGGTAAATGCGGATAATACGTTCGCCTACAGGGGTGAGCATGACCCCGCTGCGGCGATCCCGGATCAGCAGTGTGACGCCAAGTTCTTTTTCCAGAGAGGTAACCGCGCGGCTGACGGCCGGCTGTGTCATATTAAGCTTCTCCCCGGCAGTGGTAAAGCTTTTGGTTTCAGATATGGTAACGATCAGCTGCAAAAGCGATCTGTTCATAACAAATTTGATATCCCCCTTATGATTTATATTCATTTTATTTATGTCTGTTCTTATTGTATTCTTTCTATGAGCAGAGATAAAGACAAATTCATTTTAGGATAGGGGATTCCATATGAAAACCAAAGCATGGCTGTTTTTAATACTTGCGAATATATTCTGGGCGGGAAATTTGGTGTTCGGCAAATCGGTTACCGCCGATTTCCCTCCGGTCTGGGCGGCTTTTTTGCGCTGGGCGATCGCAGCTTCGGTACTGCTACCGATGGCTCAACTGGTGGAGAAGCCGTCGTGGATCCAAATTTGGAGAAGAAACTGGGGGCTTCTGCTGTTTATGTCGCTGATAGGCATCGCAATTTATACACTGCTTACTTATACAGCGCTGAAGTATACCTCATCCACCAACGGCAGTCTGATCAACAGCTTGACTCCAGCAGTGGTGAGCGTGCTTTCCTTTCTCTTTCTGAAAGAAAAGGTCAAATTCCGGCAGGGAGCGGGTTTAATTCTGTCCTTGATCGGCGTTTTGACGGTTTTAACCAAAGGGCGGCTTCTGGCGATATTTGATACCAGCTACAACATGGGAGACGCCATCTTGCTGGCTGCAGTGTTTCTGTGGGCCGTCTATTCCATTGTCAGCAAACGGGCGCAGCATCTCCCGCCGATTGCGTTTGTCGCTATGACAGCGGTTCTCGGTGTATTGTTTATGACTCCTCTGCTATTTATGCAGCCGCTTCATCGGGAACAGGTTACACCGCTTGGGATCATGGGAATTATTTATCTAGGGTTGTTCCCGTCTATCGGCTCCTTCCTGTTCTGGAATCGCGGCGTGAAGGAGCTCGGGGCAGGCAAAGCCAGTATTACGATGAACTTGATGCCAATTTTTACAGCAGGCCTATCCATATTGTTCGGTCAGCCTCTTCTTCTATCGCAGGTTATCGGGGGTACAATCGTGATCGCAGGGATGCTGCTGTCGGCTAACCCGATGTCCCGGAAACAGGCGGTTTCCAATGCGGGGGCTCATCATGGGGGAGAACTGACTCTAAAACCTGTGTCACATATCGAAAGTAAATGTACATGAAGTGATGGTGAATAGCAGGAAAGCCCATGCCCAGAAGATAAGGAAACCTTATGTTCTGCAGCATGGGCTTTTAAATTTTAGCTAGGTTGTGTTTTACATCAGGGCATGCAGCACGAAGTTGGCAATAAATAAAGCGGTGATTACATACATGACAGCTTTGACTTCCTTCCCTCGTCCGGCCGCCAGCTTGGCTGCCGGGTAGGCGATGAACCCAAACGCCATGCCGTCGATGATGCTGTAGGTGAACGGAATCATAACCATGACGAGGAATGCCGGGAAGGCCTCCGTGAAGTCGCGGAAATTCATCTGCTGGATGTTCTGGACCATCAGGCTGCCGATAATGATCAGGACCGGCGCAATTGCGCTGTCGGGAATGTAGGTCAGCAGCGGAATGAAGAAGAAGGTGGCGCCGAACAGAATCGCGGTCACCAAAGGCGATAGGCCTGTCCGGCCGCCGGCCGCGATGCCCGCGGTGCTTTCGGCGGCGGCAACGGTCGGACTGCTGCCGAAGAGGCCGGCCAGAATATTGGATACCGACAAGGCCCGCAGGCTGCCGGTGAAGGTCTCGGGGCGTTCGATCATATGTGTCTGCGCGCCGATCAGCCCGATATTTTCAAAGACGATAATGAGCAGCAGCAGGAACACCGCAATCCAGAAGGCCAAGGTGCCGATGGCCCCGAAAGACAGATGGGCGAACAGATCGCCGTATTGCTGCAGCGGCTTGCCTTCCATCTTATTGCCGGAAGGATGGGTTGCTCCAAGCACGTAAGCCAGCGCCGTGCCGACCAGGATGCTGATGAGCAGATCCCCCTTGACCTTGCGTACGAACAGAACGAGCGCCAGCAGCAGCGTGATGCAGGCCGTAATGACGTTGGGATCGCTGAAATGCCCGATCGTCACGAAAGTGGTCTGATGGGCGATAACGATCCCGCTCTTCTGCAGACCGATAAAGGTCAGAAACAGGCCGATACCGACACTGATGCCATGCTGCAGGTTATGCGGAATAGCGTCGCTGATCTTTTTATAAAGGGAAGAGAAGGCCAGAACCGCAAATAGAAGGCCTGCCGTTGTTGTAACGGCCAAAGCCTCCTGCCAGCTCAGCTTCATGGAGTGAACCAGCGTATAGGTGAAAAAGGCGTTGATCCCCATGCCGGGCACCACGATGATCGGAGACTTGCCCCAGAAGGCCATCAGCAGACAGCCTGCCAGGGAGGTAAGTAGGGTTCCGACCATTGCCGCCTGCAGAGGCATGCCGGCATCGTGCAGGATGGCCGCGTTGACCATCACGATATATACGACAGAGAAATAAGAGATTAGCCCTGCTCCGATTTCCTTTCTAATACTGTGCTGTCCGGGAATAAACCCGAGACTTCCAGACAGCCAATTCCGTTTCATGTCTTTCGTAAACCTCCATTCTTCTAGGCAAAAAAATAACAGCACATGTAAGCATACAATTGAAGGGCGGCAAGTACAAGGAATTCTTCTCCAGTATGCCCTTTTTTCCTGAAATCCGTAAAAGAGAAGGTAAAGTTTTAAACAATGGTTGATATGTCAGGTTTATTTACATAGAAAGAACGAATAAACCTGGTCTTTACCTAAAAACACTTGACTTCAACAGAAAACCTCCTATAATTAGACACATACGAAGCGGTTTTTAGAAAAAAATTCACTATGACGGGAGAAATCCTTACATAATGGATTGAAGATGATTCGGCGGCTGACGCCTCAAGCAGGACCTTCCTCATCCTGGTGACCGCCGGGCTGGAAGTTGAGGCTGTCAGTAGAAGACGCTTGTATTCATCCAACAAAGAACAGCAGAGTAAGGTCCAACGGCTGCCGGATGCGAACCACCCTCTTTCCTCCGGCACGGGACCGCATCTTTGTTAGATCTGTTCAGAAGAGCGTACAGCTCCGAAGGACATTTCCTCCCATACACCCCTGGAGGCCGGTTTGCAACCTGACGCAAGTGCTTGAAGCATACGCGTACGGTGTTGGAACCGGCTATTTTTTTGTCCTTAATGCCCGAAAGATTAAAATAGTGTTATCCGAACGCGGGATTTTAAAAGATTTTACCGAATTAAATCCCGTATAATAAAGCCTATAAAAATTTAAGCTGTTGATTTTACATAATGAAAGCGCTGCAAAACTGCGCCGCAAAACATCAGGAGATTTGTTCAGAAGGAGGACCCCGCTTTGATTAAAGTGCTGATTGTCGATGACGAGCCCAAAGTCCGCGAGGGGCTGAAGGCCATTATTCCTTGGGAGGAATGTGGCTTCACAGTTGCCGGAACCGCTACGAACGGATTTGAGGCTATTGAACAATACGAGAAGATCAAACCGGAGCTGGTTGTCGCCGACATCCGAATGCCGGGCATGGACGGGCTTCAGCTCATTCAGTCCTTAAGGGAACGCGATGATCGACTGCACATTTTAATTCTAAGCGGGTATGCCGATTTCGATTACGCCAAAAAAGCGATCTCCCATAGAGCTGACGGCTACTTGCTGAAGCCTGTTGACGAGGAAGAGATGATCTCCTATCTGGAGAAAATCCGGGAGGACCATAAGCAGGCACAAGAGAACAAACAGTGGAACGACGTATCGGAGAAGTGGACCCGGGATATTTTTATCCAATCCCTGCTGACACGGACCGGAGAAGACGAAGAGAACGGGATGGAGGCGAGAGCCGAAAGCCTGGGGTTAATCTGGAAGGAATATCAGGTTATGCTGCTTCACTTCCACCAGCGCCCCGGCAGTGCCGGATATCTTGGCAGGCATGAAGATGCGGAGCAGCGGCTGAATGACTATTTCGAAGCAAGTGGACGGGGGCTGGCTTTTTCGGTTCATTTTCAAACCGGAATCCTGCTGAAATCGGCTGTGCTTGGCGAACAGATGCGCAGGCAGCTTTACAACGAAATTATGGCTGTGCTGGAGGGAACCGGTGTGCAGGCCACCGTTGCGCTCGGCCCTTTTGTCCGAACGGTTTATGAAATCTGCCATTCTTATGAGGCGGCGCGTGAGCTGCTGAAGCATGAGTTCTTTATAGATGCTGACGGCGTGTTGACCATGGATGATCTCGAAACAAGGCAGCGGGGCGAGAAGGAAATCTCCAAGCCAGAGGACCTGGAGGGCAAGCTTTATTATGCGATGGACATCGGTAACCGGACAGCGCTTGAACCGCTGATCCGCTCGGCCGGTGAATGGCTTAAAACATCAGGGGCGACGGAAGCCGACATCAAACGTTATTTTGCCGAGCTGCTGAGCAGCTTGCTTGCCAGGTTGTCCGCCAGTCATACCATTCTCGGAAGCTGTCTGAAGGATTATACCGACCGGATTGCACTCATTTACCAGCAGCGGAGCCTTCGGGAATTATACCGGCATATTGGGGAGCTGCTCAATCTGGTTATGGAACCGCTTGGCAGCCGGTCGCAAGGACAGGACATCAAAGCCCTGCTTGATTTCATCCAGCGCAATTTCGGAGATAATCTAAAGCTGGAGACCTTGGCCGGGGTGTTTAATTATAACACGGCTTATCTGGGGAAAATGTTCAAGAACGCTACCGGTGAATATTTTAACACTTATCTGGATAAGGTCCGGATCGAACATGCGAAGCAATATTTACAGCAGGGGATGAAGGTCTATCAGGTTGCCGAGAAGGTCGGGTACACGAACGTGGATTATTTCCACAGCAAATTCCGCAAATATGTAGGCATGTCGCCTTCTTCCTACCGGAAAAATGCCGGGCAGCCGAATGAAGGAGTGCAAACCGGTGGGGCTGATGGGGCTGGTGAAACCGAAAGCGCGGATGCTTGAAGAGAGTCCAGGACTATAGGTTTATCCAACAACAAAGGCGTTTCGGAAACGATATCCGAAACGCCTTGTTGTTTTTCTATTGAGCGGATTATTGAACCGCTTTGCCGGAGGTGCCGCCGCCGTTCGCCAATACCGGTTTATAATCGGACGAAATGTAGGTGCTTGTGGATACCTCCGTAATCACCTGAGGCACGATCATGTCCGGATTGGGTTTACTGATTGTCGTGTGCAGGATAGCCTGACCGTCTTTGAACTCGATCGAAGTGATGCTCAGGGAGTAACCAGGCGTCGGCGCCTGAGCGGTAATCGTAATCTGGTTCACTTTGTCGCTGACCTTGCTGATGCTCAGACTGTAGTCAGTCAGCGAATCGGCCGGAATCATCGGATGGGACATGCCCGGCGCAAGGCCGCCGTCTTCTTGCTCCTGCATTTTCTTCACATACTGAAGACTGTCGTACACCCAGCCGGCCGCCGTGCTGCGGGTAACCGTCTGCTTGGGCAGGAAGTTGTTGTCCTTGTCTAGCAGTTTAAAGCCGATATTCAGCAAATGCTGAACACTGCTTGCGTATGCCGGGTTCAGGGATTCCTCATCGTTAAGATGGGTGTAGAGCAGAATCGTCGGATAGTTTCCTGTCGTGTTAATAGCTTCGGAAAGCAGGTTGACGAGAACCTCACGCGTCATTGGCGCATTCGGATCCACTTCCTTCGGAACCGTAAGTCCGTTTGCGGCTGCGATTGCAAATGCCTTGGAATACCAGGCGTCCGCTTTCAGCTTGCTGGAAAGCTCGCTGGCCGAAACTGGCGTCACGCCTTCCGGAACGGTCAACTGGAAGCCATTTACAATGGCGGATACGCCGGCGGCGTAAGTCATAACGCCCTGCGGATTAAACTTGCCGTCGGGCTGGCCGCTGAGCACATGATCCTTCTGAAGAGCTTCGATCTTCTCGGCATTGATATCGGACTGCGTATCCGTGAATGCCCACGCCGGCATGGCGGCGGTGCTCAGAAGAACGAGCGTGAGCAGGAGTGTGCGGACAGATTTTTTCATAATTTCAGTTCACCTCTTGGTCATTATTGGTTACCTTTATGACGGGCATTCCGCTCAAAAGGTTGCAAGTCCCCTCTCCATTTCTGCCCAAGTTACAGCTCGCCAAGTTCCCCGCGGCGGAAAGCCGACGGGGAACATTTCATCATTTTGCGGAACACGCGGATGAAATAGCTGATATTATCGAACCCCACTTCAAGCGCAATATCCGAAATCTTCCGTTCAGTCTGGGACAGCATGCCCGCCGCCTGGCGGATCCGGTAGCTGTTAATATAATCCACCGGGGTCTGTCCGGTCATGGATTTGAAGAAACGGCAGAACTGGCCTTCGCTCATCGGAATCAGCTCGGCTAATTCCTTGAGACGGATAGGCTTGTCATATTCCTGCTGGATATAGAGCAGCACTTTCTTGAGCCGCTCCATGCGGGTGTAAGCACCGGAATGGCTGACGCTCCGGTCGCAGGCGAAGCCCCCCGATGCCATTTCCTGCAGCATCAGAAGCAGATGGCCCTTGACCCCGGCTTCAAATCCGAGGTTCTGCTGCTCGCAAAGCTGCAGGATGGCGTCCAGATGATCCAGCAGGCGGGATTCTTCCGCCGTACTGCGGCTGATCAGCCGGGGGAATGAGGTTTTGCGCTCCTGGAACGGCAAAACGATCGAATTCTGGATCGCATCGTAATTGGCGCTGCTCAGCAGCTGGGTGCCGAAGACCAGCGCAAAAAAAACGGCAGCCTTCATCGCCGTAAGCATGGCCTGCGTGAATATCCCCGCCGTCAATAAAAACCGCCTCACCCGCATGAACGGGAAACAGCTCCTCATCGACCTGAAACATCACGCTGCCCTCCAGGACATAAAAAAATTCCGATTCGTCGTGCCAATGGCAATCCAACACATGCTCTCCAGGGCCGTATTCCAGCGAATAGGCGCCAAAGGGCTGTAAATGTTCGCCGTGTACGCGGCTTTCCTTAAGCATTTGCTTCATCGCTTGCTCCAACCCAATCACCTCGTCAATATTGTGTTATATATTCGCTCAATTATGTTAGTTTTCCGAAATATAGATCATTATAATGCAAGTATAGCGCTTACAAATGAAAAAGTAAAAGTTAAAGAAAAGGCAGAGTGATCAGGATGAAATTTACGGACGGCAACTGGTTGATTCGGGAAGGCTTTACGATTATCCCAGCCGTACAGCTTCATGAAGTGGAACGGGAAGGCAACGCTTTGAATGCTTATGTTTCAGCAACGCCGCTGACGGGCCGCGCGGATACGATCAATGGCGTGCTGCTGACAGCCAAATTCCATGCTCCGGCTCCGGGCGTAATCGGCGTGAAATGGATTCATTTTGACGGCGTTCGCGATACGGGGCCGCATTTTGAACTGAGCGCGGCGGACGACAGCCATGCCGTGATCACCGAAACGGAAGAAGAAGCCGTTTTGACCAGCGGCAATCTGAGCGTAAGAATCAACAAAGGCAGTCATTTCTCCTTTGCTTTCTATAGAGGCAGTGAACGGATTACAGGCAGCGGCTTTAAAGCTGGCGCCCATGTGCTGGACAGCGAAGGAAAGGTGTATATGCGGGAAGAACTGGATCTGACGGTTGGCGAATACGTTTACGGGCTTGGCGAACGGTTCACAGCTTTCCAGAAGAACGGGCAGGTTGTGGACATTTGGAACAAGGACGGCGGCACCAGCTCGGAGCAGGCTTATAAAAACATTCCTTTCTATATCACTAATAAAGGCTATGGCGTATTCGTCAACGACCCGAACGGCGTCTCCTTCGAGGTGGGTTCCGAGAAAGTCAAGAAAGTACAATTCAGCGTTCCCGGGCAGTCTCTTGAATATTTCGTCATCGACGGACCTGATCCCAAAGGCGTACTGGACAAATACACCAGCCTGACCGGCAAACCGGCCCTGCCGCCGGCCTGGACGTTTGGTCTGTGGCTGTCCACCTCTTTTACGACCAATTATGATGAGGCTACAGTTAACTCCTTTGTGGACGGAATGGCCGAACGCGATTTGCCGCTTCATGTGTTCCACTTCGACTGCTTCTGGATGCGGGAGTTCCACTGGACCGACTTTAAATGGGACGAGCGAGTATTCCCTGATCCGGTAGGCATGCTGCAGCGCCTCAAAGCCAAAGGCCTGAAAATCTGCGTATGGATCAATCCGTACATCGCCCAGAAATCACGCCTGTTCGCCGAAGGCAAAGAGCGCGGTTATCTGGTGAAGAAGCCAAACGGCGACGTCTGGCAGGTGAATTTATGGCAGCCGGGCATGGCGCTTGTTGATTTCACGAATCCGGAGGCCTGCGAGTGGTTCACCGGATATTTGAGAGAGCTGGTCGACATGGGCGTGGACAGCTTCAAAACGGACTTCGGCGAACGGATTCCGGTAGACGTGGTTTACCATGACGGCTCCGACCCGGCGAAAATGCACAACTACTATACTTATCTCTATAACAAAGTAGTCTTTGAAACCTTGAAAGAGAAGCTTGGCGAAGGCGAAGCAGCCGTGTTTGCCCGCTCGGCCACCACCGGCGGCCAGAAGTTCCCGGTTCACTGGGGCGGCGACTGCTACGCCGACTACGAGTCGATGGCGGAAAGTCTGCGCGGCGGCTTGTCTTTAGGGCTTGGCGGCTTTGGCTTCTGGAGCCATGATATCGGCGGGTTTGAAAATACGGCGCCGGCCCATGTGTTCAAACGCTGGCTGCAATTTGGCCTGCTGTCCAGCCACAGTCGGCTGCACGGCAGCACGTCGTACCGGGTGCCTTGGGCTTATGATGAAGAATCCGTAGAAGTGACCCGCAAGTTTACGAAACTTAAAGCCCAATTGATGCCTTATCTGTTCGGCAAAGCGGTAGAAGCTTCCAAGCTTGGCGTACCGGTGATGAGACCGATGCTGCTCGAGTTCCCCGAGGACCCGACGGCTGAGCTGCTTGACCGCCAATATATGCTGGGCGACGCTCTGCTGGTAGCTCCGGTATTCAGCGAAGACGGCCGCGTAACCTATTACCTGCCTGACGGACGCTGGACGCATCTGCTGACCGGCAAAGCGGCTGAAGGAGGCAAATGGTACAAAGAAACTTATGATTTCCTGAACCTGCCTCTATATGTACGAGAGAATACGATTTTGGCTTTGGGCTCTAACGATGTCCGGCCGGATTATGATTATGCGGATGGCGTGGAACTGGCGGTCTATAGTCTTCAAGATGGCGCTGCCGCCAGCCGGGTTGTGCCTAATACGAAAGGCGAAGCCGAATTAACCGTATCGGCCGAACGTGAGGGCCGAACCTTGACGCTCAAGGCAGAAGGCGCCGGCAAACCGTTTGCCGTTTCGGTGCACGGCCTTGGAGAAGTGGCTTCCGTTCAAGGAGGAGAGCTGGCGGACGGCAAAGTGAAGGCAGGCGCGTTTGACGGCCGGACAACGGTGGTCATTACACTCAAATAATCCATAATTGTTAACTCAGAAAAGTCCCGGTCTGTTCCGCTCGAAAGGGGGCCCGGGGCTGTTTCTTTTTCCCGCTAAGCCATCAGGCAGTATGGTATGATAATAGAAACAGAGTGATGTAAGCGCTTTTCAAGATCGCGGGGGGCATGGGGATTGTTAGATAAACTGCTGCAGAAAACCAACAACTTGAAGCTGAAGCACAAGCTGCTCGTTTCCTACGTGCTGATTGTCATGATCCCGATCCTGATCGTAGGCAGTGTCGTGACCTACTATTTCAGGCAGCAGACATTGGACCGGGCTGTTGAGCAGGCCACCAATAACGTGGGGAAAATTACGATGCAGCTGGAGACGATGTTTAAGGTGCCGCTTAACGTTTCGGATCTTCTGCTTTTTGATAAAGAGATGGAACAGCTCGCCAATACGAATTACCAAAGCGACCTGCAGCTGACCATTGCTTACCGGAACTTCAGCACCTTCAGGGATTTCAAGAACCAATACCGTGAACTTTCCGGCATCAAGATTTATTTCGACAACCCTACTTTGGTCAACAATCTGGAAATTATTCCTTTAACTGCGACGGCTAAAGAGTCGTATTGGTATAAGAAAGCCATGGCAACCAAAGCGATCAACTGGCTTTACGTGAAAGGGGAGCAGGACGCGCCCGTCAACCGCTTGTCTCTGGTAAGACAGGTGCCTTTTCGAGAATATCACACGTTCGGCGTGTTGGTGGTTGAGGTCAACCAATCCGAGTTAAACCGGATGCTGATTCAGGAGCCTTTCGAAACGGTGATTGTGGACGAGCAGGGATACGTGGCCGCAGCCAAAAATGCCGACATGGTCGGCAGAAAGCTGGAGGATATCGGTTACAGCAGCGATCTCAACAGCCTGGCCAAAGGAACTTACCGGAAAGAAATCAATCACCGGGATTCCTACGTGGTTGTCAATTCGATTTATCCGGACTCCAGTGTGAACGGGTTAAAGGTGATTTCCTTGTTCGAAACGCAGAGCATCGTGAAAGGCGCCAACAGGGTCGCTTTGATAGGACTCCTGATTATTGCGCTGGTGCTGCTGGTCGCCCTCTTTTTTGTATATACCGTATCCATTTTGACGACGAAACGGCTTCTGCTGCTCAGCAGGCGTTTTAATAAATTGGCGATGGGAAATTTGAACGTAGTCTCCCAAATTGACGGCAGCGATGAAATAGGTCAGCTCTCCAGGCAGTTCAACTATATGGTCGAGAGCATCAGCCGGCTGATGAATCAGGTCGTGGAGACGACTGAACAGAACAACCAGCTTGAGATCGCCCAGCGGGAAATCAAGCTGAAGATGATGGCCAGCCAAATCAATCCGCATTTTCTATTTAACGCCCTGGAGTCGATTCGGATGAATGCCTATTTGAAGGGTGAAAAAGAACTGGCCAACATCGTGAGGCTGCTCGGCAAGCTGATGCGCAAAAATCTCGAAATCGGCCGGGAGAAAACGACGCTACAGAACGAAGCGGAGATGGTCTCCTCCTATCTGGAGATTCAAAGATTTCGTTATGAAGACCGGCTGGAATACGAATTAAACGTGGCTCCGGAAACGGCAAGGCTGCGCGTGCCTGCCCTGATTGTCCAGCCGCTCGTAGAAAATGCCGTTGTGCATGGACTGGAGAACAAGGACGGAACGGTTAAAGTCGTCGTCAATCTGACGATTCGGGATGAAGAACTTCGGGTGAGCGTTGAAGATAACGGCAGCGGCATGACGCCGGAGCGGCTGCAGGAAGTGAGAGAGCTTCTATCCGGGCCGGAAGAAGAGAACAACCGTATCGGTCTGCGCAACGTTCACCAGCGATTGACCTTGTCGTACGGCGAGGGAAGCGGGCTGGTCATAGAAAGCGAATATGGGCGGGGAACACGGATGAGCTTTTCAATCCCTTTATCTATGGTATAGGGGGTGAAAGGCCCTTTTTTTGTGGATGGATCTCTAATTTTTATATGGTTTCTTCTCCAATCTGTCGGGTATTTCTGTAACCCCTTACAAGCTAGAATGAAGGCATAGCAGAGAGGGGGAGTAGAGCAATGGAAACGCTAACAGCCAACTCGGCATCCACGAATGAAAGCGTATCCTCTGTGCCTACGGAACGTGAACAACAGAACAAGAAATCAAGGTGGAAAGGGTTCCGAAAGCATTCAAATTTGTCTGAAAATGAAAGCGCAACCGGGCTGCCGCCCAAGAGACCAAACGGAATTTGGCGGACCGTGGTCCAGCAAAAATATTTGTACCTGATGTCTTTGCCGTTTGTAATCTGGCTGTTTGTCTTTAACTACCTGCCGCTCTGGGGCTGGACGATGGCTTTTCAAAACTACAAGCCGGCCAAATCCTTCAGCGAACAGAAATGGGTGGGTTTCGATAATTTCGTCAGGCTGTTCCATGACGACCAGTTTTATCTGGTGCTGAGAAACACGCTGGCGATGAGTGTACTGGGACTGATCTTTGGTTTTATCGTCCCGATTGTTTTTGCGATTCTGCTTAATGAGGTTCGGGGGATGGCCTTCAAGCGGGTCACGCAGACCGTTTCTTACCTGCCTCACTTTGTATCCTGGGTAGTTGTGGCGGGCATTATCTCGAATCTGCTTTCGATGGACGGCATCATCAACCAGCTTCTGGTCTGGCTTCATCTTATTGATGAACCGATTCAATTCATGGCTAAAGGAACCTGGTTCTGGGGAATTGTAACGGCTTCCGACGTCTGGAAGGAGACCGGCTGGAACGCCATCATTTATTTGGCGGCTATTACCGGCATTGATAAGGAGCTTT
Organism: Paenibacillus yonginensis; assembly: GCF_001685395.1. Taxonomy (NCBI): domain Bacteria; kingdom Bacillati; phylum Bacillota; class Bacilli; order Caryophanales; family Paenibacillaceae; genus Paenibacillus; species Paenibacillus yonginensis. Next base: position 2,590,916 of record NZ_CP014167.1, on the reverse strand, counting down.
ACGAGGCTGCCCGCGTGGACGGCGCCGGACGTTTCCGGCAAATCTGGAACATTACGATTCCGGGCATCCGCTCTACGATTATGGTTCTCTTCATCATGTCGATCGGGCATTTGCTCAGCATCGGCTTCGAAAAGCAAATGCTCCTCGGCAACAGTCTCGTGACGGATTATTCGCAGGTGCTCGACCTGTACGCTCTGAATTACGGGATCAAAATCGCCCACTTCTCTTATGGTACGGCGATCAGCATGTTCAACTCGGTCATCAGCATTATCCTGCTCTTTACCGTTAACGGTTTGTTCAAAAAATTCGCGAAAGAAAGCATCATGTAGGAGGTGGACCGTATGGCAAGCAGCAGCAAGGCATTTAATGCAACCAAAGGCGAGCGGACGTTTGACGTGATCAACTACATCTTGCTCGGCCTGGTGCTTGTAATCACGCTGTATCCGTTCCTGAACGTGCTGGCGATTTCACTGAACGATTCGACCGACACGGTGCGGGGCGGGATCTACATCTGGCCTAGGGAGTTTACGCTGGAAAATTATAAAACGATTTTTGGTTATACCTCACTGGTTCAAGGCTTTAAAATTTCAATCCTGCGGACGGTCATCGGTACCCTGCTCGGGCTGATCAGCTCTTCCATGCTGGCTTACACGCTGAGCCGGCCGGATTTCCGAAGCCGCCGCTTCGTATCGGTATTCCTGGCGATGACGATGTATTTCTCCGGCGGCATGGTTCCGGTCTACATCCTGATGCGCGACCTGCACCTGCTCGGCACCTTCGGCATCTACGTCCTGCCCGGCCTGGTGAGCGCGTTTAACGTCTTCGTGATCCGCTCTTTCATCGACGGTCTGCCTTATGCCTTGCAGGAATCAGCCAAACTGGACGGCGCTAATGATTTCGTCATCTACTACAAAATCATTTTGCCGCTCTGTAAACCGGTGCTGGCCACGATCGCTTTGTTCCTGGCGGTGGGCCAATGGAATTCCTGGTTTGATACTTATCTCTATAACGGCAACAAACCTAGTTTGACCACGCTGCAATACGAGCTGATGAAAATTTTGGACAGCACGAACCAGGGCAGCGCAATGACCAATGCCAATGATCTCGCGAACCAGATGGCGAACGTTTCTCCGGAATCGATTAAAATGGCGATTACCATTGTGGTCACCCTTCCGATTCTGGTCGTTTATCCTTTCCTGCAGAAATATTTTGTAGGCGGGATGACGCTGGGAGCAGTGAAGGCTTAATCTGCCAAGGCTAACGGAAATAACGACAGCAGCAGTAAGCAATCAAGGAATCAGGCCTGCTCCGGATGAGAGTTCCGGAGCAGGCCGGGTATTCCAAACCAGCTTTTAGGTTAAGAGACTAACCGGGCTTCAGGGGTCTGGGTTAACTAATTTTTTAAGAATTAATGTAAACCCTTACTTGTAAGCGGCACCATTTGGCGGGCGGCTTGGCGTTTGCCGGGCTGTTCAAAAAAGATAACAGCGGTATGTCCAGGCGTCAGCCTGATATACAATATAAGCTTCATAGCAATGACAAGCTTCGTACAATTTTTCTAGGGGGAAAGTAGAATGAAGTGGAGAAATTCTAAATCACTTGCCGTTCTGACGCTGGCTGGTGTACTTTTGCTAAGCGGCTGCGGAAGCGGAAATAACAGCAATGCAGGCAATGCTTCTTCAAATGGGGGCAGTGCATCCAATTCCGCAGAGGATACCTCACCGGTTTCTTTCAGTTTCTTCGGGGCGGATACCAGCCCGAACTGGAATAATATGCAGGATGATGTAGGGAAAGAAATTACGGCCAAAACAGGCGTAACGATTAATGCTGAATATGATGTCGGCAGCGGCGGCGGCCAAAGCAAAATCGCCTTGATGGCGGCGAGCGGCCAGTATCCGGACTTGATTTTTGCTAAAGGTGAAGTTGGCAAACTGGTTGATGCAGGCGCTCTGGTCGACTTGACCGATTTGATCGACAAATATGCTCCTCACATTAAAGAAATGATGAAAGACAGCATGAACCGCTTGAAATACAGCAACGAAGATGAAGCTATCTATTCCATTCCGACAAACGTTGGCGTTGATAACCAGTATTTCGATGCAACTGGCGGCTTTGAAGTACAGCTGCGGGTTCTGGAGGAGCTTGGTTATCCGGAAATCAAAACGCTGGACGATTACGAGAAAGTGCTGAAGGAATATGTGGCCAAACATCCGACCACCGATGGTCAGCCGACGATTCCGCTGACGTTGAACGCAGACGACTGGAAAATCGTGATCACCGTAACCAACCCGGCCTTTATCGCTACCGGCGCACCTGACGATGGTGAATATTATGTAAATCCTGAAACTTACGAAGCTATGCTTCACTACAAACGTCCGGAAGAGAAAGAATATTTCCGCTGGTTGAACAAAATGTACAACGAAGGTCTGCTGGATAAAGACACCTTTGTACAAAAAGATGACCAATACCAGGCTAAAGTTTCAAGCGGCCGTGTACTCGGCTTGATCTCCCAGGAATGGGAATACCAAAATGCGGAGAATGCTTTGAAAACAGCGGGCAAAAACGAATACACTTACGCGCATTTCCCGGTTCAATTGGATGGAACGACACAAGATCATGAATTGCAGTCCGCAGGTCTGGACGGTTACGGCATCAGTATCACAACTGCTTGCAAGGACCCGGTCCGCGCGATCAAATTCATCGACTGGCTTGCTTCTGATGAAGGTCAGGTCCTCAGAAACTGGGGCATTGAAGGCAAACATTATACGGTTGATGAGAACGGCCAACGTGTCATTCCTCAGGATGTTCAAGACAGAAAAGTTAACGATGCCAACAACTTTGCGAAAGAATCAGGCATTGGTTTGTACCGGGTATTTGGGCCAACCTTCGGCGACGGCGTGAAGGATTCCACAGGCAACTACTACACCACAAACTTCCCTGAGCAAATCGTGGCGAGCTACTCCGAGCCGGAGAAAGCCGCTTTGAAGGCCTATAATGCAACAACCTGGAAAGACCTGTTCCCAAGCGAAAAAGATCTTCCTGTCAAAGAGTGGGGCGCCCTTTTCAACATGCCGGTACCTACAGATGGCGACTACCAGGTGGTTTTCCAGAAAACGCAGGATATTATCCGCAAACGGATTCCGGAAGCGGTATTGGCAAAACCGGCTGACTTTGATAAAGTTTACGACAGTTTTATCGCTGAACTGAACAAAGCCGGCGCAGAGAAAATGGAAGCGGAATACACCGAACTTGTGAAAGCGAGAGTCGCACTCTTTACCGGTAAAGACGTTCAATAATTTCTTTCGGTGCTTATCGTTTCATCAAATTGAAGATGCTGCAAGTCAAAGGCCCGCCCTTCTGGTTCGGGCCTTTGCTGCAGCTAAAGGATGGATAGGAGTGAAGACAACAAATGGCACAGAATCAGGAGTGGAAACTTTATTATGACCGGCCTGCTGCTTGTTGGGAGGAAGCTCTCCCCGTCGGCAACGGACGGATTGGCGGGATGGTGTACGGAGGCGCAGCCAAAGAGAAAGTTGCGTTGAATGAAGATACGCTCTGGTCGGGATTCCCGCGGGATCAAGCGAATTACGAGGCGATCCGTTATTTGAAGCAGGCGCGGGAGCTTATTTTCTCCGGGGAATACAAACAGGCGGAAGAGCTGATGAACCGGCACATGCTGGGCTGGCGTACGGAATCCTATCTGCCGGCGGGCAACTTGTACCTGGAGCATCCGAACGCTGACGACGGGATTCAGCCGGGATCAAGCTATTCCAGAGAACTGGACCTGGACAGCGGAATCGCCAGAACGTTGTACGAGCTGGACGGCAAAAGGTATACACGCGATATCTGGGTGAGCGCCGAAGACCAGGTGATGGTCGTGCAGGTGAAGTCGGAAAGCGTAGAGCCGTTCGAGCTGAAGGTGCTGCTTGATTCACCGCTGCCGCACAGCTGCCGGGAAGGGGCCGGGGGGCATTTGCTCATGAACGGCAGGGCTCCCAGCCATATAGCCGACAACTATCTCGGGAACCATCCGCAGTCGGTGCTGTACGAAGAGGGGTTAGGCATGTCTTTTGAGGTCCGGGTGCAGGCTGTTCTGGACGCAGGGACGGCAGTGGTGACGGAGGACGGAAGCCTTTATATCGCCGGAGCCTCAAAAGTGACGCTGCTGCTTGCTGCCGAAACCAGCTTTGCCGGATTTGACCGTGAGCCCGGCAAGAATCCGGAATGGGCGCTGCGGAATGCGGAAACGCTGCGAAGTGCAGCGGAGCTGGGAGAGGGCTCGCTGCTGCAGCGTCATCTGGAAGACCATCGCCGGTTGTTCCGCCGGGTGACGCTGGACCTGGGGGCGCAGCCGGAAGCGGAGCAGCTGCCCACAGATCAGCGGCTTGTCCGCTATCGTGAAGGTGGCAGGGACCCGCAGCTGGAGGCGCTTTATTTTCAATATGGGCGATACCTGCTGATGGGCAGTTCAAGACCGGGCACGCAGGCGGCAAACCTGCAGGGTATTTGGAATCCGCATATGCAGCCCCCGTGGAACAGCAATTACACGACGAATATCAACACGGAAATGAATTACTGGCATGCGGAAACCGCCAATTTGAGCGAATGCCACGAGCCGCTGCTGGACCTGATTCAGGATCTCAGCGTGACCGGAGCAAGAACGGCCCGTATCCATTATGGAGCACGGGGCTGGACGGCCCATCATAATGTGGATCTCTGGCGTTCATCCGGTCCTTCGGACGGCGACTCCAGCTGGGCCTTCTGGCCGATGGGCGGGATTTGGCTTTGCCGTCATTTGTGGGAGCATTATCAGTTTCAGCCGGATGAAGACTATTTGCAGAGCACGGCTTTTCCGCTGATGAAAGGGGCGGCGCTGTTTGCGCTCGATTGGCTGGTCGAAGGCCCGGATGGACGATTGACGACGGCGCCCTCGACATCTCCCGAGAATCAATTTCTGACCGGGGAAGGGGAGGCCTGCAGCGTATCCGCAGGGACTGCCATGGACATGGCCTTGATTGCGGAGCTGTTTCAGGCCTGCCAGCAAGCCGCGAACATCCTGGATGTCCGGGATGCTTGGCTGGAGGAGATCCGGCAGGCGGCGGGGCGACTGGCTGTGCCGGGTATCGGCCCGGACGGCCGTCTTCGCGAATGGAGCGAAGATTTTGCAGAAGCCGAACCCGGGCATCGTCATGTTTCGCATCTTTATGGCTTGTATCCGGGCGACTCGATCACCCTGGAGACAACGCCGGAGTTTGCCGCGGCGGCCAAGCGCTCGCTGGACAGCCGGGTTGAGCGGGGAGGCGGACATACGGGCTGGAGCTGCGCTTGGCTGATCAATCTGTACGCAAGGCTGAAGGATGGAGAGAAGGCTTACGGCTTCGTAAGAACGCTGCTGTCCCGCTCCACATATCCCAACCTGTTTGACGAGCACCCGCCGTTTCAAATTGACGGCAATTTCGGAGGCAGCGCAGGTATGGCTGAAATGCTGCTGCAAAGCCATTCTGGCTGCATCCATCTGCTGCCGTCCCTGCCTCGGGCATGGGAGAAGGGCCGTGCTGCCGGTCTTAGAGCACGCGGCGGTTATACGGTCGATCTGGAATGGGCCGGCGGGAAGCTGACTCAGGCTTCTATCAAGGCCGACCGCTCCGGCATCTGCCGGATTCGCAGCACCGAAGCTTTGACGATAACGGCCGCTGCAGGAACGGACTTAACCGGAGGGGAAGCGCCTGTTTCATTCCCGCCAAGCGAAGTACAAGGAGCTGATGCGGGCGGAGCGGTTTCATCCGTGAAGGAGCTCCGGTTTGAAACCCGGGCGGGATCTGTCTACTTGATCAAACCTGTTTAATGCAGCTTCCGAAACTGATCAGGCGTCATGCCTGCGGCTTTCCGGAAGGTGGCGACGAAATGGCTGGGATCGCGAAAGCCGGTCGCTGCGGCAATTTCACTGACCGTGCTGCCGCGGCTGGCGGCCAGCAGTTCCTTGGCTTTGCGCAGCCGGACCTGAAGGAAATAGGCGTAAGGGGCAATGCCAAAGGTTTCGCGGAACAGGCTGTTTAAATGGCGGCCCGATACGCCCAGTACGGCTCCGAAATCCGCAAGTCCAACCTCGGGATTGGCAAGGTGGTCATCCATCCATTTGAGCAGCGGCTGCAGCTTCTCCAGGTTGCGGGTGATGGCCTTGTTATGGTGCAGCGCACCAAATTTGCTGAGCAAGCCGACAAATCGGTAGGTATCGGAGGATGCATCCAGCCCAAACGCGTCTTCCCCGGCTTCAAGCCGCTCCAGCATAGCCCAAAGCAGATCAGGCAATCCGGCGTTTGGCTCCCAGCTGAAGAAGGCCGATTCGCGGATGCCGAAGGCTTGGACGATTTCGGCTGCAGCCGGTCCGCCGAAGGTGAGATAAAGCGTGTTCCAGGTGGAGCTTTCCGCGCGGTACAGATGAGCTTCATCCGGAAACAGCAGCATCCCGCTGTTTGGCGGGAGCAGGTAATCGCTTTGCCCGACCGTAAGCAGCCCCTCGCCTTCCACGGTTTGTATCCAGTGGTAAAGCGGATAACCGGAGGGGCGTACAATTTCTTCTTGTCCAGGATTGAACCCTACGCTTTCTACCTGAAGGGGGAGCGCCTGCTCTCCGGCTGGAGTGAAGACGAACCTGCGGTGAATCCGCGTCTGCATGCGTTCATGATCTCCCTTCTATACGGCTTCCATATTCTTATATTAAATCGCCATTATCTTATATTTAAAGCCAATGAAAGCGGTATTAGAATGATAATATAATTATATACAAAAGGATGTGCAGCGTAAAATGATCAATTCCAAACTGCCTAAAATCTGGTACGGCGGCGACTATAATCCGGAGCAGTGGGAGCAGGAGATCTGGAGAGAAGACGAGAGAATGTTTAAGCTGGCAGGCATAGATGTGGCTACGATTAACGTCTTCTCCTGGGCGCTGAATCAGCCAAGCGAACATGATTATGACTTTGCCTGGCTCGATGAGCAGATGGACCGTTTGCATCAAAGCGGAACTTATGTCTGCCTCGCTACAAGCACAGGCGCTCATCCGGCCTGGATGGCCAGACAATACCCGGATGTACGCCGGGTAGACAAAAATGGACATAAACGCCAGTTCGGCGGACGCCACAATTCCTGTCCGAATTCTCCCACCTACCGCAAATATTCGGCAGCTATTGCCGGCAAACTGGCAGAGCGTTATAAAGACCATCCTGCTTTGCTGATCTGGCATGTTTCCAATGAATACGGCGGCATGTGCTACTGCGAGAACTGTGCAGCCGAATTCCGCGTATGGCTGCAGAAGAAATACGGAACGCTGGAGGCTTTGAACAAGGCCTGGAATACGCGGTTTTGGGGACATACCTTCTATGATTGGGAAGAAATCGTTCCCCCAAGCGATCTTAGCGAAGAGTGGGGGCACAACCGGACCAACTTTCAGGGCATTTCCCTCGACTACAGACGTTTTATGTCCAACAGCATTCTTGACTGTTACAGATTGGAGTATGACGCGATCAAGCAGCATACGCCGGACATTCCCGTAACGACGAACCTGATGGGCTTCTATCCGGAGCTGGACTATTTCGAGTGGGCCAAATATTTGGATGTCGTGTCCTGGGACAACTATCCTTCGCTGGATACGCCGGTCAGCTTCACGGCGATGACACATGATCTGATGCGCGGGCTGAAGAGCGGCAAGCCGTTTATGCTGATGGAGCAGACGCCGAGCCAGCAGAATTGGCAGCCTTACAACTCGCTGAAACGCCCTGGCGTTATGCGTCTCTGGAGTTATCAGGCTGTGGCCCGCGGCGCGGATACGGTGCTGTTCTTCCAGCTGCGCCGTTCGGTCGGCGCCTGCGAGAAATATCATGGAGCGGTTATTGAACACGTAGGCCATGAGAATACCCGCGTATTCCGTGAATGCGCAGAGCTGGGCCGTGAGCTGCAGCAGCTGGGCGACACGCTTCTGGATGCCCGGAGCCAGGCCAAGGTAGGCATCGTTTATGACTGGGAGAACAGCTGGGCGACCGATCTGACAAGCGGACCTTCCGTCGCGCTCGACTATGTGAAAGAAGTGCACAAGTTCTACCACGCTTTATTTGATCTGAACATCCAGACCGATATGATCGGGGTGGAGGAGGATTTTTCGAAATATGATCTGGTCATCGCGCCTGTCATGTATATGGTGAAAGCTGGTTTCGCAGACAAGGTGGAGCGGTTTACGGAAGCCGGCGGCACCTTTGTGACCACCTTCTTTAGTGGGATCGTGAACGAGAACGACATTGTGACATTAGGCGGTTATCCTGGAGAACTGCGCAAGGTACTTGGCATCTGGGCGGAGGAGATTGACGCCTTGTTCCCGGATCAGCGCAACGAAATTGTGATGAAGGGGCAGTGGGGGGGTCTCAAAGGCAGCTACGAATGCGGCCTGCTGTGCGATCTGGTGCATGCGGAAGGCGCAGAGGTGCTGGCGGAATACGGCCAGGATTTCTACCGGGGGATGCCGGTGCTGACCCGCAATAAATTCGGCAAAGGGCAAGCTTATTATGTGGCTAGCAGCCCGGATGAGTCCTTTATGAAAGGCTTCCTGGCCAATCTCTGCGAAGAAGCTGGTATCCAGCCGCTGCTTGCTGCCCCGGAAGGCGTGGAGACGGCTGAACGCAGCAAGGACGGCCGCAGCTTCCTGTTCGTGCTTAACCATAACGCGGAGGATTCCGAGCTGGAGCTGGGCGGGAACAAATTTAAAGAGCTGCTCAGCGATGCCGAACTGGCAGGAACAACCACCATCCCGGGCCGCGGCGTGTTGATTTTGGAACGCCTGTAAGCAGCTGTTTAAACCAAAAACTTCATAAGAAAGCATTTTCATTTATCGGCTCTTCTTATATAGTATTCGTTAAGGAAGCAGGAAGGAAACCGTCAGCAGGAAAAAGCATTTGCTTTAGCTGGCGGTTTTCTTGTTCTCTAATAAGACGGAGGGGTTTGGCCATGAGGAGCGCAACAAAAGCAGAGCTGACCGAACAGCAGCTGGAGAAGCTGATCAGGGTTGTGTTTGGCGGGAAGACGGTTATACATCATTCCAAGGAGCTGGAGGACGGATGGTTCAACGCAGCTTACTGGATTACCTTGAGTACAGATCGCTACGGAGAAGATGAGAGCAGCGGTAAGGGGGATGGCTCTGGCTATTCTGGAGGCGGAGGAAGCCGTGAGGAGAAGACGGTGATTCTGAAGGCCGGGCCGCCGCAGGGCGCACGTTGTATGCGTTACGAGCGGAATATGATGAACGCCGAGGTGAAAGCGCTGGTAATGCTTCGCGAAGCCGGGATTCCGGTTCCGGAAGTCTACGGGTATGATCCGAGCCGAACGCTGGTTTCGAGCGAATATTTTGTGATGGAGTGCCTGGACGGCATGCCGTTTAACCAAGTCAAACAAGGCCTTGCAGTTCAGCAGGTCAAGCAGGTGCAGAAGGCTTTAGGGAGGATCAACCGGGCGATTAACGAAATTGCCGGTCCTGGATTCGGTTATTTGGCCCTGAAGGAATTCCAAAGTGGGGATTGGGACGAATGTTTCCTGAACATGGTCGAAGGATTGCTGCTTGATGCGGAGGATGTGAGATGTGAGCTGCCGGCCGAACCGTATGAAATCCGCGGCGCTTTTGAACGGGGCAGGGCCAGCCTGAGGGAAGTGCGGGAACCTCGTTTGGTCCATTGGGATCTGTGGGATGGCAATGTATTTGTGGATGAAGGCCGAATTACGGGCATCATCGACTGTGAACGTGCATTGTGGGGCGATCCGCTTATGGAATTTTATTTCCGTTCGGTTGCAGATTCGGGCGATTTTCTGGAGGGATATGGTCCTGTTGCGCAAACGCCGGGTGCGGTCAAACGAAAGCGGATGTACGATATGTATCTGAATCTTATCTTCCATATTGAAGGCGTATTCCGGCAGTACGACAACCAGGATCATTTGGATTGGGCGAAAAAAAATCTCTGGAACGACTGGCCGCCGTTCCTTCAGGTGATGAAGCAGCCGTAAGAGGGCTGCAATCCGGAAATAAGAAGGCAGCCGAAGGGGAGCATTTCCCCTGCCGGCTGCCTGTATTTTTCATAAGAAGGTCTCCTTGAATCAAGCGCGCTCCAGAATCGTATTCAGCGTAGTGCGGTCAAGACCGCGCACCAGCTTCGTAATCAGCTCTTTGGCTGCCGCGTAATCATCGGTGTGGATGATCGAAGAAGAAGTGTGGATGTAACGCGAGCAGATGCCGATCACGGCCGAAGGCACGCCGATGCCGCTCAGATGGACTTGTCCTGCGTCGGTGCCGCCTTTGGAAATGAAATATTGGTATTTGATCTTGTGGGTGGCGGCTGTATCCTCGACGTATTCGACCATGCCGCGGTGTGTCAGCATACCCGGATCAAAGATGCGCAGCAAAGCGCCGTCGCCCAAACGGCCGAAAGCTTGACGATCGCCGGTCATGTCGTTGGCAGGGCTGGCGTCCAAAGCAAAGAAGATGTCCGGCTGGATCAGGTTGGCCGCGGTGCGCGCGCCTCTGAGGCCGAGCTCTTCCTGAACGGTGGCGCCGGCGTAAAGCACGTTCGGCAATTTTTCCTTATGTAGGTTCTCCATCAATTCGATGGCCAAACCGACGCCGTAGCGGTTGTCCCAGGCTTTGGCCATGATTTTCTTCGGATTGGACAGCGGCGTGAATTCGCATACCGGCACGATCTGCATGCCGATTTTGATGCCGAAACTTTCAGCCTCTTCTCGGCTGTCCGCGCCAACGTCCAGATACATCGATTTGATATCGACAGGCTTGTTGCGCTGCGATTCGTCAAGCAGGTGGGTCGGAATCGAACCTACCACGCCGTTTACCGGGCCGTTAGGGGTGATTACCTGAAGTCTTTGGGCCAGAATCGTCTGGCTCCACCAGCCGCCGAGCGGTTGGAAGGAGATCATGCCTTTGTCGCTGATGCCGGAGACCATAAATCCGACCTCGTCCAGATGACCGGCAACCATAACCTTCGGTCCGCTTTCGTCACCGCGCAATACGCCGAACAAGCTGCCCAGGCGGTCCTGCACAAACTCTTCGGTATAGGTGGACAGTTTGTTTTTGACAAAACCCCGGAGCTCCCGCTCAAAGCCCGATACGGACGGGAATTCGGTCAGCTGTTTGAATAATTCAAGTGTTTTCTGTTCCATGTGTGCCTATTCGCTCCTTTCAGTATGATATTAGTATGAACCAAGAAGAGCGGGATGTCCATTTTGAAAAAGGCGCTCAGACAGGCACTTGAACTCTCTCTCCCGCATAAAATGGCGGAGGGCTGAATACCGAAGGCGGAGGGCTTGGGATGCTGGATGAGAAACAAAAAGAGTGGCTGCTGATTTGTTTGCTGTTTATTTTACTTGTGATTGTACTTCAGCTGTTATGAGCAAACGGGAACACAGGATTCGGCTGGAAAAAGAACAACGGTGCATTTCAACCTGGCGGAGACCGCTGGTGGGAAGGCGCCGTTTTTATTTTTATCCAACATAATTTATCCAAACATAACTATGGGGCAACTAACAAATAATAACGGCTAAACAACAGATTTTTCTAAGAAGGAGGCGTCAGTCATGGCCACTAATACAAAACCGGGAGCTAAAATCAAACTGAATTCCATATCGCTGAACGCTGAAGATTACAAGCAAATTGCCAAAAAACATGAACCCTCGCGCAGTGTATTTAAAAACTGTATCCGGGCTTTTTTGGTTGGAGGCGTGATTTGTATCATCGGACAAGCGATCCAGGAATTTTTTAAAGCGGTTTTTGACATGACGGAACGGGAGGCTGCGAACCCGACAGTAGCCGTGCTGATTATTATCTCCATTATTCTCACCTGCTTGGGCGTTTATGACAAAATTGCTCAGTGGGCGGGAGCCGGATCAGCCGTGCCGGTTACCGGTTTTGCCAATTCCATGTGTTCCTCCGCCCTGGAAAGCCGCAGTGAAGGAATTGTGCTTGGCGTTGGCGCCAACATGTTCAAGCTGGCAGGCTCCGTTATTGTCTTTGGCGTGGTAGCCGCCTTTATTATTGGAGTTATTTACGCAATATTCGGCATACAAGGAGGGCACTCCTGATGCTGCTTGGCGGACAAACCTGGGAATTCAAATCAAAGCCGGTGATTATCGGATCCGCTGCCGTTGTGGGACCGGAGGAAGGACAAGGCCCGCTTGCTGCGGATTTTGATTACGTGTTTGACAATCTGGAGATCGGTGAATCGACTTGGGAGAAAGCAGAACGCAAGCTGCTGGAGCATGCAGGCACTACCGCGCTGATGCATGCGGGAATTACCAAAGACCAGCTGCAGTATTTTGTCGGCGGGGACCTGATGAACCAGATCATCAGCGCGTCCTTTGCGGCCCGCAGCTTCGGGGCTCCATATCTGGGGGTCTTTGGCGCTTGCTCGACCTCCATGGAAAGTCTGGCGATTGCTTCGATGATGGTCGACAGCGGCAACGCGGGTTATGTGCTCGCGGGAACCGCCAGCCACAATTGCACGGCGGAAAAACAGTTTCGTTATCCGACCGAATACGGTTCACAGAAGCCTCCGACAGCCCAGTATACGGTTACGGGTTCGGGCTGCGCTGTCGTAGCAGCCAAAGGGAACGGTCCGCGGGTTACTCATGCTACGATCGGCAAAATCCAGGACCTTGGCATTACCGATCCGTTTAATATGGGCGCAGCTATGGCTCCGGCTGCAGCCGATACGATCGTTTCGCATTTCCGCGATACGGGCAGGACGCCGGCCGACTATGATTTGGTCGTAACCGGAGACCTGGCCTCTGTAGGGCTGCCGATTGTGAAGGATATTTTGAAGCGGGACGGGGTTCCGATGGAGCAGACGGATTTCCAGGACTGCGGGCTGATGATTTATGACCGTGAGAAGCAGCCGCAGGTGATCGCCGGCGGGAGCGGCTGCGGTTGTTCGGCATCCGTTACTTATGGCCATATCCTGAAGAGGATCGCTTCCGGCAATCTCAAGCGGGTCCTTGTCGTAGCGACAGGCGCGCTTCTGTCGCCGCTGTCTTATCAGCAAGGGGAATCGATCCCCTGCATTGCGCACGCTGTTGCGATTGAGAAGGAGGGAATATAACCACAATGATTTTTTTATGGGCTTTTCTTATTGGAGGCGCATTCTGTGTAGTCGGACAGCTGATGTTTGATGTGGCCAAGCTGACTCCTGCCCATACGATGAGTACGCTTGTTGTCATCGGTGCGGTTCTGGACGGCCTGGGTTTATACGAGCCGCTCGTTAAATTCGCCGGTGCCGGAGCTTCTGTGCCGATTACCAGCTTCGGCAACTCGCTTGTGCATGGGGCGATTACCGAGCTGCACCGGGACGGCTGGATCGGCGTGATTACCGGGATCTTTGATGTGACCAGTGCCGGGATTTCTTCGGCAATCATCTTCTCGTTCCTGGCGGCTTTGGTTGTTCGCCCGAAAGGCTGAGAACGAAGAAATCGGGTTTTGATCAGGGTACCTGACCCTGCAAGCGGCCCCCTTTGTTAGAAACTTTAACAATGGGGGCCGTTTTTTGTTTTTCTTTGGTGCTGCGCCGAGCGCCTACAGCAGCTCAACCATAACAAAACCTGGGAGAATAGGGAGAAACGTGTACTTCTAAGGGGCTTATCATGTACAATAAGAAATAGACAAAAAATTTTTAAAACTTATCGATTTTATATTTCATTTGTCTTTTATTCATTAATAAACTCGATACAGGAGGAAGCTCTTATATGCCCCTTAATCCCGAATCATTAGTTGTTATATCTGCTGTTAGAACGAATTTGGAATCCTGCATCCTGGGGAAATCCTTTGAAATCAGACTGCTGCTGACCGCCCTGCTGGCAGGCGGACATGTTCTGATTGAAGATGTGCCGGGAACGGGGAAAACCCAATTAATCAAGGCTTTAGCGAAATCCATGAATGGAGAATACCGGCGTGTCCAGTGTAATCCGGACATTTTACCGAGCGATATAACGGGGGTTTCGATTTACCATCCTCATGAGCAGAAATTCGTGTTCCGTGCCGGTCCCGTGATGACGAATCTTCTGCTGGCGGATGAAATCAACCGCGCAACCACCAAAACCCAATCCGCTTTGCTGGAGGTCATGGAGGAACGCAGCGTGACCGTTGACGGCGTAACCTACTCGCTGCCGCATCCTTTTATGTTATGCGCGACGCAGAATCCGATTGATTTTGAAGGCACCTATATGCTGCCCGAGGCTCAGCTGGACCGCTTCATGATCAAAATTACGATGGGATATCCCGATGCCGAGACCGAGAAGAAGATGGTGCTGGCTCAGCAAATCGGACAACCCGTCGATTCCCTTCTCCCTGTTACCGATATGTACCGGATCGCCCAGCTTCAGCGGGAGGTTCGTGATGTGCACATCAGCGAAGCGGTTACCGGCTATCTGCTGGAGGTCGTCCGCAGCACGCGTCAGCACGGCGCTGTCCTTCTTGGGGCAAGCCCGCGCGCATCCCTTGCATTCACGGCGGCTGTCAAAGCATTTGCTTTCCTGGACGGCCGGGACTTTGTCCTGCCGGACGATATTAAGCTGCTGGCTCCTTATGTGCTGAGCCACCGCATGCTGCTTCGCCCGGAATCTAGACAAGGAGTTCAGCATGCCGGAGTTGTGCTTCGTTCCATTCTTGAGCAGGTACAGGTGCCTGTGTCCGTGGGGCGATAAGATTGATGTCCAGACTTAAATTAAGAAGCCTGAAGAGAAGCCGCAGACTTTCCGGCATCAAGCTGTTTGGCTTCGTATGGGCAATCTGTTTGCTCTATGTCCTGTTTCAAGGGGGCAAAACCTCCATTATGTTATTTGTGATGGTCTCCCTGCTGGCCGTGTATTGGCTGCTGAGCTTGCTTGGCACTAAGCTTAAGACGCGAGGTTCCAGATCCTTGTCCACGGACGGGGACCGTCGGCTGCTGCAGGCCGGGGACCAGGTGCGGATCAAATTCCGGATGGAGCCTCCGCGTTTTCTGCCGGTTCCCTATGTCATTGTGCGGGAAGTGCTGAAGCGCCACAGCGGGGAATCCTGGTCCTTTGAGGAAAGCATCGTTCCGAAGGTTCGCTCCGGAGGCGAACTGGTCTACCAGACGCCCCCGCTTGAACGAGGCAGCTATTCCTTTACGGATACCGAATTGGTCTATGAGGATATATTTGGCCTTGTGGAACATAAACGTACGGTTGCCGTTCCGGGCAACTTCCAGGTGCTGCCCAGAACCATATTTATACCAAGATGGCAGCTGTTTGAACGTGGACTCCGCTTTGCCGGTCCACAGACGCAGCAGGCTCAATCCCGCCATGAAACGACGCAGATCGGCGGGGTGCGTGATTATGTGCCCGGAGACCGCATGACGCGGATTCACTGGAACGCAACGGCCAGAACGGGTGAACTCAAATCCAAGGAGTTTGAACATGAATCCATGCCGAATACGATGCTGATCCTCGACGGCAGCGCAGAGAGTTATCCGCATGCCGATCTGTTTGAACTCGCGGTTTCAACTGCCGCATCGCTGCTTGATTATGGCGGACGGAACCTGATTCGAATGGGCTTGTGCACATTGAATGCGTCCCCGAGGATTTTTCCGCCGGAGCTCGGTCCTCACCAGCACCAGCAAATGCTGCACCACCTGGTTGATCTGCTTCCGGATGGTCAAAGCTATGCGGAGGGTTATGCCTTTATGGAGTCTCAGAGTCATCAGTTCCGCAGCGGTCAGCTGCTTGTTTATATCAGTCCGCGATCGCTGGAGAGCTTTTCAGGAATGCTCCAATTTGCCCGTCAACGTCAGATGACGTTGTACCACATTCAAATCGGCGGCTTTAATTCCAGAGAATCAGGCTCTTTCCAGAAACCGGTGTGGCCGGGAGCGGGCATACAAAGCACGCATTTGAATACGCTGGAGGAACTTCCCGCCGCGGTTGGAGGTGGACGAGTATGAGTAAGCTGGGGAACTGGTCGAGATCATGGTACTCTTTGGCCTCTGTAGTCTGGCTGTTCATTATGGCTTACCAGTGGTATAGGTTTACGGAGCCTGTCTGGCTGGATAAAACCTCAAACCTTGTTTTATATACACTGATTGTCACCGCTGCAGCTGAATTTCTGCCTGTCGGCTCGGTCTTCCGGTGGCTGCTGAAGTTAACCGCCATAGTCATCCTTCATATTAGATTATTAGGTTTGCACCAAATTTTTTCGGAGCAGTATGCGTATCTTCCTTATTCTTTGAAAATGCGAATGGCGTTTGAACAATTGGCGCCTTATATCTGGTTCACGATCGCAGCATGGGCTTTATTCGAGCTTGCCGCCCGCGTCATTGACAGGCGAAGCCGGATCCTTCTGTTTCTTGGGCTCAATATTATTGCTCTTACGATTTTGGATTCCTTCACCCCGTATTCCTTATGGAGCGAAACGGCCTGGTGCGTATTTGCCGGCATGGGCTGGCTGGTCAGCAACCATTTCCGGCGGATGGAGCTGAACCATCCCCGCGGCTGGAAAGCGCTGCGGCGAAGACCGCTGCGAATTCTCGCCAATATCGCTTTTATATTTGCCGCTGTGCTATGGATCGGGGTCAGCGTGCCGACGATCAGCCCTGTGCTTGAAGATCCCTACACGCTGATGCAGAAATATTGGAATGGCGGACATGGGGCGGATGCCGGGAGCACATCTGACGGTACTGCCTCCGGCAAATCGGGCAGTGGTTCCTCGGGAACCACCTCCGGATACAGCAGGGATGACAGCAAGCTGGGCGGCGGCTTTCAATTTGACAGCAGTCCGGTCATGAATGTCGTGACAGACTCAAGAGTCTATTGGCGCGGGGAGACCCGGGAGTATTATACGGGTACAGGCTGGATTGATGACGCGCGGGAGAATACGGGGCCCCGATCAGCCGAATCCGGAGAAGAGGTCGTGAATCCGCAGGCGGGAACAGCCGCCAAACACCAGATTACTCAGCGGGTCACGATGCTGAATCAGGAGAAGTATCCGGTGCTGTTTGGTGCCTATTCGATTACTCAAGTTGACATTCCGCCGGATGCATCAGACGCAGATATCAAGCCGAAGCTGATATGGAGCGGCAAGAGAGCGACGATGTACTGGGGCGGTTTCACCAGCGGTTCCCGGGGCAATGGCAACTATCCCCGCCAGTACACGGTGGTTTCAGAGGTTCCTGAATATTCGGAGGACGAGCTGCAGAAGGAAAGCTTTAACCAGCTCTACGGTGCAGGAAGCGGTGATGAGCAGGCTTATCTGCAGCTGCCTTCCGCTTTTCCGGACCGGGTTAAAGATTTGGCCCAGCAGGTAACGTCTTCAACCAGTACGCCTTATGGCAAAGTCATGCTGCTCAGAGATTATCTGAGAACGAATTTTAGATATACCAATACGCCCGATCTCAGCAAAAAAAAGTCCAGTGATTTCGTGGACAGCTTTCTGTTTGAAATCAAGGAAGGTTACTGCGATTATTTCTCAACGGCCTTGGTTATGATGGCGCGTTCCTTGGATATTCCGGCCCGTTGGGTGAAAGGATACGCGCCCGGACAGCTTGGAGCGGCTTCGGATTTGGCCGAGAAATCGGCTGCTCCGGATAACAATCCTCAGACTTATATGGTTACCAACGCTGATGCCCACTCTTGGGCAGAGATTTATCTGGGTGAAACCTACGGCTGGATTCCGGTTGAAGCGACTCCCGGATTTACCCTTCCGGACAGCACCCCTGTTCAGGAGCAGGAGGATGAACCTGCCGAGCAGCAGCAGCCGGAGGAAGAGAAAGAAACCTCCCAGCCAGACGAGCCTGTGCAGGCTAGTGTTTCGGACGGCCGTTTTCCAGCTTCTGTTATCGGCTGGGTTCTGGCTGCGGCACTGCTGCTGTGGGCTTCGTTTGCAGCCTGGAGAAACCGGACAGCCCTTTATTTCCTGCTGCTGCGTTTGAGACATGGTCAACATCTGACCGATGCAGACAAAGTGGTGGCGGAATCCCGGAGATGGCTGGCTATTATGAAACGCCAGGGATACGGAAGAGCCGAACATGAAACCATAAGAGAAGCGGCTCAGCGCTGGGAACGGGTGCAGCCCGAGGTTGCGGAACGTTTAGAGCCGCTCCTCAGACAGTTTGAACAGGCCAAATACAGCGCCGAGTCTGTTGGTCAAGAAGATTGGAGAACGACGATCAAGCTTTCCAGGGAGCTCAAGGCTTTTGTTCGAAAGCAGAAACGAAAACAAGCCGGGTAATTTTGTTCAGAACATGATAACGGGTGCTGCTTGCGACCGCTGCTGCGGAAGGAGGCGGCTCCCGTTTCTGTTTCTCCTCAGGCATAGCCTTTCTGGCCCTAGGCCAGAAACAGCCTGACAAGCCGATTCTATTTGCTATAATTGAAGATTATGGTATAGTTTGTCCTATGAAACCGAGGTGACGAGATTGTTTGAGAAATTTATGCCCAAATTGCGGGTCGATACGGTGTTTGACATCGATCTGGAGGATCTGTATGACAAAGGATACAGAGGAATCATTACGGATTTGGACAATACGCTTGTAGGGGCCAAGGATCCGTTATCCAATCCGAAGCTCGTAGCGTGGTTTGAATATGTAAAGAAATGCGGATTTCAGTTAGTAATCGTATCCAACAATAACATGAACAGGGTGTCGACGTTTGCGACTCCTTTAAATATCGAATTTGTGCACCAGGCGCGCAAGCCTTCCAATGCCCCGTTCAGAAGAGCCATGAATATGATGAATTTGCAGCCTCAGGAGACGATCGTCATCGGAGACCAGCTGATGACCGACGTTTTGGGCGGAAACCGTCTGGGGCTGTTTACTGTGCTTGTCCTGCCGATTTCGGCAGGGGACGAAGGCATCGGGACGCGGATTAACCGCAGACTTGAACGTTTTGTCAAAGGAAGGCTGCATAAAGCCGGACTTTGGCTGGAGGAGGATAAGAAGAAATGACAACTGCTCAAGACAACTCCGTACTGCCGCGCTGCAGCGGCTGCGGAATTTCCTTGCAGACGACAGATACAAGCAAACCCGGGTATGTGCCGGAGAAGGCGATGCAGAATGATCCTGTTATTTGTCAGCGCTGTTTCCGGATTAAAAATTACAACGAGTCCTCATCGGTTACTCCAGATCAGGACGAATTCCTGCGTCTCCTGGGCCAGATTGGCACCAAGGATGCGCTGGTGATCCATATCGTGGATATTTTTGATTTCCAGGGCAGCGTCATCAGCGGGCTGCAGCGTTTCATCGGCAACAATCCAGTGCTGCTTGCTGTTAATAAGATTGATTTGCTGCCGAAAGTCTCCAACTGGAACAAGATCCGCAACTGGGTGCAGAAGCAGGCCAAAGATGCGGGGCTTAAAGTGGAGGATGTCATTTTGTGCAGCGCCAAGCAGAACGACGGATTTGACCGTCTGCTGGAGGCCATCGGCCAACATCGGGGCGACCGTGACGTCTATGTGGTTGGAGCGACCAATGTCGGCAAATCAACGCTGATCAACCGTTTGATCCGTGATTACAGCGACCTGGAGCAGGAGCTGACGACCTCCCGTTATCCGGGAACAACGCTGGATATGGTTAATATTCCGCTGGATGACGGCAAGTTTATCGTAGATACGCCGGGGATTATGTATCCTTCCCGTTATACAGAGCTCGTGGATACACGCGATCTTGGCGTGCTGCTGCCCGAGAAGGCGCTTAAACCGGCTGTTTATCAGCTGAACGAAGGACAAACGTTGTTCTTCGGCGGATTCGCGCGGTTTGATTTCATACAAGGAACGGGATACCATCATTCCTTCACCTGCTTTGTAAGCGGACGGGTGCCGATTCACCGGACCAAGCTGGAACGGGCGGATCAGCTGTTTGCTGCTCATGCGGGAGAGCTGCTGTCCCCGCCAACCAAAGACAATATTGAGAAGTTGCCTGCCTGGACAAGACATGAGTTCCGGATTGCCAAAGGCTCTCATTCAGACGTGTTTATTTCCGGCCTGGGCTGGGTTAAAGTCAACAGCGATCAAGGATCGATCATTGCCGTCCATGCCCCTAAAGGCGTTAAAGTCATGGTGCGGGATTCACTGATTTAAGCGATTGGAGAAACGGGGGAGACGGAAATGGGAAACCTTGCTCAGCTAGTGAAGGTTCATGAGCCGCTGCTGTTTGGCGTCATGGGCGATCCGATTGGGCACAGCAAATCTCCGGTGATGCACATGGCGGCTTTAAAGGAGCTGGGATTGTCCGGCTCCTATGTGCCGCTGCACGTGAAAGGGGAACAACTCGGGGCGGCTGTAGAAGGGATACGGGCTTTAGGCTTCCATGGCGTAAACGTAACCGTGCCGCATAAGGTGGACGTCATTCCTTTTCTGGATGCGGTGGATGCCGATGCCAAGGCGATTGGGGCGGTCAATACGATCGTCAATGACGGAGGTTTTTTGACTGGCTACAACACGGATGGGATTGGATATATCCGTTCGCTCAAAGAGGAAGCGATCCCGGATTTAAGGGGGTTAACCGTACTTGTCTTAGGGGCCGGGGGCGCGGCTCGCGGCATCGTTCATGCGCTGCTGAAGGAGAAGCCTTCGGAGATCATCATCGCCAACCGGACAATGGAGAACGCAAGCAAGCTGGCTTTGGAATGGGCGTCGCTCGGCAAAATCACGGCCTGCGGGACAGATTCGGAAGCTTTGGCAGCCTATGCAGGCCGGGCGGATATTATCATCAACACGACTTCGGTCGGCATGCACCCGAACGGTGGAGACACGCCGCTGGAAGAGCGGTTTATCCCGGAGGGGATAGTAGTCAGCGATTTGATCTACAATCCGCTGAAGACCCGGCTGCTGCAGGAGGCTGAAGCCAAAGGCTGCCGGATCCACGGCGGGCTGGGCATGTTTGTGAACCAGGGGGCTTATGCCTTGGAGTATTGGACCGGTCTCACGGCTCCTTCGGAAGCGATGAGGCAAGCGGTATTAACCGAATTTGGGGTATACTAGAATTAATTTTTATAAGGAGTCCCGCTTTTGCATGAAAGGCCGGATTCGTTAGAATCAGGATTTTACGATATGGAATGGAGTAATGACTAAATATGTTAACAGGAAAACAGAAACGCTTTTTACGCGCGCAAGCTCATCATTTGGACCCGATCTTTCAGGTGGGCAAGGGCGGCACCAACGAAGGGGTTATTAAACATATCGAGGAAGCCATTGAGAAGAGAGAGCTGATCAAGATTTCCGTTCTGAATAACTGCCTCGAAGATCCGAAGGACATTGCTGCGGAGCTTGCCGAAGGCTCCGGTGCAGAGCTGGTACAGACCATTGGACGCACGATTGTGCTTTATAAGGAGTCTAAAGACTACAAGCAAATCGAGCTGCCGAAATAAGGGAAAGGTCGAGATGGCATGACGGCAAGAAAAAAAGTAGGCATTATGGGCGGCGCTTTCGATCCGATCCATACCGGCCATCTGCTGGCGGCAGAAGCGGCGAGAGATCAGTACGGACTTGAAGAAGTGTGGTTTATGCCCTCGCATCAGCCGCCTCATAAAGCCAAAGCTGGTGTAAGCGGCGAACAGCGTCTCGAGCTGGTTAAAGCGGCGATTCAAAGCAATCCGGCCTTTCATCCGCTGGACATCGAGCTGCGCAGAGGCGGGATCTCCTACACGGTGGATACGATGAAGCAGCTACTGGCCGAACATCCGGCTTATGAGTTTTATTTTATTATCGGAGCGGATATGGTGAACTACCTTCCGAAGTGGGAGGGGATCGACGAGCTGGTTCAGATGATTACCTTCATTGGTCTGCAGCGTCCGGGGAGCATGCTGGAGCTCGATTCCCTGCCGGAGTTTATTCAGGATGGCGTAGTGCTGGCCGAAATGCCGCTTGTCGATATTTCCTCCAGCCTGATCCGCAGCCGGCTCAGACAAGGCAAATCAATCCGTTATCTGGTGCCGGACGCGGTTTATGATCTGATGATAAGGAGCGGAGCGTATGGCATTCACCCGTGAGGAACTGATTAAGGCGGTATCCGGTCAAATGCCTGAGAAAAGGTGGAGACATACCGAAGGGGTCATGGCTTCTGCCGTGGATCTGGCCGGGCGTTTTGGCGCCGATCCGGTTAAAGCCGATTTGGCAGCTCTTCTGCATGATGTGGCCAAATATTGGCCGATCGAACAGCAGGCGGCCGTGATTCGCGACAACGCGGACAAGGGCTTGAACCAGGAGCTGCTTGAGCATGACAAACAGCTGCTGCATTCCGAGGTCGGCGCTTTTGTAGCTGAGCGGGATTATGGCATAACCGACCGCGAAGTGCTGGACGCAATCCGGTACCATACCTCGGGACGGATTGGGATGACCAAGCTGGACAAAATCATTTGCCTGGCCGATTATATCGAGCCGGGACGGGATTTCCCGGGCGTGGATACGATTCGCGATTTGGCGAAAAATAGTCTCGAAGAGGCGCTGGTCGCCGGCTTCGATTCGACCATTTCTTTTTTGCTGCAGCAGCGCAAGATTATATTCCCGATGACGATGTTTGCCCGGAACGATCTCATCAAGCAGCTGAATGAAGCTAAACGGGCTCAAGCCTCCAAAGGCTGAATTTAAATGAGTATAAGGAGGAAACTGAATGGCAGTTTCGCCAGAACAATTGTTAAACCTCGCGGTTACGGCCGCTGATGATAAGAAAGCTATGAATATTGTCGCTTTGGATTTGAAGGGGATTTCTCTGATTTCGGATTATTTCGTGATTTGTCACGGTAATTCCGATACGCAGGTGCAGGCGATTGCCACCGAAATCCGCAAGCAGGTGAATGAAGCAGGAGGTACGGTCAAAGGCATTGAAGGCCTTGATTCGGCCCGCTGGGTGCTGATGGATCTGGGTGACGTTATCGTGCATATCTTCCACCGCGACGAACGCGAATATTACAATATCGAACGTCTTTGGTCCGATGCCAAAGTTGTGGAGACGGTATGAGTCTGATTGCAGGTACGATTGTTTCTCTGCCGGTAGACCGGGAGGTTTCACCCTACGGATATTTTCTGCGCGGAGATGAAGGACAGGATATTCTGCTTCATTATTCGGAAGTGACGCATCCGGTCAAAGCGGGGGACACCGTGGACGTGTTTTTGTTCTTCGATACGGAGGACCGGCCGGCCGCGACGATGAAGAAACCTTATCTGACGCTGGGCGAAATGGCGCTGCTGGAGGTTGCGGACGTGCATCCGCGGCTCGGCTGCTTTCTGGAAATGGGGCTTGGACGCCAGCTGCTGCTGCCGATCCGCGAGCTCCCGGAGCTTCCTGAACTGCATCCGCAGGTGGGGGACCGCGTGTACGTGATCATGGAGCAGGACAAGCAGGGCCGTCTTAAGGCCAAGCTTGCCGGAGAGCAGGAATTGAGCGCCAAGGCTTTCCATGCGCCGGATTCCTGGAAAAATCAATGGTTTGACGCCATCGTCTATAAACCTCTGCAAATGGGAACCTTTGTTGTGGTTCAAGGCGGGGTGCTTGGTTTTGGCGCGATCGGCATGATCCATTCCTCGGAACGTTCCCGGCTGCTTCGGCTTGGGGAGACGGTTCAGGTTCGGGTCGCCCATATCCGCGAAGACGGACGGGTCAACTTGTCGATGACGGCCCGCCGCGAGGTGAGCCAGATTGAAGATGCAGACAAGATTTTGGCGTTCCTCGCGGAGCGTCCGGGCGGCGCGATGCCTTATTCGGATGCTACGCCTCCCGATGTGATCAAGCAGCGTTTCGGCATCAGCAAATCGGCATTTAAGCGGGCGCTGGGCAAGCTGATGAAGGAAGGCAAGGTCACGCAGAAGGAAAGCTGGACTTATCTCGTCAGACCGGACGGAGAACAGGAATAATTCAGTTTTTAATAAATAGAGGCGGGTTGGAAACGGTTATGTGTTTTCAGGCCGGCCTCTGTTTGTTTGGGAAAAAGGAGTCGAAGCATTATGGAGGCTTACCGGAAATTTGCTTACGTGTATGATGAATTGATGCAGGACATGCCCTATGAAAGCTGGGTAGAATTTGCGCAGACGGCCTGGCAGAAACACGGCGTTCCACATACGGTTGCCGAGCTGGGCTGCGGAACGGGGAGCATCACCATTCCTTTGGCGAATGCCGGTTATCAGATGACGGGCATTGATCTGTCCGAGGATATGTTGTCGGTCGCGCAGAACAAAATGGAAGCCTCGGCCGGAGGAAACCGTTTATACCGCGAAGGCAGCGTTAGATGGATATGTCAGGATATGCGGAGCTGGGAGCTGCCTGAGCCGGTGGATTCCGTCATCTCTTTCTGCGACTGCCTGAACTACGTGCTGGAGCCGGAGGAAATAGCTGAGGTGTTTGCACGCACCTATGACGCTCTGAAAGAGGGGGGCAGCTTCCTGTTTGATGTCCACCATCCGGCTACCCTGCGCCGTTATGGCGAGGAGCAGCCTTTTGTGCTCGACGAACCGGAGGTATCGTATATTTGGACCTGCGACTTTGATGAAGAACGGTGCGAAATTGAGCACCGTTTATCGATTTTTGCGCGTATGGAATCCGGGTCTTTGTACGAACGTTTCGAGGAAATTCATATCCAGCGCGCTTACGACCCCGAATGGATGATGGCGGAGCTGAGACGAGCGGGCTTCAAGGAAATCAAATGTTATGCGGATTTCGAGTGGAAGCTGGCGGATGACGAGGCAGAGCGGTTGTTTTTTGTGGCGATTAAGTAACATAAGTAAAGGCGGTCTTCTTCTGAGAAAGGAGGCCGTTTCTTTTTAACGAGTAATGGACAAAGTAATACAGGGCGGCTGAGAGAATTTGTTAAAAACCTCATAAAGATATATTGAAATATTGCGATATACGAAAAAAAGCGGTATAGTGGATAAGTCTTTGATTTTTATATATACAAAAAGGAGTGAGATTCTTGCTGTTCGAACCTTACCAACTCAAAAATATTACGCTCAAAAACCGGATCGTCATGGCACCTATGTGCCAATATTCCGTTGAAGACGAATCGGGGAAAGTGCAGGATTGGCATAAAATTCATTATCCGACACGGGCCGTTGGCCAAGTCGGGCTTATTATTCTGGAGGCTACTGCCGTAACACCTCAGGGCCGGATTTCTCCTAATGATCTTGGGATCTGGAGCGATGAACATATTGAAGGACTGAAGGAACTGGTTAGCCTGGTGAAAGCTCAAGGCTCCCATATCGGCATTCAGATTGCCCATGCAGGCCGCAAAGCGGAATTGCAGGGTCCAATCCTGGCTCCTTCAGCCATCGCGTTCAGCCACCATTATCAAACGCCTCAGGCCATGACGAAGGAGCAGATTCAGGAAACCGTTCAGGCTTTTGCAGACGGCGTCCGCCGCGCCAAGGAAGCCGGCTTTGACGTAATTGAGCTGCATGCTGCCCATGGTTACCTGATCAACCAGTTTCTTTCTCCAATGACGAACCGCCGCGAGGACGAATATGGCGGCAGCCAGGAGAACCGCTTCCGCTTCTTGAAAGAAGTAATCGGCGAGGTTCAGAAGGTTTGGGACGGTCCGCTGCTTGTCCGCGTATCGGCACATGATTATCACGATGAAGGCGACACGCCGGACGATTATGTAGTGTATGCGAAGTGGCTTAAAGAGCTTGGTGTTGATCTGATTGATGTGAGCTCCGGTGCGATTATTCCGAAAGCTCCGACTAAAATTTATCCGGGCTACCAGGTTCCGTTTGCAGAACAAATTCGCCGTGAGGCGGACGTTCCAACGGGCGCAGTCGGCTTGATCACCGAGCCTGAAATGGCCGAAGAGATTCTGTCCAGCGGCCGTGCCGACCTGATCTTCCTGGCCCGTGAGCTGCTTCGCGAGCCTTATTGGCCTCGGATTGCCGCCGCAAAGCTTGGCGTTGAGCTCGAAGCACCGAAGCAGTATTCCCGGGGCTGGTAAGTTTAAGTATATAGAACAAACGGGCTGATGAGTTCAGCTTGATAGAGAAAAGCTGCGGGGGAGGCCCCGCGGCTTTTCTTTTTAGTGTGCCACGCATGGCGATTAACTAGGTGGTGAAAGTCCACTGTGGGGGTTTGTAGTTACCAACCACTAGCCAAGAGCAAGGGTGTCCACCGCGAGGTGGAATCCAAAGGAAGCTGGAGGCAAACTTCCGGCCCAAGGAACACGAACATCATCAGGCATAGGATACGGGATGAGTCTGCTAAACAAGACGAAGTCCAATTAACTACACGGACGTACCAATGTAAATGATGTGGGTATATGGAAGGAAAGTGAATCGTCTTACCGTGGGAGGTCTCATGGACGTGAGGAGATGCACTTCGAATCACGGTTGAAACAAGATTTATCATGAGAAGTCAGCAGACGCCATAGTACCGCGAACAGTCGACGGTTCGAGGGAAGGGCTGAACCTTAGGAGGTGAAGTCAATGAAAGTTACCGAAACAGGAGCCAAGGGCAGCCAACTTCTAACGGAAGACTCTTTGCAAAAGAATAGTGCGGAACACGAAGGATATGCGGGAGTGCACAGTCCTGCGAGGATAACCGAAACCGACGACACCAACGCAACCGAGTCGAAGGACCGGTTGCTTGAGAAAATCGTTAGCAGGGACAACTTGAACGAAGCATTCAAGAGAGTCAAAGCGAACAAGGGATCGCACGGAATCGACGGGATGGGAGTAGATGAACTTCTACAATATCTCAGAGACAACGGCGAGACCATCAAGCAACTGATCTTGGGCGGCAAGTACCGCCCGAATCCCGTTCGAAGGGTAGAGATTCCCAAAGAGAACGGAAAGAAGAGAAACCTTGGCATCCCAACAGTGGTTGACCGAGTCATCCAGCAGGCAATCGCCCAAGTGCTTACGCCAATTTATGAGAGGCAGTTTTCAGACAACAGCTACGGATTCCGACCCAAACGGAGCGCACACCACGCGATGAAACGAAGCCAACAATACGTGCAAGAGGGATATCGTTACGTGGTGGATATGGACTTGGAGAAATACTTTGACACCGTCAACCAAAGCAAGCTTATCGAGGTGCTTTCAAGAACGATCAAAGACGGACGAGTGATCTCGCTCATCCATAAGTATCTCCGGGCGGGAGTCGTCGTGAAGCATAAGTTTGAGGACACGGAAATCGGCGTACCGCAGGGAGGGAACCTAAGTCCGATTCTCAGCAATATCATGCTGAATGAATTGGACAAGGAACTGGAAGCAAGAGGACATCGATTCGTGCGATACGCAGACGATATGCTCATATTCTGCCGGAGCAGGAGGAGTGCGGAGCGTACCCTGACGAAAATTCTCCCTTACATCGAGAAGAAGTTGTTTCTCAAGGTAAACCGGGAGAAAACGATTGTGGACGATGCGACAAAAGTTAAATTTCTTGGCTTCTCATTCTACCAGAGCAAAGGGGAAACGCGGGTCAGAATCCATCCCAAATCCGTATCCAAGATGAAAGCTAAAGTGAAAGAGCTAACGTCGAGAAGCAACGGAATGGGCAACACCGACCGGGCGCTGAAGCTTAGGCGTTACATCATGGGATGGGTAAATTATTTCAAGCTTGCTGACATGAAACAACTACTCCAAACCACTGATAAATGGATGAGAAGGCGTATCCGAATGGTCTTCTGGAAGCAATGGAAACGAGTGAGGACGAAACTCGAAAGGCTTATATCGCTCGGAATTCATGAACAGAAGGCGTGGGAATACGCAAACACAAGAAAGGGCTATTGGAGAATCTCCAATAGCCCAATCCTCTCGAAGTCCCTCGGTAACAATAGGCTGAAGAACCTCGGATTCCTTTTCTTTTCTGATTATTATCGACAAGTTACTGCGCATTCCTAATGGAACCGCCGTATACCGAACGGTACGTACGGTGGTGTGGGAGGTCGGCTGCCCAATTAATGGGTAGCCTCCTACCCGATTGAAGTGGATTATCGTGCGCCGGGCGATATGAGGCAAGATACGACATTTTACGACAAGTATGCGATTTCTTATGCCGCATCGGCGAATGAATTATGGTACAATCGGTTTAGGTGCATTCATATTTAAGCAGATTGGAGCGAAGGGCATGCTTGGAGCAATAGAAGCAGGTGGAACAAAATTTGTTTGCGGCATCGGAACAAAAGAGGGAGAAGTGCTTGACCGCGTAAGCTTTCCGACGACTACACCGGAGGAAACGATGGGGAAAGTAATTGAATATTTCAAAGACAAACCAATCGAAGCGCTGGGCGTCGGTTCTTTTGGCCCGATTGATCCGGTTGTGGGCAGTGATACATATGGTTATATTACAACAACACCTAAACCTTACTGGACGAACTACAATATTGTAGGGACGCTCAAATCCGAATTTAACGTACCAATTGCGTTTGACACGGACGTTAACGGCGCGGCCCTCGGCGAATCCTTGTGGGGAGCGGCTCAAGGCGTAGACAGCTGCATTTACATTACCGTAGGCACCGGGATCGGCGTCGGCGCGATGATCGGCGGCAAGCTGGTGCACGGCCTTTCCCACCCGGAAATGGGCCATATTTATGTCCGTCGTCATTCGGACGACCCGTTTGAAGGCACTTGCCCTTACCATGGCGACTGCCTGGAAGGATTGGCGGCTGGTCCGGCTATCGGCCGGCGTGCAGGCGTGCCTGCGGGCGAATTGGCGAAGGATGACCCGGCTTGGGAGATGGAAGCTTATTATCTGGCGCAAGCCTTGATGAATTACATCCTGATCCTGTCCCCCGAAAAAATCGTCATGGGCGGCGGCGTCATGAAACAGCTGCAGCTGTTCCCGCTGATCCACGCCAAATTGAAGGAGCTGCTGAACGGTTACGTGCAGCATCCAAACCTCAGCGACGAGAAGATCTCGAGTTATATCGTACCTCCCGGACTGGGAGACAATGCAGGAATCTGCGGGGCGCTTGCATTGGCCCAGTCGGCGCTGCAGGGCGTTTAAGCGAAATGAAGACGGCTGTTTATTAGCCGGGTGCAGAAAATAAAGCGGCTTTCCGAATTAGGGAAGGCCGCTTTATTTTTTTATATTGTAACAAAACTCCATATTCCCGTCCCATAAATCTATTCCGATTCGGGAAGGGTTCATCTAGGATAAAAAGAGATTTTGTAGGAAGAGGAGAGGCAGGCGTGTCCGCATATACGGTCGGCATTGATTTAGGCGGAACGAATATCAAAACGGCGGTTTTTGATGGAAATGGCCAAATCGTAAGGGAAAGAAGCGACCAGACCGATGCCGCAAAGGGACCTTCCCATGTATTAAATAAGATAAAACATATCATCAGACAAATGCTTAAGGAACTAGAGGCGGACGATACAAATGTTAGCTGCAGAGGCCACATGAATATGTACAGGGAAGGGCGCCCCTGCCGCTGCGGCAGTTCCGGCTGCCTGGGAAGATATGTCTCGGCCGTTGGTATGGTGAACACTTTTACCGAGCGGCTTGAGCAGGGGAAGACCAGCATCGTTCAAAGCTGGGTGGGCAGCAGCATCAGAAGATCACCGCCAGGATGATTTCTGATGCTTATGATCTTGACGACGATTTGGCGAGTTGGGCGAAAAGGCTGGAGTGTACGGTGCTGACGCTTACGCTAAACGAAGGTTGTCCGCCGGCTTCTGACCTGAAAAAGCTAAAGGATTACGGAGGTTTCAAATATGCCTATGCGATTTGGATTAATCGGGCCGGGCTGGCGCGGGAAAGCCTACTTGCGGATTGCCAGCCAGCTTCCGGAGTGGTTTCAGCCGGCCGGAGTTGTTGTGCGGGATTTTGAAAAATATCGTGGAGACGATGCCCTGCAGGGGTTGCCGGTGTTTCTGTCCCCGCTGGAGCTGGCGCGGGAATGCGATTTCCTGGTTATGGCGGTCAGCAAAACGTCGGCAGCTGCTTTGCTGGAGCAGCTGTTCGAGGCCGACATTCCGGTGCTGGCCGAAACGCCGCCTGCCTTTGACGATGCCGGGTACCGGCAGATGGCTGCCCTTGCGGCGCAATCGCCGCGGATTCAGGTAGCCGAGCAGTACCCGCTGCAGCCGCATCATGCCGCCCGGACGGCTCTGATCCGCTCTCGGGCCGTGGGAGAGGTGCGGCATGTCCAGGTGTCGGCAGGGCATGGTTATCACGGGATTGCCCTAATCCGGCAGTGGCTGGGTGTCTCGGATGAAGGCTGTACCGTAACCGCCCAGCAGTTTAAACATCCCGTGCTGGAGGTTCCTCATCGCGGACGAAACGTTGGAGACGGCCTGGAGGTGGAGCTGCAGGATATCGCGCTTTTATCTTTCGAGAGCGGCAAAAGCGCTGTACTTGACTTCACTGCTTCGCAATATTTCTCTCCGCTGCGGAAGAACCGGGTTCTGATCCGGGGTTCGCATGGGGAAATCCGCAATGATGAGGTGACCCGGAGTTTGGGCCAAGGGGCATACGAAACCTTTTCTATTAACAGAATTCAGGATGGAAGGGAAGGGAGCCTTGCTCCTTTGTCCCTTCGGGAGCTCCGGGGAGCCTCCGAGCGGTTATATCAAAACCGGTTTTATCCCGCTCGGCTTTCCGACGAAGAGCTGGCGATCGCGGAGGTCCTGTTTCGAATGAGCGAATACGTGCGTACGGGCAACAGCTTCTATTCATTATCCGAAGCGCTGGTAGATGTCCGCCTGTCCCTTGCCATTGAGGCCTCGATTGCGGCAGGGATGCCTGTTGGATCTGGGTAGCATAACGTTCTATTGCCGGCGTTGACTTCAAGCTGAATGATTATGTATAATATATGGGAATAATTGAATTGAATCAATCATAAACAACTGCTGTGATGAGGAATATTAGCTCAGGTCAGCCATACAGAGAGCCGGCGGATGGTGCAAGCCGGTTGGAGACCCCTGCGAACTCGCCTCGGAGCCGGGATGCAAATTTGGAGGACATTGTCTGGCGTTTTAGGTTACGCCGTTTCTGTCTATTGTCCGCGCCATCAGGAACATCTCCGTTTCGCCCGCGTTAAGGGTTAAAGTGAGCTCAAGGCAAAGCATGCCCGAAGCTAACTAGGGTGGTACCACGGGAATCAAACTCTCGTCCCTAGCGATAATACGCTATGGATGGGAGTTTTTTTATTTTACAAGATAAGTTCGATTGTTCAGGCAAGACATTTAAGGAGGAAGCAACCTATGTCCGAGAATCAGACAGTGCCAAACGGCTATCATCCCCAAAGCATTGAGCCGAAATGGCAGGCTTATTGGGAGGAACACAAAACATTTAAAACCAAGGAAGAGCCGGGCAAACCGAAGTTTTACGCGCTCGACATGTTCCCTTATCCATCCGGAGCCGGACTTCACGTAGGTCATCCGGAAGGTTATACGGCAACGGATATCGTTTCCCGCTTCAAACGAATGAAAGGTTATAACGTGCTGCACCCGATGGGCTGGGACGCGTTTGGCTTGCCTGCGGAGCAGCATGCCCTGGATACGGGCGAGCATCCGCGCGACATTACGGTTAAGAACATCAACAACTTCCGCCGCCAGATCAAATCGCTCGGCTTCTCTTATGACTGGGACCGCGAGATCAGCACGACGGATCCGGAATATTACAAGTGGACGCAGTGGATTTTTATCCAGCTGTACAAGCGGGGACTGGCCTATGTAGCCGAAATGCCGGTCAACTGGTGTCCTGCGCTGGGCACGGTTCTGGCGAATGAAGAAGTCATCGACGGAAAAAGCGAACGCGGCGGCCATCCGGTCATCCGCAAGCCTATGCGCCAGTGGGTGCTGAAGATCACCGAATACGCAGAGCGCCTGCTGGAAGATCTGGAGGAGCTGGACTGGTCGGAGAGCATCAAAGACATGCAGCGCAACTGGATCGGCAAATCCGAAGGCGCGGAAGTCGTATTCCGCGTGGACGGATCTGATGAAACGTTGACGGTGTTCACTACCCGTCCCGATACGTTGTTTGGCGCTACTTATGCCGTACTGGCTCCTGAGCATGAGCTGGTGGAGAAAATTACTTCCGCCGAGCAGCTTGCAGCTGTCAAGGCGTATCAGGATCAGGCCGCACGGAAAAGCGACCTGGAGCGCACGGATCTTGCCAAAGACAAATCCGGCGTATTTACGGGTGCTTATGCCGTTAACCCGGTGAACGGCGCCAAAATTCCGGTCTGGATCGCGGATTACGTATTGGCCGGTTACGGAACCGGAGCCATTATGGCTGTTCCGGGTCATGACCAGCGCGACTATGAATTTGCGGTCAAATTCGATTTGCCGATCATTGAAGTCGTGCAGGGCGGCGATTTGTCCAAAGAAGCCTACAGCGGCGAAGGCCCGCATGTGAACTCAGGTTTCCTGGACGGAATGAACAAAGAAGAAGGCATCCGCACGATGATCAAATGGCTGGAGGATAATGGTCATGGACGCGGCAAAGTCACCTACCGCCTGCGCGACTGGCTGTTCAGCCGCCAGCGCTACTGGGGCGAGCCTATTCCGATCCTGCATTTGGAAGACGGCACGATGAAGCCGGTTCCGGAAGACCAGCTGCCGCTGGTGCTGCCGGACATCGACCAGATCAAACCGTCCGGCACGGGCGAATCTCCGCTGGCCAACGTAACGGAATGGGTGAACACCACCGATCCGGAAACCGGGCTTCCAGCGCGCCGCGAGACGAACACGATGCCGCAGTGGGCCGGCAGCTGCTGGTATTACCTGCGGTTTATCGACCCGCACAATGACGATATTTTCTGCTCGCTGGAGAAACAAAAGGAATGGCTGCCTGTCGACCTTTACATCGGCGGCGTAGAACATGCCGTGCTTCACTTGCTTTATGCCCGCTTCTGGCATAAAGTGCTGTATGATATCGGCGTGGTTTCCACGAAAGAGCCGTTCCAGAAGCTGGTCAACCAAGGCATGATCCTGGGAACCAACAATGAGAAGATGAGTAAATCCCGCGGCAATGTCATCAATCCGGACGATATCGTAAATGAATACGGCGCGGATACGCTGCGGATCTATGAAATGTTTATGGGGCCGCTTGAGGCAACCAAGCCATGGAACACAAACGGCGTAGACGGCGCGCACCGCTTCCTGTCCCGCGTATGGCGCCTGTTCGTAGCCGAAGACGGCAGCCTGAACAGCAAAATTGCGGATGAAGGCGGCAGCGACGATTTCAAACGCACCTGGCACAAAACGGTGAAGAAAGTAACGGAGGACATGGAAGGCCTTCGCTTTAACACCGTCATCAGCCAACTGATGATTTTCATCAACGAAGCTTACAAAACGGACGTGGTGCCAAGAGCGGCAGCTGAAAGTTTTGTGCAGATGCTCTCCCCTCTCGCTCCGCATATCGCGGAAGAGCTGTGGCAGCGTCTTGGACATAACGACTCTATTACCTATGCGCAGTGGCCAACTTACGAGGAAGCCTGGACTGTCGAAGCCGAGGTGGAAATCGTCGTTCAAGTCAACGGCAAAATCGTTGAACGTACGAAGATCTCCAAAGATCTCGATCAGGCAGCGATGCAGGAGCATGCGCTTGCCCTGCCGAACGTGGCAGCCGCCGTGGAAGGCAAAACCGTCCGCAAAGTGGTTGCCGTTCCCGGCAAGCTCGTTAACATCGTAGCGAACTAAGCTGCGGCGGGCTGAGCTGTTCAACAATTAAAGAACAACATCATGAAATGCCCCTTAGCGATGAATCTTTAGAGATCTTTTAAAGGTTCATCGCTAGCTTTTTAAGTCCCCTTGTCTATCCCTTCTATGAGGCAAGGATTGCTGCAGCAAGACCACAGCTTGTACAGACATTCATGGTTTACGGATGGCTTTGCATCACGGAGTCGGCATGAATTTTTGGACAAGATTGGAGTTATCCCATGATTAAGGAACGTATTTCGATCGCTGTTTTGTCTGCCGTCTGCGGGGCGGGATTGATGCTGCTGGCTTTGGGAACGAAACCTTCCTCCGGCATAACCGGCTGGACGCCGGTTAATGAAGCGATGGCTGCAGCCGTGATTGATCACGAGCAGGCTCCTTCGGGAACGTTAACGACGATTGAAGGCAAGAAACCGGCGGATTCGCCCCGTTCGGCCGTGGTCGGGGGGACAGAGAGCAGTGTTTCCGGTTCTTCCGGCTCCGATTCTTCCGCCGCCCCAGCTGCAAACGCTGGAGCGGCTCCTTCAAGCGGAGATTCATCGGCAGCAGCTTCGGCTCCCGCCTCTTCTGTCCCGCCTTCAAGCCAGACGCCCAATGTCCAGACAGATGCAGCTGCGGCAGCTTCCAGCCTCATCTCTATTAATACGGCTGGCACAGATGAGCTGCAGGATCTCCCCGGGATTGGCGAGAAGAAAGCGCAAGCGATTATCGATTACCGGAATCAGCATGGCGCCTTCGCTTCACTGGATGAGCTAAAGAATGTGAAAGGCATCGGAGACAAAATGTTCGAGAAAATGCGGCCTTATATCGGACTTTGAGAACAGGAGAGCTGGAAAGTGAACATTCGCAAAGATTGGGACACCTATTTTATGGACATCGCCTATATGGTATCCACCCGTTCCCGCTGCAACAGACGCCATGTAGGAACGGTGCTGGTCCAGGGGAAAAAGCTGCTCGGCACCGCCTATAACGGCGCTCCCTCCGGCGTTCCTGACTGCTCCGAAGCAGGCTGCATGATTGCCGAAGAGCTCGAGACCGTTGTGGTCGACGGCCAGGAGCAGGTCGTGCGCAAGCAGCGCTGCATCCGCACGATTCATGCGGAACAGAATCTGCTGCTGTTTACCGACCGGGCCGACCGTGAAGGCTCCAGCGTCTACGTGACCGACGAGCCCTGCTGGACCTGCGCCAAAATGCTCGCCAACAGCGGCATTGTGGAAGTGGTGTACCACCGCCCTTATGCCAAAGATACACAGCTGGTCAGCGAGCTGATGCGCCAGAAGGGCATAACCTTCCGTAAGCTCGAGGGCTACCAGCCGCCTGCGGACACTATGGAAGGAAGTATCCTCGACTGACTTACTTTCTATAAGCAGATGGAATTAGTTTGGTTGGTAGGTTTATAGTTTTATATAAATAACATATGCAGGTAAATGAAGAGGAAGAACCTCTGCAGTCCAAGACTGTGGAGGTTTTTTTGCGCTCAGTTCGCAAACAGACTGCGCGCCAAGGAGGGAGAGGCGGAATGAAGCAAAGGCCGTTATTGGAAGCCGCCTGCTGGTGGATTGCCGGCAGTACGGTTGCTTACTTATTCAGCGGGGGAAGCCGGTGGCTGCTGTGGGCTGGCTGTCTGCTGATCTATCCGCTGCTTGCATCAAGAATGGACAGAACCCGGCAACAAATAGTGGTAATGCTGCTGCTGTTTACCGGAGCCTTTTTCTATTGGCAGATCCATGAGGCGCATAACCGCACTGTTCTACCGGTAAGTTTGCAAGTCGCGGAAGAGAAGCTGAACGAATCGCAGGTTCGGCTCAAGGGGGTGCTGGCCTCGGCTGTAGAGCGGGACGGGGACCGCGCGGATTTCACCCTGGAGGTCAATCAGGTAATGTATGGAGCGGCACCATCCCCGGCTTCATCCGGCTTTGGCGGAACGAACATTCGTAAGGAAAAGGTGCGGGTACAAGTCAGGCTGGCGAAGGAGTCGGAAATCCAAATCGTCAACACCTGGACAAGGGGACAGAACATTGAAATTGCAGGTACGCTAGAGAAGCCAGCCGGGGCCCGCAACTTTGGCGGATTCGATTATTCCGCTTATCTGCACAACAAACGTATTCATTGGCTGCTGAAGGCGTCCGGCGCGGCCAACGTGAAGGTAGAGCCCGGTTCTTTCAGCATGGCGAAGCTGCTCGGTTATAACGATCAGATGCGGCAAGCGGTCGGCCGGCAGATTCAATCCATCTTCGGCGGGAACAACACCGGTTTTATGAAAGGGCTGCTGATCGGGGATACCGAGGAGTTGGATCCCGATATTTACAGCGGCTTCTCTGCGCTGGGATTAACTCATATTTTGGCTATATCCGGGAGCCACGTGGCTGTTAATGTAGCGGTTTTGTTCTGGCTGCTCAGGAGCCTTAGAGTGCCGCGGGAAACCTCGATTACCGCCGTTTTGGCTTTTATTCCGTTTTATATGCTGCTTACTGGCTTATCGCCATCGGTGGTCCGCTCAGGCATTATGGCGATGATCGGGTTATTTCTGCTGCGCAAGCACCGTCTGAAGGACGGGCTGCATATTCTGGCTGCAACAGCTTTGCTTATGCTGCTCTGGGAGCCGTATTATTTGCTGGATGTCAGCTTCCAGCTGTCTTTTGCCGTTACGGCGGGATTGATTGTGCTGGTTCCTTTGATACAGCCGCTGCTTGGCTTTCTGCCGAAGCGCCTGGCCGGTGTAACGGCTATTACGTTGGCGGCACAGCTGATCTCTTTTCCGCTCACCATCTATTATTTTAATCAATTTTCCCTGCTGTCGCTGCTGTCCAACCTGCTGCTGGTGCCTGCGATCAGTCTGATATCACTCCCGGCCGGCACGGCGGCGCTTGTCCTGAGTTATTTGTATGAACCTTTGGGCAGGTGGGCTGCCTATCCCATTAAAGCGGTCAATACCTTAACCTTTGATGTGGTGAATTGGCTGGAGGCAAGGGAGGGCTTCATGCTGATCTGGAAATCTCCGCCGCTTTGGTGGATTGCTCTGTATTATGTGCTGCTTTACTGGATGCTCCAATGGACTCGCCGGGCGTCAGCGGCATCGGAACTGGAAGAAGCCTGGTCTTCCCGGAATGAGGATACGGTTCCTTTGACGCCTCGCATGGCTCCCAAACGAAACTTGCGTTCAGCCGCCTTGGGGTGGACAGCATTTCCTGCCGTTTCCTTAGCTTCAGCGATTAGCTTCTTTCGTTCCATTAACAAATATAGCTATTTTGCTCTGCTCAGCGGAATTTTGTTAGCTGCCGCTTTATGTCTAGGGTATCAACCTGCCTATGCTAAAGGAAAAGGGTATGTCCAGTTTATAGATGTCGGGCAAGGAGACTGCATTCTGATAACGACGCCTCAGGGGCGGAATATTCTGGTGGACAGCGGAGGAACCGTTTCGTTCCGCAAGGCAGCGGATGTTTGGCGTGATAAGAGGGTGCCTTACGAGGTGGGAGCAAAGGTTGTAGCTCCGATTTTGAAAAAAAGGGGCATACACACCTTGGACGCTGTGATTATTACACACTGGGATCAGGATCATGCCGGCGGCCTGGAGGCCGTGCTCGATCAAATTCCGGTCAAAGCGCTGGTGATGAATGGCAGCGTGACAGATACACCTGTTTTTCAAAGGATATTCAGCCGCGTCCAGCAGCAGAAGATTCCAGTCTATTTCGCGCATAACGGACTTCGGATTCAGGCGGACAAGCATACCCGGCTGCAATTTATAGGCCCTTTGGAAGAAGACCGGGGGATAAGCGGAGCCGGAGCCGAAGAGATTCGGAAGCTCAAGGATCAGAATGCCCGGTCCGTTGTTTTTCTGCTGGAGATGGGGGGAGCCTCCTTTCTGTTTACCGGGGATATGGACGCCAAAGAGGAGCGGGAGGTCATGCTCTGGCTGCAGAAGAATCAGAACCCGGGAGGAGAAGCTGCAGTTAAGGGGAGCGGCCGGCCGGCTGCGGTAGACGTGCTGAAGGTGGCCCACCACGGCAGCAAATCCTCGACGACGGCCGAGTGGATTGATTATTGGAACCCCCGTCATGCCGTGATTTCTGTTGGCGCGGGCAACACCTACGGGCATCCTAATGGAGACGTTCTTCAAAGACTGCTGGCAGCAGGGACGGCGGTGCAGCGTACAGACGAGTTTGGCGAGATTCAAATCAGTGTAAAAGAGGGAAAAATGACGGCCAGGCATAAAGTGGAAAAGTAAAACCGACAGGAAGAGCAGGTCTAATGACGGGGCTCTTTTTTTCTGCTATTCTATTGAAGACACTGCTTGTTAAAGGTTTACCAGACTTTTAAAAAATATTTGATTAGAAGACATTGGCGATGCAACAAATAGCTCGGAAAGTCCGTCTGTAATGTTGCAAGGAAGGGGGATCATTGTGGTAGAGCAGGAACTTATCAGGGCCGCTCAATCCGGCGATCGCGACGCTCTTATCACCCTATTGCGAGAGATCGAACAGCATGTTTACCGGACTGCCTACTATATTTTGAACAATGAGCAGGATGCGCATGATGCAGCGCAGGAGGCATTAATCCGGATCTATACAAAAATCGGTTCTTATGAAGAGAAAGCTCAGTTCAAAACCTGGGTCCAGCGTATTGTTACCAATATCTGTATTGACAAGTTCAGGAGAACGAAACCGACGGTTTCGATTGAGGAACATGAAATGGTTTTTGAAGGGAAAGAAAGTGTGGAGCGGGAAGTGATGTCAGGGTATTTAGCCCAGGATATCGAAGCTGCGATCAGTCAGCTTCCGGATCATCACCGGTCGGTTGTGGTGCTGCGCTACCTTCAGGATTTCTCCTACAATGAAATTGCAGATACGATGGGATTGCCGCTTAATACGGTCAAATCTTATTTATACAGGGCCAGGCAGCAGCTTCAAAACTTACTTCAGGATTATCAGAAAGGTGGTGTGTCGGGATGAAATGTCAAGAGGCAAACGAATGGATGAACCGTTATCTGGATCACGATCTGAGCGAAATAGAAACGAAACAACTGTTCCAGCACCTGGACAGCTGCCCGGACTGTGCTGAAACCTTTGATATGCTGAAGCGTATTTCGGCCGGACTGGACAGCCTGCCGGATGTGAAACCGAGATACAGTCTGGTTGACTCCATCTTGCCCCGTCTGGACGAAATGGACCGGTTAGACGAACAGGCGGAAGTGAAGTCGGATACTTCATCCACCCCTTCCGTCATGACGCCGCTTGTGGCAGAAGCGGATTTGCTGCGGCGAACGGATAAGTCGGATGCCAATCGAAGAGCTCGAGGGACTCAGACCCAAAGAAGACGGTTATGGACGCGAGTAGCGGGCGGAGCGGCAGCTGTAGTGATTTTAGGTTTCTGCGTCTACCAATTTCAGCCGAAAGAAATTCCAAACGCCGAACCGGCTGTCCAGCAGCAGCGTTCAGCAGCTTCTCTGTCTGAGGAGACCGCGGGATCGTCTGATGCAGCTTCGCACGAACCGTCTTCCTCCAGCCAGTCAAAGGAGATTAATGGCAGTTTTGTGCCTGGCATTGCCGCAGATCACAGAACAGCATCGGAGCCGGGGGCAGAACAGAACCCCGATAGGGTCAGCCAGGCAACGCCAAGTCCGCAAGACAAAGGCAATTCCGGTGCTAAAGGGCAAACTTCGGACAAAGGAAACTCGGATTCGGATCCGGGCAAGGTTCAGTCCGCAGTACCGCCGAAGGAATCAGCGCGTCCCAATTCCAGTACGGGAGCAGAGGATCGTTCGTTTAAGCTAGATACGCCGAAAGCGCTGGCAGATTCGGTTCCGTCCGATGACACGGACCCGAATTTGAGTGGGCCGGGTGATGGAAGCTCAGATCCGGAATCGGATGGCACAGCTTTTATCATGGACGCTCCGGATTCGGATCCTTCTTTGGTTCCTCCGAGTACCGATGTCAGCAAGAATTCGCTCTCTATGGGGATTCAGGCCATGAACGAGACTAATGTATGGAAATCCCCGAACGGTAAATATGTAGCCAAGCTTGAGGACGGGCATTTAAACGTCTATCTGATTTCCTCTGATGGAAACTTGACGCGAATTTACGATGATCCTGTTAACGGGGAATGGAAAGCAGGCTCTGCTTCTTGGTCGGAAGAAGGCTCCATCTTTGCGTATACCGTCAATGAAGAAAATGGTCCGGTTGAATCCCAGGTGGATGCGGATCAAGCCGCCGCGCTGATTCAAAAATAAGGAACCTTTTCCGGCGAGCCGGAATAGAATACATTGTCTAGCAGCTATCGATCAGATGAACCCCTGTACGTCGTATGACCAAAAGCAGCAAGTTTCTAGAGCTTGCGACGCTTTTGTTTATATAGATGCACTGGAGCAAAGGAACTTCAGTCCTGCCAAGGTCTGAGGTTCCTTTGTTGTTTACAGGGAAAAGATATTTTACAATAGTAGAAGAGGATATAAGGATGGAATCAAATGCGCAGCATCGGGCGGCGCAAGCAGGCAGGGGGATTTCGGAAGTTGGATGCTAGAACGGCAATTAAAGAGATTAAACAGGGGAAAGTAAGTCCTTTATATTTATGTTATGGAACGGAGAAATACCAGATCCGCGAATTTGTGGAGACGGTGACAAGCCAGCTGGTCGAGCCGGAACAGCGGGAAATGGCGGTTGTCCAGATGGATCTTTCGGAAACGCCGGTCGAGCTGGTAGTAGAGGAAGCCGAAACCCTTCCGTTTCTGGTGGAACGCAAGCTGGTGATCGTTCAGTCAGCATCGCTTTTTACAGCGGCAAAGGAAGGCGGAAAGGTCGAGCATAACGTGGACAGGCTGCTCTCTTATTTGGCTGATCCTGCTGAGTACAGCGTGATTTTGTTTATCGCAAACGGGGAGAAGCTGGACGAGCGGAAGAAGACCGTTAAGATGATCAAATCTGCCGGGCAGGTGCTTTCTTTTATGCCGCTGGGCGCTTCGGAACTTGTGCAATGGGTGATTCGTGAAGCCGGGAAACGCAAATGCACGATGGGGCAGCAGGCAGCGGAGGCCTTGATTGCCAATGCGGGCGTACAAATGTCGACGTTATCGGCGGAGGTGAACAAGCTGTGCCTGTTTGCCGGCGAAGGTGGGGAGATTACGGGTGAAGCGGTAGGCATGCTGGTTGCTCGAACCACGGAACAAAATGTATTTAGCATGGTTGAAGACATTGCCAATTTGAAGCTGGATCGTGCGCTTGGCACCTTCTATGAACTGCTTAAGCAGAAGGAAGAACCTATTAAAATCGCTGCGCTGATTGCCCGCCAGTTCCGCATTATGCTCCAAGTGAAAGAATTGGGAGGGCAGAGCTACTCGCAGCAGCAAATTGCTTCCCAGCTGGGGCTGCATCCTTATGCGGTCAAGATTGCCGGCGAGCAGGCCCGCAAGTTCAGCCAGCAGCAGCTCGCCCAAACGTTATCGCAACTTGCGCAGCTGGACTACCAAATGAAAAGCGGCGGCATTGACAAAGTGCTCGGCATCGAAATGTTTTTGCTCAAATTAGGCGCCTGAGAGGGTGCCTTTTTCTGCGAATTTACAATTGGAAACTGATTGCATTTTTTTGAAAGAAATTAATGATTGAAGGGGGAGAATTTGTTAGTATTGTAGGGTGAGGTGTTCTAATGAAGAAATCGTCTTTATGGATTTATGCAGCCTTGATTTTTTTGTTATCATTTGATATCTGGACCAATAATTCTCCACAAGCAGAAGGTTTTTATACATATATTCTTAAATGGCTCGATTGTATAAAGATATCTATAGTTTGGTCTGTACTATGTGTCATTGGCCTTCTAATTTGGTACAAGGATCGTCTTCAGTTAAAGGAACAGGAAAAAGAAGAGCTGAAGGATCAAATGAGGAATCGTATGGAAATGCTGGTAATGGCGAATCAACAGTTAAGCGAATATAGAATGCGTGATCTTCTTGTGGATTTGTTCCGTCGCTTTGTTTTGAATCAGCCTTACGTTCTCGGAGTACAATTATATGAATATTCAATCGTGAACAAATCTGGCTTTGGAACGGTGAAACTTAACTTCATTGATTGATACGCCCGAGAAGCTATAGATATTAATGCGGCTCAACAGTTGTATTACTCGTACAGTATGCAAATTATGAGAGAGTATCAAGAAGCGGTCCGGTCTCTGTTCGGGAACGGAAACATGGAGGAAATTGATGCTAATAAGTTAATCGAATTTACTAAGAAGTACTCAAGAGTTATTTCAAGAAAGGCGAAAAGAGATTTTACGGAAGAGGATGCCATTACTTATGCCTTTACTTCTTTGGGTATAGATATCTTAGAGGCAGCTATCGAAAGTGAAATTCAAATTAAAATAATACCTCCTGACAGGGTTGTAGCACTACAAGCCAAAAAAAGGACTGGATTTTTGCAATCAATCCTGGCTGACAGGCCTTATACTTTTTCTCACCATGGGAGCAACGGAAAGGCAAACAGGCAGTATATTGCAAGTCCTTTTCATGATCATGACCGCCAATATTTATATGTAATTGTCCTGGATGAAGAAATTATTATTGATCCTGATTTTGATGAAATTCTTTCTTTTACAGCCGATGGTTTCGAGAGCCAGCTTCAAAAATGTTTCCAAAAGGTGTATAATCGTAGCTAGAAGGGTGATGATAACATGGTACTCAAACCGGAGAAGAAGGTCCGTAATGCTGCCGAGGTCATTCAATTGTTAATAGAGGCTGGTTACGAAGTCCAAACAGATCGATCGAAGGGGAAAAAACCTAAAAAGGGTTTCAGTGCCCTTATCGGTAAGCGAAACAGCCCGCTTATAATGAAGTAACATAAGTAACTAATATAAAATAATGAGGTCGGCAAATGCCGACCTTTTTTGATGATTCTTCAAGCCTTTTGCATATAATAAGTCAACTAATTGCAAAGGAAAGTGGACAGCATATGAATCAGTTAAACAAAGTGAAAAAAGCCCAAGCTATACGATATTTAAAGGAGCTGGGTTTTACTGTCAATCCAGAATCTTATCAGAAAAAAAAACCTTATTCGGGTTTGGTCGGAAGCCGCAGAGAGACCCTAATTGTTTACCCTAATCATTAGGGACACAAGTTTTGATGGCTGTCCTAAATTACAATATTAAAAAACCCCAAACGATTGCTCGTTCAGGGTTTCTTCATGTCAGCTATGCTGTATATAAACGGACAATTACGCTTGGGACGTAAGAGCGTTCAGTTTCTTGGCAAGACGGGATTTCTTGCGGGCAGCTGCATTTTTGTGGATCAAACCTTTAGT
Organism: Paenibacillus yonginensis; assembly: GCF_001685395.1. Taxonomy (NCBI): domain Bacteria; kingdom Bacillati; phylum Bacillota; class Bacilli; order Caryophanales; family Paenibacillaceae; genus Paenibacillus; species Paenibacillus yonginensis. Next base: position 2,548,010 of record NZ_CP014167.1, on the reverse strand, counting down.
TGCGGCTTTATCCAATTTCTTTGTAGCAGCAACGATTGCAGCTTTAGCTGCTTCCACATCGTTACCTACCAGCGCTGTATCGGCAGTTTTAACAACTGTACGAAGTGCGGATTTTTGGGAAGCGTTCAGAGCGCGGCGTTTCTCGCTAGTCTTAACGCGTTTGATCGCGGATTTAATGTTTGGCATTGCATTTCACCTCCTGTAAGGCATGATCACTCAGATGGTTCACAACTTAAAATAGTTTAGCATGTGCTAGGACAAAATGCAATAAAATCCGCAAAATCCTTAAAACCATATCTTTTGTATAAACTTGACGTTTGTCCCGCAAACTACAGTTAAACTGGCGCAAACAGGAGGTTAGACGATGGAACTGGATTTGCAGAAATATAATGTACGGACGGATTTGGCGGTGGAAGCCAAAGAGATTGCGGAAGCTTCTTACGGGGGACCGATCCCGGGACTAAATGAAGAAGTCGAGGAGCACGGCGGCATTAAAGTCACTCGCATTGATGTTACCAATGAAGCCGCTTCCCAGCGGATCGGACGTATTCAGGGCCACTATATCACGGTGGAGGTGCCGGGCCTGCGCAATCAGGACACCGATTTGCAGGAGCAGGTGGCCCAAACGTTTGTAAAGGAGTTCAGCGGTTTCCTGCAGAAGATCGGCATTTCCTCGGAAGCCAAAATTCTGGTGGTTGGCCTTGGCAACTGGAATGTTACACCGGACTCGCTAGGGCCGCTTGTAGTGGAAAATATTCTGGTGACCCGCCATTATTTCGAGCTTGCTCCAGACCAGGTCAACGACGGCTACCGGGAAGTCAGCGCAGTTGCGCCAGGCGTGCTGGGCCTTACGGGCATTGAATCCAGCGACGTTGTTAAAGGCATTGTCGACCGGATCAAGCCGGATGCGGTCATTGCGATTGACGCCCTTGCTTCCAAGTCGCTTGAACGGGTGAATACAACGATTCAGATCGCGGACATCGGCATCCATCCGGGTTCCGGGGTTGGCAACAAACGCCGGGGATTGACCCAGGATATTCTGGGCGTGCCGTGTATTGCAATTGGCGTACCTACCGTTTGTTATGCTTCTACCATCGTTGGCAGCGTTATTGACATGATGAAGCAGCATTTTTCGGGCAGCGGGGCGGAACAAACGAAGCAGATTCTCGGTATGCTGCCGGAGCTTGGCGAACAGGAACGGCTTATGTTAGTTAAGGAAGTGCTTCAGCCTCTGGGTCATGACGTGGTCGTTACGCCTAAAGAAATCGACGAGTTTGTAGAGGACATTGCCAACGTGATCGCCAGCGGTTTGAATGCTGCTCTGCATCAGGCGGTTAACGGTGATAATGTGGCGGCTTATACGCATTAATTCATCGAATAAGCTTAAATAAGCCGATTTTAATTTAATAAGAGAATTAATCATAGCTGCTCCACTCTTAGCCAAGCTAAGGGGCGGGCGGCTTTTTTGCCGTTTACTGCGGTCTCCCGTCCTCCCCTCTCAATAAATAATAGATTTCAGGTTCTACCTCTATCATCCGGTTCATAGATTTGAAGTATAAACATGCAATCCACCAACCGGGTAAGGAGGCACAAGAATGAACGGGTTTAAAACATGGAATGTCGGACAGTTCAAACGGAGAACCATTCAAATATTGGCGATGGGCCGGACAATGATCGTGCTTACGCTGTTGTCGTTCATCTTTTTTATGCTGCTGGGGATAGGCGGGCTTGCGGAGAACAAGATGAACAGCTCGCCTGTCTCTTCGATGAAAGGGCTGGCCTCGTCGCTGCCCGGCGGCTTTTTTGCCGAAATGCTGGGTATGGAAGTCCCCCATTTGAAGAACAAGGAGCCGGTGAAGGATGAAGTGCTGACCGGAGCAAATATGACCAATTTCGTCTTCCAGCTGCTGACGAACGTCAACCCATCGGATCCGAAAAGTCTGGTTGCCCGGGAAGTTCCAGGCCTTGCGGCCGGCAATCCGATTCTGCTGCGGGCGGGCTCCGGAATGACGGCGCCGACTGCGCCGGAGGATTATCGTACGGCTGCTGATACGGATGACCACCCCGACAGCAGCGTCACCGATGACTCGGACGAGCAGGACCCGGGCTCGAAGTCGAAGCCTGATCCAAACGGGTCCTCGTCTGCGGGCACCAAAGACCAGGCTGGCGGCGGCAATCCGGCCAAGGATCCGTCTGGCCAGCAGTCTTCGGGCGAGCAGCCGGGAACAAGTAAACCGGATAACGCGGAAGAGTCCAAAGGGAACGGGGGAAAGGAGGGGACCTCCTCCTCCACGGCCAATGAACGAAAAGCAGTCATGATCTACCATTCCCATCCCTATGAATCCTATAATCCTCTGCTGAATAAACAGAGCGATAATCCCAGCTCGTCCAATCCGGCCAAAAATGTTGGGGTTGTCGGTGACTTTATTGCCCGCGAATTGGAGAAAAAAGGAGTAGGGGCTTATCACGCTTTTGAAGACTATATGAAAAATGTGCAGGGCTACAACTATAACTATTCCTACAAGTATTCGCGGGTCACGGTCAAAGAAGCGCTGGCCGAATATGCGGATCTGAATTATTTCATCGACATTCACCGGGATTCGCAAAGATACAGCAAAACAACCACAACCATCAACGGCGTCAGTTATGCGCAGCTTTATTTCATCATCGGACACGGCAATCCTGACTGGAAGAAAAACGAAGCATTCGCCAATAAAATTTATGAACGGATCGAGAAAAAATATCCAGGCCTATCCCGCGGCATCTGGGGCAAAACAAATGCCCAGGGCAACGGGGAATACAACCAGTCCTTATCGCCGAACAGCGTTTTAATCGAGGTAGGCGGTATTGATAATACGAAGGAGGAGCTGCAGCGTACCTCCAAGATTCTGGCCGATACGCTGGCCGACGTTTATTTCGAGAATCAGAAGGCGGAGAAGGTGAACAGTACGGCTTCGGGTTCCAGCAAGACGACAAAACCTTAATAAGGAGGGGATCATATGGCCCGCGGTGTAAAAAAAGTTCTGCTGTATGGAAGCCTGCTGGCCGCAGGAGCGGCCTTGGGCATGCAGCTTGTTTCAGGCGGCGATCCGGCTGGCGGTTATACCGCCCAGGCCGGGTCGCTGCAGGGAACCCTTTCCTCGGGCGTGGCCGCCGCTTCGCAGGGAGCTCCTGCTGCTTCTGCTCCGGTACAACCCGGCAGCGGAACTTCTGCAGCAGGCAGCGGATACGAACAAGGCACTTATGTGAAGCTGCCGAACGGAACAACCTATTATTATGTACAAACCCCGGCACAGCAGCAGGGGCAGGGATCCCTGCCTGCTTCAGCGCAGCTGCCTCAGGTTGCGGGCGGTTCTGCCGGAGAGTCTGGAAATACGGCGGGTGTCCCCCAATACCAGTCTCCTGGACAGCTGCTGATGTCGCCTGCTCCGCAGACCTCGGTTGACCGTTTTGCGGACAAAACGGGGGAGCTGCTGCAGAATGTCTCCCAGAAAAGCATAAATTGGGTCGTCTCTCTGTTTGGTTCGCTTACCGAATAGCTGTTTTTTGTACTTGCCATTGCTGGTGTATCCTTCAATCTGTTATAATGAAGTAATGGTTATAAGTACCTGTGTGGGGGTAAGGCATGAGCGACATTAGAGAACGACAGAAGAAAATCAGGAATTTCAGTATCATTGCACATATAGACCACGGCAAATCCACGTTGGCCGACCGGATTCTTGAATTTACCGGAGCGCTTTCGTCCCGTGAAATGCAAGAGCAGGTGCTGGACCAAATGGAGCTGGAACGGGAACGTGGAATCACGATCAAACTTCAGGCTGTGCGTTTGACCTATAAAGCGGATGACGGCGAAGAATATTTGCTGAACCTGATCGATACACCGGGACACGTCGATTTTACTTATGAAGTTTCCCGGAGTTTGGCCGCCTGTGAAGGCGCATTGCTTGTAGTGGACGCGGCCCAGGGGATTGAAGCCCAGACGCTGGCGAACGTATATCTGGCTTTGGACAATAACTTGGAGATCCTGCCGGTCATCAACAAAATCGATCTGCCGAGCGCCGATCCGGAACGGGTCAAGCAGGAGATCGAAGACGTTATCGGCTTGGATGCCAGCGAAGCCGTATTGGCTTCCGCTAAAGCGGGAATCGGCATCAAGGAAATTCTGGAGCAGGTAGTCCGTCAGGTTCCGGCCCCGACCGGCGATCCGGATGAGCCGCTCAAGGCGCTGATCTTCGACTCGCATTACGACCCTTACAAAGGGGTTATTGTTTATGTCCGCGTAGTGAACGGCAAAATCAAAGCAGGCTCCAAAATTAAAATGATGGCGACCGACAAGACGTTTGACGTTATTGAAGTCGGCGCATTTAAACCGCGTATGAGCATCGTCGACGAACTTAATGTCGGAGACGTAGGTTTCATCGTAGCCGGCATCAAAAATGTCGGCGATACCCGGGTCGGCGACACTGTAACGGACGCCAAGAAGCCGACGGCTGAACCTTTGCCGGGCTACCGCAAAATCAATCCGATGGTTTACTGCGGCTTGTACCCGATCGAAACGTCGGATTACAACGACCTGCGCGAAGCGCTGGAGAAGCTGCAGCTGAACGACGCTTCCCTGAGCTTCGAACCGGAGACGTCCAGCGCGCTGGGCTTCGGTTTCCGCTGCGGTTTCCTCGGTTTGCTGCACATGGACGTTATTCAGGAGCGGATTGAACGTGAATTCAACATTCCGCTGATCACTACGGCGCCAAGCGTTATTTACAAGGTTACGCTGACAAACGGCGAAACGATCGAAATCGACAACCCTTCCAACTATCCGGAAGTGGGACGCATCGAATATGTAGAAGAGCCTTACGTCAAAGCGGCGATTATCGTGCCTAACGATTATGTAGGTACGGTGATGGAGCTTTGCCAAGGCAAACGCGGTGAATTCGTAAATATGGAATACCTGGATACCACCCGGGTTACGATTACGTATCAGATTCCGCTTTCGGAGATCGTTTATGACTTCTTCGATCAGCTGAAGTCAAGCACGAAAGGTTATGCGTCGTTCGACTACGAGCTGTCCGGGTACCGCAAATCCAATCTCGTGAAGATGGATATTCTGCTGAATGGGGAGCAGGTCGACGCCTTGTCCTTTATCGTTCACCGGGATAAAGGTTATCAGCGCGGGCGGATCATTTGCGAGAAGCTTCGTGAGCTGATCCCGCGTCAAATGTTCGAGGTGCCGATTCAGGCTTCCATCGGCACCAAGGTCGTTGCCCGTGAAACCGTTAAAGCGATGCGCAAGAACGTACTCGCGAAGTGTTACGGCGGCGATATTTCCCGGAAACGGAAATTGCTCGAGAAGCAGAAGGAAGGCAAGAAACGGATGAAGCAGGTCGGCAACGTGGAAGTACCGCAGGAAGCGTTTATGGCCGTGCTCAAGATTGACGATAATTAAGGACCTATACAAGCTGAAATTCATTGGGGTTTCTTAATGGATTGTGGCTTGGTTCATAGCAAGGGATTAAGGTATCGTTTATAGCAGGGATCAAGGATCAGGGGGAGCCGTTTAACCGGCTCCCTCTTGCAAATTTGTCTGCCGGAATGAAGGTCTGGAGTAAGAACAAAAGTAAGATTGGTATTAAGGAAGACGGAAGGTTTTGCTTCCAGGAGGTGTTATAGTTCATGAAGATTCATACCGAAACAGGGCTGAGCAATCAAGGGTTGGCTGGTCAACAAGTGGACGCTGGGACAGGAACGGGGAAAGCTCGTTCCAGCTTCGGTTCGCCTAAAGCCGTTTATATTCATATCCCGTTTTGTACAAATAAATGTTTTTACTGTGATTTCAATTCCTATGTGCTGAAGGATCAGCCGGTCATGGATTATTTGCGGGCGCTGGACCGTGAGATGGCGCTTACGGTACAACAGACGCCGCCGCAGCAGATCGATACGATTTTTGTGGGCGGCGGTACGCCGACCGTGCTGACTCCGGACGAAATGGAGTTTTTCCTGGCTTCGGTCCGCAAACATTTTCCAAACTGGGCTCCGGATATTGAATTTACGATGGAAGCCAACCCAGGGACAACTGACCTGGATAAATTGGCGGTAATGAAGGCGGGCGGAGTGAACCGCGTCAGCTTTGGCGTCCAATCCTTCCAGAATACGCTGCTGAGCGGCATTGGCCGCATTCATAATACAGATGATGTTTACCGCAGCCTGGAGAACGCGCATAAAGCCGGACTTCACAACCTGTCGATCGACCTGATGTTCGGGTTGCCGAATCAGACCGTGGAGATGCTGAACGAAAGCATTACCAAAGCGCTTGAGCTGGATCTGCCGCATTATTCGGTCTACAGTCTGAAGGTCGAAGAGAATACGCTGTTCCATACGATGTATCAGAAGAATCAGCTGCCGCTTCCTAATGAAGAAGACGAGCTGCAAATGTATCTGCTGCTGATGTCGAGGATGAAAGAGGCCGGCTACAAGCAATATGAGATCAGCAATTTTGCCAAACCGGGCTTTGAAAGCCGGCACAATATGACGTACTGGCGCAACGAGGACTATTATGGTCTGGGGGCCGGAGCGCATGGCTATGTCGGCAGACAGCGGCATGTGAATATTAAAGGGGTCAACCCTTATAATGAGGGGGCCGCGGCCGGGCTTCCGAGATTGGAGCAGTTTACGGTATCTGCGGAGGAAGCGATGGAGGATTTCGCCATGGTTGGCCTGCGTATGCTGGATGGCCTTCAAACCTCGCGGTTTGAAGACCAGTTTGGCCGGAAGTTTGAAGACATGTTCCAGGCTCCGCTTGAACGCCTTCTCAAGCAGGGACTGCTCGTAAACCGCAGCGACGGGGACGGGTACAAGCTGAGCGAGCAGGGTGTGCTTTACGGAAACGATGTGTTCGGCGCATTTATAGGACATTTGACTCTGGGAGACTGATTTGAAAGGTCCCGGTTGTTCCATTTGAAAAACAAACAGAAACGGATTTTGCCACTGCCGGCAAGGTCCGTTTTTGTGCTTGTTGAGCCGGAAAATATTCCTTTAAAATTTGAAAGGAACCTATTGAAGTTTTATACGAGTTATTGTATATTTATTCGTGTTATTAACCCGAGGAGGTGTACTGACGATGCCAGCCGTTGCCGTATGCAGAACTGCAACCATCGATGATGTTGAACCCTTATTTTTAATGATTGAGGAATATGCGCGAAGGGGCATCATGCTTCCGAGGTCACGCAAGGTTCTGGAACGGCAGATCAACGACTTTGTTGTGGTTGAGGTGGACGGCCAGGTAGCCGGGTGCGGTTCGCTTTGCCAGCTCGGCGACGATTTGGTGGAGATCAGGTCTTTAGGGATTACTGAGGGCTGCAAAGGCCAGGGGTTGGGGTCCATGATCGTCAGCAAGCTGATTGAACAGGCGAAAGCCAGATCCATTCCGAAGATCATGGCGCTGACTTACGAGGTATCCTTTTTTATAAAAAACGGCTTTCAGGTCGTTGATAAAGAGATCTTTCCGGAGAAGGTTTGGACGGATTGCATCCACTGTGCAAAGCAGCATTGCTGCGATGAAATTGCCGTGCTTAAAATGCTGGACTGACTTGACAATCGTCATGTCGGTCTGGTATTTTTGTAATAGTGATTAGCACTCTATCGTAGTGAGTGCTAAAGCGGAAGCGTTAGATAACGAACGGGGAGGGATTACCTATGTTGACGGAGCGACAGAGACTTATTTTAACAACGATTGTGGATGATTACATCCGTTCTGCAGAACCGGTAGGGTCCCGCAGCATCTCGAAACGCGGCGATGTCGGGTACAGTCCGGCCACGATCCGCAACGAGATGTCCGATTTGGAGGAGCTTGGATTCCTGGAGCAGCCGCATACGTCGGCAGGGAGGATTCCATCCCACAAAGGTTATCGGTATTACGTGGATCATCTGGTGCCGTTGGCTTCGCTGGACGCTTCGGAATTAAAGGTGCTTAAGGCCTTTTTTGCTGAAAAGCTGAATGCGGTCGAGCAGGTCGTGCAGCATGCAGGTACGATTTTGTCCCATTTGACGAATTATACTTCGATCCTTCTCGGACCGGAGGTTTTCCATACAACGCTTCGTCATTTTGGACTGCTTCCTTTAAATGATAATAAGGCAGTAGCGATTGTAGTAACAAATACCGGACAGGTAGAGAATAAGACGGTAGCGATTCCGCCCGGTGTTTCGGTTTCGGAAATCGAGCGGATGGTTAATCTGCTGAATCACCGTTTATCCGGTATGCCGATTTATAAGCTGAAAGCGCAGATTTTTCAGGAGATCGGCCGGGAAATGGAGCGTCATGTCTCGCATTATCAGGAACTGATGAGTGTGCTTGATGAAACATTCGGCTCCAATCTGGAGAATCAGCGGATTTTCCTGAGCGGCACGACGAATATGCTGACCCAGCCTGAGTTCAAGGATATAGAGAAGGTTAAGAACATTCTTGATTTGCTTGAGGAGACGCCAACCCTGACGAAGATGATTTCTTCGGTGGCCAGCGGCTCTGGCATCCAGGTTCGCATCGGCAGCGAAAATACCCATGAGGCTATCGCGAACTGCAGCCTGATTACAGCTACGTATTCGGTAGAAGGCGAAGCGCTCGGCTCCATAGCCATTCTTGGACCAACCCGGATGGACTATGCGCGGGTCATCGGGATCTTGAATATTTTGTCCAACAACCTTTCGGCGGCTTTGTCGAAATCATAACGCGGGAAGCGGGATGGTCAAGCAGGCCTGCCCTTCAAGGAGGTGAAGATTTCTTTGAAGAATATCAATCGAACTGAAGAGGAAACCGATATGAACAACGAAGCAAACGTAAATGAGCAAGAACAAGCGACAGTGGAAAATGAACAGGATCTTCAGCAGGAAAATGCAGCTCCTGAAGCAGGTGCGAATGCCTCTGACGATCATGTAGAAGGAGCGGCGGAGGCGGAAGCAGCTGGCAATCCGGAGCTTGAAAGCCTGAGAGCCGAAGCTGCCGAGCATCAGCAGCGTCTGCTTCGCGTTCAGGCCGATTATGACAACTTCCGCAGACGTACGCAGAAGGAGAAAGAAGAACTTGCCAAATATGCTTCGTCCAAGCTGATCAGCGAGCTGCTGCCGGTGTTTGATAATTTTGAACGCGCATTGGCGGCGGGTGTGTCTGAGCAAAATGACCCGTCTTCTTTTGTCAAAGGGGTGGAGATGATTTTCCGCCAGTTTGAAGGCGTACTGAAGGCCGAAGGTTTAACGATTATGGAGACGGTTGGACAACCGTTTAATCCGGAATACCATCAGGCGATCATGACAGTGGAAGTTGATGAGTACGAAGAAGGCATTGTGGTCGAAGAGCTGCAAAAAGGCTACATGCTGAAAGACAAGGTGCTTCGTCCGGCGATGGTGAAGGTAAGCGGCTGATCGCGGTCCAGCATTCAGCGAATTTTCCTTTCATCTGAGCGGTTAAGCTTGAGGTGGAAGGGCCAATCAGCCCTGAGGCGTATGGTTCGCTAGGGCCTATGTTTCCGAAGTCTAGTCTTAAGAAGCATATACTCACAAAATTTTAGGAGGACATGTTCCATGAGTAAAGTAATCGGTATTGACTTGGGTACAACCAACTCTTGCGTAGCGGTAATGGAAGGCGGCGAAGCCGTTGTTATCCCGAACCCTGAAGGCGCGCGTACGACTCCGTCCGTAGTAGGCTTCAAGAAAGACGGCGAGCGTATCGTAGGCGAAACGGCTAAACGTCAAGCGATCACTAACCCTGACCGTACTATCATCTCCATCAAGAGACATATGGGTACGAACCATAAAGAAACAATCGACGGCAAAGACTTTACGCCGCAAGAAATCTCCGCCATCATCCTGCAGAAGCTGAAAGCTGACGCGGAAGCTTACCTCGGCCAACCGGTAACGCAAGCGGTTATTACGGTTCCGGCATACTTCAACGACAGTCAGCGCCAAGCAACTAAAGACGCCGGTAAAATCGCTGGTCTCGAAGTGCTGCGTATCGTCAACGAACCAACAGCTGCAGCTTTGGCATACGGTTTGGAGAAATCGGAAGATCAAACAATCCTTGTATTTGACCTTGGCGGCGGTACATTTGACGTTTCCATCCTTGAACTCGGCGACGGCTTCTTCGAAGTTAAAGCCACGAGCGGTGACAACCACCTCGGCGGCGACGACTTTGACCAAGTGATCATCGATCATCTCGTGAACGAATTCAAGAAAGAGCAAGGCATTGATCTGAGCAAAGACAAAGCGGCTGTCCAACGTTTGAAAGATGCTGCCGAGAAAGCGAAAAAAGAACTTTCCGGTGTACTTACGACAACGATCTCTCTGCCGTTTATCACCGTAGTTGACGGAGTGCCTCAGCACTTGGAAGTGAACCTGACTCGCGCTAAATTCGAAGAATTGTCCGCTGGTCTGGTTGAACGCACTTTGGGTCCTACTCGCCAAGCGATGAGCGATGCAGGCTTGTCCGCTTCCGATATCGATAAAGTGGTTCTTGTCGGTGGTTCGACCCGTATTCCAGCCGTTCAGGAAGCCATCAAGAAATTGACTGGCAAAGAACCTCATAAAGGCGTTAACCCGGACGAAGTGGTGGCTCTCGGTGCTGCTGTTCAAGCGGGAGTATTGACTGGCGATGTTAAAGACGTGGTATTGCTCGACGTAACTCCATTGTCTTTGGGTATCGAAACTGCAGGCGGCGTGTTCACCAAAATGATTGACCGCAACACTACGATCCCTACAAGCAAATCGCAAATCTTCTCCACTTACGCGGATAACCAGCCAAGCGTTGAAATCCACGTATTGCAAGGGGAACGCGAAATGGCAGCAGGCAACAAAACGCTGGGACGTTTCACTTTGAACGATATTCCTTTGGCTCCGCGCGGCGTACCTCAAATCGAAGTTACGTTTGATATCGACGCGAATGGTATCGTTAACGTATCCGCAACGGACAAAGGCACAGGAAAAAGCCAAAAAATTACGATCACTTCCTCCAGCGGCTTGAGCGACGAAGAAGTGGAACGTATGATGAAGGATGCCGAGCTTCATGCAGATGAGGACAAGAAACGCAAAGAGCTTGTTGAAGCGAAAAACAATGCCGACCAGCTGATCTACAGCGTTGATAAAACGATCAAAGATCTGGGCGACAAAGTGGACGCTTCTGAAATCGAAAAAGCAAACGCGGCCAAAGAAGAGTTGTCCAAAGCCGTTGGCACAGACAATCTGGACGAAATCAAGGCCGCTACCGAGAAGCTGACCGAAATCGTTCAGCAGCTGTCCGTGAAGCTGTATGAGCAAGCTCAGGCTGCTCAAGGCAGCACTGAAGGCGCAGATGCTTCCCAAGGCGGAGCCGGCAAAGACAACGTCGTAGATGCTGATTACGAAGTTGTTGACGAAGACAAGAAATAAAACCTCTAAGAGGAAGCGCGAACGTAGAGCCGACTTTTGAGGAAATAAGGACTTTACGGTACAATGGGTTAATCCAAAACAGAACCGGGGCCGTTTGAGGCATCGGACGAATAGATTAGCACAGTAGGGAGGTCAAAGCGCTTAGGCATTCCGCGCTTTGACTTTCCTTTTGTGCAAAGATGGCGGAGGTGGAAGTGTGGCAGATAAGCGAGATTATTATGAGGTGCTGGGCGTCGGCAAGAACGCATCGGATGATGAAATTAAGAAAGCTTACCGAAAGCTGGCGCGCCAGTATCATCCGGACGTCAATAAAGCGGCCGATGCTGAAGCGAAGTTCAAGGAAGTAAAGGAAGCCTATGACGTACTGAGCGACGGACAGAAACGGGCGAGATACGACCAGTTTGGCCATGTTGATCCTAACCAGGGCATGGGCAGCGGCGGATTCTCCGGAGGGGACTTCGGCGGCTTTGGCGATATCTTTGATATGTTTTTTGGCGGCGGCGGAGGCGGCAGACGTGATCCAAACGCCCCGCAGCGCGGGAACGATTTGCAGTATACGATGACGATTGAATTCAAGGAAGCGGTTTTTGGCGTAGAGAGGGATATTACGATCCCCCGTACGGAAAGCTGTGACACCTGTCACGGCTCGGGGGCTAAGCCGGGTACCCATCCGGAAACCTGTTCCGTATGTCATGGCACAGGCCAGCAGGAAGTTGTTCAGAATACGCCGTTTGGCCGTATGGTGAACCGCCGTGCTTGCTCCAATTGCGGAGGACGCGGGAAAATCATCAAAGAAAAATGCCCAACCTGCTCAGGCAGCGGCCAAGTCAAGAAACAGCGTAAAATCCATGTTCGCATTCCAGCTGGCGTGGACGACGGCGCTCAACTGCGGATGTCCGGCGAAGGCGAAGGCGGTCTTCGCGGTGGCCCCGCAGGCGATCTATACATCGTCATTCGCGTGAAATCCCATGATTTCTTTGAACGCGAAGGCGACGACATCTACTGTGAAGTTCCGCTTACCTTTGCACAGGCGGCGCTAGGGGATGAGATCGAAATTCCTACTTTGACCGAGAAGGTGAAGCTGAAGATTCCGGCCGGAACACAGACGGGAACTTATTTCCGCCTTAAAGGCAAAGGGGTTCCAAAGCTTCGCGGCGTCGGTCAAGGCGACCAGCATGTGAAGGTTGTTGTCGTTACGCCGAGCAGACTCAGCGATGAGCAGAAAGAGCTGCTCCGCCAGTTTGCGGCCCACGACGGGGAACATACCCATGAACACGAGCAGTCCTTCTTTGATCGGATGAAGAGAGCGTTCAGAGGCGACTAAGACTCAGGGCTAAGCATAATAAATACAAAGAGGACAGCGCGGTTTGTGCTGTCCTTTTGTTAGTGTGCCACGCATGGCGATTAACTAGGTGGTGAAAGTCCACTGTGGGGGTTTGTAGTTACCAACCACTAGCCAAGAGCAAGGGTGTCCACCGCGAGGTGGAATCCAAAGGAAGCTGGAGGCAAACTTCCGGCCCAAGGAACACGAACATCATCAGGCATAGGATACGGGATGAGTCTGCTAAACAAGACGAAGTCCAATTAACTACACGGACGTACCAATGTAAATGATGTGGGTATATGGAAGGAAAGTGAATCGTCTTACCGTGGGAGGTCTCATGGACGTGAGGAGATGCACTTCGAATCACGGTTGAAACAAGATTTATCATGAGAAGTCAGCAGACGCCATAGTACCGCGAACAGTCGACGGTTCGAGGGAAGGGCTGAACCTTAGGAGGTGAAGTCAATGAAAGTTACCGAAACAGGAGCCAAGGGCAGCCAACTTCTAACGGAAGACTCTTTGCAAAAGAATAGTGCGGAACACGAAGGATATGCGGGAGTGCACAGTCCTGCGAGGATAACCGAAACCGACGACACCAACGCAACCGAGTCGAAGGACCGGTTGCTTGAGAAAATCGTTAGCAGGGACAACTTGAACGAAGCATTCAAGAGAGTCAAAGCGAACAAGGGATCGCACGGAATCGACGGGATGGGAGTAGATGAACTTCTACAATATCTCAGAGACAACGGCGAGACCATCAAGCAACTGATCTTGGGCGGCAAGTACCGCCCGAATCCCGTTCGAAGGGTAGAGATTCCCAAAGAGAACGGAAAGAAGAGAAACCTTGGCATCCCAACAGTGGTTGACCGAGTCATCCAGCAGGCAATCGCCCAAGTGCTTACGCCAATTTATGAGAGGCAGTTTTCAGACAACAGCTACGGATTCCGACCCAAACGGAGCGCACACCACGCGATGAAACGAAGCCAACAATACGTGCAAGAGGGATATCGTTACGTGGTGGATATGGACTTGGAGAAATACTTTGACACCGTCAACCAAAGCAAGCTTATCGAGGTGCTTTCAAGAACGATCAAAGACGGACGAGTGATCTCGCTCATCCATAAGTATCTCCGGGCGGGAGTCGTCGTGAAGCATAAGTTTGAGGACACGGAAATCGGCGTACCGCAGGGAGGGAACCTAAGTCCGATTCTCAGCAATATCATGCTGAATGAATTGGACAAGGAACTGGAAGCAAGAGGACATCGATTCGTGCGATACGCAGACGATATGCTCATATTCTGCCGGAGCAGGAGGAGTGCGGAGCGTACCCTGACGAAAATTCTCCCTTACATCGAGAAGAAGTTGTTTCTCAAGGTAAACCGGGAGAAAACGATTGTGGACGATGCGACAAAAGTTAAATTTCTTGGCTTCTCATTCTACCAGAGCAAAGGGGAAACGCGGGTCAGAATCCATCCCAAATCCGTATCCAAGATGAAAGCTAAAGTGAAAGAGCTAACGTCGAGAAGCAACGGAATGGGCAACACCGACCGGGCGCTGAAGCTTAGGCGTTACATCATGGGATGGGTAAATTATTTCAAGCTTGCTGACATGAAACAACTACTCCAAACCACTGATAAATGGATGAGAAGGCGTATCCGAATGGTCTTCTGGAAGCAATGGAAACGAGTGAGGACGAAACTCGAAAGGCTTATATCGCTCGGAATTCATGAACAGAAGGCGTGGGAATACGCAAACACAAGAAAGGGCTATTGGAGAATCTCCAATAGCCCAATCCTCTCGAAGTCCCTCGGTAACAATAGGCTGAAGAACCTCGGATTCCTTTTCTTTTCTGATTATTATCGACAAGTTACTGCGCATTCCTAATGGAACCGCCGTATACCGAACGGTACGTACGGTGGTGTGGGAGGTCGGCTGCCCAATTAATGGGTAGCCTCCTACCCGATTACCCGCAATTCTCTGGTCATAAAAAAAGTCCGGGATCGGCTTGCACCGTTATCCCGGACTTTCTTGTTTAATCGTTAACTACCGCAATGATTTCGTCTTCAAGGTCCAGTCTTACCTCGTCCTTAAACACCCTTCTGCCGTACTCCTCATGCATGTAGAGCAATATAGCTTCGATCAGGTTGGCCTCAACGATATATTGGCTTCGTCCGGCCGCCCAAACCTCCGCTGTAAATCCTGTGTCCTCATCCCAGGCTAGCTCGACTTGTACATCCGAAGGACGGATTTGCTTTCGGCTGGCTGTATGGATACAAACCGCGTTGACAATTTCGTCTTCCGTCAGAATCATGGATTAATACCGTCCATCCCGTGGGTCAGGTTTGCGAGGACGGCTGAAGCGGCGGAACAAGGCAGCTGCAATCACAACAACCAGATAGATGGCAAAGATGTTAAGGGCGAGTCCAAGCAGGTTGCCAAAACCGCCCATGCTGGCAAACAGGCTGCCGAACAGCAGACCGGACAAACCGCCGATCATCATGCCTTTCATGAAGCTTCCGCCGCTGAAGAAACCGCGGTTAGCCGTAGAAGCGGCTGTTCCGCCTGTTGTGCTGCCTGTGCTGGACTTGGAAACGTTGTCCTTAGTAGTTGATTTATTGGGTGTTGTAGTGTGGGATTTAACACCTGATCTGTAGCTTCCGCCAATGCGACCTTTTGCATCGACACTGTCCTGAACAGTAAAAGCAAAAAACAGGGTAAATGCCATTACAACCATCACGATTTTCTTTAACATTAAATTGACGCCCTCCTGTGAAGTGATGTTTTTTGTGCATATACAAGGTATTACGAACAAGAGCGGAGTACGTTTCAAATTTTTAATAAAATTCCTAAAAATAAAACACCACACCATCTGAAAGATGATGTGGTGTCTCCTAACCAACTTTGATCTTACTCAGACTTTTGCAAGTCCTGCAAAACGCGGTAAATAAGCACAGCTGCCTGAGCTCGGGTCAATTTTCCTTTTGGATCAAAGGTGTTATTGCCCGTACCTTGAAGATAACCTTTCTCTTTGGCAAATTGAATAGCTGCGAGAGAGGAAGAAGAGATGGATGCTTCGTCTTTAAAGTCAAGACTTCCGACTACTGCCGGAAGATCAGCGTCCAAGGACTGGGCAAGAATCACGGCAACTTCTTCCCTTGTGAGTACATGTGAAGCGCCGATTTCTTTGGAACGAGTTTCCCAATCGCTGTCATTTCCAAGCAGACGGTCAAATAAGGTTTTAAATTCGGCTTGGGTTAAAAGATCATTTGGTTTAAAGGTATCCATCGATCCTTTTCCGGTAAATAAATGATGAGCGGCTGCTACTTGAGCTGGTTCCTTTGCCCAATGAGCTGTTAAATCAGCAAAAGTCTTATCATAGCTGGCTGCTGTGAAGGTTCCTGGCTTCTGGACAGAAGCCATAATTTCCTTCTCATCAGTCAATTTACCGAAAGATTCATAAATCCACTTCCCGGAATCTGATAAAGAATAAATTCCTGTTTTTTGCAGGTCTGCCCCGTTATCCAGTTTAAATGTCAAATTTAACGGAGCAGGATATTCGACATCACTTGCCAATAAAGTGAATTCATTAGAGGCGTTTGTGTATTTCCCGCCGCCGGTGATTGAGAAGGTATGATCCGCATTTGGTTTACTAGTAGCAAACTGGATCGAGAATACACTATCAGCGATAAAGGAATCAATATCGCTTGCAGGAATCGTTAAAGCAAATCCAGTAGTTTGAAGAACAAGTGATTTGCCGGAGTTTTTCAACCCTTTTGTAGCCGCAGCAGATAATGTGATCTTATTTGAATCGTATTTTGTAAGATCGGCGGCAGTAAGATCTACAACAATTTCTTTAGCACTGCTCTCTGCTTGTCCTGTCACCGTATCATCCGATACCTTAATAGAAGAGATTACTTTTCCATCTGTGGTTGTTTCGGTTAGGGTACCACCGGCGAGAGTTACTTGACTCTCGGTCCCGCTGCTTGTTGATGGTGTTGTCGTATTAGGCGTGGAACCCGGTGAAGGTCCAGATGGCGGCGATGGAATATTCGAATTTGCCGTTAGGGTTAAATCAACCGCCTTGCTGCCAGTCAAACCAACTTGATCCACGACTTGCAGATTGAGGTTATAGCCGCCGGCAATACCGTTTGTTGGAATAGAGAACGATCCATCCTGTCCAATTTCAAAGCTTCCGCTTGTAACTGTTACTCCGTTTTTGGTCGTAATGCTGTAGCTGCCATTCAAAACGTCTTTGACGATCAGATCCTGATCCCATCCTTCTTTTAAGGCTGGGGCAATATCAATGTTCAGATCTTTGACTTTCCCTGTATAGCTGGAACCTGACGAAAGGGTTGCTTTATTAGCGACATCTAGTTCAGGAGCTTTGGTCTTCACAATAAATGGATCGGTATCCTCGAAGAATGAACCGCCGCTGCCATCATCGTTTTTAAAACCATAGATATCCAGCGTATAAAGGCCGTCTTTCACAGGATAAACTTCCCCGGTATATGGATCAGCATATTCTCCACTCCATGTATATTGGACAGGGGTATTCTCAGTTATATTCTCGTAGAAGAAATCGTCTATCACTGGATCGTAAATAAGACCAAGATGACCTCCTCCATCAAATCCGCCATCCGTATCCAACCCATCGAATAAAGCGATATAAGCGTAAGCAAGCGGATTATAAGACTCGAATTGACCGGTGAGCAGGCCGAGTTCACCGTCTGAGGTTAACGGATAATGAGCCAAACCTTTGCTGCTAGCGGCTTCATCCAGATTAATATACTTAAATCCTTGTAGCCCTTGAAGTTTGTTGAAGTATGCAGCATAAGGGATGCTCAACCGTGTAGCTCCATCGGTGCTTTGAATTACAATGTAACCTTGGAGTTCACCGGAGCTCTGGATTCCTTTAGGGATATGAAGAGTGACGGCAAGGTTTTCTACATCAGATAAGTTGAATTCAGATTGATCGATGGAGATATCGGCGGAAGATATCCCGTTAACCGTCTGATAAACAACGTTGGTTACCGTATAGCTCTTGGATTCCGTAGAAAGATTTTCAATGCGAATGGTTTTAGTGATATCTCCCTCGGATGTGGATTCAAAATGTCCAAAATTTATGCTGCCAGTAACATTTGTTTTGGTAATCAGTTCCCCGAGATCATAGTAGGCGGTCTGATCAATAACCTCTGCTATCGCAGTAGTTTCGACAGCCTTTATAGGCTGAACACGTCCTGCTCCTTGATCCAACAAATCATATTTTGTTGGGTCCAACACCAAGGCGGTATTCATTAATACAGCTTTAATGTCGAAGGGAGAAAATTCACGATCTGGGTAATGGGCTCGTGCTGCTTCTATAACGAGCGCAGCAATGCCGGCAACTTGAGGAGTGGCCATGCTTGTCCCCGTTAAACGCGCATAGGCCTGGTCATAGTTTGCAGAAGGTTCATCTTTTCCATAAGCAGGAACAGAAGATAAAATATTTGTACCTGGCGCTACGATATCCGGTTTGATGTTCAGATTATCTTTTACTGGACCTCTGGAGCTGGTGTCGTTAATGTCATCTCCGGGTTGTTCGGATTTAACGAAATTAGACCAAACAACTTCCAAAGAACCAGGACCATCTTCAAGCTGCTGCAGAAGCTGCTGACCGGCTTCTTGAGGGAGTGACAGCGTTGGAATAAAACTGAAGTCATCTCCTAACAAATAAGGAATATCTCCCGGAACGTTATTAAAGATTATCGCTGCCTTAGCTCCAGCTTGTTTCGCATTGGCAATTTTGTCGACAAAGGTAAGTTCTCCCCTTTGAATTAATACCGCTTTGTCTTTAACGCCACCTTCAATTTTTGTAAAGTCTTCTGGATATCCTAAACCCGCATATACGATTGGAATACTGGTTCCGTCAAGAAGTGAAGGATTTTCGGCAATGTTCCAAGCCATTAAATCTTTTGTGTAAGTTGCATAAGTAACGGAAGTGGCAGTTTCAATAAAGTCTGCTTGGGCTGTGACAACGGGACTAGGCAAGGTAGAATTGCCGACTGTGATGCCAAATGTTGAAGTGCCTGGAGAACCTACTGTATATCTGTCCGGCCCCGAGTTTCCACTGGCAATTACAGAAACTACGCCATCCAGCATAGCGTTATTGATAGCTATTGAAGTTATATAGTTGGAATCATTAAGGCTATTGCCTAAAGACAAGTTAATGATATCCATGCCATCTTCTACAGCACGTTCAATTCCTCCAATAACCCATGAGGACTGTCCGGATCCGTAAGGCCCTAAAACTTTATAAGCATGGATCTTAGCTTGAGGTGCAATGCCAACGACATTGAACTCACTTTGGTCTCGGGCAGCGATAATTCCTGCAACATGTGTTCCATGCTCGGTATAATAAGTTTCGTTATCGGAATTAATTTCTGGATATTTTTCGGGATCTGCATTATGGGCTTTTACCCAGTCTTGGTAAGTGGTTTCATAAGGGTCATCATCATTGTTTACAAAATCCCAGCCACCAGCATAAGCATCTTCAAGTACAGGATGCATATAATCAATTCCAGTATCAATAACACCAATGTTAATTCCATTTCCTTTATAAGACAGCTGGTTTGAACCTAAATAGGTCGCGGCGTTCATCAACCGCTCTGCTTGTGATTCGGTATTCTGGACTTGTTCCGGATCGAGTTTGACCTCGAGATCCGGATAGATGGCTTTAACGTTGTCCATTTTAACCAATTTATCCAGATCACGGCCTGTTACCTGAAGGGAAACGGCATTTATCACCTTTGAATAACTGCTTTGAACATCACTAGAGATCCCCTGATCTCTAAGTTCATCTTCAAATTGCTCCTGCTGGGATTTGATTTGACTAAGAGCACTTTTTTCCGAGGAGGCCGAGAAGGACCTTCCACTGATTTTGTTTTTTGCTTTGAGTACAGCCAAGGGGTTATCGGTCAATTGGACAATGACATTTGTGCTCTCAGTATCCCCGATTTGATCCAACCCCTCGTAAAGATAAGGTTTTCCCGAAAAAGACTGCTGCTCAATGATAGTTTTCATTTGGGCAATTGTTTCCGCACTAAGCTTGGATACTTCTGTTTCTTGAGGAGCAGCTCCTACCCCGGGGGCTAACAGAGTTACGCTCAGAATCGTACTTGTTAGTACACTCAACCATTTCTGTCTCAAATGACATTCCCTCCTAATGACTAATTATGAAGTTATCAGTTAGATTCTACCTTCTATGTAAAACTGCCCCTCCTTTTTGCCCAATGGTAGAATTGGAATATTTGTTTAAGAGTTTAATAGTATGAGGAAGAAAATTCTATATTTTAAACTGATAAAATATTTTGATAAAACAAACAAAAAAAGTAATTAATACATTAAATTACTTAAAAACAAAAAAACCCCCCATAAAACTGGGAGGATAGGAATTGTCTGCGGAAGTGAGAAGATTCTTATATCCAAGGACTGATATATTTCTCATACTCCGGCGGGAAAAGAGGTGTATAAGTGTTATCTATGTATGTCACAGTTTGAACGGCTGAGATTACTTGAGGATGCATGACGCTCGGGTCAGGGCGTACTGCTTCTACATAAATAAGAGCCCTACCGCCCGAAAAATAAATGCCCATTACCCGGATTCCGTAACCGGGATGAGGAGCTTCAGCTCTTATTACGACCCGGTTTACCTCCTGATTGAGCGGCTCGATGCCTATGCTCAAATGGCGGAGAGGTGCCGGATCGGCGTGCTGGAGTCCGCCGGTTCCGGGAAATAGCGCTCTAAATCGATTGTTCCTATCCATTCTGCTGCCTCCCGTTCTGGTTAGATTTTTACTGCTGAGGCATAAAAATCACCTCGCGCCTGCACAATAACAATTAAGCGTGAATGGGTTTGCGTGAATCCTGAATACTAACGAAGCAGGTGAAGAAAATGGCCGAAAAAAATATACTCGCGTATTTCAAAAGTCCCGAGGAAGCGGAAGGCGCAGCACGCAAGCTTCAGGCTCTGCGGGTCGTGGACTACTCCATAGACCGTTTCAGCCGCTATGGCAGCGGAACGATGATGGAATTCGCGCAGGACCTGGAGATGTCCCATCAATCCGCCGGCATTATGGCTAAAGCCGATCCGTCCAACAGCGGGATGAGCGACGGAGGCCAAGGCGGCCCGACCGGGCGGGATATACTGCTTACGGCCGTGGTGGATGAGAATGTCCATCACCAGGCGATGAAGATTGTAGAAGACGCTGGCGGAATGATTTAATCCCGTAATTCCAGATTATAATCCTAATAATAACAGAAGGAGGCCCCCATGAATCATTTGAATAAAACCAACAGCACATCAAACAACAACAAAGCAAACAAAAGTCTGTCCAAACAGCTTGAAGGCCACAATCTGGATGTGGAATTCTCGGAAGAACGTGCCGATCAGGAGGACTGGGAGGCACTCGAGCGAAGCGAACGGGCGGATGCCCGGCAGGAGAAGCGTACCCCTAAACTCTGATCCCCTTAGAAAATCCGGAGAATCGAATACGGCTAGACACCTGGGCCGCCGAGTTCACGAGACCTGTTAACGCAGGAAAGTGAAGCTTTGGCGGTTTTCTTTTTTGTTCCTTTTTATAGTACAATAGAAGGCATGCAAATATCGAGGAGGAAATCGTTTTGAAGATTTGGAAAGAGCTTACGATACATACGACAGAGGAAGCGGTGGAGATGATTTCGAACTTTCTGCACGAATCCGGTGCAGGCGGCGTTTCCATTGAGGAGCATGTCGATAACAATAAACCGAGAGACACTTCTTTGGGACAGTGGTTTGAAATCCCGCCCAATGACATTCCGGAGGGAGAAGCAAAGCTTAGCGGTTATTTCCCGGAAGGCAGCGACATGGACGCCATCCAGCAGGAGATCCAAGAACGGATTGAGGAGCTGCGCGAATATGACATCGATCCGGGCGCCGCTGAATTTTCGCTGCGGGATGTAAGCGAAGACGACTGGGCGAACAATTGGAAAAAATACTTCAAGCCCATCCGCGTTTCGGACCGTTTGACGATCAAACCGACCTGGGAGGATTATCGGCCGGCTTCCGAGCAGGAGAAAATTATCGAGCTTGATCCGGGCATGGCTTTCGGAACAGGAACCCACCCAACAACGGCGCTCTGCTTGCGTACGCTGGAGTCCGTAATTCAGGAAGGCGACGAAGTTATTGATGTAGGCACAGGTTCCGGCATTTTGGCTATCGGGGCAGTCCGGCTTGGAGCCAAGCATGTACTCGCGCTTGACCTCGACCCGATTGCAGTTACGAGCACACGTGAGAATACGCAGCTGAACGGGCTGGAGCAGCAGATCTCAATCTTTGAAAGCGACCTTCTGGCCGTGTTGAAAAGCGGCAAAGGGGCTTCCGAATTGGGCGTAACTCTGCCGGTCCGTGTTGTTGTTGCCAATATTTTAGCTGAAATTATTCTTCTCTTCATTGATGATGTTTATCAGGCGCTTCAGCCTGGCGGATATTATATCGCTTCGGGCATTTACAAGAACAAAGAGAAGGATGTCGAGCAGGGTCTGGTAGCGGCAGGTTTCGAGATCGCGCATACGGCACGTGAAGAAGATTGGGTCGCGTTTGTGGCGAGAAAGGGGTAGACATGGGTTTCCTGAATTCCATTTTTGCTTTTCCTCTGGATGTGCTGCCTTTTATATTGGTAGTCATTCTTATTGCTTTTACGTTCCATGAGTTTGCCCACGCCTATACGGCCTATAAATTTGGTGATCCAACGGCCAAAATGCTGGGGAGGGTGACTTTAAACCCGGCTTCGCATATCGAGCTGTTTGGTACCCTGATGATCCTGCTGCTCGGTTTTGGCTGGGCCCGTCCTGTTCCGGTGAACAGGGACAACTTCAGCAAACCTCGTCTGATGGGGATTATTGTTTCGTTCGTTGGTCCTTTAAGCAACCTGGTGATTGGATTCGTAGCTACCATTGTTTATGTGGCTTTGATTAACGCAGGTGTGATCGGGGGAGAGGGGGCTTCCCGCTTCCAGGTTGCCGTGCAGCTGTTCCTGTACTATTTGAGCATTTTGAATATCGGCCTGTTTTTGTTCAACCTGCTGCCGCTGCCTCCGCTCGACGGTTACCGGATTGTCGAGGATCTTGTTCCACGGCGCATCCGGCCGATGCTGCAGCAATACGAGCAATGGGCTTCTTTGATTTTCCTGCTGTTCGTGTTTATTCCGCCTTTAAGGGCGGTAACGATAGCTCCTTTATACGGATTGATTTATCATATTTTTCATGCGTTTACCCGCGTGTCTTTAAGTTTGTTTGGCTGAAAAAGAACCTCCGAAAGCTGTAGCCAGCTTGGAGCAAAAGTTGTATGATGTAGGATGGCAATTTGGAACAAGGATGGATGTACATGCAGCGTTATTTTATTCCGCCTGAGCAGTTCGGAGAGCAGCAGGTGCAGGTCACGGGCGAAGATGCACGCCATATCACAAAAGTGATGCGCGGCAAACCCGGAGACAAGGTCATTGTCAGCGATGGACAAGGCCGTGTGGTGCTGGCAGAGCTGTCTTTGCTGGAGCCTGAGGGTGTAACCGCGGTTATTCTGGAGACAATGGAGGATACCAGCGAACCCCGGGTCAAGGTGGATATAGCCCAAAGTCTGCCGAAAGGCGATAAAATGGAGACGGTCATCCAGAAGTGTACGGAGATCGGAGCGGCCGCCTTCGTGCCGTTTCTGTCGGAGCGGACGATCGTGCAGTACGATGAGCGCAAGGAAGAGAAGCGGATTGCGCGCTGGAGCAAGATCGCCAAAGAAGCGGCCGAGCAGGCCCATCGGAGCCGTATTCCTGACGTGGAACAGCCGGTGAAATGGAAGCGGCTGCTGGAGCTTTTTGACGGCTATGATCTGGTGTGCATGTGTTATGAAAAAGAACTTGGCGAACAGTTAAGAGACATTGTTCAGCCGTTTGTCGGTTCGCTGGGACCTGAGGTCTCCAGCCGTGTGCTGGTGGTTGTAGGTCCGGAAGGCGGATTTACCGAAGAGGAAGTGGCCGAGGCAGAAGCAGCTGGCGCGAAATCGGTTGGACTCGGCAGACGAATTTTGAGAACGGAAACGGCCGGCATGGCCGCCCTGACCTGCATATTATATGAAACCGGAGAAATGGGGGGAGTTTAGCAATGCCATCTGTAGCTTTTTATACGCTTGGATGTAAAGTTAACTTTTATGATACAGAAGCCATTTGGCAGCTGTTTAAAAACGAAGGATACGAGCAGGTGGACTTTGAGCAGACCGCTGACGTCTATCTGATCAATACCTGTACGGTAACCAATACCGGGGATAAGAAAAGCCGGCAAATTATCCGCCGCGCGGTTCGGCGCAACCCGGACGCGATTATCGCCGTAACCGGATGTTACGCGCAAACCTCGCCGGCTGAAATTATGGACATTCCGGGTGTGGACCTTGTCATCGGCACCCAGGACCGGGACAAAATTCTGGATTACGTCAGGGAAATTCAAAGCAAACGCCAGCCGATCAATGCGGTTCGCAATATTATGAAAACCCGTGAATTTGAGGAGCTGGACGTTCCAAACTTTACAGATCATACCCGGGCTTTCCTGAAAATCCAGGAAGGCTGCAACAACTTCTGCACCTTCTGTATCATTCCTTGGTCCCGCGGATTGTCGCGCAGCCGTGATCCCAAGAGCGTTATCGCTCAAGCGAGACAGCTTGTCGCTTCAGGATATAAAGAAATCGTATTGACCGGCATCCATACCGGCGGCTACGGCGATGATCTGGACGATTATAAGTTGGCCGATCTGCTGTGGGATCTGGATAAAGTGGAAGGGCTGGAGCGCGTCCGGATCAGTTCGATCGAAGCCAGCCAAATCGACGACAGAGTGCTTGAGGTGCTTAAGAAATCACCCAAAATGTGCCGTCATTTCCACATTCCGCTTCAGGCCGGCAACGACGAAGTGCTGAAACGGATGAGACGGAAATACACGATTGCCGAGTTTGAGGAGAAGATCCGTAAAATCCGCGAATTTATGCCGGACGTAGCCATTACTACCGATATCATCGTAGGTTTCCCGGGCGAAACGGACGAGCATTATCGCGACGGCTTTGAGGCTATCAAGCGGATCGGCTTCTCCGAGCTGCACGTCTTCCCTTATTCCAAACGGACGGGCACTCCTGCTGCACGTATGGAGGATCAGGTGGATGAAGAAGTGAAGCATACACGCGTGCATGAGCTGATCGACCTGTCCGAGCAAATGCAGCTGGCTTATGCCGAGAAGTTTGTCGGCGAGGTGCTTGAAGTCATTCCGGAACGCGATGAGAAAGGCCAATATGGTCCTGGCCGCGCAATGGGCATGAGCGACAACTATCTGCAGGTTGTATTTGATACGGCCGAAGATTTAACCGGACGTTTGTGCCGGGTCAAGGTAACCCAAGCAGGCGTGAACGGCTGCGAAGGAACGCTCGTCCGCATTCTGGACGAGCTGCCTGAAGCTGCCGGGCGGTAACAGCTTCATATTTGCAACAACCTCAAGGATTTCATTCCACTGCGGGATGGAATCCTTGTTATTCAAGGTTATTGAAGGATAGACAGAAAGGTAGGGGAACAAGATGGCACATAAAGAAATTTCGGCCGGAGGCGTCGTTTATCGCCGGGAAGGCGGACAGCTTCAAATCCAGCTTATTACAGACCGTTACGGCAAGATGTCTTTCGCCAAAGGCAAACAGGAGCCGGGCGAAACGGTTGAGGAAACCGCGCTTAGAGAGATTTGGGAAGAAACGGGCGTTCATGGCGTTATCGTCCAGCCTATTGATATCATTGCTTATCAATATGAACATGCCGAATTTGGGTTAGTTGATAAGGAAGTCCATTATTACCTGGTCGAAAGCACTCAAGGCGAGCTGAAAGCCCAGATTGAGGAAATCCGCGGCGTAGACTGGTATGAACCAAAGGAGGCCTGGGAGAAGCAGCGTACCTCCGGCTATGATAATAATGACTTTATTTTGGAAAAAGGGCTGAAGCTGCTTGGCGTTGAAGTCTAGGCGAGTTTGTCCAGCCGCTTCCATACAGGCAGATAACACAAGGGCAGGGCGATCAGGGAGCTTAACAAATTAAACAAAGTTTGGCTGTGGGCGATCATCGCCGAAGCATCGGAGGTCATCCAGGCGGAGGCTGCTCCAAGCTCGCGGATAAAGGGCAGGAACAGCAGACAGCCTCCAACATTCAGCACAATATGGGACCAGGCCACAAAGCGGCCGGAGCGGGTTCCGCCGATCGAGGCGATCACGGCCGTCACGCAGGTGCCGACGTTGGAACCAAGTACAACGGCGATGCCGAGCGGCACGGGCAGGGCACCGGCAGCAGCCAGTCCCATAGCAAGCCCGATCACGGCTGCGCTGCTGTGAACGACTGCAGCCAAAACGGCGCCGGCGGCTACGCCCCACAGGATGCTGCTTTCGGCACGTTTAGTGAACCAGTCGATCAAGCCGTAGGTTTGCAGGGCTTCGCCCGTGCTTTGCATCCAGGCAATGGCTGTAAGCACGATGCTGAATCCTGCCGCCGCCAGGGCTGCGTGCTGGGTGGAAATCATCAGAGAGGCGTGTTTTTGCAGCCGGAACGGTAATTTTTCATGCAGGACGACAGCGGCAAACCAGATGCATAAAGAAAGCAGGAGCAGCGGAAGTCCAAAAGAGGAAATATGCAGGGCGATCAGCTCAGTGGTCAGGCAGGTGCCGATATTGCCGCCGAGAATGATCCCCAGCGTCCGGCCATAGGTCAGCAGACCGGCATTGACAAGGCCGATCGTCATCACGGTAACGGCGGTGCTGCTCTGCAGCAGAGCGGTCACGGCCGTACTGAACACCATTCCTTTAAGAGGGGTAGCGGAGACCGTGTTCAGCAGCTTTGTCAGTACCGGTCCTGCCCAGGCCTGCAAAGCCAGCTCCATCATTTTCATGCCAAATATAAAGAGGGCCAGTCCAAAGATCAGCGGGATGATCATTTCGCGGAACACGGCGGACCTCCTTTCCATAGACAAGTTCATGCTGTGGTAATATTTATGCGCGGCAGGGACGAGTCATGACATAAGCGAAAAGTCACTTATTTTGAGAACAGCTAGGAGTGGGAGTTAGAATGGCAGCAGTAATTTTGCAGCGCAGCCGCAAGAAAAGGCTGGAACAGGGACATCCCTGGGTTTATAAAAGTGAGATTGACCGGGTGGAAGAAGGAGCGCTTCCAGGCGATCTGGTAGAGGTCGTGAACCATCAGGGACGTTATTTGGCAACCGGCTATTATAACCCGGCATCCCAGATTACAGTGCGGATCGTTTCATATAAGCCGATTCAGGCGATGGATACGGCTTTTTTTGTTGAACGGTTCACCGATTGCCTCCGACATCGCAGCCGGTTTGTCCAGGAAGACGCCTACCGGCTCGTGTATGGGGAAGCTGATTTTCTGCCGGGACTGATCGTGGACCGCTTTGGCGATGTTCTGGTCATACAGCTGCTTACGCTGGGCATGGATAAACACCGGGATGAGATCGTGGAGGCGCTGGTGCAGGTTCTACAGCCACAAGGCATCTACGAGCGCAGCGATGTCGGCGTCCGGGAGATCGAAGGCCTTGAACAGGTGAAAGGACCTTTATACGGCGACTGCCCGCGTCATGTGACCGTAACGGAGAACGGCCTTTTGATCTCCGTAGACATCGTGGAAGGACAGAAGACCGGCTATTTCTTTGATCAGCGGGAGAACCGCGCCTCCATCGCTCCGCTTATGCTGGGCTGGGGGGAGAAAAGCGGCATCCGGCTTCAGGAGCTGGAAGATCCGGAAGCCGGAACCCGCCTGGTGCCTGTGAACAAAAGCGGCAAAGAAGTGACGTTTCCTTATTGGGACGGTGCGACCGTGCTGGAGTGCTTCTCACACACCGGCAGCTTCACGCTGCATGCCTGCAAATACGGAGCCAAGAAGGTCACTTGTCTCGACATCTCCGAGCATGCCATCGAAAGCGCCCGCGAGAACGTAAAGCTGAACGGGTTCGAAGACCGGGTCGAGTTTGTGGTAGCCGATGCTTTTGATTACCTGCGAAGTCAGGTCAAAGGCCAGGAAGAACGTAAAGCCCGGGCTGAGGGCAAAGTGGACACGTCAACACCGCTTGCGCCCGGCACAGGCCGGACTTGGGATGTGGTTATTCTTGATCCGCCGGCTTTTGCCAAAACAAGAAAAGCGGTGGCCGGTGCCTGCCGGGGTTACAAGGATATCAACCTGCATGGCATGAAGCTGGTTAACGAGGGCGGGTATCTGGTTACGGCCAGCTGCTCCTACCACATGCGTCCCGACCTGTTCCTGAGCACGATCGCCGAGGCGGCAGAGGATGCGGGGAAAATTCTGAGACTGGTGGAATGGCGGGCGGCAGGCAAGGATCATCCGCAAATTTTAGGCGTGGATGAAGGCCACTATCTGAAATTCGCTATTTTTGAGGTGCGCAGCAAAATTTAAAAAAGCTATACCCCGTCAATCAAGCAGGTCCGGTGAAGCGCCGGCCTGCTTTTTCTTTTTTCCAATCGGCAGGGTTTCGGCAAACGCATGTTCCAGTCCAATCCGTTATGGTATACTAGAATCTATCGAAATAAGGAAACGAACAGCTTTTTAGAGGAGCTTTTTAGATAAGGGAGGATGCCCAAGTGTCACTTCAATTGATTATCGGCCGGGCCGGCAGCGGCAAAAGCAGCTATATGCTGGAGCAAATCCGTGAACGGCTGCAAGAAGAGCCCATGGGACCGCCTATCCTCATTCTGGTGCCGGAGCAGGCGACCTTCCAGCTTGAGCGGGCTATCGCGTCTTTTCCGGGATTAAAGGGGACCGTCCGGGTTCAGGTTCTGGGCTTCAAACGCCTGGCATACCGAATTATGCAGGAGACGGGGGGATCGGCGCTGATCCCGATCAGTGATGAAGGGAAAAAGATGCTGCTCTACCGCATCATGCGCCGGCTTCAGGACGATCTGAAGCTGTATGGCAGCGCCGGCGGGCCGCTGGGGCTGATCGACAAGCTCAACAGTCTCTATACGGAAACTAAGAAATATGGGGCCGACGCTGCCTCCTTGCAGCAGCATTTCCGGCTTCTGGAGACCTCCGGCAGCGATTCGCCGCTGCTCAGGAACAAGCTGCATGATCTGCAGCTGCTGTTCGGAGAGTTCGAGAAAGAGCTTTCCGGCTTGTATATCGATGCGGAAGATCATGTCCGGAAGCTGGCTGAAGGCGCCGCGAGTTCGGCTTATCTGCAGGGCTCGGAAATTTGGGTGGACGGCTTTCAGGCATTTACGCCGATGGAATATGAAGCGTTAGGCAAATTGATGGAAGCGGCTGTGCGGGTGAATGTAGCGCTGACGTTAGACCGGCCCTATGACGCTTCGCGGCCGCCGAACGAGCTGAATATGTTCTATACTCCGGCGGTTACGTATATGAAGCTCCGGGCTATGGCTGAATCGGCAGGAATGGCAGTATGGCCCGACAAGATTATGGACAAGCGTCCATACCCGCGATTTAAGCACAGCGAAACGCTGGGATTGCTTGAAGCGATCTACGGGACAAGGAAGAAAGTCCGCGAGCAGGATGTACCTGACGATCTTGCGCAAAGCCTGCGGCTTAGAGCGGCTGCCGGCAAACGCTCCGAGGTCGAAGCGGCCGTCCGCGAAATGGTCCGATTGGCTCGGGAAGAGCAGGTGCGCTGGCGGGATATGGCTTTATACGTCCGCAATCTAGAGGATTATGCCGATTTGATCGAGCCGATCTTTGGTGATTACGAAGTTCCGGTGTTTATGGACCGCCGCAAAAGCATGGCCGCCCATCCGCTGATCGAGCTGTTACGGGGCGCACTGGACGTGGTTAAGCGTTTCTGGAAAGCGCAGGATGTTTTTCGCTGCGTGAAGACGGATTTCATGCTGCCTCTGGACGGCAGCTTGACGCGTGAAGACATGGACGTGCTGGAGAACTATGTGCTGGCATCAGGCATCGAAGGCGCGCGCTGGAGCAGTGAGAAAGCTTGGAGAGGGAAACCGAATCTCTCCCTTGAGCCGGGAGAAACGGGCGGGACCGAGCCAGCCGGGCATCAGGAGGGCAGCGGACAGGAGAATATGCAACCGGAGAAGCCGGTTTCTGCTGCGCAAAAAGCCCAGGAAGAGGAGATGGAACGAATCCAGCAGGCCAGAGATGCGGTGGTCGGTCCTCTCTCCTCGTTTGAGAAACGGCTGAAAAGAAGCAAAACGGCCAGGGAGATGTGTGAGGCTGTATTTGCGCTGCTGGAACAGGTGGCGGCGGCCGAGCGGCTTGACCTCCTAGCCGAAGAAGCGGCTGCTGCCGGAGAGCCGCAGCGGGCGATGGAGCACCGCTCCGTATGGGGAGCCGTCTTGGATCTGCTGGACCAAATCGTAGACATGATGGGAGAAGAACTTCTGGACATAGGCTTGTTTAGCGGAGTGCTGGATACCGGGCTGCGCAATCTCAAGCTTGGCCTTGTGCCGCCATCCCTGGATCAGGTGCTGGTCGGCAGTGCAGACCGGACCCGTTCGGTGCATGTCAAACATGTTTTTGTACTGGGCGTGAGCGAAGGCGTCATGCCGGCCCTTTATCAGGAGGAAGGCATTCTGACGGATCAGGAGCGGAGCAGATTGGCTGAAACGGGTTTGGTGCTGGAGCCGGGGACGGCAAGGAAGCTGCTGGATGAACGTTTTATGATCTACCAGATTTTAACCTCCGCAGAATCCTCTCTTTGGATTTCTTATCCGGCTGCGGATGAAGAGGGCAAAGCATTGCTGCCTTCCGAGGTCATCCGCGATCTCAAGAAGAAGTTTCTTTCCCTGGAGGAAAAATGGGTGGAAGCCGTGCCGGCGGCTGCATCGCCGGAGGACGTTCAGCTGACGTATGTCGCTCGCCCCGAACCGGCTTTGTCCGCCTTGGTCGGACAGCTGCGGCAATGGCGTGCCGGGGCCGAAATATCCCCGGTATGGTACGGAGCGATGGCCTGGTTTGGCCGCACCCGCGATTTTCATCATAAACTGGATTATTTGCTGCAGTCTCTGGACTACCGCAACGGCACGCGGACGCTTACGGAAGAGACGAGCCGCAGGCTGTACGGCACGCGGCTGCGTACAAGCGTATCGCGGATGGAGAGATTTGCGGCGTGTCCGTTCTCCCATTTTGCTTCGCATGGTTTGAAGCTGAAGGAACGGCAGCTGTACCGGCTGAAGGCTCCGGACATCGGGCAGCTGTTTCACGCCGCGCTGAGCGCGATGGCTCTTTCGTTCAAGGACAGCAACCGCAGCTGGGCCAGCCTCACGCCCGAAGAATGCGTGCGCGAGGCTGAAGCGGCCGTGGATAAGCTGGCGCCCCAATTGCAGGGGGAGATTCTGCTCAGCTCCAAACGTTATGGCTTTATTACCCGCAAGCTGAAAAATATCGTCGGCCGGGCTTCCTTGATCCTCGGCGAACAGGCCAAACGCGGCAGCTTCGAGCCGGTAGGGCTTGAGCTGGACTTCGGTCCCGGCAAAGAGCTTCCTCCGCTGACCTTTGAGCTGGAGAACGGCTGCGTCATGGAAATTGTCGGACGTGTGGACCGGGTCGATATGGCGGAAAGCGAGCAGGGGATTCTGCTGCGGGTCATCGACTATAAATCCAGCCAGACCGACCTGAAACTGCACGAAGTTTATTATGGGCTGGCCTTGCAGATGCTGACCTACCTGGACGTCGTGCTGTCCTCGAGCGAGGAGTGGCTGGGCAGTCCGGCCAAACCGGCCGGAACGCTTTATTTTCACGTCCACAATCCGCTGCTGCAAAGCAGCAACGGCATGTCGCCTGAACAGGCCCGCCAGGAAATGCTCAAGCGGTTTAAGCTGAGAGGTCTGGTGACGGCGGACCGCGATATTGCTTTGATGATGGATAACAAGCTGGAGAAAGGCCATTCGGACATCCTGCCCGTTGCCGTCAAGGCGGACGGCGGTTTCTACAGCAGCGCCGCGGTTGCGACGCCCGAGCAGTGGAAGGTTCTGTTGTCATCCGTTCGGCGGACGATTCGCGGCATCGGCACCCGGATTACCGAAGGGGACGTATCCATTGAACCTTACCGTTTGGGACAGGAGACGGCCTGTACGTTCTGCTCCTTCAAGTCGGTCTGCCAAATCGAACCTTCGGATGAAAGCCGTTATAAATTGTTGGCCAAGCCGGGTAAAGACCGGATTTGGAGCACGTTAGAGGAGGAATCGCCATGGAACCCGTAATTCCGAAGCCGGCGGGCAGTTATTGGAGCGACGATCAATGGAACGCGATTGCGCTGTCCGGCGGGAACATTCTGGTCGCAGCGGCTGCGGGGTCCGGCAAAACCGCCGTGCTGGTAGAACGGATTATCCGCAAGATCACGAACCCGGATCAGCCGGTCGATATTGAACGGCTGATGGTGGCCACCTTCACCAAAGCGGCGGCGACAGAGATGCGCCATCGCATCCGCGAAGCGCTGGAGGGCTTGCTGGAGCAAGGCGAGCCTAACGAACAGCTGGAGCGGCAGCTGGCGATGCTGGGCCGGGCTTCGATCACGACGCTGCATTCCTTCTGTATGGAAGTGATCCAGCGGTATTACACGATGATTCCGCTTGACCCGGGGTTCCGTATTGCCTCAGAGCATGAGGCACAGCTGCTCAGACAGGAGACGCTGGAGGAATTGTTCGAGGAAAAATACGGCGCCGAAGACGGCCAGGCTTTCTTCAGCCTGGTGGAATGGTTCAGCGGCGAACGGAGCGACGAGGGCGCATTCCGGCTTGTCCAGCGGCTGTATGATTTCTCCCGCAGCCATCCTTGGCCGGATTTCTGGCTTCGCAGCATGGCCGCTTCCTTTGCGGACGCGACGGTTGAAGCTTTGGAGAGCAGCATCTGGATTCAGAGCATTACCCAGGATACGCTGCTGTCGCTGGAAGGGATCCTCAACCTGCTGTCCCAGGGCAAGGCGCTTGCTTTATCTCCGGGAGGCCCGGCACCTTATGCGGTTTCCCTCGAAGAAGATTTAAACGTAGTGCTTGAACTGAAGGAAGCAGTGCTAAGCGGCTCCTGGAAAGACCTGCATCCGGTGTTTCAGGCTGCAAACTTTGGGAAGCTGAAGCCGGTGAAGAAGGATCAGACCGATCCGGCCGTTCAGGAACGGGTAAAAGCGCTGCGCGAGGAAGCAAAGAAGTCGCTGAACGAACTCCGTCAGCAGCTGTTCGGAAGACCGGCGGAGGATTTTGTGAACGAGCTTCATGCCGCGGCTCCGCTGATGTCCGGGCTTGCCGAGCTTGTTATTGAATTCGGAGAATGCTACGCGGAAGCGAAGAAGGAACGCGGGTGGCTAGATTTTTCCGACCTGGAGCATTACTGCCTGCGCATTTTGCTGCATTCGGACGCAACGCCGCTCCGTATTTTGCCTTCCGATGCCGCTTTGGAGTATCAGGCCCAATATGAAGAGGTTCTTCTGGACGAATACCAGGATACAAACACGGTCCAGGAGACGATCGTCCAGCTGATTTCCCGGCCCGATAAGGGCAACCGGTTTATGGTCGGCGACGTCAAGCAGAGCATTTATCGCTTCCGGCTGGCCGAGCCGGGGCTGTTCCTTGAGAAATATAGGGAATATGGGGACGACTTCTCGGGAAGCGGCCTCAGAATCGATTTGGCCCGGAATTTCAGAAGCCGCCGCGAGGTGGTCGGTGCCGTAAATATGCTGTTCCGGCAAATCATGAACCGGACGGTTGCGGAAATCGACTATGACGAACGGGCCGAGCTGATCTACGGCGAGCTGTTCCCTGCAGCCGAGAAAGGCCTGCCGCAATATGCGCCGGAGCTGATGCTGATTGACCGCAGCGGCAGCGATGCTGGACTGGAGGCCGATCAGACCGCCGGAGCGGATCAAGCGGAAGGAGAAGCCGACAAGGATTTGGAAATGGACGAAGCCGCCGATGTCGAAGCGGTCCGGCTGGAAGCCCGGGCAATAGCGGCTCGCATCCGCGGCCTGCTCGGCGAAGGCGGTGCTCCGCTGATGGTTTACGATAAAAACCTGAAAGGCTCACGTCCCGCAATGCTTGGGGATATCGTGATTTTGCTTCGCTCGACCTCGGGCTGGGCGCCGATCCTGATTCAGGAGCTGCAAATGGAAGGCATTCCGGCGGCCGGGGAAGTGAATCAGGGGTATTTTCAGGCGTCGGAGGTTGAAATCGCCTTGTCGCTGCTGCAGATCATTGACAATCCCCGCCAGGATATTCCGCTGGCTTCTGTCCTTCGTTCCCCGATTGTCGGATTGGACGAAGAGGAATTATCCCGCATCCGGCTTGCCCGATCAAGCTCCGGGTTCTACGAAGCCTTGCTGGCCTGGA
Source organism: Paenibacillus yonginensis (assembly GCF_001685395.1). NCBI lineage: Bacteria > Bacillati > Bacillota > Bacilli > Caryophanales > Paenibacillaceae > Paenibacillus > Paenibacillus yonginensis. Next base: position 2,513,892 of record NZ_CP014167.1, on the reverse strand, counting down.
TGGAAGAAGCGGAGCAGACCGAGCAGGAGCCAAGCGAACTTTACCTAAGGTTGAGACGTTTCCTGGAATTGCTGGAAGGCTGGCGGAGGATGGCCCGGGAAGGCGAGCTCAGCCGCCTGATTTGGACGGTGTACCGGCAGACCTCATATCTCGACTGGGTTGGAGGTCTGGCTGGCGGCCCGCAAAGGCAAGCCAACCTGGAGGCGTTGTACAGCAGGGCCAAACAGTTCGAGCAAACGTCCGGGACCCCCGGATTGTACAGCTTCCTCAAATTTATCGACAAGCTGAAGGAAACGGGCGGCGATTTGGGCGCTCCTTCCATCGGCGGGGCTGATCAGGACACGGTCCGTATCATGACCATTCATAAAAGCAAAGGTCTGGAATTCCCTGTTGTGTTTGTGGCCGGTCTGTCCAAAATGTTCAACCGGCAGGATTTGAACGCTCCTTTCCTGATGCACAAGGAGCTTGGTTTCGGTCCGAAATACGTGGACCCCGATACCCGGGTAAGTTATCCCACGCTGCCGAACCTGGCGATTCGCAGACGGAGCCAGATGGAGCTGATTGCCGAAGAAATGCGAATTCTGTACGTCGCTTTGACCCGGCCGAAGGACAAGCTGATCCTTGTATCGGCGGTGAAGGATCTGGAGAAATCGGCAGCGAACTGGAGCCAGTCGCTCAGCAGGGCTGAGGAACTTCTCCCGGACTATTTGCTCGCCCGCGGGCGCAGCTATCTGGACTGGATTGGTCCGGCTTTGATCCGGCACCCGTCTGCCGGGGCGCTGCGTGAATTGGCAGGATTAAGCGCTGAAGGGCATCATTTGCTGCCCTACCGGGAAGACAGCCCGGACTGGCAGTTTATGTTTGTCCCTTCCCGGGACATGGCTTATGCAGCGGCGGCAGGACGCGAATCCGCTTTGGTTCCTGCATCGCGAGGCAAGGAGGCCTTGCGCGAGCTGCTGGCGGCAGCCGGTTTGGCGGGAGATTCTGAATCTGCAGGCATTCCTGATTGGGAAGGAACTCCTGGTTCTGAAGGATTCCGTCATCTCGAAGAAACGAACGAGAACCGTCCAACTGGCGGAGCTGAACCGACAGCGGTTCGCTCCGCGTTGTCTGGCGAGATAGCCCGCAGGCTAGAGTGGTCATATCCCTATGAATGGAGCAGCCGCGTCGCTGCCAAAACGACGGTGACCGAGCTGAAATCCAGACTTGTGTCGGAGGAGTCGCCGGCTGCGGATGGTCTTGAGCTGCAGGCAGAACGCACCGGGGAGGTTCAGAGGACCTTGCCAGGCACGTCTCCTTCTGTAGGCCAAGCCATCAGTCAGGAGGACGGCGACGGAGGGTCCAAGCTGCGCCTAAGACGTCCAAAATTCATGGAGCAGCGGAGAATGTCCGGAACGGAGCGGGGCACGGCTTATCATACGGTGATGCAGCATTTGCCGCTGCAGGCGACAGGAAGAGATGCGCTGGAGCTGGTGGAAGAGACCTTCCGCAGGCTGGAGACCAGCCAGATTCTGCTGCCGGAGCAGCTTCGCGAGCTGGAGCCGGACAAAATCGCCGGATTCCTGAACAGTGAGCTGGGAAACAAGGTGCTCCACGCCGAATGGGTGAAAAAAGAACTGCCGTTCACCTATGCGATGCCGGCTGATGAGGCTTACCCGCATTTTACACCTGCTTTATCCGGAACCCGGAAGGATGCCGAAACGAACCTAAGCCTGCCGGAAAGCGGAAACCAGGACAACAGGGAAGGGCAAGGAGGGAAAGCCCAAGATTTTGTAGCGGTACGAGCTGAACAAGCAAGAGAACGAGTTGAACGAGTAAAAGAATCCGAACAAACAAGAGAAGTAATAGAAGCGAAGCAAGCTGAACAAGTCGGACAACCAGGACAACCAGGACAACCAGGACAACCAGGGAGACAACTGCTTGGCCCTCCGGATTTAGGAACAGCTACAGAAGGCGCCGCTCCGGCCGGGGAGCAGTCTGCCAAGCTGGCTCTTCAGGGCGAAGCGGTTCTTGTACAAGGGATTATCGATTGTTTGTTCAAAGTAAATGGCCAATTGATCATGCTGGATTACAAAAGCGATTATGTCCCTGACTATGCCCGGGAACAACAGCTTGAAAAGCTGAAGGAGCGCTACCGGATTCAATTGGAGCTGTACGCCAGAGCGGTTGAACAGATCACCGGGGAACAGGTGGCGGAGAAATGGTTGTATTTCTTTGATTCGGGAGATGCGGTGCGGATCGGTTGAGACTGGTTTGCCTTGAGTCCGGGATCAGAGCGGATCAGGCAGAGGAATCACAGGGGAATAGCATGAATTAGGGGGAAACAGAATGCGCATTTTGCATACGGGAGACTGGCATTTGGGCCGGACGCTTGAAGGCCGGAGCCGGCTTGCGGAACAGGAGCAGTTCCTGGACGAGCTGGTCCAGATCGTCAGGGAGGAGCAGGTGGATTTGATTCTGATGGCCGGGGACGTCTATGACAGCGTCAACCCGCCGGCAGCAGCGGAGCAGCTGTTCTATGAAGCGGCAGCCCGGCTCAGCGAAGACGGTCGCCATCTTGCGGTTATTGCGGGCAACCATGACCAGCCCGAGCGGGTCTCTTCGGTTTCGCCGCTTGTTTCCAGCCGCGGAATCAGTCTGACCGGTCTGCCAACGAACCAGGCGGTACGGCTTCGTGCAGGCCGAACAGGTGAGGAAGCAGTCATTGCGGCCCTGCCCTATCCTTCGGAGGCGAGGCTGCAGGAGCTGCTCGCCGGTGACGGGGATGAGCAGGAGCTGCGCCTTGCCTACAGCGCACGGGTCGGCCAGCTGATGAAGCAGCTGGCGTCCTCTTTTCGTTCGGACACGATTAACCTGGCGATGAGTCATCTGTATGTGCTTGGAGGGCTGGAATGCGACAGCGAACGTCCGATCCAGGTCGGGGGCGCTTATACCGTGGACCCGTCCGCTTTTCAGATTGGAGCTCAATATACAGCGCTCGGTCATCTACATCGTCCGCAGATGGTCAAGGGAGAGGGGCTGATCCGCTATAGCGGGTCTCCGCTGGCTTACAGCTTTTCGGAGGCGGGGCAAGCCAAATCGGTGATGCTGCTCGACCTTAAGCCCGGAGAGCTGGCTCAGCCGCAGGAGATCTTCCTTCACAGCGGCAGACCGCTCGTGAAGTGGTCATGCCGGGGCGGACTGGAGGAGGTTCACCGCTGGATTGAGGAAGGACGTGATGCAGGCGCCTTTATCGATCTGGAGATTTCGCTTACGGAAGCGATGTCGATGGGCGATATCGGGATGCTCCGCAAAAGCAGGGAAGGGCTTGTCCATATCCGCCCTGTTTATCCGGGGAGTCCCTCGATTGAAGAATCGATGGCGGAGCGTTCGCAGATGCCGGTCGATGAGCTGTTCCGCAAATTCTATCAGCGGCAAAGCGGGGGAGCCGAGCCGGGAGAAGAGCTGGTCCGCTTGTTTATGAGTCTGCTGGCTGAAGATGAGGCGGTTGCCGCCGGAGAGGAGGATGCGGAATGAAGCCGATTTTACTAAAACTGTCGGGGCTGCAAAGCTACCGGGAGAGTCAGGAAATTGATTTTACGGTGCTGTGTGAAACCGGTTTGTTTGGCATCTTCGGACCGACAGGCAGCGGCAAATCGACGCTGCTGGATGCCATGACCCTGGCGCTTTACGGCAAGGTTGAGCGGGCGGTGAACGGCACGCAAGGCATCATGAATCATTCCGAGAACAGCTTGTTCGTCGCTTATACGTTTGAGCTGACAGGCCCGAAAGGCAGCAGTCGATACCGGGTGGAACGGCGCTTCAAACGGACCGGGGAGCAGTCGGTAAGCTGCACCATCAGCCGTTTTATTGAGCTCAGGCCAGAAGGCGAGACAGTGCTCGCGGACAAGCTGGCCGAGGTGAACCGCTGTGTGGAAGAGAAAATCGGCTTGAAGATGGACGATTTCACCCGGGCGGTCGTGCTGCCTCAAGGGAAGTTCTCGGAGTTTCTTGCCTTGAAGGGTAGCGAACGGCGGCAGATGCTGCAGCGTTTGTTCCATCTGGAGAAATACGGAGACCTGCTTGCAGTCAAGCTGAGCCGGCGAGTGAAAGAAACGGAAAGCCGGCTTAAAGAGCTGACCGCAGAGCAGCAAGGGCTTGGCCTAGCATCCGAGGAGGCGGTCAAAACAGCTGCTGAAAGGCTGGCTTTGGCAGAGGGGCAGGCTCATGCGGCCCGCACCCGGCTTACGGAAGCCCGGCAGCAGGCGGAGGAAGCGGCCAAAGTCCGCGAGCTGATTCAGGAGAAGCAGCGGCTGCTGGCAGAGGAAGCGCGTCTCATCGCCAATAATCCGGCCATTGAAGAGGCCGAGCATAAGCTGCGCCATGCCGAAGCGGCCGAGCAGCTGCTGCCTGTGCTGACAGCCTGGAAGGAAGCGGCCGAGACGGCCAAGACGCGAAGAGCTGCGGCTGAAGCGGCCGCCTCCACCGCGGCTGAAGCCGAGGAGAAGGCAGGCGAAGCCGAGAGGATGTCGGCTGCTGCGGATGAAGTTCTGGGGCAGGAGGAGCCGCCGCTGCTCCGCCGGCTGGAGCAGCTGGAGCAGGCCCGCCAGCTGCAGGCTGAAGCCGAGCAGCTTAAAGCTGAGCAAGCCGGGCAGATAGCCCGGCAGCAGGAGATTGAGCAGAAGCGGAAGCTGGCTGCCGAGGAGGCGGCGAAGGAAGAAACGCTGCTGAACAAGGCTGTTCAGCGGCGCAAAGAGCTGGAGCAGCAGCTCAAAGAGCTTGAAGTGAAATCGGCCGAACGCCGGCTGCTGCAGGAGGGGATTCAGCGTAAGGAAGCTTTGGCCGCTGCGGAGCAGCAGCTGGAGCAGGCCCGCCTGGAAGCCGGGCAGCTGCGCCGCAAGCAGGAGGAAGCGCTCCGCCAGCTGCAGGAGCTGACGGCAGAGGCGGAGCGCAGCGAAGCTGAGCGGCAGGACACCCTTGCCGAAGCCGCCCGGCTTGCCGCTGAGCTGCAGGATCAGGAGCAGAGGCTGCAGAGCCTTGGCGAGGAGCTGGAGCGGCGTGCAACACAGCTCCAGCAGCAGCTGAAGGAACAGGAGCTGCACGTCTGGTCCGTCCGGCTGGCCCAGGAGCTGCAGGACGGCGGAGCTTGTCCGGTGTGCGGCTCGCTGGAGCATCCGTCGCCGGCTGTGCACGGCGACGAGAGCACGGCGGCGCTGGAGGCGGAGCTCCAGGCCGTGGCCGCTCTGCTCCCGGAATGCCGGGAGCTGCGCTTCGGGGCCGCGCGCGACCTGGAATCGGTGCGCGCCGCCCTGGAAAGCCTGGATGCCGCCGCAGACCCGGCGGTATCCGGCGAAGCGGCGGCTGCTGCGCAGACCGCCGCCGCCCTGCCGGGCGCTCCGCTGGACGCGGAGAGCGCCCGCAGCCGGCTCGCCGCGCTGCGCACCGCGCGCGGCGCCAGCGGCACCCGGCTCTCTGCGCTGCAGAGCCGGGTCCGCGGACAGCGCAGCGCTGGCGCCGAACTGCGCCAGCGCTGCGCCTTGGCGGCTGCCGAAGAGCAGGCAGCCGCGGCCCAGGCGGAGCAGCAGCAGGCACGCTGCTCCGCGCTTGAGGCTGACGTGCAGCGCCGTGCAGCCGAATGGGCTGCAGCTCATCCCGGTATGACCCCGGATGAGCTGCAGCGCAGCTATGAGGCCATGCAGGCCAAAGACCTGCAGGCCGAGGATGTGCGCCGCCGCTTCGAAGTCAGCGGGCCGTACATTGACGACAAGACGAGCAGGCTGCGCGCCTTGTCGGAGCAGCTGGCGGCCTTGGATAAAGAGCTGGTTGAATGCTCAACCCGGCTCGAGGGCGGCCTCCAGCTTATCGAAGAGAAGAACAAACGGCTGGCTGCGCTGACGGGCGGGGAACCTGCCGAAGCGCTGCTGGCTGCAGCCGAGTCAAGGCTGGCTCAGCTGCGAACCGCGGCCCGGCAGGCCCGGGAGCAGCTGGCGGCGGCTCAGCAGCTTCGGAACGAATCGGTCCAGGCGGACGTGCTGGCCCGTCAGGCAGCGGCAGCCGCTGCCGAACAGGCGGCCGAGCAGGAACGCCGCTGGGTACAAGCCTTGGCAGATTCGCCTTTTGCAACCGGGCAGGAAGCTGCAGAGGCGGCGATACGCCGGGAAGAAGCCGAAGAACTTGCGCTGCTGGCTGAGCAGCACCGCAAGCAGCAGCAGGAGCTTGCGGTAACGCTGCGAGATTTGGAGCTTCGTTTGAACGGCAGAAGCCTTTCGGAAGAAACGTGGAACGAAATCCAGCTGGCCTTCCAGGAGTGCCAGAGGCAGGATGAGCTGGCTCTTCAGGAGAAAGCAAAAGCCCAGCGTGATCTGGAGGATGTGGAGAAACGCCATATCCGCTGGCAGGAGCTCGAGCAGCAGCGCAGCACGCTGGAGCATGAAAGCGGGCTCCTCGGCAAACTTCAAAGCACGCTGAGAGGCAATGCGTTCGTGGAATATGTGGCCGAGGAGCAGCTGGTTCATGTCAGCCAGGCCGCATCGCAGCGGCTGCGGTTTCTGACCAAACAGCGATATTCCCTGGAGACCGATTCCGGCGGCGGATTTGTTATCCGCGACGATGCCAACGGCGGGGTGAAACGGCCGGTGTCCACCTTGTCTGGTGGCGAAACCTTCTTGACCTCGCTGGCTTTGGCCCTGGCTTTATCCGCCCAAATCCAGCTGCGCGGCCAATATCCGCTCCAGTTCTTTTTCCTGGACGAAGGGTTCGGCACTCTGGATCCGGAACTGCTGGATACGGTGATTACGTCGCTTGAGCATCTGCACCATGATCATCTTTCCGTCGGCGTCATCAGCCACGTGTCGGAGCTGCGCGAGCGGCTGCCCCGCAAGCTGATCGTGCAGCCGGCGGAGAATGGGGGAGAAGGCTCCCGCATCCGGCTGGAGAAGCTTTAGCTTGATTTCACCAAGCCTTTTGTCCGACTCCTCCTTGGTTTTACGAACCTGGCGGGGGATTACAAGCGTGATCCAAATCACAGATACAGTTCAGAGGCGCTGTTATAATACAGCTAAGCCGACATTACTCAAGAAGCCACCTGGACGGACGTATGGGCTAGAGCCCAAGGAATAACAGCTCCTGCCAATACGTCCGTCCGGCGCACTCCTTTCAGGGGGAGTGCCGGGTGCTTCTTTTTTTTGCCCGTTTTATTAGGTATGATAGATAAGGAGAGGCTGCCGGAGACAGATTACGGAGCCCAAAAATATCAGTACATAAAATATCAGGAGGCCATGTCACATGGAGAACTGCTTGTTTTGCAAAATCGTAAACGGAGTTATTCCTTCCAGTAAAATTTATGAAGACGACGAATTTCTGGTCTTTCATGACATTCAGCCGGCCGCGCCGGTCCATGCGGTGATGATTCCGAAGAAACATATTGCTTCCATGAACGAGGCGCAGGGCGATGATTTCGTTTTGATTGGCAAGCTGCATCAGGTCGCCCAGACAACAGCCGAACAGCTGGGCATTGCGGAGACAGGCTACAGACTGATCAACAACTGCGGGCCGGATGGGGGACAGACCGTGTTCCATCTGCATTTCCATTTGCTTGGCGGGGCCAAGCTGGGCGCGCTTACAGGAATTTCCGCTTCGCACGCCGAGTAGGTTAAGTAATTCAGATTCATTCTCAGACTTTCCCTGTCTGGACCGAAAGAGTTAAGTAAAAGGCAAAAAAAAGAATTGTAGAGTTTTGTGGATTTTTGTAGAGTTTTGCAGACCTCTGGAGCATGTCGAACCTGGATGCCTGGGTTTGAGAGGAAGGGATTATTTTCTGAGTAGTTGACCTGGGTTCTCTCTTCACCTATAATGAAGAATGATGAACCGTGTTATGCTCTTGGACGGTCTGGTCGGAGGGAGGGAAAACTGGTGTCTGAAACGAAAGTTCGCAAAAATGAGACAATCGATGCTGCACTTCGTCGCTTTAAGCGCTCCATTGCTAAGGACGGCGTCCTGGCTGAGGTGAAGAAACGCAAGCATTATGAAAAGCCAAGCGTGAAACGCAAGAAAAAGTCTGAGGCTGCTCGTAAGAGAAAGTTCTAGGAGGATTTGAACTTCATGAATCTGAGCGAACGATTAAACGAAGATATGAAGCAAGCGATGAGGAATCAGGAAAAGTTCAAACTCACCACGATTCGTATGGTTCGTGCTACGATCAAGAATCTTGAAATAGATCTGAAGAGAACTCTGAACGATGATGAAGTGCTTGATATCCTAAGTCGTGAAATCAAACAGCGCAAAGATGCCCTCCAGGATTTTATTAAAGCAGGCCGCGAAGATCTTGCAGATAATGTAAATGCCGAGATTGATATTATTGCCCGGTACCTCCCCGAGCAGCTTACCGAAGAAGAAATTAAAGTAATTGTACAGCAGACCATCCAGGAAACCGGTGCTTCTTCGAAAGCAGATATGGGGAAAGTCATGAGTGCGCTGATGCCCAAAGTCAAAGGACGGGCGGATGGCAAGCTTGTAAACCAGGCAGTTCAGCAACTGCTGCAATAAAAGAATAGCAAGACGCCCTTCCTCTGGAAGGGCGTTTTTTGCTGTCTTTATTTCTCTGAATATCTTTATTTCTACAGCTTATCTACGATTTTTCCCTTTCATTGTCCATTGTTGCCTCTTTTTCTCCCTTTGATTGTTAAACCGATTGTTTCTGCCCGGCGGCTCGCAGTTAGATTTTAACGAGATCGGAGCTGATTACAGCTGTTTCTCATAAATCCGGAACCTCGCGCATAATTTTGTAGCATAGGGGAAGGAGGATTGCCTCGTATGAGCCGCATTGCCCGCAAATTTCGCAAATGGACCGTTGATGCGATGGGTCTCCCAGGGGATCTCGTCTTTGAGCTGCCCAGGATTACGCTTGTAGGCGGGAAACAGCTGCTCATTGAGAACCACAGGGGTGTTCTGCATTTTTCGGAAGAGCGGCTCAGTTTGGCGCTCAGTGAAGGCGGCCTCGAAGTAACGGGAAAAGATCTGGTCATCAAGACCATTATGCCCCAGGAAGTCATGGTTGAAGGGGATATCGCAGAAATCAAGTATCGTGGAACGGGGGAGAAGCCGTGAAGGAATCGGCCTTTAGCTTTCTCCGCGGATGGGTCAGCCTGGAAATCCGCGGCGGAGATTTGGAACAGTTGATTAATCAATGCGGGGAAGAGGGGATAGGGGTTTGGGAGGTCAAACCCCTGCCTGGGAGGCGCATGGAGCTGAGCATTATGCTTGGCGATTTCTTCAGGCTGCGTCCGCTCCTGAAGCAGACAAGCTGCCGGATGCATGTGAAGCAGCGGAAGGGTCTTCCGTTCCTTACGCTTCGGGTTCTGCGCCGTAAATGGTTTGCCGCCGGCATTGTTCTGTTTGTGCTGGCGATCTTTTTTATGTCCTCCATGGTATGGGATGTGGAAGTCAAAGGAAACGTTAAAATCCCGGCTGAGGATATCAAGCAGGCTGCCAAAGAGGAAGGGTTATTCCCTTTTCAGTGGAAATTCAAGCTTCCCGAGCAGGACAAGCTCTCCAAAACCTTAACCCGCAAGCTGGAGGGCACATCCTGGGTAGGCGTTACAATCCACGGGACGAAAGCAACAATTGAGGTGGCGGAAGCCACTCAGCCGAAAGAACAGAGCTTAAACAGTCCCCGCAATCTGGTCAGCAAATCGGACGCCGTTGTCACTTATATTTATGCGGAAAGAGGTTATCCGCAGGTAGCCAAAAATGACCGGGTCAAAAAAGGTGCCGTGCTGATTTCCGGCTATCAGGCCGGGCAGGCGGTCGTCTCCAAAGGCGAGGTTCGCGGACTGGTGTGGCATGAATATAACATTGAAACCCCGCTGCTGAAGAAAGAAAGCGTGCTGAGCGGAGCCCGGAAAACCAAAGGTTATCTGTATTTCGGAAATACGGCGATACAACTGACGGGCTACGGGAAAAATCATTTTGCAGAGAGCGTCACCTACACCGAAAACGACCCGATCACCTGGCGCAAGTGGAAACTTCCGATCGGCTGGATGAGTGAACACGTGATGGAAAAAGCGGATATTGAGATTGAACAGACGCCGGAGCAGGCGAAAGCCAGCGGACTTGCCCAGGCCAAACGGGATATTTTAGCGAAAAACGGCTCCGATGCGGTCGTGAAGGCGGAAAAAATTTTGCATGAGAAGACCGAGAATGGTAAAGTTTATATGAAAGTGTTATTTGAGGTAGAGCAGAATATCGCGGAAGAGGTTCCTATAGTCCAAGATCAAGGAGAATGAGTATATTTGACAGAACAACAGACTGTGATCAGAATCCCGCTTAAAAATGCTTCAGAAGGACTTTCTTTATTTGGTCCCCAGGATATATTCCTGAAACTGGTGGAAGAGAAAATTGACGTGCAGGTGGTTTCGCGTGAATCGGAAATTTCGGTCCGCGGCGGAGACCGGGATACGATGGTTGCCCAGCAGCTGTTTGAGGTGCTGCTTGAGCTGATCCGGGGCGGATACGTGCTGACGGAACGGGATGTTTCATACGCCATTGATCTAGCGCTCGATTTGCGGGCGGACCAGCTGCTTAATTTATATAAAGGTGAAATCGCCGTGACTTACCGCGGCAAACCGATTCGGGTCAAAACCATTGGCCAAAACCATTACGTAACGGTTATCAAGAAACGGGATATCGTGTTTGGGATCGGTCCCGCAGGTACCGGTAAAACCTATCTGGCGGTCGTTCTGGCCATAGCGGCTTTAAAGGAGGGTTCGGTCAAAAAAAATCGTCCTGACCCGTCCTGCGGTGGAAGCGGGCGAAAGCCTCGGCTTCCTGCCTGGCGACCTCCAGGAGAAGGTAGACCCTTATCTGCGGCCTTTGTACGATGCCCTTTATGATGTGATGGGACCGGATCAGGTGGCGAAAGCGCTGGAGCGCGGTCTGATCGAAATTGCCCCGCTTGCTTATATGCGGGGGAGAACCCTTGATGATTCTTTTATTATTTTGGACGAGGCCCAGAACACTACGCCGGAGCAGATGAAAATGTTCTTGACGCGGCTTGGTTTCGGCTCCAAAATGGTCATAACCGGCGATATGACGCAGATCGATTTGCCCAGAGGCAAAAAGTCCGGGTTGATTGAAGCCAGTACGATTTTGAGCCGGATTGAGGAAATTGGGTTCGTTCATTTTAATGAATCGGACGTTGTGCGTCATTCCCTGGTACAGAAGATTATCGTGGCCTATGATGCGGCTACCGACAACAATTAAGCATTCAATCTAGAGCAACGCTCCGGCTGCTGCCGGACAAGACAGTCTGTCTACGTATCTAGCGAGATAGAACCCCTTCGAAGCCGGTAAGGCTTCAGGGGACCCTGGGGGAGCCAAGATGAGAAGACTAAATCAGCTGCAGTATTCCGTATTCTTACCGGGGGCAAATTTCACAAAGATAGAGAGGGCTGTTTCCAATGACCTCAAATCAAAACAATAGTCGTCAAACGATACAATCCAAAATGGTTGGCTGGAGGCATAGCGTGGGAATGCGCTATGCTCTGTTCGCTTTGCTGATCATTATGCTTTATGTCAGCCTCGCGCCCAAATTATTGCCGGAGAGATACAATATCGCGGTAAATACGCCGAGCGACAAGGAGATTTTGGCTCCGACGCAGATTCAGAATACAAAAGCAACCTTGAAGGCGCAAGAGGAAGCAGCGGAAGCGGAGAAGCCGGTTTACACCAAGATTTCCCTGCGGAACGAAGCGATTATCACCGAAATGCTGGATCAGATTGCCCGGATTAATCAGGATGATCAGGTTTCGCGCGAGGATAAAATTTCGATTTACCGGCAGGATTTGCCGCAGATTTTCCAAAACCATATTCAGAATTATATTATGTCGAGCCGCAATTCCGGCAATTATTCCTCCACGTTTCTGGATGAGGTAAGAACGAGAATCAACGAGCAGATGTATCATATTTCTGAAGAAACCTATGTCAAGCTGCCTCAGCTTACCCCAGAGGACATCGCGGAAATGAAACCTGTTGCTTCAGATATTGTGGGAAGGCTGATGTACGATCCGGCAACAGAAGCTCAAACGACCCGGGCCAAGGTAGCTGAACAGGTTAGCTCAAGCTCGCTCAGCAAACGGATTTCGCGGGAGATTGTGCAGGAGCTTGCCCGTTATGTCATAACGGCCAATAAGTTTTACGATGAAGATGCCACCAAAGATGCTAAAGTTAAGGCCAGGGAAAATACGGCGCCTGTCTACATCAAGCAGGGGGATGTGCTTGTCTCCAAAGGACAAATCATTACCCAGGAAATGTACACGCTTCTAAAAGACAACGGACTGCTTAAAAATGAGGTGAATTACTGGCCTCAGGTCGGAGTAGCTTTGTTATCGGTTCTGCTTGCTGTGGGTTTATATATGTCTATCCGGCAGCCGGAAGCCAGTGTACGCTTCAAATACAACAACTCCCAGCTTGCGATGCTGCTGTTAATCTTCCTGATTACGCTGCTTTCCATGCATCTGCTGGAGCTGCTGCATAATGAACGGAGACCTTATTTGGGGTATTTGGCACCGGTTGCGGTCGGGGCGATGCTGATCACCCTCTTGCTCGATGTGTCATTGGCTTATATCGCTTCCGTTATTTTTGCCGTTGCGGCCAGCATTGTGCTGAACATTCATCAAGGTCAAATTTTTGATTTTTATTACGGCATGTTTGCGCTGGTGACTTCGTTTGTTTCGATCTTCTCGATTCATAGGGCCAGCCAGCGAGCATCCATCCTGAAGGCGGGTGTGATGGTTTCGTTCTTTGGAGCCCTTCTGGTCGCCGCTCTTATTATGATTAATTCAACCGGCTGGGATCAGACAAACACGCTGTATGCGCTCGGTTTTGCTTTTGCCAGCGGTCTGCTTGCTACAATCATGGTCTTCGGCTTGATGCCTTTCTTTGAAGTAACCTTTGGGATTTTGTCCGCGCTGAAGCTGGTGGAGCTGACCAATCCAAACCATCCGCTGCTGCGCAAGCTGCTCACCGAGACCCCGGGGACTTATCACCACAGCGTCATGGTCGGGAATTTGTCGGAGGCTGCAGCGGAAGCGATTGGGGCCAACGGGTTGTTATGCCGGGTTGGTTCGTATTACCATGACATCGGGAAGACGAAGAGACCGGGGTATTTTATCGAGAATCAGAACGGCATGGAGAACCCGCACGACTTTATTGATCCTAAACTCAGCAAATCGATCATCATCGCCCATGCCCGGGACGGGGCCGAGATGCAGAAAGAATACAAACTCCCGAAGCCGATTCGCGATATTGCGGAGCAGCATCACGGGACTACGTTTCTGCATTTCTTCTACCATAAAGCTTTAAAGCAGGCAGAGGAACAGGGCGTCGAACCGGATTTCACCGAAGATGATTTCAGATATCCGGGGCCGAATGCCCAGACGAAGGAAGCAGCCATCGTGGGCATCGCCGACAGCGTGGAGGCAGCGGTGCGTTCGCTGCATAAACCAACGGTGAACCAGGTGGAGACAATGATCGAGAAGATCATCAAAAGCCGGCTGGATGACCACCAGTTCAAAGAATGCGATTTGACGATGCGTGAGCTTGACGTCGTCGGACAGACGCTTAAGGAAACGGTAATGGGGATCTTCCACTCCCGGATTGAATACCCGGACGATGTGAAAACTACGAAGAATAATGATGGGAAAGAGCGTGAGAAAGATGGCCATTCACCTGGCGTGGAGCAATGAACAAGAGCAATTTGACATCACCGAGGAGCTGATTGCGCTGCTGGATGTCCTTTTGCAAAAAGCGGCTGCGGCGGAAGGAATTGAAGATGGCGAAGTCGCGCTTACCTTTGTCGACAATAAGCAGATTCATGAACTGAACCGCGATTACCGCGGCATCGACCGCCCGACGGATGTGCTGTCTTTTGCCATGAATGAAAGCCTGGATGAAGAACCCGAAATCATCTATGAGATTGGGGAAGACGAGCAGGCGGAGCTGTTTCCTGATATGCTGGGGGATATTATCATTTCCCTGGAGCGGGCTAAAGAGCAAAGCGAAGATTACGGTCACTCGTTTGAACGAGAGGTTGGTTTTCTGTTTGTCCATGGCTTTTTGCACCTGCTTGGCTATGATCATCAGGATGAAGCGAGCGAAGCAGAGATGATGGGCAAGCAGGAAGCTGTTCTGGCCGAAGCGGGTTTGGTACGCTAATGAAGCCGCGTCCAAGGTGGAAGTTCACTTTCCGTTATGCCGCTGCCGGCATCTGGTATGCCCTGCGTACCCAGCGGAATATGAAGGTACACCTGGCCATGGCCATTCTGGTAACGGCCGGAGCTATTTTTTTTTCATCTGCCGCCAACAAGCTGGGTGCTGCTTCTGCTGACCATTTCATCGGTAATCGCGCTGGAACTGGTTAACACGGCTCTGGAAACAGTAGTTGATCTGGTGACGGAGGAATGGCATCCTCTGGCCAAAATTGCGAAAGATACAGCCGCAGGTGCGGTGCTGATCGCCGCTTTTTTTTCAGTATTGATCGGTATCGTGCTTTTTTACTCTCCGGTTTGCGCTTACTTTGGCTGGGGCTGAAGAATCGGAAGTTTGAACTTAAGAAGCGAGGTTAAAATAAAGATGGATAACAAAGAGCTGCTTCAAGAAGCGATGAAAGCCTATAAGAACGCTTATGTGCCTTATTCCCATTTTTCAGTCGGAGCCGCTCTGCTGGATGAAAACGGCAAGGTCCATCACGGCTGCAACGTGGAAAATGCGGCGTTCAGCCCAACCAATTGCGCCGAGCGTACCGCTCTGTTTCGCGCCATTGCCGACGGCTGCCGTCCAGGCAGCTTTAAAGCAATTGCGGTCGTGGGGGACACGGACGAGCCAATCGTTCCCTGCGGCGTATGCCGGCAGGTCCTGGCCGAGCTTGGAGGTCTTGATATGCCGGTGATTTTGGGCAACCTGAAAGGGGACGTCATGGAGACGACGATGCGGGAGCTGCTGCCGCATGCGTTTGTGCCTTCCCATTTGAAGGAAACCAAGTCCTAAGAATTGTTTGTACACAAAGGAGAAGTTATGGCAAAATCCTCATTTAAATCCGGTTTTGTTACGATTGTTGGCCGCCCGAATGTCGGCAAATCCACGCTGATGAACCATATTATAGGGCAAAAGATCGCCATTATGTCGGACAAGCCTCAAACGACACGCAATAAAATCCACGGTGTATATACGTCCAATGACATGCAGATTATTTTTCTGGATACGCCGGGGATTCATAAACGCCAATCGAAGCTTGGCGATTACATGAACACCACCGCACTGAACACGTTCGGTGAAGTGGAAGCGGTTCTGTTTCTGGCCGATGCTTCGGAAGGTTTTGGCGGCGGCGACCGCTATATTATCGAGCGGTTGAAGGAAATTAAAACGCCGGTCATTCTGGTGCTGAACAAAATCGACAAAATTACGCCGGAAGAGCTGCTGCCGATGATTGAATCGTACAGCAAGCTGTACCCGTTTGCGGAGATCGTGCCGATTTCGGCGATGATGGGCAATAATGTGAACACACTGCTGGATCAGATCGCCAAATATTTGCCTGAAGGCCCGCAATATTATCCGGAGGACCAGGTTACAGACCATCCGGAGCAGTTTGTCTGCGCCGAGCTGATCCGCGAGAAGATCCTTCATTTGACCCGTGAAGAAGTTCCGCATTCCATCGCGGTTACGATTGAGGATATGCGCGTTCAGGAGAATGGGGTCGTGAACATTTCCGCCGTTATTTTTGTGGAGCGGGATTCGCAGAAAGGCATCATTATCGGCAAGCAGGGTTCGCTGCTGAAGGAAATCGGCAAGCTGGCCCGTCAGGATATCGAACATCTGCTCGGATCGAAGATTTTTCTCGAATTGTGGGTTAAAGTCAAGAAAGACTGGAGAAACCAGGAGAGGATCCTGCGGGATCTGGGCTTTAACCGGGATTAAGGATTTCCCAGTTATTAGGGTGAATAGTTAAGCTGGCTCGGTACATCCTATTCTTACAAAGCAAGGCGTCATGTCCGAAGAAAGGGTGAATACGAGTGCGAGACTTTTCGTGGAAGTATTTTACGATGACTGGTGATGTAGATGCTTATATGCTTTATAAGGAGGTCGGAGCTCCCCAGGAGAATGAACAGCAGGAGGAGCCCGAAGAGCTGGTTCTGGAGCAGGAGGAGGCATAATTGCCCCTCTTGTTTTGAGTTTTGGGGATCTTTTGGAGAGAGGTTTTGCGGAGGTCCGGACGCGGGGGGAAACTTATGTTATACAGAGTGGAAGGCATTGTTATCCGCAGTATGGATTATGGGGAAGGCAACAAAATAATTACGCTGCTGACCGAGCATGACGGCAAAGTAGGCGTGATGGTCCGCGGAGCGAAAAAGCCGAAAAGCCGGCACGCCGCCATGACGATGCCTTTTACATATGGGCAGTACATCTTTTTCAGAAATAAAGGACTTGGCACGCTGAATGGCGGGGAAATCATCGAATCGCATCATAAGCTGCGGGAGGATTTGACGCTGGCCGCTTACGGTTCTTATGCCTGCGAGCTGCTGGACCGGGTGCTTCAGGAGGAAGAAACGGGCTCTTTCTGGTTTGGCCAGCTGAAGGCCTGTCTGGATGCGCTGCAGGAAGGCAAGGACCCGGAGGTGCTGATTCACCTCTATGAAATGAAGATTCTGCAAGCGGCCGGTTACGGGCCGGAGATGGACGTTTGTGTCGTTTCGGGCACGGACCAGGAGCTGGAGTTCTTCAGTCCGAGGCTGGGCGGTGTGCTCAGCCGGCGAAGCCGGCATTTGGATCCTGCGGCTATGGCTGTATCGCCTTCCGTGCTGAAGCTGCTCCGTTTGTTCGCGAAGCTGGATATGCGCAGATTGGGCAATGTTGCCGTAAAGGATACGACCAAAGCCGAATTAAAAACCGCCATGCGAGCGCTGATGGACATGCAGCTTGGCATGCAGCTGAAATCGCGCAATTTCCTGGATCAGCTGGATAAATACCAGATTTGACTTAACGTGTGAAATCAGATATTATAAATCATATTTCTCATATTTGAGATTGCTGTGTTGAAAGGGAAGAGGATAAAGCAGTAGCCGATATTAGCGAGCCGGGGATGGTGCAAGCCCGGATTGGCGGTTTTGTCCGTTGGCGGTCCCCGGAGCGGCAAATGGAACGTGAAAAGTGGATTCGGCGATCGCCGGATCAAGTAGGGTGGAACCGCGGGAATCAAGCTCTCGTCCCTACGTCTGATATACAGGCGTAGAGGCGGGAGCTTTTTGTGTCTGTATATAAATTAAGCAACCATCACAAATTCTGGTAAGGAGTGTTTGTATGAATTTTCAACAAATGATTTTGACGCTGCAAAAGTTCTGGGCCGAACAGAACTGTATTCTTGTCCAGCCGTATGATACGGAGAAAGGGGCGGGTACGATGAATCCGATGACCTTCCTCCGCTCGCTGGGTCCTGAGCCTTGGAAAGTCGCTTACGTCGAACCTTCCCGGCGCCCTTCGGACGGGCGATACGGGGAGAATCCGAACCGGCTTTATCAGCATCACCAGTTCCAGGTGATCATCAAACCTTCGCCGGACAATATTCAGGAGCTTTACCTGGACAGCTTGAAAGCTTTAGGCGTCGATCCGCTTAAACACGATATCCGTTTCGTGGAAGACAACTGGGAGAACCCTTCGCTCGGCTGCGCCGGCCTGGGCTGGGAAGTATGGCTCGACGGGATGGAAATCACGCAGTTTACTTACTTCCAGCAGGTGGGCGGCATCGAAACCAACCCGGTAGCTGTAGAAATTACTTATGGGATGGAGCGTCTTGCTTCTTACATCCAAGAGAAAGAAAATGTGTTTGACCTCGAGTGGGTGGACGGCATCTCATACGGAGACGTATTCCATCATCCGGAGGTCGAGCATTCCAAATATACGTTTGAAGTCTCCGACGTCAAAATGCTGTTTACTTTGTTCAACATGTACGAGCAGGAAGCAAATCGTGCGATGAGCGAGCACCTTGTGTTCCCCGCTTACGATTACGTGCTGAAGTGCTCCCACACCTTTAACCTGCTGGATGCGCGCGGCGCGATTAGCGTAACTGAAAGAACGGGTTATATTACCCGCGTCCGCAATCTGGCCCGACAGGTTGCCGCGACATTCTTGGAAGAACGAGAGAAGCTGGGATTCCCGCTGCTTAAAGGAGGAGTAGACCATGTCTAAGGACCTGCTGTTTGAAATCGGACTTGAGGAGACACCAGCCCGCTTTATCCGGGCGGCGATGGGGCAGTTGAAGGATCGGACCGTGAAATGGCTGGACGCTTCGGGCATTCAGTACGCAGCGGTGGAGGCTTATGCCACGCCGCGCCGATTGACCGTTTTAGTTAAAGAGGTCGCCGAGAAGCAGGAGGACGTGGAAGAAGAAGTGAAGGGTCCTTCCCGCAAGATTGCTTTGGATGAGAACGGCAACTGGAGCAAAGCGGCACTTGGTTTTGCCCGCAGCCAGGGAGTTGAACCTGAACAATTTACGTTCCGCGAGCTTGGTGGAGTCGAATATATCTACGTTACGAAAAATACCAAAGGCGTCTACACAGCCGATATATTGCCGGAAGGGCTGCTCGGGATTCTGACTTCGATGACTTTCCCGAAAAACATGCGCTGGGCCAGCTATGATTTCAAATTTGTCCGTCCAATCAAATGGATTGTAGCCTTGTTTGGCCAGGACGTTGTGCCGGTGTCTATTGCCGGCGTTGAATCCGGCAATGTGACCCGCGGTCACCGCTTCCTTGGCGGCGAAGCTGTCATTACGGAGCCGGGCACTTACCTGGATGTGCTTCGCAAGCAGCATGTCATTGCAGACACGGAAGAACGCCAGAAGCTGATTGTTGATCAGATCGAGAAGCTGGCTGCTGAAAAAGGCTGGAACATCGCAGTCAAAGAAGATCTGCTGGAAGAGGTGCTGTTCCTTGTAGAGACGCCTACGGTGCTGGTCGGAACCTTTGAGGAATCGTTCCTGAACATCCCGCAGGAGGTGCTGATTACGTCGATGCGCGAGCATCAGCGTTATTTCCCAGTACTGGATGACAAAGGTTCGCTGCTTCCGTTCTTCGTTACAGTGCGTAACGGCAACGCCGAATCGCTGGACGTCATCTCCAAAGGGAATGAGAAGGTGCTCCGGGCCCGTTTGTCCGACGCCAAATTCTTTTACGAGGAAGACCAGAAGCTGGCAATCAAAGATGCGCTCTCCAAGCTGGAGACCATCGTGTTCCACGAAGAGCTGGGAACGATTGGCGATAAAGTGCGCCGCATCCGCCGGATCGCCGACAGCCTGGCTGCCAAGCTGAACGTGGACAGCAGCGTGCGCGAAACAGCAAGCCGCGGCGCTGAAATCTGCAAATTCGACCTGGTTACGCAAATGGTTTATGAATTCCCTGAACTGCAGGGGGTTATGGGTCAGGATTACGCCCGCAAGGCTGGCGAGCCGCAAGCAGTGGCAGACGTGGTGTTTGAGCATTATCAGCCTCGTTTTGCCGGAGACAACGTGCCTGCTTCGCTGGCGGGAGCTATCGTCAGCATCGCCGACAAAATCGATACGATGGTTGGCTGCTTCTCGATCGGCATTATTCCAACGGGTTCTCAGGACCCGTACGGTTTAAGACGCCAGGCTCAAGGCATTGTGCAGATTGTGCTTGAGCACCAATTGGAAATTAAGCTGAGCGACATTTTTGCTTTGGGTATCGCAGCCCATGAAGAGCTGCGCGGACTGAAACGCCCGGCTTCGCAAATCACGGAGGACATGAATGAATTTTTTGGTCTGCGCGTGAAGAAGTTATTGTCGGATGATCTTCGTTACGACATTGTCGACGCGGTAATTGCTGCCGGTTATGACGATGTGGTTTCGGTTGTGAAACGGGGCCATGCGCTCGCCGCTGCTGTGAACGGACAGGAGGACTTCAAGACAACGGTAGAGTCCTTTAACCGGGTCAGCAACCTGGCAGCCAAAGCCGTCTCGGCGGAAAAAGTCAGATCGGAACTGCTGGCCGAGGCATCCGAACAGAAGCTTTACGAAGCGTGGCAGGCCGTGTCGGGCAGCTACCAGCAGGCGCTTGAGCATAAAGAAGCCGAGCAGGCGCTGAGCACTCTGAGCGGATTAAAGGCGCCGATCACGGCTTTCTTTGACAGCGTTATGGTTATGGCCGACGATGAGCAGATCCGGAATAACCGGCTTGCGCTGCTCGCAGCCATTGACGGCGATTTGAAGGCTTTTGCCGATTTCAGCAAGCTCGTCTGGGCTTAAACTTGAATTACAGGGGGCCGAAACATGAGGATCGTGGTTGACGGAGATTCTTGTCCGGTGAAACAGGAAATTGCGGAAACAGCCCGGGCTTTTTCGGTCCCTGTTCTTATGGTCGCCTCCTTTGATCATCTCATTCAGGAGAGTGAAGGAGTCGAAGTAGCCCGGGTAGACAGGAGCTCTCAAAGCGCCGATATGTTCATCGCTAACCATATTGCTTCCGGCGATATTGTCATAACACAGGATTATGGACTCGCAGCACTGGCTATTGCCAAGTGCTGCGATGTTCTGTCTCCAAGGGGCGAAGCTTATGATGCCGGAAACATCGACTATCTGCTGGAGCGGCGTCATGTTCAAGCCAAAGCGCGCAGAGCTGGCCGGCACAGCAAGGGGCCGCGACCGTTTACCGCAGAGGACCGGGCGTATTTTCAGCAAAAGTTGACAAAACTTTTAGAGGACCGGCAGGAGATCTGATGTTCTTAGCGAATTAGTATACTGTGCAAAAGAGATGAAGGTGGTATAGATGAGTACCGGACGAAACATCCCGGAAGAAGTCATTGAAGCTGTACTGCGACACCATGATATCGTGGATACCGTTAGCAAGCATGTTCATCTCACGAAACAAGGGAAGTACATGAAGGGGCTTTGTCCGTTTCATTCCGAGAAGACCCCGTCTTTCACCGTGACGCCGGACCGTCAGATTTTCCATTGTTATGGCTGCGGTGCAGGCGGTAATGCTATTAAATTCAGAATGGAAATTGAAGGCCTGACCTTTCCGGAAGCGGTGAAGACGATGGCGGAGGAGGCGCATATTCCTTTTCAGGATGCGGGAACTTCAGCTGCGGCTCCGCAGAATCCGGAGCTTGAAGCGCTGCTTCAGGCCAATGAATGGTCGGGCAAATTTTATCATTTTCTGCTTAAAAATACGGAATACGGTCAGCAGGCCATGGACTATTTGAAGAACCGCGGGATTCATGAACGGCTGATCGACCAGTTCGACATCGGTTATGCTCCGGCCCGCTGGGATACGCTCCTCCAATTTTTGGAGAAACGTTCCTTTGACCTTGCAGCCATGGAGAAAGGCGGATTGCTGTCGGCGAAGAACGACGGTTCCGGTTTTGTGGACCGATTCAGGGACAGAGTCATTTTTCCGATTCATAACCGCAGCGGCAAGGTGATTGCGTTTGCCGGACGGATCCTGGGCGATGGACAGCCAAAATATTTGAATTCGCCGGAAAGCAAGCTGTTCAGCAAAAGCCGCACGCTTTATAACCTGCACCGGTCCAAGAATGAAATCCGCAAGAAACGACAGGTCGTTATTTTTGAAGGCTTCGGCGATGTAATCAGCGCGTGGGATGCTGGTGTGCATAATACCGTAGCCACCATGGGGACGGCTTTGACGGAAAGTCATGCGGCGATTCTGAAATCGCTCGCCGATGAAGCCATTGTCTGCTATGACGGTGACAATGCTGGACAAGCAGCAGCCATGAAGAGCATCCCGATTCTGGAAGGGGCCGGCTTCAAAGTACGCATCGCGATGATCGGCGACGGTCTGGATCCCGATGAATACGTTCGGAAATACGGGGGAGAGCGGTTTCTTCATCAGATTGTGGAAGGTGCGGTTTCATCCGTTAAATTTAAGCTAATATATTTAAGGAAAAACCATATACTGCTAGAAGAAGCAGGAAAAGTGGCCTATATCAAAGAAGCTATGGAAGTTATAGCGCCGCTGCCTTCGCCAACCGAACGTGAAATTTATTTGAAGGAGTTATCCGCAGACCTGCAGGTGTCCTTTGAAAGCTTGAAGCAGGAATGCAACCAGTACCGGCAGGAACTTCAAAAAAACCAAAACGATGGGGATAATAACGCCAATTGGTGGAATAATGGTAGGCATAAAAATAGGCAGCCCGAAGCTCCGGTGCTGCTGCCGGCTTATCATGTGGCGGAACGGCGGCTGTTATCCTTTATGCTGCAGGACGAAGAAGTGGCAAGCTATGTCCATGATCGTCTTGGAGATCAATTTAACATTAAGGAACACGCGGCCATTGCCGCTTATCTATATGCTTATTACGCCCAAGGGAAAAGTGCTGACGCCAGCCGATTTATGTCTTCACTTCAGGACGAGAAGCTGGAGAAGACTGTCAGCTCTATTGCGATGATGGACACGCCTGGGGAGTGGTCCACTCAGGAACTGGACGACTGTATCAGGGAAATCCGCAAAGTTCCCGTAAAAAGCGATATTGATCGTAAGAGAGAAGAAATGATTGCGGCGGAGAAAGCCGGTGATTTTCTAACCGCGGCACAAATTGCAAGTGAGATTATAGCCCTAGAAAGACAGTAGACACAGTTGATGATGCACAGTTTCTAGGGAGGAGGGAGCCCCGATATGACGAACGAACAGCATACTGAACTAGAAACGGAATTGACGCTTGAGCAGGTGAAAGAACAGCTCATGGAACTGGGCAAAAAGCGGTCATCTCTGACATATAAGGAAATCATGGAGAAGCTTTCTCCGTTTGAACAGGATCCCGAACAGATGGATGAGTTTTTTGAACAGTTGAACGATAACGGCATTGATGTGACCAATGTCAGCGATGAGGAGCTCGCAAGACGCCAGGGCGATGACGAAGAGCACAGCGATCAGGACGACTTCAACTTTGATGATGATCTGAGTCTGCCGCCAGGGATCAAAATCAATGACCCTGTACGGATGTATCTCAAAGAAATCGGCCGGGTTCCTTTGTTGTCGGCCAATGAAGAGATCGAACTGGCCCAGCGGATTGAAAACGGCGACGAGGAAGCGAAGCGGCGGCTGGCCGAAGCGAATCTGCGCCTGGTGGTCAGTATTGCCAAACGTTATGTAGGCAGAGGCATGCTGTTCCTGGATTTGATTCAGGAAGGCAACATGGGGCTTATCAAGGCAGTCGAGAAATTTGATTACTCCAAAGGCTTCAAATTCAGCACCTATGCAACCTGGTGGATCAGACAGGCCATTACCCGTGCTATTGCGGATCAGGCCAGAACGATCCGGATTCCCGTGCATATGGTTGAGACGATCAATAAGCTGATCCGCGTTTCCAGACAGCTGCTGCAGGAGCTCGGACGTGAACCGGCGCCAGAGGAAATTGCGGCTGAGATGGAGCTCAGCGTGGAGAAGGTGCGCGAAATCATGAAAATTGCCCAGGAGCCGGTGTCACTCGAGACACCGATCGGGGAAGAAGACGATTCGCATCTGGGAGATTTCATCGAGGATCAGGAGGCGCTTGCCCCTGCAGACGCTGCAGCCTACGAACTCTTGAAAGAGCAGCTTGAAGATGTGCTTGATACCCTCACGGAACGCGAGGAGAACGTACTCCGGCTGCGGTTTGGCCTGGACGACGGACGTACACGGACCTTGGAGGAAGTAGGCAAGGTATTTGGCGTTACCCGGGAGCGCATCCGTCAGATTGAAGCCAAAGCTTTGCGGAAGCTCCGTCACCCAAGCCGCAGCAAACGGTTGAAGGATTTTCTTGAATAGGCTATAGGCACCTGGACCTTCTGCAGCATGCAGCAAGGTCTTTTTTTTTTTTTAGGCTTCAGCCTGTTGAGCGCGTGAAACGCGCGAAATATAAAACCACCCGCTATGCGGGTGGAGGGATCTAGGGTTACACCAATAAGACCATCCCGATAAAATTGAGATGTTCAGGCTCAATTCGAAAGGATGGTCTTAAATGGCAAATAAAAACTTTAGTTTAGCGCACACAAAGTGGATGTGTAAGTATCACATTGTGTTCACCCCGAAGTATAGACGTAAAGAGATCTACAATCAAGTGAGACGAGATCTAATTGAAATCATGAAGCGTCTATGTAAATACAAGGGAGTCGAGATATTAGAAGGACATATGATGCCGGATCATGTGCACATGCTGGTGGCGATTCCACCGAAAATATGGGTGTCTTCCTTTATGGGCTATTTAAAAGGGAAAAGCGCACTCATGATCTTTGAGAAGCATGCCAATTTGAAGTATAAGTATGGGAATCGTAAATTCTGGGCGGAAGGCTACTACGTAAGTACAGTGGGGCTAAATGAAGCCACCGTCGCCAAATACATTCGAGAGCAAGAGGCACATGACCAGGCAGTGGATAAGCTGAGTGTAAAAGAGTATGAAGATCCATTCAGCAGCAACAAGAGCAAGAAAAAGTAAAACCAGTTTAACTGGTAAGTGAAAGAGACAAATAACACTGAGCCTGAACGCTTTGTGGTCAGGCTAGCGTCTTTAGGCGCAGTTTGGCAACAAGGGGTTATACCCCTAGTGCAAACCACCCGTTGGACGGGTGGTTCTGATTTAGATATCGAAAAGAGGTGATAGCGTGTCCATCCAAGCAGAGAAAAAGGAAATCATCCTAAACGAAATTGATCGATGGAGAAACGGCCGTTTGCTGCCCGAGCAATATTGCGATTTCCTCGAAAATTTATATAAGGACGAAACCGAACCATCCCGAAAAAGATTCCTCTCCGTCACTTCAATCCGCCAAGGGAATCCTTGGATCTGGTTTCTTGGATTTGGAATTTTTGCATGCATTTTCTTTATCGGATTTTATTTTAGCCGTTTTCCTTGGCCATTGCAAATGGCCTCTGCCCTGCTGCTGACTTGTTTGCTTTATACCGTTGCTACGCTTGCAAGACCCGGCAGTAAATGGAACGCCTATCTTGCCGCCTTGACGGGCAGTCTTATGCTCCTTGGCTTCGGAGACTGGATGCTGCGGCTGCAGGACTGGGAGGACCCGCTTTCCAAAGCGGTTCTCATCGGAATCTGCGCAGTCGTCTGGGCTGCGGCGGGTTTTTTCTTACGTCTGCCATTCCTTCATTACTGCGGCCTGGCTTGCGGCCTCCTGCTGTATGCGTTCCTGTTCAGTTATTGGCACCCGCATGTGTCGTGGGCGATCCTGCAGCTGCTGTGGCTGCCGCTGTGCGTCGTGTTCGGCTGGTTAAGCTGGCTGACGCACTTCAAGAGACTGGATGTCTCTGGGGTTTATTTTGCTGTGGCGGCAACCATCTGGCTGATGCCGGAAGCGGATGCTTATTTACTTAGACATGAGGCTCCGGAGTTTCTTGTAGGGTTTGGTTTGGCGAAATTGGCGCTTGCCTTTATAATATTGTTTATGTTCAGAAAAAAATGGATAACGTGGGTGGCTTCATGAAATTATCAGCAAGATTACAAAAAATAGCGGATTATTTGCCGCAGGGGTGCAAATTCGCCGATATCGGCTCCGACCATGCACTGCTGCCGGTTTGGGCGGTGCTGTCAGGCCGCGCTGCCGGTGCGGTGGCCGGAGAGGTGAATGACGGCCCGTTTGAGGCGGCCGGGCGCCAGGTGGCTTCGGCAGGACTGGGAGACAAAATATCCGTCCGCAAAGGCAACGGCCTTGTTGTTGTGCAGCCCGGAGAAGTGGACACCGTCACCATCGCAGGCATGGGCGGTGCGCTTATCGCTACGATTCTTAGCGAAGGGGAAGACAAGCTCTCCGGCGTTCAGCGCTTAATCCTGCAGCCGAATGTGGGTGAAGATATGGTGCGCCGCTGGCTGCTGGAACGCGGCTGGGTGCTGACGGCCGAAGAAATTTTAGAGGAAGACGGCAAAATTTACGAAATTCTGGTGGCGGACCGGCGGGTAGAGGCAGCTGCCTTGAATGATAAGCTTTACCAAACGCGAGAGCTGCCCGGGGGACTGAATTTGACGCGGGAGTGGCTGATTTGGATGGGGCCAATGCTGACGCAGCATCCAACGGATGTTTTTTTTTGAGAAATGGGAGTCCGAGCTGGACAAGCTGGCCAAAATCAGAAAGCAGATGGGCAGATCCGATCAGGGGAGCGCCCGGCAGAAGGAAGCGGAGCTGGATCAGCAAATGAGTCAGTTGAAGGAGGTGCTTGCATGTTTGCGAAAGGACAGACGGTAATACAGCTTATGGAGCAGCTTGCTCCCAGACATGTAGCAATGGAAGGCGACAAGATCGGACTGCAGCTTGGCACCTTGCAGAAAGAAATCAAGCAGGTGCTGGTAGCGCTGGACGTCAATCAGGAGGTTGTCGACGAAGCGATCCGGATCGGCGCGGATTTGATTATCGCGCACCATGCGATCATCTTCCGGCCGCTCGCCCAGCTGCAAACCGACACGCCTGCCGGACGGCTGTATGAGAAATTGATCAAACATGATATTGCCGTCTATATCAGCCATACCAACCTGGATGTGACCGAAGGCGGCATGAATGACTGGATGGCGGAAGCGCTGGGCATCGAAAGCACTGACTCCATGGAGGACGTGCACACAGACAAGCTGTTTAAGCTTGTTGTGTTTGTGCCGAAGGACCATCATCAGAAGGTGCTGGAGGCCGTATTAAACGCAGGAGCCGGGCATATCGGCAACTACAGCCACTGCAGCTTTAATATTGAGGGATACGGGACGTTTTTGCCGGGTGAAGGCAGCGACCCGTTTATCGGCCAGCCGGGCAAGCTGGAGCGCGCTGAGGAAATCCGCATGGAAACGATTGTGCCGGCCAGCCTGCGCAGCAAGGTTATTCAGGCCATGCTAAAGAACCATCCTTACGAGGAAGTAGCTTACGACCTGTACCCGATGGATCTGAAAGGACGCACCTTTGGTCTTGGGCGGGTTGGCAAACTCAAAGAGCCAACAACACTTGGCGAATACGCTGAGCTGGTGAAGCGGGAACTGGAGGTTCCTTTTGTCCGGGTCGTAGGCGATATGGAGAAAAAAATCCGCAAAGCCGCCGTCATCGGCGGCTCCGGAGGCAAATACTGGCGTAGTGCCCAGTTCCGCGGCGCTGACGTGCTGGTCACCGGAGACGTGGATTATCACACGGCCCAGGATGCTCTGGCAGCGGGGATAGCTTTTATTGATCCTGGCCACAATGCCGAGAAGATCATGAAAAGAAAAGTGGCCGACTGGCTGAGCGCCAAGCTGGCCGAGCAGCGCAGCGCAACGAAAGTGGCGGCTTCGGAAGTGAATACCGAGGTGTTTGTGGTACGTTAACAATTGCCAGTCTTTCCGGCTTTTTGCGCTTGTGCTCTATAGAAAATTTCGGTATACTATACGATGTTGTTTGGAAGTTTGACAGACAATCGCCGGCAGCTGCAAGCTGCGGGAGGAAAGTCCGGGCTCCACAGGGCAGGATGCTGGATAACGTCCAGTCGGCGCGAGCCGAAGGATAGTGCCACAGAAATGGACCGCCGATGGCCGCGCTAACATGTGCGGCACAGGCAAGGATGGAACCGAGGTGTAAGAGACCCCGAGGAACGCTGGTGACTTCGTTCCTGGTAAACCCCATCTGGAGCAAGACCTAATGGGACGCAGCTTGCCGCGAGGGAAGCAGCCTTTGCCCGAGGCGCGTCTGGGTTGGTCGCTGGAGCCGTTTAGCAATAAACGGCCTAGATAGATGATTGTCACTTCATGTGGGAGGGTAGTTCCCGTTATCACCACAATGAGTACAGAACCCGGCTTATGGAAAACTTCCGTCACTGCAACAAACTTAATTTGAATGATAGGTGTTTTACTTAAATCATGGGAAAACCCCTGTCTGAGTCCAAGCCGGAAGGCTGCGGAATCGGACAGGGGTTTTGTTTGCTTGTTTGTTTGGTATACTTGCCGCTACTTGTTATCGGAGCTCAGGAACGGGAATTCAGCCGTTTCAGCAGACGGTAAAGCTTCTCCTCCATCTGCTGCGGCCACAGCTGCACGGGACCCGGATTTTGTATATTACCGGTCCCAGTGCCGTTCCCTTTACCGGCTGCCTGCAGCGCGGAGAACACATTAATTTGGCCGAAGCCGTAATATTTATCGCGTCCCGGCGTCCCTAGATCTTCTGTTGTGTGGCGGATAATATCCATGACCTCGGTATTCTTGAGCTGAGGATTCTCGGAGCGGATCAAGGCCGCCAGCGCAGCTACATGCGGGCTGGCCATCGAGGTGCCTGACAAAGCTGCGTATTGGTTGCCGGGATAGGTGCTGGCGATGCTTTCGCCCGGCGCCATCACGTCGATATAATCCCCGAAGTTGGAGAATGATGCCCGTTTCTGATGGGAATCGGTTGCGGAAACGGATAACACTTCCGGATAAGCCGCAGGATATCCCGGGCGTTCTGTATTGTCATTCCCTGTTGCGGCAATGACCACGACATCATGATCAAACGCGTACTGGATGGCATCATGCAGAAACTGGGCTTCCGCATAGTTGCCAAGGCTTAAGTTGATCACCTTAGCGCCATGATCTGTAGCCCAAATAATGCCCTGGGCCACCGAATAGGTGGTGCCTGATCCGCTGTTGTCCAGCGCTTTGACCGGCAGAATTTTGGTATTCCACGTCATGCCGGCGATGCCTTCGCGGTTGTTGACATTTGCCGCTATAATGCCGGCCACATGAGTGCCGTGACCGACATCGTCCATCGGTCTTTCATCTGGATTAACCACATTGTAGCCCGGCAGGGTACGGCCGGCCAAATCGGGATGATCCAGGTCGACGCCGGTATCAACTACCGCTACGATAACGTCGTTGGTTCCTTTGGACAGCGTCCACCCTTTATTGGTGCTGGTAATCGGAAGATTCCATTGATACTCCGAGAATAAAATATCGTTGGGAATTTCGGTTCTTCCGTCCAGTCCGGTTGTTTCATTGGTTAAATATAAATAGTGGGGCTCCACATATTTAGGATCCCAATTTTTGCGGAAATAAGCATCGAGCTCCTTCATGGATTTGCCATCAGCATGAAAGATGTAAGTGTTTCTCAGCACCTTGGACGGCTTGCAGCCGTCAATCTCCTGTTCAATCCGCTGCAGATCAGCGTTTGTAGGCGCCTTTTTGAAGGTAACGACCACTTCGTTTTCATAGAAATGGCTGGCATTTTCGTTATCGCTTCCCGTTTTGACGGTGATATCCCGCAGCGTGTCCGGATGAACGGACTCCACGCTGTATTTCCCTTCTCTTGGATAAGGAATCAAACGCAGATTTTTGCGCTGGTGATTCTCAACCTTCTCCAGAATGCCGGTGCTGAATATGCCGATGATGCCGCGCCGCTGCTTGCTTGAGCCGGTACTGGGAACAGCAGTGACAAAATATTTGGGCGCTTCCTGAGGGAAAGACGGCGAAGCATAGCTTTTTCCCCGAATCAATGCGCTTTTGGCAAAACGGATATAGGAAGTCAGCTCTTTATTTTCGTCCGCTGAAGATTTAAAGGAGGGACTGCGTACTTCCGATGCTCCGTTAAAATCACCATAAGGAAGCACGGCGAGCAGATGCGGATGAGTTTGAGTCAGATCCGCTGCATAACGGGCGGCATCTTTGGGATTCCGAACATAACGGGCGGACAGGTCTTCTACATGCATGCGGGCGTCTCTGCGGGTCAGCTTGTCGGTCGCATGAATGTCCTGCATAAGCATCTTTTGTTTGAGGCGATGCTCGCTTTCCGGACTGGCTTGTTCCTGGACTTGCTGCTCATTTCGAGCATGCTGAGCCGGTCCTGAGGCGCACCCCGGCAGGACCAGAGCGGACGCTACGGCGGCGGTTAGGCCAAGCAAGGTCCATTTTTTTTTTCGTCACCACTAAGCACCTTCTTATATTAAGAATATTTTTGGATCTTTGGTCTTTAAGATTTATCTTTATCGTGGGATGAGGACGTTTTTTTTTATTCCGCTGCAGGGCATAAATGCCTTTAGGAATTAATGGATGAAAAGGCGTTTGCCCGGACAAGTCGGGATACCTTTGCCAAACAATTTATGGTAGAATAAAGCCAGCAGATCAATTCACACCCTGAATTGTGATCTCTTGCCTTGACAGAACGGAAGGAGAACTGACACTATGCATGAAGCGAACACCCGAGATCTATGTGAATCCGCTAGAAACAAACTCAAAACAGCTGCAGAAAGAATCGAAACATTTCTGAACCAGTATTCGCTGCCCCAGTTGGCGGAAGAACAGGATGAGGAATCGGTACGTTTCTACAAAGGTTTCTTGAGCGACCTTCGTCATCTGCTTGTATTTTCGGAGGCGAATTACGAGAAACTGGGTGTACTGCTGCGCCGGGCCAGTTTCGACAAAGAATCTGGAGAGAAAGCGCTGTA
The DNA here is from genome assembly GCF_001685395.1 of Paenibacillus yonginensis. Lineage (NCBI taxonomy): Bacteria > Bacillati > Bacillota > Bacilli > Caryophanales > Paenibacillaceae > Paenibacillus > Paenibacillus yonginensis. The sequence continues at coordinate 2,483,500 of NZ_CP014167.1, read as the reverse complement.
CCATGTTTATCATGATTGCGTGAACCTTTTCTTTTATCCGAAAAGCGAAAGCTATGCGGAGGACGGCCGGTATGCTTATACAGGCCAGGATGCGATCCGTTTCCGCAGGAAACCGGCAAGCGCAGCCCGTGCAGTTATTCTGGATATCACCCGGATTTTTGAGGAACTGCGCGACGATCTGACTTATTATGAAAGCGACTATTTAACGCAGCTTCGCATGCAGAAAAGCGGCTGCTAAGCAGGTGGTTGCTAACTGAATAACTTAAACAAATTGACAAGGATGCCCTGGCGGGCATCCTTTTTTAATGGGAAAAATCCTCTTTGAAAAAGGGGCTGAGGTTTTGCTCGCCTGCTGAATTTACTCATTATCCAATCTTTAAACAGCATATGTGAACCGTATTCCGGCAATAATGTGTTCGAGGTGATCAAATATGCCGAATGGCGATAAACCCATTGTCAAATGCAGCGTTTCAAACTGCACCTACTGGGGAGACCAGAATGTGTGCAAAGCCGATCTTATTATGATTGATATTGATAAACACGCCTCGGCTCAATATAACGAAGAATTTGCCGGGGAGAACTTTGACACCGAACACCAGGATTATGCAAGCACTTCTGCAGCGACTTGCTGCCATACGTTTAAACCGAAACAGCAATAAAAATGAACGGTAAATCAAAAGGAGGTGATTCCTGTGGGTTATGGCAGAGATGACGACCACAGACTGGGGCCGAGGGTAAATCCCGACCATACAGGCGATCAGGGGACAAGGATTGATTATCCGCGCAAGTCGCTGACTAACGAAGAATATGCAGCTGAATTCGCCGCTGTACGTGAACGGAAGCTGCAGGCGACGCACAGCAGAGAAGGACAACAAACCCAAACCCGTGAATATTCCGGGGAAAAGGAAGACAGCCGTACGGATGCGGGTCAAATCGCCGGCGTTGCCGGTATCGTACTTGGCGTGCTCGCTTTATTTATGTGGACAATTGTTTTGGGCCCTGTAGCGGCTGTACTTGGTTACTACGCCTACAGTCAGGGCAAACGTAAAACAGGAGCGTGGGGCCTGGCGCTTGGACTTTTGGCAACCCTCAGTTATTTTGTGCTTATGCCTTTCGTCCGGTAATTTAAATGCAGTTGTGTTAGAAAAAGGCCGATCTCAGATCATCTAAAGATCATCTGAAGATCGGTCTTTTTTCCTATTTCCGACAAAAGGACTGGTACTGGTTCGAACGAGCGTGTAGAATGAGCGTAAGAATATCCGAATTTAAACGATATATAATAAATATGTTTGATATAAGGGGTAAAGGGTAAATCATGCAAATCGATCCGCGTATTGTGAAACAGCTGATTGAATATCAAATGATGAACAGCATCGACCTGACGGGTACTACGCTGCAGGGAACTCAAAATGGCGATACGGATTCTTTTTTTAATCAAATGCTGCAGGAACTGATGGCTGGCGGCAGCAGCACGGATTCGGTCTCTTCGCTTGCCAATGCTTCACTTTCTACGTCTTCCGCTGCTGGCGGAATCAATCTGGACCCAGGGAACAGCCAGCTTTGGTATCAAATGATTTCCCAGGCCCTTTCAGATGGAGGTTCTGATCTGGTTTCCTCCATCACGAATGACACACCGGCGACGGCCTCTTCTGTTCAAGGAAGCGGGAGCTCAACGGCTTATGACGGGCTGATTGCGGAAGCAAGCCGCAAATACGGCGTACCGGAAGCTTTGATCAAAGCTGTGATCGATACGGAATCTTCCTTTAGACCCCATGTGGAATCGTCCGCAGGAGCCAAAGGACTTATGCAGCTGATGGATGGAACAGCCCGGGGGCTCGGTGTCAGCGATCCGTTTGATCCTGCCCAGAACATCGACGGAGGCGTCCGGTATTTGTCCTATCAGCTCAAGCGTTATGGTGGGGAAATCAAAACGGCTCTGGCTGCTTATAATGCCGGACCGGGCAAGGTTAACGGATTGGGCGTAAGCAATGACGCCGAATTGATGGACAAGCTGCACCAGCTGCCAGTCGAAACTCAGCAGTACATTGGCAAAATCGAAAGAGCGATGGCCAAATACGCTTAAACGCCAGACAAGAGAAACGTGTCAAAATCATATGGAAAGAAACGGAGCAACAGGCTGAAGGCCGCTAAGCTCCGTTTTTTGTTTTTTTTAAGACCTGTTTCAGGTATGATAGTAGTTGCTGATTATACAAGTTTTTTTAGAGACAGGGGGCGAGTTAGGGTGAAATATTTTGATCATGCAGCGTCTACTCCTCCTCATCCGGAGGTTATCCGGACCATTGCTGAAGTGATGCAGGCGCATTACGGCAATCCATCTTCCTTGCACGCTTCGGGTGAAGCCGGGTTTAAACTGCTTAAGAAAGCCAGAGAGGTTTGTGCGGGGACGCTTGGCGTGCAGCCTTCTGAAATTGTGTTCACGTCCGGGGCGACCGAAAGCAATAATATGGCGATAAAAGGCGCTGCCCTGCAGTACAGATCCCGAGGCAAACATCTGGTTACGTCCATGATTGAGCATCCTTCGGTTTATGAGTCTTTCCGTCAATTGGAAGGGTTTGGTTTTGAAGTCGCTTTTGTGCCTGTTCAAACGAACGGGACTGTGGATATAGAAACGGTTATGCGGACGGTTCGAGAGGATACGGTGCTGGTCTCCATTATGCACGTGAATAATGAGACCGGCAGCATACAGCCTGTGGCGGAAATCGCCCGTGAGTTGAAACAGAAATATCCGCGTGTACTCGTGCATGTCGATGGTGTTCAAGGGTTTGGCAAAGTCCCGCTGCAGCTTAAGGACAGCGGAATTGACCTGTACAGCTTGTCGGCACATAAATTCCGCGGGCCAAGAGGCGCCGGGCTGTTGTATGTTCGTAAAGGGATTCAGCTGTTTCCGCTGCTGTCCGGCGGAGGGCAGGAGAGTGGAGTTCGCTCCGGCACGGAGAATGTGCCGGCTGTGGTTGGCATGGCCAAAGCGCTGCGGCTGGCCAAAGAACAGGAAGCCGAACATGTCCGCAATTGGCGGAAGGTTCGGGAACGGCTTGTAGAAGGCATTGCTTCGCTGCCCGAGCTTGAGCTGAATTCACCGGCAGAAGGCGCGCCGCATATTGTTCATTTTTCCTTCCCGGGCATGAAACCTGAAGTGGTGCTGCACTGCCTGGAGGAAGAGGGGCTGGAGGTATCGACTAAATCGGCCTGCTCTTCCAAAACAAGCGAACCAAGCCGGGTGCTGCTGGCTATGGGGAAATCCATGGAGACAGCGCAGAGCGGAATCAGAATCAGCCTGGGAGATGAACATACGTCCGAGGACGCCGACCTGCTGATTGAAGCGTTAACCAAAGCCGTCAAGCGGCTTAGCGGATTGAAAGGTGGACTGAAATAACGATTATGAATGGCGATATGTTAATGCTGAGACTTGGGGAAATCATGATGAAAGGTCGCAACCGGTCGAGATTCGAGAATGCCGTTCTGGCCCATGTTAAACGGCTGCTTAGAGCTTTCCCCAAAGCGAACATCACCAAGGATTATGGCCGGATTTATATTGATCTGGGCGGAGAATCTGCCGACGAGCTGCTGAAGCCGCTTGGCAGAGTGTTTGGCATTACGGCGATCATCCCCGTGGTGGTCTGTGAACCGGAATTGAAGCAGATTCAGGAAAAAGCGCAGGCCTTTATCGGCAGCCTGTCGATCAAAAAGGATACGGCCTTTAAGGTTAGCGGCCGGAGGGTATGGAAAGCTTTTCCTCATTCCTCGCACGATCTCAATAGAATCGTCAGCGAACCTTTGCTGGATGAATTTCCTTTCTTGAAGGTGGATGTCAAGAATCCGGAGCTGGAGCTGCGTGTGGAAGTACGTCAAGACCGCGCCCTGCTCTACTGTCAGGTCTTTCCTGGTGCCGGGGGATTCCCGCTTGGCACTAATGGCAAGGCGATGCTGCTGCTTTCAGGCGGCATAGACAGTCCGGTTGCGGGCTGGTCGGCGATGCGCCGCGGACTTGAAGTGGAATGCGTTCATTTTCACAGTTACCCTTTCACAAGCCGCAAGGCGGAAGAGAAGGTCATTGAGCTGGCGAAGGTGCTGTCGCAGTATTCGGGACGGGTCAAAATGCACCTTGTTCCTTTTACGGATATCCAGACCTCTTTGGCAGGCGCCGGACAGGATAACCTGATGATCACGCTTATGCGCAGGGCTATGCTGAGAATTGCCACCAAATTGGCGGAACAGCGCGAAGCGCTGGCCCTGGTAACTGGAGACAGTCTGGGACAAGTGGCAAGTCAGACGCTGGGAAGCATGAATGTGATTGGCCGGGTCACGGACCTGCCGCTGCTTCGTCCTTTGGTTATGATGGACAAGCAGGAGATCATTGATTTGTCGCAGCGAATCGGCACTTATGAATTGTCCATTCTGCCGTATGAAGATTGCTGCACGTTGTTTGTTCCGAAATCCCCGGCTACCAAACCCAATCTTCGGGTGGTCGAGAACGTCGAGCGAAGCCTGGAAGGATTGGAGGCTATGCTGGAGAAGGCGGTTCAGAACACGGTAACCCTGACGTTGACGCCGGATAGTCAAATCCGTTATGAAGGGGATCAGCTGACCGGCTTGCCTAATCAGCCCCGTCACGAGCTGGAGAAGCCGGCGCAGGAGCAGGTTATTCGCGAAGACTGGTTTTAATGGATGATTGATTCGGCCGATTTGGCTGATTCGGCTGATTCGGGAATTCAAATTGTAACAGACATAAAACAACAGGCCGTCCAAATGGACGGCCTGTTTGTGTTATGAAACTGTTTTTCAGTTGAAGGGAATGAGGGCCTGAGGCTACTACCGCGTCGCCGGATGTGATTCACGTTTTGCTTTCTTCTGCCCGCGGCTGCGGCGTTTGGCCATATAACCGGCATATAGAACGGCCAGGACCACTACAAAGATGAATCCGTATTTCAGCACGGGCTTGTCCTCAAGGAAAGGGGCGAGTTTGGGCTCCTCTGTGATCATGTGAGAAGCGGTATAAGCAAGCACCCCGGCTCCTAAATAAGCGATCCATGGAAATAACGTAAGCAGCTTGATAAAGATGGTGCTTCCCCACACGACGATCGGCACGCTGATCATCAGTCCGATAATAACCAGCACCGTATGTTGGTTGGATGCGCCGGCTACGGCGATAACATTATCCAGCCCCATAGCGGCATCGGCGATAATAATGGTTCTGACAGCAGCCCACAAGGAGTCCTTGGCTTCTACGTGTTCTTCCTTGTCATCATCTGCCAGCACTTTATAAGCGATATAGATCAGCAGGACTCCGCCAACAGCCAGCAGCCAAGGGATCTTCAGCAGCCATACGACCACAAGGGTGGCCAGAATGCGCAGCACTACGGCGCCGCCGGTTCCGTAGAAAATCGCTTTTTTCTGAATGGAGCCCGGCAGCCGTTTGGCAGCCATCCCCACCACAATGGCGTTATCGCCGGCAAGAATTAAGTCAATGAAAATAATGTTAATAAGAGTGAGAAAAAAACTCGCGCTCAACCAGTCCATGGATGTCACTTCCTAAGTAAGATTCGGTAGTTAAAAGGCCAGCATTAAATTATTAAAGCTAAGATATAAATAGGCATATAAATTTCGGACACTACTCAATCTAAGGGTATACGTATGACCCCGGCAAAAGGATTCATCTTTTTTACCCGGATTCCGAGTTCCACAAACGTTCTGCATACCTTTGTCCCATGAGTCATAAATCTGGTATGGGGGGAATGTTGTGTGGAATCCATACTGCTGCTGCTGCAAATTCTGATGATCAATCTGGTGCTGAGCGGAGATAATGCCGTCGTCATCGCCATGGCCAGTAAAAATCTGCCCTTATCGCAACGGAAAAAAGCCGTTTGGTGGGGGGCCGTAGGGGCCGTAATTTTGCGTTGTCTGCTGACTTGGGTGGCGCTGGTGCTGCTGAAGATTCCTTTTATCCAAGCCTGCGGCGGAATCCTGCTCGCTTATATTGCCTTTAAGCTTCTCACCCAGCAGGAGGATGAGACACGTGTTGAAAGTGCGGCAACCCTTTGGAAATCGGTTCAGACGATCCTGTTCGCAGATTTTATTATGAGCCTTGATAATGTGCTGGCTATAGCCGCACTGGCGCAAGGGGATATCGCTATTCTGGTGATCGGCATCGCCATTGGCATCCCGATTGTGGTCTGGGGCAGCAATCTTATAGCCGACCTGCTGCACCGCTTCCCGGTGCTCGTGTATGCAGGCGCAGGCATTCTTGCTTATACCGCTGGAAAAATGCTCCTGCACGATCCGAAGCTTGGCGGCCTGCTTAATGGTTTCATTCCACAAGCAGCTTACTGGCTGCCTTGGGCGCTTAGCGCGGCCATCATTATCATCGGCTTATTCAAGCAAAAATATTTCCGCGGCGCTTAAAGCGGAAGCTTTGGCTCCGGTAAAACCCTGCCGGGTAGGAGGCGGGGTTTTTGTCCTGCCTGCAAACGGGCTTCAAGGGCGAGCGGTTATATATTTTTACTGTTGAAATGACTTGTCCGAGTGGTTTTTTATGAAAATTTCATTTAATATAGGATTAAAAGGGACTGTCGTAAATTGTAGGTACTTGTCCCGCTGATGTCAATCGCGAAAGGTGTGTGATCAAATGTCCGATCAAAACAAACTGACGACAGGGGTCTTGATTCTGGCTGCCGGACTCATCATTTTACTTGGAAAATGGGGGGTCTTCTCGTTTATTGGAACGGTATTCTGGCCGCTGCTCCTGCTGGCACTCGGCATTTTGCTTCATATCCTTTATGCGGGCCGACGTCTTCCGGCGGCTGCGCTTGTTCCGGGCGGAGCGCTGATCGTTTACGGCGTTGTGTTTCTGATCGCCACCTTGTTTGGTTATGGAACCCTTCATTATTTATGGCCGGGTTTTATTTTCGGAATTGCGCTTGGCTTGTTTCTGTTTGATGCGGCCAGCACGCCGCGCCCATCCGGTATTTTCCCGCTGGCTATAGCCCTTCTGGCGGTTTCCGTGCTGCTGTTTGGAATCACTTTGTTCAGCTTCTCGTTGATTTACCTGCTTGCTTTTATTCTGATCGTGGGCGGCGTTTGGCTAATCGCCTTCCGTGGCCGCAGTCGTTCCAGATGGTAAACTTAAGTAAATGCCTTGAAATTTACTGAAATTTGCGTATAATGAAATGGATATGTGTAGCGTCGGCCCTTTTTGTGATCCGACGCTTATTTTGATGAATAGAGAACACAGAGAGGAAATGGAGATAAATCATGCAATCAAGAGATCACATTCGCAACATTGCGATTATTGCCCACGTAGACCATGGCAAAACCACGCTGGTTGACAAACTGCTCCAGCAATCCGGCACATTCCGGGAGAACGAGGCCGTTCAGGAGCGCGCCATGGACTCCAACGATTTGGAACGGGAACGCGGAATCACGATTCTGGCTAAAAATACAGCTATCAATTACAAAGATAACCTGATCAACATTGTAGATACACCGGGACACGCCGACTTCGGCGGCGAGGTCGAACGGATTATGAAGATGGTTGACGGCGTTCTGCTCGTCGTTGACGCTTATGAAGGCTGCATGCCGCAGACGAAATTCGTTTTGCGCAAAGCACTGGAATCCAACCTGACTCCGATTGTGGTTGTGAACAAAATTGACCGTCCGGCAGCCCGTCCTGCCGAAGTAATTGACGAAGTGCTTGACCTGTTCATCGAACTTGAAGCTTCGGACGAGCAGCTGGAATTCCCTGTTGTTTATGCTTCCGCGCTTAACGGTACGTCGAGCCTTGATCCTGAGAAACAGGACGACAACATGCAGGCGCTGTACGAAACCATCATCGAAAATATCCCGTCTCCAAAAGAGAAGGTAGACGAGCCGCTGCAGTTCCTCGTTACCTTGATGGATTATAATGAATATTTGGGCCGTATTGCCATCGGCCGGGTAAACCGCGGCATCATCCGCTCCGGACAAGCGGTTACGGTTATTCAGCGCGACGGCAGCAAGAAATCCGCCCGCATCGAGAAACTTTTTGGTTTCCAAGGCCTTCGCCGTGTGGATATTGAAGAAGCGGGTGCCGGCGACATCATCGCTATCGCCGGCATCAAGGACATCAACATTGGAGAAACGATCGCTGATCCGGCCAACCCTGAAGCACTGCCGGTTCTGAAGATTGACGAGCCTACCCTGCAAATGACGTTCCTTGTCAACAACAGTCCTTTTGCAGGACGTGAAGGCAAATGGGTCACTTCCCGCAAGCTGCGTGAACGTCTGTTTAAGGAGCTCGAAACCGACGTCAGCCTTCGCGTTGACGAAACCGACAGCCCGGATGCCTTTATCGTTTCCGGCCGCGGCGAGCTGCATCTCGGCATTCTGATCGAAAATATGCGCCGCGAAGGTTATGAAGTTCAGGTATCCAAACCTGAAGTTATCATCAAGGAAATTGACGGCAAAAAAATGGAGCCGATCGAACGTCTGATGATCGATGTTCCTGAAGAAAACATGGGCGCCGTTATGGAGAGCCTGGGTTACCGCAAAGCCGAAATGGTGAACATGATCAACAACGGCACTGGCCAGGTCCGCCTGGAATTCCTGATTCCGGCACGCGGTTTGATCGGCTACAGCACACACTTCCTGACGTTGACCCGCGGTTACGGGGTTATGAACCACGCGTTCGACAGCTATGGACCGCTTGTAACCGGTCAGGTTGGCGGCCGTCATGAAGGTGTTCTGGTGTCCAGCGAAAACGGCGTATCGACGCTTTACGGCATCTTGTCCATCGAAGACCGCGGTATCCTGTTCGTAGAACCGGGCGCCGAAATTTATGAAGGCATGATCGTTGGCGAGCATACCCGCGATAACGACATCGTGGTTAATATCTGCAAAGAGAAGCAATTAACCAACGTTCGTTCGGCTACCAAAGACGACACCGTCAAAATGAAAACCCCTCGTTTGCTTTCTCTGGAGCAAGCGCTGGAGTATCTGAATGACGACGAATATTGCGAAATTACGCCAAAATCCGTTCGCCTGCGCAAGAAAATTTTGAACAAAAGCGAACGCGAACGTGCTGAAAAACATCGCAAAATGGCAAACGCTAATCAATAATCCGTTCTTTTTGTAACTTTAGATCAGACCGGAACGTTATATAAATAACCGGCGGTTATCCGTCAGAGAGAAGTCGGACGCTTTGGTGTCCGGCTTTTTTCTAGAGTAATCATTTTATATATTATGAATGAAAAAGGTGTTTAAAATGAGTCCATCCGATCATGGAAGTCTTCCTCCTAGGCAGCACAGCCAGCGAAAGGGCAGTGAACCTGCTAAGGGAGCCCCGGTGAGGCAGGGGAAAAAGAAGAAAAAAGCGGGACCTGTCAAACGTTTCTTTCGGGTTGTGCTGATTCTAATTGTCATTCTTGTTATAGGCGCAGGCGGATATGCCGCATACCTGGCTTACAACGTCAATCAAACCATTAATCAGGCAGGTACGGACAAGCCGGTGGCAGCCGGACAGGAGGCCAATGTTAAACCTCTCACAATGCTGCTGCTTGGAACGGATTACCGGCCTGAAACCGGCACTCATCTTAGTGATGTTATTATGGTTATTGCCATGAATCCAAAGACCAAATCGGCGACCGTTGTTTCGCTTCCGCGCGATACCCGGTTCTCGATGGATGGTTACAAAACGAACAAAATCAACGCTTTTTATCCTAACTTCCTGGCGGCCGAGAAGAAGACGGGCAACTCAGCCGAAGAAGAGATGAAGACGATGATGGGGAAATTTTTTGACCTCGACATTGATTATGTGACCGTGCTTAACTTTCAGGGCTTCCGGGATGTGGTGGATGCGCTGAAGGGTGTAGATGTGAATGTGGATAAAGACATGTGCTACAGAGACAAGGCCGACGGCACAGATATTAATTTGAAAAAAGGGCAGCAGCATCTGGACGGCAAACAGGCATTGGATTTTGTACGTTACCGTAAATCCAATTGTTCGCCAAGAACGGATGCTTCCGACGATTTTGACCGCAACCGCCGCCAGAACGAAGTGCTGCACGCGCTGATCGACCAGGCCAAATCGCTGAACGGCGTTCTTGGCGCAGGTAAAGCGATTGAATCCGTCGGCGACAACATGACTACCGACCTGGAGCAAGGCCAGATCAAAAATATGATCGCCGCCTACTGGAATATCTCCAAAGAAAATGTTCATTTCATGCCGATTACAGGTGATTGGAAATCCCCGTATGTCTATCTGCACGATGATGAGCTTGAAGCAGCCAAACAGGCGTTGAAGGATGAACTGGCCGGCAAAACCGTTCAGACCTCTCAGGATGCTCAGGACGGTCCTTCTGCAACCCATTCAGGCAATTAAATCAAACACAAAGACGCCATTCCTCCGGGAAATGGCGTCTTTTATGTTTAAGAAGAGCGGAAGCCGTTTAGCGGATCATCTGTTGATGGGGCCGCTGTGCAGGAGTCTCCTGACGGCGTTGTGCCGGATTCTGTACATTTTGCCCTTTAACAGGGCCCGCTGAAGGTGAAATCTGCTGATTGTCCTCATTTTCCTGAACATCGGAAGGCAGCTGCGGAACAAGCCGTCCCACGAGATCGGCCATCTCATTAGCCATGCCTTCAATCGGTCTGCCCTCGCGGATGCTTGCGCCGATTTCCGCCAACCGATGGGACACATCGGCATCCGCGGTCACGATAGCGTTAGCGCCGCGCGGGTCCTTATGGACAGCCTCTGCCACGGAATATTTAATGGTGCCTACCCGGGAACGATCCAGTTTGCCGTCTACGTCAATGCCGATGACCGCCGTATTGCCGAGCATGACTACGTGAGCGCTTTTAACTCCGGGAACGCGGGAAGCCAGCTGCTCCAAATGAGCATCAGCCGCCAATTGACCGGTTTGATTCCCATTCCCGTTATTGGCCGCCGTGCCGGTATTAGTCTGCTGGCGGATACGCTGATTATGCTGCTGCCCGTTCAGTTGCCCCGTGCTTTCCATTCTTTGTGTTTGATTTCTGGTTTGTTCCGCCTGATTGGCGCCTTTATGAGATCCGCATCCGGACAGAGCCGCAAAAGCAACGGCTGCTGCCAGTATACATGTCCAGCTTCGCATCTGCATACTTCCTTTCTTTATTGTAATTTTATCGTTTTTTCCATCGAATTTACGGGTCTTATTCTGTCCGGCGATCAAATCAAATATGTATAACATGTGGGGGATGCAAAACCGGAGGGGATGCGAATGAAAAAAATATTTGTACTGGACACGAATGTGCTGCTGCACGATCCCAATGCGATTTTTGCTTTTGAGGAAAATGAAGTTGTCATTCCGGCGGTAGTGCTTGAAGAAATCGACTCCAAAAAAAGAAACGCCGATGAAATCGGCCGCAATGCCCGAGGGGTCTCCCGGCGACTGGACAGCTTGCGGGAGCTTGGACATCTGCATGACGGCGTCAACCTGCACAGCGGAGGCAAGCTGAGGGTCGAGCTCAATCATCGAAGTTTTGTGAGGGTCCAGGAAATGTTTGGCGAAATCACAAACGACAATCGCATTTTGGCCGTCGCGTTAAATTATCTCATGGAGCAAAATGACCTCCCCGAAACCGATAAACGTTCGGTTGTTCTGGTCAGCAAAGACGTGCTGGTCCGCATCAAAGCGGATGTGCTCGGCTTAACGGCCCAGGACTATTTGACAGACCGTACGGCGGACCCGGATGAGCTGTATACCGGATATTCCACGCTGATGGTTCATCCATCCGTAATTGATCAGTTCTACACCTACCGTTATCTGGCCATCAAACCGCTGAACTTGAATTATCCGCTTTATCCGCATGAATTTGTGATCCTGAAAGACGAGATGGGCACAGGGAAATCCGCCCTGCTCAAAGTCAACAGCGAAGGCACACGCCTGGAGCCGTTATTTTTAAGCAATGATCCGGTATGGGGAATCGGAGCCCGCAACGCACAGCAGAGAATGGCGCTGGAGCTGCTGCTGAATGACGAAATCCCGCTTGTCACCATAACGGGTAAAGCCGGAACAGGCAAAACGCTGCTGGCTTTGGCCGCCGGATTGCTGAAGGTGGAAGACGAGCACCGGTTTAAAAAGCTGCTGATTGCCCGGCCCGTTGTTCCGATGGGGAAAGATATCGGTTATTTGCCGGGAGAAAAGGATGAGAAGCTGCGTCCCTGGATGCAGCCGATTTATGATAATCTGGAATATTTGTTTGATACTAAAAAAGCCGGCGATATTGATAAAATTTTGATGGGACTCGGCAGCATTCAGGTCGAAGCCCTGACTTATATCCGCGGGCGTTCCATTCCGTCCCAGTATATTATCGTGGATGAGGCGCAAAATCTTTCACGCCATGAAGTCAAAACGATTGTTTCGCGTGTCGGCGAAGGCAGTAAAATTATTTTGATGGGCGATCCCGGTCAGATTGACCATCCCTATCTGGATGCTGCAAGCAATGGACTATCTTATGTGGTGGACCGTTTTAAACATCAGAATATCAGCGGACATATTACCCTTGAAAAAGGGGAGCGCTCCAAGCTGGCACAGCTTGCCGCAGATCTGCTGTAACTAGGATGGGTCTATTTGAGGCCCTATCGCGGTCAAGTCGCGGCCTGCTCTGACTACCTTGCGCAAACGGGACAAATAAGCGTGTTTTTTGTTACAATAACAAATAAACGCTGACCGGCGAAGCTACCGGCCCGGCAAAGTCATGAGAGGAAGAACAGGCTGTGAAGCGTAAAAACCACTGGGTGCTTTTTGCCATTCTATTGCTCGCCTTAATCAGTTTATCTCCGGGGGAAGACCGGGCTTACGTTCAGAATGAGGATCCGGGATTTCTCGAAAGTCCGCCGCCGCCAAACCGGGAGGTCGAGGAAGCGCCGGGACATATTCGGGTAGCGGTTCAATTGGAACCGGAGGCCTTTAAGCTCCTTGAGGACAGAACCCGGATTTTTATGGACAGCTATCATGTGAGCGTCGATCTGGTCAATGAATACGGAAAAGATGTCTATGACCTGTTCCGCGGAGACCTGGCGCTCCATGATGCCCCGGATGTCCTGCTGGTGGATAATGCCTGGATCCGGGAGTTCGCTGTCAAAGGATATCTGCTGCCTGTAGACAACTATTATTCGGGCGCAGCTGCCGGGAATTCCTTGAGCACGCTTCAGTCGTTCAGCGAATGGAACGGTTATCTTTGGGCGATTCCGAAGGATATGGATCCTTATGTTCTGGTGTATAATCCCGAGACGATCAATAAGCTTGGCATGAACAGGCTTCCTGAAACGCAGGCAGAGTGGGACAAGCTGTATAAAGCGGTTAAGGAACGGGGGGAGCCCAAGACCTTGAAGCTGTTATCCGCTGATTTGGAGGATCCGCAGGCGGTACTCGCCTTGCTTCATCGTTTCGGGGCTAACCTGAGCCTAAAAACCGGCGCGCCGTCAGCCGTTCTTTCAGAAGAGGACAGGGCTGCTATCCGTCTGATCGAGTCCGTTCGTCCAGGTCTGTCCGATTTGAAAGAGAAGGGCGCAGGAGAAGGGCTGGAGCAGGTCGCGAAAGGGCAGACAGTGCTGGCCCTGGTTCCTTATTCAGAGTTTGTTGCTCATCCTGAGAGGGGACTTCATGCGGAGACACCGGGAGGGGGGACGGAGGCTTCAAACCGGATCACCCTGCTTGGACACAGCTTTGTTGTCACCGCTGAAACGATTGACACGGAAACTGCCGGACGCTGGATCACGGCGATGACCGAAGCGGCGGAGCAGAAGCTCTGGTATGAGAAGACAGGCAGTCTTCCAGCCTTGAAATCCTTATACGATGCCACTGAAGAGAACAGGATTTCACCATGGCTTGAGGCCGCCGGGGACAAAAATATATTGTGGTCTTTGCCGGTAGGAGAAAATACGCAAGCGGTGATCTCGCTGGTGTCAGAGCATGCCGTGCCGTTTCTGCGAGGACAAACGACAGGAGATGCCTTCATGAATCAGCTGGCTTCCGATCTGAAACCGAATCGGTAAACGCCTGTTCAAGATCCTAGAATCTAAAATAAGCTCGCCCTTTACAGGGCGAGCTTTAATTTTACAGTCATCAGCTGCGGTTTCAGCTCAACGGCCGTTGCTTTGATAAAAGGCATCATCTGCTGCGGGTAGAAGCCAAGGTCGAAATCCTGCTCGAGTTCTCGGGCTGTCGTATCCGGCAGGGTCAGACCATTAAAAATCAGCTTATCCACATGAAACAAGATGGCATTCTTAGGATCATCCGTGACCGTATAATGGCCTTCCAGGCGCAGCTTCAGGTCGCCTTCCTGCCCTTCGGCGATTACCTGGTCCTGTTCGAATTGAAAAGAAAAATTGTTGAATAAGGTATTTTTGGAGCGCAAGAAGGCATTCAGGTCTTCTTCCTTAATCGTTAAGGTGTAGTTCAAACCGTTGGTGGCAAGACTGCCGTCATACTGTTTAACGAAATCGGGGAAATCCTTCATGGCTTGGTCCAGCGCTTTAAAATATTTGCGGACTTCCGTTAGTCCGACATCATTCCAGAAATTACCCAGATCTTCAATCATTTGTTTTAACTTCTCGGGGTCCTTGCTGCTTTCGACGGATCGGTCCACCTCGGCCTGAAGAGCAACAGCCCGTTCTCTCTGCGCCACCAGGTCTGCTTTTGTCTTGATGAGATCTGCAGACAGCTGCTCCAGCTGTTGTTTGTTCTGCTGGAGGTTTCTATAAGACTGCTGGTAAGAGCCGATAACTTCCTGGTCACGTTCAAAAATCAGGCCGATATAATCCAAAACGGTTAAGAAATCCCGGAAATTGTTGACGGACAGCAGGGCGCCGAGCCAATCTTCTTGTTCCCCCATATAATAAGCCCTGATTCGTTCCCCGGCCCTTTGTTTGGCCGCAGCAATATCATTTTCCTGAATTTGAAGACGGGACGTATTTTCTGAGATGGATTGTTCGATTTGCTGCTGTTTTTGTTCAATTTTAGTGATCTCCCGGTCGATCTCCACAACGGACAAACTTTTCTCCAGAATCTTCTGGGTTTCGTCGGAACCTGGATCGGCCAGCGATAAAGCGGGAGTAACAATGGAGGCGGCAAGCAGGGCGGCGGAGATCCAGAGTTTCAACGTCCGATGAAGCAAACGCACCCCTCCTAGATAGTCAAAGTGAAAGATACATATAACTATATGATAACTTGTTCAAAAATAAGACCAAACCTTCCAAATTGGCCGGATTACCGCCGACTTGGCCGCTCTTGACGCGACAAGCCTTAGCTACATTTCGCAGCAGGTATGCGGACACGAAAAAATGGAAATACAAATAGCAAATAGATTCTATGAACTTTAAGAGAGGCATAGAGATGTATTAAGCAGTTTTTTCATTATCGAACAGCCGGAGAAGCCGGTTGTTATAGACTGATCATTCAGGATGTCGTTAGGAGGGTTTATATCGCATGACAGCAGTGAGACAAGACGCATGGAGTGCCGAAGATGATTTGATTTTGGCGGAGGTGACACTTCGCCATATTCGTGAGGGCAGCACCCAATTAACCGCCTTTGAAGAAGTAGGGGAGCGGATCGGAAGAACCGCCGCCGCATGCGGGTTTAGATGGAACAGCTGCGTTCGCAAAAGATACGAATCTGCCATCCAGGTGGCCAAGGCTCAGCGCCAGAAACGCAATTATTTGAAGAAGCAGCCTCATTCCCCGGGAAATGTGGCGATTGCAGGCCTGGCTGCGCCTGAGACAGAAGAAAACTTGTATAAAAACGAGAACTTTAGTGAAGAAAGCCTTTCCATTGATGCGGTTATCCGTTTTCTGAAAAATTGGAAGGGTTCCTTGCAGGACAATGGTCGTCAGCTCCGAATGTTGGAGAAGCAGCTTCAGGAGAAAGAACAAGAGCTCGCCATGCTGAGAGAGGAAAATGAACGCCTCTCGCACCAGGTCAATGAAGTCCAAACCGACTATAGAGTGGTTAATGACGATTATAAAGCTCTGATTCAAATTATGGATCGGGCGCGCAGGCTGGCTTTCCTGAATGAGGAAGAAGAAGAAAAGTCCAAGTTCAAAATGGATGCGAACGGAAATCTGGAGCGTATGGAGTAGCCTGATTCCCAAATGCAGGATCCGGATTACCCGATAAAGGACCGCCTTTCATGGCGGTCCTTTTGCTTTTCGGCAAACTTTGGTATAAAAGAAAAGAGCCAAGCGGCCTATGAAGGAGCAAAAAGGAGTGAAAGGCATTGAACATCGATATTATTGGGGCTGGCGCTATTGGCCTGCTGTTAGCAGGCGGGCTGGGGGCCGCAGGCCATAACGTATATCTTTGGACGAGAACGGAAGAACAGGCCCGGCAGATCAACGGACAGGGGCTTGTGCTGGAAAGTCAGGGCGAGCTTCGAAGGGTAACCGGCCCGGGAATCCGGGCGGCGGCTTTGTCCAGCGGCTTCTCGGAGAGAGCAGGAGCAGCGGAATGGGTCCTGCTGGCCGTCAAACAGCGCCATTTGACTTCTGCTCTGCTCGAATCGCTTGCTCCCTTGAAGGAATCCCGCGTTCCAGTTCTTTGTCTGCAAAACGGAATGGGGCATCTGGACCTTCTTTCCCGCTATTTGAACCAGGATCAGCTGTATGCGGCCATCACTACAGAAGGGGCAAAAAAGCTTTCAGCCAACCATGTGATCCGTTCGATGCCCGGAGAAACCCGGCTGGGCATCCCCTTTGAGGCCGAGAGGGGCCGGCTTGAGGCGTTTGCCGTTCTTCTGGATCAGGCAGGATTTAGCGCGTTAATGGCGAAAGATATCGAAAGAGAGATGTTCAGGAAACTTCTGATCAATGCGGCTATTAATCCTCTTACTGCTATTTGGCGTATTCCGAATGGGGAGCTGCTGGCCAGCGAAGAACGAAAGGCCGTCCTGAACAAATTGATCGATGAGGCCCTTGAAGTGCTGAAGCGGTCCGGAATTCCTTATGATGCCGATATCAGAGAGCAGATCATGGGGATCTGCCGGGCAACTTCAGGCAATATTTCCTCTATGCTGGCTGATGTCCAGCGGGGAGAAGAGACGGAAGTGGATTTTATCAACGGGTATTTGGCCCAGTTGGCCTCCAAAGCAGGTATGGAAGCTCCTACGCATGAATTGGTATGGCGGTTAATCAGAGGATTAAGCAATCCGTAAATAGAGAAAGGTTGGTGGAAACATGGCAATCCTTGAACCTTTTATCGCTTTAAGCGTTCTCCCGATCATTCCTTTTCTGCTGGTCTATGCAGGTTCCTATATATGGAAGCGGGACAAAAGAAGGTCGCTGCTGCTGGCTATGGATATAACAACCTTGTTTTTGATTCTTTCGGTTTCGGCTTTGTTCAATCAAATTTTTGGAACCGGATTTGGGTTCTATCTGATCTTGTTGTTTATGCTGGTCTGCGGCGGGCTGATCGGCAGCGCCCAGAATCGGCTCAAAGGACAAGTAAACCCTAAACGCCTTGTTAAGGCTGTATGGCGGCTTTCGTTTCTTCTCACCAGTGTGGCCTACCTGATTTTCTTTATTATTGGATTTTTTCCTTACATATGGGCAGTATAACAATTAACTCTTAATCTGAGGAATAGAGACAAACTCAGGAACAAGATCAGTTTAGTAAAATAGGGAAATAAAGGCAGTGATGCTCACACCTCATGTCAGGTAATGAAGGTAAAATGGAAATTAAAGCACTTTCATGTAAGGTTACTTCAGGAAATAATTGATTTCTTCAAAATTAATGATAGATTTTTTCAACCATCGGTTGTATAATCTGAAAAATAAACCACACTAAATATGTAGGGGGAAAAGTTACATGAAGAAGCAAAGATGGCTTGTCCTTCTGACGCTTGTTCTTGCTGTAAGCTTTGTATTGGCCGCTTGCGGTTCCAACAATAACAACTCTGCAGCAAACAGCGGTAACGGAGGAAGCAATACTGGCAGCAGCAATGCTGGCGGTGAAGAGAAATTGGCAGCAGACCAAACACTCCGCATTAACTTTGCGGCTGATGTGCCGACATTTGATCCTGCACAAGCGCAGGACAACCAGGCGCACACAGCATTGAACCTGATGTATGAAGGTTTGGTTCGTGTCGACGAGAACTCCAAAGAAGTTCCGGGCGTTGCGGAAAGCTGGGAGCCAGACTCTACTGGCAAAGTCTACACTTTCCATCTTCGCAAAGATGCTAAATGGAGCAACGGCGACCCTGTAACAGCAAATGATTTCGTATTTGCTTGGCAGCGCGTTCTTGATCCTAAAACTCAACCGGCTCCAGCTTATGCTTACCAATTGTTTTATCTGAAGAATGCTGAAGCCTATAACCAAGGAAAAATCACCGATTTCTCCCAAGTTGGCGTAAAAGCAGTTGACGATTATACGCTTGAAGTGACTTTGGAGAATACAACGCCTTACTTTGTTAACTTGACTTCTTTCTACACTTATTTCCCAGTGCATAAGTCCGTTGCGGATAACGACAAATGGGCAACAGATCCAAGCACCATGATTACCAACGGTCCATTCACGCTGACTGGCCTGGTAACAGGTCAATCAATGGAATTCACCAAAAATCCTAACTACTGGGATAATAAAGACATTAAATTGGACAAAATTAAAGCTACTGTCGTTAACAGCGCAGCAACTGAAGTTTTGTCGTACCAAAGCGGCGAGCTTGATCGTGCAGGTCAGCCAAACGGCAACATTCCTGCCGACCAAATCCAGATCTTGAAAGACCAATATAAAGACGAGTTCCATATCGATCCGGTAGCAAGTCTTTACTATTATGAGTTCAATACAAAAGCTAAACCTTTCGATAACGCTAAAATCCGCAAGGCATTTGCGATGGCAATCGATCGTCAAGCGATCGTTGACAACGTAACTAAAGCGGGCCAAGTTCCTGCATTCGGGTTGATTCCTCCGGGCATCAACGGAGCTGAGAAATCGTTCCGTGAAGAGTATCCGGAAGATTACTTCAAAGAAGACGTAACTGAAGCTAAGAAATTGCTTCAAGAAGGTATGGCTGAAGAAGGAATTACTTCCCTGCCTCCAATTACTTTGACTTACAACACCGATGACAACCACAAGAAAATTGCCTTGGCAATTACTGACATGTGGAAGAAAAATCTTGGCGTAGACGTTAAAATCGAAAACCAAGAGTGGGGCGTATTTATCAAAAACCGCCAGAGCGGCGACTTCCAAGTTGCTCGTGCCGGCTGGGTGCCTGACTACAACGACCCAATGACCTTTATTGATATGTGGACAACGAAGAGCGGTAACAACGATATTAAACTGAACGATCCAACGTACGATTCCCTTGTTGAAGATGCATACAAAAACCCTGACAACAAAGCTCGTATGGAAGACTTCCGTAAAGCCGAACAAATCCTGATCGGCGACCAAATGGGAATCATGCCGATTTACTATTACACCAACCCGGCATTGGTTAAACCATATCTGAAAGGTGTAACTTTGGATTACAGCGGTTCCGTTGACTACTCCAGAGCTTACCTGCTTGAACACTAAGAACTTCAATCTTTTGAAGAACTTGCTTTAACTTTATAACTTATGGGATATATGTGTGGATATCCACATATATCCCGTTTTTTTATGTATCGCATTGGACAAAGTCCGCTTATTTAGGTAAAATTTTTTTTGTGTTTTTATTCGACAAAGGAGGTGCAAATTCGGGCATGTTTCGATACGTGTTAAGTAAAGTCTTCTATTTGCTGGTCTCCCTGTTTATTTTGGTATCTGCCACTTTCTTTCTGATGAAAGCGATCCCGGGTGACCCGTTCCAGTCCGAGAAAAAAGTTCCGCCCGAAATTCGAGCACGTCTGTTTGAACAGTACGGATTCGATAAACCGCTGTATGTACAATACGGCAAATATTTAGGCAACATCGTTCAAGGTGATCTTGGGATTTCGATGAAACACGTAAACCAGGATGTTACCGGGCTAATTCTGAAAACCTTCTCAGCCTCCCTTAAACTGGGGATTATCGCGATCGTTGTGTCGCTTATTGTCGGTGTGCTGCTGGGGATGCTCGCGGCGCTTTATCACCGAAAGTTGATCGACAATGTTGCGATGGTTCTGGCTGTATTGGGAATTGCCGTACCAAGCTTTGTGCTCGCGGCTTTACTTCAGTTTTTCTTTGCCTTTAAGCTCCATATCTTTAGGGTTGCTGGCTTTGAAACGCCGCTCGATTACGTGCTTCCGGTTGTAGCGTTGTCGGCGCAGCCGATAGCCTTTATAGCCCGTTTGACACGTTCCAGCATGTTGGAAGTCCTGCATGCGGATTATATCAAAACCGCAAAAGCAAAAGGTCTGAATTGGTTTACCATCATGTTTAGACACGTAGTGCGAAACGGGATTATGCCAGTCATTACGTATATGGGACCTATGACGGCTAACATCGTAACAGGTTCGGTAGTTATCGAGCAGGTCTTCGGGATCGGCGGCATCGGCAAACAATTTGTCGAATCGATTACAAACCGGGACTATCCGCTTATTATGGGGATTACCATCTTCTACGGCGTTCTGTTGATGCTTGCTCGATTGGTTTCCGATCTATTGTATGTTGTAGTTGATCCACGCGTGAAACTAAGTTCAAGGAAGGAGGGCTAACCGATGTCTTTAGATTCCAACTCTGCTGTTAAACCAAACGTGGCATTGACGCCCGATGATTTCCGCAAATTGGACACATCTGAGAAAAACGCTGAGGTTATCCAGCGTGAGAGCGTTTCTGCCTGGAAAGACGCCTGGCGGCGGCTTATCGAAAACAAGGTAGCTATGGGGGCTTTGATTCTTCTGGCTTTAATTGTGATTATGGCCATCATTGGCCCATGGATTTCGAAATTCAATTATTATACAAATGATCTGCTCGCAACGAACCAGAAGCCTTCGGCTGAGCATTGGTTCGGCACGGATGATTTGGGCCGGGACATGTTTGTCCGTACCTGGATGGGGGCCCGGATTTCCTTGATCGTTGGCCTGGTAGCGGCTCTGATTGACTTGCTTATCGGAGTTATTTACGGCGGAGTCATGGGTTACTTCGGCGGCCGTGTCGATGAAATCATGAACAAATTCTCTGAAATTTTGTACGCTATTCCTTATCTGCTTGTTACGATTCTTCTTCTGGTCGTGTTCGAGCCAAGCTTGGGAACGATTATCTTGGCCTTGACGATTACAGGCTGGATCAATATGTCTTGGATTGTCCGCGGTGAAATTATGCAGCTCAAAAACCGCGAGTTCGTGCTTGCTTCCCGTTCGATGGGCGCCGGCTCCGGACGTTTGCTGTTCCGTCACCTGCTGCCGAATGCGGTAGGTCCGATCATTGTAACGTTGACTTTGTCCGTACCGAATGCGATTTTCTCGGAAGCCTTCCTCAGCTTCTTGGGTCTGGGTGTACAGGCACCGGTTGCATCCCTCGGTTCCATGGTTAACGACGCTCTGACAGGCTGGATGTATTATCCTTGGCGCATGTTGTTCCCTGCCATTCTGATCAGTGTAATGATGCTTGCATTTAACATTTTTGGCGACGGTCTTCGCGACGCGCTTGATCCTAAATTGAAAAAATAGGAGGTGAAACCATGGAACCGATTTTGCAGGTTAAAGATTTGCATGTTTCCTTCAAAGTAAGAGGCGGAGAGGTTCAAGCTGTCCGCGGCGTTAATTTTGAACTAGGCAAAGGGGAAACCATTGCCATCGTAGGTGAATCCGGTAGTGGTAAAAGTGTTACCGCGCAATCGATTATGCGTCTTATTCCATCACCTCCTTCTTTTGTAAAGAATGGCGAAATTATTTTCCAGGGCGAGAACCTGCTGAATAAAACGAACAAACAAATGGAAAGTATCCGCGGTAAAGATATCGGAATGATCTTCCAAGATCCGATGACTTCCCTTAATCCTACTATTAAAGTAGGGCGCCAAATCACGGAAGGTTTGATTAAACACCAGAACCTGTCCGGGCAAGAGGCGAAAAAGAGAGCCATTGAAATGCTGAAAATGGTTGGCATCAAAAACGCTGAAGCACGTTATAACCAGTATCCGCACGAATTCTCCGGCGGCATGCGTCAACGGGTTATGATCGCGATTGCACTGGCCTGCCGGCCGGCGCTGCTTATCGCGGACGAACCAACGACCGCGCTCGACGTTACGATACAAGCTCAAATCCTGGATGTCATGAGAGACATGCAGCAAAAATTGGGTACGTCAATCATTTTGATTACACACGACCTCGGTGTTGTAGCCGGCATGTGTGATCGCGTTATTGTTATGTATGCCGGTGAAGTGGTGGAGACAGGAACGAAATGGGAGATCTTCAAAAACCCAAGCCATCCTTATACGCAAGGTTTGCTTCGTTCCCTGCCGCGGGTTGACCAAAGCAAAGACGAGCCGCTGATCCCGATTCCGGGTACGCCGCCGGATTTGATCAAACCGCCTGTTGGCTGTCCGTTTGCGGCACGCTGTCCGCATGCTATGAAGGTCTGCGAACAGATTGATCCAGATCCGACTGAATTCAGCGAAACGCATATGGCTCGCTGCTGGCTGCATCATCCAATGGCACAGGAGGTGAATCCGTCTTGAGTCAACCTTTAATTGAAGTAGACGGTTTGAAGAAGTTTTTTAACGTTGGTCAAGGCAAAACCTTGAAGGCCGTTAACGATATCAGCTTTTCGATTCAAAAAGGGGAAACCCTGGGTCTCGTAGGGGAATCCGGCTGTGGTAAATCGACCGCTGGTCGTACGATTCTCCGTTTGTACGAGCCAACTGCGGGCAGCGTTCGGTTTGAAGGCACGGACATTTACAAGCTGTCCCCGGGTAAAATGAAAGCGATGCGCCGCGATATGCAGATGATCTTCCAAGATCCTTATGCTTCGTTGAACCCGCGTTTTACGGTTATGGACATTATCGGCGAAGCGCTTGATATTCACGGCCTTGCCGGCAGCCGTAAGGAACGGAAGAAACGGGTGGAAGAGCTGCTTGATATGGTAGGACTTAAATCCGACCACGCTTCCCGTTATCCGCATGAATTCTCCGGCGGTCAGCGCCAGCGGATCGGGATTGCCCGCGCTCTTGCGGTAAATCCGAAGTTCATCATTTGTGACGAACCGATTTCCGCGCTGGACGTATCCATTCAGGCTCAGGTTGTAAACCTGCTGACTGAACTGCAGAACAAGCTGGGACTTACGTATTTGTTTGTGGCCCATGACTTGTCTATGGTTAAACATATCAGTGACCGCGTAGCCGTTATGTATCTGGGCAAAGTGGTAGAGCTTGCGCCGAGCGAAGAGCTTTACTCTAATCCTCAGCATCCATATACCCAAACGCTTTTATCCGCGATTCCGGTTCCGGACCCGGAAGTGGAAGCCAACAAGAAACGGATTTTGCTGGAGGACGATGCATCGGGTCCGATTTCCGGCAAAAACGACTCCGGCTCCGGCGGTGCCTTCGACTTGGAGAACTCCGAGCTGGTTGAGGTTTCCAAAGGACATTTTGTGGCTATGCCTCGTAAATAAGAGCAATAAACCTGCAGGTTCGCCTGCGGGTTTATTTGTTTTTACAAATAGATCCCAAAGGCTTTCCGTTAATTTTATGAAAATAATTGAATAGCTTTGACGGATACGGGCTGCTCCGTTACAATCAAGAAGAGTTTGCATGCATGAGGAAACAGGAGGACTGACTTAAAGATGAAGATTATAGATAAACCGCTATCTGCAAGGCAGCCTCTGGCAGCCGCATTAACAGCGGATTTTTCGAGTGTCGCTCATTTGTATCAAAGCGACGCCTCGAAGCCGGCTAACTGGCAGGCAAGATTGGAATGGCTTGATCATAATGAGGACAATCGAATCAATCGTCAAGACGTTGTGAATGTTCTCCGCTCATATAATGAACGGCATAATGCCCATCCGCGGGTTGGCGAGTCGCTGAACCGGCTGGAGCAGAAGGGGACAGCTGTGATCGTGGGCGGGCAGCAATCCGGTTTGTTCACGGGTCCGATGCTTGTGATTTATAAAGCGGCCACGATTATCAAAGCGGCAAGAAAAGCCGAAGCCGAACTTGGCCGTCCGGTAGTGCCTGTCTTTTGGATTGCCGGGGAGGATCATGACTGGGATGAATCCAACCATACATACGTCCTGTCTACGGAATTAAAAGTCACCCGAATCCGGATGCACCGTGATGATGATCTGCGTACTCCGGTCAGCTATACAACCGTTAAGGCCTCCGAATGGTCCAGAGTGATTGAGGAGTTAAACGAACTGCTGCCGGATACGGAGTTTAAACCTCAGCTGCTGGCTGATTTGCGGGAATCCGCCGCGGAGACGCTGTCTTTGAGCTTTGCCAGGCTGCTTGGGAAGCTGTTTGGAGCCTATGGCCTTGTCCTGCTTGATTCAGCCGATCCCGAGCTGAGAAAGCTGGAGAAAGATATGTTCGCTTCTATTATCCGGGAAGGCGATGCCTTGACCGCTTCCTATATTGAAGCTGCCCGTCAAATCCGTGAAATGGGGCTGGAGGAACAGGCTGAGGTCGCCGAGGACGGGGCCAATCTTTTTTATCTTCAGGATCAGAAGAGGCTTCTGTTGTTCCGCAGCGGCGACCGGTATCAGGACCGGAGCGGGCGGGTTTCTTTTACTCGTGAGCAATTGTTGGAGCAGATTGAGCAGCACCCGGAACGTTTCAGCAACAATGTATTAACCCGGCCTTTAATGCAGGATGCGCTGCTGCCTGTGCTTGGTTTTGTGCTCGGCGATGGCGAGATTGCTTATTGGGCGCTTCTCAAGAAAGCTTTTGGCGTCTTGAACCTGCAAATGCCTTTGTTGCTGCCACGCATGTCATTTACTGTAGTGGATGGAACGCTGCAGAAATATATGGATCAATATGGATTGACCTTTGAAGAGGTCAGAGACCATTTTCAGCAGAGAAAATCCGCCTGGCTGAATCAGCAGGACAACGTTCATGTTGATGAACGTTTTGCCGAAGTGAAAGAAGCCTTCACCCGTTTATATGATCCGCTTATTGAACAGCTGGGGACTATTGAGAAAGGTCTGGTCAGGCTGGGAGGCACCAATAAAGAGCGGATCCTGGCGCAGATGGATTATCTGCAGGGCAAAGCCAAAGACGCTTTGGCTACGGCAAACGAAGCAACACTCCGGCATTGGGACCGGATTTATTTATCATTAATGCCGCAGGATAAACTTCAGGAACGGGTGTACAATATTTTCTATTATTTGAACCGTTACGGTACGGATTTTATGGAGCAATTGATGGAAATTCCTTATGAAACGAACGCGTGTCACAAGTTGATTTTACTCTAAGAAGATTGAAGGAGGCTGCAGGTATGGCAGCAAATGCACGGGAGAACAGCATTGTCGCTGATCTCGCTTTGGCTCCGCAGGGGCATCTCAAGATTGATTGGGTGGAAGCTCATATGCCGGTGCTCAGCCGGATCCGCAAGCAGTTTGAAGCTGAGAAGCCCTTTAAGGGGCTTAAAGTTACCATCTGTCTGCATCTGGAAGCCAAAACGGCTTATTTGGCCAAAGTAGTTCAGGCCGGAGGAGCGGAAGTAACGATTACCGGCAGCAATCCGCTGTCTACGCAGGATGATGTATGTGCGGCGCTTGTTGAAGACGGAGTTACGGTGTTTGCCAAATACAACCCGGACCCTGCCGAATATAAGCAGCTGGTTCGCAAATCGCTTGAATCCAAACCGGATCTGATTATCGACGATGGCGGGGATCTTGTTACGCTGCTGCAGTCCGAATGTCCCGAGCTTGGCGAGAATATCCGCGGCGGGGCGGAGGAGACAACAACCGGCATTATCCGCTTGAAGGCACTGGACAAGCAGAACCTGCTCAAATTCCCGATGGTGGCCGTCAACGATGCTTATTGCAAATATTTGTTCGATAATCGTTACGGCACAGGGCAGTCGGCCTGGGACGGCATTATCCGCACGACCAATCTGGTTGTTGCCGGCAAAACCGTGGTAGTTGTAGGTTATGGCTGGTGCGGCAAAGGGGTGGCGATGCGCGCCAAAGGTTTGGGAGCCAACGTAATTGTTACGGAAGTGGATGCGATTAAAGCGGTTGAGGCGCATATGGACGGCTTCCGCGTAATGCCGATGGTCGAAGCGGCCAAGCTGGGCGATTTCTTCATCACCGTTACCGGCAACAAATATGTGATTAATGGCGAGCATTATGACGTAATGAAAGACGGAGCAATCCTGTCCAATGCAGGACACTTTGACGTGGAATTCAGCAAACCGGATCTGGAAGCCAGAAGCGAATCGATTCGGACCGTGCGGAAAAATATCGAGGAATACCGGCTCAAGGACGGCCGCAAAATTTACGCGCTGGGCGAAGGCAGACTGGTTAATTTGGCGGCAGCTGACGGACATCCGGCGGAAATCATGGACACCACCTTTGCGCTGCAGGCGCTTGGTTTGAAATATGTCAATGATCACTACAAGGAAATGGGCAAAACGGTGATTAACGTTCCTTATGAAATCGATGAGCAGGTAGCCAGATACAAGCTGGAAAGCCTGGATATTGCGATTGATACCTTAAGTGACGAGCAACGAAAGTATTTGGAAAGCTGGCAGGCTTAAGCGGGGGATCTCCCCCAGCCATCTGCATGAAAAACAAGTGCGTGTAAGGTGAAGGAATCCTCTCCCTGCATAATCAGGGGGGAGGATTTTTTTTGTTATTTGTATGAAATTACCACAAACTTTTTTAAACGATTTAGCAGGAAAAACAAAAAGGGTGCAGAATAGTAATATTTCATGAGTGGTGAAAAGTGGGTTAAAGTGGGGCAAAGAGGTTAAGGAGTGGGTAGTCCGATGTTTATGGGGGAATTCCAGCATAGCATTGATGACAAAGGCCGGATTACGATCCCGGCTAAATTCCGCGACTCTTTAGGAACCACTTTTGTTGTCACCCGGGGTTTGGACCACTGCTTGTTTGTTTACCCCTTGTCGGAATGGGAAGTGCTCGAGACTAAGCTTAAGGCGCTTCCGCTGATGAAGTCCGATGCGCGGGCGTTTACCCGCTTTTTTTTCTCCGGGGCAACGGAATGCGAATGGGATAAACAGGGAAGGGTAAATTTACCGGCCAATTTAAGAGATTATGCGAAGCTGGAGAAGGAATGTGTCGTGCTTGGCGTATCCAACCGGGTAGAAATCTGGAATAGGGAAACCTGGAATCAGTATTTCGATCAATCGGAGGACACCTTTAACGAAATTGCTGAGAAACTTGTCGATTTTAATTTTGATTTGTAAATACCGATAAACGTCTTTGTAGATTGAAGTCGAATCGGATTGAATTTGGAGGTTTGCAGCTTTGTTCCATCACATCACAGTGCTTAAAGAAGAAGCGACAGAAGGGCTGCATATTAAGCCGGACGGCATTTATGTGGACTGTACGCTTGGAGGCGGCGGCCACAGCTCGGTTATTTTATCCAAACTTGGGCCAAAAGGGCGGCTTATTGCTTTTGATCAGGACGATTGGGCTCATGATAATGCCAAAGAAAGACTGCAAGCGTATGCGGACAGGCTGATTCTGGTCAAAAGCAATTTCCGCCATCTCGAGGAACAGCTCAGGACTCTGCCCGAAGTTCCGCAAGTGGATGGATATCCGCAGGTAGACGGCATTTTGTATGATCTGGGCGTATCTTCTCCCCAGTTTGATGAAGGGGAAAGAGGTTTCAGCTACAATTCGGATGCCCCGCTCGATATGCGGATGGACCGTTCCACGGACCTGACGGCACGGAATATCGTGAACGAATGGCCGGAGAAAGAGATCGCCAGAATCCTGTTCCAATATGGGGAGGAGAAATTCTCCAGACGGATTGCCAAGGTCATTGTAGAAGCCCGGCAGGAAACGCCGGTTGAAACAACCGGACAGCTGGTCGAGCTGATTAAGGCGGGCATACCGGCTGCGGCAAGACGGACGGGCGGACATCCTGCCAAACGGAGCTTTCAGGCGCTTCGCATTGCCGTTAATGACGAGTTAGGCGCCTTTGAGGACAGCTTGCATCAGGCGGTGCGCTGTCTGGCTCCCGGCGGGAGAGTCTCCGTGATCACCTTCCATTCCTTGGAGGACAGGCTGTGCAAGCAAATCTTTGCAGGCTATGTCAGCAAATGCGTCTGTCCACCAGACCTGCCGATGTGCGCTTGCGGAGCCAGCGAGAACGGCACGTTGAAATTGATTAACAGAAAGCCGATCGTGCCTTCTGCGGAAGAATTGGAGCAAAACCCGCGTGCCCGTTCGGCCAAATTGCGAGTCGCGGAGAAACTATAAAAATACTTGCATGCGAAAGAGCATAAATCAGCAAGTTGTGGAGGGTTATAAATATGGCTTATATGCGGGGCAACCTTGCAGTTCAAGAGAAAACAGCTGAAAGAGTACACGGAGCGCCCAAATATAGGGAAACTACAAAGGTTGTGACCCGCAAATCGCATCTGCCGATGCGGGAAAAGCTGCTTTATTTGATCACCATTGCCTGTGTGGTTGGCATTGCAGGTGTTTTGATCTGGAGAAACGCTTATCTTTACGAATTGAAAATGCAGGTACACAGCTCAGAGAATAACATCAAGACCTATAACACCCAAATTACGGAAGCTGAGGTACAGAAGCAGAAGCTGCTGGACCTGGTTCCGCAAAGAGCGCAGGATGAGCTCGGTTTCGTGGTCCCAGAGACCGACGGAATCAGAATCAATGGAACAGACGGTACGGTTACGGATGACACATCGGAAGATCTGCCTGCTACGGCCAAGAAATAAATGCAAGGAAGGTTGAGCGCATGACCAGAAGAATAAAGATGCGGACGCTGCTTATAGGGGGACTAACCACCCTCTTTTTTCTTGTCTTGATGACGCGGGTGTTCTGGATCCAGGTAGTCAACGCTGGATTCTGGCAGGATTATGCAGAGAAGCAGTGGTCCAAAAAGGAAGTCATTAAAGCGGCCCGCGGAACGATTACAGACCGGAATGGTGACACGCTGGCCGTCGATATTCCCGCTTATACAGTTGCGGTTAACCCCCGGATCATCGACAAATATAAAATCCAGGCTGAGGTAGTTGAAGGCTTGCATTCGATTTTGGGCAAACCGGAGAATGAGCTCCTGGAGCTTGTCAATGCCAAGGACAAGGATGGCAATTTATATGCCCAGCGCGAAGTGCGCCTTGAGGGCTGGAAAGTCGATCTGGATATCAAGAACAAGGTCGAGGCCCTGCAAAAGAAACTCAAGGAAGAGCACCATATCGCCGATTCGGGAATCTCTTTTGTCAATGAAACCAAACGGTATTATCCCCAGCAGTCGCTGGCTGCACACATCCTCGGTTATATGAACCGGGAAGGCGAACCGGTGTCCGGTCTGGAGGCATATTATAATAAACAGCTCGAGGGGCAAGACGGAGAGCTGCAGTACGAAGCCGATCCAAAGGGCATAGAAGTGCCCAAAGCAGACAAGATGTACACGCCGGTCAAAAATGGCGACGATATCAAATTAACCATCGATACTACGATTCAATATTATATCGAAACGGCCATGAAGAAAGCCTACGACGATCTGAAGCCGATCAGTATGACGGTGATTGCGGCCGATCCGAAGACGATGGATATATTGGGCATGGCGAATATGCCAACCTTTAATCCCAATACTTATTGGGAGGATTATAACCCGCAGAATTTCACCAACCATGCTTTGACGTCGGTTTATGAACCGGGCTCCACCTTCAAAATCGTAACGCTGGCCGGAGCGGTGCAGGAAGGGCTGTTTAATCCGAATGAAACCTACCAGTCCGGCAGCATCCGGGTACCGGGCCGTACGATTCACGATATCAACCGGTCCGGCTGGGGAACCATCAGCTTCTTGGAAGGTGTCAAACGTTCAAGTAACGTAGCTTTCGTCAAGCTGGGGTATGAGAAGCTGGGTCCTGAGAAGCTGAAGGACTACATTGAAAAATTCGGCTTCGGCCAGAAGACGGGGATCGAGCTTCCGGGTGAGCTTAAAGGTACGGTAAACATGCAGTACCCCGCCGACTATGCTGCCGCTTCCTATGGACACGGACAGCTGCTCGTCACGCCAATTCAGCAGGTTGCCGCGGTGTCCGCGGTGGCCAATGGCGGAAAGCTGCTTGAACCGCATATCATCAAATCCATAACCGATCCGAACACCGGAAAAACGACTGAAACCAAACCGAAGCTCGTGCGGCAGGTTATTGATCCGGATAAAGCCAAAGAGGTAGGCAGCTATCTGGAACAGGTCGTATCCGACCAAAAAATTGGTACCGGCCGTCATGCTTATATTGACGGATATCGGGTAGCCGGCAAGACGGGCACAGCTGTCAAGGTTGTGAATGGCGAATACGATTACTCCAAATCCGTTGTATCCTTCATTGGGTATGCCCCGGTAAATGATCCCAAAATTGTTGTGCTGGTTGTCATTGACCAGCCGCAGAACTCGGAGCTGGGAGGCAGTACCGCAGCTGCTCCAGTCTTCAAGGATATTGTCAGCAAAGCGCTGCCTTATATGGGCGTGCCTAAATCGACTGCAACTACCGAACAGCCAAATACAAAAGCGGCCGCTTCAGCAAAAGCCCCTACTTTGAAGGGGAAAACGCTGAAGGAAGCTACAAGCCAGCTGATCAACAGCGGCATCGCGTATGAGACGCTCGGCAAAGGCAGCAAGGTCATTTCCCAGTTCCCGAAAGAAGGGACGCCCATGGAGGCGGGGCAGGTGGTTTACCTGCTGACGGAGGAGAGCAAGACGATGGCGGTTCCGGATCTGACAGGTGAATCGCTCAGGGATGCCGTGGAGGTGCTGTCGCTGATGGGGATTTCCGTGACGGCTGAAGGAGAAGGATATGTAACCGGGCAATCCGTGACCGCAAACAAAGACGGAACAAGAAAAGTGCATTTGAAGCTGGCTCCTCCGTCAACGACACTAGACACTTCGTCCGGCGACAATTCCGATCCGGATGGCGGAAAAGCATTGGAGACCATTCAGGACGGCGAGCCTCCAGGATAGCTTGTTCTAACCCCCCGAAGCTCTGAATAAGCATGGTACTATATGGCAGCTGACAAGCCGCAATGCCGGCGTGTTCCCCAAAGCTGCCTTTAGCACCCGGTGTTCAGGGAAGAAAGGGGAAGCGTAATGATGAAGATTTCCGGTTTAACCATCCGCAAACGTTTGTTATGGCTGCTGCTGATTTTATGTTTTATGTTTGCGGCGCTGATCGTCAGGCTGGGGTATGTTCAGCTCGTCAAAGGTGAAGAGCTGTCGGCCAAAGCGGAGGACAATTGGCGGAGGAACATCCTCTTTGCGCCCAAACGTGGAGAGATTACGGACCGCAATGGCACGGCCCTTGCTTACAACATAACCACTCCGACTATTTTGGCTATTCCGGTTCAAATTAAAGACAAGCCGGGCACGGCCCGCAAGCTGGCCCCTCTCCTGGATATGACGGAGGAGCAGGTGCTTAAGCTGATTTCCAAAAAGCAATCCTCTGTGTACCTCAAGCCCGGCGGACGCAAAATTACGATGGAGAAGGCGCAGCAAATTCGTGATTTGGCGCTGCCGGGCATTGTTGTTGCCGAAGACAACAAAAGGTATTATCCTTATGGTGGACTTGCGGCTCATATCCTCGGGTTTACGGGGATCGACAATCAGGGGTTAACCGGTGTCGAGAAGAAATATGATTCTCAGCTGAACGGCATTCCCGGCAGCATCTCGTTTCTGTCGGATGCGGCGGGCAGACTGATGCCTGGCTCGGACGAAAAATATGCAGAGCCGAAAGACGGCTTGACGCTGCAGCTTACAATCGACAAATCGATCCAAAGCATTATGGAGCGCGAGCTGGATAAGGCCATGACCGATTTGAATGCCGACGGTGCCTGGTCGATTGCGATGAATCCGAAGAACGGGGAAATTCTCGGCATGGCCTCCAGGCCGGGGTATGAACCTGGATCCTATCAGGACTATTCTTCGGAGGTCTACAACCGGAACCTGCCGATCTGGATGACCTACGAGCCGGGCTCCACATTCAAAATTATCACGCTGGCCGCGGCTTTGGAGGAGAAGAAGGTCGATCTGCTGAACGATCGTTTCTTTGATCCCGGGTATGTCAAGGTTGGAGGAGCAACGCTTCGCTGCTGGAAAAAAGGCGGGCACGGCAGCCAAACCTTCCTGCAGGTGGTGGAGAATTCCTGCAACCCGGGGTTTGTTGCACTCGGTCAGAAACTTGGCAAAGACACGCTTTTCAAGTATATTAAGGACTTCGGCTTCGGCAGCAAAACGGGTATTGACCTTGGCGGTGAAGAGAACGGCATATTGTTCAAGCCTTCACAGGTCGGGCCGGTCGAACTGGCCACAACAGCTTTTGGCCAAGGCGTCTCCGTAACCCCGATCCAGCAGGTGGCGGCCGTATCGGCGGCTATTAACGGCGGCAATTTGTATAAGCCGCATGTTGCGAAGGCCTGGATTAATCCGGATACCGGCCAAACGGTGCAGGAGGAGCAGCCTGAGCTGGTGCGCAGGGTCATTTCCGAAGGGACCTCCGCCCAGATCCGATCAGCGCTCGAAAGCGTCGTAGCTAACGGTACCGGAGGCAACGCCTTTATTGACGGATACCGGGTAGGCGGCAAAACGGGGACAGCGCAGAAGGTCGTGAACGGACGTTATTCGGCGAACGAACATATTGTATCGTTTATCGGCTTCGCACCGGCAGACGACCCGCAAATTATCGTTTACACTGCTGTGGATAATCCGCAAGGCATTCAGTTCGGGGGCGTGGTCGCGGCGCCGATCGTCAAAAACATTTTGAAAAGTTCCCTCGAATATATGGGCGTCAAACCTAGAACCGATCAGCTCAGCAAGAAATACAAATACGGAGAAACGCCAACCGTTACGGTGCCGGATTTGGTGGGGCAATCGGTTGAAGATATATACGAGGATATGAATTCGAACTTTATGCTGGCGAGATCCGGTTCCGGCAACTACGTGATCAGTCAGGCTCCTAAGGCCGGAGCGCGCGTGCAAAAGGGTTCTACCATCCGGATTTATATGGGCAGCGAGAAAGAAGCCGATTCTGCAGTAGAAGAGCAGGAGAAGAACAACAAAAGCGGCAGTTAAACGCCGCAAAGATGACTATACTACTAGTAATCAGGAACATGGAGGGGTATACAATGCAGCTAAAAGATCTTGCGGCCTGTCTGGCCGGTTCGGTAATTATCGGTGACGGGAGCTCCTCCTGCCAAAATATTCAGATTGATTCCCGGAAAGTTGTTTCCGGGGATCTGTTTATTTGTTTGCCGGGACACACCGTGGATGGACATGACTTTGCCGCCCAGGCAGAAGCTAAGGGAGCAGCGGCGCTTGTTGTCGAGCGGCATTTGCCGGGCAGCCGGCTGCCGCAGCTGCTGGTGAAGGATGCCCGTCTGGCCATGGCCGTGCTGGCCAATGTGTATTTTCATTTTCCAAGCCGGAAATTAAAGGTTATTGGCATCACAGGCACCAACGGGAAGACCACGACGACGTATCTTCTCGACAGCATTCTGGAGCATGCCGGCAAAAAGACGGGCCTGATCGGCACGATTCAGCGCAAGGTGAACGGCGAGGCTTATCCGATGTCCGGAACGACGCCGGAGGCTCTTGATCTGCAAAGTTACCTGCACGAAATGGTGGAGAGCAAAACCGATTATTGCGTCATGGAGGTCTCTTCCCATGCGTTGGAGCAGGGCCGTGTAAAGGGAACCGAATTCCGTACGGCGATTTTCACTAATTTGACTCAGGACCATTTGGACTACCACAAGACGATGGAGGACTACCGGGCAGCCAAGGGGCTGTTTTTCTCCCGGCTGGGCAACGGTTATGCCGAACAGGAGGCGGACCGCAAATATGCCGTCTTGAATGCGGATGATGAAGCGTCCGCTTATTTTGCCAAACAGACAGCCGCAGAAGTTCTTACATACGGAGTGGAAAAGAAGGCCGATGTGCAGGCTTTTCAAATCAAGGTAACAGCGCGTGGCACGGAGTTCCATGTTCAGTCCTTCGCCGGAGCAGCGGATATTACCCTGCAGATGGTAGGGAAATTTAACGTCTATAATGCGCTTGCGGCAATCACGGCCGCCTTGCTCGAGGGAATACCGCTGGAGACGATCAAGGCAAGCCTCGAAACGGTCAAGGGGGTTGACGGCAGGGTAGAGGCGGTGGTTGAAGGCCAGCCCTATGCGGTTATCGTAGATTATGCCCATACGCCGGATGGACTGGAGAACGTGCTCAAGACGATCAAGGATTTTGCGGAAGGCAGGATCATCACCGTGTTTGGCTGCGGCGGCGACCGAGACAAGACAAAACGTCCGCTTATGGGCGGAATTGCCGCGAAATACAGCAACTATGTGGTCGTAACCTCCGATAATCCGCGGACGGAGAATCCGCAGCAGATTCTGATGGACATTGAAGCGGGGCTTAAAGACCCTCAAACGGCCACAACGCAATATGAGCTGATCGAAGACCGGCGTGAAGCCATTCACAAAGCTATTGAAATGGCAAGCCCCGGAGATGTAGTATTGATTGCGGGAAAAGGCCATGAAACCTACCAACTTATCGGCGGCCAGGTTCATGATTTCGACGATCGTATCGTTGCCAAAGAAGCTATAAGGGGTTTGACAAAGTGATAACAAGAACTTTACAAGAAATTGCCGCCATGTGCGGCGGACAATTAATAATGCCGGCCGGCCGGGAGAACGGGGCGGATGCCCGCATTCAAGGTGTTACGACGGACTCGCGTAAATTATCCGAGAACGTTTTGTTTGTCCCGTTGACCGGGGAGAACTTTGACGGGCATCATTTTGCAGCCGAGAGCCTTCGGCAGGGCGCCGGAGCTGTGCTCTGGTCCCGCAGCCGTAACGATTATCCGGCAGAAGGCCCGGTTATTCTGGTTGAAGATACGTTATCTGCGCTTCAGCAGCTCGCTAAAGCGTACCTGGAACAATGCGGAGCCCGTGTCATCGGCATTACAGGCAGCAACGGCAAAACTACAACCAAAGATATTGTAACGTCCCTTCTGTCTACGACTTATAAAGTGCATAAGACGCAGGGCAATTATAATAACCATATCGGCTTGCCGCTTACGATCCTCTCCATGCCAGAGGATACGGAAATGGCCGTGCTGGAAATGGGGATGAGCGCCCGCCGCGAAATCGAGCTGCTCTCCTCCATTGCCCGTCCGGAGACGGCGATCGTGACGAACATCGGCGAGTCCCACCTGGAGCATTTGGGCTCGCGAGAAGAGATAGCCCGCGCGAAGCTGGAAATTTTGGCGGGGATGAAGCCGAACGGCTTGTTTGTTTACAACGGCGATGAGCCGCTGATTCCTCAGGTTCTGGGCGAACCGGGAACCGTCAAACCTGAAGGGCTTCAAACCGTGACCTTCGGTTTAAGCGAGAACAATGATCTTTATCCGACCGGCATGATGTTCCTGGAGGCCGGAACGACCTTTACGGCAAGCCGTTATTATCCGCAGACTGCCTACACGCTTCCGCTGCTTGGCAAACATAATGTGGCTAATGCACTAGCGGCGATGGCCGTAGCAGCTCATTACGAAGTAAGCGCGGAGAATATTCGCAAAGGGCTTGAACAAACGAAGCTGACCGGCATGCGGATTGAGCTGTTGAAGGGGACGAGCGGCGTTACCATTCTGAATGATGCTTATAATGCGAGTCCAACCTCGGTGCGGGCGGCGCTGGAGGTGCTGGCCTCCATGAACGGATACAGCCGCAGAATTGCCGTGCTTGGCGATATGCTCGAGCTTGGCGCGGATGCGGAGCGCATGCATAAGGATGTGGGGCTGTTTGTTACGCCGGATAAAGCGGACCTGGTATTTGCCTATGGACCGCTGGGCGCGTTTATCGCAGAGGGAGCTGCCGAGCAGCTGCCGGCAGGGGCGGTGCAAGCCTTTGTTGACAAGACGAAGCTGATTGAGGCGCTTGAGGCTGTCATCCGGCCGGATGATGTGGTGCTGATTAAGGCTTCAAGAGGCAATCGGCTTGAAGAGGTCGCTCAGGCCGTTCAACATTTTACAGGAAAACAATCATAGCGAAAGGGGAGCCATTATGGATTTTCAACTTATACTTTTAACGATCGGCGTTTCCTTTATTCTCGCCGTGATTGCTGCACCGCTGTTCATTCCTTTGCTGCGCCGCCTGAAGTTCGGGCAGCAGATCCGGGGCGAAGGCCCGCAAAGCCATTTGAAGAAAGCCGGAACCCCAACGATGGGCGGCATCATTATTATGGTGGCTTTTACTATTGCTTTCTTGAAATTTACGAATAAAATGGATACCGACTTTTATGTGCTGCTCATCGCTTCACTCGGCTTCGGGCTGGTCGGCTTTCTGGACGACTATATCAAGATCGTATTTAAACGGTCGCTAGGTTTGACGGCGAAGCAAAAGCTGTTCGGCCAGCTTCTGTTTGCCGTTATTATTTGCATTCTGCTTATCCGCAATGGCCACAGCACAGCTATCGGCATTCCGGGCACGCATTATTCCTTCGACTGGACTGGCTGGTTTTATTATCCGTTTATTGTGATTATGATGCTCGCCATCAGCAACGCGGTGAACTTTACGGACGGTCTTGACGGGCTGCTGTCGGGCGTGAGCGCAATTGCTTTCGGCGCTTTCGCTGTCGTAGCCATTCAGGCGACTTCGCTGCCTGCCGCCGTATGTGCGGCCGCGATGATTGGCGCTGTGCTGGGCTTCCTGGTCTTTAATGCGCATCCGGCCAAAGTCTTTATGGGCGATACAGGCTCTCTCGGCATCGGAGGAGCGATTGCGGCGATTGCGATTGTCACCAAAAGCGAGTTGTTGTTCCTCGTGATCGGCGGTATTTTTGTAATTGAAATGCTGTCCGTGGTGCTGCAGGTAGGTTCCTTTAAGCTTCGCGGCAAACGGATCTTCAAAATGAGCCCGATCCACCATCACTTTGAGCTGTCCGGCTGGTCGGAATGGCGGGTGGTCGTCACCTTCTGGGCGGTTGGCCTGGTGCTGGCCGGTATCGGACTTTATCTCAATAAGGGGTTGTAAGTTATGAATCATCCTGAACATTACCGTGGACAAGATGTCGTTGTTCTGGGGCTGGCAAGAAGCGGAGTCGAAGTAGCGAAAGTTATGTTTAAGCTTGGAGCTAACGTTATCGTTAACGATAAGAAAGACAGGTCCGAATGTCCCGAAGCATCCGAATTGGAGGCTTTGGGAATTTCTGTTGTTTGCGGCGGTCATCCGGACGGGCTGATTCACAAGGGGACTTCTTTGGTTATTAAAAACCCGGGCATCCCTTATACGGCACCTCCTGTTCAGACGGCTCTCGATCTGGGAATTGAGGTTGTAACCGAGGTAGAGGTTGCATATTGGCTGTGCAAGGCGCCGATGATTGGAATCACCGGCTCCAACGGTAAGACGACCACGACCACCTGGACGGGGAAAATGCTCGAAGCGGCCGGATTATCTCCTATTGTCGCCGGCAATATCGGCATTCCGCTGACCGAAGCTTCGCTGAAGGCAACGCCGGACGACTATATGGTCGTTGAGCTCAGCAGCTTCCAGCTGAAAGGCACGCAGGCTTTCCGCCCGCGGGTCGCTTGTCTGCTTAATGTTGTGGAGACCCATCTGGATTATCACAAAACGATGGAGGATTATGTTGCCTCCAAAGCCAAGCTGTTCGCCAATCAGCAGGATGCCGATACGGCGATCCTGAATTGGGATGACCCGGTCTGCCGTGAGCTTGTGCCTTATATCCAAGCACAGCTGCTGCCGTTCTCCATGACGGAGCGGCTGCCTCAAGGCGGTATTTACGTCGAACCTCCTTATGCCGATAAAGAAGATGACAGCCTGGACCGGCAAGTCATTTACCGTAAACCTAATGGGGAAACGGTCATGCTGGTGCATACTTCGGAAATTGGCCTTCCAGGCCGTTTCAACGTGGAGAACGCGCTGGCTGCTGCAGCCTGCGCGATTGCTGCCGGGGCTGAGCCTGCTAAGCTGGCGGAGCCGCTGCGCAGCTTCCGCGGCGTAGAACACCGGCTGGAGTTCGTAGAGGAAAAGAACGGGGTAGTCTATTACAACAACTCCAAAGCTACCAATTCCAAAGCAACTGCCATGGCGATCGGCGCACTCAGCGCACCGATTGTATTGATTGCGGGCGGGCTGGACCGCGGTTCCGATTATATGGATCTCCTGCCCTCCCTGCAGGATAAAAAAGTGAAGGCCGTAGTGGCTCTGGGCCAGACGAAAGATAAAATCGCACAGGTCGCCAAACTGGCGGGGATATCCTCGGTAATCGCCGTCGATAATGAGGAGGACGCCGCCGATACGCTGCGCCGCGCGATCCGG
The DNA here is from genome assembly GCF_001685395.1 of Paenibacillus yonginensis. Classification (NCBI taxonomy): domain Bacteria; kingdom Bacillati; phylum Bacillota; class Bacilli; order Caryophanales; family Paenibacillaceae; genus Paenibacillus; species Paenibacillus yonginensis. The sequence continues at coordinate 2,445,103 of NZ_CP014167.1, read as the reverse complement.
GAAGCCGAAGGGCTGGCAAACAAAGGAGATGTGGTTCTATTATCTCCCGCCTGCGCGAGCTGGGACATGTTTGCTTCCTATGAAGAGCGTGGACGCATTTTTAAAGAGGCGGTGCATAACCTTTAAGTAGGGGGGTATCTGACAAGCCCCTACTTCTGCATATGAGGTGGCTTCCGCTTATGAGCAAGTTGCGCCGTGCGCCGGATATTTGGCTTCTGATCAGCATCATAAGCCTGCTGGCGATTGGAATGGTCATGGTATACAGCGCAGGGTCCGTGCTGGGGTTCCATGATCATGGAGACTCTTTTTATTTCTTGAAGAGACAGCTCTTGTTTGCATTTCTTGGTTTGATTGCTATGTTCTTTATGATGAACTTCGACTATCGGCGGCTGCGGAAATACGCCAAGCTGGGTCTGCTGGTCTGCTTCGGTCTGCTGGTCATCGTGCTGATTCCCGGCATCGGTGCGGTCCGGGGCGGGGCTAGAAGCTGGCTTGGCATTAGTTCGTTCGGAATCCAGCCGTCGGAATTTATGAAGCTGGGGATGATTTTGTTCCTGTCGTATTGGCTCAGCAAGGACACCTATGATATCACCCGCTTTGTAAAAGGTTTGCTGCCGCCGCTCGGCGTGAGCGGACTGGCCTTTGGCCTGATCATGCTGCAGCCCGATTTGGGCACAGGCACGGTCATGATGGGGGCGGCCATGCTGATTATTTTCACGGCGGGCGCACGGTTTCAGCATTTGACCGGACTAGCCATGCTGGGGGTAGCCGGGTTCGTGGGATTGGTTCTCGCTGCGCCGTACCGGCTGCAGAGGATTACGGCTTTCCTTGATCCATGGTCTGACCCGCTTGGCGCGGGTTATCAGATTATCCAGTCGCTTTATGCGATCGGACCGGGGGGACTGGCCGGTCTGGGACTTGGCATGAGCCGGCAGAAGTTCAGCTATGTCCCCGAGCCGCAGACGGATTTTATTTTCTCGATTTTGTCTGAAGAACTAGGGTTCATAGGCGGTACGCTGGTGCTGCTCCTGTTCCTCATCCTTGTCTGGAGAGGCATGCGGGTAGCGATGACGATTGAAGACAAATTCGGCAGCTTTTTGGCCGTCGGCATTGTGGGCATGGTAGCCATACAAGTAATTATTAATATCGGGGTAGTTATTGGGCTGATGCCGGTGACGGGCATTACGCTCCCGCTCATCAGCTACGGCGGTTCATCGCTGACGCTGATGCTGACGGCACTCGGCATCCTGCTGAATCTATCCCGGCACGCGAGGTGATTTTATGCGAATTGTGCTCACAGGCGGCGGCACGGGCGGACACATATATCCGGCGCTGGCCGTAGCGAAGCAATTCAGCGAAGAAGTTCCGGGAACGGAATTCCTGTATATCGGCGGGACCAAGGGGCTTGAAAGCAAGCTGGTTCCACAAGAAAACATCCGGTTTGAGGCCATAGAGATTACGGGCTTCCGCCGCAAGCTGTCCTTCGACAATGTCAAGACGGTTATGCGCTTTCTAAAAGGGGTCCGCACCTCCAAACGTCTGCTTAAGGAATTCAAGCCGGACGTGGTGATCGGTACGGGCGGATATGTGTGTGGTCCGGTCGTTTATGCCGCCGCGAAGCTTGGCATTCCGTCGGTTATTCATGAGCAGAATGCGGTTCCCGGGTTGACCAACAAATTTTTGAGCAAATATGTGAACGCAGTAGCGGTAAGTTTTGAAGGAACCGAGCAGGCCTTCCCGGGAGCCAAAGCGGTGGAATACACCGGCAATCCCCGGGCCACAACTGTGTTTAAAGCGGACAAGGAGCGTGGTTACGCTTCTCTTGGACTTCCTTCCGGCAGCGACATCGTGCTGGTAGCGGGTGGCAGCAGAGGCGCTAAAGCGATCAATGAAGCCATGATTGATATGGCTGCTTTAACCGAGAAGCTGCCTAATGTCCATTTTGTTTATGTAACCGGAGAAAGCTATTATGAGGCAACCGTTAAGGAGATTCGGAAAAAAGCGGGCAGAATGCCTTCACGGCTTCATGTGCTGCCTTACATACACAATATGCCTGAGGTGCTCGCGGTCACGAAGGTGATCGCCGGTCGTTCGGGCGCTTCGTTTCTAGCTGAGGTAACATCGCTTGGCATCCCTTCGATCCTGATTCCTTCGCCCAATGTAACCAATAATCACCAGGAGAAAAATGCACGCAACCTGGAAGCGGCCGGAGCGGCATCGGTTATTTTGGAAACAAATCTGTCCGGTCAAACGTTATTTCAGGAGATCCAGCGCCTGATGAAGGATGAACCGGCCAGACAAGCAATGGCGGAAGCGGCACGGAAGCGGGGCAAGCCCGACTCGGCTCATGTCATTGTTGAAATGCTTCGCCGTTTGGCCGGTGGCAATGGCTGAACGGCTGAACTGCTGAACTGCTGAATCGCTGAGCGGGTAGTGATCCGGGCATTTGTCACACTCTGTAAGAGGTTTTCATAAGATACCCTATAATCGTGACAATCACCCCAAGAGACTGAAGCCAGCGATATGAACGAGCGGCGGACGGCCTCGTCCTGAAGCCGCCGGATGGCTGCGGAGCAAGGCAGCCAAAGCCAACAGGAGGGATTACGTTTGCAGCCATGGATTTCGCAGTTAGCCGAACACGAGGTTGGAGCTGTCCTGACGGACGAACCGATGTCCAGACATACAACCTGGAAGATCGGCGGTCCTGCTGATGCCTTGATTATTCCTGAGCACAAGGGGCAGCTTCAGAAGCTGATCCGGCTGCTGCACCTGCAGCGGATTCCCTGGATGCTGCTCGGCAAGGGCTCGAATTTGCTTGTCTCTGATAAAGGAATCCGCGGAGCTGTGATCAAACTTGGTGCATCTTTTGAGTTTGCCGAGTTTCGGGGCAGGGAAGTGGAGGCCGGAGGAGGCACTTCGTTTGTCAGTCTAAGCGTAATGGCCGGCAAAAAGGGGCTAACGGGACTGGAATTTGCTTCCGGTATTCCTGGAACTGTCGGCGGCGCCGTTTATATGAACGCCGGGGCTCACGGGTCTGATGTGTCGCGAGTATTTAAGTCTGCTGAAATTGTACTGGAGAACGGTGAATTGGTAACCTGCGGGTCTGAGGAGATGGCCTTTCAATACCGGCACTCCTTCCTTCATCGCAGAAGAGGAGCGGTTGTCGGGGCCGTATTCGAACTGGAGGAAGGCAATCCGGAATCCATCAGAGCCTCCATGGCCGCCTTCAAGGAACGGCGCAGGAATACGCAGCCGCTTCAAATGCCGTGCGCCGGCAGCGTGTTCAGAAACCCTCCCGGCGATTTTGCCGCAAGGCTGATTGAATCGGCAGGTTTAAAAGGAACCCGGGTAGGCGGTGCCGAGATTTCCGGGGTTCATGCCAATTTTATCGTCAACACCGGGCAAGCGACAGCGGAGGACGTTCTCACCCTTATGAATCACATCAGGAATACGATTGCAGACCGCAGCGGAGTTGAACTCGTTCCTGAAGTGTTTGTGGTGGGTGAGCGGTAAACTCGGAGGTGATACATTGGACAAATTGGTGATTGAAGGCGGGAAACCCCTCTCAGGAACCATAAGAATCCATGGAGCGAAGAACGCGGCTTTGCCGATTATGGCGGCAAGTCTGCTGGCCGATGGGACAGTACGTCTTCGCAATGTTCCGCGCCTGCTGGATATTGAGGTCATGTTGGGTATCTTAACCCGTCTTGGCTGTGAGGTAGCAAGAAACGGCGATGAAGTGATGATTGATTCCTCCAAAGCGGTTTCTTCCCATGTGCCTGAGGATTTGATGAAGCAGATGCGCTCTTCCATCTTCCTGATGGGGCCGCTGCTCGCCAGATTCGGAGAGGTGTTTATTTACCAGCCTGGAGGATGCGCGATCGGAGAACGTAAAATTGATATGCACCTAAGCGGTCTGGAAGCGCTGGGGGCTGTTATTGAGGAAACCGGCAGCCAAATACGCTGTGCAGCAGCCAGACTGAAAGGAACGGATATCCATCTCGATTTTCCAAGTGTCGGAGCCACTGAAAATATCATGATGGCCGCTGTGCTGGCGGAAGGAACGACAACGCTGACCAATGCGGCGCGAGAGCCTGAAATTCAGGACCTTCAGAATTTTCTGAATGCGATGGGGGCGTCGATCATCGGGGCCGGAACGGATACGATTACGATCCGGGGCGTCAAGAAGCTGGTGCCCTGCGAATACGAAATCATTCCCGACCGGATCGTAGCCGGAACTGCGCTGATTGCAGCGGCAGCCACGCGGGGCAGCGTGACGCTCCGCAACAGCAATCCGTCTCATCTGGTGTCTCTATTGCATGTGCTGCGCCGGGCCGGTATCCAAATCAGGGCTTACGATGATATAATTAGCGTTAATGGATTGACCCGCCCCAAAGCGGTAGACCGGATCGTGACTTCGCCTTATCCGGCATTTCCGACGGATTTGCAGTCTCAGATTATGGTACTGCTCTCTTTGGCGGACGGAACCAGCATCATCAAAGAAACCGTATTTGAAGGACGGTTTAAGCATGTAAGCGAGCTGATGCGAATGGGAGCCGATATTACCGTGGATCTGCATTCGGCGATCATCCGGGGGGTCCCTCGTCTGTACGGTGCAACCGTCGAGGCTACGGATCTCAGGGCTGGCGCTGCGCTGGTGATAGCGGGTCTTGCAGCCCAGGGGAAAACAACGGTCGAACAGATTCACCACATCGACCGCGGGTATGAGCGGATTGAAGATATGTTCCGGTCGCTTGGCGCCGTTGTATATCGTGAAACGCCTCTGCTCAAGCAGCTGGACCCGGCTTGAATATACGCCTCTTGTTATCCCCTCCGTCAGGAGGGGATCAAAGGCTTTTTCGGAGATGACTATGCCTAAATCCAATATTCCCGTTTTAAAGAATCCTAAACCGAAGAAGAACACGAGCAGAAAAGTGGCGGCGCTGCTGATTGTTTTGTTTATCGTGCTGCTCAGTGTTTTATTTTTCCGCTCTTCGCTAAGCAAGATCTCTGATATCCAATTCCGCGGGAGCACCTATTCAACCAATGAAGAACTGCTTAAACAAAGCGGAATTCAAATTGGAGAAAACTTTTTTGGGACAAGCGCGGGAACGATCATCAAACGCATCTCGAAAATCCCTTCGATTCAAAGCGTAACGGTGGACAAGCGGTTCCCCGGCACCGTTGAGATTACGGTTAAGGAATATCCTCCGGTGGCTTACGAGCTTTCGAAGGAGGGAAAGCTGACAGCTTATCTGTCAAACGGCAGCAAGGTGCTGGTTAAACAGGGGACTTCGCTGGAGAAGCCGATGTTGTCCGGCTGGGAGAAAGATCAGGTGAATCTCTTGAAGCTTTGCTCAACGCTTGGGAAAATGCCCGACGACCTGACTTCCGATTTCTCGGAAATTTTGCCGTCGCCGACGCTTTCGTTTGCGGACCGGATCAAGCTGTACACCCGCTCCGGTTTCGAGGTTCTGACGACCATCTCTCTGCTGCCGGAAAAGGCCGAATATTTAAATGATATTATCGAAACACAGCAGCCGGGTCTGATTACGATGCTGGAAGCTGATACTTATGTGCCTTTTGTGGATCCATCCCAGGCTGAAGACGGGGAAAATGGCACTACTCACGAGTAGAAATCAATGGTAGAATACATTTTATGGACTATCTGCCAGTCTGCCTCTCTTTTTTACTCTTTGAGCCGTCAATTCGCTTTAGTTGGTTGAAATTGGCATGTTCTTTACGGTAAAAAAAAATGTAGAAAAAAGAGGGAACGGGTTAGTTGCGTTGAATATTATAGTTTAGTATATGTTCTCATAAACAACTATTATTACTGATTACAGGAGGTGCCAAGGACTTGAGCAACAATGACATCATTGTTAGTTTGGACATCGGTACATCCAAAGTTCGGGCTATTATCGGGGAAGTAAGCAACGGAACCTTTAATATTATTGGAGTTGGATCTGCCGACTCGGAAGGCATTCGCAAGGGCGCGATTGTCGATATTGACCAAACTGTGCAGTCTATCAAAAATGCTATAGATCATGCAGAACGTATGGTGGGTATTCAAATATCCGAAGTTTATGTTGGCATTTCCGGGAATCATATCGGACTACAGACGAGCCACGGAGTTGTGGCCGTTTCAAACGAGGATCGCGAAATCGGTGAAGAAGATATCGAACGTGTCCTGAAAGCGTCCGAAGTGATTGCTGTTCCGCCGGAACGCGAAATTATCGATGTGGTGGCCAAGCAGTATGTAGTGGATGGCCTGGAAGGGATTCAGGACCCGAGAGGAATGATCGGGGTTCGCTTGGAAGTGGAAGCGACGATTATTACCGGATCCAAGACAGCAATACATAACCTCTTGCGTTGTGTAGAGAAAGCGGGGCTCAAAATTAAGGATTTGGTTCTTCTCTCCTTGGGTGCCGGCCAATTGGCTCTTTCCAAAGACGAGAAAACAATGGGGTCGGTTCTGGTTGATATCGGCGCAGGCGCTACCACCATTGCCGTTTTTGAAAACGGCACAATTGCCGCAACATCCACACTGCCGATCGGGGGCGAGTTTATTACCAACGATATCGCCTATGGCCTTCGAACGTTGACCGATCAAGCGGAGAAAGTGAAGCTCAAATACGGCTGTGCATGGATTGAGGCGGCGGCTCCGGATGTGACCTTTAAGGTGACCCGGATCGGAAGCAATGTGGACAAGGAATTTACGCAGGAAGATTTGGCTGCTATTGCCGAGCCGCGTGTGCAGGAGATCTTCCAGCTTATCCGCCAGGAGGTCAAACGTCTTGGTTATACGGAGCTGCCTGGAGGTTATATACTTACGGGTGGAACAGTCTCCATGCCGGGACTTCTTGAAGTGGCCCAGCAGGAGCTTGCCGCCTCGGTGCGCATAGCGGTGCCCGATTATATCGGCGTAAGGGACCCGGGTTTCACAAGCGGTGTGGGGATATTGCATAATGTCATTCGCGGCCTGCGGGTACGCAGTGCAGCCAGTACAACCAGCAGTCCCAAGAAGCCGGCGAATCGGAGCAAACCTGCCCCTTCCCCGGAGAATCCGCGCAAGACGGGTTTTGTGGAGCGAATCAAGAATATTTTCAGTGAATTTATATAGTGACAGCGTCTTAACGATGGACGGGCCGTCCAGGCACACACGAGGGGGATTGGAAGAGTATGTTGGAATTTGATTTTGAAATGGAAACTTTAGCAAAAATTAAAGTGATTGGCGTGGGCGGGGGTGGCAGCAACGCGGTTAACCGGATGATCGAAAATGGCGTTCAAGGCGTTGAGTTCATTACGGTGAACACGGATGCCCAAGCGCTGCATCTGGCTAAATCCGAGCACAAGCTGCAGATCGGCGACAAGCTGACCCGCGGCCTTGGCGCCGGGGCTAATCCTGAGGTCGGCAAGAAGGCGGCAGAGGAATCTCGCGAACTGATCGCCAACACGCTGAAAGGCGCGGATATGGTGTTTGTGACCGCAGGTATGGGCGGTGGAACCGGAACCGGTGCGGCTCCTGTCATTGCTGAAATTGCCAAAGAATGTGGAGCGCTCACCGTAGGTGTCGTGACCCGTCCATTTACTTTTGAAGGACGCAAACGTTCTTCTCAGGCAGAGCTGGGGATTGAAGGTTTGAAAGAAAAAGTCGACACGTTGATCGTGATTCCAAACGACCGACTGCTCGAGATCGTCGACAAGAAAACCCCGATGCTCGAAGCGTTCCGCGAAGCGGACAACGTTCTTCGTCAAGCTGTACAGGGTATTTCCGACCTGATCGCCGTACCGGGCTTGATTAACCTTGACTTTGCCGACGTGAAGACGATTATGACGGAACGAGGCTCGGCCCTGATGGGAATCGGCCTTGCTACAGGCGAGAACCGTGCAGCCGAAGCGGCGCGCAAAGCGATCATGAGCCCATTGCTCGAAACGTCTATCGAAGGCGCGCGAGGCGTGATTATGAATATTACCGGCGGCTCCAACCTGTCGCTCTATGAAGTTAATGAAGCTGCGGAAATCGTGATCTCGGCCTCAGATCCGGAAGTGAACATGATCTTTGGTGCGATTATCGACGAGGATCTGAAGGAAGAAATCAAAGTTACGGTCATTGCTACAGGCTTTGAGAATAAGTCTAGCGCAGGTGTTCCGCCTCGTAAACCGGCGACAGGTCTTGGGGAACAGCCAGACAACCGGAATTCCTCGCTGCGTCCGTTCGGCAATCAAGCTACGCCGGACCAGCTCGATATTCCTACCTTCCTTCGCAATCGCCGCAACAATAACGAATAAGCTCTTATACTCTTTGTTAAGCAAAGTCGAACCTTGGGTTTCCAAGGTTCGGCTTTTTGTTTTCCCCGCTTGTCCCTTCCACAATTCCAAATCGTCCGACAAAAAAAGTCCGGCATCCGCCTTCATTGTTTGACAGACTTCCTGCCCAAATCTCTTTATACTTAAACACATCCCTGCCGGCTTTGTTCCTATGAACGGCTGCAGTGCGCCGAATGGCAGGAAATAGGAGCGGGTGAATGGATGGTAGTTTATATCGATTTGATTTTTTTGACCAATCTGTTTATCGATGGTGCGCTGCTGCTTACAACAGCCTGGATGAGAAAGCAAAAGCCGAAGATTTGGCGGGTCGTTTTATCGGCCGTCATAGGGGCGCTCTACTGCTTGATGATGTTTTTGCCTCAGCTGTCATTTATGTATACGTTCCTTATCAAATTTCTATTCTCTATCGTGATGCTGTGGGTGGCTTTCGGATTTGGCAGCTTGCAGAATTACATGCGCAATCTGGGGGCTTTCTATGTAGTGAACTTTGTTGCTGCCGGAGGCATACTTGGCATCCATTATTTGCTGATGAGCTCGAGCGAGCTGTGGAACGGCATTATGTTTACCCAATCGGGCGGGATGAGCTTCAGGCTTAAGGTGGGCACTCTGTTTGCGCTCATTGGGATTGCAGTCGTCCTGTGGATGTTCAAAACGGTTCAGAACAGCCGGCAAAGACAGGAAAGGCTGAGCTCTTACACCGGCGAGGTGACGGTGGAAATTGAAGGTTATACGGTTCACTGCCAGGGCCTGATCGACACCGGCAATCAGTTGACCGATCCGCTGACCCGGATGCCGGTGATGGTCATGGAGGCGGGGCTTTGGCAGGACGTGCTGCCCCCCGGCTGGAAAGAGAAGCTTGCCCAAGGTCAAGCGGACAACCTTCTGCTGGAGCTGGGAGAAATGGACGTATTCCCCTGGCGGGACCGTCTGCGGCTGGTGCCTTACCGGGGGATCAACAAAGGTTCCCAATTTATGCTGGCTATGAAACCGGACGAAGTCCGGATTAAGATCGGGGAACAGATGCATGTCTCCCGCCGTGCGCTGATCGGGCTTGATGGAGGAAAGCTGTCGTCCGAAGGGGGGTATCAGGCGATTATCCATCCTTCGCTGGTAGAGCCCGGTACAGAGCGGGAAGCTGCGCCACATTCTTTTGCTTCGGAGCTCCGGTCTCAGCCAGGTCTTGAAGCCGAGCGGAAAAGCAGTTGACCACATGATGCAAACAGGGGAGGAAACAGGCATGGGTGTAAAGTTAAAGCTGCGGCTGCAGCTTCAGTATTATCGTTTCTTGTTTATGTTCGGACTCAAAAGTGAAGAAATTTATTATATTGGGGGCAGTGAAGCGCTTCCGCCTCCTTTGACCCGGGAAGAAGAAGAATATTTACTGCAGAAGTTGTCCTCAGGAGATACGGCGATCCGTGCCATGCTGATTGAACGCAATCTGCGGCTTGTCGTTTATATTGCCAGAAAGTTCGAGAATACCGGCATCAATATCGAGGATCTGGTTTCGATTGGGGCGATCGGCCTGATCAAAGCGGTCAATACCTTCGACCCGGAGAAAAAGATCAAGCTCGCTACATACGCTTCGCGTTGTATTGAGAACGAAATTTTGATGTACCTGCGCAGAAATAACAAAATCCGTACCGAGGTCTCCTTTGACGAACCGCTGAACATTGACTGGGACGGCAATGAACTGCTGCTGTCCGACGTGCTGGGCACGGAGAACGATACGATTTACCGCAACATTGAAGAGCAGGTGGATCGCAAGCTGCTGCATAAAGCGCTGGATAAGCTGTCTGACCGGGAGAGAATGATTATGGAACTGCGATTTGGCCTGCAGGGAGGGGAAGAGAAAACCCAAAAGGATGTGGCCGATCTGCTCGGCATTTCCCAATCCTATATCTCCCGCCTGGAGAAGCGGATTATCAAGCGGCTGCGCAAGGAGTTTAACAAAATGGTTTAAGGTACAAGGAGGGAGGGCCCCCCTTCTTAAAAACTTTTTCAGGAATAAAAAGACAGCCCAAGGAGATAATGAACATTAATGTTTCACCTTGGGAGGTATGACACGATGGCTCGAAACAAAGTCGAGATTTGCGGTGTGGATACCGCGAAACTGCCAGTGCTAACGAATGCGGAAATGCGTGAACTATTTGTTTCTTTGCAGCAAGACCACGTGCGAGCAGCAAGAGAAAAGCTGGTCAATGGGAATTTGCGGCTCGTGCTCAGCGTTATCCAGCGCTTTAACAATAGGGGCGAGTTCGTGGACGATCTGTTTCAAGTCGGATGTATCGGTCTCATGAAGGCTATAGACAATTTTGACCTGTCTCAAAACGTCAAATTTTCTACTTATGCCGTACCGATGATCATCGGTGAAATCCGCAGGTACCTGCGCGACAACAATCCGATCCGGGTATCGCGTTCGCTGCGGGACATTGCTTATAAGGCGCTGCAAATGCGCGACAGCCTGACGAATCAGAATTCACGAGAACCTACTGTGCTTGAGATTTCGGCAGCGCTTGGTCTTCCCAAGGAAGACGTTGTTTTTGCACTTGATTCCATTCAGGACCCTGTCTCATTATTTGAACCAATCTATAATGACGGCGGGGATCCGATTTATGTCATGGACCAAATCAGTGATGACCGGAACAAGGACATTTCCTGGATTGAAGGCATTGCGCTGCGCGAAGCGATGCAGAGATTGGGCCGACGGGAGAAAATGATTTTGTCCATGCGTTTCTTCGAAGGCAAAACGCAGATGGAGGTTGCCGACGAAATCGGCATTTCCCAGGCCCAGGTCTCCCGATTAGAGAAATCCGCCATTGTACAAATGCAGAAACATGTGAAGTCCTAAACGATCCTTTCCGGGATCGTTTTTTTTATGCGGAAATCCCGGACTGATTTTTCGGCTATATCGTCCCATGCCTACATATATTAGACCAAGCAAAGGCACATGGAGAGCGGAGGGAGAAAGGTGAAAATTTCCGATTTTCAAACTAAAGATGTAATCAATGTAGTGGATGGACGCCGCCTGGGGCAGATCAGCGATTTGGAGCTGGATTTGGGCCGGGGGGTGATTGAAGCGATCGTCGTTCCCGGTTACAGCAAATTTATGGGGTTGTTCGGCGGGGGAAGCGATCTTATTATCCCTTGGAAAAATATCGTCAAAATCGGCTCTGATGTCGTTCTTGTCAAAATGGAGGAACCAAAAACCAGCGTGCCGAGCGGATCGGAGTCGGACCGGATGGCTTATGCGGAGCGGGACGCCCGCGAATACCGGGAAATGAAAGAAGGGCGGGGGGACCGCCGGAACTATTAAAAGGTTTTTTGGCTTGTCGCGCGGTAAGCTGTTCTGAAATATGATACACTGGTCACAAACATCAGCTGCGGCAAGAGGAGCCGGCTTTAACGAGGTGAGCGAGCATATGGAACCGTTTATTGGGAAAACGTATCAAGAGGGAGAACCACAAATTCTGGAGCTCCAAAAATGGGCGGCCGCTGAACCGCGGCTTGCTGCGGGATTTACCGGGCGGGGCGGAGGCGTTTCGGAGCCGCCTTACGGGAGCTTGAATCTGGCGCTCCATGTCGGGGATCGGCCGGAAGACGTGCTGGAGAACCGCCGGCGCCTTGCCCTGGCGCTTGGTTTTGAGCCGGAGGCGTTGACCTGCGGGGAGCAGACGCACGGCTCCCGGGTGGCGGTCGTTACTGCTGATGATCGGGGAAGAGGCCGGCTGGACCGCGAAAGCGCGTTCCAGGAGACGGATGGCCTGGTCACGGATGTGCCCGGCATCCTGCTGACATCTTTTTACGCGGATTGTGTACCGCTGTATTTCTTTGATCCCGTACACCGGGCTGTAGGCCTTGCTCATGCGGGCTGGAAAGGGACCGTTGCCGAAATTGCGGCCGAGGTCGTGAAGACGATGCAGGAGACTTACGGAACAGAAACCGAGCAGCTGCTGGCGGCTATCGGACCGTCAATCGGCGAGTCGGCTTATGAGGTGGATGACAAGGTCATGCAGCATGTGTGGCCTCTGCTGGAGCAGCTGGGTAATGACAGCGGGAACCGGAACGAGGCGGTCCATCCGTACAAGGAATCGCCCAACGACGGGCGCTGGCTGCTGAACTTGAAAGAATTAAATCGAATGATTATGATAAAAGCAGGAATTATGCCGAGTCATATCGAATGTACAGGGTGGTGCACAAGCACCCATGTGGAGATTTTTTTCTCACACAGGAAAGAGAACGGCAAGACAGGGAGAATGGCCAGCTTTATAGGCCTGAAGGAGAGGTGAACTCTTCTGTCACTTAAAGAACGGATAGAGCAGGTTGAAACGCGGATTCAGCGAGCCTGCGAAGCAAGCGGACGAAAGAGGGAAGAAATCAAGGTTGTGGCGGTGACCAAATACGTATCCACGGCAGAGACTGCCGCTGTTCTGGAGGCGGGTTTGGATCAGATCGGGGAGAACCGGATCGAACACGCCGCTCCCAAGTGGGAGGCGCTCGAAGGACGCGGAACCTGGCATTTCATCGGGAACTTGCAAACCAGGAAAGTCAAGGATGTCATCCACAAATTCGCATATATCCATTCCTTGGACCGTATGGCATTGGCGGAGGAGCTTGAGAAGAGGTGTTCAGCCGCCGGGATTACGGTTAAAGTGTTTGTGCAGGTCAACATTTCGGGCGAAGACAGTAAGTCGGGTTTGCCCCCTGAAGAAGTCCCTGATTTTATCAGGGGGTTATCCCCATTCCAACATTTACAGGTCGTTGGCTTGATGACGATGGCTCCCTTTGAGGCGCAGCCGGAGGATACCCGGCCTGTCTTCAGGGGGCTTCGGGCATTGAGGGACAAGCTTAATGAAATGAAGGTGAGCCCAGAACCGCTGACCGAATTATCCATGGGCATGTCGAACGATTTCGAAATTGCGGTACAGGAAGGTGCGACTTGGCTGCGCCTGGGTTCCCTATTGGTAGGGAAAGGAGAGGAGGAATCGTAATGAGCGTGATGAACCGATTTATGAACTTTCTGGGGCTGCAAGAAGAAGAGGAAGTCGTAGAGCGCGAGAAAGTTTTTGAGCCTGAACAGCAGGAAATTGAAACCCCAAGCTTTGAACAACGTAAAAATCAGAGGGGGAGCAATGTGGTCAGCATTCATTCCCAGAAAAATGTCAAAGTCATCCTGAATGAACCCCGCTCATACGATGAAGCTCAGGAAATTGCCGATCATTTGCGGTCACACCGCACAGTTGTAGTGAACCTGCAGCGTGTTCGCAAAGATCAGGGCATGCGGATCATCGATTTCTTGAGCGGCACCGTTTATGCGCTTAACGGCGGTATTTCCAAGATCGGTGAGAACATTTTTTTGTGTACGCCGGATACCGTTGAAATTTCAGGGTCCATCACGGAGATTTTGACCGAGGAACAAGACTACAACAGAATGAGGTGACCGTGGAATTGATCTTTAGTTTAATTGATATTTTAAGTTCGATATATTACTTTTTGATTATTATTTATGTGCTCATGTCCTGGCTGCCGAATGTTCGCGAGAGCTTCGTCGGCGAATGGCTGGGCAAGCTGGTAGAACCGTATCTTTCCGTCTTCAGACGTTTTATCCCGCCTATTATGGGGATGATTGATATTTCGCCGATCATCGCTTTGATTGCGCTTCGTTATGCGGTATTGGGTCTGAAATACATTTTGAGTCTGGTGTTCTATTGAAATGGCAACGGACGATATTTATGTGCATTTCCTGCCTGAAGAGAAGCCGTTTATCGACCGGGCCTGGGAATGGGTGGTCAATGCCGGCGACTATCATGAAGTGAAGCTGACGGGGTTTCTGGACCCGCGGCAAAGCCTTATTCTGACCAGTCTTGTCAACCGCCATCCGGATGCCGCTCTACGGCTGTACGGTGGATACGACGGAGCCGAAAGACGGCGCGCTTTGATTGCGCCGGACTATCGGGATTTGGACAGCGAGCCGATGGAGATGAAGGTCATCAGCATTGTGTCGGAAGACGAACGGATAGCCGAGCTGGATCATGGCGATTACATGGGAGCCATCCTTGGCCTTGGCCTCAAACGCGATGTCATTGGCGACTTCCATGTGCGGGAAGACGGCTGCCATGTCATTGTGACAGCCGACATCGCGGATTTCCTTAATCTGCACCTTCGGCAGGTACACCGTGTGACCGTATTAACGGACATTCTGGAATTGGACGAACTGAAGACAGTTGTATCCGTTCAGGAGCCGCTGGACATTACGGTGGCTTCTTTGCGTTTGGACGGAATTGCCGGCGACGTATTTCGGCTCAGCCGCAGCAAAATTCTGGCGCCTATTAAGGCGGGCCGCTGCCGAGTGAACTGGAAGACGGAGGAAGACCCTTCCAAGCCGCTCAAAGAAGGAGATGTGGTATCGCTGAAGGGATTTGGCCGATTCAAGGTGCTGGAGCTCGAAGGTGTGACGAAAAAGGGGAGGTACCGCGTGAAAATCGGGAAATTTGTATAAATCCTTTGCAGGAGATCGCGAATTCTTGTCGAATAGATTGATTTACCCCATCTGCGAAGGAATACAGGCTGTACCGATTTTCAGGGTTAAACGCTTATCGACGATTTGACGATAAAGAATACATGCGTGTATATTCACGGTTTAAATCATTCAGGAGGTGCTTCCCATGCCATTAACACCGCTGGACATACATAACAAGGAGTTCTCTAGAAGACTTCGCGGTTATGACGAAGATGAAGTGAACGAATTCCTTGACCAGGTTATTAAAGATTATGAGATCGTGATTCGCGAGAATAAGGAATTGCAGAATCAGCTGCTGGCTGTTCAGGAGAAGCTGGATCATTTTGCAAATATTGAAGAAACATTAAGCAAAACAATCATCGTAGCCCAGGAAGCTGCGGATGAAGTAAGAAACAACGCGAAGAAGGAAGCGCAGCTCATTATTAAGGAAGCGGAGAAGAACGCCGACCGGATTATCAATGAATCGCTGTCCAAATCTCGCCGCGTTTCTTTGGAAGTGGAAGAATTGAAGAAGCAGGCCTCCATTTACCGCGCCCGTTTCCGTACGCTTGTGGAAGCACAGCTTGAATTGTTAAGTCAAGAGGGCTGGGAGTCTCTGGAAGACCATAGTTCGGTTGAGAAGGAGCAGCGTGAACGGGAAGTAAGGGAAGTTTATTAAAGGACCGGTTAGGCCATACTGCTTAACAAACGGGCTTTTAATGGTTGACATTTAAAGTAAGTGTTATACAATATAGATTACATTTAATTGTCGTCTTATATTGAAATATTGATGATGGGAATTCGTACGCTGCGGGGTTGTTCCCCAGAGAGTCGGCATCTTGCTGAAAGCCGATGTTCAGCACGCAGAAGGTATATCATCCCGGAGATGTGAAGCTGAAAATTCAAAGTGTGGCGCGGGTTATTGAACCGGTTAGACCTCTGCTTTTGAATGTGTAAGCTTGACCGGCCAGCCTGCCGTTACACAGGCCCCGTGTGGAAGTCATGCGGGCTATGAGAGTCATAATGGCTTATTTCTTCGCGGCAAGAATGAAGCGCATTATGGAATTAGGGTGGTAACGCGAGCATAGTTCTCGTCCCTTTGGGACGGGGGCTTTTTTTGTTGCTTCCAATCATTGATGAGAGGGTGTCATTCAAGTGCAAAAAGTTGATGTGAAAGAAAAGGCGCGGGCACGCGAGCAGCGGATTCTCGCCAAATGGCAGCAGGAAAATACGTTTCAAAAAACAATTCAAAACCGGGAAGGCCGTCCGAATTACGTCTTCTACGAAGGGCCGCCGACCGCCAACGGCAAACCGCATATCGGGCACGTGCTGGGCCGCGTCATCAAGGACTTTATCGGCCGTTACCAGACGATGAACGGTTACCGCGTTGTGCGCAAGGCCGGCTGGGATACCCATGGTCTTCCGGTGGAGCTTGGCGTAGAGAAGCAGCTTGGCATTTCCGGCAAACAGGAAATCGAAAATTATGGCATCGAAGAGTTTGTCAAGAAATGTAAAGCGAGCGTATTCGAATATGAGAAGCAGTGGAGAGAACTGACCGAAGCGATTGCTTACTGGACGGATCTCGATCATCCTTATATCACGATGGACAACAGCTATATTGAAAGTGTCTGGAATATCCTCGGCACGATTCATGAGAAAGGGCTGCTGTACCGCGGTCACCGCGTCAGTCCGTATTGCCCTAGCTGTCAGACCACTCTTAGCTCCCATGAGGTGGCCCAAGGCTATGAAGATGTGAAGGACCTCAGTGCCACGGCCAAATTCAAGCTGAAAAACAGCGGCGATTACGTTTTGGCCTGGACGACAACGCCTTGGACCTTGCCGGCGAACTCCGCGCTTGCGGTGAATCCTGAGCTGGAGTATGTTCGTGCCAAACAAAACGGCGAGATCTATATCGTGGCTAAAAATTTGGCCGAAGACGTGCTGAAAAGCGACTATGAAGTGCTTTCGAGCCTGAAAGGCTCTGAATTGGTCGGTCAATCCTATGACGCTCCATTCGGCTATATCCATCCGGAGAACGGCCTGAAAATTCTGGGCGCTGCTTTCGTAACGGAATCCAGCGGTACAGGGATTGTTCATATCGCGCCTGCTCACGGCGAAGACGACTATAAGACCTGCCGCGACAACGGCGTGGAGTTTATCAACGTCGTGGATCAGCAGGGCCGCTATACAGACGTGGTCAGCGATTTTGCCGGCCGGTTCGTGAAAGACGAAACTTTGGACGTAGATATCGTCAAAGCTTTGTCCGAAAAAGGGCTGCTGTACGGCAAAGAAAAATACGAGCACAGCTATCCTTTCTGCTGGCGCTGCAAAACGCCGCTGCTCTACTATGCGATGGACAGCTGGTTTATCAAAACGACGGCTGTTAAAGAACAGCTGATTGCCAACAACAATACGGTTCAATGGTATCCGGATCATATCCGCGAAGGCCGTTTCGGCAAATTCCTCGACGATTTGGTGGATTGGAACATCAGCCGGAACCGTTATTGGGGAACACCGCTTAATGTTTGGGTTTGTGAAGCAACCGGCAAGGAATATGCGCCTAAGAGCATTGCCGATCTGAGGGCCCGGGCGGTTGGGGAGATCCCGGAGGATATCGAGCTGCACAAGCCGTATGTAGACGGCATTCAGCTAAAATCGCCGTTCCAGGAAGGCGCGGTGATGAACAGAACGCCGGAAGTGATCGACGTCTGGTTCGACAGCGGTTCGATGCCTTTCGCCCAGCAGCATTATCCGTTTGAAAATGAAGCGGCATTCGGCGAGCAGTATCCGGCCGACATGATCTGCGAAGGCATTGACCAAACGCGGGGCTGGTTCTACAGCCTGTTGGCCGTATCGACCCTGTACACCGGCAAGCCGGCCTACAAAGCCGTTATCGCGACGGGTCACGTGCTTGATGAGGGCGGACAAAAGATGTCCAAATCCAAAGGCAATGTCATCGACCCTTGGGACATCATCAATGAATACGGCACGGACGCCTTCCGCTGGGCTTTATTGTCCGACAGCACACCGTGGAACAGCAAACGGTTCTCCAAAGGGATTGTAGGGGAAGCCAAATCCAAGGTGATTGATACGCTGGTGAACACACATGCGTTCTTGACGCTTTATGCGAACATCGACGGTTATCGTGCTGAAGAGCATGCCTTCCGTCCGTCCGAAAATAAACTGGACCGCTGGATATTGTCCCGTTTGAATTCCTTGATCGGAACTGTGGATAAAGGCCTGTCTGTGAACGATTTCCTGAATCCGGCCAAAGCGATTGAAGGATTTGTTGACGAGCTGAGCAACTGGTATATCCGCCGCTCCCGCGACCGTTTCTGGGGCGAAGGCTTGAGCGAAGACAAATTGTCCGCTTACCAAACGCTGACCAGCGTGCTGGTGACTTTGGCGAAGCTGATGGCTCCGTACACGCCGATGCTTTCCGAGGATATCTTTGTGAATCTGACTGGCGGAGAAAGCGTACATTTGGCTGATTATCCAAAAGAGGATGAAGCATTGATCGACCAAACGCTGGAGCAGGATATGGAAACGGCGCGTCAAATCGTCGAGCTCGCCCGCAACGTACGGAACGAAACGGGTCTCAAAACCCGCCAGCCGCTTTCCGGTCTGGTCGTTTCGCTCAGCACCAGCTTTGATGCGGCTTCTTATGAAGAGATCATCAAAGAAGAGATCAATGTCAAGAAGATCGAAATCGAGAATAGCGACAGCGGCGTTGTGGATTTCACCCTGAAGCTGAACTTGAAGGTAGCGGGCAAGAAATACGGCAAAAATGTCGGCTTCCTGCAAGGCTTCCTGAAAAACATGGCACCGGAAGATACCCGTCAGGTTGTAGAGACAGGCAAACTCGCAGTTGTTTCTCCAGAAGGCGAAGAGCTGCTGATCACTTCGGAGGAGCTGCTGATCGAGAAGAAAGCCAAGGAAGGTTTTGCTTCCGCCTCCGGCTATGGCATCACCGTAGCGCTGAATACGGATCTTACCCCTGAGCTCGAGCAGGAAGGCTGGGTTCGCGAGGTGGTTCGGGCCGTGCAGGATACCCGCAAGAAGCTGGATCTTCCGATCGAGAAACGTGTGGCTCTGACGCTGCAGGTGGATGACGAGCTAAAGCAGGCGATTACGGCGTTTATGGACGTATTGAAAGAGAATGTTCTGGTAACGGACGTAAGCTTTGGCGAAGCGGCCAATATGGAAATCGTCGATTTGGGCAGCAAAAAAATCGGGATAGCGGTTGCGGTTTAACGTCTGAATCTGCATGCTCTTCCCTGTGCAGGGTTATAATACAAGCTAAAGAATAGCGAACGGGCTGGGCAGCCTGGAGAGGTCGTAAGAAAGACCACTCCGGAACTGACCGGCTCGTTTGCGCTATTGGGTTCTTTTTTTGAGAAGAATAAAGGATGATACCTTGCATGAAGCTGAACAACAAAAACGCGAGCTTGAACGGACGGTTGCAGAAGCCGCCCGATATCAACACAAAAGGCGAACCGGAAAATATGGAAGACCGGGTGAACCGGGTCTATGAGCTGACTGTTTGGCTTGCCAATGAGCTGGAGAAATCGAGAATAGCGGACTATACCCAGCTGCTTCACCGGCCATTTCGGCTGATCTGGCTGAATTTATTGTCGGGTACGGCGAGAGGCGTCGGCTACGGGATCGGGTTGACCCTGTTTGGCGCAACGATTATTTATTTGCTGCAGGCGCTCGGAGCGCTTAACCTGCCGATTATCGGCGATTATATCGCGGATCTGGTCCGGATCGTGCAAAGGCAGCTGCAGCTTTAGCTGTACCTTATTAATAAATGTTGGAGCCTTTGCCGAGCGAATCCTCGGTAGCCAGATGTTTGGTTTCTTTCATATGCTTGCGGTAAACGCCGTTTCGGTAAAAGACGGGATTGCTGCCGTAAATATCGGTGGCTACAAAGCTTTCAAAAGCTTCGGTAAAGCCGTCCAGCTCACCGCTTGCTTCAATCTCAAGATCGTTGTAGTCATCGACCTCGTTATCCTCCGCATAAGCCGGGGAGGTGGAGGACCCATAACTTTCGACAATCTGCCAGGCGTCTTCGCCGTCAAATTCGGTTTCATCGTCACGTTCGTCAAAGCTGGTTCGGCCAAATGGCGGATACAGAAGTTCTTCCTCCACCGGTCGTCTTGCCGAAACGAACTGCTGAGGACTGTGCTCGCGGCAATAGCAGGTCTCCGGAATCGCCTTCAGACGCTCCGGGTCAATGGCAGCCCCGCAGGTTTCACAGATGCCGTAGGAACCCTCCTGCATGCGAAGCAAAGCTTCATTAACGCGGGTCAGTTCCATTTCGGCATGCTCCAGCAGGGATAAATCCTTGGAGCGCTCAAACATTTCCGTGGCGACGTCTGCCGGATGATTATCATTGGTGGACAGCTCGCCGGTTTCGTCGCGGAGGGAAGCTTCGATGCCAAAGTGATCGTTGTCTTCCAGCCTGCGTTCGAGGTCCTGCTTGCGTTCCAGTAGCTGTTCTTCAAGACTCTGCAGTTCGGTTTGGGTCAGGTGATCCATCGGACAGGACTCCTTCCTGAAGATTAGAAATTTCGCTGGTGCTACCGTTTAGGTTGCGCCAAAAGGCCTATTTTTAGAGAAGGAAAATCCTTTCGTGCATGGACGGTATATTGGACCCTGTGCTACAATAAGGGAGCTTGTTTTGGTTAATCCTGTCTGATCAGGAAAGCCGGAACGCCATAAGAATAAACGGGGTGACAACCTACTGTGGTGTATTATTTGATTGCTTTAATCGCTTTTCTGGTTGATCAAGGGACCAAATACCTGATTGCGAAACAGATGCAGATCGGTGAAGAAATTCCGGTCATCGGTCATTTTTTTGTGATTACGTCAAGCCGGAACCAAGGTGCTGCTTTCGGCATTTTACAAGGTAAACGCTGGTTTTTTATCGTCATTACCGTTGCAGTTGTAATTGGAATTGTCTGGTATATGGAACGGGTGAAAAAGAATGGCCAGAAGCTGCTTCCTGTAGCGCTTTCCCTCATTTTGGGCGGGGCTATCGGCAATTTCCTGGACCGCTCTTTAAACGCAGAAGTGGTGGATTTTCTGCAGTTTACGTTTGGCAGTTATATTTTCCCGATATTTAATATTGCTGATTCGTGTATCGTAGTCGGTGTCGCCTTAATTATTCTGGATACTTTGCTGGAAAGCCGCCGGGATAAAACAAAGCCGGCCGATGCGCAAGGAGACAATCAGTTATGAGAAATGAAGAGCGGCTGGACTATTCATCGACAGCGGACAAGTCTTTCATGTCCGAGGATAACACAGGACTATACGAATGGACGGCTGATGAGAAGGACGCTAAACAGCGGATCGACAAATATATTGTGGAGGGCCTGGAAGAGCAGGTTTCCCGCAGCCAGATTCAGCTTTGGATTGACGGCGGCCATGTGACGGTTAACGGTAAAGCGGTCAAGCCGAACTACAAGCTGGCAGCCGGGGATGAAGTAACGGTGCAAATTCCGGAGACAAGCGCCGTGGAGATTGTGCCGGAAGATATTCCGCTTGAGGTTTATTATGAAGACAGCGATGTTATTGTTGTTAACAAACCAAGAGGCATGGTCGTTCATCCGGCACCGGGACACGCCTCGGGAACGCTTGTAAACGCGTTGATGTTTCACTGCAGGGATTTGTCGGGCATTAACGGCGAACTCCGTCCCGGCATTGTCCATCGGATTGATAAGGATACATCAGGTCTGCTGATGGCTGCTAAAAATGATCTGGCCCACGCTTCGCTTGCAGCCCAGCTTAAAGACCATTCCGTTACGCGTAAATATTTTGCGCTGGTTCACGGCAATCTGAGCCATGATCAAGGTACGGTGGATGCGCCGATCGGGCGTGATTCCGCTGACCGGAAGATGTTCACCGTCACCGAGAAGAACAGCAAACATGCGGTCACGCATTTTCAAGTGGCAGAACGGTTTGGCGATTATACACTGCTTGAGCTGCAGCTGGAAACCGGACGGACCCACCAAATTCGGGTGCATATGAAATTTATCGGCCACCCTCTGGTCGGAGACCCGATGTACGGCAAGAGCAAAGGCATCAAGATGGACGGACAAGCGCTGCATGCGGCGGTGCTCGGTTTTGTTCATCCGCGCAGCGGAGAGTATCTGGAATTTGCCGCTCCGATGCCGGAAGATATGGAACAGCTGCTGGTGCAGCTGCGCGGACGCTAAATCAGAGATCAAAAGCATGGCGATAAGGCATATCCTTTGAACCATGTTTTTTTGCTGAAGGGAGAGTTTGTGATGGATGAATCTATGGATGTATCGAAGAAGAACCAGGTCAAGCAGCAGTTTTCCCGAAATGCCGAGAAGTATGTGGTCAGCCCGAAACATGCCAAAGGCGAAGATTTGGACTGGCTCGTGTCTCATGCCGAAGCTAACAGGAATATGAAGGTACTCGATATTGCAACAGGGGGAGGCCATGTAGCCAATGCGCTTGCGCCGCTTGTTCAGCAGGTGACCGCCTACGACCTGACCCCTGAAATGCTGGAGGCTGCAGAACGTTTTATTAGTGGCAACGGGCATACTAATGTAAACTACGTAACGGGAGACGCAGAGAAACTGCCCTTTGAAGCTGCATCCTTTGATCGGGTGACCTGCCGGATCGCCGCCCATCATTTCACGGATATCACGGCCTTTACTGCAGAGGCGCTGCGAGTCCTCAAACCTGGAGGAAAGCTGCTGCTGATTGACAATGTAGCCCCTGAAGAGGACCGTCTGGATCAATTTTATAATGAGATCGAGAAACTCAGGGATCCAAGTCATGTCCGGGCATGGAAAAAGTCGGAATGGATTCATTTGATGGAAAGCACAGGATTTCGAATGGAGATGGCCGTGTGTTTCCCCAAACCTTTTCCCTTCAGGGAATGGTGCGAGCGGGCTGGTCTTCCGCTAGCGGAGAGAGAAGCTTTAGAGAACAAGCTGCTGCAAAGTCCGGAAGAAATCCGTCATTTTTTCTCGATGGATTTAGGTGACCAAGGACAGCTTGCAGGGTTCTCCGGTGAAGCGGTTTATATACAGGCCGTCCGTCCGAACTAAAACGGGTGCTCTTTGACTGGTTCCTTAATCGGAGGGAATGAGTTCTGAACAAACAGCAAAATAGCTGCATGAAGCCCACGTTGCCGCCAACGTTGGGCTTTTTTTGATTTGAGCAAAAAAGAGTGTGGATATTTATACGATATTAATGTATAATTATTAATAAGATAATTGTTTTTATAAAAAAATATACGTTAATATTCATTGTTCATACATTTCTCTGTAACACTCGGCCTGCCCGAATCTTGACAAGTTCTCGGTCTTCTGTCATAATTCACGGTAATCAAATAGCACCTTTAAATCAGTCCCGTGAGGCTGGCAAGGTAACGTGAACGAGGTTTGCGTAGGGTTCCTCTAACTGTGTGCGGCACAGTTATGGTTTCTTTCTGCACACCTTTGGACAGTCGCGACAGTAGGTTCGCGGCTAGAGAACTCCTTGCCTGGAATGGGCGAGGAGTTTTTTTATGAAGTTTTATGTTATCCGGGATACGACCTCACGAAATGCTGCAAACCTAAAGGGTCAGGGGTTCGGGTGCGGCCCACAACGAGGAGGATATGAATGAGCGAGAACCGTGTCATTATGGACGAAGCTGCGATTCGCCGGGCATTAACGAGGATTGCGCATGAGATTTTAGAGAAAAACAAAGGAATCGAAGGTTGTATGCTGGTCGGAATCGTCAGCCGAGGGGTTCATCTGGCCCAGCGGCTTGCAGAACGTCTGGAGGACATTGAAGGCGTCACGGTGCCTTGGGGGGAACTTGATGTAACTCCTTACCGGGACGACCGGGAAAGCGCCGAGGGCACTGCCGCGGCGGGAGATCAGCTGAAGGGCCTTGAGGTACAGGGCAAGAAAGTGATTCTGGTCGATGACGTGCTGTTCACGGGCCGGACGATACGCGCGGCGATGGATGCCATCATGGATTGCGGACGTCCTGAATCCATACAGCTGGCGGTGCTTGCAGACCGCGGACATCGTGAGCTTCCGATCCGCCCGGATTACGTAGGCAAAAATGTGCCGACCTCCCGGGAAGAGGAAATTGAGGTTTTACTCCAGGAACGCGACGAGACGGATGTTGTCAGACTTACACAGAAGCGGGGGAACTAACATGGCCCTTACATCGACCATCCTGAAAGAACGCAGTCTGCTGGGGCTCAAGGACCTCAGCCGCACGGAAATTGAAACGCTGCTGGATCGGGCTGCTTATTGGGAGCAACAGCCGGATAAGGTGATTCCGGTACTGAAAGATCGTTTTGTGGCGAATATGTTTTTCGAGAACAGCACGCGGACGCGGTTCTCGTTCGAAATGGCGGAGAAGCGGCTGGGTGCCGAAGTGCTGAACTTTGCAGCAGCAGCCTCCAGCGTGGAGAAAGGGGAATCTATCTACGATACGGTCCGCACGCTTGAATCGATGGGCATCCATGCCGGGGTGATCCGCTTGAAGCCGATCGGGCTCCTGGCCCAGCTGGCCGAGAAGGTTAACGTTCCGCTGGTGAATGCTGGTGACGGCAACAACGAGCATCCTACCCAGGCGCTGCTGGATCTGTACACGATGAGGAAGGAATTTGGCAGTCTGGAGGGACTCCGGGTTTCAATCATCGGGGACATCAAGCACAGCCGGGTAGCCCGCTCGAACCTATGGGCGCTGGAGAAATTCGGGGCTAAAGTGAAGTTTTGCGCGCCGGAATCGATGCAGGCGCCGGAGCTGGCCGAAGAGGCACCTTATGTAACCATGGACGAAGCGCTGAAGGCCGATGTGGTAATGATGCTGAGAGTTCAGCTGGAACGTCATGCAACGGGGATTCTGAAATCCCCGGAAGAGTACCGCTTCCAGTACGGCTTGACGGAGGAACGGGCGGCCAAACTTGCCGGGCATACAATCATCATGCATCCGGCTCCGGTGAACCGCGATGTGGAGATCGACGACGCACTGGTGGAAAGCCCGAAATCGAGGATTTTTCCGCAAATGAGAAACGGGGTTCCAATCCGCATGGCGGTAATGGAGCGAGCGCTCAGACTCTAATCGGCAAAGCAAACATCTTTCAGTATATAAAGCGGAGGTACTTATGCCATTAATCATAACAAACGCCAATGTATTAAACGGAGACGGACAGCTGGAACGCAAAACGATCGTCACAGAGAACGGCCGGATCACCGGCATTTATGAGGAAGGAACGGGAGTCTGGGCTGCTGAAGAGGAGGTTGTAGATGCGGGCGGAAAGCTGGTGACGCCGGGATTTATCGACATGCACGTACACCTGCGCGAACCGGGTTTTGAACATAAAGAAACGATTGCGACAGGCAGTTTGTCAGCTGCCAAGGGCGGATTTACAACCATCGCCTGCATGCCGAACACCCGCCCAATTACGGACGATCCGGAAACGGTGAAGCTGGTGCTGGACAAAGCGAAGGAAGCAGGACTGGTCAAAGTGCTGCCTTACGCGGCGATCACGGTGAACGAGTTAGGACGCGAGCTGACGGACTTTGCAGCATTAAAAGAAGCGGGTGCCATCGGTTTCACGGATGATGGCGTAGGCGTGCAAAACGCGCAAATGATGAAGGATGCGATGGCGCGGGCAGCAGCGATGAACATGCCGGTTATCGCGCACTGCGAAGATAATTCCTTGGTGGAAGGCGCTCCGGTGGCGGATGGCGAGTTTGCCAGAAAATACGGTTTGAAGGGCATTCCGAACGAGTCGGAAGCGATCCACGTCGGACGCGACATTTTGCTGGCCGAAGCGACCGGGGTTCACTACCATGTGTGCCACGTCAGCACCGAGCAGTCGATCCGGCTGATCCGGCAGGCGAAGCAGATCGGCATTAACGTGACCGCAGAGGTTTGCCCGCATCACCTGCTGCTCTGCGAAGAGGATATTCCGGGTTTGGATGCCAACTGGAAAATGAACCCGCCGCTGCGGTCGCGACGCGACGTGGAAGCCTGCATTGCCGCGCTGGAGGACGGCACGATCGACATCGTCGTGACCGACCATGCCCCGCACAGCGAAGAAGAGAAAGCCAAAGGCATGCAGCTTGCCCCGTTTGGCATCGTCGGCTTTGAGACAGCTTTCCCTCTGCTCTACACGAAATTCGTGGCGACGGGGCTGTGGACGCTGCAAATGCTGGTTCAGCGCATGACGGCCGATCCGGCCCGCGTGTTCGGACTGGAGACGGGGCGCCTGGAGGTCGGCGCGCCGGCCGACCTGACGATTGTGGATCTGGACACGGAGAAGACCGTTGATCCGTCCACGTTTGCCAGCAAAGGACGCAATACGCCATTCGGAGGCTGGAGCCTCAAAGGCTGGCCGGTTGCAACGATTGTTGAAGGAAACATTTCTTGGGCCGAAGACCGCGTGCTCAACTAACGAATAAACAGACTATATTTGAGAACAGGGAGTGGATCGAAGGTGCAGGCAAGATTATTGTTGGAAGACGGCACATTGTTTACCGGCACGTCTTTTGGTGCAGATGTGGAGAAGACTGGCGAGGTTGTTTTTAATACAGGGATTACAGGCTATCAGGAAGTGCTGTCCGATCCATCCTACTGCGGGCAAATCGTGACCATGACCTACCCGCTGATCGGCAACTACGGCATTACCCGTGATGACTTTGAGTCGGTGGCTCCTTCCATCCACGGTTTCGTTGTACGCCGTCATGAACCGGTGCCTAGCAACTGGCGCGCCCAGTACAGCATCGAAGATTTACTGAAGGAATACGGCATCCCTGCCATCAGCGGCATTGATACCCGGATGCTGACCCGGATCATCCGCCAGTACGGCACGATGAAAGGTGTCTTGACTACAACCAATAAATCGATCGAAGAGCTGCAGGAGATGATCGCCCACACCACCATCCACGAACTGCGTGATCAGGTGGCCAAAACTTCGACGCAGCGCATCTATAATGTGCCGGGTTCCGGGGAGCGCATCGTCCTGGTAGACTTTGGGGCGAAAAGCGGCATCGTACGCGAACTGACCAAACGCGGCTGTGATGTAGTGGTCGTGCCTCATAACACAACCGCGGATGAAATCCGCAAGCTGCACCCGGACGGCATTCAGCTGTCCAATGGCCCTGGCGACCCGAAAGACGTGCCTTATGCGGCAAAAATGGTCTCCGAGCTGCTCGGCGAATATCCGATCTTCGGCATCTGCCTTGGGCACCAGCTGTTCGCACTCGCCTGCGGCGCGGATACGGAGAGCCTGAAGTTCGGCCACCGCGGCGGCAACCATCCGGTGAAGGAGCTCGAATCCGGCCGCTGCTACATTACTTCGCAGAACCACGGCTACACGGTGACCGAAGCTTCGATTGCCGGAACGGATCTCGAAGTGACGCATATCAACAATAACGACAAAACGATTGAAGGCCTTAAACATACCCAATATCCGGCGTTCTCCGTGCAGTACCATCCGGAAGCGGCTCCAGGCCCGTACGATAACAGCTATCTGTTCGACCGCTTCCTGGAGATGATCCGCGAGCATAAACGTCTGAATCCAAAGAAACCACGTCAAGCCGAACTGATGGCCGCTGCGAAAGGAGCTCTGTAAACCTATGCCTATCAATAAAGACCTCAAGAAAATTCTGGTGATCGGCTCCGGTCCGATCGTCATCGGCCAAGCGGCGGAATTTGACTATGCCGGTACGCAAGCCTGCCAGGCTTTGAAAGAAGAAGGCGTCGAAGTAGTTTTGATCAACAGCAACCCGGCCACCATTATGACCGACACCAATATGGCTGACAAAGTGTATATCGAACCGATTACCTTGGATTTCGTGACGCAAATTATCCGTCAGGAGCGTCCGGACGGCCTTCTGCCGACCCTCGGCGGGCAAACCGGCCTGAATATGGCGGTAGAGCTGGCGCGTGCCGGCGTGCTGGAGAGAGAGAATGTCAAGCTGCTCGGTACGCAGCTCAACTCGATCGAGAAAGCGGAAGACCGCGATTTGTTCCGCGAGCTGATGCGCGAGCTGGAGCAGCCGGTGCCTGAAAGCACAATCGTCACTACGCTGGAAGAGGCGCTGGATTTCGCCGCGGAAATCGGCTATCCGCTGATCGTTCGTCCGGCTTACACGCTGGGCGGTACAGGCGGCGGCATCTGCGCGGACGAAGAGGAGCTGCGCGAGACGGTATCTTCCGGTCTGCGCTACAGCCCGATCTCCCAGTGTCTGGTCGAGAAGTCGATCGCCGGCATGAAGGAAGTCGAATATGAAGTGATGCGTGATGCGAACGACAACTGTATCGTTGTCTGCAACATGGAGAACTTTGATCCGGTCGGCGTACATACCGGCGACAGTATCGTTGTAGCGCCAAGCCAAACGTTGTCCGACCGTGAATATCAAATGCTGCGCTCGGCTTCCCTGAAGATTATCCGCGCGCTCAACATCGAAGGCGGCTGCAATGTGCAGTTCGCATTGGATCCGCAAAGCTTCCAATACTATGTCATCGAAGTGAACCCGCGGGTCAGCCGCTCCTCCGCGCTGGCCTCCAAAGCAACCGGCTATCCGATCGCGAAGATGGCTGCCAAAATCGCGCTTGGCTACACGCTGGACGAAATCGTCAACCCGGTAACAGGCCAAACTTATGCCTGCTTCGAGCCGACGCTTGATTACATCGTCAGCAAAATTCCGCGCTGGCCGTTTGATAAATTCATCCATGCCAACCGCAAGCTGGGCACGCAGATGAAAGCGACCGGCGAAGTGATGGCCATCGGGCGTACTTTTGAAGAGTCGATCCACAAGGCGGTCCGTTCGCTGGAGATAGGCACGCATCGCCTGTACTTGAAAGGCGCGGAGAAGCTGGATCAAGAGACGCTTGATGCCCGCCTGATCAAACCGGACGATGAACGTCTGTTCCTGATCGCGGAAGCTTTCCGCCGCGGGTACGAGCTGCAGCAGATTCACGACCTGACGAACGTCGACTGGTGGTTCCTCGATAAGATAGAACGGATTGTAGGCTTTGAGAAGACGATCGGCAGCGAAGCGGAATTAAGCCGTGAGACGCTGTATGAAGCGAAACGTATGGGCTTTACAGACCGGTCGATCGCCGAGCTGCGCAAGCTGGCGGGCCGCAGCAGCCATGTCATGGAGCAGGAAGTTCGCGAATATCGCTTGGACAGCGGCCTGCGCCCTGTCTACAAAATGGTAGATACCTGCGCGGCCGAGTTTGAAGCGACAACGCCATACTATTACTCGACTTACGAAACGGAAAATGAAGTAACGGCTTCCTCCAAAGAGAAAGTCGTGGTGCTCGGCTCCGGCCCGATCCGCATCGGTCAGGGCATCGAGTTCGACTACTCTACCGTTCATGCGGTATGGGCGATTCAAAACGCCGGCTATGAAGCGGTGATCATCAACAACAACCCGGAGACCGTATCAACGGACTTTAACACCTCAGACCGCCTGTATTTCGAGCCGCTGTTCTTTGAAGACGTCATGAACGTCATCGAACAGGAGAAACCGATCGGCGTTATTGTGCAGTTCGGCGGGCAAACAGCCATCAACCTGGCGGCTCCGCTGAAAGCAGCCGGCGTCAACATTCTGGGCACTTCGCTGGAAAGCATTGACGAAGCGGAGGATCGCAAGAAATTCGAAGCTTTGCTCTCCAGACTCAGCATTGCCCAGCCGCAGGGCAGCACGGTGACCTCGGTGGACCAGGCTGTAGATACGGCGCAGGGACTTGGTTATCCGGTGCTCGTCCGCCCGTCTTATGTCCTTGGCGGACGGGCCATGCAGATCGTCTACTCGGATGAAGAGCTGCTGCAGTACATGGAAGAAGCGGTGCAGATCAATCCGGAGCATCCGGTGCTGATCGACCGCTACATGATGGGCAAAGAGGTGGAGGTCGATGCGATCTGCGATGGTGAGACGGTTCTGATCCCGGGCATCATGGAGCATGTCGAACGCGCGGGTGTTCACTCCGGCGACTCGATTGCCGTGTATCCGCCTCAGCATCTGGAGCAGCATTTGAAAGATAAAATTGTAGAAATCACCATTAAAATAGCCAAAGAACTGAAGACGGTCGGTCTGGTCAACATCCAGTTCGTCATCTACAAAAATGAAGTGTATGTGATCGAAGTCAACCCGCGTTCTTCCCGGACGGTGCCGTTCCTGAGCAAGGTAACGAACATTCCGATGGCTAATCTGGCAACCAAAGCGATTCTCGGAACCTCGCTGGCAAGCCAAGGTTATACCGAAGGCTTATGGCCTGAACCGGACTATGTCTCGGTTAAAGTGCCGGTGTTCTCCTTCGCCAAGCTGCGCCGCGTTGACACGACGCTGGGGCCTGAAATGAAGTCGACCGGCGAAGTGATGGGCCGCGATCCTCAATACGCCAAAGCGCTCTACAAAGGATTGATCGGCGCAGGCATGAAGATTCCTACGACCGGCGCAATCATTGCAACGGTGGCGGATAAAGACAAAGCGGAAGCGATTGAGATGCTTAAAGGCTTCTATAATCTCGGTTACAAAATCATTGCCACAGGCGGCACAGCCGGAGCGCTGGAGGAGCAAGGGCTGCATGTGACAACAGTTCACAAGCTGAGCGAAGGAACGCCAAACATTCTGGATATGATTCGTACCGGTCAGGCCCACTTTGTGATCAATACGCTGACCAAAGGCAAAGAGCCGGCCAGAGACGGCTTCCGCATCCGCCGCGAAGCGGTGGAGAACGGCGTATTCTGTATGACCTCTCTCGATACGGCAGCAGCTCTGCTCAGCATGCTGCAGTCGATCAACTTCTCTTCCCAGGCAATGCCTTCTCTGCCGGTGGGCAGCATCAAGTAAGGTTTCGGTTGAAGCAAGAGCCCATGGCATAACCGCATGAAGGTCATGGGCTGATCCAAAAAGGGGGAGAACGTATGAGTTTGGATGGGAAAGCAGCGAACCGTTTGATGGTCGCGCTGGATTTTAAAACCGCGGGGGATGCCCGGACGCTGATTCAGCGTCTGGAGGGCATTCCCTGTTATATGAAGGTCGGCATGCAGCTTTATTATGCGGCCGGTCCGGAGTTCGTCCGGGAGCTGAAGGACAAAGGATATTCTGTGTTCCTGGATCTGAAAATGCACGATATCCCCAACACGGTCAAGGGTGGCGCGGACAGCATCACCCGCCTTGGTGTGGATATGTTTAACGTGCATGCCGCGGGCGGCGTCAAAATGATGCAGGCCGCCCATGAAGGCGCAGCGGCCGCCGTACAGGAGGTCAGCGGGCTGCGCCTGCCGCAGATCATTGCGGTCACGCAGCTGACCAGCACGGATCAAACGACGCTGAACCATGAAATCGGCATCGCCGGCAGCGTGGAGCAGGCCGTGCTGAACTATGCTGCACTGGCAAAGCAGGCGGGATTACACGGCGTGGTCGCCTCGCCGCTGGAAGTGCAGGCGATCAAAGCCGCCTGCGGAGCAGGTTTTGTAACGGTCACACCGGGCATCCGCCCGGCGGGCAGCGAAGCCGGCGACCAGTCCCGCGTTTTGACGCCTGGACAAGCTATGGAACAAGGGACGGACTACATCGTGGTAGGCCGTCCGATCACGGCAGCGGCAGATCCGAGAGAAGCCGCGCTGCAAATCATTGAGGAGATGAACTCGCATGCCTAATCTGGATCAAATAGCAGGACAAATCGCCGGCTCGCTGCTGGATATCGGAGCGGTAGCTTTGCGCCCGCATCAGCCTTTCACCTGGACCTCAGGCATTAAATCTCCGATTTATTGCGATAACCGCTTAACGATGTCTTATCCGGAGGTCCGCGACTTGATCGCGGAATCTTTTGCCGCCATCATCCGTAAGCAGTATTCGGATGCCGAGGTGATTGCCGGAACGGCGACAGCTGGCATTCCGCATGCCGCCTTTGTATCGCAGAAGCTGGGCCTGCCGATGGCGTACATCCGCGATAAAGCCAAAGGCCACGGCAAAGAAAATATGATTGAAGGCCTGATCAAGCCAGGGCAGAAGGTCATTGTGATCGAGGATCTGATTTCCACGGGCGGAAGCTCGCTGAAAGCGGCTTTGGCTGTAAAAGAGGCGGGAGCAGTACCTTTGGCCGTGCTGGCGATTTTCAGCTATCAGCTGGAGAAAGCGACAACGGCATTTGCCGAAGCGGATATTTCGCTGCAAACCTTGTCCAACTACACAGCTTTGACAGAGAAAGCCGTGGAACTGGGCAGCATCAAACAAGAGGACCTGGAGCTGCTGAAAGCATGGCGCGAAGACCCGGCTTCCTTTGGAAAATAACGCTCAGGGACAGATCTATAAATAGGCACCCGGCCGAATGGCCGGGTGTTTGTTTTATACAGAAGCTGCGGATTATAATTCCGATCTTTCAAAGCTAAATTCTATGTTATAATTTGAAATACGAGAATTTGAAACAGGCAGAAGGAGAGGACAATCGATATGTACGAAACATTGGCGGCACGGCTTGCCGAGCAGGAGCAGCAGCTGATTGAATGGCGGAGATATTTGCATCAGCATCCGGAGCTTTCTTTTCAGGAGAAACATACAGCCTTGTTTATCGCGGAGCAGCTCCGTTCGTTTGGCATAGAAATTCGTACGGGCGTAGGAGGCAACGGCATTGTCGGCGTAATCCGCGGGGGGAGTCCGGGGCCGCGTATCGCTTTTCGCGCTGATTTTGACGCGCTGCCGATCCAGGATGAGAAGGAGGTTCCCTATAAATCGACCGTTCCCGGCGTGATGCACGCCTGCGGTCATGATGGGCACACTTCGATTCTGCTTGGGGTTGCCCGGACACTGCAGGAACATCGCGAGCAGCTGAAAGGGGAAGTAGTGCTGATCTTCCAGCACGCGGAAGAGAAACCGCCGGGCGGGGCGATCGCCATGATTGAAGACGGCTGCCTGGAAGGAGTGGACGCCGTCTACGGCATTCATTTGGCTTCTGAGCTGCCGCTGGGTACCTTTGGGGTGAAGGCCGGCCCTTCGATGGCCGCGGTGGATGCTTTTACCCTTAGGATCCATGGCAAAGGCGGACATGGCGCGAGACCGCATCAGACAATCGATGCCCTGGTTGTTGCTTCGCAAATCGTCGGAGCGCTTCAGCACATCGTCAGCCGCCGGGTGAACCCCGTCGACTCTGCCGTTGTAACGGTAGGTCAATTCATTTCCGGAACGGCCTTTAACGTCATCGCGGATAAAGCCGAGCTGCAGGGAACGGTCCGCACCTTCAATCCGGAGGTTAGAACGCAAGTGGAGCAGGAGCTCCGCAGGATCGTTAACGGTTTGTGCGAAGCATCCGGCGCCCGGGCCGAAATCGATTATTTGAACGGTTATCCTCCGCTGGTGAACCCGGCTGCAGAAACCGAGAGGATGAGAGGGCTGATCGCCCGGCGCTTCGGCCGCGAAACGCTGGTCGAGCTTGAGGCGGCCATGGGGGCCGAGGACTTTGCGTATTATCTGGAGCATAAACCGGGGAACTTCATCAAGGTCGGATCAAGTACCGATGACGTGGGAACGCAGTACCCGCATCATCACCCCATGTTTGATTTTGACGAGCGCGCTATGCTGCAGGCGGCGAAACTTTTTATAGCGATCGCTGAGGATTATTTAGGTTAAAAAGATATCAGGCATTCCCTGGGCAGCTGCTGCTTTCGGGAATGCCTCTTTCTTTTTCAGCTGGACGCACTTGGGACTATAGACTTATCTTTACTGCTTTTTGGACTTGTTAACAAAATTAAAGACAAAGTGGAAAGAGATTGTAACTTTTTGGTAACTCGTTTCGTTTATAATGCAGACATCCGATGCATAGGCCATACATAGTCAATACAGGGGGGCGTACATGAAACATTTGTTTCGGAAACGACCCGGCGGCGGCGAAGAGAAAGCTTTGCGACCGGCTGCCAAAGGGGACTTACAAGGACAAGAAGGGAATTTGACGGAGCGGCAGCAGCCGCAGGAAATGGAGGGATTGGCGGAGATTCGGGAAGAGCATAAGCGAGAGACAGGCGGAGAGAACGAGCTGCTTCGGGAGGATGAAGGAGTGAACGTCTCCGAAGATGAACAGGCTGGGCATTCACATTCATCGGCGGACGATGTCCGCAGCGAAACGGGACGTGCTGTCCTTATGAAAGTAGCAGGGGTGCAAAGATCGTTCCCGGTCGGAGGTTCTACGCTCCAGGTGCTGAAGGGCATAGACATGGAGGTGCCGGAACGGCAGCTGGTGATGCTGAAGGGACGTTCAGGCTCGGGGAAAACGACGCTGCTGAACATGCTGGGCGGACTGGATCAGCCTACAGCCGGCGAAATCTGGTTTCTGGATCAGCCTCTGCACGGATGGAATGACGCAAAACGGACCGAGCTGCGGCGCAAGCAAATCGGCTTCATTTTTCAGGCCTATGCTTTGCTGCCGCTGCTCTCCGCACGGGAAAATGTCGAGCTGTCCCTGCGGATGGCCGGGGTGCCTTCGGCAGAATGGAAAAGCAGGGTGGCTTATTGCCTGGAGCTGGTCGGGTTGGGCAAACGAATGGACCACAGACCCGGCGAATTGTCCGGAGGCGAGCAGCAGCGGGTAGCGATTGCGAAGGCGATTGCACACCGTCCCCGCCTGCTGCTGGCGGATGAGCCGACGGCCAATCTGGACTCGCAAATGGGCGCTCAGGTGATGGCGGTATTCCGCAGCATCATCGAAACCGAAGGCATGACGATTTGCATGACGACACACGATCCTACGATTTTGGAGGTAGCGGACCATGTTTACGAGATGGTGGACGGAAGATTCGTATAGGAGGGAGAGGATCAAACGGCTTAAGCGGCGAACAGCGACTGTAATGGCATTGGCTCTGGTGCTTGCGGCCACGGCGGGCTGCAGCCTGCTTCCCAAGGAAGAGGAGGAAGAGGTCCTGCCGGTCATTACGCCGCCGACCATTTCCAAGAAACCGGAATATACGGTGCGGAGCGAAACGCTGGAAACTGCGGTTAGTGCAGTGGGAAGTTTAAAAAGCCGGCGCGAGGAACCGGTCTATTTTACGTCGGAAGGCTTACATATTAAAGAGATCAACATCAAGCCCGGGGACAAGGTGGCGGCCGGAGCTGTGATCGCTTCTCTTGATGTTGAAGACCTGCAGAAGCAGCTCCGGAAGAAAAAGCTGGAGTTCCGCAAGCAGGAGGTCGCGATGAAAGAAACGCTGCGGAAAAGGGACGAGATGGACCCGATCGAATTTGAGGAGGCGTCCATCGTGTTCGAGGAGGCCCGGACGGAATTAAGCGATCTGGAGGCGGAGATTGCCAAGGGTGTGCTTACGGCCCCATTTTCGGGGACTGTGCTTTCGGTCAGTGCGGCTAAGGGAGATACGGTGAAGGCCTACGAGCCGGTTGCGGTGATCGCGGATACGTCCGACCTGGTCGTGGCGGCTTCTTTCGCCAAAGAAGATCTGGAGAAGGTCGCAGTGGGCATGAAAGCATCCGTCGACATTAATGCGGCCGGTGTGTTTGAGGGGAAGGTCAAGGTGATGCCTTCAGCGGATAGCGATACCAGCGGTTCAAACGGGAATGGCGGGGGGGGTGCTCCTGGCGGGAACGGCACTACGCCGGTCAAGGACTCCCTGGACAAGTATTTGATCGTGCAGCTTGACAAGATGCCGTCAGGACTCAACCGGGGTACGCCTTTAAGCGTCAAAATCGTGACCGAACGCAAGGAGAATGCAATCCTGATTCCTATCTCGGCGCTGCGCTCCATCGGTTCCCGGACTTATGTACAGGTCGTTGAGGAAGACGGCAGCAAACGGGAAGTCGATGTAGAGGTTGGCAAACAGACCTCGACGGACGTGGAAATTCTAAAGGGGCTTGAGCCCGGGCAGAAAGTAGTGGGCCGCTGATGGGGATGCCGCTGTTGATTTTTTTGTTTCGAAAAATGTGGAACACCAAATGGATGACGCTTAGCACGCTGCTGGGACTCATTGTGGCTGTTTCCTTCACGGTCAGCATTCCGATGTATGCGGACGGGGCGCTCAAACGGGTTGTCGCCAAATCGCTGGAGGAGCAGAGCGAGGGGCTGCCGGCCGGTTCACTGTTGATGAGTTATCAGGCGGCAGGCGGCACGAAGACGGACCCGGCCGGGTTCAACGCGGTGGATGATTACATCCGCGAGGAGGTGCCGAAGGAAATCGGCTTCCCGCATCAGGTTTATTTCAGCACCCGTTCCATTAGAAGTACGGAGGTATCTCCGGAGGACCCGACGAAGGTGGACGCCAGCCGGACCCGCACGATGTCGATTCTGACGATGTCCGGACTTCCGGAGCATGCCGAAGTAACAAACGGCAGGATGTATGCGGAGGATGACGCCGGCCGTGCAGACGGGGTGATCGAGGCGGTGATGCTGGAGGACGGCATGTACCGCAATGACCTCCATGTGGGGGATATCATGGAATATCCGGTACACAGCGGTCTGGATTTGACGCTCAGAGTGAAGATTGTCGGGACCATCAAACCTGTCAGCGATACCGATCCTTATTGGGTACAGGGGCTGGAAGGGATGATGAACAGCTTTTACATCAGCGGGGATGCCTTTGATCAGCAATTGCTGGCCAAGCAGGTTCCGCTTCACGGGGCACAGTGGTATTACGCTTTTGACCTGAGGGAGATCAAAACCGGACAGCTGCCGGCCCTGTCGAGTACGCTGGAACGCCTCGATATTGAGCTGTACCAGAAATTAAAAGATACCAAGGTGGACATCTCCTTCGGCGATTTGCTGACGGAATTCCGCAGGCAGAGCCTGCAGCTGCAGACCCTGCTGTTTACGCTGGCGGCGCCGATGATTGCTATGGTGTTCTATTATATTGTCATGAATTCCCGCCAGGCGCTGGATAAACAGCAAAGCGATATTGCCGTGCTGCGCAGCCGAGGCGCCTCCACGAAGCAGATCATTTTGATTTATTTGCTGGAAAGCGTCATTTTGGGTTTGATCGCCATGATTGCCGGTCCTTTACTTGGCTGGTTTATGGCCAAATCGATTGGCTCGGCAGACGGGTTCCTGACATTTGTAGACCGCAAGTCGCTGCCGGTCGGATTCAACCGGGATGCACTTGCCCTGGGAGGGGCGGCAGTCGTCATCGCCATCTTATCGACGCTGATTCCGGCGATCGCTTATGCCCGTTCCTCCATTGTGAATACGAAACGGAAGCAGGCCCGCAAGGATCGCAGCCCTGCCTGGCAGAGATGGTTTATCGACGTGCTGCTGCTGGGGCTGGCCGGTTACGGTTATTATTTGTTCTATGACCGGCAGATGCTTACGTTCCAGACCGGCATGACGACCGACGAGCTGCAGGTTCAGCCGTTTCTGTTTTTTTGTGCCGGCCATTGCGATATTTGCGGGGGGGTTGTTCTTCCTTCGCCTGTTCCCTTGGCTGCTCCGGCTGCTGAGCTGGCTGGGCAAACGATGGCTGCCTGTCCCGTATTATCTGACCTTGACCCAGCTGTCCAGGTCTGCAGCCTCCTATTATCCGCTAATGATTCTGCTGGTGCTGACTTTAGGTCTCGGCATCTACAATGCGTCGGCGGCCCGGACGATTGATCTGAATTCAACAGAGCGGACGCTTTATCAATACGGAGCTGACGTAGTGATGCAAACGGTATGGGAAGGGACGCCGGAGGTCTCGCAAGGTTCCGGCAATTCCGGAGGAGGCAGCCCGGGTGCAGGAGCAGGTTCCCCGGGTGCCGGTCCCGGCGGAGGAGCAGGGGGGCCGGGAGGAGCACCTGGCGGTCCCGGCGGACCGGGAGGCCAGCCGGCAGCCCCGGCCAAAGTGGTTTATTCCGAGCCGCCGTTTGAGACGTTTCGGCAACTGGAGGGCGTCGAGGCGGCGGCCCGGGTGCTGCAGACGAAAGGGAATATCGTGGTATCCGGCAAATCGGCGGGCCAAGGCAGCGTCATGGGGATTGACAACGTCGATTTCGCCAAGGTCGCCTGGTTCCGGAGCGATTTGTTCCCGATTCATCCCTATAATTATTTGAATTTTCTTGGCATGAATGAAAGCGCGGCGCTCATACCGTCTAATCTGGCGGAGAAATATCAGCTCAAGCCGGGCGACATCCTTTCGGTTTCCCTTCAGGATCAGCTGGTGGATTTTGTTGTTTACGGCATCATCCCTTATTGGCCAACCGAATATCCCGATAAGACGCCGTTTGTCATCGCCAATCTCGATTACATTTATGATCAGGTTCCACTGATCCCTTACGAGGTTTGGCTTAAGATGAAGCCGGAAGCCAAGGTGGCTCCTCTGATTACGGCGCTGGCCGGCCAGGGCATCGAGCTGTCCTCGGTCAAGGATGTACGCAGCGAACTTGCACTGCAAAGCAAGCTGCCGACAAGAGGAGGCGTCTTCGGCATTTTGAGTCTCGGCTTCCTGCTGTCGGTTATCGTTTCACTGATCGGATACGTGCTGTACTGGATCTTCAACCTGTCCAGCCGGGTGGTGCAGTTCGGCATCCTGCGGGCGATGGGTTTATCCCGGCGCCAATTGACCCTGATGCTGCTGGCCGAGCAGATATTAACGGCCGGCTTATCCATCCTGCTGGGCATCGCTATCGGCAAATGGGCAGGCAAGCTGTATTTGCCTTTCCTGCAAACCGCGGACAATGTCACTTCGCAGATACCGCCTTTCCGGATTGTGTTTAATTCCGGTGATACGCTGCAGCTTTATGGCGTAGTGCTGGTGATGCTGCTGCTTGGCGCGGCCCTGCTGCTGTGGCAAATTCGGAGGCTGAAGGTTCACCAGGCCGTCAAGCTGGGAGAGGAGCGGTAAAGGTGATTAACTGTGAAGGACTCGTCAAAATTTTTAAATCCGAAGACATTGAGGTTGTAGCGCTGCAAGGGCTGAATTTGACCGTCGAGCAGGGCGAAATGATGGCGATCATCGGCAACAGCGGCAGCGGCAAGTCAACCCTGCTGAACATTCTCGGCGGTCTTGACCGCCCTTCCGCCGGGCAGGTCCATGTAGGCGGCTGGGACCTGCTGAAGATCAAAGAGGAACAGCTTGTGGAATACAAACGAAAGACGGTGGGATTCGTCTGGCAGAACAATGCCCGGAACCTGCTTCCTTACTTGTCGGCACTGGAAAATGTCGAGCTGCCCATGACGCTGGGCGGCAAGGTTGATCGGGAATATGCCAAACAGCTGCTCGAGTGGGTGGGCCTTAAGGACCGCATGCGCAGCAGACTGACCCAGCTGTCCGGCGGCGAACAGCAGCGGGTGGCGATCGCCATTGCGCTGGCGAACCGTCCGGCCATGCTGCTGGCAGACGAACCTACGGGATCGGTCGATACGGCTACGTCTGACCAGATTATGAGTATTTTTCGCAAGGTCAATCAAGAGCTGGGCATTACCATCGTCATTGTCACCCATGATCTGGCGCTGGCGGGGAAAGTGGACCGGGTGGTAGCCATCCGGGACGGCTTGACGAGCACGGAGTTTCTGAAACGGAATCCGAGCCTTGACGGGAATGCGGCTGGTTTCTCCTCGCAAGAGGGAGGACTCCAGGATGTTCACGAAGCTTTTGTAGTGGTTGACCGGGCCGGACGGCTCCAGGTCCCCAAAGAATATCTGGAATCGGTAGGGATCAGCGGACGGGCCAGCATGGAGTTCGACGGGGAGAAAATTATTATTACGGCACCAAAATCATTAGAGGGGGATTCACAATGAACAAGCGGATTCAAGCCAAATTCGGCTTTAACGGCAAAACGGTCAGGAAGCTGGCGGGTGCAGGGTTGGTTCTTGCGCTGGCCTTCTCCGTCTTATCCGGCTGCAGTGGTTCCAAAGCTTCGGATAATGAAAAAAAAGTGCTTCGCGTAGGCATGCTGTACGGCGGGTACGACGATACGTATTTCCGGCAGCAGTATACGGATGCTTATGAACTGACGCACGGCAATGTCGATATTGAAATTGTTCCGGCCATCGACCAGAGCATTTACCGTTACAACGACGGTTCACAGCAGATCGAACAGCCCGATGTGCTGGAAAGCATGAAAAAAATCATGACCGGCAGCAATCCCGTTGATGTCGTTGTGGCCGATACGGGCACCCTGAAGCAGCTCGTGCAGGAAAATATGCTTAAGCAGCTTGATCCGCTGATTCAGGAAGACAAATTCGATACATCGGATTTTGTGCCAACTGTTATTGATGGGCTGAAAGATATTGGCGAAGGCAATTTGTATGCCTTGGCTCCGACCTTTAGTTCATCCGCTCTATTCTATAATAAAAATCTGTTCCAAGAAGCTGGGGTAGAACCGCCGCATGACGGCATGACCTGGGACGAAGTGTTTGATCTGGCCCGCCGGGTCAGCAAGGGAGAAGGCAAAAACCGGGTGTATGGATTGTCCTTCAGCACTTATATGGGTTCCGATCCTTATTGGGATATTCAGAACTACACGAATTCGCTGCAGCTTCGTTACTTTGATGACAAAGCCGAAACGATGACCGTGGATACCCCGCAATGGGAGAAGATTTGGAGCACAATGAGCAAGCTGTATATGGATAAGGTAATTCCTGACGGCAATGAGATGATGAATGGAATGAATCAAGGCGGTGCTGTTGCGACGGGTCCTTTGAGTCAAGATTTGTTCCTATCCGGCAAGGTTGCGATGGTGGTTGGCTATAACAGTTATGTGAATGACGTGACCGATGCCAATAACAATGCCTCGAAGATCAAAAATTTTAAAGCTATCGATTGGGACGTGGCTACCATGCCTACACATCCCGAGAAACCGGGCGTTGGGGGCAATGCTTATCTGAGCAATGCCTTTGCGATTAACAGTAGTGCGCCAAACGCCGATACGGCTTGGGATTTCGTGAAATTCCAAAACAGTGAAGAGTGGGCGAAGATCAAATCCCGAAGCTCTTACGAAATGGTAGCGCGCAAATCCTACATTAAACCAAAGGATGGGCTCGATTACAATGTGCAGGCGTTCTATGCCCTGAAGCCGGTTTCCCCGACAAACAATTCGGATGATAAGCTTTATGCCGAGAAGCCGGGTCTGTCCTCCGTCACTTCGATTGGACAAAAGTATTTCAAAGAGGTGCTGGATAACAAAAAGACGCCAGCTGAAGCGTTAAAAGAATGGCAGCAGAAAGGCAACACGATGCTGCAGGCGATCAAAAACAATCCGAAAACGATGTTCCAGGAAGACGGTACACCGTTTGTACCGCAGGATAACGGAGCAGCAGCCGGAGTCAAAGGTTAAAATCGTACCAAGGTTATAAAAATAGCAACAGCCGCCAAGGTCTTATGAACCTGGCGGCTGTTTCCATATTCAAAAGCAGTTCATAATGCCCCCGGCTATAAAGATCAGCCCGACAAAAAGGATGATGATGCCTAAAAGTTTCCTTAACGAAATATACATATCGCTTGGTTCTGAAAGGTCTTCCTCGAACTTCCACTGCTGCTGGTACCAGCCTAATGCAGGTTTAACAATCATCAAGATTCCGAGCCCGAGAATAATAACGCCTAGAATCATATAAAAAATAGCCATACCTATCATTTCAACCAGCCCCTTAAAGGATTATACGCTTTATTTTACAAAAGGTTCCAGAGGGTGCGGGGATAAATAAACCAAAAAACCTTTGCCTAAGCAAAGGTTTCAGTCGCAATGGGCCCTACAGGACTCGAACCTGTGACCAATCGGTTATGAGCCGACCGCTCTAACCAACTGAGCTAAGGGCCCCTATGTAAAAGTATTGCGGGGGCAGGATTTGAACCTGCGGCCTTCGGGTTATGAGCCCGACGAGCTACCGGGCTGCTCCACCCCGCGTCAGTAAATAGCGACATATATTAATATACCCGATCTTTTGCCAGGGCGTCAAGCCTTAAGTTTAGGGCAGGAACCTTACGCCGTATCGGCCCTTTTTAGACCGGAACACTTCAATTTCGCGCATTTCACGGAAACCGTACACCCAGCCGTCGTGCTCTAGTCGTCTTGCCAAACAGCCCGCCTGGAATTTTGAAGAATACAATCGATTAAAATAAACCCATTTCATAGGTTCTTGTCAGCCTTTCTTCAACATGGTTTTGTGTGGAAATCAGTCAAATCGCTTTCGCATCCCCTAAGATTCCCCTTTTCACGAAAAATAATCCTATCGATAAACGTCACAATGGTGTAACAGACATGTCCTAAGCTTGGAAGCGACACAGTTACTAAGTTAATGGAGATGGAACAATGAACAACAAAACCATTTTGATCACAGGCGGGACAGGTTCATGGGGGAAGGAATTAGTCCGGCAGCTGCTGAAGCTGTCGCCCAAAGAAATCCGCATCTTTTCACGAAACGAATCCCTGCAGGCGCAAATGAAGCAGACGATTCATGATCCCCGGTTAACCTTCATCATAGGCGATATCAGAGACAAATGGGAGCTTGAAACGGCCTGCAAGGAGGTTGACTATGTGTTTCAATTGGAGGCCCTCAAACACGTGCCGGTTTGTGAAGAACAGCCTGATTGCGCGCTTAAGACCAATATTTATGGAACATAAAATGTGATTGAAGCCGCCGCCGGGCAAGGCGTGCAAAAGGTGATTTACCTATCGACGGATAAAGCCGCCAATCCCTCCAATACCTATGGGATGACCAAAGCGGTTGCAGAAAAGCTGATTTTAC
The DNA here is from genome assembly GCF_001685395.1 of Paenibacillus yonginensis. Lineage (NCBI taxonomy): Bacteria > Bacillati > Bacillota > Bacilli > Caryophanales > Paenibacillaceae > Paenibacillus > Paenibacillus yonginensis. The sequence goes on along the minus strand of NZ_CP014167.1, from coordinate 2,402,624 downwards.
ACGCCAATGAGTATACAGACACCCGGTTTGTCTGCCTGAGAAGCGGCAACATTTTGGGGTCGCAGGGCAGCGTTCTTCCGTTATTCCAGCAGCAGCTTAAAGAAGGTCTGCCGCTAAGTATTACCGATGCACGAATGACCCGCTTTTTCCTTACGGTAAACAAAGCCGTAAAGCTTTTGCTGACGGCCGCCGAGCAAATGGAGGGCGGCGAAATTTTTGTCGCGAAATCGCCGGCGTGCCAAATCACCGATCTGGCTGAGGTTCTCGTGGAGCATGCCGGGAATCCGGCTGCTGGAATCCGTTATATCGGCATCCGCCCCGGCGAACGGCTTCACGAAGTGTTAATCTCCGATAAGGACCGCGGTTATGTAATTGACCAAGGCGATTTTTTGGTGCTCAAGCAGAGTGTTACAAATAGCGATCAAACGGAGGACAAGCTGACAGAGGGCGGCAGCAGCGCACATGCTTATTCTTCAGAGTTGTTTACAATCTCCAAAACGGAAATAGAATCGATGCTGAGCGAAGGCGGTTTTCTCGAATGAAGCAGGTCGTTGTTTTTACGGGGGGCGGCTCTGCCGGTCATGTTACCGCCAATCTGGTGCTGATATCCAAACTGCTGCAGGAGGGCTGGGAGATTCATTATATCGGTTCAAAAAACGGAATAGAACGCAGGCTTGTCGGCGAGCTGGAGCAGGTCCGCTATCATGCCGTCGCTACAGGCAAGCTCCGCAGGTATTGGTCTTGGCAGAATCTGACCGATATATTCAGATTGATCTTAGGTATTTTTCAAGCTTACGGACTGCTGTTTCGGATTAAGCCGGGGGTTGTTTTTTCACTCGGAGGTTTCGTATCCGTACCGGTCGTGATCGGGGCTGGCTGGCGGAATATCCCCGCACTGATTCTTGAGCCTGATCTGCATCCGGGTTTGGCGAACCGAATTTCCGTCCGATATGCCCAAACGTTTTGTACTACCTTTGAGGAAACGAAGATAGATAACAAACGTGCCGCAGCTAAAATGAAATTTATCGGACCAGTCGTCAGGGAGGACCTGAACAAGGGCACCCGGGAACGCGGACTTGATTTGTGCGGCTTTACCGCTGAACAACCCGTGCTCCTGGTGATGGGGGGCAGCCAGGGGGCGGAGCGGATCAACCGTCTGACAAGGGCCGCGCTTCCGGGATTGCTTGAACGTTTTCAGGTGGTTCATATTTGCGGCAAAGGAAAGATGGACCTGTCCTACAGTTATTACGAAGGTTATAAGCAGTTTGAGTTTGTTCAGCAGGAATTGGCCGATATCCTGGCCATGTCGGATGTTATTGTTTCGCGGGCAGGGTCCGGCGCCATTCATGAATGTCTATCGCTGCACAAGCCGATGCTGCTGATTCCCCACTCCAGCGGCGGTTCGCGTATGGGACAAATTCGAAACGCCCAGCATTTTTGGAACAAAGGATATGCCGAACTGCTTCTGGAAGAGAAAATGAACGTGCCTGCCTTTTTGAGATCCGTTGAAAAGGTCTATAACAATCGGAGTTTCTATGAGGACAACATGCGGGCCATCGATACCGGACATGCGGCCGAACAAATATTGGAGCTTATCAGTAAAGCGGGGAGTCCATAGATTAGTTCTTGCCGCAGAATATACGACAAAGTTAAAAATAAAAGGCTGCCTTGCTTTCAAGGCGGCCTTTTATTTTTACCATCTCTGCGGGTATTCGGAGATTCTGCCATCATGGCTGCAATCGTTTAATTTCTTACTACTATGAGAAAATGCCCGCAAATCACACAACGAGGCCTGCAACAATTCCAAATCCTCTGCAGAATAGAGTAGTGGTTTCCGTTAATGGAGTATAGAGCTGTGCCGAGAGAACCAGCTACCGTTTTTTTCTGGCCTTCATTTGGGTTCTTATAAATCCTGAAGAGGACAGCAGCAGAGCAAGAACAACAAGATTCCAGGTGACAGCCTTCATGGAACGCCTCCCTTAACAATCCCCGATTCAAGCGAATTCGATTGGCCGGAAGATTTCAGTCTTTAAGATAAGGTATGTTTGGCGATGCCGGTTGGAGACATAAAGGGGGGATAGGGAAGGTGATTTGGGGGGGAGTACAGCAGAAATAAAAAAGGCTGCTAGCGCAGCATTTTTCTCTTAACTCTGTTTAAAAACGTTAAAATATAAAAGCATAAATCCAGTGAAGAACAAGGCAATCAACAGCACGATGCCGATGATCAGCCCGATAACAAACTTGTTGCCCCTCATCATTCAACGCTCCTTTGGCATGAAGTAACCATAGTGTTTATATTAGCAGAGCAGCTGGAAGAAATACAAACGCGTGAGAAGAATTGCGGGCATTCTTGCCTCTTAGCCACAAAGTTAACTTTTACAAACGCTCTTGCGAGCGTCCAATAAATCCAGATCGGGGCAATTCTTTTTCTCTGGACTTACATAAAAGATGTTTTATATAATGACACGGTGCCTTTTCGAAGAAATCGTTAGGTTTTGGTTATAATGGAAATAAAGTAAAGGTTGGGGGAAGACATTTTGGAGTCGGCGAATGCAGCAGCGGAGAAACAATCATCTTTTGCCATTTGGATCAGTCTGGTTAGCAACATCGTATTGACGGTGATGAAGCTGGCCGTTGGCCTTATATTCGGCAGCCAGGTTCTGATTGCGGATGGTGTACATAATGCGGGGGATGTGTTTGCCACGGCAGCAGCTCTTGTCTCCATGGTAATTTCCAAGCGGCCCCCGGACGAAGACCATCCGTATGGACACGGTAAAGCGGAAGTTATCGGAGCAGGCATTATCGCTATTGTCCTGGTGCTGGCCGGCTTTTATATGGGTTATCATTCGGTGGTGGCTTTGACGGAGCCGCCGCATAAAGCCGGTGTGCTGGTGCTGCTGGCCGCCTTTATCTCGCTGATTTGGAAGCTGTGGTTGTATTTCTACACGATGAAAGTTGGCAAACGGAATAACAGCAGCGGGCTGGTCGCCACCGCTTATGATCATCTGGCTGACGTTTATGCTTCTTTGGCGGCAGTAGCCGGGATCGGTCTGGCGATGATCGGCGATCATTATGACATTCGGATTCTGACCTACGGCGATCCGATTGCCGGCATCCTGGTTGCTTTCCTTGTCTTGAAGCTGGCCATTCATATGGGGCGGACATCCGTGGATGTGTTGATGGAGAAAAATATTGACGACACTCAAATGGAACCCATTGTGCAGCTTGTCCAGTCCGTGCCTGAAGTCAAAAGAATCGACCGGATCCGGGCCAGAGAACACGGTCATTACATTATTGTCGATGTCCGGGTCGGCATTCCGGGTCAGCTCACGATCCAGGAAGGTCACGATATCGCCAAAAAAATCAAGCAGTCGATCAGGGACGCCAATCCTTTGGTTAAAGAAGTGATGGTGCATTTGAATCCTTGGTACGAAAATGAGACGTAAAGCAAAAGAGCCGGCGTAAATCCGCCGGCTTTTTTGGTGTGTCTGAAATCCCCTATTTCCAAGCTTCTGCACCAGAATCCAAACGTCTTAGCAGGCAACTTCATAACCTGTTCTAGGGAGGTGACAGGATTTGGCGACCACATATCGTTTCGAGGCATTTCTGGAGCTGCTGGTGCCGGTTGTACAGCGTGTCAGACAGGAAGGAAGCCCGATTTTCCCTTCGGTCAGGCTGGCTCAAAGCTGGCTGGAAACCGGGGGAGTGATTCCGGACTGGAACAATCTGGGCGGCTATAAAGTAGGAGGAGGCAAGCCAACTCCCTATTGGGACGGAACGAGCGTCAGCACGGCTACCCGGGAATATGTGAACGGGACTGAAACGACGGTCAGCGCCAATTGGCGGGCTTATTCCAGCATCTATGCTTTCTATAAAGATCAGGACCTTTTGTTTCAAAGTGCCCGCTATGAAAGGGTTCGGCTGGCGCAAACGCCTGAGGAGCAATGTCAGGCCCTTTATTTATGCGGTTATGCCTCCGACCCCAATTATGCGGCCAAACTGATTCAGATTCTAACAGCCAACCATCTGAAGACCTATGATAATGCTTCGCAGAACGTTCAGGATCCGGATGCCGAAAAGCTGGAGGAACTGAACCGCCGTCTCGCTGCTATGGAGAAAAAGCTGAACATGTCCGGCAAAGAGCCGGTTCCCGGTTGGGCCGTATCTGCGGCGGAGGCGGGGCTGGCGGTAAAGGCGATCAGTTCCATTACCGATAAAAGCGTTCCGAGCTTTATTGCGCTGCAAATGCTTAAAAATTTGGGGCTGCTTGAAGCTGATACCGCTGCTGCTCTGCGAAAATGGGAAAAAAATAAATAAGTTCAGGAACCAGTCGGCGGCTTGTCCGCAGGACTGGTTCTATATTTCAATCGACGTAGCTTTAACAGCGCATGATATGCGGGTAATTGAAATTATCAAATCATACCTGTTGGAGGCGTTTGGGTTGCCTGAACAAGTTGAGGATGTGAAATCAATTCAACAGCATTTGGCTAACGAGCGCACGTTTCTGGCTTGGGTGAGAACAAGCATTGCCATGATTGGATTAGGGGTTCTGACGGCAGGCCTGGCGTTTCAATCGGATTCGTTCGCCCACATCGGTCATGTGCTAGGAGGCCGTGTCAGTTGGTGTTTGCAAGCTGCTCTGCCTCCAGCGGCAAAGAGATGATACAGACGGTTCCTTTCCCTTTTTCACTTTCGTATAAAATATTGCCTTTCATCGCTTCAATGATCCTGACGGCGACAGAGGTGCCGAGCCCGGTGCCTTTTTCTTTGGTGGTATAAAACAAGGTGCCGATTCGCTGGATTTCTTCTTTGGTCATTCCTTTGCCGCTGTCGATGATTTTGAGCTCGACCTGGCTGCCTTGCAGGGACAAGCTGATTTGCACAACGGAATTTTCTGAGGAGGCTTCTACCGCGTTTTTAATGACGTTTGTAAGGGCCTGCTGCAATTGTCCGCGGTCGGTATAGATGTACAGGGGGCCTTTGAACCTGCATTGAAATTCAATGCCCTTGCAGCTCGAAACCGGGGTCAGCATCGTAATTATATTACGGATCAGCTCAACGAGACAAAAACTTTCGAAATGGGTCAGCTTAGGCTTCGAAAAACTTAAATAATCGTTTATGACCGATTCTGCCCGTTCCAGCTCATCGAGAGCAATCTGCAGATAATCCCGGGTTTTGCGGTCGTAATTATTGGCCCGAATCAGCTGCAGGAACCCCTGAACCGCCGTTAACGGGTTCCGGATTTCGTGGGCCATCGAGGCGGCCACTCCGCCCAGCGTCTTAAGTTTCTCAGCGCGAAGGATTTCTTCTTTCATTGAAGATCTTTCATTATTGAATTCAAGCAGCATGGCGGGGAGCCAGGTTCCCAGCGTTTCAAGCGCTCCAAAAAACAAGACGGCTACAAACGGATTAAAATGGGCTGGGCTCTTCACATCGTTAATTAACGTATAGCTGAGCATGATGATCAACATAATCAGGGAAGGAACGACAGAAATCAGGACGACCCGCCTGAGCCTGTCGCGGCCGCTGCGATTTTTGGTGAACCGGGATAAATATAAAGTGCCGAGGAAGGTCAACGTAATGCTGATATAACCGAAGTGCAGCGCGTTGCCATTCAGGTATGTCCGGGTTCCCAAGATAAAAAGATAGTTGATTACACCGGCTACAGGACCGGCATAAACAGTTGTAATCACAAGCGGTACATATCTCAAATCCCAATACAGATTAAGCGCCTCGTAGGAGAAGATCAGACAAAGTGAGGAGGCGGCGCCTTGCACCAGCCCGATGGAAAACGGAGATAAAGCTTTTTTGATCCGGTCGCCAAACGCGGTGTAGACAAGAATCGGAGATAAGACGATAAGAACGTTAAGTAATAATTTTTCCAGCAGCATGCCCTGTTCAAACCCCTTATTCGGAATAGTAAAAAATGGCAAAATTAGTCCTTTTGTGCCTTTACAAGCCTCAATATTCTTAAAATACTAGACTTCGAATTGGAAAGCTGTCGTTTCATGGCGGGGGATATAATTTTACAAAAACGTTTTGATAAAGGAGGGGAAAAGGCGAAAAAATGCTGATACAAGCAAGCTTAATTTATAAAAGACAGGCAAATGATTTTACAATTAGAAGGCCAAGCAGCGGAAGGAATTTGGTTGCTTGTGTCGACATTTGGGTTTATATGGTATGCTGCTTGTAAAAAATAGAGCAGATATCAGAAGAAAAAAAACACCGGTTAAAGGAGTTTAGAAATGATTACTTTACGTTCCCATGTTTTTCTGGAAAATTGCCGTGAAGCTTTGGAGGAATACCGGCGGATATTTGGCGGGGAAATCCGCAATGTCCAGCCGTCCGACGGAATTGAAGCCTTTAAGGGGCAGGAGGGGAAATATAGCTAAATACGGAGTGGTCAAGGACCGCAGAGGCCTGACGTGGGAATTGAGTCTTCCCAAAGCCCCTTAAGTGAATGAACAGCAGGAGCTAATAGGCAAAAGAGGACAAGCCGGGGATCCCCCGGCTTGTTTGTGCTGCGATTGCTTAAGAAACGGGCGTTTCGCTTCCTGTTCTTCCGGCTCTGCCTGCTCTGTTCGCCGCAAGCTGTTCATCCAGCCACAAAATAGCTGTCACTCCGCGCGGGTAGTAGCGGCTGCCGTGAATGACACCAGCTACCATTTGATCGCTCCAGCTCCAGATGGCGTTAACGGGGCTGGTCAGCCAAGCGGCGTGAGCGGCGTCTGCGCGGTCCAGCGCTTCGTCCTGCTGCAGACCGAATACGGTTCTGGCGATGAATTGGCAGAGATAAATTTTGCTCAGCCAGGAATTATCGCTGCTGGAGGACAGCTTCCAGCCGCCGTCCGGAAACAGGCAGACCCCTGGTTTTAATACGGTGTAGAAATGGCGTTTCAAAGCCTGTATATACCCGCCGAAACGTCCTTCCGGATCAAGCGCCTGCTGATCGCCAGTATAAAGAGGGAAGATCAGGCCTTCAATCGCTGGAATAATGCGTGAATCGTTGTCCTCCTGAATAACGGCGGGAATATAGCCTTCGACCGTGATATGGGCGGCGATGGTGGAAGCGCTCCGTTCAGCCTGAAGGCCGGCCAGCCGGGCAGCATCGGTTCTTCCCGACTGCTCGAAGATGGATTCCAGAGCTACATAAGCGGCCCAGCTCTTGCCGCCCAGATAAATATTGTTGCGGGCCTGACCCAGCGAAACATCAAGGCTGTCATAGGTTGTAATTTCCGCCCCGCCCTGGGTGCGGGAGCTGTCCAGCCCCATCAGTCCATTGCGTTTGTCATCTTCAGGATGGTCGCGGTTGACCATGCTGGACAGGCAGGACTCTAGCAAATCCAGCTTGCCGTTCATCCAGCGTTCATCTCCAGTCTGCCGGTAATAAACGGCAGCGGTAAGCACCCAGTTGACCAGCTGCTCCTGCGTCATATGCGAGAAGCAGCCGGTTAAGGCATGCTGTTCGTAAGAGGAATAGCCGGGCCGGGAAAAGGTGTTGGCCACACCCATGTCGTGAGTGAAGCTGACACCGCCGGGATAAGGAGTCGGGTCCCCAGGGAAACGTACGGTGTCTTCATACCGGTAGCGGCCGGCAAACCAGTCCAGCTCGTTTCTTACGGTCCAAGGGTTCATTCTTATCTCGAAAAACAGCTGGTCTACCGTTAAATCAAACGTGTTGATCATCCGGTATTCCCCTTCGTTCACTACCCAAAGCGGCTTGCCTTCCTGATCGAGGAATTCCGTGCAGCCATAGTAGCTGCGTATGGCATGAGCCAGCATAAACTGCTGATGGTCCGTCAAGGCAGATTCGCTGATCATCCGGTCGTTCTCGCGGCTAAGCTCCAGCTTGCGGTCGAATTGCTGCAGCGCATAAGCGGCAACCTCTTCGATATTGCCGAAATACCGGCTGTACATATAAGAAGCATCCAGTCCGGTTGTCACCACACCTCCGCGGTAGAAGCAAACCGCCAACCGATAAGTGGCTTGTTCACCGGCAGGCGTATCCATCAGCAGCGCGCCGACCGGACCGAGGCCGAACAGCAGATTGTCTTCCGAAACCGGCTGAAGGATGTTCTCCATGGTAAAATGGCCGGCGCTGCGAATCTGCGGATGGCGGAGCGCCGCTATAGCGAGGTGGCGGCCTTGGCCAACCCCGCAAATCTCGCCGTCCGTTGTGTCTTCCAGCCGCCGGATCGCCGTGTAGGGGTCTGTTCCCTGGAAACCAAAGAACGCTCGGCGAGGGGTTGTTCCTTTGGTGTTGTCCACCGTAATTTCTGCCCAAACGGCCGGGACCAGGACGAATTTAAGCTCTTCCTCGCTGGCAGTCTCCGGATCGGGAACAGAAGCAAAAGGCGAATATAAAGTAACGGTTAAATCTCCGGCCCGCCATTGGTCAGCAGCCGCGCCAAAGGTCCGTTCGATTTCTTCCATTGGAAAAGGGCGGATAAGCGGGGCGGGAGCCTGTTCCGTTAAAGAAGCCGCGGCTGAAGAAGAAGCTGAAGAACTGCCGTTCTCGCCGTTGGTGGCGGCACTCTCTCCCGTGTAGCGTGCGGAATCATCGGCTATGGTCTCAAAGAAAGGCAAGGCCTGATACGTTGCTTCTGGAACAGCTTTCTGGCCTGCTACCGTGGGATGTGAGGCGTTCAGATCCTGAAGGCCGATATAAATATTTTGCTCCGGCGGGCGGCCTTGTTCCAGATCCAGGCCGCCGCTGCGGCCGGGGAATCCCAGTGTAAAGCTGGAGAAAGCGCCTATGGGGGAGTGGTGGGCGTTGAAAAAAAGTTTGTTATCCAAAAAAATGCCTCCTATTCTAAATGTGGGGTTATATGGTATGTTGATATTAGCAAGGAATTTAAGCGCTTTCTATGCCCAGAATAGGATAGGTTTTATCCAAAATCGACAACAAGAACCGGGAGGGACTGCTGATGGCAAATGAACAGCAGCGGCCGGCGCAACTGCTGGACGGACAAGGGGATTTCGGGATCAGAGAGGTAATGATGCCCGATTTGGAGTCTACTTTTCGCGTTTTTGCAGCACATTTGCGAACCGTCAGCTCCGGCTGGACTTATCCGCTCCACAGTCATCCGCTCTTTGAAATCAATCTGCTGCTGGAAGGCCGGCAGCTGATCAGGGTAAACGGGCAGGATTACCAGCAGCAGCCGGGTGATTTGCTGATCTTTAGACCTGAAGATCTTCATGAAAGCCGGAATGACGGCGGTTCAGACATGACTTATTACTGTATTCATTTCGATACGGACGAACGGGAACTGAGGGAGCTGCTGTGCAGGGGAAGCCGGCGACATTTCTCCTCCGACAGCCTGCTGGCCCGAAACGCCCGTCCCAGCTTGAACCGTCTCATGGAGTTTGCTGGAGCGGACGACACACCGGGGAACGGAGAATACAAGCGGCTGCAGATTAAAATGAACACGCTTTCAGCTATGTTTGGTTTGTTTGCCGCATTAACCGAAGGATTTGCACATCCTCAGGAGATCCGCTCCGGAGATCTCCGGTCGAGCCGAATTGCCGAGGAAATTGCCGCTTTTCTGGAACGGTCGGTAGAACGAACGGCCGAGCAATCGGGGTTCGCTTTAGACGAAGGGGAGCTTAAAGAGACGGTGGCTTCCGCCATAACCGGCCTTGGCTACAGCCCTTCGGCCTGCACGAGAATGTTTCAGGAAATCTACGGCATCTCCCCGCGGCGTTACCTATCCCGGTTAAAGCTGAAGAAAGCCAAACTTCTGCTGATGCAGCCAGAGCTGTCCATTGAGCAGATTTCCTGCCGGCTGGGGTATGCGGACATCGCGCATTTCAGCCGTCAATTCAAACGTTGGACCGGGGAGTCGCCGGGGAAATTCAGAGCCAGGGTGCATATCTAAAGGGGCGAGCAGATGAAAAAAGCAAAAAAGATAGCCGGAAGACTGCAGCCGTTCAATACGCTTCGCAACCAGATTTTTATCGCTTTTTTTCTGGCTATGCTGATTATTCTCGGCATTGCGGGCGGCTTTACGTACAGCAAGGTTTCCTCCCTTCTCAAAAACAACGCGGAAAAACATATCAAACAAACTGCGGTTCAGGCCAGCGGCCGTCTGGATGCTTTAATGACGCAGGTAGACAGCTTGACTGCCCAGGTGGCCGGGAATCCTTTCGTACAGCAGCTGCTTCTCGATGAAGTGGACGGGCGGGCCGCGACCTTTAGCCAGCGGCAGTCGCTGCTTCAGGTTGCCAACAGCTATCAGGCCTATTCGCCGGGAGGCGAGTCGCTTGAATTGTACACCAACACCGGCAAGCTGCTGTTTCCATTGAAAGAGGGACAGCTGGATATCCGCGTGGATCCCCGTTATATCGAGGAAGCTGACAAACAAAAAGGCCGCCTGGTCTGGATCGGGATTGATCCGGAGAACAGCCAGTCCGTCTTGGCCATCCGCCGGGTCAATTTGTTTGAACGCTGGTTCTCGTCAGGCGGATACCTGATTGCCAGAATCCAGCGGGGGTATTTCCAGCTGAATGAACGGACCTCCGTGGACGACAGCGGGGAATCGATCCTGCTCGCCAATGACAGGGGTGAACTTCTCGGTATCGGGGATACAGCTTCGGGGACGGATTTGACTCCGCTGCTGAATACCCGGGAACAGACGGTCACCTTTCAGGGAGAGGATTATGTACTGGTCAAGCAATATTCGGAAGCGGCGAACTGGACGATCCTGATTTTGACCCCCGTGCAGTATGTGACGAAAGGGCTGTCGGTGCTGCGGACGGTTCTGCTTGCAGCGGGAGGATTGGGCGCGCTAGGCTTTTTGATTTTGTCTTTCGTTCTGTCGACGATGCTGACCAGACCGATTATTCATTTGATCAGGGCGATGCGCAAGTCGCGGCTGGGAGGGGTATTGATGCCAAACCCCGAGCCTGTCTCCACGACGATGGAGATGCGGGAACTCAACTATTCTTACAATGAGATGGTCCATCATATCAACCGGCTTATCCGGGTCGTATACGAGAAGGAAACGCTGCAGAGCCGAACCGAACTCAAGGCGCTGCAGGCCCAGATTAACCCGCATTTCCTGTTTAATACGCTGGAGGCTTTCAACTGGTCGCTGGTGGATAAAGGGGAAGAGGAGCTGGCCAGTCTGGTCGTCGCCATGTCCCGGCTGTTCCGGTACATCATCAGCAATCCGGAGAAAGATGAATGGGTGAGCGTCGCAGATGAATTTGAGCATGTGGAGCGTTATCTCAAAATTATGTCCATGCGGCTTGGCGAAAGGCTGGAATGGGAAATCGACCTTGCCCCCGAGGCAGCCCGGGTGCCTATTCCAAAGCTGCTGGTTCAGCCGATCGTAGAGAATGCGATCCGTTACGGTGTGGAGAGTAAAATCGGCAAAGGAAGGGTTCGTGTTAAAGGGAGTATGGCTGATAGCCAGGTGAAAATTGAAGTGGCCGATGACGGTCAGGGAATGAGCGGCGAAGAGTTGTCCGCGCTGCGCGAGGCCATTCGGACGGGCACCTCCCTGGCTTCGAACAGCACGGGGGTAGGGCTTGTCAACGTGGAGCGCCGGTTGAAATTATATTATAACAGCGGGAATCATGACGGCGGAGGCCTTCAAATCGATAGTGCTGCAGCCCAAGGAACAACGGTATCCTTTATTATTCCGTTAGACGGTCAGTTTTCAAGAGAAAGGGAGGAATAAGTGGTGGTCCGGACGATATTGATCGTAGATGATGAACCGGGAACCCGTCAGGGCATTCGGAAGACACTTGAGCTTTGGGCGGACGGACGCTACCGGATTGAAAGCGTCGCTAACGGGGTGGAAGCGGCGGAGTGGCTGGCGCATAATACCGCCCATCTGCTGATCACGGATGTACGGATGCCGGAGATCAGCGGCCTGGATTTGATCCGCTCGCTTGAAGACAGGCCGGATCGCCCGGCATCGGTTGTGATATCGGGGTATGCGGAATTTGAATATGTGCAGACCGCTTTGCGTTTCGGAACGGTAGGTTATTTGCTCAAGCCGATTGACAAGGATGAGCTGCTGGAGATCACCGAGCGTGCGCTGAAGCAGGAGGAAGAGCGGCACCGGGCGGAGAAGCTGGCAAAGCTGGTGGACCCAAAGCTGTTTGCCATGGAAGAGGAGGTTCTCCGGCCAAACGGCCCGGTGGGCGAAGTGATGGCTTATGTGGATGAACATTTGCAGGAGCATCTAACGATGGCAGACATGGCGGCTAAGGTGCATTTGAATGCCAGTTATTTCAGTGTTCTCTTTAAGGAACAGGCCGGCATAACGTTCAGTGAATACGTGACCCGCAGACGCATCCAACGTGCCAAGGAGCTGCTGACGCAAACCCGGCTGTCCGTCGGGGAAATCGCTGAGCAGGTGGGCTACAACACGGATAAATATTTTATTAAAGTGTTCAAGCAGCTTGAACAAATCAGCCCGAGCCGTTACCGGAATGAGATGGCCGCTCTTCAATAATAAAGAGGTTTTGTAGCTGGCATCAATCAATTGGGGGGATCCATGGTGTTTAGGAGAAAGGTGGTTTCCGGCCTGCTGCTGGTCCTGACCGTACTGCTCGTCTTGTCCGGATGCGAGAACAGCTCAAATCGTGCCGATACAGGCAATGGTATTTCTCCGTCAGGCGAAGACGGCGTGAAGCCGATTACGCTGAAGATGATGCATATTTGGCCGGAAAGCAGCTCAGCCCAGCAATATAAACTGGTCAGCCAAATTATTAAGCAATACGAGCAGGATAATCCGAATGTCACCATTGAACAGGAAGTATTTGAGAATGAGCAGTACAAAAACAAATTAAAAGTGTTGTCTGCCTCCAACGAACTTCCCGATGTAGGGATTACCTGGGCTGCAGGATTTATGGACCCCTATGTGAAGGGCGGCTTATTTGCCAGCCTGGATGACGTGCTGAACGGCCCCGAATTAAAAAATAAATTTTTCCCGGGTACGGTAGAGGCCTATTCCGTCGAAGGTAAAACCTACGCGCTGCCGATTGAGCTGAATATAACACCCGTTTATTACAACAAAGAAATATTTGCCCAATATAACCTGCAGGTTCCTACAACCTACGATGAATTCAAGCAGGTGGTGAAAACGCTGGCCGAGCACGGCGTAGCGCCTATTGCCCTCGGCAACAAAGACCGCTGGACAGGTTCGCTGTGGTACATGTACCTGGCCGACCGGATCGCAGGCAGCGACACACTGGCCAAAGCTATTGACGCTACCGGCACGTTTGAGGACGCGGGTCTTATCCAAGCGGCCAGGGAGATACAGAATCTGGTGGATATGAACGCCTTTAATAGAGGTTTCAACGGCTTGTCCAATGAAGAAGGCAAACAAGAGTTTATGGACGGCAAAGCGGCGATGTGTCTGATGGGGACCTGGGAAATCCCCAATTTCACGACAAACCCGGATGTTCCGCAGGAATTCAAAGACAAGGTAGGTTTCTTCAAATTCCCTACCGTAGAGGGCGGCAAAGGAGACATCAACAGCTGGGTAGGCGGGCCGGGTGCCGGGCTGTTCATAGCGGAGAACTCCAAGCTGAAAGAGGAAGCGAAGAAATTTGTATCTTATTTCGTAGCCAAATGGGGGGAGCAATCGGTTACGGATGCCGGCGTGATTCCGGCAACCAAAGTGGACCCCTCCAGCATGGATTTGCCGCAAATGTATGTCGATTTGCTTGGCGAGCTGAACAAAGCCAGCAATATTACATTGTTTGCCGACGTGCAAATGAAGCCGGACGCCGCTCAGGTTCATCTAAACATGATTCAAGCTTTGTTCGGCAAAGCCGTGACACCTGAAGAATTCGCGCTGAAGCATCAGGAAGCGGCGCAGAAAAACAAATAGGCTTAAATAGGGGCCTTATCTGATTAAGAGCAGGGAGCAGATGATAAATGAACAGCAGCAAAAAGATTGAAAAAACCGAAATTGTCGGAGATCGTATCCTCCTCCGCTATGCGAAGCAGGAGGATTTGGCCGATTATACAGCTTTCCTTGAGGATAAAGAAATGCTGTATTTGACCGGGTCGACTGCGGTATCCTTTACGCCTGAACAAAATGCGGCCTGGCTTGAGCGGATTGCTCAGCCCGGCAAGGATCGCGTTGATTTCATGATCGTTCCGAAGGACAGCGGCCGGTTGATTGGCGAAGTTGTGCTGAATGACATCGATTGGGACAACTCCAGTGCCAACATCCGGATCGCGATTGGCCAAGCGCAAGCCCGCGGCAAGGGTTATGGGCAGGAAGCCATGAGACGGATGGTGGAATACGGATTTCGTGAGCTTGGCTTGCACCGGATTCATCTTGGCGTTTATTCCTTTAATCCCAGGGCTCTCCACGTTTATGAGAAGATCGGCTTCAAGCATGAAGGCGTCGAGCGTGATGCGCTGTATCAGGACGGGAAATATCATGATATGATCCGGATGTCTATGTTAGAGCATGAGTTTAAAGCTTAATCCGTTTGGTTCAGAGGATAGTCGAAAGCCGGGGGAATATTCCCCCGGCTTCATGGTATGTGGGCGTATGGACAACTGCCGGCCTTTGCAGCTGAGGTGGAGCTGTTATTCAGATTTGGTCAAAACAAGCTCCAATTGGACCTTGATGTCATTTTCGGTGCTCAGTACAACTGTGTGCGGGTTGGTCATGCCAAAATCGCTGAAGGTGACCATGGTAGTTCCGGATAATAACAGCTGTCCGCCTTTGTACAAAGCCTGGGCATCAAAGGTGACTTCTTTCTCCATCCCACGAACCGTAAGGGTCCCGGTCATGGTGAACGGAACGGCGGTCCCGTCTGTCCATTCTTTCGGCAGGCCGTCAAAGGACTTGGCGGCAAAGGAAGCTTCCGGGTATTGGCCGGCATCAAAAAACTCAGCTCCGCGAATATGATCATCCCGCATTTTGTTGCCGGAATCGTTGGCCGTCATGTCAAGGGTGCCGATCGCGGTCATGGCGTCCGGGTTGTCCAACGCAACCTTCCAGCTGCCGCTTATTTTCTCGTTAACGAAGTTAACGGTCTCCCGAGAGGTGGTAACGGATAAATAAATTTTGGAACCGTCCGAAATCGACCATTCCCCATTTAATTGCTTCGCATCGACCACCTCGCCGCTTCCGGCTGTTGCCGCTGCATTTTCACCGTCAACCGAGGCGGCTTCTGCCGGAATGACGCTGCTGATATCTACGTTATTGCCCATATACGATTTTAGAAACGTGAAACCTCCAGCCAGGATTACAAAGACCAACGCGCCTGTCAGGACCATCCAGCTTCTTTTATTCATCTCTGGTTCCTCTCCTTTCTTTCCGTAGGGATCAGGATTTGATTTCTGAATTGTATCAAGGAAATATGTCGGGAATGTGTCGGACAGTCCGGGCTTGCCCTGCTCCGCTAAATGTGTAAAATAAAGCCTAACTTGCTTAAGAATGAAAGAAAGAAGTTAAGCGGCTGGTCAGAGGAGAGGTGAGGCGGGTTTGCAGAAACTGTTGATCGTCGAGGACGAGGAAGCGATTGCCCGGGTGCTGGGATCCTACTTGAAGAAAGCCGGGTTTGACGTTATAAGCTGCATGGACGGTATAACCGCGCTGCAAACCTTTCAAGGGGACACGTTTGATTTGGTATTGCTGGACATTATGCTTCCGGGAATCGATGGCTTTGAGCTGCTCGGACGGATTCGGGAGATCAGCGCTTGTCCGGTTATTATGCTGACGGCCCGCGATTTGATGGACGACAGGCTGGAGGGACTGAACAGCGGAGCCGATGATTATATGATCAAACCTTTTGTCCCGGACGAGGTGGTGGCAAGGGTCAAGGCCGTCCTGCGGCGGCGTCCGGTCTATGACGATGATCGGACCGGACGGCAGCATTTCGGGCACCTGTTGATTGACAGCAGGGCCAAACGGGTGTTTCTGCGGGGACAGGAGCTGGCGCTTAGTCCTCGGGATCTTGATGTGCTGCTCTTTCTGTCGTCCAGACCGAACCGGGTGTTTACCCGGGAGCAGCTGATCGAAGAAGTCTGGGGCTTCGACTATGAAGGGAGCGACCGGGCTGTGGATTTGTCGATTAAACGGCTGCGCAAGCTGCTGGCCGGATGGCCGCCGGAACAGGGGGAAATCCGGACATTAAGGGGAAGCGGGTATTCATTTTGCATAGAAAGCTGAAGGCTGAGGGCAAGCAGGTCTCGATTTTATCCTACTGGTCGCTGAGGTATCTTCTGATCTTGTTTATAGGCTGCACGATTATTGCTTTGGTGTCTATTTATTGGATCCGGGAAACGGCCCGGGACAACCGGCTGCAAACATCGGGGTTGTTTGTGATGGATGTTGCGGACCGGGTTACGGGGAAGGAAGGACTGGAAATTCCGCCGAAGCTCGATGAGCTGGTGGAGAACAGGCTGCGTTTCTTCAAGCTGGACCGGGATTTCTGTTTGATGGTTCTGGATCAGGACGACAAGCTCGTGTACAGCATGCCGAAGATTACGCAGCAGCAGATGGAAGAGAAATGGAACCCCGATACATGGGAATCCCGCCATTCGGAATATACCTCGGTGTCGGTTCCTATTATGAGCGGCGGCCAGGAGGTTGGCCGGGTTGCGCTCCTTCAGTCGGTCAAATCTTTGACGACAAGCAAATCTGTTATCGTTGTAATTGTCATCCTGCTGGTGACGTTCGGGTTGTCGGGCTGGCTGACGATTTATTTGCTTTCCAGCCGCCTTTCCCGTCCGCTCAAGCAAATTACCATGGCTGCAGGCCGCATCCGCAATGGAAACTATGAAATCGGCCATTTGCAAATGAATAGTCAGGAACGGGAAATTTCGGAGCTGGTCGGTTCGTTCCGCGAAATGGCATTTCGGCTAAAGCAGCTGGAAGAATGGAGAATGCTGTCGCTCGCAGGCGTCAGCCATGAGCTCAAAACGCCGGTGACCTCCATTAAGGGATTGATCCACGCCGTCAAAGACAAGGTGGTGGACGGAGAGGAAGCGGAGGAATTCCTGGAGCTGGCGCTGAAGGAAACGGGCCGATTGGAGCGCATGGTAGCAGACCTGCTGGATTATAATGCGCTGGCTGCTGGGAATGTCAGCGTCCGGAGCGACCGGGTTGAGCTGAAGGAGCTGCTTGCCGAGGTAGCCCGTCAGTGGAGGTTATTGGACGGACATCAGGCTGCGGACTTGAATCTTAAGCTTCCAGAAGAAGAAATTCATGTCATTGGGGACGCGCTGCGCATCCGGCAGATCGTGATCAATTTGCTGAACAACAGCTTTCAGGCGGCCCATCAGGAACGCAGGCTTGTCGTCAATGTTACGCTTGCAAGGGCCGAGCCGGAGCAAATCCGGATCGCCGTGCAGGACAACGGGATTGGAGTGAGCCGGGAGGATCTGCCGAATATCTTTGAGCGGTTCTACCGGGGGGAAAAGCGGACGGCTCGTCCAAGGGGACTGGGCCTTGGTTTGACCTACAGCCGTCTGCTCGCGGAGGCGATGGGCGGAGAGCTTGAACTGATCCGTTCGACGCAGGAAGGCAGTTTGTTTGCTTTAACGCTGTTCAAAGCTTAATCCGGGGCTGGTTTAGAAGCAGGGAAGGCGGCCGAGGCCGCCTACTTCTTTCTTTTTTGCATAATCATATAAACAGCCCAAATGATAATTACGATCAGAAGTATGTACATAAGGGGACAGAACTCCTTCATCTTTTTAAGCCAGTTTAACATAATGCAGGTTGCTTAAAAAGAGAAGGCGTTCCGGCGCTGGCGCTAGCCGGCTTCAGCCGGCGGTGTTTGCTTTATTGCATTCCCCTTGCTTTGCCCTTGGGCACGCTAATCATGGGCGGATGGAGACCCTGGTGCCTACAGGCACCAGTTCGGACAGCTGCAATACATCTTCGTTGTACATGCGGATACACCCGTGGGAGACAGACTTGCCGATGGAGGAAGGATCGTTAGTACCGTGAATGCCGTAATGGGGTTTGGACAGTCCCATCCAGAGCACCCCGAAGGGGCCGCCGGGATTGGATTGTTTGTTTACAATCGTATAATCCCCGTAGGGCGTTTGCGTAAGCATGGCGCCTGTGGCGACCGGAAATCCCCGGACGACGGTATCGTTATCAAGCAGGTAAAGCATGTGATCGGACAAATCGACGATAATTCGGTAATTAGGCATAGGAGAACTCCTTATATAGACCCCTGGTTCGGGGATGTGATATTATGGGCTTACGCTGAGGACACTGAGGATATAACAGTTTATGCAGTAGCCCTTGTTAGGTGTAATTGTTGAAGGAGATGAAAGGCATGGAGAAAGCGACTTTCGCCGGAGGCTGCTTCTGGTGTATGGTGACGCCGTTTGACGAGCTTCCGGGGATTCATGGCATTATATCAGGATATTCAGGCGGCAGCGTAGAGAATCCGACCTATGAGCAGGTGAAGAAAGGCGACACGGGACATTATGAAGTCGTCCAGATTACGTTTGATCCCGAACTGTTCCCTTATGAACGGCTGCTTGAGCTGTTCTGGCAGCAGATCGACCCGACGGATGACGGCGGACAATTTCATGACCGGGGTTCTCAATACCGGACGGCTATTTTTTATCATAATCAGAAGCAAAAAGAGCTGGCAGAGGTTTCCAAAGCGGCGGTGGCGGCCAGCGGCCGTTTTGA
This sequence comes from Paenibacillus yonginensis, assembly GCF_001685395.1. Classification (NCBI taxonomy): domain Bacteria; kingdom Bacillati; phylum Bacillota; class Bacilli; order Caryophanales; family Paenibacillaceae; genus Paenibacillus; species Paenibacillus yonginensis. The sequence continues at coordinate 2,383,986 of NZ_CP014167.1, read as the reverse complement.
TAAACCAATCGTGACGGAAATTCTGGCGGCTGCCCCTTTCTATGCGGCAGAGGACTACCATCAGGATTATCATAAGAAGAACACAAAGCATTACAAAGAAGACCGGGAGAAGTCCGGCCGTGATGAGTTTATTAATGAGCACTGGAAACATTAAGTCCGGAGTGAGCTTCGAACGGGCAGCAGCCCGCTAAAAACGAAGAGAGGTATTAGTGGAAAAAAGTTGTCCAAGCGCAGCAGGAGCTGCCGGGACAACTTTTTCTTTATTTTTCGAGAAAAAAATCGGCCGTTTATTTGAGCTTGAGGGATATTTGCTATAAAATAGTTAGTAAGAGAGCTTGAAATGATTAAAAAGGGGTTGCAAGGATGCCAGGAAAACACAGAAAATTATCTTTGAAAGAGATTATCGTACGGTTTATCTTTATTACGGCAGGTGCGATCCTCGCGGGTGTGGCGCTTGAAATATTTTTGGTTCCGAACAACATTATTGACGGCGGGATTACGGGTATTTCCATCATGCTCAACCAGCTGACCGAACTGCCGCTTGGTCTGTTCCTATTTGTGCTGAATCTTCCGTTTCTGATTATCGGGTACAAACAGGTAGGAAAAACGTTCGCATTCTCTTCCCTGTACGGGATTGTTGTTTTGTCCTTGACGACAACGTTTCTGCATCATGTTGAAGCATTCACGCAAGAAACCATTTTGGCGGTGCTGTTCGGCGGTCTGCTGCTGGGTCTTGGCGTAGGCCTGGTCCTTCGTTTCTCGGGTTCTACGGACGGAGCGGAAATATTGGCGATTCTGGTTTCCAAGAAAACCAATATGCCGGTTGGCCAGATTATTTTGATCACGAACGTGCTCATCTTTATTGTCGCCGGGTTCTATCTCGGCTGGGATTCCGCGATGTATTCGATCTTTACGTATTATATTGCCTCCAAAGTGATGGACATTGTTGTAGAAGGCCTGGACGAATCCAAATCGGTGACGATCATCTCCAAGGAATACGAAGAAATTTCCCAGGCGATTATGGACAGGCTCGGCCGGAGCACCACTTTTATGTATGCCCGAGGCGGTTATACAAAAGAAGATACTCAGGTCGTATATTGTGTAGTTTCCCGTCTGGAGCTGGCCAAACTGAAAGCGATTGTGACCGAAATTGACCGCAACGCGTTCTTGGCGGTTGAGCATGTATCGGACGTTTCAGGCGGCAATTTTGCCAAGAAAAGCATTCATTAATACGAAAATTAAAACGGATTTTAAGAAGCCTTGCCTCTGTATAGAGGTTAGGCTTTTTTTGCTGGGCTGGCTGTGAAGAAAGTAACAGCTTTACGGGAATAATAAGGTTCATGAAATATTTGCAAAAACAGTTGAAAACGGAAATGAATTAAGCAATAATATCAATTGCTTCAATTTATGTATGTCACTCGTAGTGTAAAGGATGATGATTAAATTATGTTTGGGAAAGTAAAGCGGCTTTTGATCGGCAGACCTATGAAGTCAGCAGAGCTTGAGGGTGAGAAGTTAAGCAAACTTAAAGCGCTCGCGATTTTATCCTCTGATGCGCTGTCTTCCGTCGCGTATGGTACTGAGCAAATTCTGCTGGTGCTGGTGGCGGCCGGGTTTATGGCCCTCTGGTATTCGCTTCCGATAGCCGTGGCGGTGCTCGCGCTGCTTGCCATTTTGATTACTTCTTACCGCCAGACCATCTTCGCTTATCCAAGCGGCGGGGGAGCTTATATCGTTGCCAAAGACAATTTGGGCAAAGCTCCGAGTCTGCTTGCGGGCGGATCGCTTCTGGTCGATTATATTTTGACGGTGGCCGTAAGTGCCTCGGCGGGAACGGATGCCATAACATCAGCTTTCCCATCCTTACACGAATACCGGGTTACCATTGCTTTGATTATGATTGTGTTCCTGACGATTCTGAATCTTCGCGGGGTTACCGAATCCGCTTCTATTTTGGCGGTGCCCATCTATCTGTTTGTCGTGGCGATCTTCGCGTTGATTATATGCGGAATCATCAAATATTTTACGGTGGGGGCTCCGGTTGCCCATGCCGAATTTGGCTCGGCCGTTTCGAATGTCAGTTTGTTCCTGCTGCTGAAAGCTTTCTGTTCAGGCTGTTCGGCTTTGACCGGCGTTGAAGCTGTATCCAATGCCATTCCAAACTTCAGAGATCCGGCACCTAAAAATGCGGCCAAAACGCTCATGATGATGGGACTTATTTTGGGCTCGATGTTTACTGGAATTACGCTGCTTGCTTATTGGTTCGGTATTGCGCCGGAAGCTAAATCAACGGTTGTTTCGCAGATTGCTGAAGCGACATTCGGCCGCGGCGCCATTTATTTTATTATCCAGGGCGTTACCGCGGTTATTCTGTTTCTGGCTGCGAATACGGCTTATTCGGCGTTCCCGCTGCTGGCGTTTATGCTGGCCAAAGATAAATTTATGCCGCATATGTTTATGGTGCGTGGTGACCGGTTAGGGTTCTCGAACGGGATTTTGTTCCTCAGCGTGCTTTCGGCTGTGCTGGTTATGGCCTTTCATGGAGACACCGAATCCTTGATTCCGCTTTATGCAGTCGGCGTGTTTATTCCTTTTACGCTCTCCCAAGCCGGGATGATGGTCAGATGGATCCGTCTTAAACCAAGCGGCTGGCTTGTCAAGCTGTTTATCAACACCGTCGGGATGCTGGTGACGCTTTCCATTACGCTGATCTTTATCTTTACCAAATTCCATCAGGTATGGATGGCCTTTATTTTTCTTCCTTTTGTCGTTTATTTGTTCTATAAAATCAGAAGTCACTATGACAACACGGCGGATCAGCTGCGGATCGATTTGGCCAAGGATAAGCCGATCACGAAAGGGAATACGGTTATTATTCCGATTTCCGGCATCACCCGGGTTGTGCTCAATACCGTCAGCTATGCCAAAACGTTGTCCAATAACGTAGTAGCCGTTTACATCGGCTTTGACGATGAATCGATTGCGAAGATGGAGCAGAAATGGGCGGAGTGGGACCCGGGCATCCGGCTGATTGTCCTGAAGTCCAGATACCGCAGCATCATGCGTCCGCTGTATAAATTCATTCAAACGGTGGAGTGGAAAATGGCGGCGGAGGATCATGTCACAATCCTGATTCCGCAGTTTATTACGAAGCATTGGTGGGAGAACGTGCTTCACAACCAAACCAGTATCATGATGCGTGCTTTCTTTATCCGCAACAAAGAAGTCATTGTAACGACCGTGCCGTTCCATTTGGATAAATAAACCTATAAAATAGCTGCGGAGCTGGGGCTCCGCAGCTATTTTTGTGGTACGCCCAGCATGGGCGTCATCTTTAGGGTGAAAGTCCCGAATGGGGGCTGGCGAGCGCCTACCATTAGCCAAGGGCAAGGGTGTCCATCGTGAGGTGGAATCTGAAGGAAGCCGGAGGCAAAAGCACGAGCCAAGGTACACGAACTGGATTTGAGGCAGGAGCAGTCGGATGAGTTGCCCATACACAACGAAATCCAAAGCCGCCAAGGGCTAATCCTGTAGACTCCAGTGGTTGCGGGCGGAAAGATGACGTTCTTATCTGGGGAGGCCTGCCGGATAGGCAAGAAAAAAAAACTTGTAACCGTAGCCGAGAGGCTACGCTGAACCGGCAGGAGTCAGCAGAGGCCATAGTACGTAAGCTGTTGCAACAGCCTACGGAAGGGCTGAACCGAAAGGAGAGAGGAAACCGATGCGTTCGTACGAAGAGCAACGACAGCAGAATATCTCGCCAGAGAGCTTGCGGCAAAGAGAAGCGGTGAAGCCGCCAGGGTATGCCGGAGCGCGGAGTTCTTTGTCGGCACAAGTCGCCCCTTCCTCTCGCGAAGCAAAGAACAACTTGCTGGAGCGAATGCTCGAAGGAGATAACCTTCGGCTCGCCTATAAACGAGTGGTAGAGAACGGAGGAGCGCCCGGTGTGGACCAAGTAACGGTAGCGAATCTACAAGCTTACTTGAAAACACACTGGGAATCGGCGAAAGCTAAACTTCTAGCAGGTACCTACAGACCTGCGCCAGTCAAACGGGTGGAAATCCCCAAACCCGGAGGCGGTGTACGGCTGTTAGGCATCCCGACCGTGATGGACCGCTTTCTCCAGCAAGCCCTTTTACAAGTCATGAACCCGATCTTTGACACGCAATTCTCGTGGTATAGCTATGGCTTTCGACCGGGAAAGAGTGCCCACGACGCCGTGAAACAAGCCCAAAGATATATCCAAAGCGGCCTGAGATGGGTCGTGGATCTCGATCTGGAGAAATTCTTTGACCGGGTAAACCACGACATACTGATGGCAAGAGTGGCGCGGAAAGTGGAGGACAAAAGAGTGCTGACACTGATCCGTGCCTACCTGAACGCTGGAGTGATGGTAGATGGAAAGCTGGAGCGCAGCCGAGAAGGAACGCCGCAGGGTGGGCCCCTGAGTCCGCTTTTAGCGAACATATTGCTGGATGACTTGGACAAGGAGCTAATGGAACGAGGACTGCGATTTGTCCGCTATGCGGACGACTGCAACATCTTCGTCGCCAGCAAACGTGCGGGCGAACGCGTCATGGAGTCGGTAACACGCTTTGTAGAAGGAAAGCTGAAACTGAAAGTGAATCGAGAGAAAAGTGCGGTAGACCGCCCGTGGAACCGAAAGTTCCTCGGCTTTAGTTTCCTGAGGGACAAGAAAGCGACAATTTGTTTAGCCCCACAAACCATCTCGCGATTCAAGGAGAAGGTACGGGAGCTGACGAGCCGAACGCGGTCGATGTCCATGGAAAACAGGATTATGCAATTAAACCGCTACCTCATCGGCTGGATTGGATATTTCCGAATCGCATCGGCGAAGAGCCACTGTGAAAGATTCGACCAATGGATTCGCAGGAGATTACGCATGTGCCTCTGGAAACAGTGGAAACGGGTGGGAACCCGAATCCGCGAACTGCGAAATCTAGGCGTTCCAGAGTGGGCTTGCTTTGCGATGGGCAACTCTAGACGAGGTGCATGGGAAATGTCCCGAAACACAAACAACGCCCTTCCGACTTCCTACTGGGAAGCGAAAGGGCTGAAAAGTTTGCTTTCTCGTTATTTGGAGCTTTGTTAACCTTTTGGAACCGCCGTATGCGGACCCGCATGTACGGTGGTGTGAGAGGACGGGGGTTAGTCACCCCCTCCTACTCGATCGTGATATTATATGGATTCAGATTCGGATCAGATTCAGATTCTGGGGATTAATCGGCTGCATTTGTATCCGGCTTGTCTTGTGTGCCGTTTGCCGCATCCGTCTCTCCCGGTTTAGTACCGGTAGCGTCTTTCTGGATTTCATCCATGATCCCTCCGACAATGTCGTCGATCTGATCGGTAGGGGCCTGCCGGTCGGAGTCAACGGGAGGAAGGGAGTTAAAGCCCGGTTCACGGTCTTGGAGCGGTTTGGATTTAGCCATGCTGCATCTCCTCGCTTTCTTTAGAGTGTGGGGTGGGGGATTATTGTTACGGTAACCGCTGCGGCGGCTCTTGAAACGTTCATCAGGAAAGGGACGGAAGAACGGAAGCGATCTTCGCTTCTTTTCTTACGGTCCTTTGGCCTGTGCAGTGATTTTTTAAAGAACGGCGGGCATTCACCCAATCGGCTTCTCCGCTCAAGGCATATGGTGTGGTATATCCACAAATCAAAGGAGGAATTCAAATGGGCGGCGTTGTAGGCGGAGCAGGTTGCGGACCCGTTGGACCAGGAGCATTCTGGACTTCTACAGGGACTATCCTGGTACTCTTTATCTTGTTGGTCATCATTACTCGTTCCTTCTTTTTATAATAAAAAGCTAGTCGGTTCAAATGAACGGGTACTTCAAAAAAGCGGCAGGCCTTTAAGGCCCCGCTTTTTTGCTGTTGTCATGTTTGACCGGTTCAGCGTTCCGCTGGTGCTTCAGCAGCTCGGTAACCGTCACACACTGGTATCCCCGTTTTTTGATCTCCGGTAAAATGACCTTCAGCGCTTCGACCGTCTGAACGCTGTTCTCAACGTGATCATGCATCAGGATAATATCGCCGCTGTGCAGATTCTTGAGCACCTTGTCGGTAATCCTCCAGATTCCCGGCTTGGCCCAGTCGCGGGTATCCTGGTGCCACGACCATAACACGGCCAGATAGCCGTGGGTTGTGGTATAGTCGATCAGCTGGCTGTTGTAGTAACCGCCCGGCGGACGGAATAAAGTTGTTCTTTTTCCGGTCAGCGCAAGCACGGAATTCTCTGTTTTGCTGATTTCCTCGGTCATGGACGGCACGTTGCTCTTCAAATTAAAATACGTATGCTTGTAGGTGTGATTGCCGATTTCATGCCCGTCTTTGTTCTCTTCAAGCAAAATTTCCGGAAATTGGTCCACACGGCGGCCCACTACAAAAAACGTCGCTTTCGCATCGTATTGCTTCAGCAGCTTGAGGATGGCAGGTGTAGTTACGGGATCGGGCCCGTCATCGAAGGTAAGCGCCACAACCTTGTCGCTTGTAGGCACTTCCCACACAATTTCACCGCGGGCTTCGTAATATTCCCGTCCTTTCAGCCCGGTGGGGGACGCAGCAGCTGATGTTTGAGTTTGAACGGCCACCAGCAAGATCCCCATAAGGACAGCAGCCCATAGCTTCATCTTCACCGTTTGGGAGTCTCCTTCCTTTGAGAAAATAACCATCTTATTATGTGAACCGGACTTCTTTTGCATACATGGCATTTCCCAAAAAAGAAGGGCTGGGGATTTAACCTGGAATTGCTGGTTGACAAGCAAGGAGTCCGCGTGATATTATCTTCAATGTCGCTGTTATCAATTAAAACTTGCTGCAAGTTGTTTGGTAACACCTTTCATCCCTGCCGGGGTGGCGGAATTGGCAGACGCACAGGACTTAAAATCCTGCGGTAGGTGACTACCGTACCGGTTCGATCCCGGTCCTCGGCATAACGCGAAAATTACGGTCAAATCAACGTTAAATGCCCGTCAAATGGCGGGAGGTCCTGTGTAGCTGTAACGGACACACGCGCAGGTACACAGGACTAACGGAGCGCCTCATCGTTAACAAAACGATTGGAGGCGTTTTTGTTTTGTCCAGATTACGGAATATTGATGTAAACGCAGGTATGCGTATGACATGGCGTGACGGAGTTTATGGAGATGCGCGATTGGATGCGGCAGAAGACGCCGAAGATTATACGGGAGTTACTGGACACGGCGTTAGGCATCGTGTAAAGAGGCGGAAATTGGCGATGAGGCGGCATTTGAGCGGGTTATAACTGGGGCCTATCGCGTCTCGTTTCCCAACCGACACGTGGGGTCGGAAGACTCTCCGAAAAACTCATGGGGTGATGCTGATTAACGGCTGCATAATGTAACGATATGGATAAATAAGAATCGCGTAATGGTGTAGTTTTAATGTCGTTTATATAAACGGTGCACAAACGTGCGGGGGCGATAGGAAACGGGGAATGGCGGAGGGGCGCAGGTTTGCGGCGTCAGTGATCCGAAAGGATTGCCAATCCTGTATAGTGGCGTAATGTATACGCTTGAATAATTGCAGACTGTCGTCACGGGTCCTCAAGGCCAACAACATGAGGCCCCTTTTCTAACCCCTATAAAACTCGCGCTGAAAAATAAACTACGGGAGTTATTTTTTGTAAAGGTACTTCCGCCAGAATTGATCTGTAAAATAATTGCGATTAGCAGCTGTATTCTGTCATATAAATACTGTAAGTGAGTCGCTATTCTGATTTTACGGAGGTCATCTTTTTGCCAAATGATAAGATTCCCGGTGAAAAGTTTAATTTGGGTAAACCGAGCCCAGCCGAACTGATTGTCAGATTTGTCGTAGGTTTTGCCATTATGCTTACGGTTATCGGGTTCATCGTAAAATTCGCAAATAACGAATCGTCTTCATCCTTGAGTACCACGCGTTATATCTCCACCTCTACGAGTGCCGCAGCGACAACTACCTCCCCAGAACCTAGTGCATCCGAGAGTGCGACTGTATACCAAGTTGGGCAAAGTGCTTCGTTTGGTGACTACGGTGTCACCGTTAACAAAGTGACCGCCACTACAAATGATGACGGAGCATTGTCGGTAAAGGTTACGATCGAAGTGGAGAACAACGGGAACGCTCCAATTAATGTAGACAGTAGTTACTTTAAATTGTTAGATGGCAGCAACCGCGAGTTTGCGCCTGATGACTCCTTGAGCTGGGACGGAGATCCAATTTTTATGTATGATAAGATCAATTTTGGTCTTAAGTTGACCAAAAGTGTAATCTTTAAAGTCCCTGCAGAGGTAACCTCTGCGGTACTCGCTATGCGTGACAATATGTTTGACTTCGGCGGAGCTGAGTACATAAACTTCGATTTAGGTACTTTTAAATAACATAAACGTCAATTTAGCGTAATCTTAGCGGATTAATCTCCGTAGGGCTGCGCTCTTTTTTTTGTTCATGTCAGAGACCAATTGATATACATTGCTAAGTTTGGAGTTGTCAAAAAAAGTGCAGTTTGAAAACACACTCATGAGAACCCCATGATTAAGCTGCCTGTGACAGCATTCTTTCGCGATAAATAGCTGGGGGCCATCCCCCTGGATTAGAGGTGTAAACCCTCTGTCTGTTGTAATAGACCATGATGTATCGGAAGATAATCGATTTCATATAGGCCATCGGGTATTGCTCGGTTTTGATCTTATATAGCTTTTCTTTCTTTAGCGTAGCAAAGAAGCTTTCCATTCTTGCGTTGTCATAGCAGCGCCCTGTGCCGCTCATGCTTTGAACGACATCTCGTTTAGCCAGACACGCTCGGAATGCGTGGCTCGTGAACTGGCTGCCTCGGTCGCTGTGATAAATCATTCCACGAGCATTTCTGGCCCTGCAGGCATTCTCAAAAGCTTGGATGCAGAGTTCCTTACGCATGTTGTCATCCATGGCCAGACCCACGATCTCCCCATTGAAACAGTCCAATACGGCGGACACATACAGCTTACCGTCTAAACAAGGCACTTCTGTGATATCCGATAGCCACTTCTGGTTGGGGGCTGAGGCGCTGAAGTCTCTCTGGATCAGGTTCTCGCTCTTTTGAGCTGCCGCATCCTCACGTGTAATGCCGTTTGGATGACGCCTCACTTTCTTCAGCAGACCGTGCTTCTTCATGATGCGATAGACGGTGCTGTAGCTGGTCACGATCTCTTTTTGCGCTAGAGCCAGCCTAATCCGCTGGGCACCGTAATTGCTGTTGTCTTCATATTCTTCGATGATTTCTTTGATTTTGACCAGAAGGCGTTCTTGCCGCTCTCGTTTGGGTGTGGGCTTCAAGCTGCGGTAATAGCCTGATTCGCTGACAGCAAGTACTTTGCACATCTCTTTGACGGTCCATCGATCCCGTCGTTCACGGATGTAACCATAGAGCTGGCATGCTTTTAGCGCTTCCGGTCTTTTGCGAAAAAACCAAGTGCGTCCTTGAGAATTTCATTCGCACGACGCAACTCGCTGTTTTCTCTTTCTAATTCGATTTCACGCGTAGTCTTATTGGCAGATGCATAAGCGCGACCACTTCCGATATGCGCTCCATCACCGTGCAGGGTTCTTCGTTTCCTCCAGTCCTGCAAGGTGTGGTAGGCTACGCCTAACTGCTCGGCCGCTTTCTTGGGCCCGATCTCATCGCTTAACCTTACCGCTTCTTCTTTGAATGCTTTGTCGTACCGATTCATTCTCGCTCATCCCCTCATTAGCTTTCATTTTATTTCATACGAGGGTGTTTTTCGACTGCATTTTTATCGTAGCACTCCAGTTCTTAAAATATCGTTGGGACACCCGGAAAGCGCAATGGATTGGGCGCCAAAGGGAAACATCCCGATAAATGAATGATGAGGTCCCCGTGTAGTTGGCGAGCGAGTGGCGTGAGGTAGCCGTTCATATAGCGTGTTTTGTGTGGATTGAGGGAATTTTTATTTTGCTTGGAATATGGCTTAAAGGGAGCACCACATATTTTTTTCTCTAAGAACCAGACTATTTAGCGGTGATGTAAATTGCGGAACTATAAATGGGCACAAGGGACATTTAAAACAGTCCTCGTTATTTTAACAGGTGTGATACTGGATTCTTTATTTGGCTTGCCTTCATGGGCTGTTCAATCTTTTGCCCCCGATTCCAATAACAAAAGGTTAGCCCCTGCCAATCAATCCAAAGAGCTTCAAGAGCGTTTGGCACGTTTAGAGCCAGCTGAGCCGATCCAAATGAACGATCTTCCTTCTAGGGTGGAGATGGAGAAGTTTTATCCTTCGGATAGGATCCATCCAGCTGAAATAATCAGGAAGGGAACATCCATCCCTTTTAAAGTCATCAAAGAAGATCCGGAGTACGTAAGACCCGTCTACGATAAAAGGTGGCACAGCACCTATTCGGGAGGCAGATGGAGTTATATCCCGCTCCGAATGTATTATGCCCTGCACAGATTGTTTCCCGCCTATGATATAGGGCTTTCGGAGCAATATACTTTTCAGGGGGATGTAGGCATCACGTTTCCCTTTTTCCAGCACGACACAAAGCTTGATTTATATATGGTAGTATTCCAAACCTCGGTTAATAAAGTTTATACCCTAGGGAACCAAGTCGTCGTAGCTGGCAAGCCAAAAAGAAACGGAGTAGAAGTTATAACTATCACCACCGCTGATCTTCACCCTTCCAATAAAAAAGAAATGCTCCTCGTACAGCTGACAACGGCCCCCGGAGATGAACTGGATGATGCTTTGATTCCCTATGTCGAACCGGATTTCTGGCTGAAGCAGAAACAAAAAAGCAGAGGGAACTAAATTTCCTCTGCTGATCTCCTTCTACCTGACTTCCTTCGCTCAAAGGAGCGCTTGAACAGCCGCGGCAAGGGCAGCGGGCTCTACCGTGGTTTCAAATCTTTGGATGGTTTCGCCGCTGCGCCCAATCAGGAATTTTGTGAAATTCCATTTGATTTCGTCTCCGGCATAAAACTCCGGATATTTTTCCAACAGAAAATCCTTCATCCACTTGCCCTCCGGTGTTTCGGTATCATAGCCTTGAAACGGGGCTTGCCGGGTCAGATGGAGAAACAAGGGATGGGCGGATGACCCGCGAACCTCTACTTTCTCAAAGATCGGAAATGTAACCCCATAGCTGTGCCGGCAGTGAGCTTCCGCTTCCGCTCCTGTCCCTGGCTCTTTCTGATTGAATTGGTTGCAGGGGAACCCGAGAATCTCCAACCCTTTGTCCCGATAGGCGTCATACAGCTCCTGAAGACCGGCAAACTGCCGGGAATAGCTGCATTTGCTGGCAGTATTGACAATGAGGAGCACTTTGCCTTCGTATTTGGACAAACCGACAGGGACTCCATCAACCGAATGGGCTACAAAATCATAGATCATCAAATCTATCCGCCTCCTTCATGGTATTTAGGATTATCATAAAGGAGAAGGTGGATATAGGTCTAATATATAAGTTCAATAGCAGTTATAGGATGAAACTCTAACACAAAAAACTTGGCAGCCTTACTAGGAATATGAGTCGGGGGTATCGTTAAGCGGGGGGTGAAGTTCCGCTGGGCCCCTTTAATTCCCGCCACCGGGAACGGCGCCCGAGCAGGAAGCCGACCAGCGAAGCCATCATCTGCTGAAACACCATGCCGAGCACAACCGGAACGGCCACGGGGGCGGGAAAATAAGCAACGGCAAGCACCGCTCCGGCGCTGATGTTCCGCATGCCCCCATTAAATACAAGCGCGACCTGGTCGGGTTCGCTCCAGCCCATAAGAGATGAAATCAGGAAGCTGAGCAGGTAACCGGCACCGGCCAAAGCAATGATCATGACGGCCAACCCGGCCAGCTTTAAGCTGAAATCGGCTAGATAAGGGGCGACGACAGAGCCGTTAATCGCGATGACCACCGCCATGGCTATTTTGGAAAAAGGATTTAGCCGCGGTCCCCAAACCGGTACCACAGCGCCTTTCGTCCACTCATTGAGCGCCATGCCGAGCAGCGAAGGGAAGACGATCATCCAGAACAGGCTGCTCATCATCGGCAGGATATCCAGATGAACGTTTGCCCCGATAAGCAGGGACAGGATGCCCGGAACAACAAAAGGAGCAAGAAGGGTGTCTATAAGAATTATGGACAAGGTCAGGGCTATGCTGCCCCGGTACAGGCTGACCCACACAAAGCTGCTGACCCCTGTCGGGATGGCGGCTGCAAGCACAAGCCCGGTGATGGTATAAGCATCGCCCGAGAAGACGAGATGCCCCGATCCCAGCGCAACAAGCGGCATAATCAAGTGCAGCACCAGCAAGCAGGCGACCAGCGGGAGCGGTTTCTTGAGCACGCTGAAGAAGTCTCTGAAGCTGAGGCTGATGCTTCCGGCAAAAGTCATAAACGCAAACAGCCACGGGGATAGGAACGTATAGGAGGAGAGCAGTCCTCCGCACAAGACGCCAGCGATAATACTGGCAGGCGTAATAAGCGGCATCATCCGGTTAAGCCGGCGATTCAAGGTTTGAAGCATAAGAAAAGTCCGTCCTTTATGGGAGTATTTTTCTATTATACAACAGGTAATGTGGAGGAAGGTCCTTTTAATACGGCTGGGACTGTGCATTGCTGATCGGGCGGTTCTCTCCTAGTGCCTCCGGCATTGACGCCCATGTCGCTTTCAAGTAAGCTAGGAATACACATGTACAAGCGGTGTTTTTGTGCATACAACGGTCCTCTTTTACGGTTTCTGCGCTATGGTGTGGAATGAGGTGAAAGGGGATTTTTTTATCACAGAGGATCAAGGGGCTGAATTTATTGGCAGGGCAGAAGTTTTACGTGGTTTGGGAAGGCAAGAAGCCGGGCGTCTACGATTCCTGGGCGGACTGCCAGAAGCAGACAAACGGTTATACAGGAGCGAAATATAAATCTTATGCAAGCCGTGCAGAGGCTGAGGCAGCCTATAAGGCGGGTTGGAAAGGCAACTGGGGCAGCGGGGCCGGCCCGTCTGCGTCGGGAGCAGCGGGCAGAAGCCGGACAACAGCAACTCCGGAGGAAATAGGGGAAATTAACTACAACAGCATCTCTGTGGATGTCGGGACTAGGGGCAATCCGGGACCGGTTGAATACAAAGGGGTGGACACGGCTACGGGAGAGGTGATTTTTGCCGTAGGCCCGATTCCGAATGGCACCAACAATATCGGTGAGTTTCTGGCGATTGTACACGCCCTGGCATTGATCAAGCAGACCGGCAGCAATAAAGTGGTCTATTCCGATTCCGTCAACGCGATTAATTGGGTCAAAAAGAAACAGGTGGCGACAACGCTTCCCCGCAACAGCTCAACCGCTGAAATCTGGGGGCTGATCGACCGGGCAGTCAGCTGGCTGAACACCAACACTTATTCGACTCCTGTCCTCAAATGGCAGACTAAACATTGGGGCGAGATCAAAGCCGATTACGGCCGGAAATAAGGGGCATTTTTTCAGACTGATTAGATCAGATGGCAAGGGAACCGAATATGAATTCATCAGGCTCCCAAGTGACGAGTTCCGACCTTTTGGGTAAAGAATCTTAGACATAATTCGGGACTGGAGAGATGTAGCATGTTCGGAAATGATTGGGATGAAGTTTTGCGGGAGGAAATGGGGCAGCCTTATTTTCAGGAATTGATGGAATGGCTGAACCATGAATATGCGGAGCATGTGGTGTTTCCGCCGCGTTCTTTTTTGTTTCAGGCGTTTGAACTGACTCCTTTTCATGAGGTGAAGGCGGTGATTGTGGGGCAGGACCCGTACCACCAACTGGGACAAGCTCACGGCTTGAGTTTCTCCGTGCTGCCTGGCGTTCGGATTCCCCCTTCCCTTCATAACATTTATAAAGAAATGTCCGCCGATCTGGATATTCCTGTTCCCCTTACCGGCACGCTTACGCCGTGGGCGGAGGAGGGCGTTCTGCTGCTTAACTCCATATTGACGGTGCGGGAGGGGATTCCCAACTCGCATCAGGGGAAGGGGTGGGAACGCTTTACGGACGCGGTGATTTCCAAGCTGAATGAAGGTCCGCAGCCCGTAGTGTTTATGCTGTGGGGCAACTATGCGCGGAAAAAAGGAGCGATCATTGACGCAAGGCGTCACGAGATCATCGCTTCGGCTCATCCTAGTCCGTTGTCCGCGCGGCACGGATTTTTTGGCAGCAGACCTTTTTCAAGATGCAATGCGTTCCTGAGCAGCCACGGCAGAACGCCGATCGATTGGCGTATTCGTGAAAGTGATTTGGAATTGTAGGAGGTATAGACCAGTGGATCTTTCAAAATGGATCGGCCGGTATGCGGCCATTACTCGTCTGAATGACGAACGGACTTATTCGGCCAGAATCGAAGCCTGGGATCATGAAAAAGAACGGGTCCTGCTTGGGCCAAAGCCGGTTTATATTCCGCTCAGTGAAATCGTGAAAATTATGCCGGCCGAACCCGGCCCTTTTCGAAGAGGGACCGCAGCCGGTCTGGCCGCCAGGCCTCATTCGGTCGGTTATATCATGAAAGAGAATGTACAGTTTGACAATGCGATTCAATTCCGTTCGCCGGTTATGATCTGGAAGGGGGACCGAATCGTCCATTACCGTACGCTGATATCGGCCCACGATGAGAAAGAGGTAACACTGCGGTCCGGCGAAAAGCTGTCCAAGCTGGAACACCGTTTTATCGTTCGGGTTATCCGCGGAAATTAGGTCTTTTTGTCTATTTTTAAAGGAGAATAGTGGAAAAAGGTAACGAAACAACTTCCAGTTGTCGATAAACATACATAGGTTTGGATACCGGACCGTAGTCCAGAAAGACAAAGGAGAGACAGAAATGACTGGAAACAGGAAAGTGATGAGGTGGTTTCTCGCCCTCGTGCTGCTGGTGTCGGCGATTCTCCCGGTAAACGTGTTCGCAGCAACCGGAGACGTCAATTCGATCCGTTTTGACAGCGACAAGGAAATTGTGCTCACCGTTGATGAGAACACCGAACAGCTTCGAATCATCGCAACGATCGAAGGAGCATCCGAGAAGGACGTCACCAACGATGTGACCTGGTCCACTTCGGATTCGAAGATTGTCAGAGTGGACGGCGGTTTGTTGACGCCGGTGGCCAAAGGTACGGCTACCATCACCGCCAAATATAAAAATGCCATTGCAACTAAAGCGGTAACGGTCAAAAATGCCTATAATGCATTGACCTTAAATACGACAGACAACACCGAATTCAAACTGGGCACCGAAGATGTCTCCATCAAAGCTTTGGCAGACGGTACGGATGTCAGCGAAGACGCGACCTGGACAAGCTCTGATACCAGTATCGTCAAGGTGGATAAAGGCGAGTTGACCCTTCTATCCAAAGGTACCGTCACGATTACGGCTGCTTATAAAGGCTTGACAACCAAAGTGAAAATCAAAGTCGTGGCGCCATTTGCGGCGCTTGAATTCTCCGATGATGATGATCTGGAGATGGTGGTTGGGTCCGGAACTTCGCAGCTCAAGGTATTAACCAAAGATTCGGACAAAGATGACGCCCCGGTGGACGTCACGGATAAAGTGGAATGGAGCACCTCGGATGCAACGATTGCCAAAGTCGAAGACGGCAAAGTAACCCCGCTGAAGCTTGGTAAAGCAACCATCACAGCCTCCTATCTGGGAAGCTCGATTCAGAAAGACGTTTATGTCCGGAATCCTTATGAAGCAATTATTCTGGAAGACTCCAGTTTCGTTAAAAACGCTGTTTTGTTCTTGAACGAAGCTAGCAAGGATGTAAAGGCTAAAGTTATTGCTTCTAACGGAAACTTTGAGTATGTAACAAACACCGCTGAATGGAAATCCTCCAACCTGCTGGTGGCAAGCGTAAGCGGAGGGCAGATCACGCCTAAATCGACCGGCACTACTACGATTACGGTTTCTTATCTGGGCGTAAGCAGAAGTTTTAACTTAACGGTTTATCCGACGATCACCAAGTTTGATATGGATACTTCGGATATTGAAATCCTGAAGGATGATTCCAAGGAATTCCCTAAAGTGACTGGAACGCTACTGGATGAATCTGAGCAGGACTTCACTAAGCTTGTGACTTGGGAATCCAGCAATGAGGATGTAGTTGCCGTAGATTCCGGCAAGTTTAAAGCCGGCGAGACCGGTTCCGCCGTTCTGACAGCAACAATTGGTTCAGCAACAGTAGGTTCGGTTAACGTAAAAGTTTCGGAGAAGGTGCTCGTGTTAATGCCGGACTCCGAGAACGTGCAGCTGATCATCGGCAAAACCGCTGATCTTCCGAATGTAACGGCCGTTCTGGAGAACGGAGATGAGCTGGACGTTACGGCCGACATGAAATGGACCCTTTCCGGCACTTCTGCCGTGATTAAGGATAAGACGATGAAGGGATTATCCAAGGGAAACGTATCCTTGACTGGTACTTATCTGAACAAAACGGTCAAAATTCCGGTCTCGGTTGAAGCGGAAGTTGTAACGATGATC
This sequence comes from Paenibacillus yonginensis, assembly GCF_001685395.1. Taxonomy (NCBI): domain Bacteria; kingdom Bacillati; phylum Bacillota; class Bacilli; order Caryophanales; family Paenibacillaceae; genus Paenibacillus; species Paenibacillus yonginensis. The sequence goes on along the minus strand of NZ_CP014167.1, from coordinate 2,367,476 downwards.
ATCGACCCGCCGTCGCTGGAACTGAATATCAATAAATCCAAGAGCATCAAGGTAAAAGGGTTTTATGCCGACGGTAAATACGCAACGCTGTCCACAAAAATGAACTGGGTATCCTCCGATGTTTCGGTGGTTACCGTAAGTGGATCAAGCGTTAAAGCAACCGCAGAAGGCAAAGCGACGCTGACGGGAACCTATCAAGGCAAAACCTATACGGTTAATGTAAATGTAGTACCTAAGCTAACTAAGCTGACGCCAAGCGAAAAACGGTTTGTTCTCGCTCCGGGAAGCAGCCACTCGGTTGCGCTGACCGCCCTGTATGATACAGGAGCAACAGCCTCCGTTGCCGGAAGTGCCGTTTGGACAACCAACAAACCGAATGTAGCCAAAGTAACCGCCGGCAAGATTGAAGCGGTGGCCAAAGGCACAGCAACGATCAAAGCAACATATGGCGGTAAAACCGTAAGCATTTCGGTTTCGGTCAAGTAACGCTAAACAGAAGCCCGCTCCGTAAGAAGCGGGCTTTTTCTGTCCTTTTATGCCCCTAACCGGCCCGGTTATTTGGAACAGCAGCAGGAGCAGATTATTTTTGATTAATCGGTTATTGTTGCCTAAAAGAGCTGAATGTAGTACAATTTAACAAGAACAAACGTTCTTGTTATTAGGGCGGTATACATAAGGGGATTACATCAATGAATTTACTTAAGAAGGCGGGCAGACCCAACCAAATGCCGGTGCGTTTCGAACGGAAGGGATCTCTTAGAAGGCTGGCAGCAAAAGGGTTCCTTCTGATCGTGTTGATCGCGGCTCTATCCGGATGCTCTATCGGTTCGGAGCTGCTGAATGATCATTCTGTAGAGCCCTTACAGAAAGAGGCCACTCTGCGGGTGATTTTCCTGGATGTTGGACAAGGAGCTTCACAGCTGCTTATAGCCCCTTCCGGTCAAACGCTGCTGATCGATGCAGGAAATAACGATAAAGAACAAACGATGCTGGACTATCTTCGCAAGTATGGCATTACCAGATTGGATAAGGTTATCGGTACTCACCCGGATGCGGACCATATCGGCGGCTTGGATAAAGTTATTGATGGAACGGCGATAGGCGATATTTATCTGCCCAAAGCGAGTTCCAATACCAAAACATTTGAGTCGCTGCTGAAGTCGATCCAGCGCAAAGGGCTTAAGGTTAAAACTGCCAAGGCCGGGGTACAGTTTGATATGGGCGAAGGGGTTAGAGTCAAGATGGTAGCTCCGGTTAAGAGTTATAGCGACAGCAACAATATGAGCGCCGTCGTTAAAGTGACTTATGGGAGCCATTCTTTTTTGCTGACTGGAGATGCAGAGTCACAAAGCGAAAAGGATATGATGGCTTCCGGCGCTGACCTTCGCGCTGATGTTCTTTTGGTGGGGCATCACGGCTCTAAGTCCTCCACCACGCTCGCTTTTCTGAAGGCTGTAGAGCCCCGTTACGGCATTATTCAGGTTGGGAAAGACAATAACTATGGTCATCCTACCCCAACGGTTCTACAGAGGCTCAAAAAGCAAGGTGTAGAAGTATACCGGAATGATACTCAGGGGACGATTGAAGTGGACTCGGATGGCAGGAATTTGTCGATTCGGACGGAGAGGTGAACGCAATGGAATTAGCGGTTCTGGAAGGATTTGAAGGCAGCTATGCGATCATCGAAATTGACGGTCAGACCCGGGATATTGAACGCAGGCTGGTAGAGCCCAAAGCGAAAGAAGGAGACGTGCTGAAGTGGGATGGCGCGAAGTGGATGGTAGATCCGGAAGCGACTTCAGAGCGATCGGACCGAATGAAGAAGCTGATGGACGAGCTTTGGGAGGATTAAAGCCGGGAAGCCAAGAGCTGAGCATCGGCCCAGTAAGAATATAGAAGCTGGAGAAAGGGCAGCACCCTTTGAGAAAGGGGTGCTGCCCTTTTGTGGTCTCCTAAATTACTTGATTGTAGACCTGAGTGTTATTCCCAGGAAACAATAAACTGTAGTTTGCCTGTCAATTCATAAGGACCGAATCCTACCGGTAAAATGAAGTGGTCGCCTTTACGAACCGGATAAACCAGGCTGCCGACCTTCAGCTCGCCTTCTCCGTCCAAAGCGCTGAATAAGCGATATTTATCGCTGGCTTCGAAGACGGAGGTCCCGCTGACGTCCCATTTTTGAACCGTAAAGAAATCATTGGAGACGAAGGTGGTTATTTCGGTTTCTCCCTGACGGGTTGTTTCGTGCTGAGTCGGGACATAACGCTGCGGAATAGTCGTTACATCAATAGCTTTCTCCAGATGAAGCTCGCGGGTATTGCCGGCGCTGTCCTTGCGGTCATAATCATAAACCCGGTAGGTTGTGTCGGAGCTTTGCTGCGTTTCAAGTACAACAATCCCTTTGCCTAGTGCGTGAATCGTACCGCTTGGCACATAGAAGAAGTCGCCAGCTTTAACCGGGATTTTGGTCAGAAGCTCGTCCCATTTGCCTTCTTCGATGTATTGTACGAGCTGTTCCTTGCTGGTCGCCTCGTGACCGTAAACAATTTCAGCACCGGGTTCTGCGTCTACAATGTACCAGCATTCGGTTTTGCCCAGCTCGCCGTTCTCGTGTTCGCCGGCATAAGCATCGTCCGGGTGAACTTGCACGGACAAGTCATCCGAGGCATCCAGCAGCTTGGTCAGCAGCGGGAACACCTTGGAGTTGGAATGGAATAACTCCTGATGGCTGGCCCACAAATCGCCTAGCTTTTGGCCGGCGAACGGACCATTTTTCACAGTGCTTTGTCCATTAGGGTGTGCGGATACGGCCCAGCATTCGCCGGTGTGATCGCTTGGAATTTCGTATCCAAACAACGTTTTAAGTTTTGTTCCGCCCCAGATCCGATCCTGGAAAACGGGGTTCAGAAAAATGGGTTCATTCATGGGTATAATCAATCTCCTTTTAAAAAATACGTTGCTTAAGATGATCAACTCAACTTTACAAAACTTGACGGAATTATTTTATGTAAAGTAGTATTGATTTTAGTGTAGCATGTTTTGGGAGGATAGCAAAGATGGCGAGACCAAAGAAGATCTCTATGCAGACGATCGCGGACGATTTAAAGATTTCTAAAAATGCCGTATCTCTGGCTTTATCCGGGAAAAAAGGCGTCAGCGAACAGGTACGGAATGAAGTGAAGCAGCGCGCAAAGGATTTGGGCTACAGCATGCAAGGCAAAACCCAGCGGGGCAGCTCCAATATTCTGGTGCTGGTGCCGGAGAGAGTCATGAGTTATGAGGATAACGAGCATTTTCATTTCTATCATGATATGCTTTGGGGACTCGAGGCGGCGATCCGGAAAGAAGGCTATAATGCGGTGATCGCCAAAATTGATATCGAGATGGAGCGGAAGGGCTTGCTCCCGGGGATTTTTGATATTGATCATGCCGGTGTCATTTTATTTGGCATTATGGATAAGAACTACGCGCGCAAGGTATGGGAGCTGAAAAGTCCGCTGGTGATGATCGACTCTTACTATAGGGATCTGCCATGCGCAGTAGCGGCATCTTCCAATCTCGAAGGAGCCCATGCTGCGGTCAGCTATCTGTTTGAGCTGGGACATAAACGGATCGGCTTTATGGGCCCGTCCAATTTGACAACCAGTCATGAAGACCGCTGGTTCGGTTACTGGAAAGCTATGGCGGATCAGGGCATCTATCCGAACCTGGACGATTGTCTCGTTTATTCGGACGGATATCGGTCTACGCGTGAAGAGATTTCTGCCTTTCTGGATCGGCATCAGGGCAGCATGCCCACCGCTTTCTTCTGCAGCAACGACAGAATCGCTTTAATCCTCAATGAACTTCTTAGGGAACGGAATTATTCAGTGCCGAGCGAAGTATCCATTATTGGATTTGATGACATTACATTGTCTGCTGCAGCCGCACCCTCCTTAACTACAATGCGTGTTGCCAAGAAAGCAATGACAGAAGCAGCGGTTGAGCTGCTTCTGTCAGAAGCCGGAAGCAAACGGGAACGGATCTATTACGGCGTTCTCCCCGGTCTGACGATCCGTGAATCGACCAGTACGCCTAAACAAAGCTAAACAGCGACAACGGTCGTGGCAGTATCGAGAGTGAGGTTCTTAAAGGCGATATAGGTCCCGATGATCGCTGCAATCAGGGTCAAGATAGAAGCAATTATGGCAAGACGGTCAATTCTTTCGATTTCGGTGGATGCTGACTGGTTAACGCTTCGAACACGGACTTGTTTCAAGTGTGTCCCCCTCCTTAAAACTTTCAGATTGGTGCATCAGGAATGAGAAAATAATATGTTATAAAGTACGTTCACGGGTTTGGTTTCGTTCGGGCATTTGAAGGGAAGCGGACAAATCTCAACCTTTGTGTATTAAGGATCTTTTAGCGAGGCAGTTAACATAAGGAAGCAGCTATTTAGTAAAATATAGATATATTAGTTTTTAAAGGTTAATCTGATGAAAGAATGGAGATGAAGGTCATGCAATCCATTTGTGTGTTTGCTGGCAGTCGTCCGGGAGCCGCCCCGGAATACACGGCTGCAGCTGTCAGTTTAGGAAAAGCTTTGGCTGAATCCGGCATCAAACTGATCTATGGCGGTTCGCGGAATGGCCTTATGGGCTGTACGGCAAATGAAGTTCTGGCAGGAGGGGGCCAAGTGGTTGGCGTTATGCCGACGGGGCTGTTCAAGCCTGAAATTGTGCACCGTGAGCTGAAGGAATTAATTGAAGTGGACGGGATGCATGCCAGAAAAGCCAAAATGGGCGAACTTGCCGACGGTTTTATCGCTCTTCCAGGCGGGGTCGGAACATTTGAAGAGCTGTTCGAAGTGCTGTGCTGGTCTCAAATCGGCATTTACAGCAAACCGGTCGGACTGCTCAATATAAGAGGATATTATGATCCGCTTATTTCTTTTGTGGAGCATAGTGTAACAGAAGGTTTTACTGCTCCTGCTACCTTAAGCTCTATCCATGTGGCTGAAGAACCTATCACGCTGCTGCAGAAGATGAGTACCCAAGCAGCAGGTTTATCGGGCTTGACCTGGGAATGGAAAGGTTAATAGATTAGTTCTAGTCATAGAACAACGCCTCCGGCTTTGACCTCACTTCTGGCTGGTTATGGAATCTCACCAGGAAGTTTGGTTTTCCAGAGGCGTTTTTTGTCTTGTTATTTAAGCTATTTTTTTTCTGCCTTGAGGAGCTGGTGTTTCTGTGCCTTTGTGTTTGCCGTTATGTTTGAACAGGTTCCGCAGGTAAGGCATGACCCAGTGGTCCAGACCGATTTTACCGGCATTGGCGGCAGCGACTACGATGAAGATTTCAAGAATCAGCATTTGCGCGTTGGTGCTTACCGTACCCGAGAAGAGGAACGCGGTATTCATCACAACCGCCATCAGAGCGGCGAAGGTGGTGAAGGTACCAAGGATCAGCCCGAGGCCTACCAGAAATTCACCTAGCGGGATCAGAACGTTGAAGAAGTTTACGCCCGGCAGAGCGGCGTGTTCCAGGAATGCGGCCCACCAGCCTTGAACGACAGGATTTTCGCCGGTGCTTTTGGCGATGGCCCCTTGCAGGAAACCTCCGGCGTCAAAGCCGCCTGTCAATTTCTCAAAGCCGTGTGTCATCCATTGGTATCCCAGGTAAATCCGTACTACGGTCAGCAGCCACATGGCCACTTTATTGGTTCTCAGCCAGTTGTTAAACATATCAATCTCTCCTTTGGTAGAGTCTATTTTGGTTGATTGTTATTTTCTTCACTTTCTTATCTTTTGTAAGATGATCATCTCTTATGTCTTTATTATAAGTGATAAATATCACACCTATCGAAATTAATTAAAATTTATGATTTTAGCTCTCCGTTTCCCAAGGATGAAGGAGGTTTAATTAGGTAATAGCAAAGAAGAGTGAAGCAGAAGCAGATGCAAGATGCAGATGCAGAAGGAGCGAATGATATGCCTAAGCTTGTAGCGGGTCTTTTTACGGCCAGACAAGATGTGTCCCTGTTGATTGCCGATCTGCAGGAGAAAGGAATTAAAGAAAGAGACATATCTGTTATTGCGAAAGATTACAAGGAGTTGGATCGTATTTCGGCAGATACTGGATTAAAGACACCGGACAGCGGAACGGCGGATAACAGCATTTTTGGGGTTCTGAGAGGCGTGTCTGAGGTATTGGAAGGAGCCAGAGGTGAAGCCAAGGCAGTAGGTCCGGCCGCCAAGAAGGCAGCCGGATCCGAGCTTTGGGAAACCGGGGACCATCTTGCAGTCCCGCTAATCGGAGCCGGGGTTCCGGAAGAAGATGCCCGACATTACCATGATGAGGTGGCCAAAGGGCGTTTTCTGGTGCTTGTCCAATGCGAAAGCGACCTTGCCAAATTCGTTAATGAGCAAATGAACAACCATCATAGTTTGCCGATGAACTGAACTTAGAGTTCACCCCATAAGAACAAACAACCCGGATCCTACGATCCGGGTTGTTTCGGTTACAGCAGGCTGACGGCAAGCAGCTCATAAAGCACAAGCGGAAGGATCACACGGCCGGGATTATAATAGGGGTAGGGGTAAGGGTAAAACGGAGGACGTGGATGGCCATAATACAGGGCTCTTTTGTCGGGGGACGGCCCCTGAGTTGAAGGCTGTGCAGCGACACTTAAATACAAATGTCCACCATCTAAAGCCGTAATATTTCCTTCAAAAACATGGCCGTCCATCGTCCGCACGCTGACATCATGGTTCAAATATTTCCCGCAGCACTGATGAAGCTGCTCACGGACCCCCTTCATGGAGTTCACCGTGTCGGGATGAAGCTCGTAAATCACAGATGACCGATTGAGTTGGGCTGACATCACAGATAACCTCCAGAGACTTATTCGCTAGATATTACAATCTATGCGTCTGCCCACTCTCAATGTGCATAACATATTTGGGAAACCGGAGGTTATTTTTTCTTGCGGTTTTTTGTGCCGCGAGATTTGGATTTGGAAATGCCCGCGCGTGGTCCCACCAGGCCGTGGCCAGGCTCATGGCCATATTCGGGTCCTACCTCAGTGGTGTTGTAGGTATAACATTGCTGGTACACAGGTACACAGTGATGTTTCTGAACAACTTCGATCGGCTGGATAACAGGAACCACCTGAGGATGGTAGAAGTTTTGTACGGAAACGATTGGATCCAGCACAATTGGGCTTGCAGGAGGGCAGCAAAATTTATTCATAATGAAAATTCAGCTCCTTAATCATTGGATTTGATGCAGTATATTTGCGAATTGGAGTAATGTCTTGTTCGTTTGTCCCATATGGAAGAAATTTTGTGGGGACATTTATCAGGTGCAAGAGCCTGAGTCGGCTCTCCATTGCATGTAAAACAAGAAAAAAGGAAAGGTTAGGGAGGAAGGAGGTGCAAGGATGAAGAAGGTACAAGAGATTATGACTCAAAGTCCGGTTACGGTTACTCTGCAGGATAATATTTATGAGATCGCGGTCAAGATGAAGGAACATGATACCGGATTCATACCGGTTGTGGAAAGCGAAGGAAGCGATCGTTTGATCGGAGCAGTAACGGACCGAGATCTGGTCATTCGCGGGTATGCGGAGAAACATTCCGGTTCGACGGCGGTGGAGAAGGTCATGACCAAAAATCTCCAGACGGCGACAGCTGATATGTCCGTGGACAAGGCCGCTGAATTAATGGCAAAGCAGCAGGTCCGCCGCTTGCCGGTCACGGAAGGCGACCGCCTGATCGGGGTTGTTTCCCTTGGGGACATGGCCGTTGAGCACATCTTCGCCGACAATGCCGGCGACGCGCTCAGCGACATTTCCGAGCAGCATTTGCAGTAGAGGCAAGAAATCGGATTAGGTTAAGGTGTATCCTGGTCAGGTAAGGAAAGGAAATGGAAAGGAAAGGAAAGCAGTCCCCAGGGCTGCTTTTTTTCGATTTTAGGAAACAGGAGACGAAGGCGGGGAAGTTGAATATATAGAGAGTAAGCATTATTCTGACGAGGTTAGAAATAAAGGAGCTGAATCAGTTATGCCAAATAACCGGAATCTGACCAGCAGGATACTGTTCTGGATCGGTATTGTGATATTAGCTTTTGGTTTTGTAAGCGGTTTTGTAGCAGGCAGTCTAACGGCAGGTGAGGATTCTGATTTTAAATTTACCGCCGCTTTATCGGTGTGGGCTTCTTATATGATACCGGGTTGTCTGATTATCGGATTCTCGGAAGTGATCCGGCTGCTTCAGGATGTGCGGGACGACTTACTCCGGTTTAGAAGGAAAGGAAGGCTGGCACCGCATTTGGCGGGAAACCCTTTGGAAGAGACCGGGGATGAGATTTCTTCCCCCAGGGTGGGTACCGTAGAAGAAGCGGGCGCTAAAGCGGAGCAAACGGGCCGGTTATTCCCCCGGCTGAGCAGAGAAAATCTGTTCCCGGATGTAGAAAGGGCGGCTAAATTTTATAAACTGATTAAACGCATAAATGCTTTAGAGTTTTATTTTGAGGTGGAAGACAAATTAACGGTCGAAGCAAAGCTCGGGGATGTCAAAAGGCTTTATTTTGAAGTCAAACATCTGGTGTTCAAAGCCGGACTCGAGCATCATCCGATTTGGCTGGATGTCGTTGAAGCCATCCGTTATGTCGAAGAGGAATATGCCCGGATGGAAGAGAAATACGCTTAAGAGTAGAGTAGAGAAAGAAACTAGCATGATGCTAAATAAATTGTCTTGCCAGGTGTGAGATTGATGTGATATTATAAATCTCACTGAAGGACGGTAGCTCAGCGGGAGAGCACTACCTTGACAGGGTAGGGGTCATGGGTTCGATCCCCATCCGTCCTATTTGAAGGAAACCCTTGAAGCGACAGGCTTCAAGGGTTTTTGTTGTCTTTAACCTCCTTCCCCGGACCGCGCCCTCGCAGCTTGTCCGAAAATGGAACAGTCTCGTTAGGAAGCTGCCTTTTGTTCATTCGTTTATCCAAGCCAGCTTGGGCTCCGCAGATGACCAGGTAGTCGGGACTTTCATGGACAAACCACTGGAGTCCACAGCCCCCCGAAAGGGATGACATTCTATTTCCATCCCCGGTTAGCTTAACCGTAATAACCGTATGTCAATGCCGCATTTACCGTGTATAAACCCTCTCCCTCCAGCAAACACTGAAAATACCAGAAACGGAGGGAGAGTTATGAACCTGAAGAAGATAAACTCTGGAGCCTTTGAACCGGGACGGCTTGCCTGCAGGCTGCTGCTCGGCTTGGTGCTTCTTAGTCTGCCATTAACGGGCTGCGAGCCGATGGTTCCCAATCAGGAAACGCTGCTCAGACAGACGGAATATGATTTGCAGGACGATGGGGAGAACGCTGATCTGCCCGTCATTGAAGATGTCTACCATCAGTCGGTGCATGAAGATGTCTATGGTGCGGATCAGTTAAAGCTTCCTTAAACCGGACAGACCGGTGTACAAAGTATACGTTTTTATGTATAATAATTCGACTTAAGCTGAAGCGCGTGGCGTACCTTATTACGGGTCGGCATAGTGCTGATTTTGCTTGGGAAGAACTATTTTTTAGGAGGCTTGTTGTCATCATGGCTGCTGTTATTATTCCCGTTAAGTCCGAAGACCAGCTGCAGAACTGCCTGGACATTCGACAAGAAGTTTTTGTAGAAGAACAAAAGGTACCGGTTTCCCTGGAGATCGATGAATTTGATCATATCGCCGGCGACGCCCATCATCTGCTGATTGAACAGGACGGACAATATGCGGCGACAGGCCGGATCACTTATTATAAAGATAATGCTGCCAAAATTCAGCGGGTTGCCGTTCGCAAAGCTTTCCGCTCCAAAGGCATCGGCAAAGTGCTGATGATTGGCCTTGAGGAGCTGGCCCGCGAGCTGGGCTTCGAGAAGGCGGTGCTTGACGGGCAGCTTCATGCTGTGCCTTTCTATGAGAAGCTGGGTTATGCCATCATCAGCAAGGAGCCGTTTGACGATGCTGGCATTCTGCATCACCGGATGGAGAAAAAGCTGTAACTCTCCGCATAAACTGCCAGCCCGAGGACAGAATAAGGTCATCCTTCCTATAAGGAAATTCCACATCAAGGAGAGAGGATGATGGCATTGCCTACAAGAGAGACCTTTATTGCGGTTCAGAAGAACGGAGACGGCGATCTGACGGCTTTCAAAACGTCCAGCGGCCGCGTGCTGAATTATGAAGAGGCGCTTCGAGAGGTACAGGCAGGCGCTATTGCCGGTGTGAACACCTTTAAAGGCCGGGATGGCGAGTTTTATATCCGCGGGGACGCCGACGGTGATCCGACCAACAATCTGGATGCGCTGCCGGGTTTCTAAATCTTGCGGAATTTGCAACGACTTTGACTTTGTTCCTCTCAAAAAGAAAGAGGCATTTTCGCAGAACGCGGAAATGCCTTTTATAATTGGAAATTTAAGCTTGCTTTTTACCTCGCTTCTCCTTATAATGATCTGAAATATTTCAAAAAGTCATGGAACGGGAGAGTAACCGAATTACCCATGTTTTAGCGAGCCGGGAGGGTGGAAGCCGGTACAGAGGGATTTGGCGAAGCGGACCCGGGAGACGGGCTGCCGAAAGCGCATCATGTAGGCTGCCCCGGCGCAAACCGTTATTTGTTCAAGCGGCCTGACCGGCCTGAAGGGGGTTCCCTTGTCATGCTGTCCGGTTCAGGCAACAAGAGTGGCACCGCGAGTCCCTGTCCTCGTCTCTTAACAAGAGACGGGGATTTTTGCGTTTTTAATCAAACGGAAAGGGGATTTGTTATGTTAAACACATGGGTACAGCAATTCGTGGAGTCAGGGGTAGAAAAGGTGCTTCATGCCCACGGCGAGGAAGGCCGGGAGGAACATTTCTGGAAAGTGCAGATCGAACAGCCGTCCAAGCTTGAGCACGGCGACTTCTCTACCAATATTGCGATGCAGCTGGCAAAGCTCTTGAGACGTCCGCCGATGTTGATCGCGGAGCAAATTGGCGATGAGCTGTCGACCCGAGCCGAAGGGCTGATCGCCAAAGTGGAGGTCGCGGCTCCGGGTTTTATCAATTTGTTCGTGAACTGGGGGCAATGGGCAAAGCGGGGGCAGCCGGCCAATCCGCCGTCTCCCCTGAAAATCGTCGTTGAGCACACCTCTATTAACCCCAACAAATCCGCGCATATCGGCCACCTGCGCAACTCCTGCATCGGGGACACGCTGGTCAGAATGCTTAGAAAAAGCGGGGCCGAAGTCGAGGTGCACAATTATATCGATGATCTCGGGAATCAGCTTGCGGATACAGTGGTCGGCCTGCTGCATACCCCGGCAAGCGGCGATTATAAGAGATTTGGCGACTTTTGCTGGGATGTGTATTCAGGCTTGCACAAGCAAGGGGAGGACAGCCCGGAGCTGACTGCAGAGCGCACCAAAGTGCTGCATGGCCTTGAGCAGGGAACCGGGAATCTGGCCTGGCTCGGGTTCATTACAGCCTCCCAGATTGTGCGGGAACATCTGGAGGAGATGCGGGAGTTTGGCATCGGCTATGACCTGCTGGTCTGGGAGAGCAGCATTGTTCGCGAGGGCTTCTGGGACGCCGCTTTCCAGCGTCTTCAGCAGACACCGAATTTTGTCCGGGAGACATCAGGCAAGCTGGCCGGCTGCTGGGTGCTGAAGCCTCAGGCGCAGCCAAGCGAAGCAGGAGTGAAACAGCAGGAGGAGGTTTCCGAAGCGGAAGGAGAAACCGTTCCGGATCCGGAATCCGATCATAACCAAGATAAGGTGCTTGTACGTTCTAACGGAATTTTGACCTATACAGCCAAAGATATCGCTTACCATTTATGGAAGTTCGGGCTGCTGGGCAGGCAGTTCCGGTATACGCCTTTTGCGGAGGGAGTCTGGTCAACAGCCAGACAAGGCACGGACGGCGTCTTCGGTCATGCTGACAAGGTCATCAACGTGATTGACCGCAGGCAGGAATACCCGCAGGCGATGGTCCGCCAGTCGCTGGAGCTGATGGGGTATGAAGAGCAGGCCGCCAACCTGCTTCATGTCAGCTACGGCGTCGTGTCGCTCAGCCGAAATGCCGCGTTGGAGCTGGGGATGGACGTCACGGACGGTAAATCCTCTTATGCGATGTCCGGCAGACAGGGGATCGGCATGAAAATTTCCGCCTTGCTGGACCGGATGGAGCAGGTGATCGCTGACAGCCGTCCGGATCAGGACGGACTGCCCAGCCGTGTGATAGCGGCGGCAGCTATCCGTTATTATCTGCTCCGCTTTAATTTGCAGACGGAAGTCGTGTTTGATCTGCAGCAGGCCACCGAAATTTCCGGCAACACCGGCGTGTACCTGCTGTACACTTATTCACGTTCGCTCAGCGTGCTGAATAAAGGAGCGGAGCAGAGCCGCGCAGCAAAGACAGGGGCAAGGCCGGATTCGATTCAGGGAGATGCTTGCGGACATGGACCGTCCTTTCAGCCCGCTGCTCCGATGAATTGGCCTGATTCCCTGGAGCCGGCCGAGCATGCCCTGCTACGGCAGATTGCCGCATGGCCCGATGTGCTGCAGACGGCCTGCAGTAGTCTGGCGCCTCATATGATCTGCGGGTACGGCTATGAGCTGTGTTCGCTGTTCAACAATTTTTACGGCGCATGTCCGATTATCAAAGCGGCTTCGGGAACGAAGGAATTCCGTTTGTGGCTGACCAGCTGCTTCAATAGCGTGCTGAAGGAGGTGCTGGACAGCTTGGGGCTTCCCGCACCAGAGCGGATGTAGCTGCAAATCGGCGGTTTGAATGTTCTGCAGCCTGCATACTTCTCCTGGTCTGTAAGCTTTCTAGCTCCCTATTAAAGGTAGTTTTCCCGGATGGTGGGGCCAGACTCGGGTGAACAGCTGAATAGGCTGAAAAAATGGAGAACTTTTCCCGTAAGCACCGCAACTCGCATCCTCTTGGTCTCGTATAATTAAGCAGCAGCGAAGATAGATAGGAGGATGACGGTATGGGTTGGAAAAGAACGGCGGCTTTTTTGCTTTTGTTTTCCCTGGCGAGCAGCACGCTTTTGTATGCGGACGGCACCTCGCAGAAGATCAAGGTTCTGTTTAACAGCCGTGAACTGTCCGACGGGGCTTACATCATTGACGGCAAAACCTATGTGCCTATCCGCGAACTTGGCGGAATGGTGAACTACAATGACGATTCCAAAACGGTTAAATTCAACAAACCGAATGTGCATATTTTTCTATTTAAAGGGGATACCCCTTTCGGCAACGTCAATGTCGGGAAATTGAAGTTTAATGTCTTCTGCCAGATCGACAGCTTGACCGCCGACATCAGTTCGGTGAAGGTGGCAATTACAGCGCCGGACGGCTCGGTTAAATCCATTCAGTCCCAGGAGATCGGCAAAGACCAGAAAGATAACTTCTGGTTCCGCACAGCGGATTTTACTTACGAGTTTAACTCTGCGGGGAAATATTCGGTCGGCTTTTATATGAAAGGAACCGGGGACGACGACTATACCCTGATCTCCCAAAAGGTCATAACAGCCATAGGCAGTTAATCCGCGGCAAAATTGACCTTAATGTTGGAAAATGTTACGATACGATGGTAAACCATAGACTGTTTATCAAATGACCGAAAGTAGGTAGAATCCATGAGCGATCACAATCATGTACACGGCGAGAACTGCGATCATGATCACGACCACGAGCATGAAGAGTTCGTGTTAACTTTGACTGACGAAGAGGGCAACGACGTTGAAATGGTGTTGGTTGAAACCTTTGACGTAGCCGACAATGTTTACGCCTTGCTGCTTGAGCGCAACAACCCTGAAGCCGACGGCATTATTCTGCGTCTTGAAGAGCAAGATGAAGAAATGGTGTTGACCAACATCGAAGACGAAGAAGAATGGGCCCGTGTTGAAGAAGCTTACAACGAGCTTGTATCTGCACAGGACGAAGGATAATTCCAAGCCACGCTAACTTCATTTACAACAATGAGAAAGGCTCCCCGATGGGGAGCCTTTTGTGCGTTTTTATATGTTGGTTAGAGTTTGATGTAGCGCAGGATCGAAGCGCCGCGCTGAAACGCAGCGCAGCCATTAGAAGATCGGATCGGCTTCAATAATGACTTTGACATTGTTAATGTAACGATCCTCCGGTCCTTTCACCGGCAGTCCGACCTCGACGTGATCCACGATATAATCGATGTTCTCCTGGGTAATGACTTCCCCTGGCAGCAGAATCGGAATGCCCGGCGGGTAGACGTAAATAAACTCGGCGATAATCCGGCCTGCGGATTCCTTAAACGGCACCACTTCCGTATCGGCATAGAAAGCGTTGCGCGGAATGAGGGACAGCTGCGGAATTTCCGGCGTCTTCACGATAAGCTCTTTGACTTCGCCTTTCTGATGATAGGCCTCAGACAAATCACGCAGCGCACGAAGCAGGGTATCGATCGTTTCGCGCGAGTCCCCGGCTGTGACCAGGCACAAAATGTTGTACATATCCGAAAGCTCGACTTCGATATTGTAATGCTCGCGGAGCCAGTTCTCCGTTTCGTAGCCGGTAATGCCGAGGTGGCGGACATGGATGGTCACCTTGGTCGGATCCATGTCATAAGCGGCTTCGCTGCCCAGAATTTCCTTGCCAAACGAATAAAGACCTTCGATTTTGTTCACTTCGTCCCGCAGATAATCGGCAAGCTTAATCGCTTCCGTCAGCAAATCATGGCCGTTTAGAGCCAAATTGCGCCGTGCCGCATCCAGGGAAGCGAGCAAAGGATATGACGTAGAGGTCGTCGTCAGCATGCTGATGATCGTTTGAACCCGCTGCGGGTTAATCAGTCCGTTCTTGGCATTGATATTCAGCACGGAACTTTGGGTCATGGAGCCCCCGAGCTTGTGTACGCTGGTGGCGGCCATATCCGCGCCGGCCTGCATCGCTGATACCGGCAAATCCTCGTGGAAATGGATGTGTACGCCGTGCGCTTCATCCACAAGCACCGGAATGTTGTGGCTGTGAGCCAGCTCTACGATTTCTTCCAGATGGGCTACCACTCCAAAGTAGGTAGGATTGATAACTACAACCGCTTTGGCGTCCGGATGGCGTTTGAGCGCACGGGCGACAGAGGAAGTCGTAATGCCGTGGTCAATGCCCAGATTGTGGTCTTGGGCAGGGGAGACAAACACCGGCTTGGCCCCTGCAAAAATAATAGCGGACATAATGGATTTATGGATGTTCCGCGGCACAATGATTTTGTCTCCGGGAGAACAAACAGACATAATCATCGTCATAATCGCACCGCTTGTCCCCTGTACGGAGAAAAAAGTATGCGTAGCGCCGAACGCATCGGCGGCAAGTTTTTGAGCTTCTTCAATTACACCCGTAGGCTGATGAAGGTCATCCAGGGGAGCGATGTTGATCAAGTCGATGGACAAGGCGTTATCGCCGATAAATTCACGGAATTCTTCGTCCATTCCGAGTCCTTTTTTATGTCCCGGAATGTGAAATTGTACGGGATTGCCGGCCGCATGGGCTTTCAATGCGGTGAAGAGCGGCGTGCGGTTGTGATCCATTGTGGCCGTCACTGCCTTTCTAAAATGAAATATAAACAAAGTTGAGTATAACAAAAAGAGTCGGGAATGCAAGCATAAGCTTGTCTACCATTAAGCGGCGGGGGCTCTTTTGTGTAAATATGGGTTAAAATTCCTTGCCGGAAGGGCAGACTGTATAGCAGGATGGCCCTTTTATTTTACGCAGCGGGAGTTGGACAGAAGATGAAAATGAAGGTCAAAGGTTTTGAGAAAAAAGTTCTGACACCGACATTCATTTGTTTATGGCTGATTATGTTCCTGATCGAAGTGGTTAAAAGCGCTCTTCTGGTCACAATTTTGCCGGTTTATATGGGAAGCGTGCTGGGGCTTTCGGCTTTCGCGATCGGCGTTTCCCTTTCTCTGCAGTATATAGGAGATAATTTCTTCCGCAGTCCAGCCGGCTGGCTGGTTGAGCGGGTGGGATTCCGGCTTACGATGCTGGCCGGTCTGATCCTGTCTTTGGGCGCTGTTGCACTGATTGCCTGGGGAGAGCGGTCTTTGATCATCGGCCTGGGCTGCACACTGCTGGGTGTGGGGACGGCTCCTTTATGGCCGTGCGTGCTGATGGGCATTACTGAAATGACTGAGGGCAAACAAAACTTCGGCACAGCGATGGGCATTATTCAAATGTCTACGCTGGGCGGCACCGGCGTCGGTCCTGTCGTCATCAACCTGTTTATCCACAGATCCTATGAAGGTGTGTTCTGGATTCTGCTCGGCTGCCTTACGCTTGCCCTGCTGCTGGCCTTTCTGCTGCCGGGAATCCGTCAGGAGCGGCAGAGAAAACAGGCGGGATTGCCGGCAGAGACGACGCCGCTCAAGCCCCAATC
The DNA here is from genome assembly GCF_001685395.1 of Paenibacillus yonginensis. Classification (NCBI taxonomy): domain Bacteria; kingdom Bacillati; phylum Bacillota; class Bacilli; order Caryophanales; family Paenibacillaceae; genus Paenibacillus; species Paenibacillus yonginensis. The sequence goes on along the minus strand of NZ_CP014167.1, from coordinate 2,351,048 downwards.
AAAGCCGGTTCTCGAAGCGGCCCTGAACAAGACGGCCGAAACGCTGCCTGAAGCCGCCGGCCGGCCTTCTTCGGCATCGCCCGTCTTAATGGCCGGAGGGCTGCGGAAGCTGGGGGCTAATTTAAAGCGGACGTTCACGGAGATCCGGATGAACCTGCAGGTCAGCCGGCTCCTGTACCCTGCTTTATTCCTGCAGTCTTTTGCGATCGGTGTGTTAACCCCCGTCATTACGCTTTATATTCGCACGGTGCTTCTGTTGTCCCCTGCGATGTTCAGCATTCTGCTTGTAACCGGAGGCGCAGTGACGGTGCTGGGACTGATTCCGGTCGGCAAACTTGCGGATAAATACGGGACCCGGATATTCCTGAACACCGGGTTTCTGCTGGCTTTCCTGTCTGTATTGGGGTTGGCCTTGTTCCGGGAGATGACTATGATCTGGATTCTTGTGGTCTGCATAGGAGCCAGCTATGCATTTATCCTGCCGACCTGGGATACGATGATCGCCAAGCAGCTTCCGGAAGGCGAGAAAGGGACCGTGTGGGGCTTTTTCCTGACGATTCAGGGCTGCGGCATGGTGATTGGCCCGGTCATTTCCGGCAAGCTGTGGGATCTCTTTGGCCCGTCTGCACCGTTTCTGGTCAGTGCAGGCTCGATGGGCACGCTGCTGCTTATTCATCTCTGGATTTCCAGACCCGGCCGCAGAACCCGCCAAGGGCCCGCCATCCGTCAGAAGACGGCCGGCAGGCCCTTGAACGACAGAAGCGGGTCCAAAGCCCGACTTCGTTAAATGGGATCAAAAGGAGATTTTATACAGCGGCAGAAGCGTTTCAAAGGTGCTGCGGATGAGCTCGGCAAGGCCTTCGCCATCCTGCAGCTGGTCGGAAGTGCGCGGCAGGCTGAGGCCACACAATATTTCTGATTTCTTCACCTTCAGCAGCTTGCGGCCCATCTCGGCCAGCTCCTGTGCGGTGATTTCGCTGTTCCGTTTCCCGCCTGGCGTCATATGATCCATCGACCAATAGTAGTCGCCGGGAAGCTTCTTTTGCACCTCGGAAGCGTGCTGCTCCAGATACCGGCCGATAATCTCTTTGTTGGGGCTTTCATAGATGACGGCCATCACGATGAACAAATGGGTGGAGAACAGGCCGACCTGAAAATGCGGCAGCGCTTTGTAGCCGCGTTTGCTGCTGCTCCAGGCGACCCAGGTATCGTTGGGCGGATTAATGGTTCTTCGTGCGTGTTTGGCGACATGCGGGAACATTTCGTCTCCGGTCAGCGCGGACAGAAACGGCTGAATCTCGGTTCCGATCTCTTCCAGCTTGGGACGTACATGGGCAATTAAACCTTCCATGCGGGGCTCCAGCCCGGGAATGGCCATGGTATCAAAATCCTGCGTCGTAAAACCTGCTATTGACATGAGACAAGCCTCCTGATTGCGTAAAAATCAACTCGTCATAAAGTGAGCTTATCCTGATTATAACACATGCCCAGGGAAGAACGACCCACACCGGAGCCCGGGCCCGGGAGACAGAATGGGACAGCCGTTTTGAATCTGCCCAAGCCGATCAGCTTGAATGAATCCGGGTTGCTTGCGTCATAGGGGCCTTATACCGGGTAAAAATAATCATTAATCCAAGTTACCATCACATAGGATGGAGTATAAGATATTGTAAAAACCTGTTAAGGCTGTGAGGAAACCAAGTTTTGCGTGGATGCAAAACGCCAGAGGAGGGCGTGCCGTGAACAAGAGCTACGAGGTCGAGTACTGCAATCTGGATCTGCGTTTCGAGCGCCGGCACCTGCAGCAGTTGATCCGCGACCTGATTCAGGACGGATATTCGCTGTATTGGAGCGAAAACGATTCGATTTTTATCATTTCCGTAAGAACCGGCCGCAAGCTGACCAAACTTCGTTTCGAACGGGTAGGCCAGGGCTACAAGCTAGTCGGGGACTATGTCATTAAAGATGCTAAATTGGCAGAATGGCTGGAGAAGCTGATCGGAGATCTGCGGGGGCATGCCGTTGTCAAACGGATTAAGGACAGACAAATTCTGATTGAAAATATTCTGTTCGGCGAGGTGATCCGTCAGGTGGAAATCTCCGGAATGGAGCATAAGGTGCTCTACCAGAAGGAACCGCAGCCCAGTCTCGCCAAGATGAACCGGATGTTCCATTCCAGACAGTCGGAGGAACGGACGGAAGAGCTGCTTGCGGCGCTGGATGAACAGCTGGAGAAACTCCATCTAGCGCTGGAGTCCGGCAATACGGAAGAAGCGGAAGCGATCAAGAAAGTATTGGAGCGCATTCGCCGCAATCTGCTTGAGCTGGAGTGGAAATAAGACCGTTTGGCCGGTTAAAGGGGAAAATGTCGAGAATTGCAAGCATAAACACCTCGGAAATGTAAAATTCCAGGGGTGTTTATGTTGATTTGATGAAGCCTGGTCCGCCAAGTGGATATTGCCATTTGAAGATGATATATTGGAATCGAATTGGAATCCAAATTTTGTTTGCAAAGGATGGAGAAAAAATGTCTAAACAGCAAATTGGCGTTGTCGGACTAGCCGTAATGGGTAAAAACCTTGCGCTCAATATCGAAAGCAAAGGGTTCACCGTGTCGGTATTTAACCGTTCCCCGCAGAAGACACACGACCTGCTCGAAGAAGCCAAAGGCAAAAACCTGGTCGGCACTTTCTCGATTGAAGAGTTTGTTGCATCCCTGGAAACTCCGCGTAAAATTCTGATTATGGTACAAGCTGGTCCGGCTACGGATGCTACGATTGAACAGCTTGTTCCGCATCTGGATCAAGGCGATATTATCATAGACGGCGGCAACGCCTTTTTCCCGGATACCCAGCGCCGCAGCAAAGAGCTGGAAGCCAAAGGCCTTCGCTTTATCGGAACCGGCGTATCCGGCGGCGAAGAAGGCGCGCTGCACGGCCCTGCCATCATGCCTGGCGGCCAGGAAAGCGCCTATAAGCTGGTCGAGCCGATCCTGACGGCGATTTCTGCGAAAGTAAACGGCGATCCATGCTGCACCTATATCGGTCCTGATGGTGCCGGCCATTACGTAAAAATGGTACACAACGGCATCGAGTACGGCGACATGCAGCTGATCGGTGAAGCTTATCACCTGCTCAAGGACGTGCTTGGCCTGGACGCCAAGGAACTGCACGAAACGTTCTCCGAATGGAACAAAGGTGAACTCGACAGCTATCTGATCGAAATCACTGCGGATATCTTCTCCAAATATGATGAAGAAACCGGCAAACCGATGGTGGACGTTATTCTGGACGCCGCCGGACAGAAAGGCACCGGCAAATGGACAAGCCAAAGCGCTTTGGACCTGGGCGTGCCTCTGTCCATGATTACCGAGTCCGTGTTCTCCCGTTTCTTGTCTGCGATGAAGGAGGAACGTGTTGCCGCCAGCAAAATTCTGAGCGGACCAGCTGCGAAATCCTTCGACGGTGACAAAGCCGAATTTATCGAGAACGTGCGCAAAGCCTTGTTTGCAAGTAAAATCGTCTCCTATGCCCAAGGTTTCGCCCAAATGCGCAGCGCTTCCGACGAATACGGCTGGGATCTGAAATACGGCAACATCGCAATGATCTTCCGCGGCGGCTGCATCATCCGTTCGCAGTTCCTGCAGAACATCAAAGACGCTTACGACCGTGACCCGCAGCTCAAGAACCTGCTGCTTGACTCCTATTTCAAGAACGTCGTGGAAAGTTATCAGGAGGCTTGGCGCAAAGTAGTCGGCACAGCAGTTTCCTACGGTATTCCTGTACCTGGCTTCTCCAGCGCTTTGTCCTATTATGACAGCTACCGTACGGAACGTCTGCCAGCCAACCTGCTGCAGGCGCAGCGCGACTATTTTGGCGCGCATACGTTCAAGAGAGTAGACAAGGAAGGCGTCTTCCACCATCAGTGGTTCTGATTGCCTTGCATGCATGACAAGTTTAACGCCGGCTTTACAGCGCGGCGGGACAAGCGTCAGGGACGGCCGCAGGCCGTTTCCGGCGCTTTTTTAGTTCAGCCGACCAAGAATGTTCCTCTGCAGGAGGGACAAGCCTGGCAGCCACTCCGGCAGACTCTGTCAGCAAAAGGATGCCAGCTTTCAAGACATGTGATATGATATGAAAAATGTTAACAGCAGAAGGTAGGTGCGTCATATTGCCGGAGCAGGAGAATTGGATTCTTATCGGTATGATGGGAACCGGCAAATCTACGGTGGCGGAGCTGCTTGCGCATAAGACCGGCAAAAGGCTGGTCGATCTCGACGCGGAAATCGTCAAAGCTGCAGGCTGCCCGATTCCCGAAATTTTTGAACGGCAGGGAGAAGCCGTATTCCGTGAACTGGAGTCCGTCGTGCTTGCCCGTCTATTGGAGGACAAACCGCTCATCCTCGCCACAGGCGGAGGAGCGGTGCTGAACCCGGACAACTGCAGGCTGATGCTTGACAAAGGCTGGGTGGTGGCGCTCAAGGCTGACGCCGACACGATCTTGAAGCGGGTAGGCGAGGACAGCAATCGTCCGCTGCTGGCCGGTGGAGCCAAGGAGAGAATTCTCCGCTTGCTGGAGGAACGCAAGAAGGCGTACGACTTTGCCCACTGCACAGTCGATACATCCGCTTTGGAGCCTGAACAAGTGGCGGCTCACATTTTAATGCTTCAACGCGTTTAATCAAATTGGTGGAAGGGGCTTTTTTATTATGGATATTATCGTAAGGCCAACCCCGGAGCTTAAAGGGGAAATACAGGCGCTCTCATCCAAAAATTATACGACCAGATACCTGCTGGCGGCAGCGCTGGCGGAAGGGACAAGCGTGGTCCGTTATCCGGCGCACAGTCAGGACAGCGACGCGATGCGGCGCTGTATTGCTGATTTGGGGGCCGCTTTGGAGGAGACCGACGATCAAATCGTCATCACCGGCTTTGGCGGCAAGCTGAGCCCGGTGAAGGAGCTGAACGTCGGCAACGCGGGAGCCGTGCTTCGTTTTCTGATGGCCATCGCCGCCTTATCGCCAGAAATCACGTTTGTGAACACTTATCCAGACTCCCTCGGCAAACGTCCGCATGACGATCTGATCACAGCGCTGGAGCAGATGGGAGTCCAGGTCGAACATCAAAACGGGCGCCTGCCGATCACGATTCGCGGGGGCAAACCTAAAGGCGGGAGCATCACCGTTTCCGGCGAAGTCAGCTCCCAGTATCTCAGCGCGCTGCTGTTCCTGACGCCGCTGCTTGAGGAAGACAGCGAAATTACGGTAACCGGCGATCTGAAATCGAAGGTTGTCGTCGGTCAAACGCTGGAGGTGCTGGAGCAGGCGGGCATTCAGGTGGAAGCCGCACCGGATTACACCTTGTTTAAAGTTCCGGGCAAGCAGAAGTACCAGGCCCGTACCTACGTGGTCCAAGGGGATTATCCGGGTTCGGCGGCCATTCTGGCTGCGGCTGCGGTTACCCGTTCCGACGTGACGGTTCATCGTCTGGAGGAACGCAGCAAGCAGGGCGAACGGGCTGTCGTAGACGTGCTGCAGATGATGAACACGCCGCTGCGCCACGAAAACGGCAGCGTTCGCGTACAAGGCAACCATCAGCTGCGAGCCGTTGAATTTGACGGGGACGCGGCTACGGATGCGGTACTGGCCATGGTGGCGGCAGCCGTATTTGCGGAAGGCACCTCACGTTTTTACAATGTGGAGAATCTTCGCTACAAGGAATGCGACCGGATCACCGATTTCGTCACGGAGCTGAGAAAAGCTGGGGCCGACGTGGAAGAGAAGCGGGACGAAATCATCGTTCACGGCAAGCCGTTTGGCGTGGAAGGCGGGGCGACGATTGACGCTCACTATGATCACAGGGTGATTATGGCCTTAACGGTTGTCGGCCTCCGCGCCCGCAACCCGATTGTGATCAAGGACGCCCATCATGTGGCGAAGTCTTATCCGCAATTTTTTGATCATATTGCCGCGCTTGGCGGGTCCGTGGAATGGGTAAAAGAATAAAAGATAGATGGCTTAAACCTATGTCTACAAATCAGGAAAGGCGGGATCACGAATGGCCTTTGCAAATCCGGATCGAGAGCAGATCAAAGCTATTTTGGAGCAGGCGGACACGATTGCGGTGGTCGGATTATCCGATAAGACGGACCGGACATCCTACATGGTGGCCCGGGCCATGCAGGGGCGGGGATACCGGATCGTACCGGTGAATCCTTCTGTGCAGGGAGAGATTTTGGGCGAGCGGTGTTACGCTTCGTTAAAGGACATCGAGCAGCCGATCGACATCGTGAACGTGTTCCGCCGCAGCGAATTTACGCCGGACATTGCCAAAGAAGCCGTCGAGGTAGGAGCAACCACCTTATGGCTTCAGCAGGGAATCGTCAATGAGCAGGCGGCGGAGATTGCCGCCGAAGCCGGCTTGAACGTGATCATGGACCGCTGCATCAAGGTCGAAGACGCCGTTTTGAAGCCGGAACGCCAGAACAAGAAATGATCCGATTTGATCTGATGTTTCCTGTTCCCTGTTACTTTCAGAACCCTCAGGGGTTCTTTTTTTTGGACTTTTTTCCGGGGACGATGGATAAACTAGTTACAATCTCCGTTACTTTTTCCTTTGACAATTAACAGGTCCAAAGTTACCATAACTAGGGTAGAAAGAGATAAAACATCTAACAACTGCAAAGTTGAAGGGGTCTGAGTGCATGATGATACAAGGAATCGGCGCTGCTGCGGGCGTAGCCATCGGCAGGGCTTTTGTGCTGCCTGCATGGGAAATGGATATTCAGGACCGGCAATTGGAAACGATTGATCTCGGCAGGGAGTTCGACCGGCTGCAGGAAGGCATTGTGACCTCCAAACATGAAATTGAAGAGATTCGCAACGAAATTCAGCAGATGGTGGGGAAAGAAGAGTCGACGATTTTTGATGCGCATCTGGCGATTCTGGAAGATCCGGTATTTATGAGCGAGATTCGCGGCATTATAGAGCGGCAGTACAAAGCGGCTGAAGTTGCCGTCAAGGAAGCCATCGACCATTTTGTAACCATGTTTGATCTGCTGGATGATGAATATATGAAAGAACGGGCTTTGGACATCAAAGATGTCGGCAATCGTCTGCTTAAGCATTTATTAGGGACGCCTGAAGTCACCCTGCCCAAAAATAATGAGCCTTACATATTGGTAGCGCATGAGCTTTCCCCTTCCCAGCTGGTGCATTTGAATCCCAGCCACGTGCTGGGTATGGTGACGATGGTCGGGGGGAAGTCCTCGCATTCGGCTATTATGGCAAGAGCGCTGGGAATCCCGCTTGTCTCCGGGTTTGAGAATCTGCTGGATTCCATGATCCAGACAGGCGACCTGCTTGTGCTGGATGGCAGCAGCGGGGCTTTATACATTAATCCGGCTTCGGAAATTATTGAGCGGCATACCCTGGTGGCCGAGAAGCAGAAGCGCAGGAAAGAGCAGCTCCAGCTTCTGGCTGCGGAGGACGCGGTTACGCTGGATGGCGTGCATTTTCATCTCGCCAGCAATATCAGCTCTTATAAAGAATTTGAACTGGCCGTCAAACACGGCGCCGAAGGCGTGGGATTGTTCAGGACGGAATTTATTTATATGGATCGGATAGAGCTGCCTACGGAAGATGAACAATATGAAATTTACCGCCGAGTTGTGGAGCATGCGGGCCTCCATCCTGTGGTGATAAGAACATTGGATATTGGCGGCGACAAGCAGCTGGAATATTTTCCGCTGCCTGAAGAGGAGAACCCTTTTCTCGGCTATCGTGCCATCCGGATCAGCCTTGACCGGCATGATCTGTTCAAGACGCAGCTAACCGCCATTCTGAGGGCCAGCGCTCACGGCAGCGTAAAAATTATGTACCCGATGATTACATCGGTGGAAGAAATCCGCAGCGCCAACCGTATTCTCGCGGAAGCCATGTCCGAGCTGGATAAGCGGGGCATTCCGTACGACAAAGAGATTCCTGTCGGAATCATGATTGAGGTGCCGGCGGCGGCGGCTTCTGCCGAACTGCTGGCTGAAGAATGCGATTTCTTCAGCATTGGCACCAACGACCTGGTGCAATATGTGCTGGCTGTGGACCGGATGAACGAGAAGATCGCCCATCTCTACCGGCCTTTCCATCCGGCAGTGCTGCGTATGCTGAAGATGACCGTCGATGCTGCGCAGTCCCATCATATCCAGGTCAGCGTCTGCGGCGAGATGGCCGGGGACGAACGGTCGCTCCCGATCTGGTCTTATCTGGGCGTCAACCACCTGAGCATGTCCCCGCAGGCATTGCTTCGCGTAAAACATTCGATTCTAAATGTATCGGCTGAAGAGGAAGCGGACGTGGGCCGCAGCTGCTTTGCTTGCCGAACGGCAACTGAAATCGAGGAGCTGCTGTCCTCGCGGACTCATTTTGAGAACTGAAGTCCTATATCTAAAACAAAAGGTCTGCCACTCATAAGGTGGCAGCCTTTTTTTGGCAAGCTGGACTGGGGATTTTGTCCAATCCATTCGGGCCTTGAAACAGGCACCCCAAGCACAAAAACCTTCGAATAATAACGAATTTTGTCGAAATTTCTGATTGCGGAAAACGGAAATCTTTCGTCGCTTCTGGTATATCCTTCCTCCCAGGGCCTGTCGGACAAAACGGGAACCGCATTTTTGCCGATGTACTTTTTCCCTTTTCATAACCGTCTGAACCTGCTGAAGGACGCCCTGATGCTTCCCTGCTATTACCAGTTAACTCCAAATTTGAATCCACCTGTATAATTTATCTATTGACGAAAGCCGGTTTCGATTATTTAATGGTATCGACAAGACTAGAACTGACACAAAGGATGAGGTGGGTACGGTGGACACCCCTTGCAACTGCGGACAAATCAAAAGTTTGGGTTTCAGAACGATTATTCACGGTAAAACGATAAAAATTAAAGGTGTTCCCGTCTGGGAATGTGAGCAATGCGGCCTTTATGAGCTGTTTCCATGCATCAAGCAGGATGTGTGTGAACTGCTTGCCGAGTTGAAAGAGGAGAATAAGGCAAGTGTTTCATTTAGTGAATATAATGAATTGGCGGCGGTCATGTATGAGGTTTATAAGGAAACCCGTTTCCAAGAGAACAACGCCGAAGTTTATTTAATGGAAGTGGAAAGCCGCTGTAAAGAACGGATTAACCTGCTGCTTGATGTTTACGGGTATGCCAAACAGAACGAAGATCATAAATGGATGAAGCAGTTGATGACACGCCTGTCCCAGCTGACTTTCACGCCGGCGGAAACTACATAACCTCCCTTTTTCCGGCATAGACAACGTTTGATCTGTATACTCCTACAAAAGATTTTGAACATTCGTGAAAAATTTTCATGAAAATTGGCTTTTTTCTTTTCTTTTTGATAAAATAATTTGAAAGTTCGTTTATTTATTCGTTTTATTTTTCGGAAAGGGGTTCAATTCTATGTCTGCATTGACAAAAATCACTTCTACCGAACAACTTCAACATGTTTTGACTTCTTCTTCTGACCGACCTGTTTTGTTGTTTAAACACAGTACACGCTGTCCGATCAGCGCACGTGCAAATCAGGAAGTGTTGAAATATTTGGGCGACCAGCCTAATGAAAACGTAACCTACGGTTTGATTCATGTTGTTGAGGATCGTCCGGTTTCATTGAAAGCCGCCGATTTGCTGCAGGTGAAACATGAATCTCCTCAGGCGATTCTGGTTGAGGATGGAAGAGCGGTCTGGAACACCTCTCACTCCGGAATTACGGCTGACGTATTGAAGGAAATTCTCCAAAAGTGAAGCGTTATCATTGCGGATTGATGATTTTTGTCGTATCATAAAACCTAATTAAACTCCTTACGAAACCCGAAGAACGAATGAAAATTTATTGGCAATGGAGAGAAGAATGTGACGGTTACCATTTATGATGTGGCACGCGAAGCAGGAGTCTCGATGGCCACGGTTTCCCGGGTGGTCAACAACAATCCGAATGTAAAGCCGCAGACCCGCAAGAAAGTTTATGAAGCAATTGAACGTTTGGGTTACCGTCCAAATGCGGTTGCGCGTGGTCTGGCGAGCAAGAAGACAACAACGGTAGGTGTCGTTATTCCGGATATCTCGAACTCGATTTTTGCGGAAATCGCGCGCGGGATTGAGGATATTGCGAACATGTACCACTACAACATTATTTTGTGTAACGCCGATAAGAAGAAAGAGAAGGAAATCCGTGTCATCAACACGCTGCTTGAAAAACAAGTGGACGGGCTCCTCTTTATGGGCGGAACGGTTACGGAAGAGCATATTCAGGCTTTCCAAACGTCTGCAGTTCCTATCGTGCTTTGCGCAACAAGCGATGAGAACGGTCTGATTCCTTCCGTTGACATTGATCATGAAGCTGCTGCGTTTGACGCTGTAAGCACCTTGATCCGTCACGGACACCGCGAGATTGCGATGATCAGCGGAACCCTGCAGGACCCTGCTAACGGCTTCGCCCGCTTCCAGGGGTACAAGAAAGCGCTCGAGAAAGCCGGCATCCAGTACCAGGAAGACCTTGTGCGGATCGGCAACTACCGCTATGAATCCGGCGTGGAAGCGATGAAATATTTCATCGGCTTGAAGAAACGCCCAACGGCGATCTTTGCGGCTACGGATGAGATGGCGATTGGCGCGATTCACAGCATTCAGGACGAGGGATTGAAAGTACCGGATGATTTCTCGATCATCAGTGTAGATAACACCCGCATGGCCTCCATGGTGCGTCCTCAGCTGACAACGGTTGCACAGCCGATGTACGACTTGGGCGCTGTAGCGATGCGTCTTCTCACCAAACTGATGAAGAAAGAGAACGTTGAGAATATGCGGGTTATTTTGCCGCATGAAACGATTCTCCGCTTGTCCGTAAGTCATTTGTAATTCAGCTACTAACAGTTGAATCGATCATAATCGGAAGAAAGCTCCTGCTAAAGGGGCTTTTTTTTGAGAGCGGAAAGCACTGAATGTTTGTATTTACAAATAAAAAGGGGGCGGCAAGAACATGCCTTATATCGGAATATTGGGAGCGATGGATGAAGAAATCGCCCTTTTGCTTCGACAGATGGAAGGGAAGGACACACAAATTCAGGCGGGAATTCCATTCACGACTGGAAGGCTGCTCGGTCGAAACGTTGTGGTCAGCAAATCAGGCGTAGGGAAGGTGAACGCTGCGGCAACCACCCAGCTCATGATCGACCGCTTCAACGTTTCCTCCGTGTTGTTCACGGGCGTCGCCGGCGCGGTGAATCCGGAACTGCAGATTGGCGACATCGTCATTTCGTCTTCGTGCCAGCAGCATGACATGGATGTAACCCCGTTAGGTTATGCGCGGGGAATCATCCCGTACCAGGAAATTTCGGATTTCCCTGCGGATGATGCCTTGGTGAAGCTTGCCATGCGGGCATGCGAGAAGATATGCCAGGACCATCAGTTCCTTGTGGGACGGGTGTTATCGGGGGATCGGTTTGTGGCGGATCGCGATGTGGTTCAGGATTTGTACGAGAACATGCATGGTGCCTGTGTCGAGATGGAGGGAGCCGCCGTTGCCCAGGTATGTTATATGAACCGGGTGCCTTATGTAGTGCTTCGTTCGATGAGCGATAAAGCGGACGGCTCGGCTCATGTGAATTTTGCCGAATTTACGGTCGAGGCAGCGAACCGTTCTTATGCCATCCTGAATGAAATGATCGCCAGCCTCTAATACATAAACCGCTGGTGAAAGCGGATGCGATCGAACTGTTCCTGCGAGGACAGCGGCACGTCCCGGCCCATCCGGACCATCAGACAGTTGGCCGGATGGGAGCAAATCTCCGGATCATCCGTAGCATACCAGACCATGTTTACGGTCTGCATCAATTTCTCCATCATCCGCCGGTATTCCCAGACGGAAAGTCCGCTTTTTTTCAAATCCCAATGCCAATAATATTCCGTTGTAAACACGATATAGGATTCCAGCTGTTCCTGCTCGAAGGCAGTCCGCAGCATGGAGGAGCCCAGTCCGCAGCCACGGTATTCATCCGCCACCTCAATTGCGCCAAGCTCAAGCAGATCTTCCATGCCGCCTTCCGACCATCGTTCCATAACATCGGGATAATGAAAAGTGACATAGCCGAGGATCACGTTGTCCTGCCTGGCTGCAATAACTCGTCCTTCCGGCAATCCGGCGATTTCGATCAAAGCAGCAAGCTGCTCGGAAGGGGGGCGAAAAGCGTCCAGATCAGGGTGCATGGCGAACTTCCGGAGCTGCTCCGGAGGCACCGGGCCCTCCACCACGATAGGTGTGATTCCTTCTGTTCCACCGGACTGATCTTGGATGCTTAATGGCAGCTCATGATGAACATGAATTTTGTAATGGATCATGTTGCAGCGTCCCCCTTCCTTTGACTCACTTATAACAGAAAATCTAATTTTTGAAAAGTTGTAGCGCTTACATTTTGGGTATGCTATAATGCTTTTGACATAAAAAATTCACAATATTTGGGTGAGTTCCAATAACCTCTTGTTATCCTAAACCCGCTTTGGCTCTATGTAGATGTTAACCGCCGTTTATTCCAACCACTCATCACCGATTAAATCCCGAATGCGCCCTGGAGGGTCAGAATTTCTCCTTGCAAAATAATTTTTGATCAAATAGATGCTTGTCATACAGCGGCTGCCGTTTTTTCGAATAAGGACGTAGACCAGCTATATGATTAACATATCCTTTTGTATTGAATCCGTTTTCATTTGGACGATTGCCTTGTGTAATGAACAATTGGGGAGGATGAAAAGATGAATTCCATGCAGGGAGAACTTATACCGGCAACGCAAGCGAACACAAATTTGGGGGACTATGAAACGGCCCGCCAATCCTTTCAATGGGACGAAGTGGAACAGCAGTTCAGCTGGCACCGGACCGGCTTTATTAACCTGGCCTATGAGGCTATCGACCGGCATGTGGAGGAAGGGCGGGGCGACAAAACCGCATTGATCTATTCGGATGCCGAACGGGAAGAAAGCTATACGTTTGCAGAGCTGCAATCCTGGTCGGCCCGATTTGCCAATGTGCTGCGCAAACATGGCATAACGAAAGGAGACCGGGTTTTTGTTTTTATGCCGCGTTCTCCGGAACTTTACATTAGTATATTGGGAGCCATTAAGGCTGGCGCCGTTGTCGGTCCTTTGTTTGAAGCCTTTATGGAGACGGCCGTGAAGGACCGTCTTGAAGACAGCGGTGCTTCTGTTCTGGTGACAACACCTGCGCTGTTAAAACGTGTGAAACGCGAGGAGCTGCCGGAGCTGCGGGCAATTTTTGTTGTCGGAGCCACCCCGGAGCAAGCGGAAGCTGAAGGAGCAGGCATATATCCTTTCGAACAGGAAGTGGTTTCGGTCTCTGCGGATAACGCAATTGAATGGGTGGAGCTGGAAGACGGGCTGATTCTTCACTATACCTCCGGTTCAACGGGGAAACCTAAAGGCGTATACCATGTGCATAATGCCATGATTCAGCACTATTTTACTGGCAAGATGGTACTGGATTTGAAAGAAGATGACATTTACTGGTGTACCGCTGATCCAGGCTGGGTAACAGGAACTTCTTACGGGATTTTTGCCCCATGGCTGAACGGGGTTTGCAACCTCGTATTGGGTGGACGTTTTGACCCGGGAGCCTGGTATTCGGCGATTGAGAAATATAAAGTGACTGTCTGGTACAGCGCGCCAACGGCTTTCCGCATGCTGATGGGTGCGGGGGAGGAAGCCGCGGGAAAATATGACCTGTCCAGCCTGCGGCACGTGCTTTCCGTGGGCGAGCCACTTAACCCGGAGGTTGTGCGCTGGGGACTTGCCGTCTACAAAAGACGGATCCACGATACGTGGTGGATGACGGAAACAGGCGGCCAGCTGATTTGCAATTACCCGTCCATGGCCATCAAGCCGGGTTCGATGGGCAAACCGCTGCCGGGGATCGAAGCCGCTATCCTGGATGACCAAGGAAATGTGCTTCCGCCGAACCGGATGGGGAATTTAGCGATCCGGACGCCGTGGCCGTCCATGATGAGAACCATTTGGAATAACGAATCGAAATATGCAGAATATTTCCGGATTCCGGGCTGGTACGTGTCTGGTGATTCCGCCTATCAGGATGAAGACGGTTATTTCTGGTTCCAGGGCCGGATTGATGATGTCATCAACTCCTCCGGCGAACGGATTGGGCCGTTTGAGGTGGAAAGCAAGCTCGTGGAGCATCCGGCGGTAGCAGAGGCAGGCGTCATTGGCAAACCGGATGCCGTACGCGGCGAGATCATCAAAGCTTTTGTGGCGCTGCGTGACGGCTATGAGCCGACGGAGGAGCTGAAGGCGGAGATTGCCCGGTTTGTCAAAGAGGGGTTATCCGCCCATGCGGCTCCGCGTGAAATCGAGTTTAAAGATAAACTGCCTAAGACCAGATCCGGAAAAATCATGCGGCGTGTGCTCAAGGCGTGGGAGCTTCATCTGCCGGCCGGTGATTTATCCACGATTGAAGATTGATCGGCAAGAAGCCCAAGACACAAGGAAAAGTAGCGGTTAAAGTCAAAAGCAAAAGCGTTATAAATCTGTAATCAACAAACAGCCCCTCCAGCGAAAGCCGGAGGGGCTGTTTGTTGTTACTAACACTATGCTATTTCCGCTCAACCCGCAGCGAACTGGAAGGCGGAGATTCTCCGCTGCCGTTCACGGCCGTGATCCGGACATAGCCGCTGATCGTTTTGCCTTGGTAATCAAATTGAGGTTGATCGGTTGATCCAACAAGCACGTAATTGCCATTGGGCTGGTCCGAGAAATAAATATTGTAGCTGCTTACCTGTTCCTCGGCCGGGTTAGCACTCCAGTTGATCGTCACGCCGGTAGGCGTGATCGCTCCTTGAGGTTGGGCCGGAGCCGATGGAGCAACTCCATCGGCAGGATCTCCAGCAGGGTTGCTTGGATCTCCGCCGCCTAAAGGATCACCCGGCAATCCAGTGCCGCCGAATACGCCGTTCGCTGCAACGATGCTGCTTGGCGCAGACTCATGGCCGGCCACGTCAACTGCGGTCACATAGAAGGCATAGCTTTCAAGCGAAGAGACCGGTACGGTAAACTGAGTGCCTGCCCCCAGCAGCTTGGATTGATCATAAGCAAACGCACCACCGTTAACCGACTTGTACAGGCGGTATCCGACAACATCAGCTTCGCTGTTGTTGTTAAAGGAAATGGCCGCTTGCCCGGTCACGGAGCCGGCAGCAACGCCCTGAGGGGCAGCTGGCGGAGCACCGTCATCCTTGCGGGGATCCACCTCGTACGGTGCATCTTCTCCTGCGTCCTTCGGCATGTAATACTCCAGCGGTTTATGGCTGCCTTTCATATTCGCAAAAGCGTTCTCCAGCTGTTTGATCAGCTCGGAGATCGGCGGATCACGTTTCAGGACCACCTTCTCCTGCAGCATATCCGCTGGTGTTCCCTCTTGCGGAATATAGTTGACGTTGTTGTAAGTAATATATTTGGCCCGAACCAGAACGTCATCCGGTTTGGTCGGTACATATTTCTCGTTGAAGAAATCCGTGTTCGTTTTGCCTGCCTGTTCGGTCAAAGCTGTAGGCAGCAGGCCGCTGTATCCGGAGACGGTCTTCTTGACGATGCCGTCCGGCTTAACAAACTCCTTGGTTTTGAACAGCTCCGGTTTGGCCTCCGTCACTTCGTTCATGACCTTGGCCCAAATTTTGCGAGCCCGTGACTTGCCGGCGTCGGACAACGTGTTCGCAGGTTCGGAATAACCGACCCAGATGCCGAGCGTAACGTCAGGTGAATATCCTTCAAACCAGACATCCGCGTAGTTCTGGGTGGTGCCCGTTTTGCCGACAATAGGAATTTTGCCGTATTGCTTGAAATCGCTTGCCACCGAGTGACCTGTCGATCCGCTGGCCGAAATAACGGTACGCAGCATATCCGTCATCAGAAAGGCCGTTTGTGCCGAGAATACACGTCTAGGTTCAGCTTTGTGCTGGTAGACGATATTTCCTTTGGAATCCTCGATTCTTTCAATCATATAAGCGTCGTTAAAAATACCCTGGTTGGCGATCGCACCGTAGGCGTTGGTCAGTTGCTCCACGCTTACGCCATGCGCCAAACCGCCGAGTACGCCGGTCGTTGCCTGGTAGTCCGAATCCTCGATGGTGGTGATGCCGAGATTCTTAACAAACGCCCAGGCTTTATCAATGCCTACGACGTTATTGAAGAGCTTCAAGGCGGGAACATTCCTGGATTCATTAAGCGCGGTGCGGGCGGTAACGAGACCCTTATAACCACCGCTGGAGTTCACCGGGATATGATAGCCCTTCTGGTAGTCCTTCAGAATAATCGGCGAATCGTCAATGATGCTGGCCGGTTGAATCAGCCCTTCCTCCAAAGCGGGAAGATAAGCGGCCAAAGGTTTCATCGTGGAGCCGGGCTGGCGAACCATTTGCGTAGCATAGTTCATTTGCTCCGTGTAGAAATCGCGGCCTTCGATCATACCCAGGATCGCTCCCGTTTTATGGTCGATCATCATGCCGGCCACCTGCTCAAGCCCTTTGGTTTTGCTCTCCGGCGAGAAGTTGTCCTTGTTGTCGGACACCTTGTGCATCGCACTGTACACTTTCTTGTCGATCGTCGTGTAAATCCGGTAGCCGCCGGTCATCAGCTGCTGCCTGCCGTCCTCAAGCGCCTGGGCGTTCTCTTTACGGGATAAGGCCTCTTGGGTTAAGGTTGGGTCTTTCAGCATAGCCATAATCTGTGCGCCCTGCCGCTCCGTT
This sequence comes from Paenibacillus yonginensis, assembly GCF_001685395.1. Lineage (NCBI taxonomy): Bacteria > Bacillati > Bacillota > Bacilli > Caryophanales > Paenibacillaceae > Paenibacillus > Paenibacillus yonginensis. Next base: position 2,334,226 of record NZ_CP014167.1, on the reverse strand, counting down.
TCCAGCATGAGGTAAGGATAAGTGTCGTATGCTTTTTTGGTCGTTGGGGCAAGGGCTGACTTTATATCGAAATTAAGCGCTTCGTTGTATTCGGTCTGGTTGATTTTGCCTTCCTCCAGCATGCGTTGAAGCACAAGATGCTGCCGCTTGATCGCGCGGCTGAAATTGCCTGGATTAAATTCGCCTTTGCCGTTGAAGGCCGAATAAGAACTCGGCAGCTGCGGCAGTCCAGCCAGATAAGCGGATTCGGCGATGTTCAGCTTGCTCAGGTCGCTGATATTAAAGATGCCTCTGGCAGCGGCCTTAATACCATACAAATTGTAGCCGCTCGAACCGTTTCCGAAAGGAACCTTGTTCAGGTAAGCGGTCAGAATCTCCTGCTTGGACAAGAAACGTTCCAAACGGAGCGCGAGCAGAATCTCTTTAAACTTGCGGTCTTCTGTACGATCAAGGCTCAGAAACACACGTCTTGCGAGCTGCTGAGTCAGCGTACTCCCGCCGGTCTGGACGTCTTCCTTGAGAACCCGCTGCTTAACAGCGCGGAGGGTTCCGTTCAGATCGACACCTTTATGCTCGTAAAAATTGTTGTCTTCAATAGAAATGACAGCATCGATGACCGAAGAGGGGATTTCCTTGAATTCCACAGGCCGTCTGTCCTCTTCAGAACGGAGCTGCCCAATTCCCGAGCCATCCCTGAAATAAGCAAAGGTCGTCATGTCATTATGATTGATCTGCGCTTCAATATCGGCGCGTGATCGGACCGGATCGTCCTTGACGATGGCGGACACATACCCGAATGCTGCGCCAAAGGTAAACAGCACGCCGGCCAAACCTGCAAGAAACAACCCTATAATCAGGTTAAGAATGATTCGCCCAACCCTTCTTCGTTTGGGCGGGGGGACTTGCTGTTCCGGACTGTTGTCTTTATCTAAAGCCATGAGCATCCTCCTTTTAACAAGCAACATTATAGCACAAATTGTGGGCTTTGAACCCTCATTTCGACCGAATGCCCAGGGATGAAGGCGGTTTGGTGATCTCTTTCTTGACTTGCCGAATTATTCTGTGTTATAAACTAGCTTAAAGTTGCATATTTGAAAAGCTGGGAAGGACAACAGTAAAAGGCGGATAATCTGCTGCTCAGAGAAACGGTGGTTGGTGCGAACCGGGAAAGCAGGCCCCTTTGAATTACAGTCTGGAGCTGTCCGGGGGAAAGCATACATGCGAGTAGTCCGGTGCCGGGGAACCGTTATGGAAATGAAGTGAAAACCGATGCCGCAGGCAGGAAGTTGGCGTGAAGTCATCGGTTTTAATTAGGGTGGTAACGCGAGCGCTCCTTCTCGTCCCTTGGGATGAGAAGGAGCTTTTTTGTGTTCTTGGGCCTCTGCAGGTGAACCGGAAGGTGGAGCTCGCTAACTCGCTAACGCCATTTCAAAGCAAAGCGACTTGCATGTTGAGGCTATGGGCTAGTGTACCCGTTTAGCCGGACAATAACTATTTTTAAGGAGGAAGGCAAGTGAAGTGGGATGAATTGACGCTGCCACAGCGTGAAGAGGTAGAACGCCAGCTGGCCATTTTAGGCAGAGGTGTTGTAGAGACCGTTCCTGAAGAAGATTTAAAGCAGAAAATCATGAAATCGGTGGCGACCCATGCGCCGCTGAAGGTCAAGCTGGGGCTTGATCCATCCGCTCCGGACATCCATATCGGCCATACCGTGGTCATGCAGAAGCTGCGCCAGTTCCAGGAGCTTGGCCACCAGGTTCAGCTGATTATCGGTGATTTCACGGGGATGATCGGCGATCCGACAGGCAAATCGGAGACCCGCAAGCAGCTTACAAAAGAAGATGTGCTGCGCAATGCGGAAACGTACAAGAAACAAATTTTTAAAATTCTGGATCCGGACAAAACGCAGGTCTTCTTTAACTCCGAGTGGCTGGGTCCGATGACGTTTGAAGATGTAGTCAAGCTTGCGGCTAAAGTGACGGTTGCCCGGATGCTGGAGCGCGATGATTTTACGAAACGTTATCAGAGCGGCCAGCCGATCAGCATTCATGAATTTTTCTATCCCCTGATGCAGGGTATGGATTCCGTGGCGCTGAAATGCGACATCGAGCTTGGCGGAACGGACCAGAAGTTTAACCTGCTGATGGGCCGCACTCTACAGAAGGAATACGGGCAGGAGCCGCAGGTCATCATGATGACGCCGCTGCTTGAAGGTCTGGACGGCGAGAAGAAGATGAGCAAAAGCCTTAACAACTACATCGGCATCGACGAAGAACCAAATGAAATTTACGGCAAAGCCATGTCAGTGCCGGACGAGCTGATGGTGAAGTATTATGAGCTGGTAACGGACCTGACGAACGAAGAGCTGGACGTGCTGAAGCAGGGGCTGAAGGAAGAAACGCTGCATCCGCGCGATGCCAAAATGAAGCTTGCTTACACGCTGGTGCGCATGTATCATGGCGAAGAGGCAGCCGAGGCGGGGCAGGAGCATTTCGTAACGGTCTTCCAGCAGCGTGCGCTTCCGGACGATATTCCGGAGGTCGAGATTGATTCGGCTGAATTTACGGATGGAAAAATCCGGCTGATCAAACTGCTTACATTGCTTGGTTTTGCAGCTTCCAACGGCGAAGCGAAACGCAGCATCCAGCAAGGCTCCTTAAAGATTAATGAGGAGAAGCTGACGGATTTCAACGGCGAAGCAGCTTTGCAGACTGGCGACATTGTCCAGGTCGGCAAACGCAAATTTGCCAAACTCATCGTGAAATAAGAATAGGCTGCCAGGTGAGCAGCAAAAAGAAAAGCAAAAGCAAAAAGCCCCTCCGAGGAGGGGCTTTTCTGCTGAGCTAATCTTAACGGTTGTAGAATTCGACGATTTGTTTCTCGTCGATGTCTTGGGACAACTCGGAACGCTCTGGAAGACGAATGTACTTGCCTTCTACAGCGCTGTCGTTGTATTCCAGGTAAGCTGGAAGGTGAGTGCGGTTCTCAAGAGCTTCTTTAACGGAAGTCAAGGAACGGCTTCTTTCACGCAAACCGATAACGTCGCCGATGTTCACTTGGTAAGAAGCGATGTCGACTTTTTTACCGTTTACAGTAACATGGCCGTGGGCTACCAATTGACGGGCGCCTGCACGGGAGTTGGCGAAACCAAGACGGTAAACGAGGTTGTCCAGACGGCTTTCAAGCAGGAACATGAAGTTCTCGCCCGCAATACCGGACATTTTGTGCGCTCTGGAGAACAGAGTGCGGAACTGCTTCTCTCCCAAACCGTACATGTGACGCAGTTTTTGTTTCTCTTGAAGCTGCATACCGTAGTTGCTGATCTTTCTGCGTTGGTTAGGACCATGTTGTCCCGGTGGGAAAGGGCGTTTCAATTCTTTGCCAGTACCGCTCAGGGAAATTCCAAGACGGCGGCTGAGTTTAAATTTAGGACCAGTGTAACGTGCCATTGTATAAGTAGACTCCTTTAAAGAAAATTTAGTTAGGGGGCTACACTATTTGCGCCGGCTTTGTATTGACGGGCGGAAGGGATAGAAGAAATTCCGCTCTACTGTCAGGAAAGTTCAGCCGCTGTCCTGCCAGCAACAAAGCCGTGAGGGTGACACAATTCATTACGCCCAAATAAGACTCTATCCAGTCTTTTTCAACTCTAAATGATATAGAACTGATAACATAAAGTCAAGTGGAGGGATTTTGAAGAAAACGTAGAAAATTGTCGATAGGTCTTTCGAACTAAAAAAACCAACTTGAAATAGGTAATTTCTAGTGCAAATTGGTTATAGAAATAGTAGAATAAACGATATCAATTTAACTACTGGCCGAAAATAATTGGATTTAGCAGAGAATGCGGAGATCATAAGCCGAAGGATGAACGGCAAAAGGAGCTTTCTATGGCTGAATATCTAAGGGAGAATCAAACAGAACATTACATAAACGCTTGGTTGAAAGCAGGTAATCCGCAGGCTGCCGTACAAGCAGCGTGGCTGAACGACATTGACATTACCCCAAATGACTTCCCTTATATAGAGGGGCTGCTGCAAAGAGCTTTTTCCGTTTGGTCGGAAGAAAACCTTCCCCTCTTTGGCCTGGAGGAAGTAAGCTGGTATTTAATTGATCATGCAGGAAAAATACTGGCCGAGGCGTTGGACAGACCTCATGCGGAAAGAGAAGCCGCATCGGCTGCTGCCCGGCAGATGCTGATGCTCGGGGAGCCGGGGACGATTGCCGGAGGAGACTACAGCCTTGCGGCTGCGCCGGTAAAAACCCGTCAGCAGGGGCATGTTTATGCAGTCATGGTGAGTACCGCGGACTCGGACCCGGTAGAGGCCCAGCTGGCTTTAACCGTTCAGACAGCCAAACACTTTGGAACCTGCTTCTATCATGAGCTTAACCATGTCTTCCTCAGCGACTTGTATAATTTGCGTACACAAAATGAACGCGAGGCGGCTCGTTGGACGGCTTTGCTCCAGATCGTCAAGCGGATTCATGACAAAATCGACGTCAGCGGAGTCTTAAATGAAGTATTTGAAAGCATGAGCGATATTTATCCCGGAGCCCATCTTGAACTGCTTATGACCCAGGATTATCAAAGCAGCAATTTGCGGGTGAAGCCGCTTCATATGAACGCGGCAACGGGAGAGGACAAGCTCTGCATCCGCGCGTATACGGAGAATATCATGCTTTCAAGGGAGAAGGTTTCGGAAAAAGGGGCGCGCACCCTTGAAATTGCGGTTCCGCTCAGCGGCAAACAGGGCGTATACGGGGTATTTCACTTTCAGATTCCCGGTGAACTTGGCAAGGATATGGATCTCCAGCTGGTGGGCATGCTGGCTGATACGGCAGGCAATGCTTTTGAGAACGCCAAGCTGTACGAGCAGTCCAACCTTCTAATTCATGAACTAAGGCTGATTAATGAATTGTCCAGGGAGCTGAGCCAAAGCCTGCAGCCCTCCGAGGTGTTCGAGTTTGCCACAAAAGAACTGCTTGAAATTTTTAAAGCGGATTATTGCTGCATCTCGGAGCTGACTCATGAAGGAGACCAGTTCAGAATCATGTCCACCAATCTAGAGACGCTGGACAAGGAGCCTTTCCCGGTGAATTACGGCATTTGCGGACTGGTGCACAATACGAAGGAGCCTTTGATTCTTTCGGATTATCATACCTTCAAAGGCGTGCGATCCAAAATTATGGACTCTACGAATTCAAGGTCGCTGATCGCGGCTCCTGTGAAGCTGCGTGGCGAAGTCAGGGGGACCATTCTCTTGACCCACCGGGAGCCGCATTATTTTTCCTATGAGAATTATAAGCTGCTCCAGGTGCTGGCTACCCATATCGGGCTTGCGATCGCAAACGCCTCCCTTTATGAAGCCGTTCAGCATATGGCGAACCGGGACATGCTCACCGGTCTGTATGCCCGGCATTATCTCAACAGCTGTGTTCAGAAGCGGCTGTCAACCGATTCGGTTGGCTCCCTTCTTGTCGTGGATATCGATAAATTTAAGCAGATCAATGACAGTTACGGGCATCAGGTGGGGGACCGGATTCTGAAGCAGGTATGCGACATTATCAAAAGCTCGATCCGCAGCGATGATATTGCGGCGCGGTGGGGCGGGGAAGAGCTGGCGATTTATTTTCCTTATATGACGGCCGAGGATTGTCTTAAAGTGGCAGAGCGCATCCGCGAACGGGTGAAAGCCGAAACGGATCCCAAAGTGACTGTTTCCTGCGGGGTTGGCGGCTGGCGGAGTGATCAGGACCGGATCAGCGTCGAGTCCTTGTTTTTTACGGCGGACATGGCGCTGTACCGGGCCAAGAACGGCGGCCGGAACCGGACGGAGGTCGGCGGCTTCGACGGCACTTCAGAACGTTTGACACCTTAAGCAAGCTGCAAGGTCCAAACCAGAAAGGCGCTCCAGCGGGCGTCTTTCTTGGCGTTGATCAACTTTTGAATAAGGAGTTGCATAAAGGAAAATCTAAAGGTGAGGCCCGCTTGTGGGAGCCGCTCCTTTCTGATATACATTCTTCCATGAAGAAGCTGCTGGATCATAAGCGTGTTAGAAGCCTCTAAATTAAGGAGGTTGCTTTTAGATGAAGGGCTTGTTCATAAAGGGATGCAAGGGATGCGGGAGTCTGCTTGTTGGATTGGTTTTGCTGCTTGGACTGCTGGCCGGCTGCCAGCCGCAAAGGACGCCGCAGGAGTGGTTTGATTTAACCTGGACCGGTCTGGCCGGCGTAGATGCTTTTCACATTAAGGGGCAGGCCGAGGTGGCGGCGCTGGATTCGTCCCGGGCCCAGGCCCCGCAGACCTTCGCTTATGAGGCCGAATTAAATCATCATACGGAATTATCCGTTAAGGCAGTCCCGGGCCAGCAGACGTTGTCCGGGGTTGGGACTTATACGGCTGCAGAACCCGGGAAACCGGCGGTGCTTACCCTTCAGGATGGCAGCCGCTGGGTAATGCTGCAGGAGGATAAACCGGTTACCGCCTGGACTTCGGCCGCAGCGGGAAGGGTGAATCCACTTGCGATCATTGAGGGACTCCGGGAAATGAAAAAAAATGTCCGCCTGGAGCATGGTGCCGCCAGGGGGACGCTGGTGCTGCGGATAGAACCGGATTCTGAACAGGAGCTGCTCCGCCTGAAAAATGAACTGGTGTCGGAAATGGACCGGACCCAGGCTCTTTGGAGAAAACAAATGGCGGGGCAGCAAGGGAATCTTAAAGCGGAAGCCGTTAAGGAAGGAAATAGGCTCATCTCCGGCAGCAAGCAGCAGCTGATCAAGCTGTTAAGCACCGCAAAAGTAAATACGGTGTACCATTTGACGATCAGCAAGCAGTCCAATTTACCCGTAAGGCTCACTTCAGAGACCCGAATCACTTATACGTCATCCAACGGGAAGACGAGAACCGAGTCGCTTTGGAATGACGCTCATTTTGCAAATTATAGATAGAAGGCCACCGGGATAAAGGAAGAAACCTTCTATGGCGCTGACTTTATTTACGTGGCGTGCTACAATGGGACAGGAATTTGCTTTCTAAAGCGCTGCCTGACCGTTTCTGCTTGACCGTTTTTTTGTAAAGGCAGCTCAGCATAAGGAGGAGTAAGGAACCATGAAAGATCCAAGAATTCAAAAGCTGGCGCAAAATCTGGTCGGTTATTCCGTCAACGTCCAGCCGGGGGAGAACGTACTGATTGAAATGATCGGCAGCGAGCGCGATCTGATCAACGCGATTGTGGAAGAAGTAGCTAAAGCAGGCGGGCATCCGTTTGTACAGCTGACAGACAAAACGACGCAGCGTGCCATGCTCATGAATGCTACAGAAGAGCAGATCAGAACCTGGGCAGACATCGATTTGAACCGTATGAAGCAAATGCAGGCCTACATCGGCATACGGGCCGGAGAGAACATCAATGATCTGGCAGATGTGTCGGAGAAAAATATGAAATTGTACAATGTCTTATACAATCATCCTGTACATAGCGAACAGCGTGTCAAACATACAAAATGGGTTGTGCTTCGTTACCCGAATGCAAGTATGGCACAGCTGGCGAATACAAGTACGGAAGCGTTTGAAGATTTCTACTTTAACGTCTGCAACCTGGATTATGCCAAAATGGACCGCGCACAGGACGCTTTGGCCGACTTAATGAAGCGTACCGATAAGGTTCGCATTACAGGACCGGGAACCGACCTTCAGTTCTCCATTAAAGGCATCGACGCCATTAAATGTTCCGGCCAGGCGAATATTCCGGACGGGGAAGTCTATACGGCTCCGGTTCGCGATTCCGTAAACGGGGTAATCAGCTATAACGCGGCTTCCCTATATAACGGCGTGACGTTCGAGAACGTGGTGTTCCACTTTGAGAACGGCAAAATCGTCAAGGCGACCAGCAACAACAATGAACGCATCAACGAAATTCTGGATTCGGACGAAGGGGCGCGTTATATCGGCGAGTTCGCAATCGGCTTTAATCCATATATCCTGCATCCCATGAAAGATATTTTGTTCGATGAAAAAATCGCCGGCAGCCTGCATTTCACGCCAGGGCAAGCCTATGAAATCGCCGATAACGGCAACCGTTCTTCGATCCACTGGGATCTGGTGCTGATCCAGCGTCCGGACTACGGCGGCGGGGAGATCTATTTCGACGACGTATTGATCCGTAAAGACGGGGTTTTTGTCCTGCCGGAGCTTGAGCCTTTGAACCCGGAGAACTTGAAATAGTCCGCCAAATGCTCTTGCTAGGAAAGCGGATTCATTGTATGATTAAAACGTCAATTCATAGCTGAATTCGGAGGGATTTTTAATGGCTACGAACAATCAGGCGGTTGTGGAGATTGCCCAAACGGCATCGAAATTTTCATCTTCCATCGTACTGCAAGCCGAGAACAAGTACATCGATGTGAAGAGCATCCTGGGCCTATTCACAACATTGGTAAGCGGCCACAGTTACGAACTTCATGTGCATGGACCGGACGCTGATGCAGCGAAGGCCGCAATGACAGAGGTCTTTGAGAAACATGGACTTCATGTAAATCTTGTTTCTGAGTAATGGTACAACAAAGCGCCCTCTCCGTACGGAGGGGGTGCTTTTAAATAGACTCCTGTACAGAAAGCCGAGATAGAAATTCCGGGTTTTAATAAGTCCGAAATACCGCCTGTTCCAAGCTCTGGAGTTTTCGGGGTTATTTCAGCGAAGTCTTGTATTGCGAAGCATTATAGACTAATATTAAAGGTAAATAGGTGGACTTGGGTCACTGATACAGAGAGGGGGAGAAGATACATGACTTCATCTGATTTGCAGGAACAGCTGAATTTAAAAGCGTTGAATCTGCTGCAGGAAGACGCTTATAAAATAGAGAAATTAATTGAAGTGCAGATGGAGAATTTGGCAACACGTTACTGCCCACTCTATGAGGAAGTGCTGGATACGCAAATGTTCGGATTTTCCAAGGAAGTTGATTTTGCCGTAAGAGCCGGCCTTGTCAACGAACTGGTCGGTAAGCAGATTCTTAGTAAATTGGAGCGGAATCTGGCTCTTCTCTACGAAGCACTGAACCAAAAGGCGAATCAGTCCGAAGACGGAACTCTATAGATAGCCAAATTGAAGGGGACGGACCCGGTCATTATAAATGACCCAGGTCCGTCCCCTTTTTTGTATATCGTGGTTTTAAACAAGATAAAAGGATACGCCAAGAATGACGTATACGGCAAGCAGCAGCAAACCTTCATACCAGTTGGTGGAGCCGTCCTGGGTGATCGATTTGGCGATAAATACCGCGACGCCTATAGCAGCCAGTTCAATAACGGTAAAGACGATATCCATCGGCCCCGAGGCGAACAGATGGCTGATAAAAACCAGCACGGGAGCTACAAACAAGGCAATCTGCAGGCTGCTGCCCACGGCAATTTCTACCGCTGCTCCGATCTTGTTCTTTAGTGCCAGTATAACGGCTGCTGAATGTTCGGCAGCGTTACCGACAATGGCAACCACAAACGCGCCGACAAAGATTTCGGAGAGACCGAATTTTTCCGTCATCGGATCAAGGGTGTCAACCAGCCATTCACTCACAAAAGCGACCATAACAGTAGCGATGATCAGATACAGAATCGAACGCCCTTTGGACCAGGCGGCTTCTTCATGATTGGCATCTGCAGGTCCGCCGTCGGATACGTCGGCCAGATAATCTTTATGCGTAATCATGGAGAACACAAGCCATAGCAGGTAAGCCGCAATAAGAACACCGGAGACGATCAAACTAAGCAAATTGGTATCCGCTGGTTCAATCGCTTTGGTATTAAGAAATATTGCCGGTACAAACAAGGCAATAATCGCCAGAATCATCAATGAGCCATTCAGTCCCGCCAGGGAGACGTTATAGTTCTGGATTTTGTATTTGATACCGCCGGCGAGCACGCTGAGACCAAGCACGAGCAGAAGATTGCCAATAATAGAGCCGGTGATGCTGGCTTTGACCATCTCGAAATGCCCCTCTTTGACCAGCAGAATGCCGATAATCAGCTCGGCTGCGTTGCCAAATGTCGCATTCAGAAAACCTCCGAGCCGCTGCCCGGCATGATGCGCTACGCTCTCCGTTGCTTTACCCAGAAATCCGGCTACAAAAATAACCGAAATCGCTGAAATGATAAACTCCAGCGTGTAGGGGAATCCGGCATAATGTCCGATTGCGCTGAGAATAAAGCTGATAAAGAGTACTGCGGGAAACCACCATTTTTTCAATGAAAGACACCTCTTTTTTTGGATTAAATGCCGGTCAGATCCACCCTCCGACAAAACAATACAAATTCAATATAACCATTATGAGGAAAATTATAAACGAATATTTTAGAGCAGGTCTACATTTGCTTTCCTGCGCGGTTGCATTTACAATTGTAAATAAATGAGCTTGTGACGGATGCTTTGCAAAAAGTGTCGTCAGCAAAGTAGGGAGGAATAGCCATGACCGAGCAACTGGGGCTCGAAACGGGCGCAATTCGAATCGCGGATGACGTGGTTGCCAAGATAGCAGGAATGGCTGCCCTTGAAACACCCGGAATTGCTGCAATGTCCGGAGGTCTTTCCGAAGGATGGGCTAAGCGGCTCAGCGGCAAAAATGTTCAAAAGGGTGTAACCGTCGAGGTTGGTCAGCTTGAAGCCGCCATCGACTTGCGCATTCTGGTTCTGTACGAAACCCCGATCCATGAGGTCTGCCGGATGCTCCAGCAGAATGTACGGGTAGCCGTGGAAAGCATGACAGGACTTAAGGTCGTTGAAGTGAACGTGAAGGTAGAAGGCGTTGCGTTCAAGAACGACGAACTTTAAAACCTGGCAAGACGGGCATGCAGCCCGAATTACATAACCTCTTTTCTGCTCTGCGCTGCAAAGCCCGCATGAGAATTTTCTTTAAGAGGGGACAGCAAAAAGTCCGGCCAGAATATCTGGTGCCGGACTTTTTGCTGTCATTGCTTTTGGCAAGATTCAACGGGTCTCATAACGCCCGTACCGTCGCCGCCGTCCGTTTACTTCATCTTCCCGAACCACAACGGATTTGGTTACTTCGCGTTTTTGGATCATAACCGATGCCCTGGATATGCTTAGCACGATCCCCATGCTGGCCATCATTACGAGCAGAGAAGAGCCGCCATAACTGATAAACGGCAGTGTAACCCCGGTAATCGGAATTGTTCGAGTTACCCCTCCGATATTAACAAAAGCCTGAATGGCGATAAGCCCCATAATGCCGACTCCAACCAAAGTTCCGAACGTATCCTGGCACCGCAGCGAAACCAGCAGCCCCCGCCAAATGAAATAAACATATACAATCAGGAACAACAGGGTTCCAATAAAACCGAATTCCTCGCCGATGACCGAGAAAATAAAATCATTATAAGGATTCGGCAGGTAATGCAGCTTCTGGATGCTTTGTCCAAACCCGGTTCCGGTTATTCCGCCATGACCGATGGCCGTCAAGGATTGGAGCAGGTTCCAGCCGTAGCCTTTCGGATCTTGAAAAGGATTGATGTAGGCCTGGAAACGGCCGGCTTTATAACCGGAGGCGATGGAATCGGCCGCTCCGGAGGAGTGCAGCCCGTCGATGAGCGCTTTGGCGCCAAGCACAAGTCCGGCGCCGATGGCAAGCAGCACCAGCGAAGCCAGGATATGTTTGAGGTTGGCGCCGCCCGCAAATATGATCAAACCCGAAGTCGCTACGAGGATCAGGCATGAACCGAAATCGGGCTGCAGCATAATCAGCCCTGCCACAAAACCTACGATCATCGTCACGGGGATGTAGCCAGTCCGCAGATCCCGGAACCGTTCCCCTTTCTTCGTAATCAGCGCCGCCAGATACAAAATAATGGTGATTTTAGCGAACTCGGTAGGCTGAATGCTGATCGGTCCGAGAATCAGCCAGCTTCGGGAACCGTTGCGAAGGGAACCGATAAACGGCATGAGCAGCAAGATGATCACGACCAGAATAAAGGCAGGCACAAACAGCTTTTTATACTTCTGGAACGGGATGTTCATCGTAATAAACATACATATTACACCGCCAATGGCGAATAACAGCTGTTTCTTCACAAAATACATCGAGTCATTATGAAAATCACTGTTAATAACGGCGATACTGGAGCTCGAACTGAACACCATGACCAAACCGAATCCGACCAGCAGCAAAGTCAAGACCAGCAGCTGGAAATCGGGGGTCCCCCGTTTAGCTTCATTAGGCTGCTCAGCCTGCTTTCTGGTATCGTTATTTCCATTTGTTCGTCTCATTCGTTTGTCCACCTGCCGGACTTGCTTCCGGAATGTTCATTATTAATCAATCGGCCGGAATTTGAGCCGCGCAGCGGATCGGCAGAGCTGATGCGGTAAGTTGCGTTTTGGCCTGAATCTCCGTTCCCGTTATCCACGTGCATGAACATCCTCCTAACTATTAAACTAGCAAATGCCATAAGTTTTCATTAATTACCATGATAGTATGTTTGCAAGGCTTGCGCAAGCAGGGAGCGGGCAGGATGAAGCGGCTTTTTCCCCACTGCAGAGCGGAATTTGGCTATCGTATCCTAATAGGGCGGATATCTGTTACAATATGAGAAAAGGCCGGGCCCAGAGCGGCCGGCCGGCAGGCGGAGGTATCAAGCTATGGGACGGGGAGAAATCGAGCAGTTGTATCCGGCGATGGTAGAGCGAAGACGTTATTTGCATCGTCATCCCGAATTATCTTATCAGGAACAGGCCACTTCGGCCTATATAGCGGGTGTGTTAAGCAAAGCCGGCATCGAGCACAAGACGCAGGTGGGCGGCAATGGAGTAATCGGTTTTATTAAGGGAACCAGGCCGGGGCCGGTAGTTGCATTAAGGGCAGATATGGATGCCCTGCCGATTCAGGACGAGAAGGAAGTCGAATACAAATCCGAGGTTCCCGGCGTGATGCATGCGTGCGGCCATGACGGACATACGGCCGTTCTGCTCGGAATCGCCGAATATTTTGCCTCCCGCAGGGAGCAGATTCAAGGCGAGATTCGTCTGCTGTTTCAGCCGGCGGAAGAGGTTTGCCCGGGCGGAGCCCTTCCGATGATCAAGGACGGTGCGCTGGATGGGGTGGACGTCATTTACGGCGTTCATTTATGGACGCCCATTCCGGTCGGGACGGCGGCATCGGTTCCCGGACCGATGATGGCTTCGACCGACGAATTCTTCGTGAACATTCATGGACGCGGCGGTCATGGTGGCATGCCTCATAAGACCGTCGACAGCGTAGTTGTCGGATCCGCGATTGTGATGCAGCTGCAAAGCATCGTCAGCCGGTCGGTGAACCCGCTTGATCCGGCTGTGGTTACAATCGGTTCGTTCCAGGCAGGAACCGTACAGAATGTGATCGCCGAACGAGCGCGGCTGGCCGGGACGGTCCGCTGCTTCAATGAAGCGACCAGACAGCTGATTCGGAAACGGATCGCTTCGGTTGCAGAGCTTACGGCTCAATCCTACGAGGCGGAAGTGGAGCTGGAGTATATCCCGGGCTATCCTACGCTGGTGAATGATGAAGCGGAGACGGAACGTTTCTTCAAAGTGGCCGGACAGCTGGAAGGAATCAAGACGGAATGGACTCAGCCGATTATGCCTGCCGAGGATTTCGCCTATTATCTGCAGCAGGTGCCGGGCTGTTTTATTCTGGTTGGCGCCGGGAATCCGCAGAAAGGTGCGGAATACCCGCACCACCATCCAAGATTTGATCTGGATGAGGCGGCAATGGAGCACGCAGCGAGGATTCTGATTTCGTTAGCCGAGAACTATATGAACGATGGGAAACAGAAATAAACGATTTTATGCATGACTGCCGAGAAATTGGGAAACTCTACTAATCAGGGCCTACTTGATTTTCGTGAGAGATCTGGACGGTTAACGGCAGAACGTGGAGCACGAAAGCCCCCGCTATTTGCGGCGGGCTTTTTTCTTTGTTCCAGCATTTGCTGCAAACCGGCAGGAAAGCTGAGGAGGCATAAGGGATGACAGGACAAGGTCCATGCATGGTGCAAAACGATCATACGATTCTGCTGGAGACGGCGCATGCTGAATATGAAGCGGCCCGTCAAACACTCGGGCAGATCGCCGAGCTGGTCAAGACACCGGCCGTGTTTCACATCTACCGGCTTACGCCGTTGTCGCTTTGGCATGCGGCTGCTTCAGGTGAAACGGCGGCAGGTGTAATTGAGAAGCTTAAGCGCTTGTCTCGTTGGTCGGTTCCAGCCAAAGTCGAAGAAAATATAAAGACCTGGATCGGAAGATACGGTCAATTGAAATTGAAGGCCCTGCCTGGCGAAACCGGAATGCTGTTATTGGAGGCGGAGCATGGGGAAGAAGCAGTGCTGGAGCAGATTCTGCAAAACCCAAACCTGAAGGGGCTGAATTTGCCCCCGGCGAGCCAGGGCAAGGTCCGTGTCCCTGCAGCTTGCCGGGGGCTGCTCAAACAGGAGCTGACCAGACTGGGCTATCCTGTGCTCGATAAAGCCGGCTACCGAAAGGGAACGGCGCTCAACTTCGAGCTGAGGACCGCCCTGCCGGGGGGCAGGCCCTTCCGGCTGAGAGCCTATCAGCAGGCGTGCGTGGAGGCGTTCGCCGGAAGCCGGGAAGCCGGTCAGGATATAGCGGGAAGCGGAGTGCTTGTGCTGCCGTGCGGTGCAGGGAAAACGGTTATCGGACTAGGGGCTATGGAGCGGCTTCAATGCGAAACGCTGATTTTGACCTCCAATATTACCTCCGTGAGGCAGTGGATTCAGGAGCTGCAGCATAAAACAACGCTGGCACCTGAACAAATCGGCGAATACTCGGGAGAGCGGAAGGAGGTCCGGCCCGTAACGGTTTCTACCTATCAGATTCTGACTCACCGGACCCGCAAGGAAGAAGGGTTCAGGCATCTGCCGCTGCTGAGCGGCCGGGATTGGGGACTGATCATTTATGATGAAGTCCACCTGCTCCCTGCTCCGGTGTTCCGGGCAACAGCGGACATCCAGGCGACTAGAAGGCTGGGACTGACAGCAACGCTTGTCAGGGAGGACGGCCGCGAGCAGGACGTTTTCTCACTGATTGGCCCTAAACAGAAGGAGGTTGGCTGGAAAGAGCTGGAGGGGCAGGGCTGGATAGCGGAGGTTGATTGCCGGGAGATCCGGATACCGCTGCCTGAGGAACTCCGCAGGCATTACGATCAGCTTGGTAAAAAAGAGCAGTACCGGACGGCTGCGGAGAATCCGAATAAGACGGCTGCCGTCCGGCAGCTGCTAAATGAGCACGGAGAGCGGCAGGTTCTGATTATTGGCCAGTATGTGGAGCAGCTGGGCCATTTAGCCTCGGAGCTGGGCCTTCCGCTGATCACCGGGGCGACTTCCCAGCAGCAGCGGAGCGATCTTTATGCTGCGTTCCGGGCAGGGGATATCCGCGTGCTGGCCGTTTCCAAAGTGGCAAACTTTGCGGTTGATCTCCCCGATGCCTCCGTCGCTATTCAAATTTCCGGAAGCTATGGCTCAAGACAGGAGGAAGCGCAGCGGCTGGGCCGAATTCTGAGGCCGAAACAGGGTGACAACAGGGCTTTTTTCTACAGTCTCGTCTCCGCACAAACCCGGGAAGAAGAATTTGCGAGAAGACGGCAGCTGTTTCTAGCTGAGCAGGGATATGAATATACCATCCTGAGCATGGAGGATCGGGAACTTGCAGATGGGTGGGAGCAAACGTTGGAGGAGGCTTAAATATTGAAAGGATCCTTCTTGCAGAATGATGATGGAGGAATACCGAGGGTTCCGTTATTCGGAAGAAACGACAAGCTTGCGAGAAAAGTGCTGGATATCCTGTTTACCCGGTTTGCCGCACAGCCGTTTTCGCTTGAGCAGCTGGAAGGCCAGGCAACGGCTTATTACCCGGCCGCCGAGCTCGTTTATGGCCTTCATCTGCTTCGGCAGGCCGGCCTGGTGAACACGGTCAGCAGAGGCTGGGGAGAACCGCTTTATGCGCTTCCGCTTAGCGTTTATTTTGAGATTCAGCACAAGTCTTTTTTGCTGCTCGAGGCGGACTGGAGCCGGAATGAAAAGTTGCAGGGCTGCGTCAAGCTGGTGCGGGAAGCGAAACGGGGACTCGCCCATGATTTGCTGCGGGCTTTGTCCGCCATTGCCCAAGGGGATCTTCCCTTGACCGCCAAAGGCAGGGTTCAGCAGCGGGCGATTGCCAGGTTCACCGGGCTGTTCAGTCTGCAGGAGGAGGATTTGGCCGGCTTGCAGCTCCATTATCCCGAGCAGGAGCATTATCCGCCCGTTGCGGCTGTTCTGCTGGATATGGCGCTTGCACTCGGTCTGGCTCGCAGAACCGAACAAGCCTGGGCTGTAAAGGAACACGAGCTCAGCCGCTGGCTGAGACACCCTGAGCCGGTCATGGAAGGTCTGCTGATGGCCGAGCTGCTTAAACGTTATGTCCCTGCTCGTCCTTTCCTCCAGCATGCGGCTTGTGCGCTGCTTCATCCGGCTTTTTCGCCAGGGAAATGGGGCAGTGTGGAAGGGATTCTCAGGCAGCTCCGCGCCAAAGGCATTCTTAGGGTATCGCCTTCAGCTGACCCGGAGCAGGCAGAGGGCGCCGAGGAGGAAGCGGACACAACCGGGTTCTGGTTGTTATCCTGGCTGAAGGCGCTGTGCGGATTTGGCTGGCTTGAGCTGGGGTATGCCGACGAACCAGGGAAAGGGATTCCGCAGCCGCTTACCGTTTGGCCAGCCACCGAGGAACCTCTGGTGGATCAGCTCACTAATCCTGCCGGACTTATGATCCGCTGGCTCCGCAAACCCGATCTTGAGGCGATAGGCATCGGCGTCGGCGGGTTTCATGAGACTTGGATTCAGCCTGGAATAGAGGATAAACCGGACAGAAGGGAAGGGAATCCGCAGGTCACCGACGGGACCGATCACAGGAAACCGTTGATGTCGGCTTCGGAGGGCGCTTTTTTTGTCCAGCCAGATTATGAAATTTTGGTTCCTCCGAATACGTCCTATACGATCCGCTGGGAGCTGGAGCTTTGCTGCGAATTGATTTCGGCCGATATTATGACCACTTACCGGCTGACCCGCGAATCGGTCGAGAAGGCGATGAACGGCGGCCGCAAGCTGGATGAGATCCTCACTTTTCTCGAGCGTCATGCTTTATCGGGGGTGCCCGCAGCCGTAAGCCTTGCGGTGCGTGAATGGGGGGCGGGCGCCGGACGCACTTCTCTGCTACCGGCAACGCTGCTGCATTGCCCCGATGAGCAGACCGCGGACCGGATTGCCGCAGAGCCGGCTGTTGAAGGGGCGCTGGAGCGGGTCGGATCTCGTCACTTTATCGTGGAGGATACCCATTTAAAGCCTGTTTATCAAATGCTGGAGCGGCTTGGGCTGGTTCCTCCGGATCAGCTTGGAGAAACAGCGGCCCGCAAGGCCGGTTACCCCCGCATCAGTCTGGTTGAACAGGCAGTGGAAGGACGGCCTCAAGAAACCTGTGTTCCCGAAGCCTGGATTTATGCAGGCAAACCGTTCCGACTTTACCCGTCCGATGCGCGTATCCCTAATTTGGAGGAGCTGTTTCCGGGTTTGCGTCATGTTCCGGCTTCCTGGACAAGCGAGCTCAGAGCTTATCATGCCTCCACGGTGAAATTGCTGCTTCAGCAGGCTTTGGCCTGGAAAGCGGGGGTAGAGCTGCGGCTGGATAACGGTATCTGCACGGCTCTGCCCAAATGGATCAAAGGCAGCGGAGAGTGGAGGGCTGGAGCGGATTTGGCGCTGGATCCCAGCGATGAGAAGGCATGCCGGGCAGGTATCTACAGGGAGCTCACCGCTGCGGATATTAAAGGAATTCGAATCGTACTTCCAACTGAAAATTAAGGTGACATCTGCAAGCCTCTGCAAGCCTGGCTGCTCCGGAGTTTCACCTGTAAGCTCCCTCCAGCAGACCCAAAAGTTGATTTGATCTTCTGCTCGGGGCATGTTTATGTTATGATGAAAAAGTCTACCAATGGAAATAACAAAGGTGGAACTTCTAGAGAATAGAGATGAATGTTCATGAGCGTATCTGAATTGCGAACGGTCGATATGGCCCAGCTGCTGACATACGCCTATGAATTGGGCGATATGATCAACCATTCGGTTTGTGTGACCGACTACTTATACTGGAAACGGATGATCGAGAACGACGCGGAAATTCAAAGCTGCGTTCGCAAGCTGGCTTCCAAAAAAGAGCTGTTCGAGGAGACCCAGCGTTTCGGTCATTTCCATCCCAACTATCATGAAGCCAAAGACAAGGTGGCTGAAGTAGAGAGGGAGCTGGAACAGTTCGAGGCGGTAAGAAGATTCAAGCTTTCCGAGAAAGAACTGGACGATATGCTGCATGAGATGTCGGAGATGATTGCTTACTCCGTCTCTCAAACCATCAAGGTGCCGAGCAACGACGCAAATCCGAAGGGCGGCTGTGGCGGAGGCAGTTCTTGCGGCTGCGGCGGCTAAGGATCGTACGGATTATATCAGAAAGCGGGGGAAGCGGCGGACATGTTTCCGGAACGGACAGGATTTATTATTTGGGTCAGTGATTTGAAGGCGGCCAGAAATCTGGATAAATACGGCAATGTTTTGTATTTGTCCAGAAGAATGCATTATGTCGTCATGTATGTTAATGCCGATCGTGCGGAGGATATTATGAAGAATGTCCGCAAGTTATCCTACGTACGCAAGATCGAACGATCTTATCGCAACGAGATCAAAACCGAATACAACAAAAACGTGCCAGACAAGACCCAGTATTACGGGCTGTAGCGTCTCTCACGTATAAGTTTGTTCTATCTTGTTAAGGAAGGGGTGGCTTTGTGCCGCTCCTTCTTTTTTTATTTTCCCTTCAGCCAGAAGGAATATTCCGACAAATTGGTTAATAGATTTCAGACAAAGAGAGAGCTGCATAAGACTTGCGCATCAAAACGGGATATTATACTATTATGGGAATAAATACTCAGTCAAAAAGAACTAGATCGGGAAACTCCAGGAAGGGAGGATGGCCGTGAAGGATAGAGCTACCCAGCGTTGGAATACGTATGAATCTTTCTATATTGCCCTTGGCGATTACAAGGTTGCCGATATTGTGGT
Source organism: Paenibacillus yonginensis (assembly GCF_001685395.1). Lineage (NCBI taxonomy): Bacteria > Bacillati > Bacillota > Bacilli > Caryophanales > Paenibacillaceae > Paenibacillus > Paenibacillus yonginensis. Next base: position 2,315,088 of record NZ_CP014167.1, on the reverse strand, counting down.
TACCCATCATGCGGCACTACGTTACAAGGAACGGGTAAGTTCGGCTGTTTTGCAAACGGATGCGATTGCGACTTTTTTGTGGGAATGCCTGAAGCAGGGGCGGATTACGAAATATTACCGCAATGAAGAGGATGTATACCTGATTGATCAGGATCTGGTATTCGTTGCGGAATTTACCGGGCTGCAGGGAGAGACGGATTTGCTCGGCCAGCCGCTTTATAAAATGATCCTGGTTACCTTCCTGGGCAGAATGTCGGAGACGATGGAACTGAGAGATTTGAAAACCTATTATTCCTGGCTGCGGCACTCCAGGAGAACGACGCTGTTAAAGAACGGCCGCAAACGGAAATAGAGGTTCGGATTATTCCAGCATGCCCCGGTGAAGCCGGAGCATGCTTTTTTTTGGTAGCGGAGTTATGGAGGGAGACGGGCTCCGGCTGCGCCAAAATGGTAAAGAACGGTTTTAAAGGGCTGCCACATCATGGTATTGTAAGGGAGAGGAAGGAATTGATGGGGAATGGCGCTTAACTATCATCAGCTTCATATTTTTTATAATGTGGCCAAGCTTGGAAGCTTCTCTGCGGCCGCGCAGGCGCTCCACATGACCCAGCCGGCGGTTACGATGCAGATGCAGTCATTGGAGGATCACTTCGGATGCAAGCTGCTCATTCGTTCAACGAGGGGCATTGAGCTGACGGAAGCTGGGCAGACGCTGCTGCCTTTTGCGGTTCGCAGCCTGGAATTGATGAGGGAGACCGAAGATGCAATGTCCCGCTTTACTCATCAGCTGGAAGGACGGCTGCAGCTTGGCGCCAGCTTGACGATCGGCGAATATGTGCTTCCACGGCTGCTGGGTCCTTTTGGCCATCAATATCCGCATATTCAAATTATGCTGAAGGTTATGAATACTTCGCAAATTGTAGATTATATTCTGCAGCACCAGCTTATGTTCGGCCTGGTTGAGGCTCCGGTCGACCATCCTGATATTCAAATCGAGCCGGTCATGGAGGACGAATTGAAGCTGGTCGTTCCGGCTGGGCATAAGCTGGATGTTCAGGAGGGGGTCGACTTGGAGCAGGTGGTCAAATATCCATTTGTACTGCGTGAAAAAGGCTCGGGCACCCGGCAGGTGATGGAGGAGGAATTGCATCGGCGGGGAGTAGGAGCCGCAGATTTAAACGTAGTGATGGAACTCGGCAGCACCGGTGCGGTAAAATCAGCGGTAGAGGCGGGATTTGGCATTACGATGCTGTCGCCGTCCTCGATCAAACATGAGCTTGCTTTAGGGCTGCTGCGGATGATTCCGATCCGAAACGCTTCGTTCAAGCGGAGGTTCTTCTCCATCCATTTGAAGTCAACCTTGCTGCCAATTTCGGCCGTAACTTTTCTAAACTTTATAAAACAGCCTATGGCTGAGGATCAAGGAGGAGCCTAAATGAATCACCAGCTGGGACAAGCAGATCTGCATACACACACTACTGCTTCTGACGGGCTGAATTCGCCCGCGGACAATGTCCAAATGGCCAGGGACAAAGGATTATCCGCTATCGCCATTACAGACCACGATACGGTGGCCGGAGTAGATGAAGCTCTGGAAGCCGGGGAGAAGCTGGGGATTATGGTGGTTCCGGGCATAGAGATCAGTACCGGGGCGGAGGACACGGACATTCATGTGCTGGGGTATTTTCTGAATCATCAGGATCCGGTGCTGAAGCGGCGTCTGAGAGAACTCCGGAACGCAAGGGAGCGGCGGAATGAGGCGATTCTGGAGAAGTTGAACCAACTTGGCATCCCTCTCAGCCTGAAGGAGGTTTTGCAGGGGCTGGGACGGAAGCTTCAGGAAGGGGAAAGCCTGGGGCGTCCTCATCTGGCCGCAGCTTTGGTAGCCAAAGGTTATGCAGCGGACATCCGCGACGCTTTCGACCGTTATCTGGCGGAAGGTGCCGCGGCTTATGCCAACGTGCCGAGAATTACGCCGCAGGAGGCTTTTGCTTGGATTCGGGAAGCAGGAGGTGCTCCGGTGATTGCGCACCCCGGCATTTACGGCCAGGATGCCCTGGTTCAATCCATTTTGGAGAGCGGAAGACCTTCCGGAATCGAAGTTTTCCATTCGGATCATTCACCGGAGGATGAACGCAGATACGGGGAATGGGCAGCTCATTATGGCCTTATTCCGACTGGGGGCTCCGATTTCCACGGCAGCCGGAATGGGACTGCCTTTCACGGGGAGCTCGGCAGCCGGACCGTATCCATGCGAGTTGTTCAATTATTAAAGGAGGTGTAGCGTTGGACGATCATTTGCATCTTGAGGATCCCGGGGCTATTCTGACGGCTTCGGAATTTATGAAAGCCCTAGAAAGAATGGGGATCGGCTTGATTATTACGAATCCCAACCTCCCTGATAATCCGGTTATTTACGTCAATCAGGGATTCACCCGTATGACGGGGTTCGAAGCGGAAGAAATACTGATGCGCAACTGCCGCTGCCTTCAAGGGCCCGACACCAATGAAGAGGCGCTAAAAATTGTTAAGCAAGCACAGCTTGAACAGCGGGCCGAGACGGTCACGCTCAAGAATTACCGCAAGGATGGAAGCTATTTCTGGAATCAATTAACGATCAGTCCGGTGTTCGGAGAATCCGGAGAACTGCTTTATTTTATCGGTCTGCAGTTTGATATGACTCAGGAGGTTGAAGAGCGGGAGAAGTCTTCCTTGCGTATGCGGGAACTGGCTTTTTTTGACCCGCTGACCGGACTTCTGAACATGAGCCGCTTTAAATTGGAGCTGGAGCGTGAATTGCAGGAAGGGCATCACTGTGCCATTATTCGCATCAATATCGACCGTTTCCGGTACCTGAATGAAAGCTACGGGGACAAAGCAGGTGACAGCCTGCTGCTGGAAGCCGCAGAGCGGATGAAACGGCTGATCGGTGATGACGGCATTTTGTGCAGAAGCTTCGCGGATGATTTTATCGTGCTGTTGAAATCGCAGGACTGCTCCCGTTACACGATTCATAATCAGGCGCTTATGCTGGCAGAAGGGCTGCACAAGCCTTATTTTATAAGAAATGAAGAAGTCCGCCTCAGCTTCAGCTCTGGCATCAGCATGTATCCGGAGCATGGGGAGGAAGGGCCAATGCTGCTGAATTATGCCGATCTGGCCCTGAAGAAAAGCAAGCAGGCAGGCGTGGGCGAACCTCAATGGTTCCAATATTCCCTGCTGGATGAAATACATAAACGCATTGAAATCGAGAAGAAATTACCCAAAGCATTAGAACACCAAGAATTTGAATTATATTTTCAGCCTAAAGGCAGCATCCGTTCAACCCCTTCTTTGGCGGGTCTGGAAGTGCTGCTGCGATGGAACGACCCGGATCAGGGGATGGTGCCGCCGATGGAGTTTATTCCGATAGCGGAAGAGAATGGTTTTATTATAAGACTCGGGGAATGGGTGCTTCGGGAAAGCTGCCGGGTAGCCAAGCAGTGGCAGGATGAAGGTTATCCGAAGGTCACGATTTCTGTGAACGTGTCAGCCGTGCAGTTCAGACATCCGCAGTTCATAGACGTTGTGGAGAACGCGTTGCGGGATTCCGGACTGGAACCGTGTTACCTGGAGCTGGAAGTGACGGAGACGATGCTGAATGATCCGGTCGTGATCAAAGAGAAGCTGGAGAGGCTTAGAAGCCTGGGGATAAAAATCTCCATCGACGATTTTGGGACCGGTTATTCCTCTATCCATTATTTAAAAACGCTGCCCGTCGACATCTTAAAAATTGACAAGTCGTTTGTTCAAGAGACGCCGCTGTCGGCCCAGGACAGCACGCTGCTGGTATCAATCATCCAGCTTGGCAAATCGTTTGGCCTCACCGTGCTGGCCGAAGGCGTAGAGTCGAAGTCCCAGCTGGAATTTCTGGCCGGCAGCGGCTGTGACCTTATTCAGGGTTATTATTACAGCCGTCCGTTAAACCGCGCGGCTATGGAGCAAATGTTCAAAGACAGCATGGACAAAGGTTTGATTGCCGAAACCTGAACCTAACAACGGAAAGAGCAGCCGAAAGCCGGGGGACCGGCAGCGGCTGCTCTCGTTTATTTTCAGAAGACTTTTAGTTTGTCGGGTTATTTAATCGTGTTTGGCAGAGATTTGACAAGCTGCTCATCCGGCGTAACAAACAGGGTGCGCTGATGGTCGTAAATGACGAAACCTGGTTTGGCGCCGCTGGGTTTTCTGACGTGACGAATCAGCGTGCAGTCAACCGGGACGCTGCTGGACTCTTTGGCCTGGCTGAAATAAGCCGCAAGCTGCGCAGCTTCCTCCAGCGTGGCGTCCGAGAAGGAGTGCGCGCGGATCAGCACATGGGAGCCGGGGATATCCTTGGTATGGAGCCAGGTGTCGTTCGGCGTTCCCAGCCGGTTGGTGATGTATTCGTTCTGCAGATTGTTTTTGCCGACGACCATTTCGATGCCTTCGGAAGAAGTATAGACATGCAGGGTCGGCCGATGATCCTTTTTCTTCTTCTTCCCGTTCTTCCGCCCCCGATCACGCAAATAACCTTGGGTGGTCAGCTCCTCGCGAATTTCTTCAATATCATTCATGCTGGCAAAAGCCAGCTGCTGCAGCAGCTCGTCCATATAAGCGATTTCCTCATGGGTTTTCTTGAGCTGCTCGTCGATGACGGCGAGACTGTTCTTGAACTTGTTGTACTTCTTGAAATAACGCTGCGCATTCTCCGAAGGCGTCAGGAGGGGATCCAGCGGAACGCGGATCATTCCCTGTTCTTCATCGTAATAATTGACGAGCTCGACCTCGGTTTGGCCTTTGGTAATCAAATGCAGCGAAGGCAGCAGCAGCTCGCCCCAGACTTTGTATTTCTCGGCATCCTCGGCATCATCCAGGTCCTTCTGCAGATTGGACAGCTTTTTGATGTTTTTGCTCCGCTCGTTCTGCAGGAACCGCAGCAGGTCGCCGACCTTCTGCTTGACCGTGTCCCGCTCGGCCTTGTCGCCGTAATAATCCTCCATGCAAAGGCTGATCGTTTCGTAGCTGCGTTTCGTGTCCGGCTTGATGATCGTGAGGTCCACAGCCGAGAAGATGCTTTTGCCTTTGGCATTATCCCCCGAAGTCGGCTCGAATCGGCCGCTCCGAATCTGTTCCATCACCTCTGAAAAAGCGTTCCACAAGCTCTGCTCAAACGCATCTGCCGCTTCGCTTCCTCCGGGATCAGCCTGTCGAGCCTGCGCGGCCCGGATGAGAAGCTCCTGGGCTAGCAGCGGGCTTAAGCCGCTGAATGCCTCGACCAGCCACTGAGGCTCCGCAGGTTCAGCTGCGCTTTGAAGCAGCTCCAGAAACCGGGTTTTGTCCGTTTCCAGCGGGTTCAGTTTGTTCTGCTGGGGCGGCTCGGTATACGCGAAGCCGGGCATGACCACGCGGTAGCTGCTGATCGACGGGGTGACGTGGTGAATGCCGTCCAGCTGCGTGCCTGTAGCGGGATCGACCAGAATCAGGTTGCTGTGTCTGCCCATCAGCTCTATGATGATTCTTTTTCGAGAGGTGTCGCCAAGCTCGTCCCTCTGTCTGAGATCCAGGTGGATAATCCGCTCCATGCCAACCTGGCTAACCTGCTCGATTACGCCGCCTTCGCAGTGTTTGCGCAGCAGCATGCAGAACATCGGGGCCTCCTGCGGATTCATGAATGAAGCTTCAGTGAAATGCACCCGCGGATAGGTCGGATTGGCCGACAGCAGCAGACGCTGATTGCCGTTTCTCGTTCTTAAATGCATGACAATATCGTTATCGGAGGGCTGGTGAATTTTATTAATGCGTGCGCCGATGCAGGCCTGAAGCTCCTGCACGATAGCGCGGGTTACAATGCCGTCAAGTGCCATAGTTAATGATTCTCCTAGTATCCATGTATTGTCTTCCTAATGTCTTCTTCCCCTATGATGCCATACTTGGAGCAAAAACTTAAGTGCCTGTGATATTTCGGGACGGGCCTGAATACATTTACCCTAGGTGGAAAAGCCTTCACGCGGTCAAGAACGCAGAAATTACGGGAGGGAAGAAGGAGCATGGAACAAAATAGTTGGCACCGCCTTGAACCGAAAGAGCTGCTGGAATGGTTTCAGGTGAAGCGGGATCAAGGGCTGTCCTCCGAAGAGGCGGACAAGTGGCGGGAGACGGCTGGCTGGAACGAGCTGCAGGAAGCCAAGAGGGTATCGCCGCTGCTGCTGTTTTTGAATCAATTTAAAGACTTTATGATGCTGGTGCTGATGGGTGCCACGCTCATCTCGGGCCTGCTCGGCGAATATCTGGATGCCATTACGATCGTGGCGATTATCGTGCTGAACGGATTTCTGGGTTTTATTCAGGAATTCCGGGCGGAACGGTCGCTGCGGGCGCTTAAGCAGCTGTCGGCTCCCAGCGCGAAGGTGCTGCGCGGGGGCAAGGAAATCGTCATTCCCGCAAAGGAGATCGTTCCGGGTGACATTGTGCTGCTGGAGAGCGGGGACCGGATCCCGGCCGATATCCGCTGGCTGGAGACGACCGGCTGCGATGTAGAGGAATCCGCTTTGACGGGTGAATCCCATCCGGTGGGAAAATTTGCTCAAGCTATTCCGGAGGAGGATGTGCCGCTGGGCGACCAGAAGAATATCGGCTTCATGGGCACCATGGTTACCCGCGGCAGCGGCAAGGGGATTGTCATCCGCACCGGCATGGATACGGAAATGGGCAAAATCGCCGACCTGATTCAAAATACGGAAAGTCAGGAGACGCCGCTGCAGCGCAGACTTGAGCAGTTAGGCAAAATTCTGATCGTTGTGGCGCTGGCTTTGACGGTGGTTGTCGTTTTGGCCGGCATTTTGCATGGACAGCCTCCGGGCAATATGTTCTTCGCCGGTGTCAGCCTGGCTGTGGCCGCCATTCCGGAAGGCCTTCCGGCGATTGTTACCATTGCGCTGGCGCTGGGCGTTCAGCGGATGATCAAACGCAAGGCGATTGTGCGCAAGCTGCCGTCCGTTGAAACCTTGGGCTGCGCGTCCGTTATTTGCTCGGACAAGACGGGGACGCTGACCCAGAATAAAATGACGGTGACCAAAGTTTGGGCCGAAGGCCGGGAATTTAAAGTCACAGGCGAAGGCTACGAGCCTCGCGGCGATATTTGGGACGGCGGCCGGCCGGTTGATTTGCGCAAGGAGCAGGGACTGCGGCGCATCCTGCAGATTAGCGCATTGTGCAGCAACGCCGAGATCGTCGAAACAACCGAGGAAGAAACGCCAAACCGCAAACGTTCGGGGAACGAACAGAAGGACTCCAGATGGGTGCTGAAGGGGGATCCGACAGAAGGCGCGCTGGTCGCTCTCGCATCGAAAATGGATCATTCGCCCGCCACGCTGTCTGCTTTGTATACCAAAGAAACAGAGTTTCCGTTTGACGCCAAACGCAAACGGATGTCGGTTCTTGTCTCTCATCAAGGTGGACGTTTGCTGTTCGTTAAAGGCGCACCGGATATGCTGCTGGACCGCTGCTCCCATATTTTGTGGGACGGCAAGGTTGTCCCGCTGACCGGCACGCTGCGCCAGAAGGTTGGCGCTGCCAATGAATCGATGGCGCGGGGAGCGCTGCGCGTCCTGGGTCTGGCTTATCGCGAGGTGCGGCCGCATGACCAGGTTAAAGATGAGGATTCCGCCGAGTCCCAGCTGATCTTTGCAGGGCTGACCGGCATGATTGATCCGCCGCGCCGCGAAGCGCGCGACGCGATTGCCGTATGCCGCAAGGCCGGCATCAAAACGGTCATGATTACGGGCGACCACGGCCTTACAGCGGAAGCCATCGCCCATGATCTGGGCATTATCCCGCGGGGCGGCAGGGTAATGAGCGGCCAGCAGCTTGCTTCTTTAAGCGACGATGAGCTGGATAAGGTCAGCGACGAAGTTTTTGTCTATTCCCGGGTATCGCCCGAACATAAGCTGCGGATTGTCAAGTCTTTGCAGCGCAGAGGGCATGTGGTGGCCATGACCGGCGATGGCGTCAATGACGCTCCCGCGATCAAGGCGGCTGACATCGGCATTGCGATGGGCATCACCGGCACGGACGTCTCCAAAGAAGCCTCTTCGCTGATCCTGAGCGACGACAATTTCTCGACCATCGTGTCCGCCATCGAAGAGGGCCGAAATATTTATGAAAATATCCGCAAATTTATCCGTTATCTGCTGGCCTCCAATGTCGGCGAAATTTTGACGATGTTTTTTGCCATGCTGGCCGGTCTGCCGCTGCCGCTGCTGCCGATTCAGATTCTGTGGGTCAATCTGGTAACCGATGGCCTGCCGGCTATGGCGCTTGGCGTCGATCAGCCGGAGAAGGATCTGATGGAGCATAAGCCGCGCGGCGCCAAGGAAAATATTTTTGCCCGCCGGTTAGGCTGGAAAATCATGAGCCGGGGCATTTTGATCGGCGTTTGTACACTGGGCGCCTTCTGGCTGACGCTGCAAATTTCGCCGGATGACCCGGGACAGCTGATGAAGGCTCAGTCCGTTGCTTTTGTTACGCTGGTAATGGCTCAGCTTATCCATGTGTTTGACTGCCGCAGCTCGCGTTCGATCTTTCACCGCAATATGCTGCAGAACAAGTTTCTGGTGTTTGCCGTCTTGTCTTCGGTTCTTATGACGCTGGCTGTGATGTACATCGAACCGCTGCAACCGATCTTCAAGACGGTTCCGCTCGGCTTCCGCGAATGGGCCATTTCCTTAGTAGCGGCAGGCATCCCGACCTTCCTGATGGGCGCTGGCAGCGTCTGGTCCGGCAACCGCCGCCGCCCTGCGGGAACAAACGGCCGTCCTGCTGCGGTGAATAGTACAAATATTCGTGCATAAAGTGAATAGCCATCCGGGTTTGCAAAGCATACACTATTCGTTACAATGAAGGTAACAGTACATGCTTTGAGGAGTGTAAGCGGATGGAATTTACGAAAATGCACGGACTTGGCAACGATTTTCTCGTCTTTTACGGGATGAAGCAGCTTCTGGGGCAGGCCGCCGAGCTGGCCGTTCGATATTGCGACAGGCATTTTGGGGTCGGAGCTGATGGCCTGGTGTTCATTCTTCCGTCCGAAACGGCGGATTTCCGGATGGTCATCATCAACTCGGACGGCACCGAAGCGGAGCAATGCGGCAATGCGATTCGCTGCGCGGCCAAATACGTTTATGATAACGGGCATATAAACCGTACGGACATTACGATAGAAACGCTGGGAGCCGGCGTGCAGCCGGTAACACTCGCCGTGGAGAACGGCAAGGTGAAGACGGTCAGAGTGGATATGGGTGCTCCGATTCTGGAGGGACGGCTGATTCCGACGACGCTTGACGGCAGCGAAATCATTGACCGTCCTGTAGAGGTAGAGGGCGAAACCTTCCGGTTCACAGGCGTCTCTATGGGAAATCCCCATGCGGTGATTTATGTGGAGGATGCTCCCATGTACGATGTTCATACCTGGGGGCCGAAGCTGGAGAAGCATCCGCTGTTCCCGCGGAGAACCAATGTAGAATTCGCGACCGTTACCGGTCCGGAGCGCATCGAAATGCGCGTCTGGGAACGCGGCGCCGGCCCGACTCTCGCCTGTGGCACCGGCGCCTGCGCGACGCTGGTTTCATCCGTGCTGAACGGGCTGACAGGGCGCAGCGCCTGGGTCGGCCTTGCCGGAGGCGACCTGTTCATCGAATGGAACGCGGAGGATAATCACGTTTATATGACAGGACCGGCGGAGACCGTTTACCGGGGCGAGCTGGCTGTTTAAGAGGCATTTTAACTGAACGTTCGGCGGACAGGGAAACCTGCTTGCCGAACGTTTTTGTTTAGAGCTGAAAGAATCTCTTATTTTTCTATGAAATGTATGGTACATTAAATAAAATTTCAGCCCGGAAGAAAGAGGGGAGTTTATGACGGATCTGCGCAAGGCACTTGAGAGCAAAATCTTGATTGGCGACGGGGCTATGGGAACCTATTTGTCTCAATTAGGCCATCCCGTCGGCATATCCTATGATGAATTGAACCTGGTTTCCCCGGAAGCCATCCGCGAGGTGCATACCCAATATATTCAGGCAGGAGCAAGCGTCATTGAAACCAATACGTTTTCAGCGAATGCTTATAAATTGTCCAAATTCGGACTGGAGTCCAAGACGGCTGAAATCAACCGGGCAGGCGTGCGGATCGCCAGGGAAGCAGCTGCGGGTACTTCGGCTTATGTCATCGGGGCGGTAGGCTCGATCCGCAGCGGGCGCCGGATCAACGTTTCGGCGCGGGAGCTCGGCCTGTATTTCGGCCAGCAAATTGACGCGCTGCTGGAGGAAGGCGTGGACGGCATTTTGCTGGAGACCTTTTTTGATCTCGAGGAAATGGAGATTGCGGTTAAGTGCATCAGGGAACGCGCAAATGTTCCGATCATTTCGCAGTTTGCCGTCGATCAGGTAGGACGGACGCTGGACGGTTACGCGATTACAGACGCGTTCAGCATTCTGAAGCAGGAAGGCGTGGACGTAGTCGGCTTCAACTGTCATTCCGGTCCACAGGGCATCATGAGCGTTATTCAGCAGCAGTTGCCTGTCCCGCTTGAGATTCCTTTGTCCGTTTATCCGAACGCAGGTTTGGCCAGCTTTGTGGATGGGAAATATGTATACCGTGCGACGCCTGCTTATTTCGGCGAACGGGCGAAGGATTTTGCGGCGGTGGGGGTGCGGCTGCTTGGCGGCTGCTGCGGAACCACACCGGAGCATATAGCCGAGATGGCCAAGGCGCTGGCGGATTACGTCCCGCAGCCGCTTGCGGCTGCGCCGAAGCTGCCGCGTGAAACCGTTTCCGTTATCCGTCAGCTTAACGGCAAAGCAGGAGAGCCGTCAGCCGGGGGAACGGAGGGGACTGAGGCTCCGACGCTTGTGGATCTTGTCAAACAGCGTCCTACCCTGATTGTTGAGCTTGATCCTCCGCGGGATCTGGACATCACCAAATTTATGGAGGGGGCGGCGGCTTTGAAGGAAGCCGGCGTGGACGCCGTCACGATGGCCGACAATTCCCTCGCCGTGGCGCGGATGAGCAACATGGCGCTGGGCCATTTGGTGCAGGAGCGGATCGGACTGCGCACGCTGGCGCATATCGCCTGCCGCGACCGCAATCTGATCGGCACCCAGTCGCATATGATGGGGTTTGACGCTTTGGGAATCAACCATGTACTCGCCGTTACGGGCGATCCTTCGCGGTTCGGCGATCTGCCGGACGCTAGTTCGGTTTATGACCTGACCTCGTTCCAGATCATCAAGATGATCAAGCAGCTTAACGAGGGGATCGCTTTTTCGGGCAAACCTCTGAAGCATAAAGCTAAGTTTGTTGTCGGAGCGGCTTTCAACCCGAACGTCAAGCATCTGGACAAGGCCGTTCAGCGGCTGGAGAAGAAGATGGCTTCGGGCGCCGATTACGTCATGACGCAGCCGGTTTATGATCCCGAGCTGATCGTAAGAATCAAGGAAGCGACCGCGCATCTCGATATCCCGATCTTTATTGGGATCATGCCGCTGGCCAGCGGGAAAAATGCGGAGTATCTGCACAACGAGGTGCCGGGCATCGAGCTGCCTGAATCGATCCGGGCGCGGATGAGCGGACTTTCCGGGGAAGCAGGCAGGCTGGAGGGTGTAGAAATTGCCAAAGAGCTGCTGGACGCGGCCATGGAGCATTTTAACGGAATCTATTTGATGACGCCGTTTTTATTCTACGAAATGAGCGTGGCTCTGGCGAAATATGTGCAGGAGAAGTCGAAAGAGCGCGCCTCCTACTTGTTTCACTCTTAATTTTCAATTACAATAGTGTAACGGATGTGATGCCGATGTCATTTAGTATGACCGGATTCGGTCAATCCGTTCTGCGTTTTGGCGGTTATGTGATCCAATGTGAAGTCAAATCTGTCAACCACCGGTACTGTGAAATTGTATTCCGCATGCCGAGAGAGTGGACCTGTTATGAAGACGGATTGCGGCGGCTGGTGCAGAGCCGGGTCAAACGGGGACGAATTGATGTTTTTATTAGCAAGGAAAGGGAAGATGAGGGCTCTGGAGCTCAGAAGCTCAATCTTTCTGCGGCCCGGGATTTTGTACAATCCGCGAAAGAATTAATGGAAGCCTTCGGATTAGAGGGCATGCCGACGGCTGCCCAGCTTTTGACGATGCCAGGCGTTATGATGCCGGCCGAACAGGCCGAAGCTCATGATGCCGGCAGTCAGGAGGAATGGGAAGCCGTTCTTCGTCAGGTGCTTGGACAAGCGCTGGATGGGCTTTCCGCTATGCGCCTTAAAGAAGGGAATCATCTGGCGGAGGATTTATTGCAGCGGTTCGGACATCTGGGGGCTTTGCATGCCGAGTTGGTCAAGCTTGCTCCCCATGTGGTGGAGGAATACCGCGTCCGGCTTAGAAACCGGCTTGCCGAGCTGCTGGACGGCTCTTTCGACGAGCAGAGGTTTAACATGGAGGTAGCGGTGTTTGCCGATAAATCCAACATTGACGAAGAACTGACAAGGCTGAGCAGTCATTTGGCCCAATGCCAGGGACTGCTGTCCGGGAGCGAGCCTGCCGGAAGAAAGCTTGATTTCCTGATCCAGGAAATGAACCGGGAAGTGAATACGATTGGTTCCAAAGCCAATCATCTCGCAATCGTTAACCTTGTCGTTGAGATGAAAGCCGAACTTGAGAAGATCCGCGAACAAGCGGCGAATCTGGAGTAGCTCTGAGGCTCACGGCACTAAATTAGGGGGAACAACCTGTACATGGCAATCAAACTTATTAATATTGGCTTCGGCAATATTGTGTCAGCCAATCGTATCATTTCCATCGTAAGTCCTGAATCCGCGCCGATTAAACGGATTATTCAGGAGGCGAGAGACCGGCATATGCTGATTGATGCTACATATGGCCGGAGAACGCGGGCGGTAATTATTACGGACAGCGACCATGTCATTTTGTCAGCTGTTCAGCCGGAAACGGTGGCGCATCGTTTATCTACCAAAGACGATGACAATGACGAGTAAAATGGAGAGAACAATGTCTAAAGGTTTATTGATTGTATTATCCGGTCCTTCGGGTGTCGGGAAAGGTACCGTATGCAAAGAATTGAGACAGCGCATGCCTGAGCTCGTATACTCCGTCTCGGCGACTACCCGTCAGCCGCGGGCGGGCGAAGAACACGGCGTGAACTACTTCTTCAAGACCCATGAGGAGTTCCAAGCCATGATCGACAACGATCAGCTGCTGGAGCATGCCCGTTATGTGGACAACTATTATGGGACTCCGCGTGATTTCGTGGAGCAGACCATAGGCAGCGGCAAAGATATCATTCTTGAAATTGAAGTGCAGGGTGCGCTCAAAGTGAAAGAGAAATTTCCGGAAGGCGTATTTGTGTTCCTGCTTCCTCCATCCATGGAGGAGCTGAAAGATCGGATCGTAGGCCGCGGAACGGAGAATCAGGCGACGATCGATCACCGTTTGTCAGTGGCGGTTGATGAAATGGGTCTGCTTGAGTATTATGATTATGCTGTAGTTAACGATCAAATTGATTTGGCATGCAAGCGAATAGAAAGCATCATTGTCGCCGAACATTGTAGAGTGCATAAATAAAAGGGCGGAAGGCGCTGCCCGAAGAAGAGGTGTAGAGAGTGCTGTATCCATCTATTGATAAAATGCTCGAGAAAGTTGACAGCAAATATTCGCTGGTTGTTGCGGCATCCCGCAGAGCAAGACAGCTTAGAGAAGGCGAAAAGTCCGAGCTTAAAGGACCTAAATCCCATAAGCAGGTCGGTGTTGCCCTGGAAGAGATCTACGGCGATTTTGTCAAAATCAAACGGGACGGCCGGGAATTTTCGGACGAAGATGGGAACGAAAAGGAATAATTTGCAGCGTAGCTGATAATGACAACCGCAAGGTTGTTATTTTTTTAAAAGGTTAAATCCCCTAGAAGGAAACGCGGTAACTCCGGTTAAGCCGAGTGCGGCGTTTCTTCCTGCTGTAGGGGCTTGAAGCGTACCGGAAAGGCAGTTTGAAAGCGGGGGGAATAAGGATGTTGAACGGCAAAAAAATCGTGCTGGGCGTTACAGGGGGCATCGCGGCCTTTAAGGCCGCTTCCCTGTGCAGCAAGCTTGTCAAGCAGGGGGCCGAAGTGCGGGTCATTATGACGGAGTCGGCCAAAAAATTTATTGGTGAGCTTACTTTTTTGGCTCTGTCGAAAGCACCGGTGTACTCGGATACGTTTGATGAAAAAGATCCTTCGGTGATCGCGCATATTGATCTGGCCGATTGGGCTGATTTGGTGCTGGTGGCTCCGGCAACTGCAAATATGATCGGGAAAATGGCCGCCGGGCTGGCGGATGATATGTTATCTACAACCTTGCTGGCTACCGAAGCGCCGATTATGGTGGCTCCCGCGATGAATGTACATATGTATCAGCATCCCGCGGTGGTTCGCAATATGAATGAGCTGGTGCAGCAGGGGGTCCTGTTTGTCGAGCCTGGCAGCGGTCTGCTGGCCTGCGGATATGTCGGCAAGGGCCGCCTGGAAGAGCCGGAAGAGATAGTTGCGGTTGTGGAGCAGTTTTTTGCTCGGGAAGAGGCAAGGGCAGCAGGTCCGTTAACGGGGAAAAAGGTGGTCGTCACCGCAGGAGGGACCGTTGAGCGAATCGACCCTGTTCGTTATATCACCAATGACTCTTCCGGAAAAATGGGCTTCGCCCTGGCGGAGGCCGCCCGCGAGCTCGGCGCCGAGGTGGTGCTGATCGCCGGAAGCACGCAGGTTCAGCCGCCTGCCGGAAAAGGCATCGAGCTGGAGCGCGTTCAATCCGCACAAAATATGTACGACGCTGTCCTGCGTCATTTTGACAGCAGCGACATCGTGATCAAAGCGGCAGCTGTAGCCGATTACCGGCCGGCTGTCCAGGCGGACCGCAAGATCAAAAAAAGCGGGGACACGCTGACGCTCGAACTGGTCAAAAACGTAGATATTCTTGAGCAGCTGGGGCGCAAAAAAAACGGACAGCTGCTGATCGGCTTTGCGGCTGAAACCAACGATTTGGAACATTATGCTTTGGATAAGCTCCGCCGCAAAAATTGTGATCTGATCGTAGCTAATGATGTTACGTCTGAAGGAGCCGGATTCGGCACCGACACAAATATTGTTCATATTTATGATGCAAACGGGCTGGTGCAGAAGCTGCCGCTGATGTCCAAACAGCAGACTGCCCGCCGGATTCTTGAATTGGCCGCGCAGCGTCTTCCGGGAGCGCAGGGCTGATGTATACGATCGCCAAAGTGATTGTCGATGTACCCAGCCGTGATACCGACCGGCCGTTTGATTACCGGATTCCGCCGGATATGGCAGGCTGGATTGAAATCGGCAGCCGGGTCGGCGTGCCGTTTGGACGCCGGACCCTTCAGGGATTCGTAGTGGGTCTGGAGAAGCAGTCGGATATGGACCCGGCGCGGATCAAGCCGATTCAGGAGCTGCTCGATCATCTGCCTCCGCTGTCGCCGGATCTGGTCGAACTGGCGGGCTGGATGAGCCGCAAATACGCCTGCACGACAATTGCTGCGCTGCAGGTGATGATTCCGTCAGCGCTGAAAGGCAAAGCCGAACGATATGTCAGCGTCCCCGATCTCCAGCCGGGATATGCGGAGGCTGCTGCCGGAGCCGGTGTTCCTGCATCGGGCACAGGGAACGCGGAGAACTTGTTCCGATCGGTTGGCGGGTCCATGGAGGGGGAGCAGGGAGCTTTGTTTGCCTTGACGGCGGCGCTGCCTCCGGAAGCCCGCTCGATTCTGGCGTTTGTGCGAAACGCCGGTCTTGTGCCGTTATCCCAGCTGGGCAAACGTTATCCCGAGGAAGGAGAAACGGTCAAGGCGCTGCTGAGCCAAGGATTGCTGACAGAAACCCAGCAGATTAAAGACCAGATGCGCAGGAAGACGGTCAAAACCGTGGCCGCGGCCGTATCCGGCGAAGCAGCCGAAGCGGCTTTGGCTTCTTTTACCGCCCAGGCCCGCCGCCAGAAGGAGGTGCTGGAGTTCCTGCTTGAGGTCGGGATTCCGATTTCCCAGCAGGAGCTGCTGTCAACCCTCGGGGTTACGGCAGGGACGGTCAAGAAGCTCGCAGAGAAAGGGTATGCCGTCATTGAAGACGTCGAGGTCTACCGCGATCCATACGCCGACCGGAGATTTAAGGCTACGGTCCCGCTGGAGCTGACGGATGAACAAAGTGATGTATTTGACAAAATCAACGGAGCCCTTCAGGCCCGTGTTCATGATACTTTTCTGCTGCACGGCGTTACGGGCAGCGGGAAAACCGAGGTTTACCTGCAGACCATTGAACGTTGTATTGCCCAGGACCGCCAGGCCATTGTGCTGGTGCCGGAAATTTCGCTGACGCCGCAGATGGTGGAGCGGTTTAAAGGACGTTTTGGCAACAAGGTGGCGATTCTGCACAGCCGGTTGTCAGGCGGGGAACGATATGACGAGTGGCGCAAGATCCGTGAAGGCAAGGTTCAGGTAGCGATCGGCGCGCGATCAGCCGTGTTTGCACCGTTTGAGCGGCTGGGGCTTATTGTGATGGACGAAGAGCATGAAACTTCCTACAAGCAGGAGGAAACGCCGAAGTATCATGCCCGTGATGTCGCCGTCCGCAGGGCGCGCCAGCACGGCGCGGTGGTGATCCTCGGCTCGGCAACGCCATCCCTGGAAAGCTACCATGCGGCGCGTTCCCAGTCGGATGACGAGTTTGCGCCGATGCTGCTTGAAATGCGGAACCGCCCTTCAGGCAGCAGCCTGCCCAAAGTGCATATCGTGGATATGCGGGAGGAGCTGAAGGAAGGCAACCGTTCCATGTTCAGCCGCCCGCTGCATCAGGCGATCGCCGACCGGCTGGAAAGGAAGGAGCAATCGGTGCTTTTTCTCAACCGCCGTGGCTTCTCAACCTTCGTCATGTGCCGCAGCTGCGGTTATGTGGCGAATTGCCCGGACTGCGACATTTCGCTGACGTACCATGAGAAGTCCAACAATCTCCGCTGCCATTACTGCGGCCATGCCGAGCCTGCTCCTTCAATCTGTCCGGAATGCGGGAGCGAGCATATCCGCTATTTCGGAACGGGGACGCAGCGCGTGGAAGGGGAGCTGGCCAAGCTGTTCCCGGGCATTCGGGTCATCCGGATGGATGTCGATACGACGACGGAAAAAGGATCCCATGAACGCCTGCTGCAGGCGTTCCGGGAACAAAAAGGCGATGTGCTGCTCGGTACGCAGATGGTCGCCAAAGGCCTGGATTTTCCCAACGTCACCCTCGTAGGGGCTATTGCCGCAGACTCGGCGCTGAATCTGCCTGACTTCCGCGCCGCTGAGAAGACGTTCCAGCTGCTGACGCAGGTGGCCGGACGGGCAGGCCGGCATCAGCTGCCGGGCGAGGTTTTTATCCAGTCTTATATGCCGGAGCATTACTCCATTATCCATGCCAGCAGGCATGATTATTTATCTTTTGTACGGGAGGAGCTGCAGCACCGCAGAGGGCTCGGCTATCCGCCTTACTGCCGGCTGATCCTGATCACCCTGTCTCATGAGCATATGCCGGTGCTGGTGCGCATGGCTGAAAATTTTGCGGCCGAGCTGCGCGGCAATGCCGTGAAGAAAGGCGTGTTTGGCAGCCTGGACCGCTTGTCTGCGGAAGCGCTGGACATTCTGGGGCCGATTGCTTCTCCGATGCCGCGCTTAAAGAAACGCTATCGGTTTCAATGTATGGTAAAATATCGGGGAGACATTGATGCGGTTGAATTGGTCCGGCGAACCGCCGCAGGCATGCTGGACGGTCTTAAAGATTCACTGCTGCAGATCAGCATCGACGTGGATCCGCAAATGCTGATGTAAGGACGGCGGGCAAGGAACCTCCGATTTTGTTCGCCGCATATACTGAATACACAATTGACTCCGTGAAGTGAAGGAAGGGAATTTATATGGCATTAAGAATTATTGTGCTTGAACCGGATGAAGTGCTCCATAAGAGAGCAAAGGAAGTTACGAAGATTACCCCTAATGTGCAGAAGCTGCTGACCGACATGGCCGACACGATGTATCACGCCGAAGGCGTAGGCCTGGCTGCTCCGCAGGTCGGCATTCTGAAACGGATGATCGTAGTGGATGTCGGCGACGACAACGGGCTGATCGAGCTGATTAACCCTGAGATCGTGTCCAAAGAGGGCGAGCAGTTTGGCCCTGAAGGCTGCCTCAGCATTCCCGGCTACCGCGGCGACGTCAAACGCGCCCAGACGGTAACGGTGAAAGGCCTGGACCGCAATGGCAACGAGGTGACTTATACCGGATCTGATCTGCTGGCACGGGCATTCCAGCACGAGATCGACCATCTGGACGGCGTTCTGTATACAGATATCGCCGAACGGGTCTATGAAACTCCCCGCGAAGAAGAGGAACGAGAGTGAGGCGGATCGCATGAATATTGTATTTATGGGGACCCCGCAGTTTGCGGTTCCGTCCCTCGAGATGCTTTTGGCCGAAGGCTATAACATCGTAGGAGTTGTGACGCAGCCGGACCGTCCGCAGGGGCGGAAGAAAGTGCTGACTCCAACTCCCGTGAAGGAAGCGGCTTTGAAGCACGGCATCCCCGTGCTTCAGCCTTCCCGTCTCCGTGCTCCTGAAGCGGTTGCTGAAGTGGCGGCTCTGAAGCCAGACCTGATTGTGACGGCTGCTTACGGCCAAATTTTGCCGAAATCGGTATTGGACATGCCTAAATTCGGCTGTTTGAACGTGCACGGCTCCCTGCTGCCGAAATACCGCGGGGGAGCGCCGATTCAGCGCTCGATTATGAGCGGCGAGAAGGAAACCGGCGTTACGCTGATGTATATGGCCGAAGGACTGGACACGGGCGATATGATCGCCAAAGTAGTCGTTCCGATTGAGTATGACGACACATCGGGCACGATTTTTGACAAGCTGAGCACAGCGGGCGCCCAGCTCCTTAAAGAGCAGCTTCCGCTTATTATCGAGGGACGCGCCGAACGAATCCCGCAGAATGATGCCGAATCTACCTACGCGCCGAATCTGACCCGCGAAGATGAGAAGATCGACTGGACGGCTGATTCAGAGAGTATCCGCAACCGTGTGCGCGGACTGCTGCCTTTCTCCGGTGCGTTTACGCTTTGGAACGGTGAGGTTTTTAAAATTTGGGAGCTCTCCGTGCTGAAGGAAAACGGCGGAGGTTCGGGACAAACGCCGGGCACCGTACTGAGCTTGTCCGATAAAGGCATCGAAGTGCAGGCCGGCAGCGGCGTAGTGCTGCTCACGCGCGTTCAGCCGGCCGGCAAAAAGGCGATGGCCGCATCCGAGTTTGTGCGAGGCGGTCAAATGAAGCAGGGCGAGGTTTTGGCATGAGCATGGACCAAGGGAGAAGCAGCCGCCGCGGCTCAGGTGGAGTGAGAGCTGGAGGCCAAGGGACCCCCTCAAAAGCCCAGGGCACAAGCCAAAGGCAGGGCGGCTCCAAAGGGAAAGGTGCGGGAGCGGCGGGTCTGCGCGGCAAGTCGAGCGCACGCGAGACGGCCCTCTACGTGCTGACGGAAGTGGAAACGGAAGGAGCCTACAGCAATTTGCTGCTGAATGGAGCCATTCAGAGTGCCGGTTTGTCCGGCCCGGATGTAGGGCTTACGACCGAGCTGGTGTATGGAACGATCTCCAGACGTTCGACGATTGATTATTTTCTGGCCCGGTTCGTGAGCAAAGGGATGGATAAGCTGCAGCCCTGGGTTCGCAACCTGCTGAGATTAAGTTTCTACCAGCTGTATTATCTGGACCGGATTCCGCCCCACGCTGCGGTTAACGAAGCGGTCAATATCGCCAAGAAACGCGGCCATCAAGGCATCTCCGGCATGGTGAACGGCGTGCTGCGGAACGTGCTGCGCCAGAAGGAGACGCTGAAGCTGCCGGAAGATCTGCCTGCAGCGCAGCGGATTGCCCTTTCAGAATCCCATCCCGTATGGATGGTCGAAGGCTGGATCAAGCAGTATGGTGCGCAGACGGCCGAGGCCATCTGCCGGGCCGATAATGAACCGCCGTCTGTCAGCGTCCGGGTCAACCGGACGAAGACGGACCGGGAGCGGCTGCTTCAAGAGATGGCGGCTCAGGGGGTTGAGGCCGTCCCGTCTTCGCTGTCGGGAGACGGGATTATCGTACAGGGCGGCGGCAACATGGCTTTAACCGGCTGGTACCGGGAAGGGCTGTTGTCCGTCCAGGACGAAAGCTCCATGCTGGTCGCCGAGGCTGTCGAGGCCGGGCCAGGCATGAGCGTGCTGGACTGCTGCGCGGCTCCTGGCGGCAAATCCTGCCACATGGCCGAGCGAATGGAAGGCAGCGGAACCGTAGTCGCGAATGATGTGCACGCGCATAAAGCGAAGCTTATCGGGGAGCAGGCCGAGCGGCTTGGCCTGTCCAACGTTCAAACCCGGACCGGCGACGCGCTGGAGCTGGCCGGGCAATATGAGCCGGCTTCCTTTGACCGGATTCTGCTCGACGCCCCATGTTCGGGGCTTGGCGTAATCCGGCGGAAGCCGGATTTGAAATGGACCAAATCTCCGCAGGATTTGGCCGAAATCGCGCAGCTGCAGCAGCAGCTGCTGGACGCGGTCTGCGGCCTGCTGAAGCCGGGCGGCGTGCTGGTCTACAGCACGTGCACGATCGAGCGGGCCGAAAATGCCGGGGCGGTCGAGGCGTTCCTCGCCCGCCATCCCGAATTCGCGGCGGATGAATCGCCGGAATTGTTCCGCCGCCTTGCCGCGGCGGCGGACCGGGAGCCTGTCGGCCTGCAGGTGCTGCCGCAGGATGCGGGCTCGGACGGCTTCTACATCGCCAGACTCGTTAAACAGGTTTGATTCCCGGCCATTCTCCCGGAATCAAACCCGAATTTAACCCGCCGCGCAGAGCTGGCGGGTTATTTCCTCTTTAGACTATCCGGGTTTTATGCTAAAATGGGAAGAATGAGTGAGCATGGCATCCCAGATGGCAGCATACATTAATTTAGAACAGGTGTGTGAAAATGAAACCTTTTATATATGATTTTACGCTGGAAGAACTGCAGGCATGGGCCGTAGAACAAGGCGAGCCGGCGTTCCGCGGCAGCCAGATTTTTGAATGGATTTATGTGAAACGGGTGAACTCCTTTGAGGAAATGACGAACCTGTCCAAAGCTCTGCGCCAAAAGCTGGACGATCAGTTCCAGTTTGTCACGCTGAAGGAGATCACGAAATTCGAGTCCAAAGACGGTACCGTCAAATTCCTGTTTGGTCTTCATGACGATCATGCGATCGAAACGGTTATTATGAAACATAACTACGGCAACAGCATCTGTGTTACGACCCAGGTGGGCTGCCGGATCGGCTGTACGTTCTGTGCTTCGACCCTCGGCGGCTTGAAACGGGATTTGACCGCAGGTGAAATTGTCGCCCAGGTAGTGAAAGCCCAGCAGATTCTCGACGAACGCGGCGAACGCGTCAGCAGCATCGTGATCATGGGTACCGGGGAGCCGTTCGAGAATTATGACAACACCATGAAATTCCTGCGCCTGATGATCCATGAGAAGGGGCTCAATATCGGCCAGCGTCATATTACTGTATCTACCAGCGGCATCGTGCCAAGCATCTACAAATTTGCGGATGAAGGAACCCAGATTAACCTGGCGATCTCCATTCATGCGCCGAACGATGCCCTGCGCTCGAAGCTTATGCCGGTTAACCGCCGTTATCCGTTCGATGACGTGATGGAGGCTTTGCGTTATTATCAGGCCAAAACCGGCCGCCGCATTTCGTTTGAATATGCGTTGATCGGCGGCGTCAACGACCAGGTTGAACATGCCGAGGAGCTGGCTTCCGTTCTCAAGGACATGCTCTGCCATGTCAATCTGATTCCGGTTAACCATGTTCCGGAACGCAAATATGTGCGCACTTCACGGAATGATATATTCAAATTCCAGCGGGCTCTCGCGGACCAGGGCATTAATGTCACGATCCGCAGAGAACAGGGCCACGATATTGCCGCTGCCTGCGGACAACTGCGGGCCAAGCATATGGAGTCTAATGCGAGGTGAGATCAGTTGATCAATAGTGTAAGTGTAACCAATATCGGTCATATCCGATCCGTCAATGAAGATTCGTTCTCCGTTGTCAAACTGGAGCAGGGTTATACGCTTGGCATAGTAGCCGACGGAATGGGCGGCCATCAGGCCGGCGATACGGCCAGCCGTCTGGCCGTGGAGACGATTGCGGCTGATTTGTATGAGGTTTCGCCTCATCTGAATCCCGAGGCCTGCGCGGTTGCCCTCAAGGAAGCGATATTGCATGCCAACAGGGTCATTTATGAAACGGCCTCTGCGCATGAGGAGCTGCACAGCATGGGCACAACGGTTGTTGCGGTATTGCTTGGCCCTTCCGGCGGCGTTATCGGCCATATCGGCGACAGCCGCGCTTATAAGTTCAAGAACGGGACAAGCGTTCAGCTGACTGAAGATCATACGCTGGTTAACGAGCTGGTCAAAAACAATCAGATCAGCGCAGAGGAAGCCAGCGTTCATCCACGCAGAAATGTCATTATGCGGGCTTTGGGTACCGATGCGGACGTGGAAGTGGATCTTTACCCTGTAACTTTGGAGGAAGAAGAGATTCTGCTCGTCTGCAGCGACGGCCTCAGCAGCTATGTATCAGCTCAGGATATCAACCGGACGCTGGGGCTGACAGGGGTCTCCTTGAAGGAACGGGCCGAACGTCTGGTTTCGCTCGCCCTTGATGCGGGCGGAGAAGACAATATTACTGTGGTACTGCTGGAACTTCAGTCCGAAGCACCTGGGTCAGGCACAAAGGAGTTGAGCTTATGATCGGTCACGAAATCGGCGGCCGCTATCAGATTCTTGAGCGTATAGGCGGAGGTGGCATGGCCCTGGTCTATAAAGCTCAAGATCTGCTGCTGAACCGTCACGTCGCGATCAAGGTGCTGAGGCAGCAGTTCGTTAACGACGAAGAATTTATCCGCCGCTTCCGCCGGGAAGCGCAGTCTGCTGCATCGCTTTCCCATCCGAATGTAGTGAGTATTTACGATGTTGGCGAAGAAAATGAAATATACTACATCGTGATGGAATACGTCGAAGGCCAGAATCTGAATGAAATTATTAAGGAGCGCGCTCCGCTGCAGGTCGATGAAGCGGTACGGATCGCGTCCCAAATTTGTGATGCGCTGGATCATGCCCATCAGAACCAAATCATTCACCGGGATATTAAACCTCATAATATTTTGATAGGCCGCAACGGACGGGTGAAAGTGACCGATTTCGGGATTGCGCGGGCGGTCACTTCAGCGACGATTACCCAAACCGGTTCGGTTGTGGGTTCTGTGCATTATTTCTCCCCTGAGCATGCTAAAGGAGTTGCGGCGGGGGAGAAGTCGGATTTGTATTCTCTTGGCATCGTGCTCTATCAAATGCTGACGGGCAAACTTCCTTTCCATGGCGAAAGCCCGATCAGCGTTGCCCTGAAGCACCTGCAGGAGGATTTCGAGGAGCCGCGTCTGGTCAACCCTATGATTCCGCAGAGCGTCGAGAATATTATTTGTAAGTCGATGCGGAAAAATCCCGGCGAACGTTACAACTCCGCCAAGGAAATGCTGCTGGACCTGGAGACTTGTCTGCTGCCGGAGCGCAGAACGGAGCCCAAGCTGGAGTTTGGTCCGGAGGATGAGGACAACACGCTGATCATCCCTGCGATCAAACCTCAGCCGGCTGGAGCGGCGAAAGGCAGAAGAAGCCGCGATTACGAAGATGACGATGTGCCTGAGAAGGCGCCTAAGGAACCCGAGAGAAAGAGAAAATCCAGAAAACCGTGGATTTGGGCCGGCATTGTTCTTGCTATTATCGTTATTCTTGGAAGCATGGCCTTGTATTTCAAGAACCAGCTGGAAGTGTCGGATGTGACGGTTCCGAATCTGATTGGTTTGACTCAGGATGAAGCCAGAACAAAACTGACCGAGCAGGGCCTTACGGTCGGCAACGTCAAGCAGGCTTATAACAAGGATTATGATCCTGATGTCGTCTATGAGCAAAGCAAACCAGAGGGCACCGAAGTTAAGGAGGGGGCTCTGATTGACCTGACGGTCAGCACCGAGAAGCCGCTGGAGAAAATGATCGATCTGAGCGGAATGACGCTGGAGCAAGCCAAACAGCAGCTCACGAACTTGGGTGTAAGCGGAGACTCTATTACCAGTACCGAGGAATTCAACGATACCGTTGAAGCTGGCAAGGTCATCAGCCAGGACCCTGCGCCCAACAGTGACTTTGATCCGGAAATCGCTTCGGTTCGTCTGACGATCAGCAAAGGCAAAGAATCGGTAACGATGCCGGATTTGACCGGACTGGACCAGAAAGCGGCTAAAAGCAAGCTAGACGATCTGGGCTTGTCGATGGTTACGAAACAAGAGTCAAGCTTTACGGTTGACAAAGGTTTGGTCATCGAGCAGTGGCCTTATAAGCCTGGTGATTCTGCAGAACCTGGCGAAGAAGTAACCCTGACGATCAGTACTGGTTATCCGGAGGATGCGGTCAATTATTCTTACGGTATTCCGGTAGCCCCGGCACAGGCGGACAAGAACAGCAAAATCCGGATTGTCTTCACCGATGCGCGCGGGGAGAATCAGGACTGGGGAACCAAAACGATCAACACGGTTCAGACCTTGTCGGTCGATCTGGTTCTAGCCCCTAACAAAGACGCCACGGTCAGTGTATACCGGGATGGCCAGCTGTTCGATACTTACCGGGTATCGTATATTGACGCCAAGCAGGGAACGGTACCAACCCCGGAACTTCCGGTAACCGCTCCTCCTGAATCAAACGATCCGGGACAAGGGGAGTCGTATGTTCCCGGTGAATCGGATGAGGACGGTTCGGGGAATGATGTTACGGGTATGAACAATAAGGGCAATTATGCCGGCAATTCTCTTGCCTCTGTTGACATTAAGCACGGTCATGACAAAAGTAAAAACAAAGACGGACGGTAATCATCAAACCCGTACGGCAAACCTAGATAGATGAAAGCGAGGAACCTCATGCCTGAAGGTTTAATCGTTAAAGCGTTAAGCGGCTATTATTATGTAAAACCCGATGCAGCGGATGAGGACGGAACGGTCCAGTGCCGCGGACGAGGAATCTTCAAAAAAAAAGGATTGTCCCCCCTTGTGGGAGATCGCGTCATTTATACGCCAACTGAAAACGGGGAAGGCACGGTGGATGAACTTTTGCCGCGGGAGACGGAGCTCATCCGTCCGCCCGTGGCTAATGCCAGTCTTGCCGTCCTGCTGTTTTCCGTGAAAGAGCCTGACTTGAATTTGCAGCTGCTCGATAAATTTCTTGTACATATTGAGCATGCGGGGCTCCGCGCGCTTATCTGTTTGACCAAACACGATTTAATGGACGCGCAGGAAGAGCAGCAGGTTGCCCGTACAGTAGAGCTTTATGAACAAGTGGGCTACAAGGTGCTTGTCACGAGTTCGCTTAAAGGCGAAGGAATGGAGCGGGTCAAAGAGAACCTGGCCGGCCATATCAGCGTCTTTGCCGGGCAGTCGGGGGTCGGGAAATCTTCGCTGCTGAATGCGATGCTTCCCGGCCTGACGCTTGAAACCAGCGAAATCAGCATGCGCCTGGGCCGCGGCCGTCATACGACCCGGCATGTCGAGCTGATCGAGCTCGACAACGGCGCTTATGTCGCCGATACGCCGGGATTCAGCCAGCTGGACTTTCTGGAGCTTGGCGTAGACGAGTTGTCCTCCTGTTTTATTGAATTCGCTCCCCTGGCGGAGCAGTGTAAATTCCGGGGCTGCAGTCATCTGCATGAACCCGGCTGCCGCGTAAGGGAAGCGGTGGAATCCGGCGGCATTGCCGCCAGTCGGTATGAGCATTATGTGGAGTTTTTCCAGGAAATGAAAGACAAGAAGCGGAGGTACTAAAGTTATGGTATATATTGCACCCTCTATTTTATCGGCTCGTTTTGACAAGCTAGGCGCGGAGATTGTGGAAGTGGAAGCTGCAGGAGCGGACTGGATTCACGTTGATGTCATGGACGGCCATTTTGTGCCGAATCTGACCTTCGGCCCGATCGTGATGGACGCGATTGCTCCCATCGCCAAGAAACCGCTGGATGTGCATTTGATGATCGAAAATCCGGAGAATTACATTCCGGCGTTTGCCAAAGCAGGAGCTCATGTGATTACTGTTCATGCAGAGGCCTGCGTGCATTTGCACCGTGTGCTGCATATGATCAAGGAACATGGCGTCAAAGCCGGCGTAGCGATTAATCCAGGGACACCGGTATCGGCTATCGAACAGGTGCTGGAAGACGTGGATCTGGTGCTTGTCATGACCGTTAACCCGGGTTTCGGCGGACAAGCCTTCATCCCGACGACAGTACGGAAAATCGCCGAAATCCGAAAGCTGCAGCAGGAGCGGGGCATTGCCCATCTGCATATTGAAGTAGACGGCGGCATTACGTCTGAGACGGCTCCGATCGTAGTGGAGGCCGGGGCAGACGTGCTGGTGGCCGGAAGCGCCGTATTCGGCCGGAGCGACCGGGCGGAGGCCATCCGCGAGATTCGTTCGAGCGTTGCGGTCTCCCGGGGCTGATGCCCTGACCGCGAAAAGGACAAGCAAGGTCAAGATCGAATGGAATAGGCGGAGTCCGCTTCGCATACAAATGGTTACATGAGCAGGCGTTTTTCTCATGTAGCCATTTTTTTGTGCGCGAAAGCGGGACTCGGGCACTCAGATCCGCATATGGTAATGGTGAGAACGATGGGGAGGGTGAAGCATGAAATTTTACACGTTTAGGCTGCCGAAGTTTCTGGGAGGTTTTGTGAAGGCTGTTTTGAATACATTTCAGAAGAATTAAAGAACAACTGTTGCCGGAGCAAAAGCGTAGGGAACCGGAACCCCTGCGCCTTTCCGCACAGGCAAGACATGAAAAAAGCACCTCTACAATTAAAGGTGCTTTTTGTTTATATGCGTATGTGATTAAACGCGTGTTACTTTGCCGGATTTCAGGGCACGAGTGCTGACATAAACGCGTTTTGGTTTACCGTCGACCAAGATCCGTACTTTCTGCACGTTTACGCCCCAAGAACGGCGGTTACGGTTGTTTGCGTGGGAAACGTGGTTACCGGTGCTTGGTTTCTTGCCAGTTACATAACATTTGCGGGACATTGATTACACCTCCTTATTCCAAGACGATCATCTTGAAAACACAACACTTTAAATATAATATCACAGCAAAAAAAGCTACGTCAACAGCTGTGTAAACATTATTTCCCGCCTCCCGGCATCTTTTATTTATTTCTCTTTGTTCTTATAGTACAATGTTGTTTAAAGCCGGGCATCCCTGATGCGGTTTGATAGCTGGTTCAGGGAGGTTTGCACTCGGGCGGATCTGATCAGGCGATTGGCCACCAGCGATCCGGGAACTGTAGTTTGACCTGACCATGCATTTTTGATTTTATAAATGATTTGGCGTTAAGAAGAAGCGGGAGTCAGGAAGTTCTGGTATCGGACCGGTTTGGTATAGACAAAAATGAAGTATAGGAGCCGCAGAGGAAACCGGCTGAATAAGGAGCCGCTAATTTCACTGCGCAATAGCGTATTCAAGCTAGGAAGGGGAATTCTCATTGAGTAAGCGTTCTCTAAATGGAACAGATTTCAGCGCGATGGTTCTTGCCGGAGCGGAGCAGTTGCACAGGCATGCCGAGCATGTCAATTCACTAAACGTATTTCCGGTACCGGATGGTGATACCGGAACCAACATGAATTTGACGATGACAAACGGGGTAACGGAGCTGCGCAAACAGGATACCGGAGGTGTGGGAACCAGAGCTGCCGTTCTTTCCAAGGGACTGCTGATGGGGGCCCGCGGCAACTCGGGAGTGATTTTGTCCCAGCTGTTTCGCGGGTTTGGCCGCTATGCAGCGTCATATGAAGAATTAAACGCTGTGCAATTCGCCTTGGCGCTGCAGAGCGGGGTAGATACTGCTTATAAAGCCGTTGTCAAACCGGTTGAGGGGACGATCTTAACGGTGGCGAAAGAGGCGGCGAAACAGGCCGTTTATTTATCGCGCCGTACGAGCGACGTGACTGAACTGATGAACGGGGTGCTGACTAAAGCGAAGGAAGCCTTGGCTCAAACGCCGGAGCAGCTGCCCGTACTGAAGCAGGTTGGAGTCGTAGACTCGGGCGGACAAGGGCTTGTATATATTTATCAAGGGTTTGCCGACTATTTGAACGGAGTGGCGCCGCAAACATCGGGCACGACGGGCGTGCCTGAAGGACAAGCTGGCTCGAAACCTTCTGCCGGTGCCTTGATGGTGAAAGAGACGGCTGTGCAGACTGTCCAGCGGCCGTTTGCAGAAGTGCCGATGTCGGCCCAGGCCAAGCTTGAAACGGAAGATATAGAATTTCTGTACGACATGGAATTTTTTATCAACCGCAAGCTTGGAGAAGGGCAGAAGGCCCCTTTCCTGGAGGATGCCTTCCGCAGCGCTTTGGCTGTTAACGGCGATTCGATTATTGTTATTGCAGACGACGAAATCATCAAGGTGCATGTTCATTCCAAGGCGCCTGGCGAAGTGCTTAATCTTGCGCTGAAGTATGGGGAAATTACGCAGATTCATATTCTGAATATGCGGGAGCAGCACAGGGACCTGCTGACTGCGGGCATGGATGCGGCACCGGCTCCTGAGCTGTTTGCCGAAATGCCGGCCGAACCGGCAAGGCAGGAAGACCCGGCCATTCTGCCTGCTGATGAGCTCGCCCCGTACGGCTTTATTGCGGTAGCCTCTGGCGACGGCATCACAGAGATCTTTAGAAGTCTTGGCGTAGACATCGTTTTGTCCGGCGGACAAACAATGAACCCGAGCACGGAAGATTTTGTGAACGCGGTGCAGTCGATTACGGCTCAGCATGTATTCATTCTGCCGAACAATTCGAATATTGTGCTGGCAGCCCAGCAGGCGCGTGATCTGCTGGAAGGAGAACGCAGTGTTACGGTCATTCCGAGCAAAAGCATTCCGCAGGGCATGGCAGCGGCATTTTCGTTCCAGGAGGAAGACGACGTCCAGGTGAACGAAAGCCGCATGACAGCGGCGGTCCATGAGGTCAGAACCGGACAGGTGACTTACGCGGTCCGCGACACTACTTTTGACGGCCTGGAAATCCGCGCCGGGCATTATATCGGCATCGCCGATTCCCAAATTGTGGCTACGGAAGAGAATATGCTGGCCACCTGTCAGGAGCTGCTGGCCAAAATGCTTGTGAACGGCGACGAGGTAGTGACGATTCTGACCGGTGAAGAGGCCAAGGAAGAAGAAACGCTGCTGCTGACCGGATGGCTGAAGGAACATTATCCGGACGCAGAGGTCGAAGCTCATGAAGGCGGTCAGCCAATCTATTATTATTTGTTCTCGGTGGAAGGATAAAACAGGGCCGGGAGCATAGTCAGGGGGATCAAAATGGCGAAACCCGTTATCGTGACAGACAGCACAGCCGATGTACCCAAATCTATCGTTGAAGCTTACGGGATTCATGTCATTCCGATGGTGGTCCGGTTTGGTGAGGACTCTTATCGTGAAGGAATCGATCTGACGGCAGGCGAATTCTATGAACGGCTGGAGCGTGAGAAGGAGCTGCCGACCACGTCCCAAACTTCGCCTTCGCAATATATGGAGGTGTTCCGGGGGCTGCTGGAAGCCAATCCAGACAGCGCTGTGATTTCCATTCACCTTTCTTCCGGGATGAGCGGGACTTATCAGGCTTCTATGCTTGGCAAAGAAATGCTCGAAGAAGAGCTTGGACATCCGGTGGACGTGCATGTAGTCGACTCCAGGTGCGCAAGCTACGGCTTCGGCATGCTGGTCACAGCCGCGGCCCGCATGGCGGAAGAAGGGGCGGACACGGCTTCGATTCTCAAGGAAGTCGAACGGTTGCGGCAGGTCCGGCATCTGTATTTTATGGTCGATACGCTGGAATATCTGCAGAAAGGCGGCCGGATTGGCCGGGCTACCGCGCTGCTGGGGACGCTGCTGAACATCAAACCGATTCTTTCGGTAGGCGAAGACGGTGTTATTTATTCGGTGGACAAAGCCAGGGGGCGGAAGAAAGCGATCGCTCGCATGATGGAGCTGTTCCGCAAAGACTTTGGCGAGGTGAAAGATATCCATGCGGCGCTCGCCGATTCGGCCAACCCGGAGGGAGCCGAAGAAATTTTGGCGGAGCTGCGGAATCATTTTACGCTGCATGAGGTGGTTCGAACAGATATCGGCGCCGTCGTTGGCGCTCATGTTGGGCGCGGGACGGTTGCTGTATTTTGCTGGCCAGCGAGGGATTAGAGATGCTGTTAAACGAAATTCCTGTAAAAAAAGTCAGCGGCGTGAGTGCTCTCAAAGAAGGGGAGCTTCACGCCTTTCATATCTTTACGGTAGCCGATTTGCTGGAATATTATCCATTCCGTTATGAGGATTACCGGCTTAGGCCGCTGAGCGAGGTGCAGGACGGCGAGAAAGCGACCGTGCAGGCCAAGGTGTTTGGTCTGCCGGTCCTGCAGCGCTACGGCAAGAAATCCAGGTTGACCTGCAAAATGATGGCGGACGACTGGATGTTCACGGCCACCTGGTTTAACCGCCATTTCCTGAAGGAGCAGCTGACGCCCGGGCGGGAGGTAACGCTGACCGGCAAATGGGATATGCGCCGGATGCAGCTGACCGTCTCGGATTCGGAGTTTCCGGATCAGGGGGCAAGCCGCAGCGGCAGCCTGCAGCCGGTCTATTCGGTAGGCGGGAACATAACGCAGGCCT
Source organism: Paenibacillus yonginensis (assembly GCF_001685395.1). Lineage (NCBI taxonomy): Bacteria > Bacillati > Bacillota > Bacilli > Caryophanales > Paenibacillaceae > Paenibacillus > Paenibacillus yonginensis. The sequence goes on along the minus strand of NZ_CP014167.1, from coordinate 2,284,168 downwards.
GGATGCGCAAGACGATCAAGCAGGCGCTGATGCAATACGGCGAGATGATCCCGGAGATTCTGCCGCAGGAGCTTGTGCAGCAATATGGTCTGATGGCGCGCAGCCGGGCGATTCAGCGCATCCACCAGCCGGTGGATAACGAGGAAGGCCAGCAGGCGCGGCGGCGGATGGTGTACGAGGAGTTATTCCTGTTTCAACTGAAGCTGCAGGTGTACCGGGCAATGAATCAGCAGCGCCAGGATGGGGTACAGCATACGGTCGATAATGCAACGATGCGCGAGTTCGTGCGCAGCCTGCCCTTTGAGCTGACGGACGCGCAGAAGAAGGTGGAGCTGGAGATCCTGCAGGATATGCGCTCTCCTTACTGCATGAACCGCTTGCTGCAGGGCGATGTAGGCTCCGGCAAAACAGTGGTGGCGGCTTTGGCACTGTATGCGGCCGTCAAATCGGGATATCAGGGCGCGCTTATGGTCCCGACGGAAATTTTGGCCGAGCAGCATGCCCGCTCTCTGGCGAAATTGTTTGAGCCGTTTGGGATTACGGTAGGTCTGCTTACGGGCAGCATTACAGGGCGCAAAAGAAAAGACCTGCTCGCTTCGCTGCAGATGGGACTGACCGATATTGTGGTCGGCACCCATGCGCTGATTCAGGAGGATGTGTTCTTTAGGGCGCTGGGTCTTGTGGTTACGGATGAGCAGCACCGCTTTGGCGTCAACCAGCGCAGCATTCTGCGGCGCAAAGGTTATAATCCGGACGTGCTGACGATGACGGCAACGCCGATTCCACGCACGCTGGCGATTACGGCTTTCGGCGACATGGACGTCTCCACCTTGTCCGAACGTCCGGCAGGCCGCAAGCCGATCTCGACTTATTGGGTCAAGCACGGCATGATGGACCGGGTGCTTGGTTTTATCAACCGTGAGATCAGCCAGGGGCGGCAGGCTTACCTGATCTGTCCGCTGATCGAGGAATCGGACAAGCTGGATGTGCAGAATGCGATTGATTTATTTGTTTCGATGCAGCAGGCGTTCCCGGACTTTCAAGTAGGGCTGCTGCACGGGCGGATGACGCCGGCGGAGAAAGAAGAAGCGATGCGTCTGTTCTACGCGAACGAAACGCAGCTGCTCGTTTCGACGACGGTCGTCGAGGTCGGCGTAGACGTGCCGAATGCGACGCTGATGATCGTCATGGACGCCGACCGGTTCGGGCTGTCGCAGCTGCACCAGCTGCGCGGCCGGGTCGGGCGGGGAGAGCACGCGTCTTATTGCGTGCTCATCGCGGATCCGAAGTCGGAGGTGGGTCAGGAGCGCATGCGCGTCATGACCGAAACGGACGACGGCTTCGAGGTGGCCCGGCGGGACCTGGAGCTGCGCGGTCCCGGCGATTTCTTCGGCACGAAGCAGAGCGGTGTGCCGGAGTTCCGAATCGCGGACATGGTCAGCGATTTCGCGGTGCTGGAGGCGGCGAGGGACGACGCCGCCGAGCTGGTGCGGGAGCCGGCGTTCTGGACGTCGCCGGCTTATCTGCCGCTGCGGGAATACCTGCAGCGGGAGCAGATTTTGCAGGGCGAGCTGATCGACTAGCGGATTGCGGTCAGCCTGCGTTTTTTTTGACCGATAAGGATGCTCCAAAGGAGCCGGATCAACCAGCCGGAGGGTACGGCGGCAATTTTCCTGGCACTTGGGACAAGTGCACCGTCATATACTGGGGAAGACGACAGTTTTGACGGGAGGTGCCATAGAACTTGGGTTATCAGCAGTTTGGGATCAGCCAGCAGCTTGTGCAGCGGGTAAAGCTGAAGATGAAAAATCCGGTGGTGAAGGACCGGATCAAGAAGCTTGTGGAGAATGTGAATAAAGCGGATCTGCAGGATCCTGCCAAAGTCCGCCGGCTTGTAAAAAGCGCTTCGGTTATACTTAACGAACGTTTGACCAGTGTGCAGGAAGAGCAGATGACGCAATTTGTGCTTGCACAGCGAATCGATCCGAAGAATACGTTCCACCTGATCAAGTTGTGGGGCATGTTCCGCTAAGGTTAAGAGGGCTCAGCCCTAATCGGATCTCAAGCCCAAGCCGTTCAGGCCCGCCGGGAACCCCGGCGGGTTTTTGCTGCCTTGTGGTTTGACTTTGATCAAATGTCCGTGCCGATTGCTCCTCAGTGCCGGGATGAGGCGAGGGGGCATCCCGGGCGCCAAATTTGCTTTTTATGAACCATAGGTGTAGTTTGGGTAGAGAGCACAAAGGGGGATAACACCATGATCCGATTGAAGAAACCGGAAGAAATTGAACAAATGAAAATGGCGAATTTTATTGTGGCCGACTGCCACCGGGAAATTGCGAAGCTGATTGAGCCGGGCATTACCACGCTGGAAATCAATGATTTCGTAGCCCGCCATATTACAAAGCTTGGAGGCAAGCAGTTTACGAAAGGTTATAACGGATTTCCCGCTGAAACCTGCGCTTCGGTTAATGATGTGATAGCCCACGGCTTCCCGAATCGTACCCCGTTAAAGGAAGGGGATATCGTCAAAATGGATATCGTAGCTGAATATGATGGCTGGTTTGGGGATTCCGCCTGGTGTTACGCGGTCGGCGAGATCAGCGAGAATGCGCGAAAATTGATGGAGGTCACCAAGGAATGTCTGTACCTGGGGATTGAGCAGGCGCTTCCGGGCAAACGTCTGGGCGATATTGGACATGCCATCCAGGTTCATGCGGAAAGCAGCGGCTTCTCTGTAGTCCGGGATTTGCTGGCCCATGGAATTGGACGTGCGCTCCATGAAGAGCCGAACTTTGAACATGTCGGCCAGCCAGGCAAAGGGCTGCTGCTAAAGGAAGGAATGGTACTGACGATTGAGCCGATGATTAATGAGGGCACGTTCCGGATTACCATCGACGAGGACGAATGGACGGCCCGGACGGCAGACGGCCGCTTGTCCGCCCAATATGAACATACGGTAGCGATTACGGCAGACGGGCCTCTGATTTTGACAGCTCAGTAGTCAACGGAGAGCAGAGGGGCATCAAGCCGCCGCTTATTATTAAAAGAAAGAGCCCGGACATTGTCCGGGCTCTTGTGCGACTCTGAGGCGTTCTGCCCTATGCTGCTGCTAAGTATACCGTGAAAGCCGGATGGCTTCACGGACGATAGCTGGGTCAGTCAATTTGTGCGAGCGAGCATGACCAGATTGTCAAACGGCTCAGAACATCCGTCTGTTTCAGACGGTTAATCTGTCAGTCCTTACAGGAAGAATGTGCGGGAAATGATAACCAGAAGAATGAACAAAACCAAAATTACGCCAGTGGAAGTCCAAAGACCGCCTACTGGTCCGCCTACTGGTCCACAACCTACGCCTGCTACTTCACCCATGGAAAATTCCTCCTAATCAAATTTTAAATTTTAATTTGTTAAATCGTACCTTTCCGGCCTTGCCGAACAAGAGCAGCTTAGTAAACGAATCCAAAGCTGCGAGTGATAATTACGAGGAGAATGAACAGAACCAAGATCGCTCCAGTGGAAGTCCAGAGTCCGCCGCCTACCGGGCCGCAACCTGCTCCATAAGTCATTGTTGTTTCCTCCTTTTCAGGAATTGTTACTTTCTGAATCATAGTATGAAGGGGAGGCGTATTCGTTATGGACATATACCCAGATGAAACGCCCAAATCTGTATGGTCCGGCAGCCGCGTCTGCTCGCTATTTTGGCAAGGGAGCGGCAGGTGATTGTCCCCGTCTCAAGCTGGGTGAAATAACCATTGCATAACGAACATACATTCGGTATATAATGATATGCGAACGTATTTTCGGTTTTGTGATGGGGAGTGAGAGAGTGAAGACGGAGCGTGTCATTATGCTGGCAGACGGGCAGTCGTTTTATGCCTCGGTGGAGAAGGCGGGCAGGCCTGATCTGAAAAACAAACCGGTAGCGGTAGGGGATCCTTCCCGTCGCTCCGGCATCATCCTTGCAGCCTGCCCGATCGCCAAATCGCGGGGCATAACTACTGCCGAACGGGTAGGGGAGGCGCTTGCCAAATGTCCGGACCTGGTGGTAATCCGTCCGCGGATGCAAACCTATATCGCCGTCTCTCTATTGATTACGGAAATTTTTGAATCGTTTACGGATCAGGTCGAGCCTTATTCGATTGATGAGCAGTTCCTGGATGTAACAGGGTCCATTCCTTATTTTGGTCCACCGGAAGAGATCGCCCGGCAAATCCAGACGCGTGTGCTGCTCTCAACGGGTGTCTGGACCCGGTGCGGAATCGGCCCAAGCAAGATTTTGGCCAAGATGGCGACGGACAATTTTGCCAAAAAGAAACCGGAGGGCATATTTAAACTGGATGCCGCCAATATTGAAACCGAGCTCTGGCAGCTGCCTGTGCACCAAATGTTTATGACGGCCTCCCGCATGACCCGGCATTTTAAACGAATGGGGCTGCATCAGATTGGAGATATCGCCAGGCTGGATCTAGGGGATTTCAAACGCCGCATGCGCCAGGAAATGGGCAAGCAAAGCGACATTCAGGCAGAATATTACTGGCAGACGGCAAGAGGCATCGACCCGAGCCCGGTAGTGGCCGGTATACGGGGCAGGCTGAAATCAGTCAGCCATGGCAAAGCGCTGCGCAGCAGCTTGTACCGGAGCCTCGAAGACATCGAGGTTGTGCTGCTGGAGCTGGTCGTGGAGGTATGCCGCCGCTGCAGAAGATGGGGGTATATCGGGCGAGTAGTGACGGTAGGAGCAGTCGAGACGGATGGCCGCCGTACAGCATCGTTCAGCCGTCAGATGACGCTTCCGGAGGCAACGTCCCTTTCTCATGAGGTGGCTGCGGCTGCCCGGCATATTTTCCGCAAGTATTGGAGGGGAATGTCCCTCAGCCGTTTGCATGTTTCACTTACGGATCTGACTGATCCTGGTGGGGTGCAGCTTACTCTTTTTGATGACCGGATCAAGGCTTATAGACTGGAACAAGCGGCCGACCTGATTAAAGACCGATACGGCAGCGATGCTATTGTCAGCGCATCTTCCTTGCTGGAATCTGGGGTTGCCAGGGAAAGAGCCGGACAAATTGGGGGGCATTACAAATGAGTAAATTGGATGGGAACGAGCGCTGGAAATCCAAAATGCTGCTCACCGAACATCAGGAGCAGTACGAGCAGCGCCGCGCCGACGGGGCAAAAGTGCCTGCTTCTCGGCCTACGGAGGCGGAAATGATTATGATTCGCGATTATATTTTGCTTCCTTACATGCTGAGCATGGTGGAGAAAAGCCTGGATGACATGGAGCATCGCGCCAATTTGCTGAAACCTCTTTATTTAATGGCAGGCAAGGTCGTGAGGAGCAGAATCAGCGAGGATCTGTACCTTTTGCGGCGGGAACTGGCCCGGCGGAATATTCGGGTGTTTCGTGATGAACAGGAGGAGATGGTGGTCTACCACCGTTTTGTATGCAGAGGTTACGAAGACCGGCTGGGTCTGGTGCGTGATGTGGTCCGGGCAGAAATCAGCGTTCGTTTGACCAGATACCTGAAAGAAATGGCGGCACGTTTGACGGCCGGCGGATGAACCGGCAGAATATAGGGCAAAACGAAAGGGAGGGGCAAATGAAATAAGAGGGGCAGCTCTTACTCCTTAATAAACACATGAGTTGACGTTTTATGATATAAAATATAACGCTATTTTCGGATGAAAATCGAATTTTTTGGTATTTCAGGGTCTTCACTGCATTTTTCATGTGCGAATATGTTCCAACTGCACGTCTTCTCATGTAATATATAGGAGTAGTCTGAGAAGAACGGTCGCCAGGGCCGCAGCTTTCTACATACCACTTAAGGAAGGGAAGTATTGGATATGCGGGTAGGGATTCCAAAGGAGATCAAAAATAACGAAAATCGTATTGCCATTACGCCGGCAGGCGTAGATACGTTGGTTCGTGCCGGGCATGAGGTCTGGATCGAAAGAGCGGCAGGCCAGGGCAGCGGCTTTGCGGACGAGGAATATCTGGCCAAAGGAGCCCATGTAGCAGAGAGTGCCGCGGAAGTTTGGTCGCGCGCCGAGATGATCATGAAGGTCAAAGAACCCCTGCCCGAGGAATACGGGTTCTTCCGTGAAGGCTTGATTCTATTCACTTATCTTCACCTGGCTCCAGAGCCCGAATTGACGCGAGCCCTGGTAGAAAGCGGGGTCCATGCCGTAGCCTATGAAACGGTCCAGCTTGAGGATGGTTCGCTGCCGCTGCTTACGCCGATGAGCGAGGTGGCCGGGCGGATGGCCGTGCAGATCGGAGCTCAGTTTCTGGAGAAGCCGTACGGAGGGAAAGGCATTTTGCTGGCCGGCGTTCCGGGAGTAGCTCCGGCAGAAGTGGTGATTGTAGGCGGCGGCGTCGTGGGAACCAATGCAGCCAAAATTGCGCTGGGCATGGGGGCAAAAGTGACGCTGCTTGACCTTAATGCAAGCCGGCTCCGTTATTTGGATGAAATTTTCGGCGGACGTTTAACGACGGTTATGTCGAGTCCGTATAACCTTGAGCATGCTGTAGCCAAAGCGGATCTGGTTATAGGAGCGGTGCTGATTCCGGGTGCGCGTGCGCCAAAGCTGGTCAAAGAATATATGGTGCAGCAAATGAGCGAAGGTTCCGTGATCGTGGATGTGGCGATTGATCAGGGCGGTTCAGTAGAGACGATTGACCGGGTAACAACCCATGCGAACCCGACGTATACGAAACATGGCGTCATTCATTACGCTGTAGCCAATATGCCTGGGGCGGTGGCGCGGACCTCCACGCTGGCTCTGACCAATGTCACGATGCCTTATGCGCTTCAAATTGCTAATCTCGGTCTGGCGGACAGCGTCCGCAGCAACCGGGCTTTGGCCAAAGGGGTCAACGTGTCGGCAGGCCAAGTAACTAATGAAGCTGTAGCGCTCAGTCTTGGATATGCCTATATGCCGGCTGAGGAAATTCTGGGAGCCCGAATGAAGGGGTGAAGCCTCGCTTAGTTCCTCCGTTTAGCCTATACTCATGGAAATGTCACGAACAGGATGGCAGGTTTTGTGACATTTCAATAGGCTGAAGACTATACTGTATAGAGACACATGAGGAGTACCGGACAACAACAGGAGGATGACGGATGAGAAAAGGAACTAGAAGAGTAGCAATCGTAGGGGCAGGCATGGTCGGCTCCGGCTGTGCTTATTCGATGATTAACCAGTCGATCTGCGATGAAATTATGATTATCGACCGCACTTATGATAAGGCGGTGGCGCAGGCGCTTGATTTGTCGCATTGCATGGAGTTTACTTCGACGCGCACCAAGGTTTATGCAGGAACGTTGGAGGATTGCACCGACATGGATGTCATTATTTTAACGGCGGGCCGAAATCCGAAAGGCATGCAGTCGCGGCTTGCCTTGCTTGAGGATGCCAAGGCCATCACGAAGGATATTATCGATCGGATCATGGCCAGCGGCTTTGATGGTGTGTTTGTGGTCGCTGCCAATCCGGTCGACATCGTCACCTATCTGGTACGTGAAATTTCCGGGCTGCCGCGCGGCCGGGTGCTTGGAACGGGGACCTCGATCGATTCCTCCCGGCTCAAAACATTGCTGTCCGAAGTGTTCTCCATCGATCCCCGCAGCGTGCAGGGCTATGCGCTTGGCGAACACGGCGATTCCCAATTTGTGGCCTGGTCGCATGTGACGATTGGAGGCAAACCGATTCTGCACATTCTGGAGCAGCATAAAGAGCGGTTTAAAGCCTTTAATCTTGAGACGATTGAGCAGCGGACCAAAGATGCCGGATGGGAGATTTTTACCCGGAAGGGCAATACGCAGTTCGGCATCGGCAATGCTTTAGCTTACATCACCCGCTCGATTCTGAATGACGAGCATAAAATTATTGCCGTTTCCGCGATTTTGGACGGCGAATATGGGCAGCAGGATCTTAGCATCGGCGTGCCGGCGATTGTTGGCAAAGGCGGCATTCAGGAAATTCTGGAGCTGAACCTGTCGACTGGCGAGGAGCAAAAGTTCCGGCAGTCGTGCCGGGTCATCAAAGACAATATAATGAAGCTGGCGGAGACAGTTTGAGCAAGCCGCCGGCGGGAAGAAGCGGAAGAAAGGCAGTGCCTGGAAGTCAGGCCGGCCTTTCTTTTTCGCATGTAATGATAAGAAGGGCAAAAGAAGCCCATCAGGAGGCTGGTGTTTCAGCCAAGCCGCTTATATACTGAATGTAGTTCGAAATGAAAACGCTACCTTATTACTAAATGAATCGAAAAAGGGGAAAACCATGACCATTCATTACGACTCCGGCAATCATATTTTTCATTTGCAGTCCAAAGATTCCAGCTACATCTTCCAGCTTGTGCAGTCCGGTTATCCGGCTCATTTGTATTGGGGACCGAAGCTGGACGTTTCCCGCTTCCATACGGATTACCTGACGATCGAGCGCTGCTCGTTCAGCCCGAATTTCATTCGCGAGGACCGGACTTTTTCCTTTGATACGCTGCCGCATGAATATCCTTCCTATGGAACGGGGGACTTCCGCGAGCCTGCGCTGGAGATCCGGTTTGCGGACGGATCAGCAATCAGTGACTTCCGTTACGAGGGGCATGCAATCAAGGCGGGCAAACCCGAGTTGACCGGACTTCCGGCCACCTATGTGGAAACCAAAGAGGAAGCCGATACGCTGGAGCTTTATTTGAAGGACGAGCCAAGCGGGCTGTCGGTGGTGCTGGCTTTTACCGCCTTCCGGAATATCGATGCCATTACACGTTCCGTACGGATTGAAAATAAAGGGACAAACCCGGCCGTTCTGGAGCGGGTGATGAGCGGCAGCGTGGAATTCGCCGATGCGGATTACGAAATGCTGCAGCTGTCCGGCACGTGGACACGGGAGCGCCATATGCATACCCGCCCGCTGGTGCCGGGCATTCACCGGATTGACAGCAAACGCGGCTCCAGCAGCCATCAGCAGAATCCATTTATCGCGCTGCTTGAGCGGAATGCCGGTGAGGATTTCGGCGAGGTTTACGGTTTCAGCCTCGTGTACAGCGGCAGCTTTATGGCCCAGGCGGAGGTGGATCAATACGCCACGACCCGGGTCATGCTGGGGCTTCAGCCTTTTGGCTTCAGCTGGCAGCTTGAGCCTGGAGAGACATTTCAGACGCCGGAGCTTGTGCTGGTCCGGTCCTCGGAAGGGCTTGGCGGCATGTCGCGCACTTATCACAGGCTTTACCGGACCCGCCTTTGCCGGGGTGTTCACCGCGATCAAAGCCGGCCGATTCTGATCAATAACTGGGAAGCGACTTATTTCAACTTCAACGAATCGACAATCAAAGAAATCGCCGCTGCCGGCAAAGAATTGGGCCTGGAGCTGTTTGTGCTCGACGACGGCTGGTTCGGGTGTCGCGACAGCGATGATTCTTCACTGGGCGATTGGAAGGAAGACCGCCGCAAGCTGCCGAACGGCTTAAAGAAGCTGGGCGAAGACATCAACGAAATGGGCATGCAGTTCGGATTGTGGTTCGAGCCGGAAATGGTGTCGCCGGACAGCGATCTGTATAGGGCGCATCCGGACTGGTGCCTGCATGTGGACGGACGCAGCCGCACGCTGGCCAGGGAACAGCTGATTCTTGATCTCAGCCGGGCCGACGTCTGCGATTATATCGTTGACTCTGTAAGCAGCGTCCTGGCTTCTGCACCCATTACTTACGTGAAATGGGACATGAACCGCAACATGACGGAGATCGGCTCCGCCCTGCTGCCGCCTGAACGCCAGCGCGAAACGGCCCACCGATACATGCTAGGTTTGTACAATGTGCTGGAACGGATCACCTCGAAATTCCCGCATATTCTGTTCGAAAGCTGCTCTGGCGGAGGCGGAAGATTTGATCCGGGCATGCTGTATTACATGCCGCAAACATGGACCAGCGACGATACGGATGCCGTGGAACGCCTGAAAATCCAATATGGCACCAGCATCGTGTACCCGGCCAGCACTATGGGCGCGCATGTATCCGCCGTGCCGAACCATCAGGTGCACCGCAGCACGTCGTTTGAAACCCGCGGCCATGTGGCGATGTCCGGCAACTTCGGCTACGAGCTGGATCTGACCAAGCTGACGGACGAGGAGAAACGGAACGTCAAACTCCAGGTCGAGCAATACAAGCAGCTTCGGGGATTGATCCAGTTTGGCGATTTCTACCGACTGCTCAGTCCGTTCGAAGGGAATGAAACGGCCTGGATGTTTGTGTCCGAGGATAAAAAAGAAGCGTTCGCCGCCTACTTCCAGGTGCTGGCCGGCCCGAATGCGCCGCTTCGCCGCCTAAAGCTGAAAGGTCTGGATCCGGCCAAGGCTTATCGCCTGGAAGCGGACGGCAAAGTGTACGGCGGGGACGAGCTGATGTATCGGGGCCTGCATTTTAAGCCGCTTGAAGGAGATTTCAAGAGCTTACTGTTTATCCTGCGCGAAATTTAACGGCCTATACCGGTTTAAAACAGCGGACGCCCATATAAACGGGCGTTAAGCTGTTTAGTCATCATTTTTCCTGTGTTATAATAATATTAGGAAAAAAGGAGGCAGAACCGGCTGATCGGCTTTTGCTTCAAATCAAATAAGGAAAGGATCAGGATACCATGAGTTCCCGAAGGACGAAATCCGAAAGGACGATTTGGAAACGTTGTGATCTCTCTTATACTTAGCTCCCTTTCGTAGTGGCATGCCGGATAGGCTAACTCCCTGCGAAAGAAGCGTGTAATCATGCGAAGGACAAAAGCTCGAAGGACCTTCTTTGCAGGGCGTTGCCGAAAGGACAACAAAACTGCGATAAGAGGGATACCTGATGAGAACAGAAAACACCAACCATGTCAGACAGATTATAATGATTTTAACGGGTTCGATTTTGCTTGCATTGACGTATTACCACATTAACTTTCAGAATCATTTGGCGGAGGGCGGATTTGTCGGGATAGCCCTGCTGGGGAAATACCTGTTTAATCTGCCGCCCGGCCTGATGACGATTCTGCTGGACCTCCCCCTGATGGTGCTTGCTTTTTATCTGAAAGGACGCCGTTTCATCGGCTATATGCTGCTAGGCTCGGTTTCCTTCTCGGCTGCGTACGAAGCATGCGAACGTTATTCGCCGATAACGCTGAATCTGCACCATAACCTGCTCGTCGTGGCAATCCTTTCCGGATTGCTGACCGGGATAGGAGCTGGTCTTGTTCTACGCGGAGGAGGAGCCTGCGGAGGGGACGATATATTGGCTTTATGCGTTAGCAAATGGACCGGCATGAAGATCGGTACGGTATTTATTTTACTTGATGCCGTGGTCCTGCTGGTTTCCCTGATTTTCCTGCCGCTGCCGGAAACGCTGTTTACGGTTCTGGCCGTCTTGATCGCGGGAAAAATCATCACCTGGATCGTCGGTTTCCAGAAGAAAACCAAACCGGCCAAACCAGTTACCATCTCTTATGTTGTGGAACGGGTGGATGGCAAACCGGCGCAAGCTTAAGACCTTGGGGCGCTTTCCTTTTTCGGGGGGCGCTTTTTACATAACGAGCTTTTATTATAATGGCTGAAAGGAGCGCAACGGATGAACGAAACGAATAGAAACAAGAGCAGAAGCGGAGAGGTCTTGATTCAGGAGGTCAATAACACGGAGGTGCCGTACGGCTGTCTGTCGGTCTGGTTTCTGGGCCAGGAAAGCGTCATCATCAAAGGGGGAGGCGTGACGGTTTACGTCGATCCTTTTGTGTCCGAGTTTGAAGGGCGGAGTTACCCGGCGCCGATTCGTCCGGAGCATATCACCGGGGCTGATCTGTGTCTGATTACGCACGAGCATATCGACCATATGGACCCGGCCACGCTGTCGGTGATGGTCCGGAATAACCCTTCCATGCAAATGGTAGCGCCGGCCTGGTGCCGGGAACAGCTGCTGGAAGAGGCAGGAGTGAAGGAGGACAAGCTGGCAGACGCTGAAACGGCTGTCTGGCGTTCTCCTCGAGAAGGAATCCGCATCCAGGCCATTCCAGCCGCGCATGAACAATTGGAGCAGAATAGCCAAGGGTTCCACCGTTATGTGGGATATCTTATGGAACTGAATGGCGTTATCCTGTATCATGCCGGAGACACGGTGATCTACAAAGGACTTCTGGAAAAGGTTCGGCAGCATAATGTGGATTTGGCAATGCTGCCGATTAACGGGCGCGATTATTTCCGGACCAGCCGGGACATCATCGGCAACATGGATTACCGGGAGGCTGCCGAATTCGCTTACGCGGCCGGATTTGAAACCGTCATTCCGCTTCATTATGATCTGTTTGCCGGCAATGCCGAAAATCCGGGATATTTCGCCGACTATCTGTACCGCCATTTTCCGGAGCAGAAATTTCATATCATGGCGCGCGCCGAGCGGTTTGTGTATGTATCGCCGCGGGCTTTTCTGGGCTGATCCGTCAAGCCGGTGGACTCCGCTCCTTACTGCTCCTTACAGCTCGCTGGGCGGAGAATAGCGGAGAACGGACGATATGAGCGCTGATGCGGATCTTCGCTGGGACGGACAGCGGTTGTCTCTTTGCCAAACCAGCAGAGATTTCCCGCAATCTAAAATGACACGAAGAAAGCGGACCAGGGAAATTATTTATTCCCGGGTCCGCTTTTTTTGCCTACCGTAAAGAGGGAGGATTCCCGTACAATCAATTCGGAATCGACGACAAACACCCGTTTGTTCTCAAACTGGTTTTCGTTCATCTGGTCGATGAATTTTTCGACCAAAATGGCTCCCATCGTATATTTAGGCTGATTTACCGTACTTAAGGTCGGCTGAATGTATTTGCTGATCCGATTGTTATCGACTCCGATAACCGCAAGCTGGTCCGGGATGCGGATGCCAAGCTCCGCGCACGCCCGGTAAACGCCAAGCGCCATCTCGTCGTTGGCAGCGAAGACCGCAGTGAAGGACAGCTGCTTCTCTACCAGGCGTTTGAGCGCTTCGTAACCGCCGTTCTCGCTGAAATGGCCGTTCTCTACAAATTCAGGCCGGAACGGAATTTGATGGTCTCTTAGCGCCTTCAAATACCCTTCAAGCCTTTCGAAACTATCAACGGCGTCGGGATGTCCGTTCAGGAACACGATATCCCGATGTCCCTGCTGAACGAGATGTTTGACTACTTCCCGAGAAAATTTGACGTTATCGGTGTAAACGCAAGGGATGCGGTCATGCTGAATATGGCGGCCGACTACGGCTACGAAATAGCCTTTATCAGCGAGCTCGATAATTTCTTCGTCCGTAATGAGCGGAACGATTAGAATCAGGCCGTCAATAGTCCGGTCCAGCAGCAGGTTCAAATACTCCTGCTCTTTCTCCTTATGGTTCTCGGCGTCGCAAATGATCACCCTGTAGCCCTGTGCATAGGCCATATTTTCAATGCCCTTGATAATTTCGGTGAAATAAGTGCTGTTGATGTCCTGGGCAATAACTCCGATCGTTTTTGTCCTTTGAGAACGGAGATGTTTGGCTGCGGCGTTGGGATGATAACCTAATTCCTCAATAGCTTTCATTACCTTTAGCCTTGTTCTCTCCGTAACTCCGTTTGAGCGGTTCAGCACCCGGGACACGGTGGCGGGGGAAACGCCCGCTTTGGCAGCCACATCGACAATTTTGGTGTCCATCATTAACCTCAATCTTAGAATTAATTTGTATATAAGACTTATAAGCTTATTATATTTCAAACTGAAATCGATTACCATAAGCATTGAGTTTCAGATAAAGGGGGAGTACCGTAAGGAAAAATGACCTCTAATTCTGCCGAAGTATAGCATTTTGTTCTAAGGGAATCAGAAATCGATTTCATATGTCTGCACCCGCCAGAAAGGACACTTATTACAGGCCCAAATGCAGACTAGGAAGAAAACGATTTCGCGGCGTTACATGCTAAAAAAAGCACACCTTCCGAAGATTCGGACTAGGTGTGCTTGGGACGGGAAACTTCTCGCGGTTATTTTTTCTCCGGATGGTCTTTATCCCATTCCTCTGCTTTAGCGGTGCCGATTGCAATGGCCCGCCCTTCTTCATAGCCGTCCTCCAGCAGCGCGTTGGCGATCTCCACCGCTTTGCCGCGGACACGTGGATCGAGATTTTTCATGGATGGGGGATAATCATTTTTGCTCCAAGGCATCTGTATTCCTCCTCGAATGCATACAGGAGAGTACAAACGTCAACGTTATACTCTCCTGCACGAAATCCGAAGCGGGCCCATACGAGACCGCTCCGGTTGTATATTAGATTACCCTTACGGGGCTTATTCAAACAGCGCAAGATATTCGCCGTAGCCTTCTTTCTCCAGATCCTCTTTCGGAACGAAGCGGAGAGCGGCAGAATTGATGCAGTAGCGCAGGCCGTTCGGACCTGGCCCGTCATCGAAGACGTGGCCCAAATGGGAGTTGGCCCCCCGGCTGCGCACCTCGGTCCGGACCATGAAATGACTGGTATCAAGTTTCTCCTTGATGCTGTAATCGCGGAGCGGGCGAGTAAAGCTAGGCCAGCCGCAGCCGGCGTCATATTTGTCCGTGGAGCTGAACAGCGGCTCGCCGGAGACGATATCCACGTAAATGCCTTCCTCTTCATGATCCCAATATTCGCCGGTAAACGGACGTTCCGTCGCGCTGTTCTGCGTGACTTCGTATTGGATCGGCGTAAGTTTGCTTTTCAGCGTCTGCTGATCGATAACCGGTTTGGACCAGTGGGTTTCAATGAAGTCCTCGCGGCCCGAGCCTTTGCGATAGCGTTTATAGTGCATCGGATTTTTTTTGTGATAATCCTGATGGTAGTCTTCAGCCGGATAAAACGGTTTGGCCGGTAAAATTTCCGTCACGATCGGTTTATCGAACCGACCGCTGCTGGCAAGCTCCTGCTTGGAGGCTTCAGCCGCTTCCCGCTGGGCTTCATTATGATAGAAGATAGCGGTTTGGTAGGACTGTCCGCGGTCATGGAACTGGCCTCCGGCATCCGTTGGATCAATTTGCTGCCAGAACAGCTCCAGCAGCTTGCGGTAAGGGAATACGTCCGGATCAAAAGTGATTTGCACTGCCTCGTAATGTCCGGTTCCGCCGGCACATACCTGTTCATAAGTTGGGTTCTCCGTATGACCGCCGGTATAGCCGGATACTATGCCTTTAATTCCCGGAAGTTCTTCAAAAGGAGTGACCATGCACCAGAAGCAGCCGCCTGCAAACGTAGCCAGTTCGGTTTTGCCTTGTATATGATTCATAGCGTCTTCGCCTGCCTTTACATCAAATTTGAATCATTCAGAAGATAAGACCATTATAATAGATTTGGCTGTAAAACTAAAATTACGAATGATCCGGTTTGGCGGCGCTTCTTTTTTTATATCCCCAAACTCCAACGAGGACAAACATAATATATAGGCCTAAGATCTCCAAAGCCAGCAGAGGGCGGGAGAACAGGGAGCTCCCGAGATAAGCGTAAACCAAAATGCCGGGGAGCTTGCCGAGTATGGAAGCTGCCAAATAAAGGCCAAACGGGATAGAAGCCAAACCGGCATACACATTAAGGGCCCATTGGGGAACAACAGGGAGGAGCCGGTATAGAAGAACCGATTCAAAGGGGTGTTTATCGACATACGAAGCAAAACGCTTCAGCCCCGAGAACCGGTTCAGCCACCGCTCGGCATCCTGGCGGTACCAGGCTGCTCCGGCGGCGTAGAGCAGAACACCCGACAGGGTAGAGCCTGCTATCGTCAGGAGAGCGCCTGTCCAAGGGCCATAGAGAAGCCCTGCAGCCGCAATGACTACTTTATAAGGCATAATGGGGAACAGGGCAAGCAAAGTAGCCAGCAGAAACGTCATCATCAGTGACAGCCGATGATTCAGCAGCAGGCTGATCTGATCCCTGCAGGCAAAAGCCGCTGCCATCAGCAAGACATAAATAACAGGTCCAAGCCATTTCTTCATTTGCATCTGATCCTTCCTGAGTCTACTCCAAATCATATAGAAACTCCGCTCAAGAAACAACAGACCGGTAAAGGCCGGCACTTCCTATTCTTGTTGTTTAGAAAAATAAGTGTGCTATAGACTTTATCAGGAACCAGATGCTATAATGAAGCAAATGAATAGTTCGGTTCCCAAAGGGGAGTAGCTTAAGACAATAAAGTCGTCATTACGGGATAGTATCCCCGGCTTTATCGGCAACAATTCGAATTGTTGTTAGCGAGACCTTTGCCTGCTTGTTATGCTGCGGGTAAAGGTCTCTTTTTGTGCGATTTTCCGGACAAAACGGCGCCTTTGCCTGAAGTCAGGCAAGGCGCTTTGTTTTGCGGAATGTTTTTTCGAGAATTAAGGAAATAACGTTCCGGCAGCGCGGATCCGGCAAAATTCGAACAAAAAGGAGGTTATATATCTTGGATTTGATGAGCATGGAATTCTGGACGGCCTTATTCTCAATCATTCTGATCGACTTGGTGCTGGCAGGGGACAACGCGATTGTCATCGGTCTTGCCGCTCGGAATGTCCCGAAGGCTGATCAAAAGAAAGTGATTTTGTGGGGGACCGTAGGCGCTATAGTAGTCAGGGTAATTATGACGGTGCTTGTTGTACAGCTGCTGAACATTCCGGGCTTGCGGCTGGCAGGCGGCCTGGCATTGATCTGGATTGCCTATAAGCTGCTGGTTGAAGAGAAGAAACACGATATCACGGCGGGAACCCGCATGTGGGCGGCCATTCGCACCATCATTATTGCGGATACGATGATGGGACTCGACAACGTGCTGGCCGTCGCGGGGGCGGCACATGGCGACATGACGATGGTTATTATCGGACTTGCTATCTCGGTGCCGATTATGGTATGGGGCAGCACGATGATTCTGAAGCTGACGGAACGTTTCCCGATTGTTATTACGATCGGTTCGGCCGTGCTGGCCTGGACCGCAGCGAAAATGCTGGTCGAAGAACCGCTTATTCACGATTGGTTTGCCCTTGGAATTGTCAAATATGGGTTTGAGGCACTCGTTATTATTGCCGTAGTTGGTCTGGGGCTGATGACAAAAGCGAAACGTAAAAGTCAGACCTCCGAGAAATCCTTATCCTGAAACAAGGCTCTGAAGCGAAAAAAGGATGGAGCAAGCGCCTAGGCGCGGCTTCATCCTTTTTGTGCTGCGGGAGTCTGCTGTTGAAGCGGACGTCCCTCGGGGTTATTCAGTTATTTGGTGTTCTCCCGGCTGGCCAGACGAAACTGCTTGGGAGACATGCCGAATTTGGACCGGAATACTTTGTGGAAGTAGTTGTAGCTTGGAAAACCGGAGCTCTCCGCCACATGCTCCAGCGACAGCGGGCTGAAAATAATGCGTTCCCGGGCCATGTTCAGCCGAATATCGGTTGCATACTGGATGATGCTCTGCCCGAAGGTGGCTTTGAACAGATGCACCGCCCTGGACACGCTGATGCCGACGTGGGCAGCGGCGTCTTCCAGACGGAAGCTGGTAGCGGCGTTCTCCTCCACAAAATGTTTGAGCTGATAAGCCAGATAAGAGCGCTGCCCGTCCCGGGGCTGCTCCTCCAGCTGGCGATCAATTTCCAGACATAAAATCTTGATGTAATGGGCTGCAATCTCATCTTTGAGCCTCGAAACCCGTTGCTGCTCCAGCGATATCTGCCGGAACAGGTTGATAAAAGCGTCGGTCATCGGCATGCGAATTTTGTTGGGCCTGCTTTTGGCTGCCCACCAATTCCGGATCCAGCTTCCGTCAGTGAAGATATAGTAATCTCCGCTCAAAATGGAAGAGGTTTTAGACTGGGCCGCGGAATCGATATATAATTCATAAGGCTCTCTTGGAGAGAAGAGAAGCACATCTCCCATTTCAACATCCACGAGTTCGCTGCCGATACGCGTGCGCGCTTTGCCTTCGGTTTGCAGCCGGATTAAATAATGATCCGGGCCGTTGGCATCGTTGGAGCCATAAGCTTTGCGGTGAACGGAATAACCCGCCGCCAGAATAACCAGGTGCTCTTCGGCGACCATGCTGCTGCATCCTCCTGCTTCATTCAAAAATAAAATAATGACCAGATTGTTCATGTTTGAATCATATTATTCATTTTACTTTAATTCGAATCATATTACTATAAAGCTAACTTAAGGAAGCGCAACCAAGCAAGCCGACTCCTTAAGGATGAAGAAATTGGCTGCTAAATTGAACAGCTCAAGGAGTGATTCCGTGACCCCGTTGAAGGTTGGCGTTATTGGCTGCGGCAATATCAGTCCCGCATATTTTACTTATCTGAAGAACAGCTCCAAGGTGGCGTTGGTAGCTTGTTCGGACATGCTGCCTGAGAAGGCGCAGGAGAGGGCCAAGCAGTTTGATGTTGAAAGCGTATACACCGTTGAAGAAATGCTGGAAAGCGATGTAGACGCCATTCTGAACTTGACCATTCCCGCTTCCCATGCGGCAGTCAGTCTGGCTGCGCTCGAACATGGAAAGCACGTATATACGGAGAAACCGCTCGCCATTTCTCTTTCCGATGGAAAGAAAATGCTGGAGCTGGCGGCCAGAAAAGGGCTCGTGGTCGGTTCAGCCCCGGATACCTTTATGGGTTCCGGCCTTGAGACTGCCCGCCAGGCATTGCTTGACGGGGCGATTGGACGGCCTGTTGCGGCGACCGCCTTTATGATGGGAGCCGGACCGGAAGGCTGGCATCCGAACCCCGCCTTTTTCTACGCTGCCGGTGGCGGACCGATGTTTGACATGGGACCCTATTATTTGACCGCACTGATCCAGCTGCTCGGGCCGATTGCCCGGATCAGCGGCTCGGCAGGCAGCCAGATTCCGGAGCGGAAGGTCGGCTCCGGTCCGGACGCGGGCAAGCCGATCCCGGTTCAGACCCCGACGCATTACAGCGGTACGCTGGATTTTGCCAGCGGCGTAATCGGCACACTCGTGACCAGCTTTGACATCCGTGGCGGCAGCACGCTCCCGTGGATTGAGATTTACGGAACGGAAGGAACCCTGCGTCTGCCGGACCCGAACTATTTTGAAGGCGAAGTTAAGCTTCGGAAAGTCGGCAGCGAGGAATGGACGGTTCTCCCGCCCGTATTCGAAAGCCATGGCAATGAGCGGGGCAGAGGTCTTGAAGATATGGCCGATGCGATATCCGAAGGCCGCAACCCGCGTGCGTCCGGGCTGGTAGCTTATCACGTGCTGGAAGCGATGCATGCCTTCGGCAGATCGTCCCAGGAAGGCCGGCACATTGCGCTTGAAAGCGCCGCAGAGCTGAGCGCGGCTCTGGCTCCCTAGCGATCAATGAACATAGGACCCCGAACAATGAATTGAAACCGATGAATCTAAATTGAGGAAGAGGAGAATCGACATGGCCAAAATAGCCCTGCAATTGTATACGGTTCGCGAACAAATGGAACAGGATTTTGAAGGAACGCTCCGCAAAGTAGCGGAACTGGGATACCAAGGCGTCGAGTTTGCCGGCTTCTACGGCAGAACCAAAGAGCAGGTGAAAGCGCTGCTTGAAGAAAACGGGCTGACGGCTGTCGGCGCACACACTTCGCTGGATCTGCTGCTGAATCATCTGGATGAACAGATTGAAATCAACCAGTTTATCGGCAACAACAAGCTGATTGTCCCTTACGTCGCCGAAGAGGACCGCGGCCGCTGGGAAGAGATCATTGCCGACATCCAGCGTATAGCTGAAGCCTGCGCGGCTAAAGGCATCACTTTGATGTACCATAACCATGATTTTGAGCTGACCCAGAAGCTGAATGGCGAAACCGTGCTGGATACGATTTTTGAAACGGTGCCTGCTTCGCTGCTAGAAGTCGAACTGGACTCCTGCTGGGTCGAGTTTGCCGGCTTTGACGCCGTCGCTTACATTGAGAAATACAAAGGCCGCATGCCGCTTCTGCATCTGAAAGACGTGAAAAAGAAAGAAGACGGCTCGCCGGAAACAGTCGAGCTGGGCGCAGGACAGCTGGATATTAAACGCATAGCGGACGCCGCCATCGAAGCCGGTGTTGAATGGCTGATCGTGGAGCAGGATTATACGGCGAACGGTGCAATCAACTGTATTACAACCAGCATGGACTGGGTTAAAAACTATGTGTCTCAGGGAGGAAAATTGAATGTCTAAACAACTGAAAGTAGCGATTATCGGCTGCGGAGGAATTGCCAATGGCAAACATCTTCCGAGCCTGGCTAAACAACCTGAAGTGGATTTGGTCGCATTCTGCGATATCGTTGAAGAACGCGCCCGCAAAGCGGCCAAGGAATACGGCACGCAGGACGCTAAAGTCTTTACCGATTACCGCGAGCTGCTGGCAAACAGCGACATTGATGTCGTGCATGTCTGTACGCCAAACGATTCACACTCCGAAATTACGGTAGCTGCGCTTGAAGCAGGCAACCATGTCATGTGCGAGAAGCCGATGGCCAAAACGTCGGAGCAGGCCCGTGCCATGCTGGAAGCTGCCAAACGGACCGGCAAGAAGCTGAGCATCGCCTACCAGAACCGCTTCCGCAATGACAGCTTATATTTGAAAGAATTGTGCGAGCAAGGCGAACTGGGCGATATTTACCTGGGCAAAGCATTGGCGATCCGCCGCCGCGCGGTTCCAACCTGGGGCGTATTCCTGGATGAAGAGAAGCAAGGCGGCGGCCCGTTGATCGATATCGGCACACACGCGCTGGATCTGACCTTGTGGCTGATGGATAACTACGAGCCTAAGAGCGTAATGGGTTCCGTCTTCCACAAGCTGGGACATCGCGAGAATGCAGCGAACGCATTCGGCTCCTGGGATCCTGCCGAGTTCAAGGTTGAGGACTCTGCGTTCGGTTACATTACGATGAAGAACGGCGCCACGATCATTCTGGAATCCAGCTGGGCCCTGAACGTAGTTGAAACCGGCGAAGCCAAAACGCTGCTGTGCGGAACTGAAGGCGGAGCTGATATGAAAAATGGCCTGCGCATCAATGGCGAGAAGAATAGCCGTCTTTATGATACGCAAATCGACCTCAGCTCCGGCGGCGTAGCCTTTTTCTCCGGCGAAGAAGAGACCGACGCTTATCGTGAAGCCAAAGCCTGGGTGCAGGCGATTCTGGAAGACAAGGAGCCGCTCGTGAAGCCGGAGCAAGCCTTTGTGGTTACGCAAATCCTAGAAGCGATCTATGAGTCGGCCAAAACCGGCAAAGCGGTTTATTTTGACTGATCAATCCTAATACGCTAACACGCTGAAATAAGCCGGAAATGGAAGTTTTGCAGCTGTTGCCTAGAAAGCATGTCTATAATAAAGATTAGTATTCCATATTAAGGGTTCAAGGAGGAATTGGTGTGAAATTAGGCATTTTTATGGTTCTGTTTGGTGGACGTCCTCTCGAGGAAGCGCTTGACTATGTGGCCTCAAAAGGCATCCAGGCCGTAGAAATCGGTACAGGTGGCAATCCGGGCAATGCCCATTGCAAACCTGAAGAGCTGCTCGAAAATAAAACCAAGCTTACCGAGTTCAAGCGGGCGGTTCAATCCCGCGGCTTGACAATCAGCGCACTCAGCTGCCACGGCAATCCGCTTCACCCGCAAAAAGCGCTGGCCCAGGCGGATCATGACGATTTCGTCAAAAGCGTCCTGCTGGCGGAGCAGCTTGAAGTGCCGGTAGTCAATACCTTCTCTGGGTGTCCGGGAGATCATGAAGACGCAAAATATCCAAACTGGCCGGTAGCTCCTTGGCCAAACGATTACCAGGACATTCTGAAATGGCAGTGGGAGAACAAAGTGATCCCTTATTGGACAGAGTGGGGAAAATTTGCTGCCGAACATCATGTGAAGATCGGTTTGGAGCTGCATGGTGGTTTCTCGGTACATACGCCGGGAACACTTCTGAAGCTGCGTGAAGCGGCAGGCGAAGTAGTCGGTGCAAACCTGGACCCAAGCCATATGTGGTGGCAGGGAATTGATCCGGTCGAGGCGGTCAAAATTTTGGGCCATGAAAACGCGATCCACCATTTCCATGCGAAGGACACCACCATTGATCCGGTGAACGTCAACAAATGGGGCATTACCGATATGCAGACCTATGACAAAATGATGGACCGCGCCTGGCAGTTCCGCACCGTGGGTTATGGCCATGACCTCAAGACCTGGGCGGACATCATCAGCGCGCTGCGTCTCGTTGGTTACGATTATGTGGTCAGCATCGAGCATGAAGACGGCCTCATGTCCGTAGAAGAAGGCTTTACCAAAGCGGTCGGCAACCTGAAGCAGGTGCTGATTGAGGACTCCGCTGCCGATATGTGGTGGCTGTAAACAACTGATTCGCCTGACAGCTCAAAAAGAGAAAGAGAAGCAATCCTGAACGGTTCGTTTAAGGATTGCTTCTCTGTTTTTAGGGGAGGCAGGATAACCAAGTTACCCTTTTTCCCGAAAAATGAAGATTCCATGAATAGCCCGTTTTCAAATCGTTAAAACTATGTTAAAATGATATGTACTAACTTAATGTAAGCAAAATCCGGAACCATCTGCTCCGGATCATTAAAGAGGTGATAAGCAATGGCAGATAAGGATTTCAGCATGTGCCCCCGCTTTGAAACCGCATTTTCTTTCCTGGGGAAACGGTGGAACGGATTGATTATTCGAACTTTGATGAGTGGTCCCAAACGCTTTAAAGATATTTCGAATCTGATCCCGTCGATGAGCGATAAAATGCTGTCTGAACGGATGAAGGATCTGGAGTGCGAAGGGATTTTGACCCGGCACGTCTATCCGGAAACACCGGTTAGGATTGAATATGAGCTGACCGAAAAGGGGAAGGCGCTCCGCCCTGTAATGGATCAAATTCAGTCTTGGGCGGAAGATTGGATCGAGTAAAAGTGGATCAAGCAAGCATAGCCTTATTAACAAGAGTTTCAACACAGGCGGCCATTCAAGAAACGGGTAGGGATAGAACAGTAAATGATGAATAAGCAAATGCCGGATCCGGTACGCGGATTGCGGCATTTGTTTTTTGCTTAGCGATAATGATTTCAATCTGTCCGCAGCCTTTATGATCTGGATGAACAGAATGTTTGACGGAAGCCGGGATTTTGGGAAGGTATAGAAGGCAGGGCGTCCCCAGTGGGACGCTCTTTTGAAGGTAGGCGTTTGAAACGGACGGAGATGTCCGGTATGCTTAAAGGAGGAACCATACCAAGAGAGGGGGAGGAAAGGTGAGCTGGACAAGCTGGATCGGCCGCCTTCTTTTAGGGTTATTGGCATGCTCGGTGTTATTATTCTCGGCTGCCTGTTCCTCGCGGCCTTCTGCAGAACCGCAGCCTTCTGTCATGCCGCTTGACAATAAGATCAGGCTGCGAATTGACGGTGAAAGGCTGATTCCGGATATTACCCGGACCTTCCCGGTGGATGAGCTGAAGAAACCTGACCTGAGAGAAGTCCTTCGGAGCAGTGGAATTATTGTGTTAAATGATGAGCAAGACGGCATTGTCTCCGTCGGCGATATATCGCTGGATAACGGATTATCCTGGGCGGTTAAAGTGAATGGTGCCGAAGCAGAGGCCTCTTCCTGGGGCAAGACGATGCATAGCGGCGACGAAGTGCTGGTATATCTGAAAGGGAAGGACGGAGCAACCGCCTCGTCACTTACCCCTGTGGTACTCAATATTTCCGGCGGATTGTCCAAGCCGAGCATGCAGTATTACTTTGTGAATATCTACCAGGCGAATCTGACGGTTAGAAGCGTTCTCATGCAATGCGGTTTGATTCAGCTCAATGACGGGAGCCGTCTTGTGACGTCTGTTAATGGTTATACCGGCAATGTGAACGAACAGTGGGTCGTCAAGCTGAACAACAAAAAACTGCTGCAAAGCGGTCTGGATATCCCGCTTCAGCCCAGCGACAAACTTGAGGTTGTGCTGAGTCAGATTTAAGGCAAGCTGCTGCAATGTATTCGGTTCTGGAACAACCAAGCGACACCAAACATTAGTAAGTCGAGCGTAAATTAAAAAGCTCTGTCCGCTGCTAACGGGCAGAGCTTTTAGATTTGCAGGGGCTGAAGTGAGCTCGCAAAGGCAGCTGAAAAGGGATCAGATCCGGCAAATTTCATTCGGGCACAGCTCGCAGTGGCAGATGTCCTGGAGCATAACGAGATCTTTAATGACGATCATGCCGTTTTCGTATTCAAGCGCGTCCTTCTTGCGCAGGTCGCTCAGCATCCGGTTGACGCTTTCGCGTGTAGCGCCGATCATGTTCGAAAGATCGGTATGCGTAATCTTTTTATTAATGAGGATCGTGTCGCCGTGCTGTTCGCCGTAAGTATTGCTAAGCCGGATCAGCGTCGAGCAGAGCGCGCCCGGTTTGCCGTACATCATCAAGTCTCTGAATTTGGTTTGGGTCAGGCGGTGGTGAATGCCCATCCATTTCATGAAGTCGATCGCGAAATCGCAGTGCTGACAGATGAGGATTTCAAGATCCTTATTTTCCACGATGCCGACCTCGCAGTCTTCAATGACTTCCGCCGTAAAGCTGTGCTTCGAGCTGAAGAACGGATCGGCCTGGCCGATCAGGTCCCCGCGTCCGTACATATATAGAATGAGTTCTTTGCCTTCATCCGTCGATTTGGTCATTTTAACGCGTCCGCGTTTGATGTAGAACAATTTGTCCGACACATCGCCTTCCCAGAACAGATGGGAACCTTCGGCGTAATTTTTGTCTTTCATGATGACAAGCAGTCGATTGAAATTCTGTTCCGAAAAACAACTTGTATTCCCTTGGGTTTCAACGCCGTTCATTTGCTCGCTCATTTTTGGTTTCCCCTTTGTACTCCAAATTTTTCTCAAATTTTTAAATTAATTATAACGTGTATTATCTGTAATTTGGGGCTTTTTGAAGCCTAAAAAGTGGCGAAATTTTAAACATTGTGACTATTTTCACTTAAAAGAGGGGAACCAGCATTTGGAAACAGGGAAAATGGGAATAATAAATGAACGCTGTATTGCAAGAAATTGAAACTAGAGCGAAAACAAATTTTCAAAACAGACAAACTTTGTGAAAAAATTCACTACACAAGTTAAAATGGCTGTGCTATGATAAATCCGTAAAGAAGAACGGTAAGGCGATTCGGCGCGGCAGACTTTGTAACAAAGTGTTACAAAGTCTCGTTGAGGCAACAGCAAGGCCGCCGGGCTGCTCCGCCCGACCTATTAAACTTTTTCAACTATCAGGAGGATGAGAGAGATGGCCGTAAAAAATGAAGCAGCTTCAAATGTAAAGCAGGCCGTACAGCCTGCACAGGAGTACATCCAAGGTTTGATCGACAAAGCGAAAAAAGCTTCAGAGGCTTTCATGAGCATGGATCAGCAGCAAATCGACGACATTGTGCAGGCGATGGCTCTGGCCGGGCTCGACAAACACATGTACCTCGCCAAGAAAGCCGTTGAAGAAACGGGCCGCGGGGTATACGAGGACAAAATTATTAAAAACATGTTCGCTACCGAATACATCTGGAACAGCATCAAATATGGCAAGACGGTCGGCGTGATTGAAGACAATCCTTACGAAAGCTTCCAGAAGATCGCTGAACCGGTCGGCATTATTATGGGGATTACGCCGGTGACGAATCCGACTTCCACGACGATCTTCAAATCTTTGATCGCCATTAAGACACGCAACCCGATTATCTTCGGCTTCCACCCTTCCGCACAGGAATGCAGCCGCGAAGCCGCTAAAATTCTGCTGGAAGCCGCTGTGAAACACGGCGCTCCCGCCGATTGCATCCAATGGATCGAACAGCCTTCCATGGACCGAACCAACGCTTTGATGAATCATCCTGATGTAGCCTGCATTCTCGCCACCGGCGGTTCCGCCATGGTGAAAGCAGCTTACAGCTGCGGCAAACCGGCTCTCGGCGTAGGTCCCGGCAACGTGCCTTGCTTCATTGAGAAAAGCGCTGATTTGGATCAAGCGGTTAATGATTTGATCCTGTCCAAAACGTTCGACAACGGCATGATCTGTGCTTCCGAACAAGCGGTTATTATTGAAGAGCCTATTTTTGACCAAGTGAAGAAAAAAATGATCGCCAACGGCTGCTATTTCGTCAACAAGGAAGAAGCCGCCAAGCTGACGGCCGGAGCTATTGTCGCCGAAAAATGCGCCGTTAATCCGGCCATCGTCGGACAGCCAGCCGTTAAAATTGCGGAAATGTGCGGCATTCAGGTGCCGGCCGGAACCAAAATCCTTGTCGCCGAAATTGACGGCGTAGGTCCTAAATTCCCGCTGTCTGCGGAGAAGCTCAGCCCTGTACTGGCCTGCTACAAAGTAAAAACCGCTGAACAAGGCATCGACCTTGCGGAACAGGTTGTACACTTCGGCGGCATGGGACATTCGTCGGTTATTCATTCGAACAACGATGAAATCATCCAGAAATTTTCGGACCGTCTGCCAACCTGCCGGATCCTGGTGAACCAGCCTTCTTCGCAGGGCGGCATCGGCGACATCTACAACACGAACCTGCCGTCGCTGACGCTGGGCTGCGGCTCTTACGGACGCAACTCCACTTCTTCGAACGTGACCGCCGTCAACCTGATTAACGTGAAAAGGGTGAACCATCGTACCGTGAATATGCAGTGGTTTAAAGTACCTTCCAAAATCTATTTTGAAAAAGGCGCAACCCAGTACCTGGCCAAAATGCCGGACATTAACCGTGTCATGATCGTTACCGACCCGATGATGGTGAAGCTGGGATATGTGGAAAGATTGGAGCATTACCTCCGTCAGCGCCAAACGCCTGTAGCGATCGAAGTGTTCTCCGACGTTGAACCGGATCCATCGACTACGACCGTTGCCCGCGGTACTGAAATGATGGCGAAATTCCAGCCGGACTGCATCATCGCTCTAGGCGGCGGTTCGCCGATGGATGCCGCCAAAGGCATGTGGCTGTTCTATGAATATCCGGACACCGATTTCCACAACCTGAAACAGAAATTCATGGATATCCGCAAACGGACCTACAAATACCCTAGCTTGGGTCAAAAAGCAAAATTCGTAGCGATCCCGACAACATCCGGTACAGGTTCCGAAGTTACGCCGTTTGCAGTTATTACTAATAAAGAAGTCGGCAACACCAAATATCCTTTGGCCGATTACGAGCTGACGCCGGACGTTGCGATCATCGACCCTGAATTCGTCTACAGCCTGCCTAAAGTAGCCGTTGCCGATACCGGCATGGACGTGCTGACTCATGGTATCGAAGCTTATGTATCCGTTATGGCAAACGATTATACGGACGGCCTGGCGATTAAAGCGATTCAGCTGGTGTTCCAATATCTCGAGAAATCGGCTTTGACCGGCGACAAACTCGCCCGCGAGAAAATGCACAACGCTTCGACTCTGGCCGGTATGGCTTTTGCGAATGCGTTCCTGGGCATCAACCACAGCTTGGCGCATAAATGGGGCGGTCAATATCATACCGCTCACGGACGTACCAACGCGATCCTGCTGCCGCACGTCATCCGCTATAACGCGAAGAAACCTACGAAATTTGCGGCTTGGCCTAAGTACACTAACTTCGTAGCCGACCAGCGTTATGCCGAAATCGCCCGCATCCTGGGACTGCCCGCACGCACCACAGAAGAAGGCGTGAAGAGCCTGATCAACGCGATCCGCGACCTGAACAAAAAGCTGGGCATTCCGGAGTCGTTCCAGGCGCTCGGATTTGATCCAAAAGATTTTGAATCGAATGTAGATTATCTTGCAGACCGCGCCTTCGAGGATCAATGCACAACCGCCAATCCTAAGCTGCCGCTGGTCACCGAGCTTGCCGAGGTATACAGAGACGCCTTCTACGGACGTTTCGAAGAGTAAATGGATGAAATAAGGGATAAGACAGGGATCTGAACTCCATAACTTTGTGAAAAAAGTGACAAACATCACCGCAATTGTGATGTTTGTCACATCCCTTTTACCGGGGATAAGCTATGATGAAACCATAAAAGATCCCGAAGCGAAAGTGATGGGGCAGCTGAAGATAACCTTGAACTGGCCTCATCAGATTCTGAATTGTGAAATCTATCACAAATTTTAGGGATCTCGAGGCGGAGGATAACCTTCAAGCCTTCGTACTCCAAACTATATAAATGGAGGGATTACAAATGTCGGTGATTGAAAAAGAAACAGCAGCAACGCAGAATGCCTGGAGAGGCTTTAAACCGGGCAAATGGATGAGAGAGGTCAATACGGCCAATTTCATCGATACCAACATCAAACCTTATGAAGGAAACGAATCCTTCCTGCAGGGCGCAACGGCTAATACCAAAGCTTTGTGGGAAATCGTGTCCGACCTGTCCAAGAAAGAAAGAGAAGCAGGCGGTGTGCTGGACGTAGACGTTAACACGCCTTCGACGATCACTTCCCATGCTCCCGGATTTCTGGATAAAGACAAAGAGCAAATCGTAGGTGTGCAGGGCTCTGCTCCGTTCCAACGTACGATTCGCCCTAATGGCGGCATCCGGATGGTCATTACGGCTTGTAAAGCTTACGGCTTTGACCTTCCGCCAGAAATCGTAGATCTGTACACGAACGTTCGCAAAACTCATAACCAAGGGGTATTTGATGCTTATACGGCAGAAATGAGAAATGCCCGTCATACTGGTATCATCACCGGTTTGCCTGACGCTTACGGCCGCGGCCGCATTATCGGCGACTACCGCCGCGTAGCTTTGTACGGGGTAGACTTCCTGATCAAACAGAAACAAGAAGAACTGAAAGATATGGAAGTAGATGTTATGGACGTCGACGTGATTCGTCTCCGTGAAGAGCTGTCCGAACAAATCCGCGCTTTGGGCGAATTGAAACAGCTCGGCGAAATGTACGGCTTTGACATCTCCAGACCGGCCAACAATGCTAAAGAAGCTTTCCAATGGCTGTATTTCGGTTATTTGGCAGCCGTTAAAGAGCAGGACGGCGCGGCAATGTCTCTTGGCCGTGTATCCTCGTTCCTTGACACTTATATCGAACGTGACCTTGCCGAAGGCACGCTGACAGAAGAACAAGCTCAGGAACTGGTTGACCATTTCGTCATGAAGCTGCGGATCGTGAAGTTCCTCAGAACGCCTGAATATAACGAGCTTTACAGCGGCGACCCTACCTGGGTAACGGAATCCATCGGCGGCATGTCTGTAAACGGAACAACCAAAGTCACCAAGAACAGCTTCCGCTTCCTGCATACCCTGTACAACCTGGGACCTGCACCGGAGCCAAACCTGACCGTTCTCTGGTCCGACAAACTGCCTGATGCATTTAAAAAATATTGCGCTAAGGTTTCCATCGAAACCAGCTCGATCCAATACGAAAATGACGATCTGATGCGTCCGATCTACGGCGATGATTACGGTATCGCCTGCTGCGTATCCGCTATGCGCATCGGCAAACAAATGCAATTCTTCGGTGCACGCGCCAACCTGGCCAAAGCTTTGCTGTACGCCATCAACGGCGGTAAAGATGAAAGATACGGCACGCAGATCGCACCGGAATTCCCAGCCATCACTTCCGAATATCTGGACTACGACGAAGTGATGAAACGGTTAATTCCAATGATGGAATGGCTGTCCAAACTGTATGTGAACACGCTGAACGTGATCCACTACATGCATGACAAATACGCTTACGAACGGATCGAAATGGCGCTGCATGATCGCGACATCCTCCGCACCATGGCTTGCGGCATCGCCGGTCTGTCGGTTGTAGCCGATTCCTTGAGCGCTATCAAATATGCTAAAGTTAAACCGATCCGAAACGAAAACGGCATCGCAGTCGACTTTGAAATCGAAGGCGACTTCCCTTGCTACGGCAACAACGACGATCGTGTCGACAGCATTGCGGTCAACCTGGTAGAAACCTTTATGAGCATGATTCGCAAGCATAAAACGTACCGCAACGCTTTGCCAACCCAATCGATTCTGACCATCACCTCCAACGTGGTGTACGGTAAGAAGACAGGTACAACACCTGATGGCCGCAAGGCTGGCGAACCATTTGCACCGGGCGCAAACCCTATGCATGGCCGTGACAAGAAAGGTGCTCTCGCTTCCTTGAGTTCGGTAGCCAAACTGCCTTACGAACACAGCCTTGACGGTATTTCCAACACGTTCTCAATCGTCCCTAAAGCGCTGGGTAAAGAAGTGGAATCACGTAAAAACAACCTGGTAGCAATGATGGACGGCTACTTTGGCAGCGACGCGCATCACCTGAACGTCAACGTGTTCGACCGCGAACAGCTGCTGGATGCGATGGACCATCCAGAGAACTATCCGCAATTGACCATCCGCGTATCCGGTTATGCGGTTAACTTTATCAAGCTGACCCGCGAGCAGCAGCTGGATGTAGTCAACAGAACGTTCCATGAAGGCATGTAAGAAATAAACAATTCCCTGCAGTCCCTGCAGAAAGGATGACGTAACATGATCAAAGGGCACATACATTCATTAGAAACCTTCGGAACGGTCGACGGCCCCGGAATTCGTTTCGTACTCTTTATGCAGGGCTGTCTGCTGAAATGCCAGTATTGTCATAATCCGGACACCTGGAATCTGGAAGGCGGCAAGGATATGACGCTGGAGGAAGTGCTGGCCGAAATTGAGCCTTACATTAGTTATTACCGCACCTCCGGCGGGGGACTTACGGTATCCGGCGGCGAAGCGACGCTGCAGGCCCATTTCGTGGCTGATTTGTTCCGTGCCGTGAAGGAACGCTGGAACCTTCACACTACCTTGGATACAAACGGTTATAACGAAGGGGATAAAATCAAGGGTTTGCTGGATGTTACAGATCTGGTGCTTCTGGATTTGAAGCATATCGATAATGAGAAGCACATCAAGCTGACAGGCAAACCTAATGATAAGATGCTGGCGATGGCCAAATGGCTGTCGGATCATAACCGTCCCATGTGGATCCGGCACGTGCTTGTCCCTGGAATCAATACGGATGAAGAGGATTTGCTTGAGCTTGGACGTTTTATCGGCGGGCTGAACGCCGTGGAGAAATTCGAGATTTTGCCGTATCATCAAATGGGCATCTACAAATGGGAAGCCTTGAAATGGGCTTATCCGCTGGAAGGAGTGCCTAGTCCTACTCCTGAAGAAGTAACGAGAGCCTACCAACTGGTGGAGCAGGGGATGAAAGAAATAGCGGCGGACAAAGCCGTCATGGGTTTAACCTCCTGATAGATTCATGTCATAGATTGTGACGCAAAAAGCGGTCAACTCACAGAACATGTGAAGTTGAACCGCTTTCTTTTGTTATTTTGGATGATATTATCCCCCGATTAGAAAAATATCCTCCTTTCTGGGGCTGATGGCCTAAATCTATAATAAGATTGTAAAACAAATCGATCATTCGGGGGGATTTTGGAAGATGAAGAAAAGCATGGTCCTGTTACTTACGCTGTTCATCGCAGCCACGACTCTGCTGTCTGCCTGCGGCAGCGGCAACGGCAACAACAACAATTCGGCTGCAGGCAATGCCTCAAATGATGCCTCAAACACACCTAGCGAATCCACCACGGACACCTCTCCATTCGAACTGACTTTGCGTCATACCCAGGTGGGAGCCGACAAACAGAAACGTCTTGCGATCCTGAATGATGTCGTTAAGAAAGTAGAAGCCGATGTCCCTGGCCTCACGATCAAACTGGACGGGGTCGAGTCGGACGTTAACCGCAAAGAGAAGCTCCGCGGCGAGATGGCTGCGGGCAACCCGCCGGATATTTTTGATTTGTTTGGAAGTCCGGACTCCCAGGTCTACGCCAAAGAAGGCATGCTGCTCAATTTAAGTCCGATACTGGATGAGCTTGGCCTGTCGGACAGCTTTTCTTCTTTAGAGCCCTTCACTTATGAAGGCAACGTCTA
The DNA here is from genome assembly GCF_001685395.1 of Paenibacillus yonginensis. Taxonomy (NCBI): domain Bacteria; kingdom Bacillati; phylum Bacillota; class Bacilli; order Caryophanales; family Paenibacillaceae; genus Paenibacillus; species Paenibacillus yonginensis. The sequence continues at coordinate 2,252,273 of NZ_CP014167.1, read as the reverse complement.
CGGTTTGCCGATCGGCGGCTCGGGCGAAGGATTTTTCTACAATAAAGCTTATTTCGAAGAGAAGGGCCTGAAAGTTCCAACCACTTGGGCCGAACTGGAAGACCTGCTGGCCAAAATCAAAGCGGACGGCAAAGTGCCGATGGCCGCTGCGTCCAAAGCCGGCTGGGTGCCGCTTATGCTGGCCAACCATCTTTGGGCGAGATATGCAGGACCTGACGTGACCCAGAAATTTGTCACCGGTGAAGCGAAATGGTCAGATCCAAATGTGGTGAAGGCTTTTGCGAAATATCAGGAGTGGGAAGATAAAGGTTACTTCAAGAAAGGCGAGCTTGGCTTTGAATATGCAGAGTATACGACCCAATTCACCAGCGGTGAAGCTGTTCTAATGTATGACGGCACCTGGAAATCCTCCGTATTCAAAGAAGGTCAATCCGGCGAGGGGTTGATCGGCAAAGTCGGGTTCTTTAACCTTCCTCCGGTTGACGGCGGTGTAGGCGACCAAACGGCGCTGATGCGTGACGTCAACAACGGTTACGGCTTCTCGGCCGCAGTAGAGAAGGACCCAAGAAAGCTGCAGGCCGTTAAGCTGTTCATCAAATACATGTACAACGAAGAAATGCAGATCCGCGGTCTGGTTGAGGACGGTGTGCTTCCAGCGATGAAGCTGAGCGAAGACGTGCTTTCGGCTAATATTACGGACGATCTGATGAAAGAAATCGTCAATGTGCTGAATAATTCGAAATCTTCTTTCCCTGCGTTTGACTCGCTCGTTCAAGGGGATGTAACGACCGAAATCAGCAACATCCAGATTCAGAAGCTGATCGGCAAACAGACAACACCTGAACAGATGGGCAAAGAACTTCAAGCCGTGCAGGAAGAAGCCAACGCGGATTCGGAATAAAGCTGCTGGACCCGGGATGCGTTTCGCCGACAAATCGGGCGAAGCGCATTCTTGCTTTGGTTTGGATGAACGATAACGTCTTGTGGAGGTCCTCATGAACAAAGCGCTAAGAAGCCCAACGATTTTTCTTTTATTTATCCTGCCGGCCCTGATTTTGTTTGTTATGTTTTTTATTTATCCGATCTTCTCTTCCATCTACTACAGCTTTACAAGCTGGAACGGGGTTTCCGCACATGTGAAATGGACCGGGCTCGAAAATTATACCAAAGCTTTGGAGCAGAAACGTTTCTGGGTTTCGGTCCAAAATAATGGCTGGTTTATCGTCTTCTCCGTCTTCATTCAAGTTCCGCTGATTATCCTGTTCTCTTTGCTGATTGCCCATGTCAAAAAGCTCAAGGGGCTATACAAAACGACGGTCTTTCTGCCTTCCATTATGTCCACAGCCGTCATCGGTATTTTGTGGGGCTTCATCTACGAGCCGGACATCGGGCTGCTGAATCAGATCCTCGGCACCTTCGGGATCAAGCCGATTTATTGGCTGTCCGATGAACGTTATGCGATGCTGTCGATCCTGATTACGAACGCCTGGCAGTGGACGGGATTTTATATCGTGATGGTGCTGGCGGCGATTTTGTCCATTCCGGGCGAACTCGACGAGGCGGCTGCCATCGACGGAGCGTCGGCTTTTCAAAGAGCGGTACGGATTACCTTGCCTTTGATCCGGCCGATCATTTCCGTAGTCATTATGCTGTCGATTGCCGGCGCCATGAAAGCGGCAGATATCGTTCTGGTTATGACCAAAGGCGGACCGGCCGGCTCAACGGAAGTCATGGCCACGTATATGATCAAATATGCGATTACCAACTTCAAATACGGCTACGGGAATACGATCGCGGTGCTGATTTTTATCTTTACGGTCATCGTAACGGTCTTGTACCAGCTGCTGATTGCCCGTCGCAATGAAAGGATTGAATACTGATGACCCGTACATGGAAAAAAGGACTGCCGCATCTCTTTCTGCTTTTGTATTTGGTCGTCATTCTATTTCCGTTCTTGTTCGTGCTGTTCTCCTCGGTCAAAACGGACAACAACGCCATAGCGCTCAATCCGTTTGGCATCCCCCACAAGCTGGTCTTCCATAACTATGTGGAGGCGTGGGTGAATGCCAAAATCAGCACGTATTTTTTCAACAGCTTGTATATCTCCGTGTTATCATCGGTCGTCAGCATTCTGCTTGGCTCCATGTTTGCATTTGCGGTAACTCGAATGAGATATGGACGTGTGGCTGCAGCGCTGTTTGGACTGGTGCTCGTCGGCATGCTGATTCCTAACAATGCTTTAATGCTGCCGATTTATACACTGGTCAGAAAGCTGCACATTCTGGATACCCACTGGGCACTGATTATTCCTTATGTAGCGAATGCCATTCCGTTTACGATCATTATTTTAGCGGCTTTCATGCGCTCTCTGCCTAGTGAAATCGAAGAGGCCGCGGTTATGGATGGATTGAGGTCGGGGGGTATCTTTGCTAGAATGATAATACCTTTAACAGTCCCGGCGATGGTTACGGTGTTTATCGTCAATTTTCTGGGGAATTGGAATGAGTTCCTGCTGGCCAACTACTTCCTTTCCAATGATGACTTGAGGACGCTTCCGGTAGGTATGGTTCAATTCCGGGATCAATATCAGATGAATTACGCGCAGATGTCAGCCGGAATTGTATTTTCCGTGGTACCGGTAATTGTGATTTATGCGATCCTGCAGGAGAAGATCATTGAAGGGGTAACCGCCGGCAGCGTTAAGGGATAACGGCTTTGACAGGGAGCAGTTACATATGAATCTGCGCATCAAACTTTTTACGGCCTTTTTATCTCTGGTCATTATCCCTTTGTTTATCGTAGGCATCATTACTTTCTTCGCTATCTTTCATTATATTGAAACCAAATACAGCGATCAGGCGGAATACGCACTGAAGTCGATTAGCTACAGCATCACCGGCGTTTTCGAGGAAATGGACAAAGTGACCGATGATGGGATCGCTAAAGGCGTATTCCAGATGGCGCTGAATTCAGGCAATCCCGACAACCAGAATTTGACCGCCAAAGATCAGCTCAGCCTCAACGCTAATCAGCGCAACTTTCGGTCGCTGCTGTATAATCATCCTTCCATCGATTACGCCTTCCTCTATAACCTGAAAGAGGGAGCACAAGATAAACCCATTTCTATTTTTAACAAAGAAAATTTCAAGATGCTCCCGTTTGAGAAGTTCAAGCAGGAGCCGTTATATCAGGAAGTCTTAAATCTGAAAGGCCAATCCAAGTGGATCGCCCCGCACGAATATCCAGAATTAACTGGTTCGGAGCAGGTTTTTACACAAATCAGACTCATTAAGGAACTGAGTTATCTGCAGAATGTCGGTATTCTGATCGTGCAGGTGAAGAACTGGGAGTTTGAAGATATTTTTAAAAATTTGCAGCTTCGCAATCATTTAAGAGATACAAGGTTTCTGCTGGTCAATGACGAAGGCACCATTCTGTATGATTACCAGAACAAGCTGGACGGCCACCCGATCCATGAATACACCGGGAAAAACATAACGGTTGCCAAAGGCGGCTATAAAAGCTTTAAAGCCCGGTTTGACGGCCAGGAAAGTGTGGTTTCGGTTTATCATCTGCAGGATTATTCCTGGAGCCTCGTCTCCGTGACGTCTTGGGATTATTTGTCCAAGGAAGTTATGACCTTCGCGGCCTGGTTTATGGTGATTCTGGGGGTTTGTATACTAACCGCCATGCTGTTTAACACCTTCTTTATGAACCGGATTACCGGTACGATTGGCATCATCGTACGGTTTATGCGCAAGGTGGAAGACGGAGATTTGAACGCCAGGGTTGAAGAAAAGGGCCATGATGAGCTGCTGCTGCTTCTGCAGGGATTCAACAACTTGACGGAGAAAATTGGCGGCCTGCTGGAGGAAGTGAAGATGGAGCAGCAGCAGAAGGCGAAAGCCGAGCTTCGTGTGCTGCAGGCTCAGATCAAACCTCATTTTCTGTTTAATACGCTGGAGCTGATTAACGGTCTTGCCGTGCAGAATGAAGGCCGGAAGGTTAGTGAGATGGTGCTCAGACTCGGCAATATCCTAAGGATCAGCATTCAGGACCGGGAGGAAATTCCGCTGTGGCTGGAGCTGGAGCACCTGACGAGTTATCTCGAAATTCAGAAATACCGCTGGGACGATTTGTTTGATTACACGATCGACATTCCCGAGGAAATGCTTAATTACCAGGTGCTCAAGCTGATGCTTCAGCCTTTGGTCGAGAACAGCATCCAGCATGGCTTTGAAGGGATTCCTTATAAAGGGGAAGTGCGCATTTCCGGCAGCGTGGAAGAAGACAGAATTCTGCTTCGTGTGGAAGACAACGGCACGGGCATGACGGGTGCCGAGCTGCTGGCCAATTTGAATATGGACGCCGAATCCAATGAGCAGCAGATGCAGATCTATTATCCGGGCGAAGAGCGAAGAGGCATCGGGCTGCGGAATGTGGCAGACCGGATCAAGCTGCAGTATGGCAAGGAGTACGGCCTGTTTATATGTACGACGCCCGGGATGGGCGTAGCGATTCAATGCATTTTACCAAAATACGAATTGGGTGATCCGCATGAAGCTTAAAGCGCTGCTCGTAGATGATGAATATCCGATTCTGAACAATTTGTCTAAAGTGCTGAAATGGGAAGAGCTGGGCGTGGAAGTCGCCGGCATGGCCCGCAACGGGGCTGAAGCTCTGAAGTTTGCCGAAGAACAGCAGATCGACATTATATTAAGTGATATCCGAATGCCGGTCATGGATGGCTTGTCTTTAGCCAAGGAAATCCGGGAGCGCGGCATGAGGACAGAAATCCTGCTGCTGACCGGTTATCAGGAATTCGAATATGCCCGGACCGCTATCCGTTACGGCGTTAAAGACTATATCAGCAAACCGATTCATTATGAAATGCTGGAGCAGACCGTGGATAAAATCGCCAGACAAATCCGGACAGAACGCGGAGCCAGCCGACGCGGCAGCCAGTTGAATTCCGTGGTGAACTGGGCGAGCGAGCATTTTATCACCCAAATCCTGTCCGGGCGTGGTCAATTTCTTGCCGATGAGGACGGAGAAGAAGAATTTCTGTCCCACCCGCGGTATTCGGTCATGCTTGCCGACCTGGAGGGGTACGCCAAAAGCTCAACGTTCTGGACCCGGGAAGAGCGAAGACGATTTAACTGCCGGATGAAGAAGCTGCTCAAAGAGCGGCTGCCCTTTGGAGACGGTCAAACCGTCCTTCAGCTTCGCGAAGGGGAATGGTTTATTTTCTATGATGCTGACTCCATCATCCAGAAAACCCGCGAGGTGCTTTATCCGGTTTATTCGGAGCTTCAGCGGCTGGCCAGGACGGCCGGCGATATGGAGGTAAGGATTCTCGCAGAGAAGGGGCCTTTCTCGCTGAACGAGCTGTCCGGCGTCTACCACAGGATTCAGCGTTCTCTCCTCCTGACGCCTTCCGAAGAGTGGCTGCTGAACGGAGAAGAGCTTAAACCCGGCTTGTTTGAGGCACCGGAGGAAACCCCGGAATCCCAATGGCGCTGGCTGGAACAAATCGGCAGTGCTTTGCGCGGCGAAGACGAGAACGGCGTCCGCAAGGTCATAGACGAGCTAAGAACTTATCTGGCTCTGCTGGATGAACATGCAGCGCTGCGGGCGGAGAAAATGCTTCATTATATGCTGATTCATCTTCTCAGAGAAATGAGGGAGCTGCAGCTGCTAAAGGATCATGAAGAAGAGGCGGTCTGGGAAGAACTGCAGCAGCCGCTGGGGTTAAAAGATTTGATGCATCTGCTAAGCGAGCTGGCGATCCGGCCGAAAGGACCGGCTTCGTCGCGAAAGCCGGCTGAACAGCTGATGATGGTCGCCGGCGACTATATTGCCCGGCATTTAGGCGGCGACTTCGGCATTGAAGAGGTGGCCGATCATTTGGGGATCAGCTGCAGCTACTTCTGTCTGCTGTTCAAGAACCATTACGGGGAAACCTTTGTCGAGTATGTGACCAGACAGCGGATGGAGGCAGCGAAGAAACAGCTGGCGACCAGCGAAGCCAGCATTACACAAATCGGCCAGGGGCTCGGTTATCAGGAGCGGCGTTATTTTACGAAGGTGTTCCAGAAATACACCGGGGTTACCCCGTCCGATTACCGGGCTTCGGTGCATGGGGTTCAAGGCAGCGTTATGAAGGAGTGAGACGGGTATGTTCAACCACGAAACGATGAGTTTGGAGCAGAAGATCGGTCAGCTGTTCATTTGCGGATTCCACAGTTATACACCGGATGAGCAGATTACGGCTTTGATCGAGGATTATCAGATCGGCGGCGTTATTTATTTCCGCAGAAATGTGGAGTCTGCCCCTCAGCTGGCAAAGCTGTCGGCCGATTTGCAGAAGCTGGCGATGGACAGCTCGGGCGGTCTGCCGCTGCTGATAGCGATCGACCAAGAAGGTGGTATGGTTTCGCGTCTGGATCACGAAGGCATCAGCCGGATTCCCGGCAATATGTCCTTGGGGGCAGCGGATGACCCTGCGCTGACTGAAGCGATTGCGGCGCTGTCTGCCGAAGAATTGAAACGGCTTGGCATTAATCTGAATTTTGCGCCGTGTGTCGATGTGAATAACAACCCGCTTAATCCGGTGATTGGAGTCCGGTCTTATTCGGAGGACCCCCACAAAGTAGCCTTGCATGGGGAAGCGGCGGTACGCGGGTTTCAGCGCAGCGGGATCATTGCGACGGCCAAACATTTTCCAGGGCATGGCGATACCGAGGTTGATTCCCATCTGGGGCTGGCTGTAGTAGGGCATGACAAGCAGAGGCTTTATGAAGTGGAGCTTCTGCCGTTTAAACGGATGATTCAGGCTGGGGTCAAAGCCATTATGACCGCCCATGTCGTATTCCCGGCCTTCGAGCCTAAGGGCATACCGGCGACGCTTTCCCGCGCTGTTCTTACCGATTTGCTGCGGAAGGAGCTGGGATTTGAAGGGCTCATTGTGACAGACTGCCTTGAAATGAAGGCGATTGCGGATCAATATGGGGCGGCGGAGGGAGCTGTGATGGCTCTTGAAGCGGGAGCGGACCTGGTGCTGGTCAGCCATACGCTGGAGGAACAGGCTTCGGCTATTAAAGCGGTGGTGGCTGCAGTCAAGTCTGGCAGATTGCCTGAAGCGGCAATTGACCGCTCTTTGCAGCGGATTTTGGCCTTAAAAAGCGGTTTGGCTGCCGAAGCGGGATTGACTGGACAAACGCAAACGCCACCCGCCGAGCCTGGCATGCCTTTGCTTCCGACGGAGCAGACGGTTCCGCTGCTCGAAGAGGCCGCGGGCAGGTCTATTACGCTTGTAAAGAACGAAGGGAATCCGCCGCAGCTTCCCCTGGACCCGGCTCAGCCGACGCTGATCGTATGGCCCGAGCTGAGGCACCGCACTGAAGTGGATGAAGCGGCCGAATACCGGTATACGCTGGCCGATGCCTTGAAGCCGTATATGAAGGAGATCAGGCTGGCCGAGGTCGGTACAAGGGCGACGGATGCCGAAGTGGAGGACGTGCTTCGTCAAGCTGAGGCATACAGCCAGATAGTGGTGGTGACTTATACTTCGGAAGGTGCGCTTCCTGAAGGGCAGGTTCAGCTTGTAAAGGGACTTATGGCGAAGAAACAAAATCAGATTACGGTGGTATCGGTTAGAAATCCTTATGACCTTCTTGTGTTCCCGGAAGTGCAGGCATATCTATGCGCCTACGAGAACAGGCCTCATGCCTTGGATGCGGTGGCGGCTGTGCTGACAGGGCGGAAGCAGCCGTTCGGCAGGCTGCCTGTCACGTTAAAGGGACTTTATCCGATCGGCGGCGGGTTAACCCAGCTTTGAAATCTGAAATTCATCCTGCAAAACCGGAGGTCTGACTTTCAAAAAGGGGTCAGATTTACCGGTTTTTTCATTTTTTTTTGGACAATTAGCAACTTTCACTCTTATAAAGCGTTTAATAGTATGTTACTTTTGAACGAGAGTTTACAAGTTTTTAATACAGAGATAAAGGAGCACATAATGAAATTCCGCAGACTTTTACTTTCTACAATTTTAGCAGCTTCACAAATGGCCATGATTCTTCCAAATGCTGGGGCCGATGCGGCTTCCACTCAGGCAACCGGTCAAACCTATCAGCAGGGGGATTCAGCATCTTCAGCTTCTACTGATCCATCCGCTCAGGATTCCGCAAACCCGGACGAATGGACTAACCCGCCCGCTACACCGGATCCGTCCGGCAGCCCGGATTCCAATCTCCCTGCAGATCCGGTTTCTACGCCCGATCCTTCGGCTCCAGCTGATGCTTCCGGCAGCCCTACAACGGGAACCCCAACGGAGAACCCGGGTTCTCCGGCTTCGACTTCAGGCTCATTGCCTCCATCGAGCACCGGAGCCCCTGCCAATTCGGCTCAAGCGATTTCAGCCGCTTCCCCGGGCAAACTCATTTTGCTGCTGAACAGCAACATTATGTACCAGAACGGCATTCAATATAAAGCGACAGAACCGATGGCGGTAAAGGACGGCGTTTCCTATGTAGCCATCCGTTCGCTGGTGAACCGGGTGGGACTTGCAATCCGTTATGATAGTGCAACCAAAGAAACCGTCATTACCCGCGGCTCCGATGAAATGCGCTTTAAGCTCAACAGCAACACTTATAAAGTGAACGGCGTTGTCACTACGATGAGAGGCAAATCCTATGCCACCAAGAACAGCAACTTTATGGTGCCGTTCACCTCAATTACGGCTGCACTCAAGCTGCCGTATGTGCTGGATACCAAAACGAAGCTAATCACGCTGGATGTCACCGCCAAACCGACGGCCAAGTTCACGGTTCTGCCAAACGAAATCATCGCGGGAGAAACACAGGTTACTTATCAAACGATGTCTACGGCCCCAGCCGGACAGTCCATTGTGAATGAGGAATGGACAGGGCGTCAGGAGATTTTCTCTACGCCGGGTTCTTACGTCGTGAGTTACCGGGTTCAGGATTCAGCGGGCAACTGGAGCGACTGGTATTCCGTCACCATCAATGTTGAGAAGCCGCATACCCCGCCGGTTGCAGCTTTTACAACCGATAAAGACACTTATAAAATGGGTGAAAAAATCACCTACATTGACCAGAGCACCGATGAAGAAAATTCCATCACTTCAGCCGTGTGGGAAAATAACAAGCTGGCATTCTTTACGCCAGGACCACAAACGGTTCGGCTTAAAGTCACCAACAAATACGGTTTGACTTCTACGGTTGAACATACGATCACCATTTCAGGCGAAACGCTGTATAACGAATCCGACTTCAATAAGCTGTTTGTTCCTGTAGGCGACAAATATCAATTTGAAGGCAGCGAGGTGCCAAGCTGGGATAAAGTGAACTATACGTTCACAACCGAGCCGGTTACTTTGATCCGCAGCAACAGTCCAGAGACCAATTACAGTGAAGGCATCCTGTACCGCGAAACAACCGTCGGCCGGGCCCGTTTCATGATCCACCATGCCAATGCCGTTGGCAAAGATGTGAAGATGTACGTCGTGGCTACGAATCTGAATGATTCTCCAGCCAACCTGTATATTGATACGCTGGGATTTGCGGGACCTAATGAAAATGCAACCGCAACCGGAAAATTGTCCGTTAAACGTTATTTCTCTTCCATGCAAACCCGTTCGGCAGAGCAGGATATAACGATCGCTCCACGGGAGCAAAAGATTATCTTCAGCGAGCTGAGCGCGCAGAAAATGAAACCGGGTCAAGTCATTTCCCTGCTGTCGGATATTTATACCGACTATCCGGTCCAATTTGATGTGATCATGATTGACGCTTCCAAAGACCCGCTTAACACGCTGCCACAGCTCAGTGTGCTGGACCGGGATGGAGTTCATAACCGCGGAACCTATCCGGAAGCCACCCGGAGTATTCAATATGACGAGGTGCTTGGCGATAAGCCGAAACGCCTTCTGATCGGAGACAATGCCAGCGATCCGTTCCAGACCGGATTTGACACCCCATTCTATACACCGTCTACCAATGCCGGCAATTTTGGGGTTCTGTACAAGATTAGAACGACCAAGGTGGCCCCTCATACGCTGATCACCTTTAACCCGCGTGGTGGTACTTATGTGGGCAGCATTATGGTGAACGGTATGATGGTCGACCTACCGGTCAGCGGCGTGCTGAATGCTCCAAATGATGCGGCGGTGCTGTATCGCACCGGAGACCGGGAAGAAACGATTGATTTCGTCTTTACAGCTGCACCGGGCAGCAACTTGTCCGTCAATTTGCTCTTCCAGCCGCTTCCCGAAGTGAAGCCGGAATAATCAGTTCTTTATTTTCTTTCCTTAGATAAGACGTAAGACGGCGTTTTGGTCCTGGACCAGGCGCCGTTTTTTTCGTAACGGGATGGCCGTTTGACGCTTTCGTCAATTTGCGGCATTATTAAAGAAGAACGACTCTTGCAAGGAGTCTCATTGTATAATTGGACCTGAGTTTTTGGAATGAGGAAATACCGGAAGGGGAAGTGGCCTCTATGCTTTCAGCAGATGAAATTATTCAGAAGATGTCAAGCCAGGGTCTGCGGATCACGGATCAGCGCCGGACGCTTGCCAAACTTTTTGTGGATACAGACGGGTATTTGACGCCTAAAGACGTTTATGATTTTATGTGCAAGAAATATTCGGGCCTAAGCTTTGATACGGTATACCGGAATCTTAGAATTATGGAAGAAATGGGCGTGCTGGAGCAAATCGTATTTGAAGACGGCCTCAAGTTCCGGGCAAGCTGCAGCGATGAGCATCATCACCATCATATGATCTGCCTCGGCTGCGAGAAAACCTACCCGATCCCTTTCTGTCCGATGCCTTTAGCGGATGCTCCCGATCATTTCCAGGTCGTGAAGCATAAATTCGAGGTCTTCGGTTACTGCAAAGACTGCCAGGCGGGTTCCAAACCGAAGGAGCATATGTCATGACCATCACCCGGAGAGCTGTTCAGGTGCCGATCCATGTCTACCGCAAGTTCATTTCTCCGCTTAAACCGCCGACCTGCCGGTTTTATCCGACCTGTTCGGCTTATGCGCTTGAAGCGATTGAAGTGCATGGCGCGCTGAAAGGCAGCTGGCTGGCGGCCAAACGTATCGCAAAGTGTCATCCTTTTCACCCCGGAGGGATTGACCTGGTTCCTCCCAAGAAGGCCGAGAAAGGCCGTCAGCTAGGCGGGAATCAAGGCAAACACGCTTGACAGGGGTGTTTACTTTGCATATATTAGGAAATAATAGTTCTAACATAGTTTGTCCTGTGAACGGATAAGTACAGTGGCGAAGCAGCAGCAGAGAGCCGGGGGAGCTGAGAACCGGTCTGGGGAACCGCTGGAAGATGGTCCTGGAGGATCTTCTTTCGAGCCGCATGCCTGCGGTAAGGATGAAGCGCGAATCCGGCGTTAAAGGGAAGGTTCAGCTTTGAACCTGTTAAGCCTGCTGGCTGTGAAGCGGCAGGGAAATTGGGTGGTAACGCGTGAGTAGGCTCTCGTCCCGAACCGGGACGGGAGTTTTTTGCGTTTGCCGCCTTTTTCTTTCGAGCTGAGCACCGGGCAAACGGATATTTCAAGAAGGAGTGGTAAATTTGGCAACAGACAACAAAACTTTTTACATTACAACACCCATTTATTATCCGAGCGACAAGCTGCATATCGGTCATGCTTATACGACGGTAGCCGGTGACGCTATGGCCCGTTACAAACGCCTGCGCGGTTTTGACGTGCGTTATTTGACGGGGACCGATGAGCATGGTCAGAAGATCGAGCGGAAAGCCCAGGAGAAAGGCCTGACCCCGCAGCAGTTTGTAGACAACATTGTGGTCGGCATTAAAGAACTTTGGAAGAAACTCGACATTTCCAACGATGATTTTATCCGCACAACGGATGCGAAACACAAACAGATTGTTCAGGATATTTTTGACCGGCTGCTTCAGCAGGGGGATATCTACAAAGGGGAATATGAAGGCTGGTACAGCATTCCTGATGAAACGTATTATACGGAAACGCAGCTGGTCGAGCCGGTCAAAAATGACAAGGGCGAAATCATCGGCGGGAAATCGCCGGACAGCGGCCACCCGGTTGAGCTGGTAAAAGAAGAATCTTATTTCTTCCGGATGAGCAAATATGCTGATCGTCTGTTACAGTTTTACGAGGAGAATCCAGGTTTCATTCAGCCGGAATCCCGTAAGAACGAAATGATCAACAACTTTATCAAACCGGGCCTGGAAGACTTGGCCGTCTCCCGGACTACGTTTGAATGGGGCGTAAAGGTGAAAGGCGACCCTAAACATGTGGTTTACGTTTGGATTGATGCGTTGTCGAACTATATTACAGCTCTTGGCTACGGCACGGATAATCCTGAGCTTTATAATCGTTATTGGCCGGCGGATGTCCATCTGGTCGGGAAAGAGATTGTCCGGTTCCATACGATTTATTGGCCGATTATGCTGATGGCTTTAGGGCTGCCGCTTCCGAAAAAGGTATTTGCCCATGGCTGGCTGCTCATGAAGGGCGGCAAAATGTCCAAATCCAAAGGCAACGTCGTAGATCCGAACACCTTGATTGACCGTTACGGCCTGGATGCGACCCGCTATTATCTGCTGCGCGAGGTCCCGTTTGGCGCGGACGGCAGCTTTACGCCGGAGAGCTTCGTAGAGCGGGTTAACTCCGATCTGGCCAACGATCTTGGCAATCTGCTGAACCGGACTGTAGCGATGGTCGGCAAATATTTTGACGGCGTAACCCCGGCTTATATTCCGAATGCTACCGAGTTCGACGCAGCTTTGACCGCAGCGGCACAGAAGACGGTAGAAAAGGTCGAAGAGGTTATGGAGAACATGGAGTTCTCGGTAGCGCTTGCTTCCATCGGCCAGTTTATCAGCCGTACGAACAAATATATCGATGAAACCCAGCCATGGGTAATGGCGAAGGAGGGCGACAAACAAGAGCAGCTTGGCTCCGTTATGGTGCATTTGATGGAATCGCTGCGGATTGCTTCGATCCTGCTTCAGCCGTTCCTCACGCAGGCACCGGCCAAAATCTGGAGCCAATTGGGCATTTCGCCTGGGGAATTGACCTCCTGGGAAAGCGCAAAAAGTTTTGGCCTGATTCCGGCGGGCACGCGTTTAGGCCAAGGGGAACCCATCTTCCCGCGGCTTGATGCCGAGCAGGAAGTGGCTTATATCGCCGAGTCGATGACCGGCGGAGTGCCTGCGGAAGAAGCGAAGGCAGCTGGCGGAGGCCCTCAGTCTACTGCCGAAGAGGCCGTAGAGCTCAAAGAAGAAATCGGCATTGAAGATTTCGCTAAGGTGGAGCTGCGGGTCGCACAGGTTGTGGCCGCAGAGGCGGTGAAGAAAGCCGATAAGCTGCTGAAGCTGCAGCTTGACTTAGGTTTTGAGCAGCGCCAGGTGGTGTCCGGCATCGCTAAATTCTACAGCCCCGAGGAACTGGTAGGACGCAAGGTGATCGTAGTGGTTAACCTGAAGCCGGTGAAGCTGCGCGGTGAGCTGTCCCAAGGCATGATTCTGGCCGCTTCCCATGGCGATCAGCTGACGCTGGCCACTGTTCCCGACAACATGCCTAACGGCGCTGTTGTGAAATAAAACGATAAATCAAGAAACCTCCCGCGTGAAGGAAAACTCGCGTTGGGAGGTTCTTTTTTTCATTCTTGAAAGGACAAGGACTATAAGAACACCAATACAGCCAGACCGAGGAGCAGGCAGTAGATCGAAAGCCCTTTAAGATTGCCTTTGGCCATAATCCCCATAAACCAGCGCATGGAGAAATAAGTAGCAACAAGAGCGCAAATAAAAGCTGCAGTGTAAGGAAAGGCCAAGCTGCTAAGTTGCGGATCCTGAGCCATGTCTTTGCCTTCCAGCAGCATGCCTCCCAGACTTACCGGGATATAGAGGAAGAAGGAAAAGCGCAGCGCTGTCTCCGGCTTCCAGCCCAGCAGCAGCGCAGCCACGATGGTGGCGCCGGAGCGGCTGATACCGGGAATAAGGGCCAGAGCTTGAGCCAAACCGACGATAAACGTTTCGCCGAACGAGAGGTTTTTATCGCTTTTTCTGCCCCGAAGATTGCGGACTCCCCACAAAGCCAGAGCCGTAATAAGCAGGGCAATGCCGATGGTGGTCATTCCTTTAAAGGTTTCGCCTATAGCGTCGTTGAATAAAAATCCGATAGCCCCCGCCGGAATCGAGGCCACAATCAAATAAACCCCCAGCTTGAATTCGTCTTTGTCCTGCTCGGTTCGCTTAAACAAATAACGGAAGAAGGCAGCGATCAAGCTGGCCAGGTCTTTCCTGTAAATGAACACAATGGCGATTAGCGAGGCCGTATTGGTCAAAACCTCAAAACTTAGGCCTTCACTATGAATCCCGAACAAATGCTCCGCGATGATCAGATGACCGCTTGAAGATACGGGGATCGGTTCCGTCAAGCCTTGAACCAGACCCAAGATGGCGTACTTTAACCATTCCCACATAGTTTCTCCTCCTGAAAGCTCTCTTTGTCATTTTGATTGTTCCATTCCTTTTCTCTCTTTTATCTTAGAAATAGACTAGATTATCGTAAAGCAAAATCCGTCTTGATGTCAAAAAATGAAACTATTTTACTGTTATTTATAGTCCTATTGCATGGGTTTTGGGTTATAGGCATACAAAATGAAACTCTATCACGGAGAAAGAAGGGGGATGGGAGGAAGCGTTTGGCTTTATAAACCTCAGACTCAAAAAACGATCAAAAAGCGCGTTCCTGCACGCTTCATGATCGTTTCCTGCAAACGGGCTTATTGTTTATAAGCTGCCGGCACTAAAAGTATTTCCGCCTTCAATCGTGCCGTTCTCGTAGCCTTTATAGAACCAGCGTTTCCTCTGCTCTGAGGTTCCATGCGTAAAGCTTTCAGGCCCTACATAGCCGCTGAATCGCATTATCACCTACTGCGCTGGCCGCGGTCAGCGCTTCCTCCAGATCTCCCTGCTCCAGCAGATTCTTGCCCTGTACGTAATGCGCCCAGGCACCGGCCAGATAATAATCGGCCTGAAGCTCCAGGCGAGCGACCATATAAGTCACATAGCAAAGTCGCCCGGGGCGTGGAACCTTTGTTTCAGCCCATTAAAGAAGCTTAAATCTAAAACGGCCCAACCGCCGACTGTGCCGTCCCGCAAGCCGATTGAACAGCATCTTTGTACAATACCAGCTTGGGTTCCTCATAAGTCATGCCTCTCTGGCGGAAAATCTCGGACCAAATATCTTCGCTATCCGCTAGGACGACAGAAACGAACTGGACCGCTTCTTCTTCCTGCTGGGTAGGCTGGGAGCCCGGACATTTTTTTTCTTAAAATTTATATAGTAGTAGGAAGGGACAACAAGGTTATCAAGGAGGGGAATGGGATGATGGACCAAATTCACATAGGTGCAGCTTTTGCCGCAGGGGTTGCTTCTTTTGTTTCGCCTTGCTGCCTGCCGCTGTATCCTTCTTTTATCTCCTATATAACAGGGTTATCCCTCAATACGCTGAAGAGCGGGCTAAATGAGCGGGACAACCGGAGCAGGGTGATTAGGCATACAGCTGTTTTTATCGCCGGATTTTCAGTGGTTTTCTATTCGCTGGGTTATGGGGCGGGGGCCATTGGAGCTTTGTTCCACGATAATAGGGTTTTGCTGCGCCAAATTTCCGGCGTGCTTATGATCGTCATGGGGCTGTTTCTGTCCGGGCTGGTTCAACCGACCCTGCTGCTTAAGGAGTGGAAACCGGGCTGGGGGAAACGTTCGGCAGCCGGTTATCTGGGCTCTTTTCTGCTGGGAATTGGATTTGCGGCAGGCTGGTCTCCGTGCGTCGGACCGATATTGGCGGGGGTGATTGCGCTGGCTGCAAGCGAACCCGCTGCCTGGCTGAAGCTTATAACCGCTTATACGGCAGGTTTTGCCGTGCCTTTTTTCCTGTTTGCGTTTTATGTAGGGTCCGTTAAGAGGCTGAGCCGGTATTCAGGCTGGATTATGAAGGCCGGCGGCGCTGTGATGGTGCTTATGGGGGTATTGTTATTTACCGGGCGGTTAACGGGGATTACGATTTGGCTGCAGCGGATGACGCCGGATTTTTTGATTTTTTAAGTCTATTTATAACTGCAGCTGTCCCGGGGCAATGGAAATATGAGCAAACCGTGGCGGGAAGCTGACGGGACTTGCCAAGAAGTTGCAGAAACATGTATCATTAACAAGAGTGAAAAGTGCCGGCCGCTGGCCGTTTAACTTAGGAAAAGAGGGAAGCAGGATGCCAACGCCCAGCATGGAAGATTACTTGGAGCGCATCTATAAGCTGATTGATGAGAAAGGATACGCCCGCGTTTCGGATATCGCGGAAGGGCTGGAGGTTCACCCTTCATCCGTAACGAAAATGATCCAGAAGCTGGACAAAGACGAGTATTTGATTTATGAGAAATACCGCGGCCTTGTGCTGACAAGCAAAGGCAAGAAGGTGGGCAAGCGACTTGTCGACCGCCATGCGCTGCTGGAGGAATTTCTGGAGATGATCGGCGTTCAGGAAGAGAACGTTTATAAAGATGTGGAAGGCATTGAGCACCATTTGAGCTGGGACTCCATTACATGCATAGAAACATTGGTCGAATTTTTCCGCCGCGACAAGAACCGTCTCGAGGAACTTCAAAATATTCATAACGAAATGATCAGCGGTTCGTAATTAGGCATCTGTCTTGCGGCAGATGCTTTCGTGTTTATGGCGGTAAGCGCATGGGAGCGCTAAGTGACGGAGAGAACGGATGAATCAAAGATCTGGGGGAGGATCCTTAATGCGTTATTGGAAGAAGGCGATTACCGCTTTGACGGTGCTGCTGCTGGTGGTTTCTGCTGCCGCAGCCAGACAAGGCATAGTTGAGGCAGCCGAAGCGGCAATTACGATGGAGCTGGACGGCATGCCATTGACAAGTGATGTGGCGCCGTATGTAAAGTCGAATAGAACTTTTGTGCCATTAAGGGTCGTCTCGGAGGGGATAGGGGCCTTCGTGGATTGGCAGGCAGCCTCCAAGACCGTGACAATCAGACAGAATGGCATCACGATTGAAATGGTTATGGGAAGCAGCACAGCCGTTGTTGGGGGCCACTCCATGGCGCTTGATGTGCCTTTGCAATCCGTATCCGGACGGACGATGGTGCCGATCCGTTTTGTCAGCGAGCAGCTGGGACTGAACGTTGACTGGAACCAGGACTCAAGACGAATTACCCTGACTACTTCCGGATGGGAAGGCAGCGGCGGTACAAATAACGGCAGCTCATCCAACGGCTCGACCGGCGTTCTTGCCGGCAGCAATACTTTGCGGGGCGCCTGGATCGCTTCGGTGTCCAATTTGGACTGGCCAAGCAGTTCTTCCAAGGGAAACACAGCCAAACAGAAGCAGCAATTCACAGACATGCTGGATAACCTTCAGGCTCAAGGCATTAATGCGGTGTTCGTCCAGGTCAGACCTTCGGCGGATGCGCTGTATCCGTCCAAGCTTGTGCCTTGGTCCCAGGTGTTGACCGGGACTCCGGGCAAAGATCCGGGTTATGATCCGCTTGCGTTTATGATCGAAGAGGCGCATAATCACGGCATGCAGTTCCATGCCTGGTTTAATCCGTTCAGGGTCACCGCTAGTGGAACCGATACAAGCAAGCTGGCAGCGAACAACGTAGCCCTGCAGCATCCGGACTGGATTGTGAAGGCAAGCAGCCGTCTGTATCTGAATCCCGGCATACCGGCGGCAAGACAGCATATCATTGACGCGATTATGGAGGTCGTTAATCAATATCCGATCGACGGTGTGCATCTGGACGACTATTTCTATCCGTCAGACGAAACAACCTCCAGTCCATTTGACGACAGCGCAGCCTTTAAAGCGTATAACAGTAAAGGCTTTAAAACGAAAGCAGATTGGCGCAGAGATAATATCAACACTTTTGTAAGCGACTTGAACGCCAGCATCCACGCCGCCAAACCGCAGCTGGTCTTCGGAATCAGCCCATCCGGGATTTGGCGCAATCAGGCCACGGATCCAACAGGTTCGGCTACGTCCGGCCGATCCGCTTATGACAGTGAATATGCGGATGCCCGGGCCTGGATTCAGGGCGGAGATATCGACTATGTTGCCCCACAGGTATACTGGAGTTTTGCTACAGCGGCAGCTCCTTATGATAAAGTGGTAGACTGGTGGGCCAATGAAGTGAAAGGTACAGGCGTCAAGCTGTACATCGGGATGGCTCCTTACAAAATCGGTTCTCCGGAGAAAGGCTGGCAAACGGCTCAGGAGCTGATGAACCAGCTGAAGTATAATGAGAAGTTCAGTCAGATTCAAGGCAGTATCTTTTACCGGTCCAGCAGCTTGCTCGGCAATCCGTTTGGATTAACCCAATTGTTGAAAAGCTATTACGGACTCACAACTTAAATAAAAATCATAAGACAGCCCCTGTCCTTCATACATAAGCAATAGCCTACTTATAAGGCAGCTTATCAAGGATGGGGGCTGTTTGCTGTGCTCATTAACGGCGTTTTTCAAGGCGGAGGAGTGAAAGGAATCTCACTGGCGGGCGCAGTGAAAGCAGCCGAACAAAGCGGGGTTCTTTTTCACAGGCTGGCTGGGACCTCCTCAGGCTCCATTGTTGCCTCCCTTCTGGCGGCAGGATACACGGCGGATGAACTTAAAGCCATCATAATGGGCACCTCCTTTACCAGCTTCCTTAAACGGGCGCCTTTGTTCAACATCACTTTAATAGGCCCCGCTTTAAGGGTTATCTTCAAGAAAGGGTTGTATTCAGGAGAAGCACTTGAGGAATGGGTGCGACAAGCCCTGCTGGTGAAGGGCATCCGTACCTTTAACGATCTGGAGCCGGGAAAATTATCGATTGTCGCTTCCGACATTACACATGGCAAAATCCTGGTGCTTCCCGATGATCTTGTCCAATTGGGATTTGACCCGGGAAGGTTTGAGGTGGCCAAAGCCATCCGCATGAGCTGCAGCATTCCGTATTTTTTTGATCCGGTTATGCTTAGGATGGGGCCGGTGGTGAAGAGGGGGAGAAGTTTTGCGGAGCAATTTGTTTATGTGGTGGATGGAGGCGTGCTCAGCAATTTGCCTTTGTGGCTGTTTGACCAGCGATCGTTCCCCAAAGACGGGAAAAGGATTCCGACGGTAGGTTTTCAAATGGTGGGAGAAACGACGGGCAAACCTCACTTGATCAAGGGGCCCTTTACTATGCTGGAGGCGATTGTAGAAACGATGTTGTCCGCCCACGACGAACGTTATATCGAACAGTCCAAACGGTATCGTACGATTAAAATTCCAACCCTTGGCGTAAGCACCACACAGTTTTCCCTTACAGAAGAAGAAAGCCTGCAGCTTTACGAATCAGGCGTAAGCGCAGGCCGGGAATTTTTCAGAAATTGGGATTCCAAACATTATGAAACGCAGTACCAAAAGTATTTTCCTGCTTTAAATCCTTAATGATATTTGGGCAGATCCTCGTCATTTTTTCCTTTCTGACCGTCAATAACCTGAAAAGGATAATGTTTTCGTTTCCCCTCAGATGAGGAGCGGGAGGATGCAGCCGAACGGCGCTGCGAAGCTGCTACCTTGGCCGCTGTCCGGGCCGAAGGTTTGATCTTCGGCCCTCTCCGGAAACGTTTGGGCGGATACTTGTACAGAACGTACACCAAGGCGACCAGCACTAAAGGGATTACCAGGGAAATCCAGTTGCTGAGCAGCCCCCGGATGACGCCGACGGCCACCAGGGCCATAACGATCCAGAAAATCAAATTTTGTCTTCTCATGTTTATCACCCTTTCACGGGATCCAATGGGGAAACGTCCGGCACACGGCTGTGCGCGGTTTCATTCTCAAGCTGAGCGTCCAATTCGCGCATGCGGTTAAATGAAGCGATCGAAACCTCGACCTGCTCATCAGTCGGTTCTTTGGTCGTCAGCAATTGAAGCCACAGCCCCGGGTAACCTAGAAAACGAAGCAGCGGAATATCGCGGACCGAATTGGTGAACTTGAGCAGTTCAAATGAAAGTCCAATAACGACAGGAAGCAGCAGAACACGGATGTACATTCTTTCCCAAATATTATCCCAATGGAAAAAGGAATAGACGATGATGCCGACTATGACCGTCAGAATAATAAAGCTGCTGCCGCAGCGATAATGCAAACGGCTGTATTTCTGCACGTTAGCCGGAGTAAGTTCTTCGCCGTTCTCATACGCGGTTATGACTTTATGTTCGGCTCCGTGGTACTGAAACAGCCGTTTGACAACCGGCGTCAAAGAAATAATCCAGAGGTACGCGAGCAGAAGGATGATTTTGATAATCCCTTCAATGAGCGTATCCAGAACTCTATTCTGTACAATCCGCTCAAACAGCAGATCTTCAAGCACGGCTGGAACAAGCGTAAACACCAGTTTGCCGAATATAAAGGAAAGGATCCCCGCAATCGTCACGCCGACAATCATGCTGAGAGACCAGGAGGATTCCTCTTTCTCCTTCTGTTTGGCGCGCTCTTCCGGATCCATGCTGTCATCGGCCATCGCTTCCGCTGAATAATTAAGATGTTTGGAGCCTTTGGCACTGGAATCGATGATACTGACGATTCCTCTGATCAGCGGGATTTTTCGGAGCGACTTTACCCACGATTTGTCCTCTCTCGGAACCTCAAGAAAGGTAATTTCGCCGCTCTTCCGGCGGACGGCGGTTACGTTAACGTGTCTGCCGCCGAACATTACACCTTCCATAACGGCTTGGCCGCCATAGATGACCGGACTCTCTGTTTTCGGCACAATTTCACCTTCCCTAAATGTAATGAATAAATACAGACTTAAGCGTTATCGAGGCGGAATTTAGTCCAAATGCCCCGGTTCCCTTATTGTAGCGAATTTTGGATGCAAATTCTAGTTGGTTTAGCCTTTTTCAAATTGGTCATAATAAGCTACGACCCAATACCGGAAGGAATAGGCACAGAAGGGAATGATGTTATGGCACGGCAAAGTCAAGCCAGCCAAGCCGGAGCAGGCGGAAGCCGATCCGAGCGGAGCAATCAGACGGTTCAGAAAAAGCATGAAACCAATGTGCTCGGATTTTCGCTGGAGCTCGGTTTTTTTGCAGGTTTTATCTGGGGAGCGATCCACGGTTTTTTTTTATTTTATGCGTTTTACGGTGGTTATACCGGGCTTTTTGGCGGAGCCGTTCTTTAAGAACAGCTTTCTGAAAACTCAGCCAGGCTATTATATAGGTTGGTTGTTTTTTATCGTTTTCTCGATTATTGCGTCCATGCTGTATACGCTGCTGTTCCGTAAATTAAGGGGGCCGTGGCCAGGCATGCTGTATGGAATCGTGTGGTGGGCTGTTATCTTCTGCGTTCTCGCCCCTTGGTTTGCCCTGGCTCCTCCGCTGCAGCGTTTGGGCTGGACAAGCATCATCAGCGAATTTTGCCTTTTTCTGCTGTGGGGACTGTTCATTGGTTATACCGCAGCAACCGAATATACAGAGGACCGGTTAAGAGAACCCAAGGAGGCCCCGGTTTAAGGGAAAATACTTCTCAACTCTATCTTTCCTATGGTAAAATGAATTCTGGTTGTTTTAGAAGAAAAGGGGAGAGAAGCAAGTGAGCCGAATTTTGGTGCTGAATGGCCCTAATTTAAACATGCTTGGCATTCGGGAGCCCGGAATTTACGGATCTTCCACACTCGCGGATATCGAATCCAGGTTATCCAGCCTTGCAGGCGAGTGGGGCATTGAACTCTCGTTCTTCCAATCTAATCACGAAGGGGCCCTGATTGACCGCATTCATGCGGCTTTCGGGAACATTGACGGAATCCTGCTGAATCCGGGAGCGCTGACCCATTACAGCTACAGCTTGCGGGATGCCCTGCAGACGGTAAATATTCCGGTTGTGGAAGTACATATGTCCAACATCCATGCGCGTGAAGCTTTTCGGCATACATCAGTTATTGCGCCCGTGGCTGTCGGTCAAATCGCCGGATTTGGCGCCGCCAGTTACGAATGGGGACTCGCAGCGCTTCATCGGCATTTAACAGCAGGCTATAAGGAGATATGAAGATGGCTAATCAACGAGTAAGCAAGGTGCGCGAGGCACTTCTTGAGCGTCATTTGGACGGACTGCTGGTTACCAGTCCGATTAACCGCCGATATTTGACGGGATTTACGGGTTCTTCCGGTTATGTACTGATTACCGCAGAGAAAGCCTATTTGCTTACCGATTTCCGGTACATGACCCAGGCTCCGCAGCAGGCTGTTGACTTTGAGGTGATTGAAGAGCATCGCCAAGATACGCTCGCCATCATCCAAGGACTGCTTGAAGCCGGCAAAGTAAAACGACTGGGATTCGAGAATGAGCTGATGTCCTACTCGGCCTACGTCAAATATTCGGAAGCCTTGAAACCGTTTGAACTGGTTCCGGCCAGCGGGCTGGTGGAAGAAATCCGTGTATTTAAAGACGAAGAAGAGTTGACGATCATGAAAGAAGCGGCGGACGTCGCTGACCGGGCTTTTCTCCACATGCTGGACGTGATTAAACCCGGAATGACCGAATTGGACGGAGCATTGGAAATGGAATTTTTCATGCGGAAGAACGGAGCTTCGGCGACTTCCTTTGATACCATTTTTGCTTCCGGAGAACGTTCTGCCCTTCCTCACGGCGTAGCCAGTCCAAAGGTTGTCGGTACCGGGGAACTGCTGACGATGGACTTTGGCGCTCTGCTTAAAGGGTATTGCTCGGATATCACCAGAACGGTGATGGTCGGTAAACCTAATGAGAAGCAGCAGGAAATTTATAACATTGTCCTTGAAGCTCAGCTTCATACCCTGGAGCATCTTCGTCCGGGCATGACCGGCCGTGAAGCGGATGCGCTGGCCCGCGATGTCATTACCCGTTACGGCTATGGGGAGCAGTTTGGCCACAGCACCGGACACGGTCTTGGCATGGAGGTTCATGAGGCGCCGAATTTGTCCAAGCTCAGCGACACTGTGCTTAAACCGGGTATGGTAGTTACAGTCGAGCCGGGCATTTATATTCCAGACTTTGGCGGGGTTCGAATTGAAGACGATGTTGTCATTACCGAAACCGGTGTGCGCCGTTTGACGGAATCCACCAAAGAACTCATGATTTTGTAAACCGGTTCCCAAAAGGAACGGTTTGGTCGATGCGCTTGATAGCGCCAAAGAACATAATACGCTTGACTATTTTGAGGAGGTTATTTTGTGATTTCAGTAAACGATTTGAAAACAGGTCTTACAGTAGAAGTGGAAGGAGATATCTTCACGATCATCGATTTCCAACACGTTAAACCAGGTAAAGGTGCGGCATTTGTACGTACTAAAATGAAAAACCTCCGCAATGGCAATACGGTTGAGCGTACTTTCCGTGCAGGAGAAAATATCGGCCGTGCACAAATCGAAAACCGCGACGTACAATATCTGTATGCCAGCGGTCAAGAGCATACTTTTATGGATAACCAAACCTATGACCAGTTCTCGCTGACTTCCGAACAGCTGGAATGGGAGCTGAACTTCCTGAAAGAAAACATGAATGTGAAGATCGTCAGCTACCAAGGCGAAATTCTGGGTGTCAACCTGCCGATGAGTGTTGAGCTTAAAGTGGTTGAAACCGAGCCGGGCATCAAAGGCAACACGGCTACTGGCGCAACTAAAAACGCCAAGCTTGAAACCGGCCTGAACGTTCAGGTTCCTCTGTTCATCAATGAAGGCGACGTTCTGCTGATTGATACACGCGAAGGAAAATATGTTTCCCGCGCATAATAAGGTTTGCTTCTCCGCAGCCCAGCAGCGTGTCTGCTGCGGAATGCGGATTTGCCGCCGTGTGCGGCGGAAGAATTCCTCCACCGCCAAGGTGGGGGAATTTTTTTGTTCAAACAGGAAGGATTTGGGACCGCAGAGCGAAGCGGTTTGGGCTCTGTTATAAAAATGAGGAAAAAGATTGACTTCGGGCGTCGACTTTCCTATTATACTGAGTTAAAGTGATAAAATAACAGAGTAAGTCAGATTTTTAAAGAGCGAAATGGGAGTGAACGTTTTGGCATTATACGTCATGAAGTTTGGCGGCAGCTCCGTTGGCGATATTGAGCGGATGCAGCGAGTCGCAAGACGCGTTATGGAGAAACAGGAAGAGGGCCATCGCTGTGTAGTTGTCGTTTCGGCGATGGGAGATACAACCGACGATTTGATTGATCAGGCCAAACTGCTGGACCCGAACCCGCCTGCCCGTGAAATGGATATGCTGATGACAACGGGGGAGCAGATTTCGATTGCTTTGTTGTCCATCGCCATCCATCAGCTCGGGGGCAAAGCGGTTTCCTATACAGGCTGGCAGGCCGGCTTTCGTACCGAACCGGTTCACGGCAATGCCCGGATTACGGACATTCAGCCTGAACGTGTGCTGAAGTCCTTGGAGGAAGGAAACATTGTGGTCGTTGCCGGATTCCAGGGGATGTCGGAAGACCGAGAAATTACGACATTTGGCCGCGGCGGCTCGGATACGACTGCTGTGGCGCTTGCGGCGGCTATCGAAGCGGATGTTTGTGAAATTTACACCGATGTAGACGGCATCTATTCAACCGATCCGCGGATCGTATCTTGCGCGCGAAAGCTGAGCGAAATTTCTTACGACGAGATGCTCGAGCTGGCCAATTTAGGAGCGGCGGTGCTGCATCCGAGAGCGGTTGAATATGCTAAGCATCATCAGGTCAAGCTGGTTGTCCGCTCAAGTTTCAATAAAAATGAAGGAACGGTTGTTAAGGAGGATGTCACCATGGAACAAGGTGTTGTAGTCAGCGGGATTGCTTATGATAAAAATGTAGCTCGGATCACGATTATGGGCGTTTCCCATGTACCGGGCGTGCTGGCCAAAGTATTTGGCGCACTGGCACAAGCGCAGATTAACGTAGATATTATTGTTCAAAACGGGGTACAGGACGGCATTGCCGATTTCTCCTTTACCGTAGCGCTGGGCGAACGTCAAAAAGCGCTTGATGTCATCGAAAGCATCCGGAGCCAGGTGCCATACCGGGAAGCAACCTCCGAAGAAGATTTGGTGAAAGTTTCGATCGTGGGCGCCGGCATGGTCAGCCATCCAGGCGTTGCCGCCCAGATGTTCGACGTTATTTCCCAGCAGGGCGTGAACATTAAAATGGTGAGCACCTCGGAAATTAAAACATCCTGCGTCATTGACCGCGAGAAGCTGAACGACGTGGTTCGTGCCCTTCACACCGCTTATGGACTGGATACAAATGAACAAGCGTTTGTCGGCGGCCCTCAGGAACGCCGTTAAGTTATATCCTTAAAAAATCAATATCCAATTCAGCAAGCTGTTCCATCTTCCGATTTGGAAGAACGGGGCAGCTTTTTTTATGAAAACTGTCTGGAAAAAGGGGGATTTCATGGACTAAATCCCGGACAGGCCGCATATCGATAAGTACATCCGGACAAGTAGGAGGTATATGATGCTGGATAAATTTGTGTTGAGCATGGCATCGCTTCGTATTTTTTCAGGCTCTGCCGAAATTCTAGCAGCCCTTATCATGCTGAAGCTGGGCAGAGTGGACAAGGCTTTAGCCGTCAATTCTGCGCTTGCATTTGTAGGCCCCACGATTCTGATCCTTACGACTTCCATCGGTCTGGCCGGCATGGCTGACAAGCTCTCCTGGAGCAAAATGGCCTGGATCGCCTGCGGTGTATCTTTCCTCTTAATCGGGATCCTAAAGAAATAATAGATTCCGTCATAAAAGATAGGTACAAGCATAAAATAAAATAGACTTCCAAGATCAAGTCTAGTGAAGACAGAAATGGTGGTGAAGCCAGAATGACCGAGTCGTGGCTGTCCATATTTCCGGAACGTATCCGTTCTCTGCTGATAAAGCTCCCCGCAAAAATGCTGACCGAGCTTGAAGAGGTGCGAATCAGGGAAGAACGCCCCCTGGAGATCAATGCTGGAGGCCGTTTCTATTTCCTGAAGGAGGACGGCGCGCTTACGGATCAGGTGGCTGACGCTGTTCGGACAGGCCGGGAAGAAAGCCATCGGCTGCTCGACCTGATCACCAATCATTCCGTTTATACGATGGAAGAAGAGCTGCGCAAAGGGTTTATCACATTGCCGGGCGGTCATCGGATGGGACTTTCCGGGCGTACGGTGCTTAGCCGCGGCAAGGTGGAGCACATCCGGGATATCAGCGGGTTTAACCTGCGGATTGCCAGGGAGGTTAAGGGGGCCTCGTCGGGCGTTTTGCCCCATCTTCTTGATTACCGTCACAAAAGCGTGCTGCACACTTTGATTGTTGCTCCCCCCCAGCAGGGGAAAACGACGATGCTGCGGGACATTGCCAGAGCGGTCAGCAGCGGACAATTTGCTCCGGCCAGAGAGAAATGGCCGGGACTCAAAGTGGCGATCATTGATGAACGTTCGGAGATTGCCGGATGCCGGCGGGGAGTGCCAAGCTTTGACATCGGCCCCCGGACGGACATTATGGACGGCTGTCCCAAAGCAGAAGGGATCATGATGATGATCCGCTCCATGTCGCCTGATGTGATCATCGTTGACGAGATTGGCCGCCCTGAGGACGCCGAGGCTTTGACCCAGGCGCTTCATGCGGGGGTGAGGGTGATTGCAACAGCCCACGGCTCCGGGATAAACGGCACATCTCTCAGTCCGCTCTTAAGCGGCGTCTCAGTCGGCAAGCTGTTCCAGAGATTTGTTGCCCTGGGGCGCGGGGAACACGGCTTCACTTTCAAAGTATACGATGGAGAATACAAGCCGCTGATTTAGAAATTCCGGATGTTCTCCTCTCCATCATTTACAAGCAGGAAGGCGGTGATGCGATGTTCAAAATGGTAGGCGCCATCTTAGTGCTTCTGGCCGGCACGCTGGCAGGCTGGGTTCAGGCCAGAAGGTTTGCAGCAAGACCCAACGAAATCAGACGTCTGATCCTATCGCTGCAGAGGCTCGAAACCGAGATCGGCTACGGCTTCACCCCTCTTCCCGAAGCATTCAGGCGGATCGGCGCGCAAAGCCGGGAGCCGTTGACCCGGCTTTACAACGAAGCGGCGACAGCCATGGAGGCCCCTCGAAACTGGACGGCCCAGGACAGCCTGCATCATGCCCTGAAAGAGAACTGGAAATATACCTCTATGAAAGCGCCGGAAAGGGAAGTGCTGCACCAGCTCGGCTTTACCCTGGGCACCAGTGACCGGACTAACCAGAAAAGCCACATCCAGTCAGCGGTCAAAGCGCTGGAAGCCGAGGAAGCGCAGGCACTGGAAGAGCAGGCTAGATACGAGAAGATGTCCCGAAGCCTCGGACTGCTTGTCGGCGCATTGATTGTTATTCTGATCTATTAGTATGGTGACTCTCCAAGTAGGGATTGCGGAGAAAACAGCGAGGTGCCTTTTTCATGAACATAGAAGTGAACGCTATCTTTCAAATTGCCGGAATCGGGATCATTATCGCCATGATCCACACCGTGCTGAAGCAGATGGGAAAAGAGGATATGGCCCATTGGGTAACGCTGATCGGGTTTGTGGTGGTGCTGTTTATGGTTGTCCGGATGCTGGACAGCCTGTTTCAGCAAATCAAAACGATCTTTCTGTTCCAGTAGGTAACCGGCAATGGATATGATCCAAATTGTCGGACTTGGCCTGATCGCCGCCATTCTCTCCCTACTGATGCGGGAGCAAAAACCCATCTTTGCTTTCCTGATTACCGCTTTCACCGGCATCACCATCTTTCTGTTCCTCATCGGCAAGATCGGTACTGTGCTGGATACGCTCGAAGAGCTGGCCGCAGCGTCGGGCGTTCAGAATGTCTATCTGAAGACGATCCTTAAAATTATCGGCATTGCTTACATCGCGGAGTTTGGCGCCCAAATTGTCCGGGATGCCGGACAGGATTCCATTGCCTCCAAAATCGAGCTGGCAGGTAAAGTCCTGATTATTGTACTGGCAGTTCCGATTATCGGCATCATTATTGAAACCGTGGTAAAGCTGCTGCCCGCCTAGAAACGAGGAGTGACCATGAAACACCGATTTCGGACGACCCTGGTGAGTTTGATTGCGGCCATGTGGCTGACCCTCCTGCTTATGACTCCCTTGACGGCCTTCGCATCCGGAGAAGAACAAACAGACCCGTCGGCGGACGAGCAGCAGGCTTCAGCCGCGAGCCAGCAGGTGAAGACGGACGAAATTGAAGCCTATTGGCAGCAGCTTATGAAAGAATACGGGGGATTTTTTCCCGAAGGAAGCCTGCCTGCCTTCAAGGAGATGATCCTTCCGGGCGGTGATGGATTCAGTATCCCGGCAGGTTTGTCAGGGTTGCTCCGGTTTATGTGGCACGAGGTGCTGTATAACGCCAAAATCTTGGTAACCATAGTCGTTCTGACAGTCTTCAGTATGCTGCTAGAAACTCTGCAGAGCGCCTTCGAGAAAGGCAGCGTCGGCAAAATCGCTTTCTATATCTGTTACATGGTTCTGATTATCCTGGCGATCAACAGCTTTCATGTGGCGATTTCTTATGCGGCAAAAGCGATAGAAGGCATGATTGATTTTATGATGGCGATGGTACCGCTGCTGTTCACTCTGCTCGCTTCCATGGGCAATGTCGTCACCGTTTCGGTCACGCATCCGCTGGTCGTCTTCATGGTCCATTCGGTGGGTACGCTCGTTCATGTTGTCGTGTTTCCGCTGCTGTTCTTCTCGGCCATCCTTCATATTGTAAGCTCCATGCACGAAAGGTATAAGCTGTCCAGGCTGGCCGACCTGCTCAGAACGGTAGCGATGGGACTTTTGGGGGTCATGCTTACCATATTTCTCGGGGTCATTTCCGTCAAAGGCATTGCAGGCTCTGTAGCGGACGGCGTTACCCTGCGGACAGCGAAATATTTAACCGGGAATTTTGTTCCGGTCGTCGGAAAGGTATTCTCGGATGCCACGGATACGGTTATCTCGGCCTCAATTCTTGTGAAAAATGCAGTTGGCATTGTCGGCGTGGTCATCATCTTATTCCTGTGTGCTTTTCCGGCGATCAAGATTCTCACCCTTGCGCTGATCTATAATTTCACAGCAGCCGTCATGCAGCCGCTAGGCGATACGCCAATTGTGGCCTGTCTGGAGACGATCGGCAAAAGCATGCTGTATGTGTTCGCTGTATTGGCAGCGGTAGGCCTGATGTTTTTCCTGGCCATTACAATCATGCTGACGGCGGGCAATATTACGGTCATGATGCGCTGAAGCGGGAAAGGCGGGAGTGGACATGAGCTGGTTAGCCGAGTGGCTGAGACAAATCATTTTTATCGTGCTGCTGGCAGGCATTATCGAGATGCTGCTTCCCAGCCGTTCGATGGAGCGGTACGTAAAGCTGGTCCTCAGTCTGCTGGTGCTGTTGACACTGCTGAGTCCGATCCTGAAGCTGCTGGACGGCAGCCCTGTAGAGAAGCTGCAGCAGGCTATTGAGAAGCAGTTGAATTCCACCAAAGCAGCCGGACAATCGAGCCTTGAGCAGATCCTAAAGCAAGGAGAGCAGCTGAGGCAATCAAGCTTGGAGGATTCCTTGAAATGGGCGGGCTCGGAGACGGCGCAGCAGATGAAAACGCAAATCGAAGCGAACACAGGCCTGAATGTGAAGCGTGTAGCTGTCACGATCCAGGTAGTGCCGGCTAAAGAAACTGAGGCAAAGGACCAGGAACAAGGCATCCGGCAGAACTACGACAAACCGGTGATCAGCAGTGTGAAGGTGTACTTGAATCCGGCGGCGGAGGATACCCCTGTTATGGCAAAAACGGCTGAGCCGAACCGGGACTCTGCATTCTCCTCATCAGATATGTCCCAGGGCACCATACAAATCCCGGGGGTGGATCCGATTCAAATCGGCGTAGATCAAATCAGGATCGGACCCAAAGAGAATGGGGCGCAGGGGCCTGAGGTTACGGAGGATTCCTCGGATGCCGGAGGCGCCGGAGACGGAAGCAAAGCTGGAACCCAGGCGGACGGCGACCAGGCGGTGTTGGTGGCGCCAGATACGGCTGAAGGGCAAGAGATTACACGGATGCTCGGGAGCAGCTGGGGAGTCGCCGGAGATCGGATCGAGATCTACCAGCTGCAGGCGGATAGACCGTAAAGGAGGTGAGGGCGGAAATGAATTGGCTCAAAAAACTGGAGCAGTGGATCGGCGGGGGTGAAGGCGGAGGGAAAAAAATACATACCTTCAGGCTGCTCATTATTATCGGGCTCATCGGTATTGCCTTCATGCTGTTTAATTCCTTTGTCCATGTGAAGAAAATCGACACGGGCGGCGTCGGACGGGAGCCTCCTTCCGATACGGTGAACACTTCAGCATCCGTTGCGGCGGGAACGGACGGCACCAGTCCTTTTGACAGCATCGAAGAAGAGATGGAGAACAAAACAAAGGATATTCTCGAAAAGATCGTCGGCGTGGGCTCAGTCGATGTGATGGTAACCGTGGATTCTACCGAGGAAACGGTCTTCCAGCGCAATGTCAAGGACAGTCAGCAGTCTACCGATGAGACCGATGGAAACGGGGGAAAAAGGCACATTACGGAATACACAAGAGACGGTGAAATTGTGACGTATGAAGTGTCAGGCGATCAGCAGCCCATCGTTACCAAAAAAGTAAAACCACAGGTCAGGGGCGTACTGGTCGTAGCTAAAGGGGCCGAAAACAAAATCGTCAAACAAATGATTGTTGATGCTGTGGAGAAAGGATTGAACGTGCCGGCCTATCGCATTTCTGTTGCTCCAAGGAAAACCTCTGAGTAAGTGCAGATTCAGGAAATAATCAAAACTTCTCTTACCCTATTAATTTTAAGGAGGAATTTTCAATGAAAACAAAACGTCAAACGATTTGGCTTGTCTCCATGCTCAGCTTGATGGTGGTTTTGTCCGCCTATTATCTGTTTACCGAAGACTCGGGTCCGGCTGCGACCAAATCGGCCGACGGGCAGCAGGTTGCCGTCTCGGATGCCCAAGGAACAGGTTCCGGCGATTCCGGCGGCTCGATTGTAACCGAAGTGACGGATGAAACCAGCGGAGATGACGGACAAACAGCAGCCGCTGATGATAGCGCAACAGACAGCACGGCGGCGGACGACCAAACGCAAACGGACAGCGGCACAGCCGCAGCAGCCGGTGACCAAACCCAATCGGGAGAAGCGTCCAATGATAAGGCTGCTAAAGACGGCAGCGCATCGGCTGACGCCTCCTCCGGCGACAAACAAGCAGCCGGCTCGCAGACAGCCAAGACGGACGAAGAAGTGCTGGAAACGGCTCAGGCACAGGGCACAATTGGCAGCGATCAACTGGACCAATATCAATACGAAAGAAACGAAGCCAACTACAAGAAAGCCGATGAGCTGCTGCAAACGATGAACGATCTCAGCAAAACGCCGGAAGAAAACGCGAAAGCGGCAAACGAATATAACGCTCTTCAAGATAAAGAATCCAAAATCAACGATATCGAAGAGCAGGTATCCCAGCGTTATGGCAAAGCCGTAGTTGCAGAAGAGAATAACAGCTTTAAAGTCGTGGTAATGAACGACAAGCTGCAGGCCAAAGACGCAGCGACCATCATTGACCTTGTCATCAGCGAACTTGGCGTCTCCCAGGACAAAGTAAAAGTCCAGTATGTAAGTTCGGCCAAGTAATCGGTTCCAATTAAACTTGATGCCAAAGAGTCCAGGGTTCTGCTTGGACTCTTTCTATTTCATCACATTGTGATATAATACATAAAGTTATGTTATGACCAAGTACCAAAGCTTTACGGTGTCAAAGGAAGTTGAATCGTTTCGGCTGTGCTGCACAACTGACGGACATTGCTTTCTTTACCAAAGGACACGCCTGAGAAGACGGTGGATTTCCTGCCGCCGGACATCGGGGTGTTCTTCAAAAAAGCTGGAGGAGTGAATAGTTGAATGTTTAAATTGAATGAAATTAAAGAATTGATCAAATTGGTGGATGAAACCTCTGTCCACGAACTGGAAATTGAGAACGAAGGAACTCGCCTGATGATTCGCAAACCGGGTAAAACCGAAGTCGTTCAGGTTGCGGCAGCCCCGGTTGTTCAGGCTCCTGCTCCTGCAGCAGCGGCTGCAGTTGAGCTGACGCAAGAAGCCAAAGCTCCGGAACGGAAAGCGGCGGATTCCAATTTACATACAATCGCTTCTCCGATGGTAGGGACCTTCTATCGTGCTTCCTCCCCGGATGCTGGTCCTTTCGTGAATAAGGGCGACCGCGTTTCGGACAAGACGGTAGTCTGCATTATCGAAGCGATGAAGCTGATGAACGAAATTGAAGCCGAAGTCAAAGGCGAAATCGTTGATATTTTGGTTGAAAACGGACAGCTTGTGGAATATGGACAGCCCCTCTTTTTGGTGAAGCCGGAATAATATTAGCTTAAGAAATTGGTACCAGGAGGATAAACCATGAAATTTCACAAAATATTAATTGCCAACCGGGGCGAAATCGCGGTTCGGATTATCCGTGCCTGCCGGGAAATGAATATTTCCACGGTTGCCGTTTATTCCGAAGCGGATAAGGATTCGCTGCATGTTCGTCTTGCAGATGAAGCCTATTGCATCGGCCCGACTTTATCCAAAGACAGTTATTTGAATTTTACGAATATTATGAGTGTTGCTACGCTGACGGAATGTGATGCCATTCATCCGGGCTATGGATTTTTGTCTGAGAATGCCGACTTTGCTGAGATCTGCGACTCCTGCAACATCACTTTTATTGGACCTTCCGCTGACGCGATCAGCCGGATGGGCGACAAATCCGTTGCCAAGCAGACCATGAAGGATGCGGGCGTACCGGTCATTCCAGGCTCCGAAGGCATTATCGAAGATTTGGATGAAGCGGTCATGATTGCCAGAGATATTGGTTATCCTGTCATTATTAAGGCAACAGCGGGCGGCGGAGGCAAAGGCATCCGTCTGGCCGAGGATGAAGCTTCCCTGATTCAGCAAATTACAACGGCACAGCAGGAGGCCCAAAAGGCGTTCGGCAATGCCGGCGTGTACCTGGAGAAATATTTGACGGGCATGAAACACGTTGAAATTCAAATTATGGCCGACAGTCACGGCAATGCCGTTTATCTGGGCGAACGTGACTGCTCCGTGCAGCGCCGCCGCCAGAAGCTGGTGGAGGAATCCCCTTGTCCGGTGTTATCTCCGGAGAAGAGAGCCGAGATGGGCGAAGCCGCCGTTCGGGCTGCTCTTGCTGTGGATTACTGCGGTGCAGGCACGCTGGAATTTCTGCTCGGTCCCGACGGCCAATTCTATTTCATGGAAATGAATACGCGGATTCAGGTCGAGCATCCGGTAACGGAAATGGTCACCGGCGTGGATCTGATCAAAGAGATGATCTCCGTTGCCGAAGGCAACCGTCTGTCCTTCAAACAAGAGGATATCGTGTTAAACGGCTGGTCGATCGAATGCCGGATCAATGCGGAGAATCCTGACCGGGGTTTCCTGCCTTCGCCGGGCAAAATCCAGTTTTATCTGGCACCGGGCGGACCGGGAGTACGAGTGGACAGCGGAGCTTATCCGGGTTATACCATCTCTCCTCATTATGATTCGATGATTGCGAAGCTGATCGTCTGGGCGCCGACCCGCGAGGAAGCAATCGCCAAGATGAAACGCGCTCTGGCCGAATTTGCCGTGGAAGGTATTCATACCACCATTCCGTTCCATCAGAAATTGCTGGATCATCCGGTGTTTGTCCGTGGTGATTTCGATATTAAATTTCTGGAAGAACATGAGGTTTAAAACAATTAGGCCAAGTTTGTCATAATACAGGCAAAATGATATAGTATGTATAATAAGTGCGCTTGCCTCTATGACACTGGGTCTGTCGCAAACTTATTGAGAGGTGGAGAAGAAGATGAGTACTTTGCCGACTGAATTTGAACGTACCGATATTGGAGAGATTCAAATTGCGCCGGAAGTCATCGAAGTCATTGCCGGTTTGGCAACGGTAGAGGTGAAAGGGGTAGCGGGAATGAGCGGCGGATTTGCCGGCGGCATTGCCGAACTGCTCGGACGCAAGAACTTATCCAAAGGCGTTAAAGTCGAAGTAGGCCAGCGTGAAGCGGCTGTCGACGTATCGGTCATCGTGGAATACGGGAACCGGATTCCTGAAGTGGCGAGTGAAGTTCAGCGCAACGTTAAACGCTCCATTGAGCAGATGACGGGTCTTGCCGTTGTGGAAGTGAACGTACATATTCATGACGTCATTTTCAAGACGGCTGAAAAAGTTGAAGAAACAACCGATTTAAACAACAGGGTTAAATAACGAGAGCATAAACCCCCGACAATTGAGTCAGGGGTTTACTATAATTTAGGGAGGCTGCAGATTTCGTGGCAAAGATTTTAGACAGGATTTTGCTTTTTATATATAGCCTGAGCATTGGCATTATCAGTGTAATTGCAATCCTCCTCCTAACGAATGCCGTTCCGGTCTCTTTGAGCTCGCGCGATCAAAATAGACTTTATATAGCCGTCCTGGTAGCAGCGGTTCTTCTATTCCTGTTCAGCATCCGTTTCTTCTATATTTCGATCCGCAGGGATCGTTCCTCGCTGCCGTCAATCGATCAAAGAACCGAATTTGGCGATATCCAGATTTCGGTGGAGACGATTGAGAATCTTTCGTATAAAGCCGCTTCGCGCGTGCGCGGAGTCCGTGATGTGAAGACAAGAATCCGGGTTTCCGAATCCGGTCTTGAAATCCATGTCCGTGCTCTTGTCGACGGGGAAACAGCGATTCCTCCCCTTACGGAAGAAGTGCAGAAGCAGGTTCATGATCAGGTGGAAGAAATTACCGGCATTCCGGTTTCTTATGTCTCCGTATATATTGCCAACCTGGTGCAATCGCCGGTGATTAAGAGCCGGGTGGAATAGGGGGAGTTCGTCCCGATGTTTTGGAAAGAATTGTGGGCCAGCTATAGGGGACGCCTGCTGGGAGTTGCGGCTGCTGTATTTTTAATCATTATTTATTTAATATCCGGATTTTGGAACATGATGTTTTGTGCGCTGATCCTATTCGTCGGTTACACGGCCGGCAAATACAAGGATCTTGATCAAGGCTCTTTGATACCATGGAAGGAAATAAGGGACTGGCTGTTTAGCAAATGGCGTCCTTTCCGCTAATTCCTGTGATATGCTTTTCTCCTGCAAAACAGATGAAGCTGAATAAGGCCCCCCAGGGCGGTGGAGAATAGCATTTTGCAGGTTTTTTTATTGCAACGAAGTTTATAGATCAGCTATGTAAAAGTCCGGGAGGAAATGTTGTGAAAAAGCGTTTAACTAGAGAACTTGCGGTACAAAGCTTGTACCAGATGGAAATGAATGAAGTCGGCGCCCAGGAGGCCGTAATGATGCTGCTCACCGAAGCGGCAGAAGACAATGAAAGCGGAGTTGACAGCGTAGGCAATCCTGATGAAGCCAGAGAACAGATCATGGGTTTGGTGGCAGGAGTAACCGAGCACAAAACCGCCATTGACGGAATGCTGGAGCAGTATCTGAAGAACTGGCAGATCAGCCGCTTGTCCCGGGTGGACCGGCAGGTACTCCGTTTGGCCGCTTATGAGATGATCTTCCGCGAGGACGTGCCAGCCAAGGTAGCCGTCAACGAAGCGATTGAATTGGCCAAACATTTTGGCACCGAGGAATCGGGCAAGTTTGTCAACGGGGTACTGGGGAAAATGATACAGGATCTGGACAAGCTCAAAAACTAAAAATAGCTAAGGGTTAAAGGAGACGGGGAAACGATGACAGCACCTATTATCAACGGGAAACAGGTATCAGAAGAAATTCGCAGCCAGATTCGCATTGAAGTAGAAGAGCTTAAAGGAAAGGGAGTCCAGCCAGGTCTTGCCGTCGTGCTTGTCGGGGAAGATCCGGCCTCCCAGGTTTACGTCCGCAATAAAGAGAAGGCCTGCGTAGATCTTGGCTTTTATTCCGAGGTTCATCGCCTTCCGGCCTCTACGACCCAGGAAGAACTGCTTGTGCTGATTGACAAACTGAATGGACAAGCCAGCATCCATGGCATTTTGGTTCAGCTGCCGCTTCCTTCCCATATCCATGAGAAATCGGTGATCGACGCCATTTCGGTAGAGAAGGATGTCGACGGGTTCCACCCGGTTAATGTAGGCAATTTAGTGATCGGGGACGACAGCCTGCTGCCTTGTACACCGGCTGGAGTTATCGAGCTGATTAAACGTGCGGGCATTGAAATCAGCGGCAAACATGCCGTTGTCATCGGCCGCAGCAACATTGTCGGCAAACCGGTTTCCCTGCTGCTGCAGCGTGAGAATGCCACAGTTACGATGTGCCATTCCCGCACAGCGAATATGAAAGAACTGACCAAACAGGCGGATATCGTCGTGGTGGCGATCGGCCGCGCCAATTTTGTGGATGCTTCCTACATTAAACCGGGTGCGGTTGTCATCGACGTCGGCATGAACCGTTTGGAGAACGGCAAGCTGGCCGGGGACGTCGATTTTGCAAGCGTGCAGGAGGTTTCCGGTCCTATTACGCCGGTTCCTGGCGGGGTAGGTCCGATGACGATTACGATGCTGATGAAAAATACGCTGATCGCCGCCAAAAGGCTGAACGGTTTGACGGTTTGATTGGATGCCGAAAGGTGTCCGGCAGCCTGATAAAGGAGGCTTTGCTGTGGAACAGCGCATTTATTCCATCAAGGAACTAAACCGGTATATTCGGATGAAAATGGAAAGCGATCCGCTTTTGTCCGAGGTATGGGTCCGCGGGGAAATTTCCAACTTCACGCATCATTCCAGCGGACATATGTATTTCACACTTAAGGATGCGGACAGCCGGATTAAAAGCATCATGTTCGCTTCGCATAACCAGAGGCTGCCTTTCATTCCGAAGGAAGGCTCACGGGTGATTGCCAGAGGCAATGTGTCGGTGTTTGAACGGGATGGACAATATCAATTTTATGCCACGCATATGCAGCCGGACGGAATTGGCAGCTTATATCTGGCTTATGAGCAGCTGAAGAAGAAGCTGGGGCAGGAAGGTCTGTTTGAAGCTTCGATCAAGAAGGCAATCCCGAAATTTCCGCGCAGCATCGGTGTGGTAACCTCGCCAACGGGTGCGGCGGTGCGCGATATTATGAT
The DNA here is from genome assembly GCF_001685395.1 of Paenibacillus yonginensis. NCBI lineage: Bacteria > Bacillati > Bacillota > Bacilli > Caryophanales > Paenibacillaceae > Paenibacillus > Paenibacillus yonginensis. The sequence goes on along the minus strand of NZ_CP014167.1, from coordinate 2,215,033 downwards.
TACGCTGCAGAGAAGGTATCCGCAGGCGCATATTGTCCTCTATCCCGTGCTGGTGCAGGGGAAAGGCGCAGCGCCCTCGATCGTCAAGGCCATCCGCGAGCTGAACCGCATGGGCGAGGCGGATGTACTCATTGTGGGCCGCGGCGGCGGCTCGCTTGAAGAGCTGTGGGCCTTCAACGAAGAGATCGTAGCCAGAGCGATCCATGATTCGGCGATCCCGATTATTTCGGCCGTCGGGCACGAAACGGACTTTACGATCGCCGACTTTGTGGCCGACCTGCGGGCGGCCACGCCGACAGCTGCGGCCGAGCTTGCGGTGCCGCATATCGCGGATTTGAAGGAGCTGCTGCGCCAGCTCCAGCGTTCGCTGCGGCAGGGGCTGCAGCACAAGGCGTCCCGCGAGCGCGAGCGCCTCGCGCGCCTGCAAAGGTCGCCGGCGCTGACGCAGCCGCGCCGCCAGGTGCTTCAGCATGTCCAGCGGCTGGACATGCTGAAGCACCGGCTGTCCCGCACGATGGACAGCCGGGTCAAGCTGACAGCCGGCCGCTACGGGCGGCTGCATGAAACGCTGCTGCGCTTCCATCCGCAGGCGCAGCTGAACCAGGCTTCAGCCCGCGAGGATGAGCTGACCCGCCGGCTGAAGCAAAGCATGGCTGCGCTGCTCAAAGAGCGCTCCGCTGCACTTGGCGGCGCGATCAGGCAGCTCGATGCGCTGAGTCCGCTCAAGGTGATGAGCCGCGGCTACAGCCTTGTCTATGATGAGCAGGAACAAAAGCTGATCAAATCGATCAACCAGGTGCAGCCGGGCGATCAGGTGAAGATCAAAATCACCGACGGGGTGCTTGACTGCCAGGTTTGGGGCATAAAGCCGGAAGGAGAAGAGCATGGAAGAACAGAAACAGGAACTGAGTTTTGAAGAGGCCATGAGCGAACTGGAGGCGATTGTCTCCCAGCTGGAGCATGGGGATGTGCCGCTTGAGAAAGCGATTGATCTGTTCCAGCAGGGGATGAAGCTGTCCCAGCTCTGCGGTCAGAAATTGGAGCAGGTGGAACGGAAGATCGAAATGATTGTTGAGGTTGACGGAGCCGCCGTGAAGAAACCCTACAGTGAAAACGGCGGAGGAAGCGGTGATTTTGCTTGAGTCGTCCGTCTTTTGAGCAATATATGGAGCAAGTTTGCGGTCAGGTGAATACCGCTCTTGAAAGCTTTTTGCCCGGTGATTGGCAGGTTCCCGGCACGCTTAAAGAGGCTATGCAATATTCGCTGACGGCCGGGGGAAAAAGATTGCGTCCGCTGCTGGTAATTGCCGCAGCCGAAAGCCTTGGCGGAAGCCGGGAGGCGGCCATGCCGGTCGCATGTGCAGTGGAGATGATTCATACCTACTCCCTCATTCATGATGATCTTCCGGCTATGGACAACGATGATTTCAGACGGGGCAAACCAACCAATCACAAGGTGTTTGGAGAGGCAGCGGCCATATTGGCCGGGGACGGCCTGCTGACCCATGCTTTTTACAGTGTGGCCCAGGCCTCCCGCAGATACCATGTGCCGGCCGAACAAACCTTGGCTATCGTGGAGGAATTGTCCCGTTATGCCGGTCCTTGCGGCATGGTGGGGGGACAAGCTGCGGATATGGAAGCGGAGCAAGGGGTTACGGATCTGGATGGACTCCGGTATATCCATGAACATAAAACCGGCGATCTGATCGTATTCGCCTTAAAGGCCGGCGGCAGAATCGCTTCGGCATCTCCGCGCCAGCTTGATGCGCTAGAGCGGTTTGGCCGCAATATCGGGTTTGCCTTTCAGATTCAAGACGATATTCTGGATCTGGTCGGGGACGAAGCCAAGCTTGGGAAGAGTACGCAAAGCGATGTCAAGATGGAGAAGGTCACCTATCCTTATTTTGCCGGACTTGAGGCTTCCCGTGCGGAAGTGGCCAGATTAACCGCAGAGGCGAAAGGTGCTCTGGAGGATGGCGGGATTCCGGATCCGGCCCGTTTGTTTGAAATATCAGACTTCCTGCTGAAACGCGACCATTAACCGAACTGAATCCGGTGATGATCCCTAACGGCAGATGGATGACGGCAAATAAGCGCTTGCTTTTCATTATTGTCCCTTGCAGGACAAGCAGCGCAAAATTTGCCGTTATTTCTGTTAAAACGACTTTTATGTTATAATTGGGAACACTAACAATAGAATGTTATTTAAACAAAGGAAAGCGGGGAATTCAAATGCTGCTTTCGCAAATCAACGGGCCTGAGGATCTCAAACAGTTGTCCGTCGATGAGCTTGCATCGCTGGCGGCGGAGATCCGTCAGTTTCTGATTGAGAAGCTTTCCGTCACCGGCGGCCATCTGGCTTCCAACTTGGGCGTGGTGGAACTGACGCTGGCGCTTCATTACCGCTATAACAGCCCCACGGACAAATTTATTTATGATGTCGGTCATCAGGCGTACGTACATAAAATGCTGACCGGCAGAATGGACCAATTTGATACGCTTCGCAAATTAAATGGCTTATGCGGCTTTGTTAAACGGCGGGAAAGCGAACACGATGTCTGGGAAGCCGGGCACAGCAGCACTTCTTTGTCTGCAGCAATGGGCATGGCGCTGGCTCGAGATCTGAAGGGCGAGAATTTTAAGGTCGTTCCGATTATCGGTGATGGAGCACTGACGGGAGGCATGGCTTTTGAAGCCTTGAATCACATCGGCCATGAGAAAAAGAAGCTGATGGTTATTCTGAACGACAACGAGATGTCTATAGCCCCCAACGTTGGGGCGCTGCACAATTATTTGTCGCGGATTCGTTCGGACCGCACCTATTTGCGTGCCAAAGATGAAATTGAAATTCTGCTGCGAAAAATTCCGGCCATTGGCGGCAAACTCGCCAAGACGGCTGAGAAAGTCAAGGACAGCCTCAAATATATGATGGTTCCCGGCATTTTGTTCGAGGAGCTTGGCTTTACCTATTTGGGACCCGTAGACGGTCATGATATCCAGAAGCTGCTGGAGACATTTAAGCAGGCCGATAACGTAGAGGGGCCTGTACTTGTTCATGTCTTAACAACCAAAGGCAAAGGCTACAAGCCTGCTGAAGCAGATTCTTATAAATGGCACGGCATCTCGCCGTACAAAATTGAATCCGGCCAAGTGCTCAAAGCTGTAGGCAATCCGATGTACACGGAGGTTTTCGGGCAGACTCTAATTGAACTGGCCGAGCAGGACGAACGGATTGTGGCGGTAACGCCGGCCATGCCGGGCGGCTCCGGTCTTATTCCTTTCTCGGAAAGGTTTCCGGACCGGATGATTGATGTAGGTATTGCCGAGCAGCATGCAGCCACGATGTGCGCAGCGCTTGCAATGGAAGGCATGAAGCCCGTATATGCGGTATATTCGACTTTTATGCAGCGGGCTTATGACCAGATCGTTCACGATATATGCCGGCATAACGCAAACGTCATGTTTGCGATTGACCGGGCCGGCTTCGTCGGCGCGGACGGAGAAACACATCAGGGGGCCTACGACATTGCCTTCATGCGCCATATTCCTAACCTTGTCATGATGATGCCGAAGGATGAGAATGAGCTTCGCCATATGATGAAGACGGCGCTTGACTATAATGACGGCCCGATTGCTTACCGTTATCCTCGCGTGAACGGAACCGGCGTTAAACTGGACGAGGAGCTGGTTTCGATTCCGATCGGCAGCTGGCAGAAGCTTCGTGAGGGCGAAGGCATCGCGATTGCGGCGATCGGACCTATGGTTCAGGTGGCCGAAGAGGCTGCCGATCAACTGAAATCGGCAGGGATCAAAGTAACCGTAATCAACGCCCGCTTCCTCAAACCGCTGGATTCGGCCATGCTGCTCGAAGTGGTGAAGTCCCACGGAACGATGCTGGTGCTGGAAGAAGCAAGCCAAGCCGGCAGTCTGGGCAGCGCGATTCTGGAGTTTTACGCTGAGCATGAAATCACCGGGATCGACATCAAGCTGATGGGCATTCCCGACCGGTTTATTGAGCACGGCAGCATCAAGGAACAGCGCGAGCAGGTCGGTTTGACGGTTGAAGCGGTTGTACAGAAGGTTCAGCAGGCCAAAGCCGAGCAAGCTTTTGCTTATGGTAAAAAAACGCTGCCTTCTTGATTTTTTAGATTAAAGGGTTTAAAGCTTAAACATACAGACAGGAGAACTACATGTCAGGTTCAGGGACCAAAGAACGGGTAGACGTGCTGCTCGTCGAACAGGGCTTTTTTGAAAGCCGGGAGAAAGCCAAGACCGCTATTATGGCCGGATTGGTATACGATGAACATGGCCGTGTGGAGAAGGCAGGCACCAAACTTCCGCGCACAGCTGTGCTTAAAGTGAAGGGGGCCGTTCACCCTTATGTTAGCCGGGGAGGCCTGAAGCTGGAGAAAGCGATCAAACAATTCGAGATCCCGCTTCATGACCGGATTATGCTGGACATAGGCTCCTCAACTGGCGGATTCACTGACTGTGCGCTGCAGCATGGAGCTTCTTATGTGTACGCGATTGACGTGGGATACAATCAGCTGGACTGGAGTCTTCGTAATGATGAGCGTGTCAACGTCAAAGAGCGGACTAATTTCCGTTACATGACGCCGGAGGATCTCGACGGGCCTGAGCCCGATTTTGCGAGCATAGACGTTTCGTTCATATCGCTGCGCATTATTTTGCCTCCGCTCAAACAGCTGTTGAAACGGCCGGCGGATGTTGTTGCCTTAATTAAACCTCAGTTTGAAGCAGGCAGGGAAAAGGTGGGCAAATCCGGAGTAGTCAGGGATGCCAAGGTGCATGAGGAAGTTCTGATGCACGTCTTGTCCTTTGCCGAGGAGCTCGGCTTTCAGATCAAAGGGCTCACTTTCTCTCCGATTACAGGCGGGGAAGGAAATATCGAGTTTCTGGCTCACCTGGGTCTGGAGCCGGAAGGCGCAAGCGCCTTGCAGGAACCGTATTCCTGGACGGAGACGGCCAAGGAAATTGTTGCTCGGGCTTCAAAGACCTTCCGCTCAGCGCCTGGGCATTCATCAGCAAATTAAATACGACGTGCTTGGAAAGCTTCCGAGAGTTTATAGCTCCCGGGAGCTTTTTGCTCGAATTTGTGTGTTTTGAACGGGAAGAGGCTTGATTTGCGAACGTTTGTTTGTTTATAATAAAGGCAATCAAAGGGAAAGCGGGGTGCGGATGTGGACGCAGGCTCGGATAAATGGCTAATGATCGTGATGGTATTGGTTATTCTATTCCTGCTTTGGAGAACTTTTTCTTCCTGGCTGTCCCGTCCCGCCCCCTTTAAACCGGGACATGGGTTTGAAATCAATGATCAGTTCGAACGAACGGCTGCCGTTGAATTGCTGGAGCGCAGCGGCTATGAAGTGGTAAGCGGCAAACTGAAGGTGCCTCTTACGTTTGATTGCGATGGCGAACGGCTGTACAGCCGGCTGTATATAGATTATGTAGTTAGCAAGGATGGGGCATACTATGTCGTTAAGGAAGCACGAGACAGGCAGCCCATGGATTGGACAGGCAGCGGCGTACGAAAGGCTTTGCTTCCGTTTTTGCTGCTCTATCCGGATTGTGAAGGAATGTTATATATAAACGGCGAAATGAATGAAATTCGCAAGATTCGTCTGGCGAACGAAGAAGAGTATTAGCCAAATAGGCAGTTGGAGGAATTACATGAAAGGGCTACGTCATATCAAAATACGCGAAATTATTACCCAGCAGGACATTGAAACTCAAGATGAATTGGTCGATTCGTTAAGAAAGGCTGGTTTTCAGGTTACGCAGGCAACCGTATCTAGGGATATTAAGGAGCTGCTGCTGATCAAAGTTCCGACAGATGATGGACGGTATAAATATTCAATGCCGACCGATCAGCGCTATAACCCTGTGCAGAAGCTGAAGCGGGCTTTGGTGGACAGTTTTGTTCACATTGATTACACCGGGAATCTGGTTGTCATGAAGTGTTTGCCGGGAACGGCCAATTCGGTGTGCGTTCTGCTGGATAATATGGAGTGGTCGGAAATTATGGGGACCATTTGCGGAGACGACACGATGCTGATCATCTGCCGGACGGAAGAGAACAGCAGCTGGGTAGTTAATCAAATTATGAGCTATATTTCCTGATAACAGGATTTTGGGAGGGTTTGGCGTGCTATTTTCATTATCCATCCGTAATCTGGCCGTTGTGGAGGCCGTGGACATTACCTTTGACCGGGGATTTCTTGTCCTGACAGGAGAGACCGGTGCCGGTAAATCAATTATTATTGATGCTTTAGGTTTAATCGCCGGTGCCCGGGGCTCCGCGGACTTGATCCGTTACGGCTGTGATAAAGCAGAGATGGAAGCAGCCTTCGACCTACCTCCAGAACATCCGGTATGGGTGAAAATGAAGGAATTCGGATTAAGCGGCGATGCAGGAGAACTGCTGATTATCCGGCGGGATATCAGCCTGCAGGGGAAAAGCACGGCCCGCATTAATGGACAGCTGGTCAATTTGACCATGCTCCGTGAAATCGGTGAACGATTGATTAATATTCATGGTCAGCATGAACACCAGACCTTGCTGCGACCCGAACGTCATCTGGAATTGCTTGATGCTTACGGAAGTTCTTTGATCGGTCCTCTTAAATCCGATTATCAGGAAACCTATGTCGAATTTATCAAAACCAACCGGGAATATAATGAACTGCGCAGCACCAGCCAGAAGATGCTGCAAATGCTGGATATGTACCGATTCCAGCTGGAAGAAATCGCAGCAGCCAAATTAACGGTCGGAGAAGATGAATGGCTGGCCGAAGAAAAGCTTAAACTATCCCATAGCGAGAAAATGATGGATGCGGTATCCGGCGCTTATGAACAGTTATATGGCCAGCAGGGAATTGATGTAATTGCTACTGCAATTTCCAGGCTGGAGGATATTGCTTCTTATGACAGCAAAAAAATCGGCCCCATTGTCGAGCAGCTTCAAAATGCTTATTACCAGCTGGAAGATGCCGCCTTTGGGCTTCGGGATTACCGGGATACGCTCGAGTTTAATCCTGAGCGGCTCAGGGAAGTTGAAGACCGTTTGGATGATATTTCTTCGTTGCGCCGCAAATATGGGGATTCCATTGAGTCCATATTAAGTTATTACGAGAAGATCCGTCAGGAGACGGATACTCTTGAGAATAAGGACGAAATCCTGGAGCAGCTGGAAGAGAAGAGAGCGGTTTTGCTCGAACAGCTTATGTCTAGAGCCGAAGCTTTAAGTCAGGCTCGGAAATCCTGCGCTGCTGATTTGGCTTTGCAAATTGAAGGGGAACTCAAGGATCTTCAGATGCAGCGGACATCCTTAAAGGTTGAAATGGGAATGATGGAGGACCCGTCCGGTGTAGAATGGCAGGGCCGACGGATCAGGTTGACCAAACAAGGGATGGATACGGCCGAATTCCTGATTTCTCCCAACCCAGGAGAACCGCTGCGACCGCTTGGCAAGATTGCATCCGGCGGTGAATTGTCGAGAATGATGCTGGCGCTCAAAAGTGTGTTTGCCCGTCATGACCAGGTCCCTGTCCTGATCTTTGATGAAGTGGACACGGGGGTTAGCGGGCGTGCGGCACAATCTATAGCAGAGAAGCTGTACAAGCTTTCTGCAACCTGTCAGGTTTTCTCGATTACCCACCTGCCGCAGGTAGCTTGCATGGCCGATAATCAGTTCTTAATTGAGAAGACGGTTACGGACGGAAGAACCATGACTACGGTTGAACCGCTTAGTCAGGAAGGCAGGGTGAAGGAGCTGGCGCGCATGCTCGGCGGAGTGGAGATTACGGAGAAAACGTTGCATCATGCTCAGGAAATGCTCAATTTGGCTGAGGCGCAAAAGGGTATTTTTTAATGTAAGGAACAATGATTAACAGTAATAAAAGATCAGGCCGGGGGTATCTTATAGTTACGCGATTGGCGACCACCTTTTCGTCAGGCGAAAGAAGCAGAGGGAGCGTGACAGCCATTGAACCGTAACCTAAAGCAAAGGATTCTCGGTCTTTTTGTTGCTTTCTTTTTATGTTTAATCGGTACCACCGCAGCCGCCAAATACCCGCTCTTAACCAGTGAGCTGCGCATGTTCGAAGGGCAGGCCGCCCAGGTCTCGATGGATCTGCCGGTACAAACCCAGGCATCTGTTAGCCGTCCTGGTGTCGTAGCAATGGACGGCATAACTTCTCTTCAAGCCAATGTTGAACCTGGACATTCCTTGCGCCTTACCTCTTTAACCGCAGGGGCTGCTGATTTGAAGCTGAAGTTATTTGGCAAGCTGCCGTACAAAACGGTTAAAGTAAAAGTTGTACCTGACCTGAAAGTCATACCAGGAGGGCAAACCATTGGGGTGAAGGTCAAGTCGGATGGTATTCTGGTTGTCGGTCATCATCAGATTACGGAAAGCCAAGGCAAGATTTCGCCGGGAGAAATTGCCGGACTTAAGCTTGGCGATTTGATTACCCACCTGAACGGCATTAAATTGACGGATGCCAAAGAAGTGTCCCCAATTGTAGAGAAGGCTGGGAAAAGCAAGAAACCGCTTGAAGTGACCTTTAAACGGGGTAATGAAGTCAAGACTACACAATTGACGCCCGGCTTTGATGCCAAAGACAAAGTCTGGCGGCTGGGACTTTATATTCGTGATTCTGCCGCTGGTGTAGGAACCTTAACCTTTTACGCCCCAAAACAAGGCGTCTACGGAGCCTTGGGACATGTAATTACCGACATGAATACCCAAACTCCAATTGTAGTCGGCAGCGGCCAAGTGATCCAATCCAGCGTTACTTCGATCTCCAAAAGCGAAAACGGGGAACCTGGAGAGAAGCGGGCCATTTTTGTAAAAGAAGGTAAACAGCTTGGAACCATTGAACGCAATACCAATTTCGGGATCTTCGGGAAAATGGACAAAAATCCGGATCACAGCTTGTATGGACAGCCGGTTCCCGTCGCTTTTGCCGAAGAGGTCAAAGAAGGCCCTGCCGAAATCTTGACCGTAGTAAACGGACAGCAGGTTGAACGTTTTAAAGTGGAAGTGGTTCATGTTGCCAAACAGCATACCCCCGAAACTAAAGGCATGGTGATCCGGATTACCGATCCGAAGCTGATCAACAAAACGGGTGGTATTGTTCAGGGCATGAGCGGAAGTCCGATTATGCAGAACGGAAAGCTCATTGGAGCCGTTACGCATGTCTTCGTCAATGACCCCAAATCCGGTTACGGGTGTTTTATAGAATGGATGCTCAAAGACGCCGGAATCTCGATTTCTCCCAACACTGACAGCAATCTTAAGGTGGGTTAACCCCTTAAGATTGTTTTGCATTATGTCGAAACTGAGCGAAAAAAACAGAAATGTTGTAAATAAATTATTAATTATAGCCTAGCCAAGAAAAAAAATAAAGAAAAATAATTTTCGACAGAAGGGATTCCAACCTCTGTGTCGAAATTGTTATTCCTGAGGGAAAAAACTACCAGAAATATTCACACATACTAAGGAGGAATAAGGTCTTGCAGAAGATAGAGGTATTGTTGGCGGATGATAATCGGGAATTCACGAATTTATTGGCGGAATACATTTCCGAACAGGAGGATATGGTCGTCTCCGGTATTGCTTACAATGGTGAAGAAGTTCTTCAAGCTATCGAACAAGGCGGAAAGCTGCCTGATGTGTTGATTTTGGACATCATTATGCCTCATCTTGATGGACTAGGCGTTCTCGAACGTCTGCGTGAAATGAATCTAAACCCGCAGCCGAAGATTATTATGCTGACTGCTTTCGGTCAAGAGAACATTACGCAGCGTGCGGTTCAGCTTGGTGCTTCTTATTACATTCTCAAACCGTTTGACATGGATGTTCTGGCCAGCCGGATTCGGCAGCTTGTTAATGTTCAGGCTCTGGCCTCCGGTAGTGCACCTGCTTCTTCGTTGTTTGTGAAATCCAATAATGTAGTTCCGATTGCTAAAGGCAAGAATTTGGATGCGAACATTACGTCGATCATTCATGAAATCGGCGTACCGGCACATATTAAAGGTTACCAATACCTGCGTGAAGCCATTACGATGGTTTACAATAACATCGAGATTCTTGGGGCTATTACCAAGACGCTGTATCCAGCTATCGCTGAGAAATTCAAAACAACCCCTTCCCGGGTTGAACGTGCCATCCGTCATGCCATCGAGGTGGCCTGGACACGCGGCAACATCGACAGCATCAGCCACCTGTTCGGCTATACGATCAATATCAGCAAATCAAAGCCGACCAACAGCGAATTTATCGCCATGGTCGCCGACAAGCTGAGAATTGAGCATAAGGTGTCGTGAAAGGGTAAGGAGGATTGAATCGTCGGCCGAATCCAGCGATTTGGCCAATGAAACCAGCCAACATACTTATTAATAGCACAGCAAGTACCACGGCCATTGGACGGAGTGTGCCATTCAATGGATCGTGGTATTTTTTGTGTTGAAAACAAGCAAGAAGATCTTCCTTGAGATAATGTCATAGGAATGTAAGAAGGAGGTTTGTATATTTGTCTAAAATAATTCATAATAATGTTAAAAAGCCTGCCTTATACAGAGCGCCTTGTCGCTTTTAGGACTCAGGAAGGGGAGTTTTGATTTCTTTCTGAAAGTATAGTACAGTATCTGATGATTAAAGGAGGCTAGCAACAATTGAACAAACAAAATGATACGCTTTACATCATGACTTACACCTTGAACAGCGGTATCAAAGGAACCGTTCCTTTGTCGCCTGATCAAATCAAGATTTGGATGGAATGTTACAAGAACGGCGTTAAATTTGTAACCGAAATCGGACAGGAATTTTTTGGCTTGAATCCGGAGCTGGTTGCCGATTTCAAGGTACATAACAAGTATTCCAGCTATCAGGAAACGATTATGCCGGTTTCTCAAGGGCAGCACTCCAACTTGAACCAGCAGCAGCTTTCCAGCGCGTACAAGAAAAGTGAACTATTAATAAAAGTAGATTGCAAATGCGGAGCCTCTTATGTGACCCACTCGCCGCTGAAGCGAACTAAATGGTATTGTAATGAATGTAATGAAATCGTCTTTTTGGATATGAAAAAAGGATTGGTTGATACGCCGAAAGGTCCGGCTCATTATATGACTAACAAATATTTCGTAGAGCGTGATTCTGTCACCCCTGCCAAGGAACAGGGCAACTGATGAAGCCGCCCCATAAGAAAACGCCTTGTCCCATTTGAAGCTGGAGCAAGGCGTTTTTGCGTATTTTTGTGTAGGACAGATCTCCAAGCCTTCCCTTTGAATTAACGGGTTATTTTCGTCCACCGGGTTTAATGATTTTTGAGAATCCCGTAACCGCACAATAAATTCCCGCTGCGACAAACAAAGCCGTTGCCCAAGGATAAGCCTGAACAAAAGGTACAAACGTAAAGAACACAACAGCCGCCACAAAACGCAAAATCATATCATATTTCATACTAAACGACTCCCAGCACCTAGCCCCTAACTTGTGTTGCTTATGATTCAGGGGAAATGATATTTGTAATCCCATAACGGATTATATAATTAACCGTATTGACTGGCAAATTCAACTCTAGGATTCAGTCGGGAGCGTTCCTTGTTCTGCGAAAACGAGATTGTCAGGCAGGGTTATGGTAAAATAACGAGGTTAATACTTCAGGAAAAGCCTGGAGCCTATCCTAAAGAAGGCAGAGAAGGTGCAGAAATGACAGGCATGAACGGATCAAATATTCAATCTCAACCTTTTAAGCAGGAAGAACTTGATTCTTCTGTAGACAAGCTGCTGGCTGGCCATCCCGAATGGGATGAAGCCGCCCGAGAGCTGATCATACAGCTGCATTCGGATGTACAAGCTCTTACGGCCGAGAACAAAAGACTGCGGAAAGCGTTGCTGGCCCAGCGGGCTAAAGGCCCTAAGATGTCGACTAAACTTCGGGATGCGCTTTACGAATAGGAGACTTGTTCAAAACACTAAACTTAATCCATTGGAGGAGACCAACATGTCCATTACTTGTGACGTAGCCGTTCTAGGAGGAGGAACGGGAGGATACATAGCAGCGATCCGTGCTGCGCAGTTAGGGAAAGAAGTGGTTGTGGTGGAGCAGGACAAGCTGGGCGGGACCTGTCTGCATAAAGGCTGTATCCCAAGCAAAAGCTTGCTGCGGAGCGCAGAGCTGTTCGCCCAGATGAAGGACAGCGAAAGCTACGGCATTGAGACGCAGGGCGTTGCTTTGGCATTTCCCAAGGTGCAGGCCCGTAAAGCGGCAGTCGTGGAGCAGCTGTACAAAGGGGTACAATACCTGATGAAGAAACATAAGATCAAGGTTATTCAAGGCCGCGGCCGTATTATCGGTCCGTCCATCTTTTCTCCAAAGAGTGGAGCGCTCGCTGTCGAGCTGGCGGACGGAGAGATGGAGACAATCGTGCCAACTAACCTGATTATCGCCACAGGGTCCCGTCCGCGGATTCTTCCGGGAATGGAGCCCGACGGCCAATATGTGCTGAGCAGCGACGAAGCGCTGGAGATGTCGGCGCTGCCGGCCTCCATTCTTATCGTCGGCGGCGGTGTAATTGGCGTAGAGTGGGCGTCGATGCTGCATGACTTTGGAGTCCAGGTTACCGTCGTTGAAGCAGCGCCGCAGCTGCTGCCGAATGAAGATCAGGACGTAGCCAAAGAGCTGAAGCGTCTGTTTGAACGCCGGGGCATTAAGGTGCTGACCGGAGCCAAAATCAAGCCGGATACCCTGCAGAAAGATAATGGAGCTGTCACCATCCAGGCGGACATGGGTGGGAAAGAAATGGAGCTTGCCGCCGAAAAGCTGCTGTTGTCCATTGGCCGCCAGGCAAACGTAGAAGGCATTGGTCTGGAAAATACCGATATAGCGGTTAAAGACGGCTTTATTCGGGTTAATGAGCAAATGCAGACAACCGAACCCCATATTTATGCGATTGGCGACTGCATCGGCGGACTTCAGCTGGCTCATGCGGCCAGCCATGAAGGCGTCACTGCAGCTGAACACCTGGCTGGAGAGCCTTCCCGCGTCAAATCTAATGCTCTGCACACGCCTCGCTGCGTATATACCCGGCCAGAGGCAGCTTCTGTCGGCATGACAGAGCAAAATGCTAAAGACAAAGGCTTTAAAGTGAAGGTTGGCAAATTTCCTTTCTCGGCTATCGGCAAAGCGCTGGTCTATGGAGAGAAAGATGGTTTTGTTAAAATGATTGCTGATGCTGAAACCGGAGATCTTCTTGGTGTCCATATGATTGGCCCGCATGTGACGGATTTGATCAGCGAAGCTGCACTTGCCCAGGTTCTGGACGCCACGCCGTGGGAAATCGGGCATACGGTGCATGCACATCCTACGCTTGCGGAGATTTTGGGCGAAGCTGCTCTTGCGGTGGACGGGCTTTCTCTCGGGATGTAATAACGGGAATGTAAAGGGAAGAGAAGTAATATTTTCTTTTTGCGGAAAAAGCGATTATAATAGAGTTACCCCAAGTCTTAGTACCAGGTTTTAGAACTTGGATACTAATCTTGAAATGGGAAATCTTTGGCGGACTGTGCGGCTTCTTTGAAGAGGTCCTCAGGCTTTAATGCCAATAAGAAATGGAGGCAACTCCCTAATGAATGCTAAATCAGCTTTGGAGCAAAAACCTAAACATGAGCAGCTTGGGCTTTCCGATCAGAAAGCCGTGGAAATGTACAAATATATGCTGCTCGCACGCAAATACGACGAACGGATTTTGCTGCTGCAGCGGGCGGGGAAAATCAACTTCCACGTCTCCGGGATCGGACAGGAAGTGGCGCAGGTCGCTTCGGCGTTTGCCCTGGACCGGGAACAGGATTATTTCCTGCCTTATTACCGGGATTACGGTTTTGTTTTGTCAGTCGGCATGACGCTTAAGGAGCTGATGTTATGCGCTTTTGCGAAAGCCGAGGACCCAAACAGCGGCGGACGGCAGATGCCGGGCCATTTCGGTTCCAAGAAGCTGCGTATCGTCACAGGCTCAAGTCCGGTGACCACACAGGTTCCGCACGCCGTCGGCGTAGCGCTGGCCGCCAAAATGCAAAAGAAAAAGCTCGTGTCGTTTGTGACCTTCGGTGAAGGCTCCAGCAACCAGGGGGACTTCCACGAAGGCTGCAATTTTGCTGGTGTGCATAAGCTTCCTGTCATCATCATGTGTGAGAACAACCAATATGCGATTTCGGTGCCGATTCACAAGCAGCTGGCCGGCAAAGTAAGCGACCGTGCGCTCGGCTACGGCTTTCCGGGCCTGCGGGTAGACGGCAATGACGCGCTTGAGGTTTACCGGGTGGTGAAGGAAGCGAGAGAACGTGCGCTGCGCGGCGAGGGACCTACTTTGATTGAAGCGATGATGTACCGGCTCTCTCCACATTCGACTTCCGATAACGATCTTGCTTACCGAACTAAAGAAGAAGTTGAGGAATACCGCCAGAAAGACGGCATCCCGAAATTCAAGCAGTACCTGATCGAATGCGGTTTATGGTCGGAAGAGCAAGAGGAAGCTTATGTGAAAGAGCTGTCCGAACAGTTAAAAGAAGCGATCGACTATGCGGATCGGGCTCCTTTCCCTAAACCGGAAGATACGCTGCTGCATGTGTATGCCGATGAGAGGGAGGAATAAGAGATGCCGGTAATGGAATATATCGACGCCATCCGTTTGGCGATGAAAGAGGAAATGGAACGTGATGAGCGGGTGTTTGTGCTTGGGGAAGACGTTGGCGTAAAAGGCGGCGTGTTCACCACCACCAAAGGCCTGCAGGAGCAGTTTGGCGAAGACCGGGTCATGGATACGCCTTTGTCAGAATCGGCCATTGCCGGTGTTGCCATCGGTGCGGCTATGTATGGCATGAGACCGATCGCTGAAATGCAGTATTCGGATTTTATGCTGCCTGCGACAAACCAGATTATCAGTGAAGCGGCCAAAATCCGCTACCGCTCCAACAATGACTGGAGCTGTCCGGTCGTTGTTCGTGCGCCAATCGGCGGCGGCATCTTTGGCGGTTTGTACCATTCCCAATGTCCCGAGTCCATCTTCTTCGGCACGCCGGGCTTAAAGATCGTGGCGCCTTATTCGGCTTATGATGCCAAAGGTCTGCTGAAGGCTGCGGTCCGTGATGCGGATCCGGTGCTTTTTTTCGAGAACAAGAAGTGCTACAAGCTGATCAAAGAGGATGTGCCTGAAGACGATTATATCGTCGAAATCGGGAAAGCCAACGTGCTTCGCGAAGGCGACGACATTACCGTAATCGGCTATAGTCTGCCGCTTCATTTCGCCATGCAGGCTGCGGAAGAGCTCGAGGCCGAGCAGGGGATTACCGCGCATATTCTCGATCTGCGCACCATCCAGCCGCTTGACCGTGAAGCGATTATCGCTGCCGCCCGCCGTACGGGCAAGGTGCTGATCGTGCATGAAGATAACAAAACAGGCGGGGTTGGCGGCGAGGTGGCTGCTATTATTGCAGAGGAGTGTCTGTTTGAGCTTGACGCCCCGATTAGACGGCTGTGCGGCCCGGACGTTCCGGCGATGCCGATCAGTCCTCCTATGGAGAAGTTCTTTATGTTAAGCAAAGATAAAGTGAAAGAGGCCATGCTCGAGCTTGCCTTGTATTAATCTCAACAGCCGCCTTCTGGCGGCTGTGATCGTATATCGCCATAGAGTGGCGGCAGAACGTTATTTTATATTTGAAAGAATAGCTGTTTAAAATCGTTAAACTAGACCCAGTGCAGCCCGCCGGAACCATCAAAACACCGGAGATCCTGAGCTGCAGACAGGAGTGTGTTATTTATGCCATCAACCCAACCGTTAATCGAAGTGGTTATGCCCCAGCTTGCCGAATCCCTCGTTTCAGCTACGATCGGCAAATGGCTGAAAAAGCCGGGCGACCGTGTGGAAGCCTATGAGCCGATTTGTGAAGTCATCACGGATAAGGTAAATGCCGAAATTCCTTCCACCATTGAAGGAGTAATGGGCGAGCTTCGCGCTTCCGAAGGACAAACCGTTGCTGTAGGCGAAGTGATTTGTGTGATTGAAACTGCCGATGAGGCAGTGGAAGCCGGAGCTGCTGCCGGAAACATTCAGGCTCAAACAAACGCGGGCTCTTCTTCAAATGCAGGAGCCGGCAGCGCGCAGGTGCAGGGCGCTGCCGCTGAGCAAACAGGATTCGCTGCCTCATCCGGGGATCAAAGCCAGCGCGCACGTTATTCTCCTGCGGTTCAAACCTTAGCCGCCGAGCATGGCATTGATTTGCAGCAGGTGGCTGGTACCGGCATGGGCGGCCGGATTACGCGCAAAGACGTGCTTGCATCCATCGAGCGCGGAGGTGCCGGCGGCGCTTCCCAAGCGAAGCAGGAACCTATGGCGCATGTCAGCCAGGCTGCGGCTCCAGCCGCACAGCAAACGCCGGTTCAGCAAACACCAGCTGCTGTTCAGCCTGGAATTCCGGTTCAGGCCGCTTCCGAACCTGTTCGTCATTCGGGGCTCCATCTGACCGAGACGCCGCGGATTCCTAAGATTGAGGTCGAAGGCCCTCAGTCCGAATATTTTATTGATGTAACGCCTATTCGCAACACGATCGCCACAAGAATGCGTCAAAGCGTATCGGAAATCCCGCATGGCTGGATGATGATCGAAGTGGACGTTACCAATCTGGTGCACCTGCGCAATAAGCTGAAAGAAGAGTTCTACCGCAAAGAAGGCATTAATTTGACATATCTGGCTTTCCTGCTTAAGGCGGTCGTCAATGCCATCAAAGATTATCCGATTATGAACTCCGTCTGGGCGGTGGATAAAATCATCGTCAAACGGGACATTAATATCTCGCTCGCTGTTGGCACAGAGGATTCCGTGATGACCCCGGTCATTAAGAAAGCCGATCAGAAGAACATTGCCGGTCTTGCCCGCGAGGTGGAAGAGCTGGCTCGCAAAACACGCGAAGGCAAGCTGAAGCTGGACGATATGCAGGGCGGTACTTTTACCGTGAACAATACCGGTTCATTTGGTTCGATCCTGTCGCAGCCGATCATCAACTATCCGCAGGCGGCCATCCTTACCTTTGAATCAATCGTCAAAAAGCCGGTTGTCATCAACGACATGATCGCGGTCCGCTCCATGGCCAATTTGTGTTTGTCGCTGGACCACCGGATTCTGGACGGCGTTATCTGCGGACGGTTTATGCAGCGGGTGAAAGACAATCTGGAGAGCATGACGCTGGAGAATACAAAGCTGTATTAATTAAAGAGGTTCGAGGTCTGATTCAGAGGTTTGGAATCGGAGCTTGGCAGAGGAAAACAAGCGGAGCGCAGCCACCCGGGCCGGGATGGCACGCTCCGCTTGCTTCTAATCAAAAATAAAGGGTTCAATCAGCGCCATCAGCGCAGAACCGACCATGGCTATCAGCATGACATAAACAACAATTCTCATGGCTTTTTTTTGGCATGCGGCGGTACTCCTTATGTTTTATAATGAAAGACAACTCGGGTAGCCATCTGGCGTGTCCTTCTTTAATCGTAAATAAGAAAGCGGGGAAAGTAAAGTGATTAACCAAAAGCGACTGATCGAGCAGTTTCTTGAACTGGTTCAGGTAGACAGTGAAACGGGACAGGAACGCGAAATGGCCGACCTGCTCACACGTAAGTTTGAACAGCTTGGACTTCGGGTGGTGGAAGACGATACCCAGGCAGCTACCGGTCACGGTGCGGGTAATCTGATTGCTACGCTGGCAGAGAACGGAGTTGCGGGGGCAGATCCGATCTTTTTCACCTGCCATATGGATACCGTAATGCCGGGCAAAGGCATCAAACCGGTGATCACCGAAGACGGCTGGATTCGCAGTGACGGCACTACCATCCTTGGCTCAGACGACAAAGCGGGCCTGGCTGCGCTTCTGGAAGTGATTCAGGCTCTGAAGGAAAATAACGTGCCGCATGGTCAAATCCAGTTTGTCATTACGGTTGGCGAGGAATCGGGACTGGTTGGCGCCAGAGCGATGGATCCCAAACTTCTGGACGCCAAATTCGGTTATGCTCTTGATTCGAACGGCGAGGTCGGTTCGATTTGTATCGCGGCTCCTACACAAGCCAAGCTGGAGATCGAAATTTACGGCCGCTCCGCACATGCCGGAGTCAATCCGGAAGATGGAATCAGCGCGATTCAAGTGGCCGGCAAGGCGATTTCCCGGATGAACCTGGGACGGATCGACAATGAAACGACGGCCAATATCGGCAAATTTGAGGGCGGCGGCGCTACCAACATTGTGCCTGATTATGTGAAGCTGTATGCTGAAGCCCGCAGCGTCGTTCAGGAGAAGGTCGAGAAGCAGCTCGCGGACATGAAGGAAGCCGTTGTATCGGCCTGCCGGGATTACGGAGCGCGCGGCGAAGTGCACAGCCGGATTGTGTACCCGGCCTACCGCTACGATGACAGCGACGCAGTGGTTCAGCTGGCGAAGAAAGCGGCAGGCGAGCTGGGTTTGTCCGGGCGGACGTTTGCTTCCGGAGGCGGCAGCGACGCCAACGTATTTAACGGACATGGCATTCCTACGGTAAATTTGGCGGTTGGTTACGAACATATCCATACGACTTCTGAGCAAATCAAAGCCGAGGACATCGGCAAAGCAGCGCGGTTTGTTCTGGAGATCATCAGGCAGGCGGCCAATCCCTCTTAAGTTTAGCCCAAGTAATGAGCCAAGTAATGAGTCAGCCGGTTTTGCAGTTCAGAAAACGGCGTCAGCCCGCGCCGAATCAGGCGTGGGCTTTTAGTTTATTTATAGATAATTCTCAAAGAAGGCAGGAGCAAGCGCCTTTTCCCGGTCCGTTATTTGGGTGCTGGTCCGGAGCTGGTTAACGACGTTGTTTGCCCGTTTGCCCGATCCAGTCCTTCAGCAGCATGCCGGGTTCCGCCTCGCGCTGCCATCGTTTGAGAAAGTGACGGATCTGCCAAGCTTTTCCCGACAAACGGATTTGATCTTCAGACCAGTAGCTTTTCATAGGTTAGACTCCTTTTGTTCAAGTTATAGTAAGACCATATGAGGCTGCTGGACAAGTTATGCCGACCTGATCTTCCTATGTCTTCTGTATGGACCAGGAAGCGTGAAAATATAAGGGATACCGGCATCTGAATTAAGAAAATATATCATTCTAAGGAGACCTAAATATGAATCCGACTTCATCCAAACATTTAAAAGAAAAATGGATATCGACCGAACCGATCTTCCAGGGCAAGGTGATTAACGTCCAGGTGGATACCGTTGAACTGCCTGACGGATCACAGGGGAAACGTGAAATCGTCAAACATCCGGGAGCGGTTGCTGTGCTCGCTGTTCATGAAGGCAAACTGCTGCTGGTGGATCAATACCGTCAGGCGATGGGCCGCTGTGAGCTCGAAATTCCGGCGGGCAAGCTGGAGAAGGGAGAAGATCCGATGGAGGCGGCCAGACGCGAGCTGCAGGAAGAAACCGGATTCCGCTGCGGAAGCATCCGGCTGCTGCATTCGTTTTATACCTCGCCGGGATTCGCTGATGAAATCATTCATCTTTATGCGGCCGAGGATCTGACCGCAGGTGAAGTTTCGCCGGATGAAGACGAGTTTCTGGAAATTTACCAGGTGACGCTGGAAGAAGCTCAGCAATACATAGCCGAGGGGCGTATTGCCGACGCCAAAACGCTGCTGGCCGTTTATATGTGGCAGTTCGGTGCAGCGGGCGGGGCCAGGGAATGCTGATGAAACAAGCGGAACAAACGCTTAAACCTTATTATGCGGATCTGCATATTCACATTGGCCGTACGAACAGCGGCAGGCCGGTCAAAATTTCCGGCAGCCGGAATTTGACCTTTGCAGGCATCGCCAGGGAAGCGGCCGAACGAAAAGGCATTCATCTCGTCGGCATCATTGATTGCCATGTACCTGGGGTCCAGGAGGATATCAAGGCCAGCCTCGCCAGCGGGGAGATGGAGGAGCTGGAGGGCGGAGGAATCCGCTACAAGGAAACGACCATTCTGCTGGGCAGCGAAATCGAAATCCGCGAGCCCGGACAAGGCGCTGCCCATGTTGCTGGTCTATTTGCCAAGTTTGGCAGATATGGCTTTGCTTACGGAGTGGCTGTCCAAACGGATGAAGAACCTGACGCTCAGCACGCAGCGCCTTCATGCTCCGGCCAGAAGCCTGCAGGAAGAAGTGTTTCGTCTGGGGGGCATTCTCATTCCCGCCCATATCTTTACACCCCATAAAAGCATTTACGGCAGCGCTGCCGACCGGATGTCGGAGGTGCTGGATCTTTCCCTGATTGATGCGGTCGAGCTTGGACTTAGCGCGGATTCGGAAATGGCGGGCTGGATCAGCGAACTGGACCGGTTTACATTTCTGACGAACTCCGATGCCCATTCTCTCGGCAAAATCGGCAGGGAATACAATCAGCTGCTGATGCGCAAGCCAACTTTTGACGAATTCAAGAAGGTCATCCGCGGAGAGGGAGGCCGCCGGGTTCTGGTGAACTTCGGCTTGAATCCCCGTCTGGGCAAATACCACCGTACGTTCTGCGCGAACTGCGGAGAGGTGCTGGATGAAGCGGAGGATGCGGTTACCCGCTGCCTTTATTGCGGCAGTCCCAAAATTGTAAGAGGAGTGCTGGACCGGATCCGTTCGATTGCGGACCGCGAGCAGCCGCATCTGCCGCCGTACAGGCCTCCTTACCGATACCAGATTCCGCTTGAATTTATCCCGGGGCTGGGCCCGCGGAAGCTTGATGCGCTGATCGCCTCCTTTGGCAATGAAATGAACATTCTGCATCAGGTGCCTGAGCAGGAGCTTGCAGTTATAGCGGGTGCAGGGCCCGCGGCAATTATTGCCGAGGCCCGCCTGGGGAATGTCCGGCTTCAAGCGGGCGGAGGAGGCACGTACGGGAAAGTGCTGGGGAACGGAGACAGCGGAGACGGGCAGCCCTGATTGCTGATCTTGGGCCTAAGGCCCGATTCAGACAAATGGCGTTTTCCCTGAAACATGGTCTAGCTTGTCTGCTTCTCTCATATTCTGTTTACTAGCAGAGTGTGGAGAAGGAGGGGAAGGCAGATGTTTCAAATGATCCATCGTACGTTAAAAGACCAGACACCGCTGTACGCCTTCGTTGCAGTGCTGCTGCTGATGGGCGTGGTATTCGGCGCTCTCATGGTCAATGCGCTGACCCTGGACCAGCAGCAGGATATTTCCCGTTATCTCGGCAATTTCTTTCTTAACCTGGATCCGTCCTCGGTGGACGGTAAAGCTTCATTTTGGTCTATCGCCATGCTCCAACTGAAATGGGTCGGTTTGATCTGGCTGTTCGGCTTGTCCGTCATCGGTTTGCCCGGCATCCTGATTCTTGACTTCCTGAAAGGGGTTCTGATCGGCTTTACGGTCGGCTGCATGGTAGGCCAGTTCAGCTGGAAAGGTTTGCTGCTGGCTTTGGTATCTGTAGCGCCTCATAATCTGATCGTAATTCCCGTACTGCTCGTCAGCAGTGTGGCGGCGGTCAAATTTTCGATTGGCATGATCCGCAGCCGCGTATTCCTTAGCAGGCCGGGAGGGATAACCGAACCCTTTCTGTCTTATACCGGGATGATCGTTTCGATGGCGGTGATCCTGCTTGGCGTTGCCTGTTTCGAAACCTGGATTTCTCCGGTTCTGATGGGCTGGGTTGCCCCGATGCTTGAACCGGTTTGATCCTTATACCGTGCTAGCAAAATGTTTGACTTATCGCGCATCCTCCCCCTATAATGAAAAGAGCGATCATTAAAAACATAGGTTCGGCTTTTCCGAGGGGGAGGGGTAGTATGGAAGCACGGATCGACAAAATTAAACAGCAGCTGCAATCCCACGGATACAAGCTGACGCCCCAGAGGGAAGCCACGGTAAGGGTTCTGTTGGAGAACGAAGACGATCATCTAAGTGCCGAAGATGTCTTTATGCTTGTCAAGGACAAGGCTCCGGAAATCGGCTTGGCTACCGTGTACCGTACCCTTGAACTGCTTAGCGAACTTCATGTTGTGGAGAAAATCAACTTTGGAGACGGAGTTGCCCGTTACGATCTGCGTACGGACACCTCGAAACATCACCATCATCATCTGATATGCGTTCAGTGCGGGGCTATGGATGAAATCCGGGAGGACTGGCTGGGACCTTTGGAGGAACGGCTGGAACGTGAGTTCAACTTCACGGTGCTGGATCACCGTCTTGATTTCCACGGCATTTGTCACCGCTGCAAGAAGAAAGAACAGGACAAGAAGAACGATGAAGGGAATTCATCTCAATCTTCATAATGGATAGCCGCAGATCAAGCTCTCACGGTTAAGGCCGAGGGAGCTTTTTTGAGTCAGGGGGCTTCTTAGTGCCGAAAGTTTCCCTTCATACATAAACGTTCCCGACTGCTTGTATACTCTAATACAGCCTTTCTATCAAAGGACGGCAAAATAGGGTAAGAAAGAGGGAGAGTATGGTTATTTCTGTTCGAAAGTGGCTAAAGGCACTGCGTTTCTTCCTTCTATTCTGTATGCTTGTTTATGTATTCAGCAAGCTGTTCGGAATTTTTGAACATTGGCTGAATCCGGGAGATCCTTATCGTTATCCCGAAGGGTCTGCGGTGAAAGCCGGCAGTATGCAGGTTCACCAGGAAGAGCAGGAGGATATGCTGGAACGGCTGAAGCTATTTTATAGGCTAGGGGAATAAGGGCCTAAAGAAGAGAGGAGTCGACACCGCATGGAGGAATGGATCAACGCTTTTATTTGCGATCTCGAAGAGCGTAAAGGACTGACGGAGGCCACCCTGACTTCTTACAGGAGAGATTTGGAGCAGTTTGCCGGTTATCTCGCCGAACGGGAGATCGAAACGCCAGACCTGGTGACAAGAGGCGTTATGGCGCAATATTTTGTGATGCTGAAAGACCAGGGCAAAGCGTCCTCTACTGTGACGAGGGCTTCCGTCTCGCTGCGGGCTTTCTTCAAGCATCTGCTGCGTGAATCGCAGATTCGCCAGGATCCTTTCCTTCATCTGGAGTCGCCGAAAGCAGCGCGCAAGGCGCCTGCTCCTCTTTCGCTGCAGGAGACGATGGCTCTCCTCGATATGCCGGATACCTCCACGCTGCTCGGACTGCGGGATAAGGCGATGCTGGAGCTTCTGTATGCCACGGGGATTCGGGTGTCCGAGCTGATTTGCCTAAATCGTCAGGATATTGACGTGAGGCTCAGGTTTGTCCGCTGCGGCGAAGGGACGAGCCATGAAAGGATCGTACCGTTTGCGGCCAGCACCGGAGAGTGGCTGGAACGTTATTTGACGGAGGCGAGACAAGCCCTGCTTCATGATCAGCAGGAGGAAGAAGCGCTGTTTCCGAACCGCTTAGGCGGCAGGATTACCCGTCAGGGATTCTGGAAGACAATCAAGAAGTACGGACAAGCTGCCGGCATTCAGGCGGAAATAACGCCGCATACGCTGAGGTCGTCTTTTGCTTCGCATCTGTTAAACGGCGGGGCCGATCTGAGGACCGTGCAGGAGCTGATGGGCCATGCCGACATTTCATCTACGCAGGCTTATTTGAATCGGTCGGGCACCAATATCAAAGCCGTCTACGACAAGTTCCATCCGAGGGCGGCCGGGGCTGACGTTCAGTCCGAAGGCTGAATGGTTTGCCAATTCACAGGGATAACTATAGCTGATCGTAATTTGTTTTGTACCCACCAGAAGGAGTGACACGAGATGAGTAACCAGCATCAACCCCGTTTTAGAAAAATTTCCGTTATCGTAATGGATAGTGTCGGCATTGGCGAATTGCCGGACGCGCCGAACTTCGGCGATGCCGGTTCGCATACGCTGGGGCATATCTTGAGCACCCACCCGGAAACACAGCTGCCGAACCTGGCCAAGCTGGGTCTCGGCAACATTGCGCCGATTCCTCCGGTAGAGCCGGCTGCAGAGCCGCTTGGCTACTATGGCAAGATGGCCGAGGTCTCTTCAGGCAAAGATACGATGACCGGTCACTGGGAGCTGATGGGCCTCAAGATTGATACCCCGTTCCAAACGTATCCTGAAGGGTTCCCGCGTGATCTGATGGCCCGCTTTGAGCAGGAGACCGGCCGCAAGACGATCGGCAACAAACCGGCCTCCGGAACTGAAATTTTGGACGAGCTGGGTGAAGAGCATATGCGGACAGGCGCGTTTATTGTGTATACCTCCGCAGACAGCGTGTTCCAGATTGCGGCTCATGAAGACATCATTCCGCTGGACGAGCTGTATCGTGCTTGCGAGATCGCCCGCCGGCTTACGCTGGAGCCGGAGCACTCCGTTGGCCGCGTGATTGCGCGTCCGTTTGTCGGATCGCCTGGCAACTGGAAACGTACGCCCAACCGTCATGACTATGCGGTAAGCCCTCCGGAGCCAACCGTGCTGAACGGCTTGAAGAATGCCGGCTATGAGGTAGTTTCCGTCGGCAAAATCAATGATATCTTCTCCGGTGAAGGCATCAATCGTTCTTATCCGACCAAAAGCAATGAGCATGGCATTGAAGAAACGCTCAAACTTCTGCCGGAACCTTTTACAGGCATGATCTTTACGAACCTGGTCGACTTTGATTCTTTGTACGGCCATCGCCGTGATCCGAAAGGATACGCTGGGGCTCTTGAGGTATTTGACTGTGCGCTGCCTGATTTGATGGCGGCTACCGGGGAGCAGGACCTGCTGATCATTACGGCCGACCACGGGAATGACCCGGTTCATGCGGGTACAGACCATACCCGGGAATATGTCCCTGTGTTGATCTATGGACCTTCCCTGAAGCAGCCGGGCGGCGGCATCGGCGTTCGCGCTACTTATGCGGACCTGGCGGCAACCATTGCCGAGAATTTCGGCATTCAGGGCACAGGTTTGGGCGAAAGCTTTTTGAAGGAATTGCAATAATCGCTGGAAGAACAGGAGAGGTAACGAATATATGTTGACATTAAACCAAGGTATGGTGCAGGAAGCCTGCGCTTATATCCGGCAACAAACAAACCGTGTTCCGCAGATTGGGCTCATCTTGGGGTCCGGACTTGGCGTACTTGCGGATTACATCGAAGATGCGGTAACGATTCAATATGAGAGCATTCCGCATTTCCCTCGGTCCACTGTGGAAGGACATGCGGGAGAGCTTATGATCGGCACCGTGGGCCGCGTCGATGTGTTGCTGATGAAAGGCCGCTTCCACATGTATGAAGGTTATGGCCCTGAAATGACAGCCTTCCCTGTCCGGGTTATGAAAGAGCTGGGCGTAACCAAACTTCTCGTAACCAATGCGGCAGGCGGTGTGAACACCTCCTATCAGCCTGGCGATCTGATGCTCATTTCGGATCATCTGAACCTGACCGGCCGCAATCCGCTAATCGGAGCCAACGATGCGGCGTTTGGTCCACGGTTCCCGGACATGTCGGAAGCGTACAGCCGCCGCCTGCGCGAGCTGGCCAAAAGCGTAGCCGCCGAGAAAGGATTCCCGCTGCAAGAGGGCGTTTACGCCGGTCTGCTTGGCCCGAACTACGAGACACCGGCTGAAATCCGGATGCTCCGGACGCTTGGCGCTGATGCCGTAGGCATGTCCACGGTATCCGAGGTGATTGTAGCCCGTCATACGGGGATTGAAGTGCTCGGCATTTCCTGCATCAGCAATATGGCAGCAGGGATTCTGGATCAGCCGCTGTCCCATGACGAGGTCATGGAAACAACGGATAAGGTTCGGGAGAAATTCCTCGGTCTCGTGCTCGCCGTTATTCCAAACATGTAAACCATTAAAATAGGCAGCAGGCACAAGCCGTGCCGGTTAACGTCTTGATCAAAGGCGCTGACCGGCACGGCTTTTTTTGTAGAAACAGAGGCGCAGACAAGGAATATTTTCCAGCTTTTCGGCGAATACTAGGTTAGAAGAATGAGAGTTGCCAATTTTAAAGGAGGAGTACCCTTGAAGAAAAGGTTGTTAATCTGTTCGCTTGCGATCTGCTTATTCGCCGGTATAGCGGTGCCCGGCAACGCGGCCCCGGCCGGTTCGCCAACGCAGGATCCCGCTATGGCAGGCCTTGGCGCCAATGCCGCTTCGGCCGTGTTGATGGATGCCGATACCGGCACGGTTATTTTTGAGAAGGACAGCCATAAGAAGCTTCCTCCTGCCAGCATCACCAAGGTGATGACGATGCTGCTTACGGCCGAAGCTCTGGATAAAGGCACTTTAAAGCTGACTGATAAAGTCAAAACAAGCGAAAACGCGGCTTCCATGGGCGGGTCTCAGATTTTTCTGGAGCCTGGCGAAGAAATGACGGTCGAAGATCTGCTGAAAGGCATTGCTATGGCCTCAGGAAACGATGCATCTGTAGCGATTGCGGAGCACATCGGCGGCACCGAAGCCGGATTTGTGAAAATGATGAATGACAAGGCCAAGGAGCTGGGACTGAAGGATACTCATTTTGTCAATCCGAATGGTCTTCCAACGGCCGATCATTATTCCTCCGCTTACGACATTGCTATCATGAGCCGGGAACTGCTCAAGCATGAATATATGACCAAATATACCGGCGCTTATCAGGATTATTTGCGCAAAGACAGCGAAAAACCGTTCTGGCTCGTCAACACAAACAAGCTGGTTCGTTTCTACAGCGGGGCTGACGGTCTGAAGACGGGCTATACCTCGGAAGCCAAATTTTGTTTGACGGCCACGGCGAAGCGCGATGGACTGCGGCTGATCGCAGTCGTGCTGGGTGAGCCGAATACGAAGACGCGGAATGCAGAGGTTTCGGCTATGTTCGACTATGCCTTTTCGCAATTTGCGATGCAGCCTCTTTTCAAGAGCGGGGAAGTTATCGGACGGGTGAAGGTGGCTAAAGGCCAGCAGGCGGTGCTGGAGATCCCGGCGGACAAATCCTATAACATTCTTGTGAAAAAAGGGGCTTCCCCGGAAGGCATCACACACAAAGTGATTGTTCCCGACTCGATCAAAGCGCCAATCAAAGCTGGACAGCCGGTCGGCAAGCTGGTTGTTTATCAGGGAGACAAGGTGCTCAAGGAATTTGAGCTGACTGCTCCTGCCGATATCCAGAAGGCCGGCTGGTGGAAGCTGTTTAAACGGACCACTACACGCCTGTTTTTTGTAGATTGATTGGAGTTTTTTTCTAGTTTTGTCGGCGGGCAGGAATGACCTTTTGCCTTGTAGAAATGAGTGTTCATGACAGGGAGGAGAGTGAACAGACATGAAGGTGAATGTGGAATTGGAAACACGCAGGGACACGCTGATCGTTCGGCTCGGCGGTGAGCTTGACCACCATGCGGCAGACGGCGTTCGCCTGCAGCTGGATGAGGAAATCGCCCGGGGGCGCTGCCGCCATCTAGTGCTCAGCCTGGAGTCCCTTCAATTCATGGATAGTTCCGGTCTTGGCGTTATTCTGGGCCGTTACAAGCTGATTAAGCAGAAAGGCGGTCAAATGGCTGTATGCCATGTCAACGCGCCTGTGTACCGGCTGTTTGAAATGTCCGGTTTGTTCAAAATCATGCCGATCTATGCCACAGAAGAAGAGGCACTTACGGAACTGGAGGTTGCCCTATGAGCGAAAGCAGCCGTAATTTCATGACATTGCAGTTTGCCGCCAAGTCTGAGAATGAATCTTTTGCCCGGGTGACCGTAGCTGCTTTTGTTTCACAGCTTGATCCAACGATGGACGAAATTACCGATCTCAAGACGGTTGTATCCGAAGCCGTAACGAATTGTATTATTCACGGCTATGACAGTGATCCAAACGGGATCATCACCATTACGGCAGAGATCGAAGAGGATACGATCCTGCTGACAATTGAAGACAAAGGACGCGGTATCGAGGATCTGGAACTGGCCCAGCAGCCTCTGTACACGTCCAAGCCGGAACTGGAGCGCTCCGGGATGGGTTTCACCATCATGGAGAACTTCATGGACGAGTTTGGCGTCACCAGCGAAATGGGGCGGGGCACGATGATCCGGATGAAGAAGAGGATCGAATCCAAGAAAGCCTTGTATAACTAAGGTGATGCCCTATGGATGCTGATGTGAAACAAACGCCGAGAGAATATTTGGACGACTCGGAAGTCAAGAGGCTGATCGCCCTCAGCCAGTCGGGCGATACGCTCGCGCGGGATACGCTGGTGAACTGCAACATACGTCTCGTATGGTCCGTAGTGCAGCGGTTTATGAACCGCGGCTACGAACCGGAGGACTTGTTCCAGATCGGATGTATTGGGCTGCTGAAATCGGTGGATAAATTTGACCTCAGCTATGATGTGAAGTTCTCCACCTATGCAGTGCCGATGATCATTGGAGAAATCCAGCGTTTTCTCAGGGATGACGGTACGCTGAAGGTGAGCCGCTCGCTGAAGGAAATGGCCAACAAGGTTCGGAAGAAGAAAGACGAGCTGTCCAAAACGCTTGGCCGCCTGCCGACCATCAAAGAGGTGGCCCAGGAGCTGGGGGTATCACCGGAGGACGTTGTTTTCGCCCAGGAGGCGAATAAACCGCCAACTTCCATCCACGAGACGGTATTTGAGAACGAAGGGGACCCGATAACGCTGATCGACCAGATTGCCGATGAGTCCCAGGAACGCTGGTTCGATAAGCTGGCGCTGCATGAAGCGCTGGACGGACTGACGGAAAGGGAAAGGCTGATTGTCTACTTGAGGTATTACCGGGATCAGACGCAGTCAGAGGTCGCCAGCAGGCTGGGCATTTCCCAGGTGCAGGTTTCAAGGCTTGAGAAAAAGATTCTTCAAAATATCAGGGATCAGATTGCACAATAAGGGGTTTAACCTGAAAAAGTGCCTCTTTGCTTGTTTGCAGCAGCGCCGCTTATGACCGGATCAGCCGGGTCTTAAGCGGCGCTGTTTTATTTCCCGGCCGGGAGTAAAGTCAGCAAGGCCTTGGCATACTAGGGACAATTAGGCAGGCAAGAGGTGATCAAGCTTGGGTCAAGCGAAGGAAACCGAATTGGTCTATATCAGGCTGAGAAAACATGTGAAGCTGATGGACGGCACCCGGATTCTTCTTGGAGACATCGCGCAGATTCTGGCTCCGGCTTCCTGTGAGAAGCCGTTAAAAGAGCTGGTGGTTAAGCAGCCGGTCAAGCAGGACGGCAACCGGATCGTCATTGATATGATGCAGGTGATCCAGGTGATTCGTGAAGTGTTCCCCCGGCTCCTGGTGGAATATATCGGAGAACCTCATACGCTTGTGGAGATCAGCGGCAAAGAGAGGAAACCTTCCATTCTTCTCTTTATTATGGTTTGGCTGCTGCTGTTCTTCGGTTCTATGCTCACGATCATGAATTTTCATGAAGATGTTAGTATGCCTGAGGTGATCGTGCATATTGTCGAAATGATCACGGGCAAACATGACGACCATCCTTATCTGTTTCAAACCACTTATTCACTCGGCATTGGAGTGGGCATGATTCTCTTTTTTAATCATCTGTTTCGCAAAAAATGGAATGAAGAACCTACTCCCCTTGAGGTCGAAATGTTCCTGTATCAAGAGAATATGGATCACTATGTAATTACCGAGGAGTACAAAAAAATTCACCGCAAGGAAAGCAAGAAGAATGACGGGGGAGGGGGTGCGCCGTGACGGTTCCTCAACTGCTTGAGGCGGTTTGTCTCGCCTTTCTGGGATTGGCCGGAGGGACGGCTGTCGGGGCCGGCGTGGTTGCCTTGTTTGTTGTGCTGGACATTGTTCCGAGACTGGCTCAGCTGACCCGAACTTACCCGCAGGTGCATTGGTATGAAGGGGCCATGATCGCCGGTTCCTTATTCGGCACTTTTGCCGACTTTTGGAGCTGGAAATTTTATATTGCATGGAAGCCGTTGTCCGCGCTGGTAGGGCTGCTTAACGGGATTTTTGTAGGCATGCTGGCTGCCGCGCTGACGGAGGTGCTTAATGTGCTGCCGATTTTAGCCAAGAGAGTACGGCTTCAGCGGTATCTGTTTCTGCTGCTGCTTGCCATGGTATTCGGCAAAGTCGCCGGTTCTTTCTACGATTGGTTTATTTATCATCCCTAACCGACGGACCAGGTTCCGATTCTATTCTGTGCAGGAGGTAAGCAAGCAATGAGTGAACGTAATTCAGATATGGAATCCTCCCGGGATTCAGAGCAAGGCACGATCGAATTTATTCCGGATTTTGATCCTGGACGCGGCGGCTCCGAGGAGTCAGACGGTGGAGGCAAACCCGGAAGCGGAGAAGTAAGTGCAGGGAAAAAAGAGAACGAAGCTTCGGATTCCATTAAGGAATCGGTTGTGTATTGGCAGCACAGCGACGGCATCAGCCGGAAGCTGAACACCACGAAGAAGACGCTCCAGCAGGTCGTGGGACTTGGCGAAAGCTTTGACGTTGATTTTCGGGAGATGACATTTGCCGGCAGGAGAGCGGCTATATTCCTTATTACTACGTTTGTGAAAGACAATATCCTTGTTGAGATTATGAAAAGGCTGACCTATTTGACGCCTGAATCGGTATCCGGGAGTGCGGTCAAGGCCTTTTTTGAAGAATATATTCCTCATATGCAGGTTACAACGACCGACAAATTAAGCGAATGTATTACGCAGGTTTTGTCCGGCATGAGCGTGTTGTTCCTGGAAGGCGAAGATACGGCGATTCTGATGGATACGCGTTCTTATCCGATGAGAAATCCCGAGGAGCCTTCCCTGGAAAGAGTGGTCCGCGGAGCGAGGGACGGCTTCACCGAAACGCTGCTGACCAATGTCAGCCTGGTCCGCCGCCGGCTGCGAGACCCTGGGTTGACCTTTGAAATTTTGAAGGTAGGCCGGCGCACAGAGATGGATGTTTCGATTGCTTATATTGATGATATTGTCGATAAAGTCCAGGTTGAGCAGTTGAGGGAAAAGATCGCCAGCGTCGATATTGAGGGGATTCCCCTTGCGGATAAACAGCTGGAGGAAGCTATTATCCACAAGGGCTGGAATCCTTATCCGCTGGTCCGCTATTCAGAGCGTCCGGATACGGTCGCCTCGCATCTGCTCGAGGGCCGGATCGTCGTACTTGTGGATACATCGCCAAGCGTAATGATTCTGCCTACGACCTTTTTTGATCTGTGCCAGCATGCGGAGGAGAACCGGCAGACGGCCTTTATGGGCACTTATTTGCGCTGGATCCGGTTCTTCGGGATATTGGCCTCCCTGTTTCTGCTGCCTCTTTGGCTGCTGGTCGTTGTGCATCCGGAGATCAAGCCGCCGGCTTTATCTTTCATCGGGCCTCAGGCGCAGGCGAAGATCCCGCTCATTGCCCAGTTTCTCCTGGTTGAATTCGGGGTTGACCTGATGCGCATGGCTGCTGTTCATACGCCAACTCCGCTGGCTTCTGCCATGGGCTTGATTGCGGCTATTCTGGTCGGCGATATTGCGGTCAAAACCGGTTTGTTTGTCAACGAAGTGGTACTGTACATGGCGGTTGCCGCCATCGGGATGTTCGCAACGCCAAGCTATGAGCTGGGGCTCGCCAATCGCCTTGTGCGGTTGTTTCTGCTCGTTACAGTTGCGATCTTTGGGGTGCCGGGTTTTGTTGCAGGGGTTACTTTCTTCCTTATCCTGCTGACGCTGCACCGCTCCTTCAACTCCTCTTACCTGTGGCCTTTTATACCATTTAATGCAAAGGCTATGGCGGCCGTGGTGCTTCGTATGCCGGTGATGTATGCCAAATCACGCCCGTCCTTCAACAAACCGCGTGATCGCAGCCGAATTGGACAGGAATAACAGCTGAAATACGCCTGTCCGTAAAGTGTAAATGAAATGTGCAAAAATCCATTTTTCCAAATCGCAATAAACTGATATACTGATTGCAAATCGGAAAATCGGAGGCTGCTGAATGTATTTACATGGTACCAGTACAATTAATGCCAAAGGTCATTTGGAGATCGGCGGCTGCGATACTGTAGAGCTTAAGGAGAAATACGGAACACCGCTTTATATAATGGACGAAACGCTGATCCGCCAACGCGCGCGGGAATACACAGAAGCTTTTCGGCAATCGGGCCTGGCTTTTCAGGTGGCTTTTGCAAGCAAGGCGTTCTGCACGATGGCCATGTGCCGTCTGGTGGAAGAGGAAGGCATGAGCCTTGATGTAGTGTCGGAAGGCGAGCTTTATACGGCTTTGAAGGCCGGTTTTCCGCCGCAGCGCATTCATTTTCATGGCAACAACAAAACGCCGGACGAAATCCAGATGGCGATTGATGCCAGAATCGGCTGCTTTGTGGCCGACAACTTTGACGAGCTTCATTTGCTCAATGCTTTGGCCGCTGACAACGGGGTTAAAGTTAACGTGCTCCTGCGGATCACTCCAGGTGTAGAAGCCCACACGCATGAATATATTTCGACGGGCCAAACCGATTCCAAATTCGGCTTCGATTTGGCGAATGGAGCAGCTTACGAAGCGGTGAAGACAGCGATAGGACTGCCGCAGCTGAACCTGCTCGGGCTGCATTCTCATATCGGCTCCCAAATCTTCGAAGTCGAAGGCTTCAAGGTAGCCGCAGAACGGGTATCCGAATTTGCCGTGAAGGTGAAACGCGAGCTTAATTTTATTTTTAAAGTGATCAATCTCGGCGGGGGCTTTGGCATCCGGTATACCGAAGAAGACGCTCCGCTGCATGCTTCTGTGTATGTAAAAGCCATTACGGATGCGGTGAAGCACCACTTCTCCGGCGTATACGACCAGCTGCCCGAAGTGTGGATCGAGCCGGGCAGGAGCATTGTCGGCGATGCTGGCACTACGCTGTATACGATCGGTTCCAGCAAACAGATCCCCGGCATCCGCAAATATGTGTCCGTTGACGGCGGGATGACGGATAATCCGCGTCCGGCTTTGTATGATTCCAAATATGAAGCGATGCTTGCGAACCGGGCCGATGAAGCGGCAACCGAAACGGTTTCCATTGCCGGCAAATGCTGCGAGAGCGGCGACATGCTGATTTGGGACCTCAAGCTGCCTGAATCCAAAGCCGGCGACCTGCTGGCAGTGGCTTCTACCGGAGCTTATAACTACTCTATGGCCAGCAACTATAACCGGATTCCGCGTCCTGCAGTTGTATTCGTTAAGGATGGAGAAAGCGACCTGGTCGTCAAGCGGGAATCGTTAAACGATATTATCGCCAATGACGTTATTCCGGAACGGATTTTGAAACAGCATTCGCTGAAATAAAAGAAATCCCGCCGGGTGGCGCAGCATCCGGCGGGATTTTTTTGCACAACTAGTCTTTTCATAGTAAACTGGACATGTTGTACATTGAAACATAATCTGGAAGGAGCTTGAACTCAAATGGCTAAACAAGCAAAAATCAAACTTGCGAACGGTGGGGAAGTTGTCCTCGACCTGTTCGATAAAGACGCTCCGAATACGGTAGCAAACTTCGAAAAATTGGCAAACTCCGGCTTCTACAACGGCCTTGTCTTTCATCGCGTTATCCCAGGATTTGTAGCCCAAGGCGGCTGCCCTAACGGAACAGGCACCGGCGGTCCAGGCTATACCATCAACTGCGAAATCAATCCGAACAAACATGAGCGCGGTTCCCTGGCTATGGCACATGCCGGACGCAACACAGGCGGCAGCCAGTTCTACATCTGCTACGAAGCTCAGCCGCATCTTGACGGCCAGCACACTGTATTTGGCAAAGTAGTCAGCGGCATGGAGCATGTGGATGCTTTCCAAGGACGTGACCGTATGGAATCCGTAGAAGTATACGAAGTCTAAAATTCAGTTTTTCCAAAATGAGCTTGGGCCAGAAGCCCAGGCTTTTTTGGGTTGGGCTCATCCATTCGGCATTTCGGCAGGCAGAGGCTTGTGAATTTGCGTATTGCATTGATTAACAATAAGTGCTACTATTGCAAGCAAGTTAGGCGCGGCTTTGACGGCGTCTGGACTTGAACTGAAACAATTTCATAATCGTATCCTTCGGGGCAGGGTGAAAATCCCGACCGACGGTGATGGCCGGCCTGACTCAATCAGCGCTGTGCCTTAGTCCGTGACCCGCAGCTCATCCGTTTTTCGTGAACGGGACTGCGGCTGACCCGGTGCAATTCCGGGACCGACAGTATAGTCTGGATGGGAGAAGGAGATACGGAAGCTTGCGCTTTTTTCAGCATTTAGGCAGGTTTCTTTGATGATCGATGATGAGCTCAAACAAGCAGCATTCAATCGTTTCTGTTTCGTGATGCCGACTTTTATTGATCAACGTTCAATGGGGCTAAACAAGCAGTTGATTTGAAGGGGACTTCCCCTTGTGCTTTGCGGTTTGTAAGCTGGACATTGATTTATTTGGTATCGAAAATTCTCCTGTTGCCCCGGCCATTGGCCGGGGTTTTTGCGTTTATGTCAAAGATTTAGGTTCGAAGAAAGCAGCAAAGAATTTGGAAAGGAGGAAAACAAAAGATGCAGTGGACCCCATCCGGTGACAGGAATTTACAGCCGATGAGCGACGAATACTATATGGGGCTTGCTTTGGATATGGCTAGACACACTCAGGGGCAGACCGGCATAAATCCGGTTGTAGGCTCCGTGGTTGTCCGGGACGGGGCGGTAGTCGGCATGGGTGCACATCTGAAACGCGGCGAAGGGCATGCCGAGGTTCAGGCACTCCAGATGGCAGGCGAACGGGCGGAAGGAAGCACCGTTTATGTGACACTCGAGCCGTGCAGCCACTATGGGGCGACTCCCCCCTGCAGCAAACGGCTGATTGAAGCAGGCGTGTCCCGAGTCGTTGTGGCTTGCGAAGACCCGAATCCCCAGGTGTCCGGCCGGGGCATCGCTATGCTGAAGGAAGCCGGAATCACGGTGGAAACGGGTGTTATGGCTGAAGAAGCCAGACAGCTGAATAAGAAATTCATCAAGTTTATTACGACGGGGCTACCCTTTGTGACGCTCAAAACGGCCAGTACGCTGGATGGCAAAATAGCGACGCGAACGGGCGACAGCAAGTGGGTGACGGGGGAAGCCGCACGTCAGCTTGTGCATACGATGCGGCATCAGCATGCGGCGATTCTCGTTGGCGTGAACACGGTGATTGCTGATGATCCGTCTTTGACAACCCGCTTGCCTGTGCCGGGGCTTTCACCGATCCGGGTCATTGTGGACTCAAAGCTGCGCATCCCGGATGATGCTAGAGTGCTTAAACCCGTCGTTTATGGCGACCCGGAGACAATCCTTTTAACGACTATGAACCACGGGAATGTGGAGAAGCAGCTGCTGCTGGAATCCAAAGGCATCCGCGTCATTCCTTGCGGAGGAGGAGAGCGGGTCGATCTGCATGAAGGATTAAAGCAGCTTGCCTTATCCGGCATATCTTCGGTGCTGGTGGAAGGCGGAGGGACGATAGGCGGAGCGTTTCTGGCGGAGAAACTGGTAGACGAAGTTCAGCTGTTCCTCGCCCCTAAACTGCTCGGGAGCGGAGGAATCGACAGCTTCGGTTTTGCCGGACCCTCCAGAATGAAGGAGGCGATTGCCTTAACGAACCTGCAGATTACACCGGCAGGAAAGGATCTCTTGCTTACAGGAACACCAAGCTGGGAGGGATAAACCTTGTTTACAGGACTGGTTGAGGAAATAGGCCGCCTAAAGTCGGTAAGCCGCAGCGGGGAGGCCATGGTGCTGTGGATTGAAGCACATAAAATCATGGAGGATATGAAGCTTGGCGACAGCATCGCCGTAAATGGAGTTTGCCTAACGGTAACCAGCATGACGGCGGCCTCCTTTAACGTTGATGTGATGCCGCAAACATATAAACACACCAATCTGTCCAAGCTGACAGCCGGACAGAAGCTGAATCTGGAAAGGGCGATGTCTGCAGGAGGCCGGTTTGGCGGCCATATCGTGCAGGGTCATGTGGACGGAACGGGGGAGATCGTGAACGTCCGGCGCGATTATAATGCAGTTGTTTATACGATCAAACCTGCCCCCAGCGATTTGTTAAGGTATATGGTGGCCCAAGGTTCGATTACGGTTGACGGCATTAGTTTGACTGTAGCCGAACTGGACGGGGATCGTTTCAGCGTTTCGATTATCCCCCATACGCTGGCACAGACGGCGCTAGGCACCAAGAACTCGGGGGACAGTGTTAATCTGGAATGTGATGTTTTAGGCAAATATGTTGAGCGGTTGCTGCTATATAATGGCCCGGCCGCTGTGCCGGCCGCGGAAGGATCAAAAGGGCTGGATTTGAATTTCCTTGCCGAGAACGGATTTGTTTAACCGGCAAACGGCAGATTTTGTTAGAAGGGGAGGCGGTAAAATTGGAACCCATCGAACTTGATTCCATTGAAGAAGCGCTTGAAGAGTTGAAGCAAGGCAAACCGATCATCGTCGTGGATGATGAAGACCGGGAAAATGAAGGCGATCTGGTTGCATTAGCAGAAATGGCTACGCCGGATGTGATCAATTTTATGATTACCCAAGCCAGGGGATTGGTGTGTGTGCCAATTACGCAGGAAAGGGCAGAAGAGCTTGAACTCACCCCTATGGTTGAGCACAACACCGATTACCACGGCACTAACTTTACAGTGTCTGTAGATTACAAGGATACGACCACAGGTATTTCCGCTTTCGAACGTTCACAGACGGTTAAGGGGCTGATGAATCCGGCGGCGGGACCGGAGGATTTCCGCAAGCCGGGACATATGTTTCCGCTGATTGCCAAGAAAGGCGGCGTGCTGCGGCGGGCCGGGCATACGGAAGCCGCGGTTGATCTGGCGAAGCTGTGCGGAGCTTATCCGGCCGGCGTCATTTGCGAAGTTATCAAGGAGAACGGTGAAATGGCGAGACTTCCCGAGCTTAAACAATTTGCCGGGCAGCATGGCCTCAAGCTGATCAGCGTCCGCGATCTGATCCGTTACCGGAATGAACGGGAGAAGCTGGTGAACCGGGAGGTTGAGGTCCGGATGCCCACCGATTTCGGCGAGTTCCGGGCTGTCGCGTACACAAACTCCGTGGACAACAAGGAGCATTTGGCTCTGGTCAAAGGAAATATTGATTCCAATGAACCGGTGCTTGTCCGGGTCCATTCCGAATGTCTGACCGGCGATGTGTTCCACTCTCACCGCTGCGACTGCGGGCCGCAGCTTGCGGCAGCACTGCGGCAGATCGAAGAGGAAGGCCGCGGGATTCTGCTCTATATGCGCCAGGAAGGACGAGGCATCGGGCTGATTAATAAACTTAAGGCCTATAAGCTGCAGGAGCAGGGACTTGATACGGTGGAAGCCAACCTTAAGCTCGGCTTCCAGGCCGATCTCCGGGATTACGGCATCGGAGCGCAGATACTTAAGGACCTTGGGGTCCGGCAAATTCGTCTGATGACAAACAACCCCCGCAAGATTAAAGGACTGGAAGGATACGGCCTGCAGGTGGTGCAGCGTGTTCCGATTCAGATTAAAGAGAATGAGGACAATACGGCGTATCTGCATACGAAACAGGCCAAGCTGGGGCATATGCTGGTGTTCGATGAGGTCAAGAAATGGGATGACCTCGAGCAAAATGAATTGGACCGGTAAGAAAAATAAAAATACAAATTTGATGGAGGTAACCTTTTATGGGACAAATTTTTGAAGGTCATCTGGTATCGTCCGGACTGAAATACGCGATTGTGGTGGGCCGTTTCAACGAGTTTATTACAAGCAAGCTGCTGGGTGGAGCGCTGGACGCGTTGAAACGCCACGGCGTCAAAGACGAAGAGGTGGATGTCGCCTGGGTGCCGGGAGCGTTTGAAATCCCTTTGGCCGCGCAGAAGCTGGCGGAAAGCGGCAAATACGATGCGGTAATCACACTAGGCACGGTCATCCGCGGTTCTACCAGCCATTACGATTATGTCTGCAACGAGGTGGCGAAGGGCGTAGCGGCGATTAGTCTCAAAACGGGGCTTCCGGTGATCTTTGGGGTGCTCACGACCGAGAACATCGAACAGGCCGTAGAACGGGCCGGAACCAAAGCCGGCAACAAAGGCTGGGATGCTGCAGTAGCGGCAATTGAAATGGCAAACTTGACGAATCAGCTAAAATAGTGCTTATTTAATGTAGTGCCTTTCTACGGAAGGTGCTACATTTTCTTTTGTACGGGTGGTGGATCATAGAGTGACGGTACTTTACAAGCTGGAGACCTTTGAAGGTCCCCTGGATCTGCTGCTTCACTTGATTGACAAAGCGGAGATTGAAATCGAAGATATCTCCATTAGCGAAATTACGGACCAATATATGGATTACTTGCATTCCATGCAGGAGCTGGAGCTGGAAATTACGAGCGAATTTCTGGTGATGGCGGCAACCCTGCTGTCGATAAAAAGCAAGAAGCTTCTCCCTAAACCTCCTGTCATCGAATGGGAAGACGAATATGATTTGTACGATCAAGAGGATGAGAACCCGGAAGAAGAGCTGATCCGCAGGCTGATCGAGTACCGCAAATTCAAGGGCATTGCCGAGCTTCTGCATGACAAGGAGTGGGAACGCAGCCTGATTTTCTCCAAGGAGCCTGAAGATCTGACGCCATTTATGCCTGAAGCGGCTGAGAATCCGGTAGAAGGGCTGCATGTTTCCGATCTGATCACGGTCTTCCATAAAGCGCTGCGCAAGGCTGTCAAACGGAATACGGTGGCCCGAATTCAGCGGGACGAGATTTCCGTAAAGGACCGGATCAAGGAAGTAGTGAGTGTGCTCGAGCTGACAGGACGCGGAGGGCGGGTGTTGTTCTCCAAGCTGCTGGATGAGGAGATGTCCCGTCATGAGATAGTGGTGACGTTCCTGGCTATTCTGGAATTAATGAAGATGAAACTTATTTTGTGTTACCAGAACCATTTGTTTGATGACATTGTGATGGAGTGGAAAGGGGAACAAGCCGGTAATGGATTTTCTGAAGTTGAAATCGATTATTGAAGGGATGCTCTTCCTGGCCGGTGAGGAAGGGCTGACTGTGAAACAACTATGCGAGGTGCTGGATCAGCGGCCTGAAATGATTAAAGATGTGCTGGCCGAGCTCCAAAAGGATATGTCCAAGGAAGGGCGGGGCCTGCAGCTGCTGGAGATCGCCGGACATTTTCAGATGGCTACGCTCAAGGAGCATGCCCCTTATTTTGAGAAGCTGGCGTATTCGCCATCCAGATCCTCTTTATCGCAGGCGGCTTTGGAG
Source organism: Paenibacillus yonginensis (assembly GCF_001685395.1). Classification (NCBI taxonomy): domain Bacteria; kingdom Bacillati; phylum Bacillota; class Bacilli; order Caryophanales; family Paenibacillaceae; genus Paenibacillus; species Paenibacillus yonginensis. The sequence goes on along the minus strand of NZ_CP014167.1, from coordinate 2,175,815 downwards.
ACCTTGTCCATCATTGCCTACCGTCAGCCGATTACCCGGATTGAAATTGAGGAGATCCGCGGCGTTAAAGCGGAAAGGGCTATTCACACGCTGGTCAATAAAGATCTGATTGAAGAAGTCGGCAGAGCAGAGGCGATCGGACGTCCTATTTTATATGGAACGACCAAAGCTTTTCTCGATTATTTTGGACTGGCTAGCCTGAAGGATCTGCCGGATCCTGAACAGTTTGCGGACGTCGAATCGTTGGAAGGCGAAACCCAAGATTTATTTGACCGTATCCGCGGCGAGCAGCTAACGATTGACGATGTAGATTAATTGAATTTAGAAGCCCGACGGGCGACAAGGGATTCCTTGTCGTCCGTTTTTTTTTGTTATCGGCATCCGGTGTAGACGGCGCTTAAGGAGCAGGAATGATATGTTAGCCGGTCAGGCATACTAGAAAATGGATTTTCACTTGGACGGAGGATGGAACATGTGGACTTGGATATGGACGGGGCTGCTGGCATTGGCGGTAGTTCTGCTGCTTTTGGTTGTCCTGTTGTCAAAAGTTACTATTAGGGTTCATGCCAGCAAACAGAACAAGGATGAGCAAATTACGGCGGATATGAAAGCTTTGTTCGGTATGGTGAATCTTCATTACGAGGTGCCGCGCATTGTTTTTGATAATTTCAAACAAGGCTTCAAAGTCGAGACGGCTATGGACAGCCAGTCGCCGGTCATGTCGAATTATAAGGAAGATGCTCAGCATATCGACAAAGAGAAGGTGCAGCAATGGAAAGAAATTTATAAGCAGATCCTGCATGCAACCGAGGGCTTAAAAGTATGGACGGAAGCAACCCTTAAACACCTGGAGGTCACCCAGCTGGCGTGGACGACCGACTTCGCGATGAAGGAAGCCGATCATACGGCGGTGGCCAGCGGTCTGCTTTGGAGTGTAAAAAACTTTATCGTCGGCGGACTTTCCTTCCGGGTGCACATGAAAAAACCACCTGAACTTCAGGTCACCCCTGGGTTTGGATCGAGTCCGCACTTTACAACGCAAATGGACTGCATAGCGAAAATCGGTCTAGGATATGCTATGTATGCTGGACTGACTCTTATAACTCGCGTGCTCAAAGTGAAAGGAGGAACTAAACAATGGCTGAACATCCTATTCAAGGCTTGATGAGAACCGCAATGGAGAACATCAAAGCTATGGTTGACGTGAACACAATTGTCGGAGCTCCGGTTGAAACGAAAGATGGCAGCGTGATTCTGCCGATCAGCCGCGTCGGTTTCGGGTTTGCTGCCGGGGGCAGCGATTTCCGGATTTCCGGTGAGCATCACGAACATCATGCCGAGAACAACGAAGTGGCGCGTCCGTTTGGCGGCGGCAGCGGCGGCGGTGTTTCCATCAATCCGATTGCGTTTCTTGTCGTAGGGCCTCAAGGCGTCAATGTAGTGCCGCTGGATAATCAAACCCACGTGATGGAGAAGATTATCGACACGGTACCGGGCGTCATTAATCAGCTGCAGAATATGTTCAATAACAGCGGCAGTTCAACGATGGTGGTATCCGAAACCCCAACGTTCCAGTCGCGCGTATAAAAAGAACTTATCCGGTAGCCATGAATTTCCCTTCCGAATCGTGGAAGGGTTTTTTTATCTTCGGGCTGGAGTAAAGATGGACAAACGGGGTCTATCCGGCCCCCCCTTTTGCATATATTAACTATCAGAACCCACTACGAGACCAATCAGCTAAGGAGTAGGATATGAAACGATCGAAAAGAAAGGTTTCCTGGTTAAGTTTAATGCTATTGGCCTGTCTGCTGCTGCAGCCGGCCGGAGCCAGGGCGCAAGAAACAACAAAGGCGCTGCCGGAGGTAGGCACGCATGCCCAAGCCGCCGCGCTGATTGATGTAGAATCCGGCAGACTGCTCTACAGCAAGCAAGGGGACGAAAGGCTCCCGATTGCGAGTCTGACCAAAATTATGACCGCGATTGTGGCCATTGAGAACGGAGGCCTGGACAAGCCGGTTAAAGTGAGCGCCAAAGCGTTCGGCAAGGAAGGGTCCTCCATTTATTTAAAGCTGGGCGAAGAGATGACCTTGGAGAATATGCTTTACGGCCTGATGCTGCGCTCCGGGAATGATGCGGCTACAGCCATTGCGGAGCACGTTGGCGGGTCTGAGGAAGGTTTCGTGCATTTAATGAATCAGAAAGCGGAAATGATTGGCCTGAAGCATACCCATTTTATGAATCCGCACGGGCTTGATCATAAGGAGCATTATTCAACGGCCAACGATTTGGCCAAGCTTACGGCGTATGCGTTGCATAATCCGGTGTTCCGGGAAATCGTATCGACCCGGCACAAGAAAGCGCCAAATCCGAACGAGTCCTGGGATTATGACTGGCTGAACAAAAATAAAATGCTCAGGATGTATGAAGGAGCCGACGGGGTCAAAACCGGTTTTACGAAGATTGCCCGGCGTTGTCTGGTGAGCTCGGCGACCCGCAGCGGACAGCAGCTTGCCGCAGTTACACTCAATGACGGCGATGACTGGAATGACCATGCAAAGATGCTTGATTTCGGTTTTGCCAACTTCCCGCTGCAAACCTTGGTTGGCAAGCAGCAGCACTTTTCATTTGAAGGGAAGGATTGGGTGGCCGGGATAACGTTCAGCTATCCGCTCCATGAATCTGAGAAACAGCTGGTTCAGCAGGAGATCAAGCGGATTGACAATCCGGCTCACTTCGGGCCTCAGGGCAAATTGATGTTTAAGCTCAGCGGCGAGATTATTGGCTCTGTGCCGCTTTATGAGAGCAAAGAAAATCAGCAGCAACAGGGGAAGGGGAGCACAACCAAGTAACAAAGAGCTTGTCTGTTGCAAAGGGGAGAGGGGAAACATGGTTAATAAAATATGGCTGGGCATGCTGCTTATAGGCTTCGGCTTTGCCGCTTATAAGGGGGACATCAATCTTGTGACCAAAGCCGCATTCGAAGGGGCGGAGACAGGGGTAACCGTCTGTTTCGGATTGATCAGCGTGCTGGTGTTCTGGATGGGGATTATGAAGCTGGCCGAAGATTCCGGACTGGTTGCGAAGATTTCAAAGCTGCTGGGACCGGTGGTGCGTTTTCTGTTCCCGGATGTGCCAAAAAATGATCCCGCCATGGGGTACATACTTTCCAACATGAGCGCGAATCTGCTTGGCCTAGGCAATGCGGCCACGCCGATGGGCATTCGGGCGATGCAGGAGCTCCAGCGGCTGAATCCGGATAAAACAACGGCTTCGCCTGCCATGTGTACGCTGCTGGCCTTGAATACAGCCAGTATTACGCTGATTCCGACCACCCTGATCGCGATACGAAATACTTATCATTCGGCCAACCCGGCCGAAATTGTAGGCAGCACGCTGCTGGCAACAGCTATCGCCACCTTGGCCGCCGTGTTTGCAGACCGCTGGTACCGGCGCAGGGCTCCTTATCCTCCGGTCCCGCCGGCTGGGGCTGCCAACAGCCCGCCGCCTCCAACAGCCCGTTCAGCTTCCGCCGGATGGGGTGAAGGGACTTGAACTGGATTCATCAGATTTCCGCCTGGGCGGTCCCGGTAATGATTGCTTTTATTCCGCTATACGCCTTTTTCCGGAAGATACCTGTTTATGAATCCTTTGTGGAAGGAGCGAAAGGCGGCTTCTCAACAGCGATCGGCATTATTCCGCATCTGGTAGGAATGATGGTGGCGATCAGCGTATTCCGGGCCTCGGGAGCGATGGATTTTCTGATCGGGCTGGCCGCCCCGCTTGTCCGCTGGCTCCATATTCCGCCCGAGGTGCTTCCGCTGGGCATCTTAAGGCCGCTGACAGGGACGGGCTCCTTGGCTTTCACAACCGATCTCATCAAAACCTACGGTCCTGATTCCATGATCGGGCGGATCGCCTCAACCATACAGGGAAGCACGGACACCACTCTCTACGTGCTAACGGTATATTTCGGCGCCGTTGGCATTCGCAACGGCCGCTACGCGCTGAAGGTCGGCTTATTTTCAGACCTTGTCGGCTTTGTCGCCGCCATATTTGTTTGTTTGCTTCTATTCGGCTGAACCGGAATAACGCTCTCCTTGCGAGAGCGTTTTTAGGTTTGTCTATTGTGATTTTATGCGCAACTGGGTATCATGAATGAGAGGTGACTTGAGAATATGGAAAGATTGCAGAAAATACTGGCTCAAGCGGGAGTGGCCTCGCGCCGCAAATGCGAGGAGCTCATTTTGGCCGGCAAGGTCCAGGTGAACGGAGAGACGGTAACCGTGCTTGGAACCAAAGCCGACCCCGCTACGGACACGATTACGGTAGCCGGGAAGAATATTGGAGCGGAGCAGAAGCTGTATCTGTTGTTTAATAAACCCAAAGGGGTTATTACCAGTGCCAGCGATCCGCACGGACGAAAGATTGTCACCGATTATTTAAAAGGAATCAAGGAGAGAGTCTACCCGGTCGGACGACTGGATTACGATACGGAAGGGCTGCTGCTGCTGACTAATGACGGCGAATTCGCCCATCTGCTGACCCACCCGAAACATCACGTTCCCAAAACTTATCTGGCAACCGTGAAGGGAGTCCCGCATGGCACGGAGCTGGACAAGCTGAAGAAGGGCATCATGCTGGAGGACGGGATGACGGCTCCGGCCGAGGTGGAATACCACGATGTGGATCCGGATAACAAGCAGGCTACGATCTCGATTACGATTCACGAGGGTAGAAACCGTCAGGTCCGGCGTATGTTTGAAGCGGTAGGCCATCCGGTTACGCGGCTGAAACGCATTTCGTTCGGGAACCTGTTTCTCGGGACTATGAAACGTGGCGTTTACCGTCATCTGACCAAAGCGGAAGTGGAAAGCTTGCGTCAAAGCGCCATTACAGGAGTAAGCAAGCAGAAGCACTAAGCAGATCAAGAGGATAAGAACAATAACAAGCTAAAAAGAGTTATGCCTGAGCGTCGCTTGCTGTCACCTTGCTTGGGGACCAGGCGGCGTTTTATGCTGAGGTTAAGCGGGATTTGATGAATCCGATGTCCCGGAGGTACAATGAATTATTATAGATTTGCCGCCGCCTGAACATAGATCGGGCAATCAGATGGAGGAGTTGTTAGGATGTCAGAACAGGTCAACCGCATTTTAGTTGTAGATGACGAAGAACGGATTCGGCGTCTGCTCAAGATGTATCTGGAGAAAGAAGGTTATGAAATCGACGAAGCGGAAGATGGGGAAAGCGCTCTCAAGAAAGCGCTGGAGTATGACTACGATCTGGTGCTGCTTGACGTCATGCTTCCTGGCATGGACGGGATCGAGGTCTGCAACCGTTTAAGACAAGCCAAGGCGACACCGGTGCTTATGCTGACCGCAAAAGGGGAAGAGGTCAACCGTGTCCAAGGGTTTGAGGTGGGAGCGGATGATTATGTCGTGAAGCCTTTCAGTCCGCGCGAGGTCATTTACCGCGTCAAAGCTATTTTGCGCCGTTCCTCGGCGACCGCCTTCTTGTCCCAGGAGAGTGGCACAAGCAGCACCATTGTCTTCCCGAATCTGACGATTGAACACGATGCACACCGTGTAACAGCCGGAGGAGAGGAGATCAGCCTAACGCCTAAGGAATATGAGCTGCTGCACTATTTGGCGGTTTCACCGGATAAAGTCTTCTCCCGCGAAGAACTGCTGAAGGATGTTTGGAACTATGAGTTCTTCGGTGATCTGCGTACGGTTGATACCCATGTCAAACGGCTGCGCGAGAAGCTCAACAAGGTGTCTCCCGAAGCGGCGCTGATGATTACAACGGTATGGGGCGTAGGCTATAAGCTGGAGGTTGGAAAATAAGTGGCGAGCTTCTGGAGGTCACTTGTCGGCAAGCTTTGGCTGACGATCAGCGCCTTGGTAGCTTGCGTATTGCTTACGCTGGGCCTGTTTCTGCTTCCTTACATCGATACGAATTTCACCAATTCCGGTGCGATCAAATCCCTGTTTGTATGGGTCTCCATTGCCGGCTTTGCTTTAACCACTTTTTTTGCCCTTTTTCTGTTCACCAAAATTACTCAGCCGATGCGGCGGCTCATACAGGCTGCCGATGAAATCCGGACCGGCCACTATGATACCCGGGTTACGCTGCGGACCAGCGATGAAATCGGCGATTTGGCGAGCACCTTTAACCATATGGCCGAAGAGCTCGAGAATACCATCCGCAGCTTGAACCTGGAGAAAGAGCATCTGGCCAGCGTGCTGCGCAGCATGAACGATGCCGTTCTCACGATCGACCAGAATGGGGCCGTTATCCTGACGAATCCGCCGGCGGAAGAGCTGCTCCGTCAATGGGAGCATATTGACCCGGATAAAGAAAAAGAAATGGAAACCCCGCAAGGGCTCATTCCGTCTTATCTTCGGCCGGTTCCTGAGCCGCTTGTCCCGATGTTCAGACGAGTGTTCGGGGAGCAGGAGGATCAGCGTGAAGATGTTCACGTCAAGCAAACCGTCTGGTCGGTACATATGACGCCCCTGACTTCCGAAGGGGATATTCAAGGGGTGGTGGCGGTTCTGCGAGATGTAACCGAGCAGGCGCAGCTCGAGAAGATGCGCAAAGACTTTGTTGCCAATGTCTCGCATGAGATCCGGACCCCCTTGTCGATGATGCAGGGGTACAGTGAAGCTCTGCTGGATGGAATGGCTTCGACTCCCGAGGAAGAGCGCGAGCTGATGCAGGTCATCTATGATGAGTCTCTGCGCATGGGGCGGCTGGTTCATGACCTGCTGGATTTGGCCCGGATGGAAGCCGGACATACTGAAATGGTGATGCATGAGACCAACCTGAGCGAGCTGCTCAGCAGGGTGTACCGGAAGTTCGCTGTCCGTGCTAAAGAACGTTCCATTCAATTGAACGTGTCGCTGCCGCCCGAGGTTTTGCTTCTGAAGGAAGCGAGCGAAGACCGGCTGGAACAAGTGTTGACCAACTTGCTGGACAATGCGTTCCGTCATACGCCGGAGAACCGCCAGATCGCGCTTTCGGCCCGAAGGATCCTTGAAGGGGCGAGACAGGAGCCGTATGTGGAGATTACGGTTTCCGACCAGGGGCATGGCATTGATCAAGAGGACCTGCCCTATATCTTTGAGCGTTTCTATAAAGCGGACAAGGCGCGGGTTCGGGGAGAGTCCGCCGGAACGGGGCTTGGATTATCCATTGTCAAAAATATCGTCGTCGCCCACCACGGAACGATTACCGCTGAAAGCGAAGTTGGCAGCGGAACCGTATTTCGGATCAAACTGCCTGTCGAAAAACAGAATTAGCTGCAGGCATTCAGCCTCTGAACAGGCTTTTTGTTGAAACGGGGAGATAAATCTTGTTCTACGTGGAACAGAGGGCTTAATCCATAAAATCCTTAAAAAAGTGCCGGCCGCGGCAGAATCAAGCCTAACGGACAGCACTTTTTTGTGTTTGATTTAGATAAAAAGGTTAATGCCGGATTGGTTTGCTTTGCCGAGGTAATAGCCGACGCCGCCAATTTTGACTCCCGGAATGAGTTCCTCCTGGCGGATTCCCATCACGTCCATCGACATTTGGCAGGCCACCAGCTCCACGCCCTGCTCTTTGGCGGTATCCATCAGCTGCTCGAGTGAAGCGATGCCATGGCGGTTCATGACACTGCGGATCATTTTGGAGCCCATGCCCAGCATATTCATACGTGACAAACCAAGCTTGCGGCTGCCTCGCGGCATCATCATCCCGAACATTTTGCCTATGAAATTCTTGGTGACTGGTGTAGGCTCCGATCTGCGAAGCACATTAAGTCCCCAGAAGGTAAAAAACAAAGTAACCTTCTTGCCGCTGGCTGCGGCACCATTGGCAATGATGAACGATGCGATGGCTTTGTCGAGATCCCCGCTGAAGACCACCATAGTTGTGCCTTCGGGGGATGGCGTTGAGCGGTTGACGGAGTCATCCGTCCCAGCAGAAGGAGATGCTGCCTGTTTCTGGATATAGACTTCGATGATTCCCGATTGGGTTTTGCCAAGCTTCAGCAGCTTGTTGCCCGACATCCCGGCCCAGGCCTGAACATCCTCGTAGAAACCGGGATCGGAAGCGCTGATTCGGGCGATTTGGCGATCCTGAAGCTGGTCCAGGGTCTGCTTCGCTTTAATCAGCGGACCTGGGCAAGATAATCCGCAGGCGTCCACTTGAACATCGGCATGAATTCCGGAGAGATCCAAAGGTGCCGTTTCAGAAGGACGCTGAGGGTCTGCTTCCAAAGCGGCTGCGCTCTGCCGCGTGCTTAAGTCTGCAGACGGTTCATTGCCGTAGGGGGCTGGTTCATAGGTGGCCATTAAATATGTTTTGTAGCCCCCGGACAGGTTGCGGACACGAAAGCCTCGCTGCGTTAAAATTCTTAAAGCCGTGTAACCCCGAAGGCCGACCTGGCAGTAGACCCAAATTTCTTTGGCAGGATCCAATTCATCCAGGCGGCTGCGCAGCTCGTCGACCGGAAGGTGGATCGAGCCCGGGATATGCCCGTTTTGATGCTCGATTTCGGTTCTGACATCGACCAAAATCGTATTTTCTTCGGAACGCTGTTTAAGGTCGCCAGGAAGAAATACCCGGGTTCTGCCGGCCAGTATATTTTCGGCTGCGTATCCCGCCATATTGACCGGATCTTTCGCCGACGAATACGGCGGCGCATAAGCCAGCTCGAGTTCGCTGAGATCTGTGACCGTTCCCTTGAAGTGAATGACCGCAGCCATGTCGTCAATCCGTTTATCGACACCGTCATAACCCAGCGCTTGAGCGCCGAGCAAGGTTCCTTGTTCATCAAAGATCACTTTAATCGTAAGAGGGCTTGCTCCCGGATAATAGGAGGCATGCGAGCTTGGATGGACATAGGATACTTGATAGGTCAGACCGAGACGCCGGAGCGTTCTTTCGCTGGCTCCAGTAATGGCGCCGGTCAAGCCGAATACTTTAATAATAGCGGTGCCCTGGGTGCCTTTGAACCGGGTCTGGAGGCCGCAGACGTTGTCGGCGGCAATGCGGCCCTGTTTGTTGGCCGGGCCGGCAAGCGGAACGGCTGTTTTGCGGCCGGTAACGAAGTCCGTAATCTCTACAGCGTCACCAGCTGCAAATACCTGCTCCGCCGAGGTTTCCATCTTCTCATTAACGAGTATATGTCCCCGTTCACCGAGGGCAATGCCGCTGTCCTTAAGAAAGCCGGTATCCGGAGTGACGCCGATGGCGAGAATGACCAGGTCTGAGGCAAATTTTTTCCCGCTTTCCAGAAGGGTTTCAATTTGGTCTCCGCTTTCTTTGAACGAAGCTACCGACTCCGACAGCAGCAAACGGATGCCCTGCTGTTCAAGCTCTTTGGCTAAGGGGGCTGCCATCTCGGAATCAAAAGATTTCAGGATTTGTGCATTCCGTTCAATCAACGTAACCTCAAGTCCGATTTCCCGCAGATTCTCCGCCATTTCTATACCGATGAACCCCCCGCCGACGATAACGGCAGATCGGGTTTCTTCCTTCTGAACTTTGGACTTGATCTTGTCCGTATCTGTAATATTGCGAAGCGAGAAGATACGCGGGCTTTCAATTCCAGGCAAGTTTGGACGAACGGGCTTGGCCCCCGGAGATAAAATTAATGCATCATAACTCTCTTCGTAAACGCCGCGCTCCCGGCTGGAGACCCGTACGGTTTTATGGATTGGATCTACGGCGATCACTTCGCTGTTCGTGCGGATATCCAGGTTGAAACGCTGCTTCATCGCTTCAGGTGTCTGAACCAGCAATTTGGAGCGGTCGTGGATCGAGTCGCCAATATAATAAGGGAGACCACAGTTTGCGATGGAGATATGCGGTTCTCTTTCAAACATGATGATCTGCGCTTCTTCATCCAATCTCCGAAGTCTGGCCGCGGCCGATGCGCCGCCTGCAACGCCGCCTACAATTAATATTTTCCTGCTCATAGATGATCCTCTCCTAACAGCACTTGTACAAGTTTCATTATTTTCGGGTCTTTAATTGAATAATGGATTTCGAGGCCGCTGCGCTCGGCTTCGATGATCCCAAGCGTACGAAGCTTCTGCAAATGCTGCGAAACCGTGGACTGGGGAAGACCCAGACAATCCTGCATATAAGAGACATTGCATTGTTTTTTGGTCATTAGTCCTTTAACAATGCATAGTCTGACTGGGTGGGCAAGCGCCTTGAGTTTCTCGGCTGCTTCCTCGTATTGCTTAAAATGGTTATCCAAGGCAAACACCTCTCAAAATCGTTATATCGTAATATTATGATATAGTGATATAAAAAGCAAGAAGCCAATCCTGTCCATATAGAGAAGCTGTTTGGGATGGGTAAATAGCTAGGTCATTAAAAAACGTTCTTCCCGATGAGGAAGAACGTTTTTTAAAAGTCGTTTAGATACACTAAAGGAACCTGCTTCTGAAACTAGGGAAAACCGGAGACATACATAAATTAAGCGAGCGTGATCTCCTGGGCAGTTTTCAGCTCAGGCAATTGGGTTAATTCCTCTAATACATACTCAGGCACGGCTTTATCGACGGTCAATACCATGATCGCTTCTCCGCCGACAACCTGACGGCCCACCTGCATGGAGGCGATATTGACGTCATTGCGCCCAAGCAGCGTGCCGACGTTGCCGATAATGCCCGGTTTGTCGGTATGTGAGATGACGATCAGATGACCTTCCGGAGCGATGTCCACCGGGAATTTGTTAATCTGCACGATCCGTTCTCCATAACCGTTGAGTAAAGTTCCGGCAATCAGCGTGTCGCCGCTCGAGGTCTGAAGTGTAATTGTAATCAGATTCATAAAACCTTTCCGGGCCGGAGCAGACGAAACGGCGACATGAACATCCCGGGTTTTGGCCAGGTGCATCGAATTGACGATGTTGACGTCGCTGCCGAAATGGCGTGCGAGAACCCCTTTCAGAATATAGCGGGTCAACGGCTGCGTATCTACTTCGGACAAATCGCCGGCATAGTCGATTTGAATGCCTTTGATGGCCGCCTGGTTGATTTGCGCGGCGATCGAGCCGATTTTTTCCCCGAGTCCGAAATAAGGCTGCAGCTTGCTCATGACACCAGCGGCAACCGGAGGCATGTTGACCGCGTTTTTAAAGGGTTCGTCCCGCAAAATGTGCAGCACTTGCTCCGATACATCAATCGCTACGTTTTCTTGAGCTTCGACCGTGGAAGCACCAAGGTGCGGAGTCACAATAATGTTCGGATGGTTCAGGAACGGATGGTCCGGCTGCGGAGGCTCCTGCTCAAATACGTCAAAGGCTGCTCCGGCTACAATACCTTGGTCGATAGCTTCAATCAGGGCTTTCTCGTCGATGATTCCGCCGCGGGCACAGTTGATAATCCGCATGCCTTTCTTCATCACTTCAAACTGCGGGGAAGCAATCATGTGTTTGGTTTCCGGAGTGAGAGGGGTGTGAACTGTGATGAAATCGGCATGACGTACGATATAATCCACGGTAGCCAATTGTACGCCCATTTTCTCGGCGCGTTCTTCGGTCAGAAAAGGATCATACCCGAGGATGTCCATGCCGAAAGCTTTGGCGCGTTTGGCCACTTCACTGCCGATACGTCCCATGCCCAGCACGCCCAGCTTTTTGTTGCGAAGCTCTACGCCCAGAAACTTGCGGTCCCATTGTCCGCTGATAGTTTTGGCGTAAGCCTGCGGAATATGACGAGCCAAAGCCATCATCATCGCAAAAGCATGCTCACAAGTTGTAATCGTATTGCCGTCCGGGGCGTTTATGACGATAATGCCGGATTGGGTAGCCGCCTCCAGGTCGATGTTGTCAACACCTACCCCGGCTCGGCCGATTACTTTAAGACGTTCGCCGGCTTTCATAATCGCCGGAGTAACTTTCGTTTGACTGCGGACAAGCAGGGCGTCGTACTGCGGAATAATGGCAATAAGTTCGGCTTCGCTCAGACCGGTTACCCGATCTACAGTAACATCCTCGGCATCCACAAGCTGCTGAATTCCCAAATCGCTGATCGGATCCGACACTAACACTTTAAACATGTTTTGACCTCCTAAAGTTTTGTATAGCATAAGCTCCCTGAAAAGCATCGACAAAACGCTTCGGAAGCATGAGCTTAAAGTTTTGTATAGCATAAGCTCCCTGAAAAGCATCGACAAAACGCTTCGGAAGCACGCTTTAGAGAAGTGATGAATTGCCGCGACAAAGGGTGTATGCGAACAGGGGCTCCAACAGACTCTTTAGGCCTGCTGTCTACGGTAAATAAAAACAACAATAAAAAAAGCCCCAATCCGCATACTACCACCGTAGTAAGGGACGAGACTGTTCGTGGTGCCACCCTTATTCGCCGAATCCTTACAGAGACGGCCTCCATGTCTTGCGACAGAAATGATAACGGATTTCAACCGGCTGGCCTACTGAAGCTTCAGCACAGCACTCTGGAGGGCTAGGTTTGCAATTTCCAAGCTGCCGGTTCGCAGCGACCACCGGCTCTCTGAAAGCTCAAAATCGACCTTTCTCCATCAACGTGTTATCGATTAATTTTTCATAATGTAACATGGCAAGTAACGACTGTCAATACTGCAATTTGTTGATTTTAGGAAGGCCTGGCTCGCGGGAGACAAGCGCTCAGCATTATCCTTCTTAGGGCGCCTTGAACATGGCTGTCCTGATCGGTTATGATTTTATGAAGGACATCATTAAGACAATTCTGAAGAAAAGCGGTATGCGGATGAGAAAAAAATTAGAGAAAATCAAAATCAGGCAACTCAAACCGGAAGAACTAAATGATCGGCTCTTATTGATCAATTTATATTTCACCCAAGGCCTCACCCTTGTATTAAGTCTGATTATTATGTTGTTTCAATGGCGAAATCCGCTGCAGCTCCTTAAACTGCCCACAGAAATCAACTTTGTGTGGTGGGGGTTAGGTCTTGCCGGCATTGCTTTTATCGTGGATCTGGTTTTGTCCAGAATCATTCCGGAAAGCACGATGGATGACGGCGGGATTAATGAAATGCTGTTTCGCAGACGGCAGATCTGGCATATTGTTCTGATCGCGGTAATCGTGGCCATTTGCGAAGAGCTGCTGTTCCGTGGAGCGATTCAGCATTCCTTGGGCCCCTACTGGACGAGCATTTTGTTTGCGGTTATTCATGTCCGCTATCTGCGGCACTGGATTCCTACCGCCTGGGTGTTCGCAAGCAGCTATGGTCTCGGCTACATCTATATCGCCTCAGGCACGCTTTGGGCCCCGATTTTATGCCATTTTCTGATTGACCTGATTTCCGGACTTGTGATCCGGTTTCGGAGGGAGCAATGAGTCAAAAGTTAAGCAGAGTTGAACGGTTAGGGAAAAGAAACGATGTGAAGGCGGAGAAAAAAAGCAGGCGGCGTGCTCATCAACCGCTGAAACAGGAAATATACGCAGATGAAGAGATCCTGCTGAATACGGCCGTTTACGAGGCGGCTGCAGCCAGGATGTCTGTCGGAGCAGGGCCAGTGGACAGCGTGCCAAAACGGGAAAAACCTTCGGTTCAGGTCCAAGGAACTTTCAACCCTTCAGGACCTTCCCGACAGAATCAAGCCGGTACGGCCGTCAGAGGACGGAGGGGCGGTGCCCGGCCAGCCGCCAGTCTCACCGCCAGCTCCGCCGCCAGCGAGGCTGAACCTGAAGTCGAAGAGGTTTTTCCGCCGCGGACTGAACTTTATCCGTCCCATCGAATTAAATGGACACGCTGGTTTTTTAACGTGCTGCTGGTCATTTTTATCGGATTGACGGTTTGGCTTCTATGGTGGGGGTTCCATTCCTCCCCATGGGCGATTAAACAAGGCAATTAAATTTGCGGGCGCAGGGAAGGGCGAATTTCGTCCCATGAGTATCCGGCGGATCGGGATTTCCTGTATTTATGCCGCATGAGACAGCTGCGCGGCGGCAACAATACTTGTGATCTTAATCTAAAGGAGGCATCCGCAAGTGAAAACTTCATCATTTCTAATGGGCGTAGCTTTAGGGGCGGCCGGCGTGGTTTGGGCTTCCAGAAAAAGAAAAGGTTTGATGTCCGTCGCATCCGGCGCTGGTTCGATGATCAACTTCGCCAATCTGGCCAAAAACAAAAGCAACGGAACCTTTAACGGCATGGATTCCGGCAGCCTTGCAAACAGCATCAAGTCGGACAGCCACAGCCTAAACCCGGCCCAAAAGGCGGAGCAGAAGGAGTCCAGTCTTAAAACCATTAAAGACTTCATCAAAGGGGACCCGGATGTGCGCCGCGAAGTCGAACTTATCATGAAAGAGACAAATACCATCATTCCCGGCTTGTAATTAAAGAATGCAGTCCTGAATCATTTCTTCTGGTCCTAACCAGGAAAATGATTCTTTTTTTTAACTATTTTATTGCGTGCAATTAAGTGCAAGAAATGATAACATAATTACATAGAACCATTTCCAGCACATATTGCTGAGTGCTTCATAATCTGTTGTAACACGGATTAGAGAGGAGGATCCTGTATGAAAATAGAACGATTGGGCCAGGATAAGATACGGATTTTCCTCACTTTTGATGACCTTAGCGAACGCGGTATCCAGAAAGAGGATATGTGGCAGGAAATCCCCAAAGTCCAGGATCTATTTACGGAAATGATGGATCAAGCTTATAATGAATTGGGCTTTGATGCTACAGGTCCACTTGCTGTTGAAGTTTTCGCACTCCCTGCTCAAGGGATGGTCGTCATCGTGACGCGAGGCAAATATGATCGTAGTCATCCGTTCGGTTCCATGAACGAGGACGAGATGGCGGACGACGTATACGAAATGGAAGTTACGCTCGAACTGAGCGATTCCATTGTATATGCCTTTAGCGACTTTGAAGTGCTTATCGAGGCTGCTCATGTACTCAACCATTCACTTACCGGAGCCGGAAGGCTGTATAACTATAAAGGGAAATGGGTTCTGTACCTGGAACCTGAAGACGTCGAGGAAGCCAAGCAGCAGCTGCTTATTGCGGTTTTGGCTGAATATGGAGAAGCGACATCCGTTACTCCGGCTGTTCTTGAAGAATACGGCAAGGT
This sequence comes from Paenibacillus yonginensis, assembly GCF_001685395.1. NCBI lineage: Bacteria > Bacillati > Bacillota > Bacilli > Caryophanales > Paenibacillaceae > Paenibacillus > Paenibacillus yonginensis. Next base: position 2,160,727 of record NZ_CP014167.1, on the reverse strand, counting down.
CGTTATGGAAGAGAATGCTATTCAAACCATCGTATCTCATTTCAAACGCCAGTCCTGACAATCGGGCAGGTTCAGGGGTCCGCGTCTTCCTACAAGGCGATGCGGGCCTTTCTTATTTTTAAGCCTAATTATTTTAACGCCATTATTTTAAACGCCGCCGCGCGAACCGGAAGGAGGAGATGACCTTTGCTGTGGTTTTCTATTGGTACGGCTGCGCTCGCCCCTGGTCTTGCGCTGCTGACCTATTTTTACTTAAAGGATAAATATGATACAGAACCGCTGCATATGGTAATCAAAATCTTTCTGGTCGGCTTTCTGATCGTGTTCCCGATTATGATACTGCAGCGGGGGCTGATTATCTGGCTCGGAGACAATTCGTTTGTTTATTCCTTTCTGATCTCGGCGGGCATTGAAGAGCTTGTCAAATGGTTCGTATTGTATCACATGATCTACAACCATACGGAGTTCGACGAGCCTTACGACGGAATTGTTTATGCAACCGCCGTTTCTCTGGGTTTTGCTACCATAGAGAATGTCCTCTTTGGTTTGACTCATGAGGCATCGATGGGATCGCTTCTGGTCCGTGCGCTGCTTCCGGTTTCCGGCCATGCGATGTTCGGGGTCATTATGGGCTATTACCTGGGCCGCGCCAAATTCTCCAACGGGAACAAAACGGGACGTTACTTATTGTTTTCACTGCTGCTCCCGGTGTTTTGGCACGGCGTATATGACTGGGTTCTCGGCAACATTACGGAATACTGGCTTTGGTATATCGTTCCCTTGATGGCTTTCCTGTGGTACGGAGGACTCGGTAAAATGACAAGGGCCAACAGCCGTTCTCCGTTTCGGCCGATGGAGATCAGTTCGAGAGACTAAAATCCCCATTTTTGGGCATCCTGTTCCTGATAGAACCGTCAATCGGAAATTTCAGGGAAAGGATGTTTTTTTTGTTATGCGGGTAAAAGTGGCGATTACATGCAAAAGCTGCGGGGAACGGTTTATTTTAAGAGCCCGGAAAGAACGGGGCAAACTAGAGACCGGTTTTAAGCAGTGTATTTGCGATAATACGGAAGCGTTTGAAATCGAGGAAATTCCAATCTAGGGGCCAAACTAAAAAGCATGCATAAAGTGCCTTTCTTCTTGTCAAACTAATGGCAGTTAATTGAAGAAAGGAGAGCGAATAGTTAATGTACAGACGGTTAAGCGGCGTATTGTTTCCCGTCATGACTATATTGCTGATCGGGGCTCTGGTGTGGGGTTATCAGGAGAACCGCGATAAAAACTCGGTGCTGCTCAAAGCGGAGAACCAATATCAGCGAGCATTTCATGACCTGTCTTACCATGTGGACCGCATCCACGGCGAAATTGGCAATACCTTGGCGGTCAATTCGGATTCGACCCAAATGCACCGCAAGGGATTAATGAATGTTTGGCGTATTACAAGCGAAGCTCAAGGTGAAATCAATCAGCTTCCTTTAACGCTTCTACCTTTCAATCAGACGGAAGAGCTGCTGTCTCGTGTGAGCCAGTTCTCCTACCAGACGGCTGCGCGGGACTTGACCAAAAGTCCGCTCAGTGACAAAGAATTAAGCAATTTAAAGGAACTTTACAAGCGTACGGGAGAGATTTCGAACAATTTGCAGCAGGTGCAAAACAAGGTAATCTCCAACCGTCTCCGCTGGATGGATGTAGAATCTGCGTTGGCAACGGAGAAAGCGGCGGCTGATAATACGATTATTGACGGATTCAAAACCGTAGATAAAAAAGTCAGCGAATATTCGGAGCTTGATTTGGGACCGTCTGTTGCGAGCGTTTATAAAAAGCGCAGCGTGAAGCAGCTGGATTCCAAGCCGGTTTCTCAAAATGAAATCCGTGATAAAGCTGCCAAATTCCTTGGTGTTTCGACCAGCAATATCAAGGTGGCCGAAAACGGCACTGGCACCGAATGGGCTTCCTACACGGCCACGGCAACAGGAGTCGGCCAGGATTCCCGGGCAGTTGCTTCGCTGGATTTCACCCAGCGCGGTGGGAATATGATTTCTTACAACCTGTCCCGAGACGTGGGGCCGCGAACGATTTCCGCTGGCGCAGCCAGACAGAAAGCCGGAGAATTCCTCAAAAGCAAAGGGTTCGAGGAGATGACGCCGGTGACTTATGATGAATATGATAATATGGGCAGCCTGACCTTTGTCCGCTCACAGGATGGCGTTCTGATCTATCCGGAGAAAGCGACGGTCCGGGTAGCGCTGGACACCGGCGAGGTAACCGGTGTGCAGTGCAGCGATTATGTGTATGAAAGAAACAAAGATGATAAAGAACAGCTTCCTAAAGCGAAGATGACTCTTGCAGAGGTCAAGAAGCATTTGAACCCTGAATTCAAGGAAAATTACCATCGGATGGCCGTTATTGACAATGACGCTGGCGAGCGGGTAGCTACCTATGAATTCAGCGGCCGGATCAACGGATCGAACTACAGAATTTATCTGAACGGCAATACCGGCGAAGAGGAGAAAGTGGAGGAGTTCCATCAAGCCGGAACAAGCCGCTCCTGATCTAAAATGGCAGAACCACCGAGCAGCTTTCATCCCTTACCAGGATGGGCTGCTTGTTTTTGTTCAAAATTGATCATTTTTCAAGGAAGGACGTGCTATAATTCGAATAGATTATTCAGATAAACACTGGCGGTGATAACGTGTATCCAAAGATTAATGAGTTCGTCTATCTTCAAGTGGTTTCAGGGGATGAGAAAGAAGGAAGGACCGAATACAAATCGCGTATCTCGGATATCGAAGAGGATGCCCTGGTAATTGAAGTCCCGATGGAAGTGGGTCACAATCGCCTGAGAAGACTGTTTCTAGGGGAAGAGTTGTCTGTCTATTTCATGACGGAGTCTGGGACCAAAAATTATTTCAGTACATACGTGCTCGGGTTTACGAACGACGTAGTCCGCCTGGTCCGCATCCGCAAACCCGATCCTGGTTCGATCACGCAGATTCAGCGTCGCAACTACCTTCGTGTACCGGCCGAACTTGAGCTTGCTGTAGGTCTGAAGACCGGCCAGCGTTTTTTGGTCCTGACGGATGATGTCGGCGGCGGCGGGGTTTCTTATTTTGCGGATAGCTCTAATCAGGTTATGGAGGGAGAACAGCTGGACTGCTGGCTGCTGGTTCCTTACCGGAACGGCTCCATTGAGCATGTTCATTTTGAAGCCGAGGTTGTCCGGAAAAAAAAGCTGGAGTCCGGCAAGGAACAAGTGATGCTTAAATTTGTCGGTATTACGGACTTTGAGCGTCAAAAGATTATCCGTTACTGCTTTGAACGGCAATTTGATTTCAGAAACCGCTAAACCAAAATTTTTGGTAAAATCATGAATCCTTTTTAATTAGCACGGATACATAAGTTTCCAACTTCTGGGTCATTCTATGGATACTTCAATTTTAAAGGGTGAACAGCTTGTGAAGAGAAAAAATGACGCAGAGGAATATACGGCATTATTCATTCAGTTCAGTAACGGCATGCAGCGCTGGTTCAAAAAAGGATTGATTCTGCTTGTTATTTGCCTCGGCATCAGTCAGCTGCTGCTGCAAATCCCTGCGGTGCGAAGCGTCATGTCGTCAGCGGAAAGATGGGAAGGCAAGATTCCGAAGTCCATTTGGGTTCCTGTAAATATGCCGGAGGAAAACTGACTTTTTTGCATCCTCCCTTTTTATGTGGTATAATTTTCACGTCGCAGGCAATGCCTGCTTTTTTCTTGAGTTTTGCAGCTAAGTTTGACAGTTTGAGGAGGAATACCCCTTGTCAGGTCAATCGGAGGGTTACACCAACAGCAAAATCAACATCGCGATCGATGGGCCGGCGGGGGCAGGCAAAAGCACAGTCGCACGAATGGTTGCCGGCAAGCTTGGTTACGTCTATGTCGATACCGGAGCCATGTACCGCGCCGTCACGCTGCGGATGCTTGAACTAGGAATTCCACCGGAAAATGAAGACAAAGTGCTTCAAGTGGCCCGGGACATGGTTATTGAATTAAAACCCGGAGAAGAAGGGCAGAAGGTGCTTCTTGACGGGAAGGACGTCACCGAACAAATTCGTTCCACCGGCATCAATGCCAATGTGTCGCGATATGCGCAAATCGAGGGGCTGCGAGCTTTGATGGTTTCCCTTCAGCGGCAAATGGCTTTGCGCAAAGGCGTCGTTATGGATGGACGCGATATCGGGACAACCGTCCTGCCGACCGCAGAAGTCAAGGTTTTTATGACTGCTGCCGTGGAAGAACGGGCTCGGCGCCGGTTTCAGGAAATGAAGGACCCGGAAAGCACGTCACTCGAGCAGCTTACCCGTGATATTGCCGAACGCGACCGCTTGGATGCGGAGCGGGAAGTATCCCCGCTGCGTCAGGCCAGCGATGCGGTTCTGCTCGACACGACCCGCATGACAATCTCGGAAGTATCGGAAGCCATTGTATCTTTATGTGAGGCTTATGGGATGGAGAGAAGTGTGGAATGATCTACAGCTTTTGCCGAGTTATTGTAAAAGCCATTTATAAACTGCTGTTTCGGTTTGAAGCGGTTGGGCTGGAGCATGTTCCGCAGGAAGGCGGGGTTCTGTTATGCTCCAACCATATCAGCAATTTCGATCCGCCGGCAGTGGCGCTGCTGCTTAAACGCAGGGTTCATTTTATGGCGAAAGCCGAATTGTTTGAAGTTCCGGTTTTTGGCAAGCTCATTACGGAACTGGGAGCCTTCCCGGTGAAGAGGGGCGGGGTCAGCAAGGAGTCCATCAAAACTTCGCTCAAGCTGTTGAGAGAAGGCCATGTCATGGGGATTTTTCCCGAAGGCACCCGGAAAGCCGCGGCAGACGCTGCCGTGAAGAAGGGGGCGGCCAACTTTGCGCTGCGGAGCGGAGCAGCTGTGGTTCCTGTGGCCATCATAGGCAATTATAAACTTTTTAGGAAAGTGAAAGTTGTGTACGGACCGCCGGTAGAGTTGGACGAGTTCCGGAATGATCCTTCTGGGGAAGCGGTGGAAGCGGCAACGGAGAGAATTATGACCTCCATCCGCGAGCTCAAACAGAAGAGTGCTTGAAAGGAAGGATTCCCTGGAGAGGAATATGCATGAACAAACCGGGGAATTGGCAAGCTATTACAGATTCATCACGTTTTGAACTACGCCAAGAGCGAGTTTAAATAAATGGGCTTATTGAACTGAGGAGGTTATTGAAATGTCGGAAGAATTCAAAGATCAACAAGAAGTTGTGGAAGCGACAAATCAAGACGAGCTGGAGCAAATCGTATCCTTGAAAAAAGGGGACACCGTCAAAGGAACGATTGTCAAGGTTGAGGACAATCAGGCTTACGTAAGTCTTGGATATAAATATGACGGTATCATTCCTATTCGTGAGTTGTCTTCGGTGCATCTGGATTCCGCAAACGATGTAGTCCAAGTAGGACAAGAAGTCGAAGCGAAGGTTGTCAGCATTAATGACGAGAAAGAAAGCCTCGTGCTTTCCAAACGCGCGATCGACAGCGAGAACGCTTGGGATGACCTGCAGGCGAAATTCGACAGCAACGAAACGTTTGAAGTAGTTGTTGCAGACGTGGTTAAAGGCGGTATCGTAGCTAACGTAGGCGTACGCGGCTTTATCCCTGCCTCCATGGTGGAACGTCATTTCGTTGAAGATTTCAGCGATTACAAAGGCCGTACTCTTCGCGTTAAAGTGAAGGAGCTGGACCGTGAGAACAACAAAGTGATCTTGTCTCAGAAGGATGTTCTGGACGAGGAATTCGAAGCAAACAAACTTAAAGTGATGGCTGAGCTTCAGGAAGGTTCCGTAATCGAAGGAACTGTACAGCGTCTGACTCAGTTCGGTGCGTTTGTTGACGTAGGCGGCGTTGATGGTTTGGTTCACGTGTCCGAAATCGCTTGGAATCATGTGGATAAACCGGCTGACGTGCTGTCCGAAGGCGACCAGGTGAAAGTGAAAGTGCTTAAAGTTGACCCTGAGAAAGGCAAAATCAGCTTGAGCATTAAAGCCGCTACACCAGGACCTTGGGAAACCGCCGCTGATCAGTTCAAATCCGGAGATATCGTATCCGGTGAAGTGAAACGCCTTGTTCCTTTCGGTGCTTTTGTTGAAATTGCACCAGGCGTTGAAGGTCTCGTTCATATCTCCCAAATTTCTCATAAACATATTGGCACTCCACATGAAGTGCTGAAAGAAGGGCAAAACGTTCAAGTGAAGGTGCTTGAAGTAAATCCTTCCGAGAAACGTGTAAGCCTCAGCATTAAAGAAACGGAAGAAGCTCCTGCTGAATCCGCTAAGCCTGAAAGATCCTCTTCTTCTAACCGGGAAAGAAGAGACAGCGTGAAGGCTGAAGATTTGGGCAATAACCCTAATGTGTCCTTGAACAATCAAGGTCTGAGCATTACGCTTGGCGAACGTTTCGGCGACAAACTGAGCAAATTGAAATAAGCAGTAACCATTGGATAGTTGGCGTTGAACGGCGAACTCGGCAGAGGGTTCGCCGTTTTTTTAGTCATAAAAGCACCTAGCGGGGCGGAGACAAGGGCGAAATTTGATTTCAAGAGTTCGCCAATCGCCCTAATTTTTGCTATGATGTTGTACGGATAGTTAGCGCGTGAAAGTACCAATGATAACTTTACGAATGATAACCTCTGAAGAAGAGGACAGGTTTTTAGGAGGAATGTGAATGGCAAGACCAGTAGTGGCTATTGTGGGCAGGCCGAATGTGGGGAAATCCACGATTTTTAACCGCATCATCGGTGATCGCCTAGCCATCGTAGAAGATAAACCGGGGATCACCAGAGACCGGATTTATGGCACCTCGGAATGGAACGGCAAACCGTTCAGCATCATTGATACAGGCGGCATCGAAATTGACGGCGACGACATGATTCTGAAATCGATTCGCGCCCAGGCTGAACTGGCCATTGAAGAAGCGGATGTTATTGTTTTTATGTGTGATGCCAAAGCAGGGATCACCCAATCCGACGAAGAGGTCGGCAACCTGCTTTACCGGTCAGGCAAGCCGGTTCTGCTGGCGGTTAACAAGGTGGACAATCTGGCCCGCATGGACCATATTTACGAATTTTATAATCTGGGTTTCGGCGATCCGATCGGCGTATCCGGCAGTCACGGCACCGGAGTCGGCGATCTGCTGGATGCGATTACGGAACATTTGCCGGAGCTTCCGGATGATGAATATGATGAAGACGTCATTCGGGTTGCTTTGATCGGCCGGCCGAATGTGGGCAAGTCTTCTCTTGTGAATGCGATCCTGGGTGAAGAACGGGTTATCGTAAGCAATGTTGCAGGAACGACCAGAGATGCGATTGATACGCCTTTTGAGAAAGATGGCCAGCGTTATGTGCTGATCGATACGGCGGGCATGCGCAAACGCGGCAAAGTCTATGAATCGACGGAGAAATACAGCGTCATGCGGGCGATGAAGGCCATCGAACGGGCCGATGTCGTGCTTGTGGTTATCAATGGCGAAGAGGGGATTATTGAGCAGGACAAGCATGTGGCCGGTTATGCTTATGAGGCGGGCAAAGCAACCGTTTTTGTGGTGAACAAATGGGATGCTGTTGAGAAGGACGACAAAACGATGCACGAGTTCGAGAAAAAGATCCGCGATCATTTTCTGTTCATGACTTATGCGCCTATCGTGTTCCTGTCCGCCTTGACCAAACAGCGGCTTCATAAGCTGCTGCCGGTCGTTCAGCATGCGGCTGAGCAGCATGCCAGACGGGTGGCAACACATCTGCTTAACGATGTCGTATCCGATGCTATTGCCATCAACCCTCCTCCTACCGATAAAGGACGCCGGATGCGGATTAACTATGTAACACAGGTTGCGGTGAAGCCGCCGACTATTGTGGTGTTCGTCAACGATCCGGAGCTGATGCATTTCTCTTATGAACGGTATCTGGAGAATAAAATCAGAGCGGCATTTGATTTTGAGGGCACACCGATCCGTATATTTACGCGTCGCAAATCAGATAAAGAAGATTAGGGGAGAGTTACGTGATTCTTTCTGTTTTGGCAGTGATTATTTCCTATTTGCTGGGTTCCATCAGCTTCAGCGTCTTGATGGCCAAAGGAATCAAAGGCATTGACATCCGGCATCATGGCAGCGGGAACGCCGGAGCCACCAACACTTTACGGGTATTAGGCAAGGGTCCGGGGATCCTTGTCCTGATTCTCGATATTTTAAAAGGCGTAATCGCCGTTTTGCTTGGCCGCTGGCTGGGCGGCGAGCATGAATGGGTTCCTGCGCTCTGTGGATTGGCTTCCATCATCGGGCATAATTGGCCGGTTTATTTCCGGTTCCGCGGAGGTAAAGGAATTGCCACTACGGTGGGCGTAATGGCCTGCCTGGCTATCCTCCCTGTATTGTGTGCGGGAGTTGTCTTAATTATCGTTGTGGTTATTACCCGTTATGTCTCTTTAGGTTCGTTATTGCTTGTTCTTCTTACGCCCATTTTTATGCTGATTTTTGGACCAAACGGCGCCGACTTCTGGCCTAACTTTTGGGCGAGCGTCCTGATCTGTGTGTTTGCCTTCTGGAGACACCGGTCCAATATCGTTAAAATTATTCAAGGCAGAGAGAACAAACTGGGTTCCAAAGGGGGAATTTGATTTGTTTCAGAAAGCGGCGGTTTTAGTTGCGGGAAGCTGGGGAACAGCCTTAGCTTCCGTACTGGCCGATAAAGGCATACAGGTTTCGTTGTGGACCCGGAATAGCGGGCAGGCGGAGGAGATCAACCGGGATCATCAGAACCGCTACCTGCCGGGTGTAACGTTGTCTTCCAATATTATTGCTACAACCGATATGGAGGAGGCGGTGAAAGGCGCTGAAGCCATCGTAATCGTCTCTCCTTCATCGGCTGCCCGCCAGGTGTCGAAGGAACTAAGCAAGCATTGGAGACCGGAGCAGCTGGTGATCCATGCTGTAAAAGGTTTTGAAACGGAAACGTTAAAAAGAATGTCTACCGTGATTTCCGAGGAGCTGGGCTGCGAGGAAGGGCGGATTGTTGTCTTGTCCGGACCCAGCCATGCCGAGGAAGTCGTCAAGCAATGCCCGACTACTGTGGTTGTGGCTTCTTTGGAAGAACAGGAGGCGCAGCGCGCTCAGGATCTGTTTATGAACACTTATTTCCGTGTCTATACGAACCGGGATCAGGTTGGCGTTGAGCTCGCCGGTGCGTTAAAAAATATCATTGCCCTTGGCGCCGGAATGTCTGATGGCCTGGGTTATGGAGATAACGCCAAAGCAGCGCTGCTGACTCGCGGTTTGGCCGAGATTACCCGGGTAGGCGCGCAAATGGGCGCCAATCCGCTTACTTTTGCCGGTCTTGCAGGGGTGGGGGATTTGGTGGTCACTGCAACGAGCCAGCACAGCCGCAATTGGCGGGCCGGTTCGATGCTCGGGCAGGGGATGACGCTGGATGAAGTGCTCAAGAAGATGGATATGGTTGTAGAAGGTATAAGAACGACTCAGGCGGCACACGAAATCGCTGAGAAATATAAAGTCCAGATGCCGATCGCAAGCCAGCTGTATAATGTTCTTTTTAAAGGACTGGATGCCCGGACTGCGGTGGAAGCGTTGATGGGGCGAGATAAAAAGACGGAAATGGAAGTCATGTCCCTGGAAACGTGGGAGCAGTGGCATACCTAAGGACCACGTGCCTGACGGCTGGCTGAAAAGCGGCTGATGGCCGGCTCACATATTGCCCCCCTCTTTCATATAGTGTCAAAGAGCACTGCCGGAGGAGGGATGAGCATGAGCAAAAACATTTCCAAGGATGCCTTGAATCTGATTAACAAAAAGGCGGGAAAAAATATTACAGAAGGTGCCGTCAAGAAATTGGCCAGCACGGTCAAGCCTTCGACACTGCAAAATGAAGCGCAGCTCCGCCAATTGATCAAATCCGTATCTGCCATGGCCAAAGTGCCGGTGTCGGAATCGACCGTTTCGGAGATTGTGGCCGCCGTCAAGAAAAGCGGCATGAACCCGCAGAATATGGAATCTTTGATGAAACTGATGATGAAAAAATAAAGGTTGCCCGTCAGGAACCGTCCTGGCATCCGTCAAGAACCTCGGCTTATAGCCGCAGGTTCTTTTTTGGTTTGTAAAGAGGTCTGGTGTTCCATACGGATTTGATTATGCAATAGAAATCTAGTTTCTCATTTTCCGTAGAGATTGGGTTCCCATGGAGGCCCTGAATGATATAATATGGGGCAGTATAGGATACAAAGAACAGAAAGGATCATTGGAATTGAGCTTGCGGCTTCAATTTTTGTGAGTATTGGGTGTTGATTACATGAAGAGGATTAGCAGCCTTGAGATGCTGGAAAATTACATAAAACATAAGTCACTTGTCCCCAATCCCGGATTGGAACACGCGTTGTCGGCTGTTACCGAGCTTGTACGGCCTGCCGGGGTGAAATGGCTGGCGGGCGGCAGCGTTGGATTGTGGCTGCAGGGCGTGCCCCTGAACGCTCCGCCAAGGGATATTGATATTTATGCTGAGCAGCCTGCTGCCTCCTTGATTCACATACAGCTGGAGGCATGGGCCACGGATGAACCCCGCTGGGATGAAAGCGGAATCTACGCTTCTTTGCTCAGCCATTACGAGATTGAAGGTTATACGCTCGAGCTGGTGGGCGGTTTCGAAGTCCGCACATCTCTGGCCGATTACAAGGTAGAGGTAGAACAGGTGCTGGAGGCCGCAGCCTTTGAAATTATACCCGGACTGAAGGTAATGCCGCTGGCGCATGAGCTGATCTTCAACCTGCTTCGAGGAAGACCGGACCGCTACCGGGCGATTGCCGCGCAAATTAATGCCAAACCGGACAAGCATATCCCCCTCCTGAAGCAGATTGCCTTACGGAGAGGCTGGTCGCTGCAGCAGCAGAAGGAAATGAATAAGCTGGCCTGCCTGCAGGGATGGCTGGATTAGAGCCGTCTCGGGGCTAGAGAGAGCAAACTCAAACCGTTAAAGAAGGGAGTTCAACCAAGCTTGGAAACAACGATCACGTTTAAACCAGCCGGCAAGACGTTTAAAGTTCGACCAGGCACAACCGTGCTGCTTGCCGCTCAGCAGAATCGCATCCATATTCCTACCCGCTGCAGCGGGATGGCCAGCTGCCTGATGTGCAAGATTCAGGTTGAGGCTGAGCATGCGGCAGCCTTGTCTGCAGCTACGCAGGCTGAAAGGCGGAAGCTGGGCCCTTTATTGCAGAAAGGGATTAGGCTTGCCTGCCAGGCCAAAATTGACGGACAGGCGGTTGTGAGCCTTCCGGAGGATCGGTTAAAGACAGTGGTCAGAAAGCTGCTTGAAGCCCAGCAGAACGAGGATGACTCGTTATGGTAGAGATGGAGCGCGGCAGGCCAAGGGGCTGCCTAATCTATATAAATGAAAGAACGACAAAAAGACCGGGACAATCCCGGTCTTTTTTGTTGTCATATCGGATGATAGATTATCATAAACTTTCAGTACAGTGCGGGAATGCCCGTTCCTTTGCGCGCAGGAAGCATCCGGCCGTCCTCTTGAATTATGCTTGAGAAAGTTCAAATGATTCAAGACATAATTTAGGATCCGGTACATAAGATGATACTAGTCCAAATGCATGTACGAGTTCACGCCGCTCTCCTGAAAAGGATGCATCTGTCTGCACGGCGGTGGACGAGGGAATAGGGAGGCTGCTCTGCCGCCTGCAACAGCTCAAAAGGGAAACTGGTTCCTACAGCAAGGGCGGATGCTCGCAGGGCATTTATCCTTCGGCGAAATTTGAGGAGGGGATATCATTGGTATTGGAGAAAGTGGACATTTTTAAGGACATTGCCGAACGTACCGGAGGAGATATTTATTTGGGAGTTGTCGGGGCAGTCCGTACAGGCAAATCAACTTTTATCAAAAGATTTATGGAAACTGTTGTGCTGCCGAATATCGCCAGCGAAGCCGACCGGGTCCGGGCGGTCGATGAGCTTCCGCAGAGCGCAGCAGGCAAAACGATCATGACCACCGAACCTAAATTTGTGCCTAATAATGCGGTGCAGATCAAGGTAGACGAAGGTCTTGAGGTGAATGTGCGCCTGGTAGACTGCGTGGGTTATGCGGTTGACGGGGCTAAAGGGTATGAGGATGAAAATGGTCCTCGGATGATCTCAACGCCATGGTTCGAGGAGCCGATTCCGTTCCAGGAAGCGGCCGAGATCGGAACACGTAAAGTGATCCAGGAACACTCGACTTTAGGGGTTGTGATCACAACAGATGGCACGGTTGCCGATATTCCCCGTTCTTCTTATGTGGAATCCGAGGAGCGTGTCGTTGAGGAATTGAAAGAGGTTGGCAAACCTTTTGTGCTTGTAATCAACTCCACCAAACCGCGCAGCGAGGAAGCTCTTCAGCTTCGCAGCGAGCTACAAGCCAAATATGACATTCCGGTTATTACGCTTAGCGCGGCTACGATGACGGAAGAAGACGTTACCGGTGTGCTCCGGGAAGTGCTTTATGAGTTCCCGGTTCATGAAGTCAACGTCAATCTGCCTAGCTGGGTTATGGTGCTGAACGAAAATCACTGGCTGCGCAGCAATTATGAATCCTCCGTCCGTGAAAGCGTTAAAGATATCCGCAGATTGCGTGATGTCGACCGTGTGGTCAACAGCTTCCTCGAATATGACTTCATTGACCGCGCGGGCTTAAGCGGACTGAATATGGGGCAAGGAGTAGCGGAAATTGATCTATACGCGCCGGATGATTTGTACGACAGCATCCTTACGGAAGTGGTCGGGGTCGAAATTCGTGGCAAAGATCATCTACTGCAGCTGATGCAGGAGTTTACGCATGCCAAGCGGGAGTATGACCGTTTTGCGGAAGCGCTGGAAATGGTTAAAACGACCGGCTACGGCATCGCCGCGCCGACGCTTGCCGAGATGGCACTGGATGAACCGGAGCTGATTCGTCAGGGCTCCAAGTTTGGGGTAAGACTGAAGGCGACTGCGCCGTCCATCCATATGATCCGGGTGGATGTGGAGTCTGAATTTGCGCCGATTATCGGTACGGAGAAGCAAAGTGAGGAATTGGTCCGCTATCTGATGCAGGACTTCGAGAATGACCCGATCAAAATTTGGGAATCCGACATTTTTGGCCGCTCGCTTCATTCCATTGTGCGCGAAGGCATCCAGGGCAAGATTGCGCTTATGCCTGACAACGCCCGCTACAAGCTGCAGGAAACGCTTGGCCGCATCATCAACGAAGGCTCCGGCGGTCTGATCGCCATCATTCTGTAAAACCTACCGAACTTCTGCAGCAGCCAACCGGCTGGAAGAGACAGGACTCTTCCGGCCGGTTTTTGTTTGTGCAATCTAGTATTTTTAACTTGAAATTAGAGAATGACTGTATTACTATAAGTTTGTTCTCGGCTTCAAAAGATATGCAAAAACCGCGATTTCCACGGGTTCTTTGCAGCTTTATTTGCTTAATTCAGGAAATTCGCGTATAATTTCGAGCAAAACGGAAACAAATTATACTAGAATAAATCTTTGTTGGGGAGGTGAAATAATGAATAAGTCTGAACTGATTACTCAAGTGGCTGAAAGCACTGAGCTGTCCAAGAAAGACGTAACGAAAGCAGTTGACGCTGTATTCGAAGCGATTTCCGAAGCTCTGCAAAACGGAGACAAAGTGCAATTGGTTGGATTCGGAAACTTCGAGGTTCGCGAACGTTCTGCCCGTAAAGGCCGCAACCCGCAAACTGGCGAAGAAATCGAAATCCCTGCCAGCAAAATCCCTGCTTTCAAACCAGGCAAAGCGCTTAAAGACGGAATTAAATAAAGCTTTCTACATATTTTTCCGTAAGAAGGGACGTGAGCTAATGTTCACGGCCCTTTCTTTTTCCGTTCGAGCGATATAGAATAAAAGCAATTTAAACCAACGAATCCGGGAGGGAGGACTCTCGTTATGGAGCAGACTGGACAAACAGGCGGAGCGGGCGAGCCAAACAGCGCAGGCGGCGATTATTTTGTCGTCAAAGCCAAAGAGCAAGGGGTTCAGGTGATCGGGCTTACACGCGGCAAGGATACCCGCTTTCATCATACGGAGAAGCTGGATAAAGGCGAGGTGCTTATCGCCCAGTTTACGGATCATACCTCGGCTGTTAAAGTACGGGGCAAAGCGGTCATTATGACCAAATTAGGTGTAATTGATACGGAAGAATAACAAGCTGCAGGCATAGCCTGCTTTTTTTCGTTGTAAAATGAGGTATACCCCTGCTATAACGTACCCGCTTTCGGGTAAGAAAGAAGGGAATGCCTCTTGATGAAATGGAAAATAGCCGCAATACTCGCCGTGTCGGCTTTATTTGTGGTCATTCTGTCTGCAAGGCTTCTTGAACAAACGGAAAATACACAGCTGCGCATGGCTGCAGGACAGGGGATTACCGAAGAACCTGCCTTGCAGGTTACAGATGTTAACCTGGTTGATTTGCTGTCGGCTCTGCCGCTGCATGCCAGAATCGTTCGGGCCGATTTGAGGGGGACGACCCTGACGGTTGATTTAAAGGTGCGGAGCAGCGCTTCGGGAACGGGACCGGTTTATGAAGACATGGCCGAGCTGGGCAGCCTGGCCTTGCTTAGAAGCCACAATATTAACCAGCTCAGGTTAAGACTTGTCGCCGAGGATGCCTGGACGGGCAGACAACATCTGCTTCTGGCCTCGGAGATGGACAGGTCGGATTTGTCCGGCGATACGGGCCAACTGCTGGAGGGGCTTAAAACGGCCGGAAATGCGCCGCTTGGCGAGAACCTGAAAGCAAGACTCCGCATTGTGGAAACCGCGTTGTGGAAAAAAGCTTATCCCCAGTCCGACATTTAGTTCGGATGGCCCAAAAACGCAAGCCGCCAGTCGTGCGCGGGGTATTAAATTGTGATATAATATACAACATTGTGGCAAACCGTTAATGTCATACTAGTTCGGCTCGGAGGCAAAACATGAAATTGTATCGTGTACCTGACTTGGCAAAAAAATATGTCGATTATGACATGATCTCCACCCATACGGAGCTGGCGGATTTTCCGGATTCCCGCGTCCGTTTGTTATACACTTTTCTTAAGCATGAGCAGCCGGACAACGAAAGCGACCTGGAGGTATGCGCGCTTGCCGTTTATCTACTGCAGCTGGGTTTGGATACGCACGATCTGATTGATCCGGAGCCGGTTCGCAAGGAGGAGCGGCTGATGCGCTCCCGCCAGCTGAAAGTGCTGGCCGGCGATTATTTCAGCAGCCTGTTCTATCAGCTGCTGGCCAAAACCAACCAAATCCAGCATATTTCCCTGCTTTCCTCGGCGGTTTGCGAAGTGAATCGTTTGAAGGCCCGTTTCTACACGAGGATGAAAGATCTGCTTCTCAGCGCAGAGGATTATGTGAAAGAATCCGCTTTGCTGAAAATGCAGCTGTTCACCTTCTTTACGCCTTTGCTGGATAAGACGGTCCAGCATTACTGGCGGCCGCTGCTGGCGGAAGTCAGCAAATGCGAGGCTCTGGCGGCGGAAATGTCCCTGACAGCGCGTGAATCTTCGGGTCACCTGGGATTCGCGTATTTGCGGATTATGGAATCTGGAAGCACGGAAGACAAAGCCATGCTGAGCAGAAGCAAATTGAGCACAAGGGATTGGTCCTCGCTTCTGCTGAAGTACAAAGTGATGGAGCAGCTGGCGGACAAGCTGCATCAATCGGTGGAACAGGTCCAGCAGCTGCTGAAGGAGAATACGGACGAGCGATTCTGCAAGGAGTTAGCCGGTATAGCCGAACCTTTTAAAGCGCTGCTTGGCAAACCGAATACAGCTTGGAATGAAGGGTAAGGTGCATGTTTAATGGCTGAGAAAGCGCAAAACAAAGAACAGTTTGTGCATGCCGTATTTGAGAGCATAGCTCCCAAATATGATTTGATGAACGATATTTTAAGTTTCCGCCGGCATAAAGCATGGCGCAAATTCACTATGGCCAAAATGAAAATGCAGCCAGGAAGCACGGCTGTGGATTTATGCTGCGGCACCTGCGACTGGACGATCAGCATGGCAGAGCAGAGCGGGGGCCCCATTACCGGGCTGGATTTCAGCCCGAATATGCTGGCCGTCGGACAAGCAAAGGTGAAAGAGAAGGGGCTGGAGGATCGGATCTCCCTGTTGCAGGGGAACGCGATGGAGCTGCCTTTCGAAGACAATACCTTTGATTACGCGACCATCGGCTTTGGACTCCGGAATGTGCCTGATTTGCGTCGTGTTCTGAGTGAAATGCAGCGGGTGGTGAAGCCTGGCGGCATGGTGGTCTGCCTGGAATTGTCCAAGCCGACCTGGCAGCCTTTCAAAGGCATTTATTATTTGTATTTCAAACACATTCTTCCTTTTCTGGGCAAGCTGGTCGCCAAACGGTATGAACAATACAAATGGCTGCCGGATTCGTTGGTCCAGTTTCCCGGTCGGCATGAGCTGGCGGCTATTTTTCAGGAGACGGGCTTAAAGGATGTCAAGGCATATCCTTTGACAGGCGGTATAGCCGCTTTACATATTGGAGTGAAGGAGAAACACCATGTTTAGAAAGATAGGCATATTTCTGCAGATGATTAAATTTGAGCATACGCTGTTTGCTCTTCCTTTTGCTTTTATGGGCGCTTTGCTTGGTGCGGTGGCCATGAAGGATTCCTTCCCGACTTGGGCGCAGATCGGCTGGGTGCTGCTGGCTATGTTTGGAGCCCGTAGCGCGGCTATGGGGCTTAACCGGTTGATTGACCGGGTGAGCGACGGCAAGAACCCCCGCACGAAAGGGAGAGCCATACCGGCCGGACTGCTGCGTATCTCGGAAGTGCTGATTTTTATAATTGTTTCGTTTGTGCTCTTGTTCTGGGCTGCTTCCGAATTAAACCCGCTGGCGCTCAAGCTGCTGCCGATAGCGGTAGTGATGCTGGTGGTTTATTCTTACACCAAACGTTTCACTTGGTTATGTCATGTTGTGCTTGGATTTACAATTGCATTGGCGCCGCTCGGCGGCTGGGTTGCGGTAACCGGAAAAGTCGACCTGACAGCCTTTGTTTTATTTGTAACTATCGCATTTTGGGTGGCCGGATTTGATGTGATTTATGCTTGCCAGGATATCGAGTTTGATCAAAAAGAAGGTCTTTATTCCATTCCTTCCCGTTTCGGGGTACGTCGTTCTTTAATCATTGCCAAGGCTTTTCACATCATTACGGCTGTTGGTTTCGTGTCTTTGCTGCTGCTTGCCCATCTCGGCTGGTGGTACATCGGCGGGATTGTCATCGCCCTGCTCATTTTATTCTACGAGCACCATATCGTAACGCCAAAGGATTTGAGCCGCCTGCAAACAGCCTTCTTTACGATGAACGGAGCACTCAGCATTGTGGTGTTCTGCTTTACACTGATTGATTTGGCGGTGAACGTCTACCGATGAGCGAAGCGAAGAAACGTCCGTTAGTAGTCGGCATTACAGGAGCCAGCGGATCCATTTACGGCATCCGGCTGGTCTCGGTGCTGCTTGAGATGAATATTGATGTCCATCTGGTTGTTACCCAAGCCGGATGGCGGGTGATCAAGGAAGAGCTGGGATGGGACATTACGGACCGTGAGCAGGCTCTTCACAGGGCGTTCGGCCATTTTCCCGGCAAGCTGGTCTACCATGTCATCGGCGACATCGGCGCTTCGATCGCCAGCGGCTCCTTCCGGGTGGAAGGCATGGTCATCATGCCTTGCTCCATGGGCTCGCTTTCGGCTGTGGCCCATGGCACCTCGGACAATTTGCTGGCCCGGGCCGCAGACGTTATGCTTAAAGAAGGACGGGAACTGGTTCTTGTACCGAGAGAAACTCCGCTGCATGCGATTCATTTGGAGAACATGCTGAAGCTGGCAAGGCTTGGGGTCAAAATCATTCCCGCCATGCCTGCCTTCTATTTCGGGCCGGCTACGATGGACGATCTCGTGGATTTTATGGTTGGAAAAGTGCTGGACAGCCTGCGTATTGATCATGAGCTGTTTAAGAGATGGGGGGAGCAACATGAATCTGTCAGCGAATAAACCGACCCGTATGGGCATCATCGATTATACGAATGTTTGGCCCATTACTTATTATTTCAACGAAAAACAACTCAGCCGGCCGATTGAAATCATCACCAAAGTTCCGGCGGTTTTGAACCGGGCAATGATCGCGGGTGAACTCGATCTTTCCCCGGTTTCTTCTTTTGCTTACGGCTTCGGCAGCCGGCAGCTGAAGCTTCTGCCCGGGCTGTCCGTCAGTTCGGAAGGGCCTGTCAATTCCATTCTGGTGTTCTCGAAGGAACCGCTGGATTCGGTGAAAAACGGTAAAATGGCTTTAACCAACACTTCCGCTACTTCCGTGAACCTGCTGAAGATCATTATGAACAAGTATTACGGGGGGAATCCGGAGTACTGGGACAGCGAGCCTGATCTGGATGCCATGATGGCGGCCAGCGACGCAGCCCTGCTGATTGGCGATCATGCCATCAAGGCCTCCTGGCGCGACCACGGTTTTCATGTGACCGATTTGGGAAAAGTGTGGAAAGAGTGGACCGGCTTTGGCATGACCTTCGCGGTGTGGGCGGTGCAGCAATCGTTCGCCGGCAGCCAGGCAGACTGGCTTCGTGAAATTACAGAGGCGCTCCATGAAAGCCGCAAGCAGAGCGAACAAAATCTTGAACCGCTTGTTACCGAAGCTTGCAAGCAGATTGGCGGAACGGACGCTTACTGGAATCATTACTTCCAAAATTTGTGTCATGATTTTACGGAGGAGAGACAGCGGGGGCTCCAGCTTTACTTCGACTATTGTTATGAGCTCGGCCTGCTGGAGCAGCCTGTACAGCTTTCCTTCTGGAACGAGACTACACGGATTCAGGTGAAATGATGAAAATGTTGGATTTGTTTGGCCCCATGAAGAAAGATATGGATTTTATCGAAAAGCAGCTGTACAGAAGCATTGAAGGGGAAGAGGGCCTGCTCAGCAGCACCTCCAGTCATCTGCTCAAGGCCGGAGGCAAACGGCTGCGTCCTGTCTTTGTCCTGCTAGGTGGCAAATTTGGCAACTACGATCTGGAGAGGCTGCAGTATGTAGCGGTACCGCTAGAGCTGATTCATTCCGCTTCCTTGGTTCATGATGATGTGATTGACGATGCCGATACAAGGCGCGGGAAACCAACGGTCAAATCTCAATGGGATAACCGGATTGCCATGTATACGGGGGATTATATATACGGCAAAGCTTTGACGCTGGCCACGCGGCTGGAAGATCCGAAGATCCATCAGATTCTGGCCAAAGCGATGGTGCAGATGTCCATAGGCGAAATGGAGCAGATCCGCGATTTCTTTAATACGGAGCAGTCCGTTCGCAATTATCTGCTGCGTATTAGAAGGAAGACCGCATTGCTAATCGCCATCAGCTGCCAGCTTGGAGCCATCGCTGCAGGCGCCTCTGACGAGATGAGCCGCTTGCTGTACCGTTACGGATACAACGTGGGCATGGCCTTCCAGATTCGGGATGACCTGCTCGATCTGTTCGGCACCGAGAAGCAAATCGGCAAACCTCCGGGCAGCGATATGCGGCAGGGAAATATCACGCTTCCTGTGCTATATGCACTCCGGGAGGAAGAACTGCGGGAGCCTCTGCTTCAGGAGATTCGGGAAATCCACAAAATGGACGGCCGCAAGGATGCTTCGGACGCCATTCAGATGATCCGCCAAAGCTCGGGGGTTGCAACGGCTGAAGGGCTTGCGGACCGTTACATCGACAAGGCGCTTGACGCGCTTTCCCGGCTTCCCGAGAACAAAGCGAGAAAGAATTTACAGGATATTGCGCATTTTGTGAATAGAAGAACATATTAATCTTTCATTCATTCCTCCTTTTCTGCTAAAATACGATTGAAAACGTATTTATTTGCGCTTTGCACAGCAGGGCGGTACACACGGGAGGTAATCTTATGGAACGGACGTTTATGATGGTTAAACCGGACGGAGTACAGCGTGGTCTTATCGGCCGTATTATCAGCCGTTTGGAAGACAAAGGGTTCAAATTGATTGCCGGAAAGTTCATGCAGATTTCCGAAGCGCAAGCCAAACGCCATTATGCCGAGCATGAAGGGAAAGCCTTTTTTGACGAACTCGTCGGATTTATTACTTCCGGACCCGTGTTCGCTATGGTTTGGGAAGGCGACGATATCGTAACCCTCTCTCGAACGCTGATGGGCAAAACGAAAGTAACGGAAGCACTTCCGGGAACGATCCGCGGGGATTTTGCAGCTCATACGCCGTTTAATTTGATCCACGGCTCAGACAGTCCGGAAAGCGCGGCGCGTGAAATTGCAAATTTCTTTGAAGAGAAGGAATTGCTTACTTATAATAAAACTATTGCTGACTGGATATGAGGAAAGATGCTGCATAATAATGAACACGAAGCGACAGTACGGGAGCAGGATCCTGATTATTTGGGATTTGTGAAAAACGTGAAGCAGAGCACCGGCATTGACCTGGCTCTGTATAAAGAAGCACAGATGAAACGGCGTTTAACGACGCTGCGGAATAAAAACGGCTATAACACCTTCGAGGATTTCTTTAAAGCGATGACGGCGAACAAAAAGCTGTTCTATGAATTTCTGGACCGGATGACGATCAACGTATCCGAGTTCTGGCGGAATCCCAACCGCTGGGAAGTGCTGCGTGATACGGTGCTGCCGGAGCTGCTGAAGAAGAACAGCCGCCTGAAGATCTGGAGCGCGGCCTGCTCGACCGGAGAGGAGCCGTATACCATTGCTATGATTCTATCGGATATGGGGCTGCTGGGGACGTCAAGCCTGACGGCTACCGATATTGATGAGGGAGCCCTGCAAAAGGCTGCAAAAGGTCTTTACATTGACCGTTCGATCAAGGATGTGCCGGAGGACGTAGCTTCGCGTTACTTCACCAAAGAAGGCCTGATGCTGCGGGTAAGCGACCAGCTTAAGAATGCCGTGACATTCAAGAAGCAGAATTTGCTGCTTGATCCTTTTGAAACGAATCATGATTTGATTGTTTGCCGCAATGTCATGATTTATTTTACCGAAGAAGCGAAACATGACCTCTACCATAAATTTTCGGCGGCACTTCGTCCCGGGGGCATGCTGTTTGTCGGCAGTACGGAGCAGATTTTCTCTCCCGGCAGATATGGCTTGGAAGCGGCAGAGACCTTTTTCTACCGAAAGCTGTAAGCTGCTGCAAGGGGAAGTTACATAGGACTTATAACGAAATTTATTGCATAAAGCTGATAGCTGATCAACAAGAAACGTCTTGCTCCTGAGGGGAACAAGACGTTTCTTGTTTTGGCGTATGCGGCTGGAGGATTATGGAACAGAGCTTATTCAGGGAAATCAGCAGAAACGCTTAGCGCTTCCCATTTTTCCGTTTCGGCGAGTTTGGCCTGATCCGCTTGTTTGGCCATTTGCACGGCTGTTTTGCCGAGGAGAAGCCGCAGAGGAGGGGAAGGCTCGGCCGTGATGGCAATCATGGCTTGTGCGGCACGTACCGGATCCCCGTCTTGTTTGCCGGAGCCTTGCCGCAACAGCTCATGCATGTTGCCCACAGTTGCCTGATAGTCCTCCATAGGCTCCTGATAACTTATGGATGATCCTGCCCAATCCGTACGGAACCCGCTTGGTTCGATGATCGTGACTTTAATGCCCAGCGGTTTGACTTCTTCAGTCAACACCTCCGAGAAACCTTCCACCGCCCATTTGGCCGTCTGGTAGGCGCCAAGACCGGGAGATCCGATGCGGCCTCCGATTGAAGAGATTTGGAGGATATGTCCGGCCCGCTGCTTGCGCATAACAGGAAGAACGGCTTGAGTAACGTTAATAACGCCAAACAGATTGGTTTCGATTTGAGCTCTTAAATCGTCTTCCGTGACTTCTTCGATTGATGCGATATTTCCATACCCCGCGTTGTTCACCAGCACATCAATCCGGCCAAAAACCTCAACCGCTTTTTGCACGGCCGCTTGCACTTGCTCTTTATGGGTGACATCGAGAGCGAAAGCCTCTACCTGCCCCGGATATTGCTGCACTAGCTCAGCCAGCTGCTCGGGTTTGCGGGCGGTAGCAAACAGCTTGTGACCCTGCTTCAGCACTTCCTCGGCCAAAGCACGGCCTAAGCCGCGTGAACTTCCCGTAACGAACCACACTTTATTCATTATTCCAGCGCCCTCGTTTCTAATTTAAGATTTGGAATGTTCATTCCAAGTTCATTGTAGAGCAGGTCGAGAAAAACGTCAAGCGATTTTTGGAATATACATTCCGTAAAATTGAGGGTAAAGCTACTTTTTTCAGAAAAAAGTAATTTATATGTGTGTTAATCACATGTTTATGGAATTATAATTCCAAAATCTTCTCAAACTAAATAGGCGCAAACCAAAAAAAGCCCAAGCCCATAAAAGGGCCCGGGCTTTCGTTATAGGGAGATTGCTTTCCACGAGGCTTCCAGGGTTTGCTGAATCTGCTGCTCATCCAGCGGATATTTTTGCACAAAATAACCTTTCAGGATGGAGGAAATCACGCCATTGATGATTTGATAGCACAGCCGGGGATCAATCGGCCTGATCAGGCCTTGTTTCTGGCCTTCGGCAAGAACAGAGTTGAACACCTCAAGCGAGTGATCCTCCATATGGCGGAGTTCGGGAGAAATGTAAGGAGAATAGGAGTAGCTGTCAATAAACAAATACTCCTTTGGCGACTGCATGCCAAATTTCAGCCGGTTCATCTGCAGCTGCTTGAAGCGTTCATACAAGCCGAGACTGGAATCATAGCCTTCAAGCAAGGCTTCTCCCATATGGATTCTGGCTTCCCGGTAGACTTCGTTCACAAGCTCCTCTTTGCTGGAAAAATAATTAAAAACCGTCCCGGAGCCAACGTTCGCTTTCTTGAAAATTTTAGAAAATGTGACGGACTGTAGTCCTTCCTCATGGATCAAATCCAGTGTAGCCTTCAAAATATCCTTACGCTTGCTCAATGTATACACCTCACTGATATTAAGAGTATTATTGCTGCATATCCGTGTCAAGCAGCATCAGAACAGGGGTTCGAGCTTTGTGGACATCCGGACGGATCAACAGCCGTTTGGCAGCAAATTTGAATCCCTGCGTGACAGAACGTATACTCAAATATTATAATGGGGCAAGAATGTTCAATTTAGCTCTTTACAGTTTAACAGTTTAAAGGGGGAACGCAGCATGAGTTTGCGTTATTTGACAGCAGGGGAGACACACGGTCCTCAGCTTACAGCTATCATAGAAGGATTGCCCAGCAATTTGAAGCTGGATTTTGAAGCTTTGAATTTCCAACTGCTCAGACGGCAGAAAGGGTATGGCCGCGGCCGGCGCATGCAGATCGAGAAGGATACGGCCAAAATTGCAGGCGGTGTTCGTCACGGGTACACAACCGGAGCGCCGGTTGCTTTGATCGTCGAAAATAACGACTGGAAGCACTGGCAGAACATTATGAACATTGAACCGATTGAAGGCACGGACGAAGAGAAACGCCGCGTCCATCGCCCACGTCCGGGTCACGCCGATTTGAACGGTGGTTTGAAATATGATCTCAAGGATCTTCGGAACGTCCTGGAGCGTTCCAGCGCCAGGGAAACGGCGATCCGCGTGGCCTGCGGCGCGGTGGCCCGGCAGCTGCTTGAGCATTTCGGCATAAAGGTGGCCGGACAAGTTATCCGGATCGGGGAAATTGAAGCACCCCCTAATAATCTGCCGCTGGACGAACTGGCCCGTTTGACCGAGGAATCTTCTGTTCGTGTAGTCGATAAGGAAACCGAAGCGAAAATGGAGGCCTACATCGACCAGATCAAACAGGAGGGCGATTCGATCGGCGGGGTCGTGGAATGTATTATCGAAGGGGCGCCGGTCGGACTGGGCAGCCATGTGCAGTATGACCGCAAGCTGGATGGACGGATTGCCCAAGCAGTTATGTCAATCAATGCCTTTAAAGGTGTTGAAATCGGAATCGGATTTGAGGCGGGCCAGCTGCGCGGCTCCCAGGTGCATGATGAAATTTTGTACAGCGAGGAGAAAGGGTATCACCGGGCCAGCAACCGTCTCGGCGGATTCGAGGGCGGCATGACCAACGGCATGCCTATTGTGGTACGCGGCGTCATGAAGCCGATCCCTACCCTGTACAAACCGCTGCAAAGCGTGGACATCGATACAAAAGAGCCGTTCACGGCTCAAGTCGAACGTTCCGATGCCTGTGCGGTGCCTGCGGCAAGCGTAGTGCTCGAGAGCGTGGTGGCCTGGGAAGTGGCCAAAGCGTTCCTGGAGAAGTTCGGCGGCGATTCCCTGGGAGAGATCGAGCGCAACTACGAAGCTTACAAGCAGCAGCTGGAGCGGTACTAATGAGAACGGTTCAGGTGGAACTAGGCGACCGCTCTTATCCGATTTACATTGGGGAAGGGCTGCTGGAACGGGCGGGAGAGTTGTTTGCCCTGCATGAGATTTCCCGCAAGAGCAAGCTGCTGATCGTCACGGATGATCATATTGCTCCACATTATTTGGCTTTATTGGAAGACCGGCTGCAGGCGGAAGGCTATCAGACAAAAGCACATGTCGTACCGGGCGGTGAAGCCTCCAAATCGCTGCAGGTATATGAAGAGGTCATGACGACAGCCATCCAGGCCGGGCTTGACCGCAGCTCCACCGTGGTTGCGCTGGGCGGAGGTGTTGTAGGCGATCTGGCCGGCTTCGTGGCGGCTACTTACATGAGGGGCATCGATTTTGTGCAAATCCCGACGACAATACTGGCTCATGACAGCAGCGTCGGCGGCAAGGTGGCTGTGAATCATCCACTGGCCAAAAATATGATCGGCGCTTTTCACCAGCCGAAGCTGGTTTTGTATGATCTGAATACACTGCTAACGCTTCCACCCCGCGAAGTGCGGTCCGGTTTGGCCGAAGTGGTCAAACACGGGCTGATCTGGGATGAAGCGTTCGCTGGCTGGTGCGACGAACATGCAGCCGAGCTGCTGGCTTTAAACCTTCCGGCGCTGGGATACGCGCTGGAGCGGGGCTGCTCCATCAAGGCGCAGGTCGTTTCGGGCGATGAACGCGAGAATGGACAGCGAGCCATTCTTAATCTGGGGCATACGATCGGCCATGCGCTGGAAGCGGTTGGCGGATACGGTACACTGCTTCATGGCGAAGCGATTTCGATCGGCATGGTCGGTTCGGCCATGCTGGCGGTTGGCCGGGGCAAACCGGCGGATATTTTACCAAGAACCAAGTCGCTGCTGGAGAAATTCGAACTGCCGACCGCTATTCCGGAAGGCTGGGAGGATGAAGCGATCCTCAGCGCGATGATGCATGACAAGAAATTCAGAGAAGATCAGATGGTGTTTGTGCTGCCGGACAGAATTGGCAAGGTAAACATCGTTAAAGACATGACGGTCGCCGAGGTGAAGGATGTGCTTGGGCGGCTCAGGGAGGAGAAGCAGCATGTTTAATCGCGGGATCCGCGGAGCAACGACTGTACAGCGGAACGATGAACAAGAAATTTTGCAGGCAACGGAAGAGCTGCTGAATGAAATCATTACACGAAACGTTCTGGACCCTGAAACGGTTGGCAGCGTTTGGATTACGATGACCACCGATCTCGACGCTGCCTTTCCGGCAAGAGCGGTCAGAGCGATCGAAGGCTGGGATTTTGTTCCGTTGATGTGCGCGACGGAGATTCCGGTACAGGGCAGCCTTCCTCTGTGCATTCGGGTCATGATCCAGGTGAATACGGAGAAAAACCAGCGCGAAATGCGTCATGTTTACCTGCGCGGCGCCCAGGTGCTGCGGCCTGATTTGAGCAAGTAGGCCGTTTTTTTCCCAGAAAGCTGTTGCCAAACGGTTCGGCATTCGTTATATTGTGATTAGGTTAGAAGAGTGTATACAGGTTTCAATATGAGTTTTAGCATAGAAGGCCTTGGAGGAATCGGAGAGCCGGTTCCGGGGCAGCCCGTTATGACTGAGTATGTCATCCGTCATGATTGGCGTTTATAGGATCAAGTTTAGAAGAGTAGAGCTGAGATGAGCAGAGCTGAGATGAGTGGATGAGTATGTCCGGGTCAGGTGAAAGTGCGCCGTTATGGGGAAGAACCCTTAGCGGAACGAGCTTTTTCCCGCAGGACTCTTGTCTTTATCTGCGATCAAAGGGTAAGCCTCTACTTCGGTAGAGGCTTTTTTTGTTGCCGGAGCATGGACATGGACCTATCGGTTCGTCCCCGGCATGCCGATCCTTTGATGGCGCCTTCTCGGAGGTAAGTCCAACCGGGAAGTTTTGCAGCCGTTGCTCATCGTCCGCCAACCCCATAAGGAGTGAATAATGGTGACGACAACCCCGAATGTTGAACAGGTGCTTGCAATGGCAAACGAATTTAATCTGATCCCCGTAATGAGGCCGCTTCTTGCCGATTTGGAGACGCCGATTCGTTTGTTTCAAAGATTTGCTTCGAAAGATCGCGCTTTTCTGCTGGAGAGTGTGGAGGGAGGCGTGAAATGGGCGAGGTATTCGTTCATCGGTACCGATCCCTTTGTCATGATGTACGGCAAACATGGACAGATGGTGCTGGAGCAGGAGGGCAAGAAAACGGCTCTTTCCGGCAAACCGGTGGAAGAGCTGAAAGCGTTGCTGCGGAAATACCGCAGCCCGCGCCTGGAGCAGATGCCGCCTTTCACAGGCGGGGCCATCGGATTCTTTGGCTACGACCTGCTGCAGTATTATGAGAAGCTGCCCGCCCATAAGGTAGATGACATGGGCATGCAGGATATCCAGTTTATGTTCTGCGATCAGGTTATTGTCTTTGATCACGTCAAACAGCAAATCCTGCTGGTTGCCAATATTCATGTTAAGCCGGGCGCGGGGGACGGTGAAATTCGCCTCGCCTACGAAGAAGCCTGCCGGAAGCTGGATGAAATGGCTGAACTGCTCGAGAAGCCGGACGGAAGCGAAGGGTTCAGCCGCAGACCCGTGCCGGAGCATATCGAGCTGGGCGAGATCAAGTCCAATCTGACCAAAGCGGAATATATGGCGAATGTAGATCGGGCAAAGGACTACATCCGGGCGGGGGACATTTTTCAAGTGGTGTTATCGCAAAGATTTGAAATGGATACCCATGTATCTCCAATGCACGTCTACAGGCTGCTGCGAACAACGAACCCGTCGCCTTATATGTATTACCTGAAGCTGGATGACGAGATTATCGTCGGGACTTCGCCGGAGGCACTGGTGAAAGTGGATCAGGGCAGGGTCGAAACCCGTCCGATTGCTGGTACCCGGCCCAGGGGCAAAACGCCGGAAGAAGATGCGCTTCTGGAAGCGGAGCTGCTGGCGGACGAGAAAGAACGGGCAGAGCATTTGATGCTGGTTGATCTGGGCCGCAACGACCTGGGCCGGGTGTCCGAATTCGGCTCTGTGAAATGCGATACGCTGATGAGCATAGAGAAATACTCGCATGTGATGCATATCGTCTCCGGCGTCTCGGGCCGGATGCGCAAGGATAAGGATTTCTTTGACGCTTTTCTCTCCTGCCTGCCGGCTGGAACCGTCTCCGGTGCGCCGAAATTGCGAGCGATGGAAATCATCGCCGAGCTGGAACGCGAAGCCCGCGGAACTTATGCCGGAGCGATCGGTTATCTCGGCTTCTCGGGGAACATGGATTCCTGCATCACCATTCGGACGATCGTGTTCAAGCAAGGCAAAGCTTACGTTCAAGCCGGAGCGGGAATCGTCTGGGATTCTGTGCCGGAGAAGGAATACGAGGAAACGGTTAACAAAGCAACGGCTCTGCTGAAGGCTATCCGCATGGCGGAACAGATGTTTCCGCCGGCAGAACCCGAAGCGGGGGAGCATGAAATCAATCAGGATTATTTATATCCATACAACAAGCCGGTTCAGGTAGGAGGGGAAATCAGATGAATGAGTTCGGAACTATGCAGTCGGGATTGGCCAAGGTGGTCGGAGGCGGCGATTTAAGCCGTGAAGAGGCGCGCGAAGTGATGAATCTGATTATGGAAGGCGGAGCAACTCCTGCCCAAATCGGCGGTCTGCTGGCTGCGCTTCGCTTTAAAGGGGAGACAGTCCAGGAGATTGCCGGTTTTGCCGAAGCGATGCGCAGTAAAGCTGCCGGAGTCGGCGCTCAGACTGCAGGACTGCTTGATACCTGCGGCACCGGAGGTTCGGGGATTCAGAAGTTCAATATTTCAACGGCTTCAGCTGTGATTGCTTCATCGGCTTCCGTCCGGATTGCCAAACATGGCAACCGCTCGGCTTCCAGCAAAGCCGGCAGCGCAGATGTGCTCGAAGCGCTTGGAGTCAACATTCATTTAAACGGTGAACAGGCCAAACGCTGCCTGGATGAAATCGGACTCTGCTTCCTGTTCGCGCAGGTATACCACCCTTCAATGAAACATGCGGCCGGTCCCCGCAAGGAGCTGGGAATGCGGACCGTATTTAATCTGCTTGGACCGCTTACGAATCCGGCCGGCGCAGACCGGCAGCTCCTTGGCCTTTATGATCCCCGCATGACGGAAACAATTGCCAAGGTGCTACGGGAATTAGGTTTGGTTCGTGCTCTTGTGGTGAGCAGCGGCGAAGGATTGGATGAGATCAGCTTGTCTTCTCCAACCCGAGTTTCGGAGCTTAAGGATGGAGAAGTCAGAACCTTTGAAATCAGGGCGGAAGATCTGGGATTGACCGGCTGTTCGCTTGAGGAAATTTACGGTGGGGATGCGGTCAGAAATGCCCAGCTGATTCGGGAGATTTTGAATGGCCGGCAAGGGCCGGCCCGTGATATTGTGCTTGCAAACGCCGGAGCTTGCATTTATCTGGCAGGTTACGCAGACAGCATGAAGGAAGGTGTCGTTATCGCGGCTGAGGCGGTCGACAGCGGCAGAGCTGCGAGCAAGCTGGAGCAGCTAATTCAAACAACGGGGGCGTTAAGTTATGTATCTTGATCGAATCGTCGTTACCAAGCAGGAAGAGGTTGCAGTACTAAAGAGTCGTTTAAGTGTGAAGGAAGCAGAAAAGGCTGTAGCCGCTCTTCCGCCGACGCGCGGATTCGCACAGGCGCTGTTGTCCGGACGCAGTCGCGAGATGGGACTGATAGCCGAGGTGAAGAAAGCTTCTCCCTCCAAAGGGCTGATTCGGCCGGACTTTGATCCGGTCGAGATTGCCCGCTCTTACGAAGAAGCAGGGGCCGACTGCATTTCCGTATTGACGGATGTTTCGTATTTTCAGGGGCGTCCGGAGTATCTCGGACAAATCCGTGCCGAAGTAAAGCTGCCGCTGCTGCGGAAGGATTTTATCATTGATGAGCTGCAAATTTACGAAGCGCGCCTTTTGGGCGCTGATGCGGTCCTGTTGATTGCCGCCATATTGGATGATCGCCAGCTTCATGACTATTTCCATCTGGCTTCCTCACTCGGCATGGATGCGCTGGTCGAGGTGCATGACCGGCAGGAGCTGGAGCGTGCCAACAAACTTGACGGAGTTAAACTGATAGGCGTGAACAATCGCGATTTAACGACCTTTGAGACCCGGCTGGAAACGACTGAACGGTTGGCACCCTATGTAAAGCCTGGAGCGGCATTAATCAGTGAAAGCGGCATTGCCGGAACGCCTGACATCGCTTATCTGGCCGGATGCGGAGCCAAGGGCGTGCTGATCGGGGAAACCTTCATGAGGAGGGAGTCTGTGACCCAGGCGGTGCTGGATGTGATGGGGCCGCGGAATTCCAAACCGGAAGGTGTGCGCTGATGGTGGACACGGCCATAAAAATTTGTGGACTGCAAAGCGTTGAAGTGGTAAAATCATTGTTACCTTTACAGGTCGATTGGATCGGATTTGTATTTGCTCCAAGCCGCAGGCAAGTGCCGGCAGATCAAGCGGGAATGATGATTGAAGCCGTAAAAGAATGGGGCGCTGGACATAGGGAACCCAAACTCCCCAAAACCGTCGGCGTATTTGTTAACCCGGCGATGGAGGAGCTTGAGCAGGTGCTGGGGCAGGCCAAACTTGACGTCGTGCAGCTGCACGGGCAAGAGCGGCCCGAGTTTTGCCGCCAGGTCAAGCAACGTTTTGGCGTAGAGGTGTTCAAAGCGCTGGCTATGAGAAGCAAGGCGGCGGAAGGCGGCGTGCAGGAGGCAAATGAGAATGCTCAAGCCGAGTCGGAACCAGAGCCGTTCTCTCCTGACGTTCTGCTGGAGCCTTATCGTCATTCGGTGGATGCGATCCTATTGGACACGTATGATCCTGTATACGGCGGAGGCTCGGGCGTTGCTTTTGACTGGAGTTTAATCAAACCTTATCAGGCCTGGGCTCACAATGCCCGGATCCCGCTGCTGATTGCGGGGGGGCTACATGAACGGAATGTCGGACAGCTTGTCCGGGACTATCATCCGGACGGCGTAGACGTATCAAGCGGAGTAGAACGCGAAGGCGTTAAAGATATCGGATTAATTACAGCATTTGTAGAGAGGGTGCGCGGACAATGACAGAATATCAGCTGGGCGGACAGGCAACGATGCCGGATGAGAAGGGGCGATTCGGCGGTTTTGGAGGACGTTATGTTCCCGAGACATTGATGAATGCTCTTCTGGAACTGGAGGAAGCTTACAAGCGGCATGCCGAAGATCCTTCCTTTCAGGAAGAGATTGATTATTTGCTCAAGCATTATTCGGGGCGCAAGACGCCTCTGTATTATGCGGATAGATTGACTCAGGAACTGGGCGGGGCCAAAATTTATTTGAAACGTGAAGATTTGAACCACACCGGAGCGCACAAAATCAACAACGCTATCGGGCAGGGCGTTCTGGCCAAACGTATGGGCAAAACCAAAATTATTGCCGAGACCGGAGCCGGCCAGCATGGCGTAGCGAGTGCAACGGTTGCCGCTTTGCTGGGACTGGAATGCAAAGTCTTTATGGGTGAAGAGGATATGAAACGCCAGCAGCTGAATGTCTTTCGAATGAAGCTCCTCGGGGCGGAAGTCGTTCCGGTGCTGTCCGGAACACGGACTTTAAAGGATGCGTGCAACGAAACGCTGCGTTACTGGGTCAGCCACGTGGAAGATACCTTCTACATTTTGGGTTCGGCTACCGGTCCTCATCCTTATCCGATGATGGTGCGGAACTTTCAGCGTGTGATCGGGGATGAAACGAGGGAGCAGATCCTTGAAACCGAAGGGCGGCTGCCGGACCAGATTATAGCCGCCGTGGGCGGAGGCAGCAATTCAATCGGCATGTTTTACCCGTTCATTCAGGATACTGAAGTAGGACTGATTGGCGTTGAAGCAGCTGGCAAAGGCATTGATACTCCCTATCATGCCGCTACAATGACGCTTGGCAGCAAAGGGGTTTTTCAAGGCTCGCTGAGCTATTTGCTGCAGGACGAACACGGCCAGGTTCAGCCGGCCCATTCGATTTCTGCAGGATTGGATTATCCGGGTATCGGACCGGAACATGCTTATCTCAAGGATCTTGAAAGAGCCCAATATGTGCCGGTCACGGATCAGGAAGCGATAGATGCGCTGCAGCTGCTAAGCCGGACGGAGGGGATTATTCCGGCACTGGAATCCGCTCATGCAGTTGCTCATGCAGTCAAACTGGCTCCGCAGCTGCCGCAGGATCAAATCGTGGTCATCTGTTTGTCCGGACGCGGGGACAAGGATGTAGATTCTATTATGGCCTATTTGGAGCAAGGAGGAGAAGGGCAATGAGCATGACGGGTACAACAAGCAACCTGATCGACACGACCTTCCGGAAGCTGAAGCAGGAAGGACGCGCCGCTTTTATCCCCTTTCTGACGGTTGGCGATCCTAACCCCGAGACGACGGTAGACCTGATTGTAGGCATCGAACGCGCCGGGGCGGACATTCTGGAGCTCGGGGTGCCTTATTCGGATCCGCTGGCTGACGGCCCTGTCATTCAGCGGGCTTCGGAGCGGGCGCTGCAGCATGGGATCACGATCGACAGCTGTTTTGAAGCAGCGCGGAAAGCTCGTGAACGGGGCGTTCAGATGCCGTTTGTCCTGTTCACTTATTATAATCCGGTCCTGCAGATGGGACTTGAAGCTTTTATGTCTGCCGCCAGGGAGAACGGCATCAGCGGTCTGATTATCCCGGATCTGCCGTTTGAGGAGAGCAGCGAGCTGCTGAAGCTGGCGGACGGGGCGGGAATTCATCTGATTCCGCTGATTGCTCCGACCTCAGAAGGACGAATACAGGCGATCCTCGGGAAGGCCCGGGGATTTGTTTATTGCGTCTCTTCGCTCGGCGTAACCGGCGTTCGTGCGTCCTTCCATGAAGGAATAGAAGACTTTATCGGGTCGGTTAAGCAGGCCACGGATCTGCCTGTAGCTTTGGGTTTTGGCATTTCGAGCCATGAGCAGGTGGAGCGCTTCTCCGCCTTGTGCGATGGCGTAGTTATCGGCAGCGCTATCGTCCGCGAGATTGAATCTAAAGCGGAGCTGCTGGCTGGTGCAGAAACCAAAGAGGACGCTCTATTGCAAATTTGCAGTTTTGTGTCACAATTAAAAGGATAGCAAAGCACTTATTTGGATAAGAAAGGCAGGGAACGTTTATTATGCAACCCAAACCGCAGATCGTGAATCTTCCGGTTTACCAGCCTGGCAAACCTATAGAAGAAGTCAAGAAAGAACTAGGACTCGAGGAGGTCATCAAGCTTGCCTCCAACGAGAATCCTTATGGCAGCTCCCCGAAAGCGCTGGAGGCCGTTCGGGCTGAGCTTGCGAACATCAGCTTATATCCCGATGGCAGCGCGGCAGAACTGGCTCAGGCTTTGGCAGCCCATTTAGGCGTGGAGCAGGATCAGCTCATCTTCGGTTGTGGTTCCGATGAAGTGATCTGCCTGATTGCGCGGGCATTCTTCCTGCCGGGCGACGAGAATATTATGGCTGACCAAACGTTCTCTGTATATAAAAGCAATGCGGATATCGAAGGAGCCGTAAGCATTGAGGTCCCTCTTAAGGATGGAGTTCACGATCTGGAGGCTATGCTGGCGGCCGTAACCGAACGGACAAAAGTAATTTGGATCTGCAACCCCAACAATCCGACCGGAACGATCATTCCTTCCGACGAATTGAAAGCTTTTCTGGAGCGTGTGCCTGAACGTGTAATGGTTGTTCTGGATGAAGCCTACTACGAATATGTTACTGACGAAACCTATCCGAACGGCATTCCGCTGATCAGCCAATATAAAAATGTAGTGGTGCTGCGCACCTTCTCCAAAATCTATGGTTTGGCGTCCTTGCGTATTGGTTACGGGGTAGGCGATGCCTCCGTCATCAAACTGATCAATCAGGTTCGGGAGCCGTTTAATACTTCCCGCTTCGCGCAAGCAGCGGCTCTGGCTGCTCTGAATGATCAGTCATTTATTGCGGATTGCCGTCGGAAGAACCGCGAAGGCATCGAATACCTGAATCGGGAATTTGACCGTTTGGGACTGAATTATTTCCCGGCGCACGGCAACTTCATTATGGTGGATGTCCGCACTTCGGCGGTGGAAATGTTCCAGGCGCTGCTCAAGCTGGGAATCATTATTCGCAGCGGATTTGGCAAATATCCGAATTATATCCGTGTATCTGTCGGGACCGAGGAACAGAACCGGAAATTTATTGCTGCGCTTGAGCGGGTGTTGAAGGAGCAGCGGATCCTGGTTTAGCAGGAAGTTTGCCAACATAGGGATAATACGAAGACGGAGCCCCGCTTCCTGGGGTTCCGCTTCCGTTTATGTACGTAATTACGTTTAATTTGGCAATAGATCTTTTAGGGAATCGAGTGGTTTACATATGCAAACTAAAATCGCAATCATTGGCGTAGGATTGATAGGCGGGTCCTTGGCGCTTTGCTTTAAAGGCAAACCGGACATTACGGTGGTTGGATACAGCCATACCCGTGAGGTTATGGAGCGGATCGAAGCGCGGGGTGTTGCGGATGAAGTTACGATGTCGCTTGAAGAGGCGGTCCATGACGCTGATTTTATTTTTTTATGCGTGCCTGTGGGTATTCTAGGCCGTTATCTGCAGCAGTTAAGCCGGCTACCGCTTAAACCGGGTTGTATTATTACGGATGTCGGCAGCACTAAAGCCTCCATTGCTTCGGCTGCAGATGTGCTGTCGCTGCATGACGTTCATTTCATCGGAGGACATCCGATGGCCGGCTCCGAGCGTTCCGGGGTGGAAGCTGCATCTACCCTGCTGTTTGAAAATGCTTATTATGTGCTGACGCCTTCACAGCATGCAACGGAAGAAGCCTATCAGTCGCTGGAGAAGCTGCTCGCTTATACGAAATCTCATGTGATTCGCGTAGAACCCAGGCTGCACGACGACATCGTTGGAGCCATCAGCCACCTGCCGCATATCATCGCAGTGGCGCTCGTTAACCAGGTGAGGGCCTACAACGAATCCAACGAATTGTACCGCCAGCTGGCTGCCGGCGGCTTTCGGGATATTACCCGGATTGCTTCGAGCGCTCCTGACGTCTGGCGGGATATCCTGCTGAGCAATAAAGAGGTGCTGCTGCGGTTGCTGGAGGATTGGCGCTGCCATGTTGATCGTTTTGCCGAAATGCTGGCGGAGGAGAACGGAGAAGGGATTGAGCGGGCGTTCCGGGAGGCGGGAGCCTTTAGAAACGAACTGCCTGAACGCCGGAAGGGCGCTATTCAGCCGCTATATGATATTTACATCGACGTGCCTGACGTGCCGGGAGTGATCGGGCAGGTAGCCACAGTGCTGGGGGTGCGCCAAATTAACCTGAGCAATATGCAGATTATCGAAAGCCGTGAAGATGTGCCGGGAACCCTTCGGTTGTCTTTCCGAGACGAGAAAGAGATGGAGAAGGCCAGAAATCTGCTGATGAAGCTGGAATATTCGGTCTATGTCTGAAGGTTTGTTTATCTGGAATTTATTCCAGAGGAATGAAATGTAAGCGTATTTAAATTTAGTGTTGACAGAATGAAAACGTATACATATAATAAAAGTACAGTATGGTTTCTCTCCACTCCTATCCAATAACTGGACGTTCTGAAAATGAACGTCGGCCGCCGAAATGGCGGTTTTTTTTTTTTTGCTCCTTTTTTCTGCAGAAATCAAAAAAAATTAGACCTAAAAGATTCTGAAAACATGGACCAAAGCCATACATATTTAAAAGGTGTCAGCCGATAAGAATTAAAAAGTCATGTACGTCGTCAGAAACTAGGTATAAAGAAGCAATAATCAGGGAATACTATTCGTTTTTATTTTTGAGCGGCTTTCTTATGGTATAATACTGGAGTCTTTGGAAAATTGAAGACCCTTTAAAAAAGTTAAATTTTTTGGCGAAATGCCGCAACTTTTTTCTCCCGATACGGTATAAACAGGCAGAAACCTCGGGATGAAGACAGGATGGGCGAGGAGGATCGCATGTCAATGACGGATTCCCAGTTGATTAAAGAAATCAAGGAAGGCAATACTGAACTATATTCGCAGTTAATGCGCCGATATCAGCGGAAGATTTTAACCTTCGTCTATCATATGCTCAAGAGCGCCAATCTTGAATTGCTTGCGGAAGATATATGTTCTGAGACCTTTTATAAAGCTTATCGCAGCCTCCACTCCTTCCGGGAAGTGGACGCTTCATTCTCGACTTGGTTATATACGATAGCAAGAAATACGGTATTAAGCGAGCTGCGGAAGCAGCGAAGCAGCCAGATACCGCTTGAAGAAAGCGGGTATGTGCCGGTTGCTCCTCAGGAAATTATTCCGGAACACGCCATATTGCGCAGCGAAAAGGTAAACAAGGTCCGGGATGCCATCAACAATTTGCCGGAGAAACAAAGGTCCGCGTTAATTCTTAGGGAATATGACCAGCTTGATTATCATGAAATATCCGTGATTTTGGGGCAAAGCATTAGCGCTGTAAAATCCTTGCTGTTTCGGGCTAGGAGCAGCGTCAAGAATCAGCTCGAACCTTATCTCTATGAGCCGTTGTTCGAGCCGTTCGAAGGGATGAAGAGCAGATGAACTGTAGAGAGGCCCAGGAAATGTTTGGTTGGACTGCGGATTTGCCAAAATCCCATCCAGATCGCAGACGTTTGGAAGCCCATCTGCTGGAGTGCATGGAGTGCTCGGCAGATTTTGAAATATGGCAGGAAAGCCTAGGAATAGTACATAGTTTGCCAATTGAAATCAGCGAAGAACGTGCAGAAGAAGTGAACCGGAGGGTGATGGAGCGCATTTATGCGGAATCTCCATGGCTTA
The DNA here is from genome assembly GCF_001685395.1 of Paenibacillus yonginensis. Lineage (NCBI taxonomy): Bacteria > Bacillati > Bacillota > Bacilli > Caryophanales > Paenibacillaceae > Paenibacillus > Paenibacillus yonginensis. Next base: position 2,124,361 of record NZ_CP014167.1, on the reverse strand, counting down.
CCGAGGGCAAACGGACGGCTTCCGAGCGAATATTTCGAAGCAGGCTGAAGATTTGGGCCGCCAGTTTCATGTTTATTTTTCTAGTCAGCATTGCCGTGTTTGCCTTTTCTAATACCTATAGCGGCAGCAGGGATTCGCAGGTTATGGATTCCGGTCTGATTCCTACAGCCGTAGCCGGAGCGGAAAGTGTATCCGGTTCAAGCGTCAGCTACAATTTAACCCAGGTGTCAAGCGGCATCGTAGATCCTTTTACGGCAGGCATAGGCCCAAGTTATCCGCAGTATTGGATCGTTTTATCTATGGTAGCTATGGGATTGGCTCTATTGGCATGGAGAGGTTTTCGCCGGGTTCGCACCCATTAAGACAAATGCCGAAATGGCATTTGTCTTTTTTGTAGCAGCTTGATCATTAACAACCAAGGAGGATTTTCATGATTGTTGGCTTGATTCGCCACGGACTTACCGATTGGAACGCCAAGGGGAAAATTCAGGGAAGAAGCGACATCCCTCTCAATGAGGAAGGACGCCAGCAGGCCAGATTGCTCGCCGAACGGCTGGCAGCCGAACCTCAAAAGTGGGATTTTGTTATCACAAGCGGTTTATCCAGGGCGCAGGAGACAGGAGAGATTATTGCAAGCCGGTTATCCATTCCGGTCTATGATCCGGATTCCCGGCTGCTGGAGCGCTCCTTCGGCAAAGCCGAGGGCCTCACGGCCGATGAAAGGGAAACGCTGTGGGGAGCCGATTGGGATACCCAGGCGCTCGGCCAGGAAACGGTTGAAGAAGTCCAGCAGAGAGCCCTGTCTTTTATGGAGGATCTGGCTGAACGTTTTCCCGATAAAAATGTGCTTGTGGTTTCCCATGGAGGACTGCTTGCCCAGCTTTACCGCATCCTGTATCAGGATCAGTACCGCGAACGAATCGGCAATCTTTCTCTTACCGTGCTTGAGAAGAAGGATAAGAACTGGGATCTGGTTTTGTACAATTGTACAAGGCATCTTGCATCTCCGGTTTCCAAAAATCAGGAATGAGCTCTTACAGAGCCGTTAGCTACCTGCCGGACAGGTTGGCTAACGGCTTTTTTTGCGGGGAATGAGCGGGAATCTCTCTGAGGGAGCTCTATATTTTTTTAGATAAGTGAGAATAAAAGCTGCAGGATTTCCCATAATGGTATTAAAACGGTGAGGCGATGTTCCATGAACCTAGCAGAAATGCTGACTTATGCCGATATCGAAATGCTCTCGAAGATAGCTGCCCACTATGAATGCAATTGTAACGCCCACTCCAAAAATGAGCTTATACAAAGCATCCTCAACAAGATGGGCAACCGGGATTTTATTCAAAAGCACGTCGATCAAATGGGCATTGAAGATTTGCGGTTTCTCAACACCTTGCTATTCGACAAAAGGAGCCGTTTAAGTCTTGAAGAGCTGCTGGCGAGCGCCGGGCAGGCCAAATTTGCCGAAGGGCAGAAACAGGAAGGTTCAGGTTCAGTACGAGAGATGATCGCCCGGTTCAGGCAAAGAGGCTGGCTCTTTAATGGCTCAACTCCGGACACCCGTTATTTGTTTGGTATTCCCGACGATTTGAAATCCAGGTTTCGCAGCGTGATGGAGCAGCAGCTCGAAGAGCAGATCGTCACTGTGAAGGAGCCGGAAGTGTACCGCGAAGAGCAGGAGCAGGCTCCGGAGGATTTATATTTGCTGCTGCGTTACGTGCAAAGGCATGAAGTGCCTTTGAATGCGGAAGGTGTCATGCATAAGCGCTGCCAGACGCAGCTGATGGAGATGCTGCATGTTCCTGAGCCGCTGGTCAGCGGTGCGGGCTGGCGTTTCGGCTACGGCCGGCGCTTCAAGGATTACCCGGACCGCCTGGCGCTGTTGTATGATTATGCCTGTCATCGCGGCTATCTTCGGGAGAAAGCCCATGAGCTTGTCCTCACAGATTCAGGCCATAGAAGGGTTGAGGAAGAGATCAAGGAACCCTTGCTTGATTTGATCCAGTTTTGGTTAAGACTTTATAAAAGCCCCATACCAAATCTGGTTTCCCTGATTTACTGGATCAGCCACGGGAGTGAGAACTGGTGCAGCGCAGCCTCGGTGTTCGGCACGGTTCAGCGGTTTATCAAGCCGTTTTATTACGATGCGGCCGAGTCGATTTTTCAGGAGAGAATCGTAAAAATGATGCTCCATCTTGGCATGATGAAGGTAGGGGAGGATCTCCGCCATGGAGCGGTAATCCGCATGACTTCCGGCGGGAGAAGCGTCGTTAACAGCCTGGTTGCCGGCACGGCCGGTCTACGGGAACTCAAATCTGCGGACATTCGGAATATGCGAGTCTGACAGGAATGATCGGCTCTGGCAGGTCACCATTTTTATCATCTAAATACTTATATCTGTTGGAGGTGCATCCTAATGGATAAAATGAAGGCTACTTACGAAGTAATGCTGGCTTTGGCTGCGGAAATGGCCCTGGATGAAATCTTGCGCAAAAGTCGGGAGGAAAAGCTGTACGGCGCGATTGACAGCGCTTTGGCAGAAGGCGATGAGGTGGCCTTCCGGCTTCTGACGGATGAACTGAAAACCTTGCAAAGATGAAGGAATGCTTCGGCATTTCTTCTTTTTTTGTACGAGGACCTTAGATGGGATATGATAGAAAATATAAAACAATAGACCTGAGAAGGGGAGAGAGGGATAAAAGATTTATGTACATAAGCAGGTTTTGGAGCAGGACATTTTTGATCCATCCGGCCCTTTTGTGGCTGCTCCTCATATGCAATTTGCTGGGAACGATCTACGGGTACATATGGTATGACGCGCAGCTTGAATATACGGCGCAGCATGAATCGGCATGGCTGCTGATCTTTGTGCCGGACAGCCCGACGGCCAGCTTGTTTTTCACCCTGGCGCTGGTATTTCTTCTGTTCGAACGCCGCTTTGGCGCGAAATGGCTGGGCATTCGGATGCTGATCGAAGCGCTGGCTGTCGTAACAAGCGTTAAATACGGCATATGGGCGGTGTCAATGATTCTTGCGGGCGCTTATCAGGGGGACGCCCTGGTCTGGCAGGATTATATGCTGATGGCCTCTCACCTGGCGATGGCGGCGGAGGCGCTGCTTTTCCTCCGTTTCTTCAGGTTTGGCACGATGATGACAGCGCTTGCCGGCGTCTGGACCCTGATCAATGACACCGTGGATTACACTTATGGCGTTTTCCCGTGGCTGCCGCGTCCGCTGCAGAACGATCTGGTTGCGGTTCAGAATTTTACTTTTCTGCTTACGCTGCTGACAATAGCGGTTGCGTGGTTAGGAGTCAGGCGGTCGGGAAGATTCTGAAGCAGCAGTTTGAAAGGCCGCTGGCCGGCGTTCTAAGTAGAGACAACCTGCCATAGATTGTGGTAGGAGGGGATGTCCGGTGAAAGCGAGATTACGAACGTTTATCATGGCGATTGCACTGTTGACGGCGGCGGCCGCAGGGCTGACGACTTATTCGGAAAAAGGTTTGGCGGCTCCGCAGAACGGGCAGGCCGCCCCGCAAGCGGCTCAGATCGGCCAGGCGGCCGCTCCAGCCTCGCAAGCCCAAAAGCTGGCCGAATTAGAACAGGCCTCGGAATCTTTATATCAAGCGATGCAAAGCGGAAAAGCGGAAGAGGCCCAGGTTGAAATGGACCGTATTACGTCATTGATCGGCACGATTTCCTATCAGGGTTTGACCGGCGTCGATGGCATTCATGAGCTGACAGCTTGCGTGATGGATGCCCGCACGGCTCTGCTCAAGGCCGATCCTTCGCCGGAGGCTTGGAGAACGACGTCCGCCCGGCTCCGGCTTGCGGTAGACAGCCTAATCCATACGAAAGGAGCGATGTGGCAGCAGTATTACAAAGTGCTGGCCGAGGACTCCGAGAAGCTGAATAAAGCGGCTGTGGAGGGGAACGGGCAGGCTGTCCAGCGTTCTTTTGCAGATTTGAAGGACCATTATGAGCTGATTCGTCCGGCAGCAATGATCCGGAAGTCTCCCTCAGACATTACTGCCATGGATTCCTGGCTGTCTTATGTGGAGAATATCAGCGCCGGCGAAAAGCAGGACCTCCAGGCCCTGCAAACAGCCCTGGCCGGCGGGCAAGGGCTGCTGCAGAATTTGTTCGGCAAGCAGAAAGACGAGCCGGTACTGCTGCCTATTGCGGGGTACAGCAACCCGTGGCATTGGAGCTTCCTGATCGGCTTGTGGATCCTGCTTGCGCTGGGCTATACGGCATACCGCAAATATTCCGCCCAGCAGGAGGTACAGCCGGTTGCCCCTTACAGTGAGAAATCATCCGGCGGGAGAAGGACCTGGTGAGCCGAAAATCCGCAGGAGAATGGCGGTAATCCCCCATTCGAGGAACCGTTTTAATCCTCCCGGAAGCCTTCGCCCTGAACGTCATGCACATCGTTAATAACCATAAAGGCACGGGGATCCACCGATTTGACCAGCAGGCTCAAGCGGCGGATTTCCTGCCTGGATACCACGCAGTAGACGACATTTTTGCCTCGTTTGGAATAAGCGCCGATAGCCGGAATCAGCGTGACGCCCCGGTCCATTTCTTTAGTAATCAGATCGGCGATCGCTTCGGCGTGGTCGGAAATGATCATAAAAGCTCTTGCCGCATAAGCGCCTTCCTGAATAAAGTCGATGACCTTGGAAGCGATGAACACGGCAACCAGCGTATACAGGATTTTCTCGATCGGAATAAAGAACAGCGATAAGCCGATAATGAGCACGTCGGTGATCAGGATCACTTGCCCCATGCTCCAGCCGAATTTGCGGTTGAGAATTCTAGCTATGATATCGGAGCCTCCGGTCGTTCCGCCGTAACGGAAAACAACGCCCAGTCCAGCGCCTAAAGTAACGCCGGCGTACAGCGAGGCCAGTATGTAATCCTGATGCGTACGGAAAGGGACGATCCAGCCCCGGTTGATCATCCATTCGAACAGCCAGAGGAAGAAGGTCAACGAGGCGATGCCGACGCCTGTGTAGACGATCTGTCTGCCCCCAAGCATTTTCCAGCCGATCAGAAACAGCGGAATATTGATGACCAGCGTGGACAGGGAAGGCGAAATGCCAAACCCGTATTTCAGCAGGATGGTAATCCCGGTAACACCGCCCTCGGTCAGCTGGTTGGGAATAATAAAATACAGGAGTCCGAACGCATAAATGGCGGTGCCGAGCAAAATAGGCATCGTTGTTTTCATGAAAGCGGACAATTTGGTGGTATTCATCGAATCCCTCTCTTTAATGCAGATAGTGAACATGGATAACATTCCTAGTATACCTTTTTAAGCGCCGATTAAAAAAGCATTTGTTTTCAACCCCCCTTTAAGATAACATAAGGGGGAAAAAGCCGTGCAGAAAAGAGGGGATGACAGATGGCTGACAGGCCGCTATCGGAGCTGCAGCGGGAAGTGGATCAATACATATCTCAATTTAAAGAAGGGTACTTCAGCCCGCTTGCCATGCTCGCCCGAATGAGCGAAGAGGTCGGGGAACTGGCCCGCGAAGTGAACCACCAGTTCGGCGAGAAACCCAAGAAAGCAACAGAAGAGGAGAATTCGATCGAGCTGGAGCTTGGCGATATTTTGTTCATAACGATTTGTTTCGCTAATTCGCTTGGTATAGATCTTACCGAAGCCCACGATAAAGTGATGAACAAATTTAATACACGGGATGCAAACCGTTGGACCCGAAAGGACACCGAATAGGCTGATGTTTCATATGCTGTACCATAGCCCGATTCAGAGGGAGGGACAGCAGATGAAAGCGGATGATCTTTTGAGGAAGGCTTATAAATGCATTCTTGACAATGATTTTGAAGGGGCAATCAGCTGGTTCGAGCAGGCTATTGAGATTGAACCGGATAGAGCCGACATTCGTTATCGTTGTTCGATCACTTATGCTCGCAGCGACAAGCTGGAGCAGGCGATCCGAAACGTTAAGGAAGCGATCCGGCTGGATCCGCAGGAACCTTCGTATAAACTTCATTTCCAGCGTCTGCAGGCGAAGGAGCTGACAAGACAGGCCGTAAGAAAACTTCAGTTCAGACAGGATGACGATTTTGGAGAGGCGGCTGAAGCGGCCAAATTGCTTGAAGAAGCGGCCAAACTGGACCCCTTGTCTGCGGAAGCCCAGGTATGGCTGGCTTTGTCATACGGAGAAACCAAAGATTATCACAAGGCGCTCAAGGCTATTTGGGAAGCGTCAGCTTTAATGCAGGATGATGCCGTATCCGAACATTTAATAAAGTTGGAGCAGCGTTTCAAGACTTATATCGATCACTCATCATACTAGCGGAATGGGGAGGATAAAAACATGGCTGATCAAATAAGAGTAGCGGTTGCGGGAGCAGCCGGCAGAATGGGCCGAGAGGTCGTTAAGATGGTGCTGCAGGACGAAGAGCTTCAACTGGTCAGCGCCGTGAACCGTTCCCAGACCGGAGTGGATGCAGGAACGCTGGCAGGACTGCCGGCTTCCGGCATCCTGGTTGAGAACGACCTGGAGCGTGCGCTGAAATCCTCCGGCGCTGATGTGCTGGTGGATTTCACCACCCCGCAAACGGTATATGCGAACACGGAGCTGGCGATTTCGCTTGGCGTCCGTCCGGTTGTCGGGGCGACCGGCTTCACACCGGAGCAGATTGAGGCGCTGGACAAGCAGTGCCAGCTGCAGGGAATCGGCGGACTGATTGCGCCAAACTTCTCGATTGGAGCCATTCTGATGATGCAGTTCGCTGCCCAGGCGGCCAAATATTTCCCTCATCTGGAGATTATTGAATATCACGGAGACCAGAAGCTGGACGCTCCATCCGGTACGGCGGTCAAAACCGCCGAATGGATCGCAGGGAACCGCGAGGAGATCCGGCAGGGGAATCCGCAGGAAGAAGAGACGATTGAGGGAGCGAGAGGCGGCTACTATAACGGCTTCCGCATCCACAGCGTCCGTTTGCCGGGCGTGTTTGCCCAGCAGGAGGTCATCTTCGGGGCTCACGGGGAAAGTCTGAAGATCCGCCATGACTCTTACGAACGTTCCGCTTATATGCCGGGCGTTAACCATGCGGTCAAACGGGTTATGAACTATAAAGGTTTGCTTTATGGCTTTGAGCATTTAATGGAGTAGAGGGAGGAATTTCGGATATGCTAAATATTGCGTTTATTGCCCATGATCGTAAAAAAGAGGACATCGTCAATCTGGCGGTTGCCTATGAACACGTCTTTAAGGATAAAAAACTTTATTCGACCGGAACTACCGGTCAACGAATTATGGAAGCAACTTCGCTGAAAATTCACCGGTTTCTGTCCGGACCGCTTGGCGGCGACCAGCAGATCGGCGCTATGATTGCCCAGAATGAAATGGATCTGGTCATTTTCATGCGAGACCCGCTGATGGCGCAGCCGCATGAACCGGATATTACCGCTTTGCTCCGCCTCTGTGACGTGCACGGCATTCCGGTGGCCACAAACATGGCTACGGCAGAAATTTTGATTAAAGCGCTGGATCGCGGAGATTTTGGCTGGCGCGAGCTTGTTGAGCTTCACAAGCCAAAGGCGGAGTAAGAATGATGGAGAAGCTGGATATACTGATCTTCGGCGCCCATGCGGATGATGCTGAAATCGGCATGGCGGGCACGATTGCCAAACATACGGCAGCAGGCCTCAGGGTTGGCATTTGTGATTTGACTTTTGCGGAGATGTCCTCGAATGGCGGCGTAGAGCGAAGAAAGCAGGAGGCGGCGGAGGCGGCGAATGCGCTTGGCCTTGCGGCCCGCAGCAATCTGGGTCTGCCTGATCGGGGACTTTTTCTGACTCCGGAACACATTGCAGCCGTAACCGAAGAAATTCGCAAATATGCGCCCCGGATCGTGTTTGCCCCTTATTGGGAAGATCGGCATCCGGATCATGTGGCCTGCAGCCGGCTGGTCGAGGAAGCGGTGTTTAACGCCAAACTGCGCAAATACATGCCGGACAAGCTGGACAAGCCCCCGGTCCTTGTTGAAGACCTGTTTTTTTATTTCATCAATGATTGGCGTAATCCGGATCTTGTCGTGGATGTTACTGAACATTATGAAGCCAAGCTGGCGGCGCTGCGCAGCTACCGCTCTCAATTCGAGCAGGCGCATGGTGAAGATACAGTTGCAACTCCGCTGAATCAAGGTTACGTCGAGCGTGTCCAAGCAAGGGATGCTCTGCTGGGCCAGAAGAAGCTGATTCCTTTTGCCGAAGGTTTTGCGGTGAAAGCTCCTTACCGGATTCAGCGCTTCTTATGAGGTCCAATTATGAAGATATAGTCGAAATTTAAAATAGCGCATTTTTACGCATGAAAGGGGGTTCCGCTTTTGAACCGACCGCTGAAAATCGGCATTACCTGTTACCCGTCCCTTGGAGGATCGGGTGTAGTAGCTACTGAACTTGGTAAACTGCTCGCCGAAAAGGGACATGAAGTGCATTTTATTTCACACAGCGTCCCGTTCAGGCTGGGAGCTTTTCATAAAAACATCTTTTACCACGAAGTGGAAGTCAATGACTATTATGTGTTCCGCTACCCTCCGTATGATTTGTCACTCGCCACCAAAATGGCTCAAGTGGTCAAGCAGGAGAAGCTGGATGTGCTTCATGTTCATTATGCGGTTCCGCATGCGGTTTGTGCTTTCCTGGCCAAACAGATGGTCGGCGACCATCTTAAGGTAGTTACAACGCTTCATGGCACAGACATCACCGTGCTGGCCCAGGATGAATCTCTGAAAGACCTGATTCGTCTGGCGATTAACGAAAGTGATGCGGTGACCTCTGTCTCGCAGGATTTGACCCGTGAAACGCAGGAGCTGCTTGATATTACCCGAGGCATTGATTTAACGTACAATTTTGTGGATGAACGTTTCTATTATCCACGCGATGTATCCGAACTGCGCAAGGAATTTGCGGCACCGGACGAAAAAATCCTGATGCACGTTTCCAACTTCCGGCCGGTAAAGCGGGTGAAGGACGTTGTGGACGTGTTTGCGCGCGTGTCCAAGGAAATTCCGGCCAGGCTGCTGTTTGTAGGAGAAGGTCCGGATTTGCCGAAGATCCAGTGCCAGATTCGAGATATGGGGCTGGAGGATAAGATTCGGTTCCTGGGCAAACAGGATGAAATCGCCCAGATCATTTCAATGGCGGATGTGCTGCTGCTGCCATCGGAGAAAGAAAGCTTCGGGCTGGTAGCCCTAGAAGCGATGGCCTGCGGCGTTCCGACCATCGGCTCGATGGCCGGCGGTATTCCGGAGCTGGTCAAGCACGGCGAGACCGGTTATCTGGCGCCGATCGGCGATACGGCTGCGATGGCGGATTTCGCGCTGCAGCTGCTGAACGACGAGGTTTTGACCGCCAAGGTCAAACAAGCGTGCATTCGCCGGGCGCAAACCGAGTTTAACAGCGAGAAAATCACAAAACAATATGAGCAAATATATTATCGTGTGCTGCAGGCGGAACAATCCAAGCCTAAGCTGACGGCCTGTGGTCTGCCCAAGGCTTAAGCGGCTTTGACGGCACACGGAGGTTTTGCCGAAACGGGGGATGTAAGCTTGGGGATGTTATGGTTACAAGCTGAGCCCGGCATGGCGTCCGCCGGAGACGAGGTCCTGCGCCGCCTGGAAACGGCCGGTTATCAGGCCTTTTATGTCGGCGGCTGCGTCCGTGACGAATTGATGGGACGCCCCGTTCACGATATGGATATCGCTACATCCGCCGAGCCCGCACAGGTGATGGAGCTGTTCGAAAGAACAGTGCCAACCGGACTGGCTCATGGAACGGTTACGGTTCTGCTGGCGGAATGGTCTTTTGAAGTGACGACTTTCCGCAAGGAAACGGGGTATAAGGATCACCGCAGACCGGAGGAAGTCGAATTTGTTGACGCGGTTGACGAAGATCTGAAGAGACGCGACTTCACGATGAACGCGATTGCCCGGAGTCTGGACGGGCAGCTGTTTGACCCGTATGGAGGGCGCGGAGATATCGAGCGCGGCTGGATACGCTGCGTCGGGAAGCCGGAAGAGCGGTTCGAAGAGGACGCGCTGCGCATGCTGCGCGCGGTCCGCTTCGCTTCGGTCTTCGGCTTCAAGCCGCTGACAAGCCTCTGGCGCGGGCTTTTGCAGTGCCGCGATGGCATGGCTTACATCGCGGTGGAGCGGATCCGCGCGGAGCTGGAGCGGATCGTGCTGGGGCCGCGGCCTGTGCGCGGCCTGGAGCTGCTGCGGCGCAGCGGCCTGCTGCTGCCGGCCAAAGCGCCGCTGCCGCCTGCGGCCAGCCGTCCCGGTGCGGACGGGCTGGACGGGCTGGCGGAGCTGGCAGGGCTGACCGCCCTGCCGGCGGATGAGCCGGCGCTGCGCTGGTCCTGGCTGCTGCAGGTTTTGCGGGTTGCGGCGGAAGAAGCCGAGCCGCTGCTGCGCAGCTGGACCTTTCCGGGCGTATTAACCCGGCAGGTCACGGCGCTTCTTTATATCGAAGAAGCGGTGGGCGAGCTGCTCGAGGCCGGGACCGAGCCGGCCGGGGACGCTAAGGTGCCTGCCGGCCGGGGTCTGGACGGCGGCGTGCTCGAGCAATGGCGCCGGTACTGGGTGTACCTGCAGCTTACCTTCGGGAAGGACGCTGCTGCCTTATGGCTCCGGCGTGAAGCAGGTCGGCTGTCCGCCGGGCCAGAGGCGGAGAGCGAAGGCGCGGAAAAAACAAAACGAGCCGTCTTTCTGGCCGAAGCCGCCAAGTGGCACCAGACTGTGCCTGTACATAAAGTGACTGATCTGGCGTTGACCGCCGGCGAGGTGATGAGCGGCAGCGGCCGGCGCGGCGGACCGTGGCTGGGCGAACTGATGAAGGAACTGCTGGAACAAGTGGCCGCAGGAGACCTGGAGAACGATAAGGCGGTATTGCTTCAAGCAGTGAAGGAGCGTTTGAACGATGGACAAGAATCAAATTGAATTACAGCAGCCCGAGCAGCGGCTCCTGCGTATGTTCAAGGAGCGGGCGGGGGAATATATATCCGGCGAGGAAATCAGCCGCCAGCTCGGGATCAGCCGGACAGCTGTCTGGAAGCAGATCAATAAACTCCGTGAGACGGGATATGAATTTGAAGCGGTCTCCCGCAAGGGGTACCGCTTGACCGGCGAGCCTTCCAGACTCGCTGCCGCCGATCTGATGCTGGCTGCCCGCACTTCCGTAATGGGACGGAATTTGAAGCTGCTGGACGTGACCGGATCGACTCAGGACGAAGCCAGGCTGCTTGCGGAACAAGGGGCGCCCGAAGGAACGCTTGTTATTGCCGAGGAACAAACGAAAGGGAAAGGACGGATGGGGCGCAGCTGGTATTCCCCGCCAGGGAACGGACTTTGGATGAGCTTGCTGCTTCGGCCCAATCTGCCGCTTGGATCAGCGCCCCAGCTCACCCTCCTTATGGCGGTAGCTGTATGCCGGGCCATCCGGAGTGTTGCCGGGGTTGATGCGGGGATCAAATGGCCGAATGATATTCTGATCAGCGGACGGAAGACAAGCGGCATTCTGCTCGAATCGACGGGGGAAGACGAACGGATCCGCTATTGTATAGCCGGGATAGGCATTGACGTAAATATGGCGGCCGGAGAGCTCCCGGAAGATCTGCGTGCCATTATGACGTCTCTGAGGATTGAATCGGGACAAAAGATTAATCGCTCGGAGCTTGCCGGAACGATCTTGAACGAAACGGAACAGCTGTACGGAATCTACATGACCGAAGGCTTCGGTCCGATCGCTGCTTTATGGGAAGCCTTGTCCATCAGCTTGGATAAGCCGGTAACGGTGCAGACGCCTGCCGGAGAGGTGAAGGGAACGGCGGTTTCACTGGATTCCTCCGGTGCGCTGATCGTCAGGCTGGCAGATGGACAAACGACAAAAATTATTTCCGGCGATGTAACGGTAGATCCATTAAATTGAGGGATGAAAAAGTTGACGTCATTTGTTATACTGTCCCTAAGAGGCGGTATCGGCTTGGCCGAACAGCACTCTTGGGGCAGTATTTTTATTTCCGCTGGCTGCAGCGGGATGTATGAATGAATATAACCGTCATATTTGGTATTGCCGGTTACGCCTGGATTCTGCTCTGAGCCGAAAGGACCGAGACAGAAGGGACGATCGCCAAGTGACTCTTCTTTGGACTTTCGGGCCTTTTTAGTGAACAACTAAAGGCTTTTTTTTTCGTGTTTGAAAATCAAACACGACGGTTACTCGGCGGGTACGTCAACTAGGAGAGGAGTTAAAAAGTATGGCAGCCAAACAAGCTTTAAACATCTTAAAATTGAAACGCATGAAACAAAGCGGCGAGTCGATCGCCATGGTTACGGCTTATGATTATCCTTCGGCCAGACTGGCTGAAGAAGCCGGCGTAGACATGATTCTTGTGGGGGATTCGCTGGGCAATGTGGTGCTTGGCTATGATTCGACCATTCCGGTTACGCTTGACGATATGGTTTATCATTCCCGTTCGGTCGCCAGAGGTGCGGAGCGGACATTTATCGTCGCGGATATGCCTTTTATGACTTACCATGGCAGCCTGGACGAAACCTTGCGCGGTGTCAGAAGGTTGATGCAGGAAGGTCATGTTCATGCCGTGAAAATGGAGGGCGGAGCAGAAATCGCGGATACGGTTGCCGCAGTCGTTCGGGCTGGTGTGCCTGTGCTTGGACATATTGGCCTTACGCCGCAGTCCGTCAATCAGCTTGGCGGTTACCGGATTCAGGGCAAAGATGCCAAGGATGCCCGGCGTCTGCTCGAAGATGCCAAAGCGCTGCAGGAAGCGGGAGCTTTTGGCATCGTATTGGAGCTGGTCACAGAAGAGGTGGCCGCGGAAATTACTAAATTGTTAGAAATTCCTACGATTGGAATCGGAGCTGGACGGGGCTGCAGCGGCCAGGTGCTTGTATTCCATGACTTGGTTAAATATACGGACGATTACCGCGAGAAGCGGTTTGTCAAAACTTTTGCGGATGTGGGCGGCCTGGTTAAAACCGGAATCGCGGATTATGTAAAAGAAGTGAAAGGCGGATTATTCCCGGCTGAGCAGCACGTATTCGGTGCCGAAGAAGGGGTAGTCGACTCTTTATATGGCAACAAGGATAAAACGGAGAAAGCCGGTAATGCCGCAGAGACGGATAGAAAGGTTGGCATGACGTTATGATGATTATTAAAGAACCTAAAGAACTGCAGCAGGAGTTGAAACGCCGGCGTTTTGAAGCCGCCAAGCAGGGACGGGAGCTGACCGTCGGGCTGGTGCCGACGATGGGTTATTTGCATGAAGGTCATGCCAGCCTGATCCGCAAAGCGCGTGCCAATGACGTGGTCGTGCTGAGCATTTTCGTGAATCCGATTCAGTTCGGTCCTAATGAAGATCTGGATCGTTATCCGCGGGACGCAGCCCGGGATTTGGCGCTTGCCGAGAAAGAATGCGTGGATATTGTGTTTATGCCGGAAGTACAGCACATGTATCCGCAGCCAACCAAAACCAAAATTCAGGTGGAAGGGTTGACCTCCAGCCTGTGCGGCGCTTCGCGCCCGGGGCATTTCGACGGGGTAACTACGGTCGTGGCTAAGCTTTTCCATATTACAAAACCTGATTTCGCTTATTTCGGCATGAAGGATGCCCAGCAGGTAGCGGTGCTCAGCCAGATGGTTGCGGATTTGAATATGGATGTGCAGCTGGTGCCTTGTCCGATTGTACGCGAAAGCGACGGGATGGCGCTCAGCTCCCGGAACGTTTATTTGAACGAGGAGCAGCGCAGTCAGGCGCTTGTGCTGTCGGCCTCCCTGAAGGAAGCCTACGAGCTTGTGCAGGAGCAGAAGTCAACCACTGCTGCAGAATTGAAGAAGCTGCTTACAGAGCGGATTGAAGCCAAACCGCTGGCGGAAATCGATTATGTGGAGGTGCTGACGTTCCCAGAGCTGGAGCCGATCTCCGAGCAAACCCGTTTGTCTGATTATGAAGGGGACATCATCGCAGCACTCGCCGTTAAATTCGGCAGCACTCGATTAATTGACAATATGTTATTTCAGAAAAAGGACGTGGCTCTTCATGTATAGAACGATGATGAAATCCAAAATTCACCGCGCAACCGTAACGGAAGCCAATTTGAATTATGTGGGCAGCATTACCATCGACGAGGATTTGATGGAAGCGGCGGATTTGCTGGAAAATGAAAAAGTTCAAATCGTCAACAACAACAATGGAGCGCGTCTCGAAACTTATGTGATCCCCGGTCCGCGAGGCAGCGGCGTTATCTGCCTCAACGGCGCGGCAGCCCGTCTGGTGCAGCCTGGCGACACGGTCATCATTATTTCCTACGCGCAGCTGGATTCGGCTGAACTGAAGTACCATAAGCCGACCGTTGTTTTTGTGGACGAGAACAATCGTCCTGCCGAATCGGCTGACCACGAGCTGCATGCCACGATTCGTTAATCGGCTAAGCAGGCTGGTTATGTAATAACTGGGCGCTCGAATGAAAAAGCCGTCTTGAACAAAAAATGAAGGTAAACCTGAATCAATACGGTCAAACGTCAAGCTGGCTTTGATTCGGTTTCGCACTGATTTCATTTTGTTCAGGATGAGGTGAGATAATGTTTGAACATATCTTTGCGGAAATGAACAGCGCGCTGGACGATATCGCCCGGCGTTATCCTGAGGCGGAAGGCGAACAGAAAGAAGCGCTGGGCATGAAATGGAAACTGTTGAAGCAAATGAGTGACGGCATTATCGAGGAATGGATGTCTTTTGAAGAGAAGATGGGGGAGATTCGCCGGAAATGTGGGGATTTTGAAGCCCAGGATCAACTGAAGATTGTCGAGCTGGGCGGAGGCCCCTTTCTTAAAGGGCAAGGTTATTTTACCCTCAAAATGTACAAACAGGCTTCCGAGCATTTTGAGCAGGCTTCCAGCCTTTATCCGGATAATCCCCTGCCCTTGTTGTTCTTGGCCGTGTGCCGCGTGCATCTGAATGACAGGGAAAATGCGGCTGGTTATTTAAATTATATTTTTACGCACGGCAAAGACAAGAAATTAAAAGCGATCTGCTGTAACGCCTTGGGATGTTTGGCTGCCATGGATAATCGGGTCGAGAAGGCGCGGGGGTTTTTCCTTACCGCCTATAAGCTGGATCCCAGTCTGCCCGAACCTTTGGCGAATCTCGAGGCTTGTATGGAGAATCGCGGGACTTACCAATTTGAAAGCCAGCTCCATGCTTATTTGTAAAGCAGGGGATAACGATGCGCCTCGGACGCATCGTTTTTTTTGCCCTTTTTGACTGTTAGGGCTTGTCAGGCAAGTGCAGGATTTCTCAAAGCCGGCTTCGTTCAATTTTCAAACGGGATTTTTTTTGATATGCTAGGTGATAGACCCGAAAGAAAGGGATTTTACAACCAATGAAGTATGCTGTACTCGATTTTGAAACAACGGGTAATCAGTCCACCGATGAAATTATACAGGTTGGACTTGCCATCATAGATCATGATTCCACCATCTCGCAGGTCTATTCTTCTTATGTCAAACCGGGAGTGCCGATCCCGCCATTTATAACCGGCTTAACAGGCATCACGGAAGAGGATGTGGCGGACGCTCCTTCAATCGACGAAGTGATGATGGACATGGTTCCGCTGCTTGATGACGTTGTCCTGGTCGGGCATAATGTTGCATTTGATTTTAATTTCTTGCAGCAGGCCTTGGACAGCTGTGGATATCTTCCCTTTACGGGGCGGATTCTCGACACGATGGATTTCTTGAAAATTTGTTTTCCCTCCTTAAATTCCTACCAGCTGGGTCTGGTCAGCACGGAATTTGGACTCAGTCATGACCGGCCGCACCAGGCGGACAGCGATGCTGAGGCTACGGCTTTGATTTTTCTCAAATGTCTGGATGAGCTTGCCGAGCTGCCGCTGATTACGATTCAGCGTCTTGCAGACCTGTTTGCCGCAGAAGACAGTGATTTGGGCTGGTTTTTTGACGCCCTGTTAACGGAAAGGGAAAGCCAGGCTGACCAGACGGATGATGCAGGATTTGTGTATTACCGCCAGTTTGCTATGCGCAATGAGGACTGGATGGATATTTTGCCGGCAAGGTATGACGCCGAGGAGAATCCGCTGGCCAAGGTGAGCTTTGAGCAGTTTCTGGATCAGGTTCGGGAGAATTTGAAGGAGAAGCTGCCGTTCTATGAAGAACGCGAAGCCCAGAAGATTATGCTTGGACAGGTGGAGCAGGCATTTGCCGAAGATAAACATCTGCTTGTAGAAGCGGGGACTGGCACCGGGAAATCCTTGGGGTATTTGCTTCCGGCGATTTATTCCTCGGTCAAAACCGGGGAAAAGGTCATGGTCAGCACCCATACCATTAACCTGCAGGAGCAGCTGAGGGAACGGGATATTCCCCTGCTGACTGAAGCGGTTCCTTTTCCTTTTCGCGCAGCAGTGTTTAAAGGAAGACAACATTATTTGTGTCTGCGCAAGTTTGAGCACAAGCTAAGCAGGCGTGATTTCGCAAGCCCGAAAGAAGACAGCATCACGGCGGCTCAGATGATCGTCTGGTTAAGCCAGACTGAAACCGGTGATGATGAGGAGCTGAATCTGGGAAGGGGCGGCGATTTCTGGGAAACCGTTGCCAGCGAATCGGACTCCTGTCTTGGACGTTCATGTCCCTGGTTCCGCAAATGCTTCTACCACCGGGCCAAACACGAAGCCAGCGTTGCGGATGTCGTCATTACCAATCATTCAAAGCTGTTCACCGACATTCAGGCCGGGCATCAGCTGCTGCCTGCTTATGAACGGCTGGTGATCGACGAGGCGCATCATCTGGAGGACGTTGCCGGCAAACATTTGGGACTGCATATGAAATATTTCTCCATCATTCATACGTTGACCCGGCTGTTTAAGGACAGCCGAACCGGCCAGCTCCCCAATCTGCGGCTGCAGCTTGGCGCTTCCGGTGCCGAGAAAGCTTCCGGCTGGATGGAGACCATCGACTCCATTTATCCGGCACTCCTGGAGGTGAAGGAGAACTGGGATAAGCTTAGCGAGCTGCTGTTCGGATTAATGACCGAACGCAGCGATGCGGCGCCTGGAGAACCGGGACAATTTGTGAAACGTCTGCTTCCCGCCAAACGTCCGGAGCAGTGGGAGACTTTGAACCTGCTGGAGAACCAGATTCACGTTACCATCAGCGAAGTGCTGAGGAAGGGTGAACGGATGGTGGCTGAGTTGAAAGAGGAGCAGGATGATTACGGCATTGACGGCCTGCTGACCGATATTAGCGGCTTGTTCAAGGATCTGGGCAGCGAACGGGATTCGCTGCGTTTCTTCATGAAGCTGGATAACGAGGAGACGGTGTACTGGCTTGAAGGCAATGGGCATTACCGCAGCAAATCTTTGCAGATGTATGCCGTTCCCATTGACGTAAGCGAACAGCTGAAAGCCTATTTCTTTGACAAGAAAAAAAGCGTAGTCATGACCTCTGCGACTTTGACGGTTGATAAGTCCTTCCAATATATGATTGATCAGCTCGGACTGCAGGAGGCAAGTGAAGAGGACCGTCTGCTGACGGCCATTCTTCCTTCGCCGTTCAATTACAGAGATCAGGCGCTGCTCGTTATCCCGCGTGATTTTCCAAGCGTGAAAGGCAGTGTCGGCGACGCGTATTTCGTGAACACACTTGTCGATTCCCTGGCGGAATCGGCTGTGGCGACAAACGGCAGGATGCTGGTGCTGTTCACGTCGTACCGAATGCTGAAGCAGGTTTATGAGCCGCTTAAAGAGCAGCTTTCTGCCCACAATATAACGGTAATTGGGCAGGGGATGGACAGCGGCAGCCGAACCAAGCTGACCCGGCGTTTCCAAAGCAAAGACGCCTCGGTACTGCTGGGCACAAGCAGTTTTTGGGAAGGCGTAGATATCCCGGGGGATGCGCTGACCAGTTTGGCCATTGTCAGACTGCCCTTCCAGCCGCCAAACCATCCGCTGGTAGAAGCCAAAAGCGAACGGCTGCAGCAGCAGAAAAAAAATCCATTCACAAAGCTGTCCGTTCCTCAGGCGGTTATCCGTTTCAAACAAGGCTTTGGCCGGCTGGTGCGCTCTTCTAGAGATAAAGGCATCGTCATCGTATACGATACTCGTATTCTGGACTCATATTACGGGAAATATTTTCTGTATTCGCTGCCGGGACCTAAAATGGAGCACATGCCGCTAAGCCAGATGGTTCCCCGGATCACGGAGTGGCTGGAACCTACGGAAAATGGCGCCGATCCAGGCGCAGCAAAGGGTGAATAACATGAAATCGGAAAAAATATCGGATGCCGTCGTCCGGCGTATGCCGGTTTATCTGCGGTACTTAAACGAGCTGCACAACCGGGATGTCATGACGGTATCCTCTCAGGAGCTGGGGCAGAATCTGGATTTAAATCCGGCCCAAATCCGCAAGGACCTGGCATATTTCGGTGATTTCGGCCGTAAGGGCATCGGCTATGACGTCGCTTACCTGATCGAGAAGATTCGTCAGATTCTGAATCTGGATCAGGAAATCAGCGTAGCTCTCGTAGGTGCCGGTAATCTCGGTCAAGCGCTTTCCAATTACAATATGTATTTAAAAGACAATATGAAGATTGTAGCGGTCTTTGATATCGCAGAAGCCAAAATCGGTACCCAGATCAATTATTTGTCCGTTCAGCCAATCGCGGAGTTGCCCGAAACCGTTAAGAAGCTGGGAATCCGCATCGGCATTATCACTGTGCCTCATTGGGAGGCCCAGCGGGTCGCGGATCAGCTTGTGGAGGCAGGCATTCAGGCCATTCTGAATTTCGCGCCGGTCATCCTGAAGGTTCCGCCCGGTGTCCGGGTCCATGCTGCGGACTTTACTACCGACCTGTTAAGTTTGGCTTATTATTTGGACCAAGGAAAGGAACATTCAAATGAGTCGTAAATGGTTGATCAAAAACGGGACCTTCGCGGTGATGAACCCCGAGAAGCCTGTAATTAACGGATACATGCTGGTTGAGGACAACCGGATTCAATATATCGGCGAAAGTTTGCCTGAAGGAACTGAGGATACAGACAGCTTTGACGGCTCCGGGTTGCTGTTCCTGCCGGGGCTGGTCAATACGCATGGCCATGCCGCCATGTCGCTGCTTCGCGGTTACGGGGATGATCTGGCGCTTCAGGTCTGGCTGCAGGAGAAAATGTGGCCGATGGAAGCCAAATTCACCGGCGAAGATGTGTATAAGGGTACCGCTCTGTCCGTGCTCGAAATGCTGAAGGGCGGCACCACCACTTTCCTTGACATGTACGATCATATGGACCAGGTCGGCAAGGTCGCTGAGCAAAGCGGCATTCGGGCAGTGCTGACCCGCGGGGTAATCGGTCTTTGTCCGCCCGAAGTGCAGACAGCCAAACTCCAGGACGCAGTCAGCTTCGCCAAGCAGTGGCATGGTGCGGCAGAGGGCCGAATTACGGCGATGATGTCGCCCCACGCTCCTTACACGTGTCCGCCGGATTATATTGAAAAAATCGTTCAGGCTGCCCATGATCTGGATCTGCCGCTTCATACGCATATGTCTGAGACACGGGCTGAAGTGGAGCAGAATGTCCGGGATTACGGCACGCGTCCAGTAGAGCATTTGCTTAAGCTGGGCCTGTTCTCCCGCCCGTCTCTCGTAGCTCATGCCGTACATCTGACCGATGAGGAGATCGCTATTCTGGCGGAACACCGCGTCGGCGTTTCCCACAATCCGGGAAGCAACCTGAAGCTGGCCAGCGGCATAGCCCGCGTGGTGGATTTGCTCAAGGCGGGAGTTACCGTTTCCTTGGGGACGGATGGGCCGGCTAGCAACAACAATCTCGACATGCTGGAGGAAATCCGACTCGCTGCCTTGATCCATAAAGGTGTTTCCGGTGATCCAACGGCGGTTCCGGCTCTGGAAGCCTTGAAGATGGGAACGGAATACGGCGCCAAATCGCTGTTCCTGCAGGACGTCGGCCGGCTGGAGGCCGGGATGAAAGCCGATTTCATCGCTTTAAATACCGAGCAGGCTCATTTCCTGCCGAAAACGGATTTCATCTCGCACACGGTCTACGCTGCTGGAGCCAAAGATGTAGAGCATGTTTGGGTTGACGGGCGGCAGGTGGTCAAGCATGGAGAATGCCTTACGCTGGACGAGGAGCGTATTCGCTTTGAAGCCCAGCAGGCATTTGAAGGTCTCCTTGCCCGCTAATGGAATTGTTTGAAGGGATGCGGAGCAGGGAGAGGAGTGAAGAACAGATTTGAGAACAAAAACGAAATGGATCTGGATTTCAATTTTGGTTTTGGCGGCGATTCTGTTTGGGCTGTATCGTTATTATGTTTATGTGATGCAGGACACATGGACGCAGGAGGATGCGGCAATCCTGAGAGCCAAGCAGGAGGCCGGTCTCGTCAAGACCATCGGAGTCACCAAATCGGTTTGGGATGATGTATGCTGGGTAGTCGAAGGCAACAATGCTTCAGGAGAACATATTATGGTCTGGCTGCAGGATGGGCAGCCCCCGCATACGGAACAGGTGACGGGCGCTTCAACCAAAAAAGCGATGCAGGCCAAAATCAAAGCGCTGATGCCGAACGCCGACGTTAAACGTCTGGTCCCGGGGATCTATAATGGTCAATATGTGTGGCAGCTGTATTACAAAGAACAAGATCATTATTACTACCGGTTCTTCAGTTTCAGCAATGGTGAAGCTTTGACTGAGGAGTTTACGCTGCCTAACCGTTAGATTAACGCTTTTTATTTTTATAACACTTTATAAATGGGATTGCCGGCAAACTCTTTTTAAGGCCTTCGGGCCGCAAGGGTTTGCCGTTTTTTTATACTGAGCTTGAATTAACGCGATAAAGCGAAAAAAAGCTAAGGTTAAGCGCTTACTTATGGGATTCTGGTTCTTGTCATATTTCATTACATTAAAATATAATCCTCTCAAGTTAACAGAATTTAGGTTATATAACCTGACGTTAAGTTAACAAATTATTTGGCGGAGGATGATTTGATGAAGAGGGGAACGACAAAAATCCAGAAGATGCTGCTCACGACAGGTTTAACGGTGTTATTATTGCTGCCCCAATTGTTTGTGTCACCTGTTTCTGCAGCCACGGACTCAACGGCTGTTACTTCCACAATTGGAGTAGTTAAGAAGCTGCCCAAAGTAGAGGTGATCGCGACAGGAGGAACGTTGGCCGGCAAATCAACGGATGAAACAAGCTTCGATACATACCGGGCCGGTTCGCTGCCGATTGAAGACTTGGTGAAATCCCTGCCGAATAAAGACCAAATCGCTGAGGTGAGTACCTATCAATTCGGGAATTCCGGCTCTAGCGCTTATTCCATGGAGCAGCTGTACGATTTGTCCCTGAAGGTCGACGAGGCGCTTAAAACCCAGGATGGTGTCGTAGTGACCAGCGGAACGGATACGATGGAAGAAATTGCTTATTTCCTGGACCTGACCGTACGCAGTCCCAAACCGGTAGTTGTAACCGGATCAATGAGACCGTGGACGGTTATCGGCACGGACGCCCCTGCAAATCTCTATAATGCGATCAAGCTGGCCGCCAGCGGCAAAACCAAATATTTCGGGACTGTGGTCATGCTGAATGATGAATTCCATGCTGCACGAGAGGTCACCAAAACAAATTCCTATCGGACTGATACTTTTGTAACTCCGGAAATCGGGGCGCTTGGTTATATTGATGAAAAAAATATCCGCGTATACCGGGCTCCCTTCCGAGCGCTTAAACCCGCAAGCGAGTGGGAGACACCGTTTGATCTGACCCAAATTTCGAAAAAGGACCTGGCCAAAGTTGAAATTGCTTACTCTTATCAGGATGCGGGGCCTGGGGCCATCAGCGGCTTTGTGGCTGCCGGGGCCAAAGGTATTGTAACTGCGGGCACTGGAGCCGGAGGCATCTCCAAAGCCATGAGCGAAGAACGTGCCGAGGCGATCAAAAAGGGCGTCATCTTTGTTATGACGACCCGTACCGGATCGGGCAGCAATTATTCAAACGGGGACGGCGTGATTGCCGGTGATAATTTGAACGCAGCTCATGCCCGGATTTTGCTGCTGCTCTGCCTGTCTTATTCGAAGGATTTCGAGACGGTCAAAAATTGGTTTACGACTATCGGATATGGCCAAATCGAGCTTCCGGCCAAATAAGAAGTTGAAAGGATCATGCGAGAGGCCTTGGTCTTCCCTTCCCAGGGGACCAAGGCCGTTTCTTTTAACTTTTCATGATAAAATTGGAAGCCTTATCTTTTTATACATAAACATCCTTGAAATTTTCTTAAAATTCAAAATTTAATCATAAAATGATATAGATTATGTGATATACTAGAGCCTGTATTCGAGATATACAAAAATAATACGCATCTTTTGATTGCGTATTTGATGGATGATAGGAGTATAAACTTATACTGTGCAGAGGGGGATTTAATTGAAACTGCGTATTTTTCCGATTGTTGCTACTGTAGTCGTTTCGGCCCTCTTGCTGTTTGGCGGCTGGTATGGTTACCGCCAGATAGCCCTTCAGAGTCCGTTTGAGAAGATGGTTACCCAATATAACGGCGTGAACAACGTCCAATTGAATATTAACCATAATACGGTTACTTTGAAACTTGATTTGAAACCGCAGACCGATTTAAGAGATTTGGTCCAGCATATCAAAGATAAAGGCGGATCCCTGATCAGGGGCAAAGAGCTGAAGCTGGAAGTTCAGGATCATTCCAACGAAGCTTTGAACAAGTGGTGGTCGGAGGCGTTATTCCCGATCGCGGAGGCTATGGAGAACAAGAAATATACTGAAATTACAAGCACTTTAGACAAACTGAAAAACGAGGTGCCCGGACTGAAGGCAACAGCCGAAATGGACGACACCAATGTTTATATATCGCTGACCGATGGCAAAGCCAGCAAATTTATTATTTTGCCGCGTAAAGCTGAGCAGGTGGGGGTGTGGAACAATGCCTAGATGGAGTAAAGAAATATTAATCGGTTTTGTTCCGGTGCTGCTCATTTTTCTTGGATATATCGGGGTTAATATTGTGCCCGTAATCGTCGCCGTGATCATGCTGGGGGCCTTGTACGCCTTGACGGTGATGAGAGGGGGGCTGGCTGTAGGAGCTTCTCAGGAGCGAAAGCGCAAAAAGGCCGGGCCGGCCAAGCTGACCTTTGAAGAGATCGGCGGACAAGACAGCGCGAAGCAGGAGCTGCGCGAGGCGCTTGATTTTATGATTCATTATGATGAAATTCAGAAATTCGGCATTCGTCCGATCAAAGGGATCCTGCTGACGGGTCCTCCGGGAACCGGCAAAACGCTGATGGCAAAAGCGGCTGCTCACTATACCAACTCCGTGTTTGTAGCTTCCTCAGGCAGTGAGTTCGTGGAAATGTATGTCGGGGTCGGTGCAAGCCGGATCCGCGATTTATTTAAGGAGGCCCGGAACCGGGCAACCAAAGAAAATAAACAAAATGCAATTATCTTTATTGACGAAATAGACGTAATCGGCGGGAAACGGGAAGGCGGACAGCAGCGGGAATACGACCAGACGCTGAACCAGCTGCTAACGGAAATGGATGGCATTTATACGTCGGAATCTCCGCGTATTCTAATTATTGCCGCCACAAACCGTAAAGAAATGCTCGACAGCGCGCTGCTTCGCCCGGGCCGCTTCGATCGCCATATTCAGGTAGATCTGCCTGACAAGAAGGGCCGGATGATGATTCTGGACATCCACGCCAAAAATAAACCGCTGCATGAGTCTGTAAGCCTAGAAAGAGTTGCGGAGGAATCCTACGGATTCTCCGGTGCCCAGCTGGAAAGCGTAATGAACGAAGCTGCCATCTATGCGATGCGCGCAAGCGAAGCGGAAATCCGCCAGCACCATCTGTCCATGGCGATCGACAAGGTGATGCTCGGGGAGAAGACGGACCGGGAATCAACCCTGGAAGAGAAACGCCGGGTGGCCATCCATGAGCTGGGACATGCCATTCTGGCTGAGATTGTTGCCCCGGGTAGCGTTAATCAGGTAGTTTTGAGCCCGCGCGGGCAAGCGCTTGGTTATGTCCGGCATAATCCGCAGGAAGAGAAATATTTGTACACCAAAAGTTATCTGGAAGGGCAGATCATGGTGGCCCTTGCCGGAGCGGCAGCCGAAGAAATCTATTACGGGGGCCGCAGCACGGGCTCGCGGAACGACTTTGAGCAGGCCTTGAATCTGGTTCAAACGATGATGACTTCCGGACTTACGTCTTTAGGCATCATGAATATGGAAATGGTCACCACGGAAGTGCTGATGAAAGAAAACCAAACGATTCTGGATGCCCTTGCTGCTCGGACCAAGCAGCTGCTTGAAGAGCATTCGGCTATTTTCGACAGATCGCTGGACATTTTGTTTAAGGAAGAACGGATGTCCGGAGAGGAATTCAGATGTCTATTTCGTGACAACGCACTTCAACCGGCATAATTTTATATGCCGGTTATTTTTTTTTACTTTTTGACCGTGCTAAGATATTATTATATGTTGGGTGTAGAAAGATGTATTCTTCGACATCAGGGGTATAATATGTAGAAGGATAAGACGAAAGGATGGAGTAAGAGGACCATGAATTTTAAGAAAATAGGAGTCATCGGCGGCGGCACGATGGGCCAAGGCATAAGCGAAATGCTTGCCGGCAAAGGACTGGACGTTCTTCTTGTTGAGGAGAATGAAGCAAAGCTGAATTATGCATACGATATGATTGAAACCAGCCTGGATAAACAACTCGAGAAATGGGCGATCACGAAAGCAGAGAAGAAGCTCATTTTGTCGAAAATTCATAAAGTGACCCACCTGGCCGACCTCGGACAAGCGGATATGGTCATTGAAACCATTTCGGAAGATCTGGAAGCGAAAAAGAAGGTATTCCAGAAGCTTGACCAGGTATGTCCAAGCCACATTATCCTTGCAAGCAATACTTCAACCTTGAGTCTGACAGAAATTGCGGGTTCCACCAAATACCCGGAACGTGTTATCGGTTTGCACTTTATCTATCCTGTATCCAAAATTGATCTGGTGGAAATTATCCGCGGCCTCAAAACGTCTGACCAAACCTTTGAGGAAACCAAAGCTTTTGTTGAAGAAGTGGTGGACAAACGCGGCATTATGGTCAATGAATCTCCAGGTTTCGTAACCTCGCGGATCGTCTGCCTGATGATCAACGAAGCTTTGCATGTGCTCGGAGAAGGCGTGGCCTCGGCGGAGGATATTGACGATGCCATGCGCGTAGGTTACCAGTTCCAATATGGACCGCTGGAAATGGCTGACCGTTTCGGCCTTGATTCCGTACTTGCTGCGCTTGAGCGGATGTTCCGCGATTTCGGCGAACTGAAATACCGTCCTTCCTTTGTATTGAAGAAAATGGTTCGCGCAGGCAATTTGGGCGTTAAGACCGGCGAAGGATTTTTTAAATACGACAAGGATGGTGACCGGCTGTGAAGGTACTCGTAATTAACGCGGGAAGCTCTTCCCTGAAATATCAGCTTTATGACATGAACGACGAATCGGTATTGGCCAAAGGGCTGGTGGAGAGAATCGGCATGGATTCCTCCATCTTGACCCATAAACCTACGGGTAAAGAGGAAGTAACGGAAGTCAGCGAAATTCTGGAGCATACTACGGCGATCCGTAAAGTTCTGGACAAGCTGGTTGATAAAGAACATGGCGTACTGAATTCGGTTGACGAGATCCAGGCTGTCGGCCATCGCGTCGTACACGGCGGCGAGGCGTTTAAAAGTTCCGCTCTGGTTACCCCTGAAGCCAAAGCGGAAATCCGCCGTTTGTTCGACCTTGCTCCGCTCCATAATCCGCCGGCGATTTCCGGGATTACGGCTGCCGAGAAGAACATGCCTGGCGTACCGCAGGTAGTCGTGTTTGATACGGCTTTCCATCAGACGATGGAAGAGAAAGTATTTTTGTACCCGATTCCTAAAGTGCTCTACAAGAAACACCATGTTCGCCGTTACGGGATGCACGGCACATCGCATTACTATGTAAGCCGCGTAGCAGCCGAATATTTGAACCGTCCGCTTGAGGATTTGAAGATCATCACCTGCCACATCGGCAACGGCGGCAGCTTGACAGCGATCAAGGACGGGAAATCGTACGATACTTCCATGGGGCTGACTCCGCTTGAAGGCCTGATGATGGGTACGCGCAGCGGTGATCTGGATCCGGCTGTCGTTACCTTTGTTATGAACAAAGAAGAGCTGACGATCAGCGAAGTCAACTCCATGCTGAATAAGCACAGCGGACTGCTTGCGATTTCCGGCAGCAGCAGCGACATGCGCGATATTACGGATGGTCTGGAAGCGGGCGAACCGAACGCCACCCTTGCCTTTGAAATGTACGAATACCGTCTTCGCAAATATATCGGCTCTTATGCGGCTGCATTGAACGGTGTTGACGTGATCGTCTTTACCGCAGGCGTAGGCGAGAACTCTGCTGTCGTGCGTGAGAAGGTTTGTGAGAACCTGACTTACCTGGGCGTTGAAATTGATCCGGAGCTGAACAAAATCCGTTCCGGCGAACCACGCCGCATTTCTTCCGCGAATTCGAAGGTGGAAGTGCTGGTCGTTCCAACCAATGAAGAACTGGTCATTGCACGGGATACGCTGCGTATCGTAGAAGAATCGAAATAAGCCTACATTACACTAATTATTTGTTACGTTAGAGGAGAGAGTAGAATGGCGATCAAAACCGTAATCCGACAGGTGAAAGACCATGTCGGGGAGACCGTCGTTATCGGCAGCTGGATTAACAACAAACGTTCCAGCGGCAAAATTCAATTTTTGCAGCTGCGTGACGGCACAGGTTATATTCAGGGCGTAGTCGTGAAGAATGAAGTCTCTGAAGAAACCTGGAACCTCGCCAAAAGCCTGACTCAGGAGAGTTCGGTTTATGTAACTGGCGTTATCCGCGAGGAAGCAAGAAGCAAATCCGGTTTTGAAATGACGGTGACCGGTCTTGAACTGATTCAATTGACGGATAACTATCCGATTACCCCGAAAGAACACGGCGTTGATTTCCTGATGGACCACCGCCATTTATGGCTGCGTTCCACCAAACAGCGCGCTATTATGGTCATCCGGGCAGAAATTATCCGTGCGGTGCAGGAGTTTTTTGATACAAACGGCTTCACCTTGGTGGATCCGCCGATCTTGACGCCAACTTCGGCAGAAGGAACAACCAACCTTTTCCATACCAAATATTTTGAAGAAGATGCGTATTTGACGCAAAGCGGACAGCTCTACATGGAAGCTGCGGCGATGGCTTTGGGCAAGGTTTATTCCTTTGGTCCAACCTTCCGTGCCGAGAAATCCAAGACGCGCCGTCATCTGATCGAGTTCTGGATGATTGAGCCGGAGATGGCATTTACGGACCATGAAGAAAGCCTGCGCGTGCAAGAGAACTTCATTTCTCATGTAGTTCAATCTGTCTTGAAGAACTGTCGTTCCGAGCTGGAAACGCTCGAACGCGATATTTCCAAACTGGAGAACATTCAGGCTCCATTCCCGCGGATTACTTATGATGCGGCTATCGAATTCTTGAATAAAGAAGGATTTGATATTCCTTGGGGCGAAGATTTTGGTGCGCCACATGAAACGGCGATTGCTGAAGCTTATGATAAACCGGTGTTTATTACCCATTATCCGGCCAGCATTAAAGCTTTCTATATGAAGCCGGATCCTACACGTCCGGAGGTTGTCCTGTGTGCGGATATGATCGCCCCTGAAGGTTACGGCGAAATTATCGGCGGCTCCCAGCGGATTGATGATCCTGAGCTGATGGAAGAACGTTTCAAGGAACATGAGCTTTCTCCGGAATCCTACCAATGGTATCTCGATCTCCGGAAATACGGAACCGTTCCTCATTCCGGCTTCGGTCTGGGACTGGAAAGAACCGTGGCCTGGATTTGTGGTCTGGATCATGTCAGAGAAACTATTCCGTTCCCTCGCACACTGTACCGTCTATATCCATAACAGGCTAGAGGTGAGCTAGATGGCCATGAATGAAGGCTGGAAGGTGTGGGCTAACGGCATCGCTTACGGCATGGAAAATGGAACCGTAAATGTGCCCGCCGCATTGCTTGCCTATTATCGCCGTTTAAAGCTCAGCGATATGGAGGCTATGCTGCTGATCCACCTGCTTCATTTCCGGCAAAGCCGCGGAAGCGAATTTCCGCCGCTTGCGGAAATTGAACAGGTGATGAGCACCTCACCGGGAGCGGTGGCTTCCGCTGTCCGCAAGCTGATCAAGGACGGCTGGCTGACGATTGACCAGGTGACGGATGAACAGACCGGTGTACAGTCCGAACATTATCATTTGAACGGGATGTACAAGAAACTCAGTTTATGTCTGGCGGAGCATTTTGCCGCGGAACGCAAAGAGCTGCGGCTGAGTCGGGAACAGCTGGAAGAGGAAACGGCCGAAATGGATTCGGCCGAGCGGAACCTGTTCATCACTTTTGAACAAGAATTTGCCCGTCCTTTGTCCCCGATGGAATGCGAAACCATTTCAGGCTGGATTGATCAGGACGGTTATCCGGAGGAGCTGATCCGTTTGGCTTTGAAGGAAGCGGTTTTTGCCGGCAAAATCCATTTTCGGTATATCGACCGGATTCTGCTGGAATGGAGCCGGAACCGGGTACGAAATGCCGAAGAAGCAAGAGCTTACACGCAGCGGTTTAGAGGCACAGGAAACGCAAATAAAGGATAATCGATAATAAGAGGTTGTTTTGAAAGGTCATTTAGTGATCTTTTGAGACAACCTCTTTTTTAGTCTGATTGATTATTATTCGCGAAAAGGTTGATAAAGAGGGTAATAAAGGATGACTCTATAAAATTAGAGTTGACTTAGGGATCTTAACTATAATATATTTAATTACGAAAAGTAACTAACAATGGTTTTGCTATTCCTGTTCAAGAAACTAACCAAGGAGGAAATTAAAGAAGATGAGCAAAATTTTAGAAGCTTTGAAAACAAGACGTTCCTATTACGGTATCAGCAATGAATCTACGATCAGCGATGATCAAATTGTAGACATTGTTCAAGAGGCTGTTAAACATACGCCTACTTCTTTTAATTCCCAAACTTCTCGCGCAGTAGTATTGCTTGGCGAGCATCATCATAAGCTGTGGGATATTACCAAAGAAGAGCTGCGGAAGATTACGAAAAGCGAAGAGGCGTTTGCAGCAACCTCCGAAAAAATGGCTTCGTTCTACAACGGTTATGGCACCGTATTGTTCTTTGAAGATGAGCAAGTGATCAAAGGACTGCAGGAGCAGTTTGCGGCTTATGCCGATAACTTCCCTATTTGGGCTAACCAATCCAACGGCATGCTCCAGCTGGTTGTTTGGTCGGCTTTGGAAGAAGCGGGCCTGGGCGCATCTCTGCAGCACTACAATCCGTTGATCGACGAAGAAGTGAAGTCCACTTGGAACATTCCTTCCCATTGGAAGCTGATTGCTCAAATGCCTTTCGGCAAACCAACCATGCAGCCAAGCGAGAAACAATACCAGCCGGTTGAAGACCGCGTTAAAGTGTTTAATAAATAATCAATATAGCTTTATAGCGATATTCAGGAAGAAGACCCAAATCCGTTTGGGTCTTCTTTTTTTGTCATGGAATTGATAGAGTTCACAATCACAATAGTAGAAGTAAACCGGTTTAATAATTAAACATTTATAAAATTTCTTTTTATGGTAGATATTACACATAATTTTACACTTTATTGATTGTTGAAGTCGATTTTTACATAAAAAGACGGTGCCTCAAAAATGAATCTTACAAAACCGGTTTAATATAGAGTTCGTACTAGTACAGTTGAAAGGAAGAAATGCAGTGGCAACGATTGAGGATGTGGCCAAGGCGGCCGGAGTTTCAAAAGGGACGGTTTCGAATGTATTCAGCAAGAAACGTCCGATAAGCAAGGAAGTAACGGAGCATGTGATGAAGGTGGCAAAGGAGCTGAATTACAGGCCAAATTATTGGGCCCGGAGTCTTGTCAACAAGAAGACCCGGATTATCGGCCTGAATATGCGCGGAGAAAAGCTTAAAATGAGCCACTTTCAGTATTCGCTGCTAAATGGGGTCCTGCCCGTATGTTACGAACGTGGTTACCGGCTGCTGCTTAACACGCTGTCTCCTAATTATTTGAATCAAGTCGAGCATTTGGCCTCAGACCCGGTAGATGGAGAAATTATTTTGGATGCCGTCATTGGAGACAGCCGGATTGAGGATTGTCTGCAGCGTAATGTCCCGATCGTCGTGATCGGGCGTCCATCAGGCGAAGATGAGACCCGCGTGTCATACGTCAACAACGATAACATTAGTACGGCGGCTAAAGTCACCCAGTATTTGATTTCCCTCGGACATGAACAGATTTTGTTTATCAATGGACCCGAGAACCGGACGGTAACCGTGGACAGAACGGCTGGTTACATGCAGGCCTTTGCCCAGCAGGGCCAGAGTCCATCTGAAGGGATGATTGTCCACCAGAACAACATGCAAACGATGACTTCATTAACCTACAGCTATGAAACAGCGCTCGTGCGCCTTAAGGAGAATCCGGAAATTACGGCGGTATTAACGGATACCGAATCGATGGCTCTCGGGGTATACAAGGCGGCAGCTGAACTGAACCTACGTATTCCCGAACAGCTTTCGGTGCTCTGCTTCGGCTATGGCGGGACATTTGCACAGGAATTTAATCCCCCGTTAACCGGGGTCGATCTTCATGCGGACAAGCTTGGGACGGAAGCCATCCTGCTTCTTCTGGAGCAGCTGGAGCAGTCGGATGCCGGGAACAAGCTGGCCAAAAGGACGATTATTCCTTCAGATCTTGTGGTTCGAGGTTCCTGCGCACGCCAAACCGAGAGGTTAACCAAAAAAATGACTAAATGATGGCCTAATGAGGAGGATCTACACGTGAACTTTAATATTCCTTTTAAAAATTCATCCCGATTATCTCATCTTGCGGAAAGCCCGGTACCTGTACATGGAAGGCAGAAACCGAAAGCGAGTTCCAGAATCACTTTGCTGGTCTCGCTGCTCACCTTGGGTTCCATGCTGCTGTCCGCCTGCGGGTCTTCGGCTAATCAGTCGTCAGGCTCCAACAGCTTCCCCGCCAATGCCTCAAATGCTAATGGCACAGCTTCGGCTTCAAACGGGGAAACGTCCTCTGCTCAGGCAGCAGACACGAAGCTGAGGATTTTATCAAGTAATGTTGGCGGGAAGACGCCTGAGGAAATGAAGCGATTTGAAGAGGAAATCAAACGGTTGACCGGTATTGAGGTCACTATTGAGAAACCGGCCAGCGATTATGATCAGAAGGTGCTGACGGCACTTGGTTCTGGTGAGAAATACGATTTGATCGAAGGCAGTGATCTTGGCAAGCTGAATATGTTTATTGATCAAGGTGTAACTACAGATTTAACCGATTTTGTCCAAGGCTCCAAGGAATTGTCCGATCCAACCGTCGTGCCGACTGAGGAATGGGACCAGTTAAAGGGGAAAGACGGCCACATTTATGCTGTGTTCAGCAAGTTCCAGGGTGGAACGATGCCGATTGTGCGCAAGGACTGGCTGGACAAGCTGCACCTGCAGGAGCCTAAAACGCTGGATGACTATTATAACGTGCTGAAGGCTTTCGCGGAACGAGATCCGGACGGCAACGGCAAAAAAGACACCTACGGTCTGTCCACTTCAGGACTCTATGATATTCAAGGTTTTATGTCTGCTGCGGGCTTGAAATACCGCTATGTTATGAAAGACGGCAAACGGACCATCCCTTACGCTTCGGATGCGGCGATCCCGATGTATGAATGGTTCGCCAAACTTACGAAGGAAGGCATTCTGGACCCTAACTTCGTCACCAATGATACCGCAAAAATGCGCAACCTGTTCCTGACCGACCGTGTCGGCATGATCACTTATTGGGACGCCTGGGTCGGAATGCTGAACAATACGCGCCAAGAAGAGGATCCGAATACGTCCTTTCAGGCTGAAGCCGTTGCCGGAGCGGAAGGACCGGACGGCAAAATCATGCTGAGACGCGGAGATCCGGACTACTGGATGGTTCCGGCTAACGCGGAACACGTGGAAGCCGCCGAGAAATTCCTGGAATTCTGGCATTCGGAGCCGGGCATCATCCTGGGCAGCCTTGGCATCGAAGGTGAAGACTACACGAAAGACAATGGAACTTATACGCTGACTGAAACGGGAAAAGAACATGGCATGGATCATGGGGTTCCGTTCTGGTACAACGAAAACGTTAAAGCCCCGTTCGACAAACTGCCGGGTGTCCAAGCAGCGCAGGATCTGGTCAAACAGTATGCGACCCTCGAATTGTCTCTTCCGGAATGGAGCGATGCTGAGAAGATCGTAACCAATTATGCCCTGAAGGCGATGTCCGGAAGCATGCCGGCTGCTGATGCTGTGAAACAGATGCAGAAAGAGCTTAAAGCAGCTAATCTGATCGACGAGTAGGGCACAGATCGCAGGAGGGAGACAGGCTGTGAGGGCAAACAGCTTCACGGCCAAAGCCCGTTTTCTGCATATCTATCAAACCTGCCGAACAAAGGATGTGAGAGTTCATGCTGAAAACTTGGCGTAAATACGGAGCGCTTTATTTGATGATGATCCCTGTCATTTGCTACTTTCTGGTCTACGGATATTATCCGCTGGCCAGGGGGCTGCAAATTAGCTTTCAGGACTATCGTCTGATCGGAAATCGGCCGTATATTGGTTTCGATAATTACGGGACTGTATGGCATGATCCGAACTTCTGGAAATCGTTGACCAATACCCTTGTCATAGGTGGAGGATCGCTCGTTTGCGGATTTCTGGCTCCGCTGATCATTGCCTTATCCCTAAATGAGGTGCTTAAGTCGTGGTTTAAGAAAACGGCGCAAATGCTCTTATACGTCCCCCATTTATTATCCTGGGTAGTCGTCGGAGGCATGTGGATCTATTTGCTTTCGCCGGACACCGGCTTGGTCAACCTTCTGCTGCAGCGGACCCTGGACATCCCGCCCGTGCATTTTCTGGCCGAATCCGGCTGGGCAAGAGTGGTAATGATTCTGGTAGCTACCTGGAAGGATATGGGGTATAACTGTATTTTATTTCTGGCAGGAATCGTAGCCATCAATCCCTCTTTATATGAAGCGGCCAGACTGGACGGTGCCACCAGATGGCAGCAGGTCCGTTATGTCACTTTACCTCAGATTCAAAGCACGATGAAAGTAGTTCTGCTGCTCAATACGCTTGGCCTGCTCCGCATTTTCGATCAGGTGTTTATCCTGCGGAACAATTCGACGGCTCCTGATGTCGACGTGCTCATGTATTACACATACCAGAAGGGCATTCTTGACTTTCATGTCGGAGTGGCTGCGGCAGCCAGTGTGCTGGTTTTGATCTTTACGTTGCTTCTGACTCTGATCGTAAGAAAACTAACCAGATTTGACGAGGTGTAGAAATTGATGGGCATAGAACGATTTGAACGGGCAGGCTGGGGAAGCCGGGTATTTGATGCCATTAATCTGCTTTTTCTGCTGCTGCTGATGTTAACCATGATCATCCCTTTCCTGAACGTAATTTCCTTATCTTTGTCGTCAGGGGTGGCCTCCATGCAGCCCGACATTATTTTGCTGCCCAAGGACTTCAGCTTTGAGGGTTATAAGATCATCTGGACAAGTCTGGACATCTGGCGGCCGTTTGTGAACAGCGTAACCGTAACGGTGACTGGGACCTTGCTGCATGTCCTTTTGTCCTCGCTGGCCGGATATGTATTGGTGCATCCTCATGTCCCGGGGAAAAAGCTGATGATCACCTTTATCCTGATTACGATGATGATCCCGCAGGAAGCGGTGCTTATTCCTCTATATGTCGTCAATAAGGACCTGCATTTGATCAACACGCTCAGCGTGCTGGTTTTGTCGGGCCTGGTGTCCGGCTTCTCCATCCTTCTGATGCGGAATTTCTTTCTCAGCATTCCTTATGAAATCGCCGAGTCGGCGAAGATTGATGGTGCCGGGGAATTTTGGGTATTTGGCGCCATCTATATGAGGCTGGCAACGGCCGGCTTGGCTACGGTTACACTGTTTGAGTTTGTAAGACGCTGGAATATGTTTACGGAACCGCTAGTTTTCATTAATGACAGCATGAAATATACGCTGCAGCTTGCGCTGAAATCAATGATCGTGGATACAAGCGCCACGTCGAGCACTTATATGGTGACGACCAATGTGAAAATGGCCGGCATCATCATCGCTATTTTGCCTCTGATTGCCATCTATCCTTTTGTGCAAAGGTTTTTCATGAAAGGAATTTTGCTTGGGGCAAGCAAGGAATAGGTGCATCCAGGCTTAATCAGTTATTTGCAGGTGAACAGATAAACGGAGAGGAAGGCATAAAGATGACCGTTCTGGAAAACAACCGAACTGCTCCTTTCACGTTAAGGATTGAACAGGAGCTTTTGATCCAACATGAGCAGGAAAAAAGTTACCCCGAGATCACCTTTCAGGTTCCGGATCAGGTCGAAAAAATAGAAGTCTGCTATCGTTATCCCAAAAACGAGCAGACCGTAGTGGATATCGGCCTGCGTTCGCCTGAACGCCTGATCGGCTGGAGCGGCGGGGCCAGGGAGCGTTTCTTCGTCGGTTTGGAGAAAGCCACTCCCGGCTATTTGGCCGGTCCCTTGAAACCGGGACAGTGGTCCGTTATGCTTGGAGCTTACCGGATTCCGGAAGAGGGCTGCCGGGTAAGCGTAGAAATCCTTTTAACGCTCCAACACGAACGCTGGCTGAAAGGCGATCTTCATGCGCATACGCGGCACAGTGACGGCAGTTATACGCCTGAGCAGGCCATGGAGCTCAGCCTTGGGAAAGGGCTGGACTATTTGGCTTTGACGGATCATAACACAGCTTCGCAAAATCGTTTTGCCCATGCCGGGCATGAGGAGCTGCTGCTGATTCCGGGTGTGGAGCTGACCAGCTATAAAGGGCATGCTAATTTGCTTGGACATCCGGACAGCCTGGAAGACTTCCGGGTGCTTACCCGAGAGCAGGCGGCTGCCCAGTTGGAGAAAGCGCGAGACAAAGGCGCACTGATTTCGCTAAACCATCCGTTTGACGAAAGCTGCCCTTGGGAATTCGGGTTTGATGTTCCTTATGACGCAGTCGAAGTGTGGAACGGACCTTGGCGGGAATTGAACGAAACGGCGGTCAGATGGTGGCAGGAGCAGCTGGCACAGGGACAAAGAATCGTGGCGGTCGGCGGCAGCGACGTGCACCGCACGGAGGCTTATATGAGCCACGGGACACCAACCGCTTATGTCCTGGCAGGATCGGAAACGGCAGGAGCTATTATAGAAGGGATTCGAAGAGGCGCGGTAGTAATATCTATGGAGGCCAACGAAACGTTTATGGATTTTAGAGCGGGACAAACCCGGGTCGGGGGAACGGTTACCGCTGTTGAAGGCGAAGAGGTAACCTTTGAAATTCAAATACGCGGAGCTGTGCAGGATCGTATTGGGTTGTGGTCGGACCGGGGGCTGGAGCAGGAATGGAACGTGGAGCACAAACAGGACATCGTGTTGAATTTACCCGGTGACCGTTTGTTTTACCGATTGGAAGCCCGCCGATTCCTGCCGGAGCACAATATCGAGGTTATGAGCTGCCTCACTAACCCGATCTATCTTGAACGACAAGGGGCATCTTCCTAACGTGAATGTTAGAGGAGCCGAATCCGGGCATCAGCATCACCGCCGCACTCTTCCCCGTTCAGCCAGGCTCCTGCTGGCGGTGAATGCCTGCAATGCACTCGGTACCAGCTTATCCAGTATATTTATTAATGTATATTGGTATAAATTAACACAGGATATGTCTCAAACGCTGCTCTTTAATCTGATTACTTATTTGGCCTGGTTACCGGCGTTTGCAGCGGCAGGATGGCTCAGCAAAAAAGCCAGCCGCACCAAAGCATTATGGATCGGAAGCGCAGTACAGGTCCTATTTTACATCAGTGTATTGGGCTTAGGTACCGAGTCGTCCAAATGGCTGACAGCTTTAGGGATTCTGAATGGAATCGGGCAGGGTTTCTACTGGATGTCGGTGAATGTGCTCAGCGTGGATGTGACCAGCCCTGAGAACCGCGACTGGTTCAACGGAGTCAATGGAATTGCGGGAGCGGTTTCCGGCATGATAGGGCCGCTTGTGGCGGGAATCGTAGTTGGAGCTATGCCGCAGATGGCCGGTTATACCACCGTATTTATGCTTAGCTTTGTATGTTTCCTGGTTTCACTGCTGACCGCGCTGCTTCTGCCGAAAGACCGGCCTGAGGGGGGCTTTGACTGGAGCAGTTTAAATCAAACTTTGAGGCATAAGGAGTGGCGCTCGCTTACCTTCGCTTTTGTTGGTGTGGCTTTCCGGGACGGCGTGCTTTCGGTAGCAATCTGGCTGTGGGTTTATATCGCTACGGGCAGCGAAAGCTCAACGGGTCAATATGCGTTTCTGACTACACTGCTCTCGGTTGGCGGGTTCTACCTTGTCGGTCATTTCGGGAAAGAGCATTTGCGCTGGAGGTTTATGGTATTTGGCGCTGTGCTGATCAGCTTGTCCATGACAGGTATCGCACTGCTGACTACCTGGAGCCTTGTCTTATACGCAGTTGTCAGCGCAGCCCGCCGGCCTTTTTTTGATGCTCCTTTTAATACTACAGCCTTTAATGCAATCGGCCGATTTGACCGAAACGGAACAATCCGAATCGAGCTGGTTGTATGGAGGGAGGCAGCGCTCAGTGTTGGACGAATCTCCAGTGTAGCGCTGCTTTATGCGATTTACCGTTCTGATACTCCTCATATAGAACTACAATTAAATCTGTTTCTGGGGGCCATGGTTGTTATGGGCCTAATGCCTCTCTATTTCATTCGTAAGGCTGCTGCAGCTTCACAACGGTCGAAACGGTTGCCCGAACGACATTACTCTATCGGACCTAGTGAAGAAGAGTCTGCTTGATGTGACCCGGTCCACTTTTGTTAGTAAACAATTATTCTAACATTCCTTTCTAAACTACCGTTTCTAACTATACTATTTTTGCTAACATCCTTCGGAATGCAGCTTGTTCCGGGGGTTGTCCTTTTTAAGGGCATTGATTGCTCTTTTTAATTGTGCTATAATTTGCACATATTAATTTAGTTAAAAGGAGTTAAAGGCATGGCGCAGGTAAAACGGCTTGGGTTTGGCCTGCAGGCGCTCAGATTGCTTGCGAAAGAGAACCGCTTTATGACCAGCTCAGAAATCGCCGAGGTGCTTGGTTGTGAACCGACAGCGCTGCGGAAAGTGATGGCCCAGCTGGCTGAAAGCAAGCTGCTGGAGGTCAGGCAGGGACGGATGGGAGGCTACAAGCTGTTTCGCAGTCCGGAACAAATTCCGCTTTCCGAGGTCTTTGAAGCTGTCCGGGATGATGAAGCCGAATGGCAGGGGATGCTCGACACCCTGCAGGATGCAGCGGAAGGCAGCAAGATTCAGAACGTCTTTGGCCGAATCCTGAATGATATTAACACAGTAGTAGAGAAGACGCTCGGGACCTACACGGTGGCGGATTTGCTTGAAGAGTAAAGCGGCGGGCCGGATAAGGAGTTAAATGTGCAATTTCGCGCACAATTTATGCGGAACGCTTTTTAAAGAGAATCATTTGAACGAGGAGGAGAAGAAAAGAATGAAGATAAGGTGGTATGGGCAGTCGAGTTTCTTGATCACAAGCGAGGCAGGGACGAAGGTGCTCATTGATCCGTTAGGCAAAATGCTGGGCTACAAAATGCCGCGTCTGACAGCGGATATAGTGGCGGTTACACATAACCACCGGGATCATAATCAGGTTCAAATTGTAGATGGTGAATACATCCTGGTTAACGAAGCCAAGTCTTATGAGATCGATGGAATCCGC
Organism: Paenibacillus yonginensis; assembly: GCF_001685395.1. Classification (NCBI taxonomy): domain Bacteria; kingdom Bacillati; phylum Bacillota; class Bacilli; order Caryophanales; family Paenibacillaceae; genus Paenibacillus; species Paenibacillus yonginensis. The sequence goes on along the minus strand of NZ_CP014167.1, from coordinate 2,086,308 downwards.
ATCAAAGGAATCAAAACTTTTCACGATAACGTGGGCGGGGCGAAACGGGGCGACAACATCGTGTTTGTGTTTGAGATCGATGGTATGCGGGTTGCGCATTGCGGCGATCTGGGGCATCAGCTGAGCGATGAGCAGGCGGAGGCGATTGGGCAGGTTGATGTGCTGATGGTGCCGGTTGGAGGCAAAATGACGCTGGACGGTCAAGGCGCTTATAAAGTCGCTCAGCAGCTTAAGCCCTCTATCGCCATTCCGATGCATTACCGGAAGAAAGCGCTTGGACTGGCCGGCAGGTTCTTTTTTGAAAAAGCAGATGTTTTTCTAAAATTAATCGGTTCTTCCCGTCATGAGCAGGTGCTGATGGTGGAACCTCAACATCTGAAGGGGCAAACGGAAGCTGTAACGCTGGATTATAAATAAGTCGTTGAGTAGTTATGCTGCTTGTCGAAAAGGAGTTTAGACGTGAATACAACCCGATTCCAATCCTGGAGGCTGCCAGGCCAGCTGCTGACCTTGGTTACGGCGCTTCTGGGAGGATTTTTGTTTCAATGGGCCGGTCTGCCGATTCCTTGGCTGCTTGGGCCGATGATTTTTGTGCTGATTGGATCGCTGTTATTTAAAAATAAATATGCCTGGTCCAATAAAACCCGGAATGGCGGCATGGTCCTCGTAGGTTATACCATTGGCCTGTCCATGACCGGGACCGCTTTGAAGTCGATGTCTCACCAGCTTCCATCGATGGCGGCGATGACCATTTTGCTGCTGCTCATGTGCATGGGATTTGCGTTTATTATCTCCAAGCTGTCGGGCATCGATTTTATTACCCTGCTCATGGGGAGCATCCCCGGGGGATTGACCCAGGTCATTATGCTGGCTGAAGAAACCAAAGGGGCCGACATCACAATAGTCACCTTTTATCAGGTTATTCGGCTGATGATGATTATTATTTTGGTGCCGCTATTCATTTTCAGTCCACTGTTCGGTTATCAGCATTCGGCGAGCGGGCAGGCCGAAGCGGCTCAAGCCGCCTCGGAAGCGGTGTCCTATGCTCCTGGCATAACCTGGCAGCTGCTGGTTTTCTTAGCTGTAGCAGCGGTATTTGGACTGCTTGCGAACCGGATCAAATTCCCGACGGCCTTCCTGCTGGGACCGGCGATTGCGACAGCCGTTTTTCAGGCCATTTGGCAATCCGGACCCACTTTGCCAACCGAGCTGGTGAATGCCGCCCAGCTGGTGATCGGCGCCAACGTTGGCCTGATGCTGAAACCGGGTGCGCTGCAGAACAAGATCAAAGTCTTTGGCTGCGCCCTGCTGAGCGGCGTACTGCTGATTGTTGGAGCTTTTGTATTTGCTTTGATCCTGAAATGGACGGAGTCGCTTTCGCTGGCAACGTCGCTGCTCAGCATGGCGCCTGGCGGCATGGACCAAATGAGCATCATGGCCCACGAAATTAACGCTGAGCTTTCGGTGGTGGCCGGGTACCAGCTGTTCCGGACCTTCTTTATCTTCCTGGCCGTACCGCCGCTGTTCCGGCTGTTTTACAAGTATTACAGCGGGCGGAAGGCGCCCACGGAGCAAACTTAGCTTTTCTTGGCTTTAAAAAAAGAACAGCCCCCGTTTGGCTCAGGCATAACCTGGCCAGGCGGGGGCTGTTTGATTTTCCTTAACTGCAGGCGCAGTTCAGAACCGGCTTGCGGGCTGCGCCGGTTTCGTCCAGCCGGGTTACCGGCGTGGTATAAGGCGCATTCAGCAGCAGCTCGGGATTTTCTTTCGCCTCCTGGGCGATTTGGATCATCGTGTCGATGAAATCGTCAAGCGTTTCTTTGCTTTCGGTTTCCGTCGGCTCGATCATGATGCATTCTTCTACATTCAGCGGGAAGTAGATGGTAGGCGGATGATAACCGAAATCGAGCAGTCGTTTGGCAACGTCAAGCGTATGGATGCCGTATGGCTTAAGACCGCTGCCGGACATGACGAATTCGTGTTTGCAGATCCGGTCATACGGCATTTCGAAATAAGGCGCCAATCTGGCCCGCATATAGTTAGCGTTCAGCACGGCATGTTCGGATACGGTGCGCAGACCTTCCGGGCCGTAAGTACGGATGTAGGCGTAAGCACGGACGAGAATGCCGAAGTTGCCGTAATAGGCTTTTACGCGGCCAATCGAGCGGTCCTGCTTTTCGCTGAAAGCGAAAGAGCCGTCTTCGTTTTTCACGACAATAGGTCCTGGCAGGTAAGGGAGCAGGATGTTTTTCACGCCGACCGGACCCGCGCCGGGGCCTCCGCCGCCGTGAGGGGTGCTCATCGTTTTGTGCAGGTTCAAGTGCACAACGTCAAAGCCCATGTCGCCAGGGCGGGTGATGCCCATAATGGCGTTGGAGTTGGCGCCGTCATAATAGACCAGGCCGCCCGCTTCATGCACGATTTCGGCGATTTCCACGATCTGCTCTTCGAACAAGCCAAGCGTGTTCGGATTCGTCAGCATCAAAGCGGCCGTATCTTCGCCAACTGCTCCCCGCAGGGCATCCAGATCCACCAGGCCGTTTGCTTTGGAAGGAATCGTGACGGTCTGGAAGCCGGCAACGGAAGCGCTGGCCGGGTTGGTGCCGTGCGAGGAGTCCGGCACGATCACCTTGACGCGGTTGTGCTCGCCGCGTTCCTCATGGTAAGCGCGGATCATCATCAGCCCGGTCCATTCGCCATGGGCGCCGGCCGCAGGCTGCAGCGTAACCGCGTCCATGCCGGTCAGTCCGGCCAGGTCGTTTTGCAGCGTGTGCATCAGCTCAAGCGCGCCCTGTACGCTTTCTTCCGGCTGGTAAGGGTGGATTTTGGCAAAGCCGGCGTAACGGGCCACGTCTTCGTTGATTTTCGGATTGTATTTCATCGTGCAGGAGCCCAGCGGATAGAAACCATTGTCTACCCCGAAGTTGCGCCGGGACAATTCCGTATAGTGGCGAATCACGTCCACTTCGTAAACCTCAGGCAAAGCGGCTTCTTCCTTGCGCAGGAATTGCGCCGGAATCAGCTCTTCCACAGGCTGGACCGGTACGTCGATTTCCGGCAGGGAATAAGCAACACGGCCCGGGGTGCTCAGTTCAAAGATCAGCGCTTTATCTTTCAAGTCTTTGGTGCTTACGCTCATAGGGATCCCTCCAAAATAACCGAAAACCGGTCGATTTCTTCTTTGCTGCGGCGTTCCGTAACAGCAATCAGCATATGGCCTGCGAGTTCCGGATACGTTTTGCCGAGGTCATAACCGCCAATATAACCTTCGGCCAGCAGTTTGCTTTGCAAAGCGGCCATGTCTGTACCTTCCGGCAGCTGGATGACGAATTCATTAAAGGTCGGCGAAGGGAAGGGGATGGATACCCCCTTTATGGCAGCCAGTTTTTGTTTGGCATAATGGCTTTTTTGCAGGTTGAGGTGGGAAACCTCCTTAAGCCCCTGTCTGCCCACGAGCGACAGATAAACGGAAGCGCACAGCGCCAGCAGCGCCTGGTTGGAGCAGATGTTGGATGTTGCTTTCTCGCGGCGGATGTGCTGCTCGCGCGCTTGCAGCGTCAGCACGAAACCACGTTTGCCGTTCCGGTCGGTCGTCTGGCCGACGATCCGGCCCGGCATCCGGCGCATATGCGCTTCGGATACGGCAAAAAATCCGCATGTTGGGCCGCCGTAGGAGCCGGAAATGCCAAGCGGCTGAGCGTCCCCGATCACGATATCGGCGCCTTGTCGGCCCGGCGCTTCGATCAGTCCGAGCGCCAGCGGGTTGGTGCTGACGATCAGCAGCGCTTTGCTGGCATGGGCCAGCTCGCCAAACGCCTGCACGTCTTCCACAGCCCCGAAGAAGTTCGGGCTCTGCACGATGACGGCCGCCGTATCCGGCGTTACCGCCTGGGCCAGCGCTTCGGCATCGGTTACGCCGCCCAAGGTGCCGACTTCGACGACTTCCAGATTGAGGCCGTGAGCGTAAGTGTCAAGGACACCGCGCGCTTCCGGATGGACGGCACGGGAGACGACAATCCTCTTGCGGCGGGTCGCGCCCGCTGCAAGGTTCGCAGCTTCCGCGAGCGCGGTTGCCCCGTCGTACATACTGGCATTGGCAACAGCCATGCCGGTCAATTCGCAAATGTAAGACTGGAATTCAAAAATAGCCTGCAGCTCGCCTTGGCTGATCTCCGGCTGGTAAGGCGTATAAGCCGTATAAAATTCCGAACGGGAAACGACGTGATTAATGACGGAAGGTACGTGATGATCGTAAATGCCTGCGCCAAGGAAACTGACGTAACGGTCGCTGTCGGCGTTTTTGCCGGCCAGCGCGCCCATATGGCGGGTCAGGGCGTATTCATCCAGACGGGAGGATACCGGCAGCTCGCCATTGAAGCGAATGCTGGCAGGAATGTCGGCGAACAGATCTTCCACGGATTCTACGCCGATCGTGGCCAGCATTTCTTTTTTGTTGTCTTCAGTAATCGGCAGATAACGGTGTTTCATGGATTATTCAGCTCCTTTGGCAGGCTTTGCGGTTTTTTTTGTAAAATGGAGCTTTCACGACTTCGGCTTTCAGCTTTCTGCCGCGAATCTCGACTTCGACGACGGTGCCGATGGCGGCGTACCCGCTGTCCACCAGCGCGAGCCCCAAATTGCGTTTCAAAGAAGGCGATTGGGTACCTGTGGTGACTTCCCCGATCTTCACGCCGTCTCCATAAACCGGATAGTGGGAACGCGGAATCCCGCGGTCGATCATCTCGATGCCGACCAGCTTGCGCGGCAGCCCGGCGGCCTTTTGCGCTTCCAAAGCGCTGCGCCCGATAAAATCGCCTTTGTCCCATTTCACGAAAAAACCTACGCCGGCTTCCAGCGGCGAAATCGTAGCGGACAGCTCCTGTCCGTACAGAGGCAGCTTGGCTTCGAAGCGCAGCGTATCGCGGGCGCCCAGTCCAGCAGGTACAAGACCCTGTGGCGCTCCCGCCGCCAGCAGCCCTTTCCAGATGGCCGGGGCTTGTTCGGCCGGCGCATAAATTTCAAAACCGTCTTCTCCGGTATAACCGGTGCGGGAGAGAATCGCTTTGGCGCCAAACAGTTCAACCTCAGCGGCAAATGTAAAAGAGGACAACCCGGCAGCCGCCGCAATGCCGGCTTCGGTCAAAATTTGTTCGGCTAAAGGCCCTTGCAGAGCGATCAGCGCTGTTGTAGAGGAAATGTCAGTCATTTGGACGTCTTCAGGCTGGTGGTCCCGCAGCCATTCCCAATCCTTGCGGATATTGGAGGCATTTACGACCAGCATGTAATGATTTTCCGAAAGACAATACACGAGAAGATCATCTACGACGCCGCCGGTCGGATAACACATCAGCGTATATTGGGCTGCGCCTGGCTGCAGGGCCGAGACATCGTTGGTGAGCATGTTTTGCAGGAAGGGAAGCGAGCCTTCGCCTTCCACCAGAAATTCGCCCATATGGGACACGTCGAACAAACCGGCCTGATGGCGCACGGCATCATGTTCCTTCTGAATGCCTTCAAATTGGACAGGCAGCTCCCAGCCGCCGAAATCGATACATCTTGCGCCAGGATAATCGGCATAACAAGGAAATAGCGGCGTTCTCAACAATTCTGACATTTTTTCACCTCGTAAGTGTTTGATCAAAGCACAAAAAAGGACAGGGCCAAGAACCCGTCTGTCCCGCGGAAATCCCGCAGTTACGGTTTCTTGAAGCCTCTGTCCTTGGTACCTGAGAGTGTCCCTTGCGCCGCGGATGTCCTGATAACCTCCGCGCTGTTCAGGTTTCCCCTTGGGTGACCCGGCGGCTTGCGCTGCCGAATGCTCTCCAGAGATGCGTCCGGTAAAAGTCCTTTTGCCTGAGAGATTCACTCCAGCTAATGGCAGGAGTTTGCTCCTTCGGCGTTGCCGCTTTCGCTAGAAAACGGCAATCTCTCCCTTTACGTTCACCCGCTCTTCATACTCTCATTTAAACGGGTAAACCCGAAGGATGTCAACAAAATTATGTTTTAATTTTCGGATTATGGGGGACAAACCCTGGAATACAGCGTTCTCATGCCGTTATAAACAGGAAAAATAGAAAATGCCAGCTATATTGACTTTTGCTAGCGAAATGAATAACCTAGACTTGTAAATCCCTGCCGAGGTCGGGACGGAACAAGACCGCACTTGGATGATGACAGTCTGGAATCAAAATAAGTTCACGAGATTGGAGCGGAAGAATAGCGATGAGCGAAATTAAACAAGGACTTTGGTACAGCGAAGAACACGAATGGGTACAAGATATGGGAGATGGCACCGTGCTTGTCGGCATCACGGATTTTGCACAGGATCGCCTGGGCGACATCGTGTTTGTTGAACTGCCGGAGACAGGCACCGAGGTTGGAGCCGAAGACGGCATCGGAACGATCGAATCCGTTAAGACCGTATCTGATTTGTTCTCTCCGGTCAGCGGCACGATTGTAGAAGTGAATGAAGAGCTGACGAACGCTCCTGAACGCGTGAACGAAGCACCTTTCGGCAGCGGCTGGATGGTCAAGATCAAATTGTCCGCTTCTCCGGACGAAGCTTTCGCCAAACTGATGAACGCTGAAGCTTACGGCAAACATATCGACGAATAAATCATTAACTTTTGGATGATAAAAATGTCAAAGAGCCCTTCTGAAGCGCATTGCGCTCCGGAAGGGCTCTTAGTGTTTGTGGGACGTAAAGCGCTTGAAGTTGTTTACACGCCTTGCGTCGGGCTGTACTTTTAAGCCAGTTCAGCTTCAATGGCGGCGCCCATTTCCTGGGATCTGGAGGCCGAGCGGTGGACGGCTGATTTGACAGCTTCGGTAAACCGATATTGGTCCAGCACTTCCAGAGCTGCCTGGGTAGAACCGTTCGGGGACGTAATGGCTTTTCTCAAATCTGCCGGTTTCTCGCCGGTCTGCTTCATCATGGACGCTGCGCCAAGCACGGTTTGCACGGTCAGCTCGCGGGCCTGCTCGGGCGAAAGTCCGCCTTCAATGCCGGCGGCAATCATCGCTTCCATCATGTAATACACATACGCCGGTCCACTTCCGGATACGCCGGTCAAAATTTCCATTTGTGCTTCCGGAATGACGCTTACCATGCCTACAGCTTCAAAGATGGACAGTGTACGCGAGCGCAGCTCAGGCGTCACTTCCTCCGAGAAGGAGATGCCGGTAGCGCCCAGTCCGATTGTACTGGATGTGTTTGGCATGGTTCGGGCGACCGGCAGTTTATCGCCCAGCAGGCTTTGAATGGTTGGAATCGACAAGCCGGCGATTATGGATACGATTAATTGATTACCCTGAATGAGCGGAGTCAAACGCCGAATGGCGGCCCCTGCATCTTTGGGTTTCATCGCAAGCACGATGATTTCGGCTTTGGAGAGCAGTTCATTCTGGGTTTCCGCGTCTGCAGCGGTAACAACCCCGTAGTTGGCCTCCAGCTGCTTCAGGCGTTCTGTATTGCTGCGGTTGAACATGGCGATTTGCTCGGATTTGGCTGCCGATGAGGCAATCAGTCCGCGGGCGATCGCTTCGGCCATGGAGCCGGCGCCGTAGAAGACGATAGCCTGAGAAGCTGAAGATAAGGGTGTATTGGACATCGTAAAATAACCTCCTGATAATGGAGCTGGTTCAATCGGGCTCAGTTAGCCGCGGATTTGCCCCGAGCCCTTAATGATATATTTGGTGGAAGTGAGGGCGGACAGGCCCATAGGCCCGCGGGCGTGAAGCTTTTGTGTGCTGATGCCGATCTCCGCCCCGAAGCCAAATTCAAATCCGTCGGTAAAACGGGTAGAAGCATTGTGGTAAACGGCAGCCGCATCGACTTCGTTCTGGAAGCGGGCGGCAAGCTCCTCATTTTCCGTGACGATACACTCGGAGTGTTTGGTGCCAAATTTGGCGATGTGATCCATAGCCTGCTGGAGATCGTCCACAATTTTAACGTTTAGGATGTAGTCGTTATATTCCGTGGCGTAATCCTGTTCGGTTGCGGCTTTGGCTTCCGACAGAAGCTCCCGGGTCCGCTTGCAGCCTCTAAGCTCCACGCCTGCCGCTTTAAAGGCTTCTCCCACCCGATCCATATATTGGCCTGCAAAATGCTGATGAATCAGCAGCGTCTCCATCGAATTGCAGACGGAAGGGCGCTGGGCTTTAGCGTTCACCGCTATGCGAAGGGCCATTTCGAGGTCGGCGGAAGCGTCGAGATAAGTGTGGCAGATGCCGGCGCCTGTCTCGATAACGGGAACGCTTGCGTTCTGCACGACGTGCTGAATCAGGGAGCTGCCGCCTCTTGGAATAATAACGTCGAGCAGGCCGTTCAGCTTAAGCATCTCATCTACGGATGAACGGTCGGAATCGTGAACCAGCTGCAGCACGTCTTTAGGCAGTCCGGCTGTCTCTAGTGCGGCATGGAACAGCTCCGCAATCTGAATGTTGGAGGAAAGGGCTGCCGAACCTCCGCGCAGCAGCACAGCATTACCCGTCTTCAGGCATAGACCGGCAGCATCGACGGTGACGTTTGGACGCGCTTCGTAAATAATGCCGATTACGCCGATCGGCACCCGTTTCTTCACGATATGAAGACCGTTGGGCCGATCCAGCGTCTCAAGCACTTCTCCGACCGGATCCTTCAGCTCCGCAATCTGGCGGAGCCCTTCGGCCATGCCTTTAATTCGTTCCGCATTTAAGGCAAGCCGGTCGAGCATGGCTGCGGTGGTGCCGTTCTGCCGGCCGCGTTCCAGATCTTCACGGTTGGCCTTCAGTATTTCCTCGGTTCCGTTGATTAAAGCATCGGCAGCTGCAAATAAAGCATGATTCTTCTGCTCGCTGGTCAACCAGGCCAGCTGGGGAGCGCGTGCCGCTGCCAGCGCTGCTTTCTGTTTCACTTCGCTCATTTCGGGTAACCTCCAATCCGCGTTTGGCCGCCGCCAAATGTTAAAACCTCGAATTTGAATATTTCAAAGAAATCCATTCGTCCCGGTGGATAACCTCAAGCCGGTGGACGACATCAATCTGTTTCACCACATCGGCGCTGCTCAGCCCTTTGATCGTATCGAGCTCTTCCGCGTCATAGTTAACAATACCGCGGCCAAGCGTCGAATCGTCCGGGCCGTAAACCTCCACCACGTCTCCGGCATGAAAAGCGCCGTCGACCCGCTTGACGCCTACCGGCAGCAGGCTTCTGCCTCCATGGACAAGGGCCTCGGCTGCACCTTCATCAACGTACAGCCGGCCAAGAGGCGTGGACAGGAAGCCGAGCCACTGCTTCTTGCGGGGCAGGTTGGACGAAGAGGTGCTGAAATAAGTCCCGTGGCCATCGCCGCGAACTGCCGTCAGCAGCTCGCCCGCATCCCGGATACGCCCTACAAACACGGGAATCCCGCCGCGGGTAGCGATACGTGCGGCCTCCAGTTTGGAGCGCATGCCGCCGGTGCCGACTTTGCTGCCTGCTCCTCCGGCGCCCTGAAGCATTTCTTCCGTAATTTCTTCAACGCGGCTGAGGCGGACCGCACCCGGGTCGATGCGGGGATCCTGGGTATAGAGGCCGTCCATGTCCGTCAGGATGAGCAGATGATCCGCTTTGAGCAGGTTGGCTACAAGCGCGGAAAGGGTGTCGTTATCGCCGAATTTGAGTTCATCGACAGATACGGTGTCATTTTCGTTAATGACGGGAATGACCTGCTGCTTCAGCAGCTCTTCCAGCGCCATGCTCGCATTGCCCATACGTTTGCGGCTGTTGAAATCCGCGCGGGTGAGCAGCACCTGGGCGGAACGCACTTTGTGCCGGGCGAACGCCTCGCGGTAGGCCTGCATGAGCAGGGCCTGGCCGACCGCGGCCGCAGCTTGCTTCTCATGCAGCAGCTTGGGGCGCTGCTCATAGCCGATCTCGCGGAAACCGGCTGCGACGGCACCGGACGTGACCAGCACCGGCTGATAACCGGCCGCAACCAGCGAAGCCAGCTCAGCGGCAAAGAAGCGGGTAGCTTCTTTGTTGAGTCCCCCTTCCGGGGAGGTAAGGGAGCTGCTTCCAATTTTTACAACGATCCGATGCAGCATAAGGACAACCTCCTTGAGTAAACTTTCGTCTAAATCTATAAATAAGTCTCCATGCCGTCCATAACGGGAAGGAAGCACAGAGGAGCTGAAGCTGTCATCCATAAAAAAAAGCTCCCGTCCCCAGCACATGCGTGCAAAGGACGAAAGCTCGGCTTCCGCGGTACCACCTTTATTGATGAGCTCAAACTCGGCTCATCCGTCTTTAGGGCCTGTTAACAGCAGGCAGCTGTCCGGCAAAGCCGGCCGTTCGGGGGTAGGTTTCCGCAGGAGTTCCGGTAAATTCTCGCAGCCTAAGGAATTTACTCTCTGAGAACGGAGCTGTCGCCCGCGTACTGGTCCCGTCATTACGTTTCGTATTTTATTGCTAGAATACCATAGCGGTCTGACTTTGCAAAGACGAAAAACGAGCAAACAGGCTTTTTCCAAGCGGCATACCCTGAATAACATATAAGGAAATTGACGGCCAGCAGAGCCGCCTCTAAGATGAGTACAAGAAGAAGTAAGCCCCATCAAGCAATAGGACTAGTGCACGTTGGGAAAGGAGGAGGCCTTTTGCGATCCTATCCGGAATATTGGAACCTGGCATTGATTCAGGCCGATTTGATCCTGGGTGAACCTGCGCTGAACCGCAGCCGGATTGAAGCTTTGATGGAGCAGGCCATGACGGCTGCCGCCAGACCTGATCTCATCATGCTGCCGGAAATGTGGACCACCGGTTACGCGCTGGACCGCATACAGGAGCTGGCTGACCCGGAAGCGGAAAGCTCCCGCGCCTGGCTCAGCGCATTTGCCGCCAAACATAACGTTCATATCGTAGGCGGCTCGGTTGCTGAACGAAGCAAAGACGGACAGGTCCGCAACACGATGCTTGTTATTGACCGTCAAGGCCGCGAAGTCGGCCGGTATTCTAAAATCCACCTGTTCCGGCTCATGCAGGAAGAGAAGCATTTGGCAGAAGGGACGGAGACCGTCACCTTCGACCTGGAAGGCCTGTTATGCGGAGCTTCCGTTTGTTACGACATCCGCTTCCCGGAGCTGGGCCGGACCTTGGCTTTGGCCGGTGCCAAACTGTTGTTTGTACCGGCCGAATGGCCGCATCCGCGCCTTCACCATTGGCGGACGCTGCTGCAGGCAAGGGCCATTGAGAACCAGATGTACGTGGTGGCCTGCAACAGGGTGGGCCAGGATGCGGCCAACCGCTTTTTCGGCCATTCGCTCATCATCGATCCGTGGGGAGAAATCCTTTCAGAGGGCGGAGAGGAAGAAGGCATCATAGCCGGTTGCATCCAGCTTGCGCTTGTGGATGAGGTGCGCGGGCGCATTCCGGTCTTTGAAGACCGGCGGCCGGACTTGTACCGGCTTTAAGCCGTCTTCATTCTTCGTCTTTCCAGCGGTTGTTAAACGTCTGCTTAAAGGTCTGGATAAAAGCCTCCGCCGCTTTGGACAAATACCGCCCTTTGCGGTAGGCGATGATCAGCGTGCGGCTGGGAGCCGGTTCGGCCAGCGGAACATAAACGGGCATCAGCTCGCTCCGTTTGGCCCTAGCGATGAAACGGGGAACCAGCGTAATCCCCATCCCGGCCGCCACCAGGGATTGGACGGTCTCAATGTTATTGCTTTCAAATACAACGTTTGGTTCAAAACCGGCCTGCTGGCACAAACCGACGGTCAGCTTGCGGAAGCCCTGGCCTTTCTTGAGAACCACAAAAGGTTCCTCCCGCAGCTCCTCTATGCGGACTCCATCGGCTTCGGTTCTTTGCGCCAAACGGTGGCCGGGCGGAACAGCGAGCAGAATCCGTTCCTCGCCGATAATTTCATAATCCAGCGAGGTTTCCTGAAGCGGCAGAGAAAGAAGGCTGAGGTCCGTGCCGCCTCCACCGGTCAGCTTCTCGAGATTCAAAGAAGTATCCTCCAGCAGAGAAATCTGAATGCCGGGATATGCCTGTTTAAATTCAGGCAGCACGTAAGGCAGCAGGTGGGAACCAGTAATCGGCATGCTTCCTACGACGACCCGTCCGCTTCTGAGCTGGGAGATGTCGTCCATTTCCTGGCGCAGCTCCTCGACAGCATCCATAATCCGCCGGGCATGAGCGACAAAGCTTTCTCCGGCATGGGTTAATTCTACGGAGCTGGTATTGCGCTGAAACAGCAGCACGCCCAGCTCTTTCTCCAGCTTCGACAGCTGCTGGCTGAGCGAGGGCTGGGCGATATGAAGTTTATCCGCCGCTCTTGAGAAATTTCGTTCTTCGGCAATTTTTAAGGTGTATTGAAGTTGTCTGAATTCCATGTTTCCTCCTGATTGGCACTAATAGCTTGGTTATAATTATAACCTATTAACAAGAGAGGATAAATAGGAAGGCGGCGAGCAGGATTTCCCATGACTTGAAAGAGTATGGTATAATGGCCCCATGATTAATGTGGAGGTTGTATGAATGAAGGTGTGGAAAGAAATCCGCGGATGGCTGCTGTCCATCGGGATCGCATTTGTACTTAGCTTGATCATCGGCATCTTTGTCATTCAGCCATATAAGGTAGACGGACATTCTATGGATCCTACTTTGCATGACAAAGAACGAATTTATGCCGAGAAATGGTCGCACGCTTTAGGCAGGGTACCCGATTACGGGGATATTGTCATAGTAGACAGCCGGGTAGACCGTTCCCGCTCTTTTTGGGATGATCTGAAGGAACATCCGCTGATTGCGCTTCTGACAGGCGAGTCGAAACAGGAAATTTTTTATGTGAAACGGTTAATCGGCAAACCCGGAGACAAGATCGAAATCAAGCAGGGCCACGTTTACCGGAACGGCGAGCTGCTGAACGAGCCTTATATTAAGGAACCTATGCGGATCGAACCGGATCAGGAATATGATGTTCCTGCCGGAGAGGTTTTTGTGATGGGAGATAACCGGAATAACAGCAAGGACAGCCGCATGATCGGCTTTATACCTCTTGACCATGTGATGGGGGTTAAAGGGCTGAAATAAACGGCCGAAATTATAGAAAGAAGGGCTTCTGCTGCGAATCTTATTCGCGGGCGGAAGCTCTTTTTTAAATTTCCTTTATGACAAAATAGAAGAAACGCCTAAGAGATTTATCTTCTTTTCGCCTTTTTGGGCCTCTTATAGTTATCACCTATGACTGTAATTGTATTTATGTATTTCTCAAATAACGCTCTTCCTTGTTATAGTAAATGCAATCAGTCAGGCAAAAAAAATTTATCGGTGCTGCCCGATTCCAATCGGAAGCACCGCTGCAGCCTGAATCATGGACGCACTTTTAAACCGGGAGTGATAAGTATGAGTCAGAAGAAAACGATGTATGAGAAAATTTGGGATAACCATGTGATTTACCAGGAAGAAGGCAAACCTAGCATTTTGTATATTGATCTTCATTTGGTTCATGAGGTCACCTCTCCCCAGGCTTTTGAAGGGCTGCGGATGACCGGACGGAAGGTTCGCAGACCCGAGCTGACGTTTGCTACGATGGACCACAATGTGCCTACGAAAGACAGATATAACATTACGGATCCGATTTCCAAGCAGCAGATTGATACGCTGACCCAGAACTGTCGCGATTTCGGCGTTACCCTTTATGATCTGGATACGCTGGATCAAGGGGTCGTTCACGTTATGGGACCGGAGCTTGGACTTACAGCGCCAGGCAAAACGATTGTTTGCGGCGACAGCCACACTTCGACACACGGGGCATTTGGCGCTTTGGCGTTCGGCATTGGCACCAGTGAGGTAGAGCATGTGCTGGCCACCCAGTGTCTGCAGCAGGCCAAATCCAAAACGATGGAAGTTCGTTTCGTCGGCAAACGCAATCCGGGCGTTACGGCCAAGGACCTTATTCTTGGCGTGATCGCCAAATACGGCACTGATTTTGCGACTGGTTATGTCATTGAATATACAGGCGAAGCCATTCGCAGCCTGACGATGGAAGAGCGGATGACCGTCTGCAACATGTCGATTGAGGCGGGTGCGCGTGCTGGTCTGATCGCGCCGGACGATACGACCTTTAACTATCTTCGCGGCCGTCAATACGCACCGCAGGGCAGCGCGTTTGATGAAGCGGTTGAAGCCTGGAAACAGCTGACGACCGATGAAGGCGCCGAATATGACACTGTAGTTGAATTTGATGTCGATTCGCTGATTCCGCAAGTGACTTGGGGCACCAGCCCGGGCATGGGCACCGACATCACTTCTGCGGTTCCTGATCCGGACAGCTTTGCCAGCGAGAATGAAAGAAAAGCAGCCAAACAGGCGCTTGAATATATGGGACTTGTTCCCGGTACGCCGATTTCGGAAATTCCGGTGGATTACGTGTTTATCGGCTCCTGCACCAACGGGCGGATTGAGGATTTGCGCGCGGCGGCTTCGATCGCCAAAGGCTACAAGGTTTCCGACAAGGTTACCGCGATTGTGGTACCGGGCTCAGGCCGTGTTAAAATCCAGGCCGAAGAAGAGGGACTCGATAAAATTTTTACCGAAGCAGGTTTTGAATGGCGCGATGCGGGCTGCAGCATGTGTCTTGCTATGAATCCGGACGTGTTGAAACCGGGACAACGCTGCGCTTCGACCTCGAACCGTAACTTTGAGGGACGCCAGGGCCGCGGCGGACGTACGCATCTCGTATCTCCAGCCATGGCTGCAGCGGCGGCGATCCGCGGTCATTTCGTGGATGTGCGCGACTGGACCTTCAAATCGGAAGTTGTCAGCTGAAAGCTGACGAACCGGAACTTAACAGAAGAACAAGGGAGAGATTGAACGATGGAAGCTTTTAAAACATTGAACGGCATTGTGGGCCCCGTAGACCGCGTGAATGTAGATACAGATGCGATTATTCCCAAACAATTTCTGAAAAGAATCGAACGGAGCGGCTTTGGCCAATTCCTGTTCTTCGAATGGCGTTTCGACGAGGAGGGCAACGAGAACCCGGATTTTGAACTGAACAAACCCCGTTATAAAGGGGCGTCCGTCCTGCTTTCCCGTGTTAACTTCGGCTGCGGCTCCTCCCGGGAGCACGCGCCTTGGGCAATTCAGGATTACGGCTTCCGCTGCATTATTGCTCCGTCCTATGCGGACATTTTCTATAATAACTGCTTCAAAAACGGCATTCTGCCGATCAAGCTTTCCGAAGAGCAGGTCGAAGAGCTGTTCCAAAGAACGGCCAAACATGAAGGCTACAAGCTGAACGTGGATTTGGAGAACAAAAAAATCACCGATGAATTCGGGCTGGAATATACGTTTGACTTGGACGAACACCGTCGTCAATTCCTGCTGCAAGGACTGGATGACATCGGCCTCACGCTGCAGCATGAGGATCTGATTACCGCTTATGAAGCCAAACACAAAGAGCGCTTGTTTGCCTAAAGCTTGATGTTTAAACTGGGCGGACGGCACTGACCGCATTGACAATTCGGGATGGCGTTCCTCATAATCGACAGTGATGGTTTAACGCTGCGTCAGGCTATATTGCAGCCATGAAGGTTAGGAGGAACGACCATGTTTGACAATGATTGGGACGAGGTGTTGGCGGAGGAGATCAAGAAACCTTATTTTCAGGAGCTCCGCTATGCGTTGGCGAGAGAGTACAAGCTGCATACCGTATACCCGCCTAAGGAATTGCTGTTCTCGGCCCTGAAACTGACCCCGTACCGGGACACGCGTGTGGTGATCCTCGGTCAAGACCCATACCACGGGCCGGGCCAGGCGCACGGCCTGAGCTTCTCGGTCCAGCCGGGCGTCCGTATACCGCCTTCTTTGCAGAACATCTACAAGGAGCTGGCGGATGATGTGGGGGCACCGATTCCGAATCACGGTTCCCTGCTGCATTGGGCCGAGCAGGGGGTGCTCCTGCTGAATGCTGTGCTTACCGTCCGGCAGGGGCAGCCTAATTCGCACAAAGGCCTCGGCTGGGAGTCCTTTACGGATGGCGTTGTCGAGAAGCTGAACGAGCGGGATACGCCGATGGTGTTTATTTTATGGGGAAGCCATGCGCAGCAGAAAGGCGCCTTTCTGGATGCAAGCCGGCACAAGGTGATTCGTTCGCCGCATCCAAGCCCCTTTTCAGCTCACAGAGGGTTCCTCGGGAGCCGGCCGTTTTCGGCGGCCAATCGTTTTTTGACGGAACGGGGCTTGCAGCCGATCGACTGGTCGATCCCGCCGTTAAGCGAAGTATGACCCGTGAAGTATAACGCTATTAAATCATCCGAAGAATCGACACTATCAAGATAAAGAAATATAGCTTTTCGCTAATGTCCGCCATCCGGCGGATTTTTTTTTGCCGTAAATAATGGAAATTGTCTATCAAGGGCAAATTTTTCCTGTTAAAATGTTAGAAAGGCGCAACTTTTCATAGAATATGTCGTCCTGTTCAAAGATTAGGTGCAAATTCATAGAAACGGTAGAGGATGGATAATCGAATGAAAAAATTTGGATTTTTGGCTTTTTTACTGCTGCTCCTGTTAATTCTCCCCGGAATTGGCCATGCGGCGTCCAACACGACACACATTAACCTGGACGGCAAAGATTTGAAGCTTGGAGACCAAGCCGGCGTAGAAACTCTTAATGGCAGCGTCATGGTTCCACTGCGTCTGGTGACGGAGAATATGGGCTATATGGTCGATTATGACAATAAGTCGCAAGGCATTACCATCCAGAAAGACAAAACGGTCCTCCAGCTGATTGTTGGCCAGCCGACAGCGAAGGTCAACGGGAAAGAGACCAAGATGGCCGGTCCTGCCGTATTTGCCGGTTCAGGCAAAACGCAAGTCACCCTTGTCCCGCTGCGTTTTGTGGGGGAGCAGACGGGAGCGGAGGTCAGCTGGGATAACATCACCAAAACCGTATACATAACTTCTGCCGTATCCGGCAGTCAGGAGACCGTTCTCCCTGGTTCGGACAGCTCCGGGGAATCCGGCGGCAGCCCTGTTTCCGTGCCTGACCCTTCTAAGCCAGCTGAAGGCAATGGCGGGGAAGGCGCAGCGGGCGGCTCCAAAAGCACCGGTGAATTGACGGGCCTCAGCTTCAGCGAAGGCAAGCTGGTGCTTGCCGTAAGCGGAAAGGTAACGCCTTCCGTATTTACAATCAGCGCCCCGGACCGGATTGTCGTAGACCTGCCGGGCGCGGCATTCTCCCAAACGTTCGGCGATCAGCTGCCTTTAAACGCGGCATTTAGCGGACAGATTGACGTTCAGGAGATCTCAAAGGTCAAGGATGTCCGTTATGCCCTGTTCAGCAGCAGCCCGGCGGCAGTCCGCGTGGTGCTTGATTTGACCAGTCCGGCAGCCTATCAGGTGATCGACAACCAAGACGGTTTGATTACAATCGACTTAAATGTAGAAGATAACGGCGGTCAGCCGGGAGGCGGGCCCATTGCGGACCCTTCGCAGTCTGGGGCGTCTCTGCCAACCGATACCGTCGGCAAGAAGGTGATCGTTATCGATGCTGGCCACGGCGGCAGCGATCCAGGAGCCAACAGCTTAAACAACCGCAATGAGAAGGATTTTACGCTGGCTGCCGTGCTGAAGCTGCAGCAGGTGTTGGCTGCAGACAGCCGCATTGAGGTGGTGCTGACCAGAAGCGGAGATACTTATCCGACTTTGCAGGACCGGGTAGCGCTGGCCAACGGATTAAAGGCGGATGTGTTTGTCTCCATCCACGGCAATAAGAGCCCGGATGGCGGGCCAGGACCCAAAGGAATAGAAACGCATTATACCAATAAAAACAGCGAGACCTTGGCCAAGATCATGCAGAAACATCTGGTCCAGGCCAGCGGAATGGCTGACCGGGGACTCAAAACCGGCAATCTTTATGTAACCAAAAACACGAAAATGCCGGCCGTGCTTCTGGAATGCGGCTTCCTGAGCAATCCGAAGGACGAGGCGGCGATGTTCTCGGACGAGTTCCAGCAGCAGCTTGCCGAAGGGATTGCAGCGGGGCTGAAAGAGTTTTTGGGCTTGTAATTTGAAAATGGATATAAACAAGAGATAATCGAAGCATTTGTGGGGTTTAACCTTTCATTCTATTTTGTTCCAATTAAATTGCCATAATTTACGCAACTTTTGATAGATTATGGCGTCTAATTAGTGAGTCTGTTGATGTTTCAAAGCCTTACGGCAGCATTCATCAGGAACCACAAAAATATGAATGGAAGGGTGAAGAATGAAGAAATTTGGCTTTTTAATCATTTTGTTTCTATGCGTGTTGGCTTTTCCATTAACAGGACATGCTGCTTCCAAGGCAACACACATTCTCTTGGACGGGAATGAGATTGACTTGAGTGCGGACAGGCAGGTCCAGGTTGTCAACAACAGCGTAATGATCCCGATTCGTGTCGTCGTAGAGGAACTTGGGTTTAATGTGGATTGGAACAGCAAGACAGGCACGGTAACCATACAGCAGTCCGGCAATGTCATTACATTGCTGACGAACAGCAATACAGCTACCGTTAATGGACAATCTTTCAAGTTAACCGCTCCGGCTTTTGCCAAAAATGGAACGACTTTTGTTCCGGTCCGGTTTGTCAGTGAACAGATGGGACTAGCGGTAGACTGGAACAATGTGACCAAAACCGTAAGTCTTACCACGCCGAATTCCGGCAGCGGCAGCGCCTCGCTGCCAGGCGGAAATTCAGGCAGCGGCGGATCGGTATCCGTACCGGATCCAAACGCAAATCTGGTGTCCTTGACCGGACTCAGCTACAGCGATAACCGGCTGATCCTGGCTGTAGATGGACAAGTCAGCCCGAAGACATCGACATTGACCAATCCGGACCGGATTGTCATTGATCTGCCGAATGTCAAATTCGCTGCGGATTTCGCTTCCGGATTTCCTTTGGACAGCCATCAAACCGGGACGATTCCGGTAACGGGTTATCCGGACGTTTCGCAAATCCGTTATTCCCTGTTTAACAGTCAGCCTTCAACGATTCGGATTGTGCTTGACCTGAATTATGCCAAAGGCTTCGAAATGACCAATGCCAATGATGGTCTGGTTATTATTGACCTGGACAAGGGAACAGCGCCTGGAACCACTAATCCGGCTCCTGGGGGCAACGGGAAGAAATTGGTTGTGATCGATGCCGGACACGGCGGTTCGGATCCCGGCGCTATCAGTTTGCACAGCAAAAAAGAAAAAGATTTCACATTGGCTGTTGTGCTGAAGGTGGAGAAGCTGCTCAAAAACGAGCCAAATATCGACTATGTGTTGACCCGCAGCGGCGACACTTATCCGTCGTTGTCCGACCGTACCGATCTGGCCAACAAATTGAAGGCAGATGCCTTTGTTTCGGTTCACGGCAACAGCGGACCGTCCTCCGCTTCCGGAGTTGAGACGTATTACACGCGAAGCGGCTCCAGTCAAACCTTTGCCAATATCATGCACAAGTATTTGGTGAAAGCAACCGGGCTTCCGGACCGTAAGGTTCGCCAGTCAAGCCTTCATGTAACGAGGGAAACGACGATGCCGGCGGTATTGCTGGAATGTGGCTTCCTCAGCAATAAAGGCGATGAGGCCAAAATGTACAGTGCGGATTTCCAGCAAAAGGTTGCTGAAGGCATTGTGGCCGGTATTAAAGAGTTTCTTGGCGTAAAGTAAGACATTTATGAGTGAAGGCAGGTGTACACGTGAATAAAAAACGTTTGACGATGATATGTAGTGTTCTATTATTGGCTGTACTTGCAGGCTGCGGGCAAAAACCCGCGGCCTCTCCTGCTGAGAACGGCAATACCAATGTTGCCGAATCCAGTTCCGCGCCTACAGAAAGCGCAGATGCTCAGCAAGGAGCCGGAAATGCTCCGGCCTCGATAGCTCCGTCTGGCCAACCTTCTTCATCGGAAGATGCGTCGGTCTCGGCAAATGCCAAACAAACCGAATCCATCAAGCTTTATTATGCGGACAAGGACTTTATGGAACTGAAAGAAGCAACCCGCGACATCAGCTATGAAGCCTCAGACAACACTTCCAAATATAAAGCGGCTTTTGAAGGACTGCAGAAGAGCGGCAGCGATGATCTTATCTCCTTGTGGGAGAAAGTTCAGCTGCTTAGCGTAAAGTTTGCCAACGGCGAAGTCACGCTGGATATTCATATGCCGGACGAGGCGCGCATGGGATCGGACGGCGAATTGATGGCGCTGGATTCCTTGCAGAAAACGATGTTTCAATTTGATGAAGTTCAAAGCATTGAACTGCTTGTAGACGGCAAAAAGCTCGAAACTTTAATGGGGCACGCCGACCTGCTTCACCCGATGACCCGCAACTAACAGGCAGGAAGGAAGACCTGTTTCGTCGAATTAGGTTTAAAAGGGATCAATAGCCAAAGGGGAGACAAGGATGACGCAAGAGAAGAAGACAAGCCGAAGCTTGAAACGTACAGCAGCCACGCTGCTGCTGACTTTAACTTTTATGACCAGTGGAGCAGCTGCTTTTGCGGCTGATCCAGCGGATCCAACCACCGGTGCGGATGCTGTAGCATCCGCTTCCACGGTGGGCAATACGGTGCCAACGCTGCTCTTCAGCGATGTGGCAAGCGGCTTCTGGGCCGAAAAGCATATCTACAAGCTGGCATCGGAGGGAATTATCCTTGGCGATAACGGCAAGTTTCGCCCAGGCGATTCCGTAACCCAGCAGGAGGCCATTACATTGGCGCTGCGTTTCATGAATGTGACGGATCAATTAACAGCAGACGCCAAGGCGCCTGACAAGCTTGAGGTTTCTGCTTATTTCAAACCTTACATAGCGCTGGCCGTCAAAGAAAAGCTGATTAACCCGGACGAGGAAGCGGCTGCCACGGCGGCAGGCGAAGCCTGGGGCACGAAGAAAGCATCCCGCGAGTGGGTAGCCAAAATTCTGGTGCGTGCCTTGGGACGTGAAGACGAAGCGAAATCAGCAGCAGGCAAAGGCACGACCTTTGCCGATAATGCTACCATTTCCGCTGCTGCCCGCGGTTACGTCAATGTGGCTGTGAGCCTGGAGCTGACGAACGGCGTGGACGGCAATCGCTTTGATCCTCTCGGCACGGTCACGCGCGCGCAGATCGCTACCTTCTTAAGCCGGGGGCAAGCTTATGTCAATCAAAGTTATGACAATGTCTATGAAGGTGTAGTCACTTCCATCGGCAATGGAAAAATGACGTTGTACACAAACGGGGCAAGCCGCAGCTTTACGCTGGACAGCCGGACCGCTTATTTCACAAGCGCTTCTGAAACGAAAGCCGCACAAAGCGATGTTGTTCTGTATTCCAAAGCGATGGTCATCGACAAGGTAGGGACGGCAGCTTATGTGGAGATTACCGACCCTACCCCTCAGCTGGAGACGGTCGAAGGAACGCTGCTAAGCTCCCTCAGCGGCAGCCGTCTGCTTCTGCTAGTGAACGGAGAACCGGTTACCTTTACTTACGATAATGCGACCGTGTTTTATGATCAGAACGGACAAACGATCAAACCGGACAGCTTGTCCAATGACAGCACGATTGAGCTGAAACGCGAAACTTTTACGGCAGACAAGAAGCCGGTCATCGTACAGGTGAAATCCGGCATCGTGAATAAATCCTCGAAAGGGACAGTAGAGTCGGTAGATACGTCGTCCAAGACGATTACTGTCAAAGAGGAGTCCGGCAACGAAGATAAACTTGTATTAAACAGTACAGTCAAAATTCTTTATCAAGGCCAAGTCATGGAGCTTGCCGATTTGAAACCTGGATCTGTAGTAACTTATACGATCAAGGACAACTCCCTGATCAGTCTTGAGGTGACTCAGTCGGTAGAACGTACGATCAGCGGATCACTGATCAGTCTGGGCAACGGCAAGCTGCTGACGTACAAGAAGTCGGACGGTTCTTACGGGACTCCGCTTCCTATTTCGCAGAATGTCCAAGTTGTGGTCGACGGGATTGCCGCGCCAAGCCTTTCCGATCTGATTGCCGACGATAACGGCGGGGATCAGGTACAGCTTACGCTGAATGCGAATGGAGAGGTCACTAAAATTGAAGTGCTTGGCCGCCAGGCTGAGAAGCTGTCCGAGGTTAGCGTGGTTTCTTACGATAAAACCCGCAAGCTGCTTACAGTCGTAGACACGGATAATAATCCATATGTACTGGAACTGGACGGCAAAACGGCAGTCGAATATAATAGTACAGCACCAACGTTGTCCGGCCTGGAAGCTTTGCTGAATACGGATCGCAAAATCACCTTGACGCATATCGGCAAACGTGTCCTTTCGGTTAGCGTCATTTATCAGTATGAAGGAAATTTTGTAGGCTTCGATTCGGCGAGCAAGAAATTGAAGCTGACCGATTCGGCGGGGAAAACTCGCGAGCTGGCTTTCACCAACGCATCACTGCCTGTCTATATTTACGGCCAGGCTTCAGCTACCTTGTCCAGCCTGAAGGCCGGGGATCCGATTACCGCGGTCCTGAGCAGCAATCAGGATGTTGTACAGTCGATTAACGTGAAGACGACCAAGCAGTTTGAAATCAAGGCTGTAGATACGACAAACAGCCGAATTACGGCTGTTTCGGACAATCTGACCCAAACCTTTTATGTGAACCAAGCGACTTTGCTTAACGCTAATGGGGCTGTGATTAAAGTGACGGATCTGAAAGCGGGCGATTTTATCAACGTTCTCTTTAGCGGTTCCACAGCTGCCAACGTTCAGCAGGTCAAGTTGACTTATGGCGCAGTCACCCAGGCAGACGCAAGTTCCGTGACACTCAAAACCTTTGACGGATCGGTAACAACGATTCCTGCAGCGGGTGCTGTTAAAGTCGTCCGTGATTCGGGAACCAGCACTTCGCTGACAGCCTTAACGACTTCGGATCATGTAGTGGTCAAGAAAGCGGCGGACGGGTCAACCTTGGTTACGGTACTGACTCCGTTAGAACGTACTTACTGGCGTTATGATTCCGTGTCGAAAGAGGTTTATGTCAAGAGAAGTACACTTTCTGACACGAATATTCGTTTCTCCGTAGGAGCAAATCCATATATTCACCAAGGAGACACGACATTAACCGTGCAAAGCCTTCAAGAAAATGATAATATTGTATTGTATTTCGACGGGGACAAGCTGGTCGAGATCGTAAAACAATAACATTTTCTAAGATTCACCGTCTTGATACGGGATCTGCCCGTATCAAGATTTTTTTTGTGCCGGGAGGATAGAACTTATGAATGTAGCAGGTGTCAGACATATATTGGATACGATCGGAAACATGTTTCCGGATGCGGACTGCGAATTGGTCCATTCCAATGCGTTTGAATTGACGATTGCCGTCCTGCTCTCAGCCCAGTGTACGGATGCAACGGTGAATAAGGTAACCGCCGATTTGTTTCAGAAATACAAAACGCCGGCGGATTACGTAGCGGTGCCGCTTGAGGAATTGGAGCAGGACATCCGTAGAATCGGGTTATATCGGAACAAAGCCAAACATATTCAAAATTTGTGCCGGATTTTGATGGAGCAATATGGCGGCGAGGTACCGAGCGAACACGATGAGCTTGTCAAATTGCCGGGGGTAGGCCGCAAGACGGCAAACGTGGTAGTCTCCAATGCTTTTGGAGTGCCCGCAATTGCTGTAGATACCCATGTAGAGCGCGTCAGCAAACGGTTGGGGCTGGCAGCCTGGAAAGACTCCGTACTTGAAGTAGAGAAGAAGCTGATGAAACAGGTGCCAAGGGAGGAATGGATGCTTACACACCACCGGTTAATCTTTTTTGGCCGTTATCACTGCAAAGCGCAAAATCCGAAATGCCAGGTCTGCCCTCTCCTGGATGTGTGCAGAGAAGGCAAAAAGCGTATGAAAACAGCAAAAGTCAGAAATGATAAAGAAAACAATTCCAAATGATATTTGATAGTAGAGGATGAGACCCCATGAGATGTATTTCTGTTTACACGGACAATTTTGAGCAGTTTTCCGATTTGTTTGAGGATGTTTTGGCGCTGCAGCTTGGCGAAAATGATGAACGTGAAGTGGAAGGCGTTGTTGTCAGCGATTCCGGTCAAGTACCTGAACACTACATCGAGCGTATGTCTGCCAAACCAGAGGTTGTGGTCATGAAGGACAGAACAAGAGGCATCACGATTTTCCAGCATGGCAAAGTGTTTGAAATTTTGCTTCCAACTGAAGAAACGGCAGAAATCGTAGGCTAAGCCTTTAAGGTATAAG
The DNA here is from genome assembly GCF_001685395.1 of Paenibacillus yonginensis. Lineage (NCBI taxonomy): Bacteria > Bacillati > Bacillota > Bacilli > Caryophanales > Paenibacillaceae > Paenibacillus > Paenibacillus yonginensis. Next base: position 2,062,077 of record NZ_CP014167.1, on the reverse strand, counting down.
TGCTAAGTTATACACAAAGCTTACAATGGGCAGGCCAGGGATGAATTTCCTTGGCCTGCTTTTTTGCTTGCAGGGTTCCCGAGAGGGAGAATCGGATGTTAAAATGAGAATGTTTCCAATTAGACAGAATCATGGCCAAATAGGAAGGCGGGAGAAGCTTTTTATGAAACCGATTACAGATCAGGTGCAACCGGAATGGCTGCAGCGGCTTGAACCGCTGGCAAAGCAGCTTCATGAGGAACAAGACTTTCAGGCCGAGCAGATCATTCGGGAGTTAATACATAAAAGGATGGAGCAGGAGCTTGTTGTGGCGTTCTGCGGACATTTTTCGGCGGGGAAGTCCAGTTTGGTCAATAAGCTGTGCGGCAAGCAGGTGCTGCCATCGAGTCCGCTGCCGACGAGCGCCAACATCGTTATGATCCGAAACGGCGCTGAACGCGCCGTACTGACCTCGTCCGATGGAAGTCGGAATATAGAAGTTCCGCTGCAGGAAGCGGCTGATTATTGCCGCAACGGTGAAGATTACACGCGGGTCGAGCTGTGGGCGGATCTGCCGTTCCTTGGCAGCCAAGGTGTTCTGCTGGATACGCCGGGCGTCGACTCAAACGATGCCGGACATGCCATGGCTACACATTCGGCGCTGCATTTGGCGGATGTGGTTTTCTATGTAATGGACTATAACCATGTGGGCTCGGAAAGCAATCTGAGTTTTGCCAAAACGCTGACCGATTACGGCAAACCGCTGTATATGGTCGTGAACCAGATCGATAAGCACAGAGAAGAGGAGCTGCCGTTTGCCGTTTATAAACGGACGGTGGAGCAGGCGTTTGAGGTTTGGAACGTCGAGGCGGCTGGAATTTTTTATACTTCGCTTAAAGTGGCGGATTTCCCATACAATCAGCTATCAGCTTTAAAGGCGAGTATGCAGGTCTTGCTGGAGGATCAAGGCGAGCTGCTGGCTTACAGCACTTATACGTCTGCTGCGCAGGCTGTTAAGGATCATCTTCGCCGGCTGCGCGAAGATGATAACGAGCAGCGGGAGCTCCTGCTGGAGCAGGCAGGGGGCGAAACGGATGTTGCTGCAATGGAAAAGGAGCTTGAACGTTTGCAGAGCGGAGATGACGGAGACGGGGAGGGCTACAGAACCCGGCAGCTGGAGCAAATTGGACGGATGCTGGATAATGCCCAGCTGATGACACCGGCGCTTCGGGAGCTGGCTGGTTTGTATTTGGAAAGCCGTTCGCCCGGATTCAAGGCCAAGGGCTGGTTCGCCGGCAGCAAAACGGCGGCAGAGAAGGAGAAGCGGAGCAGCGACTTTCTGCGGACGCTTGCGGAGCAGACGGAAGCGCAGGTGGATTGGCATGTCCGTACGGAGCTGAGAAAGATTGGACAGGAACTGGAGCTTTGGGATGACGAATGGGAAGCCAAGCTCGATGAGTGGATGCCGAAAGCGGAGGAGAGCTGGATCACGGACGCGCTGCCGAGCGGCGCGGTTGTGTCCGGGGAGTCGACGCTTCGTTATGCCGGAGCGGTCGCCGCAGGCGTAACCGCCAGATTCCGCCGCGCAGCCGCCGAGGTGATCGAGGCGCTGCTTGCGGCACCGTCGCCGCTGCGCGAACGCCGGCAGGCAGCGGCAGCCGAGCGGCGCGCCGAGCTGGAGGCGCGCCTGCCCGCGGCGCGGCGTCTCGCGGAGCTGGACGCCGCAGCGGCTGCGCGTGAAGCACGCTTCGGCGCGCTGCTGGGCGCGCCGGTGACGCTCACCTCCGGACTGCTGCCGGAGGTGAAGGACGCTGCGCCGCCTGCGGCGGGCGCAGCCGGGGCCGGCATGCCCGCAGACGGCACGCCGGGGGCCCAGCCAGCCAGCCGCGCGGAAGCGTCCGCGCCGACAGGCGGCAGAGCCGGACACCTTCCCGCCGAGGCGGAAGGTGGCGCATCCGCGCCGCGCAAGCTGCGGCGGCGCGCGCTGGAGTCGGCCGCGCGTCTGGAAGCCGCGGCCGGGCTGCTTGCTCCTCACCCCGCCTTCGGGACGGGCGTGGAGGAGCTGCGCAAGCGGGCCGCGGAGCTGCGCCGCGGCCGGTTCACGGTTGCGCTGTTCGGTGCGTTCAGCGCAGGCAAATCCTCGTTCGCCAACGCTTTGCTCGGCGCCCCGGTCCTGCCGGTATCGCCGCACCCGACGACGGCGGCGATTGGCCGCATTCTGGCGCCGGAAGAAGGATTTGCGCATGAGACGGCGCATATCCAATTCAAATCGGTTCAGGCGATGGAGGAGGATCTTGCCTTTTCGTTTGCTGCTTTACAGCTGGGGGAATGGGAGCCAGCGGGGTGGCTTACTGTCGTCAAGAAGCTGCAGGCCGATCAAATTCCGGCTTCAGGCCGGGCCCACTTCAGCTTTCTTAAAGCGGCGGCTGCGGGCTGGGAAGACATGTCTCCAAAGCTGGGGCATGCTCATACAGCAGAGCTTGAGGAATTCAGGCAGTATGCCGCAGAAGAGACCAAAGCCTGTTTTGTGGCTTCCATAGATCTTTATTACAGCTGCCCGCTGACCGATCAGGGCGTGGTGCTCGTGGATACGCCAGGGGCGGATTCCATCCATGCCAGACATACAGGTGTCACCTTTCAATATATGAAAAATTCGGACGCTATTTTGTTCGTAACTTATTATAATCACGCTTTCTCCAGAGCGGATAAACAATTCCTGGCCCAATTAGGCCGGATTAAAGGAAGTTTTGCACTGGATAAAATGTTTTTTATCGTCAATGCGGCGGACTTGGCCTCCTCGGAGGAAGAACTGGGCCAGGTGGTGGAGCATGTCCGGGACGGCTTGAAGGGGGCTGGAATCTCCACTCCCCAGGTTTATGCCTTATCCAGCCATCAGGCGCTGAAAGAGAACCGGGGCGGTTCCTCTCTGTTCACGTCTTATCACAGGCTTGAAGAGAAAGCAGCGGTCAGGGAAGAAGAACAGGCATCGAACGGATTTGCCCGGTTCAGTGAACATTTCTCTACGTTCCTGGAGGAGGATCTCAGCCGTCTTGCTGCTGCTGCTGCCGCGGCTGAGCTGGGACAGCTGAATGAACGTCTGAACAAATGGACCGGTACGGCCGATCAGCTGCTGCGGAACAAGGAACAGCAGGTTGAGCGGTTTGCACAGGAAAGGGAAGCGTTTGAAGCGGCTGTAGCCGTACTGAAAAATGCGGACATCCGCCGTGAATGGAGTCAGGAATGCGAAGAGCTTCTTTTCCATGTCGTGCAAAGATTACGGCTTCAGTCCCTGGATCTGTTTGCAGAGTTTTTCCATCCGTCTCTGCTTCAGGAGGGGCAAGGCCAGATGAAACGCAATTTTGCTATTGCGCTTAAAGGCTGGCTGGATCAGACCTCCGCTGAACTGGAAAGGGAACTGCTTGCAACCTCTCTACGTTTGGAGCGTAAAGGAGAACAGCTGCTGCTGCGGGAAGCGGAAGGCTGGTGCCGTGTGAACGGCCCGGCTTTTGATATGCCGCTGACACCTCCGGCAAAACTTGCAGCCTGGGATACGGTTCAAATTCCCGAAGGGCTGCTTGGCTCGGAGGATATGTCCCCGTCCGCTTATTGGTCTTATTTCAAGAATCCAAAGTCTTTCTTTGAAGGTAACGGCCGGGCTTTGCTCCGCGAGGCGATCGAGAAGCCGCTTGTCCTCAGCTTGAAGAAAGCGGTGAGCGAAGGAGAGGCGATTTTTAAACACCATTACTTGAACGTTATTGCGGAGAAACAAGAAGAATTGGCCCAATATTTCCTGCAATTATGGAAGGAATGGGAGAGCAGTATCCGAAATTCTGGGGCCTCAGAAGAAGACCTGAAGCAATGGGAATTTGCAGCGGTTCAATTAAGCCGCTATTGCGAGGAAATGGAAGCATTTTATAAGTGATAACACGTTTTATATCTAGTTGATGGCGCATTATTCCAGAATAAAGGGGAATACGCGTATTTCTCCCCTTTGCCGCATTAAAATGAGAATGATAAACTGCTAAAAGCTAAGTAAAGCGAAGCAAACATCAGAAGGAGGAAACCTGTTTATCCGATGAATTAAAACGTATGAATGAAGAAACTGAAGCGAAGACAAAAAGGGAGCCGGGAAGCAGCGGTTGTGCTTTTCGGACGTGAGCGCTGAGTGGGAGAGGTTGGATTCCGGATTAGCTTTAAGCAGGAGGAGTAAACTTTTGATGGTCATTCATGCTTGCTCGGCAGCTTAACAAAACTAAGTGTAGGCTTTCGAAGCAAGTTTTGTCCGCTTCGGCTAAACACCTCGCTTAACAAAACTTTTAGGAGGAGAGACATGGAAGTTCTCAGGCAACTGCGGCGATATTATCAGGAGAGGATGAGTTATCTCGTTCTTTCAATTCTATGTTTGGCCGCCGCTACTGCAGTGGGGTTGATAACCCCCAACCTGTTACGGATTTTGATTGACGACGCGATTGTGCCGGGGGATTTCAAGAGGGTGCCAATGCTCGCCATCACTGTACTTATCGTTGTTATATTCAAAGGGTTACTTCAGTTCGCTCACGGCTTCTTTGGCGGACGCCTGGGCAACTATTTGGCTTATAAGCTGCGTAATGCCTGTTATGAGAAGCTGCAATTTCTATCTTTCCGGTATTACGACAGAGCCAAAACCGGCGATTTAATGTCCCGCCTCACAGGGGATTTGGAAGCGATTCGCAACTTTATCGGTTTTGGATTTGCCCAATTGTTGAACGTATTTTTTATGGTGCTGTTCGGTTGTTTGATGATGTTCTCAATCAATTGGCAGCTGACCCTGGTAACGCTCGTTTCGATGCCTTTTCTGGCTGCGGTTGCCCTGCGGTTTGAATCGAAGATTCACCCGGCGTTCCAGGAGATGAGACTTGCGCTCAGTTCCCTGACCACGGCTGTTCAGGAGAATATTACGGGCGTAAGAACTGTTAAATCCTTTGCGCGAGAAGACTATGAGGTCGACAAGTTCTCTCACCGGAATGAGCGTTATAAGGTGAATCAGATTTTCGCCTCTTCTCTTTGGAGCAAGTTCTTCCCGGTGATGGAGCTGCTGGCTTCGGTCAGTGTGGCAATTCTGCTGGGTGTTGGAGGTTCTTTGGTTATTCACGGCAAAATGAGCATCGGCGAGCTGGTGGCTTTCTTCAGCTTGATCTGGTACATCATTGGCCCGATGTGGGGCCTCGGGTTCCATATCAATAACTATACGCAGTCCAAGGCGTCCGGTGAACGGGTGCTGGAGGTGCTGAACCAGCCGATCGATGTGGTGGATAAGGAAGATGCGATCGAGCTGGACAGCTATAAGGTGCAAGGACACGTTACCTTTGACCATGTTACGTTTGCTTATGGCAACAAGATGCCGGCTGTTGTGGATATCAATTTTGATGCCAAACCGGGTTCGGTCATCGGCTTCCTGGGCGGTACGGGTTCAGGGAAATCAACGATTATTCAGCTGATGATGCGCGCATATGACGTGAACAGCGGCTCCATCAAGCTGGACGGTATCGACCTTCGTGAGTACGCCGTACAGAGCCTGCGGTCGCAAATTGCCACCGTGTTCCAGGAAACGTTCCTGTTCTCCTCTTCCATCCGCAACAACATCGCTTATGGGATGAACAATGTGCCGATGGAAGAAGTCATCCGGGTGGCCAAATTGGCCAAAGCCCATGATTTTATTATGGAAATGCCGGACGGCTATGACACGGTTGTCGGAGAACGCGGTATGGGATTATCCGGCGGGCAGAAGCAGAGAATTGCGATCGCCAGAGCCCTGCTGAAAAATCCGCGCATTCTGGTGCTTGACGATGCGACCAGTGCGGTAGACATGGAGACCGAACATGAAATCCAGTCCGGCTTCCAGGAGGTTATGAAAGGCCGCACCACCTTCATCATCGCCCACCGGATTTCTTCGCTCCGCCATGCGGATGAAATCATGGTGCTCGATCAGGGACGTGTCGTGCAGCGCGGTAAACACGAGGAACTGATTCAGGTTCCGGGCGCTTACCAGGATGTTTACCGGATACAATATGCGGATTATTTGGCGAAAGTGAACGCCGGGGAGAGGGAGTGAGCAGATGAGTAACGATCCAAAACAGAAACCAAACGGCTCACCCGCCCCGGATAGCGGTCAGGCTGCAGCCGGAGCCGTAACTCAGGACCGTTTTGTCTACAAGGATGATGACGTCATCGACAAAGCGTTCGACTGGAAGCAGTTCGCCAGATTGTTTGGTTATATGAAACCTTATGCCAGACAGATGCTGCCATTAGTGCTGGTGATGATGGTGCTTGGAACGGTTACCAAGCTGGCGGTGCCTTTTCTGACCAGTATGGCTATCGACAAAGCGATTGCACCGGAAGACGGCCAAACAAGCTTAACCTTGTTATATACCCTTACAGCAACGGTCATTGTTTTATACTTGATTCAATGGATTTCGGGTGTATACCGGATCAAATACACGAACATCATCGGTCAAAGAGTCATTTACGATCTGCGCTCCGATTTGTTCAAGCATATTCAGAAGCTGTCGTTTAACTTTTTTGACAAACGGCCTGCGGGTTCTGTCCTTGTCCGCATAACCAATGACATTAACTCGCTGCAGGATCTGTTCACGAACGGGGTTGTCAACCTGATGATCGACTGCGTTCAGCTAATCGGCATCGTCGTCATCCTGCTGCTGATCAACTGGAAGCTTGGTCTAGCGGTTATGGTCACCGTGCCGATCATGTTCTTCGTTTCGACCAAGCTGCGTCAGAAGATCCGGGTTGCCTGGCAGGACGTGCGGATGAAGAACTCCCGCATCAACTCCCATTTGAATGAGTCCATTCAAGGGATTCGGGTCACCCAGGCTTATACGCAGGAACAGGAGAATATGAAGTTCTTCGACCGCATGAATCTGGACAGCCGCAAATCGTGGGACAAAGCCTCGGCCATGAACCAGGCGTTTGGGCCGATTATCGAAATTACAGGCGGGCTCGGAACCCTGATTCTGTTCTGGCTTGGAGCTTACCTGATTTCGGAAGGCCAGCTTACCGTTGGTCTGCTGGTAGCGTTCAGCAGCTATGTCAGCAACTTCTGGGACCCGATCAACCGTCTGGGCCAAATGTACAACCAGCTGCTTGTGGCGATGGCTTCCTCGGAACGTATCTTTGAATATCTGGACGAAGAGCCGATGATCAAAGACAAACCGGGAGCGACTCCTCTGCCGCAGATTTTGGGAGATATCAAGTTTGAGAAAGTGGTCTTCGAATACGAGAAAGGCCGCGCAGCCCTTAAAGGCATTGACATTGACGTCAAGGCCGGACAGTCGATCGCTCTTGTCGGCCATACGGGATCAGGCAAAAGTACAATCATCAACCTCATCGGCAGGTTCTATGATATTACCAGCGGGAGAATCACGATTGACGGATATGACATCCGAGATGTAACCGTTCAAAGCCTGCGCAAGCAGATCGGCATCGTGCTGCAGGATACGTTTATTTTCTCGGGTACGATTCGGGACAATATCCGGTTTGGACGGCTGGACGCTACCGACGAGGAAGTCGAGCAGGCGGCCCGGGCGGTTAATGCCCATGAGTTTATCGAGAAGCTGCCGGGCGGCTATGATACGGAAGTAGAAGAACGGGGCAGCGCCCTGTCGATGGGGCAGCGCCAGCTGCTGTCCTTTGCTCGCGCGCTTCTGGCGGATCCGCGGATTCTGATCCTGGATGAAGCAACGGCCAGCATCGATACGGAGACGGAACTCAAAATCCAGGAGGCGCTCAAGGTGCTGCTTCAGGGAAGAACCTCCTTTATCGTTGCGCACCGGTTGTCCACGATTCGTCATGCTGATAAGATCATCGTGCTGGATCACGGCGAAATTAAGGAACAGGGTAATCACAAGGAGCTTATTGCCAAAAATGGCATATATAATGGGCTTATCGAAGCCCAGTTCCGGTTCCTGTAAAGAAATTAATGGGAATGCGTAAAATTTTAGCCATTTTTTTGTAAAACGATGTCGAAAAGTTTGTAAATTTCTTAAAGAGCACTCTTGCATTCTGGACAAGAAACCCCGAAAATAGATGATAGACGACAGATTATCATTAGGGGGTTTTAGGGCCGATGTGGGGTGCTCCTTTTCATGCACACTCCAAGACAATGATGCTGCTGGGCAGCGGAGAGCTTGGCAAGGAAGTGATTATCGAGGCACAGCGCCTTGGCGTTAAAACCATAGCCGTGGACAGGTACGCGCATGCTCCGGCTATGCAAGTAGCACATGAAAGTTATGTAATTGATATGTTAAATGGAGAAACCCTAAAAGATTTGATCCGCGACAAACGTCCGGATGTGGTCGTCCCCGAAATCGAGGCGATTGCAACCGAAGCGCTGCTGGAGCTTGAAGAGGAAGGTTATCATGTAGTGCCTACTGCAAGAGCCGCACGTTTGACGATGGATCGCGAAGGCATTCGCCGTCTGGCGGCTGAAACGCTGGGACTTCCTACTGCTGCTTACCGTTTTGCTGACAGCTTTGAGGAATTGCAGGCTGCGGTGAACGAGCTTGGTGCGCCATGCGTGGTGAAGCCGCTTATGAGCTCCTCCGGCAAAGGCCAGTCGGTCTGCAGAACCGCTGATGATGCCGCGGCCAGCTGGGAAGCGGCCGTACAAGGAGCGAGAGGCAAAACCACCAGAGTCATCGTAGAGTCCTTCGTGAATTTCGACAGTGAAATTACGCTGCTGACCGTCCGTTCGGTATCGGGCACGTTGTTCTGTCCGCCCATCGGACATATTCAGAAGGATGGGGATTATGTGGAGTCTTGGCAGCCGCACCGCATGACGGAGGCTCAGCTGCAGGAAGCCCAGGATATCGCCCGGAAAGTGACGGACGAGCTTGGCGGATACGGATTGTTTGGCGTCGAGTTGTTTGTGACACCGGACGGGATCGTATTCAGCGAGGTTTCCCCGAGACCTCACGATACAGGCATGGTGACGATGGCGACTCAGGATTTATCCGAGTTTGCCTTGCATGTCAGAGCGATTCTGGGACTGCCGGTTGAAGAAGTGCATCTGCTGACTGCTGGCGCTTCGGCAACCTTGAAGGCAGACCGTGAAGGCACTGATTTTATCATCTCTGGGATAGATGAAGCTTTGAAACAGCCCCGCACGCAGGTCCGGGTATTCGGCAAGCCGGAAACCAAACCCGGACGGAGAATGGCTGTAGCTCTCAGCGCTGCGGAAGATGTGGAAACCGCACGAGGCCGCGTGACAGCAGCGGCAAATCTATTAAAGGTGGAGTGGTCTTGAAATGAGTAGTGAGATATGTGCACCAACGCTTGTCATTCGGAAATGCTGTTCCAATGACGCGCTTGCTCTGACGTCTTTGATGCGCCAGTTGAGTTACCCGACAACACTGAACGTGATGAAAGAACGCCTCACTATGATGGATAAGCAGTCTTCGAAATTTTCGTTTGTAGCTGAATTGGACGGCGAGGTTGTTGGCACGGTTGGTTTGGAAGTCGTCCGCAAGCAGGATATGAAGCAGCCGGTTCTGGTCATTACTTCTTTAGTAGTGGATGAGAAGTTCCGGAAGATGGGGCTTGGCAAACGATTGATTGCCCAGGTAGAAACCATCGCCGCCGAGCTTTCCTGCAGCCATCTGCATGTAGGGTATAAGGCGGAAAGAGGTCCGGGTTCGGCCAAATCGTTTTACCTCAAACAAGGTTTTGAATGCAACGGATACCGTCTGAGCAAAGCGTTGTAATAGATATAGACACTTCTCTTTAATAGACAGGTTTCATTTATATAGATAAAGACATGCAGGCTCGTGCTGCATGTCTTTCTTTTTTTTGGGGCTGATGATGGATAGAAAACGTTAATCTTAGAATGAATTTGCCAGGTTTACAATTCTTCTAACATAAGCTATGATCGGGAATGGTATACGGGTAAGCGTTTGCATGGCAAACAGGCTGTCCAACAAGCGGAATTTTCATGAGAAAGGCGGATAGCAGACATGTATAAACTGATTCTTGCGGACGATGAAACGGACGTGCGTGAGGGACTTCTGGATCAGATCAACTGGGCGGCCCTTGGATTCGATTCTGTTGAAACGGCAGAGAACGGCAGAGAAGCTGCAGAAATGATAGAGAAATCCAGGCCTGACGTCGTAGTTACGGACATTCAAATGCCGTTTATGAACGGTCTCCAGCTGGCTGAATGGATCAGGCAATATTCTCCGTCAACACGGATCATTATTTTGACCGGATTCGAGGAGTTTGAATATGCCCAGAAAGCCATCAAGCTGCAAATTGACGAATATGTGTTAAAGCCATTTTCTTCAAAGGATCTGGAGCAGGTTCTTACGAAGGTTAAGCAGAGCATAGACCGCGAAATGGAGCAGCGCGAGAATCTACAGGCGCTTAGGGAGCATTACCGGCAAAATCTGCCGATGCTGCAGAATCTGTTTCTGGCCGGAATTGTGACTCGTAAAATCAGTACGTCTGAGCTGGAACAGAAATGCCGCAGCTATCAGCTGGATCTGGAGGGCGAGCAGTTTGCTGTCGCTGTAATCAGCCTTGACCGAATGCTGACCCGACTGCAGGGAGCTTACCAGCCGTCCCCGTCCGACTTCTCGGATTCTTCCGGCGAAACAGGCTCTTTGCGCGATACGCCCAACGTGGAGCTGAAGCAGTTTGCCGTGCTCAATATCGCGCAGGAGACGATGGAGAAACACCGCCGGGGATATGCTTTTATCCATGCCGGCGAAGTGGTGCTGCTTATGCTGGGGAGGGAGCGCCGCTCATCCGGGTTTATGGAGGAGAATCTGCGGCTGCTGGAAGAGATCCGGCATCATGTTGAACGGTATTTGAAGCTGACGGTGACGATAGGCGCTGGTTTACCCGGCAGCGAGCTGGCCAAGATGCCGGAGAGCTACGGAGAAGCCCGGCAGGCCCTGGATTACAGGATGATTCTAGGGACCAATAAGGTTATCTGGATCGGCGATGTGGAGCAGCGTTCCGACCGGCCGCTCGTGTTTGACGAAAGCCTTGAGCAGCAGCTGGTTCGTAAGATCAAGCTGGGCAGCGACGGCGAGCTGCTGGAGATGATGGATGAGTTATTTTCCGAGTTGATCGGGTCGGGGCAGTCCTATGGCGATTTCCAGCTGTTTCTGCTGGAGCTGCTGACTACGCTGGTGAAAACAGCGAAAGAGCATAATGCTGACCTTGAGGCGGTGTTCGGTGACAGCGGCACAGGGCTGGCGGCGATTGCCAGCTTCACGTTGGCCGAGGATGCGAAGGAATGGTTTACCGGCATCTGCCTCAGGCTGAGAAGCTTTATTGCCGCAGACCGGCAGTCCGGGTATCGGCGGCTGGTGGAAGAAGCCAAAAGTTATGTGAAAGCCCATTATGCCGAAGAAGATATGTCCATTGGCCGGCTGTGCCAGCATCTGCACATCAGCACCGGCTATTTCAGCAACATTTTTAAGAAGGAAACCAAAATGACGTTTGTCGGCTATTTAATGGGCATTCGGATGGAAGCGGCGCAGGAACTGCTGCTGATGACCGATCTGAAGGCGTTCGAAATTGCCGAAAAAGTAGGCTTCAGCGATCCCAATTACTTCAGCTTCTGCTTCAAGAAACGTTTCGGCGTATCCCCTAAAGAATATCGGAACGGCGTGAGGGCATGAGAGACGGACTGAAGTGGCTCCTGACGCTGCCCCGAAGGCTGCACGTCAAACAGATCCAGGTGATCGTAACCTTAACCATTATGTTCGTTACCGTCTTTTCGGTATTGATCGCGAGCCTGATGTTATACAACAAGTTTTCCTCATCAGCTGAAGAGAACACCTATCTGAATATCGGCCAGATCATTGAGCAGGTCAGCTCGAATTTGGAGCTGTATGTCGGGGGAATTCAGGATATTTTTGAAATATTGGAGAAAAAGATTGACGAATCCGGCTTGCTGGGCGACGAACAGACACAAAACCAGCTGTCAACGATTCTCGAAACGAGAGCGGATCTGGTGTCCGCGGCCTTGTTTAAACCCGACGGATCACTGGTGCTGAACGTACCGGCCGTTGCTCTTAGGCCTAATACCAAACTTCAGGAGCAAAGCTGGTTTGTGTCCGCCCAGAAGAATCCGGGAACTCTGCAGTTCTCGCCGCCGCATATCCAGAATCTGTTCAAGTGGCAGTACCGCTGGGTGGTGTCCTTAAGCAAACAAATCGTTTACAACGATCATGGCCAAAAGAAGCCGGGCGTGCTGGTGCTCGATGTGAACTTCCGTACGATCGACGAGCTCAGCCACCGGATCAGTCTGGGCAAAAAGGGTTATATCTACATCATCGATCCGCAGGGGAACATTGTTTATCATCCACAGCAGCAGCTAATTTACGCCGGATTGAAATATGAGAACTTGGAGCCGGTGCTTAACTATGCTTACGGTTCCTATGAAGATGAATCAACCGGCGAGAAGCGGATCATTACGATCAAGACCGTCAATCCGACCGGCTGGCGGGTGGTCGGCGTTTCTTATGCCGATGAGATCATGACAACAAAAAAGGATCTGAACACGTTTATTTTCCGGTTTCTGATCATTGCTATTGCTCTGGTGCTGCTGATTTCGGTAGTGGTGTCTTATAAGATCGCCCAGCCGATCCGCAAGCTGGAACGATCGGTGAAACGGATCGAAAGCGGTGATTTCCGCGCGCTGGTGCCGGTAAGCGGTCCTTATGAGGTTGAACAGCTGTTTAAGCGGTTTAATTTGATGCTTCGGCGGATTCGCGAGCTGATGGATCAGATCATCCATGAGCAGGAAGCGAAACGCAAGAGCGAGCTGGACGCGCTGCAGGCGCAGATCAATCCGCATTTTCTGTACAATACGCTGAATGCCATGACCCGGCTTGCCGAAATGGGCCGGAGTGACGAGGTGGTTACGACGATTACGTCGCTGTCGAAGTTTTTCCGCATCAGCTTGAGTCAAGGCAACAATATCATTCCGCTGCGCGACGAACTGGAGCATGTCAGACATTATCTGGTCATCCAGAAGATTCGTTTCAAGAATAAATTTGAGTTCGAGATTGAAGCCAGCGAGGAGGCTTTGGGCTGCTCTTGCCTGAAGCTGATTCTGCAGCCGCTTGCTGAAAATGCCGTCTACCACGGCATCGAGGTGCTGGCCGAAACCGGCCATATCCGCATCAGTGCCCAGGTCGCTGGCGATCAGCTGATCATTACTTTGCAGGACAACGGCATCGGGATGACGGAAGAGGTGCTGAAGGGTATTTTGAGCGGGGAGAAACGGGTAAAAGGAAGCGGCTCGGGGGTCGGCGTTCACAACGTGCATGAAAGAATCCGCTTGTATTATGGGCCGGACTACGGCCTCTCCTATGAAAGCGAGCTGGAGGAAGGGACTGCAGTCACTATAACGCTTCCGGCCGTTAAGCTGGAAGAAACCATGGAGGGATAGCGGTGAGTAGACACAAAAATTGGCTGCTGGCTGCCGTCTGCCTGCTGCTGGTTACGGCCGGCTGCTCTTCCGAAAACGGCGAGCTGGGGAAAGAAGGCAAGGAGCCGGTCATTGATCTGATTGTCAAGATGGATCACGGAGACTATTGGAATACGGTTCGGATGGGGGCTGAAGTAGCGGCCAAGGAATATAATGTGAATTTCAAGTTCAGCGCGCCCGAGAATGAAAATGATATAGCCGGCCAAATCAGCCAGATGGAGCAAGCGATCAAAGAGAAACCGGACGCCATTATTTTGTCGGCTACCGATTATATGGCCCTTGCCCAGGTCACGGACCGGGCGTCTTACGCGGGAATTCCGGTGATCTCCATGGACTCCGAGGTCGCTTCGACCAAGGTGAAATCCTATATCGGGGCCAATAACTATGAAGCAGGGCAAAAGGCGGCGGAGCGGCTGATTAAGCTGACAGGACCGTCAGCCCAGATCGGCATCGTCAATTTTGTCCAAGGAGCCAGAAATGCCGATCAGCGTGAAGAAGGTTTCACGGATTATGCGGCCCGGTTCCCGGGGGTTAAAATCGTGGATACGGTATACTGCGGATCGGACGAAGCTTTGGCATATCGGCTGACGCTGGAGATGCTAAAGCGGTTCCCCAGTCTAGACGGAATCGTAGCGATGAATGCCGAAGCCTCAATTGGAGTCGGCAGAGCCGTAAACGAATCGGGGGCGGCTGCCCATCTTCAGCTGATTACTTTTGATAATCCGCCGGAGATGCTGGAGCTGCTGCAGGAGAAGAAGGTTCAGGCAATGGTGGTACAGAACGCATTCAGCAACGGCTATTTGGCTGTAGTTACCGCTTTGAAAGCGGCTCGTGGGGAAAGTGTGGAGGAGAGGTACGATACCGGGATTAAGGTGATTGACTTGGAGAACATGCTCTGGCCGGAGAATCAGAAGCTGTTGTTTCCATTTGTGAAATAGAATTGGGCAATTTGAAGAGACGTATTTCATGGCGGCGGGCCGTAAAAGGTTTGCCGCTTTTTTTTCTCGAAAAAAATCGTACTTTAGTCGTACTTCATTAGAATTTTGATAAAACATCTCAGAATTTTTAATTCGCAAAACGGATTCGAAACCCCATAATGAAAGCGTATCCAATAGGCGGATGCGGGGGTAAATATCAGTTATATAATCAGGAGGTCAATCTATGAAAAAGATGGTTAGCGTATTGGCGGCAGCAACATTGCTCGGGGGAGCGCTTGCAGGATGCGGCAATTCGGACAGCAGCGGCTCCAGCTCCGAACCGAAAGTCGGCGTTGCGATTTACAAATTTGACGATACCTTTATGACAGGTGTCCGCAATGCGATTGAGGATTCCGCGAAAGGCATTGCCAAAGTGGACATCGTAGACAGCCAGAACTCGCAGGCAACGCAGAACGACAAGGTCGATCAATTCCTTACCAAAAAAGATAAAGCGCTGGTCGTTAACCCGGTAGACCGTACCGCAGCCGGCGTTATTATCGACAAAGCGAAAGCCAAAGACGTGCCGGTCGTGTTCCTCAACCGCGAACCGATGCCGGAAGATATGAAGAAATGGGATAAAGTTTATTATGTGGGCGCGAAAGCGGAAGAATCCGGCACCTTGTCCGGCCAAATCGTAGCCGATTACTGGAAAGCACATCCTGAAGCCGACAAGAACGGCGACGGCGTCCTGCAATACGTCATGCTGAAAGGTGAACCAGGACACCAGGATGCGGAGCTGCGCACGAAATATTCCATCCAAGCTTTGGAAGACGCAGGAATTAAGGTAGAGAAGCTGGCTGAAGATACAGCGATGTGGGACCGCGTGAAAGGCCAGGACAAAATGGCGGCTTTCCTGGGTTCCAACGGTGATAAGATCGAAGCCGTTTTTGCCAATAATGATGATATGGCCCTCGGCGCCATCGAAGCTTTGAAAGCCGCCGGTTATTTCAAAGGCGACAAGTACATGCCGGTTGTAGGCGTTGACGCTACAGCTCCTGCGGTGCAGGCGCTGCAGGAAGGCACGCTGCTCGGCACCGTTCTCAACGATGCTAAAAACCAAGGCAAAGCGGCAATCACGCTGGCTTCCCTGCTCGCTCAAGGCAAAGAAATTACCAAAGACAGCGTAGGTTTTGATATTACCGACAACCAATACGTTTGGATCCCTTATAAAAAAATCACGAAAGACAATATAGACGACGCGAAATAAGTGGGGAGTGGAGTAACCATGCCTGAAGAACAATATTGGCTTGAAATGAAAAGCATCACAAAGGAGTTCCCCGGCGTTAAAGCGCTGGATGGCGTTACTCTGCAAGTCAAACCCGGTACCGTTCACGCCCTTATGGGCGAGAACGGCGCCGGCAAATCAACGCTGATGAAATGCCTGTTCGGCATCTACCATCCGGACGACGGTGAAATTTTGCTGAATGGACAGAAGACGGTCATCAACAATTCAAGCGAAGCTTTGCAGTACGGGATCTCCATGATTCATCAGGAGCTCCACCCGATCCCTCACCGCAGCGTAATGGAAAATATTTGGCTCGGACGTTTCCCGACGAAGGGACCGCTTAAATTTATTGACCATAAGAAAATGCGCGAGGATACCATCAAACTGTTCAAGCAGCTGGATATCGACATCGACCCCGATATTCTTGTCGGCAAGCTGTCTGTATCCAAAGTCCAATCGATTGAAATCGCCAAAGCCGTTTCGTTCAACTCGAAACTTATCGTGATGGATGAGCCGACCTCCTCGCTGACCAGCGTCGAAGTCGAGCATCTGTTCCGCATTATTAACGAGCTGCGCAGCAACGGTGTGTCGATCATATATATTTCGCACAAGATGGAAGAAATTCTGCGGATCTCCGACGAAGTGACAATCATGCGCGACGGCAAAAAAATCGGCACCTGGCCGGCTAAAGAAATGACCACCGATCTGATCATTTCCCGCATGGTAGGCCGGGATCTGGAGCAGCGTTTCCCGGAGCGCCACAACCATCCGGGCGAGGTCATTCTCAAAGCAACCGGCTTAACCTCGGTCGATCCGAAATCGTTCAAAGACATCTCCTTCGAGCTGCGCAAAGGCGAGATTCTCGGGATCGGCGGCTTGGTCGGGGCGCAGCGGACGGAGCTTGTGGAAGCCTTGTTTGGTCTTCGCGAGATTTCGTCCGGCACGATCTCTATCCATGGCAAAGAGGTCAAAATCAAATCGCCGGGCGATGCCAAGAAATACGGCATGGCTTTGCTTACTGAGGAACGGCGGGCAACCGGGATTCTGCCGGTATTATCCGTGCACGAGAACGGCGCCGTAGCTAATCTTGATGCTTACGTGACCCCGTATATGCTGCTTGATGAACGCAAGAAGAAAGCGGAGGTCAATGAGAAGATCGAGAAGCTGCGGACCAAAACGCCGAATATGAAAGCTTTGATCATGAATCTGTCCGGCGGCAACCAACAGAAGGTGCTGCTCGCCCGCTGGCTGCTGACCAATCCGGACATTCTTCTGCTGGATGAACCAACCCGGGGCATCGACGTCGGCGCCAAATTCGAAATTTATTCGATTATTGCGGATCTGGCCGAGCAAGGGAAAAGCATTATCGTCATTTCCTCTGAAATGCCTGAGCTGCTGGGAATGTCAGACCGCATCATGGTCATGTCCGAAGGCCGTCTGACCGGCATTCTGGATAGAGAACAAGCAACAGAACAAGAAATTATGCGTTTGGCAGCCCAGCATTAGGGCAGGAGAAGGAGGAAACAGAAAGATGAATACACAGAAATTAAGAGGCTCAATCTCACAAAATGCGATATACATCGTGCTTGTTGTTTTGCTGATCGCAATCACTGCTTATGACCCGTCTTTTTTTGCGGTCAGCACCCTGCGTGATATTCTGATTCAGTCGGCAACCCGCGTAATCATCGCGCTCGGCGTTGCGTTTATCCTGATTACCGGCGGAACGGACTTGTCCGCAGGCCGTATGGTTGGTTTGACCGCTGTTATCTCGGCTTCCATGCTGCAGGTCAGCGACTATGGCCGCCGTTTCTTCCCGGACCTGCCGCAGCTGTGGGTCGGTATTCCGATCCTGATCGCTTTGGTTGTCGGTTTGCTATTTGGTTTGCTGAACGGATTTATCGTATCCAAATTCAAAGTGCCACCATTTATTGCGACTTTAGGCACCATGGTAGCGATCTATGGCGTCAACTCGCTCTATTTCGATACGAAGCCGAACCAGTCCCAGCCGATCGGCGGTCTGCGCAAAGACTTTACGGACATTGGCTCGGGCAGTATCGGCAGCGGCGAATATTCCCTTCCTTATATCGTGTTGATTGCGATTTTTGTAGCTTTTATCGTCTGGGTAGTCTTCAATAAAACCAAGCTGGGCAAAAACATGTACGCCATTGGCGGCAACGAACAAGCCGCCCGCGTATCGGGCATTAATGTCGCCAAAAACCTGCTGTGGATTTACGGGATTGCCGGGGCGCTGTACGGCCTGGCAGGTGTGCTGGAAGCTGCGAGAACCGGCGGAGCCACGAACAACTACGGCAACATGTATGAGCTTGACGCCATCGCAGCGTGCGTGGTCGGCGGCGTTTCTACTACAGGCGGGATCGGTACCGTGCCGGGCGTCGTAACAGGCGTGCTTATCTTTACCGTCATCAACTACGGTTTGACCTTTATCGGCGTCAGCCCGTATTGGCAGCTGATTATTAAAGGTTTGATCATCGTTGCTGCAGTTGCGTTTGATATGCGTAAATACGCGGCGAAGAAATAAGAAGTTCAGAAGCTGCTGGAATATCAGTTTTTGGTAAAACATGCACCGGCTCCCTGCTGAATAGCGGGGGGCCGGTGTTTTGCAGCTGCTTAATTTGCTGCTTGTTTAATTTGCTTGTCTGGCCGATTGCTTGGCGGCTTGAATGGCCTTAATCGTCTCCGGAATTCCCGTCTGATACGGAGTAGCTTTAAGCGGCCCGATCCGGGACGTATATTTGCTGCCGTCCAGAATCACCGGCGTCTTCGTCAAATAATACATCTCTACGATTTCCCCGACGACAGGGTCAAACCAGCCGCTCATGCGGAGCAGCAGCTTATTCAGCGGCAGCACAGGTTTGGACATTCCGGCAGCCTGACGGGCAAGCCGTACAAGCTCATGTCCGGTAATAATGCCAGATCCGGGCAGGTTCCATTCTTCATTGTAAGCCTCCTCACAGGCAGCCAGCTCGGCAATCATATAAGCGGCGTCAGGCAGATAAATATATTCCCGGGGCACCTTCAGACTGCCGACAAACATGGCGGGACGGCCCGCTGCAATAGCTTCCATCGTCATGCCGAGGTAGGAGGATTTATTGGCCGTTGGGCCGTAATAATCCGGCAGTCTGACGATCATCCGGGAAAGATTCTGCCAGCGAGGACTGAAGACCAGCTGCTCAAAGGCAAGTTTAGTTTGGCCTTTTCGGGTATGAGGCTGTTTGGGATGCGTTTCGCTTACACGGGGCGTAATGGCTTTTCCGTAAGGGTAAATGCCGTCGATGATCACCAGCTTTTTGCCCAGAGCTGACGCTGCCGTAAGCACCGTTTCGCCTAAAGGGAGCTGGCTTTGTATCATTTCGTTATAGGGAACGGCGACGCAATGGATGATCACGTCTGCGGATTGGGCCGCCTGAATGATGGATTCTGCGTCAAACGCATCTCCAACAGCCAGGGAGAGGAGGGGAGAGGCGTTCAAAGTCAGATGAAGCTGCTTTAATTTTCGTTCGGAGCGGCCAAAAGCGATGGTTTCGATATTTCGGCGGATAAGTTCTGCTGTTATGGCGCTACCGGTTCCGCCTGTGGCGCCTAATACAATTGCTTTTTTCATAGAAAAACACACTCCTTCGGTTAGATAATGAGATTAAATTAAATTAGTGATTGATCAATTACAAAAGAGGAAGCTTCGCTCCAGCAAATGAACGGTTACTTGTGCATATTCATTAAGTGATTAATCAATTACCAAATTGCAAAATAAACGAAATCATTCGTTTATTTTCATGAGCAAAGGCAGCTGGATGGCCATAGCCGTGTTGCACAACATTCCTCTGGCCAGGAACAGCATGGTTTTTTCCATCGGCGCTTCAAGCCCGGCCGCCTTAAAGGCGCGGTAGACATTGTCGTGGATTTGAGCATAGGATTCGCGCATAAGCTCGGCAACTGAATGTTCCATCATCGTCTGGGCCTGCATTTGCAGCAGAATTTCGCTGCGGTGCTCATCCATAATGTCTTGATAGGCTTCGATCAATTCTTGTTCCAGCGAAGTTTGTGGCGCGGATTGGATCACTCGGGCGAAGGCTTCGTTAATCCGTTCAAAGGATACCTTCAAGGCTTCCAGCAGCAGCTCTTCTTTGGTGGAGAAGAATCTGAATACATAAGGCTGGGATATGCTGGCCCGTTCAGCCACCTTAGCCGTTGTGGCGCGGTAATAGCCCATTTCGGCAAACACTTCGATTGCTGCCGAGACGATATCTTTCTGTCTGTTCACAGAGGTTGAATTGCTTTTTGCCATGGCAGCTCCTTTCTTGACCCTGAATAAATAATCGCATATTTTGTAATTGATCAATCACTAATTGTAGTGTAACGGATTTGCAATTCAAAATCAACTGCAAATCATCAGATAATGTCTTTTTTAATACGGGGCACGCGTTTTTGATATTTCAATCATTTTGTGGAAAAATGAAACTGTATCCGTTGTTCTACGTAAATATGATCATAAAAACATTTGATTTATGGGAGGAATTGACTGATGTCCATTTTCAAAAGACTGCGTGATTTAACGATGTCTAATATTAACGCTATGATTGACAAAGCCGAAGACCCGGTCAAAATGACTGATCAATATATCCGGGATATGCAGGCCGACCTTGAGGATGCCGAGAAAGCGGTAGCGGCTCAGATTGCGATTGAGAAGAGATTCAAAGCGCTTTATGAAGAGCAGGAGGAACTGGTGAACCGCCGCAACGAGCAGGCGCATACAGCAGCTAAAGCCGGCAATGTAGACCTGGCCCGCCGGGCGCTCGAAGAGAAGAAGACGGCGGAAGAGAAGGCTGCTGAATATAAAGCCAATTACGAACAGAACAAAACAGCCGCCGACAATCTGCGCGACAAGCTAGCAGAAATGCGCAAACAGCTGTCCGAGCTGAAAAATAAACGCGAAACGCTGGTAGCCCGCTATAACGCTGCGAAAGCCCAGCAGCAAATCAACAAATCCATCTCCGGCTTTGATGCCGACAGCGCGGCATCCGGCATGAAGCGGATGGAAGAGAAAATGCTGCAAATGGAAGCTCAAGCCGAAGCTTCTGGCGAACTTAATGCCAAGTCCAAATCGCTGGATGATGAATTTAAAGAGCTCGGCAAAGACAAAGCCGTTGAAGATGAGCTTGCGGCGCTGCTGAAGCAATACGAGAAATAAACCAGGCAAACAATACCGTTCTAAATAACCTGCGTTCTGCGCAACCTGAGGGGGAAACGATTTCTGGTTTCTCCTTCTTTATGATATCCCCTGCTGCGCAGGGTAGCGGGCGAGAGGGGAAGCGAACATGAATTTAGTCAAACGTATAGGCCGTTTATTTGCCAAAGAAGCACCGAAGCTTCCTGAGAAAAGTATGCTTGATCTGGGCCCGGGAGATATTTGCGAAGTTGAATTTGTTACTTATGAAGTGACGGGCAGTGTTCGCAATCCTGGCAGGAATGCTGTGGTGCTTACGCTGCGGGACGGAAATCGCATTAAATATCTTCATATTGAAGAACGCGAGAAGCTGGAATATGCGCTTTATGATGTCATTGATGGGCGGCTGGACAATCCGGCCGAGGTGCCGACGGAGCTTGAGCTGGACGGCAAACTATTTTATCTGGAAGAAGAATTTGAGGGGCGGGTTACGGTTCTTGGCAGAGCTCCTTTCCTCCAAGGCGGAGAACAACATGTCTGGCAGTTCCAGGCCGACGATTATTCCCTTCTGCGCATAGAATGGCAGGATGGAAGATTTATGCTGTATGAAGGGGTAAAAGTCATCTCCGGAGATGTTCAAGTCATCCGCTCGAACTAGGAGTGGTTCCATGAAGAACAGACACAGTTTATACCTGAAAATCATTGTCATCCTTAGCCTTGTGGCCGGCCTGCTGAGCGGCTGCGGCAGTCCTTCAGTCGTCAAAGAGAATTATCCGCTGGAATCGGTTAACCAAAACGGGAATTCCAGCTCTTACGTTTATAGAGCTGCCGGAGAAACGGTGCCGGAAGTGGCTGCAGATCTGGCCGGCCAGCGGACACCGGATGAAATGTCTCCGGAAGACCCGGATCATATGTTCCTTGTCTACAAGGATGAATATTATCATCTTCAGAAGGACCCGGGTAACCCGGAAGACACGCTCATTGAAGTGGATTCGGAAAGTTATGTAAGACAGAACTACGATTCCAGCTTCCTTCAGGGGTATTTGACCGCTCAGCTGATTGGCAGCTTGTTTAACGGCTTGGGCGGGTATGGCGGTAGTTACCGCGGTTATACGAGCCGGGACATTTATGCGCCGAAACAAACTTACCATACCCCGTCAACCACTGAGAAAAAGGCGGCGCCGCCGCTGACGGTCGAGAAAAAAGGTTCGGTTATCCGCCGCGGCTCCACAACCGGAGGCAGTACGGGCGGTTTCTTCGGAGGGGGTGGAGCGGGCAGCGGAACGGGTACGGGAACGGGCAGCCGCGGCAGCATTGAACGCAGCCCAAATGGCGGCACCGGAAGCGGGTCTGGAAGTTATACCAAACCGCGTACCTCTATCAAAAAACCTTCCACCCGCTCGGGGAGGGGAGGCATATCCAGGCGGCGATAGCCCGTCCTTAGCAAGATAACATATTTACTTTCGTGATTTTACAAAAGAATAGTAAAGAAGCCGGATCCGCACAGCGGGTTCCGGCTTTTTTTGCGTTAACCCCAAAAAGGAAAGTTTGATTTTTATAAAAAAAGTCTGATTCTTGAAAAGACTGGAAAAAGCCGCAGTGTTATTCTGGGGAAGAAAATTGTGTTTCGGGAGGGAAGATACATGAAAAACAAAATCTCTCGGGTCCTCACCCTTGCGCTCGCACTGGTCCTGACGGTGATGCTTGCCGGCTGCAATTTGGCCGAAACCAGCGCAGGCAGCGCGGAAAAGGGCTACATCGGCTTATCCATGCCGACTAAATCGTCCGAGCGCTGGGTGGCGGACGGGGAGAATATGGCCCGTTTGTTCCAGGAAAAAGGCTACAAGACGGATCTCCAGTTCGCCGAGGATGTGGTGGAAAATCAGATTTCGCAAATTGAAAACATGATTACGAAAGGGGTTGACGTCATTGTGATTGCCGCGGTAGACGGCAATACACTGACGGACGTAATCGGCAAAGCGCATAAGCAGGGCATTGCGGTTATTGCCTATGACCGGCTGATTCGAAATACGCCTTATTTAAGTTATTACGCGACTTTCGACAACTTTAAGGTAGGTGTGCTGCAGGCTTCGTACATTGAGGAAAAACTGGGATTAAAAGAAGGCAAGGGTCCTTTTAACCTGGAGCTTTTTGGCGGATCTCCCGATGACAACAACGCTTATTTCTTTTTTAACGGAGCTATGTCGGTTCTCCAGCCTTACATGGATTCCGGAAAACTGGTTGTTCGCAGCAAACAGAACACGATGGCCCAGATTGCTACACTGCGGTGGGACGGTGCGCTTGCGCAGGCACGGATGGATAATCTGCTTAGCGCTTATTATTCCAGCGAAAACCTGGATGCGGTGCTTTCGCCTTATGACGGCATCAGCATAGGCATTATTTCCTCTCTGAAAGGAATCGGCTACGGCAAACCAAACAAACCGCTCCCGGTGATCACCGGACAGGATGCGGAGCTGGCATCGGTCAAGTCGATCGTCAGCGGGGAGCAGACGGAAACGATTTTTAAAGATACAAGAAAGCTGGCCGCCCAAACGGTGAAGATGGTGGAAAGCGTGCTTAAAGGCGAACAGGCCGAAGTCAACGACACGAAATCTTATGATAACGGAATTACGGTTGTACCCGCTTATCTGCTGGATCCGATATCGGTGGATGCTGCAAACGTGCAGGAAGCCATTGTCGACGAAGGGTATTACACCAAAGAAGAAGTGGGTTTGAAATAAACGAAGAAGCCGACTTGGAAAACGGGAAAGGAGCGGATGATTTTGTCCGAGTACATTTTGGAAATGAAGAACATCAGCAAAACGTTTCCCGGCGTCAAGGCGCTGGATCAGGTCAATCTTAAGGTGCGCCAAGGGGAAATTCATGCTCTGTGCGGGGAAAACGGGGCGGGGAAATCTACGCTGATGAAGGTGCTTAGCGGCGTTTACCCTTTTGGTTCTTACGAAGGCGACATTTTGCTGGAGGGGGAAATTTGCAGATTCAAGGACATCCGGCAAAGTGAAGAGCGTGGCATCGTCATTATTCACCAGGAGCTGGCCCTGATTCCGGAGCTGTCGATTGCCGAAAATATTTATCTGGGCAATGAACGCAAACGCCGCGGCATCATTAACTGGAACGAAACCTTTGCCGGAACGCAGGAGTTGCTGGAGAAGGTGGGCCTGCATGAAAACCCAAACACGCTGGTGACGGATATCGGCGTCGGCAAACAGCAGCTGGTCGAAATTTCGAAAGCGCTTTCCAAAAGGGTGAAGCTTCTCATTTTGGATGAACCAACTGCCGCGCTCAATGAAGATGACAGCGAAAACCTGCTGAACCTGATGCTCGAATTTAAACGCCAGGGGATTTCTTGCATTTTGATTTCGCACAAGATGAACGAGGTGTCCAAAGTATCGGATTCCATTACGATTCTCCGGGACGGGAAGACAATCGAAACGATGGATATGAAGCGGGACAACGTCACGGAAGACCGGATCATCCGCGGCATGGTCGGACGCGACATGACGGAGCGGTTCCCGGAGCGCATCGCCAATATCGGAGAGGTAGCGCTGGAAGTCCGCAATTGGACGGTTTACCACGAACAGCATGCGGAGCGGAAAGTGCTGGATGGCGTTAACCTGAAGCTCCGTCGGGGCGAAATCGTCGGCATCGCCGGGCTGATGGGCGCCGGGCGAACTGAGCTCGCGATGAGCATTTTCGGCAAGTCGTACGGCCGGAACATTTCCGGGCAGCTCTTTAAAGACGGCAGGGAGATCCACAACCGGACGATCAATGAAGCGATCTCGAACGGATTCGCTTACGTGACGGAAGACCGCAAGGAGTATGGGCTGATCCTGATGGACGACATCAAACGGAATATTTCCTTGACCGGTCTCCGCAAGCTTTCGAAGCGGATGATTGTGAATGAAAGGGAAGAAGTGCTGGCCGCGGAAGACATGCGCCGCAGAATGAATATCAAAGCCCCAAGCGTGCTGCAGAAAACGGGCAATCTGAGCGGCGGCAACCAGCAGAAGGTCGTGCTGGGCAAATGGATTTTTTCCGGACCGGACATTCTCATTCTGGATGAACCTACGCGGGGCATCGACGTCGGGGCCAAATATGAAATTTATACGATCATACATGCCCTCGCCGAGCAGGGGAAAGCGATTCTCGTCATTTCTTCCGAACTGCCCGAAGTCATCGGCCTCAGCGACCGGATTTATGTCCTAAGCGCAGGCAAAATTACGGGCGAGTTTAGCGGAGAAGAAGCCACGCAAGAAAATTTGATGAAAGACATGACTAAATCGGGAGGGGTTAAACATGGAAGTCATCACGAGGCTGTTTAAAACCAATATCCGCCAATATGGAATGATCATCGCGCTTGTTGTCATCATGTTTTTGTTCACCCTTTTGACCGGGGGACTGTTGGTTAAACCGATCAATATCACTAACTTGATTCTTCAGAACAGCTATATCCTCGTCCTGGCAATCGGTATGGTTCTGGTCATTATTACGGGACATATTGATTTATCCGTGGGTTCCATTGCCGCCTTTGTAGGCGCCTTGTCCGCTATTATGATGGTCAACTGGGATTTTCCGGCCTGGGTGGCCGTGGTGGTTTCTTTGGTAGCAGGCGCCCTGATCGGGGCGTGGCAGGGGTTTTGGGTCGCCTATGTGCGGATTCCGGCCTTTATCGTCACCCTTGCGGGCATGCTGCTGTTCCGCGGGCTTACGATGATCGTGCTGGAAGGACAGTCAATTTCTCCTTTTCCCGGCGGATTCCAGAAGATCAGCTCCGGGTTCCTGCCCGATCTGGCCAATACGGCGACTAATATGGTCTCGATACTGGCGGGCATCGTGCTTTCCGTGCTTTATATCCTGAACGAGATCCGCGACCGGCGTGCGCAGCTTAAATACCGGTTCGAGGTCTCTTCCCAAGGGCTGTTTGTGCTGAAGCTGGTATTGCTGGTGGCGGTTATCAATGTCTTCACCTTTATGCTTGCGAGTTATGCGGGAATCCCTAATATTCTGGTACTGCTGTTTATTCTCATTGTGATGTATTCCTTTGTTATGGGGAAAACGGTCATGGGCCGCCATGTTTATGCTTTGGGAGGCAATGAGAAAGCCGCCGGTTTATCGGGAGTCAAAACGAAAAAAGTGACCTTCTGGGTATTCGTTAATATGGGGGTGCTGGCCGCTATTTCCGGCCTGGTTTTTGCCGCCCGCCTGAATGCGGCTACGCCGAAAGCGGGGACCAACTTTGAGCTGGATGCCATTGCGGCCTGCTTCATTGGCGGAGCGTCGGCCTCGGGCGGCATCGGGACCGTTTTTGGTGCTATCATCGGCGGCCTGGTCATGGGGGTGTTGAATAACGGCATGTCGCTGATCGGTCTGGGCATTGACTGGCAGCAGGGCATTAAAGGGCTGGTGCTGCTGCTTGCCGTAGCTTTTGATATTTATAACAAAAATAAAAGAGCCGCCTAGACCAGGCCGGCTAGACGAAAGCCATTTTTGCAACTGCTCCGTACAGGGAAATTGCTCCTTCTGTTATGGGGCTTTTTTCTATAAACTAGAAATTAGACTTTTCTAAACAAGGAATGCCGGCGTAAAATGTATCCGGTTACAGCGGTGAACTGACGAGAAGGAGGAGCCTTCATGAAAAAGATGCTTATGGTATACGCCGTTCTAATCTTAGCTTTTCTGGCTTACGTCTTTCAGTATTACAAACAGGATCCGGATACAAACGGCGTTTGGCGGGGAGACGGACTCCGCGGGGACATCGGGGAGAATTATGTGATGGTGACGTTTCTGTCCGGGCTTGAATATTGGAAAAGCTGTTTAAAAGGGTTCGAGGATGCGGCCGGCAAGCTTGGGGTATCGATCGAATACCGCGGCGCGACGCAATATGATGCGCAGGAGCAACGCACGGTGCTGGAGCAGGTTATTGCGAAAAAAACCGGCGGGAATCGCAATTTCTGCGATCGATACGCCACCTTTGCAGCAAGCCATCGACAAAGCGGTGGAGGCCGGAATTCCGGTCGTTTTGTTCGATGCAGGGGTCAAAGACAGCAAAGCGTATTCTTTTCTCGGGACAAATAATTACAACGCCGGCCAGGAAGCGGCAGTCAAAATGGGCGAGCTGACCGGCGGGCAAGGCGAGGTAGCCATCCTGACCCAGCCCTGGCAGCAAAATCATGCGGAGCGTACGCGCGGTTTCTCCGAAACGATCAAGCAGCGGTATCCCGGCATGAAAATTGTAGACGTTGTTGACGATCAGGGGGACACGCAGGTGTCCCGGAGCCTGGCGTTGCAGCTCCTCAAAACCTATCCGCAGCTTGCGGGCATTTTTGTGACTGAAGCCGCAGGCGGCATCGGAGCCGGGGAAGCCGTCAAAAGTGCCAAGCCGGACAAACCTCCTTCCATCATCGCTTTCGACACGGACAAAGGGACGCTCGATATGATCAAAGACGGCACGATTGCAGCGACGATGGCCCAAGGCACATGGAATATGGGGTATTGGTCCTTACAGTATTTGTTTCACCTGCACCATGGGTTAACGGTTCCAGCCCCGTCATCATCGGGTAGGGTTTCCCCGCTCCCGGTTCGTGTCGATACCGGAATTTCGGTGGTCACCCCGGACAATGTGGATGATTATTATGCGAAATAACCGGATAATCAGAGGGATCGAACGATCGTGGCTGTGGCGCAGACTGAAGCTGGATTACTGGCCGCTGCGTTATCAGCTCGGCCTTTTATTTCTGGCCATCGGCATTCTCCCGTCTCTATGCTTGTCCGTTCTCGTGAACTGGACGGCAGGACGGATTGTGGAGCAACAGGTGGCGGGTCAAACCCAGCAGTTGATCGGCAAAGTAAACCAGACGCTTGATAATGACATGGAAAATTTGCAGAACATCACCTATTTGATAGGTTTCGATAATAAAGTTCAGGCTTTTCTGGAAGGCCGAACCGCTGCGGACGGGCACGCGGGGGCCGACCCCCGCGGCGGAGCAGCAAAGGGGGGCGGTAAGCCGGACCTGAGCGGAGAGATGAGGGACGGGGAAGCTTTGACAGCAGGAACGGAAGGGACGGCTGAGGTGCCTAATAATGAAGATCAGACCCTGTACGACCTGAAAAAATATTTGCAAAACTTCACGACACTTTATCCGGAGATCGCGGGCATTTTGGTCGTAAACGCTAAAGGAGATTACATCAGCAACGAGCTGTACGCCAAGAAGACGCAAAGCTTGACCGAAGATGCCTGGTACAAAGCTGCGGCGGCTAAGGAAGGCATTTTTACGATCTTGGGCCAGCCGAGCGGCCGGAATTTGGCCTCGCATGTGCTTTACAGGGACAATGAGGTCATTACGGTCGTCCGTTCCCTGGCGGACCCTAAAACCAAACGGGTTACCGGGGTGGTGCTGATTGACCTTAAGCTTTGGGCCGTTTCGAAAGCGGCCAGGGACGTCAAACTTGGCAAAACCGGTTATTTGATGGTCACTGAAAGAAGCGGCAAAAATATTTACTTGCCTGACGCTCCTTATCTTTCCGAACTGCCGGCCTCCTGGTTTGGTGCCTCAGATACCGGTACGTTCACCCGGACCGTCGGCGGCCAAAGGATGCAGTTTATTTTTGCGAGTTCGGCGTTTACCGGCTGGAGGACGGTGGGGGTGTTTTTAACCCGGGAATCGGCGGCGGAGGTAAGGCAGATCCATTTTTATGTCATCTGTTTTATGTTTTTGGTCGGTTTGTTCGGATTGACGGCCTCCCTGCTTCTGTCGCAGTCCATTTCCAGGCCGATCCGCCAGCTGCGCTCTTTCATGAGCGTGGCGGAGGAAGGCGATTTAACGGTACGCTACCGGGGAGGCAGACGGGACGAAATCGGGCTGCTCGGCAGAAGCTTCAACCGGATGCTGACCCGGATCCAAAGGCTGATGGAGCTGAACGAAACCAAAGAGCGGCAGAAAAGGGAAGCAGAGCTGCGCAGTTTGCAGGCGCATATTAAACCCCATTTTTTATACAACACGCTGGATACGATTCACTGGATGGCCAAACGAAAAGGGGCGGAAGACGTCTCCGGCATGGTGGAATCGTTATCCAAGCTGTTTCGGATCGGGCTCAGCAAAGGCGGAGATATCATTCCTGTGACCGAAGAGCTGGAGCATATTAGGAGTTATCTGCAAATTCAGCAGACGCGTTACAAAGGCCGGCTAGAGGTGACGATCCTCGTAAATCCGGAAACCGAGGAATTCCCGGTATTAAAGCTGCTGCTGCAGCCTGTGGTCGAAAATGCGATTTATCACGGGATCAAGGCGCGGCGCGGGCCGGGCAGCGTGGATATCCATATTTTTAAAGAAAAAGACGTTTTGATCTTAAGGGTCGCAGATAACGGGGCAGGCATGCCGCCGCCAAGGCTGGCAGAGCTGCGCAAAAAACTGAAAGAACCGCTTGAAGCGATGGAACGACTGGCAGGGTCCGCGGAGCGGGCGGGACAAAGCTATGGCCTATTGAACGTTCAGGCCAGGCTCCGGCTGGCCTTTGGCGAACAGGCCGGCATCGAGCTTGAGAGTGCGGAAGGCGAGGGAACCCGGGTAACCATCCGGCATCCGCTGCTCGCTCAGCTGCCTTCCACCGGGCCGCATCAAAGGAAACAGGAGGGTGAGGTTGGATGAAACCGGCTCCATATCGGGTATTAATTGCAGACGACGAAACGATCATCCGGGAGGGCATCCGGGACTCCGTAGACTGGGAGAGTCTCGGCATGGAAGTCGCCGCGGAGGCGGAAGACGGGGAGGAGGCTTATGAGCGGGCGCTGGAGCTGAACGTGCAGATGGTGCTGGTGGACATGAATATGCCGTTTATGGACGGCATTACCCTGATGAAAAATCTGCGCACCCCGCTTCCCGACTGCCGTTTTGTCATCATTACGGGGCATGACGAATTTGCTTACGCCCAGGAAGCCATCCGTCTTGGGGTCGAGGATTACATTTTAAAGCCAGTGAATGGGGAGCAACTCCTTAAAGTGCTTGAGCGCATTCGGAATGAACTGGACCAGGTCCGGAAGCAAACGGAATATTTGAAGCAGGCCTCTGAACAAATCCGTAAAAATATTCCGCTGCTCCAAAGCCGGTTTGGCCAGGAGTGGATCAACGGAAGTTTGTCCGGCGAAGAAATTTCGGAGCAGCTCCAATTTCTTGGCCTTCCCGGTGAGGGGCCGGTTCAGCTGGGCGTGACCCGTTGGCCGGAACTGGCGGCCTCCCCGTCCATTCTAAGAGAAAGCGACCGGCAGCTGCTTCTGTTTGCGCTAGAAAACATCACGGCCGAACTCGCCTCATCCTGCCGGCATATGCTTTTTCGGGATTCCACGGGCATGCTGGTCACTTTATTCTGGGATCTTGTGAAGGAGGAGTTATCTCTGGAGGTCGAACGGGCAGCCCGGGACTATTTAAAAATTTCCGTGCACAGCCGGATCCTTCCTGTAACCGGGGATTTGACCTCCGTGAGGCAGGCGTACTGTGCGGCAAAGGACGCTGTTTCTCAAGAAGTTCACCTGTCGCCGCTCGTCCGGAGAGCCAAGCAGCAAATGCTGGAGGAATACGGGGATCCTGGGCTCACGCTGGAGTCTTTCGCGAACAGACTTCAGGTTTCATCCGTGTATCTAAGCCGGCTGCTCAAAAAAGAGCTCGGCGAATCGTTTGTGGCTTGCCTGACGGGTTTGCGGGTCCGGAAAGCAGTCCAGCTGCTGAATTCCACCGACTTGACGATTCTTGAAATTGCCGAGCAGGTAGGATACGAAAGCCAGCATTACTTCAGCACGGCCTTCAAAAAGATGATGGGCGTTTCCCCCAATTTATACCGGAAAGGCGGCGCTTTTCCAAACGAAACGGGCGAAGACGGCAGGGGATGACGGGGATCGGAATATCGGAATTTCCGGAGTAAAAACGTTGCCCCGGCTTTTTAATGAAAGGATTTTGCCGCTCGATGCCGAAACAAGCTGAGTAGCGGTCAATATATGAATATTGAGGGGGAACATCCTTGCTGGAGATCAAAAAACTTAAATCCTGCACCCTGGAAGAGGCCGTGAAAGCCTGGAACGACGGATTCGAAGGATACGCATTTGATGCCACGACAACGCCGGACGCGTTTCTGAAACGGATGGCGGCGGAAGAGCTGTCCAGCGAATTGTCCATCGTTGGTTTTCAGGACGGCATACCTGCCGGCCTGGTTTTGAACGGAATCCGCGAGGCGGATGGCCATAAAATCGGCTGGAACGGGGGAACCGGTGTTGCTGCCGAGTTTCGGGGCACCGGGGTCGGCCGGCAGCTGATCGAAGCCGCCTTGACTCTTTTTCAGGAAAACGGCGTACACCTTGCTACGCTGGAAGCGCTGAGCCAGAACACGCCTGCCATCGCCTTATATCAAAAAGCAGGTTATGTACAGGCGGACGAGTTGGAGCATTTAAGCTTGAAGGGCCCCGCCGAGCGGCTGCTCGGCAAACCTGAAGCGGAAGGGTACGATTTTGTCCGGATTCCTCCGGCCCATATCTCCAAAATCCCGTTTTATAAATCTTTGAACCCGTGGCAAACCCAATGGCAAAGCGCGAGAGAAGGACAAGCAGCCGCGGCGAAGGACCGGGAGGGTCATGTTGTCGGATATGCCTATTGGAAAAAGATTTTTAATCCGGCCGGCGAACACGCGGCAACCGTGCTGTATCAATGCGAAGCCGAGCCCGGCAATCCGGAGGCTGTTTCGATTCTAAAGGGACTGGTCTGGCAGGCGTTCGGAGACCTTCAGGACACGATCAACCGGACGATTCCCAACCTTCCGAAGAACGGAAGCGCACTCACGGGACTTGTGCTGAGGAGCCTGGGTTTTACCCCGGTCGTTGAACAGGTATATATGACAAAAAACCTGCAAAAATGAGTATTTTCGGGGATGACCAGATAGACAAAACATGTTAAAATGTGACAAGAACATCGTTCCACTGGTAATAAATCGCATAGGAGAGACAAGATGCAGAAGAACAGAAGTAAGAGTAGTTGGTACAAACGAGCAGCATGGACAGCCGTTTCTTTAGCCTTCTCTACTATGTTGGCCATAGGGCCAAGCCAGGCCGGAGCCGCTCCGGTTACCGCCCTATCGACGGCACAGGTTAAGTACGCCCAGATCCAGGCCGACAATTCGGCCCAGGTGGTCAAGCTGGTCAACCAAATCCGTCAGAAAGCCGGGTTGAAACCTTTGGTCATTCACACCAACCTGACGAAAATGGCAAAAAACAAAGTAATGGATATGTACAATCACAAGTATTTCAGCCACACCTCCCCGAAGTACGGTTCTCCATTTGATATGATGGACAGCTACAAAATCTCGTTTAGGTATGCAGGCGAGAATCTCGCCAAAGGACAAAAAACGCCGTCGGAAGTCGTGAAAGACTGGATGAACAGTCCGGACCACCGGAAAAACATGCTCAATCCCAACTACACGCTTATCGGAGTCGGCTACTATAACGGGTATTGGTCTCAGGAATTCGTCGGGAAATAAGCGATCTTATAAAATGAAATCGGCTTGTGAGGCACCTTCCGCAAAACCTTTTGCGGAAGGTGTTTTAATTTGGGCAGAAACATGAATATTCACGAGGGGACAGCTTAAGCGGAAGGTGGGCTTATATTTTTGCTAAAAAAAACAAAAACTGCTTCTCGAGTGAGAAACAGTTTTTACAAAAAGAAAACACAATATGGGTTATGCAGGGCTCGAACCTGCGACCTGCCGATTAAGAGTCGGCTGCTCTACCAGCTAAGCTAATAACCCGTAAGTACCTTACTTTTCTTAGTATACGCCTGTCAGAACCAAAGAACAAGAGCTTATTTTTGAACGATTTGCAAATTCAATGGAGAAGAATTATGTTAAGTAAAGGTTAAAGGAAAAGCGTGCCAACAGGCCGAAGTTTAACAATTATGCTGAAAAGTTTACAGACAGGAGGGCTATTATGCGTTCATCTTCCAGGCTCTGGGCGGCGGTCGGTCTCGTTTCAGGGATCGTGACCCTGCTGCTGCTTTGCGGTTTTATATATGCGGTTAACGATATTGCCAATCCCGCTTCTGCACCGCACTTTTCGTCGGAACCGGCAAAAAGTTCTCCGGGTCCTTCGGCGTCCGCCCCTCCGGGGCAAATAGGGGTCGTCGTCATCGGCGATTCGCTGGCCAAAGGAACGGGGGATGACGAAGGGAAAGGTTTTGGACAGCGGGCGGTTGAAAGGCTTCAGACGCAGGATCCGGGCCGCGAGGTAAAGCTGCTTGGCAATTTGGGCATTAATGGGCTGCTCACCACCGGTTTAACGGATGAATTAAAGGAGAACGGCGTACAGCATATGCTGAAGGAAGCAAACGTCATTCTGCTGTCCATCGGAGGCAACGACTTGTTTCAGGGAGCCGAAGCTATGGAAAACGGAGGCGAGCTTCCTACGGCTGCGGAACTCAATACATCCATTGACAAAGCCTCGGTAAGGTTCAAGTCGATCGTTCAGCAGTTAAACAAGATCAGTCCCGGCGCCACGCTGGTTTACATCGGATTATATAACCCGTTCTCCGATCTGGAGGAGATGAGAACGATCGGGAACAACGGAGTTACGCGCTGGAATACGGCAGCGCAGGCAGCGCTAAACTCGTATGACGGAGCGCTTCTTGTTCCGACCTACGACCTGTTTGCCGGGAATCTGGCAGCGTATTTGTCCGGGGACCATTTTCACCCGAACAGCGCCGGTTACGAGCAGATCGCTGAGCGCATTGCGCAGAGTCTGAAGTGACCGGAGGCAGGAAGCCAAACCACAAAATCGGTCTGAAGCTAACAGGGAGCAAAAGGAGGGAACGACATGCGGGAACAAACCTCAAGGGGCCGCGGACAACTTTTGGATCAGGAGGAGCTAAGCGGCGAAAGCCGGAGAAACCAGGACAATGGGCTGATCCGGCCGGGACAATCCGTTTTGGAAGTGCGCCATCTCCGGAAGAAAATCGGCAGGAGATGGATCATT
Source organism: Paenibacillus yonginensis (assembly GCF_001685395.1). Lineage (NCBI taxonomy): Bacteria > Bacillati > Bacillota > Bacilli > Caryophanales > Paenibacillaceae > Paenibacillus > Paenibacillus yonginensis. Next base: position 2,028,198 of record NZ_CP014167.1, on the reverse strand, counting down.
GAGGATGTCACGTTCAACGTTTTGGCCGGAGAGATTTTTGGCTTTCTGGGACCCAATGGGGCCGGTAAAACAACCACGATCCGTATGCTGGTGGATCTGATCAAGCCCACCAAGGGAACGATAGAAATCTGCGGGTATGATGTCCGGCGCCAGCCAGAGCAGGCGCTTGCCAGGATCGGGGCTATCGTTGAGAATCCGGAGGTTTATCCTTATTTGACCGGTTGGGAGAATCTTGAGCAATTTGCGCGGATGCTGCCTGGCGTCGATGCCGCCCGGATTCAAGAGGTCGTGGAGCTGGTCCGGCTGGACCAGCGGATTCATGATAAGGTGCGGACTTATTCGCTTGGGATGCGGCAGCGGCTCGGGATTGCCCAAGCGCTGCTCGGCAGGCCGAAACTGTTGATTCTCGATGAACCGACCAATGGACTGGATCCGAAAGGAATCAAAGAGATGAGGGATTTCATCCGCAGGCTGGCCGAGCAGGGGATGGCGGTATTTGTGTCGAGCCATTTGCTCAGCGAGATTCAGCTGCTGTGCGACCGGGTAGCTATTATCAGCTCAGGGCGGGTTCTGGCGGTTGGCTGCGTTGACGAACTGATTGCGAACCAATCCAATTATGTCGTTTGGGAAGCGGAGCCGCGTGTCCGCGTAGTTGAGCTTCTGAAGCGGTCCGGAATCCCGATTATCCCGCAGCCGGAAGCGGTGCTGGACGATTCGGTGATGGCGGGCATCGCGCCGGATGCGGTCATCTGCCAGATGGAAAGCAGCAGGATGGCCGATTTTGTGGAAAGCTTTACGGCGGAAGGGCTCAGAATCCAGTCGGTTTACAAACTTAATCCTACGCTGGAACAGCTGTTCCTCGAGATGACGGAAGGTGAAACCATTGAATAACCTCCTCCCGCTGATAAAGAACGAGACGATAAAAATGGTCCGTAAAAAGCGTTTTTACGTAATTTTGCTTGTCCTTGTCGTGTTGGTGCCGATGTTTACTTACGCACAGATGAAGGTGGCCGAGCGGAACAAGGAGAAATTCGGCGACGACTGGCGCAGATCCGTCCAGCAGGCCATCACGGACAACCAGAATTCGCTTGGAAGTTCGCGGATCCCGGATGAATGGAAGAAATATCGTCAAATCTATATTCAGCAAATGAAATATTATTTGGATCATGACGTAAACCCGCAGCAGCCGGGCGGCGTTACTTTTACGAGAGAGTTTATGGACAACGCCTCTTCCTTGTTTATCCCGCTGCTGATTATGGGAATTGCTTCGGATATTGTATCCTCGGAACGAACGTCGGGCACGATTAAAATGCTGCTGACCAAACCCGTCCGGAGATGGAAGGTGCTGCTCAGCAAGCTGATCACCTTGTTTATGTTCGTTTCGCTGACCGTCGCTTCGGCGTTTGTGATCTGCTATGCCATTTCCGGCCTTGTGTTTGGGTATCAAGGGTTTACGATGCCGGTCTTTACCGGATTTCAGCTTGATGGGAGCGATGTCGACCTTTCGGGTGTGCATGCGGTTCCGCAATGGCTGTATCTGTTTATGCAGCTTGGGCTGATCTGGTTTGTCAGTCTGGTGGTCTCCATGCTCGCCTTCATGATCTCCGTTCTGGTGCGGAGCACCTCGGCCAGCATCGTTATCATGATGGCTGCCTTGATTGCCGGCAGTATTCTCACGAATATGGCCTCCGCGTGGGAAAGCGCCAAATATTTGTTTATGGTCAACCTGGAATTGACCGATTATTTATCGGGAACACCAGCTCCCATTGAAGGGATGACGCTTGGTTTCTCCCTGGCTGTACTGGCGATTTGGGGGGCGGCTTCACTAGTTGTTTCCTTCATTGTCTTTACGAAACAGGATATATTGAATTAAAATGTACAAGGATTAAGAAAACATTTGTTTGCATTCGGGGCCATCTCAGCCCTACATCGAGCAAAAGATCAAAGGGGGAGCATGAATGGCCGAGCAAATCGATTTGTTCGCGGCTAACTCCGGGAACGGGGCGGAACAAGCAGGATATGACGCGGACGATATTCAAGTGCTCGAAGGACTTGTCGCGGTCAGAAAACGGCCGGGGATGTATATCGGCAGCACAAGCTCGTCGGGTCTGCATCATCTGGTTTGGGAGATCGTGGACAACGCCGTAGACGAACATCTTGCCAAATACTGCTCCAGAATCGATATTACCCTTCATAAAGATGGTACGGTAACGGTTTTGGACAATGGACGCGGTATTCCTACGGGCATGCATAAAACGGGAATTCCGACGCCGCAGGTCGTTTTTACGATTCTTCACGCAGGCGGCAAATTTGGCGGAGGCGGATACAAAAAGTCAGGGGGACTCCACGGGGTAGGCGCTTCCGTGACGAATGCATTGTCGGAGTGGCTTGAAGTTGAAATTTACCGCGAAGGCAAAATTCATCGCATGCGGTTTGAATATTGGGTCGGCAAGGACGGCAAGGAGCATGTCGGTGAACCGGTGACAGGACTGGAGGTGCTTGGCAATACAAACAAAACGGGCACCAAGGTTACTTTTAAACCGGATATTCGTGTGTTTCAAAACGGCATTGCCTTGAATTACGATACGCTTGCCGAACGTCTGCAGGAAATTGCGTTCCTGAACTCGGGTTTAAGGGTTGTTTTGAAGGATGAACGCTCTGGCCGGGCCGATGAATTTTATTATGAAGGTGGAGCCAGCCAGTTTGTCGAATATTTGAACGAAGGCAAGGATGTGCTTCATGATGTTATTCATTTCTATGCCGAGCGCGACGAAATCGAAGTGGAAGTAGCGATGCAGTACAACGCCGGTTATACCGAAACCATCGCCTCTTTCGTCAATTCGATTCCCACCCGCGGCGGGGGCACGCATGAAACGGGATTTAAGACCGCTTATACCCGCGTGATGAACGAATATGCACGTAAAGCGGGAATATTGAAAGAGAAGGACAAAAATCTGGAAGGCTCGGATCTGCGCGAAGGCATGATGGCCGTCATCAGCGTGAAGATGTCCGAAGTTGAGTTCGTGGGCCAAACCAAGGATCAGCTCGGAAGCGCATCCGCGCGCAGTGCGGTTGATGCGACGGTCGCCGAGAAGATGCAGCTGTTCCTGGAGGAGAATCCGGGTGTTGCTCAAACGCTGATCAAGAAAGCTGTTCAGGCTTCCAAAGCGCGCGAAGCGGCCCGCAAGGCACGCGATGAAATGCGGACCGGCAAGAAGCGCAGCGAAAGCTCGAACCTGGGCGGCAAGCTGACGCCGGCACAGTCCAAGGATTTTACGCGGACCGAGCTGTTTATCGTGGAAGGCGACTCGGCGGGCGGATCGGCCAAGCAAGGGCGGGACTCCAAAATTCAGGCGATTCTGCCGCTGAAGGGCAAACCGATGAATCCGGAGAAAGCCAAGCTGGCCGACATTCTGAAGAATGAGGAATACCGGGCGATCATCACGGCAATCGGTGCCGGGATCGGAACGGAGTTTGAGCTCGAAGACAGCAATTTTTCGAAAATTATTATTATGACTGACGCCGATACGGACGGCGCACACATTCAGGTGCTGCTGCTGACGTTCTTCTACCGCTACATGAAAGAGCTGATCGATGCGGGCCGGGTTTATATCGCACAGCCGCCGCTGTACAAAATTACCCGCAAATCGGGCAAGCTGGAAACGGTTCGTTATGCCTGGACGGACGAACAGCTGCAAAACTATTTGAAGGAATTTGGCAAAAACTTTGAGCTGCAGCGTTACAAAGGACTCGGGGAAATGAATCCGGATCAGCTTTGGGAAACAACCATGAATCCGGAAACGCGGACTCTGCTGCAGGTTCAAATCGAAGACGCAGCCAAAGCGGAACGCCGGGTATCAACGCTGATGGGGGACAAGGTTGAGCCTCGTAAGCGCTGGATCGTTGAGAATGTAGATTTCACAGAGTTTGAGGAATGAGAAGGTGATGGGTCATGGGAACGCTTGAGAATTTTCTGCCGGCCTTTCTGGAAGAGGTTGTTGGCGACCGGTTCGGCAGATATTCCAAATATATCATTCAGGACCGGGCAATTCCGGACGTAAGGGATGGGCTTAAGCCGGTTCAGCGCCGGATTTTGTACGCGATGTACGATTCGGGCAACACGCCGGACAAGCCGTACCGCAAATCCGCGAAGACGGTCGGGGATGTGATGGGTAACTATCACCCTCACGGCGATTCGTCGATTTACGACGGCATGGTGCGTATGGCTCAGCCATGGAAGATGGCGCATGTTCTGGTGGACGGACACGGCAACTGGGGTTCACAGGACGATGATCCGCCTGCGGCTATGCGGTATACGGAAGCCCGGCTTTCGCCGATTGCGCTTGAACTGCTCCGTGACATCGAGAAACGGACGGTGCTGTTCAAGGACAATTTCGATAACACGGCGAAAGAACCGGTGGTGCTTCCGGCTCGTTTTCCAAACCTGCTCGTTAACGGGGTAAGCGGCATTTCCTCCGGCTTTGCTACGGAAATTCCGACGCATAATCTCCGCGAAACGATCGATGCCTGCATCGAGCTGATGGAGAAACCGGACACCACGCTGGAGCAGCTGATGCAGATCATCAAAGGCCCGGATTTCCCGACCGGCGGGATTATCATGGGAGAAGAGGGCATCCGTGAAGCCTATGAAACGGGCAAAGGACGGATTTATATCCGCTCCAAAACGGAAATTGAAACGGTCCGCGGCGGCAAGCAGCAGATCGTTATTACCGAAATCCCTTATCAGGTGGTCAAATCCCGCCTGGTAACCGCCATGGAGAATATCCGGCTGGAGAAGAAGGTAGAAGGCATTGCTGAAGTCCGCGATGAAAGCGGACGTGCCGGCCTGCGGATCGTCGTTGAATTAAAAAAAGACGCCGATGCCAACGGGATTCTGGCTTATCTGCTTAAGAAAACAGATCTTCAGGTGACGTACAACTTCAATATGGTCGCTATCGTTAATAAAGCGCCGCGCCAGCTTGGCGTTCGCGAAATTTTGCAGTCGTATATCGCGCATCAGCGCGAGGTGGTGACCCACCGGACGCAATTTGAACTGGAGAAAGCCCAGGACCGGGCGCATGTACTCGAAGGATTGGTCAAAGCGCTGAACATTTTGGATGAAGTGATCGACGCAATTAAAGCCTCCAAGAACCGGCAGGATGCGCAGAACAATTTGCAGTGGATGTTCGGCTTCTCCGAACGGCAGGCGGATTCGATCCTGACGCTCCAGCTGTACCGCTTGACCAATCTGGAGATCACGCAGCTTCAGAAAGAGCTGGATGAAACGCAGAAGAAAATAGCTTCGCTTGAAGCGATTCTGAACAGCGATAAAAAGCTCGTTTCGGTGATCAAAAAGGAACTGGTCGAAATTCGCGACAAATACGGGATTGACCGGCGTTCGGTGATTCAGGGCGAAGTGGAAGAGCTGAAGGTAAACCTGGAGGTCATGGTCACCCAGGAAGATGTGCTGGTGACTCTGTCCGGCGAAGGGTATATCAAACGGACCAGCATGTTGTCCTATACCCGCTCCGGCGGCGAGATTGGCAGCGCAGGCGTCAAGGAAGGCGATTATATCAAGTTTATTCACAGCGTCAATACGCTGGAGAATCTGCTGATCTTTACGCAGCGCGGCCAATATTTCCTGCTTCCGGTGCATCAGATACCGGAGTTCAAATGGAAGGATAACGGCACCGCCATCGTTAACGTCATCCCGCTGACGAAAGAAGACCGGATTGTCAGCGTAATTCCGGTGCGCCATTTCGACCAGCCGGATATGAGCCTTGTGTTTGTGACCAAACGCGGGCAGGTGAAACGGACGCTGCTTAGCGAATACGAGACAAAACGTTCTTCAGCTGTGGCGGCCTGCAAGGTCGGCGCTGATGATGAAATTATTTCGGTGAATCAAAGCCGAAGCGACAAAGACTTAATGCTGGTGACCAAACTTGGCATGGCGATCCGCTTTAATGAACAGGAAGTGGGAACGATGGGCCGGGTGGCGGCCGGTGTTCGCGGCATCCAGCTGCGTGACGAAGACGAAGTGACAGCTGCCTTATTGCTGAATGGCGATGAAGGCGAAGTGATGGTCGTCAGCGACCTGGGCTACGGCAAACGTTCCCTGCTGCTGGATTATCCAACCCAAAGCCGCGGCGGCAAAGGGATACAAACGTTTGAATTCAAGGAAGGCAAACGTGTCAAGCCTAACGGCAATGCCGTTATTGGCGCTTATTGGGTGAAGGAGCCGCTTCAGCTCACGGCGGTTACCCGGGAGGGACAAAGCTTGTCCTTCTCCTCCGAGCAGGCGCCGCTTGCTGACCGCAAATCAATCGGGAAGGCGCTGGTCAGCCTGAACAAAGAGGACCTGATTCTGGATTTGCTGCAGCTGCCTCATTACGGCGCTTCAACGGAAGCCTGAGGAACAACAGAAAAAGTATGGATTTGACGAAAGAGAACTTTTCCTGACGCTTTGGCTGAAGGAGAGGTTCTTCTTTTGTCGTATACTGCGGTGGAGAAGGAATTGCGAAGGAAACTGGCGAAGGTTAAGGCAGTGAAAGAAATGGATACGCTGAATTTGGAGGGATCAATTGTGTACACAGAAGAATTTGCCAAACTTTGGTCGAAGCTGTCCAAAGACTATCAGTCGCATATGGAGAATGAGCTGTCGCCATCCCTGACGGAATCGCAGTTAACCGTTCTGGAACTGCTGGGAGACCAGCCGAAGATGAAACCGTCGGATATGATTCCTTTTCTGGCTACGACACCAGCTGCGGTAACCATGCTTCTGGACCGGATGGAGAAGGGCGGCCTCATCTCCCGCGAACGGGATGAGAACGACCGGAGAATTGTTTGGGTGTCCATTACGGAGAAAGGGAAAGAGCAGGCCGAGCACGGACGGGAAGTCCGCACCGAATTTCTGAGCCAGATGCTGGACCGGATCTCGACTCATAATCAACAGCTGCTGCTGTTTCTGCTGGGCAAAATAACAGCATGACGGCAGTTTCATAAATGTGAACCTAGCGCGTTCACGCGATCTTGACACAATGAATTAGCCGCAGCTTTACGGATCTATTAAATAAAAGGGCTGGCCGCCAGGACAACTGCTGTGATGTCCTTTGGCGAATCAGCCCTTTTTATTTTTGTGAGTGTCAGAAGCGCAGCTGTCCGATTTCACGGGTCCAATGGGACCAGGGCTGCTGCTCCGGCGGAGCAGACACCAGCTTGACCAGCTCTTTGGTCACAGGATGCGGGAAGCCGGCAAAAGCCGACCACAAGGCGATCTGCTGCCCTGGTTTATTCACGTTCGCCCCGTATTTCTGATCCCCGTAGAGCGGGGTGCCCGTATGGCTGAACTGCACGCGGATTTGATGCGGCCGCCCGGTTTGCAGTTCAACTCTCACCAAGGATAGGCCGTCTGCCGGGCTTCCGACCACGTAGTATTCCAGAATGGCCTCCTTGGCGCCGTTTGTGCCTTTGGGAACGACGGAAACGGTGTTGGTCCGTTCATCCTTCAGCAAATAATGCGTCAGCCGTCCTGACCGGACGGCAGGCACGCCGTGAACTACGGCGAGGTAGGTCTTCTCAAACTGCCGGCTGCGTACAGCCTCCGATAAACGTGAAGCGGCTTTGGACGTTTTGGCGAAAATCATAGCCCCGCCGACCGGACGGTCCAGCCGGTGAACCAGCCCCAAATACACGTTGCCGGGTTTGCTGTAGCGCTCCTTCAAATCCTCTTTCAGCAAAGTCAGCATATCCGGATCGCCGCTGGCATCCTCCTGCACCGGCACGTTCACAGGTTTCTCAACGCCGAGCAGGTGATTGTCCTCGTATAGAATTGTCATGGAAGGCGTGCTCCATGTGCGGGCTAGCGGTTCGGACATGATTATTCCTCCCAGCGTCCCAAAATGCCGCAAGGCAGGGTAAGGCCGGATCGGGTAATCGGCAGGCCAAGCTCGCCGGCCGAGATACGCCCGCCATAGCGGCGCTGAACGGTCATGGACAGCATATTGTGCAGCACGGTTGGGGAGATCCCGGTCGTATACGAGTTAATCAGGAAAAAGAGCGGCTTGTCCGACAAGATGCTCAGGCAGGATTCCAGGAACGGATACAGGCTTTGCTCCAGCTTCCACATCTCGCCGCCGGGTCCTCTGCCATAAGAAGGCGGATCCATGATGATCGCGTCATATTTGTTGCCTCTGCGCTGCTCGCGCTGTACGAATTTGAACACGTCGTCGGTGATGAACCGGACGGGACGGTCGCCAAGACCGGACAGCTGCAGGTTTTCTTTCGCCCACTGCACCATGCCTTTTGCGGCGTCAACGTGTACGACCGAAGCGCCGGCGGATGCGGCGGCAACGGATGCGCCGCCGGTATAAGCGAACAGGTTGAGCACGGAGATCGGCCGGCCGGCTCCTTTAATTTTGTCCATCATCCAGGACCAGTTGGCGGCCTGTTCAGGGAACAGCCCTGTATGTTTAAAGCTGGTCGGTTTAATATAAAACTTCAGATGATTATAGGAGATCGTCCATTTGTCAGGGAGGGGCTTCTTCATGTCCCAGCTGCCCCCGCCAGAGGAGCTGCGGTGGTAATGGCCGTGCAGATTCTTCCATTCTCCGGTTTCATGTTCGATCGGCCATATGATTTGCGGATCGGGTCTGCGGAGGATAACGTCTCCCCAGCGTTCGAGCTTGTCCCCGGCTCCTGTATCGATCAGTTCGTAATCTTTCCAGTCTGTTGCCATGTACATGTTCTTCATTCCATCCTTCCAGCTACAAACCATCGGCTCCGCCTGCAGGGTGCAGCGGAGCCGACGATTTGATCAATTACCTTATATTGTACCTCATTTTAAGGGCTTGATGCCAGAAGAACCCGTTCAATTTTTAAAACGGTCAGCGCAGGACTGCGGGCGGGGTCATGGCCGCCAGCTGTAATAGTCCTGTACCTGGATTTGTTCAAAGCCGCAGGACTGATAGAGCTGCAGAGCCCGTTTATTATCCAGCGCAACCTCGAGGAATAAATCTCTGCCTTTGGCCTGCTCATCATGCACCAGCTTCATCAGCACCGAACGGCCAATCCCCTGCCCTCGGAAGGCGGCGTCTATGACAAAACCGTATATCCAGCTTTCCGTTGGACCGTATTGGACGCGGATTTTGCCCGTATCTTGCCCGCCAAACTCAATGACATACGTAACGGAATCCGTGCCATCTGCTTCGTTCTGCTCTAAGGAATCAGCGTTCAGCCATCCAGCTTCTTCCTCCGTCAAGCCAAACCCCTGCATGTCGAGCCGGTTCAGGAAAGCGCAGTCGGACAACTTCGCTTTCCGAAGCGAAACCTTAAGAAGGGGCGGTGCCAAACGGCCGATCGCCTCCGGGTTAAACTTCATTTGATATTCGGTCAGAGTAACCGCAAGGCCCAGCCGCGCCGCAAAACCCTTTCCGGAGGCGGAAGCGGCCGGAATATTAAGCAGAATTTCCTTGTACTTTGCCGCGCGTTCCGGCGGGAGCGCCTCTGCCAGCAGTGAGCGGAAGATGCCTTTTCTCCGGCTGGCCGGGGCGACCATGCCGCATAACTCCAGTTTGGAGGCAAAATCGTATAAGCCGAGGAAAGCGATTATTTTCCCGTTCTCGCGGTAAACGAAATCATAATGCTCGTCAGACTTGCGGGTTTGCAGCATATCCCAGTTCAGCTTCAGCGAAATCCCATCGGCCTGCTCTACTTCCTTCTGCAGGGATTTGACTTGTTCCCAGTCCTGTGTGTTCAGCATGTTTAGAGCCTCCATTTTGTACAGATAGAAATATTGTAACGGGGATTTTCGGTATACGGGTAGAGGAAGGTTGGTTTAACCTGTTTTTTATTTGGCCGGAGTTCGATCAGTAAAGCCTTCCAAAGCCGGCGGCATGACGGAGATCGAATCTTGACAAGCCAGCCTGGGCGGGCGTAAGTTTGTTACTATTAGATCAAAGGATCCAAAAAAGGAGGAGAAGCATGGGCAATATCATCGAACTCAAACATGTATCATGGCGCCGTGACGGCAAAACGGTCTTGAACGATATCAATTGGACCGTTAAAGAAGGAGAAAACTGGGCGGTATTCGGCCTAAACGGGTCTGGCAAAACGACTATCCTGAACATGCTCAGCGGTTACCTCTGGCCCTCGGAAGGCGAGGTGCACGTTCTGGGCCATAAACTCGGGGAAATCGATGTTCGGGAGCTTCGCCGCACGATCGGCTGGGTAAGTTCGTCGCTCGAGGAGAAGGTTTACGGCACAGAGAAAGCGCAGGATCTGGTGGTCAGCGGGAAATATGCTTCGTTTGGACTGTATGAGAAGACATCGGAAGAGGATTATGAACGTGCGACCAAGCTGATGGAGCAGCTGCGCTGCGGCCATTTGCTGGATCGGACTTACCAGACCTGCTCCCAGGGAGAGAAGCAGAAGTTATTGATTGCCAGAGCGCTTATGGCTTCGCCAAAACTGCTCATTCTGGATGAAGCTTGCAACGGACTGGACTTCATCTCCAAAGAAGGGCTGCTGGAAAGCATTGAACAGCTGGCTCAGGGTCCGGACGCGCCTCACCTGATGTTCGTCACGCATCATACGGAAGAAATTTTGCCGGCATTCAGCCATACGCTTCTTCTGAGAAGAGGGCAGGTCTACGGGCAGGGACTTACGCGGGACATGATGAGCAGCGAGATTTTATCCGAATTTTTTGAGCTGCCTGTCGGGGTTACCTGGAGCCATGACCGGGCTTGGCTGTCCAAAGGCTAAGGGGCTGATATTAGTTTAGGAAATAGAATGAAACAGAATTTGGGTAAAATTGTGTTTTTCCGTGAAATTTTAGAAGCTGATCTTACAAACAGCTCCCGAAATGCCGATTTCTTAATATAGAGGTACTATTATAACAGGCAAGAGCAGGCAATGCGCCTGCGTTACATAAGATGCCATCGTTATTCCGATAGCTGAAGCAAGAAGAGAAAGAGGAAAGAGGCACAGCATGAAGGAACAAAGAAAGTTTGAACGGTCTAAAATTCCGCCGCTCGAGGTCGAGGTCAGTCAGATTGAGGGGGAGACCGGCGTTTATAAGTATGTCAAAATGATCATTGAAGAAGTAAGTGAAGAAGGCATGCGATTTTGGGCTTCCGTGCCTTTTAAAATTGGAGAGATGATCCGGTTTGATCTGCCAACCCTGCAAATGGAGTCCTTGGTTCAAGGACGTATTTCCTGGGTTCAAGGAACGGAAGAGACCGGTTACCGATGCGGCCTTCATATGATCAATGAATAGGAGGAGTATCCACATGACGCCATGCAGTGTGATTCATTCTGCGGAAGCGGAAATTCTAAAAATACTTTCTAAATATACTTCAGACGCCGTGGTATGGATGAATGACGATGGAGTGATTTTGAATGTGAACGAGACTTTGCTGACTCTCTCCGGCCATCCGGCGGAGTATTTTGTCGGCCGGCCGTTCGGCCGTTTCTTCGGCGTTCAATTGCTGCACCAGTTAAACCAATCCAAAGTTTATGTTCGTGACGTGAATGAAAGAGAACTCGAGCTGGAGATGACCATAGCACCGGTGGATTATGAGGGGAAACGCGCCGGTATTCTTGCCATCGGCCGTCCAGTCAATCCAAATCGGCTGCAGGAGCAAGCGCTGATCCGCCAGATCCGCCAACTGACCTATTATGACAGCCTTACAGGTCTGCCGAATCTGAATAAATTCAAAGAGGTATGGCAGCGTCTGCACGCCCATGCCTCGCCAGAGGCCACGTGCGCCATCGTGCTGCTGGATTTGGACCGTTTTGGCATTGTTAATCATTATGCCGGTTATGACCGCGGAGATGACTTCCTGGTGGCCGTATCCCAAAGACTGACTTCGATTATCCGTCAGGAGGACCCCGTATTCCGCTGGAGCATCGACCGCTTCCTCATTCTTCTGCAGGACGTCAACAAACAGCAGGTCCGTCAGATTGCCGAACGCATTCTGGAGCAGTTCCAGCTGCCGTTTGTTGTGAAGCAAATGGAGATTTCCATCACGCCGAGCCTAGGCATCACGATGAGTCCGGAAGACGGCGAAGATGTGGACATGCTGCTTAACAACGCTTCAACCGCAACCTATTATGCCAAAGAGGCGGGGAAGAACAGCTACCGCTTCTACAGCCGCAATATGGACAGCGGTGCTTCGCTTGCTATGGAGCAGCAGCTGCGTAAGGCGCTGGAACGCAAAGAGTTTGTCCTCCATTATCAGCCTAAAGTGGATATTGGCCGCGGCGAGGTGGTGGGCGTTGAAGCGCTGCTGCGCTGGAACCATCCCGATTTCGGTCTTGTTCCACCCAATCAGTTTATTCCTTTGGCGGAAGAAAGCGGGTTGATTGTACCAATTGGCGAATGGGTGCTCGAAACCGCTTGTCTGCAAAACAAAGCCTGGCAGCAGGCCGGCGTTCCGCCTGTGTTTATGTCGGTTAATTTATCTCCCCGCCAGTTCAAGGATGGGAGCATCGTGCAGAAAGTCAAACGTTCGCTTGAGAAGTCCGGTTTATCTCCGGAGTTTCTGGAGCTTGAATTAACGGAGAGCATGATGCTTGATATGAGCTATGCGGCGGAAACGCTGGCCCAGCTCAAGCAGCTGGGCGTTCGCACTTCGCTTGACGATTTCGGCAAAGGGTACAGTTCTTTAACTTATCTGAAATCGCTGCCGCTGGATATCCTAAAGGTAGACAGTTCTTTTGTCCGGCATTGCACGGAGAATGATCAGGATGCGGTGCTGCTCAAGACGATCATCAACATGGGGCAGAACCTGGAAATGACCGTAGTTGCGGAAGGCGTCGAAGAAGAAGAACAGCTGGAGATGCTTAGAAGCTTCGGGTGTCATCAGGCTCAGGGGTTCCTGCTGAGCATGCCGGTTCCCGGCGAAGCTATTCCTTCGGCAATCTCCGGCATTCGTGCCCGATTTCAGGGCGGAGCTGAAGGAAGCGAGTCAATTACATAAAAAATGCAGAAATGATAGCAGTATGAGTAGCGTTTAACGACAAGAGAGGGCGGGCCCCTTTCCAATAGATTTGCTAAGAGTTTCAAAAGTTAGAGGTTTCGGACGGAGAAGTCCGGGCCTTTTGTTTTTTTTTGGGGAAGGAATTGATTCTTTTCAGAGGATTCCCGAATATGCTGGTTAAGGAAGGTTGATTATCAGCCAGTCTAGCGACAAGGAGTCGAGCCTTATGCATGCAGCCGTCAGCTGGCCGGAATTCTGGAGCACCTTTCGAGTATCCATCTTAATCAGTTTGCTTGGCGCTCTGATCGGCCATTATTCCAAGAACGGAGTCATTCAGTTTCCGCTATTTGTCATTCCTTACGAAAGAAGCAGCTGGTTCTCGCAATGTCTCGATTATCCGTTAAAATGGGGCAACTTGCTGAGAAAGGTTATAGTTTATCTGCTCCTCGGTCCGATTGATCTGCTGTTGTTTGTGATAGGGTTCCGAGGGGACCAGTACGGGAGCAAACGTGTTTATCTGGAGCTGGGGTGGATGGGGGATATTCTGATTGGCGTGGGAACGGGTATTTTAGCGAAAACGGCGGTCGAAATGGCGGGCACCAACAACTTATATGCAGAAGTAAGCGCGGCATTTATCGCTGGTTTTGCAGGATTATCCTACATACGAGATCGACAGCGCAAAGATTTGGGAATGGATCAGAAGCTGGACCCGAGTACGGTGGTGGAGCCTGTTCAAACAGCCGGCCCGGATAATTCACCGGCCAGGTCCTCGGAACCGGAACAGAAGCCGCCAGGCATTTGAATCGGGGAAAGGGAATAAAATGGGGAAAGACTTGGGCCGTTTACAGCTTTATCGTGATGCACCATACGGCTGTGCGCTCAGTATGATAGAACAAAAGGAGGGGTTCTTTTTGGCTAAGAAAATCAGCGTGACAGCCCACGAATATCAAGAGCTGGAGAAGCTGGCGGACATCGTCAATAACTTGAATGTGCCGGCAGGAAAACGGAAAATCGCCAAAGCTCAATATGAAGCTATTCTGCGGCTGGCCAAAAATAGACCCAATGAACCAAGAATCTTGGACAGCCGCAGCCGTATTGTGTGAGAAAATACAGCAGGGGCCTGCCTAAATCCGAGCCCGGCCGTAGAGGCGGCGGGCTTTTTGCTGTTTAACAGATGCAAAGCGTAGCCATTCCAATGTTGTAAAGTTTATAATAGAGTTCACTATAAGAACGTTTAGCATTATTTTTACATAAGGAGCTTACCTGGATGAAAATAAAAGTCATGATTGCTGACGACAATTCTTTTATTAGAGAAGGTATGAAAATCATTCTGTCCAGCTTTGACGAATTCGAAGTGATCGGAACGGTGCAGGATGGGGCGGAAGCCGTGTCTTTCTGCCGGGATCATGAGGTGGATGTCGCCATGCTGGATATCCGGATGCCGAATATGAACGGTGTGGAGGCGACGCGCCTGATTGCAGCCGAAGGAACGGCAAAGCCGCTGATTTTGACGACTTTCGATGATGATGAGTTTATAATTGACGCCATTCAGGCGGGGGCACGGGGTTATCTGCTTAAGAACAATGATCCTGAACAGATTCGGGATGCCATTAAAAGCGTATTCCATAACCACCATGTCCTGCAGGAGGTTGTTGTCGACCGGCTTAAAAGCGGGTTCATTGAACCTTCCAGCCAAAGCGATTCAAATGGCAGCCGGTCCTGCGAGGAGCCGGGTCCGCACGCCAAACTTGATTTAAGCCTGTTCACAGACCGAGAGCTCGAAGTCATGACTCAGATTGCCAAAGGATTGTCCAATAAAGGCATTGCCAAAAAGCTGTTTCTGTCCGAAGGAACGGTCGCCAACCACATTACGTCGATTTTGAACAAAACGGGGCTTGCGCACCGGACGCAAATCGCCATCTATTTTCTGACCGGGGAAGTCAAGTGCCAAGATGAGTAGCCAGAAAATGATGCTGGAAGGATGGGTTATTGGGAGCAAGCTTGTGCTGCTGGGTTACGTCATTTGGGAGTCGTATTTCCATCAGAACCAGACTGGAGCCTGGGCTGTATTGGTCTACTTGATTTATATTTGCCTCGTCTTCGCTCAACTTGTTCTTAAAGACTGGCGGGCAATTTGTGCAATAGCTTTGGGGACCGCAGCCTACTTAACGGCTAGCTTCTGGCTGCTCCAAATCCCGCTCTTGCTTCTGCTGCTGCCGCTCAGCCTGATTGAACTGGGGGAATCCTTTAAACCCCGAGGTCTTTCGCTGCTGCTTCTGATTGCGGAAGCCTGGCTTGTGCCTGCTCGTGAGCTGCCTCTGTATGCAGCCACGGCCGCCATATCCTGGCTAGGCTATCTGATGATCAGGGAGGGCGGAGAGAAGCTCATCCGCCAGAACAGCCGGAATGAAGAGCTGAGTGCGAATCTCCAGCGGTTGACCCGGGCATTAAGCGAGAACAGGGAATATGCGAGGCAGTCCGAATATACAATCAAACTGGAAGAACGAAACCGGTTGTCCCAGCGGATTCACGATGAAATCGGGCACTCGATGGCTGGAGCGCTGATTCAGATGGAGGCGTCCAAACGGCTGCTCACCGTAAATCCGGAGAAAGCGGCCGAGCTGCTCGGCAATGCCATTCAAATTTCCAAGGAAGGTTTGGAACAAATTAGATTGACGCTCAAGGATACCAAGCCGAGATCCGAGGAACTGGGCATTAACCGTCTTCGTTTGTTTGTGGACGAGCTTGCGGCCAAACATTCATTATCAGCTTCTCTTACTTACGAAGGGAATCTGGACGTGATTACGCCGCTCCAATGGAAGGTGATCCAGGATAATGCCAAGGAAGCCGTTACGAACACGATTAAATACGCCCAGGCTGACAGAGTTCAGCTGCATGTCCAGGTCCTGCACAGGTTGGTGAAAGCCCAGATTTCCGACAACGGGATTGGCGCCATCCAGATTGTCAAAGGGTTAGGAATTACAGGGATGGAAGAGAGGGCCGCGTCACTCGGAGGAACGCTCATCGTGGACGGATCCGACGGGTTCCGGGTGATTACGCTCCTGCCTCTTGAAGGCAGCCGGGAGTTTACTCATGGCACCAGGTCATGAACATTCTCATTGATAAAGGATGAACTTATGCACTGACATAAGGGCGTCCTTTTTTATTATCATAAAGGCATATTCAAGTACAGGTACAGGAGTGATTCGGAGTGAACGTGCTGGAGATTAAGGATCTTACCCGTAAATTCGGGGATTTCATCGCCGTAGATCATATGAATCTAAAGGTTCGTGAAGGGGAAATTTTCGGGTTTCTGGGGGCCAACGGCGCCGGGAAAAGTACGACCATCAATATGATTTCATCCCTGCTGCGCATTACCAAGGGAGAAATCCTGCTGCTCGGCAAAAATATCAGCAAACATGGAAAGTTTGCCAAAATGAACATCGGCATTGTTCCTCAGGATCTTGCGATCTATGAAGAAATGACCGCCTATGAGAATATTCACTTCTTTGCAGGCTTATATGGGTTGCGGGGACAGGAGCTGAAAGAACGAACGCTGGAGGCGCTTGCGTTTGTCGGGCTGACCGACAAAGCCAAGGAGCTGCCCAAAAACTTCTCGGGCGGGATGAAACGCCGCCTGAACATTGCCTGCGCGATTGCGCATAAACCAAAGCTGATTATCATGGATGAACCGACCGTCGGCATTGATCCGCAGTCCCGCAATTACATCCTTCGTTCGGTCCGCAAGCTGAATGAAATGGGCAGCACGATTATTTACACCAGTCATTACATGGAGGAAGTTGAAGAGCTTTGTACGCGTATCGCCATCGTAGACCATGGAAAAGTCATTGCCGAGGGAACGAAGGAAGAACTCGAATCCAGCATTACAGACACCAAAGATCTTTGGATCAGCTATAAATCAGAGCTTCCGTTGGATTTGGAGCGTATCAAACAAATTCCGGGCGTCACTCAGGTGCTGGATGACCCGCTTGAACAAATGCTGAGAGTGCATTCCAAAACCGAAGTCAACAATTTGAATACGATTCTGCAGCAGCTGATTCAAAATGGCATAGAAATCCGCTCAGTGGATGAGAAAGCACCGAATCTGGAAACCGTATTTCTGACGCTGACCGGCAGAAATCTGCGTGATTAGGAGGGGAGTTTGTGAACATATTACGTATTACCCGCAAGGAGCTGCTGATTCAACTCCGAAACAAACAGACCTTTCTGTTCATGATCGCCTTCCCGATCGTGCTGATCCTGATTCTTGGTTCGGCGCTGACAAATGCATTCTCCGCAGAAACCACTGTTGATTCTATGAAGCTGCTGTACCGGGATAATGCCCAAAACGCACAGCTCAAAGAATCCTGGAAAGCTTTCTCAGAGGTCCTGAAGCAGGAGGGTGTCGAGCTCACAGCTTTGCCCAGCGGTACAGATGGCAAACAGGAGGTCCAAGATGACCTGTATACGGGTTATGCCGAACTGGATGACAACGGTATCCATTATTATGGAAGCTCGCAGCACCAGATCGAAAATAATATCGTTCAAAGCATGTTGTCCGTCTATGCCGACCGCTATAATCTCGCGGCAGCGGCCATCAAGATTGATCCGGCTTCGGTGCAGCCTATTGTAGCCGGCGTGGATTCATTTGGCGATTTCATTCCGGAAACCTCGCTCAACAAAGAAAAGCAGCCGGGCTCCATTGATTATTATGCGATTGCCATGTCTACGATGATTGCGCTTTATGCAAGCATGTCCTCAACCACTCTAATCCAGGGGGAGCATTCACGGAGAACGTCCATCCGGCTGAGCGCCTCTCCAGTAAGCAAGGGAGAAATCTTTGCGGGTAAAGTGATTGGCGCTACCCTGATTAATTTTGTATGCGTTATGGTTGTTGTCCTCTTCAGCGGACTGGTCTTCGGTGCGGACTGGGGATCCCATTATGGGGCAGTGGCTCTGGTTTTATTGACGTTGGTGGCTCTTTCAGTCAGTCTGGGGCTGTTCTGCGGCTATTTGTTCAAGGAGGCTTCCAGCGGCCGCACCTTTATCGTGATCCTCATTCAAGTATTTTCTTTTATAGGCGGGGCCTATTTCCCTGTGGGGGATGACTTTTCAGGTCATCTGGCTCTGATCTCGCCGCTCCGCTGGGCCAACCAGGCCTTAAACCAAATCATTTATGCCGATCAGGCGTCCGCCGCACTGCCGGTTGCGGTGTTTAATATGGCGCTGGTCGCAGTATTTCTGATCCTTTCGGGCATTTATATGAGAAGACAGGAGGCGCTCTAACATGAAAGATTTATGGTGGCTTTCGCGCCGAACGTTGTCGGCTGCACTCCGCAAGAAATCCGGTTGGATCATGCTGTTCATTCTCCCGGTAGCAGGTGTGCTGATCAGCATGCTGATCTATGGAGGCGGCACCAGCAGCGTGCTCCGGGTGGGCCTTGTCAACCAGGATGGAGACAATCCGATCACGCAGAACACGATGGCATTCATACTCAATATGAACCAGGCGCAGGTAACGATCGCGACTGATGAGGAGTCGCTGAAGAAACGTATCGCATCGGGGTCCCTGGACACCGGTATCGTACTGGAAAGCGGCTTTGCCGAGCACGTGCGCAGCGGGCAGCCCGAGGGGCTGACCCTGCTTTCGGTCAAAGGGGCACAGGTGACGGCGTATCTGAAAGCCCTGCTTCATAATTATATCGCCAATATAGCTTCGATCGGTGCAGCGGCCGAGCAGAACCCGGCTTTATTTGATCAAATTTATAAGGAATATAACGAAAGTCATTTCAAACTTGATGCTTCGCTCGTGCAGGATACTTCGAAGGCCAAAAATATGACCTATCAGTCCATGGGTTTTCTGATTGCCTTTATGATGTTCTCGGCATGCAACCTGACTCATTTAATTCTGAAGGAAAAGGAAAACCGCACTTATCTGCGGCTGCTGACCTCTCCCATTTCAGCTAAAACGTACGTGCTTTCAAACGTGTTAGTCAATATCGTTCTCTTAATGGTGCAAATGGCGCTGACGCTGGTTGTGCTGAAAGCCGTGCTGGGCATTGACTCCGGGGTACCGACAATTGAGCTTGTTGTCGCGCTGTTCCTGTATGGTCTGGCCGCGATTGGGTTATCGTTAGTCATTGTGGCATTCGCCAAAAATTCCAGCATGTCAGGAGCCATGCAGAATCTGATTATTACGCCAAGCTGTCTCTTGGCAGGCTGCTATTTCCCGATGGACATCATGCCGGACAGCATCCGTAAAATCGCGACGTTTCTCCCGCAGCACTGGCTGCTCGAAACGGTTAATGACCTGCAGAAGGGGACGCCCTTTGGCCATCTTTATCTGAATTTGCTGATCCTAGTGGCTTTTGCCGCGGCTTTTGGCCTCATTGCCGTCTACAGGTTCAGCCGGAATAACGATACACGGACCTTTGTATAAAAGAGAAGACGCTTCTGCAAACAAAAGCCAATCCGGTAGTCCGGATTGGCTTTTGTTCATGATATGAGCTTCTACGTAAGATAGCTCTAATATAAATCAAACATGTTGACTTCATAGCCTTGCATCTTCAGATAGGTAAACAGCTGACCGCGATGGTGCTGGGCATGGGTCACAATTTCGACCAGCCATTTGGCCTGCGAGGAACCATGGTCCATGTAGAAGGGTTTGGTTTCTTTATGCCAGAAATCCTGTTCGCTTAAAGCCTCCATGTAGCGTTTCAGCTCGTCGAGGCCTTGTTCCATAAGGGGACCTAACGCCGACGGAGCCGCCTCTGCGAATTGTCCTTCCAGCTGCCGGATATCGGACTCCGGGCGTTCCTGAAGAATCAGCAGGTCCACGGCAGGGATGGCAGCTAGATGGTCAGCCAGCTCTTTCACAGTTCTCATGTTCTCGCGCGGCCGGAAGGACAAGTCTTCGGGTTTGATTTTGCTGATCAGGCCGGTGGTGGTCCGCACGATCAACTGAAGTTCTTCAAACAAAAGCCGTTTCATTTCTTGTGCAGCAGTCATGTCATACACTCCATTCGGTTGGGGATGCCGGACATCCGGAGATGCTGGGCTTGTCTCTTATTTTAATTTATAATAGTGACAAGTATTGTCATGATCACAGCAAAAAATAAGGGGATAGGGGATGTCAAAATCAAAACGGCTGATGGAGCTGATGCTTGCGGTGCACCGCAAGCGCCATTTTACCGTGAAGGAGCTGGCGAATGAATTCGGTGTTTCGCCGCGGACAATCCTGCGCGATTTGCAGGAACTCGGGGAGCTTGGGGTTCCGCTCTATTCCGAGGTTGGCCCCCATGGGGGCTACCGGCTGCTGAATGAGCGGATGCTGCCGCCGATCGCGTTCAGCGAGGAGGAGGCTGTGGCGGTCTTTTTCGCAAGCCATGCGCTCCGCCATTACCGGGACATTCCGTTCCAGACGGAAATTTCTTCGGCCCTCAGCAAATTCTATCTGCATATGCCGCAGGATGTCCGGGATAAAATCGACATCATGCGGGACCGGGTCGATTTTCAGGTTCCGCAGAGGCCGCAGGAATCGCCTCATCTGAATTTGCTTCTGCAGGCAGCGATTGAGCAGCAGGTGGTGCGTGCTGAATATGATGGCCGAAAGGGTCTGGAGGTTCGGGAAATTTTACCTGTGGGCATCTATGCCAGCGGTGGTCTATGGTATTGCCCGGCGTACTGTTATGGCAGGCAGGATTACCGTTTGTTTCGCTGCGACCGGATTCTAACTGCGGAGATCGTTCATGCGCCTGAGTCTGAAGCCCCGCAGACCGGGCAGGTGGACCTGAAGAATTGGAACAGCGTACATCATGCCCATTCCGAATTTGTTGATGTCAGCGTTGAGCTCAGCCGCGAGGGCTGCCGAAGGTGTGAATCGGAACTCTGGCCGCTGCTCAAGATCCTGAAAAGGGAAGACGGGAGCGGCCGGATTGACGGCCGGATTTTGAGGTCGGACCTTCCATTTTTCGCGAGTTATTTCACGGGTTTGGGTTTGGATGCGAAGGTGAACGAACCCGCCGAGCTGGTGTTGGCCATACGCCGGCAGCTTGCTGCCTTGCAGGAGGCCTACAGCCAGGGGGACGAGGCATGAGAACGGACGTATAGAAGATTTGGGGCCGTTAGCTGGCGAAAGCGAGTTGACAGATGGCGACCTTCCGGTTATGCTGAGCGTAGAATGAACGTTCTATTTGCATGTGGATTTGATTTGGAGGAATGCAGGTGTTTAACAATTACAACAAAGTAGAGCAGGCAGTGCTAGAAACGACACTTCGGCTGATTATCGAGAAGGAGCTTCAGGCAACCTCGATGTCGCTGATCGCCAAGGAATCCGGAGTTTCAACGGGCAACATTTACCATTATTTTTCGAGTAAGGAAGAAATCATAAACGAGCTGTACAGAGGCATTGTCAAATTCAACGGCGAGTTTGTGACACGTGAACTGTTTACCGATGAACCGATCCAAACTCGTTTTGAGCGGGCGTGGAGGTATGTAGCTGAGCTTTGCCAGACGTATTCCGAGGGATTCCGTTTCATCGAACAATATTCTTTCTCGCCGTATATTACGGAGTCGACGAAGCAGGAGGCCTATAAGGTGGGCTGGTGTGCGCCTTTAGCCCGGCTGTACGAGGAGGCGGTGGAGCAGGGGCTATTTATTGAGCTTGATCCTGAAATGATGGTGCAGATGCATTACGGTTCGATGGTCTACTTGATCAAAGGACAGCTTCAGGGGTACTTCCCTGTAGAGGAGCGTGCTCTGCGCCAGGTCATTCAGTCTTTCTGGGCTTCGGTCAGCCAAACCCAAGCGGACACGAAGAAAGCTGGATCCGGAACCTGACGGCATTACCAGAAAGATAAAGAAAAAACCGCGCTCATGCTGTAAAGCTTAAGCGCGGTTTTTCTGGTGTATTGTGGTCTTTATGTGTTTATTAAAGGAAAGATCTGTTGGAATTTGAGGCTCAGTGATTGCTTAGTCCACCAACAATGAAACCACTTGGCCTTTATTGACGTCGATCAGGCCCCAGTCGGTGATCTTGAGCGCCGGGCTGACGGCCAGCGAATGCGTGCTGATCGACATGATCGGATTGTAGTGCTTGTAGCCAAGCGATTTCATCGCGGCACGCAGCTTCTGAACCTTGCGGCCGGCAGCCTCCAGTGGTTCCTCGGTCAGAATCCCGCCGACCGGAAGCTCCATCATGGCCAGAATTTGTCCATTCTCCACGGCGCAGAAGCCGCCTTGGCTTTGAATGACCGCATTGGCAGCCACCATCATATCGTAAGGATTGCGGCCGACGACCAGCAGATTATGGTTATCATGCGAATAAGTCGTGGCGATGGCGCCGCGCTGGATCGTATCGCCGTCAATAAGGCCGTAGGCGCGGTTGCCGTTCTTCCCGTAACGTTCAAAGGTGGCGATCAGTCCGTGGCCGCTGTTTTGCCAATCCAGCAAACCTTCCGTTACCGTAACGGGCACATGGCGTTCCTCGGTGAAAGTAGAACCGTCCTTCACCACCATCATCCGGGCCGTACGGGTTCCGTCCGCCATGTCCAGCTTCACCTGGAAATCGGCTTCGGATAACGGGCTGAGCCGGACACTGGTGTAGAAATGCGGCGGGAATTGGCCGGAGCGGGCGGTCTGGCCATAATCGTTCTGATAATCGAACACTTTGGCGCCATTTTTATAAACTTCGTCAATGACCAGATGCTCCAGGTCCGATACGAGCAGGAAATCGGCGACCTTGTTTGGCGCAATGCTGCCGCGGTCGTGCATCTTCATCCGCCGGGTTGGCGTATAGGTAGCGGCATAAATGGCGTCCTCCGGCTTCATGCCCAAGGCAACGGCTTTACGGACGATATGGTTCAAATGGCCGTCTTCAATGAAAGCATCGGTCATGACATCGTCGGTCACAAAGCAGAAATGCTCGGCTACATCGTGCTGAAGCAGGTAATCCATCACTTCGGGGGTCATCGATTTCTCCTGGATTTCGATAAACATGCCCGCTGCGATGCGGGCTTCCATGCCTTCAATGCTCTGATGGGTGTGATCGGAATCAACGCCGGCGGCGATCAGCTGGTGTAGATCAAGATCAAGCAGCTTCGGCGTATGGCCTTCGATGATCAAATCCGGATAGTGGCTGCGGACGTGGCGCAAAATCTGATTCGTTTTACATTCCGGGTCTCGGATGACATCGACGTAATTCATAATTTCCCCTAGGCAGGCGATCGTCTCCGTTCTCAGAAGCTCGTCCATGTCTTCAATTTCGATTGAACCGCCTGTGGTCTCCATCGGGGTTGCCGGAACAGAGCTGGGGATGGCATAAAACATATCAGCCGTGCAGTCTTTGCTGGCGGCCATCATCTGTTTGACACCCTCCAGACCAAACACGTTGGCCATTTCGTGAGGTTCGGGCACGATGGTTGTTACCCCGTTCTTAATGAGCCCGTAGGAAAAAGAAGCGGGCGTCACCATCGAGCTCTCGATATGCAAATGAATGTCGACAAGGCCCGGAATCATCCAGCGTCCTTTGGCGTCTATGACTTCCTCAGCTTCAAACGTCTCGATTCCCCGGCTCCCGATATACAGGAATTTGCCGTCCTGAACAGCAACATTGGCTGCATCAAATCTCTTGTAGTAACTGTTGTAAACCTTTGCGTTCACAATTAATTGCTGTACGTTCATGAGTTTAGCTCCTGCCTACCTTAATCCACCAATACCATTCTGTCTTGAGGGAATGCAAGGTTTATTCTTTGTCCGCTGAGATAAGGGGTGTCCATTTCCTGATTGACTGTAAACTCGCCAAATTCGGTATCCACGACGTATTGATAGCTGCGCCCGAGATACGTGCTGACTTTGATGATGCCCGGCACAACGTTGTCCAGCTCGTCGGAAGCGCTGTTCTGCGGCAGCAGCAGCAAATCGTCCGGCCGGAACGCGCCTTTGAGACCGCTGGATTTGGCTGTGCCCGGGTTCCTGGAGGCCTTGAATTCGCGTCCGCCCAGGTTCAGCACAAATTCGCCGTTCTCTTCGCGGCGGCTTGCGAACTCCAGGAAGTTCTGAAATCCGATAAAGCGGGCTACATATTCGCTGGCCGGGTAGCGGAAGATTTTGGCCGGGGCATCAAGCTGCTCGATATTGCCTTTGTTCATGATGGCCACCCGGTCGGAAATCGAGAAACATTCCTCCTGATCGTGGGACACGTAAACGGTGGTAATGCCCAGCTCCTGTTGGATGCGGCGGATTTCCACCCTCATATTGACCCGCAGATTGGCGTCGAGGTTGCTGAGCGGTTCGTCGAACAGCAGCAGCTCCGGTTCGATGACAAGCGCGCGGGCAATGGCTACCCGCTGACGCTGGCCGCCGGACAACTCGCGCGGATAGCGGCCTTCAAAGCCCCCAAGGCTGACCACCTCGAGAATCCGCATAACGCGCTGCTTCACTTCCGCGTCTTTCACTTTGCGCATGCGGAGGCCGAAGGCGACATTTTCATAGACACTCAGATGGGGAAACAGGGCGTAGCTTTGAAACACAAACCCGAAATTGCGTTTGTTGACCGGCATCCGGGTATAATCTTTGCCGCCGAACATAAACTTGCCGTCCTTGGAATCCAGAAAACCCGCGATCAGGCGCAGGGTGGTCGTCTTGCCGCAGCCGCTTGGGCCAAGCAGGGAAACGAGCTGTCCTTGTTCGATGTTCAGGTTAAAATCTTCTAATACTAGCTGGTTGTTGTAAGCAACCGATATATGCTCCAAGCTTAAGAGCGACATTGAGTCTCGCCTCCATTAGCGTTTTGTAAAATAAGACAATCCCATCAGTTTCTCAATCCCGAACATTAGAATGCCGGTCAATACCATCAGCAGGACGGAAATGGCCGCGATCGTCGGGTCGAAATAATTCTCTACATAAGTCAACATTTGAATCGGCAGGGTACTTACGCCCGGACCGGTCATAAACAAGGAGATGTCCACATTGTTGAACGACTCCAGGAACGCGATCAGCACGGCGGCGATAATCCCGGAACGAATGTTGGGCAGAACCACCTTGAAGAACGTCTTGAGCGGTCCCGCGCCGAGACTGAGCGCTGCTTCTTCTATCGCGAAGTCAAAGCTGGACAAGCTGGAGCCTACGACCCGGATGATGAACGGCAGCATGATGACGGTATGTCCAACAAGCAAACCCGCATAAAGAGGCAGGTGATACGTAACGAGCAGATATTTAAGCATCGTAAAGCCAAGCACAATGCCCGGAATCAGCACGGGGGAGAGGAACGCAGCGTTAAGCAGGTCCTTGCCCTTGAAGCTGAACCGGTTCAGCGCATAAGCGGCCGGAATGCCGAGCAGCAGCGACAAAATATTGCCGAGCAGTGAAATGATGATGGAGGTTGTAAAAGTCTTCGGAAACATCTGGACTTCGAAAATATGCCGGTACCAGTGCAGAGAAAATCCGTCCGGCGGAAATTTGAGCACGGTTCCGGGTTCAAAGGAGGTGATCGAGATAATCAGAAGCGGGCCCAGCAGAAATAGATAGACCAGCAGACTGAATAGACCAAGTCCCCACTGTTTATTCCGCATCGTTGTCTACCCCTTCGGATTTAATTTGTTCGCCCATTTATTCATCAGCCCCACTACAACAAACGTAATAACGATCATGATCGTGGCGATGATGGAAGCCGAATACCAGTCGTTCAGCGTCATGGCGTTCTGGTACAGGAACGTCGAGATTACACGCTGTTTGCCGCCGAGCAGGGCGGGGGTCGTATACGCTGTCAGACTGCCGACGAAGACGAGAATACCGCCGATAATCAGACCAGGCATGGCGAGCGGGAACACGATCTTGAAAAAGGCTTTGGCCCGCGATGCGCCAAGGCTTTGCGCAGCCGTCATCAAATCGCCGTCGATGTTCTCCAGTACGCCGACAAGTGAAATGATCATCATCGGCAGGAACAGGTGCAGCATGCCGATCATCATGGCGACTGGCGTATATAGAATGGTCAAAGGTTTGTCAATCAGTCCGATGTCCACCAGCAAATTGTTGATCAGACCTTTGCGGCCTAAAATAATCATCCAGCTGAACGACCGGACGACCGGACTGGTCAGCAGCGGGAAGATTGCGAGCGCAAGCAGGACGCCTTTGCGGCGGGGCGCTTTCTGCGAGATGTAATAGGCGACGGGCAGGCCGAGCAGAATACTCAGCAGCGTCGCGGCAACGCTGACTTCAAGCGTGGTCAGCAGGATTTTCAGAAAATAAGGGTCTTTGAAATAATCGACATAACCGGATAAGGTGAAGCGTTCGGCCTGGAAAAAAGTCGAGCCGATCGTCAGCACAATCGGAATGATCATAAATACAGACAAAAACAATAAGCCTGGCAGCAGCAGCCAGTAAAGGTACGTTTTCTTCATATCCAACTCCTGTTCCCGTCAGCCTGCTTCAGGACGGTTTAAGGTATCGACAAACAGCTGAATGAAAGCCTGCTCGTTAAGGTCCATACATACTTCCACATTAGCGGGCCGTCCGAGGCGGTTCTGAAAATCGCAGACGGTTTGGCCGTCGCACAGCTCGCTGCGGGTTTCCACATCTACGTAATAAGGTTTAGTGGTGACCAGTTCGGGATGAATGGCCGCAGCCACAGCCAGCGGATCATGCATGGCGCAGGCACGTACTCCGTTGCGTTCTTCGTAGCGGTCGAAATAAGCAGAGGTGCTGTCCGCAACGTATTCCCGAATGCGGGGATCGGTCAGCTTGGCAATGTCATCGGCGCGGAGCAGCGCTCTGCGGGTGACATCAAGGCCTACCATCGTCAGCTTCCGGAAACCGGCGTGCAGGACCGTACGGGCTGCCTCCGGATCCACATACGCGTTGTATTCCGCCGTCGGCGTAATATTGCCGAGTCCGCCGGCCACACCGCCCATAAAAAAGACTTCGGCCACGTGATGGATCAAATCCGGGCATTTATGAAGCGCCAAGGCCAGATTGGTAAGCGGACCGGTCATAACCAGCGTTACTTCGCCGGGATAGCGGAGGACAGTCTCTACGATAAAGTCGGGACCAAAGCCGGCTTCGGGCCGTTTGGACGGCTGCATATCGAGCAGGGCGCCGCCCAATCCGTCATTCCCATGGACCCGGTGTTCAAATACGGGCTTGCGAATAAGCGGTTTATCGGCTCCGGGGATGACCGGAATAGAAGAGGCTCCAAGGAATTCCGTGATTTTACAGGTGTTCAGGGTAGCCTGCTGTAAGGAAACGTTGCCGTTCACGGTTGTAATGCCCTCGATTTGAAAAAAGCCGCTTTTGACGGCGAGCATGATGCCTAGGGCATCGTCGATACCGGTATCCACATCCAAAATCAATCGTCTGGTCATATCATGGTCTCCTGTGTTTGGATAATAGAACCTGCATCCGCGGTTGGCGGATGCAGGCGGGGTGAGGCTGTATTTGTCAATGAAGTTCAAGCTTATTGAGCCAGTTCACGGTTCCAGCGGTCAGTCCATTCTTTCATGTTGTCGTTAACGAATTTCATGTCCAGTTTCACTAGACCGTTGACGATTTCAGGACCGTAAGTGATGCCTTCGGTTTCGGCATCGGTCAGTTCAACCTTTTCGTTAACCGGGGAGTCCACTTTCGCTTTGGCGGAAGCTTCCTGTACCTCTTTGCTGAGATGCCAGTTGATGAATTCTTCGGCGAGTTCTTTGTTTTTGCTGCCTTTAACGATGTTGACGGTGTTCATGATGGCATAAGCGCCTTCTTTAGGAGAGACGAATTTGGCATCAGGCACAGCTGCTTTCAAATCTTTGAAATAGGATTCCATGATCGGTCCGCCGGCAATTTCCTCCTGGGAGAACATGTTCACGAAATCGGAGGTTTGCGTGTAATATTTCACGACGCTGGGATTCAGCTCCTTCAGCTTCTCAAACGCTTTATCCTCGTTAAAAGTGGTTTGCATAGCAACATTGGAAGCCGCATCCAGAATCATAGGACCAGCCGTTGCCGTGATGTTCGGCAGGGCCAGGTTATTTTTGAAGTCGGGACCCCACAGGTCGCTCCAGGACGTCACTTCTTTTTTCACCATAGAAGGGTTATAGACAATACCCAAACGGCCAACAGTGTAAGCAGGACCGTAATCCTCGCCAAGCGGTGCTTTGGCAATGCCGTAAATGTCGTTGATGTTAGGGATTTTGCTGCGGTCGATCTTCTCAAACAAACCTTCGTCAATCGCCTGCTGCGCGTAATAATCGGACAGGTACATGATGTCCACGCTGGAGCTGCCTTGACGGATCTTGTTCAAACGTTCGGCGTTGTTGCCGGTCTCGACCACGATTTTGACGTTATGGGCTTTCTCAAATGGGGCATAAACCTCTTGGTTGAAGAAATCTTCGGAGAAACCCCAGGTGGAAATAACCAGCTTGGTGGGTTCGCCGCTGCCGCCAGTGTTAGCCGAGCTTTCGGCCGAGCTGCTGCCTGCTTGATTGGTGTTGTTTGAGCCGCATCCGGCAAGAAGTAAAGCGGCAAGTGCTGCGGAAGCTAGTCCGCCCATCCATTTTTTCATTGTTCATAACCCTCCATGAAATATAGTTCTATTTTTCTGAAACAAAGATTGCATTCCGGACGCACCAGTAGATCTTCAGTATGGCTCCGGCTGTTCGCTCCTGGACCGTAGTTTGGCCATGCACCCCCTTGAAAAAGTCAAGAAATAAAAAAAGAAAAGCATTCTTGTAGAGACAAGAACACTTTTCCTTTGTAAACAAAGTCAAGCGGAACCCGCTAATAGAAGGGAGGTCTTTCCTTAAGATAGATCAAAAAGAAAAATCCGTCCTATAAAGTTATGATGGTTCCCGCACAATGACATTCGTAACCGCCCATTGGGTTGCAGCATCGTAATCGCGAAGGAGTGTCTCAATTTCCAGTCCGAGCTGCTCTTCCAACTTCTCACGAAACTTCCGTTTGTACAGCTGCGACATATGGAAGTCCACTTCCAGCTTCAAGCCGGGCGCTTCATCTTCCAGAGCTGCAGAACGGGGAGAACGGCGGTGCTTGGCGTAGAAGCTGACGATGTTGCCTTCTACGTTAGCTCTCAGCAGGGTCGTTCCAAAGCCAAACAATTCTTTCGAAATCTCATTGTAAATCTGGCACATTTTCTTCTTGCTTTCATTGCTGTCCAGCAGCGTCATAATCCACCTGCCTGATTAGTTCGCCTTCTTGTAACGTAAGTTATTATACAAGCATTTTGTCGAACTAGCAAGAAAATTAAGCGATTTTACTTGAAAAAATCAACCTGAAAACGAACATAGTCATAAACCGCAGGTCAAAACGTACGGTTTTGCTGCTGCGGTTTATTGATGGCTGGACTCCTGAAAGCAGCGGTCAGGTCTCAGGTCCCAGGCCGAGCTTGACGGCCATCCTGAAGCCGGACGGACCATAGTTGTATTTCTTGCGCAGGTTGATCAAATCGGGACCAAACGTCTGCTCCAGGGTCGGACGATGCGCACGCAGCAGCTCGAAGATGTACAAGTCATGGATAATAACCTCCGTGATCGGCATCACCAAAGCGGGGTGCACCGTCCAGGCAGCCCGGCTGTCTGCGCCAAGGGAGACGATGCCCGCGATCACTTCACGGTCGTCCATACTGGCCACGATCCAGCGTCCCCCGTATTCCCAAGTGACCTCTTCACTTGAATCATGAGGGAATACCTGGGCAAAGTCGAAATCAAGCTCTCCGTAAACCACGATCAGAATTTCTACTCCCCGTGCAGCCGCTTGCCTTAACTCTGGTTCCAGCATTTTGGCCTCTTCGGTCCAAATCTCGAGCAGCACTCTTTCGCCGGCACGTCCAATCGCTTCCGCTGTTCGGCTCAAAATGGCTTCGGAACCGGTGATATTCCAAATTTGCTCACGGTTTGAAGCCACCTGAGTGTAGCGGGAAAGAGCTTCCGCCGCCGCGTCTAGTGAAGACTTCATCTTGTTCTTCTTAAGGCGAATCAGCTCCTGAGGGGGGAGCGGGGTGTATAAGGCCGGTTCTTCATGGCTGACCATGATCTCGCCCCGCTCTACAAGCCCGCTTAACACCTCGTAAATCTTCGAGCGGGGAACACCCGAGTTCAAAGAAATCGCGTATCCCGACAACGGCGATTTATCGAGCAGTGCCAAATAGGCTTTAGCTTCATATTCCGTGAAGTTCAAGTCCTGGAGCATACGGATCATTTCTGATGTCATAGGTTGTACTCAATGCCTCCCGGTACGCCAACGTCTTGCGACATATGACGGTTCAATTTTATTTCCTTCCATTATTACATTTCTTGTGCTTGACAGTCCATATAACGAATGTTATACCTGGAATATAAGTGGCTACAAAAGTAGCTACTATATTCACGGGTGATCCATTCGACGGGAGGAGCATTCATGAACAGGTTAACGGAAGGTGCAAAAATACAAACAGTTAAAGTGCGGAAAACCGCCTTTAACTTTCATCTGGCAGCGGCTGTAATCGCCGTTTTATTATGGAGCACTTCATTTGTGGGCACCAAGCTGGCTTATCAGTCTTTTCCTCCGCTAACCGTTGGAGCCGCTCGTTTTGCCGTGGCTTCCGTTATATTGGGGGCGCTGCTTGTCCTTCGAAAAGAATTTTATTGGCCTCCGCTCCAAGATCTGGGCTGGATGGTGCTGAGCGGACTACTGGGAATTACCCTGTATTTTTCGCTTGAAAATATCGGGCTGGGCTGGACCTCGGCCTCCAGCGCCGCTTTGATCGTGGCTTCTTATCCGGCTATTACGCTGCTGCTGGAATTTATCTTTTTCCGGATCATAACCTCCTGGATCAAGGGCCTAGGCATTATAACGGCGATTGCTGGTGTGTATGTCGTAACAGGAGGAAGTGTGGACGGGGGCATTCATTCCGTCAAAGGCAATTTAATTCTGGTGGCAGCGGGAGTCGTATTTGCCGCTTATAATTTCTCCACCCGCAAAGTTGTCGGGAAATATTCGATGGTTACCGTCTCGTTCTATCAAAATGTATCGGGAACTCTTTCGTTTATCCCGCTTGCCTGGTTTGAACACAAGCAGTGGGTCGGGCCGAATGCGCAAGCTGTTTGGATGATCGTTTATCTGGGGTTGTTCTGTTCCGTGGCGGCTTTTATGCTTTATAATTACGGGCTGCGCAGACTTCATTCCGGAACGGCGGTAGCGCTGCTTAATCTGGTTCCGGTGTTCGGCGTATTGTTCTCGTCGATGTTCCTGCACGAAGCACTTCATGCAACGGATTGGATCGGAGGATTTATTATCCTCGCCGGGGTTATTTTAAGCGTAACGGAGAAGAGAAAGAAACCTGGGAGCCGCAGGGATCAAGGCGAAAGTCCTGACAGCCGGAGGGGTACTTTATAGGATTAGGCGAGAGCGCGTTTGTCGTTCTTGCCTTTTGTTTGTTTGAGGGAAAGAGCGAATGCCAGGGAGTGGAATTTAGATAGGTCTCATCTCCAGTTATTAGGTATAATGGAGTGAGGATAACTGTTTACGCTTACGAGTCGCAGTGAATTTGTTCTTTGAGGGGGAGGGAGTATGGCGGCTTCCGGAGATTTCTTGAAAAAACTTAAGCTGATCTTGCTTCTCCTGCTGATTACCGCTTTGGTTGCAGGAGCCGTCTATATCATCATGGGCAGGATAGGCCGTCCAATCGATGTAGCCGTCCGCGGGATCAACTATCAGCTTGGTCCTGAAAACAGCAAGGTTCTAGAGCCTGAGACGCTTCATCTAAAAGGAACTTTGTATAGAAGCTGGAAAGGCTCAAGAACTTTCAAAGGTTCGGTTACATTTGATCATCAGACGATTGAGGTACCGAAAGGGAGTGAAGAGGCTACCATTTCCTTTGATAAAAAGGGATATGGCTCTGTCTGGTATTGGTATTCTGAGAATAACGAAACTGCAGTTCCGCAGGTTTACAGCAGCGGGGCTTTGTTTGCCAGTGCAGACTTCAGCACGGTTACGTTTCTGAGGTACAGGGACTACACGGCCAAAAACGGTACGATCCAAAAGGAATGGAGTGGTGAAGACGGCTTCATGTTTGCAGGACCGGCTGCAAGCCGGGAAGAGGCGCTTGAGGTGTCAAACCGGTTGATGAAGGAATATCTAACCGATAACGGTTATGCTGGCGGTAGATTCGTCTTGAAATAGAAAAGTTATAGGTCCTTTCTCTGTCATTAAGGAGTTGATTTAGGATAGCCAAACTAGTGATGCTCGGCGACCTGATCGAGACTGGTTTTTGTTTGCATTCCTGCCCCATTGGGATGGCATAGAGGAAGCTGTTGATGCGGTAAATCAGTATGCTGGGGAACACCAAGCTTCTGTTTCTATATGGTGAAAGACGGCGGCGGAGTTGGGTTTGATCAGCAGAAGATCGGACAGTTTGGAGAGGTCAGAATAGCAGCAGCGGGTTAAGAACTATGTTCTATGTCAATTCGAGGGCCATTATTGAACGTTTTAGCGGGGACGAAACCGAGATTCTCCTACAAAGAAGGACAAAGCCGGATTCTCTGTTTAAGCTTGAGCTTCCAGGAGGAAGGATTGACCCCTTCGAGTCCTTAATAGAAGCTTTAATCAGAGAAGTTAAAGAAGAAACCGGGTTTGATATTTCAAAAATTGAAGATGTGGAAACAAGAGTAGATACGGTCGGGATGAACCCGGCATTTGAGCTTGAATGCCTGAAACCTTTTGCGGCTTATCAGACTATCAAAGGCCAGTTGATTCGGTAGGTCTTTATTTCAGATGCCAGGCTACGGGGAATTTACTTGAGACAGGCGATGACACCTCGGAGACAAATGGATGAACGTGAAAGCGGTGAGAGATTTGTTCCGGCAGGATCCCTTAGGTTTTTCGGATGTAGACAGAGCTGGAATTAAATATTATTTGAAGTTTAAGGGCTTGTTAACATGAGAAGGGAACTTGTTATTTCGAGATTATTTGAGGGGACATCCAGAGGACTGTTTAAGGTATGAGGCAGAAAAACGGCGATTGATGAACTTATATCCACTGGATCGGATTAAATACGTGGAAGGCAAAGGAACGATGGTATGGGATATTTTAAGACAAGCACATCTTTGGTCACAGGAAACGGGCTGGAAACCAGGGGAGGCGGATCTTTAGATGCGTAATAAAAAATATTGGATCCTCCTGCCGCCTTTTTTGATAACGGCAATCTTGTTAGCGATCTATTTACCTCACAGGCCCTATGCCTTATTTACCTTAGTTGTGTTCTGGGCAGTGTATTATTGCTGGGTATATTTCGATAAAAACAAAACGAGCTGACTCCTTCTATAATCCTGTGGGATACCTGTTAATAAAAGAGGGGGCGACACCCTCTTCACCGCGTGCTGTTGTCGATCCAGAACCGAAGAACAACATTGCCGTCTTCTTCATTTGGTAGCCAGAGGATCCCGTGATAGAATGGCAATGGGACTAGCTATACATTTCGCTGGCCAAACCCCATAAAAAATAACCCTCTGAGGTGTTTCTGGATGACAACTAACAGAACCAATCCTAAAGTTGAAGAATTTCTGAGCAAAGCAACCAAGTGGAAAGATGAATATGTAAAACTGAGAGCCATTGTTCTGGACAGTCACAGCGAGCTGATTGAGGATTTTAAATGGATGCATCCTTGCTATACCTTTAATGGCAAAAACATCGTTATCATCCACGGATTTAAAGATTATTGTGCACTTCTGTTCCACAAAGGGGCTTTGATGAAAGATCCCGCAGGGATTTTAATTCAGCAAACGGATAAGGTTCAAGCGGCACGTCAGATTCGGTTCACAAACGTTGAAGAGATAACCGCACTTGAAACCACTTTGAAGGCGTATGTTCAGGCGGCTATTGAAATTGAACAAGCCGGGCTAAAAGTCGATTTCAAACAGACGTCTGAATACACCGTTCCCGAAGAGCTGGAGCAGAAATTTGCTGAAATGCCCGCACTCAAGACGGCTTTTGAAGCCTTGACACCCGGGCGTCAAAGAGCGTACCTGTTTTATTTCTCGGAAGCCAAGCAGTCCAAGACCCGAGTGTCCAGAATTGAAAAATATGTTCAGCCTATTCTTGACGGAAAAGGTTTAAACGATTAAAACTTCATCCATTTCATGGTCCGCAACTTTCCTGTTTCGCAGAAACTCCTCGTTTGGCAATAACGTCTTTAGCCACAGAAATGGCGTTTAGCACTTTGGGGAAACCCACATACGGAACGCAATGCATGATCGCCTCAACCACCTCGCGGGGCGTGAGACCTACATTCAGGGAAGCGTTGATATGAACGCCGAGCTGGGGCTCGCACCCGCCTTGAGCGGTGAGCGCAGCAAGCGTGATCAGCTGGCGCTGCCTGGCATCAAGCGTGTCACGTGAATAAATGTCCCCGAACGCAAATTCGACGATATAAGTTCCGAGATCGGGGGCGATCTCTTTTAACGATTCAATTACCCGCTCACCACCTTCACCATCGATTTGCATCAGTTTGTCCCAACCCCGCTTGTAACGCTCATTGGTCATCTTTAATTCCTCCTTATGGATTGATATTTCAAAGCTTATCGTTTAGAGCGCGCTCTAAGGCAACCCCTCTTTTTCGGGCTTGTGCTATAATCGCCTCATGAACATGAATAAGAACAAGACTACCTATTCCATTCAACAAATCGCGAAATTGACAGGTTTGACGGACCATACTTTGCGTTATTACGAAAAAATCGGCCTGCTGAACGGAGTTCAGCGTGACGGTATCGGGTACCGTCAATATTCGGAACAAGACATGGCTTGGATTCAATTCCTGATCCGTTTACGGGAGACGGGGATGAAGATCGGGGAGATGAAACGTTTTTCGGAACTGCGCAGCCTGGGTGAGGGGACTATAAGGGAGAGACGTGAGCTGCTAGAATCCCATCGAGAGGGTATTTACGCCCAAATGGCTGCATTAATGGAAAATGTGAAAGCTATTGAAGATAAAATTCAGGTTTACAGCGTCATGGAAGACGAAATGAAACCAGAGGAATAAGACTGGCAAGGCATGAGCGGAATCATGCGTGGACTTGATAAATCGTATCCCATAAATTTACATATTCTAAATAAGGATAAGGGATTTGGTTTGTGTTACAATGAGAACAAATGTTCTTGTTAGGAAGCTGAAGCATGGCCAAGACGTATGAGCAGATTCATGCCAAGCAGACACTGACCAAAGTGAAAGAAGAACGTATGCCCTTTGAATGGTCGATCAATCCGTACAGAGGCTGCGCACATGGCTGCAGCTTTTGTTATGCCCGGGGGTTTCAGGGGTTTATTGATAAGCAGGCTAATGATGAGTTCCAGAACCATATCCTGTTGAAAATGAATGCAGCCGAAGCGCTGGAAACGCAGCTGTCCAAACTGGCCGTCCGGTATGCCCACGATTTGGAGGCGGTCCGCCGCCATATCGGACGGGTGGCTATCGGAACGGTTACCGATCCTTATCAGCCGGTGGAGAGCAAAACCCGCATTACGCGGGAATGCCTGAAGGTACTGGCTAAATACCGGATTCGCACGTCGATCACGACACGTTCCCCGCTTATTCTGCGGGATCTTGATCTGCTGCAGGCGATGGACGATATTTTGGTCAATATCAGCATCGGTTCGCTTGACGCGAAGCTGATTCGTCTGCTGGAGCCTGGTGCTCCATTGCCATTCAAACGGCTTGAGGCGCTGGAAGCGTTAAGCGGAAGCGGCATCCGGACGGGCGTGTTTGTTGCGCCGATCCTGCCTTTGCTGACCGATGACAAGGAGGGGCTGGAGGTCCTCTTTGCAGCTGCCCGAAAGGGCGGAGCTGACTTTGTCATGACTTCCCTGCTGCGGTTATCTCCGGATGTGAAAGGCTGGTATTACAAGACGCTGTGCGAACATTTTCCGGAGAAGCTGCAGGCTTACAGGGATTTATACCAAGGAGGGGCTTACACGGACGAAAGTTACCGCGAACGCATCCGGCGAATAACCGACGAGCTGCAGCTGAAATATGCTTTAACGGGAGATGAAACCTCTAAAGTTAAGAGGGAGGCGTCTAGTACCGATAGCCGCGGAGCCTTATTGTCCAAAGCCGCGGCCCTGGAGGAAATTGCCGGGGAGCTGCCCGTGGAGCAGCTGTCGTTCGGCTTTTAAACCGGGTCTGCCGGGTTCGAATCCCCGTCCGGCTCCGTTTGGTTCCGGCCTCCCTGAACCGGCGGATTTTTTTCCGGATGCCATGTGATTTTGTGGGCGGTTCGGCTGATTTTTTCGTAAAACAGAACCGGGTTTCTGCCGATAAGATGCTGGATCAGATGAAGCAGGAAACAGGCATCCATCAAGAATAGGCCCAAACCACCTGCCACCCGCCCAACCGCGTGCATCTCCGTAAATGCGCGGAGAAACAGCAAATTTAAGCCGGCGAGGAGCCAATATAAAATTCCGTACCGCAGAACCAAGGATAACAGGGATAACCGGCCGCCCACTCTCTCAAGGTGAATGCGGACCAGCCATTTGCCTAGCGTGCGTCCTCCGGTAATCCAAGGGAGAAGCATAAAATAAAGGCCCGTAGAAACCACATAAGCGGACGGCCCGTGCAGATGGAGTGCGAAAAGCGCCGCGAGCACCAGCTGCCAGGCGAAGAAATCGAAAAACAAGGCGACGCCCCTGCGCGTGTAAGACACTCTTTTTGCGGCAATGTCGACGTTGCGATCCAGATTTGCCGTCTGGGGCAGAAAACGCGTCAGCCAGTGAGCCAGCAAAAATCCCACCACGCCTCCGAGCGTATTAGTAATCAGGTCGTCAACGTCAAACACCCGGTAAGGGTGATCGTAATAACCGTAAATGCCCGTCAGCTGCGTTACCTCGAACAAGAGGGAAAGCAGAAAAGACAGTAAGAAGCAGCGAATCCAGCGGGTGCGGAAATAATAACGTAAAATCATGCCGTAAGGAACGGTTAATGCCACATTAAAAACGACCTGCAGAAAAGCCCTCTCTACGAACAAATGCCAATAGGTCGAAGGTTTATCCGGTTGTACAAGGGTTTCCTTCATGATGTCCTTAATAAAATGAAATGGAACCGCCTGAACGCTTCCGCCCGCCAAAGCCAGGTTATGCCGGGAAGCCGGGAAAGGAAGGACCACCAAATAAACCGCGTTCATCAGATAAAGCAGAAACAGATAGAGAAGAACCGCTCTGATCTTGTTAATATAGCCGTGTTTCCGGTATTGGACCACAAGAAAAGGCAGGGTGAACAGCAGTGCGGCAACCGGAAAGGTCAAAAATGCATAAGAAATCGGGAACAGAAAAGACGACATCGTAACACCTTCCAAACGTTAATTAAAGATCCTGCAGCAATACAATACGCGGCTTCTGCCGCTGTAAAGGCCCAATTATCATAACATAAAGCCATTGAGTTTTAGGTTAAGAAGGGTTTAAGGATTCCTTAAAGTTTTTCGCGTCAGCGTATTATTCATTCCGAAGCTGAGCAGAAAATAAACACGGCGATCTGACCGGGAATTTCCACCGGCCGCAGGTCGTCGTTTTTCATGAGATATTTATTAAGAGATTTAGAGCCAAAGCCCGTCAAACCGCTTGAGTCGATCCCCCGACGGATTAACCTGCGGAAATGCGGATCTAAAGATTAAGGCCGCATTCCGGGAATTCTTAACATGAAAACAGGATTATGAGAAAGCCGTCTTGAATAGTTAATCATCCTCAATATCTTCATGAATCATGAGCAGGTTAAAGGACGCCGGTGTTAAAATTTTTCCATTTAGTTATGGCTGCTTTCGAGCCGGTAGACTTTGCTCAAGAGGCTGAAAAGCGATTATAAGGGAGGAGGAACCGTATGCATTTCGTACTTATTTTTGGTCCGCAAGCGGTGGGGAAAATGACGGTAGGCCAAAGTCTGGCAGCCAAAACTCATTTCAAGCTGTTTCACAATCATATGTCGATTGAATTTGTGGCGCCCTTTTTTGAATATGGAACGCCTTCCGGTAATCGGTTGGTGAGTCTGATCAGGCAAGGGATTTTTGAGGAAGTTTCGCAAAGCGGCATGGATGGCTTTATCTTCACGTATGTTTGGGCATTTGACCTGCAGCAGGATGGGGAGTACGTCGAAGGAATCACGAAATTGTTTGAATCCAGAGGCTGGACGGTTTATTGGGTGGAACTTGAAGCGGATCTCGAAGAAAGGTTACACCGCAACCAAACGCCAAATCGGCTCAAACATAAGCCGACCAAACGCCATTTAGAGAAATCGGAAGCCAATTTGATCAGAACACATGAGAAGTATCGACTGAACTCTTTGCCGGGAGAAATATCGAGGGATCATTATCTGAGAATCAATAATACGAAGCTTGGGCCGGATGAAACCGCGGAAATGATTAGGGAACGATTTCAATTTTAATTCAGGAGCAGTGAGAAATACATTTGTGAGATAAAGTTCCTAACGGACGGGAGAGTCAACCTATGAACGCTAAACCTGAACCGGAAAATTTCGTTCTTAGACCTATTACCATGGGCGATCTGGATGCAGTTTTGAGTTGGAGCCAAGACGAGTTGTTTTGTTCGGCCAACGGATGGGAGTTGAACAGAACACCGGACGAGACGAAGGAGTGGTGGAGCCGCTGTGTAAGCGGGCAGGCGGAGGACTTTTTGCGGATGGGAATTCAATACGAAGGTAAGCTGATCGGCTATGCGGATCTGGCTTTTATTCAGGGGAGTTCGGCTGAGCTGGGTGTTGCGATTGGCGATTCTTCCTTGTGGGGGAAAGGGCTTGGAGCTATGGCAGCCCAGCACTTGATGGCCTATGCTTCACGGGGGCTGGGGCTTACTCTATTTCTGGCAGAAGCGGAGGAAACCAACCTGAGATCAAGAAACATGCTGAAGAGAATTGGTTTCGGGGAAGTTGGCAGGCTGACAACGTTAAAGGGTTCGGGAGACGAAGAAACGGTGATGATTCGCTATCAGCTTTCTTTACAGGGCAATGCCTACAAAACCTGATTGATGGCGTGATTCGTGAAATCAAAGAGGAAAGTGGAATAGATGCCACAGTCAGCCATTTAATTAGTGTAATTTCGAATACAGCGGTACATAAATGGTATGACGGAGTAACTGACGTTCCTACTAAGGTCATGTTTGATTTCGTGTGCCGAGCTGTAGGCGGAGAGTTAGCTACTTCAGATGAAACAAGCGAAAGTAAATGGGTTCCCAAGGAACAGGTGCTGGACTAAATTATATCGAATACGTCACAGCGACCACTTCAGAATGTAGGGTCAAGCTTGAAAGACGTGTATAGAGTATCGGATATCGTTTAATAAGCTCGTATTTTAAAAATAATTCCTATGATCCGATAGAAGAACAGCCAAACAACCGCCTTCATGGCGGTTTTATTTGGTTTAACTTTCATCAGCAGCTGTTAAAGCAGGTTATTAAAATACATAAAATTAACGGATAGAATCGCAATTTTACGGGATATTTTCAAATCCCAGGCCGGTTTATTATAGAATTAACCCGAACATGAATCAGAAAAAGATGCCTTTAAACATTATAACGTTATGTTATATACTCCGGATTTATCGCTAGATTTCGGATGATTTCGAAACTTTCTGGGATATGAGCAGCCGGAAGGCGGGGCTATAATGGCTTTAATTCTATGTACTGGAACAAGGAGGCGGAATTCATGAAAATCACTAGACATCCTGAAAACCCGATTGTCGTCCCCGGCGAATATGAATGGCGGCTCGCGACGGTGTTTAACCCGGCCGTTGTGAAGGATAACGGCAAATATTACATGATTGAACGGACAGCGGGTTCGCTGACCCCGTGCAAAAACTTCCTTGGTTTGCTGGAAAGCGAAGACGGCGTGCATTTCAAACATGTTACCGACCAGCCGGTCGTAACACCGGATATGCTCGGTTTTCCGTACGGAAGCGTACAAGATCCCCGCATGGTCAAAATCGGAGACACGTTCTACATGACCATCGCAGTCCGTCCTTGCGCCATGAACTATTACCCAACGGGCACCGGCATTCCGGAACGTTCGATTCCCACTTATCCGGACGGCTGGGGCGAAGAGGAAGGGCACTGGCTGACCCGCTCCGTTCTGATGTCCTCCCGGAATCTGATCGACTGGGAATACGTTACGACCACTACTCCGCTTGAGATCAATGACCGCAACAATGTGTTATTCCCAGAGAAGATCAACGGCAAATACGTCCTGCTCCGCAGACCTGAAGAATATATCGGAGAAATGTTTGGAACCGATCAGGCTGCAATCTGGATTTCTTATTCCGATGATCTGATCAACTGGAATGCACCTGTCCTGCTGGCGAAGGCGGAGAATGAATGGGAAGGCAAAAAAATCGGCAGCTCTACGCCGCCAATCCGTACTGAACACGGCTGGCTGCTGCTGTATCACGGCGTAGATCAGAACACCGTTTACCGGGTAGGGGCGATGCTGCTGGATCTGGAGAACCCGAATAAAGTGCTGGCCAGAACTTCCAACTTTATTATGGAGCCGGAAACCTATTACGAGAAATTCGGCTACCAGATTCCCAATGTCATTTTCCCGACTGGCTGCGTATTGGATGAAGGCATTCTGCACATTTATTACGGGGTTACCGATACGGCGATCGCCTTGGCGACTGTTCCGCTCGAAGACATGCTTAACCATCTGCTGGAGCAGAAGGTATAAAAAGCAGCCCGGGTAACGAAATCCTGCATTAGTGGAAGCAGATGGAAAGGAAAGGACAGACTAAGCGAAGGCCAAGCGCAGTTTCTTTCCTTAAAAATAGATGTTACATTTAATAACCGCTTGCCGCAAGCGGTTATTAAATTACAAAAGCTGCAACCGCTTACTATATTTTAAATACTAACTTTATTACATTGTATGTTATGATTAGTTACTTAAAAGCTTCTATTTCAATGAAAAAAGGGCAGTTTTAATAAGTTAGCTGAAGAATTACGGATATAATCTAACATTTGTGGGATATAGCCTAACGGACATACCTTCTATAATTGAACCAACAGATCGAAAGCTTTAACGAAGCAGCATAGAGATCTGGAGCAAGAAAGGAAAGGCAACGATAAAACTTTAGGAAAGAGGGTTGCAAGATGAAAAACAGAAAGATAAGCAAAAAAGTAGCTCTTTTAAGTCTGGTTGGCCTGCTTGCCTTATTCACCGCCGCATGCGGCAACAACAGTTCGGGAAGCGGGAACGGCGCTTCTGGATCAGGTGACGGCGATAAAGTCACGCTGACAATGATGCATCCGTGGACGACGCCGAACATCGACAATGATGTGTATAAAGCGCGGATTGCTGACTTTGAGAAGGATCATCCGAACATTACGATTAAAACGGATGAAGTTCCTTCCGCTCAATACAAAACCAAGCTTCGAACCTTGGCTGCAGCCAACAACCTGGCTGACATTAGCG
The DNA here is from genome assembly GCF_001685395.1 of Paenibacillus yonginensis. Lineage (NCBI taxonomy): Bacteria > Bacillati > Bacillota > Bacilli > Caryophanales > Paenibacillaceae > Paenibacillus > Paenibacillus yonginensis. Next base: position 1,986,798 of record NZ_CP014167.1, on the reverse strand, counting down.
TTGTGTGGCCGGGAGCGGAAATGGATCCGCTCATCGACGGGAATTTGCTTGAGCCGATCGACGATCTGATGGACAACTGGAATTCGATTCTGCCGGAAGCGGCGCTGGAAGGCTTTAACGTGAATGGCAAGCAATATGCCGTTCCGACCAAACAAACTTTTGTAGACATTGTTTATTACAACAAGGAGCTTCTTGCCCAAGTCGGCTATAACGAGTTCCCTAAAACCTATGATGAATTCATTGACCTGGTCAAAAAGCTGAAAGCGGCTAATATTACGCCGATTGCTCTTGGCAATAAAGAGCAGTGGCCGCTGCAGTCCTCCTACCTGTCAATCATCGGAGACCGCTTTACGGGCAGTGATTTCCTGCAGAAGGTTCTGAACAAGGAAGCTAAATTTACCGATCCGGAATTCGTGAAAGCGATCGGTGTTATTGACGAATTGTCGAAGCTTGGTGCGTTTAACGTGGATGCGAACAACATGGATTCCGTTCAGGGACAGGATTACCTGATCCAGGGTAAAGCTGCCATGCATATTTCCTCTTCGACGGTTGACGCCCGGATTCGGATCAACAACGAAAACGGCGACAAGTTTGGCATCGCGCTGTTCCCAAGTGTGAACGGCGGCAAAGGAGATCCGAAGAAAAGCGCCGGCGTCGTGCAATATGGTATCGCGATCAAGAGCGGTCTAGACGAGAAGAAGAAAGCGGCAGCCGAAGAATTCCTCAAATATTTCGTAAGCGAAGATTTGTATAAAGCTTTGATCAGCAACGGCGTGGTGGTTCCGGCCAAAGTAGACATTCCGGAGGACGCAAGCCCTTATCTAAAAGAAATGCTTGAGCTGACCGGCAACGGAACGGCTCCGGTATTCGACAGCCTTATCCCGACTCAAGTGGTGGACGTCATTCAGAACGGCCTGCAGGCTCTGACCGTAGGTCACGGCACGCCTGAACAAGTCGCTGCAGACGCACAAAAAGCAATGGACAACATCAGTAACTAAGGTTCAGTTGAACAGGCTTGATTCGGTATAAAGAAAACCCGGTATCCGGGTTTTCTTTGTATCAAAGCCAAGAACTGACCGAAAGGAGAATGGTTCATGCAAACCTTGAAACGAAGCAGATTCGCCATCTTTATCGGCTTGTTCCCGGCGCTGGTCATCTATCTGGGCATCGCGATCGTACCGATTGGCATCTCGCTTTATTATTCGCTCATGAACTGGAACGGCATCGGTTCCATGAAATTTATAGGACTGGACAATTACGTCCAGATGCTGCAGGATGACACGTTTTGGCTCTCGGTGAAAAACAACGTCATTATTATGGTTACCGGCCTGGTCGGGCAAATCCCGATTGGACTGCTGATGGCGCTGCTGCTGAACCGCGGCATGAAGGGCTCCGGGTTCTTCCGGACTGTTGGATTTATGCCGGTCGTGATTTCATCGGTTATGGTATCGCTGATTTTTGGTATGGTCTACAACACCGAATACGGCCTGCTGAACAACGTGCTTGGCTTCTTTGGACTGGAAAGCTGGCAGCAGAACTGGCTGGGCGATTCGAAATGGTCCATGTTGTCCATCAGTGTCGCTTATATTTGGCAGAACTGCGGTTTATACATGGTGATGTTCCTGGCCGCTTTGCAGAACATTCCGGATGAGGTGAATGAAGCCGCTGAGCTGGATGGAGCGACAGGCTTCAAAAAAACGCGGTTTATCACGATTCCAATGCTGCGCAGCACTTTAATGGTAACTATCGTGTACAGCATAAGCAACTCGTTTCGCGTATTCGATCTCATTCAAGTGCTCACTGGCGGCGGACCGGCTCACCAAACGGAAGTCATGACGATTTATATGTACAACAGCGCTTTTATGAACCTGCGTTATGGCTACGGCAGTGCAGCTTCAATCCTGATCCTGCTGTTCAGCCTTATCGTCATTTCGATTGTAAACCGGATCGCCAGGGAGAAAGATTAAGAGGGGAGGAGGAATACGCATATGAAGAAAAAATCTCCGTTATTCCAAATATTCGCATACACATTTTTAAGCCTGTTCGCTATCATGAATATAGTCCCTATTTTTTGGATGGTTATAAACTCGTTTAAGTCGGAGCAAGAATATTCGGCTGATCCATTTTCGATGCCAAGCGGCCTGCAATTCTCCAATTACGCGGAAGCGTGGAGAATTGCCAATATGAACGTTTATTTCTTGAACAGCCTTTTGATCACTTTCGTCTCGCTGATTGTGACCGTGCTGCTTGGATCGCTGGCCGCCTATTTCCTGGCCCGCTTCTCCTTTAAGCTGCGCGGATTGACTTACAGCTTGTTTCTGCTCGGCATGCTGGTTCCCATTCATGCCACGCTGATTCCAATCTTTCTGATCATGCAAAAGCTGAGCCTGATCGATACGTATCTGTCGCTCATTTTACCTTATACAGCGTTCCACCTATCGTTGACGGTTTTTATTCTGGAAGGGTTCATGCGGGGTTTCCCGAAAGACCTGGAAGAATCAGGCATCATGGACGGGGCCGGCATTTTCCGGATCTTCTGGTCCATCATCCTGCCGATCACCCGTCCGGCAATGGCCACCGTAATTATTCTCAACTTTATTTACAATTGGAATGAATATTTGTTTGCGCTCGTTCTGATTACCTCCAATGCGCTGAAGACGCTGCCGCTTGGTCTGGCCAATTTTGTGGGCATTGAAACGGCGAGCTATACCCTGCAGATGTCGGCTTTGACCATCGCGCTGATTCCTATCATTATTTTCTATCTGCTGCTGCAGAAGCAGCTGGTTACCGGCATGACGGCTGGTGCGGTGAAAGGCTGACCCGGCTCCGCCCGCTACCCTGACAGCAAAGGAGAGATGACATGAAGACAAGCTATATCAGGCGCCTCGGCAATTTAAGTTTAAAGCGTAAGGCGCTGGTCATCTTCCTGCTGTTCGTCATATTACCGACGATTGGGGTTGGCGTCGTTGTGCAGTACAAATACAATCAAGTGCTGCGCGAGCAGTTTATCAGTTCGACGAGGCGAAATCTCGATAATGTAACCAGCCAGCTGTCCGAGCAGACCAAGATGGTCGAGGACATCGCCGACTATCTTATTTTAAGTCCGGATATGCGAACCTACTTGAGAAGTGCCCCCCCGCTTAATAATGAGCTTAAAGCCGATCTCAAAAACAATATTGAAAATTTTCTGACCTTCCAGCTCATGTCTAAAAGTTATATCCGGTCCATTGAAATTACAGGATATAACGGGAACCAGATCCAGATGGGCGAGCCGTTTACCGGCGACGAAAGCCGCTGGGAGGAAGAAGCCAGGCAGCGCAAGGGCGGCATTCTCTGGAGTGAAGGCCATACCTTGGCAAGCTCCTGGAAGGGTCAGGTGCGGGTGCTTTCCATGATCCGCATCTTAAATTCCTTTATCAAGATTACGGAGCCGCTGGGGATGCTGACCATCCGTCTTGACGAAGCCAGCCTCGTATCGCAGCTGGAGAAGGGCGTGCTGGAAGCCGAAGCGGGGGGCGTGTTTATCGTTGGACCGGAAGGCAACCTGATTCTATCGTCCAAAGTCCAAATGCCGGGCGGATATGTCCCTGATGAAACGCTGCTGAAGAAGCTTGCGGAGAGCAAAGACGCTTTTCTCAGCTACAAGGTCCAGGGGAAACGTTATTTGAACTTGTACAATCAAATGGAGAATACGGATTGGAAAATCATCGCGATGATTTCCGAGGCTAATATTTCCGAGCAGCTGCGCGGGGTTCAGGTCATTATGCTGTTTATTCTGATGGCGATCCTGCTGCTCGCTTTAGTTGCTTTATCCGGCTTTCATCTGACGATTATCCGGCCCATTCTGCGGTTGAAGAAAGAAACGGGCCGGGTGGCGGGCGGCGATTTCAGCGCCAGGGTTCCTGTGGATTCGCAGGATGAAATTGCCGAGCTCAACCGCAAATTTAATGAAATGGTCATGACCATTGAAGAGCTGATCGAGCATAAATACAAGCTGGAGCTGAGGGAGCGGGAAACCGAACTCAAGCTGATGCAGAACCAGATGGACCCGCATTTTCTCTATAATACGCTGGACATGATCCGCTGGACGGCAAGGCTGGAGAATGCGGATAAATCAAGCCGCCTGATCGAGATGCTGTCGAAGTTTTTCCGTTCCAGTGCGGGCAATAAAAATTACCAAACCACGCTCGCTAAGGAAATAGAGTTTGCCCAGGCTTATTTGTATCTTCAGCAGTATCGTTTGGGGGATAAGCTGACGTACAAGCTGTATTTGGAGCCGGGCATCGAAGAGACGCCTGCTTTGAAGGCTTCGATTCAGCCGCTGGTGGAGAATTTCATTAAACACGGTCTGGACAGGAAGAAACCCGTCAGCATGATCGAAGTCATCGGTTACAGATCGGAGGGCGAGGTCTGGATCGATGTGACGGACAACGGGAAAGGCATGCCTGCCGAACGGGAGCGTGAAATCAGCGAAGCCTTGTCCAGCAGGCGCCTGAATCGTTCCGTGGGCCGGATGGGAGCGCTGCTGAATATCCATGAGCGGGTGACAATCTTTTTTGGGCAGCAATACGGATTGGAGATCATTAATAATTCGGCTGAAGGCACCGGAATCCGTTTAAGGCTTCCTGGTCTGGAGCCGGGAAGTTAGGGGGGCATCTCATGGGCAGAGAGGAAGCTGCAGAGCAGCGGCGGATCAAAATGCTGATCGTGGACGACGAGCCGATTATTTGCAAAGGACTGCGCTGCACGATCGATTGGGAGGAGCTGGGCGTTGAGGTCATCGGCGAAGCCTATGACGGGGAGGAGGCGCTCCGCAAAATGGAAGAGCAGCCGGCTGATTTCCTGCTGTCGGACATCCGGATGGACGGCATGGACGGGATAGAGCTGGCTGATCAGCTAAAACAGCTTTATCCGAAAACAAAAATGGTGATCATCAGCGGATACGAAGATTTCGGCTACGCCCGTCAAGCCATGCGTCTAGGCGTCAACGATTATCTGCTGAAACCGGTGGAAGTAGAGGAATTGACCAAGGTCGTGCAGAAGGTAGTAGAAGACATCCGGCGCAATGAAAAAGAAGATGGAACCCGAGAGGTCAAGCTTTGGCTGGCCAATATGGCCCGCAGCGGCATCGCATACGGGAAAATGTCACCCCCGCCGCTGCATGGCGCCGAGTTCCGGATTCTGGCCAGCCAGCTGGCCTGCTTCCACGAGCTTTATGAAGAACTTGAGCTGGACCAGTTCGAACAAATCCAGGAGCAGTGGATGCAGATGCTGCACCGGCGGTTGAGTTCTTCTGAGATCCGTCCTTTCTCGATCTTTGACCATGAAAATATGCTGATCACCCTGGCCGTATCGGACCGGCTGCTGGAAGAGGAAGAGTGGGAGCGCCTGCTGCGGCATGGCGCTTTGCTGCCATCCGGGCAGCCGCAGTTCTACTGCGGGCTCTCCAAGCCTTATAAGATTCTGGGAGAAACGGCTGAACACTGTACGGAAGCGGCATCGAGACTCAAATATTACGTCCTGGAGCAGGAACCGGTGCTAAATGCCGCGTACGAAACCAAATGGCAGAATCTTCGCCGGCCGGAAGCCCTGGATGTATCGGCAAGCGTGCAAAACCTGGTCGCCGCTTTGTTCAAGCAGGACGAGCAGGAATTAAGGGCGCAGGTTGCGCAGCTGTTCCGCTTCTTTAAGCAGGAAACTTACCTGCTTCAGGAAGTCCTCGCCTCCTGCGAGGAGCTGTTCGCGCTGCTTCGCCAGAGGCTCAGAAAAAGCGGCATGACCGGGCTTGAAAGCAGCCGGCCTCTGCCGGATTTGAATCTCTATAATTCCTACCTTGCGCTGGAGGAAGCGGTGAACCGGGATATGGCGGAGCTGCTTGCGCTGATTGACCGGAGCGGTATAGACCGTTCATATTGGATCATCGAGAAAGCGAAACGATATATCGAGGAGCAGTACCGGAGCGATCTCAAGGCTTCGGAGGTGGCGGCCTGGCTGAAAATTACGCCGAGTTATTTCAGTTATATTTTTAAGCAAAGCACGGGCAAAGGGTTCACGGAATATATGAACGAGCTGCGCATTGAGCAGGCTAAAACGCTGCTGGCAACCACGCATGATAAAGTGTTCGAAATTGCCGATCAGGTCGGGTACAAGGAATACAAATATTTTGTTTCGGTCTTCAAGTCGTTTACAGGCATGACTCCGAAGGAATACAGGGGACTTCGGGCAAGTACAACCGATAAGGAGTGAAGCGGAAGGTGGAGAAATACAAGCAGGCGGGGCTTCCGGTCCCGGAGCGGGTACAGGATCTGCTGCCCCGGATGACGTTAAAGGAAAAGGTCGGGCAGCTAAATCAGCGGATGTACGGCTGGGATGCTTATAAGATGGAGGACGGGGAATTCCGGATCACGGAGGATTTTAAACAGGAAGTAGCCGCATATGGCGGCATGGGCGCTTTATATGGCCTGTTCCGCAGCGACCCTTGGTCCGGAGTGGATTATTCAAACGGCATTACCGCGGAGAACAGCGCGGCGGCGGCCAATCAAATCCAGCGCTACGTGATCGAGCATTCGCGCCTGGGTATTCCTGTGCTGCTGACCGAAGAATGTCCTCATGGCCATCAGGCTCTGGACGGCACGATGCTGCCGGTGAATCTGGGCGCGGGCTCGACCTGGAACCCGGAGCTGCTCGAGCGGGCGTATGGCGGCGTGGCGGCCGAGATTCGCAGCCGCGGCGCGCACATCGGGCTTGTGTCCGCGCTGGATATTCTCCACGATCCGCGCTGGGGGCGTTCCGAGGAATGCTACAGCGAGGACCCTTATTTGGCCGCCGCCTTTGCGGCGGCGGCCGTGCGCGGCATGCAGGGCGGACCCGCGGAGGAACTGGCGGGAACGGACCGGATTGCGGTCGTGTTAAAGCATCTGTGTGCGCAGGGAGCGGGTCAGGGCGGCCGAAACGCCGGACCGGCGGAAATCGGCGAACGCGAGCTGCGCGAAATCCATCTGCCGGCGGCCAAAGCGGGCGCCGCAGCCGGAGCGGCCGGCTTTATGGCCGCTTATAACGAAATTGACGGCGTGCCTTGCCATGCGAACGACAAGCTGCTGACCGGCATTTTGCGGGAAGAATGGGGATTTGACGGCATTGTCATGGCGGACGGTCAGGCGGTTGACCGCCTGCTGGCCTTATCCGGCAGCCACGAAGGGGCTGGAGCGCTGGCTTTGTCGGCGGGCGTGGATCTGAGCCTCTGGGACAAGTCTTTTACGACGCTGGAGGAAGCGGTCAATCAAGGGCTGGTCTCCGAGGCGTACATAGACCGGGCGGCCGCCCGCGTGCTGACACTCAAGTTCCGGCTGGGCCTGTTCGACAGCCCTTATGCCGACGAGCAGCGTCCGGCTTCCGTGGTCGGCAGCGACGATATGCGCGGGCTCAACCTGCAGGTGGCCCGGGAATCGGTCGTCCTGCTGAAGAACGAGGAATCCATCCTGCCTTTGAAGGCGAATAAGCAGAGGCGCATCGCCGTTATCGGTCCCAACGCGGACCGGCTGTATAATCAGCTTGGCGATTATACGAGCGTGCAGCGCAAGGGACGGGGCTACACCGTGCTCGAGGGCATCCGCCAGGCAGCACCCGCCGGCGTGGTGGTCGAGCACGCGATGGGCTGCGGCATCCGCGATACGTCGGATGCCGGCCTGGCTGCGGCGGTGGAGCTCGCCGCGGGAGCGGACGTCGCCGTGCTGGTGCTGGGCGGCAGCAGCGCCCGCCAGTTCGGCGGCGACTTTGACGGCAACGGGGAAGCCGTCATTTCCGAAGGCAGTCCGTCCGAAATGGACTGCGGCGAAGGCGTTGACCTGGCCGACCTGCGTCCGGGCGGCCTTCAGCAGCAGCTCGCGGAAGCGGTGGCTGCGACCGGAACGCCGGTCGTTGCGGTCCTGATCCAAGGCCGCCCGCTGGAGCTGACCGACCTGGATCCGCTTGCGGACGCCCTGCTTTGTGCCTGGTATCCCGGCATGGAAGGCGGGCTCGCTATCGGGGAAATCCTGTTCGGCCAGGTGAATCCGAGCGGCAAACTGCCGGCTTCGCTGCCGCACTCCGCCGCGCAGCTGCCGGTTTACTACAACCAGAAAGCGGCCCACCGGATCCGCAACTATGTGGATCAGCCCTCGGCGCCGCTGTATCCGTTCGGATACGGACTCAGCTATACAAGTTTTGCCTACAGCAACCTGTCCCTTTCACAAACGGCCATGACTTCGGCTGAGCTGGCGGAGGGCGGGACAGTCAAGGTCAGCGTCAAAGTGAAAAACACCGGCTCTGTCAGCGGAGCGGAAACCGTTCAGCTGTACATTCAGGCGAGCGAATCGGGCATCACCCGCCGGTATGCGGAGCTGAAGGGATTCCGCAAGATCAGCTTGCTTCCCGGCGAAGAGCAGCTTGTCCAGCTGGAGCTTGGGTTCGAAGAGCTGGCCGTATGGAACCGGCAAATGACATTTGCGGCTGAACCGTGCCGGGTTGAAGTCAGGGTAGGAGGCAGTCTAACCGATACGCTTTCCGCCGAATTCAATGTAGTGCGATAATTTCAATATTTGTATCGTGTAACGGTCTGCGTTCCCTAAAGGGCGCAGGCCGTTTTTCATTGAGCTTGGGCCGTCAATTGTCCTGAAGTAGGCGAGAATAAAGGATTTTAACCTTTTTAGCTAGAAACTATAAAGTATAAAGATGAAGATGAACACGATGAAGAAACATGCTTTTAGAGAGTGAATGCAAGATTAGAGGGTGAATGCAGCTATGACTATCAATGAGAAACTGGAGAAGGCGATCGGGCTCCGGCAGTCCGGCAACCCAGCGGAGGCCAGAACGCTGCTGGAGCAGCTGCTGCGGCAGGAGCCTTTAAATGCCTCGGTGTGGTACCAATGCGCCTGGACCCATGATGTGATGGGGCTGGAGAAAGAGGCGGTGCCATTTTACGAGAAAGCTTTAGAGCTGGGTTTAGGCGGGGAAGAAAGGGAAGGGGCGCTGCTCGGACTCGGCAGCACTTACCGGACGTTGGGTTTATATAATGAGGCCGAGCGGCTTTTTGCCCAAGCGATCCTGGAATACCCGGAGAACAAGGAGTTTCAAGTCTTCCAGGCGATGGTGAAATACAATCTCAAAGCCTACAGCGAGGGAATGGAGCTGCTGCTGAAGCTGCTCGCCGAAACCAGCGCCGATCCGGGCATTCAGGCTTACAAGAAAGCCATACTTTTTTATGCGGACAAACTGGACGAGCGCTGGGATTAACCTTTTTATGGATGGTTTTGCATTTAATTTCTGAATAATCAGCCGCATATGTATATCTTAAACCAAATAAGGAGATGAGGACTGTGATGATCGCCCGCTCAAAAAATCTCGTATTCAGAAGCCTTGAGGAACAAGACGCTCTTCTTCTCAGCAGGTGGCTGAGTGATCCGGCGGTACTGGAATATTATGAAGGCCGGGACCGGCCGCATGATGTGGAATTGGTGAAGGAGCATTTTTATAAAGACAGGGAAGGGATCACAGCCTGCATCATCCGGCATTACGGGCGGGACATCGGCTACATGCAGGTCTATGAAATCGAGGAAGCGGAGCGCAAGCTCTATGGATATGCGGATTTTCAGGAAGTCATCTATGGCATGGATCAGTTTATCGGGGAACCGGATTGCTGGAACCGGGGACTGGGCACAGAATTGGTCGATGCGATGGTTGCCTATCTGGCGGAAGAGCGTAAAGCGTCAAGGATCGTAATGGATCCGCAAGCCTGGAATGCAAGGGCGATAAGGGTCTACGAGAAATGCGGATTTGTGAAAAAGCAGCTTCTGCCCAAACACGAATGGCACGAAGGGGAATACAGGGACTGCTGGCTGATGGAATATGAAGCGAACAAGGCGGTTTAGGCGCCGTGCCGGCGCCCTTTTTTTGCTTAGGAGAACGGATTGAATGCATGAAGCCGTTTGCTCCTTCCGGATTGCGGGAGGGGCTTTTTTGATGTTAACCTGACATCTTATTGTCAAGTTTCAAGGGGTATACTGAACCGTAGAGGTGAGAAAGATGCAGATCAGCCGGTTGTTCCAGGTCATCTATATTTTGCTTGAAAAAGGAACCGTAACCGCCAATGAACTTGCTGAACGGTTCGAGGTTTCGGTCCGGACCATTTACCGGGATGTGGAGGCGTTAAGCCAGGCGGGAATCCCCATCTATACGAGTCAAGGCAAAGGCGGAGGGATCTCCCTTTCCGACCGGTTTATTCTGAACAAATCCCTGCTTTCGGACACGGAGCAGGATAAAATTCTGTTTGCCCTGCAAAGCTTGTCGGCTGCTCAGCATCCCGGCTATGACGACGTGTTGGCCAAGCTGAGCAGCCTGTTTATGAAAAATAATGCCAGCTGGATTGAAGTAGACTTCTCTTCCTGGGGGAACGAGCGGAAGCAGACAGAGATTTTCGGCCTGCTGAAGAAGGCCATTTTGGGCAGGAAGGTTATTTCTTTTACTTACTATAGCGCCTCGGGGGAAAAAAGGGACCGAAGCGCTGCGCCGGTGAAGCTGCTATTTAAGAACAGGGCATGGTATTTCCAGGGATATTGTCTGGAGCATATGGCCATCAGAACCTTCAAAATTACCCGGATGTCGGACGTCCGGCTTGCCGGTGAACAGGACGGAGAAAGGCCTCCAATGCCTGACAAGATGGAGACGGTGGAACACAAGGTTACTCTGCGTTTAAAATTCGATGCCGCAGCGGCTTATCGGGTGTTGGATGATTTTTCGGAAGAAGAGGTTTCCAGATTCGAAAACGGTTCCTTTCTGGTCACAACCAACATGCCTGCAGGCGAATGGCTTTATGATTATCTGCTTTCATTCGGGCCGCTGGTGGAGGTAGCCGAGCCGGAATGTATCCGGTCAGAGCTGATTGTCCGCATCAAGAAGATGGCTGAAAAATATTTTTAGGACTGTTTTAAGAGAACTGGACATCCTGTTGTCAGGTTTTGTTCGCTAAACTGACCATGTAACCCAACTTCAAGGAGGCGTTCAGTAAACCTATGGATAACAGTTACTTTCTAACGGATATGAGCCAAGAATTTGCAGGCCAACGTGCGCTTGTCACCGGCGGGACCAAGGGCATCGGCAAAGCGATTGTCCAGCGGCTGCATGCGGCAGGGGCGGAGGTTATAGCTACGGCGCGTTCGCATCCGGATGATCTGCCGGAAGGCGTTCATTTCATTCAGGGAGATGTCAGCAGTCCGGCAGGAACGGACAAGCTTATTCGGGAGACGCTGGAGGGAGCGGGCGGCCTCGATATTTTGATCAACAATGTCGGGGGATCTTCTACAAGCACCGCCGGTGCGTTGGCTTTGACGGACGAGGATTGGCTGGCCACGTTTAACGCCAATTTATTTTCTTCGGTTCGGCTGGACCGCGGCTTTCTGCCTCATATGGTCAAACAGCAAGGCGGGGTAATCGTCCATATCTCGTCAATTCAGCGCAGGCTGCCGGGCAATATGACCATGCCGTATTCGGCGGCCAAGGCGGCGCTGGTGAACTACAGCAAAAATCTCGCGACCCAATTTGGCCCTGACGGGATCCGGATCAACGCGCTGGCACCCGGGTTTACGGAAACGGAAGCGGCAGAACGTTTAATCGAACGGATGGCCGAAAATGCCGGAACCGACTACCCTACCGCCCGCCAGCAATTGATGGATGCGCTGGGAGGCATTCCTTTGGGCCGTCCGGCCAGACCGGAAGAAGTCGCCGAGCTGGCGGCATTCCTGGCTTCCGGCAGATCTTCTTACATTACGGGCTGCGAATACGCAATCGACGGCGGAACGATCCGGACCGTCTAATCGACCGAAATAAAGGAGCAGATAAACAAGCATAGCTGTCAGCTGCAAGATCGATGGTGATTATGACAAAACCGGTCTTCCCAATCCCTTGCTGCTGACCTTCCATTTTGAGGTTCAAGGCGGGAAAATCGCGAAATTAACGATTAAATAAGTAAAAGAAAGCGAGGCTACGAGGAAATGATCATCAACCATTTGCTGCTTAAACTTAAGGACCGCTCCGCGGAGCAAATAGAACATACCCGGTCCGTTCTGCTGGGCATGAAAGGGAAAATCGACGTCCTGGTCGACATTCAGGCAGAAGTCAATGTGCGCCCCGGTCCGTCTGGTTATGATCTGATTCTGATTACGAAGTTTGAGTCCATGGCCGATTTGGACAAATACCTGGCTCACCCCGCGCACCTGGACGTGGCCAGGTTCATCGGCAGCGTGCTGGATACGCAGGCGTCCGTATGCTGCGAGGTTTGAAGCATTTCCTATAAGAAAAAACAGGAGTCCTGAAAGATTTTTTCGGGATTCCTGTTTTAATTTTTTTATAGGGAGTCTCTATATAAATAATTTTAGACAGCATTGCCGGATGCTCGGTTTTGGAAAAAGGCAGGCATTGCTTTTTTTATGTCGAAAAGGGTATAGAAGAATGAAAGAGATGGAGGCGTAAGCATGAGGAGCAGAATTGAATCGGCCGTTCTCGGTTTCTGTGCAGGCGACGCCTTAGGCGTCCCGGCCGAATTTAAGCCGCGGGAAACGTTGGATCTTGATCCGGTTAAGGAAATGACCGGTTACGGAACCCATCATCAGCCACCCGGTACTTGGTCGGATGACAGCTCGCTGATGTTTTGTCTGATGGAGAGCTTGATTATACAGGAGAAAATAGATTTGTATGATTTGGCTGACAGGTTCGGGAATTGGCTTGAGCACGGGGACTGGACGCCTCATGGAGTCGTTTTTGATGTTGGCATCGCTACACGAAAAGCGATCCAGAATTATCGCGAAGATGCAATCCCTCCCGAATTAGCCGGCGGGGCCGGGGAATTCAGCAATGGCAATGGCTCTTTGATGCGAATTTTGCCATTGGCTTTTTTCCTTCGGAACAAGGAGCTTGAATCTCGTATTGAGTCGGTTGCACAAGTCTCATCGGTGACGCATAGGCATCCGGTCTCGATCATTGCCTGCTTGTTGTATACTGAAATAGCCATTCATTTGCTTGACGGTGATCCTTTGCCGGATAGTATATCCAAAGCCGTAGAGACCATCGGCGGGATGAATCTGCATAACGAAGATTTACAGCCTTTTTCCCGCATTTTAAACGGCGAGATCTCCAAGCTAAAACGTGAAGAAATTCAATCTTCCGGTTATGTCGTACATACGCTGGAAGCCAGTTTATGGTGTTTGCTTACTTCCGGCAGTTTTGAAGAAGCGGTACTAAAAGCAGTCAATCTGGGGGAGGACACGGATACTACCGGCGCAGTTACCGGCGGGTTGGCTGGTCTGATCTACGGCTTGGACCGGGTCCCTGAGGTTTGGGTGACGGCTTTGGCTCGGCTGGACGATATTAAAGCTTTATGCACCCGGTTCAATCGGCTGATCTCAGCCTCTTAACATTCCCGAAGGAGGAGCTTATGAAAGCCTTGATCTTAGCCGCAGGTTACGCAACCCGTTTATATCCGTTGACCCTTAACAAACCTAAAGGCCTGCTGCCGATTACGGATACATCCTGCGTAATAGATTTTATACTAGACAAGCTGGAGAAGCTGGAGCAGGTAAGTCAGATTCTGATCGTGACCAACCATAAATATGCAGGAGCGTTCGAATCCTGGCTCGAAGGACGGCGTTCTGCCAAGGAGATCCGCATCCTAGATGACGGAACTTCGTCGCTGGAAGACAAACTTGGCGCGGTCGGAGACATGCAGTATGTGATCGAATGCGAGAACCTGCAGGATGACCTGCTCGTGCTGGCTGGTGATAATATTTTTACCTTTGATCTGCACGATTACTTGGATTATTTCCACTCGGTGGACAAAGATTGCATTCTGGTGAGGCAGACGGATGATTTCCGGGAGCTGCGCAGAATTGGTGTAGCCGAGCTTGACGCGGAGGGAAGAGTGACCGGGCTGGTGGAGAAACCGGCTGAACCCCGCTCAAATATTGGCGTGTTCGCCTTATACATTTACAAGAAGGAAACCTTGAAGCAGGTCAAACGTTATCTGGAAGAGGGTAACAGTTCGGATTCACCTACCCAATTCCCGGAATGGCTGGTCCATCGGCAGGAGGTCCGGGCTTTCTTCGCAGACGGGGAGATTTATGATATTGGCACGCATGAGGCTTATAAGGAAGTTCAAGAACGATTTGCGAAAGGGGAATAAGTTCGGATATGGAGAAACCGCTGGAATCACGGCAGACGGAGACGGTGTTATATCAAGGACAAGCTGGCTATTGGAAAAGCAGTAAAGAAACCTATAACGGGCAGCTGACTATTACTGGTGAAGCCGTAACGTTTAGAACCTTTAAAGGAGCCCTGATGAAGGAAGAACTGGACCTTCAGGTCAGCGAGCTGCAGGGCGTTAAGAAGCGGAATTCCTTTTTCCTTATCCCCAACAAAGTGAGTTTGACTTCTCGAAGTCAAACCTATGTGTTCCGGACAATGGAGCAGGAGAAGGTTTATCAGGTGCTGCTGTCCGTAATCTCAACGCCAAAGCTGAAATCGGCTTCCCCTTGATCCGCCAGCCATTCACAGTGGATGAGATAATAATAAGTGCCGGCTTGGACCGGAGTGGTGTAGCCGTTGTCCTCGGCTAACTGTCCGCTATGAGAATCTAACCGCTGTATGGACAGTTTCTTGATTTGCTTCGGAGCTTGTATTTGAATCGGCGAATTAGGCTGTACGACAGCAGTTTTTAATCCACCAGGTCCGGCGGTTTCAAACAAAGCTGCACTGTCCGCGGAAACGCAGGATCGGTCTGCCAAGCCGGAGATTGACTGGCACCAACGGTAAGACTCTCTACGTATCGGCAGCTGTTGTCCATTGATCTGAACCTCGGGAAGAGGTGGTTTATCCGCCGACAGCCAGGTGGAAGCTGCCGTATTCCCGGTAGGTTCTCCGCCGTTTGAACGGGACAGCCCCGTGTGGTTCCAGTACCCGCCAGCCCACACGGCAATAACTAAAGCGAGCAGGAGAGCTGAGATATATGTTTTGGGTTTCAAAAGTTTCACTCCCTTCTTCCTATCTATAGACGGACCAAAGTTCAAAAAAGTTATTTTCAAACTCTAAGTAAAGGGGAGAGAAAGGGGGCTTTTGGTGACAACAAATTTTCGGTTTCAGCCTATGGATGAACCTTACGCACGCCAAATTTCCACATGGACTTACGAGCCTCCCTATGCATTATATAGCTGGGACGGCAGCGAAGAGAATATCGCCGAGCTGATGAGTGGGGCTTTCTGGGCCGCTACGGCCAGAGGGAATGCCGAAATCAGAGCTCAAAACGGCGTTCAAAACGAAAGTGAAGATGAAGAGCTTGTCGGGTTTATGTGTACCGGAGAGACGGCGAAAGTGCCTGGCGGGTATCCGCTGGGCATTTACGACGAGCCGGGCTTTCTGGACTTGGGTCTGAGCTTGAAACCGGAGCTGACGGGCAAAGGAATCGGCGTGGACTTTGTAACCGCCTGTATCCAATTCGTGCGTACCCAGCTGGGCGCCACAGGCATTCGGCTGGTTGTCGCAGCTTTTAATGAACGGGCCATCACCGTATATGAACGAGCCGGTTTCGTCAGAGGTGTGCGTTTCAAGAGCAGAATAGAATCCACAGAGCTGGATTTCTATGTGATGCGGTTGACTCAGACAACAGCGTTCCGCTTAAATTCTTAAGGTCAGTAGGTGGGAGAATGATTGAATTACAAGGGTACCGGCAAGACTTTTTCGAGGATTTGATGAAATTTGAACTTCCGCAGGAGCAGCAGGCCTTTACGGCCATGCCGCGGGAAGTGTTGGAACTAGCGCTTCGTGATGAGAACCGTTATCCGGTAGTCATTGTGAATGAAGGAGAAGCCGTAGGTTTCTTTGTGCTTCATCTTCATTCGGAGCTGGCGGAACGGTTAAGCAACCCCAAGGCAGTGCTGCTGCGGGCCTTAAGTGTGAATCATAAACATCAGGGGCAAGGATATGCCAAGCAGGCCATGCGAAAGCTTCCGGAGCTGGTTAAGCAGTTTTTTCCGGATCAAGAGGAGATTGTGCTGGCGGTTAACGAGAAGAACGCTGCCGGAAGGCAGCTGTACAGCCGGTGCGGCTTTGAAGACTTGGGACATCGGAACACCGGCCGTTCAGGGCTGCAATTCATTCTGCACTATAAGTTATAGATATGGAGTGTCAAGGATCTTGCTGCAGCTTGGGGTTTATTCGGTAGTACGCAAATTGCCCAGATTCTGAATATCCGTGTGAACGGAAAAGTTGAGCTGCATCCGCGGATAATAGTCTTCTCTCCAATGGGCCAGCTCAGATCTCGATAATTTGGTGCGAAACAGCTGGCCCAATCCCAATACGTCGGCCCGGTCCTTTTGGACTTTGGCAAAAAACTTCTCGACTCGTTTGCAAAGGAGAGTTTGAACCTCATTTTTGATTTCTGTGACAGAGGGATCTCCTTTCGTGTCCAGAACAGTTACCCTCAGTTTGAATTTCGAGCTGAGAGAAGGCACCCCGTTTCGTAGAGAGGCCTTATGGGATATCGAGCTGCTTGTAATTTGGACGGTCGCTTTGTTCATCACCTCAATTTTCCCTTGGGCGCTTATTCCGTTAA
This sequence comes from Paenibacillus yonginensis, assembly GCF_001685395.1. NCBI lineage: Bacteria > Bacillati > Bacillota > Bacilli > Caryophanales > Paenibacillaceae > Paenibacillus > Paenibacillus yonginensis. The sequence goes on along the minus strand of NZ_CP014167.1, from coordinate 1,970,168 downwards.
AAGCGTTGATCAGCAGGGTTTCTTCCGTACTGATTTCATCAACCATTTTTCCGTTTTTGAGAACCGCTGAGCCTAAAATGTCGACAGGGGTTGTGCCTCCTGTTCTGACCAACGGAGCAACTACGTCATGGGTGTAGGAATTAATGCTTCTGAAGACCTGCCATACACGCGTATCCGTAATTTGCGGGTTCCAGCCGGCGTTTTTCTGGAAATAGTTATACAGGGTTGTCTCCTCATCTTGAGAAAAATCGTTCACATTCTTGAAGAAGGTGTCCAAATCTTCATCAGAGACAATCAAGATCGTTTTGGCCGAAATGTCCCTGGAACGCATAAAGGTATAGATGCTGTCCTTAAGTCCCTTTTGCGCATATTTTTTATCCACAACAATGATTTTTAAATGAAGCAGGTCCACCTGGCTTTCGATATCAGCGCTAAGGTCATCAATAGTTTCACTGATGGTACTGCCGGTACCTTTTACTACTTTCATCCCCCCTTCTTCTGCCGCTATAGTGGGGATATCCAGATAAACGTTATACCGGTTGTTTTCCATGGAAACGCCCATAATGATCGGCAGGGAACGGTGATTAATATCTTTATTGTCCCAGCAGCCTGGGAGCAGGAGCAGAATAGCCAATATGATTGCAGTTCTCCAAAGGACTATTGGTTGAAGGATCGGCATGGGCATCATCCTTTCTGCTGGCCAAACTTTCTCTTCCGGTATATTCCCAGCAACAGGAGTGCAGCCGGAAGGACAATGATGATATAGGTTCGTAAGAGAGTATTCCAATAGAACAGTTTCTCTACATCGGCCCAATCCGTAATTTGAAGACAAACCACGAATACGAAGAGGATCAGGGCTGTCAATATATAATTCTGTTTCACTTTAATAACTGTCCGATGAAGAATCGTTATGGCTTCCCACAGCACCAATCCGATATACAGCATGACGAAAGCGATCAAGCTCTGGAGGAAAAAAATCGTGATTCGGTCAAACATCATCCAGTTGCTCTCTACCGTATCCAAACTCGTTATATAGGGAAATTGGAACTGGGTAGCTGTGGCTTCCCCGAAGGTCAGAATCGGTACGTAAACAGCCGCCAGAAAAACAGGAAGCAGAATTAAACTAGATAATAAGATTTGCTTGCGCTTTAATGCAATTTGTTTGGGAATGAATCCGAAGAATACAAAAGCCCCGGTAAAAGCGAATCCTCCATTATGGAACGATTTGTTGCCAAGGAAAGAGAAAGACCACATCTCTTTATTGACTAAAGGAAAGAGATACCGCCAGTCGATGTTTTGAAAAGAGCTGATCAATACTATAAAAATAATCGGTGCAAAAAGGATACCGAGCAATATCCCAATCCGAAATAAAGATTTAAGCCCCGAATTCGCCATAAATCCTGCTATAACTAAAAATAGGCACATAATTACCCACATCGGAGTTCTCGACAAATAAACAATCGTAATAATTTCCGAGATGGCTCGTGTCGTGACAATGGCAAGAAGGATCAAGTAGAAGGTTACAGGAAGCAGAAGGAAAATAGCTGCTATTTTATTGGACATGAGGATCTCTACAATATCCTGATTTTTGAAATAGCCCAGTCCCGTCAGATAGGCTGTCAGGACAAGAATATGGATCAGATAGCCGCAGAGGACTGGCAGCCAGTGTCCGGTAGAAGTTGAACTGACTATATAGGTAGGGTACATGAAAAAGATTAACGCCAAATGTGTCAAAATGTACATCACTACTAGGGGCAATCCTTTATCCACTGTTCTCATCCTTTGGAGGTTTTAATTGAAAATAAGGAATTCCGAATGTTTCGGTTTTGGCTACATAAGTACTGATGACCACCAGCCCGGCAACAAGGCCCATAATGCCAAAAAAGGAACATAGGAACAGAACCGCATATTTCATAAGCCGTAATGTGAGGGAATTCTGATAGCCGGCAACCGTAGAACAGGCAATAGTTGTAGCTGCCAGAATAATAATCAGAAGGTTGCTCACAAGTTTGGCCGATACGATAGCTTCACCTAAAATGATCCCGCCAACCATGGTGAGGGTGGGGCCGATGCTTTTAGGGAGGCGTACGCTTGCTTCCAGGATAAGCTCAAGTATAATGAGCAGCAGCAGCGTTTCGATGAGGGCGGGGTAGGGTACATCTACCCGGCTTTTGGCTATGGATAGAGCCAGTTCGATCCGGAGGACCTCCGGGTTAACCGAAACAAGTGCTACATAAAGACCAGGAATCAAAAGCGTAATTAAAATGCCGGTAATACGAATCATGCGCAAGAACAATATAAACGGATACTGAAAATTATTATCGTCTTCCATCACGTACATGTCGGATAAGAGGCTGGGAAGAATAAGCGCGAATGGAAAACGATCAAGCAGGATGACCACTTTCCCGTTTTTAAGGGCGGCAGCCGTACTTTGCGGAAGCTCCGTTGAATGGAATTTGGCTGTGAACTCCCATTTGCGAAAGCCCAGCATCAGCCCTAACTGCCGGATATTTGGCGTATCCGTATCCTGATTGGCTTCAATTTGCTTTAACAACCGGTTAAGAAGATCGCTGCTCACCTTATCCTTCACATACAGAACTTCAAGTCTGGTCGACTTTTGCTGGCCGCAGCGGAAGGATTTGATCTGCAGTCGTTCGTCGATCAGCTGTTTGCGGATCATTCCAATATTGGTATCTATATTTTCATTAAAAGAGCTTATAGTTCCGCGGAGCACATTTTCTGTTGAAGGTGTTTCGATAGAGCGGGTCAACGTTTGGGGGATCACGGATCGGATATCGACACACATTCCGGATGGTTCATGCAAGAGGATCAACGAGCCAGTGACAATTGCTTTAGCAGCTTGCTGCTCGGCATTCTTGCTCTCTATAACGGTTCCCAAACTGGCCAGGAAGCAGAGTGTTTCTTCATCTTTTTCGGTTAAATGCTGGGCCTGCAAAGCAAGCAGCTTAAGCGTGTCCGGGAAATGAATCAGCGTGGAATACCCGACCAGGGTTACCGGAATTGGACCGAGATAAAAGGTAGTTATGCACGTAAAATCCTGGTCATTCTTAAATCGCTGTTCCAACTTGTCCTTTAAATAAGTCATAAAGGCCTCCTGCAGGCTGTTTATACCCCATTATCTTCCTAAAGGCCAAATCCTATGCATGATCCCCGTTTGTTTAGTTAGGAAGGCAGCAAGGCATAAGCCCCACAGGCGGCGTACATACTATATAAGGCTTTTCCCATTACCGATTTGCCTAATAAGTTGTTGACAATATAATCACAATACGCTATATTTACATTGTGCACGATGGAATTGACCGAATTTAAAACAAAACAAAGCAGATACACGCGAGGAGGGGATAAGGTTGCAGGAAGTTAAACTTAAAGATCATTTGTGTTTCTCGTTATATTCATGCTCCCGGGCCATTTCGCGAATGTATCGGCCTTTGATGGAGAAGCTTGGCATTACTTACCCGCAGTATCTGGTTCTGATGGTGTTGTGGGAACAAGGCGAATCTTCCGTAAAGGAACTTGGCGAATCTCTGGATTTGGATACCGGTACATTAACACCCTTGCTCAAACGCATGGAAGCCAATGAGCTGATCAAACGGGAACGTTTGAAGCAGGATGAGCGTGTTGTCATGATTAAGCTGACGGATAAAGGCGAAGCGTTAAAGCAGGATGCCATGTGTATTCCGGAGTCTTTTCTCTCGGCAAGCGCGATGGATATGAACCAGCTTCAGCAGCTCAATGAAACAATCAAGAAGCTGTCCGAGCAGGTGAACCATTACAGCAGCACGAATTAAAAAAATTAATGTTGTCCAGCGCCTGTTCTGCATTTAGGGCAACATTAAATTTTTTTAGGATAAAATATTTTGACCAATATAATTGGTGGAAATATAAATAAACGGGTTTTGCGTCAGCTTAAACCAACAAATTCAGGAGGTAATGAACATGATTAAACATGTAACAGATCAAACGTTTGAAGCGGAGGTCACTAATCAGAAAGGTACGGTGCTGGTGGATTTCTGGGCTCCTTGGTGTGGACCATGTAAAGCGATGTCGCCTATCCTGGATGAGTTCGATGCCGAGATGGGCGATTCCGTGCAAGTCGTCAAAGTCAATGTGGATGAAAATCCGGTTTCGGCCGGGAAATTCGGCATTATGAGCATCCCTACAATTGTCCGCATCAAAGATGGGGTTCCGGTTCACCAGGTGACGGGTCTTCAGTCCAAAGAGCAGCTTAAGAAATGGGTAAACAGTTAAGAAGCTGGAAGCAACAGCCCTGCCCGCTCTGAATCAAATCCGTATGCAGCCGCAGCTTAACCGTAATTCTACAGCAGTTTCTCCAAGAAGTTGGGGGAACTGCTTTTTTTTGATGATTGTGGCAACCTCCAAACTCTCACAGAGGGCGCTGAACGGTGCCAAGTTGTTCGTCTTGGCTAAACATCCACTGCACGAATTTGGCCTCCAGCAGGAAATAAATGACGTAGAAAAAAGCGGAATGGGTAATAGACCAGCCCGGATTATAATTGTAAACATGAAATTGAACAGCCACCCACTCCAGAAAGGTGGTCCACAAGCTCCAGATGAGCACATACAAAATAACCAAACCTGTATTGTTTCTCCAGAAGCTTAAGAACCAGGCAAAAAAATATCCGTAAATCGGATATTGAACGATATAAATAAAAAGGTCAAACAGATCATATTGATCGGTATCCATCGTGTCGTACAGATCCCAAGGGAAGCAGGAGCCTGCCAGGCAGTCTGTCGCCAGACTGAAAGCAATATTATATAACATAACAGCTATTGCAGTAACGGCAGAGAATCTTTTGGGCGTTATATACATAAGAATTGGCAGCGCCACCATGGTAGTTAGGACAAGCCATTCATTGGCATCGAAATGGACGGGCGGAATTAACATAAACAATCATCTCCTGGAGGAATGATTTAAATAGTGAACCAGTCCGAACATGCTGATGAGTGCAAACATCCAAAGCACAACCGTTACCAGAGGCTGGACGCTCTCGGCATGAAGCAAACGGATTGGGTACAGCAGGTAGAGACCGGCTGTCAGAACAAGGCTCGAAAGCAAAGCCACCCCCACTTTCCGGTGAACACCGGTCTGTTTGTTCATTACTTGGACAGCCAGAAGCATAAGCAATGGATTCATCAGGTTGAAATAAACCAAATAAGGCCATAAGGTATCCCAGTTATAGGCTCTTTTGACCACACTGTGATTAGAGACGACAAGAAACAGTTCGTTGACCACAACCCCGTACATCCAGGTGATCATAGCCTGTTTGCGGTCTAGCATATTCATTTTATATCCAACAATAAGCGACAGGATGACGATGGCCAATAGAACATAAAGCATAATTACAAGCCTCTTTCTCTTGTAGGGTCAGGCAGGCGTTTCAGCCATAAATGCAGACGAATCTGAAGAATCAGCATGTAATAAATGAACGGATACAGAATGAAAGAACAGTATAAATCCCAGTGGATATGCCAAATAATGCCGGTTCGAACGGCAAGCCACTCGTACAGGGTTGAGAAGATAGACCAGCCTATCAGATAGGCAATCCGCGTCATCCATCTGCTTTTAAAAGGGAACAGATTCACGATCAGTATGGCAAAGGCCGGGTAAACGCCGAGGATTACAACCAAAGATCTGTATTCTACTTGCGGGACTTCAAAGAAACCCCAGGCCCGATACCGAAAGCTGGCGAAGCTGTCGGCCAGATTTTGAACAAATAAACCAAACAGGACATTCGTATACAACACATCCCAAGGTAAATTTTTTTTCATTCTAAAAACGGCCGGCCAGATGACTACAAAAGTGATTCCGATAAGCACCCAAGCCATGTTTTCTCTTCATCCTTCTTTCATCCTTCAAATTCGTTTTCTAAAGGTTTAACTAGGATAACCCAAACTTTACCTGGATATGCAGGACAAGAAAGAGGGTTAATTTCGGACAAATATGGGAAATTAAACACAGGGAACAGATCCTGCTTAAATCATGGAAGGGGACTTTGCAAAGTGAAAGCCGTACGTATCAAAAAGATCCTTCTGGCCGCTGCCGCTTGTTTCGTTCTGGTCTCCGGTTTCCAGCTTTCGGGTCAACAGGTCAAAGCTCAGGCTGAGCAGCCGTTTGACTTCTCATTCGTGTGGATGTCGGATACGCAGTATTATTCCGAAAGTTATCCGGAAATTTATAACGCAATGGTCAACTGGATTGTTCTGCATCAGGAGGATCAGAAGATCAAATATGTCATCCATACGGGGGATATTGTCAATCGCTGGGCCGAAAGTACGCAGTGGGAGAAAGCGGATATAGCCATGCAGGGGCTTGAACAGGCACAAATACCTTACGGCGTGCTGGCAGGCAATCATGATGTGAGCGATTCCGGCAAAAACGATGTCCATTACCGCAAATGGTTTGGAGCGAGCCGTTTCAAGAAAAGCCCGGTCTATGGCCGGTCTTATGAGAACAACCATGGCCACTATGATCTGATTACGGAAGGTAATACCCCTTTTATAGTGGTTTATATGGGCTGGGGAATTGGTGCACGCGAGCTGGACTGGATGAACAAAGTTCTAGCGAAATATAAGGATCGTAAGGCGATCCTGGCGTTTCACGAATATTTGCTGGCTGATGGTGAACGTTCGCCTATTGCCGAGCAGATCTACAAGCGGGTGGTAATTCCAAACCGAAATGTGTTTGCCGTGCTCTGCGGCCACTATCACAGCGCCCGGTTGAAAGTGGATGAGCTGGATGACAACCGGGATGGTCATAAGGACCGCAAGGTTTATCAGATCCTGGCGGATTATCAGGATGCAAGCAAAGGGGGGGAGGGCTTTATGAGGCTGCTGCAGTTTGACCTCAAACACCAGAAGCTGTTTGTACGAACCTACTCTCCTTATCTGGATCGGTTTAATTATTTCTCTCCGGGTCAATATCCTGGCAAAGACGAGTTTGTTGTCGATCTTTCCTAAAGATACTGTAAAGATCATGATCTTGCTAAACGCTAACAGCCTATCGGCTTGGCCGATGGGCTGTGTTAGTCTGGCTATTTCTTGATAACCGGCTCCACGGCCAGCAGCGGTGCGATAAATTCCCGGAACACATCGGGATATTTGGTGTTCTTCCGGTTGTCGTGCGTGAGCACTACGACCATATCCAGCTTGGGGATGACATGAACAAACTGTCCGCCGAATCCGCGGGCATAGAAGTAGTCGAACGAATCAGGTGAATCGGATGGAGCTGAAACGGTAAAGGAATCAGCCCACCAATGCCAGCAATAATAACCGCGCCAAGGATCCTTGACAGCGATGGCCGGCTGCACAGACCTTTCCGCAAGTCGGCTGGAAATGAGCTGTTTCCCCTGCCAGTTTCCCTTATCCAGATACAGCTGTCCGAATCTCATTAAGTCGGCCGGACGAAGCTTCAAGCCAAATCCGCCGGTATGAACACCCTGGGGATCGGTTTCCCATTCATATTGGGTGATTCCCAGCGGTCCAAACAAATATTTTTCGGCAAAGGCGGCAGCCGGCATTCCTGTTGTCTGTAGCAGAATATGCGACAGCATTTGCGAGACGCCCGAATTATATTCCATCCTTGTCCCCGGTTCATCGGACATGGGCTGCTCAAGCACATAAGCGATCCAGTCGGGAGTACGGGTCATGTGCGGAAAGGAGTTTCTGCCGCCGAATTCGGTCCAGCTGAAGCCGGCTGTCATGGTGAGCAGATGCTCTAAAGTAATCAGCCGTTTGCGCGGATCGTCTGCGGCAGCAAGCACGGGGAAGAAAGCCGAAGCCGGCGTGGACAGCTCGGGCAGCAGGCCTTGATCCATCGCAATGCAGAGCAGCGCCGAGAGAACACTTTTGGTGCAGGAATTGATTTTGGCGATTTCCCGGACGGTCTGAGGTCTTCTGTAATGCTCGAATATCAGCTCTCCCTGCCTTTGGATGAGGCAGCTTCTTAAATTAACGGGTGCAATCGCTGAAGCTAACAGGGTTAAGTCCATTTTTATCATCCTTTATCTTATGTATATAGAAATGCGTGTAGTGTAGATTTAACCCGATCTGCTCCAGGTTTATCATTTTATTGTGGCTTTCAGGCAGGTGCAAATATTCGTGTTGGCTGGACCGGGACTTACAAGTTTTAATCGGCATTCGTTTGAGGAATGGTTATACACCGGAGATTTTTTTGCAGCAGCGGACTTCAGGCAGTAAAATGATGGAGATATGTTTTGGAGTAAGAGGCAGACCGGCAAACGAGCAGAGCCTGCCATTAACATGAAAAAGGGAGTTGCTGCTGCATGAACGAAAAACTTATTGAAATCAGCCGCAGGCTGCTGGTCAATTGCCTGGGCCTTAAATCCGGAGAACATTTCCTGGTCGTAACGGACGATACGCGGAAGGACTTGGCAGCTGCGCTCTGCCAGGCCGGGCAGCAGCTGGAAGCGGAAGCGGTCCTGATGGTCATGAAAGAGCGGACGAAATCCGGCGAAGAACCGCCTGCTCCGGTAGCGGCGGCTATGTCTGCCGCAAACGTGGTGGTTTGTGCAACCCAACATTCGCTTACCCACACTGAGGCCCGCAAGGACGCCGCGGCGGCCGGAGCCCGGCTGGCCACGATGCCCGGCATTACCGAAGACATGTTTCTGGAAGGGGCTATTGCCGCCGATTATTTGCAGGTCAAAGCCTTGACCGAGCAGGTAACAGAGCTGCTGACGCCAAGCCGCCAGGTTCGGATCGAGAAGGACGGGCATGTGCTGGAATTTTCCATTGAAGGGCGCAGCGGAATCCCGAGCACCGGGTTATATTTGGAGCCCGGGCAGTCCGGCAACCTGCCTTCCGGCGAAGCTTATATAGCGCCGGTAGAAGGTACGGCAAGCGGACAAATCCGGATTGACGGTTCCGTTGCCGGTATCGGAAAGCTGTCTCAGCCGCTGCTGCTGACGCTGGAGCAAGGCCGTTTGGTGAAGGCTGAAGGCGGCGAGGAGGGCTCCAGGCTGCTGAAGCTGCTGGGGGACGGAGACGGGCGGCAGCTTGCCGAATTTGGAATTGGCACCAACAATAAAGCCCGGATCACGGGTGTCGTGCTGGAGGATGAGAAGGTATACGGCACGATTCATGTGGCTTTCGGCAGCAATCATACGTTTGGCGGCGTCATCAATGCCGGTGTGCATCTGGATTGCGTCACCGGTCGTCCGGATGTATATCTCGATGACCAAATGATAATGAAGCAGGGCGAGCTGCAGTTATAAAGGATAAAGCATATAGGGTAAAGGATAACAAATCCATGAATATCAACAATTTGTTCTTTCACATTCATTATTGCAATTCCAAGCAATCGCAGGACGGCCAAAGCATGCCGATCAAGCTCAGCCGGACGCTCCACCATCACGAGCTGGTGCTGCTGAGCGAAGCTCAAGGTATTTTTAACATCGACAAGAAGGAGTATAAGCTCCAGGACGGGATGCTGCTGTATATTGCCCCGAATATAGCTTATACCCTGGAAATCGACTCCGACCATCCTGTCCGGCTGATGACGGTTCATTTCAGTTATACCCGGGTAAACCTTGGTGAAGAAGGCTGGGGGCTAGCAGAGGAGAGACAGGCTCTTCCCCTTCAGCCGGCCCGGCAGCCCAAGGACTTCTATCTTCTGGAAGATGCATTTAGAAAGCTGTGCGAAAGCTGGTACGGCAAGCTTCCCGGTTATGAGTTCACATCCAGGACGCTGCTTCAGCAGCTGTTCATCACCATTTATCAGGGATTAAAACAAGATCGGCAGAACCTGCTGAATTACTCGTCGTCCCTAAAAGTGGAGAAAATCATCACCTATATGCATGAGCATTTAAGCGGCAAAATTATGCTTGCTGAGCTGTCCGAGCTGGTACAGCTGTCGCCTGCTTATCTGTCCCGAACGTTTAAAGAGCTGACCGGCTATTCCGTAATCGAGTTCTTCAACAAGCTCAAGATGGATAAAGCGAAAGAGATGCTGATTGAAGGCAATCCCAAAATTAAAGAGGTGGCGGGCGCGCTTGGATTTCAGGATGAATTTTATTTCAGCAGGCTGTTCAAGAAAAGCGAGGGACTCAGCCCTTCGGAATTTTACAGCAAAAATGTCCATGGAGTTTAAGATTTTGCATGGTTTAAGGCCTTTCTTGCTGCTAGAATGAGGACATAATTGTACAGTGTGGTCAAACGGCCGCGAACAACGCATCTAGCAGAAGGAAGGCTTTGTTATGCCTATTTGGAAAAGAAATTTGTTTGTGTGCTGGTTCGGCATGTTTGTCACCGGCATAGGGATGAGCCAGATCGCTCCCATTTTGCCGCTCTATATTAAACAGCTGGGCGTGCAGGATTCGGGCTCGATTACCCAATTTACGGGGATAGCATTTGGCATCACCTTTATCGTATCGGCTATTTTCTCTCCGATCTGGGGGATTGCCGCCGATAAATTCGGACGTAAACCGATGCTGCTGCGCGCGAGCTTGGGAATGGCCATCGTCATTGGCAGCATGGGATTTGCGCATAATGTCTATGAACTGATCGGACTGCGCCTGCTGCAGGGGATCATTACGGGATACAGCACGGCCTGTACCACGCTGATTGCGACTCAAACGGATAAAGAGCATTCGGGCTGGGCGCTCGGCACACTTTCCACCGCCAATATTTCCGGTTCATTATTGGGGCCGACTCTTGGCGGATTTATTGCTGAGCATTTTGGTTTACAAAATTCTTTTTTTGTTACAGGCGGATTAATGCTGGTTGCCTTTATCACGACCCTGCTGTTCGTCAAGGAAACCTTCACCCGGCAGCATAAACACGCTCCGCGGATGAAAGAGGTTTGGAGCAGCATACCACAAAAAGGTTTGACGATTACGATGTTTATCACCGGTCTCGTATTGACGATCGCGATGTATTCGATTGAACCGATCCTCACCGTATATGTGACTCAGCTGTCGGGCAATGCTCGCCATGCCGCCTTGATTGCCGGGATTACCTTCTCGGCGTCAGGTCTGGCGAACATACTAGCTGCTCCTCGGCTCGGGAAGCTGTCTGACCGGATCGGCGCACATAAAATCATCTTCGTATCCCTGATCGTGGCGGGAATTATCTTCATTCCCCAAGCCTTCGTCAGCAATCCGTGGGAGCTGGCGGGTTTGCGTTTCCTGCTTGGACTGGCCGCAGCCGGGTTAAGCCCATCTGTCAATACGCTGCTCAAAAAAATCACGCCGGATACCCTGACCGGACGGGTCTTCGGCTTCAATCAGGCGGCAACCTATTTAGGCGCATTCACCGGTTCGGTATTCGGCGGCCAGGTAGCCGGCTGGTTTGGCTTCCGGGCGGTCTTTTTTATGACCAGTGGGCTGCTGCTGTTAAATGCCTTGTGGGTGTATCAGAAGGTATATAGAACGCTGAATAAGAGCAGCCAGGCGGCTTGACTGAATCGGCAAGGTGCGGACGGTCGTGCAAGTTCTTTTATCCTTGGAATAATGCAGCAAAGGCTCATGAGCGGAATGCTTGTGAGCCTTTTTTTACAGCTATTGTGAAATTAATCACTTACTTATTGCGGCAGCTCTATTTATAATTCTCTCAGAAACAAACACTAAGGGGGACATGAATCATGAAAGTAATCAAAGGTTTGGTGGTGATGGGGATTGCAGCCGCGGTACTGGCGGGATGCGGTTCCAATAATGACAAAGCGGCAAACACGTCCGCAAGCCCGGCAGCAGAGCAAACGGACGCCGTTACTACGGCTTCAATCGTCAACCAGGCGGATCCGTTTATCGCAGCGGTAAGCGACAAAGGCAACTGGATTATAGCAATCCTGAATGATCTTACGATCGATAAAGAGGTAACCGTATCCGGTGAATTCCACGACAAAGGCAAAGCCGAAAATGCGATCTACCGCAAACTTGCCTTGTATTCCCAAGATGAGAATCACAACATTACGGCTTCTTATACGCTGACTGTTCCTAAAATGACTGTGCAAAGTGAAAATTTCAAAATCCAGGGCGGCACTCTGAAAGGTGACGTTTATGTAGAAGCTAAAGGCTTTACGCTGGACAAAACAGCCACCATCGACGGCAACCTGTATTTCAAGAGCGCAGACCTGCAAAGCACAGCCGTGCTTGACGGCAAAGTAACCGGCGCTACTGAAGTGAAAGAGTAAGAAGGGAACTGCCTAAGTTCCAAGACTGGTCAGCCAACCGGCAGCCTGCAAACCTATCGCTTGAATAGCGCCGGGTTTGCGGGCTTTTTTGTTATCCTCAGCTTATGTTATATTCGCTTTAGCGGCTTGTTTCCGCGAATTTGGTGCACCAATTGTCGGATGCGCGTCCGGCCGATCCGTTAAGCTGTTTGTGAGGAAAGGAGAGGGCAGATGAACACTTTGGAGCCTATGAACAAAGCGATGGCTTATGTGGAAGAGAATCTGGGCGGGGAAATTGATTATAAAGAAGTCGCCAGGCTTGCTTTATGCTCGGAATATCATTTCAAACGGATGTTTTCCTTTCTGTCAGGAATTCCTTTATCGGAATATATCCGGCGCAGAAGATTGACTTTGGCGGCTTTCGATTTGCAGCATACAACCGGCAAAATTATCGATATCGCTTTAACTTACGGCTATCAGTCCCCGGATGCCTTTACGAAAGCATTTCAGCTCTTCCATGGGGTTACGCCGTCGGAGGCCAGACACAAAACCAAAGAACACCCGCTAAAATCCTTTCCTCGTATGACATTTCAATTAACGATCGAAGGAGGACAGGAAATGAATTACCGCATCGTAGAACAAGAAGCATTCCGGATTGTCGGCTTAAAGAAGAGGGTGCCGATTCAATTCGAGGGCGTAAATCCGGAAATAGAGGCCATGTGGGCTCAACTGGATGAAACCAAAATCAAACGGTTCAAAGCTTTGTCCAATAGAGAACCCTGCGGACTGATCAGCGCCTCGGTGAATTTCTCGGAGGGACGTATGGAAGAACAGGGGGAACTGGACCATTTCATCGGAGCGGCGACTACGGAAGCTTGTCCGCAGGATCTGGACTGTCTGGAGGTAGAAGCCGGTACTTGGGCGGTTTTCACAGCGGTAGGGGCTTTCCCGCAAGCGCTCCAGGAGGTGTGGGGGCGGATTTATGCCGAGTGGTTCCCGTCCTCCGGTTATGAGTCGGCAGAAGGTCCGGAAATATTGTGGAATGAAAGTCCGGATGTTTCGTCGCCGGAATTCAAGAGCGAGATCTGGGTGCCGGTGAGAAGCATAACCCGGGAATAGACAGATCGTTTGTTTCAAAAGCCAAAGCCATCCGCGGAAGCGGATGGCTTGTTTTTAACATGGCCATACTTGATTCATCCTCCTGATAAAGCTGACAATCTCTACATTGTATAGTACAATTTCTACAACTTTGAAGGGCGTTGGGATTTCCTGTTTTTAGCGGAAGGAATAGAAAAGCCGTTTAATTTCGCGCAGATGGAACAAGATCTGCATTATCACTTCGATTATTTGCCCGCTGTTTGAAGAAGCATACCGGCATGAGCCCGATTACTTACAGGCATCATCTGCAGATTAAACGTGCCAACGCCTGCTTGCCTATTCTGATCATCCGCTTGTGCGGGTAGGGGAGATGTGCGGGCTTCGAACCCCCAATTATTTTACCCGCTTGTTCAAACGGGCAGCAGCGATGACTCTGGGCGAATACCGCAGCCGTTATCAGGTATTTCGAAGTGATTAAGGAAAGAAGGAACCTGGATATGCAAAAATATATCGTTATCGGCGCCGGAATTCTAGGCGCATCAGCGGCCTACCAGCTGGCGCGAAGCGGCGCCGATGTAACCATCGTGGACCGGCAGGAATCGGGCCAGGCGACGGACGCTGCGGCAGGTATTATCTGTCCGTGGATTTCTAAAAGGCGCAACAAAGTTTGGTATAAGCTGGCGAGGGAAGGGGCTAAATTTTATCCTTCCTTGATCAGGGAACTGGGGAATGAAGGCGAAACCAACACCGGTTATGCCCAAGTGGGCGCTTTGCGGCTAGAGGAAGAGCTCGCGAAGCTGGAGGAACTTCGGCAGATTGCCTTGAAAAGGAAAGACGAAGCTCCGGAAATGGGCGAACTATTGCTGTTTTCCCCGGAAGAGGTTGGGCGGCAGTTTCCTCCGCTGGACAAAAAATACAGCGCTCTTTATGTGGGAGGAGCTGCCCGGGTGGACGGGCGGGCGCTGCGGGATGCTCTGCTCCGGTCGGCGGAAAGGCATGGAGCCATACTGCTGAAGGGTGAAGCCGGGTTAAGCTTTGAGGGGAATGTGGCCAACGGAATCGTAATAGGTGGCCGGAGACTGGAAGCCGATGCCGTGCTGGTTTGTGCCGGAGCTTGGGCAGGGCCGTTGCTGGAACCGCTTGGCGTTAAATTCAAGGTCACCTACCAGAAGGCTCAAATCGTGCATTTGGCTTTGCAGGGTGCGGACACACGCGGCTGGCCGGTGGTCATGCCGCCCGGCGACCAGTATATTCTGGCTTTTCCCGACCAGCGGATCGTTATCGGCGCCACGCATGAAAATCATCCCAACGGCTTCGATACCCGGATCACAGCGGGAGGCCTGCAGGAGGTGCTGGGCAAAGCGCTTGAGCACGCTCCGGGGCTGGCCGAAGGGGAGTTTCTGGAGGCCAGGGCCGGCTTTCGCCCCTTCACGCCCGGCTTTCTACCTGTCATTGGACAACTTCCGGATTGGGAAGGCATCTATGTGGCCAATGGATTAGGCGCTTCCGGACTGACCATGGGTCCTTACATAGGTTTGCAGTTAGCCAAACTGGCACTCGGGCAAAGTCCGGATCTGGATTTGGAGCCGTACAAGCTGGAGGGAGCGCTTGAAAGATTGTAATGAGAAGATTGTAATGTGAAGATTGTAATGTGAAGATTATAACGTCAGGAACAAGAGGATAACCGGGCGGATAGGCCCAAGTTTATTTAGGGCTAAACCGCACCGGAGAGCAGCCTTCCGGGCAGGGCCGGAATTGAATTATAAAGGGGCAGGGCAGAATCCGGGACAGCTGTCGTTTAATCGCCGGGCAAATTCGGAGTCGAGTTTGGACAGCTCGCCATAATAGCTGCCGATCACATGATTGGGACCAAAAGCTCCGTTGACGAAGGTTAGCGGAGAATGGGTCCTGACATGACTGTAGTAATATTTTTTCTCCTGTTTAGGCAGCTTGTATACGGGCGGCGGAGCCATAGTGACAACGTCATAAAGGTTGGCGAAACGCCAACTGTTGGGTACATATCTGCTGAAGGTTTTGGCAAAAGCGGGGTCGCCGACACGCGGAGAACCAAATGTGTACAGGTAAGGCGATTTGAAAGCGGTGTTGGCTGCCAGATCCAGTGCGCACAGCGTAGCCAGAGCGGCGCCCAGGCTGTGCCCCGTAATGAACAAAGGTTTGTTGGCCGGAAGTTTGGCTACGGCGCTCAGAAGCGCTTTGCGGGCTGAAGCATAAATAGAGGTGAAGCCTCGATGCGTTCGGCAATCCGACTGTACATATTTGAATCGGGTCTGCGAGGCCAGCATATCGGCAATCCAGTTGGTGGTGGAACTCGTTCCCCGGAAAGCGATAATCAGCTCTTCAGGCGCCTCGAGGATAAACCCGAAGGGTTCCTTGTGATGCGTAAGGGACCTGGCTTTAATGACATGGCAGATCCGGTAGGGGGCAGGAACAATAACCGCTGCGTCCGGATTATTAAATTGGGCATAGGTCTGTGAGCAGACGGCTGCCAGAAATATGGCCCGCTGATGATGCAAGCTGCTGTCGGTCATGTGCCTCCCTCCTTCTACTCCTTTATTTATGAAAGGGGAGAGGGAAGGGTGACTGCCTAACAGAAGTTTTGCATAAAATGATCCGATCCGTTAAAAATTTTTAATTTACGGCCTGTAAAAGGCGAGAAGACGCTATTCATCCAACTTATCTTTAAATTTCTTGAAGTACGGGGCCAGAATAGATATTTCCAAATAGGCTCAGATGGGTTACGATAAATGGACAATCTATCCACGAAGGGTGACACGACAATGACACAGACGATCCACATTGAACGCACTACCACTCCCAAACCGAAACCTGCAGCAAACGAATTGGGATTCGGAAAATATTTTACCGACCATATGTTCATTCTCGATTATGAGGAAGGCAAAGGCTGGCACAATGCGCGAATCGTGCCTTACCAGCCGATTTCCCTGGATCCAGCGGCTAAAGTTTTCCACTACGGCCAAACGATCTTCGAAGGATTAAAGGCTTATAGAACCGAAAATGGAAAAATCAGCTTGTTCCGTCCGGATATGAACATGAAACGTTTGAACCGCTCAAACGACCGCATGAGCATTCCTCCTGTTGATGAAGCGCTGGGCCTTGAGGCCCTCCGTCAGTTGGTTCTGATCGATCAGGACTGGATTCCGGATGCACCAGAGACCTCTCTGTACGTCAGACCGTTTGTCATTGCCACAGAACCTGCGCTTGGCGTTTCGCCTTCGCAGCAGTATAAATTCATGATCATCCTGTCGCCGGTCGGCACTTATTATGCTGAGGGCATCAAGCCGGTTTCCATTTATGTGGAATCCGAATATGCCCGTTCGGTAGTGGGCGGAGTCGGCCATGTCAAAACCGCCGGCAACTATGCGGCAGGTCTGAAAGCGCAGGAGGGCGCTTCAGCTCTCGGTTATTCGCAAGTGCTTTGGCTTGATGGCGTGCATCGCAAATACGTCGAGGAAGTCGGCAGCATGAACGTCTTTTTCCGGATTGGAGACAAGGTCATTACTCCGGCTTTGACAGGCGGACTGCTGCCGGGGATTACCCGGGATTCCGTTATTCACCTGCTCAAGCATTGGGGAGTGGAAGTCGAAGAACGTCTGATCTCGATCGACGAGCTGGTACAAGCGCAGAAGGACGGCAGTCTGAAAGAGATGTTCGGCACCGGCACGGCTGCGGTTATTTCCCCGGTTGGCTCGCTGCACTGGAAAGGCGAGAAACTCATGATTGGTGACGGTTCAACAGGCGAGCTGTCTGCACGTGTCTACGATACGATTACCGGCATTCAAAACGGGCGCATCGAAGATCCGTTCAGCTGGCGGGTAGTCGTAGAATAAACCCGCACTGAAAGCAGATTCTGATATAGGTTGCAGGGGAGTGTTGTTTGTGAACAAGACGGTAGGCACGATCAGGGAAATCAACCGTTATCCGGTGAAGTCTATGAGCGGGGAAGCGCTGGAGACCTGTACAATCGAGACCTACGGGATGCGCGGGGACCGGGTTTGCTCCTTCCGCGATGAATCCAAGCAGGACTGGTGGAAATATGTGACCGCCCGGAATACGCCTGCCATGCTCACTTACCAGGCACGTTATCACGATGAAGAAAGGCTTGTTCAAGTTACGGCGTCTGACGGCCGGGTGATGGGCTGGGATGAGGAGCTGCTTCAGGAAATCCAGGGACTGGTTAAGAAGCCGATCTCCATGTCCCGCATGATGGAGCCGCATCCGGAAGCCCAGCATTCCCAGCTGTTATCGGTGGATGGGGCAAGCCTGCTGCTGGTAACGGACGCGAGTCTGCGCAAACTGGAGGCTCTGTGGGGCAAACCGGTGGACCAGCGGCGTTTCCGCGGGAATTTTGTGATCGCCCTGAACGATGATTCGATATTTGAAGGGGACTGGATCGGGCGGGAGCTGGAGATCGGCGAAGTCCGCCTTAAGGTGGACAGCTTCTGTGAGCGCTGTGTGTTTATCACGATTGATCCCGGCAGCCAGCAGAAAGATCCGTCTCTGCTCAGAAGGCTCAACGAAGATTTTGGGCTGCACTTTGGCGTTTATGCTTCCGTGATCCGAACGGGCGAAATCCGCCGGGGCGATGCCGTTGTTTTGGCGGACGGACAAAGCTCTTAGCAGCCGTGAGGATACCTGCCGTAAAAAATGAAACGAAAGAAGCTGGTCCGTGAATAACGGATCGGCTTCTTTCGTTTCAGCTTCCTCTTGATCAGCCGATGCTTACCGGCTGTCGCCTAAAGCCACTTCGTTTTTCTCCAGCAGCCTCCAAAGCTGATCCGCCATATAAGCAGGAGGATGGGGCATTTGATGTCTGATCCACCATTCCACAATGCCAACGAAGGAAGCAGCCATGAACTGGGCGTTTAATTCGGGATCGATTCCGGATGGCCCTTTTTGGTGATCCAGCTTCATTTTGATGTTGTCTAAAACAAACTGCAGCAATTGTTCCCGGAAGAAAGAGATCCGCGGATTAGCGAGCATGGCGGAGAAAAAAAGATAGTTCTGCTGCAGATAAACAAATACAGGTTCCAGCTCGCTGATCTGCGATATTTGCCCGCCCGTTGCCGGATCGTGACGGCAGAAGGCGATCAGCTGGTCCAGATGGTTCTGGGTGTTTTTCTCCAGCAGATCATATTTGTCGCTGTAATGCAAATAAACGGTTCCCCGGTTTACGTTGGCCTTGGCGGCGATATCGTTAATTGTGATTTGTTCAAGCCCTTTCTCAGCAAACAACTCCAAAAAAGCCCGGTTAATGGCGGTTTTCGTTTTGATGACGCGGAGATCCGTTTTGACGCCTGCGGCCGTATTTCTGCCCGTGTCGCTGCCCCTGCCGTTCCCGATGCTGTTAACTTTACCGTTGTTCATCTTCGTTCTGCCTGCCTCCTTCTAAAAACTTCCGATTTGTATGTTTAAGTTATTCAACAGCTTTCCCGCTTCTGTTCAATACGGGACAAAACCGCAAAGATTAACGATTGTAAGCGGCTGTCGTTTCTCTATAATACTAATCAACGGACGTTAAATAATCAACACGTGTTGAATGAATCGAAGGAGAGCAGAAAGGATGAATCAAATGAGGAATCAAATTGAGGGAAAAGTTATTGTCATCACAGGGGCATCCAGCGGGATCGGGGAAGCCACGGCCAAAGAGCTGGCGCAGCAGGGGGGCAAAGTGGTTTTGGCGGCCAGGCGGGAAGAACGTCTGCAGACCTTGACCTCCGCAATTCAGCAGGCTGGAGGAGAAGCTGTTTTTCGCAGAACAGACGTAACCTCCCGGAAAGAGATGGAGAAGCTGGCGGAGTTTGCTCTTGAGCAGCATGGACGGATTGATGTGCTGGTCAACAATGCCGGAATTATGCCGGTCTCGAGACTTAGCGAGCTGCGGGTATCAGATTGGGAGCGGATGATCGATGTCAATATAAAAGGGGTGCTGTACGGGATTGCCGCCGTTCTTCCAGCGATGAAGGAAAGGCAGGCAGGTCACATCATCAATGTAGCTTCGGTAGCGGGACATGAGGTTAGTCCGACCTCATCGGTATACAGTGCCACCAAATTTGCGGTAAGAGCCATTACGGAAGGGCTGCGGCAGGAGGAATCGACTTTCTCCCGGATCCGCTCCACCATCATTTCGCCGGGAATTACGGACTCGGAGCTGCTGGACACCGTCACCAGTCCGGAGGTGCAGGCCATGACGGGACAGTTCAGACAACTCGCCATGTCCCCTGAGGCGACAGCAAGAGCGATCGCTTTTGCTATCAATGAGCCGGAAGAGGTGGGCGTTAACGAGATCATTTTGAGACCGACGGCACAGCCTTGATCACCCATTAGCGCAAAGTAATCTATCATTTAAAAATAGAGTCAATAACCCGCTTTAGCGGAATTGATTCTATTTTTTTATGTTATTATTTTTGTATATTAAAGTGGTGCTGTGCAAAAGCATATTCTGTAGTAAACTATTGAACCTTTACATGTTAATTCAATGTTAAATATTCATAGAGAAAATCATGCTTTTATCTCGTAAACCAGCAAAAAAATGATATGATGAACAAAATAAATTGTCGAAATATAGCGAATGTGATGAAAGGTTACATCTGAAAAACTTGCCGTTATTTTAAACAAATGGGGGATTGGAATGAAACGTTTTTTCGCCCGCTCCTTAAAACACAAGCTTTCATTGATGGTTATTATCGCAACTACTTTGCCGCTGCTCTGTTTCGGATTCTTCACTTACCTTATCGCTACGGACATATCGGAAGAGAAAGCCAAGCAGGCCGGAATGAACACGCTCCGCCAGCTGAGGACGCAGCTTGAGCTTATGACAAAAGACGTGGAAAACATGTCCATTTTCCTGATCGGGGATGAATCCATTCAAGAATATATGGGCAGGCCGCAGAAAGGCACGCTGGTCCAGTCCTCCATCTACGGGTTCTTAATGAATCTTGCCTACACCAAAGAGTACATCGCCAATATTGAACTTCGCCCCTTTAATTCGAATCCGTCCATAGCGCAGACTACCATTTTAAAGAGTGGATTTCCGGTTTCGGAAGAAGGAAAGGATTCGCAGCAAGTCAAGTTCTGGACTTCGCTGTATGAAGACTTAACTGTTACCGGCGCCAAACGGGTGATTTCCCTCGTCAGACCCATCCGCAAAATCAGCTCGTACCAGACCATTGGGGAAATGACCATCAGTCTGGACGAGGATGTGATCGCCAAACTGCTTAGAAATTCCAATCTGGAGGGCAATGGCACGATTCTATTGCTCGACAAGAACAGGAACATTATATCCAGCTCTGAATCTGAAAATTTATACAAACCGATCACCGGCGTTTTGGCTGACTATCCGGCGACAACCGCAGACGAAGGCTCCTTTAACAGCGGCGGGCAGCAAAACACGGTGCTTTACTATAAAATCCCGTCCATGGATTGGACGCTGGTCGGCGTAATTCCCTTTAAAGAATACAGTGCCCAAAACCGTTACGTGCTCAATTTAACCGGCATTGGCGTGTTTATCGCGGTCATTTTGTCCGCGGGATTTCTGGTGCTGCTGATCGCGCGGGTCACCAATCCGCTGTCGGCCCTCGTTAAATATTTGAACTCCGCCAATCTGGAGAAACCGCTTCCTCTTTTGCCTGTTCCCACCATAGATGAGGTGGGGCAGCTTATGATCAGCTATAACCGGTTCAGTGACCGCATTCAAAAGCTGACGGACCAGGTCAAACGAAATGAAGCGCTGAAGAAGGAAGCGGATTTGCTTGCGCTGCAGGCCCAGATCAACCCCCACTTCCTCTACAATACCCTTTCGTCGGTCAATTGGCTGGCCTTGATGAACAAAGAATACAAAATCGCCGAGATGGTCAATTCATTAAGCGAATTCCTCCGGTTCAGCCTGAATGGAGGCGGCGAATTTTGCACCGTACGCCAGGAAATCGAACATGCCCAATATTATGTCAACATTCAATCCATCCGTTACCCCGAGCAATTCGATTTCGAAATCCGGGTGGACCCGGTGCTGATGGACCGGTTGATGTTAAAGCTCCTGCTCCAGCCGCTCATTGAGAATGCCATTCTGCATGGCGTGCTGAAGAAGGAGGAGAAAGGCAAGATCATGGTAGAGGTGGAGAAGCTGGAACAAAACATTAGGTTCACGGTTTACGATAATGGCGCAGGCATTAACGACGACAAACGTTCTGAATTAAATGCGTTGTTATCCGATATCCGGCCAGAACACGAAATCGTGCTTCAGCAGGGAAGCTACGGTTTGCGGAACGTCAATCAGCGCTTAAGACTGCATTACGGCAGTCCCTTTGGACTGGCCTTGGACAAAGATTTATCCGGGGGAACCAAGGTTTCTTTCATCATCCCCGATACGAAGGAGGACCAACAGTGAAGGTACTCATTGTAGACGATGAACTTATCATACGCCAGGGAATCAGCACGGTGATCGACTGGGAACAAGCCGGATTTGAACTGCTTGTTCCGGCCGGATCGGCCGAAGAAGCGCTGCAGCGAATGCCCGAAGAGAAACCGGATATTCTGTTCACGGACATCCGGATGAACGGGAAAAGCGGGCTCGAGCTGGCCAAAGAAACAAAAGCCGCATACCCGGACATGCAGGTGGTCATCCTGTCCGATTACGATGAATTTCAATACGCCCAGCAGGCTATGCGTGACGGAGTCAGCGACTATTTGCTGAAGACAAGCCGGCCTGATGAAATTCTCGGCGTAGCCAAACGAATGAGACGGGTCATCCTGGACAAACAGAGCCAGGGCGGGGGCAAGCAGCTGCTGGAGAAAGTCCTGTTGACCAAACAGGGCTTAACGGCCGAAGAACAGGCATCCCTGCTCCGTTGTTACCCGGCTTTGGATGAGGCTTTGGCGCTTCAAATGCCTCTTCGGGTTATGCAGATTACCGTTTCCGGGGGTTCCTCCATCAACGATGCGGATATTCGTTCCGAATTGGAGCAGACCTTCGGCAATGTCCTTCTGGGCGGCGCACCGCAGTGGATGGCGGTGATCCCTTGCGCGCCCGGCGGCCAGGAGCTAGGGACAAGGCTCGGCGAACTCGAGCACCGTCTCGGACTGAAATTATATGCATCGGCCGGGCTTCCGGTCCGGCATATAGAAGGGCTTAACAAATCTTGCAGCGAAGCGCTTACGGCTTTGGACTTTTACTGGATATTGGGGGATAGACGGTACATTGCCTATGAACATATCGGAGACCGGAAAGGCATCAGGGCTTTCTGTACGCAGCAGGAAGAAAATGAATTGATCGCCTGTCTGAAAAGCGGAGACCAAAACGAAGTCCGGCGATGGGCGGGATCGCTGCTAGCAGGCATCCGCAAAGATCCGGAGCTGACGCCGGCTTCTTTGGAGACCTTCCTGCAATCGCTGATTATTGCGGGTTACCGCTGGCTGGAAAGAGTTGCGGAATCGCTGGGCAGATCCGGAGATTTGACCGGCCTTGGCAAAGAACAGGAATCCGACATGCAGGCCAGACCTTTTTCGGAGGACGTCTGGTTCGACCGCCTCATCCTGCTTATGGATATATACGGCACTTTGTCTTCTCCACAAACCTCTTATGTTCATAAGGCCGTAAGGTATATCCTCGAGCATTTGGACGGCAGTTTGTCCCTGAACGAAATCGCCCGTCAGGTCCACATTCACCCTAATTATTTGAGTGAAAGGTTTAAACGGGAGACCGGCCAAAATTTCAGTGAATTCGTCACCCGGGCACGGATGGAGAAGGCTATGTCCATACTGATGGAGACGCCCGCAAAAATTAGCGATGTGGCCCATCAAGTGGGCTACAGCGATTTGAAGCATTTCAAAAAGCTGTTTAAGAAACATACAGGACACACGCCGTCAGGTTTTAGGGACAACAGTTGAAATTTGCCCCCCCTTCATCTGAGGAACCGCCCCTTATAGGCCCTTTTGGCACCCCGTAAAATAAAAGATGTAGCAACCATTCAAAAGGAGGTCTAGATATGAAAAAAATGTTGTTGATGGGTTTGACCATTATGATGGTGGTCGTGCTGGCAGCTTGCGGAAGCAACAATAAGGCTGGAAGTGAAACCGGAAATTCGGCAGCCGGTGGTTCCGGGCAAATAAGTTTATCGATTTGGCACAATTTCTCCGGCGACGATCAGCGGGCCAAAACGATGAGGGGGTTGATTGAACAATATCAATCCGCGCATCCTGAAGTGAAGCTGGATGTTCAAGCCATTCCAGCGGACGGTTATAAGCAGCGGCTGAAGACCGTGGCAGCGGCCAACGAACTTCCGGACGTCTTTCTGACCAACCCGGGCAGCATGATCGCCGAATTCTACAACGGCGATCTGATCCAGCCTATCGACGATCTGCTCTCGGCTCATCAAGGGGAGTGGTCAGACCAATTCCTTCCCGGCGCTTTTGACGCTTTGTCGTTTGACGGCAAAGTTTATGGCGCTCCCATCAATCTTTCTCCTTCTACGATTCTCTACTACAATTCCGCTTTATTCGAAAAGTACAACGTCAAGGTTCCCGAAACCTGGGATGAGCTTATGACGGCCGTGCAAGCCTTCAAAGACAATAACATAATCCCGATTGTCATGGGGAACAAAGCCAACTGGGTGGCCAATTCAACGGTGATGTCCGTGTTGGGCGACCGGGTGACCGGTTCGGATTGGTATTTGAATGCCGTCAAAGGCGAGGGGGCCTCCTTCACGGATCCTGAGTTTGTACAGGCTTTGACTTATTTCAAGCAGCTTGCGGATGCCGGCGCCTTCCAGGACGGAGCGAATTCGATCGACAACGCTCAGGCCGAGCAGCTGTTCTCGCAAGAACAGGCAGCTATGACCCTTGGCGGCAACTGGACATTGACAGACTTGGCTTCTACAGCCTCTGAGGATTTCCTCAACAAGGTCGAGGTCACCACATTCCCGTCTGTACCAGACGGAAAAGGGGAATCAAACGCTGTTACGGCATCGACCGGCACAGGCTTTGCCCTGAACAAAAAAGTGGAGGGAGCCGCGCGGGATGCCGCCTTGGATTTGATATACACGATCAGTGGTCCCGATGCGCAAAAAGCGATCGCTGAAAGCAACATCCTCGTCAATTACAAAGTGGATATGGATACCGCTAAAGCCACTCCGCTGTTTACAAAAACATACGAGTTGATTTCGAGCGTCCCTTTTGCACCGGTATACGATGCTTACATGTCTTCGGCCGGCACGGAAGCGCTCAATAACGGTCTTCAGGAATTGATGCTCGGCGGCGATCCGGCAGCAGTGGCTAAAAAGGTGCAGGAAGCCCAAGGCAACTAAACGATAGACGTTATAGACTAAACCCAAAGACCATTAACCTTGAGGGGGATTCCCATGATATCCACCATGCATTTCAAACGTTTTATCACGCTGGCGCTTCTCCCCTCCCTTCTTCTTTATGCCTTCTTCGTGATCGTTCCGGTGTTCTGGTCGATGTACTACGGCTTTTTCGAATGGAAAGGCATCGGGCCTTTGAAATACGTCGGCCTGGAGAATTTTTCTGAAGTCATAAGCGACCCTATCTTTTGGCGAGCGCTGAAAAATAATCTGATCATCGTTGCAGCCTCGATTCTGGGACAGGTGCCGATTGCCCTGGTGCTTGCGTTGCTTTTGCGCAAAAGCTCTCTTTTGCATCGTTTTATCCGAAGCGCCGTGTTTATGCCGATGGTATTGTCCACCGTAGTAGTCGGCCTGATCTGGGGTTATATCTACCATCCGCAGTTCGGCCTGGTGAATACGGTGCTCGAACACATCGGACTCGGCTCCTGGAAACGCGCCTGGCTGTCGGACCGTTCGGCGAATATGTATGCGGTTTCCGTGCCGATCATCTGGAATTTTATCGGACCTTATCTCATTATGTTCATCGCGGCCATCCAGAACATTCCTTCGGAAATCGAAGATGCCTGCAAAATAGACGGTACCCGTCCTTTTCAGAAACTGTTTTACGTGACCTTGCCGATGATCCGCGGCACGATTAACGTTGTAATCGTCATGTGTATAGCTGGCAGCCTTAAAGCCTTTGACCAGGTGTTTATCATGACCGGGGGAGGGCCGGCCCAATCGACTGAGCTGCTGGCTACTTACATGTACAACAATACGTTCAACGTTTACCGCTACGGCTATGGCTCCGCCGTTTCTACAGCGATTGTGGTTATCAGCGGCGGCTTGATTGCGATCAGCCAGCTTGTGTTCAGAAATAAAGCCGAATAGGAAGGAGGAGGAACATTGCCGCAATCCGCGTTATCCAACCCGAAACCCGGGTTGTTCCGTCCCAAGGGAAACGAGGGAAGCTCTTTGCTTGTAACAAGCATCGGCTACCTCGTAAATTTGTTGATGCTGGGTTACGCCCTGGTGACCCTTTACCCGCTTTACTGGTTATTCATCAGCGCCTTTAAAACCAACCAGGAATTCTACGAGCATCCGTTTGCTCTGCCCCAGGCCTGGGCGTTCAGCAATTTCAAACGCGCCTGGGAGCTTTCCGATATGGGCAGGGCCATGGTCAATTCCAGCATCGTAACCTTTACGGCCATTATCCTGACTTTGTTCTTGGGGGCTCTTACCGCTTACGTGCTGTCCCGATTCTCCTTTCGCCTTCGGGGTCCTTTGACGGGACTGTTCGTGGTCGGCATGCTTATCCCGATCCACAGCACGCTGGTTCCGTTGTTTATCATGATGAAAAATGTCGGGATCCTCAACACTTATTGGGCATTGATTTTGCCCTATGCCTGCTTCGAGCTTCCTGTCGCCATCTTTGTGATCGCGGCGTATATGTCCACGATTCCCAAGGAGATCGAAGAGGCCGCGATTGTAGACGGGGTAGGCTATTGGGGCATTTTCTTAAGGATGATGCTCCCGCTGACACTGCCGGCTTTGTCCACCGTAGCGATTTTGGGTTTTCTGCGCTACTGGAACGACTTTGCTTTTGCGCTTGTGTTCATCAATAAGCAGTCCCTCAAAACGATCCCGCTCAGCTTATCCATCTTCTCCGACGGCTTCGGAACGGATTATGCGCTGACCATGTCCGCGATGGCCATGTCTGTTCTGCCGACGATTATCGTCTTCCTGATCTTTCAGGAACAAATTATGAAAGGAATGGTGGCGGGAGCCGTGAAAGGCTAAATGCCGGTGATCTGAAAGGAACAAACAAGGGATCCGGTCCTTGCGGCAACCAACATCGTTAGGAGGAAATATGAAACATCTCATCTTTTATGATCCTCATTTTCCGTACGCGGGGGAAAGACCTACGGAGGAGATTATTCAGGTTCTGTCCGCGCAAATGACGTTAGTTGATGCGGACGGGTTAAGCGGCGCGCTTGCTGATGAACGAACCGAAAGCCTGATTTTTTTGCACGGCCCCTATTTTCCGAAAAAGGCGTGGGAGCCGCTGCTTGCCTTTTTGCGCAGGGGAGGGGGGCTGGTCCTGGCGGGGGGAGCTCCCTTCAAGATCCCGGTTGAAGGATCGGGAAAGGCTTGGAAGGAGCTTGGCGGGATGACGGCTTATCATCAGCAGCTCCTGATTCACGAAGCCCTTCCGGTAGATCCGTCACCCATCGAGCGGCTGGAGGGCAACGGCGATATTCCGCTGTTAACCGGACAAGACAACTTGTTTAAGGTAGCTCCGACCTATGGGCTTGTGCTGCATGTTTCGAAGCATAGGGACATTCCTGCGGAAAGCGGCTCGAACGGTCCGATGGATGCGCGGATTTATCCGCTGCTGAAAGGGATCTCCGCCGAAGGGCGGGAGGTCGCAGCTCCTGCGGTATTGATGGAGCATACAAACGGGGATTTTTCGGGCGGAAGATGGGTGCTGATCAACCAAACGCTCGATAGAGCATTTTGGACTGCGGAGGGAGCAGCTGCGCTGATCGAATGGGCCGATTTCTGCGCGGCAGGCGTAACGGAGATGTGGCTCAAGCCCACTTATGCCTCCTATCAGCCGGGCGAACGCGCGGGTTTGAGGCTTCAACTGCAGCGGATACGCCGGGCAGGAGGGAAGACGCATCAGCCAAAGGTTCCGTGGCGTTTTGCCATCGAGCTGAGGCGGGCGGACCGGCCGGAAACCCTCTGGTCTGCCGAACTCCGGCTGGAAGCCGGGCCTGGGGCGACTTATGAAATGCTGACGATTCCTCTGGAGCTGGAGCCCGGCTTGTATTCCCTCACGGCGAAAGGCGTGTCGGCCCAAGGCGAACGCCGGATTTTGCGGCAGGGTTTTTGGGGCTGGGACGGCGAATTGCTGCGGGAAGGCGAGCCGCTGAGACGGGGGAAGGATTATTTCATCAAAAATGGAAGTCCTCTGCCGGTTGTCGGCATGACCTACATGACCTCAGATGTCTCGCGCAAATTCCTGTTTCTGCCCAATCCTGGGCTCTGGAACGAGGACATGGCCGCGATGAGCAAGGCCGGCATCAATTGGCTGCGCACCGGCCTGTGGACCGCGTGGCGCCAGATAATGTTCGCGGACGGGCACGTTTCCGAGGAAGTGCTGCGCGCGATTGACGCTTTTATCCTGACGGCCAAACGCTGGGGGCTTGAAGTGACCTTTACATTTTTTGCTTTCACCCCGGAGGCGTGGGAAGGGGAGAATCCTTATCTGGATCCCAGAAGCCTGGAGGCGCAAAAAAGATTTCTGCTGGCCATAGTACAGCGGCACAAAGACACGACCAACGTCAACTGGGATTTCATCAATGAACCCTCCATGTTTGATCCGAAACGCATTTTTGCCGGCCCGCGCAGCAGCGGCGACAACTATGAGCGGGCTGCTTTCCGGGATTGGCTGAAGCAGCGCCACGGAGAGATCGGACGGCTTCAGGACAGTTGGAACATGACCGCCGATGAGCTGCCCGATTTTGAATCGATCGAAGCGCCGGAGCCGGAAGAAATCAGCTTTGATATTGAAAATATGCGGCTGCCCCGCAAAAACAACCGCTGGCTCGATTACACGCTGTTCACCATGGATATGCACAACCGCTGGATCCGCGAGCTGAAGCAGGCCCTGGACGAAATTGTTCCGGATCACCTCGTTACGGTCGGACAGGACGAAGCGCTGGGCAGAGGCCCGCGGCCATCCCCGTTCTTTTATGCCGGGGAAGTGGATTATACCACCGTGCATACCTGGTGGCTGAACGATCAGCTCGTCTGGGACAGCGTATTCGCCAAAGCGCCTGACAAACCCCTGCTGGTACAGGAAACGGGCATTATGTATCTGGAGCTGCCCGATAACCGCGCCAAACGAAGCGAAGCCGAACTTCGCAGCATTTTGGAACGGAAATACGCTTATGCTTTTGGCACCGGGGGGGCGGGAGCGGTGCAGTGGCTGTGGAACACGAATTATTTCATGAACAACGTAAATGAATCGAACATCGGCGCTCTCCGGGCTGACGGGACGGAGAAGCCGGAAGCAGACGTATCTTATGATTTTGGCGCTTTCATGAAAGCGGCCGGCGGTTTGTTCGAAGAGCGGTCCATGGAGGAGATTGCTGTCGTGTTCCCTTACAGCAACGATTTTTCGAACCGGCGTTTCGCTTGTGAAGCTACGGCTAAGGCGGCAAGAGTGCTGGCCTACGAGCTGAAGGTTCCGTTCCGCGGGCTTGGGGAATACCAGCTCGAATCGCTTTCCGACTGGGCCCCCAAGCTGATTATCGTACCGAGCCCGCACAACTTCAGCGATGAAGCGCTGCAGCAATTAATAGAGCACATCGAAAATAACGGAGGGACCCTTTTGTTTACGGGACCTCTTGGATTAGACTCGTACTGGAAATCAACGGATCGTCTGAGCCGGCTCACCGGCCCGCGCCGTCTGGCCAATGTAGTCCGCGAAGAGATCCTGGCCGTGAACGGACAACGCTTTAAAGTGTCCTTCGGCCAGAAGCGGATCGGCGAAGTTTCGACTGAACGCGTTCTGGACTCGGCCGGCCCTACGGAAGCCGAAACGGAAAAGGTCTATGCTTACGAAGCTGGGAAGGGCCGGCTGATCTGGTCCCCGCTGCCGGTCGAGCTAAATGAACGGACCGAACCCGTAGCGGCCTTGTATTCGCAGGTTATTGCCCAAACGGGGAGCGGTGGCAACCTGCGCTGGATCAAAGGCGGGGATTTGTCCGGGGTATTCGGGTCTTTGCAGCGTTATAAACAAGGTTACTTGTTCACGTTTGTTTCGGAATACGGCCGGGAGGCGGAAATCGAAGTCCAGAATCTGGACAACGGTTTAAGTTACCGCTTTGTTCTGGAACGGGAACGCTCCTTTTTATTTTCGACGGATGCCGCTGGCCGGCTAATGGCGTCCTACCGGAATCTGGATGTCACAACGATCTTTTAGCCTTAAGGAGGGATAAGCAATGTACGAAGGCTGGATTACGCCTCAGCCGATCATTGATCTGGATATCGTCGAACGCAATATTAAATCGATGGCGGAGAAACTGAAGCAGCACGGTATCCGCCACCGGCCGCATATCAAATCTTCCAAATCGGTCCAGATCGCCGCCAAACAGCTGGTAGCTGGAGCCATCGGCATCACGGCTGCCAAATTGTCCGAAGCGGAGGTGTTCGTCAATGCCGGAATCCCCAATATATTGATCGCCTATTCGCTGGTCGGCGAAGTCAACCTGCGGCGATTCGCCGAACTTCACCGGCAGTCGGATTTGCTTACAACCGTGGACAGCTTTATCGGAGCAGAGGGCTTGTCCCGCGTAGGCAGGGAAAGCGGCAAACCGGTGCGGGTGCTGGTCGAGGTGGACGGAGGCCTGCATCGCGGCGGGCGTCAGCCGGGTGAAGATGCCGCAGGTTTCGCCAGGTCGGTTCACGCCATGGAAGGGATCCAAGTCGAGGGAGTCATGAATTATGCCGGTACGATCTACCAGCATACGACAAGCCAGGGGTTTATCGATGCGGTCCGGGAAGAAGCAGCGCTGCTTCGGAAGACGGTGGACCTGATGAAGGCTTACGGCGTGCCGGTAGACATCGTCAGCAGCGGCTCATCGCCCTCGGCTTTGTTTTGCAAGCATTTGCAGGGAGTAACGGAGGTTCGGGCCGGCAACTATGTATTTTTTGACGCCAGCGGGATTGGCATGGGGTTGGCTGCGGAGGAGGATTGCGCGCTGCGCGTCCTGGCCACGGTCATCAGCACGCCGCTGCCGGGGCTGGCCACGATCGACGCCGGCACCAAAACGCTGACCAGCGACAAGGCGCATGGACGATCGGGATTCGGCATTGTTGTCGGACGTCCGGGCATTGAAATAACCGGATTAAACGAGGAACATGGCTTCCTGAAATTTGATCCTCTGACGGAACGGCTCGAAATCGGGGAACAAATTGAAATCATCCCCAATCACTCCTGTATCATTCCTAATTTGTATAACGAAATTCAAGGGGTTCGCAAGGGACAGGCGGTCGAAGTTATCAGCATTGATGCAAGAGGCTGCAATTATTAAATAGATCAACCAACACCAGGGAGGCGAATATTTCATGACCCAAGATTACTCCAAATTGCCGCATCCCGAGAGAGTCGCGGAGGTGCTGCAGGAGCTGGTGGGGATTCCAAGCATAAACCCAGGTTTTGAGGACGGCGTCGGGGAGCGGGAGGTGGCTTCGTACGTCAAACGCTTCTTGAGCCGGCTGGGTTTGCAGGCTGTTGACCAGCCTGTGGAAGCAGACAGGTCTAATGTGTTTGGTTTGCTGGAGGGCAGGGACCGAAAGTCAAGGATTCTGCTGGAAGCCCATATGGATACCGTTCAGATCCAGGGGATGACGGTCCCGCCTTTTGCAGGGGAAATCCGGGACGGGAGACTTTACGGCCGCGGAGCCTGTGATACAAAAGCTTCGCTCGCCGCTATGCTGGTAGCGATGGAAACGCTGGTTGCGAATGAGCTGGTTCCTTCACTGTCCGTTGCATTGGCAGCGGTTGTGGATGAAGAGATCGGCTACAAAGGTGTTTCCGCATTGGCGGACTTTGCCGCTGGCGAAGCTGCCCGGTATGAACTGGCGATTGTCGGCGAACCGACAAGCCTGAACATCATCGCCGCTCATAAAGGCTGCGTGCGATTTCACATCGACGTTCAGGGGACGGCAGGGCACAGCTCGAATCCGGGATTGGCGGACAACGCGATAGAACGCGCCTTTCAGGTTGTTGAGGTTCTGCAGAAGCTGGAACGGGAAACCTATCCGGCGCTGGCACACCCGCTGACAGGCCCGCCGACGCACTGCATCAGCATGATTCGGGGCGGAGCGGCGCCCAATACCGTGCCGGATTTATGCCGCCTTACGCTGGACCGCCGGACGGTTCCGGGGGAGGAGCCGCTCGAAGCTTACCGGGGCATCAAATCGAAGCTGCTCGAAGCCGCCGCCGGCATACCCGGACTGCGCCTCGACGTTAGGGAACCGTTTCTGACGGATTACGCCCTGGATACTCCGGCCGATTCACCATGCGTCGAACGGCTGCTTGAAAGGATACAAATGCAGCGCAAAGGGGCCGGAATTCTGGGGGCCCCTTACGGAAGCGATGCAAGCAAGCTGGCGCGGGCAGGCATTCCTTCAATTGTATTTGGTCCGGGCAGCATTGCCCAGGCGCACACGGAAGACGAATGGGTTGATCTGGAAGAAGTAACGCAGGCTGCCCGGATTTTAGTCGACTTTTTGATGAATGTTGAAAGGGAATAGGAGAGGAGAAAGATAACATGCCCACGATTGAAGATAGAATCAATCAGCTAGGAATCACCCTGGAGAAGGTTCCAACCCCCGTTGCAACTTACGTGCCGGTCAAAACGGCAGGCAATTTGGTTTATACGTCGGGCAACGACTGCCGGGTCGGCGGGGTGCTCAAATACACAGGCAAGCTTGGTCGTGACCTGACGATAGAACAGGGCTACGATGCGTCCCGACAGGTCATGATCAATATCCTGTCGGCGCTCAAAGAACATCTTGGCGAACTAGACCGGATCAAACAGGTCGTCAAGATGCTGGCTTTCGTCAACTCGGCTGACGGGTTCGTGGAGCAGCCGTTCGTCATCAACGGGGCATCGGATTTGCTGGTTGAGGTATTCGGGGACAAAGGCAGGCATGCCCGGTCCGCAATTTCGGCCAACGAGCTGCCCTTCGATACGCCCGTAGAAATTGAACTGATTGTGGAAATCTAGCAGCCGGAAACTTTGTTTCCCCCTTATCCCGCGGCCCCCAAATCTGCTATCATGAGAGATGCGGCAAGTAGGCGATAGCATGACCAAAGGAGCGGGACAACCTATGTACAAAACGATCGGGCTGTTCGCCCATGTCGATGCGGGCAAGACGACATTGGCCGAGCAGCTTCTTTTTCATACAGGGACTATCAAACAGCGCGGACGGGTCGATCACCGCGACGCTTATCTGGACAACCACGAGATCGAAAAAGCCAGGGGCATAACGGTATTTGCCGATCAAGCGATCCTGCCGTACAAACAGTCCGTGCTGCAGGTGATCGATACGCCGGGACACGTCGATTTCTCCCCGGAGATGGAGCGGGCGATTCAGGTGCTGGATGGTGCCGTCGTGATTCTCAGCGCGGTCGAAGGGGTCCAGGGCCATACGGAAACCGTCTGGCAGCTGCTGCGCAAGCACGGCGTGCCCACTTTTCTATTCATCAATAAAATGGACCGTACGGGCGCGGACAAATCCCGCGTGCTTGAGGAGATCCGCCGGCAGCTTACGCCAGATGTTTATGACTGTACGGATTCTCGGCTTCTTTCCGGCGGGGCAGACCCTCGGCTCGAGGAGTTTGCGGCCGAACGGGATGAACGGTATCTGGAAGCTTATTTGAGCGGCTCTTATTCTTCAGGCGACTGGATGAATGCGATTGGGGAATTGCTGAACAGCGGCCGGCTGTTTCCGCTGTTTAGCGGAAGTGCCCTTCAGGACGAAGGCGTTCAGGAAATGCTGGAAGGAATTGATCAACTGCTGAAGCCTGATCATGCCGCACAGGAATCCGAGGCGTTCGCCGGCCGGGTGTATAAAATCCGCCACGACGAGAACGGGGTAAGGGTTACTTATTTAAAAGTGTTGAGCGGCCGTCTGCGCATACGTGACGAAATCGCTTATAACTTGGACCTCGGCATAGAACGTGTGGAGGAAGAACGGACCGGTGACGGGGAGAGAACGCCAGCTTCAACAGTGATCGAGAAAATTACGCACATCCGCCTGGTGTCCGGTCATAAAGCCAAGACGGTTGACGAGGCAGCGGCAGGCCAATTGGTCGCTGTTACCGGCCTTTCGGAAGCGGCTGCCGGTCAGGGGCTGGGAGCCCTGCGGGACCGAAGCAACTACGATATGGTGCCTGCCTTGACCGCCAAAGTATTTTACGATCAGGCGCTTGCCGTCAAAGACGTTTTGCGGGCCTTCCGGCTGCTGGAGGCTGAAGACCAGACGCTCAAAGTGCTGTGGGAGGAGCAGCTTCAGGAGATTCACATCCATGTGATGGGCGTGATTCAGCTCGAGGTGCTTGAGCAGCTGGCCAAGGAACGTTTCGGCATGACGCTCTCTTTCGGTCAACCGGAGATTTTATATAAAGAAACAATCGCGAGTACGGTGCGGGGTTATGGCCATTTCGAGCCGCTTCGCCACTATGCCGAGGTACATTTGAAGCTGGAGCCGGGTGAGCGGGGCAGCGGCATCACCTTTGTGAATGCCTGCCACGTTGAAGACCTGGCGGTCGGCACCCAGAATCTGATTCGGCATCATCTGTATGAGCGCGAGCATCACGGTCTGCTGACGGGTTCGCCGTTAACGGATGTGCGGATCACGCTGCTGACCGGACGGGCGCATAATAAACACACGCATGGCGGAGATTTCCGGGAAGCGGTGTACCGGGCGCTAAGGCAAGGACTCGAGAAGG
The DNA here is from genome assembly GCF_001685395.1 of Paenibacillus yonginensis. Lineage (NCBI taxonomy): Bacteria > Bacillati > Bacillota > Bacilli > Caryophanales > Paenibacillaceae > Paenibacillus > Paenibacillus yonginensis. The sequence continues at coordinate 1,935,991 of NZ_CP014167.1, read as the reverse complement.
CGGACAACGTGCTGTTGGAGCCTTATTATGATTTCAGGCTGCGCGTCGGCCTGGACGAGATGGGCCGGGTGCTGTCTGACATCCAGCAGGCCCACGGCACTTTTGAGCCGCCGGTCACGACGGAAGGTTATGTGCTGCTGGAAGGGCGCGTTCCCGTAGCGACCTTCCTGGATTATCCGACTGAATTTGCGGCTCTTACGCACGGCAAAGGATCACTTCGCTTAACCTTCGGCGGTTATGACGTCTGCCACAATGCAGAAGAGGTTATTGCGCGCCGCTGCTATGACAAAAATGCGGACCCGATGTATACGTCGGCTTCGATTTTTTGCGCCAAAGGAGCCGGATTTTCCGTGCCTTGGGAAGAAGCCGAGCGCATGATGCATATTGAGAAGGAAACCTAACCCATAAAGCTGCGCCCATTTAGGCTGGTAACGGAGGAACCGCTGAGGAAGCGGTTTCCTTTTTTTAGTGTGCCACGCATGGCGATTAACTAGGTGGTGAAAGTCCACTGTGGGGGTTTGTAGTTACCAACCACTAGCCAAGAGCAAGGGTGTCCACCGCGAGGTGGAATCCAAAGGAAGCTGGAGGCAAACTTCCGGCCCAAGGAACACGAACATCATCAGGCATAGGATACGGGATGAGTCTGCTAAACAAGACGAAGTCCAATTAACTACACGGACGTACCAATGTAAATGATGTGGGTATATGGAAGGAAAGTGAATCGTCTTACCGTGGGAGGTCTCATGGACGTGAGGAGATGCACTTCGAATCACGGTTGAAACAAGATTTATCATGAGAAGTCAGCAGACGCCATAGTACCGCGAACAGTCGACGGTTCGAGGGAAGGGCTGAACCTTAGGAGGTGAAGTCAATGAAAGTTACCGAAACAGGAGCCAAGGGCAGCCAACTTCTAACGGAAGACTCTTTGCAAAAGAATAGTGCGGAACACGAAGGATATGCGGGAGTGCACAGTCCTGCGAGGATAACCGAAACCGACGACACCAACGCAACCGAGTCGAAGGACCGGTTGCTTGAGAAAATCGTTAGCAGGGACAACTTGAACGAAGCATTCAAGAGAGTCAAAGCGAACAAGGGATCGCACGGAATCGACGGGATGGGAGTAGATGAACTTCTACAATATCTCAGAGACAACGGCGAGACCATCAAGCAACTGATCTTGGGCGGCAAGTACCGCCCGAATCCCGTTCGAAGGGTAGAGATTCCCAAAGAGAACGGAAAGAAGAGAAACCTTGGCATCCCAACAGTGGTTGACCGAGTCATCCAGCAGGCAATCGCCCAAGTGCTTACGCCAATTTATGAGAGGCAGTTTTCAGACAACAGCTACGGATTCCGACCCAAACGGAGCGCACACCACGCGATGAAACGAAGCCAACAATACGTGCAAGAGGGATATCGTTACGTGGTGGATATGGACTTGGAGAAATACTTTGACACCGTCAACCAAAGCAAGCTTATCGAGGTGCTTTCAAGAACGATCAAAGACGGACGAGTGATCTCGCTCATCCATAAGTATCTCCGGGCGGGAGTCGTCGTGAAGCATAAGTTTGAGGACACGGAAATCGGCGTACCGCAGGGAGGGAACCTAAGTCCGATTCTCAGCAATATCATGCTGAATGAATTGGACAAGGAACTGGAAGCAAGAGGACATCGATTCGTGCGATACGCAGACGATATGCTCATATTCTGCCGGAGCAGGAGGAGTGCGGAGCGTACCCTGACGAAAATTCTCCCTTACATCGAGAAGAAGTTGTTTCTCAAGGTAAACCGGGAGAAAACGATTGTGGACGATGCGACAAAAGTTAAATTTCTTGGCTTCTCATTCTACCAGAGCAAAGGGGAAACGCGGGTCAGAATCCATCCCAAATCCGTATCCAAGATGAAAGCTAAAGTGAAAGAGCTAACGTCGAGAAGCAACGGAATGGGCAACACCGACCGGGCGCTGAAGCTTAGGCGTTACATCATGGGATGGGTAAATTATTTCAAGCTTGCTGACATGAAACAACTACTCCAAACCACTGATAAATGGATGAGAAGGCGTATCCGAATGGTCTTCTGGAAGCAATGGAAACGAGTGAGGACGAAACTCGAAAGGCTTATATCGCTCGGAATTCATGAACAGAAGGCGTGGGAATACGCAAACACAAGAAAGGGCTATTGGAGAATCTCCAATAGCCCAATCCTCTCGAAGTCCCTCGGTAACAATAGGCTGAAGAACCTCGGATTCCTTTTCTTTTCTGATTATTATCGACAAGTTACTGCGCATTCCTAATGGAACCGCCGTATACCGAACGGTACGTACGGTGGTGTGGGAGGTCGGCTGCCCAATTAATGGGTAGCCTCCTACCCGATTCAGGGAAAACCCTATTTATTTTGCGTAAATAAGAGATATCCCTATAGCAAGTTCCCCTCAAATTCAGGCATTTCCCTAATAGGTCGGCTTACAAGGGTGTGATACATTTAAAACAAACAAGTGAATGAAATCACAAACTTGGAGGGAGTCTCATGACGAGGGAAAAGCTGCTGCTGATCGGGAACGGGATGGCGGGCGTAAGAACGATTGAGGAAATCCTGGACCGGGACGCTGAACGTTATGATATTACAATCATCGGGGAAGAAAACTATACCAATTATAATAGAATCATGCTTTCCAACGTGCTGCAGAACAAAAATACGATAGAAGAGATTATCACCAATCCGGCAAGCTGGTATGAGGAACACCGGATCGAGCTGGTTCACCACGATCCGGCGGTAAGCCTGGACGCTGAGTCCCGGAAGGTGCGCACCCAAAGCGGCATAGAAATCAGCTTCGATAAATGTATTTTGGCGACGGGTTCACGATCGTTTATTTTGCCTGTAGAAGGTTCAAACCTCGAAGGCGTGTTGGGGTTCCGGACCATTGACGATACGCTGAATATGCTCAAGACGGCCAAAAGCTACCGGAAAGCTGCGGTCATTGGCGGAGGGCTTTTGGGTTTGGAGGCAGCCAAAGGACTGGTTGATCAGGGCATGGACGTTACGGTTGTTCATTTGGAGAAATGGCTGATGGAAACCCAATTGAACGAAATGGCCGGCAAGCTGCTGAAGGCCGATTTGGAGCAGCAGGGCCTCAAGTTCCTTATGGAGAAAAAAACGAGCCGGATTCTCGGCGACACCCGCGTCACGGGACTTGAATTCAGCGACGGCTCCATATTGGAAGCCGATATGGTCATCATGACCGTCGGCATACGCCCGGAAACGGCTCTGGCCCGTCAGGCAGGTTTAGCCGTAAACCGCGGGATTGTTGTTAACGATTGGATGGAGACATCCGCTTCGGGCATTTATGCGGTTGGCGAATGCGCCGAACACCAAGGCAAGGTATATGGACTGGTGGCCCCGCTGTTTGAGCAGGGCAAAGTGCTGGCCGACGTTCTAACCGGGTGTGAAACCGCCCCTTATGGCGGCAGCACAACCTATACGTCGCTTAAAGTTTCGGGCTGCGACCTTTTTTCGGCAGGAGAAATCAAGGAAGCTGACGGCGTAAAAAGCATAGAAGCTTATGACGGTCTGGCTAACAGCTACAAAAAGCTGTTCATCAAAGACAACCGGGTGGTCGGCATCGTTCTTTACGGAGACATCTCCGAGGAGAACCGTTACTTTAAACTGCTGAAGCAGAAGCAGGATATTTCGGCATTCACTTCGGTTTCCGTGCTGCCTGCGGGTGGCGGATGCTGCGGGGGAGCCGCTGCGGACGATGTGACCCAGTGGGCCGATGATGAAACGGTATGCGGCTGTAACGGGGTAACCAAAGGCACGGTTTTGCAGGCGATCCGGGACAAGGATCTCAAGTCGGTAGCGGAAGTCACCAAAGCGACCAAAGCTGGCGGTTCGTGCGGAAAATGCAAAGGCATGATCGGAGACCTGCTGACCTATGTTTTGGGCGATAAAGTGGCCACCGCGCCGACAGGCATTTGCGGCTGCACGGACTTGTCGGGGGACGAAATCGTGCTGCAAATCCATGAGCGGGGACTGACCACCACGGATGAGGTCTACGGGCAGCTCGGATTCCGGAACCGGGAAGGTTGTCCGAAATGCCGGCCTGCGATCAATTTTTACCTGAATGTGGCCTTTCCGAAGGAACATGAGGATGAACCTGCCTCCCGTTTCGTCAACGAACGCCTGCATGCCAACATCCAGAACAACGGCACCTTTTCCGTCATTCCCAGAATGCGGGGCGGGCAAACTACGCCTCAGCAGCTGATGCAGATTGCCCGTGTGGCTGAAAAATACGAGGTGCCTCTGGTCAAAGTTACCGGCAGCCAGCGGATTGGACTCTATGGCGTCAAGAAAGAAGACCTGCCGAACATGTGGGAAGAGCTGGACATGACTTCGGCTTCCGCTTACGCCAAAGCGGTCCGTTCCGTGAAAACCTGTGTCGGCGCCGCTTTTTGCCGGTTCGGCACGCAGGATTCGATGGGCCTCGGCATCAAGCTGGAGGAGCGTTATGAATTTATTGATACCCCGCACAAATTTAAAATGGGCGTGTCGGCTTGCCCGCGGAGCTGCGCGGAGACCGGTGTGAAAGACTTTGGCGTCATCGGCGTTGAAAACGGCTTCCAGATCTACATCGGCGGCAATGGCGGGACCGAGGTGCAGGAAGGCCAGCTGCTGACTACGGTCGAAACGGAGCAGGAGGTCATCGATATTTGCGGCGCTTTCCTTCAATATTACCGGGAAACCGGCATATACGCCGAACGGACGGCGCCTTGGCTGAAACGGATGGGTTTTGACCATGTGAAAAGTGTGTTGTTAAGCGCCGAGCAGCGCGCCGAACTGCTGAAACGCCTGGATGAAGCGGTGGAAGGCAAACGCAACAATCCTTGGCGGCAAGTCGTCGAAGATCCAAAACTTCAAAAAGACCTTTATGCGGTCATAAGGGGGTAATCCGGATGCCAAAAACAAAAGTTTATGTAGCCCGACAGGAGGAGCTCCTTCCGCGAATCGGATACAGCGTGGTTTGCGGGGAGAGGAAGATCGCCGTCTTCCGTCTGAGCGACGGCCGCATTAAAGCTTTGGAGAATGTCAGCCCTTACCGCCAAGGCCCGCTTGCAGAAGGAACGGTTTCGGGGGAATACGTATATTGCCCGCTCTATGACTGGAAAATTTCCCTGCTGGACGGGCAGGTGCAGGAACCGGATCACGGAACGGTCGCCACCTTCGAAACACTTCTGGAAGACGGCAAGGTATATGTTTGGGTATAATAGCTTTTTAATAGCCAAACTGAAGGAGGAAATCTGCGCTATGAGAATCGAGATGAACGGGTGGACGGAGCAAAAACTGAATGAATATTTAAACGGAGCGCCAGGGTGCTTTAAGCTTTATTATGATACGCAGGATTGCGGCTGCAACGGCGTACTGGTCCTTCAGCTTTTGGAGCGGCCTTTGCAAACCGATGTGAAGGCTGAGGCCGATCCATTTACCTTTGTTGTTGACCGCCAGCAGCTCCAGCAGTTTGATGAAGTGATGCGGATCGAAGCGGACGCCAGCTATCCTTCCTTCAAGGCAAGCAGCGATGCTTCCCTTTACAGTTCGAATGTAAGAATCCAGGACCTGCGGAGCCGCTGAGCTTCTTTTTGATCCCAAAGCAGAATGGGCGATCACCCTCCGGTGTAGAACCGGAAAGTGATCGCCCATCTTTTTAAAACTTTAGAAGTCTACGTGGACAGCTGCGACAGGTTCTTGTTTCCCTGCATCAGGCTGTTTTTTTGGTTTACGCAAAATAAAGGTCATGACCCAGCCGATCACAGCCAGGCAGGCTGCCAAAAAGTAAGTTTCGTTAAAACCGCCTGCGGCTGCATCTAAAGCCTGCAAAGGCGTATAATCTTTGCCGAGCTCAGCTATGCGGGCATTAATATGCGAAGTCAGGTAGCCCGTCAAGCCGGCGATCGCAAAGGATACGACGACCTGCTGCGCCGCTGTGGTCAAAGGCGTAACACGGCTGACCAAATTGGACGGAGCGGCGTTGAGAACGTGCGTGTTGAGCGGCATCATCGTCATGCCCATGCCGCTGCCCATCAAGGCCAGAGATAAAAGAATGACGATCAGATGCGTATCGGCCGAGATATGCGCAAATAGGAACAAAGCGGTTGAGATGATGGCGAGACCAACAAAGGCCAGCGGACGAGCGCCCAAGCGGTCAAACAGCCGTCCGCCAATCGGCATAAAGAAGGCGGAAGCCAACGCCTGCGGCAGCAGGATGAGACCTGTTTGCAGCGGGGTGTAGCCTTTAATCTGCTGCAAATACAGAGGCATCAGAATCATTGAACCAAACAGCGCAACCTGGGCAATCCAGAGCAGCAGAATGCCCCGCGTAAAATCAGAAGAGCGGAATACGCGCAGTTCCAGCAGCGGCTGCTTATGCCGGAGTTCAGCAATAATGAAGAGCACAAGCGCAAGGCCGCCTACGATGAGGCCGGTAAGCGTGGTGCTCGAAGTCCAGCTTGTTCCTCCTTCGCTGACCCCGTAGGTCAGCATCGCGAAGGCGATTGGAGCGAGGATCATGCCGAGGACATCCAGGTGCGGAGCCTGATGGCGTTCAAATTGAGGCAGGAAGCGGATGCCTATAATCATGGCAACGATACCGATCGGCAGGTTGATCAGGAAAATCCAGTTCCAGCTGACGTATTCAACGAGCCAGCCCGATAATACCGGGCCCAGAGCCGGAGCCATCAGCATCGGAACGCCAAGCACGCCCATGATGGAGCCTCTTTTCTCAGGCGGGGCCAGTCTGAAGACCATAGCCATCCCGATTGGAGAGACCATGCCGCCGCCGATGCCCTGGAGGATGCGGAAAATAATCAGCTGCGTTGGCGTTTGAGCCAGCGCGCAAAGGGCGGAGCCGATCGTAAACAAAGCGATGGTGATTAGAAAGATCCGTTTGGAACCAAATTTATCCGTCATCCATCCGGCCAGCGGAATGACCGCAGACAAAGCCAGCGTATAACCGGTAACGGTCCATTGAATCGTTTTTAAGTCGGTATGGAAATAGTCAACGAGTTTCGGGATGGCTACATTCACGACCGTCGTATCCAAAATAACCATAATCATGCCGACGATAATCGCAAGAAGAGGCCCAATGATCGCTCTGATTGAGAATTCATTGGCATCAACAGCCTTTTTCTCTCTAGCTGGGTTAGGCAAGGTTTCTCACTCCGTTTTCTCTTTAAGTATTTATTTCATAATCCACTCTGGTTATGTCAGCATTATGGTTTGCGAAAGAAATTCACCTCCTCTTGAATCTGATAGATAACGAAACAGGATTAATCGCCGTTTTAAACAATGTTTAATACGTTGTTTAATACAATAGTCGGCAAGGGGACATTTGTCAATACGGAATTAGACCTTCAACTTGACACGGTACTGGAGGGAGTATTATGGTGGATGAAGAATGGCGATAGGGGAGTAACTCATGTTCAATGAAACTGGGAAAGATGTGACAACTAAAGATCATATTTTGAACACCGCACTGGAACTGATCAAAGCGAAAGGGTTTGAAAATGTAACGCTGCGAAAAATCGCTTCCTGCGCGGACGTCAACCTGGCGCTCATCAATTATTATTTTGGCTCCAAGGATAAATTGATCAATGAAGTCTTGAAGTTTATGCTTGCGGAGTTTCATGATCACTTTCTGATCCTGGACGATTTGTCCATCCCTCCCAAACAACGGCTTAAGCTGTTCATGAAGCGTTATGCCGCTTCTTTGGCGGAATTTCCCGAGCTTATGAAAGAAATTCTGGGCAAAGGGAATCTGTCCTTTCAATCCCATTATGAATACCTCACTTACATGAAAAAGCTTGGCATGAACAAAGTTTCCGTTCTTATGTCCGAAATTACGGGCGAAACCGATCCGGAAATTTTAAGAACCATGACCATGCACATTCATTCCGCCTCTTATTTTCCTATTTTAATGTCCCAGCGCATCAAAAATTTACCGTCCGCTCCGGATCTAATGTCCGTTGAGAAGCAGATTGATATTTTGTTTGACCATTATTTTGCCAAATATCCGGATTAATCCCCGTATTGTTGGCCGGCGTAGCGGGCAGCGGCTGCCGCAGGCAACAAAGCCTGCTTAGACCACGGCGCGGCTTCATGCCGCTTGGGAGAGTCTTTTTTCCAACCTGTATGGAGTTATCACGCTTTAGCCTTTATAATATGACGAGAATATACAGTTTAAAGGAAAAGGTGTTAAATTCATGAGCATATTAAACGTAGAACGTCTGAGTCACGGTTTCGGAGACCGCGCGATCTTTAGTGACGTATCTTTCCGCCTGCTGAAGGGCGAACACATCGGTCTGATCGGAGCCAACGGCGAAGGCAAGTCCACTTTTATGAACATTATTACCGGCAAACTGCAGCCTGACGAAGGCAAGGTAGAGTGGGCCAAACGCACGCGGGTCGGGTACCTGGATCAGCATGCGGTATTGACGAAGGGACAGTCGATCCGCGACGTATTGCGCGGAGCGTTTCAATATCTGTTCGATATGGAACAAGAGATGAACGACATGTACGGCAGAATGGGCGATGTATCCGCTGAGGAGCTGGAGCAGCTGCTTGAGGATGTCGGCACCATACAGGACACGTTAACCAATCAGGATTTCTATATGATCGATGCCAAAGTCGATGAAACCGCGCGTGGTCTCGGTCTTACCGATATCGGTCTGGATAAGGACGTTCACGACCTGAGCGGCGGTCAGCGGACCAAAGTGCTGCTGGCCAAGCTGCTGCTGGAGAAACCGGACATTCTGCTGCTGGACGAGCCTACGAACTATCTGGACGAGCAGCATATCGAATGGCTGAAGCGTTATTTGCAGGAATACGAGAATGCCTTTATTTTGATTTCACACGATATTCCGTTCCTGAACAGCGTAATCAATCTGATCTATCATATGGAAAATCAGGCGCTGACACGTTATGTGGGCGACTACGATTATTTCCAGCAGGTGTACGAGGCGAAGAAACAGCAGCTGGAATCCGCCTACAAGCGCCAGCAGCAGGAGATCGCCGACCTGAAGGACTTCGTGGCGCGTAACAAAGCCAGTGTGGCTACGCGGAATATGGCGATGTCCCGCCAGAAGAAGCTGGACAAGATGGAGGTCATCGAGCTTGCCAAAGAGAAGCCGAAACCGCAGTTCAACTTCAAGGAAGGACGTACGTCCGGCAAGGTGATTTTTGAAACGCACGATCTGGTGATCGGCTATGATTCGCCGCTTTCCAGACCGCTGAATCTGCGCATGGAGCGGGGGCAGAAGATTGCCCTCGTCGGCGCTAACGGAATCGGCAAAACGACGCTGCTGCGCAGCATTCTTGGTCAAATTCCGCCGATTTCCGGTTCTGCCCAGCTTGGCGATCTTCTGGATATCGGTTATTTCGAGCAGGAAATGAAGGAAGCCAACTACAATACCTGCATTGACGAAATCTGGAATGAGTTCCCATCCTTTACCCAGTTTGAAGTGCGGGCGGCTCTAGCCAAATGCGGCTTGACGACCAAACACATCGAAAGCAAGGTAGCTGTGCTGAGCGGCGGCGAGAAAGCTAAAGTCCGGCTCTGCAAGCTGATCAACCATGAAACAAATCTGCTGGTGCTGGACGAGCCCACCAACCATCTGGACGTCGATGCGAAAGATGAGCTGAAGCGGGCGCTCAAAGCGTACAAGGGCAGCATTCTGCTGATTTCTCACGAACCTGAATTTTACCGCGATGTCGTGACGGAGACGTGGAACTGCGAATCGTGGACAACGAAAGTATTTTAAGACAAACGTATGTTATACGTTGCGACAGGGCTGCCCTCCCGGGCAGCCTTTTTCTCTTATCTGGAGGCTGCTCCCGTGGTGTTTAAAAAATATGAATTTCTTCTCCGGTGTACACTTGTTGAATACATCCTAGCTATATACTCGAAGCAACCAATCCATTGGAGGGAACCACAATGACAAACAACACCAAAAAGAAAGCCGCAATGATGTTGAGCATCGCAGTCGCATTAGCCGCATTTTCCGGGCAGGCTTGGGCTGAGCAGGGCACAAAAGCATCCGCACCTGCCTCCATAACGACAACCGCAACGAAATCTGTAACGAAATCCGCAACTAAAGCTGGCGGCATAAATCCTTATGAGGTTGCCGGCATTAAAGACCCGGCGGCATTTACGGCTTATTTTGCCAAATTGCAGAAAGCGGTTAAGGATAATAAACCTGAGCAAGTGGCAGAGCTGATCTCTTACCCGATGAATCTGAACAAAAATAATAAAACCTTTTTGATTTACAGCAAAAAAGATTTTGTGAACAAATACGACCGCATCTTCACTTCTGCCGTACGCGCTAATCTGCTGGCTCAACAGGTCGATCAGCTGTTTGTGAACTACCAAGGAGTTCGGGTAGGGGAAGGAGATTTATGGATTGGTGAACGGAGCCATAAGCTTGGGGTTATTTCAGTTAATGTCATTAATAACCCATATGAAGCAGCCGGTATACAAAATCCAGTCGTATTCGAGCATAACTTCAGCTTGCTCCAGAAATACGTTAAGGAAGGCAAAAAATCGGAAGCGGCCCAGCTGATGGTGTATCCGCTGAAAGTGAACAGCAATGGCAAAACCATGGAAATCAAGACCGCCAAAGATTTTATCGCCAAATACGACAAAATCATGACCGCCAAAGTGAAGAAAGCCTTGTTAGCCCAGAAAGTCGATAAAGTAGGGGTCAACTGGAAAGGGATTAGTATCGGCAACGGAGCGTTGTGGATGGGACAGTCCGGAGAACAAGTCGGGGTATTTGCTATAAATCTGTAAAATGGGATCTAACTTTGCCACAAACCCATAAACCCAAAAACGCCTGCTAAAGCTGTAAACCTGGCTTGGCGGGTGTTTTTACATGGTCAGGTATCGTATTGGAATACCTTCCTCTTCGGATCTAGCAGCCAAGTTTTGAGGATTTGGTTCGATCTGCAAAATAATTGACGTCAGATATGCGTAGAGATTGTCCTACCTGTATAAACGCCAGGAAAATAAAGAGAATTTGAGATTTAAAAAGAAAACATGGCTTTAGTCAAAAATTTTGGCAGTCCAAAACCTTTATTTTCCTTTAGAATCGCTTGAACGAAAAAAGGAGTTTTACATAAAATTGTATATTATCAGCACTCTACTAAATAGAGTGCTAACAAAAACTCTCGATTTTATTTTTTCGGACAGGAGGAGATCTCGAAGATGAATGTACTGTTGCTGGCAGGAGGACTGGGAACACGGCTTAGACCCTTGACGGAACATATGCCGAAGCCGATGGCTTTGGTGATAAACCGTCCTTGGCTGGAGCATCTTATTCTTCATTTGAAGGAACAAGGCGTTCAGCGATTCGTTATCGCCCTGAAGCACCATCCCGAAAAAATCAAAACCTACTTTGGCGACGGGCGCAAGTGGGGCGTGTCGATCCAATATGCGGTCGAACGCGAGCTGCTAGGCACGGCTGGAGCGATCAAAAATGCTGAACCTTTGCTCGATGACCGGTTTGTGGTCATTAATGCTGACGTTGTCCACGATACGGAGCTGAAGCCGCTGCTGGAAGCGCATGAACGCCATGGCGGCCAGGTCACCATCGCCCTTAAAGAGGTAGAGGACCCTACGCAGTTCGGTGTGGTTGAGCTGGACGAGACTGGACGGATCTTGCGTTTTGTGGAGAAACCCCGTCTGAAGGAAGCTCCTTCAAGACTTATTAATGCCGGCATTTATGTCATGGATAAAAAGGTGCTGGCAGCTATTCCGTCCCATCGGGAGGTCTCCATTGAACGTGAAACTTTCCCTGCCCTGATCGAAGGGGACGCCGGCGTTTACGGCCAACGGATCGAAGGTTACTGGGCGGACATGGGAACGAAGGACCGCTACCGCAGCCTCCATTGGGATCTGCTGAGAGGGGCGAGCCGGCTGCCGGTCCCCGGACAGGATGACGGGGACGGCATCCGGATGGGCAAGGGCTGCAAGATCGGTCCCGGCGTCCTGCTTGTGCCGCCTGTACTGATCGGCGATCACGTCCGGATTGGCGCACGCTCGGTAATCGGACCTAATGTGGTTTTGGGCGATCAATGCGTGATCGGACCCAATGTCCGTCTGTCGGACAGCATTTTATGGAATAAATGCCGGGTGCATGAAGGCGCCCATTTGAGCAACTGTATCTTCGGCTACGGACTGGAGCTGGGCTCCAGACATATTTTGCATGAAGCCGTAATGAATCGGACAGGAGTGATGCAGGCATGACTTCAATTGCTTATATCAGTACCTATGTACCCAAGAAATGTGGACTGGCCACCTTCACTTTTCATCTGCGGCAAGCCGTCAACGCGGCTAAGGATTGGCGGGCGAAGGATCCTGTAATCGTGCTGCACGACGGCCCGGCGGACGGCCCTGGAGACCCGCTGCTGTGGGTGCTGCGGCGGGATTCGGAATATGATTATGAGAAGATGGCACATAAAATTAACGCTTCGGACGTAGAAGTGGTCTCTTTGCAGCATGAATTCGGCATCTTTGGAGGGGAGGCGGGCCGTTATCTTTTGAACCTGATCCGCCACCTGAACAAACCGCTTGTGACTACGTTCCATACGGTGTTTGAGCATCCGCGTGAGCCCTACGCCTCCATTCAACGGGAAATCGCCGAGCGGAGTGCCCGGATAGTCGTGATGAACCGCAAGGCGATTGGCTATTTGCACCGGGCATTCGGCATTCCTGAAGATAAAATCGTCTTCATTCCGCACGGCACGCCGGAGCAGGGGCTTGAAAGCAGACAGTCCTTCCGGAGAAAGTTAGGCTGGGCAGACCGCAAAGTGCTGATGACGTTTGGTCTGCTGGGCCGGGGCAAAGGGATTGAGCTGATTCTGAAGGCCCTGCCGGAAATCGTCAAGCAGGTGCCCAACGTGCTTTATGCCATCGTCGGGCAGACCCATCCGGAGGTTAAGAAACGGGAGGGCGAGCAGTACCGCGAAGAGCTGAAGGCGATGATCAAACAGAGCGGCATCGAGCAAAACGTGGTCATGATCGACCAGTACATGGAGGAGCAGGATTTGGTGCGTCATATTACGGCCTGTGACGTATATGTCACGCCTTATCCGGGCCTTGAACAGATCACAAGTGGAACGCTGGCTTATGCCGTCGGTCTTGGACGGCCTGTCCTGTCTACGCCTTATTGCTACGCCCAGGATCTGCTGGCAGAGGAACCGGAGCTGCTGATTCCGGCGGATGACGAGAAGCAGTGGGAGAAGCGGATTGTTCAGCTTATGACCAACGAGGTACAGATGCAGGAGGTTGTCCGGAAAATGAAGCGGCTGGGCCAGGAAATGCATTGGCCAAACGTCGGTCAGGAATATCTTCGTTTATTCGCCGAGGTGGGCAAACATGCAGCAGCCGAACATTCGGTTTGATCATTTGATCAAAATGACGGACGATACCGGCATCCTGGAGCATAGCCTCGGCTCCTTGCCACGCAGAAAGGAAGGCTACAGCACCGACGATCAGGCCCGTGCTTTCTGGGTGTGCCTGGAATGGCTTGGCCGCTGCGGGGAGCAGACCGATAAGCAGCTTTTATCGCTGGCTGAGAAGTATCTGGCCTTTCTGCTTTGGGCCCAGGAGGAGGATGGGCGGTTCTATAACAACTTTGCTTATGACCGCAGCCGGGAACCCGAGCAGCCTTCGGACGATTGCCTCGGACGCTGTCTGTGGGCCTGCGCGCTGGCCATGGCCCGGCGTCCTTCTCCTTCAATCGGTCTAGCCGCTGAAAGTATGTTCCATAAGGCGCTGAAGCAGGCCAAGAACCAACGTTATCCGCGCGGATGGGCTTATTCGCTTGCCGCCATTGGTCTGCTCAAACGCGCTGGCTTGGCAGATGAGAAGATGATGGGCCTGGCTGACATGCTCTCCGGCCGTTTAACTGCTCTGTACCGTAAACATTCGGCCGCGAACTGGTCCTGGTTCGAGCCTGAACTGACTTACAGCAACGGTGTGCTGCCTTGGGGCTTATTCTGGGCTTATGAAATGCTGGAGCAGACTGAGCTGCTGGACATTGCCAGACACAGCCTTGATTTCCTGATCGGCATTTCCCGGAATGAAACCGGGCAAATCAGCGTGGTCGGCAGCAACGGCTGGTGCCGTCCCGGCTTCCGCGCTGTATGGGACCAGCAGCCGATCGACGTCATGAAGCTGGCGCTTGCGGCGGCCAAAGCGTACGAGCTGACCGGGGAGCCGGCTTATAAAGAGACGGCCCGCAAGTGCCGAGCCTGGTTCTACGGCGATAACGACCTGGGGGCAGCCATGGTCAACGAACAGGACGGCAGCTGCTACGACGGCCTTCAGGAGCACGGCCCGAACGTGAACTGCGGGGCGGAAGCGGTCCTCTCTTATTTGTTAACGGAAGCGATCTGCGAGAAGCTGGAAGGGCCAGTATTGGAGCCGCAGCAGATAGGATGAATAATAGAGAGAGGTATCCTTGCTTGGGGAGAAAACGGTCAGAATCCATTTTAGTGGATTTCAGAAAAAACACCTAGGCAGCAAACAGAACTGTACTCCGATTGTTGAAGATCATCTAACAATTGAGTGCAGTTTTTTGTCCAAATTTAATATTGAATTTGATAAAGAAGCGATCAATCAAAATCTTTCGGTTATTTGTGTTGATCTCTTGCGGTCAAGGGTCTACCCTATTTTAGTGTATTAATTAATAATTGATAACGCCTCCCTAGATAAATGTAATTATGCTAAGTAAACGCTTTCGAAAAATCTTATGAATTGGAGGATTCAAGCAATGGGACTTCGATTTAGAAAAAATATAAAAATTGCATCAGGAATCCGGCTAAATGTAGGCTCCAAAAGTGCAGGACTCAGTTTTGGAGTAAAGGGTTACGGTACAGTATTAATTCAAGAACCGGCGGGAGGTTTACCGCGAGCTTGCCAGGGACAGGACTTTTATATTCGGAATCTACTAGCTCCAGAAGGAAATATAAAAGCCAGGCTTATCAAAAACGAAATGAACTTATGCGTTTGCAGAAGACATGGAGAAACTTTGAGCAACAATAACAAGCGATTTATGAGGTCCAGATGTTTGAGAGCCAGCTAGAATTCATCAAATCCATACATAAAGAATGTGATGAGATAATCAACTGGGAGGACATCAAGCGTATTCCTGCCTCCTTCCCCAAGGAGGGAAAAGGACCCAAAGAAGTTTCAGCCCGGAGAGAACTTGAACAGTTTAAACCGAATTTTATTCAAAAGTGATTTAAATTAGACATTAAGAAACGTAACCATTTAAATTGAAGAGTTGCCCCCATTAGATGATCTTAGCGAGTTTGGCAGCGGATTTGAATTTTTTATTGATGGCCCAAAAAGCCTCGAGGTAGAAATTGACGTTCACTCTCAAGATGTGAATCCAAACTGAAACCAAAACGCTGACGAAAACAGGCAAAGTTTCTGCGAAATCAATGACAAAAACAAGTTAATTTGATTTATATCAAGATTATGTTTGCGGCTGCATTTTGCGTATTGCCAGAGATATGTTTGTGATTCTGCAGTTTGAGCATATTTACATCCGTAGATTGCATATTGTATTCCTCCGATTGTTAGTTGAAAGTAACAACTCAGCGCTAAGAAATCGTGGCGATATGTGTTATAATTTAGGCACACGCAATCAGATTTTCACAAGTATATCGAAGGAGTTTGCGACATTGGATGATAATCCGAGCGCGTTAAGAAGGGCCGTTCATAGACTTGATTCTGATCCCAGACATATATCCACTGATCGAACAATCCGAATAGGATTTCAAGCAAGGCAAGTTCTATACGACAGGTGAAATTGTCGAACAGATTAAACAAGGTAAGTTATAGATAAGCAGTAACAGAGTGTTAAATCCGAAGGAGGTAGATCCAAATGTCGAATCCGGATGAGAAGAAGCATCACACGTATCAAGATTGGTTGACATGGGATGGAACATGGGAATTAATTAATGGCAAGGCATATAACATGTCCCCGGCTCCAACAGCCCTTCACCAGTTTGTTGTAGGTGAACTGCATTTCGCGCTCCGAACGTTCTTGCGGAACCGGAACTGCTATGTGTTTGTTGCTCCGTTCGACGTGTTCTTCAGCGAGAGCGATCAATACGATACGCCTGATCATGTGACACAGCCGGATTTGTCGGTGGTGTGCTCCAAGAGTCAAATCTCCAAAAACGGCTGTCACGGCGCGCCGACAATGATTATCGAGGTGTTGTCGCCATCAACGGCACTGAAAGACTTTAATGAGAAGTTCAATCTGTATCAGAAAAATGGTGTCCAAGAATATTGGATCGTCGACCCCGGCAATCGCACGGTTCATGTGTATGCTCTGCAGGATGGCGTATATCAAGTGCGCGACTTATACACGGAGCAGGATAACGTGCGGTCGAATGTGTTCAAAGATTTTCAGATATCGCTGGGGAAGCTGTTTAACTTGGAAGCCTAATACGCTAAAGCCGATTCCCGCGGAATCGGTTTTTTTTAATAGGCTTTAGCCTGTTGAGCACGTGAAACGTGCGAAATATAAAACCACCCGCTATGCGGGTGGAGGGATCTAGGGTTACACCAATAAGACCACCTCGATAAAATTGAGATGTTCAGGCTCAAATTTCGAAAGGATGGTCTTATATGGCAAGTAAAAATTTTAGTTTAGCGCACACAAAGTGGATGTGTAAGTATCACATTGTGTTCACCCCGAAGTATAGACGTAAAGAGATTGGATCGGCTACACTAAGTTGGACAATGAAAATAAGGGCTTGTAGAATAGACCTATCATACGAAGGAGCGGATCTCTACAATGCCAAAACAACGACGTACCTTTACTGCAGAATTTAAGCGACAAATGGTACAGCTTTATGAGAATGGGAAGTCCAGGGCAGCGATTGTGGAGGAATACGACCTCACAGCTTCCGCTTTAGACCGTTGGATTATTCAGGCTCAGACAACGGGTTCCTTTAAGGAAAAGGATAATCGTTCATCAGAAGAAACCGAACTGATGGCGTTACGAAAAGAGAACCAACGTCTGAAGATGGAGGTAGATATTTTAAAGCAAGCGGCGCTGATCATGGGACGAAAGTAGCTATCATTCGGAATAACCTGGATAAATACTCGGTATCAGCATTGTGTAACGTCCTGCAAATTGCAAGAAGTACGTACTATTATGAAGCCAAAGAACGACCGAATGAAGATGGGTTATCAAAGGCTATTGTGGAAATCTTCTATAAGAACCGAAAAGCCTACGGTACACGAAAGATCAAAACCAAGCTCCAGGAACAAGGACTCATCGTGTCTAGACGCCGTATTGGCCGAATCATGCGTGAGCAAGGCCTGGTCTCCACCTATACCATTGCCCAGTTTAAGCCCCACAAAACGGCCTGTAATGAGGCGGCAACGACGAATGTGTTAGCTCGTGAGTTTGACCAGGCTGAAATTAAGCGCTTCGTGGTCAGCGATCTAACGTATGTGAAGGTAGGGCACCGTTGGCACTACATTTGCGTCCTCATCGACCTGTTCAATCGAGAGATCATTGGCCATAGTGCAGGTCCACATAAGGACGCTGCTCTGGTTTCGCGCGCCTTTGCTACGGTAGAAGGTGACCTGAGCCAAATCCAGTGGTTTCATACGGACCGTGGAAGTGAGTTTAAAAACCAGAAGATGGACGAGCTTCTGGAAACCTTTGAGATCAGTCGATCGTTAAGCGCGAAGGGTTGTCCTTATGACAACGCTGTAGCGGAAGCAACCTACAAGGTCATGAAAACGGAGTTCATCCATCAGATGGAGTTCCAGAGCCTCGATCACCTGCAGTTGGAACTATACGACTATGTTAACTGGTTTAACAAGCATCGAATTCATGGATCATTGGGGTACATGACGCCTGTTCAGTACCGTCAAGTAGCCCTTAAAAAAGCTGTCTGATTTAATGTTGACAATCCAGATCAGCAATCAAGTGAGAAGAGATCTAATTGAAATCATGAAGCGTCTATGTAAATACAAGGGAGTAGAAATACTAGAAGGGCATATGACGCCGGATCATGTCCACATGCTGGTGGCGATACCGCCGAAAATATCGGTATCTTCCTTTAAGGGCTATTTAAAAGGGAAAAGCGCACTCATGATCTTCGAGAAGCACGCCAATTTGAAGTATAAGTATGGGAACCGGAAATTCTGGGCGGAAGGCTACTACGTAAGTACAGTGGGGCTAAATGAAGCCACCGTCGCCAAATACATTCGAGAGCAAGAGGCACATGACCAGGCAGTGGATAAGCTGAGTGTAAAAGAGTATGAAGATCCATTCAGCAGCAACAAGAGCAAGGAAAAATAAAACCAGTTTAACTGGTAAGTGAAAGAGACAAATAACACTGAGCCTGAACGCTTTGTGGTCAGGCTAGCATCTTTAGGCGCAGTTTGGCAACAGGGGGTTATACCCCTAGTGCAAACCACCCGTTGGAAGGGGGGGCTGATTTTTCTGTTCCCAATATTAAGCACCTTTGCCATACGAAGCCCATCCCCTCGTTCACGATTTTGGTCTCCATCTGCGGCTAGAAATGCATTTCGACCCGCAGCATTGTCATGCTGTCAGGCTGCTAATTCTCTAGCGTATCGGAAAATTCCTGGATAGATTAGCCGTTCCATTTTATAGTAGAATTAGATAACATTATTTCAACGATTCGTACATAAGGAGATTACTGATGGAAACCAACAAATCGATCCGCTTCGCAAGACCCGACACGATGCCGCCGACTTTCGGCTACTCTCATATTGTAGAAGTCAAAAATGCGAGAATGTTATATATCTCCGGCCAAATTGCGCTGGATAATGAGGGACAGCTTGTCGGAGAAGGTGATCTTGCCGCTCAGACGCGGCAGGTGTTTGAGAACATACGGCTCGCTTTGGAAACGGAAGGGGCATCCTTTGCGGATGTCATTAAGCTGACCTTTTTTATGGTCGATATTTCTCAGATGGCAAGCGTGCGGGAAGTCAGGGATCAATACATCAATTTAAGCAATCCCCCGGCCAGCTCGGCCGTTGAGGTCAGAAGGCTCATTCGCGAGGACCTGCTGATCGAGGTAGAGGCGATTGCGGCGGTGGCGATGGGGTAGAGAATAAAAGTAGACGAGATCCGAATTCCATCTTTTGTTTGGAATAGGAAAAGGCTCTCTGATACAATAATTTAATAGATTTAGGGGATGTTCCTATTCCGGCTTATTCTCAAGAGTGAACGTAAGGAAACGTCCCTTTTTCTTTTCGTTGACTGGAGGCAGAAGCATGCGAATATTACGAAAATATTGGGAAGCGCTTACTTTTCAGAAAAAAATGATCTTTACTTATTTGCCGCTGGCACTTGTCCCTATGATCCTTCTGACCGTGCTGTCAAGCTTGATTTACAGCAATCAAATTACGAAAAATACGGATAGCAATGTAGCTAATACGGTTCATCTGATTAACGATCACTTGAACACTTATTTGAGCGAATTAACGAGGTTGTCCGTACTGCCCTATTACAACAATAAGATTTTAGACATCATGGCAAAAACGGGGAACATTAGCGATTCGGAGTTTAATCAGACACAGATTTTGTTGTCCCAGGCAATCCGCAATCCGCGTCAGGATTTGCAAAGCGTGTTCCTTTATCGGCGCGATGGGCAAATCTTCTCCAGTTCGATCTACAACGCGAATATTAACTACCAATACGATTTCCAAAACTCCCCATGGTATCAAGAAGCGGTCAAAGCAAACGGCAAAGTAGTCTTCACGGGAAAAGTCAATGACGCTCGCATCATTAACCGTCCGGAGCCTGCCTTCTCTATTGCTCGTGCCATTAAAGTCTATAATGGGCCGATTCTTGGGGTGGTCATCATAGACGTTAATTTCACGGGACTGGAAAGCATTTTCCAAAGTGCTAATCTGGGCAACGATTCCAATTTTGTTGTTCTGGATCAAAACCGCAATGTGATCTATAGCAAAAACGACCGTTATCTTTCGGCCCTGCAGGGGCTAGATCCTCACCAAAAGATTGTGAAAAGCAATGGTGAAAAGCTGATCGTGAACCAACTGGAATCCGCGGATACAGGATGGAAAATCGTAGGGATTGTCTCGGAATCCGAGTTGAATGCGGGAAAGGATATTTTATATAACATTATTGCAACCGTGTCGGCTGTCATTCTAGTAGTTGTTTTGATGGTATCGATTTTCTTGTCCAACACGATTACAAAACCTCTCAAGACGCTGCGGAGGCTGATGGG
This sequence comes from Paenibacillus yonginensis, assembly GCF_001685395.1. NCBI lineage: Bacteria > Bacillati > Bacillota > Bacilli > Caryophanales > Paenibacillaceae > Paenibacillus > Paenibacillus yonginensis. The sequence continues at coordinate 1,915,687 of NZ_CP014167.1, read as the reverse complement.
AAGCGTTGAGAAAGGGAACTTTAATGTTGCCTTTCAGTCGCTGAACGGCAATTTGGAAATTAGTCAGGTCGGCCGGGCGTTCAATAAAATGAATCAGAGAATCGACGAGCTGATCAACCAGGTATTGGAGTTCCGTTATAAACAGAAGGAAGCGGAGCTGAACAATTTGAAGCTGCAAATCCGGCCGCATTTTCTCTTCAATAATCTGGAGGCCATCCGCGCGTTGGCGGAGATAGATGACCGGGAAGGGATCAAGGAGATCACGACGGCTCTCGGCGGTATGCTCCGCTATAGTTTGAAGAAACAAAATTCCAAGGTTAAGCTCCGCGAGGAGATTCAACAGGTTCATAATTACATAAAAATCGAGCAGATTCGCTCGGGGAACACGTTGACTATGGAATATGATGAAGATCCAGCTCTACTGAATTGTCTGGTTATCCCGATTTTGCTGCAGCCTGTTGTGGAGAACTGCATTCATCACGGCTTCGATCAGGCAGACGGCATGAAGTGGATCAAACTGGAAATCAAGGCTTGTGAAGAGGGAATCCGGATCAAAATTCAAGATAACGGTATTGGCATGAAAGAGGACGAATTGGCCATGCTGAATGCCTATTTGACTGGTGAAGCAAATGAGCTTGCGTTTGGGGACTCCGGCATTGGACTCAAAAACCTGCATACCCGTATTCAACTGGAATATGGCAGTCCTTATGGCTTATCTCTAACAACTGTATATGGATCAGGGACGACCGTTGAAATACGGGTTCCAAGAATCGAAGGGGGAATATGAATGCTCAGGCTGCTGGTTGTAGACGATGAATGGCTTATTCGCAAAGGGGTCGTTCGTATGGTGCAAAGGCTTCTCCCCGAATGGGCGATTGAAGAGACGGCAAACGGGAAAGAAGCCATAGAGCGGATTGAGCATTCCGCCTTCGATTTGATTTTGAGCGATATCAAGATGCCTGTTATTGACGGGATTGCCATGCTGGATAAACTTACGGAACAAGGCAGCCGGATTCCTGTGGTCTTTCTTACGGGTTATGAAGAGTTCCCGCTTGTACGTGCCGCGCTGCGCCTTCGTGCTTACGATTATTTGCTAAAGCCCATCCATGATGAGGATCTCCTTACCGTGTTCGCTAATTTCGAGCGAGATTTCAGAAGCATCAAGGTGCGCTCCGAGTCAGCGCATGTGCAGCTGCAAAGATTTGAATTCCAATTGACTAACGCCCTGGAATCGTTTGATTCGGAGCGAGTTGCGGCGGTCATTGAGGAAGGACAAGAGTTACTGAGGAAATCCATGACGATAACTCAATACGTGGATGAAGTAGTGCGGATTGTTAATTATTTCTTTGGCAGATACCGGCTGTACGGCTTCGACAAGGATATTCGAATATCTTCCAATGACCTGAGCAATTTATCGAATATTCGCCATGCGATTCATCTTCGGTTCACCTATGTACGGGATTTTGGACCGAATGAACTGAGCGATAACAAAACGATTAAACTGGCCAAGGAATATATTGCCGATCATCTTTATGATTCTCTGACGTTGGCGGAGGTCGCGGATTATGTACATTTCAATCCGACTTATTTCAGTGAATATTTTAAAGAGAAAAGCGGCGAAACTTTTATTCAGTACGTGACCCGTATGAAGATTGAGAAAGCGAAAGAACTGCTGGTAGAAACGACAATGAAAATTAATGATATTTCCGATTACCTGGGTTATAGAAATCCACGATCGTTCACGAAGGTATTCAAGATGTTCCTCGGCTTGACGCCGACAGAGTACCGTAATCAGCCCTCATAATCGGAACTCCCGAAGAATAGTTCCTTTTTCCGAAGATTAATGCGTTTTCAAAACTAACCCCCTACTCTAAAATGAAAGGCAGATGATCGCGACATCGAAAAAAAGATGTGGGGGTTTTACGAATGAATCGTTTGAAGATGTTATCGATCGGCGTGTTGATTGCCGTATTCAGTGCGACTGTGTTAACTGCGTGTTCGTCCAACTCGTCTGATTCGGGGGCCTCATCGTCGAATGGGACAACTGCTTCAGGAAAGAAAGTAACTATCAATTATTATGACTGGACCGATGAACAGGTTTATATGGACAAAGTTGTAAACGGTTTCGAGAAGAAATACCCCAATATCAAGGTTAATGCCAACTACATTCCGACAAGTGATTATCAGCAAAAACTGCTGGTCAATCTGTCAACTGGCGAAGACATGGACGTTTTTGCAACTTCAAGTACATCCAACTTGGCCGAGTATACCTCCAAGCAGGTTTTGGAACCCCTCGATGATTTAGCAACTTCCAGTGATTTGGCCGGCATTTCGGAATCGATTAAACAATTGAATTACGAAGGCCATATTTATGGGCTGCCTTACCGAACGAGCAAATGGGTTCTTTACTATAACAAGGATATATTTGATAAAGCCGGAGTCGCCTATCCGGACAGCTCGTGGACCTGGGACAAGTATGAGCAGGTAGCCAAACAGCTTTCGAGCGGAAGCGGCCAAAACAAAGTGTATGGCTCGATGAGTTATCAGGCGGAGAACAACTGGTGGCGTGTGCTTGCCAATATCAAAGGCGCAAATAATCCTATGAAACCAGAGGATCTTCAGGAATTCAAGAAGGTCCTTCAATATTATTATAATTTGACCAATGTGGACAAAGCTCAGCAGCCGTTCAGTGAGCTGGTCGGAAATGCCGGCAATGATTATGCGGGGCGTTTTCTCCAGGGAAATGTAGGCATGATGTGGAATGGGGACTGGGCCGTGCAGCAGCTGAACGATACCATTTCGAGCAAAAACGTGAAGATGAATTATGATGTGGCTCCGCTTCCGCACTGGGAGGGCTCGGAACCGGCAACGACCGGCTCCTATTCGGTTGTGATGGTCAATAAAGAATCAAGTCACATGGATGCAGCTAAGACATTTGCAGCGTATGTAGCTTCAGAAGAAGCCGCCCAAATATTTGCCAGCAACGGATTGTTAACTCCATGGAATACAGACTCGGTCAAGCAGGCGTTCCAGTCCAATGTGACAACTCCTGAACATGTAAGTGTTCTTAACGATCCGATCAAAGTATTAAGCCAGGTTCCAATGGACCCTCTGTACAATCAAGTTATGAACATCATGAAGGAAGAGACCACCTTGTATCTGCTGGATAAGCAGTCTTTGGATAAGACTATACAAAACATGCAGAGCCGCTTCCAGAAAGAAGTTCATTCATAAAGTAAATGGCATTATGATCGGGAGAAGCTTATTACCTTGTAAAAAGCTTTTCCCCTAATTCTTTACGGCCAAGGGGTGAACGTATGTTCGTAAAAAGTGTTAAGAAATACGGTGTTGCCTATTTGTTTCTAGCTCCAAGTTTGATTGGGCTTCTGGTATTCACCTTATATCCGGTATTGGATTCTTTATATTTAAGTTTTACGAGATGGGATGGACTCACGCCGGTTCAGTGGATCGGACTGGAGAATTACCGTCATTTATGGTCAGATGAAACCTTTAAAATTTCACTGCTCAATAATCTGTATTACACAGTGGTTACCGTTCCGCTGACAATTATTTTGTCTATCTTATTGGCGCTGCTAATGAACGCTAAAGTCCGCGGTATTAATCTGTTTCGCGTCTTCTATTTTTTTCCGAACATTACAGCTTCTATCGCAGTGGGTATCATCTGGGGAGCTATGTTTACGCAATACGGACCGATCAATACGATTCTTAGGTTTATTGGGGTGAGTAATCCGCCGGCATGGCTGGCTTCGACTTCTCTTGCGCTTCCTGCAGTTATGCTGGTTAGTATCTGGAAAGGTGTCGGCTACAATGCGGTCATCCTGTTTGCCGGTCTGCAGGGGGTGCCGCGTCATTTGTACGAGGCTGCCGAGCTTGACGGTGCCAACCGGTTCAAGAAATTTATCCATGTCACGCTGCCCGGATTGTCGCCTGTTATTTTCTTTAGTGTCGTGACGGGAATCATCAGCTCCTTCCAGGTATTCGATACTGTGATGGCTATGACGCAAGGAGGACCGGGCAGGTCGACCAACGTCCTTGTTTATTACATCTACAACTCAGCTTTCCAAAACTATCATTTCGGCGCGGCTTCTGCCATGTCCTATGTGCTGTTCGTTATCATCTTTATCCTTACATTGGTCCAGCTTCAAATGCAGAAGCGCTGGGTTACGTACTGAAGAAAGGGGGGATCTCTGTGGAGATAGCCATCAACGACCGTTCGCGGACAGCGGGTTTGCGTAAGAAGGGATTTTTTCGAAAAGGAATCGTTTATCTCTTGCTGCTGATTATTTTAGTGGTTACGATTTTGCCGTTCGTCTGGATGTTATCCGCCTCGCTTAAGAATCAGGCTACGATCTTTCAGCATTCCATGCAGCTTATTCCCAAAGATCCAATATGGTCCAACTATAGCGACGTGTGGCACAAAGTGCCTTTCGCAACCTTTTATTGGAACACCATCAAGGTAACGTTCCTGTCTACTGCAGGTTCTTTAATCTCGGCTTCACTTGCGGCCTACGCTTTCGCCAAACTGAAGTTTCCGGGCAGTAACAAACTGTTCCTGTTATATCTGGCAACCATGATGATTCCAGGCCAAGCGATCATGATCCCGCAATTTACCACTATGAAACATCTGCATCTTGTTAATTCTCATTGGGCGCTCATTCTGCTCCATTTGTTTAATCCTTATGGTGTCTTCCTGCTTCGGCAGTTTTTCGTACAGTTGCCCGGCGATTTAAATGAATCGGCGCGTATTGACGGCTGCTCTGAGCTGGGGATTTTTGCCCGGATTATATTACCGTTGGCGAAGCCTGCGCTTGTTACATTGGGTATCTTCAGTCTGCTTTGGTCATGGAACGATTTCCTCCAGCCATTGATCTACTTGAGTAAAGAGAAGCTGTACACGATCCAGATGGGAATTCGTTATTTCCAGCAGCTTAATGGAACCGATTATCCATTGATTATGGCGGCCACGACGATGTCTCTTATTCCAATTATCATCATCTATTTGTTTGCCCAACGTTATTTTATCGAAGGCATCGCGGTCACCGGAACAAAAGGATAAGCAGTGGTCTTACAAAATCAAGCGTACACAAGGAACAGAGGCAGGAGAGAACAAAAGGGATAGGAGGAGATCAAGATGAAAGAGGCCGCGCAAGCCGGATATGAAGCCTGGTTGAGAAAAAGGACTGTGACGGACCAGACCCAATTATCTTTAATAATGAGATGGACAAATGGGATTGTCCTGGAAGAGGACGATCGTTATATCCAAACGGCGGCATCCGAACTGGCGGAGATGATTGCAGCCTGGACTGGCAGACGTCCGAGTGATTCCGTTCCGGGAGATGGGGGAGGATGGCTGCGGATCGGGACGTTTATGGGTAGTTCCGAGGTTGCCAGAGCCTTCAGTGAAGAAGAAATGTCGGTGGTCCAGGAGGACGGATTCCGACTTCGGCGGCTCGGTGAAAGGGTCCTCATAGCCGGAATGACCGGCCGGGGTGTGCTTTACGGAGCTTTTGCTTTCCTGCGTTTAATGCAAACAGGGGATTCGCTTGACGAATTGGACGAACTGAGCAATCCGGCTAACAGCCTGCGGCTGATCAACCAATGGGACAATGTGGATGGAAGCATAGAACGGGGATATTCGGGGCAGTCGATTTTTTATGCGGAAGGCGAAATCGTCCGCGACTTGTCTCGGGTCCGTGATTACGCACGACTGTTAGCTTCGGTAGGAATCAATGGCATCGTTATCAATAACGTCAACGTCCACAAACTGGAGACGATGTTTCTGACCGAGAAATACCTTCCAAGGATCGTTGAAGTGGCGAATGTCTTCCGCACCTACGGTATTCGCCTGTTCCTCAGCATCAATTTTGCCGCGCCGATCGAACTGGGGGATCTTCCGACTGCCGATCCCCTTGACGAAGCGGTGAAGGACTGGTGGAAGGAGAGGGCAAGAGAGCTTTATGGAAGAATTCCCGACTTTGGCGGGTTTCTGGTTAAGGCAGACTCCGAATTCCGTCCCGGACCATTCACATATGGCCGGGATCATGCGGATGGAGCCAACATGCTGGCGGAGGCGTTAGCCCCGTATGGAGGCCTTATCGTCTGGCGCTGCTTTGTCTACAACTGTAATCAGGACTGGCGCGATCGGAAGACGGATCGTGCTCGCGCCGCTTACGATCACTTCACTCCGCTGGACGGCCGGTTTATGGATAATGTCGTGCTGCAGGTGAAGAATGGTCCGATGGATTTTCAGGTACGTGAACCGGTTTCTCCATTGTTTGGAGCAATGCCGAATACGAACATGCTGATTGAATTTCAGATCACTCAGGAATATACCGGACAACAGCGCCACTTATGTTATCTGGTACCGCAGTGGAAAGAGGCGCTTGATTTTGACACGTATTTGCGGGGTGAGGGATCGACGGTCAAAAAAGTGGCGGATGGCTCATTGTTCGGCCGGCCGCTGGGAGGATTTGCGGCAGTGTCCAATATTGGCAGCGATGCCAATTGGACCGGGCACCCACTGGCTCAGGCGAATTTGTATGGTTACGGGCGGCTTGCCTGGGATCCGGATCTGTCAGCTGATGGAATAGCGGTAGAATGGACAAAGCAGACATTTGGTCATAACGACTACGTTATTCGGACTGTTCTTGCCATGCTGATGTCCTCTTGGGGCGTATACGAATCGTACACCGCACCGCTTGGCGTCGGCTGGATGGTCAAGCCAAATCATCATTACGGGCCTGACGTTGACGGCTACGAATATTCCATGTGGGGAACCTATCATTTTGCAGACTGCCGTGGTATCGGTGTTGACCGGAGTGTCCATACGGGAACAGGATATGCGGGGCAATATCATAGCCCCCATTCGGAACGATTTGAATCTGCGGAGACAACTCCGGACGAGCTGCTGCTCTTTTTTCACCATGTTCCTTATAGACATCGGCTTCATTCCGGTAAAACAGTCATACAGCACATTTACGATACGCATTTTGAAGGTGCCGAACGGGCTGAAGAGCTGGTCGATCAATGGGAAGGGCTAAAGGGATACATCGATCATAATATTTTTGAACAGGGACTAAGCCGCTTTCAAGAACAAGCCGAACATGCCAAGGAGTGGCGTGACGTCATCAATACTTATTTCTGGCGTAAAAGCGGCATCGCGGATGAGCAAGGCCGTACCCTTTATTAATGTTTATGAAAGGGGCTGTCCTCCCAAGGTCAGTCCCTTATTCGATTCCCTCTATATACAAACAAACAAGGAGTGGTACAGGAATGAGCCTCAAAAAGATTTTTAATAACGATTGGTTTTTCTCCAAGCATCCGCTTCAAACCAGCTTCGAATCTGTAAAACACGGCGAGGTGGAATGGAAGTCCGTAACGATTCCTCATGATTGGTTGATTGAGGATCCTAATCACTTCTACGAAGACGGGGATGGCTGGTATCGTAAAACCTTTGATTTGCCTGAACAAGATCCAGGAACCCGGTTGACATTACGTTTTGAAGGCGTCTATATGGACTCAACGCTTTACGTAAATGGAAAGGTTGCGGGCGTTTGGAAATACGGTTATTCGACCTTTGAAATGGATATTACTCCCTTTGTTCATGCTGGCCGTAATGAAATATTTGTCCATGTTGTCCACCAGTCTCCAAATTCCCGCTGGTATTCCGGAGCCGGAATTTACCGATCCGTGTGGTTAAAATCATATCCCGACACCCATATAGCAGCAGATGGAATCTATATTTCGACTTCAAACGACAACGGTGCATGGTTGGTGGAGGTTCGCACAGAAATAGTGTTAGGGGAACAAAAACGTGAGACTGATTCGGCCCCGGACCTCAAGCTGCGTTATACCGTATTGGATGCAGAAGGGGAATCTGTGGTTAGGACGGAATCTAGTCTATTGAATATAAACACAAACGATGCAGTCTTGTCTGTAGACACTAAAATCCCGGTAGAACAGCCTGAATTATGGGACCTAAACCGGTCTTACTGTTACAAACTTAAAGCGGAGCTGCTGGAAGGGGGTACGGTGATCGAAGAAGAAACACAAAACTTCGGATTCCGTACAATGAAGTTCGATAGCCGGAAAGGTTTCTTTCTGAATGGAAGACAAGTTAAGCTCCATGGTGTCTGCCAGCATCACGATCTGGGATGTCTGGGAGCGGCTGTTAACAAGGCGGCATTGAGAAGACAGATTATGTTATTAAAAGAAATGGGCGTTAACGCCATTCGTACCGCACATAATATGCCAGCTGTAGAATTAATGGATTTGGCAGATGAGATGGGAATATTAATGGTGTCGGAAGCATTCGACATGTGGGAGAGACCAAAGACAACCTACGATTATGCCCGGTTCTTCCCGGAATGGTGGCAAAAGGACGTCGCCAGCTGGGTGCGTCGTGACCGTAATCACCCTAGCCTGTTAATGTGGAGTATCGGAAATGAAATTTATGATACTCATGCTGATGAGCGCGGACAGGAATGGACGCGGAGGCTTCGGGACGAAGTTAAGCGGCACGATCCCAAGTCTAACGCTGTTGTTACAATCGGATCTAATTATATGCCTTGGGAGAACGCGCAGAAGTGTGCCGATTTAGTAAAATTCGCAGGTTATAATTATGCCGAAAAATACTACGAACAACACCATGAATCTCATCCTGACTGGATCATTTATGGCAGTGAAACTTCTTCTACGGTACAGAGCCGTGGCGTTTATCATTTTCCTCTGGCTCAATCCGTGCTGGCAGATGATGACGAGCAGTGCTCCTCCTTAGGGAATAGTTCCACAAGCTGGGGGGCAAAAAGCACGGAGAGCTGCATTATTGCTGACCGGGACGCCGAATTTTCTCCTGGCCAATTCATTTGGACGGGCTTTGACTATATTGGGGAACCGACCCCCTACCATACGAAAAACTCTTATTTCGGACAATTGGACACGGCAGGATTTAAGAAGGACTCTTTCTATATCTATCAAGCAGAATGGACCGACTATCGAGTGAATCCGATGGTTCATTTATTCCCCTATTGGGACTTCTCTGAAGGCCAATTGATCGACGTGCGGGTTTGTTCAAATGCCCCTCAGATCGAATTGTTTCTGAACGACAAATCATTGGGTGTCGTTTCCATCGATCATCAGCATGGGCAAAAGCTGCTTGGTGAATGGCAAATTCCATACCAACCAGGATGTTTGAAAGCAGTCGCCTACAATGAGAAGGGAGAACCTATAGCGACGGATGTCCGCCACTCGTTCGGCGATGCGGCCAAACTTGTGCTTAAAGCTGATAAAAACAATATAAAAGCGGATGGATCCGATTTGCTGTTTGTAGAAATATCAGCTGCTGACTTTGCAGGCCGTTCGGTAGACAACGCCAATAATCGTGTAGTAGTAACCGTTGAAGGACCAGGCAGGCTAGTTGGGCTGGACAATGGAGACAGCACGGACTACGACTCTTACAAAGCTAACAATCGCCGAATGTTCAGCGGCAAGCTGTTGGCTGTCATTGCTGCCGATTTGAATCCCGGTACCCTAACGATACGTGCAGACTCACCTGGGCTGCAACCTGCTGAACTTACAATACCGGCAATAAAAATGAACCAGGATGCCGAAGAGTGTTCGCTCTATGATTACCGGACTGCAGCGGTTTCCGGTTCATCCATAAGTAACCATGAAATACCTGTTCGAAAGCTCGAGATTATTTGTCCAAAAGGTAATCTCTTGACTCCTGACAACAAGTCGCTACCGGTTCGGGTGAACATACACCCTCATAATGCCACATACCAAGAGGTGGAATGGAGGGTTACTAACGCTGCGGGTATAGATACCAATATTGCTGTTCTGGATTCCCATGGACATGAAGCCGTTATTACGGGATTGGGAGACGGAGACATTTATATTCGCTGTGCGACCAAAAATGGTGCTGATCACATCCGCTTGTATTCTTTAATGGAATTTCAGATCGAGGGTATGGGAAATGCTTATTTAAATCCTTATGAATTCGTGTCAGCGGGACTTCATAGCGAATCCAGCTTAAATTTGACAAACGGCAATGAGCGGGGAGTCGCAACCGCACGAGACGAAGAAAGCTGGATTTGTTTTGAAAATATTGATTTCGGAACCTACGGCTCGGATGAACTTACGCTCCCGATTTTCGCATTGGATGGCGAAGAGTTTCCGATTGAAATTTGGGAAGGGGTGCCAGGTAAAACCGGGGCACAACCTCTTGCAAAAGTTACGTATCAGAAACCGTCAAAATGGAACGTCTATCAAGAAGAAACCTACCGATTGCCCCGGCGATTGCGCGGGACCACTTCTCTCACCTTTATTTTACGACGAAAGATTCATTTGAAGGGTTTCCGATTCACTGAAATTCATAAAGCTTATGAACGGCTGAGCGCTCTAGATAACACTCATATTTATGGGGACTCCTTCACACTTGCAGCAGATGCTATTGAGCAAATCGGCAATAACGTATCCCTTGTTTATGAGGATATGGATTTTGGTGAAGCGGGGGCCGCAAAGTTGGTTATCTGCGGACATTCGCCGATTGATAAAAATACGATTCATATTCTCTTGAACGGGCCTTGTGGAGAGAATAAGCAATCCGTGGACTTCCATTATTCCGACGGTTATTGCGAACGAGAGTTTGAGCTTGAGTGCATTAAAGGTTTGCAAACCGTCACCTTTGTATTTTTGCCTGGCAGTCAGTTCAATTTAAAATGGTTTCAATTTCTGCCCGTTCAATGATGGCGGATATTTCTAAGGTAAAACTTTTCAAACCCAATACGAAGATCACAGCAATATGAGATGAAATTTTTAATTTAGGTTCGCTTGGGGATTTGAGCATATGAAGCAAAGAAACGGAAGTCTGCTTTTGCAGGATTTCCGTTTCTTTTGCTTTGCTTGTTTTTTTGCCCAATGCTAATGCTCCGTCCCTTAAGCATTTTGAGACCCGGCATTAAATTTGCGGTAATCCTGGGGCGTTAACCCCGTTTCCTTGCGAAAAACATAGGCAAAATAGCTGGGGCTTTGAAAACCGCAGGTCATGGCGATCTCGCAGATGGTTCGAGTGCTCTCCACCAGCATCTCACGGCTTTTGGCGATCCGGTACCTCATTAAATAGGTGTTCGGAGTTTGCCCGATGTATTTATTGAACAATTCGCAGCATTTGCTTCGGCACACGGCCCCCGGAGGCTGCCACATCCTCCAGCGTGATTTTTGTGTCGTAATGCTGCTGGATGAACCCTGTCATTTTCCACAGTGTTGTCCGAAACCATTCTTTTGCGCGATCCGACGGGTTCTGCTGAACATGGTCTCCCAATTGGGCGCATAGGGACACGGCCTGCGACAGCAAACGTAACGGATTGCGCGTCTCGCTGTGCATCTCCTCATAGATTTGACGGACCAACAGCAAAACCTCCCGCTGATTAAGAAGAGGTATCTAAGTCGAAATTTAAGATTAATAAGTTTTATAATTTTAGAGTGAAAAAGTCCGGTGACCTTTTCGACACTCTGTTTTTATATGCGAGACTTTTTTATAAAAATTGGTTTAACAAATCCGAAAACCCTTATTTTATAAGTAATAAGGCAATTTTAACCCCATGCAAAAACAGGAGGTTTCTCAATAGCCTGAAGTTAATATATCCAGACCGGTGAACTTAGTTGAAATTTTAAGGGGGGATGCTCTGATTCATCTTCAATAAAGTCGGCGTAAAGCTTTATAACTGACTTTTTATGAATGGGGAACTGTGAAATTATTTTTTATCAATTACTATCGTTTCCGAATACGGTTCATTTCTGTTTAATTCAAAGGGGTAGCAGAATCTTTGGTTGTTTCCGGAAGTTGCACTTTTTTATTTTCATTTAACAGTTCTAATGAAAACAATGGATCACTGTGAAGAATCGAAATTGAATTTTTGTCTCCGGTGTATTCAATGCTGGTTTGAAATTGAAATGTATCCTTCTGTTCTGTAATAGGTTTGGTACTCAACCGAATTGTGTAGTCAGGATACCGTGTCTCTGAAACGATAACCCCATTTACATGATAGATTGAGATTTTTCTGAGCGGTCTATATCCTTATCTGAACAACCCATTATAAAGATCGCTATGATAATAATTAAGATGGAAGTTCTAACACAGTAATCACTCCTTTGGTCGATTAAGCTCCAGTCCATTTATATATTTGAAACATTATTTTCCAAAATATTGCACGCCAGAGGCAGACCGTGGGGCCAGCAGAGGGCAACCGCAAACGGCAACCAACACTCAGCAACCAACACCCAACGACCAACAACCAACAACCAACAACCAACAACCAACAGAAGGCAAACCTGCTGCCGATATCAGCTGCCTGCACCCACTCAGAAGATAAAAAAGCCTGCACCGCAAATGACTCAGCGGTGCAGGCTTTACTTTTGCTTAATAGTCTGCCCTATTAAAGCGCAGCTTTTTCCTCCAGCGTTCCGTCCACCACAAGCTCCAACTCGCCGGTTTTGGAGTCGATGACCATGCCGTGAACCGGTACGGTAGCCGGAAGCAGCGGGTGATTTTTGATGATGCCGACCGTTTCAATGACACCTTCGCGTTCGGAGTCAAAGCCGCGCAGCCAATTCTCCAGCTTGATGCCGGAATGCTTCAGCGTGTTCAGGACATCATCGGAAATTCCGCGTTCCTTCATGGAGTTAATCATCCGGTCCGCATTCAGGGAGGCCATGCCGCAGCCGAGGTGCCCAACCACGATCACTTCTTCAGCTCCAAGCTCGTAAATCGCAACCAGGATGCTTCGCATAACCGATCCGAAAGGGTGAGAGACGATAGCGCCGGCGTTTTTAATGATTTTGGCATCACCGTTGCGCAGATTCATTGCTTTAGGCAGCAGCTCGATCAGCCGAGTGTCCATGCAGGTTACGATTGCGAGTTTCTTTTGCGGAAACTTATCAGTGACATAAGCTTCATATTCTTTGTTGGCTACGAATTCCTTGTTGAATTCCAAGATAGATTGAATTTTACTCAAGATCATTTCCTCCGTTCTTTTTCAGCAATGGATGTGTCAAACGTGTTTCGGCGGACGATCATGCCATAATAAAGTTAAAACCCAAAATAAATCGGGTACTTAATAAAGAATGCGCGGCAAAACCGGTATAAATGTGACATGGATCACGCTCATTAGTTGATTATAGTGTTTTTAAAAAGTATCATCAATAGAGTAAGTTAATTTACCAGTGGAGGGACGCTTGACTATGGAACAGGAATGGAAGCAAAAGCTTGATCAATTCCGTGAATTGAACAAAAAAATCAAAAGCTATAACGAAGCTGTTGCGCTTATGGCCTGGGATTTGCGGACCGGGGCTCCGCGCAAAGGGGCAGCAGCCCGTGCAGAAGCACTGGGCATGTTATCTACGGAAGCGTTTAAATTGGGTACCTCCAAAGAAATGGGAGAGCTGCTGGCTTCGCTGAACCGTCCTGAAGTGCTGGAGCAGCTGAGCGACATCGACCGCAGAACCGTGCTTGATGTTCAAGAGGATTATGACCGCAGCATTAAAATCCCGGCGGACAAATTTCAAAGCTATATGGTGCTCACCGCCCATTCGGAAACGCTGTGGGAAGACGCGAAAGAGAATTCCGACTTTGCGGGCTTTGAGCCGAATTTGACGGAAATCGTGGCTAAAACGCAGGAATTCATCGACTACTGGGGTCCCCGCGCTACCCGTTATGATACCCTACTACATATGTATGAACCGGATTTGACCTCCGAGAAGCTGGATGAGGTGTTCGGCCGTTTGAAAGCCCGCCTTGTGCCTTTAGTCGAAGCGATTCAGGCCTCCCCGAACAAACCGGATACGGAGTTCCTGAACCAGCTGTTTGACAAAGGCCAGCAGGAGAAATTCGGCTTGTTCCTGCTCAAGGAAATGGGCTACGACTTTGAAGCCGGACGCCTCGACGAAAGCGTGCATCCGTTTATGATCGGCCTCAACACCGGGGACATCCGGGTTACAACCAACTTCATTCAAGACGATGTAACGAGCTCGATCTTCAGCTGCCTGCATGAAGGCGGTCACGCCCTTTACGAGCAAAACCTGAATCCGGAGCTTGAAGGCACGCCGCTGGCAACCGGAACCTCCATGGGCATTCATGAGTCGCAGTCCCGTTTCTGGGAGAACATGGTCGGCAGAAGCCGCGGCTTCTGGGAACATTATTTCAAGGATTTGCAGCAGCATTTCCCGCAGCAGTTCGATAACGTAACGCCAGAGCAGTTCTATCGCGCCGTCAACAAGGTGGAGAATTCTCTGATCCGGATCGAAGCGGATGAACTGACTTACAATCTGCATATCATCATCCGTTATGAAATCGAGAAAATGCTCTTCAACGACAATCTGTCCGTCAAAGAGCTGCCGCGCATTTGGAACGAGAAATACGAGCAGTACCTCGGCATCGTTCCTCCAAACGACGGCGTAGGCGTGCTGCAGGACGTACACTGGTCCGGCGGAAGTTTCGGCTACTTCCCGTCTTATTCGCTCGGCAACATGTACGCCGCTCAATTTGCGAATACGATCCGCAAGGAAATTCCGAACTTCGATGAATTGATTGCCAAAGGGGAGTTTACCCCGATTCGCGAATGGCTGACCGAAAAAATCTACCGCTACGGCAAAAGCCGCAAGCCGGCCGAGCTGATCAAGGACATCACGGGCGAAGACTTGAACCCGGATTACCTGGCGGATTATCTGGAGAGCAAATACAAAGCGATTTACGGCCTGTAAGCTGACTTGGCTCAGCAGACCACAACAAGACCGAAACCCGGCGTTGCCTGGGTTTCGGTCTTTTTTTACGGCCAATCAGCCAGCCTGGTGACTTCTTCTCCTGTCCGGCGGGTTTTAACCTTTTGGGCGGGCCTTGCATACAGTGAGATAAACCCACAAGAAAGCTGCACAGTGAAAGGATGGATGAGCATGAAGAAACCGCGTATCGCCGCTGCGGCCCTAGCGATGCTGGTTGCAGTCCTTCTGCTGAGCGGCTGCGGAGCAAAGGACGGGAACATCAAGATCGGGGAAGTGACCCGTTCGGTCTTTTACGCCCCGCAGTATGTCGCTTTGGAGAAAGGCTTTTTTAAGGATGAGGGGCTGAATGTAGAGCTCCAGACAACGGCCGGTGGCGACAAGACGATGACCGCCCTTCTGGCCGGACAGATCAACGTGGCGCTGGTCGGCGCCGAAACGTCGATTTATGTGTACCAACAGGGAGCCGAGGATCCGGTTATCAACTTTGCGGGCCTTACGCAAACGGACGGCACATTCCTGGTGGCGCGTGAGGATAAAGGAGCTTTTGACTGGGATCAGCTTAAAGGGAGCATCTTCCTCGGACAGCGCAAAGGCGGCATGCCGCAAATGGCAGGCGAATTTACACTGAAGAAACACGGCATCGATCCCCATGGCGATCTGGAACTGATCCAAAACATCGATTTTGCCAACATTACAGCGGCATTCGCTTCCGGCACAGGCCAATATGTCCAGCTGTTTGAGCCGCAGGCGTCGATTTTTGAGAAAGAAGGCCGGGGCCATGTTGTAGCTTCCTTCGGTACGGAAAGCGGCAAACTCCCTTATACCGTGTTTATGGCTAAACAAAGCTATATCAAAAACAATCAGGAGAAGATCCAGAAATTCACCAACGCTCTGCAGAAAGCCCAGACTTGGGTGCAGGAGCACTCGCCGGAGGAAATCGCTCAGGCTATCGCTCCTTACTTTAAAGATACGGATATGGATATTCTGACCAGTTCGGTGAAGCGGTATAAAGAACAAGGCACCTATGCCGAGACCCCGGCTATTACCGAGGAGCAGTGGAACAATCTGCAGAATGTAATGGAATCGGCGGGCGAGCTGAAAGAAAAAGTCGAGATGCAAAGTGTTGTAGATCCGGCTTTCGCCGAGAAAGCGGCAGGGGACGTTAAGTAACAACATCCGGAAAGGAGCGTGCGGGATGACCCAACCTGTCATTGAACTGCGGAACATCAGCCACGTGTATGTCACGGACCGGGAGGCGACGCTGGCCCTGCAGGATATCAACCTGAAAGTGGAGCCCGGAGAATTCGTGAGTCTTGTAGGACCAAGCGGATGCGGCAAAACCACGCTTCTCTCCGTGATGGCTGGACTGCTGAAGCCGTCGACGGGGGAAGTGCTGCTGGACGGCAAGCCGCTTAAGGCGGGCAGCAACAAAGCCGGCTATATGCTTCAGCACGACTATTTGTTTCCTTGGCGGACGATTCTGGATAATGCCTTGATCGGTCTGGAGCTGACCAAACAGCTGACCAAAGAGCGGATTCAGAAGGTGAAGGATCTGCTGGACGGTATGGGACTGGGCGGGACCTGGAACTTATATCCGAGCCAGCTGTCCGGCGGCATGCGGCAGCGGGTAGCGCTCGTCCGGACTTTGGCGACTGACCCGGATGTGCTGCTGCTGGATGAGCCGTTCTCTGCTTTGGACTACCAGACCAAATTGCAGCTGGAAGATTTGATCGTGGATACGCTTCGGGAACGGAAGAAGACAGCAGTGCTCGTCACCCATGATTTAAGCGAAGCTATCGCGGTAAGCGACCGGGTGATTGTGCTGGCTGCCCATCCGGGCCGGATCCGTACGACCTTTGATATCCCAAAGGAAATCCGGGAAACGGCTCCTTTCTACGCGAGGGATCAGGAAGGTTTTGCCGAGCTGTTCCATCAGGTCTGGAAGGAGCTTGAGGCCGAGAAGGAGGAGGTGCAGCCGTGAACGGAACCGGGAAAATACAAAGCAAAAGCTTGGACTCGGGGGATTGGGTGCGTGAGGAATTTGCCCGCTACCAGAGACAAGGCAAACGGACGACAAGGTGGGTCCGGACGGTTCAGTTGTTCATTCTGCTGGCGCTGATCGGCTTCTGGGAGCTGGCGGGCCGCATGCGCTGGATCGACGTGCTGATCTTCAGCTACCCATCGAAGGTATTCCGCCAGATCGGCCAGGATGCCTGGAGCGGCGAGCTTTGGCCGCATATCGGCATGACGGTTACGGAGACGGTCATCGGCTTTCTGCTTGGCACGCTTGTAGGCACGCTGCTGGCCGTGCTGATCTGGTGGTCGCCGTTTCTGTCCAGAGTTCTTGATCCCTATATGGTTGTCTTCAACAGCATGCCGAAGGTGGCGCTTGGACCGATCTTTATCGTCATGTTCGGCGGCGGATTTACGGCGATCGTGGCAACGACGTTGTCCATAACCGTTATTACGACGACTTTGGTCGTTTATACGAGCTTTAAAGAGACCGATGCCAATTACATTAAGGTCGTCCGAACCTTTGGCGGCAGCAAAAGAGATGTATTTGCCAAGGTGATGCTGCCGGCCTCCTTCCCGGCTATCGTCTCGACCTTGAAGGTCAACGTTGGCTTGTCATGGGTAGGGGTTATCGTCGGCGAATTCCTGGTGGCCAAAATTGGCCTCGGCTACTTGATTATCTATGGCTTCCAGGTGTTCAACTTTACGCTGGTTTTTGCCAGTCTGGTGATCATTGCGATTGTCGCTACCCTGATGTACCAGCTGGTAGTTTATCTGGAATCGGTTCTGGTGAAGAGGCGCTGAGCCTCTTTGCTTTTTTTTATATAGAGATGTTCCATCCTATGTAACGTGGACAAGCAGCGGGCACGGTGGAATAATGGGTAAAGGAAGAAAACGGCACAAGTATAAAGAATGGAGAGTTGAAAGGGATTTATGGGATTTCGGGTTATTAAGACAGCTATTGCGACATTGATTGCCATTCTGGTAGCGGACACGGCCGGCATACCGGGCGCCATGTCTGCGGGGCTCCTTGCCATTTTGGGCGTTGATGTCACCAGAAAAAGAAGCCTGAGATCGGTCTCGGCGCGTTTTTTCGCCTCGGTGGTTGGCCTTGTATTATGTTTTATTTTATTCCGTTTCATCGGCTTTCAGATTTGGGTGCTGATCGTGTATATTCTGGTCGGGTTCCCGCTGATTGCCAAACTTAACTTTAAGGAAGGGATTGTAACCAGCTCCGTCTGCGTGTTTAGGGTCTTTAACGGGGGCGATGTCAGCTTCCATATGTTTATTGAACAAATTTTGCTGCTGGTGGTTGGTCTAGGCTCGGCGATGCTGGTTAATCTGGTTTATATGCCAAAGGAGGAAGACAGGCTGGCGTCAATCCGGCGTGAGGTCAACCGGCTGTTTGCTACGATCTTCCAGCATATTGCCGAAACGCTGCGAAATCCTGAGGATGAGTGGAACGGGGAAGAGCTGATTTTGGCGGAGAAAATGATTGATAACGGCGTAACCCTCGCTAAACGCGGGCTGGAGAACCAGGTCATTCATACGGATGAATCCTGGGCCGTATATTTCTATATGCGCAGAGAACATCTGGACCGGATCGAAAGCATGATGGAGCTGATTTCCCAGGTTTATCGAAAAATGCCGCAAACGGAGCTTGCCGCGCGTGTCTTCGACCAGCTGAGCGCGGATGTTCTCGAACCTCATTATACCGGCAAAACGGAGCAGCGGCTGCGGCAGCTGGAGGCCGATTTCAAAGCCATGGAACTTCCTGCGACCAGAGAGGAATTTGAGATGCGGGCCGCTATTCTGCAGCTGTGCCGCGAGCTGAACGAATATTTGAATATCTCGAAACGGGATAAGAAACCTTTGAAGGCCGGGAGAGAGAAGGCCGTGCTGGAAGGAAAATAAGCGTGGAATAAAAATAGTTGTCACCCTGGGCGACTGTCCTGCATACACATGAATTGAATGATTGTATGGAGGAGGTTCGAAAATGCCATCGAAATATCAAAGTAGAGAGATTATCACGAAGGCGATCTGCGGCAAAGGTCGTAAGTTCTCTACCGTAACACATACCGTGACTCCGCCTCACAATCCGTCGAGTATTCTGGGGGCCTGGATTATCAACCACCAATACGAAGCGGTAGCTGCGGGAGACGGAATTGAAGTTATTGGTACTTACGATGTCAACATCTGGTATTCCTATGACAAAAACTCGCAGACAGCCGTGGCTAAGGAAAAAATATCCTATGTGGAGAACGTTCCGCTGACCTATCTGGACGGCAGACACCGCTCTTCCACAGTGGAAGTAACCGCGGAAGCCATCCAGGAGCCGAGCACCGTTGAAGCAACGGTATCCGGCGGAGGCAGCGTTCTGATCCGTGTGGAACGCGAGTTCGCCGTTGAGCTCGTCGCTGAAACCAAACTCAATGTACTCGTATTGCCTGGCGGGGATGATTACGAGGACAAAGATTTTGACTTTGGCGGAGATGACGGGGATTACGACGATTTGGACCCTGATCTTCTGGACGAAGATCTGTAAGACGAAACTCGCCCCACAAGCACCAACAATTGATGTATGTTATGCAGCTGTGATGGCAGCGGAGAGGGCGTATGCCCTCTTTTTTTTGGTTTATTTATTTTGGGGATCAGCACCTCAACCGAGAAGGAGATGGCCGCCGATGAGCCGGTATTCCGACCAGCAGCTTCATCATCCTATAGAAATCTATGTCGGAGAAGGACCCGAAGCAGACCGTTTTGTGCGCCGATTGAACAAGGAGCTGCTGCGTCTTATGGCGGAGGCGGGGCAGGCAGGGGAGCAGGAGCCAGAGCGGGGACAAGAGAGAAGCCGGGAAAAGGATCAAGAGCTGCAGCAAGCTCGCCGCCATAAGCCGGCGGAGCTTTCGGGCTGGCTGGCGGCGGGGTTGAAGCCGCTGCCGGAAGGGGCGGCGCCGCTGCGGATGAACAGCGGCGCGCAAGCTTTTGCCGCGCGCTCTGCGGCAGCCGCGGCGCGGCGCCTGTCCTTGGCCGGGCTGGTGCCGGCCAGGCAGGGCAAGCGGCGTGACGGGTACCGCCGCCGCTTTGAAGTGACGGTCTTCGGCGTTCGTGCGGTGCACACGGCCGAAGTGGGAGGCGTGGGCGCCGGCTCCAGCCTTGGCGCTAACGCCGGCGCCGCTGGCGGTGTTGGCGTTGGGCAAGAGGAATCCTCTCAGCCGGATTCCCCTTGGCACCGCCGGCTGGAGAAACTGGCCGTCAAGGCGCTCTATACGCAAGGGCTGGACTTTGGACAGGTGACGCTTGAAGCCGGGGATGCCGGCTGGGAGATTGCCCGGATGACGGCCTGTCCGGCGTTCAGGACGCCCGAAGCCGCCCGAGCTTTCGCCGCAGCGGTGCTTGAGACGGCTGAAGGCTGGCGGGCTGAAGCCGAGAGGGGGGCAGAGCGGCTGGTGAACGGCCGTTCTGCCGGGGCGGTCGGGCAGGCGGAGGATCCGGAGCTCTTCGGCAGCGGCAGCGGTGACTTGCTGCTCGGCATGGACCCCGAGTTCCTGCTGTTCGACCCGGGCGCCGGCAAAATCATCCCGGCCTCCCGGTTCCTCAGCCGAACCGGAGCCGCCGGCTGCGACTCCGTCTGGATCCGCGGCCGCCGCCGCTTCCCGCTGGCGGAGCTGCGCCCGGATCCGGCGGGCGAGCCGAAGGCCGCCCTCCGCCAGCTCATGGGCGCCATGCGCGAAGCCGCCCGGCAGATCGGCGATGCGCCGCTCGCCTGGCTGGCCGGCGGCCTGCCGCAGCCGGGGCTGCCGCTCGGCGGCCACCTGCACTTCAGCGGCGTGGTGCTGACGCCGCAGCTGCTGCGCGCCCTGGATCACTTCCTGGCGCTCCCGGTCGCGCTGCTCGAGGACAGCCGCAGCGCGTCCAGACGTCCGCGCTACGGCTGCCTCGGCGATTTCCGCCGGCAGAGCCACGGCGGCTTCGAATACCGGACGCTGCCCAGCTTCCTTGTGTCCCCGGTGGTGACCAAGGGAACGGTTGCGCTGGCGCTGCTGGTGGCGTCCGTCTACAAAAGCGGCGCGCTGCCCGAGGTCCCGCCTCTCCCTGCGTCCGCGCTTGAAGCCTTCTACACGGGCGACCGGACGGCCCTTCGACCGTTTGCCCTGCGGGCGCTGGAGCAGGCGGAGGCGCTGCCTTCTTTTTCAAGCTACCAGCTTTATATAGATCCGATGTTCAAAGCCGTTCGGTCCGGGCGGACCTGGGACGAAAGCGTG
Organism: Paenibacillus yonginensis; assembly: GCF_001685395.1. Taxonomy (NCBI): domain Bacteria; kingdom Bacillati; phylum Bacillota; class Bacilli; order Caryophanales; family Paenibacillaceae; genus Paenibacillus; species Paenibacillus yonginensis. The sequence goes on along the minus strand of NZ_CP014167.1, from coordinate 1,894,613 downwards.
GATATTCGCAAAGCCTGGAAGCTTGCGGGGAATCCGCCTGGACAACGGGCGTAAGAGAATATCCGGGAGGAGCCGTTAAGCTCGCAGCGAATTTCGACATACTGTCAGCAGCCGTTGTTTTTTCATGTCTTTTCTCTCTATTCGAGCGGCGCATAGACTGTGCTTTTCTGATATAATAGAGTTCTATGAATGGGCATGGGGGTACGTCAAATGGCAAAATTTACGCCGATGATTGAACAATATTTAAGCGTGAAGGAAGAAGCGAAGGACGCTTTTTTGTTTTTCCGCTTGGGCGACTTTTATGAGATGTTTTTTGATGATGCGATTCTCGCCGCCAAAGAACTGGAAATTACGTTGACCGGCCGGGCGGGCGGCGCCGACGAGAAAATTCCGATGTGCGGCGTTCCGTACCATTCGGCCGAGAACTATATACAAAGATTGATTGAGAAAGGCTACAAGGTTGCGATCTGCGAGCAGGTTGAAGATCCGGCGGCAGCCAAAGGCGTGGTAAGGCGCGAAATCGTCCGGGTTGTGACCCCGGGAACGGTCATGGAGGGCAAGGCGGTTGCGGAGAAAAGCAACAACTATATGGTCGCTGTCACTGAAGTGGATCATGTTATGGCGATTGCCGCCTGCGACCTGTCCACCGGTGAGCTGCATGTGACGTCTGCACCTAGCAATCAGGAGTGGCTGCGCGATGAAATTAACATTTATTCGCCGTCCGAAATGATCGGGGATGAACAGCTTCTGGCCTGGATCAAGGAGCAGTCCGGACCGCTGGGCAAACCGGTGGTTTATTCGCCGCGCGCCAAAGCACAGGATGAAGTTGGCCGCAAGCAGTTTGGCGAAGCAGCCTGGATCCGGCTGGAGCCGGAGCGGCGGGCCTGCGTGGCGATGCTGGTCGCTTACCTGGGCGAAACCCAGAAGCGTTCGCTGGGCCAGCTCAGCAGAATCTCTGCTTATGAGCCGGAGCAGTACATGATTCTCGATCCGTTTACACGGCGGAATCTGGAGCTGGTGGAGACAGTCCGCGACCGCTCTAAGAAAGGTTCGCTGCTCCATCTGCTGGACCGGACGGAGACGTCGATGGGTGCGCGGCTTTTGAGACGGTGGGTGGACAAGCCTCTGCTCTCCCGCAGTCAGGTGGAAGTGCGGCTTGAGGCCGTCGAGGAGCTGTATGGAGCCTTTATGCTCCGCGAGGATTTGAAGGAGAAGCTGAAGGGCATTTACGATTTGGAGCGGTTGGTCGGCCGGATTGCGTTCGGCACGGCCAACGGCCGCGATCTGAATGCGCTCAAGCTGTCGCTGCTGCAAATTCCGGAGCTGAAGGAGCTTTGCTCGGGTTCGGCTTCGGCGACATTGGGCCGCATCGCTTCGGGCATGGATGACTGCGGCGATCTAGCCTCGCTGATAGAAGAAGCGATTGCCGATGATCCGCCCGTTTCGGTCCGCGACGGCGGTCTGATCCGGCCTGGCTTCAACGCCAAGCTGGACGAGCTGCGAGAAGCGTCGACGAACGGGAAACGCTGGATCGCCGATCTGGAAGCGGCGGAGCGCCAGGCGACGGGCATTAAGTCTTTGAAGGTCGGCTACAACAAAGTGTTTGGTTATTATATTGAAATTACGAAATCGAATCTGACTTCTCTGCCTGAAGGCCGGTACGAACGCAAGCAGACGCTGGCGAACGCGGAGCGGTTTGTAACACCGGAGCTGAAGGAACGCGAAGCGCTGATTCTGGAAGCCGAGGACCGGATGCTCGATTTGGAATACGGGCTGTTCTCGGAGGTGCGCGATCAGCTGAGCGCCAACATTCCTCGTCTGCAGCGTCTGGCCGAAGCGGTCGCCGAAATTGATGTGCTGCGTTCTTTGGCCGCGGTTAGCGCGGAGTCCGGGTTTGTCAGACCGGTGCTGACGGACGGTTATGATTTTGTCGTCGAGAACGGCAGACACCCCGTTGTAGAGACAGTGATGGAAGGCAGCAGCTTTATCGCCAACGGAACGAATCTGAAGCGGGACGCCAGCATTCTGCTGATCACGGGACCCAATATGGCCGGCAAAAGCACTTACATGCGCCAGGTGGCGCTGATTTCAATCATGGCGCAGATCGGCTGCTTTGTTCCGGCCGGGCGGGCAGAGATTCCGATGGTGGACCGGATCTTCACCCGCATCGGCGCTGCGGACGACCTGATTGGCGGCCAAAGCACCTTTATGGTGGAGATGGCGGATATTCAGGTCATGACGGAGAAAGCTACGCCGCGCAGCTTGATCATCATCGACGAGCTTGGGCGCGGGACATCCACGACCGAAGGCATTGCCATTGCCCAGGCCGTGATTGAATATGTGCATGACGTTATCGGCTGCAAGGCGCTGGTCTCGACCCATTTTCACGAGCTGGCTCATCTGGAATCCGGCTTGTCCAAGCTCCGCAACTATTCGATGGCGGTTCAGGAAAGCGGCGATAAGGTCCATTTCCTGCGCAAGCTTGTTCCCGGCGCGGCAAGCACGAGCTACGGCATTTATTGCGCCAAACTGGCCGGTCTTCCGGCAGCGATCACGGACCGGGCTTCAAGTCTGCTGGGCGACCTGGAGAAGGTCTCGGTTCTGGCGGTGTCCGGCGAAGCTGTCAAGGCGGCTGTGCCGGAGCAGGCTTTGAGCACGGCTGCCCCTGATGCGGCCGGGCAAGCAGATTCCGGCCGTTCCGGTATTCGGCTGCCGGGAGCCGGCGGTTCCGAGGTGCGGTATTCTGCCCAAGAGACCGCGGACTCGGGGAAGGCTCTGGCCGAAACGGCCGCAGCCGCCGAGCAGGAGGTTGTGCAGCTCTCCATCTTTGGAGACGAGCAGGCGGAACAGGCGGTGTCCGGTTCGGCTGCTTCGGCCAAAGAAGAAGCGAAGCTTCGCGGGCTGGTGAAGCAGCTCAAACAGGCCGACATCATGAACATGACGCCGCTGCAGGCGATGGGACTGCTGAATGAACTTAAGATGAAAGCGAAAGATTTGTAAGTTTTCAGGTGTCTTTTTCAATAAATCGGGAAACTGGAATGAACTAGCGGAGGTGAATAGATGATGGGGAAAATTCAAGTGCTGGACGAGCATATCGCCAACCAGATCGCCGCGGGCGAAGTGGTTGAGCGGCCGGCATCCGTGATCAAGGAGCTGATTGAGAACTCCATAGACGCCGGAGCGACCAAAATCGAGGTCAGCGTCGAGGAAGGCGGACTGGACAGCATCCGGATTACCGATAATGGTTCGGGGATTGATCCGGAGGACTGCGAGACGGCGTTTTACCGACATGCCACCAGCAAGCTGAGCAGCAGCCGCGATCTGTATCAGATCCGCACGCTCGGCTTCCGGGGGGAGGCGCTGCCGAGTATCGCGGCGGTGGCCAAGGTCAAATTGCTTACAGCGAACAGCGACAGCGGGCTGGGACGCGAGGTGGTCATCGAAGGCGGAAATCTGAAGTCTTCTGAAGACGCCCCGGCCCCGCAAGGCACGGATATTACGGTGAAGGAATTATTTTACAATACTCCGGCAAGGCTGAAATACATGAAGACGATTCAAACGGAGCTGGGACACATTTCCGATGTGGTGTACCGGCAGGCGCTGGCGCATCCGGAGATCGGCTTCGTGCTGCGTCACAACGGAAACCTGCTGCTTCAGACGCAGGGGAACGGGGATTTGCTTCAGGTTATCGCGTCGATTTATGGGAATAACGCGGCGAGAAGCATGCTGAGCATTTCCGCAGAAGACCCGGATTACCGGATTACTGGCTATATCGGGCGGCCCGAGCTGACCCGGTCCAACCGGGCAGGCATGTCGACGATCGTTAATGGCCGGTTTATTCGCAACCCGGCGCTGCAGCAGGCGATCCTGCGGGCTTACCATACCCTGCTGCCGATCGGCCGCTACCCGCTGCTGGTGCTGGAGCTGAAGATGCATCCTTCGCTGGTGGACGTCAACGTGCATCCGGCCAAGCTGGAGGTGCGGTTCAGCAAGGAGGCCGAACTGACGGCTTTTGTCGAAGCGGCTATTAAGGAGACGTTGTCTCAGGAAGTGCTGATTCCGCAGGTCGTCAAGCAGAAGATCAGCAGGGGCAGCAGCAATTCCGTCATTCAGGAGCAGTTCCATTTCTCCGCCCCTTCTGCGGCACCGTTTGGCGATTCCGCTTCGGAGGCAGGCCGGACTCGGCCTGGTCAAGCAGGAATAGATGGAGCTGCGGAGCCCGACCGACCCGGTTCAGGCTCGGCTGGAGAGCCATTTCCAGGAGGGCAAGGGACGCCGCCGGAATCGGAAGCGGCACCGGATCTGACCGGAGAAGCGGCCCAAGCCGGACTTGCGCCGCCGGGAGACAAAGGATATGCAGGCAATGCGCAATCAGCCAGCCTAAATGAGCAGGTACGTGAGCAGGCTGCAGCGGCGCAGGCTTATCCTTATCCTGACTATGCTCAGCTTGACGGCTACGGGAACCCGGATTCCGCCTACCGCTCCCAGCAGCCGGCAGGCCAATCAGCGGTTCGGCCTGCCGGAGGAACGGTGCAGAACCGGAGCGGAGGGGGCGCGAAGCCTTCTGCTTCCGGTTCTGTGAACCGCAATCCGGCTGTTCCCGCAGCGGCCGGGCGGCTGTATGAATCCCCGGCGGAGCAGGCCGGCCTGCCGGCTTTTCCGGAGTTGACTTATATCGGGCAGCACCACGGAACTTATCTGATTGCAAATAACGATACCGGGCTTTATTTGATTGACCAGCATGCCGCCCATGAACGGGTCAATTACGAATATTTCTATGAGAAGTTTGGAGCGCCGGCCGATGCTTCACAGGAGCTGCTGCTGCCGATCACCATCGAATTTACGCCATCGGAAAGCGCCAAGCTGAAAGAACGGCTGCATTGGTTCGAGCAGGTGGGGGTTGTGCTGGAGCATTTCGGCGGCCAGACCTTCCGCGTCGTATCGCTTCCTTATTGGTTCCCGCAGGGCGAAGAGGCGGCGCTTGTGGAGGAAATGGCCGAATGGGTGCTGAATGAACGGACGATTGATCTGGCCAAGCTGAGGGAGAAATCTTCGATTCTCGTCTCCTGCAAAGCCTCAATCAAAGCCAACCAGAAGCTGACGGAGGATGAGGCGAACACGCTGCTGAAGCGGCTTGCCGCCTGCCGTCAGCCTTATACGTGTCCGCACGGCCGGCCGATTGTCGTCTCCTTCACCAGCTATGATCTGGAGAAGCTGTTCAAGCGCGTGATGTAAAGAGCGTGAGATAAAGCGCGGGTGCCGGGCACGATTGAGCAATGTCATTGGAGGGTATAATTTTGATCATAACAACCGGAGAGCACGAATCTCCGAAGACAGTAAGCAGGGCTATGGAACTGGCCGAATCGGAGCCAGGAGCGTTGTATGTCCGCAGAGCCGGACGCTCGCTGGAAGAGCTTAGAACCCGTTACGGAGACAAGGATATACTGGTCATTCTGGAGAACGGGGTCAGGCTGGCCGGGGAAGCGGAACGGCCGATGGACTTTCATCCGAGTATGTCCTATGTCCGCGCCAAACGGGTGCTGAAAGGCGACAAGGACCTGATGCTCGAAGCCGCGCGTGTGGCTCCGGGCGATGTTGTTGTCGATTGCACGGCCGGTCTCGGCGCCGATGCAATGATGTTTGCGGTGGGCACGGGCGAGCAGGGGAAAGTGATCGCTCTGGAAAGCTCTTTCCCCCTGTATATGCTGCTCAAAGAAGGGCTGCGGACCTACCGGGCCAAGGTCGAAGCGTTTAATGAGGCGCTTAAGCGGATCGAGGCGCGCCATACGGATCATTTGGAGGGCCTCAGAGCAATGCCGGACAAAAGCGCAGACATTGTCTATTTCGATCCAATGTTCCGCGATCCGACGCTGGAATCTTCTTCAATCTCCCCGCTTCGGGCTTATGCCAACGGCGAGCCATTGTCGCTTGCGGCGATTGCGGAAGCAAGGCGGGTAGCCCGCAAGACGGTTGTGCTGAAAGAGAAAAGGGACAGCGGCGAGTTTGAACGGCTGGGCTTCGCGACCCCTGAGCGGAACCGCACCAAAATTACGTACGGAGTGATGCATCTTGACCGCTGAATCAGGCGTACATAAACCTAATTTGCTGGTTCTGGTTGGCCCTACGGCGGTAGGAAAAACCAAACTCAGCATAGAGCTTGCCAAATCTTTTTCGTGCGAGATTATTTCCGGCGATTCAATGCAGGTTTACCGTGGTATGGATATTGGGACTGCTAAAATTAGCGAGCAAGAAATGGAAGGCGTGCCGCACCATCTCATCGATGTGCTGGAGCCGGATGACGCTTTCTCCGTAGCCCGCTTCCAGAGCGCCTGCGCGGAGCTGATTCCGGCGATCACGGCCCGTGGTAAACTCCCGTTCATTGTGGGCGGGACCGGCTTGTACGTGGAGTCCGTATGCTACGAATATCAGTTCTCGGAAGCCGAAGCGGACGAAGCTTTCAGGCAGGAGCAGCAGCGGTTTGCCGATGAGCACGGAACGGAGGCGCTGCATGCGAAATTAGCCGCCGTTGATCCGGGATCAGCCGCCAAGCTGCACCCGAATGATGTAAGACGGGTGATCCGGGCTTTGGAAATCTATCATCTGACCGGTCAGACGTTATCGAACCAGCTGGCCGGCCAGCAGAAGGTTTCCCCTTATGAATTATGCATCATCGGTTTGACAATGGACCGTCAATTGCTATATAAACGAATTGAGGACCGGATCGACCTGATGCTTGAACAAGGTTTGGTAGAAGAGGTAAGATCGCTGCTTGACAAAGGCTACTCACGCGATTTGGTGTCCCTGCAAGGGCTCGGATACAAGGAGATTGCCGAGCATCTTCTGGATGGCTTGCCGCTGGGAGAAGCCGTTATCAAATTGAAGCGGGATACCCGGCATTTTGCCAAGCGCCAGCTGTCCTGGTTTCGTCACATGAAGGACATCCACTGGATCGATGTGACGCATGGTGAAAACTTTCCGGACCATTTGGCCGAGATCCGTGCTATAATAGCAGGAAAGTTCGGGATTCCTCTTGAATATATCAACAAACACTAATTGATCCTATTGGGGGTACGGTAATGAACAAGTCCATTAACATCCAAGATACGTTCTTGAACCAATTGCGCAAAGAGAGCATCCCGGTTACCGTCTTTTTGACTAACGGTTTCCAAATCAGAGGAACAGTTAAAGCGTTTGACAGCTTTACGATTGTCATCGACAGCGATGGCCGTCAGCAAATGGTTTACAAGCATGCCATTTCCACCTTCCAGCCGCAGCGCAATGTTTCGCTGATGCAGGAGCAGGAAGGCTAAACCGCGTTTGAAACTTTTTCATTTCCATAACGTTAATATTATAGCGCCTGGGAATAGAGCAACCTGCCAAGGTTGTTCTTTTCTTTGGGCAAGGAAACAAGTTTTGCATGGAAGGGAGTCATTACGTTATGCCGACAGACAGACCGTCGAGAATGGAACGCAACCATAAGAAGCCGGACAAAATGTCGGATCAGCCGAAGGGCAGGAAGAAAAAGAAACGCCTGAACGGCCGAATGATTTTTTGGACCTCGTTTTTTACAATAGCTATAGCCGTAATTTGTGGAATCATTGGTTATCTGTTTATTACGGTTAACGGCGAGAAGCTTCTGGATGCGAACAGAGATAAACTGGTTGTTAACGGACCGACCCAGGTCTTTGACCGCAGCGGCAAATTAATGGGTGAAATGTCTGTGGAGACAAGTGATCCTGTAGAAAGCCAGGATATTCCGAAGCTGCTCAAGATGGCGTTTGTGGCCACGGAGGATAAACGGTTCTATGAACACAGCGGCGTTGATTTCTGGTCAATCGGCCGGGCGGCCGTCAAGGACGTTGTGGCGCGCAGCATGGTTGAAGGCGGAAGTACCATTACGCAGCAGCTGGCCAAAAACATCTTTCTGACCCGGGACAAAACCTTCTTCCGGAAAGCGACCGAAATGTCGATTGCCATGGCGCTTGAACGGCAGCTTTCTAAAGATGAAATTTTAACCATGTATTTGAACCGGATTAATTTCGGGGGAACAACTTATGGCATAAAGGCCGCTTCTGAAAAATATTTTGGGATCTCCGATCTGAACAAGCTGGAGATTTGGCAGATGGCAACCTTGGCGGCGATGCCGAAAGGACCGTCGGCTTATAATCCGCTCCGGCATCCGGAAGCTTCTACAGCCCGCCGGGCTGTAGTGCTGGATTTGATGTATGACCAGGGGCTTATCACGGCCGAGCAGCGGGATCATGCCAAAAAGGTGGTTTACGATTACCAGCCGCCGTCCAAACAGCAGAATTATCTGGCCTTCCTTGACTATGTCATGGATGAAGCCGAAGACGTCATGCCGGATCTTACCGAAGACGATCTGGTGCGCGGCGGGTATAAAATTTATACCACGATGGATGCCCAGGCTCAGAAAGCGGTCGAGAAGGCGTTTGCCAACGATGATCTGTTTGAGAAAAGTGTTGATGACCAGCCGGTTCAGGCGGCTATGATGATTATGAACCATGAGAATGGCAGCATTCTGGCCCTGCTTGGCGGACGTGATTACGAACGTAAAGGCTTCAGCCGCATTAACAGTCGCAGACAGCCGGGTTCGTCCTTTAAACCGATAGTGGCTTATGCTCCGGCTTTGGAGAGCGGCAAATTTACAATGGATTCACAGCTCAGCAATGAGAAGCAGTGCTTCAGCAATTACTGTCCAACCAACCTGCACGGGTATTCCAAGACGATCGGGATGACCGAAGCGATCACGAAATCGGAAAATATTCCTGCCGTCTGGCTGCTGAACCAGATCGGGGTCAAGACGGGTGTTTCTTACGCGGAGAAAATGGGGATCAAGCTGGACAAAAATGACAACAACCTGGCCATTGCTCTTGGAGGTCTGACTCAAGGGACTACTGTCAAGGAGATGGCGGCTGCTTACAGCGTTTTTGGCAATGAAGGTCGTTATAACGAGCCTTATTCCATTAAACAGGTTGTCAATCAAGAAGGAACGGTTGTGTACCAGCACGGCAATCCGCAGCAGAAGAAAGTGCTCAGCGCGGATACGGCTTATTACATGACCAAAATGATGCAGGACGTAATTTCCGATGGTACTGGCAAAAACGCCAAACTCGGCGACCGGCCGCTCGCCGGTAAAACCGGTACAACGCAAAGCGGCATCTCCGGCAGCAGCCGAAACCGCGACGCCTGGTTCGTCGGCTATACGCCGGAATGGACAGCGGCGGTCTGGATGGGGTATGACAAGCCGGATAAAAACCACCTGCTGAAAGGAAGCAGCGGCGAGGCCGCCAAGCTGTTCAGCACGGTCATGAAAGAGGCGCTTCAAGGCGTGCCGATCAAGGATTTTCCAACTCCGTCCGATTTAACGAAGTCTACACCAGAGCCGACAGAAAGTGCGCCACAAGGCGTAACGGGACTGAGCGGTTCCTATGATCATTCTACCGGTACGGTCAAACTTAGCTGGAGCGCGCCGGCAGACCAGACGGACGGCGGCGAATACCGCATTTACCGCAAGGCGTCCGGAGAGCAGGATTTCTCCCTGCTAATGAGCGTGCTGACGACCGATGCCGAGGATTTAAGCGTCGCGCCTGGAACAACTTATCAATATTATGTATCCTATTATGATAAGAACAGCGGTCAGGAAAGCGAAGGCTCCAATAAAGTGGAAGTTGAAGTCCCGCAGGAAGAACCTCCGGCATCCGAGGAACCAACTCCTGACGAAAGCACTCCTGATGAGAGCACTTGGCCGGGAGGACAGCCGTCGGATGGGGAATTCAATCCGCCGCCGCCGCAGTCGGGCGAACCTGATGAAACCGGCAATGGCGGAGATACGGGACAAGGGCAGGGCCAAGGACAAGGACAAGGTCAAGTTGAGCCTCCTGCCTCGAATACGCCCGGACGCGGCGGCGGGAGAGGCCCTTCTTTTGACCCGGGTCAAGGCAGCGGTCAGGGGAATGGACAGAGCGGACAGGGAACCGGGACAACGGGTAATCCGGACCAAGGGGCCGCTACAGGAACCGGAAACGATACGGATACGGGTTCGGACACACTGGGGAATCCATAAACCCCTGCGAAGCTACAGGCTGCCGGCTGCTCATCTTAAGCTGGCCATCTGCGTACGGGTGCAGTTTTTATAAATCAAGCAGGGATTTTGGTCCCTGCTTGATTTTTTTTATCAGGGAAACGAAGGATGTTTCGGTGATCATTTCATGAAAAAGTGACATCCCTTTTTGAGCCTAAACGTTAAATGTGATAAGCTGAACTTAATACGCTTTGAAAGGGTCTTGACCATGAAACGAAAATTCGGAGACCGCGCGAACTGGAGGCGCGTCACACAGCGCAAGTTCGCTTCCCGGTATGTTGAGAATCCTTATTTCTCCGGATACATTACGTTATACGGTATTGAGGCGCTGAGAGAACCCCTTTGGAAGACCTATGGAAGACACACCTTCCGTATTGCCGACAAAGGTTATTCCTGGCTGCAGTATTACCCCAAAGACGCGCATTATATTATAACGGCGATGTTTGATGACCGGAATGAAATAGTGGAATGGTATATTGATATATGTAAGAATCAAGGTGTTACGGATCAGGGAGTCCCGTGGTTTGACGATCTGTACCTGGATATTGTTGTGCTGCGCAACGGAGAAGTGTTCCTGCTCGATCAGGACGAGCTTGACGATGCGCTGGGCCGGAAAGTCATTACGCCGCGCGATTATGGACTGGCTACCCAAACCGCCAGAGAGGTGCTCCACATGATTGACGCCCATGTGTTTCCTTATTTCCTGATGTCGCTGAATCATTGCAGACAAGGTTTTGAGCTTGATGAGCTGTGGTTTGGCGAAAGTGGAGGCGTGCAATGAGCAGGCGAGGACAATCAGTTCGCCCACTGGGGACCGGAGACAAGAAGTTGTTGTACCGCTCGCTGGCAAAAGGCGGAGGACTGCTCCTGCTGCTGCTGGCTGTATGGCTGGCTTATGCCGCCCTCCAGGTCGAAAGCGAACGCAGCAAGGAACCCGAAGAACGTGCCGACGTCGGCATCGTGCTCGGAGCAGCTTTATGGAACGATTACCCCAGCCCTGGGCTGGAGGAAAGGCTGGACCGAGCGATTCAAGATTACCGTGCGGGGAAATTTCCCTATTTGATCGTCAGCGGCGGTTTGGACCACCCTTCCGCTAAACGAACGGAAGCCGAAGGGATGGCTTTATATCTGGAAATGCGCGGCATTCCGGGTGATCGCATTTTACTGGAGAACAAAGCTACAAGCACTTATGAGAATCTGCTGTTCAGCCAGCGCATGATGAAGGAACGGGACATGAAGACCGCTATTATTATTACTCATGATTTCCACGGTCGCCGCTCCTTGGAGATTGCAAGATCGCTGAACTACAAATGGCCGCAGCTCTCGCTGGTTCACTCGAGGGTTCTGAACGAAGGTTATAACAAAACCAGGGAAGTGCTTGCCTACACCAAATGGAAGCTGCAGCAGATCGCTATGGTCTTCACCTGAACGGATCGGACCGGACCGGTCAAAGGCAAAACTTCTAATAAGGTAAGGGTAGCTAGAATATAGTGTAAAAGTAGCTATCAAACTCCTTACTCTTAAACGAGGTGATGCCTTCATGCAAGGGCGTGCCATGGCCGGCAGCGGACGCTCTGACGAAAGACCGTCCAGACAAATCAATGTAATTTTGCGCAATTCCGAACCGCCCGTCATATCCCAAGCTGTTCCGGATGCGGAAACCGCGCCTTTGTCTGCAGAGAAGCAGCAGCAGGGAGCTTTTGCGGAGATCCGCAAAGAGCTGGAGCAGCTTGTTGGTCTAGACAATATCAAAACCCTGGTTTATGAGATTTTTGCTTTGCTTCAGGTTGCCCGGCTGCGTTCGGATGCGGGACTGCTGTCGGAGGCCCAGGTCTTCCATATGGTATTCCGCGGCAATCCGGGAACGGGGAAAACGACCGTCGCCCGCATTGTTGCGAAGCTTTTTCAGAAGATGGGGGTGCTCTCCAAAGGGCATTTGATTGAAGCGGAACGCGCAGATCTGGTAGGCGAATACATCGGACATACAGCCCAGAAGACCCGGGACCTCGTCAAGAAAGCGATGGGCGGCATTCTGTTTATTGATGAGGCGTACAGCCTGGCCCGGGGCGGAGAGAAGGACTTTGGCAAAGAAGCGATAGATACGCTGGTTAAGGCGATGGAGGATCATAAAAATCAGTTCATTCTGATCCTGGCCGGATATTCGGATGAAATGGAATTTTTCCTCGACACCAATCCGGGGCTTCCGTCGCGTTTCCCGATTCAGATTGATTTCCCGGACTATTCGATTGACCAGCTGATCCAGATTTCCGAAATGATGGCGAAGGAACGCGATTATATTTTGATGCCGCAGGCGATACTCAAACTGAAGCAGCATTTGCTGACGGAGAAGTTGGAAAGCCCGCATGCGTTCAGCAATGCGAGGTATGTTCGCAATGTCATTGAACGTTCCATCCGGCAGCAGGCCGTACGGCTGCTTAATCAATATGGCGGATCTTCACCGGGCAAGCTGGAGCTGATGACCATCCGAACGGAGGATTTGAAGGTTGAGGTGAAGGCGGAGAAGAAACCGGGGCTGCCCTGAAACGCTCTGCCCGAGCGGAGATCCAAAGGAGCAATAGGAACCATGAAACAGACGACCTACGATACGAACCAGCTTATTCCGGACAGAGCCATCCTCGTTAGCTTGATTACGGATGAAGTCAAAAAAAGCGGCCTGGATTCGGATTACTCGCTTGAGGAACTGAAGAACCTGGCTGAAACGGCCGGCGTTGAAGTGAGGGGCCAATTGGTGCAAAATAAAGAAACACCGGATTCCCGCTTTTTCCTTGGCAAAGGCAAGGTTGATGAGCTTGCAGAGCTTATCAGCGAGTATGGAGCCAATACGGCAATCTTTGATCAGGAGTTGTCCGGCGCTCAGGTGCGCAACCTGGAGGAGAAGCTGGACGTCAAAATTATTGACCGGACCCAGCTGATCCTGGATATCTTTGCCCAGCGGGCCAAAACCCGTGAAGGGATCATTCAGGTGGAGCTGGCGCAGCTGTCTTACCTGCTGCCGCGTTTGTCAGGGCACGGGAAGAACCTTTCCCGGCTTGGCGGCGGGATCGGGACAAGAGGTCCGGGGGAAAGCAAACTCGAAACGGATCGGCGCCATATCCGCGGCCGGATCAGCGACTTGAAGCATCAGCTCGAAGAGGTGACCCGGCACCGCAAGCTGCACCGGATGCGGCGCAAGGAAACGGGCATCGTGCAGGTAGCGCTCGTCGGTTATACGAATGCGGGCAAGTCGACGCTGCTCAAGCAGCTTACGGAGGCAGATGTTTACGTAGAGAACCAGCTGTTTGCCACACTCGACCCGACAACACGAAACCTGGTCCTGCCAAGCGGCCAAGAAATTGTTTTGACCGATACGGTCGGATTTATTCAGAATTTGCCTCATGATCTGGTTGCTTCGTTCCGGGCTACCCTGGAGGAAGCAATTGAAGCGGACCTGATCCTGCATGTGGTGGATGCTTCGGCCGAGAATCGGGAAGAACAGATGCGGGTGGTCGGAGAGATTTTGAATGAATTGGGAGCCGGGGACAAACCGCAAATTGTCCTCTATAACAAAAAGGACCTATGCAGGCCTGAGCAGCTGGAAATGCTGCCTGCTACCGGGGCTTCACTGAAGATCAGCGCATATGATGAAGAGGATTTGAAGAAGGTAGCGGCTGCGATTCAAGAGCATTTGACCGGTGAAACGTTAACCTTCAGGCTGCCGGCAGGACAAGGTGAGCTTGGGGCGTTGATTCATCGGGTCGGCAAGGTGGAGGCGCAGGAAACGGACGAAGATTACGTGATCTATCGTGTTCTGCTGAATCAGGGCGATTACCTGAAGGAGAAACATAAGCTTGAACCTTTCAGAGTAAAGTGATAAGTTAAATTACGTATACATGACATTTAAGTGACATTAGCGGTCCATCATCGCCGAATCCAAGGCGGAATGGGCCGCTATTTAAGAGGAGAGTAGAAAGCAGCATGGCCGTTTTTTCAGAAGGAACTTTAAACAAGGTTAAAGAAGCGGAGGTTTTGGCCGCTCCCGTTATGGCGGAAATCGACCGTATCGTCGACCTCAACCAGTGGAAAGTTATTGATGCGTTTCAGAAACATAAGGTAAGCGATTATCATTTCTCGAATTCAACCGGATATGCCTATAACGATAGGGGACGTGAAGTGCTGGATTTGGTTTATGCCGAAGTGTTCGGCGCTGAAGCCGCATTGGTGCGGCCCCATTTTGCATCAGGCACCCATACGATCTCGACCGCTTTATTCGGCGTTTTGCGTCCGGGGGACGAGCTGTTCTACATTACGGGCAGACCTTACGACACGCTGCATAAAGTGATTGGCAAGAAGGAAGACGGAACGGGGTCCCTCGCCGATTTCGGGATTGATTACAAGGAAGCTGCGCTGCAGGAGGACGGCAAGGTTGATTGGGATGCCGTAACGTCCGGGATTACCGAAAGAACCAAAGTAATCGGGATTCAGCGTTCCCGAGGGTATGATTGGAGAAGTTCATTCACCGTTGAGGAAATCGGGGATATGGTCGCCAGACTGCGCTCAATCAAACAGGATTTAATCGTGTTTGTAGACAATTGTTACGGAGAATTCACCGAAGAGATCGAACCTACCCAGGTGGGCGTCGATTTGATGGCCGGTTCGCTGATTAAAAATCCCGGCGGCGGATTGGCCGAAACAGGAGGATATATTTGCGGCAAACGCGAATATGTAGAACTTGCGGCCTATCGTTTGACCGCTCCAGGCATCGGCGGAGAGGTTGGAGCGATGCTCGGTACAACACGCGGCATTTATCAAGGTTTGTTTATGGCTCCTACGATTGTAGGGCAGGCACTGAAAGGGAGCATTCTGGCTTCGGCTGTCTATGAACAGGCCGGCTTTGTGACCAAACCGCGCTGGAATGAACCGCGTACAGATCTGATTCAGGCGATTTCCTTTGCTTCCGAAGAGCAGCTGATTTCGTTCGTTCAGGGCGTACAGCAGGCGTCGGCGGTAGACGGCCATGTTGTGCCGGAGCCTTGGGATATGCCGGGGTATGAGAATCCTGTCATTATGGCCGCAGGCACATTTATTCAAGGGGGGAGTCTGGAGCTTAGCGCCGACGCGCCGATTCGAGAGCCTTACATCGCTTACCTGCAGGGAGGGTTAACCTACTCTCATGTCAAATATGCTATATTGTCTTCACTTGAAAAGATGAAAGACATCAATCTCCTATAATGTTCACCTGATTCTAGCTTGACATGTTAGACAACGTAACATAAAATGAAAATCAGAAAAAACATTATTGGAAGGTTGAGGAGCGATGGGTGACGAAATACGGAGAAATATGGCCTTATTCCCAATCGGTATTGTAATGAAACTTACTGACTTGTCGGCTCGCCAAATTCGTTATTATGAACAGCATCAATTAATAGTGCCGGCTCGGACATCTGGAAACCAGCGGTTGTTCTCGTTTAATGATGTTGAACGTCTGCTCGAAATTAAGGCTTTGATCGATAAGGGTGTTAATATTGCAGGAATTAAGCAAGTGATGAATCCGGTTGCTAAGGAATCGCAGGATGCCACCGTGCTTACGGACGACACCGAAGAGAAACGCAAAGAATTGACAGATTCGCAATTATACAGAATGCTTAAACAGCAGTTGGTCACCGGGAGAAGACCTGGTCAGGTTTCCTTGATCCAAGGGGAACTATCCCGTTTCTTTAAGTCATAACCGGGTTCCTGCTCCCGCTTATGACAGTCTGGGGAAGTATGATGTTATTTATTCTGCACTCCATTGAAGCAATAATGGGCATCGTGTTTCTGACCAAGCAATATAGCCAGAAAGGGAGAGGGTTTTGTGAGTTACACGAAAGAGGATATTTTACGGATTGCCAAAGAAGAGAATGTTCGATTTATTCGTCTTCAGTTTACCGATCTGCTTGGTACAATCAAAAATGTGGAAATTCCGGTAAGCCAGCTTGAGAAAGCGCTGGACAATAAAATGATGTTTGACGGTTCTTCTATTGAAGGTTATGTCCGCATCGAAGAATCGGATATGTATCTTTATCCGGATTTGAGCACCTGGGTGATTTTCCCTTGGGTGACTACCGACCGCGTTGCCCGTCTGATTTGTGACGTGTATATGCCGGACGGCACGCCTTTTGCCGGCGACCCGCGCGGGATTCTGAAACGGGTCCTGAAGGAAGCGGAAGAAATGGGCTATTCCTCCATGAATGTAGGCCCGGAACCGGAATTTTTCCTGTTCAAAACAGATGAGAAAGGCAATCCTACACTTGAACTGAACGACCAAGGCGGTTACTTTGACCTGGCTCCTACGGATCTTGGCGAGAATTGCCGCCGGGAGATCGTAATTTGCCTGGAGGAAATGGGCTTTGAAATCGAAGCTTCCCACCATGAAGTGGCGCCTGGCCAACACGAGATCGACTTTAAATATGCCAACGCTATTCATGCGGCGGATCAAATTCAAACCTTTAAGCTGGTTGTGAAGACGATTGCCCGCCAGCATGGTCTACATGCCACATTTATGCCAAAACCATTGTTTGGCGTGAATGGTTCCGGTATGCACTGTCACCAGTCCTTGTTCCGCGGCGACGAGAACGCCTTCTATGATGAAAGCGACGAACTGGGCTTGAGCAATGAGGCTCGTCATTACATGGCGGGAATTTTGAAGCATGCTCGTGCATTGGCTGCCGTTACCAACCCTACGGTGAATTCTTATAAACGTCTGGTGCCTGGCTACGAAGCGCCTTGTTATGTGGCATGGTCTGCGAGCAACCGCAGCCCGATGATCCGTATTCCGGCATCCCGCGGCTTGAGCACTCGTATTGAGGTTCGTAACCCGGATCCGGCTGCCAACCCTTATCTGGCGCTTGCTGCTATGCTGAAAGCCGGCCTTGACGGCATCAAAAACGAACTTCCGCTGCCGGCTCCGATCGACCGCAACATCTATGTGATGTCGGAAGAAGAACGTTTGGAAGAAGGCATCCCAAGCCTGCCGTCCGATCTGAAGGAAGCGCTCAGCGAACTCATCCGTAGCGAAGTAATCGTAAGCGCGCTCGGCGAGCATGCGGTGACCCATTTTTACGAGTTGAAAGAAATCGAATGGGATATGTTCCGCACGCAAGTTCACAACTGGGAACGCGATCAATATCTGACTTTGTATTAATTGGACAAACCCTTGTAGATCGTTATTTTACGGGAGAAGTGACCCTTACTGGTGCCAACCAAATGAGGGTCACTTCTTTTTTTGTTTGATACAAGCAGGCATATACTGTAAAATATTCAAATGTAAAGAAGGGTGGCGCTAGGAGGAATAGGTTTGAAGAAGAAAAGTTTTTTAACGATTTTACCAGTTGTCGCAGTAACCGTGATTATCCTGCTTGCTGTATCCACACAGAAAGAGAACGTTACAAGCTCGGCTTCCGTAGATAACATATCCCAACACGTCAATCTTCAGGATACAAATCTACAGGATAACGTTAGTCCTTCAAGGATAGGGAATAAATGGTCAGGTCATTTATCAGGATCTAAACAAACTTCATCTTCATTTGATGTACCGAAGGGATATGGACATGTTCAGCTTCGATTTCTAAATCAGGGAACCAGCGAAGCAGTCATTTCTGTTGCTCATGAGGGTTCTGGCAAAGAATATTTTACGAAGACTATAGCTGCAGGTGAGTCTCTTGTATGGACAAGTGATGCAGACTACACACAAGGGATGAGATCAGGATATTACATTCTAAGTTTTCGATCTTCCTCTTCTTATGTAGATGTTGATTATTCAGGAATGGCTTCTGACCTACCGCAGAACAAATAATTTGACCTGAAATCTCTAAATAAAAATGAAAATGAACCGCACCCAAATAATTAAACGGTATTCCGTTCAATGATTAGGGAGCGGTTTTTTTATTAGAAAAGGAGAAGTTAACCCACTTTCCTCCTTCTCAACTGAATCCACCCACTCCAAACTAAAGCCAGACTGATGTACGGGACGGTAAGAAACAGTGGCTGCTGGAGATTGCCCGGGGCTAAACGGGTAGTATGAGGAAGGATCAGACTTGTGGTTATAACCGCAAGATAAAAAGGGAGGTTGGCCAGGCTGAACAGCCATAATCCGGCGGCTTTATTTTGGCGGTAACGAATCAAAAGGATCAACAAGGCGGTTAATAAGGCAACTAGGAAAAGTTTCTCCAGGTTGGTGGATAGGTTTCCATAATGTTTAATGATGACCAAATCAGCCGGGGAAAGAGAGGATTTCTGCAGCCAATACGTCGACATTTCCATACGGTGGTGATCTATCCATACATATCGGCTGTAGGCGATAAGCATAACAAGCGTATAGATGACTGAGAAAATAGAGTAGAAGACTTTATCTTGTTTCATGGCAGCAAATAATGTCAAAGTTCTAACCTCCTCACCTTTTTGTAGCACTCATATCTTCCATTATATTTCATCCATACGAATCCTGAAAAGGGAAATAATGTAAATGTTAAACGGCCAAACAAAAATGGAGTTCTATAACATAATTTTACATTGAATATCGAACAAACATTCGCATATAATACAAACAAACGTTCGAATTGATGGAGGGTTTGAAAATGCCGGAGAAATATAAAGGAACCGTCGTGGAAATCATTTATATGGATCGGAAAGGACAAATAACGAAACGCAGCATTGAAGTCTACGGGATCAAGCAAGGTATGGTTACTGCCAAATGCTTGAAGACCGGGCAGATTCGTTCTTTTAGAGTAGAGAATATCCTGGCGGTGCAGCCAAAATCCGCTTAACAATCAATCGAGTTTTTCAGCATCATCTTTTTTATAAGAGCAAGAAACGAATAAAATTAAATATGATAATGATAATTATTATCAATTGATGTATAATAGCTTTAACTGGTTACAACGAAATTGAACAACGAAAGGACATACATAATGACGGAATCATCGCTTGAATTATATGATGTGACGATTATCGGCGGCGGGCCAGCAGGGATGTATGCGGCATTTTACAGCGGGATGCGGGACATGAAAACCAAATTGATTGAGGCCAATGACCGTTTGGGCGGCAGAATGCTGATTTATCCGGAGAAGATGATTTGGGATGTAGGCGGCGTCGGACCGATCCTTTGTGAGGATCTTACGGCTCAGCTGGCTAAACAAGCTGCCACATTTGATCCTACGTTCGTCTTCAACGAACAGGTTACGGATTTTAAACGTCTTGAAGACGGGACCCTGCTTCTTATCACAGCAACGGGTCAGAAGCACTGGACCAAAACGGTGATCATGGCGATCGGATACGGCATCCGCAAGCTTGCCAAGCTGGAAATTGAAGGAGCCGACCGTTACGAGGTAAGCAACCTTTACTACACAGTACAAGAGCTTGAAGGGTTCCGGGATAAACGTGTCTTGATCTCGGGAGGCGGGGATTCCGCAGTGGACTGGACAAATGAATTGACCCCGCTGGCTAAAAGTGTGACGGTTGTTCACCGCCGCGAGGAATTTGGCGGGCACGAACGCAATGTTCAGAAGATGAAGCAGTCTTCTGCTGTGATCAAAACGCCTTATGTGGTCGACAAGCTGCATAGTGACAGCGGCGAAGCTATCGAGCAGGTCACCATTACGCATGTGGAAACCGGAGAGATGGAACAGATTGAAGTGGACGCGGTTATTGTAAGCCATGGAATGCGTACCGATTTCGGTCCAGTCAGGGATTGGGGGCTAAATCTCGGCCAATGGTGGATTGACGTGAACGCGAAGCTGGAGACCAATATCCCGGGGATTTTTGCAGCGGGGGACTTCGTTAATTATGACAGTAAGGTACGTCTGATAGCCGGTACGTTCACAGATGCGGTTCTGGCTGTGAACAGCGCCAAGCTGTATATTGATCCAAGCGCAGAGCGTGTTGCTTATGTATCCTCACACAACAGCCGTTTTAAAGAAAAAAATCGCGCCTTAGGTGTCACAGTAGAAGAAGATTAAGTGGGGCGGGCAGCAACGGATTAATAAACGGATCAGCACAAAAATAAAATCACCCCAGGAACGGACGCCGTTCTTAGGGGTGATTGTTTTATTTGGAATGGCCTCTTGAGAATCGGCCTACAATTTCAGTGGACTGCACGACGTTCATAAAAGCATGAGGATCGGTGGTGATTACAGCTTTCCTCACGGCGGCAAGCTCGTAGCGGGTAGTCACCGTCATCAGGGTCGAATTGCCGACCTTGCTGTAACCGCCCTGGGAATCCATGCAGGTGATGCCATGATGAAGCTTGCGTAATTCGGCCAGCATACGTTCTCTTTCCTTTGTAATGATAAAGCAGGTGACTTTGATGTGTCCTACGTGGATCGAATCTACAACTTTGCCTTTGACAAAGGTTGAAAGCAGGGAGTAAAGGGCCAGATCCCAGGTCTTGTAGAAGCCGAGCACGATGAATACAAGGCCGTTCAATACGAACAAAATGTTGCCGATAGGCAAATCATATTTACGGGTAATGATCGAGCCGACAATATCAAAACCGCCGGTAGACCCCCCAACCCTTAAGGAGAAGCCGATTCCGATCGCCGAGATAATCCCGCCAGCAACGGCGCCCAGAGTAGGATCATGGGTGACGCTCACGACGGGGATGATGGCCATAAACCAGGTGGTGGCGACAACGGAAATACAACTTAACACAATGTAGCGGCGGCCAACCGCTTTCCAGCCCCACAGAATCAGAGGTACGTTTAACACAAAATAAACCAGGGAAATGTTCCAGCCGGTTAAGTAACCAATGATGGAGGCGACACCAGAAATACCCCCGGACAATAGCTGGTGGGGGATAAGGAATAGATTCAAGCCAGCAGCTACAAGAAGGGCAGAGAACAAAATGACGGCCACTTCTTGAGCTGGTCTCAACGTTGCTGACTTTTTCTTCAAGTATTCGGACGGCAGCTGCAGATTCAATGGTTTCAATCCTTTATTTATTTTTTGGACAAGTTGAATGATAAAAATAAATTATCGAATCAATCATCTTTTTTATCAATATAGCATAGAATATAAAAGTTCACTATCCAGTATACCCGTGTTAAGCGTTCGTAATATCCCAAATTGCGCCGGAATTGCATGAAAAAAAGGCAGCCTCTTTTCCATACTGGAAATGAGCTGCCTTTTCGACTGAATAAACAAAATATACTAATGCAAATCTCTGAACAGGCCGATCACCTTGCCTAAAATGGTAACATGCTTCAAACGAAGCGGTTCAAAGGCCGGATTCTCAGGCTGCAGGCGGATATGGTCTCTTTCTTTATAAAAAGTTTTGACCGTTGCTTCATCATCCTCCGTCATTGCGACCACGATATCGCCGTTCTCGGCGGTTTGCTGCTGACGGACGATCACATAATCCCCGTTATGAATACCAGCCTCAATCATGCTTTCACCCACAACGGCCAGCATAAACACTTCTTTCTCGCCGACATAATGGTTTGGCAAAGGGAAATAGTCCTCGATATTCTCTGTTGCAGTGATGGGCACACCGGCCGTCACTTTGCCGACTACCGGAATTCTTGCCACGGTATGGGCAAACATATTGGAATCTTCCGATTCTTCTTGTCCCAGCAGCTCGATCGCACGCGGTTTGGTCGGGTCTCTGCGGATCAACCCCTTCTTCTCCAGCCGGTCAAGATGACCGTGCACTGTTGAGCTTGAAGCCAAGCCGACCGCTTCGCCGATTTCCCGAACAGAAGGAGGATAACCTTTCATTCGAACTTCGCTTCTTATAAATTCCAAAATCGCCTGCTGGCGGCTGGAAACCTTCGACATTTGTTATCAACCCCATCTTAGTAACGTTTGGAAAAATTATAACATAGAACCTCCGTTCGCACAAACAGGAGTTCTAACATTTCCGAAATAAAGGGGGGAACAATTGTTCTAAAAACTATTGAACGAAACAAGTGTTCGTGTTATATTGATTTCAGAGCAAAAACAGAACAAACGTTTGGGAGTGATTCTTTTGTTGAAACACAGTACATATAAAAGTATTTATTCTGCTGAACCTGTTCATTCCGGTTCGCCGGCAGGTTTTACCCATAAAACTTCTAAGGTTCATCAAACACGTAAACCATTTGCCCGCAGATCACTAATTCGTTCTCTTTTAATAGTAGCTGTCATTGTTCTTTCCCTCACCGGCTTCATCAGCGCGTTTGCCGCCTCGGTTTCTCCGGGAGATGAACCTGTCTACGAAACTGTTATTGTGATGCCCGGCGATACGCTTTGGAATATTGCGCTGGCCCATAAACCGGATGGTATGGACACCCGCAAATATGTTCACATGTTAACCTCTTTAAATCGACTGCATGACAGCAATATTCAGGCCGGAGCTATTCTGAATCTTCCAATTACGGATTAACAAGCCGTATTAATTTCTCCTTAAAAGGGCAAAGGGCAGTGGTTTTGGGGTCAATTGAATCTTGAAGAAAGCATCATTTCATAGGTTATGAATTTAGAGCTTGAAAGGATAAGAGACTGCCTTGACAAGCTCTTTTTGACATGTCAAAGTAAATAGTAATGCCTTTAATGAAGGAGGACCTTATGGACATCGATAGTTTGGTACAACGTATTAATGAATTAGCCCGCAAACATAAAGCGGAAGGTTTAACGGAAGCAGAGAAGCTCGAACGCGCTGAGCTGCGTGAAATATATCTTGGCAATATCCGCAGAAACTTCCGTCAGCAGCTCGAATCCATCGAGATTGTTGACGAGAAATAGCCGGCTTCAGCCGGCAACCATGTCTAGGGAGGAAGCAAGTGCATGTCAAGATCGTTTGAACGAAAAGTGGAGAAGAATCGCCAGAAATACAACCTCAATCAGCAGAAAAAAGGGGTTAAGCCTGGCAATACGTTAGGCAGTAAAGGGGAGGGCGTTGTTTTTAGGGGCCGGAACGTGCTTTTGCCGCTTCTGTTTATCGTTCTGGGTGCTATGTACGCCGCTATGGGCTTCATCGGAGGCACCGAAAACATCAATACGCTTTACGTCATTACTGTTGCTTTGTATTTCCTGCTGGGGATTGTCATTTATTTGCGTAGAC
Source organism: Paenibacillus yonginensis (assembly GCF_001685395.1). Classification (NCBI taxonomy): domain Bacteria; kingdom Bacillati; phylum Bacillota; class Bacilli; order Caryophanales; family Paenibacillaceae; genus Paenibacillus; species Paenibacillus yonginensis. The sequence goes on along the minus strand of NZ_CP014167.1, from coordinate 1,871,439 downwards.
CCTATTTGCGGATATACAAAAACAAGCTGTTTACTTCCAAATTCAACAGAGACCGCAGCCTAGATGCAGGTTCGATCTCCAAAATCAAATGGAGCGGCAAAACGATCACCATTGTAACGAAAACTAAAGAACCGAACTGGACGTTCTCCGGCAGCCGGAACTTTTACAACATGGATGAACTGGGGTCGGCCTTGCAGGAGTATGCCGCTGCGCACGGAGTAGAGCTCGAGAGAAAATAAACAGATGATTTGTCTAAGACACAGGGGGAACGGGGAATGGCTGTAATTAAAGCGGTTTGTTTTGACCTGGATGACACTTTATTGTGGGATGAGCGCAGTGTTTCTGAGACCTTTCAGGAGGTCTGCCAAAAAGCCGAAGCCGCAACCGGCATTAAAGCGGAGCAGCTGGAGGAAGCGGTTCGGAGAGAGGCTAGGAAGCTGTATGAGTCTTACGACACCTTTGCTTTCACCAAATTGATCGGCATTAATCCGTTTGAAGGGCTGTGGGCCAAGTTCGACGGGGGCACTCAGCCGGAGTTCCGGAAGCTGCAGCAGCTGGTGCCTGCCTACCGGAGAGATTCCTGGTACCAGGCGCTGCTTTCCTTCGGGGTAGATGATGCGAAGCTGGCTGAAGAGCTCGGGGAGCTGTTTGCCGCCGAACGGCGGGCAAGACCTTATACGTATGGAGAAACTTTTAAAGTCTTGAATGAACTCAAAGGGAAAGTCAAACTTTTGCTGCTGACCAACGGTTGTCCTTCCCTGCAGCAGGAGAAGCTCGACGGAGTGCCGGAGCTGGTTCCTTATTTTGATGAGGTGATCATCTCGGGCAGCTTCGGGCGGGGGAAACCAGATGTATCCATCTTTAGACATGCTTTGGAACTGCTTGGAACAGCGCCTGAGGAGACAATTATGGTAGGCGACAAGCTTACGACCGATATCAAAGGAGCGCTTGCTGCAGGAATTACATCCGTCTGGATCAACCGGGATGGCAAAACAAAAGATGACGAAATTATTCCGGATTACGAAATCGGGCATCTTTCAGAACTGTTTGAAATTATCCATAACCGTTCCGCTTCTTAGAAAAAGGAGAACACCGCCTTGGCCGTTCAAACGGACACCAGGCGGTGTTTTGTTTTTTTCTTCATACCAATTAATTAAGGGATAGTTAAGGGAATTAAGATTCTCCGGCTTGAATTTTCTTCCCTAAGTCAAGGCCTTCTGCTAAACTAAATGTTAATGTCTGAAGGGAGGTTATTGGGATTGAATAAACCTAGTCTTGAAGCACGAATGAAAGATAAAATATTGATTCTTGATGGAGCTATGGGAACCATGATCCAGCAGGAAAATTTGTCTCCGGCGGATTTTGGAGGCGAGAACTTAGACGGCTGCAATGAGATGCTGGTCTTGACAAGACCTGATGTAATCAGCCGAATTCATGAACAATACCTCGAAGCGGGAGCGGATCTCATCGAGACCAACACATTTGGCGCCACCTCTGTGGTTCTGGCTGAATACGATATACCGGAGAAAGCTAAAGAAATCAATCTGGCTGCGGCAAAATTAGCTGTAGAAGCGGCCAGCAAATACAGCACCGAGGAGCAGCCGCGGTATGTGGCCGGCGCGCTTGGTCCTACCACCAAGACATTGTCTGTAACCGGCGGCGTCACTTTTGGCCAGCTTGTCGAAAGTTATGAAGAACAGGCCATTGCGCTTATTGAAGCCGGAGTGGATGCGCTGCTGCTGGAAACCTCACAGGATACCTTGAACGTTAAAGCCGGAAGCATCGGCATCAGACAAGCTTTTTCCAAGACCGGAACAAAGCTGCCTATTATGATTTCGGGCACGATTGAACCGATGGGCACAACGCTTGCCGGGCAAAATATCGAATCTTTTTACGTCTCGCTGGAGCATTTGCAGCCGATCTCGGTTGGCCTGAATTGTGCAACGGGCCCTGAGTTTATGAGAGATCATATTCGTACGCTGTCCGAAATGTCGAAGACGGCGGTCAGCTGTTATCCCAATGCCGGTCTGCCGGACGAAAACGGCCATTATCACGAATCTCCAAGCTCATTAGCGAAAAAAATCGGCGCTTTTGCCGAGCAGGGCTGGCTCAACATTGCGGGCGGCTGCTGCGGTACGACTCCGGAGCATATCCGGGCTTTGGCGGAAGAGCTTGCTGCGTACAGTCCCCGCCCGGTTGAAGGCGAACATCCGCCGGCAGTCTCCGGAATCGAACCGGTCTATATTGAAGCGGAGAACCGTCCGTATATGGTCGGGGAAAGAACAAACGTTCTGGGTTCCCGCAAATTCAAACGGCTGATTGTGGAAGGCAAATACGAAGAAGCTTCGGAGATTGCCCGGGCACAAGTCAAGAACGGGGCCCAGGTCATCGACGTCTGTGTGCAGGACCCGGACCGGGATGAAACCTCCGATATGCGGGAATTCCTGGAGCTGGTGGTCAAGAAGGTGAAGGTTCCTTTAATGATCGATACCACCGACGCGGAAGTGATCGACCTTGCACTGCAATACTGCCAAGGGAAATCGATAATTAACTCCATTAACCTTGAGGATGGAGAAGAGAAATTTGAACGGGTAACCCCGCTTATTCACAAGTATGGGGCCGCTGTGGTTGTTGGGACAATTGATGAACGCGGACAAGCCATTACGCGGGAAGACAAGCTGGAAGTGGCGAAACGCTCCCACGATCTGCTGGTTGGCAAATACGGCTTGAAGGCCGAGGACCTTATTTTTGACCCGCTGGTATTCCCGGTAGGCACAGGGGACGAGCAGTATATTGGTTCAGCGAAGGAAACCGTAGAGGGCATCCGCCTGATCAAGCAGGCGCTGCCGGAATGCCATACCATTCTGGGCATCAGCAACGTTTCGTTTGGCCTGCCTGAAGCGGGCCGCGAGGTGCTGAATTCTGTTTTTCTGTATGAATGCACGAAAGCCGGACTGGACTATGCCATCGTCAACACAGAGAAGGTGGAGCGTTATGCTTCGATTCCGGAAGAAGAACGCCGGCTGGCCGAAGAACTGATCTACAATACCAACGATGAAACTCTGGCGGCCTTTGTTGCTGCTTTCCGGAACAAGAAGGTAGAGAAGAAAGAAAAAGTGATGAACCTGCCTCTTGAGGAGCGGCTGGCCTCCTATGTCGTTGAAGGCACCAAGGAAGGGCTGATCCCCGATCTGGACGAAGCGCTTAACCGCTACACGGCCCTGGAGATCATCAATGGTCCTCTTATGAAAGGAATGGAAGAGGTTGGCCGCCTGTTCAACAATAACGAGCTGATTGTGGCCGAAGTGCTGCAAAGCGCGGAAGTGATGAAAGCATCGGTCGCTTATTTGGAGAACTTTATGGAGAAGAACGAATCCTCGGTGAAAGGTAAAATCCTGTTAGCCACCGTTAAAGGGGACGTTCACGACATTGGCAAGAATCTGGTGGAAATCATCCTTGCCAACAACGGTTACCAAATCGTAAATTTGGGTATAAAAGTACCACCGGAAAGCATTATCGAGGCTTATCGCAAGGAAAAGGTCGACGTAATCGGCTTGTCGGGCCTGCTTGTTAAATCGGCGCAGCAAATGGTCACTACGGCGCAGGATTTGCGGAACGCCGGGATTGACGTGCCGATTATGGTAGGCGGTGCGGCGTTGACCCGCAAATTCACTAAGAACCGGATTCGCCCCGAATATGACGGAATGGTGGTCTACGCCAAAGACGCCATGGACGGTCTCGATCTGGCTAACCGATTAATGAATCCGGAGGCCCGCGAGAAACTCCGCTTGGAAATGGAAGCCGAGAAGGAGACCGACAGTGCCAAACCTGAAACGGCGCCGCTGCCGGAATTGACACGGGCCGTACGTTCTTCTATTTCCGCTGATGCACCCGTTTATATCCCGCCGGATCTGGAGCGCCATGTGCTGAAGAATTATCCGCTGGGCCACATTATCCCTTATGTCAATATGCAGATGCTGCTGGGCCACCATTTGGGCTTAAAAGGGAATGTCGAGCAGCTGATCGCTTCGGGAGATCCAAAGGCGGTGCATCTGAAGGAAACAGTGGATCAGGTGCTGTACGAAGCGGTAACCGACGGAATTATTCAAGCTCATGCGATGTACCGGTTCTTCCCGGCCCAGTCGCGCGGCAACGAGATTCTGATCTATGACCCTGAGGATATGTCAAAGGTGCTGAAGACCTTCTCGTTCCCGCGCCAGCGGGTTGCCCCTTATTTATGTCTCGCCGATTATTTGAAGCCTGTTGAAAGCGGAACGATGGATTATGTCGGCTTTATGGTGGTGACGGCTGGTAAAGGCATCCGCGAGAAATCGGAAGAATGGAAAGAGCAGGGCGAATATCTTCGCTTTCATGTGCTCCAGTCGACTGCGCTCGAAGTAGCGGAAGGCATGGCGGAACGTCTGCACCATATGATGCGGGACACCTGGGGTTTCCCGGATCCGCACGACATGACCATGAAGCAGCGCCATGGAGCCCGCTATCAGGGAATTCGTGTATCCTTTGGTTATCCGGCCTGCCCGGACCTGGAGATGCAGGCGCCGCTGTTTGAATTGATGAATCCCGAGGAAATTGGCGTTGAGCTGACCGAAGGGTTTATGATGGAACCAGAGGCTTCGGTTTCGGCCATGGTGTTCAGCCATCCTGAAGCGCAATATTTTAATGTGGAAAAAGCTTAATCTGGCCCTTTAGCAAATCCCCCGGAGCAAGCGGGGGATTTTTGCTGATATTGGGGCATCGTACAGAGCCTTATTAACAGGCAGGTTATTTAGGTTTAGAGAGGAGCGGCTGTTTATGGAACTGTATTTTATGGGAACCAATGCGGGAGTTCCTTCCCTGCAAAGAAACGTGACGTCACTGGCGCTCCGGATGCTGGATGAAAGACGGTCGTTCTGGCTGTTTGACTGCGGCGAGGGCACCCAGCACCAGGTGCTGCGTTCTCCGCTGCGGCTGAGCAAGCTGGAAAAGGTATTTATTACTCACCTTCATGGCGACCATTTATTTGGACTTCCAGGTTTGCTGTCCAGCCGGGCGAATCAAGGGGGAGATACGCCGCTTACCGTTTACGGCCCCAAAGGACTGAAGGCTTTTATTGATCTGACGCTTGGCATCAGCGAATCTCGGATCAATTATGAGCTGATCGTAAAGGAGCATGAGGGCGGCGTGCTGTTTGAGGATGACACGTTCCAGGTCGAATCGGCTTTGCTTGAACACCGGATCGACAGCTACGGCTACCGGATCATCGAGAAGGACCGGCCCGGCAAGCTGGACTTTGAAAGCTTGAAGAAACACGGCGTCAAACCAGGTCCGCTCTACGGACAACTAAAACGTGGTGAGAATATCGTCACGGAGCAGGGAACGGTTGTACGTTCCTGTGATGTGCTCGGCAAGCCTAAGAAAGGTAGAATCGTTACCATATTGGGCGATACGCGCCCCTGCCGGGCAGCCGTTGAGCTGGCCCGAAATGCCGATATGCTTGTTCATGAAGCCACATTCCTGCATGAACTTCAGAAAACGGCTTATGAATATCACCACAGCACCGCCGTGCAGGCGGCGGAAGAAGCCAAAGCGGCAGGTGCGCATGAAATGTTCATGACGCATTTCAGCTCCAGATATAAAGACGAGGAGCAGCTGGCTCCGCTGCTGGAAGAAGCCAGGGCGATCTTCCCGAATGCCAAGCTGGCGGTAGAGCATGTGCTGTATCCGATCAGCAAATATCCGGACAAAAGCTGATCCAACCGCCTCTAGCCGGATTATTTTCCGGGAAAGCGCAGGAAGTGACAGACTTTAGCAAAGTTTTGCTTCGTCTTTCCGCTACAGGGCATCAGCTTTCGCTCGGGTTCGACGCTGTTTCGATAACATCTGTCATGACGGCTTGAAGGAGCTGGGCAATACTGCCGGAAATAAGGAATCGGATTTGCCATTCCTCTCCTTTTATGACTACAATAAAACGAATGCGGCTAATGCTGTTAGCTGTGTTCCATACATATTTTTTTAATCGGTTATAAGGAAGTGACTACAATGGCGTTTGGATGGAAAGGTTTCCTGATAGATCTGGACGGCACGATGTATCATGGCTCCAAGCGGGTCGCCGGGGCCGATGAATTGATAGCGGAGCTGAACAAGCAGAATATTCCTTTTTTATTTGTGACCAACAATTCTTCGCGGACACCGGGTGAGGTGGCGGACAGTTTACGCGGGATGGGCATACAAGCCCAGGCGGACCAAGTATGCACCTCTGCCGTTGGGGCAGCGCGTTATTTGGCGGAACGTGAACCGGGAGCCCGCGTTGCGGTTGTCGGTGAGGCGGGACTGGTAGCGGCTCTTGAAGAAGCGGGACTGGAAGTGACGGAAGACTGCCCGGAATACGTAGTTCAAGGGATTGACCGCAGTTTTACCTACGAAACGCTTCGCAAGGCGGTTGAGTGGATTACGGGCGGGGCGGTTTATATTTTGACAAACCCGGATCTGCTGCTGCCTGGGCAGGATGGTCTTGCCCCCGGAGCGGGTACGCTGTCAGCGGCCATTCAAGCTGCGACAGGTGTTAAGCCGGTGACAATCGGCAAACCGGAATCGATTTTAATGCTGCAGGCGATCGAACAACTCGGGTTAACGGCTGCGGAAACTGCAGTGATTGGTGATAATATGCTGACGGATATTTCCGCCGGAAGCCGGTCCGGCTGCGGAACGATTTTGACCTTAACAGGGGTGACAACCTCAGATAATCTCGAGCATTACAAGGAATTGACCGGGATTACGCCGGATCAAATTTTTGGAAATTTGTATGAACTTATTACTGCTTTGCAAGGAAAGGGAAGATGAGACATGCCGGAATGGCCGGAAATGGAAAATTACCGCAGTCTGCTGTCCGGACTGCTGCTTGATAAGGAAATCAGCGGGGTGAAGGTAAGCCGTGAGAAATCGGTCAATCCGGAGCCTGAGGCGTTCAAGCAGGGGCTGATCGGCCGGAAAGTGATTTTTGTTGAGCGCAGAGCCAAATATCTGATCTTCCATCTGGATAACGGCCGCAGATTGCTGCTTCACCTTATGCTGGGCGGCATGCTTTATTTGGGTTCGGAGGAAGACAAACCTAAACGAAATACGCAAGTTGAGATTGAGTTTGGCGATAAAACGTTATATTTCATTGGGTTAAGATTAGGGTATCTGCATCTGCTGACCGCTAAACAAACGGAAGAAGCATTATCCGTCCTCGGCCCCGAGCTGCTGGACCGCCGGATGAACGAGCAGCGTTTCATCCAGCTGCTGTCCGGTCGCCGAGGCATGCTCAAAACAACCTTGGTCAATCAGAATGTGATGGCTGGTATCGGCAATTGTTATGCGGATGAAATTGCATTTGCGGCTGAACTTCGGCCGGACGTCAAGATACAGGATTTGGAGGAGCAGGATTTGGCCAAGCTGTATCGGGCGATCAGAGAGGTGCTTACAGAAGCCGCCGAGCGCGGCGGATATATGGAAATGCCTTTGACAGCAGATGACAAGCTGACCGGAGGCTCCAACGATTGGTGCAGGGTGTACGACCGGGAAGGGGAACCGTGCGTCCGCTGCGGACAACCGATCATCAAAACAGAACTTGCATCCCGCAAAGTGTTCTACTGCGGGAACTGCCAGCATGGCAAATAGATTCCTAATCAGGGCCGGGGCGCATTACAGTATCCGCGGCGGTTATTCAGGAGCTGCCAAAACAGCGCACGCGCAAGGCGCGGGGGCTTTTCAATATTTTCCGAAAAATCCCCGCAGCCTCGGCATTAAGGTCTGGAACGCCAAAGACGCCGAGCTTTGCAGAAGGTTCAGTGAGCAGCATGGATTGCTGTCTGTCGCCCATACGCCTTATCCAAGCAATCTGGCGGTCAGCCGGGAGGAGGAGCCAGATTTGTTTGGGACAACCGTAGGTTCGCTGCGCAACGATTTGGAAATTGCGGAGGCCTGCGGATCTCAGGGAATAGTTGTCCATTTTGGCATATATAAGAAAAGTAACCCCTTACAAGGTTACAAAAATGTTATACAATGTATAAATAGTATCCTTTCCGGCTGGAAGGGAAAAGCCAAACTCCTGATAGAAAATCAAGCCGGCAACCACGGGGACATGGGAATGACCCTCGAGGAACTGGTGCAGGTCAGGAAGCTGTGTGAACAGCCTGAGCGGGTTGGTTTTTGCTTCGATACCTGTCATGCGTTCGCTGCCGGGATCTGGAGCGGAGCAGATGATCGGTTCTTCTGGAGCAAAGCGCAGGAGCTCGGCTTCTGGGATCTGGTCGAGTGTGTGCATCTTAACGACTCGGTATACCCGTCAGGCAAACGCAGGGACCGCCATGCCAGGGTCGGACGCGGATTTATCGGAGCCGGGCCTTTGCAGGAGCTGGTGGGAATCAAGGAGCTGGAAGGCAAGCCGCTGATTATGGAAACGGAGCCTGGAGCGGACCAGACCTACCGGGAGGATATAGGCCTTGTCAACGGTTGGGCAGTCATCTGACCGGGGCGGCAATAACTTGGGAAAGGAAGAACAGATTTGATTCATTTATATATGGATGATTTGCGCCGTTGTCCAACTGGTTTTGTGCTCGCACGAACGGGGCAGGAATGTCTGCAGCTCCTTCGGGAGATGGAAGTCGATATTTTATCGCTGGATTACGATATGGGCCCAGAGGAAATGACCGGAGCTGAAGTGGTTGCAGCCATGGTGAACGAAGGGCTTTATGCCAACGAGATCTATTTGCATACTTCAAGCCTTTATGGTCGAAACAGCATGTACGAAATGCTTTATGCCAACAAACCTGAACATGTTATTTTGCACAGTTGTCCGGTGCCGTTTGAAAGACTGGATGAGATTGCCCTTCATCATAGCAGGAAACAGGAAAAAAAGAATGAACAGCAGTAAGCGTTCATCAGGAGGACACGATTGGATATGAACGAGCAGTGGGAAGACCGGCCAAAGGAAGAGACAGGGACAGAAAGGGAGGAGCAGTCGTCGCGCTGGATATGTACGGCCAATCACGGCTTCTCCCCTTATGCCCAGGAAGAGCTCCGCAGAACATTTGGTTCCTTGAAGAGCCAGGTTCTGGAATCGGGAGAGGTCATGCTGGTTACTTTGCCGGCTTCCGCGGATCAAGTTTTGCTGCAGCTGCAGACAACGCCTTTGATGTTTCTGAGACATATGTTCCCGGTACAAGCCGAATTCAGGTTTGAACCTGGCGATGAGCCCGCAGGAATGATCATGAAGGTTGCTGAGTTTGCCAAAGGGCAGTTCGGCGAATGGCTGCCGGCAGCTGAAGAAGCTTTGACAGAGCAAGGAAAAGAAGCGACGGCTGTTGCTGTTCAAGTCCGCAAAAGCGGCAAAAGCTTCTGGCAGGGGAGTGCCCTGGAGCTGAAAGACGGTATCGAAGCGGGCTGGGATCCGGAACCGGAGCAGACCAAGCTGGTTGTCCGGGATGCCGATTTTGTATTGTCCGTATATGCGGCTGAGGAGACCGTTTATGCTGGTATATCGACGCCTGCAGCCAATCTGTCGGATTGGAACGGTGGTGCGGTTCGCTTTCAACGGGAGGAGGGGCAGATTTCCCGTGCGAAATTTAAGCTGCTGGAGGCCGAGCGCACGTTTGGCATCGGTTTCAGCGAGTTCAGAAATGCACTGGACATCGGCGCCGCTCCCGGCGGCTGGACTTCTTTTTTGCTGGAAAGAGGTTTGACGGTGACGGCGGTGGACCCGGCGGATATGAACCCGGAGCTGCTTAAGCACCCTAATTTGACTTATATTAAGAAAAACGCAGACAGCGTAGCCTTTGATCAAAATCAATTTGACCTGTTGGTATGCGACATGAGCTGGAGCCCCAAGCTGACGGCGAGACTGGTGATTGATTTGCTGTACAGCCTCGTACCGGGAGGCACGGCTGTTGTGACCATCAAGCTGCTAAGCAAGAAACCCCTTGCCTTGATTAAGGAAATTCAGGAAATGTATACGGACGCGCGTATGCAGATCATCCAAGCGAAGCAGCTGTTTCATAATCGGGACGAAATCACATTATATATGATTAAATATTAATGTCATTAATGTTTTAGAAGAGTTTTTTTTCACAAAAAGGGTTTACAGAACCGCTTCCTGTGTTTTATAATAATCCCAAAATTATACAACCGTTAAGGGAAAGCATCCCAGACTCCGAATACCAGCAGGTATTCGGGTTTGGGGGCTTTCCTTTTTTGTTGTCTGAAAGGGTGGATGTGTTATGGCTCCGATACCGGAGCTGCTGGAGAATGGCACGCTGCTTGCTGGTCGTTACCGGATTGTCCGGCATACGGGGAGCGGCGGCTCCAGCCATGTTTATGTGGCCAGCGACCTGAAGCTTCCGGGAAAGCTTTGGGCGGTGAAGCAGACCCTGGCAGCTCCGGGAGGGGCTGGACGCATGGAAGAGGAGACGGGCGTGCTGATCGCCTTGGATCACCCGAGGTTTCCAAGGATTGTGGATTTTTTTCAGGAAGATGAGGGAGACGAGGAAGCAAATAAGGAGGGGAAGCCGGAGAGCTGTGGCGATTATTTATATCTGGTAATGGATTATATCGAAGGCGTCACATTAGAGGAGCATGTCCGGGGCGGGCAGTCCCTTCGGGAGGAGGAGATCATTCGGCTTGCGGATCAGATCTGCGACGGCCTTCATTATTTGCATACCCGCGAGCCTGCGATCATTTACAGAGATTTGAAGCCTTCAAATCTAATGGTTGAACAAGGGAAAGAAATCCGATTTATTGATTTTGGTACGGCCAGGGCCTATAAACCCCAGCTGACTGAAGACACGATACAGCTGGGCACGGTTGGTTTCGCGGCACCTGAGCAGTATTTGGGCAAACAAAGCGATGCAAGAACGGATTTATACGCTTTAGGAGCAATCATGCTGTATATGGCTTCTCGAGGCAGATATACCCAATGGCCCAAGGATGCCCGATCCTTCGATCGGAAAGAACTATCGCAGGGTTTGGCCCGGCTTATCCGCAAATTGCTCAGCTACGAAGCGGAGGAAAGGGTTCAAACGGCATTGGAGGTGAAGAGAGAGCTGCTGATGCTGCAGCCAGCTTATTCAGCAGGACAGAAAACAGCCGAATCTGCGGACAGGCCTTTCCTCATTGCGATTACAGGCGCAGCTTCTGGCCTGGGAACGACTCATTTGGCGTTTCTGCTGGCCCATTCCTTGTCTTCCCACTTCTCAAAGGTAAGCTATGTGGAGTGGAATGAACGACCTTCTACCCTTGCTGGCCTGCAGACAGCTTCAGCGGCTTCCGCTTTTACCGGGAAAGGCATGGGGCATAGGCGTATAGCCTATTACAAGAAACCTTCCAAAGCGGAGTGGCTGCAGCTGCTTGGAGAGGGCTACGGCCTGATTCTGATGGATATGGGGACAACGCATAGCAAGGAGAGCCTTGAAGAGTTTACCCGGGCCGATCTGCAAATTGTAGTCCTTCCGTCAGGGCATTGGAGGAGGAATGAGATCAGCAGCTGCAGCCAGAGACTGTCTGGCTATGCGGGCAGAAAACGGGTTTATGTCGTGCCGATGGCGGATGCCGATGGCATTCAGCACATTAGCCGACTATTGAAGGGCTCGAAGGTTTATGCCCTTCCGGCGGAGCCGGACCCGTTTCATCCAAGGGAAACTTCGGTTCAGGCGGCAAAGCGAATTTGTGAAGTGCTGCTTCCGAAGCAGCGCCGCACGTCTGGATGGAGGCCGGGATGGCTTAAAATCAATAACAGGGAGTGAGAAGGAGTGGCAAGACTCAGAACAAAGACACGTCATGTTATTTACGGAGCTGCTGCGGGAACCTGTGTCTCTGCGCTGCTGCTGGGCGGCTTGCTCGTTCAGACCGAAATGCGTCAGGCGAAAGAAAAAAACAGGCTTGAGCAGCAGTACAGCGCTGAAATAGCTCAGTTCAAGCAGCAAACGAAAGCCACCTTAACGAAAGGCTGGGTACCCAGCAGGGAGATTGCCGCCGGTCAGAAGATCCTCGAGGATGATCTTGAGCCGGTAGAGCTACCCAAAACATCTGTACCCGGCAACTTTATCGCAACCAAAGACCGTATTACGGGCCGAACGGCCAAAGTGGAGCTTGGGGCCAACACCTTGATCACCGAATCCTTGTTATATGAGGAGGAGGCAACACCCGGTGATTTAAGAAACCGTGAAATGAGCTTTGTGCAGCTGCCGAATTCACTCGGCAAAGGAGATGTCATGGATATACGGATCCAGTTCCCGACTGGCGAGGATTATATTTTATTGTCCAAAAAGAAGGTCAACGATTTGAAGAAGCCGACTTTAACGGTGACTTTGGACGAACACGAGATTTTAATGTTATCCAGCGCTATTGTGGATGCCTATCTGCATAAAGCTTCAATTTATGCGCTGACTTATGTCGAGCCGGGACTTCAAGCGAAAGCCATTCCTACATATCCGGCTAATCAGCAGGTGATGAAGCTGCTGGGCAGGGATCCGAATCTTGCCGTTAAAGCAGAAAACTATTTGAACTCGCAGGCTTCAAGAGATTTGCTGGAACAAAGCTTAAACACCGTCTCGGAGCAAAGTGCCCTGAGCTTTGCGGGCAGTCAGGCGGAAGCGGCAGCAGCTGCGGCAGAGGCGGGGGCTTCTTTAAACGGAAGGGAAGAGGAGGAGGGAGGACCACCCTGGAACGCGCCTCAAACGGAGCTGGTCGGAAATTAATCTGAATATAGAAGGGAGAGATGAGCATGAAAAGCTGGATTTATGCAGGGGTAAGCGATAAACATGACCTGCTGCTGTATGTGTGCAGACTGCTGGCTTCAGCCGGAACCAAGGTGCTGCTTGTAGATGGAACGGAACGTCAGGTTTACCGCTATTCGATCGGGCAGGCCGAACCTTCCTTACCGATTACGGAATATTGCGGATTTGATGTGGCCTGCGGCTTTTTTTCTGCAGAATCATTAAAAATTTATTTAAAGGATCAGAGGAGCTCAATCGAAGATTATGATTTTATAGTTTACGATCTGGAGAAGCTGACGTTTTGCGACGAAGCCGACTGGAAAGCAAGCGACGGTATCGTTTGGGTAACGGCTTTTGAACGTTTTGCCGTAGAACGGAGCGTTGAGTGGTTCAAACTTCTGTTCTCCAAATATCCCGCCTTGCAGGGGATGTGCTCTGAAATTGTGTTTGTACGTTACGTTGAAAGTTCGGTAGAGGAATCCTATATCCGGGCCATGATTGGCCAGCTGCCGATCCAATGGGGCGGGCAGGCAGTTAAAGTTCAGTGGGATGAACGCGATTATGGAGTTCAGCTCGAAAATGAACATAACCGGGCTCTGCACCTCAAACCGTTATCCCGTAATTATAAGAAAACCATTCGTTTGCTGGCCGGCCGAATGGCAGGTAACGGAATGGCAAAGACAAGAAGCTTGCTTAGAAGCACGGCAAGGAGGCAGGTATGGGCAAATTCCTGATTTATGATGGAGATCATTCGTTTGGAGCCTCGGAAATCGCTGCAGCTGCGGCCATGGAAGCGGCACTGAGCGGGTTTGGAACCCATCTGCTGGTCCATTTGGGCTCCAAAGGAGAAGGAGCCGAGCAGGGATTCCTGTCTCTTGGCAAGTCGGATATGCATCAAGGGCTGATGTTTGCCGGAGAAGGCATGGATGCCTTGTTCCAGCTGGCGGAAAGCGGCAGGCTCAGCAGCGGTAATATTGTCGATTATACCTTTCCTTTGCTGAAGGGAAGGCTGGATCTTGCCTTCGGTCATGAGCTGCCGGTAAAACGGACTTTAGCCGGGAAGGAGCAGGTTTACCGCAGAATTTGGGACAAGGCTGGAGGGAGATACAGCCGGGTTATCGTCCAGGGTTCTGAATGGATGCTCCGGCAGGCCGGCATTGGACCAGGAGATAAGCAGATTGTGGTGCTGCGTCAGAATCGGGGAGTTTTGCAGCGTTACTACAACCGGGTCACCTCGAATCTGGCGGCTGATAACAAGGAGCTGATTGTGCTTTATCCTTACGATGAAAACTCCGTTCTGAGCGTTAAGAATGTCAAACGTTTGTTTGGCAGAAGCCTGCCGATCATCGGGGTTCCTCACTGTACGGATTATGTGAATGCCTGGAATAACGGGGAGGCTGCAGCTTTTATGCTTAGAAACCGGCGTACGGCAAAGAAAGCCCAGCCTAACAGCTCTTTCATAATGGCTATACGCCAGTTGACCGGTTATCTGGGCCATCCTGGAGTGCCTGGCGGATTAGCGGCGGCGGAGGGAATGGAGCCATGATTGATGCGGGCTGGATGATCCTAGTTATTGTCCTTCTCTGTGCAATCAGCTTCTGGTATTTCCGAAGAGGGGCCGAGAGGCAGGCCTTTCAATTGGAGGAATATACGGCTGGTTCAAAGGAGCTGGATGAAACCTTGAAGGTGCTTAGCTTTGTCAAACAATCGCTGCACGAGCTGAGCCGCAATCAGCTTGAGGATTATGGATTAAGCGAAGAGGCCTATAAACGGAAGCGAAACCAGCGGGCGGAGCTGAGGCAGGCTCTGAAAGGCTGCGTCTCCGGCGATCTTCGGGATAAGTTATACGTCAAGAACTATATCAGCCGTGTTCTGGAGTCTGGCTATCCGTTATCGGCAAGCCAAATGAACCGGATTATTCCTTTTGACGAGCGGGAGAAGCTGACCGCACAGGATCAATTTGATATCTTGTTATATTTGTACAAGCAGCGTCACGGGAACAAGGCTTTGTCCACGATGATTGAGGAATACAGGCTCGATTCGCCTAAAACCGATGAGTCAAGCGAAGGGGATTTCCGATATGAGATTGATGCGGAGGCAATTAATCATATCTTTTACATGGAATACAGGGAGCTTGAAGAGAGAGAGAAGCTGGAATTGATCGTGCAGCGGGTTTACCAGATATATAAAGGGTTCTCAGTTGTGGACGAAATTCGGGATCAGGGGATCGACGGGGTCAGCGGGGGAGTTAGCGGTTCCGATTATACAAACAGGGAAGGCGTGCTTCAGCAGGTATTTGAACAAGGGTGGGAAGGGCTGGCAGGACCGGAAGCCAGCGGTGAAAGAAACTTCGATAGTGTGTGGATCTTCTATAGAGGCAAGTCGATTCGCTTGTCCTTTCTGTCCTTTGGTTCAGAAGGAGAGCTCAAACGGGTCTGTCAGAACATTTACAAATATAATTTGCCAGGCCAGCTGTCAGAAGCCTCGGCATATAAAGTGAATGAAATGAAAGACGGCTCAAGGGTAGTGGTGGTTCGGCCGCCGTTTGCGGAGAGCTGGGCTTTTTTTGTCCGCAAGTTTGATATCGGCAGCGCTTCGCTGGAGCAGCTGATTAAGGGAGAAGGTGCCGAAACGGTTATTTTCCTGCTGCAGTTTCTGATGAAAGGCGCCCGGATAACCGCTGTCACAGGCTCTCAAGGAGCGGGAAAAACGACTCTGCTGATGGCCTTGATCAAATCTATTTACGGGTCTTATACGCTTCGAATTCAGGAAATGTCCTTTGAGCTTCATCTTCGCCGCTTATATCCGAACCGGAATATTTTGACCTTCCGGGAAACCGATCATATCTCCGGTCAGCAGGGGCTGGATCTGCAGAAGAAGACAGATGGAGCTGTTAACATCCTAGGTGAAGTAGCGACGGACGAAGTAGCCGCATGGATGATTCAAATGTCACAGGTAGCAAGCCTGTTCACGGTATTTACCCACCACGCCAAAACATTTGCAGATTTGATTCATGCCCTTCGAAATTCCCTGCTGAAATCCGGGTTGTTCCGGGACGAGCTCACAGCAGAGAAGCAGGTGATTCGGGCAATCCATTTTGACGTTCATTTGCGGCATGACATGGACGGTTCAAGATACATAGAACGGATTACGGAATGTGTGCCGGTTCAGGGGCCAATCGATCATTCAGGTCAAGCGGGGCAATATGAAGCGAGAGATATTGTGGTTTACAGCAATGGCAAATATGAAGTCCGGGATACCCTTTCGGAACAGACCCGGCGGGACATGAGGAAAGAGATGGTTCCTGCAGACGCGATTCGTTTTGATCGTTTCCTGGCCGACAATTGGGGGGAACAGCTTGGAGCTTAAAACATGGCTTTTTTGGGCAGCGGGCCTTAGTATGGCAGGCTTTGCAGCCATTCTTATAAGCGCCGGCATCCTTGGTCGGCATAGTCTAAAGGCGGAGCCTATACCGTTCGAAGCCTTGTTGGCCGGCAAAACGAAGCTCCGGTGGAGAGGTTTCGTTTATTTGTTCCTGCAGCGTTCCTATCTGCTGTTTCTCAAAACCCCTTTGCTGCGTCAATATACTCGAAAAGTCCGAAGCCGGCTCACTATCGGGCTGCATCGGGAAGAATATCGGATCAGGCTGCGAACGGCAGCGGCCGTCTATAGTCTTCTCAGCTTGCTGCTCGGCGGAGTGATAATCCTGTTTATTATGAATCCGGATCCGATTTATCTCTTGACTTTGTTGATTTCGGCAGCGGTGATAAACGGCCTGCTGCTCGAAGCATATGCTAACCGGCTGCAGCGCCGACTGCTTGAGCAGACCGATGACCTGTTTACTAAAGTTCGCCATGCCTATCATCGGTCCGGGATGGTGGATGAAGCGATCCTGGAGGCGTCGGAAGGGGCGGAAAGGGAGGTTTCCGCTCATGGCTACCGCATTCATGAAGCCTTGAATGATCATAATCCTGGGCGCAGTCTGGAGAATTATTATGAAACAAATCCCGGCAGGTTTCTCAAAACCTTTGCCGGCGTTTCGTATCTGGTTATGGAGTATGGCGACAAAGTCAGCCATGGCGGTTCGCTTTTTCTAAAAGCACTGTCTGAGCTGGCCAAAGAAATACATCTGGATCTGCTTCGTCTTTCCAAACTCGATTATGTATTGAAAGGGCTGAATGTCATCGCCCTTGCACCGTTATTGTTCACCAAACCGATTGAGCGGTGGGCCAGGGGGAATTTTCCGCTGATGGACGCCTTTTATGCCGGGAAATACGGCATGCTCACGAAAGCGGCGATTTATGCGGTTATTTTAATTTGTTATGTGCTGCTGCAAAAATTAAAAAGCGAAGAAGAATACCGGCCAGCCAAGCTGGCTTCCCGCTGGGAAAAACGGCTCTATGAGCGAAGAATAGTCAGGGGATTGGTTCGTGTCTTTTTGCCAGCTCCCCGCTCCCAAAGTTATATCCGGAATTCGGAGCTGCTCAGGGATAGCTTCAGCAAGATGAGGGTGGAGTGGTTTGTAGTCCGCAGGCTGGTATTATTTGCAGGAACCTTTCTGGTGGTGATTGGTTTATTTCTGGTTCTGCACGGGCAGGTCAGAGCTCATATTTTGAACGGAGTCCATTCGACCCAGCTGTTCTTTGGAGCGCCTGATCAGCAGGAGAAGACGAGGCTGTCGGCTGAGGCCGTAAGCGATAAAGAAATCATGAAGGAACTGGGGCTGAATAAACATTCGAGCTATGAAAAAATTGCCGCCAGCGTCGCCAGCCACTCTGAATTCCCTTTAACTAAAGATCAGCTAAATGATTCAGTAAACCGTATTGCCGGGAAGCTGAGCCGCTGGAATGCCGAAGTGCTAAGGGGTTGGGAAGTGCTGACTGCCCTTGGAGCGGGTGTCTGCGCCTATTATGCGCCGTATTGGCTGCTTCTGTTCGGGCGCCGAATCCGCAGGCTGGAAATGAAACATGAAATTTATCAATTTTATACGATCATTTTCATTTTAAGGGAAATGCAGCGCATTTCCGTGGAGGAAATTCTGGAATGGCTGAATTCGTTTGCGGTTATCTTCAAAACTCCGATAGAGAAATGTTTGCTGCATTATGAACATGGACCGGAGGAAGCCATCGAAGGGATGAAACGGGATGTCACTATGCCTGAGTTTCAAAGGCTTGCGGACAAGCTGGCGCTGGCGGTCGGCAAAATTTCGGTTAACCGTGCT
Organism: Paenibacillus yonginensis; assembly: GCF_001685395.1. Classification (NCBI taxonomy): domain Bacteria; kingdom Bacillati; phylum Bacillota; class Bacilli; order Caryophanales; family Paenibacillaceae; genus Paenibacillus; species Paenibacillus yonginensis. The sequence continues at coordinate 1,853,469 of NZ_CP014167.1, read as the reverse complement.
TTTGATGATGTGGATGGAGAAATGGGATATTTTTTTGAACAGCGCAAGCTGGATTATGAGAAGACGCTGGATATGAAAGCGAATCTAGGTAAAACCATTGGGTTCACGCCTATGTACGCCCTGGTGTTTATGTATCTGGTCATACCTTTAATTTGGATGAGCTTCAGCCAAATGACCGTTTATTATGAACAAATTCAAAAATTATAAGAAAAGGCAGGTAATGAAAATATGAACAACGCTTCTTCAGCACTTAAGGTGGCAGCAGGTATCTTTCTTACCATCGCATTGATTACGATTGTCGTGATCTTGTTCATCTCCGCCCAGGAGGCAACAAAAACCGCGCAAAATAATTTCTCGGATATTCAGACTGAGCTTGCTCAAGCCTCGTTCACCGTTTATGACGATACGACGATCAGCGGATCGCAGGTTACCAACGCGCTTCGGAAATATAAAGGCAAAACCCAATTCGGCATCCAGGTCAAAACCGGCAAAAATATGACAGGCCAATGGTATGGCTCCACACTTAATGTCTCCAATATTGAGAATTCCGATTATGGCTCCGTGTTGGTTGAAAGCAGTGCTAGCATAGGCAATACGTGGAATGAAGCCAGCAGCGAATACGTCAATCCAAGCGGCAAGTTTAAAGCAGAAGTGGTCAAGGACAGCTCGAATGTCGTTCGCGGGCTTATCTTTACTCAAAGTTCGGTCAGGTAGGCCGGTATGGAGTTTAGCTCTATCAAATCCATGCTGTGGACAGCCGTCGGCCTCAGTTTGTTTGTGGCGGCTTGTACCGTTATGACACGGAGCGTACAGCTTTCCGAAGATGCCTTCAGGGCCACGGCGTCTGTTTATTCTAACCAGGCTTTGAATGTCTATACGGATAGGGAAGGAGGAAATGGAGGGAATACTGACGGCGATTCAGTGTCCGTCTTTAATGGTGCGCAGGTGATTTATATGTGGAGAAACAGCTTGCTGGAAAAGGTCGTGATTATCGTCAATGGAGAGATATTCCCCGTGCCGGAGCCTTATCCTGACCCGGAATGGACAGCTCCGGCCAACCGGATTCGTCTAGATCGGTTATATACCGCTGTCTATCGATATGACGATCATAACCAACTAAAGGAGATCAGCTTCACCGAGCAATAAACGGGAGGAGGAATGGATTGTCTAACGTGTTGTCCAAAATTACGGCCGCTTTGCTGGCTGTCCTGCTGCTGTACGGGTTCCCGATGCTGCAGAATGTCAAACGGCAGGAGGACCTTTCCCAATTGAATGCTTACCGTATCATTACCCAATTTGTTGATGCTGTGCGGACTAAAGGATATATATCTCCTGTTATGTATAACGAATTTAATGCAGAGCTGGGTAAGGTGTTCGCGGGATTTGAACTGGACCTGGAGCACCGCCATAAGAAATATCAGCCGGAATACGGGGATGCAGCGGACCCAGCAACTTTTCTGGGACGGTTCAGTGTTTATGAAGAAGCTCATTACGGCGATGAAATTCTGGAGCAGCTGTTCCCGGCTCAGCCAGCGGGTACAGACGAAGAATCCCGAAACTATTATTTGAGCGCGGGTGATTACTTCGAAGTCAGGATCCGTGATCAAACCCAGAAGGTCTCAAGTGTTCTGAACCGTTTTCTTTATGGGGATGAGATGGCTTCATCAACAGCGCTGCTGGAATATGGGGGAATGGTGCTGAATGAAGATTACTGAATGGGCGATCGTGTTTGTGCTGCTGGCTAGTCCATTCTTCTGGGTATCCTCCATGCGGGCGGATAATCTCCGGGAAGTATTTCTGCTCGAACAGCGTTATAACTCGATTCTGAAGACGGCCGTACAGGATGGAGCGAGCAGGCTCAATGTCAATGAACAGCCGCTTTATGAAGCGGGATACGTTTCGGACAAATTTTTTCGGGTCGATAAACAGGCAGGGCTGGATGCGCTGCTGGAGACGTTGTTTATGAATTTTAACCTGGTGGATGATCCGGTCGGCCAGCAGGCGTTTATGCTTTATGTTCCGGCAGTGGTTGTGCTGGACTATGACGGATATTGCATTTATGGAATCCAGGACAGGATGCAGGCGGACCGAGGGAAGCAGCAGATGGGCGGCTGGTTCCCGAAGAAGCCTTATGTTTATACAGATGCTGCCGCTAATGTCCTTTCCTTCACCCTGGACAACCAGCTTACGCTCCTCGATCCACGCCAAAAATTGTTCCTGCAAGGATTGCCTGAAGACCTGAAAGGGAAAACGGATGATCCGCTGCTGGAGAATCCGGAAATGCTGGATGCAGTTCGCAGGACGGCTATCGTATCCTCTGTAGAACAGGATCTCGAACGGATTGTGGCTGAGCACAATCATTTTGCAGAGCAGGCTGGAGTAAGCTATACCTTTACGCTGCCAAACATACCGGACGAAACCTGGAACAATACGATTGAAGATGCAGGGATGCTTGTTTTCCTGCAGGGGATTCCGGTAGGTGATCAGTATTATAACAATTTTGCTTTTGGAGGCGGCAGGCTGCTGAAGAAGCGGGCTGTGATGGGAGGGATCGATGCACAGACGGGCATTAAATATTATTATCGGAGACCGTGCGAAGGGGCCTACCGTTTAGAAGAAACCTTTACGAATGAACGTGACGCCGCGGCAAGCGGGTATTTTGAAGCCCGTTGTAAAGGTGTATCCACAACAAGATGAAGGGGAATACGAGAGGGGTGTAAGAGAAAGGATAGTATGAGAAACCGGCAAGCTCCGCAAACTAGGATTAGTTGCCGATGAAACGGATGACTTTTCTATGTCGGGGTGAAAGGGAAAGATGGAGAAGCGTTTGGTTTTGGTTTTCCTTGAAGGTGAAGACAACTCGTATGCGCAGCAAATTATAAGCCGGCTTCAGGAAGCCGGCTTTGAAGTGGAGCGGTATGGGGGAATGGAGGCAGATACCTTTAATGACAGCATGGATCTGCCTCCGGATCTGCTTTTGATCGATGGGGATTCCAGGGATACCCATACTCTAAAATCGTTAATTCGGCTAAAATGGGAGGACGGCTTGCTGCCTTACCCGGTAATCGTCTTGACGGATTCACCGACTACGGAGGGCCTATTGGAGGCATTCTCCGCCGGGGCCAACGATTATGTACATAAAAAAGCGCCTGCCCAGGAATTAATCGCCCGGATAAAGAACTTGACCGGGTTATTTCAACGCATTGACCCCCGTGAGCATCAATATATTGAGCACGAGGATCTGCGTATCGAAATCAGACAACATAAAGTATTCAGGGCAGGCGAAGAAATTCCCCTAACGCCTAAAGAATTTGAGCTGCTGCTGTTTCTGGCGCGTCGAAAAAAGAAAGTTTGCAGCAGAGAATTGCTGCTGCATGAAGTCTGGGGATATGATTTTACGGGTAGAACCAACGTCGTAGACGTTTATATCAAACATATCCGAAGTAAAATTGACAAAGGTCGTAAACCCAAATTACTGCACACCGTCCGCGGTACAGGATACATGCTTCAATAGACAAGCAGATGTTACCTGCGACCGTGAAACGTAAGTTAACCGACTAAGCCCAAAGTCGATCAGGCTCGAGACTCGTGGCCTGAGCTAAGCTATAGTTCAGATAGAACTACAATACACGGCGTGCTTTCAGATAGGTTTTCTTCCAGTTGCCGGAGTTCAGGTTCGAAATGGTTACTCCAGGTTTACCGTAGGTGTGCAGGATCTTGCCATTGCCTGCATAGATGGCAACGTGAGTAACGTTCTTCCCGTTAGCGCGGCTGCCGCTGGAGAAGAAGACCAGATCGCCAACTCTAAGGTTTGCTTTGGAGACGGCAACGCCTTCTTTAGCTTGTTCTTTAGAAGTACGCGGCAAAGTTACGCCATAATGTTTAAATACGTATTTCGTAAAAGAAGAGCAGTCAAAATATTTGGTTGTTGAAGTAGAAGCACCAAATTTATAAGGTGTTCCCATGAACTTTTTACCGTAAGAAATAATCTTGGAACCGGTTGAAGTTGCCGTGCCGGAAACCTCCAACGCAGTTGCAGATGACGTATTGGCTGTATCGGCAGCTGCAGAAGCCTGGGTTTGTCCAGCGAGCATCATGCCTGTAAAGCCAACGGAAGCACAAATCCCTACTGTTATAACTTTCTTATAGAGTCCTTGAATTTTGATCATTTGTATGTTCCTCCTGATGTTGTATTCTCGGGCTTGACCAAAGTATAACAGGTTTGAAACTTCCTAATTTTATCCATAGATAGGAGAGAGTTAGGTTTATCAGGGGGTTGAGCCTAATTATTAAAAAACGATTAAAATTTACAAAAAATTAAGATTTTTCAGAAAACCAGGAGCAAAAGAAAAGGCCCAAACCTCTGTGCAATAAAGGTTTGAGCCTTTTGATCCCGGTTTTATTTGATCGAAATAAAAGTTACAAAAATGTAATCAATCCTTGCTTTGAATAATCAAAAGCAGGCCGCTTTCGATTTGAATAGTTCCTTCATTTTGTACCAGCTTATTGCTGATGCCCAAGGATTGGCCCATTCTCAGCGAGGCGTTTTCCAGCTTGTAAAGGAACCCCTCCAGCGTAATCCCGGTCACCTCCGGTGTCAATGGAAGCAGTGAAACGTAATCGAAGTTGCGTTTCTCCACGACAGCCGTTGAGCCGGTTAAGGTAATATAGTTGGTTGTGTCCCAGATCGAGCTGGCGATTTGGTGCTGCAAAGCCCGGAGCATCATCTGGATATTGGCCATGGAATGATCGAGCCGGCTGCCGAGAACACCAAACATTATAATTTGATCCGGTTGTCTGTTCAGGGCAATATCAAAGGCCAGTTCGGCATCGGTCAGGTCCTTGTCAATCGCATCTACAGCAATGACCTCTGGACATATCTTCTTCAGCTCTTCCAGGTGCTGCGGAGTAATAGAATCAAAATCCCCGATGGCGGTATCCGGAATGATCCCGTGTTCGATCAGGAAATAGGCGCCGTAATCGGCCCCTATAATATAATCCCCCTCCTGGATATGCTCTTTGAAATCCGGGATAATATCGCCGCCTGCGAATATAAGAACCCGATTGGTAGATGTCATGTGTATCTCTCCTTGCTGCATTTTGGGGAGCTATGTAATGACTATAGTATAAAACAGAATTTTTTGTTGTACAATTTGCCAGGAAAAGCTACAATGTTTACGTCATATGTGAGATTACGAAGAGGGAAGAAGCAGGGGAAATGGAGTTATTTGATCTGTTCAGCATTATAGGCACCATTGCGTTTGCCGTTTCCGGGGCCCTTGTTGCCATGGAAGAGGAATACGATGTGCTTGGCGTAGTGGTTTTGGGGTTGGCAACCGCTTTTGGCGGAGGGATTATTAGAAACATTCTGATCGGAGTCCCGGTGACCACGATCTGGACACAAGGGCCGTTAATGCTGATCGCCTGCATATCCATTGCCGCAGCTTTTCTGGTTCCGGTATCCTGGATTCGCCATTGGAAGAAAGGCGAGGCCTGGTTTGACGCTATCGGACTTGGTGCTTTTGCCATTCAGGGCGCCTTGTATGCCGTCAAGATGAATCATCCGGCCAGCGCCGTTGCGGTAGCAGCCCTACTGACAGGGGTCGGGGGCGGGATTATCCGAGATCTGCTCGCGGGACGCAAGCCATTGGTTTTGCAGGATGAGATTTATGCGGTATGGGCTTTAATTGCCGGGCTCGCCATCGCTTTCGGCTGGTCGCAGACCACAACGGAGATGATCATTCTGTTTCTTCTCGTAGTTGTCTCCCGGATGCTTTCTGTCCATTATCGCTGGAGACTGCCTAGAAGATCGCTGAAAAATAAACCTTTTGCACGATAACAAACACCAGTAAAGGTTAGGAACACAAAAAGGCCGCGTCGTTCAGACGGGCCTTTTTGTGTGTTTTCTTTCAATAATAGACAGGATCAGCGAAGGAAATGCCGAAGCGCATCCGGCAGCTCCTTCTGCCAGAATCCCCAAATATGGGCGCCGTCTTTCTCGAAATATACGACCTTGGCTCCGCGTTTCTCAAGCAGTTCTTTGGTTCTGCGGTTCAGATCCACAAAATCGTAAATTCCGGTGTCTGTCTGGTAATCCCGTTCCTGCAGCCCTACTACCATATAAAGGCTCAGGGATGAAAGATCGGTTTCCGATGCGATGATTTCCTGGCTGGGGATGTAAAAGGCTCCGGACAGGGTAATGATTTTGGAGAACATGTCCTTGCGTCTCAAAGCGATATGAAGCGATACCGATCCGCCCAGGGAATCCCCGGCCAGAATCCGTTCCTCCGGCGTACGGCGCACAGGATAATTCTGTTCCACGTAGGGTATAATTTCTTCAGTAAAACAAGCGACATAAGCTTCGTGACGGCTTCCGAAAGGCGCATACTCCTGGGTTCTGACCTTCACGTTCACTTCGACTCCTACAATAATAAAAGGTTCGATGTCCTCGTCCAGGATGAGCTGGTTCGAGTAGGTGGCAATCCGTCCAAAGTTGAAAAATTCTTCGCCGTCTTGGCAGTATACGACCGGGTAGCTCAGCAGCTCATTATAGCCGGGCGGCAGATAAATGCGCAGCTTGCGCGTCTCGTTCAAAAATTGGCTGTGAATTTCATGTTTCACGACAGTCCGCTTCAAATATCGGTTGTCTGTCATAGCTGTCACTCTCCCTTTTTCTTTGCATTTGGAGGCTTGATCAGGTAAGATTAACCATGGTGGTGAACACGCTTTCTTACTGTGATACTCCTCACTGCTGTTACACCATTTTTATTGCGCTGTTATACATACAAGATTTGCTTTCTAATACATTTTTCCTTATATCCTTTGACGAAAGGGATATAACAGATGTATAATAATTCTATAACAGCGGAACCTGATATTCAAATTTTTTGTCGAGGTGAAAAACATGAGCAAAGTTCCTTATGAAGTATATACGGAAGAAGTAGAAGCTTTGTCCGTACTCTCTCCGGACGGCGAAATTATTAATCCTGATAAAGTACCCGACCTGACTGACGATCAGTTGAAAGAAGTTATGTACCGTATGGTATTTACCCGTACTTGGGACGAACGTGCAATCAATCTGGGCCGCCAAGGCCGCCTTGGTTTCTACGCACCGGTTTCCGGTCAGGAAGCAACCATGGTAGGCAGTGAGTTCGCGCTCCAGAAAGAAGACTTTGTATGTCCTGGTTACCGTGATATGCCGCAAATCGTATGGCACGGCCTTCCGCTCTACCAAGCCTTCCTGTATTCTCGTGGCCATCAACATGGCGGACAAATTCCTGAAGGCGTAAACGTACTTATGCCGCAAATCATCATCGGTGCGCAGATTTTGCATGCGATGGGGATCGCAATGGGTTACAAATTAAAGAAACAAAAACAAGTTGTCATCACTTATACCGGTGACGGCGGTTCTTCCGAAGGCGACTTCTACGAAGGCCTGAACTATGCTGGAGCATTCAAGCTGCCGGTTATTTTCTTTGTGCAAAACAACGGTTATGCGATTACTACTCCGTTTGCTAAACAAACAGGTGCCTTGTCCATCGCTCATAAAGCTGTTGCTGCCGGCATCACTGGCGTGAAAATTGACGGTATGGACGTATTTGCGGTTATCAAAGCAGTTCAAGAAGCCGCTGAACGCGCACGCAACGGGGAAGGCGCTACGCTGATCGAAGCCGTGACTTACCGTTACCGTCCGCATTCCCTTTCTGACGATACTTCCAAGTACCGGACGAAAGAAGAAGAAGGACAATGGGGCGAAAAGGATCCAATCAACCGTCTTGCCAAATACCTGGAAAAGAAAGGTCTTTGGACAGAAGAAGATACGGCTCGCGTGAAAGAAGAAGCCAAAGCAAAAGTCAACGAGCAGATCAAGAAAGCTGAACAAACCGAAAAAATGACGATTCCTGGCCTGATTGACAGCATGTTTGAAACTACACCTAAACATCTGGAAGAGCAAAAAGCGGAATTTAAATAAAGTCGGACTTGTGTTCCGCCGAGCTTTACGCCGGCCGTGTCTTCTTGCCTACATAGAAGGTCTGCCGGTGAAGGTCAAATGGATTGATTCTGATATACGTGTTGTATATGCTTTGTGAACGTGACGAGGAAATTGTTAAGGAGGAGTAATAGCAATGGCACAAATGAACATGAAAGAAGCGATCCGCGACGCGCTGCGCGTTGAGCTGGAACGCGACCCGAACGTTGTAATCTTCGGGGAAGACGTAGGCCATGTGGGCGGCGTTTTCCGTGCGACTGAAGGTTTACAGAAACAATTTGGTGAAGAGCGTGTATTTGATACTCCGCTGGCTGAATCCGCAATCGGCGGTTTGGCAGTAGGTTTGGGTATTCAAGGCTTCCGTCCGGTTGCCGAAATCCAATTCGTTGGTTTTATCTTCGAAGCTTTGGACCAAATCCTGGTTCAGGCAGCCCGCATGCGTTACCGTTCCGGCGGCCGCTACAATGCGCCGATCGTATTCCGTACGCCATTCGGCGGCGGCGTTAAAGCGGCTGAGCTTCATACCGATGCTTTGGAAGGCCTGATTGCCCAGACTCCGGGGATCAAGCTGGTTGTACCTTCCAATCCTTATGATGCTAAAGGTCTGATGATCTCCGCGATTCGCGATAACGACCCTGTATTTTTCATGGAGCACTTGAACCTGTACCATGCTTTCCGTGATGAAGTGCCTGAAGGCGACTACACCGTAGAGCTTGGCAAAGCTAAAGTGGTTCGTGAAGGTTCCGATGTTACCATTATCTCTTATGGCATGATGGTTCATACTGCGCTTAAAGCAGCTGACGAGCTGGAGAAAACCGGCGTGAAAGCGGAAGTTATCGACCTGCGAACCTTGGTGCCGCTCGACATCGATACGATTATTGCTTCCATTAAGAAAACGAACCGTGCGATCGTGGTTCAGGAAGCTCAGAAATCCGCAGGCATCGCGGCGGAAGTGATTGCCCAAATCAACGAGAAAGCCATTCTTCACCTGGAAGCTCCAGTCCTTCGTGTGACACCGCCGGATACCGTTTATCCGTTTGCTCAAATCGAAGATACCTGGCTCCCGACTCCAGCGCGCATTATCGCTGCCGTACAACAAGTTCGTGAATTTTAACTTATAAATCAATCCAGAGGAGGTCTTCCTGGTGGCAAAATTTGAATACCGCTTCCCTGAACTTGGTGAAGGTCTGCATGAAGGTGAAATCATCAAAATGCATATCAAGCCGGGGGATAAAGTAACCGACGAAGATATTATTATGGAAGTACAAAACGACAAGGCTGTAGTCGAAGTGCCTTGCCCTGTGAACGGTGTAGTGCAAGAGGTTTTTGGCGCTGACGGCGCGGTGTTCCGCGTAGGTCAGGTCGTCGCCGTAATCGAAGCGGAAGGCGAGCTTCCGGAACAGGAAGCCGCTCCTGAAGCACACAGCGAGCCTGCGCCAGCAGCCCCTGCTGCAGCGGCTCCAGCTCCGGTTGCATCTGCAGGATCTTCGAAATTTGAATACCTGTTCCCAGAACTCGGTGAAGGTCTGCATGAAGGTGAAATCATCAAAATGCACATTAAACCGGGCGATAAAGTTACGGATGAAGATATCATCATGGAAGTGCAGAACGATAAAGCTGTCGTTGAAGTGCCTTGTCCGGTAAACGGCACAGTGCTTGAAGTGTATGGCAAAGACGGTGCTGTATTCCGTGTAGGCCAAGTCGTAGCGGTTATTGACGCTGAAGGTGAAGTTCCTGAGCAGGCTGGACAAGAATCCGCTCCTGCCCAAGCAGCAGCTCAAGAAGCTGATGCAGCAAAAGGCGGAGCCAACACCGGCGGTTCTGCGGTTCCGGCCGTTCCTAACGCCGAAGTTCTGGCTACTCCTAGCGTACGTAAATTCGCTCGCGAGCAGGGCGTTGACCTGACTCTCGTTAAAGGCACTGGCAAAGCAGGCCGCATTACCCGTGAAGATGTAGAAGCCTTCAAGAAAGGCGGCTCCGCGGCACCTGCACCTGCAGCATCCGCAGCGCCGGCAGCATCTGCTCCTGCAGCAGCGCCTAAGGCGGCGCCAGCGGCAGCATCCGCACCAGCAGCTGCTGCAAATGGAGAAGAGGAACGTGTACCATTCAAAGGTATCCGTAAAGCGATCTCCAATGCGATGGTTAAATCGGCTTACACAGCTCCACATGTTACGATTATGGACGAAGTGGACGTCACCGAGCTGGTAGCGTTCCGTACTCGCATGAAGCCAATCGCCGAGAAGAAAGGCACGAAAGTGACTTATCTTCCATTTATCGTCAAAGCTTTGGTTGCAGCGTCCCGCAAGTTCCCGGCGCTTAACGCTTCCATCGACGAAGAGAACAACGAAATCGTTTATAAAAAATACTACAATATCGGTATCGCAACCGATACAGATAACGGCTTAATTGTTCCGGTTATCAAAGATGCCGACCGCAAGAGCATCTGGATGATCGCTGACGCGATCCGTGATCTGGCTTCCCGCGGCCGCGACGGCAAACTGACACCGGCTGAAATGAGAGGCAGCACGATCTCCATCACCAACATCGGTTCCGCAGGCGGTATGTTCTTTACTCCGATCATCAACTATCCTGAAGTTGCGATCCTGGGTACAGGCCGCATCTCCGAGAAACCGGTTGTGAAGAACGGCGAAATCGTTGCCGCTCCGGTTATGGCCTTGTCCTTGAGCTTTGACCACCGCCTGATTGACGGTGCAACGGCTCAAAACTTCATGAACTACATTAAAGAGCTGCTCGCTAACCCAGAGCTGCTTGTTATGGAGGTGTAAGGAATGGTAGTAGGAGACGCGTCTCTTGATATTGATACACTAGTTATCGGTGCAGGTCCTGGCGGTTATGTAGCGGCTATCCGCGCCGCTCAGCTGGGTCAAAAAGTATTGATCGTGGAAAAAGCGGAAGTGGGCGGCGTTTGCTTGAACGTAGGCTGTATCCCTTCCAAAGCTTTGATCTCTGCAGCCCATCAATTTGAAAATGCACAACACGGCGACGTATTCGGCGTATCCGCTGAAAATGTGAAAGTGGATTTCGGCAAAACTCAAGAATTCAAAAACAGTGTTGTCAAAAAGCTGACCGGCGGCGTTGCCGGCCTGCTGAAAGGCAACAAGGTTGAAGTCTTCAAGGGTGAATGCATGTTTATCAACGAAACAGAAGCCCGTTTGTTCAATGACAACGAAGCTCCTCGTTACCGTTTCAAACACTGCATTATCGCAACAGGTTCCCGTCCGATCGAACTGAAGCCATTCCCGTTCGGCGGCCGCATCCTGTCTTCGACAGAAGCGTTGAGCCTGCCTGAGGTTCCTAAGAGCCTGGTGCTGATCGGCGGCGGTTATATCGGTGCTGAATTGGGTCAAATGTACTCCAAATTCGGAACCAAAGTAACCATCATCGAAGGCATGGACAGTATCCTGCCTGGTTTCGACAAAGATATGACCCGCCTTGTTGCGAAAAACATGGCCAAAACGAACATCGAAATCATCACTAACGCGAAAGCGGAAAGTGCTGAACAGAACGATAAAGAAGTTACGGTTAAATATTCCGTAAACGGCGAAACCAAAGAAATTTCGGCCGATTACCTGCTCGTAACCGTTGGCCGTCGTCCTAACACGGATGGCGATTTCGGTCTGGAGCTGGCAGGCGTAGAAGTGACTGACCGCGGATTGATTAAAGTCGATCATCAAGGCCGGACTTCGAACCCTAAAATCTTTGCCATCGGTGACGTTGTTCCAGGTCCTGCTTTGGCACACAAAGCTTCTTATGAAGGTAAAGTGGCCGCAGAAGCAATCTCCGGACTTCCATCCGCCGTGGACTACAAAGCTATTCCGGCCGTGTGCTTCACGGATCCAGAATGTGCAAGCGTAGGTTACACAGAATCCGAAGCGAAAGAGAAAGGCTACAAGGTGAAAGTCGGCAAGTTCCCGTATGCGGGCAATGGCCGCGCTTTGTCCCTGAATCAATCCGAGGGCTTCGTCAAGATTGTAGCCAAAGAAGAAAATGACGTAGTTATCGGTGCACAAATTGTAGGTGTTGAAGCCTCCAACCTGATCGCCGAGTTGGGTCTGGCTATTGAAATGGGAGCTACCCTTGAGGATATCTCCTTGACTATCCATGCTCACCCTACACTTGGTGAAATTGTGATGGAAACAGCAGAGCTTGTTGAAGGACACCCTATTCACGTAGTGGCTCCTAAAAAATAAGTTTGATACCTGCTTGCAAGGAGCGAGAACGTTCACGTTCTCGCTCTTTTTTTGATGTATGGGCAGGTGGGACGAGGGTACTGCATAACGTGATTTTTTACCCTGATAAAGGATTTGAATCTCCCAAACCTGACGCGGGATGATATAATGGACGTTAAATATACCGCAAACGACAGGTTTGAGGCTGAATATAAACGAGGTGCAAGACTTTAATGAAAGCATATTTGGATTTGCTGCAAGATATTCTCGATCATGGTGTTGAAAAAGGAGATCGGACCGGTACAGGTACTCTGTCCGTATTTGGCCGCCAGCTCCGCTTCGATCTATCGGAAGGATTTCCGCTCGTAACAACCAAACGTGTTCATTTGAAATCCGTCGTTCATGAACTTCTCTGGTTCCTTAGAGGAGAGACTAACATATCTTATCTGCATGAGAACGGAGTAACCATTTGGGATGAATGGGCAGATGAGAACGGTGAACTCGGACCCGTATACGGGTCTCAGTGGCGTTCCTGGGAAGCACCGGATGGCCGGAAGATTGACCAGATCGCTGCTTTGGTAGACGGCATCAAAAACAATCCGAATTCCCGCCGACACCTGGTCAGCGCGTGGAATGTAGCGGAGATTGACAACATGAAGCTCCCCCCTTGTCATTTTGTGTTCCAGTTCTATGTGGCAGACGGGAAGTTGTCCTGTATGCTGACGATGCGCTCCGTGGATACATTCCTGGGACTTCCGTTTAATATCGCCAGCTATGCGCTTTTGACGCATATGATTGCCCAGCAGTGCGATCTGGAAGTAGGGGAGTTTATCTGGTCCGGAGGAGATGTACACCTCTATTCCAATCATCTGGAGCAGGTGAAGACGCAGCTTGCCCGAGAACCTTATCCGCTGCCGCAGCTTGTCATTAAACGCAAACCGGAATCTATTTTCGATTACAAATTTGAGGATTTTGAGTTTGTGAACTATCAGCATCATCCGGGAATTAAAGCTCCGGTAGCCATTTAGCAGGGAGGAATACGGATGAGCATTACGTTAATTTGGGCGATGGCGGAGGGCGGCGTTATTGGACGAGACAATGCGCTGCCTTGGCGGCTGCCCGCGGATATGGCTTACTTTAAAGCGCAGACGACAGGCAAAACGGTGCTGATGGGCCGCAAAACCTGGGAATCAATGAACGGCAGACCCCTGCCGAATCGTGTAAATGTGGTGCTTACCCGCGATAAAGCGTTCAAAGCGGAAGGCGCTGAAGTGATTCATACCTTTGATGAAGCAGTCCGCTTGGCGGATAAAGGGGAGCTGATGGTGATCGGCGGTGCCGAGCTGTTCGCATATTTCCTTCCTATTGCTGATAAACTGCTGGTTACGATGATCGAGGAGAGCATTGAAGGAGACGTGGTGATGCCTGAGATCGACTGGAGTCTTTTTCAGTTAACTGAGGAACGCCAGGGTTTAACCGACGAAAAAAATCCGTACAAATACAAATTTCTCACTTACGAACGTTCGTAATGAGATGTAGAAAAGTGCAAATTTTCCACTCATAAGTCCATTAAAATGCTGACATATGCGGTGATAAACTAGTTGAAACATGAACAAGAGTAAGGATAACGAACAGACTGGGGGAATGGTTATGTCTACACCTACGGGTTTTATGGAATTTAAACGCCAGCTTCCGGGCGATCGTAGTCCTGCGGAGCGGATCAAGGATTGGGAAGAGTTCCACAAACATATGTCCGAAGAAGAACTTCGCACACAGGGTGCCCGCTGCATGGACTGCGGAACACCTTACTGCCATACGGGAATCGATATGACCGGCGGCACGTCGGGATGTCCGGTACACAATCTGATTCCGGAATGGAATAATCTCATCTACCGTGGACTTTGGAGAGAAGCGCTCGACCGGCTGCACAAAACCAACAATTTCCCCGAGTTTACGGGCCGCATTTGTCCGGCGCCCTGCGAGGGGTCTTGCACAGTTGGCCTGATCGGACAGCCTGTGACGATCAAGACCATTGAAGAGGCGATTATCGAAAAAGGTTTTGAGGAAGGCTGGGTAGTACCTGAACCTCCTGAGAAACGGACCGGCCGGCGCGTAGCGGTCGTTGGCTCCGGACCTGCCGGCCTGGCTGCGGCTGCCCAACTCAATAAAGCCGGTCACCTGGTAACGGTATATGAACGTGCGGACCGTGTCGGCGGACTCCTTACTTACGGCATCCCAAACATGAAACTGGATAAAAAGGTAGTAGAGCGGCGTGTGAAACTGCTGGAAGCTGAAGGCATCACGTTTATCACCAATACGGAAATTGGCAAAGACATCCCGGCACAGCAGCTGGTTGACGATTACGACGCGGTTGTACTATGCGGCGGTGCTACCAAACCACGTGAATTCAATATCGAAGGCAGCGACTTGAAAGGCGTAGAATACGCCATGCCGTTCCTGAACGGCACGATCAAGAGCTACCTGGACAGCAACCTTGAGGACGGCCAATATTTGTCCGCTGAAGGCAAAGATGTGATCGTGATCGGCGGGGGCGATACCGGCTCAGACTGTGTGGCTACGGCTTTGCGTCATGGCTGCAAGAGCGTAACTCAATTCGGCACCCATGCGAAAGCGCCTTTGGAACGCGACCCGATTCAGAATCCTTGGCCGCAATTCCCGAACGTTTATACTTTGGATTATGCGCATCAGGAAGCCAAGGCGGTATTCGGCAACGATCCGCGTGAATTCTCGATCATGACCACCAAATTTGTCGGCGACGGGAACGGCAATCTGAAAGAGCTGCATACCATTCAAATCGAACGGATCGTAGATGAAACAGGCCGCAAAATCTATCAGCCGATCCCGGGGACAGAACGGGTATTCCCGGCTCAGCTCGCGTTGATCGCGATCGGTTTTGACGGGCCGGAGCAGACGCTGGTCCAGCAGCTTGGCTTGGAAACCGACCGCAGAACCAACGTTAAAGCGAAATACGGCAAGTTCGTAACGAACCATGAAAAGGTGTTTGCCGCCGGCGACATGCGCCGCGGACAAAGCCTTGTGGTTTGGGCGATCAACGAAGGCCGCGAAGCTGCCAAAGAGGTTGATAAATTCCTGATGGGCGCCACAGTGTTGGCTTAAGCCCGAAACATTGGCATAAACCCGAACAAACGACAACTCTGATTCAATCTTAAGCTGATTGCTGGAGCCCGTGTTCTCTGAATGAGGATGCGGGCTTTTTTGCGTTTCTCTCTTCAGCAGCGATTTAGCCTCTCAGGACAACCATTCCAAAATTATGGTATAATAGCCATATTGGTAGAAAAGGACTTTCGCCGATTTGCTCTAAAGCAGGCGAAGGTCCTTTCTTTCGCGAGAGAAAGGGGAATGGGTTTGAAGACGCTCGTAATTGCAGAGAAACCGGACATGGGACGGACAATTGGCAGGGTGATTGAACCCCGCGCCAAAAATAACCGAGTCTATCTGGAGGGCGATAATTATATCATTACATGGGCGATCGGCCATCTGCTGGAGCTGGCGGAGCCGGATGCTTATGACCCGAAATATAAACGCTGGAATTTTAACGACCTGCCGATTCTGCCGGAGCAGTTCAGGATTGTGCCAAATCCGAAAACGAAAGACCAGCTTAAGACGATCGCGGAGCTGGCCAAACGCTGCGACAAGATCGTCAACGCCTGTGATGCCGGGCGGGAGGGGCAGTATATTTTTGCGCTGATTCAGCAGCAGCTTAAATTACGGCAGCCGGTGCGACGGCTGTGGATTTCCGATTTGACCTCCGAGAGTATTGCCCAAGGCTTCAACAGCTTGAGGGACGGGCATGAATTCGATAACCTGACGATGGCCGCAAGAGCGCGGAGCGAAGCGGACTGGCTGGTGGGCATGAATGCCTCAAGAGCTTTTACGACTAAACACCGCGAGCTGCTTTCGGTGGGCCGGGTGCAGACACCGGTGCTGGCGCTGATTTATGACCGGCAGATGGAAATCGAGAAATTTGATTCGCAGACTTTTTACGAAATCAAAGCCGTGTTTCAGCAAGGGGAACGTTCATATACAGGCACTTGGCAGGGAGAGCGGTTAACGGATGCCGAGAAAGCGGCGGCGATTGCCGAGAAGGTGCGCAAGCAGCAGGGGCGGATCACGCAATATGATGTGAAGGACACTAAGGAATACCCTTACAGGCTGTACGATTTGACGCTGCTGCAGCGGGAAGCCAATGCGAAATACGGTTTCTCGGCCAAAAAAACGCTGGATATCGCGCAGGCGTTGTATGAGCGCCACAAGGTGATTACTTACCCGCGTACGAACTCCAACTATGTGACGGAGCAAAACATCGACGGCATGCAGAAGACGCTGCAGATGCTGAAATCATCGGCGTACAAAGAACTGGCTGATGGCGCTGAGCCGGGCCGGGTCCATAAAAACAACAAGGCGGTCTGTAACCCGCAGCGGGTGGAGGACCACCATGCGATTTTGCCTACGCTGAAACGCCCGTCTTCCCTCGGCAAAGAGGAGCAGCAGATTTACGATCTGGTGATCCGGCGTTTTCTGGCGCATTTCTATCCGCCTGCGGAATACAAGCAGCATATGGTGTT
The DNA here is from genome assembly GCF_001685395.1 of Paenibacillus yonginensis. NCBI lineage: Bacteria > Bacillati > Bacillota > Bacilli > Caryophanales > Paenibacillaceae > Paenibacillus > Paenibacillus yonginensis. The sequence goes on along the minus strand of NZ_CP014167.1, from coordinate 1,836,682 downwards.
GACGGTCGTCCGGGATGAAACCTTCAAAACGAATGTAAAAGAGCTGCTGTCCCTGGGCTGGAAGATTTGCCAGGCGGATGACGGGAATGCTTCAAGCTCTGGCTCGGGCTCGCGGAGCCGCAAGAAAAAAGACGACGAAGACGAGCAGGAGGAAGAGCTGGTAAGCGAACCTTTTACCGTTGATCCGGATCAAGTTGTGCTCTGCAAAAAAGCTGACGCCAAAGAAAAAGCGACCAAGCCGCCCAAAGACTACACGGAAGGAACCCTGCTGAAAGCGATGGAGAGTGCGGGCAAACAGCTGGAGAACGACGAGCTGCGCGAAGCGATGAAAGATGCCGGACTTGGCACTCCTGCCACCCGGGCTGCTACGATCGAACGGCTGAAGAAGGTTGGATACATTGTGATGCAGGGGAAAAAAATCACGGTCACGCAAAAAGGCCGCACCGCCATCGAGCTGATCCGCCATGCAGGCGTCGAGCTGCTGACCTCGCCGGAAATGACGGGCCAATGGGAGCGCCGTCTCTACCAGATCTCGAGGGGAGAAGCGGAGGCCGAAAAGTTTATGGAGAACGTCAAACGGTTTACCGTTTCCATTGTGGATAAAGTCCGGGTGCAGCAGAAGGCGGATGCCTCTCTGTTTGAAGGCCAGCAGAAACAGGCCAAAAAAGTCCGCAGTCCCCGCGGCGCTTCTGCGTCTTCCGCCGGGGCGAAGACACGGAGCTCCCGGGGAAGCGGGGCCGGTGAGGCAGGAGAGGCTGCCCCGCCTTCCGCTGCCGCTGCGGCAGGGAGTCCGGCAGGCGGCAGCCGATCCGGCTACAGCGAAGGCGGAGCGGGCCTGACGGCGACGGCCGTTCGGCGGGCAGGAAATGCTGCGCCAGCTGTTGCTGCGGCCGGCAAAATGCAGGCGGCGAAGGCTCCAGCAGAGCGGGAAGTGCTCGGCGAATGTCCACGCCAGGGCTGCGGCGGACAGCTGATCGAAGGGCGCAAAGGCTACGGCTGTACGCACTTCAAGCAGGGCTGCGGGTTTGTCATCTGGAAGGAATTTAAGGGGAAAACGATATCCAAAGCGATGCTGAACGCCCTAGTCCAGAAAGGACGTACCCAGCTGTTGTCTTTTAAACCGGAAGCAGGCGCGGAATTTAAGGCGCGGATTGTGCTGAGGGATTCTTCAACCGGGCAGCTGGAATTGGAACGGGAATAAAATGGGGCAGAATTGTCCCGACATAAGGATCGGAGCGGATAGCGGAATTCTTGTTAAAAGCGGTTTTACCTAATGGATGTAACGTCCCGATTAAAGGGTAAGCTATATAGTAAAGATAACCGCAGCAAGGAGGACTTTATGAAAAGAGAAACGGCCCAAGTGCCTTTCGGATATGAACCGCCGGTGCGGACGGTTAAAGGCGTGCTGGTGTTTTACGACAGCTTTGATTCCGGGGATATAGAAGAGTTGGAGCAGGAATTGGCGGCGGCCCTGGAAACGGCCCGGCAGCGCTCCTTCACGAAGCTGGTGCTGTATCCGCTGCATGAAGAAACGTTAAGACGGATGACGAAAACTCCGGCCGCTCCGTATCACAAAAGAGAGAAAACGCTGATCGCCTGGAAGCAGGGGTTTGGCAGCTCGCTGGTCACGCTGGAAAGCTGGGAAGGAAGGCGGAAGAAATATACGCCTTTCGAGGCGGCGGTCCGCCATCTCGAAGAGATCTACGGCGGTCCGCTCTTTCTGTACGTAACGCCGGAAATGGCCAACCGATTGGCCGGTTACGATGCTTTTAAAGAAGCGATCAAACGGATCAGGCTGATTCTTTCGGCAGCTCCCGAAGCGCCGCATCCGAACCTGGAGCAGTTTCGCAGCCGCTGGGACGTGGCAGGAGAGGCGCTGGCCGATCCAGAGGAAAGGTATAACCGGCATTGATTTGTCATAGATCAAACAAAATGACGAATTCTTCAAACAAACGGACCCTTAAAGGGTCCGTTTGTGTTTGACGGCGATATTTTCGGCGATGACTTCCGGTACCTGCTGCAGCGAAGTAATGGTGTACATCGTCGTATCTTTAGCCGGTTTTAATTCGATAATATTGTATACCCATTCGTCCGGTTGTTTCAAATAAATGCAGTTGATGCCTGCTTTGATGGCCGGTTCGATATCAGTCCGAAGGCTGTTGCCGATCATCCAGGTCCGGCTGCGGTCAAATTGGTGCAGGGCAATGATTTCTTCCAGCGCCTCGACATTTTTATGCTGCCGGATATAGATGCGGTCTCCAAAATAAACGTCAAGCTTCATCTGATCGATTTTGCGCTGCTGGATGGCGGCTTCGCCGCCCGTATACAGGTACAAGTCATGACCTTGCGCTTTCAGCACGTCCAGGGTTTCGATCATTCCCGGGTAAGGCTCCACCAGCTGATCGTATACACTTAACCCCAGCTTGGTAATTCGTGCTTCCTCAATCTGACTGATCGGGTGGCCGAGCAGAGTAGCGAAATACCGGTACGTTTCGACCATGGATTCCGGAAAGTGATGGCTCGCGAACCCGACCTGGTGAACACCGGCCACGTCTATCTCGACTTGCTTGGCCCGGATTTCCTCTGCGGTCAGCCGGTCCTTGCCCAGAAAATGGCGAAGGAGACGGGTAAAGTCCTCCAGCACCGCTTCAAAATATTTATTGCAGTAGATCAGGGTGTCATCCATATCAAAGATAATGTGCTGATGCAAATGTGGTTGGCTTGTCATTGTGATAAGGCTCCTTTGCTACTTTCAGTCGTTCCAGAGTTGTCTAATCTAATCATTTGTTTATTATACCTGAATGTACGATTCAAGAAAAATTTGGAGATCGGCGATGCCGTCTTCACGAAGGCTGTAGGTTTCATGCTGGTTCTCCTGCTGGTTAACCTCCAGATGAATGCGAAGCAGACCGGCAACCCGGAGCAGCATCAGGTGATGGGTCAGCTGATCGGCCAGCTCGGGCAGCCGTTCCTTCATCTCCGAGAGGGACAGCGGGCCGCATTCCGAAATAAACCGCAGCAGGTTCAGCCGCTTGGGTTCGGCCAGCGCTCTGGTCAGGCGGAGAAGAATGTTCGGCGGCTGTCCTTCTTTTTCCGGAAAATCTACCGGGTACTGCAGCATCAGCACGCGGTCAAAAAAACAATATGTATTTAAAGGTCTCAAGTGCAGGGTAGGCAGCAGCACCACTTCGTCAATGGGAAGGTGGTCGCCAACCAGAATACCGCTGGTGGAGATCTCTATTAAATCTACGGGCTCTATTTTACTTTCCAGAGCCTTCTTCTCAAGAACGTCTTCCCGCAGATAGTGCTCGTGTTCCAGTTCTATGTGTTTAAAATATCGTTCGTACCATATGCGCAGAAGCGGGACATAACGGGTGCGGACAAATTCAATGGCGTCAGGCTTCAGATTGGGCATCAGCTTCAGAACCTGGCTATGCACGTCCTCGGTGTCCCCGTACTCCAAATAATCCAGAAAATCAGGGATTTGCATCTTCGGTTTTCTTTGAATGGCCCAGCCCAGAAGGAGATCGACATTGACAAAGGGCCAGCTCGAGGCTTCATCAAACAGCTCTGCTTCATGACGGGTCAGCTTGGCTCTTGATTCCGCCACCCATTCATGCCCCAGATCCAGATTGTTGATCCATCGGGAGCTGCTGAAAATGATAAAGCTGTTCAGGAATTCGTAGATCGAAGATACGTCCACCCTTACTTTGTAGGACATATTCTATGTACCTCCCAGGATGAATGGATTCGATTGGTGATTTATTTCCATTATGGCTTGTTCATTTCCAGCTTGTCCACTATAATGTTTAAGTTTGATAGATTTTTGCCTTGCGGCTGAATTACAGCTGTCGGGTTTGATTGGAAAAATGGAGGTTAAGTCATGTCATCAAGGTTGTCGTCCATCAGATCCCGGTTTACTTCAGGGGGAGAGTCTTACGGACCGATTGCGATACTGATTTCAGTCGTAGTCGTAGCAGGATTAAGCCAAGGGTTGCTGCTTCCGGTTTTATCTATATTTATGGAACAAAGAGGGATCTCTTCCTCGGTTAACGGCTTTCACGCCGCAGCTTTATATATAGGTTCATTTGCAATGTCGATCATGGCGGAACGCATTTTGAAGGTGTCCGGTTTTAAAAAGCTGCTGCTTGGCGGGCTCATTGCCGTCACCGCTGCGCTTCCTTTATTCCCGCTGACCGCGAGCCTGTCCCTTTGGTTTGTGCTCCGTCTGATCGTCGGAATGGGGGACAGCGCCATCAATTTTGCGGCCCAGCTGTGGCTGCTGCTGGTGACGCCGCCCAATCAGCGGGGCAGGATCATCTCGCTTTACGGCATGTTCTACGGGCTTGGCTTCAGCTTTGGTCCGCTCGGCATCAAGCTGCTGCATTTCGGCAATATGGCTCCTTTTATCGTTTTGTCCGGCCTGTTTCTGGCTTTGGTTCTGATAATTATTTACAGACTAAAGGATACCCATCCTCCGCGGCAGGAAACTCATGAAGAAAAAGGCGGAAGAAGGTATGCCAAGGTGTATGCCCTGGCCTGGTTTGCCTTGATTCCGGCTTTACTTTACGGCTATATGGAAGCCGGCATGAGCGGAACCTTCCCGGTATACGGCCTGCGGATCGGTCTGGATTCGGGAGAAATATCTACGCTGCTGCCTTTCTTTGGCATCGGCGGCCTGATTCTTCAGCTGCCGCTCGGGCTGCTAAGCGACCGGATCGGGCGTAAAAAAGTGTTGATGGCGGCCGGACTGCTCGGCGGTCTGCTGTTCTTCGCCGTTCCGCTTAGCGGAGCGTCTTTCTGGCCGCTCCTGATTATTTTTATGCTGGCCGGCGGCCTGGTCAGTTCGTTTTTCTCGCTGGGGCTCGCCTTTGCGGCGGACATTTTGCCCCGCACCTTGCTTCCTGCCGCCAATGTCGTTGCTTCGTTCCATTTCAACGCGGGCAGCATGGTTGGCCCGAACTTCAGCGGCGCGCTGATGGAAGCAGGGCTTACGAGCGCGCTGTTCCTGCTGCTGGGCTCAGGGTACATTCTGTTTGCGTTATCCGGATTCCTGTTTAAAGGCAGCCCGTCTAAAAGCAAAACGATATAAAAGTAACAAACCTGAAACCCCTTAAACTGCTTTCCCGCTGGATTTTATGTCCCATTTCCCCTACACTAAAGGTTAGGGAGTTGCGGTTGTTAAAAGTCAAAAGGAGATTAGTCGATGTATAAAGTTGCGGGCTTGACAAAACATATGTCTTCAGAAGAGAAAACCATTTTTGATCACATTTCCCTGGAATTCGGGGAAGGAGAAATGATTGGCGTCGTGGGGCCAAGCGGCAGCGGAAAAAGCACCTTACTGCGCTGTCTGGCGCTTCGGACCCGTTGGAACGAAGGCACTTATACCTCGCAGGGGGAGAGCTTGATTACCGGAAGCGGCGGCGCTTCTATGAAAAATAAATCCCGGTTCGCATATCTTGAACAGAATCCTCAGCTGAACCCGAACAAAACAGCGCATAAAAACGTGCTGATCGGTCAAGCCGGCCAAACGCCATGGTGGCGCCGCTTGACCGGTGCCGTCCGTTCGGATGATTATATGGGAGCGATGGACGAGCTGGAGCGGTTCGGCCTGCTGGATAAAGCCAAGATTCCGGCGGGCAAGCTGAGCGGCGGAGAGAAGCAGCGCATTGCCATCTGCATGGCGCTGGTTCACGGCGCCACGGTAATCACGGCCGATGAGCCGGTGGTCGGACTGGATCCGCATTCTGCTGATCATGTGCTCCAGACGCTCAAGTCCATTTGCGAGGAGCAGAACAAGACGGTCATAGCCGCCCTGCCGATCGAGCTGGCTGAGCGGTGGTGCACCCGGATCTGGGGAATCTCGGAAGGCAAGCTGGTGCTCGATGTGGCCGGCAGAAGATTAACCGGCAGCGAGAAGAAGCTGATTTAGCATGGAAAGAGGGATGCGGTTGAAAGGCAGAAACAAACTGGGCGTTCTGCTTGTATGTCTACTCATGTTTGTATTAAGCGGCTGCAATCTGGACTTTGATCCGAAAGCTTCGATGAAAGCGCCGCAGCTCACTTCCGATAATGAATCGTTAAAGAGTGTGGTTAACCAATACTTAGCCCAGCTGCCGAGCGGCGGCACGCTGATACGTCCAAACGACGATGGGACAACAAGTCTGATTCGAGTGGTGGATCTTGATGGCGATGGACATAATGAAGCGCTTATCTTCTATGAAACGCCTGACGATCCCGTGCCGATTCACGGCGTCATATTCGTTAATAAGAACGGGACCTGGGCTCCTCAGGCTAAAATTGACGGAGAGGGACAGGTGCTGGAGTCATTAAGGCTGGCCGATTTAACCAATGACGGGAAGATCGACATCATTGCCGGTTATTCAAGCGGTGAGCAGCAGGTGCAGAAGGGGTTGTCCGTTTATTCTTATGTAGACGGGAAGTTAGAGAAAATTCTGGTTGAGCTTCCGTACACCTATTACGTGGTCAACGATTTGAATGCGGACGGCAAAACGGATCTTTCGATCGTCTATTTCAAGAAAAACGAGTTCTCCAACGTGACCACCTATCAATATGACGGGAAGTCCTTCGAGCAGCTTAACAAGCTGGATCTCGATTCCAACATAAACGGATATTACAATATGGTGACCGGTAAGATTTCGACCGGCGGCGAACAGGGAATTATGCTTGACGTTTCCTTAAACGCGGCGGGCAACTCGTCTTATACTCTCGTCATTACAATGAAGGGCGGCAAGCTGATCCAAGTGCTGGGCCAGGATCAAACCTTCAAGGATGAACGGATACCGAGCGGCGACGTGAACGGGGATGGCATTCTCGAATACGGGCTGCTTCAGAAGCCGGCGGGTTGGGACGGCTTCTCCCTGGAAGACATCCCCTGGCTGTATAATTATTATCAGGTGGATTCCGGAGGCAAGCCGGTCTGGGAAGAATTCCTGGGCCTGCCTATCCCGACGGATCTGATTGGCAAGGTTACGGTTGATACGAAGTCGATCAAGAATCAATACATCAAATTTGTAAGGACGGACAACGGGCACACGGTGCTTGAAGTCAAATATTTCACTTTATCCCAGTGGGACCGGAACAAGGCAGACTGGAAGCTGCTCGAACGCACCACAGACCGGGTCATTGGCTACCGGGGGCTTAATACGAACGCCAAGGTCGGCTGGGGGGAGCAATAGGCGGCTGACAGAATCAGAATCAGCTGCTGACGGCTGGATTCAGGGATAAGGACAATAGAATGGACCGGAGAGGAAGGGTTAAAGGCTGTGAGTAAAGTATTGATATTGGAAGATGAAGAATCCATTCGCAGTTTTATCGTCATCAATCTGAAACGCAACGGATTTGATGTCCTGGAAGCGGCGGACGGCTATGAAGCGTTAAGCAAGCTGACTACGGTTCCGGATATTGACATTGCTTTGCTCGATGTCATGGTTCCGGGGATCGACGGGTTTGAAGTGTGCCGGAGAGTTCGCGAGACGAACGAACGGATCGGCATTATTTTTCTGACGGCCAAAGTGCAAGAGCAGGATAAGGTGTATGCCTTGTCCGTCGGCGCGGATGACCATGTCAGCAAGCCATTCAGTCCAACCGAGCTGATTGCTAGAATCCATTCGCTGCTGCGCCGGGTCAATGTTTACCGGGAGAGCAGCGCGAAGGTGTCGTTCACATCCGGACCTTTTTCGCTGGACCTCATCTCCAAGCAGTTCAAGAAAAACGGGCAGCTGCTGGAGCTGACGCCAACTGAATTTTCGCTGATTCAATATTTCCTCGAGCAGGAGAATACGCCGCTTAGCCGGGATGTGCTGCTGGACCATGTCTGGGGCAAAGATTATATGGGCGATCCGAAGATTGTGGATGTCAATATCCGCCGGCTGCGGCAGAAAATCGAAAGCAATCCATCCGAGCCTGAATACCTGCAGACGGTATGGGGTCACGGCTACAAATGGAAAGGCGATAGTAAATGATCAAAAAGGGCATCGGCCGCCAGATCGTCATGCATTATTTCATCGTGGTGTTTGTGACACTGCTGCTTGTTGAAGTGATCTTTATGTTCGCGATCCGGTCTTATTATTACAACAGCATAAGCACTCATTTAGAGAACTACGCGGCCTGGGCTTCGGATTATTTCCAGAAGTATGTCAAGCAGAATGAAGATGACGAGCTGAGTTATTTGCCGGACATGATCCAGACCTTCAAGCTGGTGAATACCGAGGTGGAGATCGTAAACGGCGACGGGGTGGTGCTGACGAACAGCACGGACTTCCAGGTCGATAAACCTGTGCAGACAAGCGATGTGCTGCAGGCTAAAGCAGGGAGCATCAGCAAATGGATTGGCAGGCAGCCGGGGACCGGGGAGCTGGTCATGGCGGTTTCAAGTCCGCTCAAGGTAAACGGCACAAACAAATTCATTATCAGGTATGTGACGTCGCTTGAGCTGGTCAATGAAAAGCTGCTGAATATTACGCTGCTTGCCATCGTCATCGGGCTTGTTGTACTGGCGGTCGTGCTGCTGTTCAGCATGGGCCTGGCGAACTCGATCGTGAAGCCGATCAATAATATTCAGGCCGTTTCCTCCCAGATGGCGAAGGGGGACTTTGACGTCAGGGTCAAAGGCGACTATGCTTACGAACTTGGTGAGCTGGCCGCCACCCTAAACTTTATGGCTCAGGAGATTGTGCGGAGCAATCAGATCAAGGATGATTTTATCTCTTCCATTTCCCATGAGCTGCGCACGCCGCTGACCGGCATTAAAGGCTGGAGCGAAACGCTGACGATGGGCGGCTTCGACAAGGAAGAAACGGAAATCGGCATGAAGATTATTTCCAAAGAAACGGATCGTTTGATTGGTCTAGTCGAGGAAATGCTTGACTTCAGCAAGCTGCAGCAGAATGAGATGAAGCTGGTCATCGGAAGCGTCAATATTACCGAGCTGCTGCAGGAGATTATGCTGAATGTTTGGGCTAAAGCCGAGCAGAAGCAAATCCATTTGAAGCTGGAAGGGGAGACCGAGCAGCCTGTGATGGTGTCCGGGGATGCCAACCGGCTGAAGCAGGTTTTCTTAAACATCGTCGATAACGCGATCAAATTTTCGCACGAGAATTCGATTATTTACCTGGTAGTGTCCAAAGGAGACGAATCAGCGACGATCAGTGTTAAGGATACCGGGATCGGGATCAGTGAAGAGAATCTGCGCCGCGTCAAGGACCGTTTCTTCCAGGTAAATCATCAAGGCGGGGGAACCGGGCTTGGCCTGGCGATTACCCAGCAGCTCGTCGAGCTCCATAAAGGGACCATCAACATGGAAAGCGAGCTGGGCACGGGGACAACGGTTCAGGTGACCCTGCCGCTTATGAAAGCAGGTGCGGAGCCTCCTGCTGATTCCGGTGATGCTGGAAATTCTTTTAGCGATGAAGAAACGGGCCCGGTTTCCAAAGACCTTTAAATTCGGTGCCGTGAAATGAACGGGGGGAGACAGGGGATGTCCTCTGAGCAGAAGGTTGACTTGATAACAGCCTCCGGTAGAGCTTTTACATTGATTCAGGCGTCTTCCGGCAGGGCAGACGAGGTTGGCAGGCTGCTGACCGAAGCAGCTGAGTGGATGCAGCGGAAGGGGATCAGCCAGTGGAAACCGGAACAATTTACGGAAGACGAAGTCCGGTCTTATTTCACTAATAGAACAGTGTTTATCGCGCTGGATCGGGATATTCCGGCGGGCATGTTCACGCTGCAGCCTTCAGATCCGGGTTACTGGAAAGCTATGGATGATCCGTCTTATTATTATTTGCACCGTTTGACGGTAAGCCTTGCTTATCGGCGTTTCGGGTTAGGGCAAACCTTGTTGAGCTTTGCGGTGGACAAAGCGATCCGGGATGGAAAGAAAGGATTAAGACTGGATTGCAGGCAAAATAACGAGGCGCTTAATCTGTATTATCAGAAGCAGGGGTTTGCATTCAAGGGGATTTCCGAGCAGAAGGACCATTTCGCCAATCTCTATGAATGTTTAGCTCCAGCTGTTTCTGAAGCCCGTTCGGATCAATAAACGCAAAAAAGCCGGCTATTTCAAATAGCACGGCTTTTTTTGTATAAAATAATTGTGTTAGAATAAGGGTGTTAAGAAGACATGCCTCCCGCGCGCAGCGGCGCAGCGTTGTCATAAACTTCTTTAAGCAGTCTCGAAGACTGGGAGCGTACAGCTGGTTTGGCCAATACAGTCTCACCCGGTCCGATGACAACGACCTCATCCGGTGAGCCTTTGATTATGGCTCCGTCTTTGATCACAGCGCCCTCCCCGATTATGGCGCATTCAATAAGGACGTTCCGTCCGATCTGCACATTCGGCATGACCACGCTGTCTTTCACCTTTGTAAAACGGCCGATGGAAGTGCCGCCGAAGACAACGGATTTTTCCGCATACCCTTCCAGAGCGCAGTTATCGTGTATCATCGAGCTTTTTGCCGGGATGCCGCTGTGCTTTGAGCTTTTCAAACTGGCTTCAGATTCATTGGTATACATCGGCCATGCTTCATTATGCAGCTTCCAGTCGCTCTCTTCACACAGCAGATCCATGTGGGCTTCCCATAAGCTGCCTACCGTACCCACGTCTCTCCAATATCCTTTAAATGGATAAGCTTGAAGGGTTTCCTCACCCGCCAGCATTTTAGGAATAACGTCTTTGCCAAAGTCATGACTCGACTTATCATCCAAAGCGTCTGCAATTAAATGCTGTTTCAGATAACTCCACTTGAACAAATAAATGCCCATGGAAGCGAGATTGCTCTGCGGTTTCTCAGGTTTCTCTGCGAACTCCGTAATTCTATATTGATCATCCGTCACCATGACGCCGAAACGATGTGCTTCTTCCCAAGGAACAGGCATTACGGAAATGGTGGCAGGAGCACTTGATTTCAAATGGGCATCCAGCATTTCGCGATAGTCCATATGGTAAATATGATCGCCTGACAGAATCAGCACATTTTCCGGGTTTTGGCGGTCGATGTATTCCATATTTTTATAAATGGCATCTGCGGTTCCCAGATATTCATCAGCACCCGTTTGGTATGAAGGGAGTAAGGCGATGCCTCCATTCTCATGAGTTCCAAGTCCCCAAGCAGTTCCGTCTCCGATGTGATTGTGCAGCGATTCAGCTTCATATTGGGTTAATACGCCGATCGTATCAATGCCGGAATTGACGCAGTTGCTGAGAGGAAAATCGATAATTCGATAGCGGCTGCCGAAAGGCACCGCCGGTTTTGCTTGACTTGAGGTGAGTGGAGACAATCTGCGGCCTTCCCCTCCCGCAAGCAGCATGGCAATGCATTGTTTATTACTCATGTCGTTTCCCTCCCGAATTTGTTTTGGTCAGTGTAGTACATACATAAACGAGATATACTGATGTTGAAACCATTTTACTTTGGAATGATTTGAAAAATTACAAATTTAATGTAAGGATGTTCTTTTTCCTTTTCAATATTTATGAATAGGGGTAATAAAGAACATATATCATCTTTTTTTAAATATGGAGATTGGATGTGATGAAGTGTCGGACATGGCCGCAGCTAACCACCCAGTAGCGATTTCACCCCAAGATATTTATTTGTTCCACGAAGGAACTTTATATCGCAGCTATCGTTCGCTCGGAGCTCATCTGACCGTTGAAAATGGAATTAGCGGCGTTCGTTTTACCGTTTGGGCACCGCATGCACGCCATGTCGGAATGGCTTCGGATTGGAACGGTTGGAGGGGAGAGAACGACTCTTTATATAAGATACCCGAATCCGGTTTTTGGAGTCGTTTTTTCCCAGGAATCGTCCAAGGAACTTTTTACAAGTATGAAATTACCGGTCCGGACGGACGGGTATTTCTGAAAGCCGATCCTTATGCTTTCCACGCCGAAGTGCGGCCTAATACCGCATCTGTGGTGGCTTCAATAGAAGGCTACAGGTGGGGCGATGGAGCCTGGAGGCGAAAGAACCGCATCCCTTACCGCAAACCGCTGAACATATATGAAATGCACTTTGGAACTTGGCGGCAGAAGGAGGATGGCGAATTTTATACGTACAGGGAAATGGCTGAGTTATTGATTCCTTACGTCAAGGAAATGGGCTATACGCATATAGAAATTATGCCGCTTACCGAACATCCTTATGACTTGTCCTGGGGTTACCAGACAACTGGATATTTTGCGCCGACCAGCCGCTACGGCAAACCTGAAGATCTCATGTATTTCGTAGACCAATGCCATCAGAACGATATCGGGGTGCTGCTGGACTGGGTGCCGGGGCATTTTGCGAGGGACGATCACGGGTTAAGGCTGTTCGACGGGGCACCGCTGTTTGAGTACAGCGATCCGCTGAAAGCGGACAAACCGGGCTGGGGAACGCTGAGCTTTGATTTTGGCAAACCTGAAGTCCGTTCTTTCCTGATATCGAGTGCCCTTTATTGGATGGAGGTGTATCATTTTGACGGGCTGCGGGTGGATGCGGTAACCAGCATGCTGAAGCTTGATTTCGAAAAAGGGGAAGGGCAATTCCGCCTGAATGAATTCGGCGGGACCGACAATCTGGAGGCGATCCGGTTTCTGAAGGAATTGAACCAGGTAGTCTCCGATCATTACCCGCATGCCCTGATGATGGCCGAGGAGTCGAGTGCCTGGCCTATGGTTACCGGCAGCGTGGAGGAAGGCGGACTAGGGTTCAACTACAAATGGAACATGGGCTGGATGAATGATACGCTGGCATACGTGGAAACCCCATTCTGGGACAGGCCGTCCAAACATCACCTGCTGACCTTCCCGATTGTTTATGCTTATTCGGAGAATTATACACTTCCGCTTTCGCACGATGAGGTGGTCCACGGGAAAAAATCGCTGCTGGACAAAATGCCGGGCAGCTACGAAGAGAAGTTTGCCGGGCTCCGTCTTCTTCTTGCTTACCAGCTCACTTCGCCCGGCAAGAAACTCCTGTTTATGGGAGGCGAATTTGGACAATTCATTGAGTGGAAAGATCAGGACCAGCTGGACTGGTTTCTGCTGGACTACGATTCACACCGGCTAATGCTGGAATATACCAAAGCGATCAATCATTTTTATTTGCAGGAGCCTGCGCTGTGGGAACATGACCACGGTATGGACGGTTATCAGTGGCTGACGCCGCATGATGCCGGGCAAAGTGTTATTGCTTATATGCGCAAAGGCATAAGAAATAAAGATACGCTGCTGATTGTGATCAATTTCCAGCCCGTCTACCGCGAACGCTACCGCATTGGCGTGCCTAAAGCGGGCATTTATCGAGAGGTCTTCAGCAGTGAAGATTCACAGTTTGGCGGGAGCGGCTCTCCAAATGGCAGCCCGCTGGCCGCTGAAAAGGTGGAATGGCATGATCAGCTCCAGAGCATAGAACTTAAGCTGCCGCCGTTATCGGTATCCATTTGGAAAAGAACCGGAGCTGCGTCGGGGGGGCAACCGGCAGCCTCAGTCAACACGCTGAGCAGCAGGAAGAAAAAAACCAAGGCGGCGAAGCAGAGCAAACGGAACGTTTCGCTTGCTTAATTTTCATTCAAAGGAGAGAAGGGCATGAAAATTTGTTTTGCGGCAGCAGAAGGAACCCCTTTTGTCAAAACGGGCGGACTCGCCGACGTGATTGGCGCTTTGCCAAAAGCTTTATTAAAGGAAGGACACGATGTCCGTCTTATTATGCCCAAGTATAAAACCATCCCGGACAGCTTCAAACAGGACATGGTTCATCTGGGAACAACCAGCGTTTATGTAGGCTGGCGGGAGAAATATTGCGGCGTAGAGACCTTGACTTATGAAGGAATCAAGGTGTATTTCGTCGATAATGAAGATTATTTCGCCAGGGACGGCATTTACGGGTACGGGGATGACGGGGAACGTTTTGCTTATTTCAGCCGGGCCGTGCTCGATGTGCTGCCGCTGATTGATTTTCAGCCTGATGTCATTCATGTCCATGATTGGCATACAGGACCGGTACCGCTGCTGCTTCGCCACCATTACGGACATAACCCGTTCTATGCAGGCATCAAGACGGTATTTACCGTACATAATTTGCTTTACCAAGGGATATTTCCTTATGAAGTTTTAGGGGACTTGCTGGGACTGCCAAACAATTATTTTACGCCGGAAGGCGTCGAATATTACGGCAACGTCAATTACATGAAAGCCGGACTGGTGTTTGCTGATCATGTTACGACTGTGAGTCCGACATATGCGCGGGAAATTCAGACTTCCTTCTACGGATACGGGCTTGACGGTCTTCTGCGCTCGATCAGCGGCCGGTTATCCGGCATCGTCAATGGAATTGATACCAAGCTGTATAATCCGGCTACAGACAAAGCTCTGCCGGTCACCTACCGAAGCAATCTCGCGAAGAAACGTGAGAATAAAATGAAGCTGCAGGAGGAGCTTGGGCTTCCGGTAGCTGCGGATACCCCGCTGCTCGCGATGGTGACACGTCTGGTTGAGCCTAAAGGACTGGATCTGGTGCTGCGCATTCTGGACGAGCTGCTTTATTTCGACGAGGTTCAGGTGGTCGTATTGGGTACAGGTGATCCGGCTTATGAACAGTGGTTCCGGGAGGCGGCTTACCGCCAGCCGCAGAAGCTGTCTGCGCAGATCCTGTTTGACGACAGCTTGTCCCGGCGGATTTATGCGGGGGCCGACATGTTCCTGATGCCCTCCAAATTCGAGCCGTGCGGCATCAGCCAGCTGCTTGCGCTCCGTTACGGCAGCATTCCGATCGTGCGTGAAACGGGCGGCCTGAACGATACGGTGAAGGCCTACAACGAGTTCACGGGGGAAGGGAACGGATTTACGTTCACCCATTACAATGCCCATGATTTGTTATATACGATCCGCAGGGCGATTCATTTCTACCGTTTGCCTGAGCATTGGAAAAAGATCGTCAAAAATGCCTTCGCCGGCGATTACAGCTGGAGTGTCTCTGCAGGGGAATACGAGGAGATTTACAAACAGATTAGCGGACAGGAGTGACCGGGGGCCGGATTGTCCTAGGTAAAACCGGGGTTAAGCTTAAAAAGCCAATCCTGCAGGTCGTTCTGCAGGATTGGCTTTTGTTAATCAGCCTTTGATCTTTCGGTATAAAATACGGTAGCCAAACGGGTCAAGGCCTATATTCATCATTCCGTTATTCGGTTTCACAGGTTCACCGGTTAAGGCATCCCGCCAGTCGCTTGTTTCCATGGGGTGGCTGAGCACCTGATATTCCGGGGTGTTGTTCATCCAAACCGTAAAATGGGTACGAGAATCCACCCGCTCGTATATGAGGCAAGGGTTGTCGGGTTCGGCCTGTAGAAAGCGGAAGCGGCCTTTGCGCAGAGCATCATATTTTTTGCGAAGACCAATCATCAGCTTATAGAAATCAAAGAGCTCCCGGTCCTGACAGGACGTGTCCCACTGCATCGGCTTCCGGCAGTCCGGATCGCCTTCACCGCTCAAACCAATTTCATCGCCATAGAAGATGCAGGGAGTTCCGATATAAGTGAACAGGAAGACAACCGAAAGCTTCAGCTTTCTTTTATCCAGCCCTAAGCGTGTTAACAGACGGGGGGTATCATGGCTGCAAAGCATATTAAAAATCACTTCATTCGTCTGCTGAGGATACCGCATCAGGAGTGAACCCATGGAGTTGGCAAAGCTGTAGCCGTCCATGCCTCCGTTAAAGAACTCAAGCACCTTGTCGGAGAAGGGGTAATTCATAACCGAGTCGAATTGATCTCCCTGCAGCCAGGTCAAGGAATCGCTCCAGACCTCGCCTACAATATAAGCTTCCGGATTCGCGCTCTTGACGACCTTTCGGAAATCCCTCCAGAAATGATGATCGATTTCATCCGCCACATCCAGTCTCCAGCCGTCCAGCTCAACTTCGCGAATCCAATAGTCGGCCACGTCAAGCAGGTACTTTTTAACTTCCGGGTTGGAGGTGTTGAATTTGGGCATATTAGCGTAAAAACCAAACGTTTCATAAGTCGGGATGCCATCCCGGGTTTCAAGCGGGAACTCGCGGATATAAAACCAGTCTTTGTAGGGAGATTGCTCGCCACGGGTCAGTACGTCCTGGAAAGGAGGGAACTGCTCGCTGCAGTGGTTGAACACCGCATCAAGAATCACCCGTATGCCACGCTGATGGCAGGCCTGAACGACCTCTTTCAGCAGCTTCGTATCGCCGAAGTGGGGGTCAACCTGCTTATAATCGACGATATCGTATTTGTGATAAGAAGGAGAAGTGAACAGCGGGGTGAAATAAATGGCATTGATGCCAAGCTCGCTCAAATAATCGAGATGATTCAGAACCCCCTGCAAATCTCCTCCATAAAAATTATCGATCTGCGGCTGCTCGCCCCAATCGGCAATGGACTCCGGATCGTTGGACGGGTCGCCATTGGCGAAACGTTCCGGCATGATTTGGTAAAAAACCGCTTTCTTGGCCCATTCCGGCACCTTTAGCACGTCGATTTCATGCAGATAGGCAATTTCATAGTTGTCTCCCGGCGGATAAGGCGGCGAGCATTGCAGCCCTTTATCGTTGGCGTATACGGTTTCGTCGCCGGAGATCAGTTTAAATAAATAAGATAAACGTTTGAATTTGGGATGAACCTCGATTTCCCAATAGTCGAACCAATCGTCGTGGGCGGCTTTTTCCATAGCCAATTCTTCAAAGGTTCCATCCCAATCGTATTTATCACCTGTCCAAACCAATACCTGGTCCACATCGTCCCGTTTCGTCTGCACGCGCAAATGGATCGTTTCGGGATCATATGCATAGGCCCATTTATCCCTTGAAACATGATAAAAAGCTTCCAGCTGCATCTGATCACCTCCAGTCAGAGTAGCCATTTATTAACCAGGAAAAGGGCAGATTGAAACAAATTTTCAAGTTTTTCAAGGCATATTTCAACCGTTCTTTTCCATAGAATGTAACTTGACATGAAAATGTGAAATTTATTTGCATAAAATCCTTTGCATAACTATGCAACTTGTCCTATAATTAGTCCTGCCGTACAGAACAACGAAGGTGTTCTGGGATTTAAATCAATGATTAGGAGAGAAGATGAACATGAAGAAAAAATGGGGATTCCTCACGATCTGCCTGTTGCTGACCACAATGATGCTTGCGGCTTGCGGACAAAATAACAACAACTCTGGCGCAGGAGCCAGCACGAATACAGGAAGCGGCAATGCCAGCACGGCCCCGGCCGAAAGCGCCGGCAATACTACAGGCGACAGCAGCGGTGGAAAGCTGATTCTCGGTACTAGTGCAGACTATCCGCCGTTTGAATTTCACATTAAAGGTTCGGATGGCAATGACCAGATCGTAGGTATTGACATTGATATTGCGAACGAAATTGCCAAGGATATGGGGAAAGAGCTTGAAATTAAAGATATGCAGTTCTCCTCCCTCCTGAATGAGCTGAGCAGCGGACGTGTAGATCTGGTCATTTCGGGTCTCAGTCCTAAACCGGAACGTGCCAAGCAGGTAGACCTGTCTAACATTTATTATCAGGCCGAACAGTCGATCGTAGTTCCTGAAAGCAGCCAAGACAAATATGCTACGATGGAATCGCTGGAAGGCAAAACGATCGGTGTGCAAACCGGTTCGATCCAAGAAGACATCGGTAAAGGAATCAAAGGAGCCAAGCTGACCTCCCTGGCCAAAATCTCCGACATTATTATGCAGCTTAAGTCCGGACGCGTGGATGCGGCTATTATTGAAACTCCGGTAGCCGAATCTTATCTGAAGAAGGTTGAAGGCCTGGCGATTACATCCGCTAAACCAACGACGGAAGAGGACGGTTATGTAATCGGAGTGAAGAAAGGCAATGGCGACTTGATGACCAAAGTGAATGCCACGCTTGATCGTCTGAAACAAGCAGGCAAGATCGATCAGTTCGTCACTGATGCCAATGAAATTGCCGATCAGCAAAGCAATTAATCGCTAATAGGTTGTAGGATCAAAAACTGCAGAAAATAGCGGGACCACGCTATTTTCTGTTTTTTTGCGAGAAGCGGAATCCCGCTTGGAAATTTGTCTTAAACAAAGGAAGGAAGGGAACGGATGAAAATATTTGAAATCTTTTGGGATTACCGCGATTACTTCCTTAAAGGGCTGGAATTTACGCTCCTTTTGGCTGCCATTTCGGTTGTTGGTGGTTTTATTGTGGGTATCCTCATTTCGCTGCTCAGAATGTCACGCTGGTCGATCCTGCGTTTTATTGGGACGGCATGGGTGGAAATTCTTCGGGGTACGCCGATGATCGTGCAGCTGTTTATCGTCCATTACGGATTGGCTACAACTTTTAATATCAAATTTACTCCATTTGAATCGGGCTCAATCACGCTCATTCTGAACAGTTCCGCTTATTTGGCGGAAATTTTCCGGGCAGGCATCCAAGGCGTGGACAAGGGGCAGACGGAAGCGGCTCGTTCCCTCGGGATGTCGGGCGGCATGACGATGCGATATATTATTTTGCCTCAGGCGTTAAAGAGTGTTCTGCCGGCCATCGGCAATGAATTCGTGACGATTATTAAAGAGTCTTCTATCGTGTATGTGATCGGTCTTGCCGAAATTATGTACCAAACGAACACCATTATTACGATTACTTATGACGGAATGACACCTTACCTGGTTGCTGCACTAATGTATTTCATCTTGACCTTCACCTTGTCCAAAATTCTCAATAAACTTGAAAGGAAGCTGAGTAACCGTGATAAACGTTAACCAATTAACCAAAAACTTCGGCCAGCTTCACATTCTAAAAGGCATTGATCTGGAGATCGGCAAAGGGGAAGTGGTCGTGCTGATTGGTCCCAGCGGATCGGGCAAAAGCACGTTCCTGCGCTGCCTGAACCTGCTGGAGGTGCCGACGTCCGGGGAGATCCGGTTTGAAGGCCAGCTGATTACCGATAAGAAATACGACATCAACAAAGCCCGCGAGAAGATGGGCATGGTGTTCCAGCATTTTAACCTGTTCCCTCATAAGTCCGTGCTTGAGAATATTACACTTGCTCCGGTCAAAGTGAAAAAGAAAGACCCGGCCGAAGCGGAGCGCCACGCGATGGAGCTGCTGAGAACCGTAGGGCTGGAGGATAAACGGGACGCTTATCCTTCCCAATTGTCAGGCGGCCAGAAACAGCGGATTGCGATCGCCCGTGCACTGGCTATGGAGCCGCATGTTATGCTGTTTGACGAGCCAACCTCGGCGCTGGATCCGGAAATGGTCGGAGAAGTGCTGGATGTGATGAAGAACCTGGCTGAAAAAGGCATGACCATGGTCATCGTGACACATGAAATGGGGTTCGCGCGTGAAGTCGGAGATCGCATCCTGTTTATGGATGGCGGCGTTATTTTGGAGCAGGGCTCTCCGGAAGAACTGTTCGGCAGCCCCAAGCAGGAGCGGACTCGCGATTTCCTTAGTAAAGTGCTGTAAGCGGGAAACGGCAGAAGGCCAAGTGGTTAAAAAATAGTTACAAAACATAGAACAAAAGACAGACCTTTTAAAGCGGATATTCGTTAAAATCCATAAGAGACCCTATTGAGGGTCTCTTATGTTTCAAAATGGTAACAATTGCTTGCTCACAGGTTACAAAATTGTGATATATTAGTCTATGTCTTACTGACGAAGCCAGAACAGGCCGCTAGAGGCCGCTGACTAAGGAGGAAATACATAGCTATGACTATCAAATCTGTATTTACGAGTAAACGGAAATCTTTAATCGGAAAAACAGCCGCATTGGTGCTGGGTCTTTCGCTTTCCCTGCAGTTTGTGCCGGCCGCTTTCGCAGCCAATTATACGGCCAAAGAAGGCGACACCTTTTATCTCTTGTCCCAACGTTACGGAACCACGGTATCGGCTCTGATGAGCGCGAATCCTTCTGTTAAACCTACCAATATCTATGCAGGCTTGAAATTGACCATTCCCGGCCAGCTGAAGGCGGCCTCGACTCCAAAAACTTCCGCTGCTGCGGCAAGCAAGGCGATCAGCGCCGATGCCAACGCGCTTAAAGTGATGTCTGACAGCAAAGTAGTACAGGCCTGGGGCAAAACCTTCAACTATTCCAAAACGATTGACGTAAAAGCAACAGCCTATTCTTCCTCTGCAGATGAGAATGGCAAATGGGGCGCAGTCGATTATTTTGGCAACCCGCTCGCCTTGGGAACGATCGCCGTAGATCCAAACGTAATCCCAATGGGAACTAAAGTGCTGGTTACCGGTCATGAGTTTGCCGGATTCCTGCCTAAACAGGCTTTTGTAGCGACGGCTACCGATCAGGGCAGCGCGATTAAAGGGAACCGGATTGATATTTTTGTACCGGGCTCCCAAAATGCGGTCAGCCAGTTCGGCATTCAGGATATCAAGCTGTATGTGCTGAATTAAACGATGGCCTCAAACTTATTGAATTAGGAAAAATAAACAGGGTCAAACCGGTGGTAGTGTACCGGTTTGACCCTATTTGTGTTGAGACGGCTATGATCAGAGAATCAGAGCCTGAAGGGATAAGGCATAGAAGCTTTAGAAGCCCTGTATTCCGGGGTATGAAGCAGCTCGGGAACCGTTACAAACCGGTATCCGCGGGCCTTGAGCTCGTCGATGATGACCGGCAGGGCTTCGATTGTGCCGCTCAAGTCGGAGCCGACGCCGCCTCCTGCATGCTGCAGGATAATCGAGCCGGGACCGGCATGATCAAGGACGTTGCGTATGACTTCCTCTTTGCTGATTCCTTTCCAGTCCTGGGAATCCACGTTCCAATTAACGATTTTGTAACGGCCGTGCCTAGCCCATCTCACCTGCTCCTCATTCACTTCACCATAGGGAGGCCGGATCAGCAGCGGCTTCTTGCCGGTGATCTGTTCCAGCACATATTCGGTTCGTTCGATCTCGAGTTTAAATTCCCGCATGCTCAAGTTTTTGAGAACAGGATGGCTGTACGAATGATTGCCGATTGCATGGCCTTGTTTCTGGATGATCCGGATGAGTCCGGGGTGTTTTTTGGCCCGGCTGCCGACGACAAAGAAGGTAGCTTTGACCTGTTTTTCCTTAAGTACCTTTAACACCTGCGGGGTGAACCGCGGATCCGGCACATCGTCAAACGTCAAAGCGATTTGTTTGGCTGCGCGCGAGCCTTTGAATTTAAAGGTGTCGGCGTATTTGCGTCTTAATTCGGAGAGGGACAACGTATGTACTTCATTTTGATGAAAGGAAGGAGCGTCCTGCTTCTGTTTAGGTTCCTTTGAAGGTTCTTGGCCGGAGACGGGTACGGCAATAAAGCACAATAACATCAGGAGCATAATGGCTTTATAACGGGTGCGGTTCGGCATGGCCTATTCCTCCTATTGTTCGGTTAGTGTTGGTATGCCCTTTTCTCCAATAATTATCCGGATAATAGTGGTTATGCCAGTTGCTTGTGACATCATTCACAGAATAACCCGGATAAAACAGGCATCTTTAAACAAAGGCAAGAGCAAAAAGTCACAGGCATCTGACCAAAGGAGGAAATTATGGCTGCTGCGTTGGTTATGAACAATATTCAGATAAGCTCCGGGATCTTTCGTATGACCGTGCAATCCGGTATGGGAGGCAGACCGGGTCAATTTTATATGCTGAGAAGCAAGAACGCCTCACCTCTGCTGTCTCGGCCAATCAGCATCTTCAACGTGGAGGAGGACCGGGTCCAATTCCTGTATCAGGTAGTTGGGGAAGGAACAAAACGGCTTGCCGGACTGCGCCCCGGCGACGAAATCGGGATTGAAGGGCCGCTGGGCAACGGCTTCCCGGAACCCTCCGGACAAATGGCTTTTGTTGGCGGCGGGATCGGAATCGCCCCGTTTTATTATGCGCTTAAACAATGGCCGGGGGCCGACATTTATTTGGGCTTTAGCCGCGAAGCTTACCTCGTTCAGGAATTTGAACGCTTAAGCTCCCGCGTCATTGTTGATGTCGGCGGTTTTATTACAGATCGGATCGATTTATCTTCGTATGATCAGGTTTGGGTCTGCGGTCCTCAGCCGATGATGCTGGCGATGCAGCGGCTGAACGCTTCATCAGGGAACACCGGCAAGGTTTATGTGTCTATGGAAAACCGGATGGCCTGCGGCATAGGCGCCTGTTTGGTTTGCAGCATCCGCACGAGCGGGGGACGCAGGAAATCCTGCGCGGATGGCCCGATTTTTCCGGTGGAGGAGGTGGTGTTTGAATGATCGATACAACCTGCCGAATCGCTGACGTCGTGTTCAAGAATCCGGTTGTGATGGCGTCCGGTACATTTGGTTTTGGCCGCGAGTATGCCCGTTATTACGATCTGAACAAGCTTGGCGGCTTGTCCGGCAAAGGTTTGACGCTGCATCCCAAAGAAGGAAACCTGGGTCTGCGGGTGTGGGAGACGGCCTCGGGTATGCTGAACAGCGTAGGGTTGGAGAACCCGGGCATCCGGCGTTTCTTGTCTAAGGAAGTCCCTTATTGGCAGCAGCTGGATACCGTCAGAATCGTCAATTTAGGCGGCCACTCCATAGCAGAATATGAGGAAGGCGCGCAGCTGCTGGAGCAGTTCTCTTTGAGCGGGAAGGCTGCCGGTCAGAAGGCGTATGACATGATCGAGCTGAATATTTCCTGTCCGAATGTCAAGGAAGGCGGTATGGCTTACGGCATTCATGTCGAGACGGCACGCGAGGTGGTGATGCGGGTTCGCCGGGCAACCACGCTGCCGCTGGTGGTCAAGCTTTCGCCCAATGCCCGGGATCTGGTGGGGATGGCGGTGATGTGCGAGGAAGAAGGAGCGGACGGGCTTTCCTTGGTGAACACCTTCTCCGCTATGAAAATTGATATTCACAAGCGGAGCAGCGTTTTTGAAAATTTATACGCCGGCTTGTCAGGACCCGCCATCAAACCGATTGCGCTGCGAATGGTGCATGAGGTGTGCAAGGCGGTGTCGATCCCGGTGATGGGCATGGGCGGAATCAGCTCGGCTGAAGATATGATTGAGTTTATTATGGCCGGTGCGGAGACCGTTCAAATCGGCACCCACAATTTCGTAAACCTGCGGGCAGGTGAAGAGCTGACAGCCGGGCTGGAAGCCTTTATGCGCCGGGAAGGGATTCAATCGCTCACGGAGATCCGCGGCATCCTTTAATTGTTCGCTGCCATACATCAACAAGGGGGATTCGTTATGGGAACGTTTGACGATCTGGAACTGAAGGCGATCCGGCTGGGTCTGGATCACCTGATTGTAATTACCGGGGGAGCCGCGCATGTGGGCGCAGCTTCCACTTCTTTTCCGGCTGCGAATGGAGCTATAGAAACGTACACCGCGGCTGTTCCGGGCCATAAGGAGCATCTGCTGACGGATGGTTTGGCTGATCAAATCAGCAGGCAGCTGGGAGTTACGGCCGTAGTCGTGATGGGGATACACTACGACGGGTTGAAGCCGGAGGAGATCGAAGAGATCAGCCGCAGAACGGAGCGGATGGTTGACAGCTATATAGCCGAAATAAAAAGCGCAAATGGATAGACAAAACCAGTCATTCGTACAGCTTTTTATGCGCAGAAGCGCTTTTTATTTGCAATTGCTGGTTAATCCCCCTACGATAAGAGTAAAGCCTTCTTCTTAAGTCGAGAAGAGCAAGCCTAGAAGCGTTAAAGAGAAAGGATTTTCCCATGAACAAGGATCCTATGCAGAACCCTAAATTTAAACGAAGCGCCGTGCAGCCGGAGCAGGCCCAACAGCTGATCATGCCTTACGTGAAGCAGCTCGGCACGGAGCAGGTTCCATTGACAGAGGCAAGGGGGCGGTTTCTGGCCGAGTCAGTCCGCGCTCCCCATCCGTACCCTCATTTCCGCCGTTCGGGCATGGACGGTTATGCGCTGCGCAGTGAGGATACGCGAGGGGCCTCTACGGACCAGCCGATCACGTTTGAGGTGATCGACGCAGTGCCGGCAGGCTCGCTGCCAAACGTCCCGCTCCGGCCAGGCACGGCTGCCCGCATTATGACTGGCGCCAAGGTGCCGGATGAAGCCGATGCCGTAGTGATGCTGGAAATGACGGAGAAGCAGGAACAGGACGGGCGTACCTGGATGACGTTAAAAAGGGAGATATCCGCCGGAACCAACCTGACGCCTGTCGGCCGCGAGCTTCAAGCCGAAGATCTGCTGCTGGAAGCAGGCCGGATGATCTCCGCCGGGGAAACTACGGTGCTGGCTACCTTTGGTTATCATCAGGTGCAGGTCCGCCGCAGGCCCCGTGTAGCCATCTGCTCGACCGGCTCGGAGCTGCTGCGGGTCGAAGAACCCCTGCAGGATGGACGGATTCGCAACAGCAATACCTATACGCTGGCCTGCCAAGTTCAGGATGCAGGCGGAGAGCCTTATATTCTGGAAGCCATCGCAGACGATCTTCAGCTCGCCAAGCAGCGGGTCATGAAGGCGCTTGAGGAATATGATATCGTCATCACAACCGGCGGGGTATCCGTCGGCGATTATGATATTATGGCCGATCTGGTGCAGGGGGGCAGCTTGAATCTGCTGTTCAACAAGGTCGCCATGCGGCCGGGCAGCGTCACAACGGCGGCCGTTTATAAGGACAAGCTGCTGTTTGCGTTATCCGGCAATCCAGGCGCCTGTTTCGTCGGATTTGAGCTGTTTGCCCGGCCGGCCATCCGCGGCATGCTTGGCGCGCCGGATCCTTATCTGCCGCATATGGAGGCGGTGCTTGGCCAGGATTATGACAAGATCAATAACTTTACACGGTTTGTACGCGGGAGTCTGCAGTTTAAAGAAGGCAAAGTGTTTGTACATCCGGCCAAGCTTGACGAATCGGGCGTTATGATTACGATCAAGGACAGCGAGGTGCTGATCGTCATACCGCCGACCTCCACCGGCGTTAAAGCTGGTCAGCTGGTGACCGCAATCCGGCTGCCTCAAGGGGGCTGAATGACTCGATGTTGGTGAAAGGAATGGCTTCAAGGAAACCTGTTGTACTCCAGATTGCAGGTTACAAGAACAGCGGCAAAACTACGCTGGCCGAATATCTGGTTCGCTATTTTAGCGCCAGGGGCCTGAAGGTAGGGGTAATCAAACATGATGGACATGAGTTTGACGTCGATCATGCCGGAACCGATTCCTGGCGAATGACGCAGGCCGGGGCGGCTGCCGTAGCGATTGCTTCAGCCCGCAGAACCGCAGTGATCGAAGAGCAGGGCCGTTCTCTGGACGAGCTGCTGGCCAGATTTGGCGAAGCCGATTTGGTGATCGTGGAGGGATTCAAGCGGGAGGCGTATCCCAAAATCGTGATGCTCCGCAGCCCGGAAGATTTGTCGCTTATCCGGGAATGCACCGGGATCGCAGCGGTTGTATGCTGGGAAGCCCTTCATGCTTCCGATGCGATCCAAGAATTAGGCGCCGCAGCAGCAGGGGTGCCCGGCTTCAAGCTGGGCGAATCCGCCCGCTTGGCCGAATGGCTGGCCGGGCAAATCGGGGACGCGCAGCATAAAAAATAGCCCCACAGCAGGGGCTTAACGAAGCGAAGAACGAGTGCTGTCTGCTGCACGGTCACGGAAATATTTTTACGATTAAGTTTCCGTTCGGCGCTCAATCGCTTCGGACATCGTTTTGTCGGTCAGGTGGGCATAAATTTCCGTTGTCTCCGTTGAGGCATGGCCGAGCTGCTCTTTCGTCTTGTAAATATCGTTCTGAAGATAATAGTCGGTAGCGAACGAATGCCGCAGCTTGTGAACGGTCAAATAGGGTTTGCCAAACCGTTTGGCGTATTTAATAATCATAGCCTGGATGGCCCGTTTGGTCATGCGTTTGCCTTCCGTTGCCCCGTTGGGCAGAGCAATGAACAGGGCTTTCTCCCGCTTGGGCGTCCGGTAACGGGTCGTTCTCAGGTTCATATATTCCATCAAGTCGTCACGGGCCTGTTCCCGGAAGTAGACCGGGGTTTTGAACGTTTCTTCGTTATTGCCTTTCCGGTACACATACAGCATTTTGTTGGCCAAGTCGAGATCATCTATGTTCAAATTGACCACCTCGGATACGCGGAGACCGGAATTCAGAATCAGACTGGCGATACAGGCGTCACGCTCGCGGTTCATTTCGAAGGCATGCAGCGCCTGTTTGTTGTTCTCGATATCTTTGCGGTAATGCTCATGGATATAAGCCACAAACTCATTCAGCTCATCTTCTTCAAGAATTTTGCCCTTGAGTTTGGCGGCGGTATCCTTGGGTTTGTGAATGCGCTTCACCTCGACCTTGGCCATAATATTGCGTTTCAGCAGCGGATAGAAATGCTCGTCTTCTGCAATTTGGCTTAGATAATGGAACAAAGAGCGCAGCGAGGAGAGCTTCCGCGATACGGTAACCCGGCTGTTGGTGCCTTGTGTTCGCGTGCCTAAATGAAGGCGGTAGCTGACAATGCTCTCCATATGGAGGACTTCAAGCTCCTGCAGCGTCACGTCTTTGTTGCTTTCCGCCTGGCTAAGACCTTCCGCCCTGAGCCAGCCAAAAAATTGTTCGTAGTCCCGGACGTACTCCAGCAGGGTGGACGGCGACAGATCCGGGAGTTTATAGTCGATAAACTGCTGGACAAACCAAGGCATGTGGATGACCTTTTCATCCAGCTTGCCGCGGTCGATACCTTTTTGAATGTTCATTTAAATCACCTTTTCTCCATTTGAGCCTGTGCTCACTATTCTACCACAATCATCCACCTACTTTAAGGAAAGGCGGGAGCCTATGAAAATCGTGTTGGAACCAGTTGCAGCCGGCCAATCCGGAATTCTGCACAACCTGATGCAGTTTTATTTTTATGATTTTACGGCCTATCTGGATATTCAGGTGGAAGATAACGGCAAATTCCAGCCTTATCCGGGACTTGAGAAATATTATAACGGCGCGGATGCCCAATACGAAGCCTTCCTGTTCCGTTACGGCGAGCATTTGGCCGGGTTTGCTTTGGTCGATCATCCGCCGATGCATCCGGACGGGGAGCATTATATGGCCGAGTTCTTTGTCTTAAAAAGATTCCGCCGCCAAGGCATCGGCCGCAGCGCCGCCTGGGCGCTCTTTGACCGTTACCCGGGCCGCTGGTTCATCTCCCAGCTCCAGGCGAACACCAGGGCCCAGTCCTTCTGGCGTTCAACGGTGTCTGCCTATACGTCCGGCCATTACCGGGAGAAAGTGAAGCAGGGCAGCGGGAATACGGTCCAGTTCTTCGAGGCGGAGGGCAGCCATAACCCGCGATAGGCACGCCTCCATTTGGACTTGTTCAAAGGACGGCAAAAGGGATATAATGAACAAGGTATATTTGTACTTAAAAGCAAGATTATATCATTTCAAGACGAGAAAGTGGGATTGGTAATGGGTCGTAAGTGGAATAATATTAAAGAGAAGAAAGCTTCTAAAGACGCAAATACAAGCCGGGTTTATGCCAAATTCGGCGTTGAAATTTACGTAGCCGCCAAGAAAGGCGAGCCGGACCCGGAATCCAACCGTGCTCTGAAGGTCGTATTGGAGCGTGCCAAAACCTATAACGTGCCAAAAGCGATCATCGATCGCGCGCTGGATAAAGCGAAGGGCAGCGGAGACGAAACTTATGTCGAGCTGCGTTATGAAGGTTTTGGACCAAGCGGCTCGATGATTATCGTGGACGCTTTGACCAACAATGTGAACCGCACCGCACCTGAAGTTCGTTCCGCTTTCAACAAAAACGGCGGGAATATGGGCGTCAGCGGCTCTGTATCCTATATGTTCGATCCGACTGCAGTAATTGGCCTTGAAGGCAAAACGGCAGACGAAGTGATGGAAATCCTGATCGAAGGCGATGTGGATGTGCGCGACGTTCTGGAAGAAGATGAAGCGGTGATCGTTTATGCGGAACCGGATCAATTCCATGCCGTTCAAGAAGCGCTCAAAAACGCCGGTGTTGCCGAGTTTACAGTAGCCGAGCTGTCGATGATTCCGCAAACCTATGTAACCCTGGAAGGAGATGCGGTCGCCCAATTCGAGAAGCTGATCGATGCGCTTGAGGATTTGGAAGACGTGCAGCAGGTTTATCACAACGTTGATTTTGGCGACGAATAAAATAAGAAAAGCTCCAAACGGATGAGATTACGGATGAGATGGGCTGCACATAGCCGGTCTTGTCCGTTTTTTTATTTAAAGAGGGCATCGAGATCAGGAGGAAGGGAGTTGTGTTTGTACTCTATAAGTTAACATAATATATATTATTTAACCTTATAAACAAACTTAGAGAACCAACCCTTTTTGAAGCTTAAAATCCACAAATCCGCAATAAACGCCCTTATTTGCTTCATTTAGAAGCTGTCCTTCCTAGGCTGACAACCCTAAACCAATTCCGGTCAAATACCGACAAAACTTCTCTTAATTCCCTCTTATTATAATATTACAACATATGAAAAATTCACAATAACAAACCAAACGAACCTAGCTTCTACTCACAAATCTTCTACTTTAGTCGCTTTACTGGTTAAAAGGAGCCTAGTGCAGAGTTTCCAATAATTAAATTATGTAAACTAATTGTTTGTTCAGTTATTCCGATGAAAGCTTAGCGCTAAAACTTTAATGCTTTATTGTAGAAAATAGAAGGAAACTATTTCCTCTTGCTCTCTCAACTGCTATACTGTGAGGAAATATAACATGTAAGCAAATAGACCTACAGAATAGGGCTATCCTCACATTTAACAGAGAGTAGGGGGAATCATCATGAAGTTTCGCCGCAGCTTGATCTGGTTTGCCGTTGTTTTAGCCGTCTTGTTTGTTTATTGCTTGTTTATTGACATGTTTTGGGGGCACAAGGTTATCCTGGGCGCTGTTTTGCTGCTGACAGCCGGCGGACTGCTGTACAGTGAGCGGGGGCTGAAGAGCCTTAGACACGATTTGACCCGTTCAAGAGAAGAAATTAAACAATTAGGGAACGAAATTTATGTCACGGCCGACCGGCTGCACGGCGCTTTGGAGGAAATCAGCAGGCATACCGATGGGCTTCAGCAGACAGCCGATTACTCTCACGCTTATGAAATGGAATTGAGGCAGCGAAGTTATGAAGCCAAAGCCAATATGGAAGAGTCTTTCTACAAAATGAAAGAAGCTGCCGCTGCTACCGAACAGATTTCGGAGCTTACGGACCGGCTTGGCGGAAATATGCAGGATACCAGCCGCGGGGTTGGCGAGATGCTGGAATCAATACATAATACCCGTTCGGTTATGGACCAGCTGGAGCAGCAGGGCAGTCAAATGCGCCAGAAATTCGGACAGCTGAACGAACAAATCTCCAAGGTTGAGCAGATCAACGCTTTGATTAACGGTATTGTTGAAGAGACTTCGCTGCTGGCCTTAAATGCTTCGATTGAAGCGGCCAGGGCCGGGGAGGAGGGCAGAGGATTTGCGGTTGTAGCAGGCCGCATTCGGAAGCTTGCCGACCAAAGCAAGGATTCAGTGGAACAGTCGACTTCGCTATTAAGAGAGCTGACCACCCAAGTGAAAGAAGTGGCTGATTCCGTGAAGAAAGAGCAATCCGCCGTCAAACTCGGCGTTAAGGACGTAGAAGCCATTCACAACCGGCTAGAAACAGTGGCAGAGCGGGTGAAAGAAGTAGAGGGCGTTGTCACTGAGACCTTAAGCGCGGCGGAGAGCCAGAACCGTCTGATCGAACAAACGTCGGGTAAATTGAATGACGCGGTTCAGATTGTGAACGAAACGATCAGCAACGTGGATTTGACGCTGGAACAGGTGACCAAACAGCGGGAGCAGATCAACCAGCTGAATGAAGTCAGCGAGAACCTGCTGAAAGAATCGGAAGCACTGCACCAATCCGTACTGGAAATCGCAGGAACAACCGAGGCGGGAGAAACTTTATATGCAGGCAAGCTGCAGGAGATGCAGGCTATTCTTGAAACGATAGCAGCCAATGAGAAGCTCTGGGTTCTAGATCCGGAGCAGCATCAAGCAGTATTAACTTCTTATCTGTCCCGAACAGAAGATATCCAGGCCATTTGGTCCAATCATACGGACGGGACGTTTATTTTCTCCGAGCCTGCGGCAGGACTGCTCAATGCCAGACGCCGGGACTGGTGGATCGGTGCGATGGAACAGGGAGCTTTTGTCTCCAGGCCTTATGTCTCTGCTATCACGAAACGGTCCTGTATTACGCTGTCCAAGGCCATCGTGAATGGGCAAGGGGAAACGGTTGGAGTAGTTGGGCTGGATTTGGCCGTGTAAGGTTCTGCCTGAATGAATTTAGAAAACCCGAAGCATAGCTTCGGGTTATTCTATGGGTTCGGGAAATAGGTCACAGGCGAAAGGCGTTAGGCCAGGTATACTTTGATAGATTAAGCCCAACTTGCCATGCAAGGCTTATCTACAAAGGAGGCTACATAACGTGACTTATAAAGCTTTGGAGCTTGAGCAGCCGGATCGGTTTGCGCTTGAAGGACTGGAGGTCGGCATCACCTCCAATTGCAATTTCCGCTGCGACTATTGCTGTGCGTATCAAAGAAACGATGGAGAAGCGATCCATGCCAAATCCGTGATCCGGGTGCTGGAGGAGGTCCCGACGCTTAAGCGGGTACGCCTTTCCGGCGGCGAAGTGACGCTGAAATATGACGATTGCCTGGAGGTTGTCCGCTACTGTTCTTCACGCGGCATTCACACGCAGCTGAACTCAAACGGCAGCCTGCTGAATCCGCGGCGGATCGCTGCTTTATCGGACGCCGGTCTGACAAGCATCCATATGTCCTTTAATTTTACGAATGCCGAAGCGTTCTCGGCCTATTACGGCATTCACCCGTCCGTTTACAAAAAAATTCGTGAGAATATCCTTCGGTTCGCCCAGGATTCGGCTGTGGATACCGTACTGGAGACGCTGCTGTTCGAAGAAACGCAGGATAAGATGCGCGCTATCCATGAGGATGTCTACAGCCTGGGAGTCCGGATTCATGAAATCCAGAACAGTATTGTCATGAATCATACCGGCTGGCGGGCGATTGCGGCCAGAGACCGGCTTCAGCAGGCCGTGCAAGAGCTGATTGACATGAAACAGGACGATATGACGCTTTATTTTACCTGTATGGACCGGTTTATGGACAAGCTGGGGTTTAAGGAAGCGCCGGGGGTTTATTTTCCTAACTGTATTGAAGGGAAGAAACAGCTCCACCTCCATGGCAACGGGGATCTGCTGATCTCCGAGTTATGTTATCCGGTCAAGATCGGCAATGTTTACAAAGGCACTTCTTTAGCCCGGCTGTATGAGGAGGACTACATGCCAGCCCCTCTGGCAGATTTTCTGAAGAAGCAGCCGTGTCCGGCCCTGACCGCTTTATTTCCGGAGGATCAGACGGTTTAACAGCCCTTTTTGTAACGGACAGCACGGAATATCAAAACCCAGCAGCCATTTCATTGTTAGATGGAGACAGGGATAAGGACAGGAAATCAAGGAACTGAAATCACCGATGTCGGCTAATTCCAGGTACCCCGATCAGATGGTCAAGCATTTTTATTCCGAGCAGGGGTTAAAATGGTGTGACGTAAAAATTGAACCCGCATCCGCCTGCTGCAGATGCCTTTAAGCCGTCGCTTCCTCCGAAGCGGCGGTTTTCTTTATATCCTCCGCAGGAATCCGGAACGAAGCGGCCTCTGTGTTCAAGAAAAATTCGAATAATCCAAGCATAAGCCCAATAGGATGTATTACCACAAAAAGAATACGCTTTCAGAATACAGCGGATTCAATCCAAGGGGAGGCAGACCAATGTCAGCCAGAACAAGAAAACTAGGGTTTCTGACGGCCAGTATGTTAACAATCGCCTTACTATTTAGCGGCTGCTCAAGTGGTAATAGCGGCGGCAGCGCGAACGGGGAGCAGGCAGGCCAGTCGGCCAATGCAGGAGGAGGAAGCACAAACAGCGGCACGGATACGGGCGGTGGAAGCAGCAATGGGGGAAGCGCAGCCAAAACGGTTCTGACCTTAACCTACCGGGATGACGGAATCGGGGAGAACGGGGCTTTCTATAAATGGATTCAGGAAATGGCCGCTGCTTATCCGAATAAAAATGTCGAAGTCAAACCTACGCCGATTCAGGCCTCGGAAGGTGATTATTTTGCCAAAGTCGCTTTGGCTCTGAAATCCAAAGATACTGCCCCGGACATCGTTACGGAGGATACGTTTATCCTCAACTCCGATGCCAGCGCAGGCTTTCTTGAGCCGATCGACGATCAGGTGAACGCTTGGGAGGACTGGACCAACGGATCGTTTATCGAAGCGATGAAAAAAGGCGTAACGGCCAGTGACGGCAAGGTGTACGGCGTTCCTTACAATACAGATTCCCGCGGGCTGTGGTACAACAAAGAGCTGTTCAAGCAGGTCGGATTGCCGGAGGACTGGCAGCCGAAGACCTGGGATGAAGTGCTGGATGCAGCCCGGACCTTAAAAGAGAAGGCCGGCAAAGACGTTGTGCCGTTCTGGATGAATATGGGCAAAGCGACGGGCGAAGCCACCTCCATGCAGACCTATGAAATGCTGCTGTATGGAACAGGGGAACGTCTCATTGACGACGCCACCGGCAAATGGACGGTGAAAAGCCAGGGCATTCTGGATTCCTTGAATTTCATTCAGACGATCAATAAGGAGAAGCTGGGTCCGCCTTTGTCCAAAGTGCTGAACGGGCAGGCCGGCAATACGGCAACCCGTGAATACATGCCAAAAGGCAAACTGGGCATTCTGCTCGACGGCTCCTGGATTACCGGCAACTATATCGAAGGCGGAGCCGCCCCTTGGCCGGAATATAAAGACGTGCTCGGATTCGCGCCAATGCCGACTAGCAAAGGGCAAGAGCCTGGCAGCATCACGCTTGCCGGCGGATGGGCTTTGTCCCTGCCGAAGAACGGCCAGCACAAGGAAGAGGCTTGGGATTTCATTAAGTTCGCGCTGAACAAAGAGAATTCCAAGAAGCTGGTCATCGGGCTCGGCAACATTACGGTCCGCGCCGATGTGGCCAAAGATCCGGAATACACGTCCATGCCGTTTAATGAAATTGCGACAGAGTACCTGAATAATGCGGAATTCAGACCGGCTAACGACAAGTATCCGGAGGTTTCCACACAAATTCAGACGATGGTAGAGTCGGTAGCTACCGGCACTGCTCCTGATGTGGCTATGAACAAATACGCGCAGGATGTTACCCGCATCGTAGGGGCAGACCATGTGCAGGAGAAATAAGCGAAACTGAGTGTTCAGTGATAGCTGGACCGGAAGTTTTCCCTTGCCAGGTTGAACGATCGGGCGGGGGAAAGCTCCGGAACCCAGCTTGTGCTTGACGAAACATACGAAACAAGAGAGGTGACAAAATACATGAACAGTTCAGCCGCTTTACCTTTGGCCCACAAGAAAAAACGGTCATATGCCTGGATTTATTTCCTGCTGCCGTCCATTGCGGTGATGCTGGTCTTTTTTATTTATCCGATCCTCTTAACCTTTTATTATTCATTTACCAATTTGGCGCTGACCGGCGAAGCCGCGAAGGAGCTTAAATTCATAGGGTTGGACAACTACGTTCGAATGTTCCAGGACCCGTCTGTGCGGGTCAGCATCTGGAATACGCTCGTGTTCCTGATCGGCTCTGCCGTGATCGGGCAGCAGGTGCTCGGCTTTGTTATAGCGCTGCTGATGAAACATAAGAACCGGCTGTTCCGCCGAGTGATCGGTACAATCGTACTGGCGGGCTGGGTGACGCCGGAGATTGTCTGCGCGCTGTGCTTGTACAGCTTTTTCGGGGATGAAGGGACTTTAAATGCGATTATAGGTTTCCTGGGCATTCCTGATGTAGCCTGGCTGTATACCGTGCCGATGTTGACGGTCATTCTGGCCAACATATGGCACGGAACGGCTTTTTCCATGCTGGTGTTTCAGGCCGCGCTTGATGATGTGCCGAACGAAATTGAGGAAGCAGCCGTCGTGGACGGAGCTTCAAGGATGCAAATTTTGCTTCGTATCACCATTCCGTACATCAAACAAACCATCACAACCAACATGATGCTGGTCACGCTCCAGACGCTGGGCGTGTTCGGGCTGATCTACGCCATGACTGGCGGCGGTCCGGGTACAGCAACAACTACGCTGCCGATTTTTATGTACAACCAGGCGTTCGTCAACTACCAGCTGGGCTATGGAACAGCTATTTCCCTGCTTCTGCTGCTGCTCGGCATCGTACTCAGCTTGTTCTATATCCGCTCCATGAAAGAATAACCGGGAAAGGAGAACGCCAATGAACGGACAACAACGCAAGTGGGTTTACCGGATTCTGCCGTATGCCATTTTGGCTGTTATCGGTCTTTGTTTTCTGCTGCCGCTGCTATGGGTGCTGGTGGCTTCGATCGATCCGAATGCGATGCAGTCGCTGAAAATGCCGGCCCGGTTCACCGGGGCAAATTATTCGGAAGTGATCACCAGCCAGGAGAATCAGCGCGCATTCGCGATCGGATTGTTGATGTCGCTGGGCCAAGCCTTGATCGTCGTTATTCTGTCGCTGCTGGCGGCGTATCCTTTGTCCCGGTATCAGCTTAAATATAAGAAACCGTTTATGCTGACCATTCTGTTCATGACCTCGCTGCCGATTACGGCCGTAATGGTCCCCGTCTACCAGCTGTTTCTCGGGCTGAAGCTGTATAACAACGTGTTTGGCGTTGTGCTGTTCTTCGTAGCTTCTTCAATGCCTTACGGCATCTGGATGATCAAGAACTTTATGGATTCCGTGCCAAATGATCTGGAGGAGGCGGCCTGGGTGGACGGAGCGTCCGTCTTTACGGGCATCCGCAAAGTGGTGGCGCCGCTGATGGTACCGGGGATATGTACGGTGGCGATTTTTACGTTCTCCGGCAGCTGGGGCAACTTCTTTGTTCCTTACATCCTGCTGAATTCACCGGAGAAGTTCCCAGCTTCGCTGAAGCTGTACCAGTTCTTCGGGCAATACGGTATGGCCGATTATGGCCAGCTGGCGGCTTTCTCAGTCCTGTATGCGCTGCCTTCGGTGCTGCTTTATATCCTGTCCCAACAGTTCATGTCCAAAGGGTTTGGGCTGCAGGGAGGAACAAAAGGTTAAGCGGACCCTTGCTTATGGGGAAAAAGAAAACAGACACCCGCTCAAGCAGCAGGTGTCTGTTCGTGTTGTTCACGCCGCGTAAGCCGGCGGTGTGCGGTCAGCAGCAGCGGCAGACCAAACGCAGTCGTCAGTGCAAGCGGCGCGAAGACCAGCAGGCCGTGGGCGGCGCCGGCTCCGTCCAGCAGCAGGCCGCCGAGGATAGGCGCCAGCACGCTGCCGATGTTGTTGAAGCCGATCGTTCCGAAATAAGTGCCGCGCCATTTCGGCTTCGCGATCCGGTCGATCAACACGTCCATCATCGTAAACATCAGCACTTCGCCGATGGTGAAGACAATCACGCCGAGCAGCAGCATCAGCATATGGCCGGCCAAGCCGAAGATCAGCATGCTGCCTGCGACGCAGAGGTTCCCGGCCAGCAGCGGAACTACCGGCGGAAACCGGCTGGCCGTCTTCACAATGGGATACTGGAGTACAAGCACAGTAACCGCGTTGAGCGACAGCATGTAGGAGAACAGCCGGCTGCCGTTCTCGAACAGAGGACTCATGGCTACGTATTGAGCCAGTGTAGAACTGAAATGCCCGTAACCGAGCACGCAGAAAATGGTGCCGAGCAGGATCGGCAGAAACACTTTGTCCTGACTGGTTGTTTTCAGTGCCTCAAGCATATGCGGGGAGCCGCTTCGCTCCGGCGCCGAACCATGCAACGGATGGATGCGGAACTGGAGCCCGATAATGAGACCATACACGACATAAATCAGTCCGGCAATGACAAATGGGTAGGTGGAGCGGGACGAACCAAGGGCGAGCCCAATCAGCGGACCAAACACAACGCCAAGGTTCACGGCAAAATAACGCATATTGAATACAAGCAGCTTGCGTTCCTTGGGGGTGACGTCTGACAGCAGCGCCCTTGAAGCCGGTTCAAACACCGACTTGCACAGCCCATTCAGCGTATTGACGATGAAGAAAACCCAGATGTCCCGCGCGGCCGCAAAGCCGAAAAAGACACAGGCCCAGCCGAACACGGTGATCAGCATCACTTTCTTGCGTCCGATCCGGTCGGAGACATATCCGCCGTAGAAGCTGACCAGCACGCCGGCCAGCGAGCTGACTGCTACGGTCAGGCCGGTTTCTGTCGAAGAGGCGCCAAGCACCTGCGTTAAATAAATGGATAAAAAAGGGATGCTCATGGACGTTACGAGCCGGCCGAACATCGTGCCAATCACGATCGTCCAGGCCAAGGGATGGATTTGCCGAAAAGTATTCATGGTGCTTCTCCTTCTCATGTTTATCTTATATAATTGTATCTAATAAAAGGGGAAGTAAAAGTGCAAAGGGTAAATAATGTTTTTCACCTTTTAAGGGTGTCATGATTGATCTGGATGCAGAAGGAGTTTGATCGAATGGAGCCGTATGAAGAGCATTTTATCAAAATCGCCGGTCACCTGGGCAAAGAGCTGGAATACAAGCCGGAAATGACAGACCTGTTCAGGGTAGAGCTTAACACCAAACCCGAGTCTTCGGCGTATGCCGGGCCGCTTCCTGTAACGATAGAGCAGCTCTCGGAGTTCTTAAACTGTACCCCTAGGAATGTAAAAATCATTCTGCGTCGTTTAGAGGAGCTCGGCTATATCCGCTGGGAGGCTGGCCGGGGAAGAGGGCATAAATCAAAAATTCAATTCATCCGCAGCCGTCATAACGTGATTGCCGAAGCTTTCCGAAGAGAACTGGGCAAAGGACATATCAAAGAAGCGATCGACCTTCTGGGAAGACCCGAAATCTGCGACAGGCAGAAAGAGGAGCTGTGGGGAGCGCTCAATGCGGAAATGGGCATCAGCAGTCACACCAGTGCCGCCGGCGGAACGGATATGATGCAGATGATCCGTTACCGGGCTCCGGGCAGTTTTGACCCGGCGTTTGTTTATACGGCTTTTGAGGCCTATATACTGGGCCAAGTCTGCAGCACGCTTGTCCGTTATGAGCGAAATGAGGAGGATCCTTTCAAGGAGACAAGCTTTCAGCCTGAATTAGCTCATTTATGGGAAACGAATGAGGATTTCACGCGGTGGACGTTTTATTTGCGGAAAGGCGTGAGGTTCCATCATGGGAAGACGTTGACCGCCAGAGATGTCCAATTTACCGTGGAGCGGCTTGAAGCTTTGGAAAGTCCCGGGTTATGGCCGTTCCAAGATCTGGATCGGCTGGAGGTTAACGGGGATTATGCTTTAAGTTTTATCTTTCGCCGCCCTAACCGGTTTATGCTGCATATCGTCGGCAGCTTTCCGCTCAGCATTTTGCCGGAAGGCACAGACCCTCGGGAACGCCTGGTTGGAACGGGACCGTTCTCCATCGGCAGCCTGACGCCGGATAACCTGCGGCTTACTGCCTTTGACGGTTATTACGGTTATCGTCCGCTGCTGGATGAAGTGAGGATCTGGTTTTTCCCGGAGATGGCCTCCAGTGAACGCCATTATCAGGTAAGCTCGGCGGGCAATCCTGAAGAGCTCTTGTCGCGGCCGCTGCCAACGGGCATCTGTCCGGAGTACCGCGCGGCTGGATGTAAATATGTGCTGTTCAACTTCCGGAAAAAAGGTCCTCAGCATCTCGACGGCTTCCGTGAGGTTTTACGCTGGGTTTATAATCCTGAGGTATTATGGGAGGAGCTAGGCGGCAATCGCCTTGCTCCCGCTTCAAGCTTCCTGCCCTGGAAGAGCAAAACCGGGGAGCATGGTGCTCGCCCGGTTTCCGTGGAGGAAGTGAAGCAACGGCTTGAAACCAGCGGTTATGATGGGCAAGAGCTGGTATTGGCTTTCAAAAGTATTATGAAAGAGGAAGAAGAGGAGGCGGAATGGATTCGCCGGCGCTGCGAAAGCCTGGGCATCCGGATTTCTCTTGCTCCGTATAAGGAAGTCGATTTCGAGTCGATGCGGGATGCCGCCGATCTGGTTCTGGCAGAGGAGGCGCTCGAGGAGGATTGGGAATGGGGGCTGATCAACCTGTTCCTGAGCAGCTATGGGTCAATCCAATTCTTCTTGGACACAGAGCAGTCAACCAGGATTAAAGGAGTGCTGGAGGGTTATATGGAGCATAGTCAAGAAGAACGGCATTTCATGCTGGATCAGGCCGAACAGCTCCTAAAAGATCAAAACTGGCTGCTTTACGGCTGTCATATGAACAAAAAGGCTTTTTATGATCAGGATTTGCAGGGGCTCCAGACCACCAGCTTCGGATTTCTGGATTTCTCGAAATTATGGATTAAATCTCCGGGAGGCAAACGTTAGTGATATCCAAGCAGAGAATGGTAGAAGAGCATGAACGGGATCAGGGGGAGGACAGGCCAAGCGGGAAGCTGGCTGCCTTAAACGAAATTTGGAGGGTTTCATTCAAGCTGGGGTTGACCTCCTTTGGCGGTCCGATTGCCCATTTGGGATATTTCCATCACGAATATGTCCGGCAGCGGAAATGGCTCGACGAACGGAATTATGCCGATCTGATCGCTTTATGCCAGCTGCTGCCGGGTCCAGCGAGCAGCCAGGCCGGGATTGGCATCGGCATTCTCCGCGCGGGGCTGCTTGGTGGTCTGGTCGCTTGGCTGGGCTTCACGCTGCCTTCGGTGGTCATGCTTGTCCTGTTTGCTTATCTGCTTAAAGGGATTGGGCTAAGTGATGCGGGATGGATTCATGGACTAAAGATTGTGGCTGTCGTCATCGTTCTTCAGGCCGTGCTGAGCATGGGTCAGAAGCTGGCCAATGACCGCAATAAAGCGACTATAGCCGTGCTTGCGCTCGCCGTGACCCTGGTTTGGCAGACAGCCGTCAGCCAGGTGCTGCTTATGATCGCCGCTGCGGGGATCGGTGTTCTGTGGTTCCGGAAGGAGGCGACGGCAGCTCCAACCGAGCTTTCAGTCCCGCTCAGCCGCAGAGCGGCCTTCATAAGTTTGGTTATATTTCTGGTTCTCTTGGTGGGCCTTCCGCTGCTGAGGGAATCGTCGGGCAATCTTTGGCTGGCTATGTTCGACAGCTTCTACAGGTCAGGATCGTTAGTGTTTGGCGGTGGACATGTGGTTCTGCCGCTGCTGGAAAGAGAGGTAGTTCCAAACGACTGGCTCAGCGCCGGCGAATTCCTGGCCGGATATGGTGCCGCTCAGGCGGTACCGGGTCCATTATTTACTTTTGCCGCTTATTTAGGTGCTTCGATGCTTGGAACCGCCGGGGCAGTCTGGGCCACGTTGGCGATTTTCCTTCCGGCCTTTCTGTTGGTTGCCGGGGTGCTGCCGTTCTGGAGCGGCTTGCGCAGCAATCGGAAGATGCAGGGCGCTATAATCGGCGTTAACGCTGCGGTGGTGGGGATATTGCTGGCTGCATTGTATCATCCGGTATTTACGTCGGCCATTCTAGAAGCAAATGATTTAGTGTTTGCCGCCGTATTGTTTCTGCTTCTGGTATTCTGGAAGCTGCCTCCGTGGCTGGTCGTGCTGGCCGGAGCGGCAGGGGGAGAGCTGCTGGTCCTGATTTAATCCCTCTAAATGAATAAGAAACGCCCTTCTCATGCAACCTACTTACAGACTATGGTTCCAATAAAGGTTCCAATTGAAAGGAGCGTTTACTCATTGACGAAAGATTATGATTCCAGTTTGCATGAAAACAACTCGATAGCCCGGGCCCAAATCGCTGTTAACAAACTGCATAATGCTGTTTCGCAGGCTTTGAGCCATCCTACCGAGCAGATGCTGGAGCAGGCGGAGAATCGTCTGGCCCATACGGAAGAAGCTGTAACGGAAGCTGCTGAAAGCGCGGAAGGCGGTCAAGGCGTTGATTTGGTGAATGAAGCCTTGAGTGAAGAGAAAGAACGTCTGCAGGCTGCGGAAGACACAGTTTACGGAGAGTAATGAACCAGCCAGTGGAGTGCAAGTTCCAATGACTTCACTGCGGAATAATGACGGGAATTGCGTACAATTGCATAACGGCATAACGGGGGAACGATGAACCGTTGTGACCTCCATAAAACCGCAAGAAACTAGGAGCGTCCGCAATTGGACCTCCTCTTTCTTATGTCCAAAAACTGCGTATAACATAAATTATACGCAATTTCATTTCTGAGCGATTTAAAAATCGGCTTTCGGGCCGATCTGTGTTAAAATAAACGATAAATACAACATGGAGATATCCTATTCCTGGAAATTTTACATATCTTCTATTTTATACAAAGGAGCAGCCGTTTATGATCGTTCGTGAACATGATATGGGTTTGGTGATGATCGAGCAGCACGAACATGGCAGGTTAGCCGGAGAGTTTGCCAAACAATTGAAGGCGGGCATCCTGCCCCCTGATGATCCTTATACTGACGATCTGATTACGGCCGTTTACGAGCATGACCGCGGCTGGATTGCTTTGGACAAGAAACCGCTATGGAATGAAGAGACGGGCAGGCCTTATACGTTTGTGGATTATCCGCTTGAACCCAAGCTGGAGGCTTATGAGCAGGGTTTAAATGAAGTAGAGGAAATGAGTCCTTATGCGGGTTTGATTTGCAGCCTGCATTTTGTTTCCTTTACGCAGCAGGCGCACGAAAGGCTGTGGCAGCAGTTTGTGAGGCGT
Organism: Paenibacillus yonginensis; assembly: GCF_001685395.1. Lineage (NCBI taxonomy): Bacteria > Bacillati > Bacillota > Bacilli > Caryophanales > Paenibacillaceae > Paenibacillus > Paenibacillus yonginensis. The sequence goes on along the minus strand of NZ_CP014167.1, from coordinate 1,795,931 downwards.
GAAGAGCAGCGACAGGAACGGCTTAGGCACCAGCTTTCCATCGGGAAGGAGGACCCCGCCGTACTCCGGCACTTCCGGCTGCTCCAGCTGTGCGATGATCTTTCCTTATATATCAGCCTGAATGAACCTGGCGTAGATAAGGAAGAAGAGCATCCCTGGTTTCGGGAAGGCTTTGCGAATACCGAATTTCTAAATGCCCGGTCGGCGAAGCGGCTGACTGCCTTCTGGAAAGAGAAGGAGCGGGTGGAGGTGTTGCCGAGTCCTTTTTCCGAAGCTTTTGAAGTGACGATAACGTATAGGAAGCTGGCCAAAGAAAGAATCCGGCTGATGGGCGGAGAAACGGCTTATCGGGCTTCCACACCCCGGACAGCGAGTCTATGGATTAAATAAGGCATGGCCGGCCCGTCGCAGTTGTGGAACAAGAAAGCACAAGCTGGTGAGGACGGATGATCGTGAAGAGGAGGGGTTAACCGTGAGATGGCTTAAGAAAGCTGGCCAAACCGCAGGGGAATTTACCGGTTTAATGCTCGGCGGCAGTCTAAGAGTTGTTGGAGAGCTAACTGGAGCTAAGCTCGTCAAGGAAATAGGAGACGGGGTTGAGGCGGCCACGGCCAAGACCGGTCTTGTGCTCGGCCATGCGGCGAGCGGCGTCTGGGAGGTAGGGGCCGGAATCGCCACCCGAAACGAAGACAAGGTGGAGAACGGCATGCAGGATATGGGAGCTGCTGTGGGGACGACACTTCGCGGCGTTACCGAAGGTGTCGGTTATCTTTATGATAACGGCAAAGCGGTTGTGCAGGGCATCCGGGAGCAGGATACGGACCGGCTTAAACAAGGTGCCAGAAATTTAACCAAAGCCGCTGCGATCGGTGCTCTTGCGATTGGCGTGCTGGATCTGGTCGGCGGCACGGACGGCCCTCTTCAGACCGCAGATGCGGCTGATGCCGCGGCTGATTTGGATCTAACTGATTTGGATACAGCCATTGAGTCCTGATGGATGAATCTTACATTGTTTATAACGGAACGAGCAAAGGAGCAGAGCTGCCGGCTGGAAAGCCGGTTTTGCTTTGTTTGTATGGCAGTTATGCAGGCAGGAGGTCGGCTTAATGATGAAAGAACTCCCGGAAATATACGAAGAAGCGGTGGAGGCTTTTCTGATCTGGATGAAGGATGCGGGGTATACAAAATATACGCAGAAATCTTATTTAAGCGATGTCTACGAATTGCTGGACAGTCTGGACGGCAAGCCGCTTGAGCGGGTGAAAAGGCTGCATATCGTCAGCTATCTGACGTCCGTCCGGGAAAAAGGCGTTTCAGACGCGACCCGCAACCGGAAACATGCTTCGGTGCATTGTTTCTTCAAGGCGCTGAATGAGCTGGAAGTGCTGGAGGGCAATCCGGCGGCTGGAATCAAAAAGTCCAAAACGGAAAAAAATCGGCTTCCGGTTTTCCTGGATGAGCATAGCCTTGAGCGGTTTATTCAGCATATAGACGGAAAATACAAAACGCGGAATATTGCGATTTTTCTGCTGATGGGGTACATGGGGCTGCGGGTCGGAGAGGTCAATGCGCTAAATCTATCGGACTATAATCCCGAAGCGAAGACGTTAAGTGTGCTGGGGAAAGGCCGAAAATGGAGAGTCATTCCAATTCCGGAAGCGGTGCTGCCTTTTCTCGAGGCCGCGCTGGACAGCCGTTTAAGTCCATGGAGAAGCAAAGAGGAAGCGATGTTTATTTCGCAGAAGGGGAAAAGATTGTCCATCCGCTGCATCCAGCAGATTGCGGCTGATACGTTTGAGCGGTTTCAAACCGGGGTGCCGGAGGCGCGGAAAATCGCTTATTCCAGCCATAAGCTGCGGCATTCTTTTGCCACAATGCTGCTGCGGCGAGGCGCGGATCTCCGCACGGTTCAAGAACTGCTGGGCCACTCGTCGATCCAGACGACAACGGTATATACTCACATTACCAGCCGCGAGAAAGAAGAAGCAATGGCCAAGCTGGAGCTGCGAATTTCGATATAACCTTCCTCTCTTTAAGTATACATTATAAATATTATGTTAACTTTTAGGACGGGAGAGCCAACTCTCCTTGGGATGAACGCCCGGCAAAGAGATAAATAGGGGAGATTTTTATTTGTTTTAATATTATTAATCATTTATCTCATTAAACATACAAACACCAGAAGATGAGTAAAGGAGTTTGCTGCATGAAGTTTATGGTTCAAATGTTGTCTTTTTTTGTAATTCAAGGGGAAGGCCAAGAGAATGGCGGGGGAAATAACGCGAATTTATCGTACAAGCATTTTCAAACCTTGGATGGAGAAGAGTATATCGACAGTGAGATTCAGCGCTTTCTGAGCGGTGAGTTTAACCGGATCGCCAAACGTAAAGTAGAGAAAAATCCCTCCGTCGAGCATGCGCCGACTAAGGTTGGCCGCTTTATTGTGGAACCGGATTATGGGCTGGACAGCAATCCGAATTTTAATATGTTTGCCCGGATGCGGGCTGCTACTGACAAACAGGAATTTCAATATGCCTGCGATGATGTCGTCCGGGCTTACCTGGACACCAGCGCCGTACGGGGCGGCGCCTTGATTGCAGTGCAGGCGACTTTGGAGAATTATTCGGAGGACCCGTTTATATTCCTGCTGAAATGTGACTTTGAACAGAAAATCGCGCGGATTTCGGATGAACGCAGCCTCGTCAACCAGGTCGAAATGGCCATCAGCGCGCGCAGCATGAAATCGATTATGTATCCTTATATGCTGGAAGAAGGGATGGTTGACGACTGGGAGCTGAAAATTCATCAGACCTCGCATGCCCGCTATTTTGAAGACTTCCTGAAGTTTGTCACTTATGAGCAGTCAATACCGGAAATGGTGAACGATCATGTCATGGGCTGCGTCCAGCAATTTGTCGAAAGCAAATGGCCGGACGAAACGCATGAGGAACGCCAGCAGGTAGAACATGAAATTGAGCTGTGGGCGGCAAGCGAAAAGAGGGATATTCAGGAGAAGTGGGAGCCAGCCGAGGTTGTCGAAGCCGCGGAACGGATTATTGAAATCAAACCGGAGATCGAGCTGAAATTCCGGATAGGGGATACGCTGGTGAAAGGCAAATTGGCTGACTTTGGCGGCACCATTCATTTCTCCAAATTAAACGGTCGGTATGCCGTTATCTTGGAAGGGGATTCGTTTGTGTTCGATAAAGGTTTCTCGCCAGTGGAGCTGCTTCAGCCGGAGCCCTTCCAAGATGTAGCTGAACGATTGATCAACAAGAAGACGGAGAAACCGGATGACGGAATCCCTTATTAAATGGGATTCCATGTTCATTAGCTGTTAGCGAGCAACATTATTCCAATCATTAGTCAACTTAATAATTATTATGTAAACTAATCGCGGTAGACATTTTTAAAATCCGTATTTTCCTTTCATTATTTTGAACGTCATCGGCCAATCCCCGGTGTCAGTCGGCACAAGGGAATATAGTTAATGGCATGAAGCGATTAATTAATGATATTAATTATTTTCGAAAATGCCTCCTACATCCGGCTTTTCACTGCCAATCAACAAATCCACCGCTTTCCCTTTGAGGGGGCGGTGGATTTGTTGCGACCGCAGTTCGGAGTAAAAGCTCCGTATTACAGCTCCAAGCTGGCGATTTGTTCTTTTAATTTACGGGCAGAAGCCTGGAAACGTTCAAGTTCTTCCGTGTTTAGCTCAATATCAAGGACTTCACGGACGCCTGAACGGTCCACAATACTTGGCACGCCCAAATAAACATCGGAAACCCCGTTATAGTCGGTCAACAGGGTGGAGACATTCAAGACGGAACCTTCATCCTGCAGGATCGAAACAATGATCCGGTCTAGGGCCAAAGCGATAGCGTAGGAGGTAGAGCCTTTAGCGTTGATGATTTCGTAAGCGGCATTTTTAGTCCGGTTAAAGATATCTTCCTTATCCTCTTCACCGATCTCTAGATCCACACCGGCCACGTTGGCCAAGCTCCATAAAGGCAGCTCGGAGTCGCCGTGTTCGCCTACGATGTGAGCATGGATGCTGCGAGGATTGATTTTTTTGTTCTGACCGATCAAATAACGGAACCGAGCGCTGTCGAGCAGCGTGCCGGAGCCGATTACGCGGTTAGCCGGGAATCCGCTTTTCTTCAGCGAAACATAGGATAAAATGTCGACTGGGTTTGTGGCCACGAGAATAATGCCGTGGTCGTTGTAGTTTGTAATATTGCGGATGATATCGTCGAAGATCGCCGCATTTCTTTTGAGCAAATCGATGCGGGTTTCACCCGGCCGCTGGTTGGAGCCTGCAGCAATGACGATAATATCGGCGTCTTTGCAGTCGCTGTAGTCTCCGGCCCACAGCTTGACCCCCCCGGCAAACGGAAGGCCATGATTCATGTCGAGGGCTTCCCCGAGCGCTTTTTCATGATTCGCGTCAATCAGCACAAGTTCAGAGGCCCGTTCCCGCAGGAATAAAGTATAAGCCGTAGTAGCCCCGACGGCTCCCGTTCCAATCACGACAACCCGGTTTGGGCGCTGAGCAGTGTTTGTCATTTTGTATTCTCCTTTGCTTTCTCTCTTCAAAATGGAATCAGGTTTTTCCTTATATTACCCCAATAGCCGGGATTTCCATCCACGGCTCCATGGCCCTTATGTACTGCCGTTTGGCGCTCCTTTCCTGTTTTTTTCTTATTGTACCTCAATTGTTCGCATTCCAATATCCTCCTTTTTGATGATTTGAATTTAAGAATTGAGGAACTTCCATAATCAGACAATCTTCCCTGCTTGTCACCAAATTATGATGAGTTTGTAACCACGGGTTAACCATTCTGTAAGCTCCACACTAGCTTTTTATATTATCCTAGTATTACTAGAGAGAGTTGATTGCAGAGAGGCAAGGGTGAGGTATGGAGAAGCAAAGGAAACAGGGGAACAAAAGACGCAGCAAGATTACTTTGCGGAGAGTCAATACCTTCTTGGCAGCTGCGGTAGTCGTTTTGGCAGCTTTATCCGTCTATACGGCGAGTACACATTCTACGACAAAAGGGGATAAGACGGTCAGTTCGACAGCATTGGGATCCAACCGCAGTCAGCCGTCCTCATCAAGCCCTGTACATACAGCTGGAACAGCTCAGGAGCAGGAATCGAGCGGGAGCCCAAGCGCCGGGGAACCAAAAGCAACTCCGGAACCAACACATCAACCGGACCAAGCTCCGCCGGCTTCCAATAGCATTAGCACTGCAACGGAGCCGCCTGCTTCGAGCAGCACTAACGTTCAGGCCACATCGCCATCCGGCCTGCAGCCTGTGCTCCCCTCGTCGGTCAAGACTAAAACCGTTTATTTAACATTTGATGATGGCCCCAGCCGTTACAGCGATCAAATTGCCGCTATTTTGGCGAAAAACGATATTCATGCTACCTTTTTCGCTATCGGCGGGAATTTGAAGAAGTATCCGAAGCAGGTGAACCGCCTGCTGAAAGCGGGCCATTATGTGGGGCTTCACAGCATGTCCCACGATTACAATAAGCTGTACAAGAGCGGGAGCTCAGCGAATTTCATCGAAGAATTCAAGCAGGAACAAACCTTGTTCAAGAAAATAACGGGCCGGGACGTGGATCTGATCCGTGCCCCATACGGCAGCGCGCCGCAAATAGACAAACAGTTCCGCGATGATATTGTGAATGCCGGCTTCAAGCTGTGGGATTGGACCGTCGATTCCGAGGACTGGAGCTATAAGAACCACCCTGAGAAGGTGATCGGTCAAATCAAAAGGCAGGTGCACGGCAATTTGAATGTCATCTTAATGCATGAAACGAAACAGACGGTCCAGGTTTTGCCTCAAGTGATTGCTTACCTGAACCATAAAGGCTACGCTTTTGCGGTTTATAAACCGGAGCAGCACCTGGTCGTTAATTTTGCCCATGATGATCGGCTGTGACTGGTTTGATTACGCTTTCATGGACTTCATTCAAACTTTTTCTTATAATGATAGAAGATAATCTTAGTAAAGGAGGCAGAACAGATGAGTAAATGGCGGCACATGATGATCGTCCTGGTTGCAGCCTGTACGCTGTTGTCTGCCTGTACAGCGAGAGAAAAAGCATCTGGACCTGCTCCCCTGCAGGAAGAGGACAATCAGGAGAACGGCCAGGTACTCACTGTTGTCAACCCCGAAACGGCCAAATCGGAGGATACTGCGGCTGCGGTTGATTCTACGAAGAAATATCAGATTCAAACACGTTTGACTGACTTTCAATTAATGACGGAAACGACCGGCATTGCCTGGGGGATCACCCGGGGAGAATTACGTCTTTATACGACTAGTGACAAAGGCAAGACATGGACCAATATTTCACCGGCTGCGACGGTCCAATTTCCGAGCCCGGTTCGTTACGGCAAAGAAATGTTTTTCCTGGACCAAGGACATGGCTGGATTATGCGCAAAGCCCAAGGCTCTACGGGAGGAATCCTGCTTCACACGGAGGACGGGGGCCTTAATTGGAAGATTTCATCGCTTCCATCAGGCATAAGTCCAAGCAGTATATATTTTGCCAGTGCCGATCGAGGCTGGCTGATGGCGGTCAGTCCGACCTCTCCTGGCAATCAGCAGAAACTTATCTATAATACTTATGACGGCGGCAGAACCTGGGCCGCTTCCAAAGACGAAGTCGTCAGCTCGGGGCAGGCTGGAGCATTGACCAGTCTTCCGCAATACGGCTACTTCTCGGATATGGAGTTTACGACCGAACAACAGGGGTATGCGCTTATTCAGGAGATCAAGAAACCCGACCTTTATACTACCAAAGACGGCGGGCAGCATTGGACGCTGAACAGCTTCTTTCACAAGCAGGAGCTTGGCGATTGCGATAGTTATACAGCCGAGGAACTCCGCTTCTTTGATGAAAGCGGCCAAAGCGGATTTATCCCGGTACGCTGCACCAAAGGAGACAGCTCCAAATACAGTGGATACTTTACGTCAGACGGGGCGGCAAAGTTCCAATTTATCAACTTCGCTCTGCCGTGGCAAACGGATGTGAATGCCAGGCTTGCTCCGTTTTTTGTAGATGAAATGGAAGGCTGGAGCTTACAGGGCCATCTGCTTTACCATACGATAGATCAAGGACAAACCTGGAGACCGCTGCCGCAAAGCGCGAGGCTGGCCTCTACGCTGAATGATTATCCGGAAGTGGTTAAACTTCAGTTCATTTCACCTAAATATGGCTGGATGCTTGTACAGAATAGCCAAGAGAGAACTTCAAGATTACTGTCTACTCAAGACGGCGGACTTAGCTGGCAAATGCTATAAATTTTTATCCTTTATTTCTGACGAGCCCGGATTTTAATGATGAAGTTAGTATCAAGTATGGCATGGAATATAATTCTTAAAAAAATATTCAACTAATAATGGAACTGCGATTGGAGTCTCTAAGGAAGAAGCTATTCTCCATGCAGTATGTGAAGTTTCCAACCACCTCGCTGACAAGAACGAGGTGGTTTTATTATCCCTGCGGGTACATAAAATCCATCCATTCCACTCGACTTTTAAAATATCAAAGCAAGCTGTTAAGCTTCGTTTACCTTTATGTAGGAGATTTACGATCTTACCAGCGTATTGTGAAAATAATCACATAACATCCGAAAGACCTGTGATATATTTAACTTGTAAAGAGGAACCCCCACAACCCACACTTTAAGGAGTGAATAAACATGAAAACCCAATTGTTCGATAATACAACGACCCGTAACCTGCTGCAATTCTGCTACACCTGCACCGACGCTCATGAATGTACGACAGAAGAGGCCTGCAGAGAATGCTGGGCAGCCAACAACCTGCTTGAAGAAGACGATGAAGCGGGTGAAACAAGAGAGCTGTTGATGGAATATTATGCTTAACCAGCAAGCCGGCAGCGGCTTTACGGTTTTCCAATAACCTTCCCCAGGACTCATGGGGAAGGTTATTTTTGCGTAAAAAGGTCGAGACGCCGCAATTCTTGTACAGGGGAAGATCAAGTTTCGGTTTGGAACGCATATATTTAGAACAAGCGGGGAAGAAAGGTGAATTCGCCGTTCTTGAAGCCAAGGAGGGGAGTGGGCATGCTTACCGGTTTGGAAATGTTTGACGTGACAGGTTCCGTTATTCCTGTGTTTATTATTGTCATTGTGGGCATTCTGGCCATTTCGGCAGGCAGCGGCATTTACCGGTGGGTTCGGAATAACCGCCAGCCGGTACTGTCGGTATTGACAACGGTCACAAGCAAAAGGACCGAAGTAAGCTACCGTCACAGCAGCGACTCGGATACCCACCGATCGGTTACCCGGTATTACATCACTTTTGAAGTAGAGAGCGGGGACCGCCTTGAATTTGAGGTTCAAGGTGAAGAATACGGACAGACCGCTGAAGGCGATTTGGGCAATCTCACCTTCCAAGGCACCCGTTATCTTGGTTTTCGGCGTCATGTGCATGGATATGCCCGGCAGTTCCCGGATATTCACCGCAGCCATTAAGTCTGCATGAACCAGCCGCTGTATTTACAGTTGTAGCCATGAAAGAAAGCGAGGATCCGGCTTTGTACAGGTTCAAGCCAAACAAACAGCCCCGAAGGAAGCCATACGGTTCCTTACGGGGCTGTTCCATGTATTCAAGAGGGAAGCCGGGGCTAAGAAGAAGCTAAGAGGATAAGGCTTCCGGTTTGTTCAAATTGGCCAGCAGTGATTGGGCCACCTTTCGGGCGCTGGAGAAAGCTCTTTCGGCCAGCTCGCCTTTGCCCACGCAGCCGTCGCCGCAGAAATAGAACGGAACGCCGGCCAATGTGTTTGGCAGAAGCTGATTGGAGGCGATGTTCTTGACGCTGGAGACCATCGCTTTTTTGGAGACGCGTTTGACCTCCAGGGAATCCCGCCAGCCTGGGTAGAACTGGTCGAACAGTTCCTCCATTTTGCTGGTTTTATTGTCCATATAGGCTTTGCGTTCTTCATCGGATTCGAAATGATCGTTCAGGTAAGCGATGCCCTGAAGCAGCTGGCCGTTCTCGGGAACCACCGTATGATCGGTAGCCGAAACGTCGCTGATGAACATTTTGTTATCCATATCGCTGATATAATGGAAAGGACGAGCCACCACTTTGGAGAACCCGACGTCATAGACCAGAACTTCGGTGGAGGTGTTGCCCGCATAAGGCGCGAGTGAAGTTTCCCAAGGGGTCTCCTCCATTATTTTGCAGACTTGCTGAACTGGAATAGCAAAAACAACCGCATCAAATTCCAGATTCTCGCGGGTCTTCGTATTCAGAATAAGAGAGCTGCCTTCCTTGCGGAACGATTCTACCGGCTCTTTCACTGAAATATTCCAACGTCCGCTCGATTCGATCTTCTGCTGCAGCTGATCGGTTATAACGGCCCAGCTTCCCAGGATGTAGTTGACTGGCTTGGAGGAGAGGAAAAGGTTATGATAATATTCGGCAATCACTGTGCCAGGCACTTTGCGGGCTTCCTCCGGCGTAATAAAGAAATTGGAGCAGACCAGATGTTCCCAAAGCTCTTTGACATCGTCAGCAGCGTGGGAACGATCCAGATATTCGCCGAGCGTCGGATAATTCTTTAATTGATGAATGTTGGCAATGATAGCAGCGACCTCGCCGACAAAGCGGACTTTCTCCATCGCCGATAACACGTTAGTCTTCATGATGTTCATGAAATCGAGAGGAGCGAGGGTCAATTGGTTGTTTTTGGCGTAAACGACACGGCGTTTATCCACCTGCTTGCTTTCAAATTGCAGGCCAAGCTCCTGCTTCATTTGCGAAATGGTGTTGCGATCGATTCCGTAAACGGCATGTGCGCCGTAATTCAGGGTAAATCCGGATTTCTGATACGTAAATGCGCGTCCGCCCAGCTGCGGGCTGCGTTCAAACACAACGCCTTCTACGTCGGGATGTTCCGACAAGTAAGCTGCGGCGGTTAAGCCGGCGAGTCCTCCGCCGATCACGGCTATTTTCATGAATCGTACCTCCTCAGGGTTTGTGGAGCAAAGCTGCATATTTCATTCGTCAGGCTTCATATTTGCGATTCAATTCAATACTAGTATATGTTATTCATGAAAGCGCGTCCATAGAAATAGACACGTTTTGTTCAAAAATGCAATCGCATTCATTTCCTTTTGTCCTTGCATGACAAGGTTCGTTATGAAATTCGGTTTTAGAAAAAATGGAGGGAAACAAATGGGATCAGCTTATATCGGAATAGACATTGGGACTACAACCATTACCGGTCTGATTTATGACCTGAACAGACGGGAGGTGGTTCATCGGATTACGGCCAATCAGGCTTCAGCTTCCCTGCAGGGCCAAGAGAATGGGGAGCGGCTGCAGGATTCGAATGCTATTTACAGACAATCCGAGCGCATTCTTAAGGAACTGCTCGGCCTGGAGCCGGAGATCGAGGGAATCGGATTAACCGGACAAATGCACGGCATTGTATATATGAACGAGTTTGGAGATGCGGTTAGCCCGCTGTATACGTGGCAGGATGGACGGGGAGCCCAGCTTGTTCCCGGGGAAAATAGGACGTACGCCGAGCGGATCAGCGAACTAACCGGGTACCGGGTAGCCCCGGGTTATGGGCTAGTTACGCACGTGTATAACGTGGAGCGCGGACTGCTTCCAGAGGGGGGCCGCAGCCCTGTGCTCAATCGCTGATTTTGTGGCAGCTAAATTAACGGGGAAGACTACGCCTGTAATGGACGCGACTCAGGCCGCAGCTATTGGCGGTTACAGCGCTGAACTGGGATCTTTTGATCGGAAGGCTTTAGATGGGATGGAGATCGGGAAAGCGGGAGCTGGATTGGATAGTTCCGTATTTCCAGCTGTAGTCCCATCCGGGACAAAACTCGGGCATACCCGCGAAGGGATTCCCGTGTATGCTTCATTAGGAGATAATCAGGCTAGCTTCCTCGGCAGTGTTCCGGATCCGGAGCATACGATGCTGTTGAACATCGGAACGGGCAGTCAGCTTTCTGCTTTTGTTCCTAATTTGACGCAGGCGCCAAAGGGAATGGAGGCGCGCCCTTATCCTGGCGGCGGCGTACTAATGGTCGGAGCCGCACTTAGCGGAGGCAAGTCTTATGCTCTGCTGGAGAGGTTTTTTCAGGAAGTAATCGAAGCTTATACCGGCAAAACGCTGGACGCCAGCGAGGTGTACGCCTGGATGGAACGGATCCTGGTAGAGGCCCCGGAGCAGGAGCAGGGGTTGACGGTACGGCCCTGGTTTCTTGGCACACGCTCTAACCCGAATGTCCGGGGGAGTATCGAGCATATATCGCTGGATAATTTCCGCCCGGCCAGTTTGACTCACGCCTTCCTGAAGGGCATGCTCGAAGAACTTAAGCCCTATGCAATCAAGCTGCAACAGCTGCAAGCCGCGGCCTACGACAGATTGGTCGGCTCCGGGAATGCGCTCCGTTCCAACCCGGTCTTACGCGCCAAAGCCGAGACGATATTCGGCATGCCGCTGAGGCTCAGTGCTTCGCCGGAGGAAGCGGCTGTCGGAGCAGCCTTATGTGCAGCGGTCGGAAGCGGACGTATTGAAAACTTCCGGCAGGCCGGACGTTTTGTCGGGGAGCTAAAGGCAGACTAGTTGCTAAACGGGAATACATGGCGTGTTGGCCGGACGCTGGATGGTTCACGTGGGAGTATCGTCGGCTGTAGAGTTTTTATTCCCTCGTCTCCAGATTCTTAACAGCTGTGAAAGAACAAACAAAAAAGGAATAAATAGAAGCACTAGATATTCGCCTGTTTGGTTGTATAGAACGGACAGCCCTTTCAATTGACTGGGTTTGGTCACAAAAAACATTAAAACCATAAAAACCCCCATGATCCATCCAAGTCCAATACGCGGTTTAATGTTCATGTCCTTTTTAAGAAGCTGACAGGAGGCCCAGATCGTCAGACCGATGTTGGCCAGCAATTTGACCAGCCAAAAGGTTAGAACCATGTATTCCGTCCGCTGCATCAAAGGAAGCTCTATCATGGAAATAATACTGAGGGTAGGCCATAAAAGTTTGTCCATCTGATTGGGCGTGAAGTAAGTGAGACTGATAAACAGGACCAGCAGGTAGATAAATCCGGAGTGGGCCACCGCCCAGTACGCCCATTTGCGGGATTTTTCCCTGGATTGGATATAAGGATAGAACACCAACAGCATTTCACAGCCGAGAAATTGTTGGCACATTGTCCTCGAAGCTTGTATTATTTCACTGGTGCGGTGAACGTAGACGGGAAGCAAATTCCGCCCGTGCAAATAAGGAAAAACCATGACCACTTGAGTGACAACAAAGATCAGCATAAAGAGGGTCCCCCAAAAACATAGGGCCGCCACAGTCTGGAAACCTCCCGTTACCAGGTAATAGGCCAAAGCTAAAATTAAAAGACTGATCGGCCATAAGTTCATAAGGGGAAAAATCCATACCTGAATCACCTCCAGGTAAAACCGTAACGCGTAAAAAGCCCCTATGACGAAATACAGGACAAAGATAATATTCAGCGTCCTGCCCAGAACGTTGCCAAAATAACGCCGGTTAATAGCCGCGAGATGTTCTTGTCCAGGGGGCTGCATCTCTAAAATCCGGAACATCATCCAGATCAGAATGAATACAACAAGGAGGGACAGCAACGTGGCTATCCAGGCGTCGGCCCCCGCAATAGAAACGAGGTCATGCTGAAAGCTCATCATCCCGATCCCGACAAGGCTCACATAGATCAAGAAAAACATATGAATAGGCGAAACAGTAAACTTATCGCTAACCGGACGATTCATAAATGCGACCTCCTCTCTTTGGCGGCTTAGTCCTGCCTTCCGCATTGAATAATCTTCAAGTGAACGGTCACCTTGGGAGTTAGAGATGGATAAACGGCATAGAATGCTTGCGGATTCCACTTTCTGTCTGTGCTTCTGAAAAAATCGCCGATTCCGGCCGGATCGATATGCTTCGAGCAGCAATATCGGATAAAGCGGTCTATCCGGGCTGCGACATACTGCTCCATCTCGTCCTCAAGCTTCTCGACCTCCACTTTATTGACTAGTTTAAGATCGCCCGGAATGTTCTTCACGATGACTTGTCCTTCGATGTGGACATTCAAGCCCAAAGGCTTACTTATAGATGAAGCTTTAAAAGTAGTTCTTGAAGAGGCAAACCGAATCAAGGCTACTTTGTCAACCCGGGCACTTGAATGGGGAATAGGGATAACGAATGAGCCGTTTTTGGCGTCTTCGATTAATATTTTCAGCCATAACGCCTGATCGTTCCCAACTTTGCCGATCCATCTGTCTCCATCGAACAGAGCCAGGCCGTCGATCCGGGGCTGCTGCTCTGCATCCACCTTGAAAGAGGGGAGAAAGAGATCCCGCCCCTCGTCATAATAATTGTAAAGGGTTTTATGAAGATTCTGGATCGGGAGATTGGCGTATTTGCTGTTCTGTTCGATCATTCGCATCAGATAAAGCGGTTCCTGGGTATTCTCGCAGGCTTTAAACAATTCAGTCGCAGTGGAACTGGATACGGCCAGCTTCAAACGGCTGGATATTTTAACGTCTCTTGCCAAAATATTCAGAACAGGCCCAATTCCTCTCTTGGCATAATCTTGACCGAAGACCATCATACGCATTTGCCCGTATTGAATAGGATCATTGGATTCTTCGCTGAGCACCGGAATCATATCGAAGCTGTTGCTTGATCTTTCCTCCATTAACTGGACGTTGGTTTTCTCTTTCTCCTTGTAATCCCCGACCAAGGCACTAACGCGAATCTCTTCTTCTTGCCCTTTCAAATCATAACCAGCAGCTTGAATCAGCTTGATGCGATTGATGACGGTTGGCGTTCCGCAAGAGCAGAGCGGAGCCAGCAGCAGCAGGAACAGGGCGCTGACCCCTATCCGCTGAAGGCCAAATCGTCCAAACAAGTTAATCACTCCTCATCGAAGTCGGTCGTTGGCTTTCGTCTAGGGACTTGATAACGCTGACTGGAAACGGGCTTCAAATAGCTTTGCCGCTTATTAATTTGGGCGTAAGAGGATCGGATGAAGCTATCCCTCAAATCCTTGACGCGAAGCGGAAAGAGCGGAACCGTATACGGGTAGCCCAGAGAACGAAGCCTGGACAAATGAATCAGCAGGAATATCAGGCAGATAACAATCCCCAGACTCCCCCACAGCGAGGCCAGGATAATGATCGGAAACCGCAGAAAGCGGATGGCATTAGACATTTTGTAAATAGGCGTCACAAAAGAAGTCAAAGCTGACAGAGATACGATGATAATTAAAATATTGCTGGTAAAGGCGGCCTCTACGGCAGCCTGCCCCAGAACAACCCCGCCGACAATGCCAAGCGTCTGGCCGATTCGGCTGGGGAGCCGTGCTCCTGCCTCACGCAAAAATTCAACAGTGGCTTCAAGGAAAAGGACCTCGATCACTGGCGGAAAGGGGACGCTTTGTCTTGAATAGATAATCCGGTTTAACAGTTCCTTCGGGATAACCTCATAATGATAGGTCGTGAAAGCCACATAGAGGGCAGTGGCAAACAGTGAGAAAATCACGCCGAAAATACGAATTACCCGAAAAAAAGAGCCTAGCAGCCAGGGCATATAATAATCCTCTGGAGAAATGAAAAAATCAAACAATGATGAAGGGCCTGTGATGAAATAGGGCGACCCCTCGCTGATCACCGCTACCTGTCCCTGGGAAAGGGCGTATACCACCCGGTCTCTTCGTTCAGTCGTCGTAAACAGCGGGAACGGGGTAAAGGAATTATCCGAAATGAGCTGGTCCAGCTGGGAGGTGTCAAACACGATGTCAAAATCAATGGATGAGAGCCGTTTCGACATCTTCGCCACATTCTCGGAATTGGCTACGCCCTCCATATACATCATCACTACCTTGGATTTCGAAACACTGCCGATGGTAAGTTCTTTCACAATCAGATCAGGCGTGCATAGCTGGGCACGGATCAGGTGGAGGTTGGTCTCCAGATCTTCTACGAACCCCACCTTGGGACCGATTACGCTGAATTCGATATCCGTTTCGTTATTGGTGCGCATGCCTTTTTTGGTGGGGATCGGCACAAGAGCGTAGTGGGGCTCCTTCTCCTGGCGGATAAGCAAATAACCTTTCAGTAGAGCCTCTTGAATTCGGGCGCTATCCTTTGTGAGTTCAATCTCGTCGCTGGGGAGACTATTCACTAACTGCTTCAGCGTTTCAATGGCTTGGTCCCGAGCGGCTTCCTGAAGACCCTCCAGAAGTTTGGTCAGTTTATCCCCGTCGATCAGCGTTTTGTAATACAGAAATTTAAAGCCGGAAGGAAGGAAGGATAATGGGACGGTTAAGAAATCGCTGGAGCGGCTGCAGTTGTGCAGAAACTGATCAAGATCCGAGAGCATGGGCGTGGTCATGATCGATTCATCCGTTTCTTGGTTTGGTATTTTTACTTAAGTTGGATCAAAGGGGGGAATATTATGCGCTGCGAGAAAAACGCTCCCTCAGGAGCGTCTTTTCTCTAAAATAGGGTTTAATCTTTCCTTCCGTCACTCGATCCTCAAGCGGGATATGGAAGGAGCCAACCCGCTGTAAATCTGATCCAAATTCCACTGCATCATTTTCAGATAGCTGTCGCCGTCTTCGCCCGGTTTGCCCGTAGAATCCGTGAACAGCTTGGCTTTGACCGGGACTCCGGTAGCTTCGGACAAACTTTCCATACTGCGAGGATTCACGCTTGTTTCAACAAATAAGACCGGAACCTTCTTGTCTTTAATGATGTCTACAATCCGCTGCATTTGATCCGGAGTTCCCTGGTTCTCGGTGTTGATCTCCCAGATATACTGAGCCTCGAGTCCGTAAGCCGCGGAGAAGTATTTAAAAGCTCCTTCACTGGTGACCAGAACTCGCCTTTCCTGCGGAATGTCGGCAAACCGGTTGATCGCTTCTTCGTGAAGCTGCGCGAGTTCAGCTATATAATTATTGGCTTTCGATTCATATCCCGATTTATTGTCCGGGTCCATGTGGATTAACGCATCCCGGGCATTTTGGGTATATTGGATCCCGTTGGCCAGATCAAGCCAGGCATGGGGGTCCTGTTCGGATTCTTTGCCAGCCGAGGTTAAGTAGAAAGGTTTAACGCCTTCGCTTAAAGCGACTACGCTGTCATCCTCTAAAGATTTGCCGGCGGTCTCCAGCATTTTGCTGAACCAGCCGTTGCCGGTCTCGAGATTTAAGCCGTTGTAGAAAATAAGCGCCGCATCGCTTGCATGCTGGATGTCTGCCGGCAGCGGGTCGTATTCATGGGGATCGGTGCCAACTGGCACGATCGAATAGAGCTGGATATGGTCACCGCCGACTTGGTGCACGATATCATATAAAATAGAGTTGGTCGTCAATACAACAGGTTTGTCTTTTTGGGACTTAGCGTTTGGTTCGCTGCTTTGACCGCTGGATTGCGGGGAGCATCCCGTCATTAGCAAACAGACAAGCGTAGCCAAACAAAGGGCTGCATAGAGTCTGGTTGATCTCCTGATTTCCGGATTCATTTTATGTTTTACCAGCATCGGCATTCCCTCCATTTATTCAAATAGATTAGATGGATCATGAGCGGTCAGGCGGGCAGATTGGCTTTGCGCTTGCGGCTTAAGAGCAGCCGCCACAGTATGCCTTGTTTGGGGGAGAAGGCCAAAGCCAGCGTAAACATGACAGCCGAAGCCAGCACAATCGCTGCTCCTGAAGCCAAGTTGTAGTGGTAACTGAAGAACAGGCCGGCTGCTGCGGCCACGGCCCCAAGCCCAGAGGATAACAGAATCATGACCGACAGCCTGTTGGTCAGGAGATAAGCCGTTGAAGCCGGGGTAATCAGCATGGCAACAACCAGAATGATGCCGACAGTCTGCAGCGAAACGACCGTTACAAGCGTAAGCAGCGTCATGAGAAAATAATGGATCAGGCGGTTGGGCAGTCCATAAGCTTTGGCCATGGTCGGATCGAAGGAGCTGACCAGCAGCTCTTTGTAGAACAAATAAACAAGCAGCAGAATAAGCAGGCCAATGATGAAGGTGATCTGCATATCGGCAGCCCGGACAGCCAGGACGTTGCCAAATAGGATATGATAGAGATCGCTGGAGCTTTGGGCGTAAGTAATCAGAATAATCCCAAGCGCAAAAAAAGCGGTGAAGACGATGCCGATAGCGGAATCATTTTTAATCCTGCTGCTCTGGCTGACATACCCGATCCCCAGCGCGGTCAGCACCCCGGTTACAACAGCACCGATCAAAAAGTTGATCCCCAGCATGTAGGACAAGGCCACGCCCGGAAGCACCGCATGCGAGATCGCATCTCCCATAAGCGCCATGCCTCTTAGAATGATAAAACAGCCGATGACGCCGCAAATGATACCCACCATCACAGAAGTGATGAGCGCGTTTTGCAGGAAAGGGTACTCCAGCAGCGCATAAATGAACTTCATTACAAATTCACTCCTTTCGTTTGAAAAAAGAAAGCTGAGCCGCATAAGCCTTCATCATCATTTCGGGCTGGAATACCTCCTGAACGGGACCGGCCGCAATCAAACCGGCGTTCAGCAGCACCAGCTCATCAAAATATTCCTCTGTCTTGCTGAGGTCATGATGAACGATCAGAATGGTTTTGCCGCTTTGCTGCTGTTCCTGCAGCAGCTCAATGATCGCTTCTTCACTGGAGGCGTCAATCCCGACAAACGGCTCATCGAGGCAGAAAATTTCCGCTTTCTGCGCTAGAGCCCGGGCTAGAAAAACTCGCTGCTGCTGTCCGCCGGACAGCTCGCCGATCTGCCTTCGGGCGAAATCTGCCATGCCGACCTTCGTCAGGCACTCGAAGGCCCATTCCTTATGAGACCGGCGCGCACGACGCAGCCAGCTTAACCCCGGGTAAGTACCGAGCAGCACGGTATCCAGAACCGTGATCGGAAAGGTAAAATCAATTTCACTGCGCTGGGCGACATACGCAACCCGGGTTCGGACTTCTTTAACGGGTTGGCCCAGCAGGCGTACCTCGCCGTGGTCTTTGGGAATCAGCCCCAGTATCGATTTCAGCAGCGTAGACTTGCCGGCCCCATTGGGACCGATAATGCCGACCCTTGTGCCGGGGTTAATTGTGAAAGAGATGTTGTCTAATGCCGGTTTGCCGTGATAGGACACAAACAGGTCTGTTACGGATACAGCAGGGATGGACATGCTCATTCTCCTTTGTCAATCTGGATTGGACAACATCTTCCGCGGGCCGGCAGCTGTCCAGCGGAGCTAATGTTACCCGTGGGACAAAATATTAAACAAGAACAAATAAGTTTCCTTGAGTAAACTTATTTGGCTAATAATTTAATATACGCAGACGGACTTGTAAAGTGCTTTTTTCAGATTATTTATTGACTCAGAACGATAAGGCCAGTACAATCTAAACTAATCGTAATTATTACGAATAAGAAAAGAGGTTAAAGAGAATGACCAAAAAAATTCCGGTTACCGTATTAAGCGGATATTTAGGATCGGGAAAAACGACTATACTGAATCATGTGCTGAACAACCGCGAGGGCTGGAAGGTCGCAGTCATTGTGAATGACATGAGTGAAATCAATATAGATGCCGATCTGGTCCGCGAAGGCGGAGGGGTATCGCGTATTGACGAAAAGCTGGTTGAAATGTCCAACGGCTGCATTTGCTGCACTTTGCGGGAGGATCTGCTCAAAGAGGTAGAGCGGCTTGCCGTTGAGGAGAAATACGATTACATCCTGATCGAATCAACGGGGATCGGCGAACCGGTACCGGTTGCCCAGACCTTCAGCTATGTGGATGAGGAGAACGGCATAGATCTCACCGGCTTGACACGTTTGGATACGATGGTGACAGTCGTCAATGCGCCGGAATTCCTCAAAGACTATAACTCTCGCGAAACCCTCCAGGACCGGGGACAGGAAGCCGGAGAAGAGGATGACCGCCGGATTGTAAATCTGCTGATTGAACAGGTGGAGTTCTGCGATGTGCTGGTGATCAATAAATGCGATCTGCTGGAGGAAGCAGATCTAGAGCATCTGGAACAGGTGCTACGCGGCATTCAGCCGGGGGCGAAGATCATTAAGACGGTTTATGGACGAATCGACCCTAAGGAGATCATGGATACCGGTTTGTTTGATTTTGAGAAAGCCAGTCAATCCGCTGGCTGGATCAGAGAGCTGATGAAGGAAGAGCATACGCCGGAAACCGAAGAATATGGCATTCATTCCTTTGTCTATAAACGGAAAATTCCGTTTCATCCGGAGCGTTTCATGAAATGGGTGTCCCGCTGGCCGCAGGAGGTCGTGCGCTGCAAAGGTTTGCTGTGGCTGGCGACACGCAACCGGACGGCCGTTTCCTTTAGCCAGGCGGGCAGCTCCAAACAGTTGTCAAGCGCAGGACTGTGGATGTCCGCTCTTACCCAGGAGGAGAAGGAGCTTTACGGGATCAGGGAAGAGGATCGTTCTCCGGACTGGGACCCGCAATACGGGGACCGCGTCACCAAGCTGGTCTTTATCGGCGTGGATATGAACCGGGAGGAGATCATTCACAGTCTTGATCAAACGCTGTTAACGCCGGAGGAATTGAAAGGGGACTGGACCCGGCTGGCCGATCCGCTGCCCAAATGCTGAAGGGTTTCTTATTAAATCTTTCAAACTATTTGAAAGCAAACTCTTTGAATTTCGAACTCTAGGGTTTACAAATCGTAAATATTACGATAATATGTGAAGGGTTAATCGTAATATTTACGCTTACAGGGTACATAAAGTTGGAAACCGACTCCGGAGGACAAGGGTTTCTAGCCTATGGCAAAAATCAGTAAAATCAAAGATTAAAAAGGGGTAATCGATTTATGAAATCACCGAAACACGTGCTTGCTGCTTTATCGCTGTCCGTGGTGCTGCTGGCAGCAGGTTGCAGCTCGAATAACAGTAACCAGTCTGCTAACCAAGAAGGTACACCTTCCGCATCCGGTCAGCCGGAAACGTCGGCTTCCACTTCAGCCGAGAAGCTTCAAATCAAGACAAGTTTCTATCCGATGTTTGAATTTACCCGCCACGTTGCCGGAGATCTCGCCGATGTGGAGAGTCTGGTTCCGCCGGATGTCGAACCTCATGATTGGGAGCCGACAGCCAAAGACTTGGCGGAAATAACGGATGCCGATGTATTGATCTATAACGGCGCAGGTCTGGAAGGCTGGGTGGATCAGGTAACTTCCAGTGCGACAGGCGGACATTTGACAACGATTGAAGCCAGCAAAGGTCTTGATATCATGGACGGCTTTGTAGAGGAAGAGGAAGAAGAAGGACATGAGGAAGGTCATGACCATGACCATGGCGGACTGGACCCGCACGTCTGGCTGTCTCCGGCACTTGCCATCCAGGAAGTACAGAACATTGAGCAGGGATTGGCTCAGGTAGATCCGGATCATGCCGATACCTATAAAGCTAATGCAGACGCTTATGTGGCTCAATTGCAGCAGCTCGATCAGGACTTTAAAGACGGTCTGAAAGACGTCAAACGGAAGGATTTCATCACCCAGCATGCCGCCTTTGGTTATCTCGCCAAGGAATACGGCCTGACTCAAGTGCCGATCGCCGGATTGTCTCCGGAACAGGAGCCGTCCGCTGCCAAAATGGCGGAAATCGTAGACTTCGCCAAAGAACATAATGTGAAGACGATTTTCTTTGAGACTTTGGTGTCTTCCAGTGTGGCGGATACGATCTCCAAGGAGATCGGAGCGAAATCGGCCGTTCTGAATCCGATTGAAGGTTTGACCGCCGAAGATCAAGCTGACGGTTTAGACTATATCGGTCTTATGCGTCAGAATCTGGAGGCTTTGAAGACGGCGCTTAACGAATAGAATATAAGGAATGATAAGATAGAGATGAACAACTAAGAAGAGAGACGCCCATAGCGGCGTCTCTCTTTATTGTTAAAGTGACTCATTATTTTCCGGGATTGGATAGATAAGGTTTGACGCCAGGGGCGTTGTGTTGGTGGTCCGGAGCTGGACCGAGAATCGGGATCTGGCCTTCTGGCTGAGGTTTGGCCACATATTCAAAGTTCCCTGTACCATCCGGCAAAGGTCCGCTGGCCCAGCGTCCCTGACGGCTTTCTTCGCCTTCCGAGAAATTCATGAACTGCCGCGTAGCTTCTTCCACCGTACGTTCTCGAGGGAAGGAAGCCGGAACGATAGGACCATCCAGCTGTTCGATTTCCTCAATCGCGGCCAGCCATTGATTCTGATGCATGATGTCGCGGGCAATCATAAAGGACAACATGTCGCGGATTCCAGGGTCCGTCGTCTGCTCATATAAACGAACCACCTGCAAAAGCCCTTGAGATTCGGCGTTCAGATTGGCGCGGAAGTCGGCCAGCAGATTGCCGCTTGAAACGATATATTTGCTGTTCCACGGGTAACCGTTGCTATCGGTTGGGGCTGCGCCTAATCCGGTTACGATCGCATGCTGCGGATTCATCCCGCCGAGCGCTGCGGCAATGATTGGATCTTTAGCCGCTTCCTCCGCCTGATCGGCGGGAGCGCCGTCCAGCAGCTGGGCAATCATGGTGCTCAGCATTTCGACATGGCCGATCTCTTCGGTGCCGATATCCAGCAGCATATCGCGGTATTTTTGCTCAGCCCGGCAGTTAAAGCCCTGAAACAGATACTGCATCATTACGGACATTTCACCATATTGCCCGCCCAGCACTTCCTGCAGCTTTCTGGCATAGACCGGATCGGGTTTCTCTGGCTTCGCCCGAAATTGGAGTTCTTTGATGTGATAAAACATACGAGTTCCTCCTTATGATGTGTGGATTGCAGTTTCGCTAATGTTTATAACCTGTAACCCTTTGGCTCAAACAGTTTTGCGAAGAACGGGCAAGGTTATCTATGTTATTGACCAAGGAGTCAAAATCCTTTATGATGGACTCATGAGTAGACCAAGAGAATTCGATGTGGATCAAGCGCTGAATCAGTCGATGGAGGTTTTCTGGGATAAAGGTTATAAGGCAACTTCCTTTGAAGATCTCACGAACAAAACAAAGGTTAAGAAACAAAGCTTGTACGGGGTTTTTAAGGATAAACGCACTTTATTCCTGAGAGCTTTAGCATTGTACCGGGCTCAAAACCAAGAAATGCTGGAAGCACTGGCAAGCGGAGAAGGGACGCCGACCGAAATCCTGGAGAGCATTAAGTCCAAGTCGCTTTGTTCGTCCAATGAGGGCAGTCACCGGGGTTGTCTGATGGTGAATACTGCGCTGGAGTTCGGCATCAGTGATCAGGAAGTGACGGATGAGGTTGAGAAGATGTTTGGCGATGTTCAAATGATGCTTGAGGAGGTTATTCGCAAAGGGCAGGAACTTAACGAAATTACGACACGCTTTACAAGCCAGGCATTAGCCGAACATTTAGCGAACACCTTGCGCGGCGTTCGTATCCTTGAGAAGACGGGAGCTCCTGCCGAACGGATCGAATCCGTTTTGAATACAGCTTTTGGCTTAGTACATAACTAAAGTTTGTGGTAAGCCATTTTTTTGCCTCTTTTCTTGACCACGTGGTCAAGAATTGAGTTTTCTTGATGATTGTCTAAGTCTATTCATAACGATTTTAAAGGGTAATTATTTTTTTGTTTTTTTCTTGACCGAGTAGTCAATAAATCAAGCTTTATAACTTCAAAGGAGTGGGGAAAGATGGCTGCAAATCAACAAGTATTAACGGATTACCGTTTGGGCGAACTTCATTTAAAGAACCGGGTGGTTCTGGCGCCAATGACAAGAGTCTCTGCAACACCAGATGGACTGGCAACTGAAGAAATGGCCCGTTATTACGCAAGTTTTGCGAAGGGAGGCTTTGGTCTGCTGATTACGGAATCTGTTTATACAGACGATAATTACAGCCAAGGCTCGCTGAACCAGCCGGGTTTAACCAACGAGGAACAGCTTCTTTCCTGGAAAAAGGTGACGGACGCCGTCCATCAATTCGGCAGTAAAATCATCGCGCAGCTCGCACATGCTGGTGCTCTTTCGCAAGGAAATGCACACCGGGAAGGGACGGTTGGTCCGTCCGCTTATCAGCCGGAAGGTAATCGAATTGCCCTATATGGTCCCGGAGGGGCTTATCCGGAGGCAAAAGCACTAAGCCAGGCGGAGATCAAAGAAATCATCTCCGGTTTTGAATCCGCGGCAGAAAGGGCACAGCGAGCCGGGTTTGACGGCGTTGAGATCCATTGCGCCAATGGTTTTTTACATGATCAGTTTTTGACGCCCTATACGAATCAGCGAACGGATGAATACGGCGGCAGTCTGGAGAATCGACTTCGTTTCCTGATAGAAACAATAGAAGCCGTAAAGTCCCGGACCGGCTCTAATTTTACCGTTGGTATAAGAATTTCACAGGCCAAAATGAACAATTATCTTTATAAGTGGCCAAATGGAGAAGCGGATGCCAAAGTGATCTTTGAAAGCTTGGGACATGCCGGGGTGGATTATCTTCACGTTTATGAATACAATTCGCTGGCTCCTGCATTCGAGGATAACCCGTACACCCTGGCGGAGTTGGCCCGCAAATATGGCAATACGACCGTAATCGTGAACGGAGGTCTTAGCACGGCCGAAGAGGTAGAACAAGCCCTGAATCAAGGCGGGGACTTGGCAGCACTGGCCAAAATTGCCTTAGCCAATCCTAATTGGCCCGAGAAAGTGTCCCAAGGTGAAGCGATTAAGCCGTTTAACGGAGAACTCTTGACGCCAACGCCTGCTCTGAAAGCCAGTGAACTGCTGGATCAGAATGAGCTTTAAGCGCCATTAGGGGAACTAGCAGATGCAAGTCAGCAAAGGTCATAAACTTTCTCTCTTCAGATAGAGTTTATGACCTTTTATTTGTTGCTTGCTTCAGTCAAGCCTTAATATAGTCCGAGAAATTCTCCTGCAGATAACGGGAGTTAATGTCCTCTCGCAAATGATGCTGGATCAATTCGTCAAGCCGGTCCGTTTCCTGATGAATCAGATAATCAAGCATCTGCTGATGCTCAGCGTGTATGTCCTCCAGCTTCTCCTTCTTGAGCATGTGCAGCCTGCGGTACCTGGCATAATGCACGTTAAACTGCTGGATGAGATTCCACAGAAACTCACGGCCGGCCAGCCGGAACAGGGCGTGGTGGAAAGCGTCATCCAGGTGAAGGAATTTTTCCGCAGCATCGTCCTGTTGAATGGCCGCCTGCTGCCGGTTCAGAATCTCTTTCAATTCATGAACGCCTGCGAGCGGCAGGTGAGTGGTACTTAGATGGTTCATAATCTCTTTCTCCAGGACACTTCTCAGAAAAATCATCTGCTCCACCGACTCCAGGTCAATAAAGGAAACCATATTTCCTTTTTTGGGATAAACGTCTATATAGGATTCCAGGCTGAGCTGCTTCAGGACATCACGAAGCGGCGTTCTGGAGATTTGATAACGTTCGGACAATGCGGTTTCGCTCAGAATACTTCCGGGCTTCAGCTTTAAAGTGATAATTTCTTGTTTGAGCGCGTTCATGATTTCGTTTTTGATTTCATTTTTGGTGGACATATGAGCTCCTATGGGGATCGGATTTTAAACTAGTATACAACGAATATACAATAAACCTGCTAAGAATAAAAGAAATCTTTGGCAGCATAAATAGTAGAAATTTGAGCACTTTTCATGTTTTTTTGAGTTTTATTAAGGTGTTTGTATAGGTCTATTGACAGCATTCTTTTTGTATTTTATGATTCAGGAGAAATCTTGTATACAAGACTTTTGAGCAATTGGGAGGGTATGGCCAATGAAGATGACGTGGAGATGGTACGGCGAAGGGAATGATAATATTACCCTGGATCATATCCGGCAAATACCGGGTGTAAGGGGCATCGTCTGGTCCCTGCACGATAAAGTGGCCGGAGAGGTTTGGGAGATGGAGCGGATTCAAGCAGCCACCGATCAGATTACAAGTAAAGGCTTCGGCACGGCTGTGGTGGAGAGCGTAAATGTGCATGACGATATCAAAATCGGAAGGCCGAGCCGTGATCATTATATTGACATTTATATCGATACGATCCGCAAGCTGGCCCGGGTAGGCGTTAAGGTGATCTGTTACAATTTTATGCCGGTGTTCGACTGGACGCGGACCGAGCTGTATAAGCAGCTGCCGGACGGCTCAAACGCGCTGTTCTATGAAAAGGCTGCCATTACCGACAACCCGAGTGAAATGGTTGACCGGATCCTGCAGGGCGCAGGCAAGTTCACTATGCCGGGCTGGGAGCCGGAACGGCTGGAAAAGCTCGATGAATTGTTTGCGTCTTATGCGGATGTGACCGAGGAGCGTCTCTTCGAGAATCTGCAATATTTCCTGGAGCGGATCATCCCGGTCTGCGAAGAAGTCGATATTAAAATGGCGATCCATCCGGATGATCCGGCTTGGCCGATCTTTGGACTGCCGCGTATTATCCGCAGCCGGGATACGATCCGCCGATTGCTGGACGCGGTGGATAGTCCTTATAATGGCCTTACGTTCTGTACGGGTTCACTGGGAACCAATCCGGACAATGATCTGCCGGCGATGATTCGTGAATTTGCGGATCGGATTCATTTTGCGCATATCCGGAATGTGAAAGTGTTCGAGAACGGCGATTTCATTGAGGTGTCCCACCGCGGCCGCGATGGCAGCGTGGATATGCCGGAGGTTGTTAAGGCTCTTTATGAAAACGGATACACCGGTTATGTCCGTCCGGATCACGGCCGTCATTTGTGGGGAGAAGAGGCCAACTGCCGCCCGGGTTATGGTCTGTACGACCGAGCGCTGGGCGTTATGTACCTGCTCGGCGTCTGGGACAGTCTGGAAAACGCAGGGAAGGTGAATTAAATGCTTCACTTATCTTTGAGCGGCCTTGCTGATGAATCAGGCTGGCAGTCCGTGGGCGTGGAGCTTCCCCAGTTTGACATCGGGCAGATGGTGAGGAACACGGAAGAGAATCCGCAGTGGATTCATTTTGGCTTGGGTCAGATTTTTCGGGCTTTTGTGGCGAACTGCCAGCAGAAGCTGCTGGACACTGGCAAAGCGGAAACGGGCATCATATCCGTTGTTCCCCATGATATGGAGAGCATCGACAAGCTCTATAAACCGCATGACCAGCTGACCCTGCTGGTGCAGATGAACGCTAACGGCGATTTCCAGAAGAAAGTGGTTGCCAGCATTGCCGAAGTGCTCGGGGCTGATCCGCAGCGGGAGCAGGACGACCGGCGGCTGGCGGAGATTTTTGAACATCCGGGTCTGCAAATGGTCAGCTTCACGATTACGGAGAAAGGTTATTCTCTGACGGGCGCGGACGGCGAATATTTGGACAGCGTTCGCAAAGATATGGCTAACGGGCCGGAGCGGCCGGAACATTTGATGAGCAAAATAGCTTCGCTTGCCTACCGTCGTTATCTGGCAGGAGCGTATCCGCTGACGTTCGTCAGCCTGGATAACTGCTCCCATAACGGGGATAAGCTGATGAGCAGTATCGTAGCGATTGCAAAGGAATGGGCTGAAAAAGGGTGGGTCGAGCCGAATTTTCTCACCTATCTGGAGGATGAAAGCCGGGTAGCGTTCCCGCTGACGATGATCGATAAAATCACGCCGCGCCCTTCGGAGAAGATTAAGCATCAGCTGGAGCAGCTGGGGATCGCGGGTATGGATATGATCGGAGGCGGCGGTCGTTCGTTTAACGCCCCTTTCGTGAATGCCGAGAGCAGCGGATATCTGGTGATAGAAGACAAGTTTGCGGGCGGGCGCCCTCCGCTTGAAGAAGCCGGCGTCATCTTCACAGACCGGGATACGGTGATCAAGGTCGAGACGATGAAGGTGACCACCTGCCTCAATCCGCTGCATACCGCGCTGGCCGTCACTGGCTGTCTGCTGGGTTACAGCTTGATAGCGGACGAAATGAAGGATGATACGCTGCGCCGCTTGGTGGAAAAGATCGGTTATGACGAAGGGCTGCCGGTCGTCGTAGACCCGGGCATCCTGAATCCGAGAGCGTTTCTGGATACGGTGCTGCAGGAACGCTTCCCTAACCCGTTTATTCCGGATACGCCGCAGCGGATCGCTGCCGACACCTCGCAGAAGGTTGGCATCCGCTTCGGGGAGACGATCAAGTCTTACCGGGACCGCAAAGACCTGAATCCGGCTGAGCTGACGGGCATTCCGCTGGCGATTGCCGCCTGGTGCCGGTATTTGCTGGGGGTGGACGATGAAGGCAAGCCAATGCGGATCAGTCCGGACCCGCTGCTGGAGATGCTGCAGAAGCATTTAAGCGGGACGACGCTGGGCGCCAAGACGTCTGCGGTGCGCGGTATTTTGGAGGAGGAACGCCTCTTTGGCGTGCGGCTGTATGAAGTTGGACTGGGCGAGAAGATCGAGGGCCTGTTCCATGAAATGCTGGAAGGCCCGGGCGCCGTACGGAGAACCTTGGAGAAGTATCTAAAAAAGGAGTGAACCCGGGACATGAAACCTTTTATTCATGAGGATTTTCTGCTGCAATCGGAGGAAGCACGTTTACTCTATCATGAGTATGCCAAAAGCATGCCGATTATCGACTATCATTGTCATTTGGACCCTAAGCTGATCGCGGATAATCAGCCGTTTACCAGCATCACGGACGTATGGCTGGGCGGGGACCATTACAAATGGCGGGCTTTAAGAACGTTTGGCGTAGAGGAGCGATATATTACCGGCAGTGCTTCGGATGAAGAGAAATTCGCCAAGTGGAGCGAAGTGCTTCCCTATACGATTGGCAATCCGCTTTACCACTGGTCTGCATTGGAGCTCAAAACGTATTTTGGCGTAGAAGAGCAGCTTCAGCCGGGCAATTGGCGGGACATTTACGATCACTGCAACCGGCTGCTGGCTCAAGATGAATTCAAGCCGCAGGGGCTGATCACACGCTCCAAGGTCAAATGGGTCTGCACCACCGATGATCCGGCGGATGATCTGGCCCATCATGCCCGAATCTCCGCAAGCCAGAAGCAGGCGGGTCGGGAACAGGGACTGGGACAGGGCGGCCAAGGGGATGCGGTTTTTGCCACCCGGGTGACGCCAACGTTCCGGCCGGATAAAGCGCTGCAGATCGGGGCGGACTCTTTTCCGGATTATGTTAAGCAACTGGAGCAGGCTGCCGGGTTTACAATCACGTCTTATGCCCTTATGGAACGTGCTTTGCTCGAGCGGGCCGATTATTTCGATCAGCAGGGCTGCCTGATCTCCGATCACGGGTTCACTCATCTGCCTTATGCGGAGGCTGCGCCGTCTGAGCTGGAGGATATTTTTAACAGACGGCTGAATGGACAGACGTTAACCAGCCTGGAATGCGATCAATATACGACGGCTTTGTTCCTTGCGCTCGGACGCAAATATGCAGAGCTTGGCTGGACCATGCAGCTGCATATCGGAGCGATCCGCAATCCGAATTCGCGCAAGTTTCACGAGCTCGGTCCGGATACGGGTTATGATACGATCGGAGATAACACTTATGCAGACCGTTTATACAAGCTGCTTGACGGTTTGGAACGTACGAATGAGCTGCCGAAGACGATCCTCTACAACCTGAACAGTTCGCAAAACGATGTGCTGGCCGCGATGGTTGGCTCCTTCCAGGGCGAGGGCATCAAAGGGAAGGTGCAATTCGGCTCTGGCTGGTGGTATAACGACCAGAAGGACGGCATGCTCAAGCAGCTCACGTCACTGTCTAATCTCGGCCTGCTGAGCTGCTTTGTGGGCATGCTCACGGATTCCAGATCGTTCCTGTCGTACACGCGCCATGAGTATTTCCGCCGGGTGCTGTGTAATTTGATAGGGGGCTGGGCTGCGAACGGAGAAGCGCCGCGGGATCTTCCGTTCCTTGGACAGATGGTGCAGGATATTTGTTATTATAATGCGGACCGGTATTTTCGTTTATGCCTACATGCAGGGGAACAGCAGCGGGTTTAGGTCCGTAGAAAGGGTGCCTGGTCCGGACAGGTTGAGAGGACGATAAGGGTTAGAGGAAAGAACAAGCCTACCTAACAGGGCGCAGCCACTGCCGTGTAGGCTTGTTTGATTTTTCCCGAGATTCCATTGGCATTAGTATTATGAGAACTTACCGATGATCCAGGAGGATGGCCTCTCAATACTAGGCGTTATTGCCATTGTCAATACAAGTGCTGATGCTGTCAAAAGTGCAGGGAGATAGGAAAGGAGGCGGATTTTTATTCTGTTACAGAGCAGGGGATCACGAGAAGCAGAAACACCGGGATCTGGTGGTAGGCTTCCGTTGTTCCGTTGTAGGGAGCAAGCTTCATCAGGTCAATTCGGCAATTCGGTTCTGAGGGATCATGGATTGAATGTGATTGGAATGGGCCAGGCTGGATTTGGCAGGTTTGGCAGGAGCAGTTTTGGTAAGCGTTTTCATTAAATGTTGGGAGCAGATTACAACAATGCAAGAATGCAAGAAATCGAAATGCAAAAAATAAATTCAAGGATGAAGAACGCTTTAAAGTTCACGGAACAGTTCCAAATTGAAAGTCGCTGTGTGTGAATCGAACCAAACAACCTGATTCCAAAGGCAATGATCAAGGGTTTGTTAATAAGACCAACAAAGCCAATTGGATTCAAAGCGATTATTCGATTATTAATAATGTAATGATGTGTGGATTGCGTGATTATTATGAACGATAATTGCACAGATTTAAAAAGAATTGCACAGATTCAAAGAGTTCAAGACAGTGGTTATAACCAGGAATAAATGCTCGAGTTATCTGGATATTTGGAGTTAAAAGAATAAGGTGCGAAAGTACGAATTTGGCCAGTTTGAAGCTGGCCTTTTTCTTATCCGATACTACTTATTCACAAAACTCGTATTTTGTACATATGTATATCAACCTGAAAAAGCTTGCATACAGCCGCCCCCTTATGTCGGTTGTTGATAAAATGACACAATTCCCCCCTTTAAATAAATGAAACCTTTTTGGCAAATCTATCTAGATTCCTAAAAAACAATTGTAAAATTTGCCGACCGAAACCTTTCTTTCCTTCATATCTTATAAAAAATAATTTGTCAGGATTTTTTTCTCAGGAAATACTCTTCGACTTTACTTATATAAGTATTTATCAAATCAGAAGTTCTTTTGATGATGACCTATATTACTGATACTTCATTGATCCTTATTTGAGTATTCCAGTTGTTCCAAAATCCATCTGAAAAATCAACTAATTTGTAACCGAGGAATTAATGAAGGTATCAGACCGTCATTGATAGCACGTGGATAGCACGTGCATCGACAGCGGCACCCAGCAGGCATAGACTAAGGTCCTTTTCTACTGTCGTGTGTTTAGCACATCCTACTGGAGATTTTCTTAGTAAAATAAAATGCGGACCCTTGCATCTGGATATTGCCCAGACGCAAGGGTCCGCATTTTTCTGTTTATGCTTTTACTTAGCCAGATATTCGATGAACTTTATAAAGATCGTAGCAACTTCAGCGCGGGTGGCCGTGGCTTGGGGGTCAAAGAAGTTGTTCGGCTTGCCTGATACAATGCCGATGCCCCGCTGTGCCTGAACGGCCTCCAACGCCCATGAACTGATCTCACTCTCGTCCGCGAAGGGCTTAGATTGGCTTTCAGGTAGCTCATAGCCCTTGTACTTCATGTAGTTGTACAGCATCACCAGCATCTGCTCGCGCGTTATCGGTGAATTGGGATCAAACAGGTCTGCGTTTTTACCGTTGACTATGCCGCTTTCGGCCGCCCACTCGACTGCCGCCGTGTACCACTGCCCCTCCGTCACGTCGCTAAAGCGGGAACTCGTATAGCCGGAGCGGTTTACGTTCTCAAGATTGGCCAGTGCCTGCACGTACATCGCACGCGTCATTGGGTTTCCTGGTGAGAACGTCGTGGACGTCGTGCCGATGAAAAGAACGTATGTGTAGGCGGAGTTTACGTAGCTGTAGAACCAGTCGTCCATGTTGACATCCCTGAAAGGATTGCCCGACATCACGAGGAAGCCAAGCGGGGTGTCGTCATCGAACACAAACTCCGTACCCCCATGGATGTTCAGCGACAAGCCGTTGTCTAAGCCGACACTCGCGCCGCCATGTAGTGTCACTTCGGCGCTCTTGCCCGCCGGAATGGTCACCTTACCGTTTGAGTCTATAGTCGTGCCTTCGGGTACCTCAATCTTCGTCCCGCCCTTGGTCGCAATCTCGCCGCCGCCGGGCAGGATGGTGTTGCCGTTCTTGTCCGTGACCGCAGGCTTATCCTTCGGTGTGTTCACTGTGTAGGTCGGCCTCGACGATCCAGTGTCTGTCCCGGTGCCCGTATTGCCCGTATTTCCGGTGTTGCCTGTATTGCCTGTATTGCCGGTGTTGGCCGAATTGCCGCCAGAAGGATTGGGTACATAGGAAGTCGTCGGCGTCGCCGTCGCACTTATCTCCGCACTGTCGCCCTTCGCGCTCACTGCAACGATCTTGAAGGTGTAGCTTTGGCCATTTTTCAGGCTCTTGAAGGTATATTGAGTGGCCTTCGCATCTAGTGTGACCGGCGTCACGCTGCCATACCAGACCTTGTAACCCAATATCGCGCTGCCCCCATCATCAGCCGGAGCAGTCCA
Source organism: Paenibacillus yonginensis (assembly GCF_001685395.1). Taxonomy (NCBI): domain Bacteria; kingdom Bacillati; phylum Bacillota; class Bacilli; order Caryophanales; family Paenibacillaceae; genus Paenibacillus; species Paenibacillus yonginensis. Next base: position 1,764,225 of record NZ_CP014167.1, on the reverse strand, counting down.
ACTCAATGTGACCTGTCCGTCGCCCGCCGCCGCCTTGAAGCTGCCCGGAGCACCAGGTACGTCCGCTTTTCTCTGCGCAAACATCCATTCAAAGACGTCAGTGTAGTCATTGTTCCAAGCCGGCAAGTTAGAGGACTGCGCCGTAGGTTTAAGGCTCCACTCCTTGTCGGAACCTACATTGGACAACGTATCCGTGTAGCCTGAAATATTGTTCCAAAGAACTGAAGCTTCCATTTCATGGCCAGTAGGAATCCAATTGGTTCCATTAATAGGCGCTTCCGCCTTTGTCCATTGGTCATAAGGCCAAACGAATATTTCATTTCTGTCGATGAACGTGTGCCTAGCGTTTTCCAATAGGGGTATTATATTCGTTATAAAAGTTTCCGCCCCTGTTTTTATAGATGGAGAATCAGTTGTGTTAACGAATGACCAGTATGCAAAGTTTTTAAGAGTTTCGGCTTGTTTCGCGTTGATTGAAGGTGGGTAAGACATAGGCGCCGCGGCTGCGAGCACGTCGGGATATGTCGTCAAGAAAGTATTAGTATAAGCGGCTCCCATAGAGAAGCCTGCCATGTAAATACGATTGGGGTCAACAAGTCCCTTGCTTACCAGATCATCGATATAAGCCTTTAAGGTAGCGGCCGTTGCCTGAACGTTGTTTTGAGCGCGCAAAGCGATTATATGACTAGCATATTCGGAGTTCGTCTCCATTTTTTTCATAAGCGCGATGGCTCCGTTGGCGGATCTGATGGGCGCGAAGGTATCCCCGTCCTGTGTACCGCCGCGGGTAGAACCGTGAGCGTAGATGTAAAGGGGAAGCCCTTTTACCGGGACACCGTTGCTGTCCTTATGAATATAGAGTCCATACTGCATCGCTTCTGCGTTGTCAATTTTGGGACCAACTTCAAATTTGTCTATGATTTCATTGACAACTCCAGACTGTGCGAAAGTCGACTTGCCAATGGCAGCCTTGCCATCAAGCTTGATATCGCCACTATATACAATGTTGTAATTCTGGACGGTGGAATTGGATGCCTCCAAAGTGGACTGTCCGCCGGTTAATGTCCTAAATTCCAATTCTACAACGATGTAGCGACCTTTAGTAAGTCCAGCTTGATAATCAGGGGAGTTCTGCTTCACACCCTTATACCCTCTTGGTCTAGGTTCGTCATTGACGTATACTCTATTGACGGTGCGTGTGCCTTGATAGGCCAGGTTGCCGTTCAGCAGAGTATTCCTCGCCGATACTGTAAACAGGTTTGAATTAAGGTCGGCACCCACAGCTTCATTTCCTGCGCCCAGATCGATGATAACGGCTGTGGTAAATTCTCCGGTGGCAAAGTTATCGTTGTATACGATAAAGTTAAACAACGTTGCAGTCGGATCGGGTTTGAATGTAACATGGATTACCTTGTCATCGGTGTTCACGTTTTCCAAGGTATAGGTATTGTTTGCAATCTCTACAGACGCACCATTTACAGTTACGGTATCCACGACATAGCCGCCGATAGGAGTGAATGTAAAGGTTTGGCTTCCGCCGTCAGCTACCCGGATCAAGCCGGATGGCGAGATTGTGCCGTTTAATCCTGCCGTGGCGGTAACGGGGTGTCTGGACACCGTGGAGCCCCCAGACAGCAGCAAGCTATTCTTGAAGCTGTCAGAACTGCCATACCCCGCGTCGGGTTGGCCTAAACCGGATACAACCTCATAACGATCATTGCCGGCACTAGTTGAGTTATTGATGTACACATCAAACGTAATCGGGGAATTGTTCGTGAATTCAATGGTTCTTCTAGGTATCTTCACTTCCACAATATACCCGGTGTCAGTTCGTACAACCGAACCGTCGCGGCCTGGAGCGGCTTGACCTGAAAAAATACCGCTTGCGCCAATACGCCACTGGTTTGAGCCTCTGCTTCCTTCACCGACATAAAATTCCACACTGTCGGTCATGTGCTCAGTGCCAGGCGTGTTACCAACGCACACATTCGGGTCGGTAACCACAACGCGTGCATAAAGGAAGTCTTCGTCCCAAAACACTTTGGCTTTGCCGGTGGCCTTGGGGCCTATCTTCTGGTCGGGTGCGCTACTGTTGTTTATGTCAAACTCCGCAGCTTGCTCCCACAGTTTGTCGTTTGTGCCGAGTACAGGTGAACCGTATCCGGCAACAGGCCGATTGTTTGCTTTGGTCTGCGCGAACATCCAATCAAAGACGTCAGTGTAGTCATTGTTCCAAGCTGGCAAGTTAGAGGATTGCGCTGTTGGCGCGATGCTCCAAGTCCCCATCGTTATCTCGTTGTAAAGAACTGCCGCTTCAACTTCGTGCGCCACTGCATCACTCAGGACAGGTGAGTTGTTCGGATTCGGTCTCTGATTCGGCTGATCAAATTGATTGTAAGGCCATACAAGAGCCTCATTGCTCTCAAAGCGCGAAGCTCTCGCGTTGATCATTTTCGGCATATTGGTGCTTATGAAGTTATCGAGGTTAGTCTGGTATCCTCCAACGTTATACTGATTGATAAACATCCAATAGGCCAGGTTGGTGTGAACGTAGTTGGCATTCGCGTTCGGTGAGCCGCTTACCGGAGACATAGGTGCGGCGGACGCGAAGAAGCCGGGATAAGCGTTAACTAAGCTGTTCGTATACTGACCGCCCCATGAGAAGCCCGCCGCGTATATACGGTTAGGGTCTACTGCGCCGCTGGCAACCAGGTCGTCAATAACCTTCTTTACATTGGCCGTGGAGGGAGTACTCGTGCCATTATAGGAAATATTCAGGATATGGCTGGCGTATTTTTCGGGATCTTGTTCCATTTTCTTCATCAGAGCGACCGCGCCGTTGGCGGATTTCATGGCCGCTTTCTGGTCAGTCGCAGCGTTTGTGCCGCCGCGTCCCCTGCCGTGAGTATAGACATACAGCGGCAATCCTTGCGACACCTCACCGTTTTCATCCTTGTGAAGGTAGAGCGCGCGATTGACCGAATTGCCCGTAGGTGTTGTAAACTGGTCAAGGATCGGATTCACAACTTTTTCCTGTTCAAAAACCACATAGTTAAGCGGATCCCCTTCTGTCAGTACGAAATCGCCGTTTTGAACGATGCTGTAAACCTGTTTTGTTGAGTTCATGCTGCCATCCAGTGTTATATTGCCGCCGCTCTCTGAATAAAACTCAAACTCAACTACGATGTAACGGCCGCGTTCCAGTCCGTCCTGATAATCCGGTGAACGGCTTACCGTCCCCAGATAGCCGCGTACCTTCGGTTCGTCATTGGCGTATACCCTTGTGATCTTGCGCGTCCCTTCAAAGGTTACCGAGTCGCCGTTCAGGGTTGTGTTCCTAGCCGAGACGGTAAACAAGTCCGGATTAAGCTTGGAGCCTTCCGCCGCCCTGCCCTCGCCTAAGTCAATGATGACAGCCGTTGTATACTCGCCACGGGCGAAGTTGTCATTCCATACGATAAAGGGGAGCAGCTCCGCGGTCGAATCATTTTTGAATGTCACTTGAATGGTATGGTTAGCGACAACATTTGAAAAGGTATAAGTGCCATCATCGGATAGAGTTGCGTCCTCTCCGTCTACCTTTACGGTATCTACAATTTTGCCGTAATCGGGGGTAACCGTAAAGGTTTTGTCTGAGCCGCTAGCTATTCTCAGAACATCGCCGGGTGCGTTCGGCGTTATTCGGCCGCCCGATCCCGCCGTGGCGGTGATTGAGAATCTGTCGTCCGCTCCACTAGCGGCAATGAGATTCAGGCTGTTTGTATAAGAAGCAGCGCTGTTATAAGCCGCGTCCGGAGTTCCGAAACAGGAAACGACTTCATAGCGGTCACCGCCCTTTTCCGTCGAGTTATTGATATAAACTTCAAAGGTAAACGGGCCTGCCTGCAAGTTCAAGGTTCTTTTAGGTATTCTCATCTCCACGATATATCCTGTGTCCGTGATCTCAGTCCACGCAGCTCTGCCTGGAGCGCTCTGCCCTGAAAACACGCCCGTCGCGCTGATGCGCCATTGATTTGCGCCTTGTGTTCCAGAGCCAACATAAAACTCCAGGCTGTCGTACTGGTAATCATTTCCGGGTCCCCGATATAGATTGCTGTCCTCCACAACTACGCGGGCATACAGATAGTCTTGGTCCCAAAGGATCCTGGCTGTGCCCGTGGCATGGGGTCTGGGGTCGCCGGGAACAGTGCTTTTGTTGATGAGATGCTCCATTGTCTGAGCCCATAACGGGTCGTCTGATCCGAGTTCGGGAGTTCCAAAAATGGCGGTCGGCGTTTCATTTGCCTGCAAGCTTGTAAGAGTTGTAGAACTGCTGTCGCCATTAAGTGCTTCTGTATACTCGTTATTGTCAGTGGCGGCGGCAAAGCTGGTAGGCATTAGTGACGTCACCATTACCAAGCAACAGAGGAACGCGAGCATTCTGCCAAATCGTTTTGACATCATTGAAAATCCACCTTTTTTTCGATCCGGTGGCCCACGGCTTACCCAGATCGTAATCGGACACATTGTCAATTTGATAAACGCCCAACGTTATGATGTGGCATATTTACCTGGTTTTTAACCTGTCAAAGTATAGAATCTGTGGAACTGCAGATATACCCGACTGCATACCGGGACCATTCGTAAACACCAAGGCTCCAACAGCTTACATCATCGTAGCGGCCGTAACAGCGCTTTCATAATTTTCCTCCTCCGTAAATTTGTTTTTATTGCACTCCCAATTTTAGGGAAAAATTTGCTTTACTCCATTCAAAATTCGTGCATCCACTTTCAAAATTCGAACATAAGACAGAATCGGGAACCATCCAGGCCGATATTTCCAAGTTTCACATACTTCATTAATTTAACTCCTTACTTTCTTTACAGTTATTGTCCATTCTCCTTATAGAACAACAGTTGACATCTGATTCATAAAATGGATATAAAATTTACAATCCTTCTTGGAATAAGTGAATTGTGAGTTCTTCCTCAAATCCAATGTTGCGGGAAAGGGTCTGTCCCATAGGACTAGCCTGCAAAATGGCTAACTTTACTTCTGCGGCCTGCATGTCCTTCAAAGAACAACCTACAAGTGCGCTGCCGATTCCTCTATAAAGGTATTCCTTCAACGTAGCAACCGTGTATAGGCCAGTCGCTTCGCCTGAGCTGAACGTCATAGCTGTTCTTGCTGGCTTCTTAGACATAACGATTCAGATTTCACAAAAAAACGACTCCATCATCCGCGAATATGCAGAAGATCGAGTCGTTCACAACTCTCATAGCCTACATTTACCAACTTATACTCTTTCCTCTGCAGCTGCATCCGACGATTTCAACAGCTCGCTTATAGTGACACAGCGTTAGCCTTCGGCGTCTAATTGTTCGGTCAGAATCCGGACGGTTTTACAAGAACATGCATTCTTATATCAAAAAAAAACGCGACCAGCGCGAAGTTCAATGAATTTATGTTTTTGTCCTCTTACAACAACCTATTCTTTTACCTATTGGTTCTGATTTTGAAGAAATGGATTGCTCCGATAAAGTACTTTTCGGTATTGTGAATGCCGGATTTGTAAAATGAACAGGAACAACAACGGGACCTTTCTCATGAAAGGGCTCATTGTTGTTCAACAGGGAAACCGGCTTTAACTGCTGCCCCTCCAAAGTTCTTATTCTCAAAAGTCATGGCTGTCTAGGACTAAGATCTAACAAATCGTGTAAATGGAAATATAGAGTCCTGCAGATCTCCTCATATGCAGACATTGACTCTCATACCAGTTTTGTATCCATTGAAGGTAACTAATTTTCATTGACCTTCTTTCTTTGGTGCGGATGTGTCCGGTTGATTCTGCTTCCTTGCCAATATCTTCTGCCGGACCGAGGGCGAATGCCCGATGCGTGAATATGGTGTTAGACGAGGTTAACGCTTCTTTGGCGCTGCTCACAAACGATTGGATATTCTTTCAATATTCTTTTATTGCTTCTTCCGCGAAAACTCTAATAAAACTGACTAAAGTCATTTACAAGGTACTTATCATATCTTTCCTTAGCATATTCAATTTTTTCTTTAGTGATTTTGTCTGTTTTTGTTCCATTGAACCAGATTGATCGTTTACCTATATTCTTACCAGACTTATTCAATGCCGCTTCTTTTATAAACTCTTCCGAAGACATTATCCACGTCTTTTGCAATCTCTCTGAATAAAAAACAAAATAATAATTATCTCGATCTTTATGACTTATGGCTGCGAACAATGCAGCATCTCCCATATTCACATCTTGAGATCTAGCTCTAATTTGTATTTCAATGTAACTACCATCTTGTTTTTTTATTATGGCGTCGATTGCATTGTCATCCACTAAAGGAACGTAAACATCTATTCCTTCTTTAAGCATCAGACCTATCAAATAATATTCAATTCGTTTCCCAAATCCAGCAGAGTGTCTAAACGATATGCTCACCTTAATGTTCCTCCGATTTTTCAATTAATTTCAAGCAAATTCACTTAACGTTCCGCATCTATGACGCGACCCGGCCTTAGATAACTCTTATCTTAGGCCGGGTCGTGTGTTGTCTGAATCTATGTCTATGAGTTTGCTTCTGACAACCAAGGGGCGAATGCCCCGCAGCATTGTTAAGTGATGTTACTGCCTTCTGTGTGTTTACATTTCTCATATACGCTTTTGTTTCCTATGTATTCTAGATAATTATAGTATATTAATGGTATTTGATCATGTCTTAGATGTTATAATTTTCTAGTACAATATACGGCTATAAGAGCGGTCGGCTAATCTCCCAGAAGGGACGTGATGCCCATGGAGGTCAAAGATGCACTTTCCTTAATGTTCATGTTCGGCATGTTCATTCTGGCATTGCTTACCTACATGAAAAAGGAATAGACCGCCCTGCCTAAGGAAACGGTCTATTCTGCGACCTGACTGATGTGTGGCCGACTGCTCTTTATGCAGTTATTGTACTTTGGAGTCGTGTTAGCGCACGGCTCCTTACTTATTCTTACCTCAGTATAACTCATTTTATAACGCTTTTATAGATTTTTTTGTTATTTTTATTTAAATAAGGTTTGTAATGTTGTCTGCAGTAATTTCACTTAACGTTCAGGCATTCACGGGCCCTCACCAGCTTAACTCGTAAGCGCGGGTCGACAGACTTAGCCGGTGCAGGGTTATCCGCTGATTCTACTCCCTGAAAATACATCTCGCGGACCGAGTGGCGAATGCTCCGAAGCGTGAACGCGGTGTTATAGGATGTCAACGCCTTCTCGAGCCGCTAGCACTAATTATTTTACTAGAGCGTATATATGAGTATCTCTTACCTGACTCTTATCTGCTGATAAATCATTACATCTTAATGTTCCTTCTAATTGAAAGCCTAATCGTTCTGGAATCGCCTTACTCTTATAATTTAAAGTATCACAACGAATTTCTAGTCTTCTAGCCTTCAACTCTGTAAAGGCAAAATTGGTAATTCCTTGAACTGCTTCAGTCATATACCCTTTTCCGCTCATACGTGTATCAATCCAGTATCCGATTTCAAATTTACGTATCTCCCAATCTGGCTTATACAATCCAGATAAACCAATGAATTGTTCAGTTTCTTTATCAAATATCAAAAATCTAAGATATTCTCTCTTAATAAACTTTACATGTTCTTCTCGTAGAATTTCTTCGATTGACTGTTCGGAATGTTCGTTCTGTGCAAAAAGCGAAAACCACTCCTTGAGCTCATTGATCGAGGATAATATACTCTCATACACTACCTTTCCCTCACCAGGTAGAGGTGCTCTAATCAATAACCTTTCAGTTGTAAATTGGTTTGGAAAATCAATTAGTATTGGATTCATTCTATAGTCCCCTCTAAATTTATAAATATTTTTTATCCGATATTGCGTTGATTTCCTATAACGTTCTCAGTATTCACGAACCCGAGAACCTTAAGCCCCCAACGGGGGCGGCCGCAACTGCGGTTAGGTTCGCAGGGTTGTCTGCCTGATACACTTCCTCGAAAATGCCTCGGGCGGACCAAGGGACGACGTCAGCCAGCCCGCCGCGTGAATACATTGTTATACGACGTTCATTCTTCTTTGAACAGCCCACAACTTATCTTTCAGTCCATTTAGTTCTAATATAACCGATCTTCATTCCAATCCGTTCCATATTTCTATGGCTTTGAGATAAGAAATTACATTGCCCTACAACAAGTCTACAGTTGTTTTGTTTCGCTTCTTCAATTCTTCTCTTCAATAGTAATTGATGTAAGCCAAGCCCTCTAAAAGCCGGTAATGTCGCTGCAAAAGTCAGCGACGCTATATCATCCTTTAAATACATTACAGCTGCTGCAGCTGGCTCATCATTCACATATGCAATAAAGAACTTCCAGCCTGCTCGGTTAAATAATACCTTGTTGTTTGCAGCTACCGGTGCGATACCATTGTCAGGTAATCCAGTACCTCTACAATGAATCATGGCATAGGTTTCAAATTGATCTTCATTCAGTTCCTGAATACGAATATGTTCTGGAAGTTGATCATTAAAAAGTTTCGGTTCTATATAAGTTGAGGTATGAAATCCAGACTGATAAAAGCCCCGATCTGATAGTTGTTTGAGCAAGTTAGCATCTACAAACGAGGGGACAATTTCAAATTGTATCTTTCGTTCTCTTTCCCGATAGAAAGCAATTATCGAATCCAAGTATTCTAACTCTGTATTTGTAATGCCTTTGACAGTATTGAATGATCCCCAAGGCATTGTCTTACTATATAAACAAAGCGCATTTCCAAAGCGTTTAACTTCTATTCCTTCAGGATTGCCTGTCCTATTCTGTATTGCAATCATTCGATCGTGCATATAATCAAGCTCTGAAAATTCAATGTCTTTTACTAATTCATTTGAAGAAATAAGTGAAACGATGATACATCTCCTCCGCTCTTCTAAAAATGCTCTTAAGGAATGTCGTCTAACGTTCCTGTATTCACGACCCGACGCATGTGGGGTGTCTGGAGACTGCCAGACCAAGGACGTATGTGCGCAGCGTGAATATTATGTTATCCGATTCGATCTCTTCCTCGATAAACATTCAAGCTAACTTATCCCTAATTCCCTCATTTTACTTAATCTTAATTCCTCTAATTCTTCTTCAGTTGAACATCCACTATGGTTAAGAGCTACTACGTACCTAACGATAATAAATTGGAGTCTTAATAATATCTTTCTATATTCAGTGCTTATATCTGAAATTGATTTACCATTATGAACTATTTCAGTCCTGACATCCTCAGAGTACTCTCTCAGTTCTTCGGATAAGGCATGATATTCAGATTTTGATTTAACAATCAAAGGTACTACTTTGGATTTAACTTTTTTAAAATTTAAATACTCTCTTGATGCTAACGTCTCAATAGTTGTCATTAGATATATAAATTTACTATCTAAATGAGGTACGTACATAGCTTCACTTAATCTTCTTAATGCAAGTCTTGAGAGTTTCTTTACTCCATTTAATTCTTCATCTATAAGCATGCTAACAAATTCACTCTGCAATAAAATATCAATTTGTTGTTCACTCAATTCTAGTCCTATTCCATTTACCATTGTTAACCCGTAAAATCTATTCCCTATAATCCTATACTGGTCTTCTTCATCAGGACTTATTAAAATCATTCCGCTATATCCTGTATTAAGCAACCCTGCTAATCCCGGATTCATGAGTGAATTGTCCATTCTGCAAAAGTTCACTCTTACAATATCCATTACTTGTTCAAGTTTGTTACATGCCTCAATCAGCATTACTTCGTCTTGATCTTTAGAATTCAAATAATAGCTCATAGAACCGTGATCCAGTTCAATCACTGCAACTGTTATATTCCATACATCCTCAAGGTGAATCCCTGTCATAACGCTTGCTAGATCTCTTAGAGATTCACCTGCGAATTCGTATGCTTCCAAATCATCTTCAATAAATACATTAGGTAATTCGATAGGCTTTTGTTTTAATGATGAGATCTTATATTGATTAGCAGGCAAAAAAACGACATTGCCAAGTTTAAAAGATTTTTCAATATTAAAATTATCAATTGGAATAATTGCTTGCATAAGAATTCTCCTTTAGATGGTTTCGGATAACGTTCTTGTATTCACGAAACGCCCCAGCCTTAGATAGCTCTTATCTTAGGCTGGGGCGTTTGTTGTCTGAGATTCTTGCATAGTTATACATCTGGACAACCAAGGGGCATTAGCCCCGATGCGTGAATATATTGTTAGCTGATGTTGCTGACATCTTTGAATATCTTACTATTTAAATGATAGATCCCCTGTAAGGACTATGCTATGGAATCATTAATATTCTCAATTAGTCTATTTATATATGGTTCACCATTTCCGACTTTTATACATATCTCTATTAAATTATCTCGACTATACTTGGATTTTCTCTTTGGAGCATTCAAAAAATATAACAATAGGTCAAATAATATTTTTCCTCTAATTTTCAAATCATAATTTTCTAATACTTCAGCTAAAGTTTCTTTAGAAGGTTCAACGAAGTTTCTTCTCTTTAAAAAGGTTTCTGAAAGTGACCTTTTATCTTGAGAAAGCAACTCGTTAATGTGGCAATCAATATTAATTTCTTTTTGATCCCTATAAAGTTCCACTTCAAAAGCAAACCATTTTGAAATCTCATTAACAATAGTTATCATTTCCTCTTTTTCTTGCTTTGTTAAAAGTTGCTCAAATAAGACTAATGAACTTGCATATAAGTCATTCTCAATGCTGTAGCCTGTAGTCCAAACAATTGATGAAAGTTCTTGAGGTATTGTTGTGAACAGCCACATGTCTTGATCGGCAAGAAAGACAGTTTTTAAATTATTAAATTCTGCTCTTCTTGAAAAAATATTCAACAACGCTTTTCTCCCACCACAAGGTAGTATACTTGCATTAAAGGTACCTATTTTATCTTCAATATACCTATAAATTAATACATCATCGTCACCTTCTACAATGATTGATGGTAATGATGATCTTTTTAATAAACTAACTATTTCATCTGCTGTTGGCCTAGGAAGTGGCATTAGTATCCACCTCTATCTTCAGATAACAGTATTTCTTTATCTTCGTATTTTGAATAAATAAAGGGTGAGTGTGTTGCTACGAAAAATTGATTATTCGATGATTGAGACATTAGTGTTGGAAACAACGTACGCTGCCAGTCGACATGCAAACTAATTTCAGGTTCATCAATAAATATGCTCGAATTTTGAGAAAAAGCATTGTAACAAAGAAAGCTAAGCATTTGCTTCTCTCCAGCCGATAACTTGTCAGAAAACATAGCTTCTTTAGTTTCTCCTAATGTTATTTTATCAGTAACCTTTATCCCTTTATGTTGAAATATTTGATTAATTAAATCAGATAACACAGTAAATGGTCTCAAAAAACTTTCTCTTTTTGTAGATATTTGTACTAATTCGTCTTGAATTTCATGTAGGATCTGATTTGCATTATCCAATAGTCCTTTATCAGTTTGAACAGGTATATATGAAGCATCCCTAGAAAATTCCGAATAGGTTTTAATTTTTGATTCAATGTATGTAGATAACTCGATATGTAATTTATTGGTCTGTTCTGATATATTTGCATAATGTCTTGTTAATAGTTCAACTATATCCCTTGTCGAAACGGACGTAATAAAGGTATGGTTACTTGTGGACAGAGAATCAGATATAGAACTAATTGCATCTTGGAACCGTTCTGCCCTCATATATCCATTGTTATTCCCCATAGAGAAACCGCCTTCTATTCTACGAAAAGTAGGAAAAAAAATAGATCCTCCAGATACTTCAGAAATCTCATGATTCAATTCATTAATGAAATCAATACTATTTCTCTTTGAAGGTATACGTGTAATTCGGTTTAATAATAATGTTGGGATTTCATATTTTTGTTCAGTATCATTTTGAACAAAAATTATTTTAGTATTTCTATCTTCGATATTACTCGTTGTACTATTCTCCGTTACATCAACTTGATTGATAATTTCAAGTGAGTATTTGTCACCTTCAAGCTTAACATATTTAAAATCAATTTCTTCGAATACTTTCTCAATATTTCCACTAATTAGATACCATATTAGCTTAAGAACTGTTGTTTTACCTGTACCATTTTTACCCGTGAAAATGTTAATATCTTCATTAAATTGAAGCTTATAATTCTCTCGCTGATTGAGTCCACGTACCTCTAGTCCCTTTATCATAAGTCACCTTCAAATCTCAGATTTTTTTCTTCATTATAATACTATAGTCTTAGGAATACCATTTTCCCAGCAATTTCAGCTAACGTAATATTAACGAAGTTCGTATATACCCTTTGCTAAGAGTTATTCAAGAAATAATTGAATTATCCTGCTCGTTAGTCTGTAAGGATCTTTCGTTTACGTCTCATTATAAGTATGTAGTACTCAGTGGCAATAAGATCAAGTTCTTGTCCAGTGAAAAGGACAAGAACTTGACCCTTTAAAATGAAAAATCCGCGCCATTCGCGGATTTCTAAAGGGCTATTCTTGTCCTCTGACATAAAAGTCCAAATATTCTCTACTAAGCCGTCTCCATTTTGACGATTCGGATATTTGAATACCCGCCTATACGCTAAAAAGTCATAAAAACAATGATGTGATTATGACTCTTTGGTTCTCTTCAGCTGGCTGTTTGCTCCCAAAATGGAGCCAAATTGACTGATAAAACCTCAACAACCTCTTCAAACATCGTTTCCACTGAGTGATCTTGAGGGTTCCGACTCCAGAGCAAAACCGTTCCGAACATGCCCCAACTGATTACTAGTGCTGCAGCTTCTAATTTTTCTGGCGAAAAGCCCTGTATATCCATTTCATTGACCCGTTTAATCAGGAGTCGCTGAAGATCCTGATGTATGACATCTTCCAACATCGCTTCATACGGCTTGTCTCCCGGCGTACTACATTGTTGAAACCGCAATAGAAACTCGAACAGGGTTTGAAAAAGGGTTCGCAAATTGTTCGCGTTGCATCTTGTTTCTTCCGGCAGTCTCTCCTTAATTGCCATTTGGAATTTTTCCTTCATCCAATATTCAAGAAAGTCATGTTTGTCCTGAAATGAGAATAAAATGTTGTTCGATTTACAGCTGCTTGTTTCGTGATATCTTGCACAGATATGGAATAAAGGTTTCTCTTTATCTCAACCAAATCGTTAAATGCCTGAACGAACAATTGACGGGTTCTTATAACACGCGGATCTTCGGGATTTACAGACATGTGTACCCCCTCTTTCTCTTGAACTCAAATAACAGACAAAAAGACAACTATGTTGGGAACAGGACAAAAACAGTGAATTGCAGGTTGTTCGCGCGGGTCCATTCCTTTTAACTAAACTTATACGATTATGATTGCACATGCAAAATCGTATGGCAAGAAACCGCTTAATCTGATTTGCAGACGAAAGGATGAGTTAGAAATGATTGTCGTTACTGGAGCGAATGGAAAATTGGGCCGTAAGGTCGTACAGGAACTTCTGAAGCGTCTTCCTGCCGGGGATGTTGGTGTCAGTGTCCGGGATGTGGACAAGGTTCGGGATCTACAAGAACGCGGAGTTCGTGTTCGGCAAGGAAATTTCGATGATTCCGAAAGTCTTCTTTACACTTTTGAGGAAGCATCTCAAGTTCTCATGATCTCGTCCCACTCCCTGGGAGAAGCTGCTGTTCGTCAGCATCAAACCGCAATCAACGCGGCAAAGAAAGCTGGAGTTCGTCGATTGCTGTATACAAGCCAAATGTTCTCATCGGCAACATCACACTTTTCTCCCATGAACGTTCATGCTGCTACAGAAGAAATGCTACAATCTTCAGGAATGGCATTCACGTCGCTCCGAAACGGGTTTTATGCCGCATCTGCGATCATGTGGATGGGTGATGCCTTGGAAACAGGCGAGTTGATTGCTCCCGAAGATGGTCCAGTCGCCTGGACCACTCATTCCGACCTGGCTGAAGCCGCAGCGGTCATTCTGACAGAGCAGAGATATGACGGTATCACCCCTCCCCTTACGGCCTCTGAAGCGATGGATATGAGTGCAATCGCATCGATAGCTTCCAAGGCTTTGGATCGACCCATTCGGCGAATTGTCGTGTCGGATGATGAATATAGGATCCACTTGGTGTCCCGGGGACTGCCGAAAGCGATGGTCGACATGCTTACGGGGATGTTTCAGGCAAGTCGACTCGGAGATTTTTCGCATACCAATCCCGCGTTGGAAAATCTGATTGGCAGATCCCCAGTAAATTTTTCGGATTTTTTAAAAGACAGTCTAATTAACGCTTAAATTATAAACTTCGGTAAGGGCTGTCCACTTTGGATGGCCTTATTCGTTCTTGGCCTTTTAATTTTCCTTTGCTCCATTTTTTTGTCTATAATAGACAATCGCCGACATGTAGTAATACCTCCTTCTTATTCTAAATATAGTAGTTAGTTTTATAACGCCTATCGTTTCCCGTTAGTTTAATGAAACATTCGTAGACCTCAGCCAATCGCTCCTGAGTATCCATGTATTTTCCCCTTGTCTTCTGTTCTTCTTGCGGCTTCACATCACTGTCCAAAACGAAAATGCCTTCCAATGCTTGGCCCCAATGCCGTTGTTAGGAAAGAAAGAAACGGCTTCTTCTTACCACATAGTCAGAACAGCTTCAGCGATAGAGCGTCCCTGCGCCCGCCCGGCGATCGCTGTTACGCTGCGGCGGGCCGCGTCGTATGGATTTGGGCCGATGGCCACAACGCTGCGCTCATCGGGTGTTATGAGATAAACGTTCGCGCTTGTACGCAGGCTTGCCGCATCTTCCGCTGCTCCCGGGATGGAGCCATAACCATTGGGCATCGGGGAGAGAATTACGATCCGTTCGTAGCCTTCAGCCAGCCTTGAATTGGTCGTGGACACCATCCCTCCGTCGGTCCAGAAGCGGTCACCGATCGATACAAGCGGCCAAATTCCCGGAACGGCTCCGCTGGCCGACACGGCATCGAGCAAAGAAACTCCCGATTGATGATCGAAAGTATGAAGTTGCCCGGTATCGGCATCGATGGCGGTCACCTTAAGATTCGCCGGCCATTTTCTGGTCACAAGGCGACTCTCGACCACGGCGCGCCGCTGTTCAGGCGATACGGGGGAGGGATTATTTTTGGCGATAAGGCCAAATTCTGCACCGACTTTTCGCGGATCGCTTCCTCCCATGGCAAATGCCTTATACCACGCTTGCATCAATTCTTTAGACGCTGCGACCGGTATCTCGGCCGTGTTCGTCTCCGACTGGGCGGTAAATAGTTTATTCATGTCGTACCCGCTGGCCAGGGCTGCTCCGACAAATGCACCGGCGGACGTGCCGATGATCACGTCAGCTCGATGGAGGTCTACTCCGGATTCGAGCAGTCCCGCTAAGACGCCAGCCTCCCATGCGATCCCTGTCACGCCACCGCCCCCCAAAACTACAGCTCTGGTCGGTGAATTCCTTTTCTGAGCGTTCATTCACAGCTCCTCCTTCTGATCGACTATTATGCCAATAGGTTTGACAAGGTTCCATTAGACCTCTAAAGTATAAACTATAAAGTATACTTGAAGGTCAAACCTTACGCGGGAGGAAGTATGAAAATTCATGTGCTGGCACAGAAGACCGGGTTAAATCCGCCGACCATTCGTTATTACGAGAAGGAAGGATTGCTGGATAGACGCCACGTTGAGCGCAGGGACAATAATTATCGTGAATATACGGAGGAAGCAGTCGAACACCTTTTACTGATCAAAAGGGTTCAGGCTGCGGGTTTTACGATAAGGGAAATCAAAGTTATTTTGAAGGAAGAAGATGGGAACAAACTTGAGCTCTCCCGGGCCGTTGAATTTTTGCGGAAGAAGATGAAGGAAATGGACCGTAGGAAAAGAGAATTAGAACAATCGCAGTCTCTTCTCGCCCGGATGCTAAACAACAAATTGGCGCTGCTGGAGAAGAAGGGAACCGAAGATGGGAACAGCAGTAAATAAACCATTTGCTTACTGGCGTCAGAGTCGCCGCTTCGCTTTCAAGAATATCGGTAAGTGTCAGAGGCATCTATCGATTTACTTCAATACAAGACAAGCGAGAACGGATCAAAGTCTCACTACACAAGATCCTTTGTGGAGTCCTGCAATTCTAGTTATCCTTGCGCTGTGGGGCGAACTACTATTTCACTGACATCCACGTCATTGGGCTGCTCAATTGCGAACGCTATGGCTTTAGCGATAGAACTGGGAGATAACCCAATGTTCTGATAAGCTTCGAGTTTGGCTTTCAGGTCTGGGTCCTTTATGGCTTCCAGGGCATCCGAATGTGTGGATCCAGGCGTGTTTGTGAACCCGGGGGAAACAATCGTTACGCGAAGATTATGACCGGCTTCTTGACGCAGACCCTCTGAAATCGCACGAACGGCAAGCTTTGTCCCTGCATAAACCGACATATTAGGCAGAATGCGATAGGCTGCTGTGGAAGCAATGTTAATAAAATGTCCTGAGCCCTGATTCCGAAAGGTGGGTAGTGCCGCTGCTATCCCATATAGAACTCCTTTAATGTTGATGTCGATCATCTCTTCCCAGTCCTTAACCCGCAGATCGTCAAAGGGTGACATGGGCATGAATCCCGCATTGTTGATAAGAACATCAAGCTTACCAAATTTCTCGTGTGCCAATTGGACAATTTTCGAAAGGTCTTCGGACCGCTTCACGTCTGTAACTAGATAAGTTGCTTTACCGCCAGACTTCTCAATGCGGTTAGCAACAGCTTCAAGCTGATCCAATCGGCGCGCGCCAAGGACAACTTGAGCCCCTCTCTCAGCAAGCAGCATTGCAGTTGCTTCACCGATCCCGCCACTTGCCCCTGTAATTACGATTACTTTATCTTTTATTCCGGACATCATCACCACTTCTTTCTTCTACAATATATTTGTCTTACACCTTTCATTTTAAGAAAAGCAGGCGTTCAACCGGTAGACAATTCATGCCCTTTCCTTGCCTAATCCCGCCACATAAGTATAATGGGTTTAACTGATTTGAATAAAAGAGGTTGGTGCACAAACTTGAAAGAGCTTATTTCTGAGTTAGTCCGGTACATGGATCGTCATACACCGATGGATGGCGTACACAGCATGGCAATTCCTGAACTTTATTTCAGACGTCAATCTCATCAGTCAGGGCCAGTGTACAGCAACAGCCATCCTTCCCTATACATCATTGTCCAAGGAGCAAAAACAGTTGAATTAGCCGAGGAAAGATATTACGTGGATCCAGGGAGCTATTTGGTCTCTCCGGTTCATCTTCCTGTTATCGGACAAATTACCAAAGCATCGCAAAGCCTTCCATACTTAAGTTTGCAGTTGACCTTGCAGCCAGAAATCCTTCTCGATGTATCCAAAAGATCCAGTCCTCCGAAGAAGGTAACAAGTGAACGAGGACTCCTACTAAAACCTTCTACCTCTGACTTGCTCAAAGCAGTTTTGCGCCTTATAGAACTTCTGGAGACTCCCTCTGATATTGAGGTGCTGGCTCCCTTGATTATTAAGGAGATATTTTATAGGGTTCTTCAAGGCGAAAATGGAGAACTGCTGAGGCAATTTGCCATAATCGGAAGCTATTCGCACTGTATTTCGAAAGCAATTGAATGGATCAACCATCATTATGCCGAGCCTTTGATCATTGAAGATTTGGCTAAGACGGTTAAGATGAGTCCGCGGACCTTGCATAGACATTTCAAGAAAGTGACGGCCATGAGTCCGATTCAATATCAAAAGACGATTCGCTTGCAAACAGCAAGACGACTGCTGCTTACGGAGAATCTGGATGCAGCTAACGCCGGATTTCGTGTTGGGTATGAAAGTCCTTCGCAATTTAATCGTGAATACGCCCGCTTATTTGGACGTCCCCCGATAAGAGACATTAATGATCTGCGTAATTTTTCCTAAAAAAATCCTTCTTCCTCTGGTTCCCATAGAATATTAAAAAAGCCCACTAACCTTAACATAGGTCGGTGGGCGTTAGGAAAGAAAGCTAATTTGATTCTGACGCAACAGTTGCCTAGCCTACCTTATTATTATCAGAACAATAAGTTCGCTAGCAGGGTTGGAAGGCTTTTCGCCTTGAATCAATATAAGTTTATCTTTGCCACCATCACCATCGGTATAATCACTTGATTTAACAACAACAGGATTATTTAATTTAGATGAATTTGAAGTTTCTTGGGATGCACCTAACTGAAAGATGGATTGGACGTCCTTGTGGACTTTCTCGGAAACAAAAGTTTTTTTAGCATCAAGATCTGAACCAATCAAAAAGACTGATACATACTCTAAGAATTTGACCTTTTGTAGGGCAAGAATTTCTGTTTTATTACCTTTTATAATTCTTCAGCGTGAGCCTGAATAAGTCTAACCAAACAGATGGAATTAAAAGAGCTATCCCCTCCCTCCTTTATAGTTACATCTCGATCGCGCCTTAACCAAGAAGTAAATTAACACACCCAGCTAATAGAAAACCGCCTTCCTATGAAGGCGGTTCTATTCGTTAGCTTGACCTTAGTTATTCTTGGCCTGTTTACCAGTACGCCAACACAGCCGATCAAGGAGCGAGGCTGCTTTTTGTTATAAGCGCTCTACTTATTTTAATTCTGCTATCTTAGCTTTCTTATACTTTTGAGTCCTTTCATCCTCAATCGGTCCATCCCAATTCATCCCATAAGCGAAGTCGTAGACATGGCCTGCTGCATCCTTATAACACTGCATATCGTGTGCCACATCTTCGAATTGCTGCTCCACCGTCCGCATATCGGCCGGCATTTGAAAAGGGAGTAATCCGGCAGGTTCTGCTTTCCCGCTAATGATATCCAGCAGGGCCTGATCCTGTACCCCAAAGTTTACAAGCAGACCCTCCACCTGGCTTTCAAACTCTGCAACAACGACAGGGTTAGACAAGAGCAGGGACACGATAACGGGTTTACCTTTCATGAGTTCCTTTGTATCCAGAATCAAATCCAAGTCGCATTCGTTAGTTGTCCTAACGGTCTTCCCCTTATAAGAGCGATCGCCTGCTAAACTTTGTTCTCTTGCAAACTCAGCTTGATAAGGACGATATTGCAGACTAATTGGGACAAAGCCATTTTCTCCGCTCGCCGCATCCTCATGACTGTATCCAATACCAGAGTCCGGCCCGGATATAAAAATAAGAGCACAGTCGGCTTCTTCCGGATTTTCAGTTACATGGTAATATTTCTTAACAAGATCCATATTTACTGGATAGTCCCAACGCTCAGGGATCGGACTGCCAAACCAATCTTTTCTTTCCGGATAAAGCCGTTTAGGGACATACACCGTTGTTTGCGGTTTTATAGGCAGTACATCATTTTGATTTTTTAATAATACTATGGATTTGAGCTGGGCTTCGTAACCCGCCTCCATAAATTCGGGGCATCCTACTGTTGCGACGGTTTCTTCCACCTCTAAATAAGGATTCTCAAACAGTCCAAGTCTAAAAATATTGATTAGCAACCGGACCGCTGATTGCTCCATTCGCTCACGCATGAAAACTTCACCATGCTCTTTAACGCCCATCTTATAAGCCTCTAATATAGGCTCCATTTCATTATTGCCGCCAAACTGGTCGACACCGGCCATAAGGAGTTTATAATGACGTTCAGCAACGGTTAGTTCCTCAACCCCCCATGGTTTCCCGTCAATAAATACATCCATTTGCCCGGAAAAGTCATGGGTAATATTCCAATCTGTACAAACCACACCATCGTAGTTATATTTGGTTCTCAAGAGATCGTGAATGATGTATTTGTTATAGGAATTGCCGACATTTTCACCACTCGGATCCTGATTATACGAAATGGTGTAGTAGGGCATAACGGCCGATGCTTTGCCCGTTTTACCCTCAAGCTTGAAGGCTCCCTCTGTAAAAGGGATCAGATGCTCGTCAAAGTTATGCCCCGGGTACACGGCATACTTACCGGCCCCGTAGTGAGCATCTCTCCCTCCTTCGCCCGATCCGCCGCCCGGCCAGTGCTTAACCATGGCATTTACACTATGATAGCCCCAACCTTCTGCTATTTCGGCATCCCCCTCAGAGGTTTGAAAGCCATCTATATACGCTCTACCTATATCTGCTGATAATTCGGCATCCTCACCGAAGGTTCCATTAAATCGGAACCAGCGGGGATCTGTTGCCATATCAACTTGAGGAGACAAAGCTGTCGTTAATCCGAGCGCCCGGTATTCTCTTGCAGCAATTTCCCCAAACTTCCTAACGGCTTCCGGGTCAAAAGTAGCTGCTAATCCAAGAGGTTCTGGCCACATGGAGATATGGCCGCCCGCGCCTTCATTAAATTCTTTACTGGAATCTGAGGAGTGACGCGGATCCGAGCTGTTATTAACCGGAATTCCCAGACCTACTCCTTCTACAAACGCCTGCATTTCATTATTCCATTTTGCCGCAATTTCCGGTGTCTCTACAGAAGTTACGAGAACATGCCGCAAATGGTCCTTTTTCAAAAAGTCAATTTGTTGGTCGGACAGCTCCCAGGGTTTTGCATCACTTTCAGCAAATGATTTCCCCCCATACGTGCCCGAACGAAAGCCGCGGTCTGCCGCAGGAATAGACTGGTGTGAGCTGTATAACATTAAGCCAGCCATTTGTTCCAGGCTCATTTTTGAGGCAAGGTCCTCTGCTCTCTCTTTGGGAGATAAACGCCAGTCCTTGTATGCTTCAAGTTTACCGCTCTTATTCAGATCTTTAAACGCCAAACCCTCTTCATATAGGATTTCAACACCCGATGATGTAGAAACGCCAAGGGTCGGGCCATTTGGATTTTTAATATAGTTAATCAAATTTATCACCTTATTATTCAAAGTTAGTCGACAGATAAGCCGAGGTCGGGAGCCTTGGAAACTTCGGCAGTTTCCGCCTTGTTATCCTGGCCTAATTCAGGTACCGGAAGAATCGTAAGCCCGCCGAAAATCCCTACAATTCCCAAGAAGGTAAACATAAAGCTGTATCCGCCAATGGAAAGCAAAATAGGAGCGATAGCAGGGACGATAGATTGTGGCAAAGCATTAGCAATATTGATAATGCCTAAATCTTTAGCTGCTGTATCCTTTGAAGGCAGAACTCGTGTCACAAGCGCAATATCAACCGCCCAATAAACGCCAGCCCCAATTCCATATAAGGCGTTTGCAAGAACCAATACATTAAAATGAAAGCTAAAAGCGATTATGATTAAAGCAACAGCCATTAATAAGCCGGAACCAAGTACAAACGGTTTCTGTTTTTTTAATTTATCCGAAATTTTACCGCATACAATACTGGATACAACGATGCATATCGTCGAAACAAAGGTTAAGATCAGCATTTTTTCGCTCAGATCTTCCGGTTTAATCCCGAATCTTTGCGTTAATAAAACGGAATTGTAATTAGTAGAGGCGATGCCCATCATCACCAGGAAGCGGGATATCCACGCCCACATAAACGGACGATGTTTTCTAGGGTCAGGGAAGACGCTCCAGATACTAAATTTCGTTTTAACGCTGCTGCCGGATTTCCTCTTAGCCGTATACTTGCCTTCGCGAATCAGCATTAGGACAACGACCGAAGCCACAACCCCAAAAATAGCGAGCACTGAGAATTTGGATACATTCGATGTTTTTGACATTGCCGTCATAAGCAGCATGCCAAGTAATATGGTTAAATTCTGCGTCATCCCCATCGTGCCGGAGACGCTGCCTTTTTTGGTATCATCAACCTGCTCAGCAACCAACGCCATATTTGCAGACAGGGTAAAATTATAAAAACCTTGAGCGCAGCACCAGAATAAGACAATTTGCCATACCTGATTGGCGAAGCCGATACCTACTAAAGAGAGCCCGCCAAACACGAGACCAAATAAAATCCAGGTCCGCCGGCGGCCCAACTTGAAAGTTGTCCGGTCACTAATAAATCCGGCTATCGGGTTAAAAATCAAAGCAAAAAAGGCACCAATCCCTGTAACATAACTTAAATTTGTTGCCACATGTTCCGCGTCCAGGAAGGTTAACTTTAAGGTCAGCAGCACAACGATCGGCGTAAATAAAGCAAGATTGGCAGCAAAGTTCGATAACGTCAGACCTGTCATCAATCTCTTCAAAGGGGTTTGTACCTGTATGTCCATTTATTACTCCTTCTTTCGTTAAGAATTATCCATACGCTCTTTTTTTGCTCATCCACCCCATAAAAAGTAAGCGTTTTCTCTATAGTTAAATTATAATAAAGAGGCCTATCCGCAGATAGGCTTCTTCTTACTTACTTGAATAGTTCATTTTAATTTGTTTTGAAATCGCTTTCCTTGTATGGAGATTAAAACATTAAAAATGAACCTAAAAAACCGGAAGAAGTTCCACTAAAGAAATCGCATGAGGCTCCAAAATGGAGGTGTATGTCCATTTCTCCTCTATTTTAAGGGTATGACTTTCCCGTTTCGGGATGGAAACCGCTTTTAAATATTGAATATCCTCATGATTTACATTTGCCGGTGATCCCATTTTCACCCATTCATCAAAGCTGCTTCCATGCGCTCTATTTACTGTGTGGGTAATCATCCGGTAATGACCTGAAGGGATTCCTTTCAACTCAATCTCCAGCTTAATCGTCTTCTCATCCTTAAAGGCATTGTACCTATGCGTATCACTAATAAAAGAGGTGTCTCCTATAGCATATAGGTCATCAAAATGACAATAGTTATACGCAAGGATCTGGTACCCCCTGTTATCCGCTGTTACGACATACCCGTTCTCCTGGTGGATCAAATTATCTCCTAATTTTGCTAACAGTTCATAAGCGAGCATAGCCGGCTTGGGAATACCGAATTGAGTCATTAAACCAAGACCCCCGTGGAATAAACGCGGGGATCCTGCTGTCTCCTCAATATTGTCGCTTAATACCCAATAACCAAAGCCCGAAATCCGGTCAAGGTTTTCTACGATATTCTTCACAATATAAGACGACTTATATAAGGTATCGTTCGTTAAGTCCCGGTGGTATGTTGTAGAATTCCACTCCGTTAAATAGACCTCAAGATGGGATAACCCCAGACCGGCTATTCTCTCTTTTTGGATCGGCTACACTAAGTTGGACAATGAAAATAAGGGCTTGTAGAATAGACCTATCATACGAAGGAGCGGATCTCTACAATGCCAAAACAACGACGTACCTTTACTGCAGAATTTAAGCGACAAATGGTACAGCTTTATGAGAATGGGAAGTCCAGGGCAGCGATTGTGGAGGAATACGACCTCACAGCTTCCGCTTTAGACCGTTGGATTATTCAGGCTCAGACAACGGGTTCCTTTAAGGAAAAGGATAATCGTTCATCAGAAGAAACCGAACTGATGGCGTTACGAAAAGAGAACCAACGTCTGAAGATGGAGGTAGATATTTTAAAGCAAGCGGCGCTGATCATGGGACGAAAGTAGCTATCATTCGGAATAACCTGGATAAATACTCGGTATCAGCATTGTGTAACGTCCTGCAAATTGCAAGAAGTACGTACTATTATGAAGCCAAAGAACGACCGAATGAAGATGGGTTATCAAAGGCTATTGTGGAAATCTTCTATAAGAACCGAAAAGCCTACGGTACACGAAAGATCAAAACCAAGCTCCAGGAACAAGGACTCATCGTGTCTAGACGCCGTATTGGCCGAATCATGCGTGAGCAAGGCCTGGTCTCCACCTATACCATTGCCCAGTTTAAGCCCCACAAAACGGCCTGTAATGAGGCGGCAACGACGAATGTGTTAGCTCGTGAGTTTGACCAGGCTGAAATTAAGCGCTTCGTGGTCAGCGATCTAACGTATGTGAAGGTAGGGCACCGTTGGCACTACATTTGCGTCCTCATCGACCTGTTCAATCGAGAGATCATTGGCCATAGTGCAGGTCCACATAAGGACGCTGCTCTGGTTTCGCGCGCCTTTGCTACGGTAGAAGGTGACCTGAGCCAAATCCAGTGGTTTCATACGGACCGTGGAAGTGAGTTTAAAAACCAGAAGATGGACGAGCTTCTGGAAACCTTTGAGATCAGTCGATCGTTAAGCGCGAAGGGTTGTCCTTATGACAACGCTGTAGCGGAAGCAACCTACAAGGTCATGAAAACGGAGTTCATCCATCAGATGGAGTTCCAGAGCCTCGATCACCTGCAGTTGGAACTATACGACTATGTTAACTGGTTTAACAAGCATCGAATTCATGGATCATTGGGGTACATGACGCCTGTTCAGTACCGTCAAGTAGCCCTTAAAAAAGCTGTCTGATTTAATGTTGACAATCCATTTTCCTGTTCGAGCGAAGTCTTTAAATAATCAGGATTAGGAGAAATACCTGTAAAATTACTCAGCATATTCTCATAGGTTTGGGTAATAAACATCTGATTCATGTTATCCAAATTAAGATTTAATTCCTCATGCGGATAGAAATGAATAGGAAGGAAATCGGGGATACAGGAATGCTCCTGACAATATGAGAAAAATTCGGCCCCATATTCGTTGGACTCTAATGTAATGATCCGACCGGGTGCCCCAATTTGGAGTCTGGACGAAATCTTTTTCAGTGTCTCATAAGTCGCGCGATAAAATTCCTGATATTCCTCTTTAGTCCCCGACCAAAACACACTAAATTCAGGTTCATTCCAAAACTCAAAACGCCAGCTTTCAATTTCCCTTCTACCATAGCGATTAAAGCAATTGTAAATAAACCCCTCCATTAATTTGCACCATTTGTCTAAGGACTTAGGCGGACTTGTGTAACTGGGTTTATAGAATACAGTTTTGCTTTGATCACTTGCTAGTGCTGAAGGCATAAATCCAAGTTCAACGAAGGGTTTGAGACCAATGGATAATAAGAAATCGAACAGCTCATTGACATACCGAAAATTAAACGTAGGGTTCCCTTTGGAATCCTCCTGATAAACCATCATATCGTCGTCAAAAATCCCATGGAAACGCAGAAAGTGAAAGGGACACTTTTCCTGGACATAACGCAACTGCTGCTGCACATCCGCATAAAGCCCTTCTTTCGCCTTCCCTATCGTAATTAAAGTGGATTGTCAACATTAAATCAGACAGCTTTTTTAAGGGCTACTTGACGGTACTGAACAGGCGTCATGTACCCCAATGATCCATGAATTCGATGCTTGTTAAACCAGTTAACATAGTCGTATAGTTCCAACTGCAGGTGATCGAGGCTCTGGAACTCCATCTGATGGATGAACTCCGTTTTCATGACCTTGTAGGTTGCTTCCGCTACAGCGTTGTCATAAGGACAACCCTTCGCGCTTAACGATCGACTGATCTCAAAGGTTTCCAGAAGCTCGTCCATCTTCTGGTTTTTAAACTCACTTCCACGGTCCGTATGAAACCACTGGATTTGGCTCAGGTCACCTTCTACCGTAGCAAAGGCGCGCGAAACCAGAGCAGCGTCCTTATGTGGACCTGCACTATGGCCAATGATCTCTCGATTGAACAGGTCGATGAGGACGCAAATGTAGTGCCAACGGTGCCCTACCTTCACATACGTTAGATCGCTGACCACGAAGCGCTTAATTTCAGCCTGGTCAAACTCACGAGCTAACACATTCGTCGTTGCCGCCTCATTACAGGCCGTTTTGTGGGGCTTAAACTGGGCAATGGTATAGGTGGAGACCAGGCCTTGCTCACGCATGATTCGGCCAATACGGCGTCTAGACACGATGAGTCCTTGTTTCTGGAGCTTGGTTTTGATCTTTCGTGTACCGTAGGCTTTTCGGTTCTTATAGAAGATTTCCACAATAGCCTTTGATAACCCATCTTCATTCGGTCGTTCTTTGGCTTCATAATAGTACGTACTTCTTGCAATTTGCAGGACGTTACACAATGCTGATACCGAGTATTTATCCAGGTTATTCCGAATGATAGCTACTTTCGTCCCATGATCAGCGCCGCTTGCTTTAAAATATCTACCTCCATCTTCAGACGTTGGTTCTCTTTTCGTAACGCCATCAGTTCGGTTTCTTCTGATGAACGATTATCCTTTTCCTTAAAGGAACCCGTTGTCTGAGCCTGAATAATCCAACGGTCTAAAGCGGAAGCTGTGAGGTCGTATTCCTCCACAATCGCTGCCCTGGACTTCCCATTCTCATAAAGCTGTACCATTTGTCGCTTAAATTCTGCAGTAAAGGTACGTCGTTGTTTTGGCATTGTAGAGATCCGCTCCTTCGTATGATAGGTCTATTCTACAAGCCCTTATTTTCATTGTCCAACTTAGTGTAGCCGATCCACAGCGGTTTCAAAACTGGCCAGATAGATTTCTCTTAAAGTCCGCTCATCAATCTCAGCATTTACAGACATCCGCCGGTGCTCTTGGTTATTGGCCGCAAAGTGTTTCAGCGATGAACCTACCCCTTGGCTTTGGACCCCTTTAATATGGTTTGCTGCCATTTGGGAGGATAAATAAGGGTCTTCGGAAAAATATTCAAAGTTCCGGCCGCAAAGCGGGGATCGTTTAATGTTGGCACCAGGTCCAAGCAGTACGGCCACATCCTCAGCCTGACATTCCTCACCAAGCGCCTGCCCGACCTGATAAATCAGATCCCGGTCCCATGAGCAGGCAAGGCCGGCAGCTGACGGGAAACAAGTAGCCGGAACACTATCATAAATGCCAAGGTGGTCGGCACCTTCCGCTTGTTTTCTGAGGCCATGCGGTCCATCCGTCACCATTAGAGATGGGATTCCTAAGCTTTCAATCCCTTTCGTATGCCAAAAGTCCAGTCCTGAGAAAAGGCTGGCCTTTTCCTGCAGGGTCATTTTTTTAATAATTTCATCAAAATTACGGGTCATTTGTTATTCCTCCCTGTATGAGTGTTGGAATGATTTAAAAAGGAGTACGACTTATCAATTAAAAAGGAAGCGTTTCCTTTTGTTCCATCATAATTATTTTTCCGTATGACTTATGGTATAACTTTTATATTAATTGTATTATTTTTATACAATTTACTTGCAAAGGACCCTTCGGCTTAACAAATAAGAACTTAGCTTAACCTATTGGAGGAAAGTTCAATGAGTTGCGGATTCGGGAATAACCATAAACTTTGGGATATTTGTCAGGTCATTTCAGAGTCTTTTGACGTTCCTTATGCCTTTGTGGATAACCATACGGATCTTATCTTTAAATGGCCAACAAGTAATGACCACCCGTACTTTGAGTCAGCGATAAACCAAATAAAGCCTAAGCATTTAGCTGTGGAAATTCCCCGGCCGGTTATAGTAACCCTAAATCATTTTGAAACTTATATTTTTTTACACTTAAGAGAAGACAACAGAGCTTTTGGTACCCTGATCATTGGACCCTCAATTCCCTTTAGACTGCGGGAAGACCAATTAACCGGGTTATTAAATGATTACGGGATCAATAGAAATAACTTGTCTTATTTTTCTTATTACAACTCCTTAACCGTTATTAGCCACCAACAGCTTCAGTCCATGGGGATGCTGTTATATTACATGACCTATGAAAAACTTATTACTCGAGAAATGGTGGAAACAGAGAAATTGATGGAAGAGTTTGAAGCAGAGGTAGAGAACGCCGATGCCGTAGTTGCAAAAAATCGGGAAAAAGAGGCTTTGCACCATGACCCGGCTTATGATGCCGAACTGTTTCAAACCATTGAGAGAGGAAATAAGGAGGAACTGCTGAGCTTGTTTCACAGGCTCCCAGAGGGCCAATTGGGGACATTATCCAAGAGCAGCTTTCTGCGCAGCAAAAAAAATCTGGCTATCTCTGCCATAGCTGTAGGAACAAGAGCCGCAATCCGCGGAGGGCTAAACTCTGAAATCGCCTTTACACTAAGCGATCTTTATATCCAGAAAATAGAAGACGTTACCCAACCCGAAAATGTGGACCAGCTTTTAGAAGAGGCCTTATGTACATTTGCTGACCGCGTCAAGCAGGCGATCGAACATCTCTACTCAAAACCCATCTCAAGTTGCCACAACTATATTTTCTCTCATTTATATGAGCCTATATCTCTTGATGATTTAGTCCATCATGTCCATCTTAATCCGAGCTATCTATCCACCTTGTTCAAACAAGAAGTCGGGATGACCGTAGGAGAGTACATTCAGAAAGCTAAAATTAAGGAAGCGAAACACCTGCTAGATTGGACAGACTATTCAATTACAAAAATCAGCACATTGCTCAATTTTACGGATCAGAGCCACTTTACCAAGGTTTTTAAGAAATTGACCGGCAGCACGCCAAAGAAATATCGTTTAAAGAGTAATAAGGGATCTTCTGTATAAGACCAGTGGCACCTGCAACGGAGCCTTTTATTTCTGGCAGCACTTAATAAAAGCAGCGACAGTCCAGGTCCTTCGGGTTCCTAGTCCGCCACTGCTTTTTTACGAGTCAGGTTCTCATTTTGCCATCTAATTGGGTTAAGGAATTAACCTGAATATAATAATATGGAGGTATCCCAACCCGCCATTTAAGAACGTGGGTACACCCTCCATTTTTTATGCAAAATAATGCCCTGCTTCGAGATCGGCGATCAGCCCGGGCTGCATCGGTTTCCAGCCCAGAAGCTCCCGTGTTTCCAGACTCGCTTGCTTAGCGTTGTACAAACTTGTGATATCAAATGCCGCTATGGTGCCAAGAAAGCCGAAATGGGCGGCCGCTTCTTCAGGCGTGATGCTGACCGTT
Organism: Paenibacillus yonginensis; assembly: GCF_001685395.1. Taxonomy (NCBI): domain Bacteria; kingdom Bacillati; phylum Bacillota; class Bacilli; order Caryophanales; family Paenibacillaceae; genus Paenibacillus; species Paenibacillus yonginensis. The sequence continues at coordinate 1,735,448 of NZ_CP014167.1, read as the reverse complement.
GGCACTTTCAATTGACGCCCGATGACCGCAGCGATCTCATGGAACGGAATGCCTTCATCGCCGGCGCCTAGCAGCCGCGAGCCCGCCGGGGCGGATTCCAGCGCCAGGCGGTACAGAACCGCCGCATCCAGACGGTGAACCGCCGGCCAGCGATTCATTCCGTCGCCGATGTAGGCCGCGAAGCCCTTCGCCCGGGCGATGTTGATCATCATAGGCACAAAGCCCCTTATCGCCTTCGCCGTGCACGGACGGCGCAAGCGAGACGATTGATGCCCTAACGCCCTGCTCTGCCTTTGCAAGCACTGCTTGATCTACGGTATGTCCATTTGCGTGAGCCGTCGTAATAAACGGCTTCCCGGAGCCTTCCAGCGCTGCTCCCATGACTTCAACAGCCCGCAAATCTAGATCCAGCGCGCCTTCAAAGTTGGAAAAATCGTTGGTGAACGCCAAATGAATCACGCCATCCGCAGCCGCGGCGGCTCTACCCAGCGTATCGAGATCGTCCAGCGTACCGTACACCGTTTCGGCTCCTGCAGCCTTTAGTCCCGCGGCTTTCTCTTCTGAACGGCAGAGACCCGATACGGTATGTCCCGCGCCGATCAGTTCCCGGACGACAGCAGACCCGACGTACCCTGTTGCTCCTGTTACAAAAACCTTCATCATGATATCCTCCTTCATGTGTTGACTGCTTGAACATGCTAAGCATAAACTATGAAGTGAACTCTATAGCAAGCTATCCAAGGAGAAATGAGTATGAAAATTCAGGAATTGGCGGACAAGATGGGATTAACGATCCATACGATCCGTTATTACGAAAAGGAAGGTTTGCTGGATGATCGGCATGTCCGGCGGGAAAGCAACAATTATCGTAATTATTCGGAAGAGGCTGTCGAGCGGTTAAAGCTCATTAAGAAGTTCCAGTCTATCGGCTGTTCGCTTGCTGAACTGAAGGAAGTTTTGAGGGATCACGACGCCAACACCCAAACGAACCGTCAGATTATTGATTGGATTCACAACAAGAAGAAGGAGATCGAGAGCAAAAAGGAAGAGTACGACCAAATGCTGGGCACCCTTAACAAAATGCTGGAATATCGGACTTTGCTTATGGACGATCCGATTCAAGCACAAGAGATGCTAAAGTCTTGGCATGCCGACTCATCCAAAACACCTTGACTCTGAACTATTTGAATCAGAAAAAGCTAAAACAGGGGCCATAAATTCAATAGAACTCATTAGGACATTCCCCTTTTCTAGCGGCAGCAATTACAGTAATGTAATCTTGGATCATCTCTCGAGTAACGCTCATTTCGATAAGATATAAGTCGGCCAGTGTTTTTTTTAGTTGCAGCAGCGTTTCTTTATCATCTGCATCTGCTGGAACCGGTGTGTATTGCACTAGATAAACAGTTCTTGCAATATCATATAAAAAATCTCCACGGCACACATTCATAAAGTCTATTACAGTGGTTTGCCCATTTAATAGTAATATATTGCCGGGATAAAAATCACCATGGCAAAGTGTATCTCCATCTTTTAATCTACTCAAAATATCTAATGCTCTTTCCTGCTCCTCTACGTTAAGAGATGACGCGTTTAATATATTAGATTTCAAAAATTCTTTACAATCGGGTACATTGTTAACTTTGTTTAGAACTATTGACTTATGTAGACTAGCCATGTATTCTGCACATCCCTGGAGGTCACCGGTTTTCAATACCCAATCCAGCAGAGTTTCACCCTCCACTCTGTCATATATAATGCCGACTTGCTCTTCATAATAAATCATTTCGTATGCCTTTGGTTTTGCAAAATTCATAAGATTGATTGCCTTCGCATTAAGAAACTCTCTCTCTACAGCCAAAGTAGGATAGCTTTTAACGAAAAGCTTAAGCACTTTACCTTCTTCCCACTCATATACAGTTGCTGTATTTCCTTTACCTATTATTTTCTCATCTTGCATTTCTCCCCCACCTTTTTTAAAGATAGTTTAATGAAGCGCCCGCCAGTCTAATATTTTATTTTCTTTGAACACTCTACATAACACATGACTTTTGGACTCATCTAACTACTCACCTTTTACTTCGGCTGATTCTACTCCAGAGCATAAATATAACACCATAGAAACAAATCGAAGATGATTCTTGTCCCTAGCTCAGGACAAATGCCATACATTATATTCTTCGTTTTTGCAGATGCAAACGTGCTTTAAGATTTTGAAAAACTTCAGGTGTTAAGAAATAAGTTTGAGACTGCATGGCTGCAGATCCCCTGAGACAATATCCAATCGCAAAGGGTCCACGGAACCCGAGGACCCCTGCTTCTTCTGATTATAGTCTAGCCGCCCAGCAGCGTCATCTGTTCTTTCATATAACGCGTGCCGTGTACGACATTCTTGGGGCTGACCTGATCGATTCGTTCGAGGTCCTCCTTTGTGAGAAGGATATCAGCCGCGGCTGAATTTTCCTCCAGGTACTTGATACGCTTCGTACCCGGGATAGGCAGCGCTCCGTTGGCAATCGTCCAGGCAATGGCCAATTGTGAGGGGGTACAGTTCTTCTCCATCTCCAAGGCGACAACTTCCGAAAGAACCTAGAGGTTGTCGACAAGATTAAGGAGATCGCACCGCGGCATCCATCTGCGAAGATCGCAGGCGCTCGAAAACAGGTCATAAGACGGATCTAATCTAGGTGATCTTGTTCGAACAGTCGATTCCCGTTCTTATCTCTCATAATGTAAGGGAGCAATCCCTCCTTCTCGTAAAACGAATCGTATGAGCCGGGCAACCAAGCCGCTCTGAAGCTTCTTTGATCGTGAATGCCATTGGCAGGATCGCTCCTTATCGGTTATTTTCAGACGGAATCCGGCTGGTTCTTCCTCATTCTAAACCTTAAAGTAAACTTTAAGGAAAGCGTTGTTTTGGGAGACAGCTGTGAGTAAAATCATTCAAAACTTAAAGCGGGCGCCCTTAGGAGTAGGAGCCCGCTTAGTAAACTTTGTTCATTTGATTGTTTTTCATCATATTTCCAGATCCGAAACGAAATTTCGCCTATTTATGATAAGGTCCCTCCTAATTAATCCTCAACTAAATTTGCCCTTTAGCCTGATTAACTATTATCTGATGCCCCTTGCTTACTGGTTGGAGAATAGCCCTCCTTCAATAAATCAATGATTTTTCTTGCCGAATCGGCCCCGTTCTTCATGCAATCCGAGATCCCTACGCCATAATAAGAGCATCCAGCAAGGATAATGCCTGGGAATACATCTGCCATAATGCTTTCAAGTGCATAGACAATTTTCGGATGGGTAATCGAATAAATTGGCATTTGCCCGGACCAGTCGGTGATCTCGTTAACGACAGGTTCGGCGGTAATTCCAAGCCCCTTCTCAATATCGCTAAGCGCCACCTTTAGCAGGTCATCGTGATCCAGATTCTTTATTGAAGCATACAAAGGATGGCTGCTTTTATAAAATAGCCGGACAAGCAAATTTCCGGATTTGGACGTATGCTCCCATTTGCGACTTGTCCATGTGCAGGCGCTGCAGAACAATTCATCGGTTGTCGCGGTAATAAATCCCGTTCCATCGGCGGGGAGCACTGAATCGGGCACGTTAAAGCCGACATATACGCTGATGAGCGAGTTGCTCTTTAATCCCGAGAATTGCTCTGTAAGTCTCGGATCGTCAAGAATCGGTTCTGCTGCCGTATGCGGGATGCTTAGTACAACATAATCCGCTTCGATCATGTCCTGATTGTCCAAGTGCACGCGATACCGGCCATTGTTCTTATCAATCCTGCGGACTTTAGTGTTTAACAACAATTCTTCGGTCAGACCGGCTTGAAAGGCGTCAATTAGCGAGCCCAGACCGTTTTTTAGCGAGAAAAATTTCTTCTCACCAATCCTAAACTTCTGCTTGTTGGCTTCGAGTCCTTTAATAATGCTTCCGTATTGCTCCTTGTAGTCGATCAAGAAAGGTAGTGTTGAGGCAATTGTCAACTCGTTCAAATTCCCTGAATAGACCCCGGAAAGGACGGGGGCGATTTGCTTCTCGACTAGTTCACTCCCGAGAAAATACTCCAGAAACGCGCCGACAGAATCGTCCTTCGTAAACGTCTCATTTTTCGTATATAAATCTTTTAGCGCTGCAACTTTGCCTTCTGCCGAGACGAGCGTACTCTTGGCGAGCGACTCCACGCTTGCCGGAATGCCGAACACGGCGTCGTCCGGAATCGGCTTCAAATGTCCAGCCGCATATATGAAGGAGCGTCCAGTTGTGTTATAAACCACGTCATCTTTCAAGCCCAGTTCTTCAATCACGTCCATATCGTTCATTTTTCGCGCTACAATAGAATCCGCCCCGGTCTCCATCACGAATTGTTGATGCCTAACGGTTCGAATTTTACCGCCTATCTGTGCTGACGCTTCAATTAATAAAAGCCTGACTGCGGCTCCGGTTGCCTCCCTCCATTTGCGAAATTCATGCATAGCCGACAGCCCCGTAATGCCGCCACCGATAACAACAATTGTTTTCAAATGCAACACCTCATCGTTTAGTTCCCATTAGTCTAACATATCCATGCAGGTTTCTGGTATTATGGCCGTCACTCAATCTGAGTTTAAATCGTATGGATTATTCAGCCTGCGGAGAAATCCTACAATTCTTCAGAATAAAAAGCTTTAGATACGGATTGCGTGGCTTTATCAATAAAATCCGCAATTTTACTCGGGCTTTCCTTCAGACCACTATTCACCCACTTTTTAATAATGGCTATACTGCCATGAGCGGTAAACGTATACCAGGACTCAAATAAGGGTTGATCAAAATATTTTAATTCCTGCTTCCATCTCTCAATAGTTAAATCGTGACTGATATAAAGGATTCGTTCTAATAATGCTTTATCGCCATGCTCCGAGAACAAAACCTCACATATCGTTTTATTCGCTTTTATATACTTACATAATTCATAAGATAGCTTTTCAGGAGTTTTAAGGTTTGAAGAATTGATCACAACTTGCTTAATATCTTCGTAAAGATCATTTTCAATCGTTGAAAGCAGCTCAAACTGGTTAGCATAGTGTGAATAAAAGGTGTTGCGATTAATATTCGCTTCTCTGCAAATGTCGGTCACTGTAACTTTATTGATAGACCGTTCCGTCAGAAGCTTCAACAAGCTTTCTTTGATAACCATTTTTGTATATCTCACTCTATGATCTGTTTTTTTGTCTTCCATAATATCCTCCCTCCACATCATAAACGAACAAATCTTATGCAGTTTGTAAGTTAACGAACATAATGATATCGAACTACCTGTTGTTTTACTAACACAGTGAAATTATAATTTATTTGAACGTTCAATTCAAATTCAACTCAGATGGAGGTAAAATATGGGTGATATAACGGTAGTGCCTGTATGGATTATTCAAGATATTATAGTCATAATTGCTGCTATTCTAATGGTTTTCTATATCCTTGATAAGGAAGAGCATCCAAAAACGGTTCTAATGCAATTTATAGGTTTTGTGTTTTTTTACGCAGCCGTTTTTGAAATTACTGCATCGTCTCTTGGGGAAGGTTTCTACGCATATGGGCGGAGTATTTTAATGTTATTTAATATCCCTATTACGGTTCCTATTATTGAATTTCTGATCATTTATTCAACTTTGCGTGCTCTAAAGTCTGTAAATATACCGTCCTGGACCAAACCCTTTATTACGGGATTAAGCGCTATGGTTTTTGACTTTTCATTGGACCCGGTGGCCGTTAAACAAATATTTCAGACCATGGATGGAATCATGGCAAGATGGACTTATTATCCTCTAGCCGGTGAACCTCAAATATATGGGGAACCCGTGATGAATTTTACAGGATGGATTTATATAGCGGGATATTGGACTACCTTTATTCTAATTGGTGAATGGTGGTACAAAAAGAAAGGCTACAGTAAATTAATCGGTTATATCTATCCGTTGCTAGCGGCAATTGTGTCCTTAGCTTGTATGTTCTCACCTTTATCTAACTTCTTTAATTATATGGGGCCGTTCTTCGACAGAACCTCTAATATGCAATGGGTGATGTTGATTGCCCTTTCTGTAATTACAACAGGAATTTTAGCATTCGCTTTTATAAAGTTCTGGGATCGGAAGGTTATTTATTCAATCACTCCCAAAAAAGATTTTCCTATCCTGTTTACTTTCTTGGGGTTCCCCCTAGTTAATACTATATTTTGCCTTATAGGAGGTTACACGGAGGTATTGTGGCTGGTCGTTCTGGCTCAGATATTATTAATGTTAGCCTGGATTGGAATTTATATTATGGGTAAAAAAGCAAGTCCAATGATGAAATAACCATAAGCCCAAATATGGAGGCAAAGAGGCACACTTAAAAACTGGATGACCTGACTTTTGAGCTCTTTTCTTTCTCCAAAAAATGGTTGCAAGCGAATATAAAATTACTGTCGTTGGCGTTTATTTTCTTCGCTTTGACGGATGATCTCATCAACGACGTGCTCGATCGGTGCGGTCGCGTCGATTATAATTCCATTTTTCGGAATGTCTTCTTTCCTCCCCTTCCCACTCATTTTCCGGTCGCTCGTCAAGCTGCCGGTTCAATGTGTCAAGGTCGACATCGAGGACAAACACACCGTCAAATAGGTCTATGAATTTCGAAAAGTTCCTAGAGCCACCGCAGAAAAATGTTACCGCTTCATCCCGATTGGCGACTAAAGTTTTTACTTTATCTACATGCCAAATGTGGTGCTCGTGCATGACACCATCCGTCCGTATACTAGGATACGCCTTGATAAGCCAATTCACGGTCACCATGAACGGCCTGGTAGCCGCGCCGCTGCAATTCTTTGCAGACCGAAGTTTTGCCGGAGCCGGAAATACCTTCAATCAGATAATTCCTAATGCCCATGGCTGGATCCTCCATTCAACTGAACAAGCACAATAAAGATATTAGATGTGTCGATCTGTCGTTAAACGGCCCGTTAGGTTAATTTACTCAATAGGGAATTTTTCAACATTGGTCTGATAATCCCTCCATTCCTCTCAAATGAACAACCATTATTGAGAGCAACACACCATGATATGATGAAGGTTGCCCTGACTAAGAGATCGCACTGCCGGAAAACACTATTTGGCTAAAGTTGCCAAGCTCGGCCAAAAGACTTAGCATAGTCTCACCGAAAACGCTAAATTAAGCATAATAGGAGAACCCACGGAACAGGTTCTCCTACATGTTAGAATAGCAGGAACATCCCCGCTCCTGGAGCTGCCTTTCTCTCCGATTCAGGGGTTGCTTAAAAAGCTTTCTGCAACGCCCTTACAGCATGCTGTAACGCTTCTCTTCCTCTATCGTATATCCCTGTCTGCAAAATAAAGCCGTGGGCCATTCCCTCATAACGTTTCATTTCCACGGGAACACCAGCAGCTCTTAATTTCTCGGCAAAGGCTTCACCTTCATCTCGCAGGGGATCATACTCAGCAGTGAGAATGAGCGCTGGAGGCAGGCCTGCAAGGTCAGCCGCAAGAAGCGGAGAAGCATAGGGATGCAGCCCATCCTGATCGTTCGCTAAATAGTTGTTCCAAAACCATCTCATCGTGTCCGCTGTCAAACCGAAACCTTCGCCGTTCTCCTTATAGGATTGGGTATCAAACGAATAATGAGTAACCGGGTTAAACAATAGTTGAAACTTAACGAAGTTAGCGCCGTTATCCCGGGCCATCATGGCCACAACAGCAGCAAGATTGCCGCCTGCGCTATCTCCGCCTACCGCTATTCGATAAGGATCTGCACCGATCGCGCTTGTATTTTGCGCGACCCACGTTAGCGCAGCGTAGGCATCTTCCACAGCTGCAGGAAATTTATGATCTGGAGCTAAACGGTAATCTACGGACACTACAATACTGTTCACACGGTTGGCTAATTCTCGGCACAATACATCTGCTGCGTCAAGATTTCCAACCACCCATCCTCCTCCGTGATAATATACGATGACGGGTAAAGGAGTCTCCCTTTGTGGCTTATAGATTCGTACCGGAACGGATTGAAGATTACCCGGAATCTGTAAATCCTCTACTTTCCAAACTTGAAGCGGTTGGCCGGCTCCAAAACTAAGATTGACCTTTCGAGCATTTTCCACGGATAATGTATGCAGCGGCGGAATGCCCTGCTTGCTTATATTTTCTAGAACAACTTGAACTTGTGGGTCGAGCGGCATTCTAATTTCCTCCCTCATATTTTCAAAGATAAAATCGACTGGTTCGCAATGTAGTATACAAAATAAAAAATAAAACACGTAAGTACGCACCTTTTCGTAACGCAGTACCCAAATGGTAACCTAGAAGACTAAGATAGGACGTGATGACATGAGCGGTTGTCCCGTAGAGGCAACTCTTTCAGTAATGGGAGGTAAATGGAAGGCCGTTATCCTTTGGCGCCTCGTTAAGGGGACAAAGCGATTTAACGAACTCGAACGTTCAATTTCACAAATTACCCGTAAAATGTTAACGGAGCAATTACGAGAACTAGAGCGAGATAACTTAATTATAAGAAACGTATATCCAGAAGTTCCTCCAAAAGTAGAGTATTCCCTGAGCGACTATGGCCGGACGTTTATTCCGGTTTTGCAATCGATGGCCCAGTGGGGATTGGTTCATCTTGAAAGGACGGCTGGAAGGTAGAAAGCAGCGCTTTTACAATGAGGGGGTTCACGCAAAATGCAAAAACCGCCCGAATCCTGACCGCGCTAGGCGGTCGGACTCGGGCGGTTTTCATTTTGATCGGCTACATCTCCCACTTTACCCTCATCACTTGGAGTTACTCAAGTCAAATTTTTAGGCTAGTCTTTTCAATCTGTGATTCTAATACATCATAAAGAGCCAGTTTATAGTTTATTTTATCCAAATTGAAATACAGTTCTCTTATACTATTCTCAATTTCTTTTTTATGAAGAAGCATCATCTTTTTTCGTTCCGAAATCGTCGAATCCCCTTCTTTATACAAGTTGACGTACCTCTGAATTTGAGCAATCGGCATTCCAGTTGCCCGAAGTGCAGTAACAAAGTGTACCCAGCTTAAATCCTCTTCGTCATAGAACCGCTTTCCGTTTTCATTTCTCTTCACATAAGGAAGCAGTCCCTCCTTTTCGTAATATCGAAGTGTTGGAGCCGTTATTCCTGTCAATTCAGTTACTTCACTTATTGTCAACATAAATAAAGCTTCCCCTCCTCTTAAAGTGTACTTTAAATAATTTTTTGGCTTTTCAAATGAAATCAGCTGGATTTTTCTGTGAAAAAAGCTAAAAAAACCGATTAGGGCAAAGAATTTACCTACTTAATCCTATATTTATTATTTCATCAAATAAGCCTTGACTTCAAGTGAACTTCATCTTTTATGATAACAGGCGTAGTAAGTAATAAATCAAGAAAGGATGAAGTTACAATGACAAATATCTCGATCGTCACTGGTGGCAGCCGCGGACTCGGCCGCAATACTGCCATCAGTATTGCACGTCATGGCGGTGATGTCATCCTGACCTATCGCAGCCAAGCAGAAGAAGCCAAGTCTGTTGTTGCTGAAATCGAAGCTCTGGGCCGTAAAGCAGTTGCCCTGCAGCTCGATGTTGGAAACATCGCCAGCTTTGCAGACTTTGCTAAGAACGTCCGTTTGGCCCTGCAATCTACTTGGAATAGCTCCACTTTCAATCATTTGGTGAACAATGCCGGCCACGGAGAAATGGTGGACTTTGCCGAAACAACAGAAGCTCAGTTCGACGCCCTGTTCAATGTACACGTCAAAGGCGTGTTTTTCTTGACTCAGACCCTTCTCCCGCTGCTTGCAGATGGTGGCCGTATTGTGAATTTCTCTTCGGGTCTGACTCGTGTATCTTATCCCGGGTTCTCCGCTTATTCTGCGGCGAAGGGAGCAGTCGAAATTCTAACCATCTATAATGGCCAAAGAACTTGGCCACCGAGGTATTGCCGTTAATACCATTGCACCTGGAGCCATTGAAACCGATTTTCTAGGAGGTTCTGTACGCGACATACCTGCTTATAATGACACGTTTGCCTCGATGACCGCCCTTGGTCGAGTCGGCGTACCCAAGGATATCGGTCCTGTAGTCGCCAACCTGCTTAGACCCGACAATCGCTGGGTTAATGCACAGAGAATCGAAGTCTCGGGCGGCCAGAACATCTGATCTATATGTTGATCCTCTAGTTGTCCGCGTTCAAATATGCTAAGCTTGAGCAGCTCATGTTCAGGTTCTCCTGTCAAAGTGGTGGCTTCCATTTTACAGGAAACCGACATGAGCTTTCTGTCTATCTAGATGTCGCACTTCTATTACCCATTCCAGTTCGTCAAATAAAAAAACAACCGCCATGAAGCAGCGATTGTTTTTAAAATTGATTTGATTGAACGTTAATCAAATGTTATTTACAAAGCAAGGTTTGGCTGAGCGAGTTTGATTATTATATGCCAATAAACATATTCATACTGAAGGGCCCCCAGTTTTCGCCAGTGTATCCGCTGCTCCCTTCAAGATTAACAAAGCAAGGAAGCAAAATATACAAAATGCCTGATGGAATACGGTTTGCGAAGGTCATCGTGAAGTTCATTTTCGAATGGTCTATGGGTCTGATTATTGCCATTTCAGGTTTGAGTGCATTGGAGCTGCTAAGCATATCTCCCATATTTACGCTGGCAATACCATTTGGCCCGGCATTACTTCGGATCCAATAATTTGATAAGTTAATCGCCGATCCCATGTCCGTTCGTTGGTCATACGAAAACAATATTTGGTTGGAAGCCACTTGCCTGGTGTTCGTTATTACGGGGTGAGGAACCCTCTGACGATCGACATGAAAGTTGTACATAAAAAGTCCTCCATGATTTTGGTCTATAGCCTAATTAATCATATGCCGAAGATCAGGGAACGTGCGAAAAGCTGCGGCTTCCCCTATGATGATAAGAGTCGCAGCAGCTATTGGATGCGGGGAAAACGGTCTCGCGGAGGGCTTCCAGCCTTAGCAAAAGGAGTAGAGTTGCTTACTATAAAAAGGAGAATATATTCTATTATATGAAGCGAATATTTTGCACAGATCAACAATGGAGGTATTACTCATGCAAACCTTTTCTGGAACATAAAATTCCGACATTGGACGACGCTGTAATAGAGATTGAGAAACGCAGCCTTGCAGACGAGTATATCGCGGTCTGTCTAAAAGAAAGCAACAAGCTTATAGGAGAACTGTTCAATAAGAAGGAAGAACCGGAGACCTACAGTATTGGGTGGAACTTTAATGCCAAATAGGAAAGGAAAGGCTACGCAAGTGAAAGCGCGAAAGCCTTTATAGAGTATCTCTATAGGCAACAAGGAGCCCGAAGACTGTACGCCTATGTCGAGGAGGATAACTTCCGGTCTCATAAGCTGTGTCACTCTGTCTACGCCAACAGCAGCTTATCGCTGTTGATTCTTACATAGTTTAGGGGTTTGAAACGGTAGCTGTTGATCGACCGGCCTTAAATCCTGAAGCGAGCAGCAGCACAAGGAATCCCACGGCTATGCTCCACAAAATCAGTACGTTTGAAGCTGCCGCATCCAATCCGCCGAAATACATTACTTCCCGCAATCCGCCTGCCGCGAACCGTAATGGCGTCCAAGAATAGATCCAATCTCGTGTTATCTGTGGCAAGAACTCGGGAGCCATGTTCAGTAGCGGGATGGAAAAGAACATCAGAAGTACAAGCAGCGGCATCGCTCGGAATCCGATCCAATTCAGCAAGGAAGATTGCAGCAGGAAAAACGCCGATCCGGCCAGCCATAAGAACAACCAAGTCCCCCCGGCATCTGCCATTTCCATGCCGTACCACGACATGGCCATCCAAATAGTAAAACCTGATGCAAAGCTGATGATTGTAAGTCCCGTGATCGTTTGCACCGCAATGACTGACCATCTACTTGAAGCTGCGCCAACCTCCTTCTTGCTGGCTAGGAACAAGGAAATTCCAGTCACCAGGCTGCCGATCCACATAATCTGGGTCAACAAAGCCGGCGCATTCCCCGATGCATTGTTCATCCCTGGTGAATGTATGACTTCTTCCTGAATGTTCACGGGCATGACTAAAGCTTTAACTGTCTCAACTGGAACTTGCTCCATTGGCTGTCCAAACTGCTCAAGCAGCTGAAGTGACAGTTCTGTGTTAATCCGTCTCAGTGCTTGCTCCAATACCTGTGTTACTACCGCCAAGGCTTGAGTGCTCATTCCTTCATTGGATATGATCTTCACATGAGGGTGAATCGGTGAAGAAGTTACCAATGAATACAAGCTGCTGCTCAGACCAGCCGGAAGTACCAATGCCCCGTAATAATCGCGATTATCCAGCCCTTTCCGGGCTTCTTCCTCGGAGCCTACAATATGCCAGGCGAACGGCAGCGACGAATTTGAGCTCAATGTTGCCTGGATCATTTTCCCGGCCTCTAACGTTCCGCCTGTTGGCAATTCCATCGGTTGGTCAAGGACCACGAGGGCCACTGGGAGCTCTTTTGGCTCTGACCCAAGCACTGAACCCATCATTGCAAATCCGAATACAATCAATACGACCAGGACGATTGCTGTTCCCAGCCAGGTCATTTTTTCTTTCAGTATGCTCATCCTTCTCTACTCCTTGTTCATTTACAATAGACATATAATTGATGATCTTTTTGTAACGAATAGAAGCGCTGCTTGTGCAACGCTTCTATATCCATTTGGAGAGGGAATCCTCAGCCAATACTCAGAATCTGCTGTTCGAATTTTTTCGTTTCTCTACCGGCAATATGGCCTCGATGACGTCCCAATGCTCAGCAATCTTTTCGTTCTCTACACGAAACAGATCGTAGAAAGCCGTTTCTTGGCCATCCCATAGACCTTCACTCACCGTAAGCACAAAATCACCTTGTCCAATCACTTTATGGAGATAAGTATATTCGAAGGTTATGTTTTTCTCCTTCAGAGCCTGCAATGCAGTGTGGAGACCGGACAGGCCGTCTGCAATATGCGGACTGTGCTGAATGTAATGATCCCCATCAAAATAAGAGGCCAGCAGGCTTGGGTTCTTCCCCAGAAGGATGTTTTCAACATAACTTTTGACAAATTGTTTGTTAGTATCCGTTTTGTCGATATCCTTTACCGTAACGGGCCCATCAATCATCGTGTGATTGCTGGGTGTCTTTCCTTCCATCACTTGCATGTTGTCCCAGTGCTCCACAATCAAGCCATCCTCAAATCGGAAAATATCAATAATGATTTTGGGGCCAAAAAACTCATATACGGAATGAAGAACTACATAATCTCCATCAACAAAAGCACGTTTAATGAGTACCTTTGTACCTATTTGCTTTAAATGACCAAGTGCACCAAGCATGGCTGCTCGACCATCGGATAAGCTTTGGTTATGCTGAATATATTGATTTGGATTTACGTAAGCCGTAATCGCTTCGGGGTTTCCGCTCTCGAAACTTTCCAGCACAGCGACTGCCTTAAGAACTAGCTCATTTTGATTTTCTGCTATCATTTGGTTATCCTCCCTGATTTTTTAATCATCTGATAAATAATGAGTACTTGTTGTTTATTTATCTGTTGCTCATTATAATAAAGGCTATTATTAGACTCAATATTCAATAATTTTAGTTTTGAAAGATAACAGACAATTCATCACACTTTGTCGTATAACGACTCCAAATAAACTTAGGAGGATCAAAGGAGGATCAAAAAAATGCACAAAAAGACCGACCTGAGAATACTGCGAACGAAACAATCCATTCGGAAGGCCTTTTATGAGCTTATTCAGGAAAAGGGATATGAAGCGGTAACCATCCAGGATATTGCCGATCGGGCCATAATCAACCGAAACACTTTTTATCTTCATTATCAAAATAAGCCTGATTTATTGGAAACATGTATAAATGAATTATTGAGCGAATTAAAGGAGGCCGTCGTTCTTTGTCCCGTCAGCACGAATCCCTTCAGTATTTCTATCCTTGAAACGGTCATGACAACTGTGCTGGAACATATCTCAAGCCACAAGACCTTTTACTACGCCATGTTGATTGAAGAGAACAGAATCTATCAGTTTCGAACAAAAATGGAGAACATCATAAAAGATAAATTAAACGAGGGATGGAATACGGACAAGGTAAATGTTCCTTTAGAGATATCCAAGGAATTGCTGCTCGAATATCTCGTATCGGCTTTTATGGGGATAGTCATTTGGTGGATTAAAAACGATCAGCCTCTTTCTGTGGAAGAAGCTTCATCACAGTTTAGTAGAATTATTACCTATGGGCATTTGAAAGCTGCGGGGAGCCGCGTCGAGGATTAAATGAGTAAGGCATGTAAAAAGCCGAACACCCCCGCAGCATTCCGATTTAACGGTTTAAGTCGCAGCTGCCGTCCCCGCTAAGGACGGATCCCGATAGCTGTTCAGGAATGCAGCAATTCGCTGCAGCCCCTCCTTCAAAACCGCTCGCGGGCATGCCAGATTGAGACGGATATACCCCTGGCCGTTATCCACGAACATGCTTCCATCCTCCAGAAGCACACCTGCGTGGGCAGCTAACAGACCTGTCAGGTCTTCCTCTCCCGGAATGTAGTTGCTAATATTGATCCATGCCAGATAAGTCGCTTCGGGAATCTTAAATTGGGCTTCAGGCAGGTATTGACTTAAAAACGCATCCGTAAACTTGAAGTTTCCGTCCAGATACTGCAATAATTCCTGATGCCATTGCTGCCCGTGCTCATAGGCTGCTTGAGTGGCCGCAATGCTCAATGGATTTTTGAAGGAATAGTGACGACGGAGCCATAATTCCCGAAGCTCCTGGTTAGGAATAATAACATTGGAGAACATCAGCCCCGCCATGTTAAACGTTTTGCTGGGGGCCATACAGGTGACGATTCGATCTGATTGCGGGAACAATTTGGCAAATGGGGTATGAGAAAGACCACTCCGGAGCAAGTCGCAATGGATTTCGTCTGAGATGATCCACACATGGTTTCTTAGACAAATTTCGCCAACCCTCCGCAGCTCCTCTTCTTTCCAGAGCCGGCCCGTTGGATTATGTGGATTACAGAAGATACATAAGACGACCTTCGGATCCTTTGCTTTGGCTTCAAGATCGTCATAGTTTATCGTATAATGCCCGTTTTCATTTTTGAGCTTTGAACAGACCAGTTCCAAATGATTGAATTCCACAGCGGATTTAAAAAAGGCATAAGAAGGCGTTACAATCAGCACTTTTTCATCCGGTTTGCAAATATACTCACATAACTCATACAGGGCCGGGATAATGCCAGGAGAGGTTACCAAATATTCTTTGGGGAAAGTCCAATCATACATACGTTCCGTCCAATTCGATAGGGCCACATAATAATTAGGATCAAATACTTGGCTATAGCCGAAGATGCGCTGATCAAGCCTCGTCCTAATCGCCTCAATAATTTCAGGTGGAGTCGCAAAATCCATATCCGCAATCCACATGCGTATCAATTCGTCATCCTTGTAAGCAAAACTCAAGTTCTCTCTCCCTTTGAACATGAATTCACGAAAGCCGTCCGTATTCATAGAGTTCGTATTTTTGCGATCAATGATTTCGTCAAAATTATACTTCATCACGTCGATCCTCTCTTTCTCGCACGATATTCAAGTGTTTCTTGTTTGTATTATTTCACATGATAAGCACCCCGCTCAAAACGGCCGTATTCTCGTCATATGAAACATTTCTATCCCTTTGTTTCGTAATAAGAAATTTTTAAAGGGATTTGTGCTATATTCATTACAAACACAGTCGAATTCACCTGTTATCACCGTTTTGTTTATTCCTAAGAAACATCCGAAGGAGAGATCACGTGACATCTTTAATCAGCCTGGAAGTGGGTAAAAAAATCAGAAGCATACGCAAATATAAGGGGATATCCGTGGAAGAACTGGGGAAGATCATTTATAAAAGCAAAGCCACAGTTTCCAAATATGAAACCGGAGATATCGCCATGGATATCGATACGCTATATGCCATAGCGCTTGCATTAAACGTACAGGTAGAGCAATTATTGTATTCCGAGCCTATCAAACCGTCGCCATTATTGGAGAACATGCCCAACACCTTTTTCAAAAATTCCAACCGCTTCTACTCCTATTTTTACGATGGCAGAATCAACAAACTGATCCGATGCGTCGTTGATATTTTTCCTCAAACCCAGGATGCCGGCTATAAGACCATGTTATATATGAACGTTCGCGATTTTGATCAATACTGGCAATGTGAAAACTCATATGCAGGCCATACCGAGCATTATGACACGCTAACAACCCTGATTTTAACGAACCAAGCTACACCCTTGGAGAAATTGACGATCAACATTCTGGCCTCTTTTCTTGAATCGGAACAAAAATGGGGATTGATGTCTGGAGTTTCTTTCCGTCCCTTTATGCCAATCGCTCTCAAAATGTTGTTCTCCAGATGTCCGTTAACCGAAAATCAGGAACTCATCAATGAACTCAAAATATCCAGGGACGACATACGGAGAATGAAAATGTACAACATGTTTGCGATAACTTGAGGAATTCAAATTAAAAAAGGCCGGGTTCGAATTAGCTCGACCCTAGCCAATAAATGGAATCTTGAAGTTCTGAATCTCCGACTCCAAGTAAGGGCTCCATCCCTCTTGGCGGGAAATTTCTTTGTTTTGATAAATATTTGGATAAAGTACCGCATCCATATAAATATCCATCAGGTTTTGGAGATCTTTTTCATTCTGGCAGGCGCCAGGGTAGATCGTTTTCAGTACATATATGATCCAATCTGATGCACTTCCCAAGTTCCGGATAGTGATAAAAAATCTCCCTTCCCCTACATCATAGTTCATCTGTTTATCTATATACGCTTCGTAACGCTAATGCTTGTAGGTCACGGAAACGCCGGCCTAGCAGCTCATACCCTTCCGCGCCAGGATGCAGACCGTCCGTCAGAAAGGCTAATATTTGTCGGCAACAAACCCTGTTTGGTGGGGACCCGCCCTCCTTTCATTAAAAGAGATCACTGTCGAGATAAATTATAATCCCCGACCAACAAGAAAGGAGTGGGGCGGGCCCACTCTTCAGGGATAAATTTCAACTGTTCTCCATACGGTAGGATAATGATCAATCAAATCAAAAAACCTTCCTCGGTCTAATTCCTTCAAACCATGCTTACAGTGTGTTATGCGTCTCGGAGACACCTTTGACCAACTTTCGAAGCGTTAACCGCACGTGCCAGAGCGAGCGTACCCACCATGCCGCTTACCAGGGCATACCCGACCCGGTAGAAACACATTGCCGGTAAATCCTCCATTATCGACTATAAGGCGATTCCGCTTGTTGTGTTTTCCAGCCCAGAATTGGCCAGTGTTGGCCTGAGCGAAACAGCCTGCAAGCAGAAATCCAGCCCCGTCGTCGTTGGGAAATCTGTGTTCTCCATGAATGGCCGACGGTAGAGGATTTGGCGTTGACCCTTCATCCCCACCCAACCCTCGGCGAAGTGATTATGGAGGCCGCAGAACAAGCCAGCCGGAAACTGGAAAAGACATTTTAACCTGTCTTTCTGCATTTTTTCGATACTAGAACGGGCTGGTCAATCCGTACCTTTATTGATTTTTATGTTCTATCTTCCGATTTCAATTGATCAATGTAGGCTTTGGCTTCTAATAAGGAAAGACCCAAAACTTCTCTTGTCTTTTTTATTGCTTTTACGTCTTCTCCCTCATTTATTAACTTCCGGAGGTCTTCGTTTATTGGCAATTCAGGTATCTCCACTTGTTTGGTTAACTGATTTATAATATATTGCATGCCTTTTATGCGGCCTTCCAGCTGACCTACCTTGGTAAATAAATGAAGAATGATAAGCAATAATATGAGTATAAGAATGTATGTCACTTACTCTTAACCTCCAAAATCTATAAGTTGAAAAATAGGGTTACATCTACCTAAACGAATATTCTATTCTATTTTTAATAAATAATAAATACTTTACCCCTTTTAAAAAGAGGACAACCCCACAAACTCCGGCTGTCCTCTCAGCGTGTCGAGGAATCCATGTCTTTGATTATCTGCGGAACCAACTCCTCGATCGGTACGAAGTCGTTTTAAAATAAATTCACCTAAAGAAAGGCTGTCCGTAAAGGAATAGCCTTTCTTTAGATTGCTGTTAGGTTAAATCAGTCGATTTCAACTACTGCTTTTATGACTTGGGAATCGGGCTTAAGCCAGCTGTCGAAATGAGTTATCATATCTTCAAAAGCTGAACGATGTGAAATATAACGTTCGATTTCGATGGCGCCCTCCGAGATAGCTTTTCTCACAAAATTGAAGTCCTCTAATGTAGCATTTCGGCTGCCCATCAAGGTCATCTCGCGGCTATGAAAATGGGGATCGTTAAAGGTAATGTCCCCTTTTACAAGACCAACGTAAATCAGGGAGCCGCCGTGTCCGACATATTCAAAAGCGCCTTCCATGGAAGCCGGATTGCCGGTCGCATCCATAACCAGATTAAAGAGCTGGCCATTATTAATGGCGTTAAGCTTCTCCTTCGGATCCTGGAGCGCATTAACTGTATGTTCAACTTTTGCCCAGGAGCGGCAGAAGGCCAGTCGTCCATCGTTGACATCCATCGCTACCACCTTGGCCCCGGCATACCGGGCAAGCGCCATAAGGCCAAGGCCGATTGGCCCCGCCCCGATGACCAAAACCGTTTCTCCCGAAATCAATCCGGCACGCCGAATCGCATGGGCGCCAATGGCTAACGGCTCCAGCATGGCCGACTGATCCAGCGTCAGGTCATTAGTTTTGATCAGATGGCTTAGAGGGATGGATACACGCTCACGCATCCCTCCGTCCATATGGACGCCGAAGACCTTCATGTTCTGGCAGCAGTTCGTTTTTCCCCTAAGGCAAGCCGGGCACTCACCACAATGGAAATAAGGCACTATACTGACCTGATCCCCTGTTTGAAAGCCGGCCTCGTTCTCTCCAACCGCCTCGATAACACCGGCGAGCTCATGGCCCAGAATACGAGGATAATGGAAATAGGGCTGATTTCCTTGAAAGGCATGCAAATCTGTACCGCAGATGCCGATTCGCCGAATCCGGACGATCGCTTTCCCTTCCTCTTCTATGGGCGCTGGTAAGTCCTCCCGCCAGCTAAACCTGCCAATCTCTTCACAAACGATTCCTTTCATAAGTTGATATCGCTCCTTTCCAGCTGGGACGCATGGCGATTGTATTGCGGGAGCCCGCTTAACCATGTTTCATTATGGATCGGCTTCAATATTTCCAAGACCTCGTGAAGCAGCTCCGTATCCATCGGCTCGTCAACCCAGGCTGCATTTTGCACAATGTTCCGAGGGTTGGCCGTGCTTACGAGAGTGGTAGGAATCTGCTCATGGCTCGTAGAATACTGCACAGCCAGCTTGGCGATATCCGCACCTTTTGACGCACAATGCTCTGCAGCTTGTTTGCATATGGCCTTTAAGCGGGCGCCAGCCGGATGCCAATCTGCCGTATCCCGGGTAGTTAAGAGGCCCATGGATAACGGCGAGGCATTAACGAGCCCAATTCCTTTTTCATGAAGCAGCGGTAATAAAGAAAGCAAAGAGGTGTCATTAAGCGAATAATGGCAGTAAGAAAGAATCACATCGACATCAATTTGGGGGAGCAGTTGTTCAAACAGCTGCAAAGGCAGACCGCTGATGCCGCAGTAACGGATTTTTCCTTGTTTCTTCAATTCATGCATGGCCGGAACCGCTTCTTCGAGAATGATTTGGGGAGATACAAATTCGACATCGTGGAGAAACAGTATATCAAGATAGTCGGTTTGAAGCCGGCTTAAGCTTTCCTCCAAACTGCTGAAAATCCGCGAAGAAGTAAAGTCAAAAGTTGACTCTCCATACCGTCCGGCCTTGGAAGACAGCAGGAACTTGTCGCGCGGAAGCTGATGAATGGCTTTTCCCAGCACGGTCTCCGCTTTAGTTAAGCCATAATAGGGGGATACATCAATATAATTCATGCCGGAATCAATGGCCGCATGCACCGTACGGATGCTCTCCTCCTCCTTTGTCTGACGGAACACGGAGCCCAGTGAAGAGGCGCCGAAGCTTAGCACCGAAACGTCCAGGCCGGTTTTCCCTAATTTACGGAATTTCATTATAAAATCACCCCGTCTTTAAATATGGCTATTTCCTTAAATCCGTTGATTTCGCTTAAGGTTCTGGACTCGCCGGAGGCTAGAGCAAGTAGTTTCTCCCAAAGCTCATCGGTGAGCTCAGCCATGGATTTCCCTTCAACCAGCTGACCTGCATTAAAATCAATCCAGTTTCGCTTTCGTTCCGCAAGCTCGCTATTGGACGCGATCTTGACCGTTGGCACGGGTCCGCCAAACGGCGTGCCCCGGCCAGTTGTGAACAGAACCATATGGGCACCCGAAGCCGATAGGGCTGTCACCGATACGAGATCATTTCCCGGAGCCTGAACAAGGTTA
Organism: Paenibacillus yonginensis; assembly: GCF_001685395.1. Classification (NCBI taxonomy): domain Bacteria; kingdom Bacillati; phylum Bacillota; class Bacilli; order Caryophanales; family Paenibacillaceae; genus Paenibacillus; species Paenibacillus yonginensis. Next base: position 1,714,900 of record NZ_CP014167.1, on the reverse strand, counting down.
AGGCCTGGTTTGTTCACGCGATCGCCGTATAACAACACGTCGGTTACGGTGGCATGACCGCCTTTTTGCGTACAGCCGAGCGACTTTTCTTCCAGTGTGCTGATCCCTCCCGCTTTATTGCCAGGAGAAGGGTTCTCATAGATTTCTTGGCCGTGACGGACAAAATAAGCTTTAAAATCGTTAACCAGCGTGACGATTTGGTGGAAGACTGCTTCATCAGCAGCACGGTTCATTAAAAGGGTCTCCGCACCGAACATTTCCGGAACCTCGGTCAATAGGGCGGTTCCCCCGCAAGCGGTAATGCGGTCTGCAATCGTTCCGACCAAAGGATTGGCCGTAATTCCCGATAAACCGTCTGAACCGCCGCACTTCAAGCCGATTTTAAGCTTGCTGACAGGTACGGGTTCACGTTTAAAGGTTGAAGCATAATCGGCCAGCTCATCGATCAGTTGGAGTCCTGTATCCAGCTCGTCGGCTTCATCCTGGGTCTGCATAAACCGGACCTTCTCGGGATCAACCTCTCCAATGATCTTGCTGAACGTATCCAATTGATTATTTTCGCATCCGAGTCCTACAATTAATACGCCGGCCGCATTCGGATGATGGACCAGCGCAGCCAGCAGCTTTGCCGTATGCTCAAGGTCATCGCCGAGCTGGGAACAGCCGTAGGGATGGGCAAAATGGTACACTCCTTCCGCCCTTCCCTTAACCTGCTCTGTCCCTTGCTTTGCCAAAATCTCACAGGTTTTATTGATGCAGCCCACCGTGTTAATGATCCAAATTTCATTGCGGATGCCGACTTCCCCGTTCGGACGCACATATCCTTGAAAGGTTTTGGGGACGGGGGGGTCTGCCAAAACCTGTTGAGGCTGCGGATCATAACGGTAATCCAATATTGCGCCAAGACCCGTTCGAAGGTTGTGGGTATGCACCCAGGTTCCGGGTACCAGGTCCTCCTTGGCTTTGCCAATCGAATAGCCGAATTTCCGGACATCCTCCCCTGCGGCAACAGGTTTGGTTAATATTTTATGGCTTTTAGGTACATCCTCCCTTATAAGGAGAGAGGCTCCATCCTCCAGCAAAATCGTTTCGCCTAACGAGAAAGAGCGTAAGGCAATGACCACATGATCGCTGTCCGACAACCTCACCCAATCTTTCATCTTTGTTCCTCCTCTTCCCAGCGGTTTAACCAGAACGATATCCCGGCAGCAAGCCCCTTAAGGTCAGCTAGTGATTGGCCCCAAATTTTCTCTTCCCCCAACAGCCGGTATACGGTTTGTTCCGTTGATTCTCCAGCCGTTTGTCCATGGAGCCAAATCTCTGAAATCAAAACTAACAAATCCGGATTATCCCTGACGATGTAAGTTTCGCCGGAGAGCTTTCTCCCCGCAAACGAACCGTCTGCTCTTTGCTCTACACGGTAATAACGCAAGAGTCCGGCAAATCCGAGTACAAGCTGCTCTGGAGCAGGTTCTCCCCGTCCGCCATAATGAGTCAGCGCAGGCAGCAGCCGGACACGAAACTTGCTCAAGGCGTTCATTGCAATATCTTCAAGCCGGTGGCGGATGTAAGGGTTCGCGAATCTTTCAAATACAGTGCGGGCATAAGACTCTAATTCTTCCCTGGCATAAGGAAGCGTCGGCAAAATTTCGTTTAAAACGGCCTGCTTAACCCGCTGTCCGAGCTCCCTATGCTCAAGCAGCTCACGGACATGGACCAATCCGTAGATAAGTCCAAGGGGAGCCATCCAGGTATGGGCCCCATTTAAAATGCTGACTTTGCGCTGTTGGAATGGCTTCAGGTCTTTGGTGAAATACACATTCAGACCGGCTTTGCGAAAGGGCAGCAGCTTCTCCAGCTCCGGCTCCGCTTCAATTGCCCATAAATGATACGGTTCAGCCGTACAAAGGAGTGGATCTCGGACTCCCCATTCCTTAAACCAGGTTTCGGCTTCCTGAAGATCCGGGTAACCTGTTACAATCCGGTCCACCAGCGAATTCAAGAAACGGTTGTGGTTTTGAACCCACTCCCTGAAGTCCTCCGGCAGGTTCCAATCTTTCGCATACTGCAGCACGAGGTTGCGCAGGGTGTCCCCGTTTTGTTCCAGAAGCTCGCAGGGCAGAAACACCAGCCCCGAGTCCTTGGCTCCCTTGAAGGCTTGATAACGCTGAAAGAGCAAGTAAGTGATTTTTCCGGGAAAAGAGAGGATGGGTCCGCTTCCAAGCGACTCCGGTCGAAATACCAAACCGGCTTCGGTTGTATTGGAGACTACTATTCTTAGATGCGGGCTGGCCGCGAGTTCCGCAAACCTCCCCCACTCTTCGTAAGGATCAAATACATCGCTGAATACCGGAATGACTTCACGCCTGCTGACGGGCACTCCCTCTTCCATTCCCCGGATTACGAGCGTATACAACCCGTCTTGTTCAGCGAGTTGTCTGATCTTCTCCCTCCCGGCCGGCCGGGGCTGCACAACCGCGACGCCTCCTTCCATCAAGCCCTGCTTGAGGCATTCATTAAACATCCAGTCAAAGAAGCCGCGCAGGAAGTTCCCTTCGCCGATTTGAAGCACCGTTACAGGCATTCCTTGTAAAGCTTCATACCTGCTTTTGGTTTCCCCTGATAAGGCTGTCTTCGTCATCAGCTTCATAGCTTGTAAAACTCCTTTGCATTGGCGCCGAATAAACGCTCGATTTGAGATTCGCCCCATTCTTCGGGAATTGAACTTTGCAGAAGGTCAACAACCTCCGAATAATCCGCTGCAAGCAGGCATACCGGCCAGTCGCTGCCGAACATAACCCGTTCAGGTCCAAATTGTTCTATAGCTGTCCGGATATAGGGGGTGAAATCCTCTCGGGTCCAGCCTGCATGTTCCCCTTCCGTGACCAATCCGGACAGCTTGCAATAGATTCCGGGATACCGGGCAAATTCGCTCATATATGATTTCCAGGGTTCAAATGACTTCTGTTTAATCTGTGGTTTGGCAAGATGATCAATGACGCCCCGCAAATGGGGGATTTTCCTGAGCAGCTCCGCCACAAACGCCATTTGTTCCGATACGAGCAGCAAATCAACAGGGACCTCTTCATCGGCATAACCACGAAGCGCTTTGACAAAAGCCGGGTCCAGTATGCGGGAGGCATCCGGCATGTCTTGGATCATAAGGCGGAACCCTTTAAATTTGGGACTGCGCCGGAATTGATCGTAATGCTTCCTATGATCAGGATCGAAGAGATCCAGCCAGCCTACCACACCGGCAACCGACGGCGTCTGGTCGGCAATAGCAAGAAGGAAATGGGTCTCCTCGATTGTGGGAGCCGCCTGGACAAGGATGCTTGCATCCAGTTCATGTTTGAACAATTCGGGTTCCAGATCGGTCGGCATGAAATCGCGATACAGCTTAGGCAGCTCGGGAGTAATCCAGCCGTAATCCTTCCGTTCGATTTTCCAGTAATGCTGATGAGCGTCAATACGCATTCAGCTGCACCTCTTTTGCATCATAATTTCTAGCTTCCTCTTCCAGTGTCGTGAACATTGTGCACAATGCGATTCTGATCATTAATCGTTTATACTTGCCTTTTTATAACCTTTTTTGATATTTTGAAAGAAGAACCGCTCCTCTTCCTAAGGGGGAGAAAGTTGTCCCTGAAGCCCATATATGCAAGCTTTTTTTTCGATGATCATCCCTGTATGAGAAGAGGCATGGCGACCTAGTTGTCATACCGAGAAACACCATCCATCACTCATTGCCGGAGGCCGACATGTACGAACATCGTTACCGTGAAAATAAGCAGCATGGAGTGAGAGATTTCCCGTTTGATATCTACAAAGTCAAACATCAAAGCGACACATCGATCATCCTCCCGCTCCACTGGCATAATGAAATGGAAATCATCTATTTGGCCAAAGGGACGGCGATCTTTAAGGTGGAAGGCCGCGAGTTCTCCGCCCAAGCAGGAGATGCGGTTATCGTTCATCCGGGAGAACACCATTCGGGCATTAAGGATCATAGCCGGGAAACGTGCTATTATTCTATCGTTTTTAAACTGTCCTGGCTGTCTTCGCTTCAGCACGACCGAATTCAGGAGCAGTTCCTGGGGCCGATTCAGCAGGGAGATATTCGGCTTCCCGCTTATTTGTCCGCAACCGGTCCCAACGCTCAAATCCTGGACTATTTCAGGCAGCTGGTGAATGGTTACGAAAGCCGCCTTCCGGCCTATGAATTAAGCGTAAAAGGGCTTATGCTCCAGCTGTTCGCTGAGTTTTTTCAACATGGACTTGTAGTCAAAAGCGCCGAAGGAAAAACAAACCAAGGCCGGGAAATGCATCAGCAGATCAAGCTGGTTTTGAATTATATGGAAGAGCACTGTCATGAAAAGCTGGACTTGGATGCTCTGGCCTCGGTAGTCTCACTAAGCCGCTCTCATTTCTGTAAATTCTTCAAAACTCAAACCGGGATGCGTCCCATGGAATATCTGAATTACATCCGAGTAAACAAAGCTGCCCATCTGCTGCTCACAGGGTCTTATAACGTACTCGAGGCAGCTCTGGAATGCGGTTTCCAGAATGTGAGTTATTTTGCAAAATGGTTCAAAGTTTATATGAATATGAGTCCTTCGGCATACAAAGCTCAGCATACGTCCTACACCTGAAAGTAAGATTCGGCTAAAACAAACGGGAACGGGCTCATGACCGGTTAGGCTGCAGGGTCAGGACTGCTGTTGCTCTGCTTGACGTGTAAAGGTATAGGATTGCCCTGCGGTTCCTTCAAAGGTTACGGGCTGTAAACCGGGGGCTTCCAGCCGGCAAGGTCCGGAAACCGTACACTTCACGACTGCTGTAGATATTTGACCGGAATCCCACGCAAAATCAAGCGTAAAACCTCCCCGGGCTCTAAGTCCTTTAACGGATCCTTGACTCCACGCCTCAGGCAATGCCGGCAGCAGCCGGAGGATGCCGCCATGGCTTTGCAATAACATTTCGGTTATGCCCGCCGTTCCGCCAAAATTGCCGTCAATTTGGAAGGGCGGATGATTATCAAACAGATTAGGCAGTGTTGAATGGGCCAAGAGCGCTTTGACATTCTCGTAAGCTTGTGTCCCGTCCTGGAGCCTTGCCCAGAAATTGATAATCCAGGCCCGGCTCCATCCGGTATGCCCGCCGCCGTTCGACAATCTGCGCTCCAACGTGATCCGGGCCGCTTTAGCCAGCTCAGGCGTGTGTTCCACGCTGAAGCTTTCTCCAGGGTAAAGGCCAAACAAATGCGAGATGTGGCGGTGCCCCGGCTCCAACTCCTCGTAATCGTTCATCCATTCCTGAATTTGGCCGTAACGCCCAATTTTAGGCTGGGGAAGGCGTTCTAAGGCTGCTTCCAGTTCGCTGCGGAATGCCGCATCCCCCCCGATGATTTCCGAGCTCCGGATGCAGGCCTTAAACAAGGCCTCGATAATCTGAAAATCCATGGAGGCTCCCGCGCATAATACGCCGGTTTCACCGTCAGCAAGCATATAGCTGTTCTCAGGAGAAACAGACGGACAGGTAATAAGGCGGCCCTCTTCGTCTTCAATTAAATAATCCAGCAGAAATAAGGCCGCCTCTTTCATCGTCTCATAAGTCCGGACAAGGAAATGCCGGTCCTGTGTATACTGGTAATGCTCCCACAAATGCAGGCAAAGCCACGCAGCGCCCAGCGGCCAGAAAGAAGCCGGAAGATAGGAATCCTGAGGTGCTGTATCCCCCCAGATATCGGTATTATGATGGGCGGTGAATCCCCTGCAGCCATACATCACCTTTGCCGTTGTCCGTCCGGGCTCGCGCATGCGTTCTATTAGATCAAACAAAGGCTCATGGCATTCGGACAAATTCCCATTTTCCGCAAGCCAGTAATTCATTTGAGCATTAATGTTAATGGTATATTTACTATCCCATGCCGGAAGGAAGCTGTCATTCCAAATCCCCTGCAAATTTGCCGGCAAGGAACCCGGCCTGCTGGAGGAGATGAGCAGGTATCGTCCATATTGAAAATAAGTTGCGATTAACCCGTGGTCTTCCTCCCCTTCACGTATCCTGGCAAGCCGCTCATCGGTCGGAAGCAAATCTAAGTCGGCCCTCTCCGGAAGGGTCAGCTCTACCCTTGCATACAAAGTCCGGTAATCGGATGTATGCCGTTCCAGCAAATCGGAATAGGAGATTTGGCTGAGCGTGTCCAGCCTCCGTTTGGCCTCCAGCTCCGGATCGGGGTGCCGGAAAGTCGTCCCGGCGGCAAGCATCAGCGTAACCGAGTCGGCATCATTCACCAGCAGATATTCACCCACGGTCCGGCAATGTCCAGCTTCCGCAACGGCTTTTAGTACAGCACTAAACGTGCTTCCACCTTTGCCGCCGCATTCTCCGCGCATAACGAGCCCGCTTTGCTCCCATTTCTCGTTTTTTTCCAGATAACGCCAGTTATTTCTGTTGAACCGGGCTTTCAAGGAAATCGCATTTTTGTGATCTGCAGTGATTCGCATCACGATTGCCTGATCCGGGCAGCTTGCAAATATCTCTCTGGTATACCGGATATCCCCGATCCTATACCGGATGCGGCATATCCCTTCTTCGAGATCAAGCTCCCTCATATAGTCCTCCGCCGGCAAATCATGATTAGCGAACGACAGCAGCAGGTCGCCTAAAGGCAGATAATGCCGCTGGGATTCGGGGAGTCCAGCCATCGCCATTGCCGCAAGCTCTTCCGCTTCACGCAGTTTTCCTTCCAGAATCAGCTTGCGTATCTGGGGCAAGTGAACCCGCGCATCTTCATTATTGCGGTCACGCGGGCCTCCATACCATACCGAGTCCTCATTCAGCGACAGCTTCTCCTCCGCTGTTCTTCCAAAGATCATGGCTCCCAACCTTCCGTTACCAATCGGGAGCGCCTCGTTCCAAACGGCTGCCGGATCACGATACCATAATCGCCGGCCTGAATTTAAGTTCACCATGATTTCACCCCTTTTTTATAAAGTCAGTAAGATAGAAATTGCCGCAAAGGACCGGTCTAGGCTGATGCTGATTTGATCCCGATCGAGCACCATTTCGACCTCCTGGTCCGTAAAGAGATCTGCCGTTTTGTATGTGCCTGAAACGGGTGGAAGAGGCAGAATTACGCGCTCTTTACCCTCGAGCTCAAAGGTATGAACCACTATCAAAATTTCAGACTCGTCGGCTGAGGAACGCATAATTCCCTGCCAGCCTTTGGGGTGCCGGTAGCTGCTGATTGCAGGCCCGAACCTGCTGCTTTTTCCTTCTTTAATGACGGGAACCGCCTTTTTGTAGAACGCTATTGCTTTGTCCAAAAGGCTCCACTGCTCCTGATCGAGTTCATGAATATCGCCGGATAAACACATCCTCCCGAGCATTGTGCCGGACAGCGAATAAGCCAGCCGCTGCAAGGAGTCGGTTTGCCGCAGCACCGCCCAGATCTGGTTTTGTCTCGGCAGGATGACACGATGCATGTTCGCGGCAATAATCGGAATTTCCTCGCATTCATGGGCGTCCGAGAAGGAGGACATACTGGTGAGCCCGAGCATGGACGGCTCCAGCCGATGCCCGCCTGACGCGCAATTTTCAATCACGATTCCGGGAACCTCCTTGCGGATTAACCGGAAGAAGTCCTGTACCGCCTCCATCTGCTCGCGCAGACCTTCGCCGAGTGATTCTGCCCCGTCACAGCCGATGCCCAGAGAATCGTTATAATCGACTTTTAAATAACCAAAACCATGGTCCTTCAGGAAGTCAATGACCTTCTCCTTTAAATAGCTGACGACATAAGGATCGCGGAAATCCCAGAAACGCCGGCCTCCGACCGTAATCGGAATGCCGTCCCGCTTTAACAGATGATCCGTTAACCGGAACGCGGCAGATTCTGTTCCGCAGACCTCCATTTCAAACCATATCCCTGGAATCATGCCGCATTGCCGGATATGTTCGAGCGTCGGTCCCAAACCTTCTGGAAAATCCCGCTTGCTGACCTCCCAATCCCCCATGCCGTTAAACCAGTTGGTACCTTCGCTTTTGTACCAGCCGCTGTCGATGACCAGGTAACGAATGCCTTTACCTCTAAGCCGTTCAGCGATAGCATACAAATTTTCAGATGAGGGAGAACCCCATGTGGTACAAAATTCGTTAAATATAATCGGTAAGTCTTTTTCAGTCTCCGGTCCCCCTAATAGAGAACGTTTGTGAATTTCCGTCAGGCGGGCTGCTGTGTTATCGAGATTATCTGCCGCTACTGTCAGGTAAGCGCTGGGCGTCTGAAAGAATTCTCCAGGGCGGATCGTTTTTGTCCAGTGTCCAAATTCCCGGTCTGCAAGCCCCCCTGAAAGAAAAAGGGCGTTATCCCGTCTGCCAAGCTCTATTTGCCAGGAAGCGGGATGGGCCAGCTGAACCCCCCAGATAACCCCGGCCCGGGTATCTTCCACAAACGCTGCAGGAAAATAATCTCTTACCGGCATCGATCCGATTTGTCCAAACCTTAATCCTCTGACTGCGTGAGGTGCCCATGCCGGCTCCAGATTCAAATCTTCAATACGGCTGGAAAGCAGCCGTCCTTCGGCGGACCAGGAGCTGAGAATCCGGTGAAGGATTAATGTCTCCGGCGCTTCGTCTTCGGCGTAAGGCGTCAAGCCAGTCAGGGAGAACGAGGAGATCATTTCGGCAGTAAGGGCAGATTGGCCGTCATTACGAACGGTTGTAAACGATTCCAACACGTTGTATCCCGGGTCCCATACGAGGTGATGAGCGATCCTTCCGCCCTCTCCGCTTTGAAAAACAGTGACAACGGTAAGCTGGCCATCCTGTTCAATTTGATATTGATCTTCAAACTGCAAGGCGTCCACTGTGCCGCTGCCTCGCATGGAGTGGCCGTGCGCGAAACCTCCCGGGTAAGTATCCCCGATCCATTTCAGCTGTACCAAGGAATCCACTTTGAATTTTTTCTCGCAGACCGAAGAGACCCGAGACAAAGGGATCAGGATTAACCCCATTTGTCCGGTTTGGTTATCCATCACATAGCGGGCGATCATATCGCCAAGAGGGTATTCTTTCCAGATATCCACTTCAGGCTCTCATCCTTTCACTTTATCATTGATTATTCCGATAGGCCCCTGGGGTAGTGCCCGTGTATTTCTTGAATACCTTGGAGAAATAATGTTTGCTGTCATATCCGACCTGTTGGCCAATAGCGCTGACAGAAAGCTCGCTATTGGACATCAGCAGCTCTTGTGCAGCCTGGATCCGTAACATATTGAGATAATTGATGAAGGTATGTCCGGTTTCTTTCTTAAATAAACTGCTGATATAGTTGGGATGGAGATTCATTTGTTCGGCAAGGTCGTCGAGTGAAAGATCTCTTCTGAAATGAATTTGGATATAAGTCAAGAGCCGCTTGGCATGACAGGAATAATCCGTATCCGATTCGTTTGGCAGTTCTTCTCTTATCCGCCCAAGCAGAGCGGCAATTTCGCCTTTGTCTATCGGCTTTAGCAGATAATCCACCACGCCTGCTCGAAGCGCTCTGCGCACATATTCAAATTCATCATAACCTGTAAGGATAATGAAACGGTCGCACCAACCGCCGAGTTTGATTTCTTCAATCAGCTCAAAGCCGTTTTTTTCCGGCATATTCAGATCTGTAATGGTTACATCGGGCAGATAGTCCTTCATTAGGTCAAGAGCATCATAAGCATTTGTTGCTTTACGAACCTCGGTCCCCAAGGGAGCGACTTCCTGCACAATTTTAACCAACCCGCTCAGGATTAGCGGCTCATCATCAACTGTCAATACCTTCATCCCGGCTCCCCTGCCTTTCGTTATGCTGAACTACGGCTTCAACTCCATAGCCTGTATATGAATAAAGTTCGATAGGGACGCCGCTGCCCCTACCGAACTTGTTCATTTATTTAACAAACAGCTCTTTCTTCTTCTGATAAACCCCGTTTGCCCAATCTACAAGACGCTGGAGTCCCATTTTCTCGGCATTTTTAATCATGGTTTCATAATTGGCTACAGCCTCTTCTTCTGATTTCGCCAAGTATATTTTTACTTTTTCATTTTTAATCATTTCGTCAATCTTAGTTTTAATTGTCTTCTCCTCGGAATCAGGCTGCGTTTGGATCAGACCTATTTCCGGTTTGTAGACGGTTATAGCTTTTCTCTCCATTAAAGCCTCTGTCTTCTGGGTTCCCGGCACATAATTCTGCAGTCCTTCCATGACTCCGTCATTATACAAATACCACCACTTGATCCCGTTGTTGTTGATGAAATCGGCATCGGATGGGGAGTATTTCAAGTCCGGATATCCCTTGTCATTCCATGTCCAATGCTCGCCTTCAACACCAAACATGGTTAGTTTTTTGCCTTCATCGCTGGCCAGGTATTGAAGGAATTTTATCGAAGCTTCAGGATCCTTATTTTTCTTAGTAATAAACGTACCCGCAAAGCCTAGACCCGTGCTGACGATTTTGGCATCTTTCGACAAGGCGCTCGGCAGCATTTTGAATGTGTAAGGTTTTCCGTCGTTTTTGGCTTTAATGTTATCCATATCTGCCACAGCGACAGTATGGCTGTGAGCAAACGCTTTTCCGCTTAATGCATATTGATCGTCGATCTGATCGTTGGTGTACGCAAAGTTTTCGCCCAGAATATACCCGTTGCGGTAAAGGCTGTTCATAAACTTGAAGAAATCCAGCATCTCAGGCTGTCTAATAGCGTAATCGATTTTTCCGTCGCGTTCATACCAGCCGTCGATGAGCGCTTCTACACCGAACTGCTGCATAAAATATTGCTCGATCCAATCCTTATCCATGATCAGAGGAATCATATCCGGGTATTTCTCTTTAACCATGCCTAATACCTTTACGAAATCTTCAACCGATTGAATCGGCGGATTGCCTAATTCTTTCAGGATATCTTCCCTTACGGCTATACCGGGATTCCCGTCGCTGCCAATCGCGTATTTATTTTTGTCCATTTCTTCCTGCGTGGCAAACGAGTTCCGGATGGTATAGAAATTGCCGTCATCCATCGTATGGATCGCTTTTCTTGTATCGTCTATTTTAAAATCGGGCGCATATTTCTCAATCAGTTCGTTCCAGGGATAAGACAGCTTGGAATCGGACATGCGGTCAATATTCGAATAGGTGAACACCAGGTCCGGCAGGTCGCCGGAAGAAATCATTAAGGGAAGCTGTTTATCATCTGTAGCCACGGTTACTTTAAGCTTCACACCCGTTTTTTTCCGTAATCTTCTCGGCAACCGGCCCTTTCCATTCCTTGACCGGGTACCAGGAGGCATCGATGAATAATGAAAGTTCCTTGACTCCCCCGTTATCAGCCGGAGACTTACTTTCAGCCCCCGCTCCTGGACTCTGGCCAGCGTTGTTATTGCTGCTGCTGCCGCAGGCAGACAATAAAGCGGTTAGCATAACTAGGCTAAGCGACAGAAGCAGTGTTTTCTTCTTCCCCTTATTCTTTTTCATATAGCCCCTCCTGTATCGTTTTTTATATTAAAGCAGCGCTTTAATATTAGGTTAGTGATGAGCACCCCCATCGTTAAACCGCTTACAAGAAACCAAAGCTTCGGTTCTATCGGTTGCTGGATCTGTATGCGGTCGGTTCGGTTATGTCTTAAGTTTAATCTGCGGCGAAGGAGTAAGGTAAGCCAACATCCTTAAGAAAGCGTTGTCATTTTTTAAGGAGTTTTTAACTGGCACTGCGATTCTTCAGCTTTTTAGGGATAACGAGGGTAAGACAAGTCCCGCTGCCCTGAACGCTATCCAGGATCAAGTCGGAGCCCTCTCCATAAAAAGATTTGATTCTTTCGCTGACGTTGTACAGGCCTACGCCCCCTTCCATCTCATCTATCGGAAGAACAGATTCGTTCGCGCCGGATAACCTTGACCGAAGAGCCTGCAGTTTGTCTTCAGGGATTCCCATTCCGCTGTCTGATATATGGATGTAGATCTCATCCGCCTTCTCGGTTGCCTGCAGTTTGATCTGAACCGGCCGCAGGGTCGAGGATGCCCCGTGGACGATACTGTTTTCGACCAAAGGCTGGAGGATGAAACGAGGGCATGGAACCTGCTCCGCATCCACCTGAATGTCAATTTCAATGGAAAGCCTGTCCTGCAGCCGCATCTTATGAATATTGAGGTATAAAATTACGGTTTCAATTTCGCGGGCAAGAACGGTTTGATCCTCTTTGGAAGACAAGCTGTAGCGCATCAGCTTCCCGAACCAATAAGAAATATCGGCCACTTCTTTATCATTGTTTGATTCGGCAAGCATTCGGATGGTCTCTAATGTGTTATATAGAAAATGTGGTTTAATTTGTGCCTGCAGCACTTTATAAGCAGCTTCTTTATTCCTCAGCTCGGCACGGTGTACGTTGTTGATCAATTCGTCCATGCGTTGAATCATGGAATTATAAGTGCTTGTTAAAAAGCTGATTTCATCCTGCCGGCCCGCTTTATCATGTTTGCTGATGTACTGCTTCATGTTGTTATCATTCAAGTTGCGCATATGCCGGGCCAGCCGGAGAAGCCGTTTAGCCAATGTTGAGGCAAAAACATAATAAGCATAGGACATCGAGAGCAGCAGGATCACGATCATGGTAATCATAATGATTCCTTTTCGTTTAACCGTATGGAATACTTCATCCACGCTGCCGATAACGACAATCCGTGCGCCAAGCTCATCTACATCCAGCTGGTTCACAATGGTGTTACGGTTAATGAAATAGGATTTCCCCTCTTCATTGCTCAGCTGTTTCCTGGTAAGTTCATCCACTTGGAGACCGGACTCTTGAATAGCTCTCTCCACGCCTTGCTTCTTCGGCAGCAGAAGGGCGTTCCAGTTATCCCCGCTCCCTGTAGCCTTGTAAAATCTGCTTATCAGATCACTGTTGATCCGGAGTTCAAGAAGACCAATTATTTCGGTAAAGTCCGGGTTATAAAGATTCTGGTAGAACACAAGCGGCGGCGGAGACGTCCCGTAATCGGTCATCATCCAGATACCCTGGCCGGGCTTCAGCCCATTCGCGATCTTTTTTATATTCGGAGAAAGTGTTGAAATATCCAGAAAGCGGTCGGTGATCGGCAAAGTCTGCTGTTTCGTTTTATAGATTTTAAACGACTCAACCTCAGTATTGTTAAACAGCGAATGAGAGATAATCGGACTAATATAACGGTTGTAAGCATAAATGCTTTCCGAATCCGAAGTATAAAGCCCTCCCAAATAATCCGTTACATAGGGGTTATATTGCAAGTAACGCTGAATCGAACTGATCCGGACAAGATCCGCTTTCATGTTGGAGTAGGCTTGCTCCAGGATTTTTTGCCGGCTTTCAACCAGCTGCTGGGTAAGATTTCCATAGATTTGCACGTAGTAATAATAGCCGAACGTAACGACCGGTATAAAAATTAAAATTACGTACCCCAAAATGATCTTCCTGACGATGCTCATGGTTTGAGACCCCCTGCGCCGCATAGTTCTCTTTAAAATACCATAAGCCGGCAAGGTTCAGTAGTATCTTTGGGCTTAGCCCTTAACGGAGCCTAGCATGATGCCGTGCACAAAATACTTCTGCAGGAAAGGGTACACACAAATAATCGGCACAATGGAAACCACCATCGAGGTAACCTGGAGCGAAAAACTTGTGACTCCCGAAGTAGGCCGATTGGCAACAGCTAGGGAATCCATGGGCGCATTGCTCTGGTTGATCACTTCCATCATGCGGAAAGTAAGGGTGCGAAGGCTGTCGGACTGTACGAAATAAGCGGAATCCAGCCAGGAGTTCCATTGTCCTACGCCCATAAACAGGGCCATCGTGGCCAGCACCGGCGTTGAAACAGGCAGTATAATTTTGAAAAAGATGACAAGTTCACCTGCCCCGTCCATGTGGGCGGATTCTTTAAGTTCACCCGGTATTTCTCTGAAAAAGGAAATGGCAATCAGCAGAAAAAAGGTGTTGAGCATACTCGGAACAATATAAACGGCAAACGAATTCAGCAGACCGATCGAACGTAGAACTACGTAATAAGGAATCAGGCCGCCGGAAAAATACATAGCAAAAATGATGATTGTAAAATACGTTTTGCTGAACAAAAGGTCCCGGTGCGAAAGTGCGTAAGCGACCAGACTGGTTAACAGAAGACCTAACAGGGTTCCCAATACGGTTCGTGCAACTGTTACGATAAAAGCGCTTAGCCACTTCGTATCTGCGAGGAAAATTTTATAGTTCTCTAAGGTTACATTTCTCGGCCAAAGGTAAACGCCTCCCAGCAGAGTATCAGTTCCTTTGTTGAAAGAGGCGATCAGAACATAATAGAACGGGTACAACATAGTTAGCATGATGATAAACAAGGCCACATAAATGAAACTGTCGAAAAGAATGTCTTTTTGTTTCTGAGTTTTTAGCATGTCTGCGCCTCCCTTCTAGAATAAGCTTGAACCGGACACCCGTTTGGCGATGTAATTGCTGGAAAATATCAGTATTACGGAAATCACGGACTGAATTAAATCGATAGCCGCCGCATAAGAGAAACGTCCGTCGCTTAAACCGACTTTAAAAGCATAGGTTTGAACAATCTCTGATGTGGGGTTGTTGATGCTGTTGCCAAACAAATAAGCCTGCTCAAAATTGGAACCGACCAGTCCTCCGCCAAGGATGCTGCCGATCGTCAGAACGAGGACAACCACTATTGTCCCTTTCATTCCCGGAAAAGTGATATGGCGGATTCTTGCCAGTCTCCCCGCGCCATCCATCTCGGCAGCCTCATAAAGCGACGGGTTGATCCCCGTAATGGCCGCCAGGAAAATGATGGTCCACCAGCCCATCTCCTTCCAGATGGCGCTGCCCACTGCAAATCCCCAGAAGTAGTTGGGGCTCGTTAATACATTTAGCGGCTTGTCGATTAGGCCCAATTCCATCAAAGCTCTGTTGATCATGCCTACATCCGCTGACAGGAAAGCGTAAGAGACGCCCACCACAACCACCCATGAAATAAAATGAGGCAGGTAGCTGATTGTCTGGACGAAACGTTTGAACCCCCTGTTTTTCACTTCGTTCAGCATGATGGCAAGAAGGATTGGGGCCGGAAAAGCAAAAATCACCTTTAAGAAGCTTAAAACCAGCGTATTGCGGACAATATTGCCGAACTGATAATCATGAATAAATTCATCGAAATATTTGAATCCGACCCATTCGCTTGTGAAAATTCCCTTAATTCCATCCGAAATGGTGTAATCTTTAAAAGCCATCAGGATACCGAACATCGGCGTGTAGGAGAAAATCAGCAGAAAAATCATGCCGAGTCCGACAAATAGATGCAGTACCTTTTGTTTTTTGAAACGCTTCCATAAAGAAGTACGTTTTCCCGCTTTGGAAGCGGGGAGGGTTGAATATTGTGTATTTATCTCCATAAGCGCTCCTCCTTTTAATTCTAGTCTATCTCGGAGGAGGCAGACGAAGTAAGGCCACATTCTTAAGAAAGCGTTATCAAAATTTAAGATAGGCTTGTCCTGCTGAAAGGGCTTCTACATAAAAAAGCAGCTCCAGAGTGCTCCGGAGCTGCTTCATCTTCATGCAGATGCCACACCAGCTTTTTTATTCCAATGTAAAAGAGGCCAAGCTTGCGCTTCCCGCACCCTTATAAGTGAAATACAAGGCCTGCGTGCCGTCCGGCACGGAAATGTCTGCCGAATATTCCTTCCAAACATTGGTGAAATGAACCGGAATCGTTCCCAAGGCAGCCCCGTCCCACTTCGTTCTGACCTCGAAGGCTCCGCTGCAATACCCCCGTACCTTGATCCTGACCTTACTTATTCCCTGGCAGTTGAAATATTTAAAGCCGGCCGTAGCCGAATCCGTCATATTCGCAATGTAGCCGGTTTCCTCGTCTCCATCCCTGCCATCCTGGGTAATCTTCGGAAAGCGGCTGTCCAGCCAGGCCCCGATTTCACCGAATCCGCCGGTATACAGATGTTCGTCTTTAGTGAAGAGGTTGCAAGCAAGGTAGGCGGGGTACTCCCCGCGTCCCTCAAGAGCTCCCCCATTCGGTCCGCAGGAGGTCATTTCAACCTGAGGGATCGTCCCGTCGTCTTCAAAGCTAATTCGTTCTATGCACCCCTGCCGGTTGAAAGCATCTCCGTTGGTATGCCTATGGTAAAAGATATACCAGGCTCCGTTAATTTCAACGATGCTGCCATGATTATTGCCGCCGTAATACATCGGCTTGTCAGCCGGTTTATAGGCGTCGATATGAAGATCACAGTTGCTTACGATAACGCCCTGATATTCAAAACCTTGGGTGGGAGACTTGCTGGTGGCATAACATAATTCATGCATGACGATAGAGGAATAAACCAAATAGTAGGTATCTCCCCTTTTCCGGATAGAAGGGGCTTCAAAAAATTCATGTCCCTCAAATCCGCTGCCTGCGCTGTAGGGCTGACTCGGTGCAACGAATACAGGCTCTTCAACAATCGTCAGCATGTCGGGTCCGAGCACCGTCGCCATCGCGCCATGTCTCGATTGATCTCCAGCTGCACAGAAGCCGGTATAAAGATAAGTGTACTGCCCTTCAGTCAGCACGCCCGGATCGAATTGGGGCTCATCGCCTTCTCTTTCTCCAAGACGGGTCCCGTCGGCGTATTTAACGTAACCGTAGAATTCATATTTTCCGGCAGGGGTATCGCAGACAGCGACAGACACAACGGGCACCTTATCCAGCACATAAAAAAGATAATACCTTCCGTCAGGACCTTCCGTAACGTCCGGTGCATAAAGACACATACTGCCGTCCGGATTAAGCGGGTCATCCGTTTTCCGGTAGATTACCCCTTCATATCTCCAATCTCCGAGATCGTCCGCCGGCGCCGACCAGCAGACGTAGTCGTTTAGACAGAAGACATGTCCGTTAAAGCGGTCATGCGAGCCGTACACATAAACTCTGCCATTAAACACGTAAGGTTCGCCGTCCGGGACGTATTCCCAGGATGGCAGGTACGGATTGAATCCTTGTTTTTTCATGCAGGACACTCCCTCGTCTACAAATATAGGCATTTATTCAGATTACATTCCTTCTTGTTTATTGCTTCTTCTACAGGATAACGTTTTCATTCAGATCGCCTTCTCGGACAAGGAGCGAGCTGCCTTGGTACGAGACATGACAAGCTCCGGGCCGGCCGGCGATCTCTACAACAAACTGCAAGGTTTCCGGCATCCCGTCATAGCGGCCAATCCGGTCCCCTATCGTCAGCGTCCGATCCTTTTCAGACCAACTCAGTTCAATTTGCATAAAAGCTCCGTTTTCGTAATCGTAATTATCTCCCTCATCGTCATATAGCGTAAAAACGGCATCTGTGCCCGGGTACACTTTCAGCCGAGTGACGGCATTAGAGGCCGGCCGTTCATCCGCATACTGAATGTCCGGTCCAAGCGGAACAATCGAGCCTGCTCGGACAAATAAAGGAAGGGTCTGCAAATCCGCTTTGGCTTCCACCCTTCGCCCTCCCTCCAGACATTCGTCGGTCCAGTAATCGAACCAGCTGCCGCCAGGAAGATAGACGCTGCGTGATTTCCGGGTGCCTTCAAGAACCTTGGAGTCAGGACCGTAATACATAGCTTGGGTAACGGGCGCAACAAGGAAGGCCGGCCCAAACATAAACTCGTCGTCGATATTGTGTGCGCTTACATCTTCGCGGAAATCAAAGGCAAGCGCCCGGAGCATGGTGTAATTCTGCTGGACCACCGCTCCTGCAAGCGAATAAATATAAGGCATCAGTCTATACCGGAGTTTTAAATATTTTACCAGGGTGTCGTACATGGGCTCGCCAGGCTCCCCGAATTGCCAAATCTCCCTTGGGGTATCCGTTCCATGGGAACGGAACATCGGAAGAAAAACGCCGTATTGGAACCAGCGGATATAAAGCTCACGGTAGCCCAGATCGGCTGCTCCGCCGTTATAATCGCCCTTCCAGAACCATAGCTCCGGTTTGTTGTGCACAAAGAAGGCTCCAATATCCAGGGTCCAATAGGGTGAACCGGTTGCACAAAAGGACAATCCCTCCGCAATCTGCTTTCTGAACGTCTCCCAGTTCGCGGAAATATCCCCCGACCATGTTATTGTGCCGTACCGATGCTGCCCGGCATAAGCCGACCGGGTCAAGTTCACAACCCGTTTCCGGGTGGTTACGGACCGTTGTCCTTCATAGATGCCTTTGGCATGCAGCAGGGAGTAAGCGTTGATATATTCGGGGTCCAGGTAGAGTTTGGCTTCTTCCGAGTTGATCAGCATCCGCTGCTCCGGTTCCGGTTTGACGGCTCCCTTCCAGTCCGCCTCAAAAGGCTCGGAACAATCACACCACCATGCATCTATCCCATGAATAAACAGGCCGTCATGGGTTTGCTGCCAATACAGCCGGCGCGCCTCTTCCTGAAAAGCATCATAGGTAGCTTGATTGCCGAGCAGGTAACCCCTTTCCTTCATTTCCCGGTGGTTATCACCGCCATCCTTCATGATCGGCCAGATGGATACCATTAGTTTGGCATCAAGCTCATGGAGCTTTTGCATCATTTCCGCCGGAGAGGGAAACCGCTGGGGATCCAGCGACTTTTGGCCCCAGAGATCGCCCGTCCAGGACTGCCAATCCAGCACAATACAGTCAAGAGGAAGCTCACGCGCGCGGTATTCCTGTACGGTTGCTATCAGCTCTTCCTGGGAAACGTAACGCTCTTTCGATTGCACGTAACCGTATGACCATCTCGGCAGCATAGGTGCCCCGCCAGTTAAATAACGAACCCCTTCTACAATCTGATCGAACTCCGGTCCGTAAATGAAATAATAGTCCATCTCATCGTCCACATCGGTCCATAAGTAGGAGCCGAAGGCATCATCATGAAAACTCATCAAGGAGTAAGAATCCATCAAAATGCCATAACCCTTCGTGGAGAGAAAGACTGGAACAACCGCTTTCATATTTTGCTGATATAAAAATTGGTGTTTGCCCCGGAGATTCAGCATGCCTTCTTCATGAGAACCAAGCCCGTACAGCGCTTCATCCGGCTGCCACTCGAACTCCAGCTTGGTGTGGTAGGCCTGCCTGTCTAAATAGCGGTTTATCCCCTCCGCCCGGACCTTCAGACCATCCGCGCCGCGATTACTCTCCAAGCCGCCCGAAGTATCAAAAGCCGTACGGTAAACGTCGGTGCGCTCCAGTGTCTTGCCGCCTCTTTTCGGTTCTTGCGTCAGCAGCCTCCCCTGTTTATCCCGGTAACTGAACGCACAGGTAGCTTTGTTTATTCGGATTACGAATAAATCGGTGGAAAGCTCCAAATGCTCCGTCTGATCCAAAAGTGTCCACTGAACCTTGTTTATTGGCCGACTCTGCTCGATCATAAGACTTTCCTTGTCGCTAAAATGCGAATCCAGGGTGTAACGAATTCTCGCAATTCCAGGGGCGGATAATGCAATATGCAGAAGCCCAGCATCACCAACCAGCGTCACACCGGTCTCATCTTTGTAAAAATGACTCAGCTTCAAAGCATCGCTACCTTTCTGTTATTTAGTCAAATGTATGGTAGTTCCATATACAATGATATTACTGTATTTTCAGGTTATCTACGTCATTTTTACGGTTTATGAATACAATATTGCGGTTGATTAAGCTGCACATTAATCAGATCGATTATTTAAAAAGATCAGGTAAAATATCAGCTTTAAGAAATATCAACATTTTTCTGATATTCATAAACAAAACCTTCATAACCACCCAATAAACGAACAGTACCATTATTAATGTTATATCGCTTCAGTAAGGATCTCTTCAGTGGAGGGCTCTGAGGGAGTTGATCGTTGAGTTGATCCGCCAAATATCCTAAATAAGCTTGACATTGCGAAGACAAGCTGATGTCTCCGTCACGAGTTGATACCTTCAGGTTGAATGTCATTCTGTTTCACACTGATTTGCTGAATGTACTTCCGGGGAGTAAGGGATTCCGACTTTTGAAAGGCGCGCTTGAATGTGATTTCATTTTCATAACCAACCTTTTTGGCGACTTCCGCCACATCGATTTCATTTGCATCAAAATATTCTTTAGCTCGATGTACTCTTAATAACTGAAGATAATCACTAAAATTAACTTTGACAGTGGCTTTGAATATTTTGGATATCGCGGATACTGAGAGACCGTGTAAACCAGCAATTTGTTGTAATGAAAGATTAGAATCGCAATAGTTTTGCTCGACATATTCCAGAATTTCGATACCCGTCCCCTTTGTAGACTCCAGGTTGAAATACTCGAGACGGCTGCATATCAATTGTGAAAATGCCTTGAGATAGTTCCACGCCCATGCTGCATCAGTCGATTGCTGAATCATTTCAAACTCTTGTCTAGATTGTTGAACATCCAGATCAGTTTCTTCCATAATCTGACGGACCACTTTAAAGTTTCCCACCTTCAACTGATTAATAAGCTGAATCTCCCAGTCGATCGGGTAGTAATACCTATTCTCTATACCATTCACTTTAACGATCGAGTTGACCGGACTTGAAATAAGTTCCTTCGCGTTCTGTAGGACTTACTCACTCCAATCAGATACTCCAGCGTCCCTTAATAAACGAACCAATTCTTCTCGCTTGATCATTTCAAATGAAAAACCATTCGGCGGTGTCACGGGCTGTATTCTTTTTACATCAGGTAGAAAATGCAAGTAAAGACCTCTGATAAAAGGCAAGGAGAATACGGTATCCCTGTCTTTGCCCTGCATCTGAGCTTTAGCGATCGCCAACCGTTCGGGTGTGGCAGACACTACAATGGATTTCCCCATTGACACTATTTCAAAAAAACGTTCCTTCCTCGGAATGGCCTTCGTCCAGGATTTTCTTTAGCTTCAACAAAAATAATGCTGTCCTTCTCAGTGTTTAGGTCATCGATCGCAATTCAGGTCAATTGCAAGTTGTGATTGCACAAGGAACAGTATTTCTTTTTGTGCCATCATCTTTATCGTTATCCTTCCTTTCGCTTGCGGGACGCAACAAATGTTGTTGTCCTATTGATACAATTAATAGATTTATATGAGAGGTCGAGGTTATCCGAGTCGAAAATAGTAAAGCAAAAAAATCAAAACCCCACCGTTAAGTGGGGTTCAACATTTCTTTTATATTTCCTGCCTTTTATAAAATAACCACCGGGTTTTAGACACCTTTTCCGCCCTGCGGCCGGAGTTTTATTTGTTCGATTCCGGAAATTAGAGGCCTAGCTTTCCTAATTAGCTCTTTAGCAGATTCTAAAGTTAATGAAGCTTCGTGAGCGGATGGATCATTCCAAATTTCGGTTACCCAAATGCTATTAGGATCATTTTCAGGAAGATTGACCACATACAAATCACAACCTTCAATGGACTGCATGGCGTGAGCCGCTTCAAGCAACATTTCCAGGAGAGTTTCCCTTTGCGCTTCAACCGCCGTAAATTTCGTATACAAACCTAACTTATCCATTCTTGTCCTCCTTAAATAGGCTGGCTTAATGTGTTTGCACATATGAAATTTTTATCCTGAAAGTTACAGGCATAGTCCTATTCCGTATTATCGCTTCCAGTTATACCTCTTTTTAATTTCCTCTATTATAAGCCAATTCCGCCAATGCTTCTATATCCTCTTATCATTAAAGGATCAAGAATGTCGTACTCCCGTTAGAAACGTTAGAAATGCCATATCCCCCGCCTCAACCTAAAGCAGCGGATTCTCGTGTTTCGCTTTCAGGATCGACCAGCGCCGCTCGACTTCACGTTCAAATTCACCAAGCATCGCTTTGTTCTCTTCCTTGAGCAGGTGTCTGGATTTCCCCATATATTTTAACCAGTCGCTGAGCGGTACCCGTTTGTTTTTTTCCTCCGGATTATACGTGATGTTCGTTTGGCCCTGCTCGACTTCATACAGCGGGAAGAAGCAGGAATTCACGGCTGCGCGGACGATATTTTCCCCTTCTTTGTCGTCAGACTTCCAGTTCAGCGGGCACGTAATCAGCAGCTTGCCGTAGACAGTGCCTACATGTTGGGCGTACCACTGCGCTTTGGCCGCCTTCTTCACCAGATCCTGCGGGAAGGCTTCTGTGCCTGTAAATACGTACGGAATATGCGCCGCCGCCATCATCTGCACCGTATCTTTGTGATGGAACGGTTTGCCCTGCTGCTGTTTGCCGACGCCGGACGTGCTGGTCATGTGGCCTAAAGGCGTGGAATACGAAAGCTGAGCGCCGGTGTTCATGTAGCCTTCATTGTCATATTCCAGGATGATCAGATTATGGCCCCGCAGCGCCGTTCCGATGGCCGAACCCATTCCGATGTCCATGCCGCCGTCGCCGGTCACCATCACAAAAGTGAAGTCCTCGGGTACTTCGATTTCCCCGCGCCGTTTCTTCTCGAGGAACGCCTCTACCGTGCCGGACAAAGTAGCCGGACCGTTTTGAAATAAATTATGAATGAAGCTCTGCTTATGTGAGTTGTACGGATAACCCGTTATGGTGATATAAGCGCAGCCGGTATGGAATAAAGTGACGACATTGCCTTCAATCCCTTTGAAAAAGAGCTCCAGTCCCGGGAAAATCCCGCAGCCCGGACAGGCTCCATGGCCGGAAGCGAATCGTTTCGGTTTGGCGGCAAGCGCCCGCATCGGCGGCACTTTCACGGACAGCTTGTTTGTCGCCTCATCCACCTTGACGGTGATCAGGCCCGATTTAAAGCTGTCCCCGTTCATTGGCGCAAGGACCGGCTGCAGCTTCTGAGCTTCAAGGCCTGGCGTTTGGCCGTAATAGTCAAACGGCACCTTAGCATAACCCAGCTCCATCGCCTCCAGCGTCAGGGCGAAAAAGGCTTCCGCGTCATCCGCGTAATAATCTTTCCCGCCAAGGCCAAAGATGCGGGAAAGTACAATCGGTTGAGGCTGCGGTCCGCGGATTTCCTGCAGGGCCGCTTTGACCTCATGCGTCAAATTGGCCCCGTTAGCGCCGTAAGAATCGGCGCGTTCACCAACCAGCACTGCTTTGACGCCCGTCAACGCCTCGCGGATTTCCTTCGCGGGGAACGGCCGGATGATATTCGGGCTGATCACGCCCGCTTTGATCCCTTTCGCCCGCAGCCGGTCTACGACGTCTTTGGAGGATTCAGCCGCCGAATTGAGCAGGAACAAAGCCACCTCCGCATCCTCCATACGGTACAGATCCAGCGGCGAATAGGATCTGCCGGATAGAGCCGCGTATTCCTCCGCCACTTCCTTGAAGACCTCGCCCGCACGATAGATCGCACCTGACTGCTGATAGTGGTTGTTCATCAAGTCTTCGCCGTTCATATAAGCGCCGACGACGATCGGTTTGTTCTCGTCCAGCACATGCGGGAATTCCGTTGGCTGTTCCCCTACGAACTGCCGGACCGTGTCCCGGTCAGCAAAGATTTGCACCCTGCGTTTCTGGTGCGAGGTGAAGAAGCCGTCATAAGCGACGATGACCGGCAGGCGTACATCTTCATGCT
Source organism: Paenibacillus yonginensis (assembly GCF_001685395.1). NCBI lineage: Bacteria > Bacillati > Bacillota > Bacilli > Caryophanales > Paenibacillaceae > Paenibacillus > Paenibacillus yonginensis. The sequence continues at coordinate 1,691,339 of NZ_CP014167.1, read as the reverse complement.
CGGCAATGCGCAGCGCCATAATGTTCAGGTCATACACGGCCTGCGGCGAACGAGCCGTTAGAATTACCCAGCCGGTGTTCAGGCCGTAATAGAGATCGGAATGGTCGCCGCGGATGTCCAGCGGTCCGCTGACGGCCCGTGTCACCAGGTTCATGACCATAGGGAATCGGGTGCCCGCCTGCACGGGAAGCTGCTCGATCATATAAAGGAAGCCGTTTGCGCTGGTGGCGTTGAAGACCCGCGCTCCGGCTGCTGCTGCGCCGTAGCAGATTCCCGCCGAGCCATGTTCCCCGTCAGCCGGAATCAGCTTGATGTCGTGCTCGCCGCGCGTACGCATCATGTCGAGATATTGGGCAATTTCCGTGGACGGCGTAATCGGAAAATACCCCATAATGTGATAGTTGATCTGGGCGGCGGCCATGGCCGCCATTTCGTTGCCCGATTCAAAGACGGCCGTTTGGGCGGCCGGTACCTTTTGCTCCGTCATTTCTTTAGTTTGTACGCTCATGACCGGACTCCTTCCGCTATGAAATAAGGAAATGATTGCGGCACGCGGTGCTGCTCGGCATAATGCGGCTCTTCCAGCATCGCGGCCAAAGCCGTTGTCGGACAAGCCTGCACACATTTCAGGCAGCCTTTGCAATACTGATAATCGATGCCTTTCATGAACATCTGCAGGTTGCCGCGTTTATCCGGCTTCTGTTCCCAGACGATACAGAAATCCGGGCATACCGTATCGCAGGCAGCGCAGTGAATGCAGTCCTCCAGCTTGTATTCCGGCAAATAGCCCTGCCGGGAGCCGCTAAGATCCTTCAGTACGCTGTTTGCCGTAACTTTAAGGATTCCGCCCGGCTCCTGCGTTTCAAAGCCGAGGACCGGCTGCGGTCTGGAGAAAGACGCCGCGTCCGTAAGCTCCGCGTTATTTCCTAAGACAAGAAACTCGACTTCGTTATACCCCCGGTCAAAGGTCCGCAAATTGGACTCAACGAGATGGGGCAGCTTTTTCTCAAACGTTTTGCGGATGACCTGCCGCATATCGTCCGGATTCAGGAAGCTGCAAATCCGGAACAAGGCGCCGAGCATCGCCGTATTGACTTTGGTTTTCTCCTCGACGGCGATTTTCAGCGCATCAATCGCGGCCAGCGTTCCCTGCGTCATCTTCAAATCGGCAGCCACCTCGGATAGATTCCGTGCTGTATTCACCAGCACCGTCCCATCAGGCCGCAATCCGCTTACGACCTCAACTGTCTTATATAACGCTTCATGAAATACGCCGACTACATGCGGCTGCTCAATGGGGCTGTGATCGCGGATCTCTACCTGAAGATCACAGAACCTTACGAAGCTTTTGACCGGCGAACCTTTTTTCTCCGAACCGTAGCTGGAGAAGTTGGAACCGTTCAGTCCCGAGCCGGTCACTCCGGCTTCGGCCAGCATTTTTCCGGCCAGATTGGCACCTAGTCCTCCGATGGATTCGAGACGGATCTCGTAGAATCCCAGTTCATTTTTTTGAGGCAAAATCGACACGTTCACTCCTCATTTCTTCATTGTTCTTGTAGGGGAATGACTCCAGTTTAAGAGAAGAAACGAACGGGGTTAGTGATCTTTCTCACAGCTGAATAAATTGTGATTGAAATCACAAAATGGGCTTTGACGGGGGGCTATACTGCCTAAATGAACAAGTGAAACCGGGAGGAGAAACATGATGAATAACAACGCGACAGAACAAACCTTAAACCATCAGCCGTCCATGTTCTGCTTTCAATGCCAGGAAGCGTCCAAAGGAACAGGCTGCACCATTGCCGGGGTCTGCGGCAAACCCCATGACGTGGCGAACCTGCAGGATTTGCTTATTTATCTGGTGAAAGGAATCTCTTTTCTCAGTCTGGATGTCCGGCTGCCGGAGGAACTGGAACAGCGCGTCTCGCTGTTTATTATGGATTCCTTGTTTGCGACCATTACGAATGCGAATTTTGACCGCAAGTTGTTTGTGGGAAGAATTCGGGAAGCGATGGCGCTCCGCGGCGAGGTGCGGGTTTATTTTAACGAACAATATCCGGAGGGAATGGTCAATCTCCCCGACGCTGCCGTCTGGGAAGCAGAGCATGAAGCCGCTTTTGATGAAAAAGCACGCACCGTTGGCGTCCTTTCCACCCGCGACGAAGACATCCGCTCCCTGCGCGAGCTGATCACTTACGGCTTAAAGGGAATGGCCGCCTATACGTACCATGCGCTGCACCTGGAGAACGAGGACAACGAACTGAACCGGTTTATGCGCCGCGCGCTTGCGGCTACGCTTGACGACAGCCTTGAGGTGCAGGATTTGGTAGCTTTGACGATGGAAACCGGCAAATACGGCGTAAACGCCATGGCCATGCTGGACTCGGCGAACACCACTGCTTACGGAAATCCGGAGATTACGAAGGTGAATATCGGAGTTCGAAATCGTCCCGGCATTCTGATCAGCGGCCACGACCTGAAGGATTTGGAGGAGCTGCTGAAGCAGACGGAAGGAACCGGCGTGGACGTGTATACGCACAGCGAAATGCTGCCTGCCCACTATTATCCGGCCTTTAAGAAATATGAACACTTTGTAGGCAATTACGGGAATGCCTGGTGGAAGCAGAGCAGCGAATTTGAAGCCTTTAACGGACCGATTCTGATGACGACCAACTGCATTGTTCCGCCGAAGGACAGCTATAAGCACCGCATTTATACGACGGGCAACACCGGTTTTCCGGGCGTCCGCCATATTCCGGAAGGAATAAGCGGCGCTGCCAAGGACTTCTCCGCGCTGATTGAGCAAGCAAAAGAATGCCCGGCCCCAACGGAGCTTGAAACCGGCGAGATCATCGGCGGCTTCGCCCATGCTGCCGTGATGAACGTGGCCGATCAAGTCGTGGATGCCGTAAAATCGGGCGCCATCCGCCGATTCTTCGTCATGGCCGGCTGCGACGGGCGGATGAAATCCCGCAATTATTACACCGATTTTGCAGCTCAGCTTCCTAAGGATACGGTCATCCTGACTGCCGGGTGCGCCAAATACAAATACAATAAGCTGGATTTGGGCGAAATCGGCGGCATTCCGCGGGTGCTGGACGCCGGGCAGTGCAATGATTCCTACTCTCTGGCCGTCATTGCTTTGAAGCTGAAGGAAGTGTTCGGCCTTGAGGACATCAACGAGCTGCCGATTTCCTATAACATTGCCTGGTATGAGCAAAAAGCGGTGATCGTGCTGCTGGCCCTGCTGTATCTTGGCGTCAAAAATATTCACCTGGGCCCTACGCTCCCCGCCTTCCTGTCGCCTAACGTAGCCAAGGTACTTGTAGAGAACTTTGGCATCGGTGGCATTACGAATGTGGAAGACGATATGAAAATGTTCCTCGGTGACTGAGTGCCTGAACGCCTGAGTGCCTGATCAAAAAATGCCCCTAGCCGGGGCATTTTTTTCTTTTGAATTTTAAAGGGTATGTTCAGCCCGCTTGTCCGGTCATTGGAATTCACATAGAGTTCTGTGGTCCGTTACCCGCGGCCTCCTTGGAAGGAAGGATATTTGGTCATGCCTCCGTCTGCAAACAGGGTTATGCCTGTAACATAGCTGGATTCCGAAGACGCAAGCCATACAGCAGCCGCTGCAATTTCTTCAGGTCTTCCGATGTAACCCAGCGGCACAAGCTCCTCAACCGAAGCACGCAGCTTAGGGTTTGCGAATTTAAGTGCATTAATAGGCGTGTTAATCGCTCCAGGGGCAATGCTGTTCACGCGAATTCCCTTAGGTGCAAATTCAAGAGCAAGCGTCTCGGTCATCATCTTGATTCCGCCCTTGCTCGCAGCGTAATGCAGAAAATGCGGCCACGGAATCGTTTCATGAACACTGGAAATATTGATGATCCGGCCTTTGATCCCGTGCTCCAGCATATAGTCAACAGCCTCCCTGCAGCCGAGAAACGCGCCGGTTAAATTTACATCAATGACCTGCTGCCAGTCTGTCAAACTCAGGTCCTGCGAGGGAACCTCGTTTTCGATACCGGCGTTGTTGATCATAATATCCAAGGAACCGAAATGCTGATGCGCCGCCTGCACCAGCTTCTTCACGTCCGCTTCTTTGGAAACATCTCCTTGTACGCCGATAGCCTGTCCACCATACGAATGGATTTCATCAATCAAAGACTGGACATCCTGATTAATGCTGAAGTAATTGATCACCACATTTGCTTTCTCCTGACCAAAACGCCGTGCCATCGCCTCTCCGAGTCCGGTTGCGGCACCCGTAATAACAACCGTCTGTCCTTGAAGATCCTGATACATCCCGGAAACCTCCTGTCCGAATGACTGATATTCTGATAGGTTCAAATTTACATTAACCAATCCGTTCTTCTGTGAACATGTTTGTTCGAACAGGGAGCAGAATCAGTTCAAGCGGCCGGTCCTTTGGATGGCTCTTTAAAAGATCGTAAAACGAAAAAAAAAGCTGCAATTTATGCAGCTTTCAAAGTATAACCCCAATACTCAAATCGCCGGCATGACATTGCCGCCGCTGACCGGGATATAGGCTCCGGTGATGAAGCTGGCTAAGTCCGAAGCCAGAAAAACAACTGCATTCGCGATCTCCTGGTCAGTCCCGCGTCTCTTGAGCGGCACGTTTTGGATATAATCGTCGCTTTCGGCAATGCCATTCGTGCGCTCACGTTCACTGATCGTCCAGCCCGGTGCCACCTGATTGACCGTAATCTGATGTGCGCCGACTTCCTTCGCCAGCACCCGATAAACGCCGTCCATGCCTCTTTTGCCCGCCACATAAGCCGATTGTCCCGGGAAGTTCTGCATGGAGCATTCTGTATTGATGCCGATGAACCGTCCGCCCTTCTTCTCGATCATGGCCGGTATAAAGGCTTTCGCCAGATAAACGCTCTGCAGAACGCAGGACTCGAATTGGCTTGTGTAGTCCTCCGCTGGCTGCTCCAGCACGGAAGTCCACTGGTACTGCACAACCGCATTGGCTACGACAATGTCTACATGACCCAAGCTTGCTTCAACAGTTTGCTTCAGCGCCTGGATCGACTCCTGCTTCGTTATGTCGGCTTTGACAGCAACGGCACGTCTTCCGAGCGCTTCGATTGTACCCTTCAATTCAAGCGCTTTCGCTTCGTTGCTATGGTAATGCAAGGCAATATCCGCGCCGCATTCTGCAAGCGTACGAGCGATGACACGGCCGAGTTCTCCCGTCGCTCCCGTGACCAAGGCTGTTTTTCCGGATAGATTGATCTTCATAGTCGTTCTCCTTCTCCATTAGAATGAAATATTCGCTCACAGCCGTTGATATGAACAGCATTATTGCCCCATATATTAACATAAACAAGATGAGCGGTCTAAGCGTTAGATCATGCTGCTAGATTTGCGCTTAGTCCTTTATTATGACCTGGCAACACCTTTTCTGGACGTTCGCTTCAAATTTTATTGGGCCGTTAAAACCAGCGGTCCGTCCTGCGTAATTGCAATCGTATGCTCATATTGCGCTGATAGCTTGCCATCAGCTGTTCTTGCGGTCCACTGATCATCGTCGATCGTAATACGGAACGTGCCTTCGTTAAGCATCGGTTCAATCGTAAACACCATGCCTTCCTTTAACCGGATGCCTTTGCCGGCTACGCCGATTTGCTCGTAATTAGGCTCCTCATGCAGGCTGCGTCCAATCCCGTGGGCCAGCAGATCGCGTACGACTGAGAACCCGTTAGCTTCCGCATGCTGCTGAATCGCCGACGTGATGTCGCCGAGCCGCCCCCCGGGAAGCGCCTGAGCGATTCCCAGCTCCAGACATTCCTTTGTTATTTTCATTAATTTTTGCACTTCCGGCTGGACCTGTCCCACTGCATAAGACCAGCAAGAATCGCCGAACCATCCGCCATATTCTGCGACGATATCCAGCTTCAGCAAGTCGCCGTCCTTAAGTGCCCGGTTTGAAGGAATGCCGTGGGCCACGACATCGTTGACCGAAGTGCAGGTTTCGGCCGGAAACCCGTTGTAACCTTTCGTAAATTGCTTCCCTCCTAGCTTGGTGATGTGTCTGGCCACAAAGTTGTTGATTTCCCGGGTGGTGATTCCTGGTTCGATCAGTTTGGCCACTTCACGGAAGCAGTCTGCAACGATTTGGCTTGCCGGCTTCATCTCTTCAATTTGCCGGGGGGATTTTAAGAGGATCATCTTTTGTTTATTCACTCCTTTTCCGTTTCTCCATTCTATAATTTTAATAACAGAACGATATCCCTGGCCTCTTCGCGCAGCATTCCACGGCGGAGCGAAAGCGAAGCACAGCCGACCAAGGCGGCCAGCAGCATTTCCGCGTACTGCAGCCAATCCGGCGGCTCCGCCTCCGGATTTCCTCCGGAAGAGGCAGTTCCGTTCGCCGAGCGCCCGGTTCTCAGCAGCATGGCCAGCGGCGTGAGAATCTGCCGGCGAAAGGCAGCTGAAAGCAAAGCTGCGCGCGCCTCCGGCAGCCAGGAGAAATCCTCGACGGCCAGTTTATGCAGCAGGTACAGAGCGTGGTCCTCCGCCCACAGCTGCAGCAGACAGATGCCTGCGACGGCAACCGGGCTTTGCTTTGCGGCAGTGGCCGCAGCCTGGCCTCTTCTTTGAAAATCGCCGTCCCCCTTGTGTCCGGTATCTGAAGCTGGGATCACAGCCAAGCCGGCGTTCCCGTCTGATTGAGCCTTATGCCTGCTCTTCAACGGGTCCTTCCACCATTCCTCAGCTCGTTCCAGTGCGTCCCATAGCAAATCGTTGAGCAAATCGCCTTTATTGCCGTAATAATGGTACACCGTACCATAACCAAGTCCTGCTTGTGCGGCTACATCGCGGATTTCCAGCAAAGGTCCTTTATTCAAAAAAACTTCAGCAGCGGCTTTACGAATCTGTGTCAAACGCTGCAACCGAATCTCCTCATTTTGTTCCTTCGTGCGTGGAGTCATCTTGTCCGTTCACCTCATTTGTTTTTGACCTACTGTAATGTCAATATAAGACATTCCCTTGCATATAGCAAGGAGATGCAAGGGAATTACGGCCCAACTTAACAATGGATGCCTTCCGACACTTTTGTATGACAGACAGGCCGCCAATATTGAACAGCAAAAAGGGACAGGCCTCCTGTCCCTTTGTCTTCTTTTTGTTTAACCTTTGATCGTATTTGCAGCAGCCTCCAAAGCTTGAATGACTTTATCACACCACGCGTCAAATTCCGGATCCTCTGTTTGGTATTCGGGATGGGTCAGGATATGATCAACCGTTTCTTTAATTCCTTGATCCAGGCGGATTGTGGCTGTAAATTCCGGAACCAGCCTTTTGATCTTGGAGTTATCAAACACCACGGTATTGGCCTTATCGCCCAGCAAACCGCCCCGGTAATCCTCGGTGCTGCAGGCCGCCAGAAATTCGGATGACACATGAACGGCTTGCAGCTTGACGCCCAGGCTGCTTGCGATAATTTCATAAATTTGATTCCAGGTTACGGATTCATCCGAGGTAATGTGCACCGATTCGCCGATGGCATGAATATTGCCCATGAGACCGATAAACCCTTTTGCAAAATCCCGGTTATGCGTCATGGTCCATAAGGAAGTCCCGTCTCCATGAATGATAACCGGCTTGTTATGCAGCATCCGTCTGGCAACCTGCCACGTTCCTTTGCTGCCATGGACGCCCAGCGGAATGGATCGTTCATCATAAGTATGGCTTGGTCTAACAATCGTAATGGGGAAACCCTGCTCGCGATATTGCTTCATCAAATATTCTTCACAGGCAATCTTGTTTCTGGAGTATTCCCACAACGGGTTGGACAAAGGCGTGCCCTCGGTGATTCGGTAATCGGACAATGGAGTCTGATAAGCGGAAGCCGAGCTGATGAAGATGAATTGCTTTGTTTTACCATGAAACAACCGGTAGTCCCGTTCCAGCTGCTCTGGCACAAAAGCGATAAAATCCGCAACCACATCAAACTGCAAATCCTGAATCAGCTTGGCCACCTTGTCTTCATCTTGAATATCGGCAATAAGAGTCTTCACGCCGTCCGGGAGTTCATCATTCCTGGAACCGCGGTTTAAGAGATACAACTCACATCCTTGGTCGATAAGCTGCCGGGTAATGGCCGAGCTGATCGTTCCGGTTCCTCCAATAAAAAGCGCTTTCATAAATCCACCTCCAAAGTCGCTTGCTAAATTTTCTTTCTCAGTATAAGGTAACATATCCCGCTGCATGAAGGCACTGTATTTTTTAAGCGGTCTTATTTCACCCGGTATTTCTCAAAATACTGCGGAATTACCTCGGTCGACGCGCCCGGCATTTCCGGCAGGACATAATAGCCGTTTTTGACCGTTGTAGGTTCAACAAAAATGTCCCGGATCCAAGGAATGTATTCCAGCATAATGGCATTTTGTGTAGCTCCGACGAGATGCTGGTGGATTTGGCCCATATCTCCCACGTGGGGAACAACGGGCAGGTCATAAGCCGCTGCAAGGCCGGCTACTTGGAGCCATTCCGTAATGCCGCCGACACGTGTGCAGTCGACCTGCACGTATTCTACCGCTCCGTTATGGATGTAATCCCGGAAGGCATATTTATGATAGACATGTTCGCCAAGCGCAATCGGAACGTTTAATTCGTCGGCTAGCTTTTTATGCCCCAAAATGTCGTCGGGGTTGAGCGGCTCCTCCAGCCAAAACAGGTCGAACTCCTCCAGCTTCTTCCCCCAGGTCATGGCCGTATTGATATTCCACTGCTGATTTACGTCAATCATGAGAATAATCTCATTGCCGATCAGCTCGCGGACGGCTTTAACCCGATCATAATCTTCTTGGGTGTTCGGTTTTCCGACCTTCATTTTGACGCCTGTAAACCCTTCTTCCACATAGGAGCTAATATCCTGCAGCAATCTTTCTTTTGTCCAGTTCAGCCAGCCGCCGTTCGTATTATAAGCTTTGATTCCATTGGATTTATGGCCGCCGAGATACTGCCACAGCGGTTTGTTGGCTGCTTTGGACATGATATCCCACAAGGCAATATCGACGGCGGCAAGGGCCATATGGGTAACCCCTGCACGACCGATCCAATGCATCTGGCCAAAACGCAGTTCGTCCCAGATTTCCTTGACTTGAAAAGGATCTTTGCCCATCAGAACCGGCGCGTAATAGTCATCGATCGTATCCGTAATGAGCTTGTCACCATAAGCACATGTGCCTGTATAGCCGTAACCGACGATGCCTTCATCCGTAAAAATCCGAACCCCCGGCAGCCCCCAGTGGGTCGGTGAATTGATGGCATCTGTGATCGGCGGATTTAAGGGTACATGTAAAATAAAGCTTTCCACTTTAGTGATTTTCATCCGTTATAACCTCCAAATGATTATGATCATATATCGTGTATGATTTTTTTTGCACATGAATTCCCGGCTCTCCGTGAGTCTCCGTGGATCTCGTTTAATAACCTAAAGTTTAGCAGCTTAAATTTAGTATCCTAAAGATGCGCCCCCATCAACGGGAAGGGTTACGCCTGTTATGAAAGCGGAAGCATCGCTTGCCAGGTACAACACGGCTTTGGCAACCTCTTCTGGGGTTGCGCTTCTGCCCAGCGGGTGCATATCCTGAAGCGCCTGAACCGTTTCCGCCGGATCCGGCTGCCGGCTGATCCATTCTTCCAACAACGGCGTCGACACGCCGGCTGGACAAATACAGTTTACGCGTACGCCATCCTGTGCGTAGTCCAGCGCAAGCGCTTTAGTCATCGCTATGACCGCGCCTTTTGTTGCCGAATAAACGGGATTTTGGCGTTGTCCCATCAATCCGTTGAGCGACGCCATGTTCACGATGGTTCCTCTATGTTTTCTAAGCTCAGGTATGCAATGTTTAATCATCAGAAAAACGCTCTTCAAATTAACGTCTACAGTCCGGTTCCATTCGTCTTCGGAAATGTCCTCAAGCTCCTTGGGAAGGACGACGGCCGCATTGTTAACCAAAATATCAATAGAGCCGAAAGCGGCAATGGTTTGCTGGACGAGCCGTTTCACCTGCTGCTCCGAAGAAACATCCGTCTTCACCGCTAAGGCCCGGCCATTTGGCGGCAGCTTTCGATTGATCTCGTCAGCGACGCGGACGGCTTGGGTTTCATTCCAATCCGCTATAACAACATGGGCGCCACGATCAGCAAATAACTTGGCGGCCGTTTCTCCGATTCCGGAGCCGGCGCCTGTAAGAATCGCCACTTTCCCCTGCAGCTGCATGTTTTAGCCTCCTGTATTCCTGAAATGGACGTTTGCCCTTTGCCTGGCTTGGTTGATATGTTCGAACATTGCGGCTGAAGCCCCGTTGACGTTCCGCCGGATTAGCTCCTGCAAAATAGCATGATGTTCGGCCCATTCCACTTCCCGGTCGTCTACATCCAGATTTAATTCAATAAACGTGAGGTATCTTTGAGTCTGCTCAATATAACCGTTCACCAACGTTCGCAGGCTGTGATTATCGCAGTATTCAAGTATCGTGCCGTGAATGGAATCATTCATTTCCGTGATCATCTGCAGACCGTCATTTGCCCGGACAGTTTCATTGGTGCGAATGGAATCCAAGGCCGAGCTCAATTGGGCGAGCTTTCCATCAGGAATGGTTAACGCGGCTTTTCCGGCGGCAAGGGGCTCCAGCTGTAATCGGATTTCAAATATTTCGTTTAATTGCTGAAGGCTCATTAGATTAACAAACATCCCTTTGAAAGGGACCATATGCAAATAACCTTCCGACTGCAGCCGGGATAACGCTTCGCGAATCGGGATGTTACTGACTTCCAGCGTGCGCGCGAGCTGATCGATGTTGACTTTCTCACCGGCAGGCAGCTTATGTGTTAAAATATCTTCTTTGACGATTTTATAGATTTCTTCCGTAACGTTCATCCGGCTGATCCTGCTTCCCATTCCGATCTATTTCCCCTCCTTTCCATCCCTCTATCAGGTATGAGGCAGCGCTTTCAACTTGTAGAACCGGCTCGCATTATGGCCAAAAATATTCCCTTTCTGCTCGGCGGACAAAGTTTGCGGCAGCTGGTCGTTCAAAAGCTCAAACACTTGTGCATAACTCGCCGCGAGCAGGCAAACTGGCCAGTCGCTTCCGAACATCACCCGGTCAGGGCCAAATATCTCCAAAATAGAATGAATATACGCCGTGAAATCAGACGGCTGCCATTGCAGGTGGTCAGCTTCGGTCACCATTCCTGATAATTTGCAGTACACATTCGGATGCCTGGCGATCTGCTTCATTTGGCTTTTCCACGGTTCCAGCCTTTGATTGGCAATGTCCGGTTTGGCGAGATGATCAACTACGCCATGCAAATCCGGCACTAGATCCATCAGCTGAACGAGAGAGTCCAGCTGGCCCGAGGTGACCAGCAGGTCAACGGGCGTCTCCTGTTCACTCAAATAAGTAAAGGCCTCGATAAAAGGTTCCTGGAGGATCACCGCGGCATCGGGCATCTCCTGAATCATGACGCGGATACCCACAAATTTGGGATGACGCCGAAACCGTTCAAGATTTTCCTTGTAGGACGGATCTTGTAAATCAAGCCAGCCTACTACCCCGAGAATAGATTCCTCTTCACCGGCTAACGACAGCAAATCATCTGATTCCTCTACTGTCGCGGCTGCTTGAACGACGATCGAGCCGTCCATCCCGTGCTGCTTGAGATGAGGCGCCAGATCGGAGGGAAGATAATCACGGTTCAATACGGGCATATCGGGCGTGATCCAATCATAATCCCCTCGGGCCAGCTTCCAATAATGCTGATGCGCATCAATCCGCATGAGCCGTAATCACTCCTTTTCGCAAAATGATATTCGCATACTGGGCGGATTCCCCCGTGGCTACGATGGCATAGGCCTTTTTAGCCCGTTCATAGAACGCAAATCGCTCTACCACTTCGAAACCGACGAACGGCTGGTTTTGACCATAATGCCTATGAATAATATCTTCGTACACGGTCCAAATCGGTGTCTCCACCGGATCGCCGGGGACGACTTCCATTAGCGCTGCTTGTTTTGCAGAGTAAGAATCAAGAGGGAAAAGGCGAAGAATGGCCTCCAGCAGCTCCGGAATCGAATGGCCGTCAGCCCGGACCAGCCTTTGCGCCACGCTTGCTGCAGGGAAATTAGCGTCGGCGAGGACGATTTCGTCGCCATGGCCCATTTCCATGAGTATTTTAATCAGGTCAGGCGAAATCAGCTTGGATATACCGATTAACAAGGGACTCCCTCCTGGATTCGTACTGTTTTTGTTTTAGTCATCCATTTTCCCTACCCTACCAGGATGGCATAAACGATCCCGGGGCCGTGAACCCCGATGGTAAGGTCATTTTCAATATCGGCCGAACGGCTGGGACCCGAAATAAAATGAATCCCCGCAGGCAGATTATCTCTTCCGGCCCGGTCAAAATGAACCAGCGTTTCTCCGAGCCTTGTGCGAAGCCGCTCCACAGGAAGAATAGCCATCAAAATCGTAGGAAGAAGACTGACGGACCTGCCCTTGGCCTTAGAGGACAGCACGGTCATCGAGCCTGTGTAAGCGGTAGCATAATCAACGAGCACAATCCCCATATCCGCTTCCGCAGCCCGTGCTTTCCAGTCCTCCTCTTGTGCATGTTCAGCAGGTTCCTGCCCATGATTCCATACCGTAAGCTTTGCTTCAGGGAGCTCGTTTTCCAGTCCAAGGGCGTCAAGCTCCGGCTGATCCTGACGGATAATATATTTGGCGCTAGTTTCTCTCGCTTTATCGGCAATAAACGTTTTGGCTTCTTCCATCGTAAGGCATCTGGCCACATGGCCGCCAGCACTTTGAAAATTTGCGGTAAACCTTTCGATTCGCTCTTCCATCGGCCATTCAAACGAGTTCCAGAAGTCCGGCGCACCGCGAAAAGGATGCTCCGGCTTCTCGGTCACACGAGGCCTGCCCAGCTTGCCGGCAATGCCGTTCATAAACTTTTCCTGCTTGGCCAGCGATTCTCTCCTCAGCTGATCCAGCCATTCCTGATGGGTGTTTTTCTTATTTTCCGTATTCTCTGTATCCCTTGTATTTTCCATATTCTCCGTAATCTCAGTCTTCGCCATGGAGGGTCCTCCTTTCCCTGCCTTTCCCTGGATTTCCTGCCTTTCTTTCCTTCGGCAATTACTAGGGAGCCTTCCTCCCTTCGCTGTTGTCTCTTGCCTTCACGAGGGCTTCCATCCTTGCCCGAACGGCCGGATCCAGCTCTTGCAGGCCGTGACGGATTTCCCGCTCCAGCGTTCCCCAGCGGTCCCGGAAGGACTCCTTCGGCAAACTCGGCGCAACCCGGTAGTTGTTCCAGCCTTTCAAGGGACCCAGCTTCGACCGGATTTCCCCGTTTCTTGCGACCAGCTTCTGTCCCATTTTGCCAAGCCCGAGCACAAGCTTGAACCGTCTGGAATTGGCCATCACGGCGCCAAAACCTTTCATGCCCGCGGATTCCATAGATTGGCCGTGTCCGCTTTCCACCTTGCGGCGGCGTAAAGAGACCAGCATATCGTGCAGCGGAATTTTAACCGGGCAAGCTTCGTAACAAGCGCCGCACAAGCTGGAAGCGCTTGCGATGTCATCCCATTCGGCAACATTCTTCTGTAAAGCCGGCGTCAGCACGGCACCGATCGGACCGCTGTAGGTTCCGCCGTAGGCATGACCTCCGATATGCCGGTAAACGGGGCATGCATTCAAACAAGCGCCGCAGCGGATGCAGTTCAGCAGTTCCTGGAATTCCGGATCGCCAAGCTGGAGCGAGCGGCCGTTATCCACGATAATAAGATGCATTTCTTCCGGTCCGTCAGCGTCCTGTTCTCTTCTTGGTCCGGTTATCCCCGACATATAAACGGTCAGCTTCTGACCGGTTGCCGAACGGGGCAATAACGTGGCCATAACCTCGAGGTCAGACCAGGACGGGAGGATGCGCTCCATGCCCATCAACGTGATTTGCGTCTTGGGAACCGTTGTGACCATGCGGGCGTTGCCTTCATTCTCAAACAGAACCATCGAGCCGGTCTCCGCAATCGCAAAGTTGCAGCCTGTCATGCCGATGTCAGCCTCAAGGAATTTCTCCCTCAGCTTCTTGCGGACGAAACCGGCAAGAACCGACGTATCCGGCGGCAGCGTTTCCCCTGCGACTTCGGAGAGCATTTCCGCTATTTGATACCTGTTCTTATGAATAGCCGGGATAATAATATGGGAGGGCGTTTCGCCTGCAAGCTGAATGATGTATTCGCCAAGATCCGTCTCAATGGCTTCTACGCCGATCGTCTCCAGCTCATGGTTCAAATGCAGCTCTTCGGTTACCATCGACTTGGATTTCACCACGGACTTTGCAGACTTCCGTTCGGCAATAGCCAAAGCGATTGTCACCGCTTCCGCCGAAGTTTCGGCAAAATGGACATGAACCCCGTTAGCGCGGGCGTTATCGGCGAACAAATTTAAGTAATAGTCCAAATGGGCAATCGTGTGCAGCCGGATTTGTCTGCCGCGCTCCCGCCATTCGTCCCAGCGGCCGTGTTCTTCGGAGGCGTTTTTTTTTGCCGCTGCGCAGCCTTTCAGTCGTGAACCGGACCGCTTTGCGCAGAAACTCGTCATTCAGCGCCAGGTCCGCTCTTTCTTTTACCGTTGTGAGCGGTGGATTCGCCTTGTTCATGCCCGGGTCACTCCTTCGTATAACAATTCGGCCAGATGCATGACCTTAACAGGCTCCCCCCGGTACCGCAGATTGCCGGCGATGTTCATTAGGCACCCCATATCCAGGCCTACCAGCACTTCCGCTTCCGTTTCTGTTACGTGATCCGCTTTCTCCGTGACCATAGCACCTGAAATATCCGCCATTTTGACCGCAAACGTGCCGCCGAATCCGCAGCAATCCTCGGCAAAGGGGAGCGGAACAAACTGGAGCCCGCTGACCCCGTTTAACAGCTTCATCGGCTCATCCTTGACGCCAAGCAGCCTGCTGCCATGGCAGGACGGATGGTAAGTGACTTTATGCGGAAATACGGCGCCGACATCCGTGACTCCAAGAACGTGAACCAGGAACTGAGTGAATTCGTACGTTTTTTCCTGCAGCTTTAAAGCCTTATCCAGGTAGACGGGATCATCTTGAAACAGATGCGCATAATGATGAACCATATAAGTACAGGAACCGGACGGGGAAACCACAAAGTCGCTGTCCTCAAACGCATCAAGAACCGTTCTAGCCGCCCTTCTGGCTTCCTCCCAATACCCGCTGTTGTAAGCCGGCTGGCCGCAGCAGGTCTGCACGTCCGGGAAATCCAACCGCACGCCATATTTGACCAACAGCCGGACCATCGCTTCCCCTACCCGGGGGTAGATGGCATCGCTTAGACAAGTGATGAATAAAGATACTTTCATGCTGCACCTCTCACGTTATCAGTGCTCCATATGGTCGTCAGGCTGAGCGGCTTTGACAGTAAGTCCGCCGTCGACCATCAGCAGATGACCGTTGATCTGCATGGCCTCTTCGGAGGCGAGGAACACTACGGCGTCGCCGATCTGCCGGGAAGTACCTAGCCGCTTCATCGGGTTGGCTTCGATTTCCTTGGCGCGAATCTCCGGATCAGCCAGAAAGTCGGTACACATGTCAGTGTCTACGGTGCTTGGACCGACGGCGTTAACATTGATATTGTATTTGCCAAGCTCGATGGCCATCCCTTTGGTCAGCATGTGGGCAGCCGCTTTGGACGATTGGTAATGCGGAATGACCGGGCTTGTGACCAGCAGGCTGGCCGTTGAAAGCACGTTGATGATTTTGCCGTAACGTTTCTCGATCATCGATTTCGCAGCCAGCTGCGAGGCCATAAATATCGATTTAACATTGGTGTTATAGGTGCGGTCCCACGTTTCTTCAGATACCTGCATAAACGGCTCAAACGGGGCGATGCCGGCATTGTTGACGAGAATCTCCACCTCGCCGAGCTGCCCGCGCACTTGCTCGAACATGGCTTCGACCTGCTGTTTGCTGCCTACGTCCGCCTGGACGACCATTGCTTTCACGCCAAGAGCCTCCACCTGCTCTTTCACTTTCTCCGCCAGCGGGCGCGAACGATCCGATGTATAATTGACCGCCACATGCGCGCCTTCTTCCGCGAGCCGGATGGCGATAGCTTCTCCGATTCCCCGGCTTGCTCCAGTCACCAGAGCCACTCTGTCAGCTAGTCTTCCCATTTCCAATAGCCTCCTATGGTTTCATTTGTTGTGCCGGTTAGGCGGATGAATTATAAACTTGGTCCAATCCGGTTAATACTGAACTCGGTATGGCCCAATATTTCGGATTTGGTCAGCTTGCCGCTTGCAACCGCCACAATTTCTTCCCAGATCCGGTTGCCCGCAGACTCCAGGCTGAGCGTGCCGTCCAGCATTTCACCGACATTGACGTCCATGTTGTCGGACATACGTTCAAACATCCGGCTGTTCCCCGTGATTTTGATGACCGGGATCACGGCTGAACCGGTCGGAGTTCCACGGCCGGTGGTGAAGCAGACCAGATGCGCGCCGCCGGCAGCCATGCCGGATACGCATTCGATATCGTTCCCCGGGGAATCCATGAAGTACAGGCCATGCTTCGGAATATCCTCCGCATATTCGATCACGCCTTGGATCGGAGCCGTACCGCATTTGCTGATGCAGCCGAGCGATTTCTCTTCGATCGTCGTCAACCCGCCCGCGATGTTGCCCGGACTTGGATTACCGCCGCGCATATCGGCGCCCATCCGTTCTACTTCTTTTTCGAACCGGTCTACGATATGGTAGAGCTTCTCCGACGTCTCCGGTGCCGAGCAGCGGGAAGCCAGAATGTGTTCGGCGCCAATGATTTCCGTCGTCTCCCCGATCACGACGCCTCCGCCATGCTGGATCAGTGTGTCGGCGGCCGCCCCAAGCGCAGGGTTGGATGCAAGTCCGGAGGTTGCGTCCGAACCGCCGCATTTGACGCCGATGATCAGCTCGCTCAGCGCCACCGGCTCCGGCTGCATCTGATCAAGCTTAGCCCGCATTTCCTTGGCCAGCTCGATGCCATGCTGGATCGCTTTGACGGAACCGCCCACCGCTTGAATGTCGATGACCTCGACGAACTTGCCCGTAGGGCGGATTGCTTCAGCAAGCTCCTGAGGATCAACAACCTCGCAGCCGAGACTGACGATGATAACGCCCCCGACATTCGGATTGCGGCCGGTGCCGGCCAGCACATCAAAGGTCCGGTCCTTGTCGGCACCGATTTGGCTGCAGCCGTGCTGATGCGGGATGGCAACCGTATCCGGCACCATCTGCATGATCCGGCTGCTTACTTGATTGGAGCAAATGACCGTAGGAATAATTAAGAGATGATTGCGGATGCCAATCTCGCCATTGGGTCTTCTGTATCCCATGATGTGAGTCATCACTGTGTTCCTCCTTGTTTGGCATTTGCCTGGTCGCCGCGGCCGCGGATACCCTCGACGTTATGCACATGGACATGCTGGCCGGCGAAAATGTCCGCTGTCGTCCGGCCAATGACTTCACCGTATTTGCGGATTTCCGTACCGGCAGGCATATCTTCGATCGCCACCTTATGCCCGAAAGGAATAGGGTCAAGCAGCACAAGCTCTGTGGCTTGATCCTTTTTCATAAAAGTGATGTGGTCTCCCGCCTGTAAATCTTTAATCGCGGTTGCCACGTGATCCCGGGCATCCATCACAATCGCGCTGGCGCCGGCTTCGATAGCTTTGGTCATTCAGGGCACCCCCTATTTATTTAGAAGTTAGGCTTGCTCATTCACCATGCGGTTCGTCAAAGAACCAAGCTTCTCGATCTCAATCGTCACGACGTCTCCGTCTTTCAGATAAACCTGCTGATCTTCCGGATAGCCGAGCACGACCCCTTCCGGAGTTCCTGTAAGGATAATATCGCCTGGCGTAAGCGTCATGTGCTGGGAGATGTAGCTGACGATTTCATCACAATGGAAAATCATATCCGAAGTGTTCGAGTCCTGGCGGACCTCTCCGTTCACGATACAGCGGATCGACAAATCATTCGGGTTGCCTACTTCGTCAGCTGTTACCAGGTAAGGACCCAGCGGACTGAATCCGTCGCAGGATTTGCCGAGCAGCCATTGATGGGTGCGCATTTGCAGATCGCGGGCCGACAAATCATTGACATTGCAGTATCCGAATACGTAATCGAGCGCATTTTCTTTGGATACATATTTCGCTTCCTTGCCGATCACAATAACCAGCTCCGCTTCATAGTCCACTTTGCTCGTCACTTTAACCGGAAGGGGAACATCATGACCGCTGCCGGTCAACGTATTATTGAATTTGTTGAACAAAATCGGATACGCCGGAATCGGGGCATTCGTTTCTTCCGCATGCTTGCGGTAGTTGAGGCCCACACAGATGATTTTGTTCGGATTCGGAACGCATGGCTCGTAAGTCAAACTGCCTTCATCCAAGATGCAGCTGCTTTCGCCGGCTGCCAACACTGCATTTACGTATGCCTGCAGAGCGGATAACGCCGCAGCCCCTCCCTCGATAACCTGGTGGACGGTTGTCGGCACGCTGCTGTCCTTGGCCTCAACCTTTTGCAGCGCTTTCAAAATATGTACAACACCGCTGTCCGTTTTAACGCCTAACTGCTGTAATCCATTTTCGTTAAAAGTAAGTAGCTTCATAAGATTTCATAACCTCCGATTCGGGAATAGAGTTATACATTTTTGCCAAAGACGACACCGCCGTCAATATAAAGAGGTGAACCCATCATGAATTTCGAATCGTCCGATGCGAGGAACAGCGCGGCTTTGGCCACATCCTCTGGACGGAGCAGATCGCCGCTGAGCTGGCGTTTTTTTGAGCGATGCGTAGCCATCTTCCATATCGTCATAGGAAGTGCGCAAATAATCTTCAACAAATGGGGTAAGCACCGTACCCGGCAATAAGGCGTTTACGCGGATTCCGTATGGGGCGTAATCGACCTGCATCGATTTCGTTAAAGCGAGGACGGCTCCTTTGGTTGCCGAATAGGAAGCCCGGCGGGCCAAACCGATTTCGGCGATGCAGGAGGACATATTGATGATTGAGCCGCCCTGCTGCTCCATCATGTGAGGAATCACGTATTTATTCGGCAAAAAGACGCCGCGGATATTGATGTTGATCACGCGGTCCCACGCATCCGGCTCTACCTCGTGAATGGCGCCTACTCCGCTGACTCCGGCATTGTTGAACAGAACGTCGATCCTGCCGAATTTAGCGATAACTCCATCCACCATCGACTTCACCGATTCAGGGTCGGTCACATCGGCTTGAATGAAGATGGCCGCCCCGCCTTCCGACGTAATCTCATCAGCCGTCTCCCGGCCTTTATCCGCCGCCAAATCGTTGACAATAACCGTAGCGCCTTCCTTGGCGAACAGACGCGCCGTCGCTTTGCCGATCCCTGAACCGGAACCGGTGATGAGTATGATTTTGTTCTGCAATCTCATGGCCTTCAACTCCTCATTCATCAATAGTAGAGGTCAACCCCTTTATTGCTTCAGGATTGCGACAACCTTTTTGCCAGAGCGCAAATTTCCTGTTTGGCCAATTCCCGCTTCTGCTCCCACTCATGCTTAAACATGGAGCAGCTGATTGCGGCTACGACCCGCCCATCCCCGTCTCGGATGGGAGCGGCTACGCAGCAGAAGCCCATCACCGCCTCTTCCCTATCAAACGCACAGCCGGTCTCCCTTACGGATGCGAGATCCCGGAGCAGCTCTTCCCGGGAGCGCAGCGTATGCTGGGTAAGGCTCGGCGTAAGCGCCTCTTCAGCATACAGGGCTCCAAATTCCGTGTGATCGAGCCACGCCAGCATGGCTTTCCCGAGCGCCGTCGCATGGGCGGGCAGCTTCTTGCCCGGCTCTGAAGCAATTCTTACCGGTGAGGGCATTTCCTCTTTGGCGAGGTATAACACTTCTTGCTGCTCCAGTTTAGCAAGCTGAATCGTCTCAAGAAGAGTCTGTTTCGTTACGGCCGCTTCCTTCCGGAACCGGTCAATGAGGCTGAACTGCTTGAAAAACGCATTGCCCCAAGCGCCCAGCTTGGAACCTAACGAATAAGTGCTGTCCTTTTCACGGACGACCCACTGAAGCGCTTCCATTGTGTTCAGCAGCGTAAACATGGAGCTTTTGTTGATCTCCAGCTGTTTGGACAAATCGATCAATTTGAGCTCTGCGGGATGCTCGCTGATCAGCAGCAAAATATCATTTGCTTTCTCCAATGCCGGAACCCAATATTTTCTTTCCATTCCTGCCTCCAACCAAATGGTTTATTATAATAAACCGATGTTTATTATTTTAATAAGCTGATCATATCATCGGTTGTTTTGCGCCGTCAATCGTCTTTTATTAATAAAATTGTTAGAGTGTTAAACGCTTTCAAGGGTATAGATCACAGCATAATCGCCACCCAGACAAAAAGGAGACCCCATTTTCAGGGTCTCCTTTTGTTTAAAAAAGAAAAATTCGTTTACCTTATTTTTCTGTTGAAAGGATTAGAAACATCGGTCTGCGCAGTTCCTCTTTCATATCAGGGATTCGCTTCAGCATGTCTTCAGAAGGAACGGGTTCCTGGACTTCTCTTATCCGAAACCCGGCTTTAATTAAGGCATTGATATAAGACGAGAAAGTTCGGTGATATTTGATCACATTCTCAGTAAGAAAGCCGGTTTCCCTTAAACCCTCTGATTGGTAATGATCCACTGGCCAATGGAGACGATTTCCTTGGTCATCGTAATGCCAATCTTGTTCATTCCGAGCAGTGAAGATCGGGTGCTCAACCGAAAATACAAAAGCTCCCCCAGGTTTTAGACAACGATAAACTTTTGTGCAGAGGGCTTCAAATGACTTGATATAATGAATGGCCAATGAGCTAAGGACAACCTCAAAATGCGAATCTGCAAAATCTATGTCTTCGATAGGCATTTTCAGATAGGAAATGGAAGGGTCATCCGTCATTTCACGGGCTTTTTGAAGCATTTTCTCAGATAGATCCACACCCACTACAGAACTTGCTTGCTGTTCACGAGCATAACGGCAATGCCAGCCGAAACCGCAGCCTAAATCAAGGACCCTTTTATTTCGCAGTTCCGGTAGCATGTCTTTGAAAACGTGCCATTCGCCCGCACCCTCAAGCCCTTTAACTGAACGCGGCATTTTTTTCATAAGCAGCGAAAAAATCAGCATCATCATATTTATTTTGTTTCACAACTGATACGCACCTCCTGAAATTTAGAGCAGCTTCTAATCAATCGTTATAATCTGCCATCCGCGCTTTCCTCTTGCTCGAAATAAAAAGTATAACCCATGACCGGGGAGCCTCCGTCTTGCCGCAGATTTTCTCCATTCACGGCTACAAGAATTCGTCCGTTTTCTTCATGCGCTTTATCCACAGTCGTGAAATTTACGACATTGTTTAAAAGATAATCATGTTCAGTACCGATACCCGGGCCTAATGTCTTATGGAATGCCTCTACATCTTTAGCGGCGATTGCATTCACCGATGCTTTTAGTTTTTCTTTCATAGACTCATCAATCAATGGATCTTTATTTCATCCCATTTGACGTTGTCCATGCTGGAAAGCGAGGGGTTATCCGTTTCGGCGGCCGATCCGGTATTCGGAGTGGCGGATTCTGCCGTGTTCGCAGGCGCCTCATGAATGGAAGCGGGGGTCACTTCATCACTGCAAGCCGCAAGTACAGATGCTGATAAGATCAGGATCGAAGTGCTCAGCAGGAGTTTCTTCATGTAATTGCCTTCCTTTCTTTGTCTAAAAGTCTCTGTTTTGACGGGCTCTCTTCCTTCAAATATATACGAATCCGGATGTCCTGGTCATGATTGCCGAATCCCGACCCATAGAGCGTTAACCCGCCAACGTGAACCGCCTCCTTCTCTACGGCAAAACGGAGCGTCCAAAACGGTTGGCTCAGCTTGATGTCCAAGACCGTTACATCCGACATTTGTTCTCCATCCATAAACGTCCCAGATGCGTCTATACGAACCGTCTTCAATAACCCGTATTGGTTCACGTTGCGGTGCCACCACTCCGGTGTGTATTTGCCTCGCGCCGCTCTTCCGAAATCGGCCGGACTGGTCCATACGCCAAGGGAAACCCCGTTAAATGTAAAGGTAATATCAGAGGGCCACTGGTCTCTCAGCCCTGGTGCTTCAGAGGCTATTTCCATAGATAGTTCAATCGCTTCAACGGATTGATCAGGAAACAAATAGTTGGGCGTCTTGTATTCTACATATCCCCTGCCAAACCACAAGATGGACGCTTGCACCCGCTCAGGATCAAGAAAATAACGGGGATCATCCCAAACCCCGATTTCTTTTTCCCGTGTCCCAAGTCCACAGGTGGGATGAACCTCAAAAGCGGTATAATGGCCCACCGAGATGGTCTGTTCCCTTATCCTTTCGCTGCTGCTGGCGGATGGAAGTTCGATCTCGATCTTATCTTGTTTGAGGTAACACATTTTGTGTGTCCCGCCATTTAGGCGTACCCTTCGGCTTCCAATAAGCCCGGCTTGCTCCAGTTTGCGAATATGGAGCGTAACGATGGAAGGGCTGAGTTCCAGCCTGGCGGCTATTTCCTTCACACTCCTTTCTTTATCGCTAATCAAATCCATGATTCTCCATCTGACTTCACTTGCCAGCGCTTCATATAAAGCAATGTATTTCGTTTCTCTGTTCGCTTTGATCATGTATGTCCTCTTTGTTCCTTTAGTTGAATTCACATTTATATTAATTTAATTTATTTTAAACTGACAGACAACCTTACTCTATTGAATGCCTCAAAGGAGTATTGTTTAATGGCCATAGGCTCTCCTGTTAGGTTGGATTCCTAAATAAATGAATTTAATGAGGTGAACGAATGATCTACCATAATCCGGTTATCAAAGGATTCTATCCAGATCCAAGTGTTTGCAAGGTAGACGATACTTATTATCTGATCTGCAGTTCCTTTCAATATTTCCCCGGTGTTCCGCTCTTTGAAAGCAAGGATTTAATCAACTGGAAGCAGATCGGCCATTGCCTAACGAAGACCAGCCAGGTTCAACTCGAACAAGTAAACAGCTCCGGAGGGGTATTTGCCCCCACTCTCCGTCACCATAAGGGCCGCTTCTACATGACGACCACAAACGATACGACCCGGCAAAATTTCTATGTTTGGACGGATGACATTTACGGTGAATGGTCTGAACCGATTTTCGTAGATCAAGGGGGAATCGATCCGGACTTGTTTTTCGAAGCGGACAGGACGTATTTTATGAGCAACGGCTCGGATGATTTCGGAGCTTTGGGTATCGTGCAGTGTGAAATTGAAATTGAAACGGGCAGGAAGCTGACGCCAAGCCGGACCATCTGGCAAGGTTCAGGGGGTCGTTACCTGGAAAGCCCTCATATGTATGAAATAAACGGCACTTATTATTTGCTCGCTGCTGAAGGTGGAACCGAATATGGCCACATGGAAACTTATGCCCGCGGGTCTTCTGTAACCGGGCCATTCGAGGCTTATCCTCATAATCCGGTCTTAACGAATCGGAATTTGGGCGGCTATGAGCTTCAAGGCGTGGGTCATGGCGATCTTGTTCAGGATCATCTGGGGAATTGGTGGCTGTTTCATCTGGGTTTCAGGCAGATCGGGCAATGGCAGACTTATCACCACCTCGGACGAGAGGTCATTCTAACCCCTGTCACGTTTCATGAGGATGGCTGGTTTACAGCGGGCCATAACGGAACGGCCTTATTGACCGTCGAAACCGACCGCATTCCGGATGAAGTGATTCAAACAGAACATATGTCCTTTACCTTCGCAAATACGGCATGGGACAAGGAGTGGTGTTATCTCAGGCATCCGCATTCAAACAACTATCAGTTTGAGCCAAACAAGCTGACTCTTATAGGAACAGAGGTCTCACTGGATCAACCGGCCTCCCCGACCTTTATCGGCATCAGGCAACAAGACTTCAAAGCCGTTATTTCATGCGATGTCACTCTTTTCCAGGGAGAAGCCGGCATTACTCTATATATGGACGAACATCATCATTATGATCTAGCGATTCGCCTTGAGAGCAGCGCCTATAAGGTAATCGAACGACTCCAGATTGGAGATATCAAGTCCATTCAGAAAGAAGTGGATTTAGGAGGCAGCCGTCAGGTCACGCTGGTTATTCGAGCCGATAATGATCGCTATCATTTCTTTCTTCACGAAGACGATAAGGATATTCATCTAGGCAGCGCCCAAACGAAATACCTTTCCTCTGAAGTTGCCGGCGGTTTTACCGGCGTTATTATTGGTTTATATGCGTATGGCCGAGGGGCTAGGGCTGAATTTTCAAACTTTAAGTGCGAGTATTTGTGAGGTTTACTGCAAAGCCTCCTTTTTCATCTTCCCTATGATCCAAAGCAGCAAAGGAATCCCGATCATATTCACAGGCAGCACCCATCGGACCCAAATAATGTCGCGGTACAAATTGGTAATGTGGCCGACATCAGACGTCAGTACGACCGCCAGAAAGGACAACCCGACAACACAGACGACCATCAGCTTCCACAGCTTCTTATGGATCAATTGAGCTAATCCATAACTGGTAACGAATGTGCTTGCCGAAAGGGCGATAAAATGGGAGAACGAATAAACAAAAACGGCTATCGCATCGATATTTTGAATGAAATTGAGAATCGAGATCGACCGTATAGACACTACCCAAGGCAGCGTAAGCTGCGGAGCAAGGTGAGAGCCGAGCACCAGCACGGAGATCAGGACGGCAATAAGCACCCATAATGACGATAAACCCATCGCCCGAACAGCATATTTGGTTGCTTGTTGTGGCTGCTGCATAAAGGCTGTCAGCATTAAAGGCATCATAGCCCCGCCCATCGTATTGCCCAGTGTTGGAACGGCTCCTTTGACGATCTGGTGAACGCCTGTATCCGCATAGATCGGCAGCAGATTGGTCCAATCCATAATGCCGAACATCAGCAGCACGGGGGCAAAGCTAATCAGAAAATACAGCGGTCCAATGATCTGACTGCAGCGGCCGATCGCGAAGATCCCTCCTTTTAAGTTTGCATAAATAAGAAGTAACGACATCGGCAGTACAACAATAGATACTGGCGTACCGGGCAGTAATTTTAAATAAACATAGTCGGCCCATTCCCGCAGCGTTACGGCTGTCAGAAAGAACCAGACAACGACGTAGAGCAACAGAATGAGGTTCCCCACCCATTTTCCCAGCAGCTTTCGGCAAATCTCGGCCAGATTGTCTCCCGGCGACAGCTGGCTTACTTGGGCTATCAGGCAAGTGATCACAATTACTCCTGCTCCGCTTAGCAGACATATCAGCCAAGCATCTTGTTTGCCATATTGAAGTGCCGGTATCAGGGCATAATGTACTTGAAAACAAAACATGATCCAGAACAGCTGGTTACCTGAAAGTTTCACAACTTCAACCCTTTCAACGGGTAAGAGAGGTTACTTGGGCCCTCTTTCACCAATATGCCTAATTGTGATGCTGGAGATCACGGTGACCTTAACCTTAGGGAAACGTTCGTCCCAGTTTCCTTTCATCTGGTTCCACTGTTTCGGGTACCTTCTATGGATGTCTTCCCCGAATCCAAAGATATCGGTTTTATATTTTTGCTGGACCTTCTTTATCATGATGTTCATTTGCTGTTCTATTCTTTGGTTGAAGGCCTGTTCCACTTGCTTCATATCGGAATAGGAGAACAGATTAAGGTCCGTGTCGTTCTCATCAACAATGCCTTGTGCGCGTAAGGCGAGCTTCACCTCGACGTTTTCGCCTGCAATCTTTGATTTCAGAGTCCTCTTCATATGATGGAAATCAATGGTCACTTCCTGTCCGTTGACGGTCTCTGTTACCATTTGATCCTTGAGATACCCGGCTGCCCATAACGCAGCAATGGCTTCTTCTTCCTGCAGATAACCGACAGCAGCAGCTGAATTGTTGAACAAGGCAATCTCGCGGTGACTGGACTCGGATTCTTCAGCTTCAGACTGCGGATTTTTCTCCGTACCTGCTGCCACTACCTGCATAAGGGGTCTCATGCCGTCTCGCTGGAGTACCTCTTTGAAGAAGATCATGGTGGTCATCTTATCGTTGATTCCATTAAAGCGGGTTTGCCGGATTGCCTTTTCCGTAGAAAAATATTCAATTCCTCCACTCTCTGCAAGAAAAGACTTCGCTGTTGCGCCTTTAACCAAAAATAACTTGGCCCGAATATTGCTCCTTGGATTCCGTCCGAACTCGTCCATCAATCTCTTCATGCTTTTCTCAGCCATTTCTTGCCCAACAAAAACAGCATTGCGGTGGCCAAGAAAAATTCGGCGGGATAATTTAGCCTGCAGCTTTTGAAAGCAATCTTCCAGGTTCCGGCCGACCGTAGATTTCACCATATAAGGTTCTTGCTGCCCGCCTCCCTCCCCCAGTGCACGAGGAACGGCGATCTGCGCACTCAAATCAATTTTGCGTCCGGCAGCCGAATCCAGCCCCGTTCCTACCCAGATTGAGCGTTCGTTAGGTTCGACCATATCCCAGCAGCCTGTAGTAATTCCCATTAAAACGGCAAACATGATCGCTGCGGATAGCTGTGACCTTAAACGTTTCATCTTGGTCATGTTAAGGTTTGCCCCATGGCCAATGCGGGGGTCGCAGCAAAACTTCTTTAAGGCGCCGCCGGATGAGGGGCATAATGGGCGGTAAATAGGACTCGCCGATGGATTGCAGGGTTACCAGATGAATCATAATGGCCATGACGCCGATCGAAACTCCATACATTCCGTAGATCCCGGCCAAAAAAATAATGGCAAAACGAAGAATACGCAGCGGAATCGCAAACGCATATCGCGGGATGACGAAGGAGGCAATCCCGGTCAAGGCGACGACAATAACAATGGGGGCAGAAACGATATTAGCTTCTACGGCCGCTTGGCCAACCACAAGCGCCCCAACGATGCTGACGAGCGGTCCGATTTGCGAGGGCATCCTGATGCCGGCCTCCTGTAAACCTTCAAATACAAATTCCATGATCAGCACTTCAATAATGGTCGGGAAAGGAGATTTCTCCCGTGCCTCCCCTATACTGATGAACAGCGTTCCGGGCAGCAAATCCGGATGGTACGTGGTTAAAGCAATGTACAAACCCGGAAGTGTCAAAGAGGCAAACATCATGACATATCTGACCAATCTTCGGGCAAAGACGAAGTCCACGCGCTCATAATAATCATCTGCTGACTGAAACCCGGCCCAGAAATTGATAGGCAGAATAAGAACTGTGGGCGTACAGTCTACAAGGATAGCTACTTTGCCCTCGATCAGACTGGATGCGGTCGTATCCGGACGTTCTGTTTTCTGGATTTGTGGAAACGGAGATTTCGGCCGGTCTTGAATACGCTCCTCGATGTATGCGGCATCCAGGATACCTTGAGTCGAAATATTCTTTAAGCGCTTGCGGACCTCCTCGATTAAGCCAGGTTTCGCAATGTCTTCAACATAGGCGAGAACTACGTCCGTGGAGGTGAGTTCACCCAGCTTGAAGGACTCCATTTTTAAACGAGGGGTAGTAATTCTTCTTCGCAGAAGCATTGTGTTGGTACGCAGAGCTTCAGTAAAACAGTCTCTGGGTCCTTGAGAGGCTTTCTCCGTTTTCGGTTCGTCGATAGCACGTTTATCAAAACCGGCGGCATCGGCCAAAAGCGCCAGGCTCTCGCCTTCAGTCAAAATAGCAACGTATCCTTTGAGGACGCTATCGACGACGTCTTTCACTTGATTGGACGTTTTGGTCTGTCCTGTAAAGACAAAGCTGTCTCTAATCATCTTCCCCATTGTGTCCGGTTCGGCGTTTCGATTCAGCATTAAAGGTCTTAATATAGATTGCTCCAGCACGGTCATATCCACAAATCCATCCAGATAAAGAATAAGAAATTCCGGTGTTCCTTGATTGTATGTATAACGAAAAACAATGTCCGAACAGAGATGAAACACATCCCGTAAGTTCTGTTCGTTTTCTTTCAGGCTCTGGCTTAACAGCGTTTTCTCCACAACTTATCTCCCTCCTTCGGCAATTACAGGCAGGTGAGAATAATATCCCGCTTCTGGCAAATATTTATTCAATAAGAGTTAGAAAAATCAAACAGCCTTAGTCCAGATAAAGTACTCGACTAAGGCTGTATAATTAAGCGTAGTGTCTACAAAATACCCTGAGCCGTCTGGATATTTTGCAGGTCAAGCTGCCTCTGCTCTTCAACATTGAAAGGGCGGTAATAGCCCTTGTCGACCAAGAAATGGACGATATGTTCATGGGTTTGAATGGCTTCCTCAAGCTGCTTGGTCAAGACAGCTTTTATGTCGGGCGATGTGCATTCGGTAATGGCCATTGCGTAATTCCGGACACCGCTTTTGGCGTTGTTCAGGAAATCCATGGCGATGATCTGATCCGTCAGGTTCTGCATGCCCATCAATCGTTCCAGAAAGGGATTCATGACTGGTTTTAACCTCCTTGTATTAAGCGTTGGAAAGAATCATACCGAGCTCGTGGAGCTGCTGCTTGGACAGCTCGACGTCCTGCTGCAGGATCGCTTTTAGCTCCGGGTCCGAGACCAGAATCTGCATGCCTTTGGACTTGGTGGCGCATACGGTCTTGAATGCAGCTATTTCGTGTACTTCCAGCATTTCATGCATGGCGTATTTCTTCATGGTCATGGTTACCTCCCGCTCAGCTCTAACTAAGGTTTCAAAATGACTTTAATGCAGTTATCCGTCTTCGTATCAAAAATCTCATATCCGTGTTTGGCTTCAGACAGCGGGATAACATGGGTAATAATGTCTCCCGGATCTACTTTGCCGGAATGAATCAGTTCATACATATAAGGCATGTAATGGACCACCGGTGCCTGACCGGAGCGGATGTTCACGTTGCGCTGCATAATATCTCCCAGAGGAAAGCCGTTATACCGGCCGCCGTAGACGCCGGTGATCTGGATCATGCCGCCTTTGCGGACGGCCTGGGAAGCGATGACCAGAGCACTCATTGTCCCTCCCTGGAGCTTGAGGCCGCTGGCCAGAAACTCAAGATCGTTCATTTTTCCATCCATGCCAACCGCATCAATGACCACATCGGCTCCGCCTTTGGTGATTTCCTTCAGATAGCTGCCTATGTTAGGGCCCTGTTCGAAATTCACCGTCTCCACATGGTTTGTCCGTTTCGCGTGCTCCAGGCGATAATCCACATAGTCAACCGCAATCACCCTCTTGGCGCCTTTCAGCCAGGCGAACTTTTGGACCATCAGTCCAATCGGACCGCAGCCCAGCACGATAACGGTATCTCCATTCTTAACGCCAGCGTTATCCACGCTCCAAAAGGCCGTTGGCATCACATCTGCGATCAGGCACAGCTTCTCGTCGGGCTGTTCGTTGTCTTCCGGAATTTTGAAATGCGTGAAGTTGGCAAAAGGAACCCTTAAATATTCGGCCTGCCCGCCGGGATACCCCCCCGCATTGCCTGAATAGCCGAAGTAAGCTCCCATGTCGCCATTCTCGTTGGCGTTATCACATTGGCTTTCCAGCTGGTGTTTGCAGTAGAAGCATTCCCCGCAAGCAATCGTGAAAGGAATAATAACTCTGTCGCCTTTCTTCAACCGGGTTACTTCCGGTCCGACTTCTTCCACAATCCCCATCGGTTCATGCCCGATGATATAGTCCTCCTGCAGATTGGGAATCATGCCGTGTATCAAATGCAGGTCCGAACCGCAGATGGCCGTACTGGTTAATTTGATGATCATATCGTCCGGCTTCTGAATTTTAGGAGCAGGAACCTCTTTGACCATAACGTTCTTGATGCCTTGGTAGGTAACTGCTTTCATGCCTGGTGTCCTCCTAGTTGTGCGTCCGGCTCCTGATCAAACATGCCTTTGCGGTTTGTATCCTTCGGAAACAAATCCATTTGGCTGATCATGACTGTATTGTTCGCGGACAGCTGGTCAAGCTGGTACTGCTCGGTTAATTCGTAAGGGTGGAACCATTTCTTGCGAATCATGAGCTCTGAAATCTCCTGATGAAGAGCAAGGGCTTCCCTTAATTGCATTTTTAGAAGCGTCCGCACATCAGGAGAAACGGCTTCCGTCAGAGCTGTGGCCGTATTTCTGACTCCCTCCTTCGCGCGAAGAAGAAAATCTACGGCAAACGTCATATCCGCAAGCTCCGGCATATGCTGTGCGTTAATGGGATCTAAATAATCCTGGTTCATTAGGTTCACCCTCTAATTTAAAATAGGAGTCGGACGGTTAGGCGGAACAGGGGCTTGAAACGGGACTTTGGCATAAACGGCTTGAAGGTCTGCAATGGCTTTGACGGATTGCTCCACGTCTTTTTGCATCAACGCTTTAAGCTCTTGGTCAAACACCAGCCCCTGCATCAATTTAGATTTGGCCAGGCAAAGCGTTTTAAAGTTCAGCATTTCATGAAGCTCCAGCGATTCATGGGGAGCAAGGGATTGATCGTTCACTGACTACACCTCCGTTAAATTCACGGAATTAGCTTGTCACCATTCTTTCGGTTTATGCCTGAATCTCCTTTTTTGCCAGCATTTTTCATGACCTATTTCGTGCAAACGGAACAATCGCTCTAATTAATGGGAAAAATAACAAAGCCCCTACGCAGTGTAAGGGCTTCTTCGTTTTCTCTTCTTATGGCTCAGTAACAAAGGCTGCATATTCATCAGCCAGCTTCTCCAGCTGCTCCTCTGTCACATTTCTAACACCGCTAATAACAAAAGGAGGCATATAACTCATCTTCACCCGGTTGGCTGCTGCCTGGAACGACTTCAGAAGCTCGCTGTAGCTGTATTGTATGGAAACCGCCTGCCTGATAAGCATCACGGACACCGCCTGTAGAAATGGCAAGACGCAGCTCCTTCCCTTCCAATTTGTTTCCTCCCGGACCGTAAGCCCAGCCTCCTACCCATACGCTGTCCAGCCATTTCTTAAGCAGATAAGGCGCACTGTACCAATAGAACGGGAATTGGAAAACGATACGATCATATTGTTCGAGCAGCTGCCTTTCTTTCTCCGCATCGATCTGTTCATCGGGGTAAACTTCGTACAGCTGATGAATGGTTGCATTTCCCCGTTTTAAAAGTTCTTCGGTCAATCTTTTGTTAATTCTCGATTCGCGTAAATTCGGATGGGCAACGATAACTAAAGTCTTTTTGGTTTCATTTGTATTCATAATAAAATCTCCCTTTCAATATTTGTTGTACATACAAAATATATCTTAAAAAATTTTATATAGCGGAGGACTTTATTTTTCCAGCATCCGGCTTGTATTCTCAATATTCCGTGATAATTCTCTGGCCAGCTCGCTCCCTAAAATCTCTTCATAACGTTTCTCTAAATTCTTGGAAGCTTTCCGAATCGTCTCTCCTAACTCCAGTCCTTTAGCTGTAGGGTAAACCTCGACAGTCTTCCCGCTGACTTTCCGTTCTACCAGTCCCTTGCCTTCCAGCTTGTCAATAAATCTGGTTAACGTAGAAGCGGTAATATACAGCTTATCGGCCAGTTCCTTCTGTGTGATGCCGGGTATTCCGTTGACCAATCGAATCAGATACCCATACATAGGCGTTAACCCGGTGACTGAAAATTCTTCTTCTGCCATGCGCGTTATGGCCCTGCTTAAACGGTTGGTATTAAAATATAAGCAGCTTTGCAAAAATTCAAAATTATCTTGTACGGACATTGATTTCCCCCCCTTTTTTTATTTTGTATGTACAACGAAATATATAGGAATAAATGACTTTTGTCAACAGGTTTTGTTGATTCAGTTGACCCGGCGCTTGCCCTTAACTTAAGGAGCAGCCGGGATTGGATTGATATCTTGCATGGACTATCCTGTACACTCAACTGGCCGTTTTCTTTAATTGTTTCCGCATGAACAGCCAGCCCAGCACGGGGGCAAAACCTAAGCCGATAAGAAGCCAGGTAACAGTTCTTGGCGCATCGCTGAACGATAACACGACCACATAAAGCAGAATGCCTGCCAATCGTCCGCACATCAAACAAAGTTCGCGCAGTACCATGAGCTCAACGCGACTGTTGGCGCTTTCTTCACTAGCCCCCATCAAATCAAAGGTAACGGACACCATGGGGATCATATACAGCGGCAAGAAAGCAGCGATTCCTGTCCCCATAACGAGCAGCATGCCGTACTGCAGACTCCCTAACAAGGGAACCATAAAACCTGCCAGCAGCAGCGCGCCAATCAGCATTCCCGCATAGCGGTAACGGGGTTTTAGCCACTTTCCCGCGGCCCAGAAGGTTACTAGGGAGACGGCGGAGGTGATGAGCGAGAACTGCCCGAGCTTCCACTCCTGCTGAGTCGCTTCATAAACCAAAAGCACAATCAGGAAGGAATAAACGCCCTCCCTCAGGCCTTGGAAAGCCAAGCCAAACGCCGCTCTACGCCAGGGACTCCCCGGCCTTCTAAGCTCGCGTATAGGCGCACTCCACTGGTAATGTCCCTTCAGCTTGCGCTTGTTCAGAAAAAAGCTGAACACGACAGCTATCCCGTAGATCACCAGTGACAGGGTAAAAATAAGCCGGTAGCCCTCATTATCCTGCATACGGGAAATGACCCAGCCGGAGAACCAGGGACCGACGATACCGCATACGGACCCGATCAGCCCAAGCCACCCATTAAACAAATCCCGATTGTCCGGATCTGTTACCTCAAACGTCACCACATTAAAAGCCAGCCAGAACATGCCGAGCGCTGCCCCGAGCAGCAGCCCGAGCGGCCAGATATACCATACGGCAGCTTTGCCCGCCAGCAGTACCAGCAAATAGAACAAACCGGATAAGGCCGTGCCCACACGGAGCGCGTTCATTTTATTATGCTCCTTCACCCATTTCCCGGCGATCCAGAAGGTCAGGCCAAGCGCTATTTGCTGGCTGACCGTGAACCAGCCGATCATGGCGTAGTCCTGCTTGCTTTTCCACAAAAAGACATTCAGGAATGTACCGGACAATGCCCCGGATAAAACAAACAATCCATTCACTGCTAGCAGCAGAATGGATTGTCGGTCAAGAGCTTTTTTCATCCTTTTCCCTCCTCAAGCCGAGTTTCCAAACTGCAAAACCTCAGATTAGAATGTCCCGATTGGAGGGTAAAGATCAATTTTTTTATTCAGAGACGTAAGAACAGCAGTAGTCGGTTACAGCCGCCACTTGAAGTTTGAATTTCGTGTTCGCAGGAACGGTGAATTCTCCTTTGCCTTGAATATGCAGCCACTTCGTCTCCCCTGGCAGGAGAACTTTCAGATCACCCGCCAAAATCTCCATAATTTCTATGCTGTCCGTACCGAATTCATAGTCTCCCGGAAGCATGATGCCGAGCGTCTTTCTTGTGCCGTCTGCGAACAGGACAGCGCGGCTGGTTACTTTACCGTCAAAGTAAATATTAGCTTCCTTGACCACGGTGACATTTTCGAATTGTGCCATTCTATCGTTAGCTCCTCTACCTAAGGAATAATATTACAACCCATTCTATTTGCTGCAGTCTATGAAGTCAATCATCAAACGGCCAAGTTATACCCTATCTTCCCTATTCAAAAAAATCCCCTAAAATGTAAGATTTATAGTACAATATGAAAACTACATAATTCGTGTGCCGCTTTACAGCACTAACAGGTACTGCGAACACAACAAAGAAATCAGTTGAAAGGGATGTACAGCATGCGTTCACTAGCGAAAGTAAGCAAGTTTGTCGGAGGCACTTTTTCTGTATGGGTTATCGTGTTTGCCTGTCTCGGGTTTCTGATGCCTCAAGTTTTTCTCGGACTTAAAGGGTATATCTCCCTATTTCTCGGTATCGTGATGTTCGGTATGGGACTTACCTTGTCCTCTGCGGATTTCCGCGAGGTCTTCCGGCGTCCGATGGATGTAGCCATTGGCGTGGTGGGCCATTATATCATTATGCCCCTTCTGGCCTTTGCTTTGGCCAAAATTTTGCAGCTCCCGCCGGATATCGCCGTCGGTGTCATTCTGGTTGGCTGCTGCCCCAGCGGGACTTCATCTAATGTGATGACCCTCCTGGCCAAAGGCGATGTGGCGCTGGGCGTCTCGATCGCCTCCGTGTCCACTTTGATCGCGCCGCTGGCAACCCCTGCCATGATCAGCCTGCTGGCTGGACAATGGATGGATATTGATGCCGGTTCCCTGATCAAGGATATTGTGACGGTGGTTATCTTCCCAATTCTGCTCGGTGTCCTTGTTAAAGCTATATTTAAAAAACAGGCCGAAGCCAGTGTGCCGGCACTTCCGCTTGTCTCGACGATCGCTATAGTCCTGATCGTTTCGATCGTCGTCGCGGGCAGCCGTTCCAAAATTCTGGACAGCGGACTGCTGATCTTTGCTGTAGTTGTCCTGCACAACGGCCTTGGGTATTTGCTAGGCTACCTGTTCGCCAAACTATTCCGCATGGATCTTGGCAAACGGAAAGCGATTATGTTCGAGACCGGCATGCAAAATTCAGGACTTGGCGCCACGCTGGCCGCCGCTCACTTCAACCCTTTAGCTGCTGTTCCCAGCGCGATCTTCAGCGTGTGGCATAACATCTCCGGTTCTGCTCTGGCTACGTTCTTTGCCCGGCGCAGTGAACGGAATCGTTAGACTTTGGCAAAAAGTTGATTTGAAAGGAGCGACAAGAACATGCTGCCGCCAAACAAAACCAACCTACTCATCCAAACGATGAAGGCAAGCCTTGCAAATCAGGAAATCGCCGGTGCAAACTTCCTGGTCATCAAGGATGGCCAGGAGGTTTTTTACCATGAAGAAGGTTTTGCCGATCTTGAGGCTGGTCGTCCTATTACAAGAGATTCCATCTTTCGTTTATATTCCATGACAAAACCGGTTACCGCCGTCTCGATCATGCTGCTGATGGAACGTGGAGAGATCGATTTGTTTGATCCCGTAAGCCGTTATATTCCGGGGTTCGGCAGTCCGTTGGTTGAGAATAACAACGAGCTGGTCCCGGCTGGCCGGGAAGTCAACATTCATGATTTGCTGAACATGACTTCGGGTTTAGGATATGGAGGAGCCGGTAAAGCCGGGCAGCAGACGGCCGCCTTATTCCAGGAGCTGGACCGGCGTTTGAACGGAGATCAGCCCATGAGCACCATGGAATTCGCTAACCGCCTCGGGCAGGTCCCTCTTTCGTTTGAGCCGGGCTCCTTCTGGCAATACGGAGCCTCTGCCGATGTGCTCGGCGCGATCGTTGAAGCAGTAACAGGAATGAGGTTTGGGGCCTTTTTGCAGCAGGAGATCTTTGCCCCGCTGGAAATGAAAGATACCGGATTCTGGGTGCCGGAGCCCAAGAGAGACCGCCTCGTCAAGACCTATCAGGATGATGGTAAGGACAGCTTGGAGAGGTATGCAGGCAATCATCTTGGCATCCATCACCAAATGGACCGTGATCCGGCATTCGAGTCGGGTGGTGCGGGACTTGCGTCTACGATTGATGATGCCGCCAAATTTACGACCCTGCTGATGAACCAAGGCAGCTTCAAAGGAGACCGGCTGCTGACACCCCGAACAGTCCAATATTTAACCTCACCTGCTTTAACTTCCCGGCAGCAGAAAGGCTTTAATACCTGGCACACCTTGCAAGGTCACAGCTACGGCAATATGATGCGGATCATGACCGATCCCGGCAAAGCCGGATTTCTCGGCAGCCCAGGCGAATACGGCTGGGACGGCTGGCTGGGCGCTTATTTCGCCAACAGCCCTCAAGACGGTTTGACCATCCTGTTTATGGTGCAGAAGAAGGATGCCGGCACGATGGCGATTACACGCAAGCTGCGCAATATCGTTTTTAGCTCTTTATAGAAGAGTAAAAAAATAAAGGGAACCTTGATCGGCGTTATTCGCCCGTGACGGTTCCCTTTTAAATTCTCCCGAATCAGCCACCCGTTAAAGATTGGCCTTCTTTTTGTTTGTTCAAAATCAGGTTTACTTTCTCCACACTCATCAACATACAAATAAGGAAAGCCAGGACAACAAATGGGAATAATCCGATGCTGGTTCTGCCTGCAATAAACCCGAACAGCGGCGGGAGTAGGGTCGAACCCGTATAAGCAACTGCCATCTGATAGCCCATTAGTTTGGCGGAATGTTCCCGGCCGAAGCGGGCAGGCGTTTCATGAAGAAGTCCCGGATAAATAGGCGCAAGCCCAACTCCAATCAGAATGATGCCAATCAGAAATAAGGAAGGCAAAGGTGCAAGCAGCATGAGTCCGCCAGCTATGGCCACAATCTGGCCGAAAAGGATGAGCACCCGATTGTGGACCATCAGCGTAATGAACCCGGTAATCAGTCTTCCTATCGTTATGCCCCCGTAATATAAAGAGATCCATCCGGCAGCCGTCTCCGCCGACATATCTCTGGCGCCAACAAGATAACTGGCTCCCCATAATCCCACCGTGGTTTCAACACCACAATAAAACAGGAATGAAATAAGTGTAGGCTTTACCCCTTTGATCTGAAACACGTTCCCCCTGTAAGAGGTTATTTCCGAATCAGGCCTGGATTGGTCTTGCGGATGTCTGGCCTGCTCAATTTCCTTCATGGCCGCAATACGTTTCCATAAAGGGAGAGTAACGAATAAAATAACCACAAGTGAGAATTGAATCTTGGATACAGCGCTATAGCCGTTCCGCCATGAATTATGCTCAGCAATAAAATAAGACATGATAATGGGTCCAAGGGTTGCCCCGACACCCCAAAAACAATGCAGCCAGTTCATATGGTGGGCCTTATAATGTTCAGCTACATAATGATTTAATGCTGCATCAATGGCACCGCCGCCAAGCCCAAGCGGAATAGCCAGCACAGTCAGCCAGATTACAGAAGGGGCCAGAGAGAACCCCAATAATGCTGCAGCGGTTAGCAGGCAGCTTATTAACGTGATTTTCCCCGCGCCGACTCGCCTAAGTAAACTTCCGCTAGCTAGACTGGATACAATCGTTCCTCCGGCCACGACCATCGACATAATGCCGGCGAAACCAAATGAAGCCCCTAAATCCGTCCGCATCGAAGGCCATGCCGCCCCAAGCAGCGAATCCGGAATTCCCAGGCTGATAAAAGCCAAATAAATAATAATTAAGAACATGCTTGCCATCTTAGTTACTCCCGATCTCTATTGTTCTGATCACCTTGGCCGGATTCCCTCCAACGATCACGTTGTCCGGGACATCCTTTGTGACGACGGCACCCGAAGCAATAACGACATTGCTGCCAATTGTCACACCCGGATTAATAACCGCCCGGCCGCCCACCCAGACGTTGTCCCCGAGCTTAACCGGTTTGCCCAATTCCGGGCCTTTGATCCGTTCATACGGATCTATGGGGTGTGTTGCGGTATAGATATGAACTCCCGGTCCAAACATACAGTTGTCTCCGATATGCACCTCGCATACATCCAGAATGGTACAGTCAAAGTTGGCAAAAAAGTTCTCGCCTACATAAATGTTGTAGCCATAATCAAAACGGATATTCGGCTCCATCCCCACCCGCTGACCGGTCCGGCCAAGCAGCTGCTTCAGAAGGCTTTCCCGCAGTTCATGATCCGTTTCGCTGGTCTGATTGTATATGCGTGTCATCCTTCTCGCATATTCCCGCTCACGGGTCAATTCAGGATCCCAAGCCTCATAGAGTTCGCCAGCCAGCATTTTTTGTTTTTCGGTTTTCATGTCCAACACCTTGTCCTCTCTTCTGCTAAAACGAGAAAATAACCCGTGCTTTGGCTGTTCACCGCCGTTTATCTACAATCCGGAGCGAATAGGCTAGACTTTCCAGGGTCATTGTTATCAGACCGTACCCATAATCCTCGTCAGGATGTTCAAGCAGGGTCAGCTGCGGCATATGCATATCCGGAATAGATTTCCGGCATTCCTGGCGAATCCGATCAATGTCGGAGGGAAAGACCAGACTCCCCGTAAGGGCAACCGTCTTGGGATTCAAAACGGCCGTCAAACTGGATACGGCACGTCCAACCAGTTCATAAAAGGTAGCCCGGTCATGCAGCTGTCGAAATTGCTCTTCGGAAGACATCCCGAACGGCAAGAAAGAAATTTCCCCTGCGAAGCGGGTACTGCCTCTATGGATATGGCCGTTCACCATGATGCCTGCCCCGGGAAAGCAGCCTTGATCAAAGGTGGCGACTACAACCGTCTCTTCCTCCTCATAGTCCTGCTTCTGGTAGTAGCCGTACACCGTAAGATTCATATCATTTTCGACGATGACCTCTACTCCATGTTTGTCCCGGATCGGAGCTTCCAATGGGACATGCATCAATTCTTGGATTTCGCTGATATTGACGATGCCCTGATTCACGGCGCCCGGAACTCCAATTCCTACAGCCCGAATTTGAGGAAACAGTTCGATCAGCCGATCCACAAGCTGGTGGATGACTGCCGGATCCATCCGCTTATTTTCCTGATAGCCTTTCTCTATAGTTTCTCCAGCCAGGTTGGCGACAGTATAGGTGATCGAATGAGCCTGTTCACCCGATTTAATGATAAGACAAGCAATATAAGAAAAATCCACATTATATCTGTACAGCTTGGCCGGACGGCCGCCGCTGGACTCTTCCACATCCAGCTTAATCAGCTCGCCAAGCTCCTGCAGCTCGTTTAACAGATTACCGCAGGTGGCTATGCTGAGCCCCGTTGCCTGCGCGACCATGGATTTTGTCCCCTGTTTCATCGTTTTGAGCGCCTGGCGG
Organism: Paenibacillus yonginensis; assembly: GCF_001685395.1. Lineage (NCBI taxonomy): Bacteria > Bacillati > Bacillota > Bacilli > Caryophanales > Paenibacillaceae > Paenibacillus > Paenibacillus yonginensis. Next base: position 1,652,462 of record NZ_CP014167.1, on the reverse strand, counting down.
ACAAGCTCCTGATTCATCTTCTTGACTTGAATCGTATTATGGACAATCGGATTCAAAAAAAGCGGCCTCCTTTCCACACTTATTATAATACTTTTAATAAGTTATAGAATAAGCGGTTTCATCAGAGGGGTCAAGAAGGAAACGTTGCAGACAGCTTGTCCCTTAAACAGCCAAAGGAAATACACGGAACCGGAAATAAAAAAAACCCTGCTTGCTTAAGCAGGGGCCGGCTGCTGCTCGCTCCGTTTACAGCAGCCGGATGTTTCTCTCGCGGCATTCCTCCCGCGTCCTCTGATTCCAGACCGATACCTGGACTTCGCCGATATGAGCTTTGCCCAAGAGGAACATACAAAGTCTGGACTGGCCGATCCCGCCGCCTATAGAAGCTGGAAGTTCGCCGTTCAATACCGCCTGATGAAAAAACAGCTCCAAACGATTTTCGCAGCCGCTTGCCTTCAGCTGCTGCTTCAAGGTGTCTGCATCCACCCGAATGCCCATGGAGGAAATTTCAAACGCCCTTTCCAGCACCGGGTTCCATAACACGAGATCCCCGTTTAAGGACCAGTCATCATAATCCGGAGAACGGCCGTCATGGACTTCCCCGGACTTCAATCGGCCTCCAATCTGCATAATGAAGACAGCTCCATGCAATTGGGCGACTTCATTTTCTCTTTCCTGCGGAGAAAGGTTCGGATATTGATCCTCGAGCTCCTGAGTCGTTATAAAGAACAGAGCGTCCGGCAAAACGGGCTTCAGGCAGGTAAACTGACGGCAGATATATTGTTCGGTTCCTTTAACGGCTCTATAGATTTTGCGCGCTTCTAATTGGAGTGTCTCCATCGTACGTTTGCCATCAAAAATAACCTTCTCCCAATCCCACTGGTCGACATAAACCGAATGCAGATTATCCATCACTTCATCCCGTCTTACGGCCCTCATATCGGTGTACAACCCTTCCCCATAGGTAAAGCCGTAGCGGGCCAAAGCCATACGTTTCCACTTTGCCAGGGATTGAACCACTTCCACGGGACCCTCCTTGAGATCCAAGGCGTCAAAAGAAACGATCCGTTCTGTTCCGTTCAAATTGTCGTTCATCCCGTTCCCGGCTTTCAACAGGATAGGTGCAGAAACCTTCGTGAGCCGGAGTTGATCCTTCAGCTGCTGCTCGAAATAACTTTTAACCTCCGAAATCGCTTTTTCAGTCTCCAGCAGATTCATCCTTGATTCATAACGGCGGGGGACTGCGGTGCTTCTCAACATTCCTTTGCTCCTCTCAAATTGTACATGCCAACATTTGCCCAAACATGAGAACAGTGTATGTTGGAGGCTCCTCCATGTCGCTTTGTCCGTCTGAAAAAACATTAGCAGGCTGACGCAGTACAACACTATTGCGGAAAAATAAAACGGAAGCTGGAATACGCGCAGAGCTGATCAGCCCCTTTGCTTCCTGCTTCCGCTTGATTTCCTATGTTCCCCGAACCACCCGAAATCCTTGATCGGGGCCGTAGCCGCTGGCTTCGAATTTACCGCGGAAAGAAACCTCGCCGCTGCTGATATCACCGATCCAACCGCCGCCTTTCACAACCCGGTAAGAGCCGCTTGCCGTATCCGCATCCTCGAACCAGTCCCAGCACCATTCCCGGACGTTGCCCGACATGTCGTAGAGTCCCAGCTCATTGGCTTTCTTCTCGCCGACAGCATGGGGTCTTCCCTTGTTGCTCTCGATAGCAGGCCAGCTCCAGTCGCCGGATAAAGGTTTGTCCCCCGAATTTCGCCAATACCAGGAAACTTCATCCGCCTGATTGCTTCCGCTGTAAGTATAACCTTTGCTGAGCTGCCCACCGCTTGCGGCATACTCCCATTCGGCTTCAGTCGGCAAACGGTAGCCATTTGCCCCCTTGTTAATCGTAACGTTCCATTTCAAATAATCATATTCGCTTTTATTATTCGGATCTGGCGTATCTTTATCTATATGATAATAGGGCTGAAGCCCCTCTTGTTCGCTTCTTTTATTGCAGTATTCTATAGCGTCATACCAGCTCACCATTTCTACCGGCGAGTTATCGCCTTTGAATTGGGAAGGGTCATTGCCCATAACTTCGGCCCACTCTTTCTGAGTGACTTCATACCGTCCGATATAGAAATCGGGTAATGTCACCTCTTTTCCATTTGAATCGGATGGGTCCGTCGTGAGCGTCCCCCCTTTAACCAGCACCAAGTCGTCGTTGTCCAAATCTGGCTGATTTTTCTCCTTTCCAGATGTTGCATGCGAGCAGCCGGTAGCAGTGACGAGACAGGCCAGGATCAGGACGATGAGTAGATTTTTCATTCCACGATCTCCTTTAATCGTTTGGGTGAAGAAGAAGCGCCCCTAAACAGTTGAATAGCCAGAGGCGCTTCCTTCATTTGCTATATGAAAAAGAATCCGATCACCACACCGTTACGTTCGCGTAGCCGCTGCTTTGATAACCCTCAACGACCATCGCCTGGTATGCCCAGCTGCTGCCCAGGTTCATGCCATGGTTTCTCCATGCATTGACATGGTTGCCAAAATTGATTTGCACGTTGCTGCCAGTCGGTCTCTTGGACTGTCTGACACTCCAGTACTGGGTAAAGGTTTGGGTTCCGTCAATGGAAGGAGCGTTGTAGCGCGTGCTTGTATAGATATCATAAGTTCCTCCGTCGCTGTTGACCGTTCCCTTGTAGGTTCCGGTCGGTCTATACGTTCCCCAGCTGTCAACAACGTAATATTCAATAAGGGAATTTCTTGTCCAACCGTAGAAGGCCAAATATCCGTTGCCGGACGGCGAGAAGGCGCCGGCATTATAGTTCACTATGCGGGAAGGCGAACCTGTCTGCCAGCCTTTGCCGATTACGAAGTTGCCGCTGTTGGTCCATGAGACACTAAAATTGCCGTTTGCTCCGTTAGTTGCGTTAACTGTGCCGCCGCCGTCCGTCCAATTCTGCCAATAGTCGGTCGCAGCATAAGAAGTTGCCCCAAACAAGCTGAAGCTCATTGCCGCAGTAAGAAGCGCCGTCAACCATTTCTTTTTGAATTTAAGCATAACGTTACCTCCTAGATTTGGGATTTGGATTAGTGAGTACTTGCCTGCTACTCCTTGCTGGTTGTCTTCTGTCCTCGCAGTTTGTCCAGACTCCGCTTCATCGCAAATGTTAATCTTGGGTTTCGCCTCCTTTCCACCCAAATTATAGTAAGTAAGCGCATACATAACAACCGGACAAATTAAAGATTAATCCCCATTAGATTAAAGATTTTTTCCTTTACCGGGACTCAGTAGGGATCATTTTTTTTCTGACCAATCCGACCAGACAAACGATTAGAGGGATAGCCAGCAGGTGAAGCATTGCGTATCCGGCCCAAACTTTTTGAATGATATTTCCCACATAGACTGTGTTCGTATATGTATTCCAAGCTACAACAATAAACAAAATAGCCAAGGGATAAATAAAAAGTTTGCGTTCCTTAAGTCCAAACATAGCCTTCAAGCCGTCAAGCATTGATAGAAATAGCAAAGAAATTTTGATAAAAAAAGTGAGAATCCAGATCGTAATCAAGATTCCCTCGACCCTTTGAAAGAAATTGCCGACATTAATGGTTTTGGCCAGCGCAAAGGCCGGGAACGTACTGTTCTCTGTCTGCTCGATCCCCAATACCAGCACACTTAGCAGCACAATGATAGAGAGCACTAGCCCTCCCCCTGCTGTTCCTAAGACAAACGTCCGCTCCTGATTCCTTTTTCCGTTAACCATCGAAATAAAAGTCATCAAGACGACGGTTTCCTCGAACATGGAGGAATGAAATCCGGCTTTAAAGACGGGCATCCAACCGTCCTCCAGAACAGGTTTAATGTGATTCCAATGGATTTGGGGGATTAAGGAGCTTGCCAATATCAGAAAGAGCAGCACAATCCAAGGAAACATTAATTCGCTTACTCTAGCCAAAATAATAATGCCTTTACGGGCACAAACGATAGCTGCCACCAAAAAGATGATTTGAATCGCTTCAATCGGTGTCTCGGGCATCATTTCACTAGAAAGGAAAAAACCGAGATTGCCAAGCAAGGTACCGGTTAGAATGAGGAAGTAGAACAGATAAAGCAGATTAACGAGTTTCCCCAGAATTTTACCGAGAACATCCTCGTGAATTTGAAAGAGCGTTCGGCCCGGATATAAGCGCAGGATCCCTATATAGAGCAAAACTGTTAGAACATTGATGGATAAACTGACTAACGAAGCGATCCAGGCATCCTCTCTCGCCGTATGGGCCAACCCGGAAGGGGTCACTAGAATTGAGGTGCCTACGACCAAACCGAACGTCAGGACAAATAATTGCCTTGGGAAAATCTGATTCTGATTGATCATGACAACACTTCACTCCTTCCTCATTAAGGCATAAATTTATTGATAGGCTGCATAACAAAACCAATCCAATCCAAAGGCCTAAACCCCGGCAGCTGCATCATATCGACAATCACGGCAGCTAACGCAAGCGTCCATATTGAGAAAAAGCCAAGGATATGGGCAAGCGAGCGCTGCTTTATGCTCCTCCAAATTCCTTCAATCAAGGAAAAGGCCAATATAAACAGAAGAGGCAAATCCCAATGCATAGCTATTTCGTCTCCTCAGTGACCGGCTGTATAATTGAACCGATCCTCCGTATTGCAACCTTTGTGTCCACACTTACCTTTACATCTTTAAAGGAATCATCCCAATTCCCTCTATATTCTTTCCATTTCTTTGGATATTTACGGTGTAAGGCTTCTCCAAAACCAAAGATGTCCGCTCCATAATCCACCTGAACCTTCTTAATCGCTTTGCTGATCAAAGTATTATATTTTTCTTCAATACGTTTCTCAATTTGAATAATCTTGGAAGGCTGATTGAGATTCATCGGGAACTGAACCGTACTTAGATCCGCTTCGACTTTCAAGTGAACATTAAATTCAGGTTTGCCTTCTGCATTGAGGTGCACCTGCAAGTCGCTGGAAGCTTGGTTGATCTGAAAGCCGATAATCCCTTCCGGAAACTCTATAACTCCGCCGGTGTGGTCAACTTCATTAAGAATATAGTTCGTAGCTTTGCTGGGACCCTCATCTAACCAGCCCACCAGGCGATCCCCTCGAAATACACCCAATCCGGTGTGTTTAATCAGTGTATCCGGTGTAATCTTTTTTACGTTATCGGTGCTTTTCCCTTCGTTTGGTTTCCCGCTTAGCTCCACCCCCGATAAGATTGGATCTGAACCACTAAGCTTCATTGCGGTGATATATTCCTGCAGCGTGACTTTCCCTGTCGAAGCCCATCTATCATGGGAAACCACAATCGAAGAATAAAGTGAACTCGCTGGTATATATTCGAAAGGAGTAACCACATCGAGGATTTCGGAGGCATTCCCGGCTTTGGCAACAAGCAGAAAAAAATCCGTGCGAAACTGGTAATTCCTTGCTATAAAGTCAAGAGCATTTCCCAGTCCTTGACGGGCCACATTTTCTCCAAAGATGAGGACTCTTAAGTGGGATAAATATAGCGCCCGGGGGGCTTGGCTGTGCATTCGCTGAAGCGCTTCCGGGATGGTTACGCCGACAGAATGATAAGTAATTACGGGTAAACTCCCCATGTTGCCGCCCCGTTTGGCATCCGTTTCGCCCGAATTCAGCACCTGGGCTGACAAGGCATAGCCGCCCTCTACTTTATCAATCCCTAAAGCCATAACAACCGCGATTTCATTCAGCTCTTTACGGCTCCAGCAGCCCGGAGTAAAGATGACAGTAAGGAGAAGAAAGGTCATGAGCAGCAGTCTTCCCAGCATCCCGGTTCCCCCCCTTATCTTGATTAGATTTCTGGTCCGTTTTTGTTATAAGAAGCAAGCAGATTCAGATACTTCTTTTTGGTCCGCTGAGATAAGCGCAGCATGACGTCTTTTTGGCTTTTCCAGCGGAAAGGAGCAAAGGACGTCATGTATGGAACTCCCATCGATTCCAGGCTGCAAAGGTGCAGACCAAGAATAATCAAGGCAATAATCATGCCGTACAAACCAAATGAGGCTCCGATGCCCATCAGGGCAAACCGGAGAACTCGAGTGGAGATGCCAACGTTAAAAGAAGGAAGTGCAAAGTTGGAAATAGCTGTGATCGATACGACGATAACCATAGCTGCTGATACTAAACCGGCTTCTACGGCGGCTTGTCCTATAACCAGCGTCCCTACGATGGAGACCGACTGCCCGATCGATTTCGGCAGCCTGATCCCCGCTTCGCGCAAAATCTCAAAGGTTATTTCCATAATAAGCGCTTCTACGAACGCCGGAAACGGCACCCCTTCCCGCTGTCCGATCAAACTGATAAGCAGATTGGTAGGCAGCATCTCCTGATGAAAGGTTGTGATCGCAATATAGAAGGAAGGAGTCAACAGAGCGATCCCAAAGCATAAATACCGAAGAAGCCGAACGAGACTGGAGAAATCTCCGCGTTGGTAATAATCTTCGCTGGATTGGAAGAATTGGGCGAACAAGGCCGGCACAACAAGCACAAAGGGCGTGCCTTCAACAAAGATTGCAATGCGGCCTTCGAGTAGTTCTGAGGCAATGACATCCGGACGCTCTGAATTGTATACGGTAGGGAAAGGACTGTAAGTCTGATCTTGAATCATCTCTTCGATATAATTGCTCTCGAGCACGCTGTCCAAACGAATCTGATCCAAACGGTCTCTAAGCTTATTAAGGACTTCATTATCACAAAGCCCCTGCATGTACATAATGGCAACCTGTGTGTTCGTATTGTCTCCGATTATTCGTTCTTCAAGCTGGAGCTTTCGACTTTGGATCCGCCTTCTTACCAGGGCCGTATTCTCCCGAAGCGATTCCGTGAAACCTTCCCTCGGCCCTCTTACTACGGACTGGGATGTGGCCTCCTCAACTCCGCGCTGCTTTAAAGCTTCCGTTCCCACATAAAGGGCTTTATCTAGTCCATCAATATAGACAATCGTATTACCGCTCAGAATTTTGGCTTCCAGCTCCGTGAGCGTCTTGACTTCCCCGATCTTTCCCAAGGTAATCGTGCGTTCTTTGAGCAGCTTTAAGAGCTCCTCTGCTGCCTGTTCCTGTTTCTCTAAATAAAGCGGCATATCCTGATGGATGGCTTCCAGCATCTCATGTGGATCACCCAATCCCTCGATGTAAATAATTAGCGCCGGCTTGCAGCCTAATATAATTTCTCGGTAAATAATATCCGGGCTCTGCCCTAAAGTTTCTCTTACGAGGTCTGTGAACTCATTTGCTCTACCGGGAATATGATTGCTTTTGTTTGTCATCGCTTAAGCTCCTAAGAAGATCCTTTTCCAAAAATACCTTGAAGCAGCCATTTTTAGCTAATTTCTTTTTACAATCTCCATTTAGTTGAAATATATGCATTCGACCCTATTGTTCCTTATGTTCGCATTGGATTATTTGAACCGAATGACGGATCATCGGCAAATTCATATCCACTATTATCTGCGCAAAAAAAAAGCCGCCCTAAAGGCGACTTCTTTAGTCGAATTTTATTTTCTTCTTGCCGCAGAACCTTATTTAATCCTCAATAACATTCAATAAAGGCCACGCTTTCTTCCAATCCTTCTTGCGAATCCGCTGCAAATAATCATCCCTATCCAAATAGAGCGGGCTGCGCCTTACGATTAATTCAAGCAGATCCTTTAACCCATAAGGGCAAATCCATTGCAGCTGATCTTCCTCATCCATCCTTGCTCCAACCGCAGTTGCGGTTTCCGGCCATCTTCTCATAGCCTCCCAAGTTGAGGAATACGGCGGTTCCCCATTTCGCAGATGCATCCTGGCCTGATTCTTGACAGACCATTTAGGATTACCGGTGAGCTGTTTTATTTCCAATTCCAACCGGGTATCTTTGTCCTCCGAAATATCGGACGGGTCATAATAAATCACGTCAATATCGCTGTGCCGTCCTCTATAATCAAATCCATGAAGCCTGTCCCAAATGTAATTTCTGATGTATCCGGCTGCGATATAGCTTTGGGGCAATTGAAGCTCTTTTACCAAACGTAAGTCTCGCAGCAAATCATCGTTCTCCAAGAGATACTGCTTAAATCGACTCTCCACCCTGGACATTACCCCTTTGCCGTTTCTGACATTGGAATTTCTCTCTCCATAATATAATCATCCATTACAAATCCGCTGCCGATATCGGCCTTTTGCTCCCGGATGATCCGGAACCCTTTTCGCTCATATACCGCTATGCTGTTTGTATTATGGCGATTGACTGTCAGCCAGATATGGCTTAGCTTGTGATCTTCGCACAACTGCTCCAGGAAAGCAAAGGCTTGGCTTGCATAACCGTGTCCCCTGTGCTCTTTGGCCACATAGAACTTGCTCAGAAACAGCTTCCCTTCTTCTGGCTTGACCGACAGATATCCCATCTTAACCCCATCCTGCTGGAATACATAATACTCGTAGCCTTGTCTCTGGATTTGATCCATGATAGCAGGAACAGATTGAAATTTATCGATCATATAATTGATCTGTTCCATTGTAATAATGCTAACATAATGTTCACGCCAGATTTCTGCCGCCAATGCCGCCAATTCTGCTATTTGTTCCGCCTGATTCACTTTCAAGAAATGAAGTTTCACTTCCAGTCCTTCCTCTCTGTCTGGTATCTATCTTTACTTTAATTCGTAGGCTATTGATCCGTAAAGAAAAAGACCGGCGGAGTGCCGCCAGTCTTCCCCTTGCTTAAAAGGTTTTCTTAGGTTGTCAATCGGCCCCTTGTTCATTATTTAAGCAAAAAATCCCTGCTGCTACAGCTCCAGATCGGCTGCACGTGCGTTAGCCTCGACCTGTTCCGGGCTTTTGCAGCCCGGTATTACGCAGCTTACGACCGGATTCTTCAGACACCAGGCCAGCGCCCATTCCGCCATGCCTACGCCTTCAGGCACTTCCTGCTGCCTGATTTGCTCCACAAGCTTAATCTTCTCGTCGATCTCTTCACGCTTATGCCCTTTCCTAACATTGTCTTTAAATACAGCTCCCGGCTTGTATTTACCGCTGAGATAGCCGCTGGCCAGCGGTACCCGTGCGAGTACACCAAGATCCTGCTGTTGGCAGGATGGGAAAACTCGCTGTTCAGGCGTACGGTCCAATCGGTTGTAAACAACCTGGATTGCTTTCGCGTTCAGCTCCTTAGCTTTGCTGGTCTGATGCAGGTTATCATTGCTTCCGATTGAAATGCCAAGGTTTCGGATTTTGCCGGCTTGCACCTGCTTGTCCAGCATCGTCCATAGGTCATCCTGATCAAAGACTTCATCCGGTCCTGAATGGAATTGATAAAGATCAATGTAATCGGTTCTAAGGGCTTTTAAAGATTCCTCCAGCTGAACCCGAATCTGGTCCACGTTCCAGGCATGCTCCCAATGTTCATGCCATTGATGACCAAACTTGGAGGCGATAATCCAGTCCTCACGCCGGCCTCGCGAGATATAATCCCCAATAAAGCGCTCTGATAAATGATGGGGTCCGTAACACTCGGCGGTATCGATCAGGTTAATGCCCAACTCTTGGGCCCGGTCCAGAATGCTGTCCACTTCTTTCTGGGAATAATCCTTGCCCCAATCACCGCCAAATTGCCATGTGCCTACACCCACGACGGAAACGTTCAGTTCGGTTTTGCCTAGTCTTCTGTATTTCATTCCTCTCACCTCTCGGTCTGAATTATAGATTCCGATATACAGGATAACGCTTTCATCTTATGCGAAACTCGTCCATTTTTCAAATGACTTCTGATTTTTTTCATTAAGGGCTGCCGAGTGATTCATAAGAAGGTGTTTTGGGTAATAATCAAAGTCAGTTATAAGCATCGTTACCTGGATATATTTCGACCTGATTTTGACTCAGGCAATGGAGGTTAAGTTATGCATCGCGTGAATTTGAACCAAGTTACCTTCAACCAGCAAGTATATGATCATGCTTCGTTCGGCATTGGCCTTATTTCGCCGGAAGGCATGGTTTTGACCGTAAATCCCGCAATGGAGAAGATGTTTGGATATACCAAAGAAGAGTTTGACAGCAGGCCGATTGGCACCTTTGCTCACCCGGACGAAACAGACACGGACATTGCCGGTTTGAGATCTTTAATGGGCGATGGCGACGAGGTCCAAATTGAAAGAAGATACCTGAAGAAAAACGGAGAAATCATGTGGGTGCTGCTCTCTGTCAAGCTCTTCAGTGATGCAGCGGGGAAACCTCTTTATTACATCGCCCAGATGATTGATATCACTAAGCAGAAAGAATCGGAGCGGCGGCTGCAGGAATCGGTTGAACGCTATACGTCTCTCAAGAAATACAATCATGACGCTGTTATTTCCTTTGGATTGGACGGCCGGATTATCAACACCAATAAAGTGACCGAAGAACTGACCGGCTATGTGAACGAAACCGAATTGATCGGGATGGAGCTCGCCAATTTGATCGGTCAAGAGAATGTAGACAAAATTCTGGAGAAATCTCTTTACGATAACTCTATCGAACATCATATCGACAAGCTGTTTACCAAGTCCGGCAACGCCGTTGAGGTGCTGGCCAGCATAGCGCCGATCTTTGTCAGCGAGCAGAATATAGGGTTTTACCTCATCTGCAAAGACATTTCCGAACAGAAAAAGCTGCTGCTGGCCAAAGAGGCGGCCGAAAGCACAAACAAAGCCAAAAGCGAGTTTCTCGCCATGATGAGCCACGAAATCCGGACACCGATGAACGGAGTCATCGGCATGACGGATATTCTGCTGGATACGCCTGACCTTACAGAAGAACAAAGAAACTGCATCGAAGTCATCCGCCAAAGTGGTGAAACCCTATTAGGCATTATTAATGACATTCTTGATCTGTCCAAGATTGAAGCCGGCCGGACCGAACTTCAAGAGGAACCCTTTGATTTGCGCTTATGTATCAAGGAAAGTTTCTCCGTCATCTCGGGGAGGGCGGAAGAGAAGAAGCTCGCTTTGTCCTATACCTTGAATCATGATGTTCCCGACCACATCTATGGCGATCCTGACCGTCTGAAGCAAGTGCTGATTAACCTATTGGGCAATGCCGTCAAATTTACGCCTACAGGCAGCATATCGGTTAAGGTCGAGCATGCTAGAACGAAGCCGGACACACTGGTCTTCACCGTTACGGATACTGGAATCGGGATTGATCCCAAGCGGCTTGAAGACATCTTTGAGCCTTTTGCTCAAATTGACAGCTTTATGAACCGCAGGCATGAAGGGACCGGTTTGGGACTTGCGATCAGCCGCAAATTAGTGCAGATGATGGGCGGCGAGATTTACGCCGAAAGCGACGGCAGTAGAGGCTCTTCGTTTATTTTCACAATCGGATTCAAACCGGCTTCCCAGCTTCCGGAGGGACACCCTACTCTGGAGCTGCTTCAGCAGAACACGGTTCATACCAAGATCTTGCTGGCCGAAGATAATCCGATTAATCGCCTGGTCATGAGCAAGATGCTCGAGAAGCTGGGGCACGAGGTCACTGTCGTTACCAATGGCCAGGAGGTAATTGAGGAAGTAAGCCGCAAGGCGTATGATATCATCTTTATGGACCTTCACATGCCCGTGCTGAACGGCTTTGAAGCTACGCGCATGCTCAAAGAGAGTCTCAAGGACAAATGTCCCCGTATAGTTGCTGTTACCGCCAACGCTTTAAAGGGGGACCGTGAGAAATGTCTCGAAGCCGGTATGGATGAATATATCAGCAAACCGGTTAAACGGGAGAACGTTATAAAGCTATTGTGCCAGTTTGCTGCTGTTTGAGAGGTCATTTTAGGAAAACAAAGAAACCGGATGTCTGTTTAGACAGCATCCGGTTTCTTTGTTCTGGACAGCACTTAGTCGCACCTTAGTATTTACCGCTGACTCGCTGCGATAGCCTGCTCCAGATCGTATAGAATATCATCAATAGATTCGGTGCCGATCGACACGCGCAGCAGCTCCGGCAACACGCCGGCCGTACGTTGTTCTTCTTCGGTAAGCTGCTGGTGGGTCGTGCTGGCCGGATGGATGATCAGCGATTTGGAATCCCCCACGTTAGCCAGATGGGAGAACAGCTTGACGCTGCCGATCAGCTTGACGCCGGCTTCAGCCCCTCCTTTGATCCCAAATGTGAGGATCGCCCCCTGGCCTTTAGGCAAATATTTTTGCGCCAGATCATAGGATGGATGGCTTGGCAGACCGGCATAGCTGACCCATTCAACAGCTTCATGGGCCTCCAAATATTGGGCAACCTTCAGCGCATTCTGGCTGTGACGCTCCATGCGCAGATGCAGCGTTTCAAGCCCTTGCAGCAGCAGCCAGGAATTAAACGGCGAAATCGAAGCGCCCAAATCACGCAGAAGCTGCACTCTGGCTTTGATGATATAGGCAATTGGACCAACAGCCTCCGTATAAACTATGCCGTGATAGCTTGGATCGGGTTCGGTCAACCCCGGGAAGCGGCCGCTGGCTTTCCAGTCGAATTTACCGCTGTCCACGATGACTCCGCCGATCGAGGTTCCATGTCCGCCGATAAATTTGGTGGCCGAGTGCACGACAATGTCGGCTCCATGTTCAATCGGGCGCAGCAAATAGGGACTCGGAAACGTATTGTCCACGATCAGCGGGAGACCCTGCTCGTGAGCGATGGCAGCTACCGCTTCGATGTCCAGCACGTTCCCTTGCGGGTTGCCGATCGTCTCCGCAAAGACTGCTTTGGTCTTCTCGTTTATGGCATTTCGGAAGTTCTCGGGATTGTCCGAATCAACAAAATGCACCTTGATGCCCAGTTTAGGAAGCGTTTGCGCAAACAGGTTGTAGGTGCCGCCGTATAGGCTGGAAGAAGATACGATTTCGTCTCCGGCTCCGGCAATATTAAGGATGGAGAAGGAAATCGCGGCAGAACCTGAAGCCGTAGCAAGCGCCCCTGCCCCGCCTTCCAAAGCCGCAATCCGTTGTTCAAACACGTCGGTTGTCGGGTTCATGATTCTCGTATAGATATTTCCAAACTCTTTCAGGGCAAACAGGTTTGCGGCATGCTCGGCATCGCGGAATCCATAAGAAGTGGTCTGGTAAAGCGGCACGGCGCGTGAGAACGTGGTTGGATCAACCTCCTGGCCAGCGTGTACGGCTAACGTTTCAAAGGACAGCTTGCGGTCTTCGGACATAGATAAATCCTCCTTCAATGATTTAAAGTTTTAAATGAGGAAACGGTTTATTGGCCCTATTTTCTCACAAAGCTTGTCATTTGAAAAGAATAATTCTTATTATTCTACTAAGAATTATTCGGATTATTTATCTGTTCTAATTGCTGTTTGGCTTCGCCGGCGAAATATTCGGTAACGACTTCTCTAAATTCCCTTGCCGCCTGTGAAAGAAAACGGTTCTTGTGCCACAACAAGGCAATTTCCCTCTCCAGCTTGTGATCCTCTATCGCGACATAATGGATTCGATCTCTTACGTCTCTTGCCGTGCTTGGCATAAAAGCTAGCCCGATTTCCGCTTCCACTAAAGCGCTGAGCCGGGCAGGTTCATCCCCTTCATACACGTATTGGGGGACAAATCCCATCAACCTGCAGGCAGAATCCACTAAATCCCGTGTTCCGTAACCGGGTTTTACGCCTACAAACCATTCGTTCTTTAGTTCCGTTAAAGATACACTTGCCCGCGTGGCCAGCCGGTGCCCCATGGGAACGGCAACAAGGATCGGATCCCGGTGCACGATCAAGCTTTCAATCTCCTCTGCTTCGACCGGAGGGGAAGACAAGCAAAGATCGACTTCTCCTCTTTGGAGAAGGAGCGCCATTTCGTGGGTGGCCAGCATTTGAACGTGAAATTGAATCTCCGGCCGCTTCTTCCGGAATTCATGGAGAATTTGTGGAATCTTGCTGGCCGCTGTCACCGCTAGCTCAAGTGTCCTCTGTTCCAGGTTTAATAAATCCTTGATCTCTTGTCTCCCCTGCTCCAATTCGAACAAAGCTTTTTCCGCACGCTGAAGGAACCTGCTTCCAAACTCATTCAGGCGCAATCTCCTTCCTGTTCGATCAAACAAAGGAGCTCCCAGATCCTCCTCCAGTCGCTGAATCGTTTTGCTTAATGAAGATTGAGTAACATGCAGGCTCTGGGCTGCCTCGGTTACGTGCTCTAATCGGGCTACCTCAATAAAATAGTGCAATTGTAGAAGTTCCACTTGCGTCCCCCATTCATTCCTTAGGATCAATGAAATCATATCATAAAATGCGTTGGAGTAAATGTATTGTTTCCGGTACGATATCCTTAATATGATTAAGGAGGAACACAAAATGAAGGCTCGCAGCTGGTGGCTAATGATCTCCATAGGTCTTGGAATTCTATTAAATCCACTTAATTCATCAATGGTTTCCGTTGCAATTCCAGGGCTGCAAAAGGAATTCCATATCGATTTCACAACGGCTTCCTGGATTATTTTTTCTTTTTATATCGCTAGTGCTTCCGCTCAGCCGATCATGGGAAAGGCCAGTGATTTATTCGGCCGCAGGAGGATTTTTCTAATGGGCCTTTGGGTATCCCTCGCGGCTTCCATATTAGCTCCAATGTCAATGAGCTTTGGTTGGATTATTGTGTTCCGCATTGTGCAGTCCATCGGAACAAGCATGCTGGCGGCTGTCGGAATGGCTTTAGTCCGTATCCATATTACAGAGAAACAAGCGACGGCGCTGTCCGTTTTGTCGATTTTTTTATCCGGAGCAGCGGCTCTAGGGCCTTTTATCGGCGGGGTGTTGTTGGACTGGTGGAACTGGCCGGCCCTCTTTTGGTTCAACTTCCCCTTTGTAATTGCGGGGATTCTGCTCGCGTGGAGAACGATTCCGCAGGACGATCGATCAAAGCCGGCAATAGACGGACTGTCTCTCCGGAAATGGCTCAGCAGATTGGATGCGGCAGGGGTTCTGCTGTTTACGACAGGCCTGGTGGCTTTACTGGTTGGGTTGTTGTCGGCAATAGCCTCGCGGCACCTTTCAGGGATCGACTTCCTGTTTGGATTGTCCGGCCTCGTCATTCTTATCCTTTTTGTATGTCATGAATCAAGAACAGCATTTCCTTTTATTCCTTTGCTTACTTTAGCCCAATATCCTGCAGTTACCCGGGTTAACATTCAATACATGCTTGTGAACGTTCTATATTATTCGGTCTTCTTCGGGTTTCCGTCTTATCTGCAAACGGTACGCCAGATCAGCGAAGTTCATACCGGCCTGCTCATGTTAAGCCTGGGGGTATGCTCGCTTGCTGCTTCTCCATGGGCTGGAAAATGGATGGATAAGTCCGGGCCAAGGCCGGCCTTATTGACGTCTGCGCTGTTCATGACGCTGGGCTCCCTGGGAATCCTCCTGATGAATGAGACTTCATCCGTTCTCTGGGTTTGTTTGGCTTTGGCCGCTTTCGGCATTAGCAATGGGCTGAACAGTGTCGGTATGCAGGCGGCCTTATTCCAAAGTTCGCCGCAAGAGATCGTGGGTGTGGCCTCCGGATTATTTAACACATCCAGATACTTGGGAACCATTCTATCTTCCTTGTTAACAAGCATCATTATGGGCGGAAGCTTCAGCATTGGCGGATTTAAACTGCTTGGCGGGATATTGGCGGCCGTTGCGTTGACCTTGGCCTACATGAGCCGGCAGCTTCGGGGACATGCCGGACGAAAGATGATATAGAGCGAATCATGAATCATTCCAGCCGTTCAGATGCGATCTTTACCGGAATCCAGCCGCATAGCAGCGCACCGCCATCCGGATGGTTGCTCGCTGTGAGTTCCCCTCCATGCCGTCTAATAATATTCTGCGAAATCGTTAATCCGAGTCCGCTGCCTCCGGTTGATCGGCTTCTGGAAGTTTCTCCCCGATATAAAGGTTCAAAGACGTGCTGTAGCTCTTCCGCCGGGAACCCCGGTCCCGTATCGCGCACCGCGAATTTTATTTTATCCCCCTCTTGCTTGCACCAAACGGCAATCTCCCCCTGGCGGGGGGTGTGTCTGACCGCATTATCCAACAAATTGTTGATCGCTCGCTCCAATAAGTGAGCGTCCCCTATGGCGATGCAGCCGGAACCATCTTCGCCAGCCTCAATTGTGAGGGCGATCTCTTTTTTTCGGGCCAACGGCTGCAGACTGTCTATTGATTTACTGAGAATATTCCTGAAATCGACCCGCAAGCTGCCGGGTTCTATTGGGATATATTCTAACTTCGTATAAGTGAAAAGGTCCTCTACCAGCAGATCCAATTGCGCTGATTTCTCCTTGCATACCGCTACATATTTGGCTATTTTCTCCGGAGAATGAGCAATCCCCTGCTCCAAACCGTCCAAATACCCCCGAAGGGCAAAAAGCGGCGTCCGCAAGTCATGAGCGACCGCCGCAATCACAAATCGGCGTTCTGCTTCCAGCTCGGCTTGTTTCCGGTTGGCTTGCTGCAGCCCATTTACCATGACCCGAAACCCGTCCCCCACTTCGGCGATTTCCTCAATTCTGGAAACCGGCAGTTCGGCTTCCCAATCCCCTGCAGCAATTTGTCTGGCTGCTCTGCTCATTTTCTCCAGAGGTTTTAGGAGGAACCTGCTCATTTCAAACCCAATAATAAAGAAAGCAAGCAGAAGACCCGCCAAAGCTGATATCACTTGGACGGTATAGGATTTTGGCAAATAAAAAGTGGCTCTTCCGAGCAAACGGCCGTCTTCGATCAAGGAGTACCGTTCAATCGAAGATGACAGTCTGCTGGGGACTTGCGGGGAAGACTGGTAAACAATCTGATCTGCTGCGGACTGAATAACCACGTCAATTTGGGCCTGCTGTAAATGAAACTTAAGCTGCTTTTGCCAAGCGGGTTCCGCCCAGCGGCCTGCCCCTGATTCCACCTGCTCTACCAATCTGTTAAAATCGTGCTGAAGGATCGCCTTGCGCGGATTCTCCGGGAACTCAAACGATCGGGTGACTATAAAGTGAGCCGTAATAAAGAACAGCCAGGGCAAAAAAAGAATGAAGCAGAAACAAAGCAAAGTAAACGAACGAATACGAAGTCTTCTCATTTTATGCCCCCTCGAAACGGTAGCCTACTCCCCATACATTCACAAGATGCCGCGGTTGATTGGGATCCGTTTCGATTTTCTCACGAAGACGGCTAAGATGAACCCGGATTGTATGTTTGTCTCCGATGCCTTCCCAAAATTGATCGAGCAGCTGTTCATAAGTGAAAACCTGTTTGGGATGTTCCAGAAATAATTGCAGAAGCTCATATTCTCTTCGGGTCAGCAGGATCTGCTCCCCTTCCACAAATACTTCTCTTGATGATAAGTTCAGACGGAGACGGCCGTAATCCAGCAGCTGTTCATCCTTGTGCGCTTTCGAACCGCTTCTCCGCAAAACCGCCTTTACCCGGGCGACAATTTCACCTGGCGAAGCGGTCTTAACGATATAATCGTCTCCGCCGAGCGTAAGTCCCCGTATTTTGTCTACATCATCGCTGCGAGCGCTCAGGAACAGGATGGAAACATCACTTTCTGCCCGGATTTGCCGGCACAGCTCAAACCCGCTTTGTCCCGGCATCATGATGTCAAGCACGATTCCCTGGATCGAATGCTGTTTAAACAGTCTCCAAGCTTCATTTGCGTCCCCGGCCGTCAACACTGCAAATCCTTCATGCTCCAAAAAGTCCCTCAATAGATCAACGATACTCGGATCATCGTCCACCACCAGTATCGTATTTGATATGTACATGAATATCCCACCTCTTTTTCTTAGTCTATCATTTTTTTGTTCAGAAACTGATATCCCCGTTTTATTGTGATTGTTTGTTTATTCTTTTGTGACCTTTTCCTACCCTGGATTGAGACAACCCTTCGTTATAATTCGGGTTGAAAACAAGTTAATGTCAGGAGGACATACCATGTTGTCTGTTCAAATCGTTTTATTTGAAGGCTTTGATCTTCTGGACGCTATCGCTCCCTACGAGGTTTTCAGCGCTGCCAGCATGATGGGTGAAAACATGATAAACTTAGAATTTGTTACGGCGGAAGGGCCAAGAAGGGTTGCCAGCGGGATCGACGGAATTCAATTAGAGGCACGCAGCAAGCTGGATCCTCACCGGACAGAGCTTATGGCGGCGTCACCTCAGGGCTTGATGTCGCTTTGTATTTGCTGGAACGTGAGCTAGGCCCCATGATCGCCCACGAGGTTGAGCGGTTGTTTGAATTTGAACGCAGAGGAACGGTGTGGAGACAATCGGGATTGGCGCCAGGCAGCAGCCTCAGCACCGCTAACGCGCTTCAGGACGATAAGGTTTCTTTGGCTCAGGATCAACAGACTAGGGTTAGCCTAAAGCCAGACCCTATTACTCAAGGCTCAATCTTTGATGGAGATTGGGATACGTCAATTGCAACGCCGGTTGGGAAACTCCAGGTCAAGCTGTCTATTGCAACAAGCCAAGGGAAGATCCTGGGCAAGGCCACTCAGGATAATGAGACGGTAGAGTTTATCAATCCTCAGCTTGTGGAGAATCGGATGACCTGGTCCCTGCAAATTCGGAAACCGATGCGCTTAAATCTGCGATTTGAGGTGTACGTCAGAGGCGACCAAATGGCCGGAACCGCCAAAGCCGGAATGCTGCCGGCCTCCAAATTAACAGGCGAACGGGTTCTATAGACGGTATATCACAGAATATGAAATTCAGGAATCACGGGGGGAAGTCAAAAATTGAAGAGACAACGATTCTTATACAGCGTTTTAGTTGCAGTTTGTTCTCTATTTATCTTGTATGCGATAATCAAAAATTACGTGGTAGATCCGAATGCCTCCGCCTTTCTAAGCCACAAGACAGGACTGAAGCGTGAGCTTAACCTGCCGGCCTGGCTGAACGTGATGTATGTTCATGTTGCCTTTGCCTGCCTAGCTATGGGAACGGGGCTGCTCAATTTCTCCAATCGTATCTTTCGGAAAAGCCGCAGATTCCATCGTATAAACGGCTATGTTTATCTCATGTCCGTATTTCTCGTGGTACTGACCTCCGGATATCTGGCTCCCTATTCGACTGGTGGGAAGATGAGCAGCATTGGATTTAACGCCTTAAACCTGATCTGGCCGTTTATTACGGTAATGGCGGTGATCGGGATCAGGAAGAAACAAATTGGCCGGCACCGGGACTGGATGATCCGGAGCTACGCTTTTTGCTTCACTAACCTGTCGATCCATCTGCTTGCTTCCCTCTTCCAATACGGGTTCGGTTTCAGCTATTCAGCCAGCTATACCCTTGGTATTTACGGCTCAATCATTCTGCTGCTGGCTATTCCGGAGGTCCTGATCCGCAGCCTGTTTCCTCCGGCGAAGCCATCCATCCTTAAGTAAAAGTTTAAACGCATCATTTCAACTAAAAACAAAGAGGCCCGTCTCCGGACCTCTTTCGATTTCTGTGCAAGCTCTAATTTCAGACATTAAACATTAGGGTGATGGATACAGCTTCCAGATTACGGCTTATTCCCCAATCTATAAGTGTTCCGACAGCAACAGTACCTGCCCGGCCTCTGCCTCCGCCGCAGTGAACGCCTACTTTCTTGCGTAATCGGCGCGGTTGAGAAGTTCCGGATCGATCATGTCGGAAGTATGACCGGTAATATCGATACCGGCCTCTTTCATCGTTTGGACAGCATGCGGATTTGATCCGTGGGCCTCCAGCCCGGTACTTTTGACTTCATAATTTGTCCCCGCCAAGCGCCTCCAGAAAGCCGTCCGCTATTGGGCTGCGGCAGGAATTGCCGGTACACAGGAAATAAACAAAAGGTTTCTTCGTATCGTTGTTGGCGTTCAGGTTAATGGTTGTATTGATCTCTGTCGCGGTCATGGTAATATTCCCCTTTAAGTAATTTAGGATGGCAGTTTGAGCTTGCTGCGAAACAACGTTCTTCTCCCCCATCGTATTCCCAACCAGGCAGCAAGGATGCCCGCGATAATTACAGCAATGAGAATCCACACATGAACGGCCGCGGAACCGATCAGTGCCAGCCACAGGTATAGGCCGCACAACGTAATGAACAACGTCGGCACGGTCAGGATTACACCGATTTTGAAATAGGTTCCCCAGCTGATCTTGACCCCTTTCTGTGCCAAAACATGAAGCCAAAGCAAAGTAGCGAGCGAGCCGATTGGTGTCATTTTCGGTCCCAAATCCGATCCAATTACATTGGCATAAACGAGCGATTCCCGAATGAATCCTTCTGTGGCCGTAGCTTTGATCGCCAGGGCGTCAATCATGACGGTAGGCAGGTTATTTATAATCGACGACAGAATAGCGGCGATAAATCCGGAAGCGACTGTGGATACAAATAGACCGTGCCGGCTGACCGTTTCAAACAGCTTCCCGAGCTCGTCCGTTAAACCGACATTTCTCAGACCATAAACGACGACATACATTCCGATGGAAAAAACGACAACCGCCCAGGGAGCGCCCTTCACCAGCTTCCAGGTGTGAATCTCCGGACTGGTCCGGGCGAATAGAATAAATACGATAGCAGCAATCCCGGCAATAACGGACACAGGAATGTGGATGAACTGGCTGCACATGTAGGCTGCCAGCAGAACGCCAAGGATGACCCAGGATAAACGGAATAAACGAGGGTCTTTAATAGCCTCTTCAGGCTTTTTAAGCTGGTGGGCATCATAACGTACCGATATACGCTTGCGGAACAGGAGGTACAACATCAGCAGACTGCCGGCGACGGAGAACAAGGTCGGAACAATCATCCGGCTGGCATAATCCACGAAAGAAATCCCGAAGAAATCTGAGGATACGATATTCACCAGGTTGCTGATAATAAGCGGCAACGAAGCCGTGTCCGAGATGAAACCGCTGGCCATAATAAAAGGCAGGATCATCCGCTCGTTAAAATGAAGTCCCCGGACCATTGCAAGTACGATCGGGGTCAGAATCAGAGCTGCGCCGTCATTGGCGAACAAGGCGGACACAGCCGCGCCCAGCAGGATCACGTAGATAAACATCAGACGGCCATTCCCTCCTGCAAACCGGGCCATATGCAGAGCTGCCCATTCAAAGAAGCCGATTTCATCGAGAACCAGGGAGATCAAAATAATAGCAACAAACGTTAATGTTGCATTCCAGACGATTTGAGTAACCTCCCAGACATCGGATAACCCAACAACCCCGAACGCCAGAACCAATATGGCTCCGCCTGCTGCGGACCAGCCTATGCTGAGCCCCCGCGGCTGCCAAATGACAAATACTAGAGTGAGGATAAAAATAACAGAAGCAAGAATCAACATAAGACCTCCGGAAATTTAATCACAAGATAAGCCGGTACGGCCTTCGAGTTGAGATTTCATGCAAGGGAGCTGGTCCACCACGCTCTCCAGATAAGGTTTGTCCTCCACATTCAAGGAATAATAGACCCATTGGCTGCGTTTGGCTTCATGCACCAGTCCTCCTGTTTTTAATTTCTTCAAATGCTGACTGACGTTGGGCTGGCTGGTTTCTAAAATATCCACAATGTCACAGACGCACATCTCCCGTTCTTTAAGAAGGGCCATAATCGTCAGTCTGGTTTTGTCCGCGAGAAGCTTCATGGTTTCGGATATCTCTCCAATCGTGCTCACATCGCCCTCCTCCTTTCAGAATCCAAATTCGCTGGATTTATTATATACGCCTTCATTTATATAAGTAAATGATTATATTTAGTCATTAAAAAAAGATGAGCCAAATACTCATCTTTGATCTCTCATTCTTCTCTCAAACTTCCCTCAACCGTCTATGCCGGACAATTATTCATGTGCCTTCCATTTGCATTCCGTCAGCCAAATCTCACTGAACACCGCTTTGAAAGAGGACTCCTCAGGGCTGCAGGCATAGATCCCCAGCTGAATTTCCCCCGCGCCTTCAAACAGATGGAAAATCCGCATTTGCTTATAGGCCACCCCATCATAAGAATGTTCAATCAGGAAATCACTTTCCCGGCGGCTCAGCCGATAATACATCCGTTTAACGGAAGCTTCAATATCGGTTGTTGCCCAGTCCGAGTACCCGTGATTGGTCACTACGCTCCCCAGCCGTTGATATTCATCATTTTCATATTCAATGGAAGCTTTCGACCAGTTATCGCTGTTCTGGTAGATGATAACTCCACATTGGTCAAAGCGGTGCTGGCTATCAAACTCGGTTTTCACCTCAAAAGAAAAATACGGCTCATCCATCTTAAACAATAAAGCCGGAGCGTTATCATTTCTAAATCCGTAATAGGTCCGCTGCCAGAAATCCGTGCCTGGCTCGGTGTAGATCGTAATCTGATCTTCCTTAATCTCGTAATTCTTCGGCTCATGAAGCCAATGGGAATGGCTCGGGTTATATTTCACTGACTTTTCCTCCAGACAGTTCTGAATTTTATCGGAAAAAGGGAGCCCAAGGCTCCCTTGCCTTCGCGGCTTCCTTTAATAAGCGCCGCGAATATGCTGATGCACCTGCTCTTCGTAGAACTTCCGCAGCCGCTCGTGTTCTTCTGCACTAAACGGTTTGGCCGACAATACGCCAAGGTTGTCTTCAACCTGCTTCACGTTCTTGAAGCCCGGAATCACACACGTAATTTCTTTGAAATCCAGCAGCCAGCGAAGAGCGGCGCGCGTCATGTTGCCGCGGCCTTCGGCTATCCAGTCCAGCTGGGACGCCAGCTCGACGCCCTTCTCAAACGGCAGCCCGGCAAACGTCTCACCTACATTGAACGCTGCGCCGTCACGGTTGAAGTTGCGGTGATCCTCCGCTTCAAAGGTGGAATTTGCCGTGAATTTGCCGGTCAGCAGTCCGCTCGCAAGCGGCAGCCGGACCAGCAGCCCTACGCCGCGTTCGCTGGCGCGGGGAAGAAGCTCAGCGATCGGCTTCTGCCGGAAGATGTTGAAGATGATCTGCAACGCCTGCACGCCGGATTTCTCCAGGCAGAACAGCCCTTCTTCCACGGTTTCGACGCTGACGCCGTAAGCGCGGATTTTGCCTTCCTGCTGCAGCTTGTCCAGCACCTCAAACACAGCGCCCTGCTGCAAAATCTCAAACGGCGCACAGTGGATTTGATACAAATCAATCGTGTCGCGCTCCAGCCGTTTCAGGCTGTCCTCGCACCACTGGCGGACCCGCTGCTCCGAATAAGTCTGCGGATCAAAGATATCCCCTTGGCGGCAAAATTTCGTAGCGATATGAATTTGATCTTCCTTGCCTTTGGTAGCGCGGGCGAGCAGCCGCTCGCTTCTGCCGTCGCCGTATACATCGGCTGTATCGAAGAAGTTAACGCCTTCATCCATAGCTTTATCCAAAGCGCGGAGCGACTCGGCTTCACTGGTCTGTCCCCAGGAGCCTCCGATCGCCCATGTGCCAAAGCTGACTTCACTGACCTGCAAGCCCGTTCTGCCGAGCGGACGTTTGTTCATAAACGTTGCCTCCTTATTTTTCTACAATTAAATCCCAACGTTCCTATTGTAGCAAAATCAGGCATGAACGCGCTATCATGAATTGCCTGCACCTTCCTCCGCCGGGTCTTTCACAACTTCGAACTTTGTGCCTTCTGCCATTCTGCCAGCCTTTACATGCTTTAGCTGAGCGACAATAATGACGCTGATGATGACCAGCAGGAACCAGGAGCTGATCTTGCTGACGCTGACGGGATGCCAGGCCTCGTATTGGTCCGGATATTTCCAGGCATTAAAGAACGTAGCGATATTTTCGGCCAGCCAGATGAAGAAGCCTACCAGAAAAAAGGCCAGCGTGAGCGGCATCCGGTAAACCTTCCCCCGCACGCGGTAGATGATCCAGGTTCTCCAGAAGACAATTAACACAAGCAGCGCCAGCCACCAGCGGAAATCGGGGATAAAATGATGGGTGAAGAAGTTCAGGTAGATCGCCCCGCCAAGCAGCCCCGCAGCAAGAAGCCCCGGCCAGCCGGTCATATCCATCTTCAGTCTGCGCCACACCTGGCACATATAACTGGCAACACTGGCATACATGAACCCGCTGTACAGCGGCACACCGAACACTTTGCTCAAAGCCGGCTCCGGGTAAGACCACGAGCCCATCTTCACCTTATAGATTTCCAGCGCTAATCCTATGATATGAAACACGCAGATTACCTTGATCTCATCGCGCGTCTCCAGGCCGCTCCGGTACATCCCGTACTGAACCAGAAGCAGGACCACAAGAATCAGATCATAACGGTGGATGAATGGCAGCTGGACAACCCCCGACACCGCTAACGTCAGAAAAATGGCAGCAGGGAAAATGCAGCTCATTGCCTGCTGATAACCAAAATGCAGCAGCTGGATTACAGGTTTCATCTTTTTCATGACAAGATCTCCCCAGATACCTTCTTATCCTTCCAAATCTTCATCAGGCTTGTATTCCAGAATATCTCCCGGCTGGCAATCCAGCGCTTTGCAGATCGCCTCTAGTGTGGAGAAGCGAATCGCTTTGGCTTTCCCGTTCTTTAAAATGGAGAGATTCGCCATCGTGATTCCCACCCGGTCGGCCAGTTCCGTTACGCTCATCTTCCGCTTGGCCAGCATCACATCAACATTAATAATAATCGCCATTGTCCTCACCTCAGACCGTTAAATCATTTTCGGATTTGATGTCGATTGCATTCTTTAACAGCTTCTGAAGAACAGCGGCAAAAACGCCGATCACGAGAGAAGCAAAGATCACAACCAGCCCGATGACGATGAGACCGGGAGCATCATCCTGCTCGGCCATGAAATACAAGAAAGGAAGAATCGCCGCGTACAACATACAGATCGCCAAAGCGCAGTATTTAATGACCTTTAAGGCCCTGACGGACGAATCCGAGAACGCCGTGTTGCGGTCAATATAACTCAGCAGCTTTAAAGCTTGGTACAAGGCTGCAAAGAACGGAACAGCCGACAAATACATTCCCGTAATAGTCGGATAAAGCCAATAGTCCGGAAAATACCCGTCAAAGCCTTTCGCAATCGAAGGCAGCCCAAAGATACACAAAGCCAGAATCACCAGGCCCATCAGAATGACCGCTGCTCTTAAAAAGAAAGTTGATATGCGTTCCATTTTTATACACCTCACCTTGATTTCTGAAATTGATTCTAACACCATATTTATCGTTTATCAATAAATAATTATCAAATATGAATATATATTTACTGATTATTAAATAAAAAAACACCTCCAAGAGGAGGTGGTAAACCGGCCGGCAGGCGAAGCAGCGGGAATCCCTGCCGCGTATTCAGCTTTTTTTGATCAGGATGGCGATTAGATATAAAAGAAACAGATGGACGGGATAAAAGAAATAAAAAACGTATTTCTGCTTTAATCCTCGTTTGCCGTTATAGAAGCGGATGAGTCCGGCGTTTAAGAAAGCCCATATTTCGATCAAACTCATACAGGTAAGGATAAACGAGCCGGCCAGCATGGATTTTACCCGCTGCCTGCGGAACACGTACATCGCTGCAATCGTCATGATTCCAAAGCCGCTGTAATCAGTCCGGAGCACCGTTGCTAATACAACCCCGATAAAGGTCACAAAAGCCATCTCCAAAGCCTTGTTCAGCCTTTGAACTGGAATTCTGGAGCTTACCGCTAAGTAAATGATAATCCATACCAGCCCGTTTACCCACAGCAGGTTTCCCAAAGTAGATTGCGGCAACGTGATTTGTGCCGAAGAGCCAAACGCATGAAAAGTCTCATTCAGCATTTGCAGCCCGGATGGGAGGACATAGAAAGCACTCAGAAATGTACAAGCCAGCAGCCCCATAACCGCCCTCAGAGAGAAACGCCTAGGGTCTGTCTCCCTGCTTCTAAGATACTCGAACCCCATCATCACCAGCAGTCCAATCCATAACGTGAAGAAGACATTTTGTTTTGCGAGATTCACAATCTGCCCGCTGAACGCGAGATCGAACGGGATTTCCGAAAGGAAAGCAAAAGCGATAAGCCGCATGGCATATTTCTGCCTATTGCCGGTATACATGAACCCCTCGACCAACAAGAAGCAGAAGATGGGAAAAGCGAGCCGGCCGGCCATTCGCATATATTGTCCGGTATGTACGAATGCGGGATGATTCCCGTTAATCTCGGGATGAATCAGAATGACGGCTGCAATATGATCGATCAGCATAGCGGTCATGGCGATGATTTTTAAGGTGCTTCCATCCAGACTAAGGGCGCTTCGCCTTCGGAGCTCCAGCTGCACAGCGCTGTTATTCAATACGATCCCTTCTTTCTCTTCCCAATTTATGCAATACGTTTGCTAAGCAAAAAAGCTTATGCTTAAATTGTATCTATTTCACTAACCGTAATCCAATATTATCTTCTTCTATTTCCTGCTTTTCCTGATTTCTTTCTGTTTTGTTTCTCCGCTTATCCTAATGAAATAAACCCGCCTTCCGGCGGGCTGGCTTACTTTAAAGTTTATTTTTTTAGCAGATGAGGCCCGTTTAAGTGCGGAGCTTGACAGACCGTTCCACACCAGAGGATCGATAAATATCGTCGGCCAGCTTGACGGCCTTCAGTCCTTCCCGCCCGTCAATCGCAAACGCCTCGCCTTTCTGCAAGCAGGCATAGAAATCCTGAATCAGGCTGGCATGGCTGCTGCCCCAATAAGATTTGCCCGGAGGTCCGGTGAGGGCCGCGGCGCCGCACAAGACGTCTTCTGCTGCTCCCTTCACCTGATACAAGGAATCGCTGCGCTGAATCAGCTTGCCTCCTTCAAAGAGAATCTCAAGCTCGACTGGGGAATTGTCCACATAGCCGTTAGTAGCATAGAACAAGGCTGTCGCCCCGTTCGTGAAACGAATGCGGGCATGCGCCGTATCCTCAACTTCGATAACGCCGTCCAGGGAATCCGTTGTAACACTTCCGCGGACAGAGCTGATGTCGCCGCCGAACCATTGCAGCAGATCAAGCGTATGAATCGACTGATTCATCAGCACGCCGCCGCCTTCGGTAGCCCATTTGCCGCGCCATGGACTTTGCTTGTAATACGCCTCGTCCCGGTACCAGGTCACGATCGCTTTCATGCCAATCAGCTTGCCTAATTCGCCTGACAATATCGTTTCTTTGATGCGTAAGGATGCTTCATTGTACCGGTTCTGAAAGCAAACCCCAAGCTGTTTCCCGCTCATGGCAGCGGCTGCGGCCAGTTCTTTCCCTTCGCTCAGCGTATGGGAGATCGGCTTTTCAGTCAGCACATGTTTGCCAGCCTTCAGGAGCGAAAGCGCCATCGGCACATGCAGATGATGGGGCGTGCATAAATGGACGACCTGGATATCCGGATTCCCCAGCAGCGCCTGGTAATCGCTCAATGCTTCGCATTCATACTCCTCACCCGCCAGACGCGCCCGCTCGGCGTCAGTATCGACCACGGCCCGAAGCCGTACCCCGTCCAGCTCGCTCAAGGCTTTGGCGTGCAGCGGGAAAATACTGCCGCAGCCGACTATGGCTGCTCCTAATTCTTTCATCGTAAATCGCCTCTCTCTATTAGAAATGCCTAGCACTGCGGCGGTTCTCCTCCCGCAGGAGTTACCTTCACCGCCAGCTCCTGAGCCTGCAGACAAAGCTCGGCTGCCTTAAATACATGCTCCTGGGTCATGGCTGTCTCCGTCCGGTTCAGGCAGTCAAGGATCAGCTCGCCGAAGAAGGGATAACCGACCTTGCCGTGAACATCGGCGTAATGCTCGCCTTTGCGGTCGGCCCAGTAGACGTGATCGCCTCCTTGGGAACGGGCCAGATCCACATATTTGCGCAGCTCGATATAACCTTCCGTCCCCAGAATGGTACATCTTCCGTCGCCCCAAACGCCAAGTCCGTCCGGCGTAAACCAGTCCACCCGGAAATAGTTCGAAGCGCCGTTATCGCCCAGCAGCGCGGCATCCCCAAAGTCCTCAAGCTCCGGATAATCGGGATTGGCATAATTAGCTACCTTGCTGTGCAGCACTTTGGCATCCTTGCAGCCGGCAAAATATAGAAATTGCTCGATCTGATGGCTGCCTATATCGCAGAGAATGCCGCCGTATTTCTCCTTCTCAAAGAACCAGGCCGGACGGTCCGGCGCATTCAGCCGGTGCGGCCCGAGGCCGATGACCTGAATGACCTTGCCAATGACGCCTTCTTTGATCAGTTTGCCTGCATAGATGGCGCTCTCGACATGAAGCCGTTCGCTGAAATAAACCATATATTTGCGCCCGGTCGCCGCGGCTGCCCGTCTGGCGTCTTCGAGCTGGGACAGCGTGGTAAACGGCGTTTTGTCGGTAAAATAGTCCTTGCCCGCAGCCATCACGCGCAGCCCCAGCGGGCCTCGTTCGTTTGGCACAGCGGCAGCCGCCACCAGCCGGACCTCCGGATCCTCCAGAATCTCTTCGGGAGAACGGGCCGCCTGGACCTGCGGGTAACGTGCGGTGAAGTCCCCCACCTTGGACGGGTCCGGATCGTACACCCATTTCAGTGTGGCACCGGCTTCGATCAGTCCATTGCACATGCCATAGATATGCCCGTGGTCCAGCGCCATGGCCGCCATAACAAATCCGCCAGGTCCGACAACCGGCTTCGCTTGATGGACCGGAGCATATATCATGCCGTTGTTTGTGCTCAAGCTTTTACCCCCTCGCATTTGCCGAGCAGGTACCGCAAGCTGATGCCCACGCTTTCAAAGGGATCGCGGCGGCATTCGTCCTGCTCCACAACCATCCATTCAACGCCCGTTTCGTCACAGGCCCGGATAAGCGCTTCATAGTTCATATTGCCTTCTCCGATTTCAGCAAAAACCTGTTTGCCGGAGACAATCGCCATATCCTTGAAATGGACGACCTGCATCCGTCCGGCCACCTTGTGGATCCATTCTACAGGGTCGCCCCCCCCGGCTTGGACCCAATACAGATCCAGTTCAAATCCGAAAGCCGCAGGATCGGTTTCATCAAACAGGATTTCCAGGCCAGTTTTGTCGCCGTATTTTTCAAATTCAAAATGATGGTTATGATACACAAATTGCAGATCGTAATCGTTCTTCAATTTGAGCGCAATTTCGTTCGCCTGCTTCGCAAAGGTTCTGTAGCCTTCGGCAGATCCCCGGTAGGATTCCGGCAGGGAACCAAGCCCGACATAACGGCAGTTCCACAGCCGGTGCTGCTCGGCAATCCCTTCCAGGTCATCCGCCAGACGATCCCATGGCACATGAGTCGCGCAGATGGAGAGCCCGGCTTCATCAGCCAGCTTCTTCACCGTTTCGTGCGGAATCGCTCCGATCCCGGAAACCTGAGCGGAGCGGTAGCCGATGGAGGCCACCTTGTTAAACGTATCCTTCAAACTTTCTTCGGTTTGCGTGAAATTTCGCAGCGTATACAGCTGTACAGCCAAGTTCTCGGGTTTCATCTATCCTCTTCACTCCTATTCTTCAATTTGAAATACGGCTTGAAAGCGCCGGTTAATATCAGACATCAGCCATTAAGTGCTTGGTATTAGGTACCAGTCAGATACGCGTTTGGGTATAAGGCTTCAATGGGTGCCCGTTACGTCCAGCGTCCGGCTCTCGTCCGTTTTCTTCTTATATTTCGAGGTGGCTATTTTGCTCTGCAGCAGCTCATGGAAACGGTCTTCATCCAGCGGGAGGTCGGCCCAGTCATCTTCCCAGGCGGACAGGTGCATGGCATTGGATAAGGTCAGGCCTTTGATCCCTTCTTCACCCGGCGCAATCAGCTGCTCGCCGTGCAGAATCGCATTTGTGAAATTTTTGAGGATGCCCAGATGCTGCTCGCCGTGGCCCGCAGGCACCGGAACTTCACATTTCCAGCATTCCGGCGCACCAAAGCCGCCGTTATAGGACGCATTAAATTCCGGCTCCGGAACCCGCAGCCGCCAGAACACAAGCTTATCGTCTTCGATGACGATTTTGCCCCGGTCTCCGGTGACCTCGAACCGGTTGGTGCCCGGCGCTTCGCCGGTGGTCGTCACGAACAGGCCGGTCGCACCATTTTCATATTCCACATAAGCCGTTACGTCGTCTTCAACCTCAATATCGCGGTATTTCCCGAAATGGCAAAAGGCGCGGACCCGCTTAGGCATCAAGCCGGTTGTCCACTGCCAAAGGTCCAGCTGGTGCGGGTCCTGATTCAGCAGCACGCCGCCCCCTTCCCCCGCCCAGGTTGCTCGCCATCCTCCGGAATTATAGTAGCTTTGAGAGCGATACCAATTCGTAATAATCCAGTTCGTCCGCCGGATCTCGCCAAGCTCGCCGGAAGCAATCAGCTCTTTCAGCTTTTGATACAGCGGATTGGTTCTCTGATTGTACATGATGCCAAACACCCGATCCGAAGCCGCTGCTCTGGCATTCATCTCTCTGACGGCTTTGGTGTACACGCCCGCAGGCTTCTCGATCAGCACGTGAAGGCCGGCGTCAAACGCCTGAATCGCCAGCGGCGGATGATCATAATGAGGCGTTGCGATAATCACCGCATCGATCAGTCCCGACTTGAACAGCACTTCGGGCTGGTCGAATTGTTGAACGTTATCCGGCAGCCGGTCTTTGGCCCAGGCCAAAGCGTCCGGGGAGCTATCGCACACGGCAGCGAGCTCAGCCCCGTTCACCTGATCGAGCAGCTCAACCGCATGCGATCTGCCCATATTTCCTATCCCGATGATCCCGTATCGTACCTTCTTCATCCCTTTGAATTCCTCCTTGGTCCTCTTATGGATAGAGAATATAACGCTTTCATCATCAGGAGAATGATTCAAACTAAGACAGATTTGTATATAACTAAGGTGTTCCTGCCAAATTTCCTGTTTGTCGATTATAATGAAGAGGATGATGAAGCAGGAGGCTGTCAACATGTCCGAAGCTCTTTCTTTAGCCGAAAGTTTAATGGAGAATCTGAGTGTATCCGTATCGCTGGTTCATTCCAGATCTCATTTTGGCGGTTGGAACCGCACCGATGAAATTCCGTCGTTTAGCCGGCTGTATTATATTGCGGATGGTGAAGGAAGCGTGCTGCTGAACGGCGAGCTCCACTACCCGAAGCCGGGGCAGCTGATGATTATGCCCGCTGGTTCTGTCCAGACCACCACCACTTCCCGGGACAACCCCTATACCCGTCACTTCTGCCATTTTGACGCCAAGATCGGCGAATGGCCGCTGTTTGCCCCCGAAGGGAAACTCATTCTTGTAGATGCGGAGGAGCCGGAGGCAACCCGGCGGCTGTTTCTGAATATGGAGGAGCAGTTCAGTCAAGGCGGGTATCTGGCTCCGCTGCGGCTCAAATCGGCGCTGCTTCATCTGCTTGCCTACTGCATGGAGCATTCCGGATATACAGCAGAGCTGGACCGCTTCCTGTTCCATGAAGAACGGGTCAAACTCGGCAGCGTACTGCAGTATATTGAAGAACATTTGGATCAGACGATCGAGATCGATACGCTGGCCGATATTATCCATCTTCATCCCAATTATTTCATTCCTTATTTTAAGAAGCTGATGGGCGTTACGCCTATCCACTATGTCCAGCAGAAGCGGATGGACAAGGCGAAGCGGCTGCTTTCTTTTTCCAATTTGTCGATTTCGGATACCGCGGAGCAGCTCGGCATGGATCTCCCCCACTTCTCTCGTACCTTCAAGAAGGCGACCGGCGTCAGCCCCAGCTCCTATCGCAGAGGAACGACGTAAATTCAAAAAAGGTGACCCACTAAATCTGGTGTCACCTTTCGTCTGTAAATGAGGATATTCCGCCTCGAATGATTCGGATAATCAAAGCAGCCATCTCGGCAGGAGGCGTTACATAACCGTCATTCACCCACTTAATCATCATGCCCGTCCCGCCCGCCTCGGCAAATTTAAATAAATATTCCGCAATTTCGGGGTCCACAGCCTCGTCAGCCAGCCATTTATGGATGCTGTAGAAGCGGACCATATCCGCAATCCGCACTGCGAAATCCGGGCTTCCATGTCCGTTAAACAAGGCAATAAACAGCTCTTTGTTCTGCAGCATAAAATGCAGGATTTGTTCAATCACCGCATATTCGTCCACCGTTTGATCCTCGGACTCGGACTTAGCACTGTTCGTATCGCTCGCTGGCTCCCCGCTCCTGCTGCTCTCCCCGCCGGTTCTGTCCTCTACATAAGCATTCAACTCATCAATGAGCTCCTGCTCCACCTGCTTCATCAAATCGAATTGATCTGTGTAATGGGCATAGAAGGTGCTTCGGTTCAAGTCCGCCAGGTCGCAGATTTCCTTGATCGTTACCTTGGAGATCGGCTTGCTCTGGATTAATTCGATAAGTGTCTCTTTCAGAATCATTTTAGTTAATTTCACACGCCGATTCGGCCCTGCAGCGTTCATGCTTCCCCCCACTTTCTCCAATAAAAATATAAATCCGACACTTAATTCCGCCGCGTCGGATTATGAACATTTGAAACCCAATTGATGGTTGTAACCCAACACTGTGTCCAGTATATTGTAGTCGTGACGGAAACACAACAATCTATAGGAAATAAAATCTAGGAGGCAACAACATGGCAAATCACTCTGCTCCCCTTGAAGCGAAACCGGCGATTCCTCATCAAAAATCTTCATTCAGCGCTGTGCGCTGGGGATTTATCGCGCTTCTCCTGATCATTACCGTGGTCAAATATATGATGCCTACTTCCGGTACGGACATTAGCATTATGGAGATCATTTTGTTCCCCATCATTCCGGTGCTGGCTTTTGTCCATGGTACTAAACGGTATGGGCTGAAAAACATGACGCTGTTCTTCGTCCTCACCTGGGTAGTCAGCAATTTCTTTGAAACGCTGAGTATCCGAACCGGATTTCCCTTCGGGAATTACCATTACACGGCTTCGATTCCACGTGTATTTGACGTTCCTTTCGTCATCATGATCGCTTATTTCGGCATGGGATACATGGCCTGGACGATCGGTCACATCCTAAACGGCCAATATGGACGGAAGCTTCGCGGCATTCAGGTGTTCCTGGTTCCGTTGATGTCGGCCTTCATTATGGTGATGTGGGATGTCGTTATGGACCCGTTAACATCAACTATTAGTCAACAATGGATTTGGGAAGACGGGGGAAATTATTACGGTGTACCGATCTCCAATTATTTCGGCTGGTTCTTCGTCGTTTATCTGTTTATGCAAATTTTTGCCCTTTACCTTGCCAAATATGACAAGAAAGGCACGGAATCGTTCAGCAAATCCTACTGGTTTGAGCCAATTGCGGTCTATGCTATTCAAAGCTTGAACTATTTGCTGCTATGCTTCACCGGTACCGGCTATCGCGACATCTACGACTCCATGGCTCTCGTGTGCGTCTTTACGATGGTGTTTGTGGCGCTGCATGCCGCCTTGACAGTAAGCCGTGCTCACGATTTGGAAGCCCAATAATTTAGTTCAACTCAGTAAACGGGTAAGAAATCCGGGTGCCGTCGTCCAAAGTGACAAACAGGTCGTCACCATTTAGGGATGATATATTTCGGTTTACAGGTATACACCAGCTCCCGTCTTCCCCTACCCTGTAACTGATTTCTAAAGAACCGCTTCCGAAAGAAGAAGGTTCATCCTTAAAAGTTACGGTCTTCATATCATCAGAAGGAAAATAACCGAATATAAAGGTTTGACCATCCGCTTGAAAGAAAGAAAATCGTTGATTGTAGGCTTGCGTATTTTTTGGAATCGGAGCCGGCTCGATGACCTTGTTCCAGCCTAACAGTCCCTTTTTCAAATAAATGGCGTCCAGCTCTTTATCATCATTCAATAAGGCTATTTCGCCTTGCGCGAAAGGGATAAATGTCCAGCTGCCGTCCTCTGAATTTAGCACTTTGGAAATGGAAGAATGGTTATAGGAATAAGTGCCCGTATAGATAACGATTGCGAGTAAGATAAGGATGCCGAGAGCAGCCGGTAAAACAGCACCTGAAATCATTCGTTTCATCACGTCTATCTCCTTTCTGATTTAACTCCATTTTATTACAATTCACCCGTCCTGCAAAAGAAAACGGCGATCTGCCCGGATGAAAAACTCCGAAGGCGGATCGCCGCTTTTGTTATTTAAAGCTTAAAACTCGATTAAAGCTCAACCAAGCACAATTAAAGCCCGTTTCGTTAATACTCTGCTTACCAGCTGGCTTTCTTCACGCCCGGAATCCGTCCCTGATGAGCCAGTTCACGGAATACAATCCGGGATACTTTATATTTGCTGAGGTAACCTCTTGGTCTGCCGCTCACCGAGCAGCGGCTGTGAAGTCTTGTTGCGGACGAATCACGCGGCAGCTTCTGCAAAGCTTCGTAATCCCCTTTGGCTTTCAGCTCTCTTCTTTTCTCCGCATATTTCTCTACCAAGGCCTGGCGTTTTAGTTCTTTTACCACTTTGGATTTTTTAGCCACTGAAAATCAACCTTTCTGTTTATAAATTGGGTTAGATTGTTTTTTTAGATCGGGTTTTGATTGCATTGTAAAATGCCGTTATAAGAGTGATACGAGTTATTCATTCAAAGCTTTTTGCAGCGCGGTCAGATTCTGTTTCATGACACTAATATAATTCTGGTTCTGGGCCAGCTCTTCATCGGTCAACCCTTCCAGCGGATTCAGCACATCCGACTTGGCGCCGATTTCCTTGGCGATGGTCTCAGCAACATTGGATGAAACCAGCGTTTCAAAAAAGATCGTCTTCACCTGGTGTTCCTTGGCGAATTGTACAATCTCCGCCATTTTGGCAGCTGACGGCTCCTGATCCGGCGACAAGCCGGCAATAGGCACCTGCGTCAGGCCGTATTCTCTAGCCAAATAACCGAACGCCGCATGCTGCGTGATGAAATCCGTGCGTTTTGGATCTTTCAGGCTGTCCTTAAACTGCTGATCCAGCGTTTGCAGCTCGGCTATATAAGCATCAGCATTGGCTTTGAACGTATCTGCATCGGCCGGATCGGCTTGAGACAAACCCTGCTCGATATTTTGAACTTCCTTGATGGCAAGTGCCGGAGACAGCCAGACGTGAGGGTCCAGTCCCGAGTGATCCTGATCCTGGCCAGCCTCTTCTTCGCCGGATTCGCCTTCTTCCTCTTCCACAAAGCCGTCCATGATATCCAGTCCTTTGCTGGCTTCAATGAGATTCAAATGTCCGCCTGTCGCACTGGAAGTGACCTGGTCGATCCAGCCCTCCATACCTGCGCCATTATAGACCAATACGTCTGCATCCGTAATTTCTGCAATATCCTTGGGCGTAGGCTCCCAATCGTGAGGTTCGGCGCCAGCCGGAACCAGATTGTGCACCTCGGCAAGATCGCCCGCTACGTGACGGGTAAATTCGTACATCGGGTAGAAGCTTGTTTCAATCTTAAGTTTCACCCCGGCAGTCGATACCGCCGATGAGTTGGATGCTGACACAGCATCCCCGGCTTGACTTTGACCTCCGGTCTGTTTCGATCCGCATCCTGCTGCAACCAGAACTAAAGATAATGAAAGTATAACGAGTAGCTGTTTCCTGCGTTTCATTTCTAAACCCCTTTTCTAATAGAACCCTTTAAACCGTGTCTTTCGATAAGCTTTGGCCGTCTAGTTCTGACTGGCCAATAACTATGTACCTGTTAATTATTCGTAATAATTACGATTACAAGATTCGATTATATCGTAACGATTACGATTTGTAAACAGGTGTCTTCGATCTATCCGATTAATGCCAAGCCGTCAACCAGGCGATCAGCATCGAGACACACACCGATGTCAAGAGCTGCTTGCCCGCAATAGACGCGGCTGTCCGTATCCCCATTTCTTTGCGGATCGTCCAGAGCGTAACGAGGCACGCTGTCAATGTCGAGGCCAGAAATACCAGAACAAACAGCTGTGACGTCTGCAGGCTGGCAACCAGAGCTCCTCCATCCTGGTTCAGCGTTAATAATCCGTCTTTGCGCAGCACGGAGAACAGGATTCCGTTCGAAGCTTCTTCGGGCAGCCTGAAGATCTGCAAGGCAGGTGCAGCCCATTCAGAAAGCTTGTTCAGCACGCCCCAATAATTTAAGCTTGCGGCCACCAGGCAAATAAGCAGAAAGATCGGCATAGCCTGGGTCAGAAACTGCTTGATGACCGAGCGCAGCCGCCAGGATACGGCTTTGCCGGAAGGCACCTGCAGGAAGGTTTTGGCTTCATAAGCCGGCAGCGGGAGGTTATGGCCGTGCCGGTTCCAAATCCGGGTATGAACCGCTCCCGCTATAAATAGGACGGCCAGATAAGGGACAAACAGCCATAGCCTTCCGGCCGAGCTGAAGATCGACAGCGAGGCGCCGATCTGATAGCTGCAGGCAGAGCCGAAAGCGATCAGGGATACGCAGGCCTGACGGGTGCAGCTGCTGCAGGTTCTGCTCTGGAAGACGGCTACAACGTTGCAGCCAAAGCCGGAAATGACGGGGATCAAATCCCTGCCCGTCAAGCCTATTTTCCTAAGCCAGCCATCAAGCGAATCCGTTATCCGGTCCTTCAAGCCGCTTTCCTCCACGACCGCCAGGCTGAAGCCAAGCAGCAGTACCACGGGGAAAGCCCAAACAAAAGAATACAAGCCTAGAGAGATTAACCCGTAATCGCCGATCAATAAGGATTGAATGAACGCCGGGGCTGCTTGGAGTCCTTGTTTGACCGGATCAATAATGGCGGAATCGAGCAGCGGCTGCAGCCAGCCTGAGATTAGATACGCCAAAACAACCGGCAGCGCAAACATCAATAACAAAGTACAAAGCGAAAGCCATCTTCCCCAAACCGCATGCTCAAACCAGGTTTCCTGCGGCTTAACGGCCTCCATAACCATATCCGGCGCAGCTGCCCCCTGACGAATAGGCCGTGATAGCCGCAGCCCGGCTTGAATCTGCCGGATTTTCCCTTCCGATAAATGACGGGTGTCTACCGTTATAACGGGGATACCCAGCCAATCCTTGAGCTGTTCGGCCAGCTGATAAAGCTGAGTGGTTGTCTTATCTTCGAAGGTTAAGACCAGCACGCCCGGTTTGGATTCAACTTGAGCGGCTTCGAGCAGGCGGGGCAGTTCCTCGGAAGCATGCGTGCCCCGGACGACTAACAGCACCCGGTCTGATTCTGACAAATGCTGCATGGCGATCCGGGTCGTCAGACTGTCATCCTTCAGCCGCATGCCGGGCAGATCAATCAGATCCATGTCCTCCGTGAACCTTGCTTGACGCGACATGACGGTAGAACCTTTGAAATTGGCTTCCTCCCCGGTTGCTTCGCCCGTCAAGCCCCGGAATAAGGAGGATTTGCCGGAGGACTCAAAGCCTATCAGAACAACGTGCTGCTTGCCGGGTGCCAGCTGGGCCGCCGCATTCAGCATGTGCAGTCTTCCTCGCAGCAGGACAGGTCGTCCAGCAGCATTGTTTTTCTGCGGTAATTTTCCAGCGCTTCAGTGGAAAGTCCCAGCCGCTCGGCCATAACCCCGGCAATGACGGCAAACCGCTGGCGGAACTTGTAAATAAAACAAAGCTTCAAATGCTGATGAACGACACTTGGCCCGGAGACAAACAGCCCCGGCGTCCGTGTCGACTCGTCTACCTGGCTTAGAAGAATCTGCCCGTCTTCCCCCCGCTCCAGCAGCGATTCGATCAGACCCAGACTGCCTTTAAATCCCGTTGCAAGGATAGGCGAAGCGGCGGTCTTGAACAACCGGCTTGTCCCCTCCATGTCCTCGGCATAAACAACAAATCCGCCCTGCTCATCCGGCTCTACCCACTGCACTTCCAAACCGCCGGCAAAATCGATTTTAGCTCCGGCATCAAGGGCCTTGACCCGGTCTTTAGTGAAAGGCGAAAGCTCCATGCTGGGATCGCTGCTGTCTTTATCCAGCCATTTGACGCCCCGGTCAATGATCGTCACTTTCGTTCCTGCCCGGCTTAAATGAATAGCCGAATCCGCCCCGCTCTCAAACCCGCCGATGACGATCCTTTCCTCACTGACATGATCATCCCAGCTCTGTACCAGACTGTTATGTATGCAGTGTTCGGCTCCGGGGAATCCGCCCAGATTCGGATACTGGAACTCCCCAGCCGCCCAAACCACAAACCGGCTGCTCATAACACCTTTGCTGGTATAGACAAGAAACCCTTCGGACGTCGGCTCGATCCGCGTTACATCCACCCCGGTTTGAATCGGAAGTTCTTTATATTTCGCAACAGCTTCCAGATAATCCGCGTACTCTTGACCCGATGGGTGTTCGGTGCCCAAGGTAAAAGCCGGGGAGGTGTCGATGGAAATCGTGTTCAGATCCAGAAGCCCGTAGGCGTTGCCCGTAAAAGAAGGGGTAATCATCCGCATTTCTTTAGGCCATAACCTGAAGGAGGCCCCCACGGAATCCCGTTCCAGCACACAAAAGTTAGTCAGCTTCAAATCCTGCAGCACTATGCCAAGCCCGATACCGGAAGGTCCTGCGCCTACGATAATACAATCCATTGTCTCCATGGAAATCCCTCCAGTTGATGTCATTACAGTGTTAAAATGAACCGTGAATAACGAACCCTTGTTATTCCGGCCAAAAAATCCCCAGCGAGTCCCGTTCTACTTGTTCCAGCTGGGCTTCAAAATCCATGGAAGGCTGGATAACATCAACGCAGATCCAGCTCTTGTCTTCTGAACTAGGCGCATATACCCTCCATCCTTCCTCGCTCCAGCAAAACCTTGCGATGTTGACCTTGTCCCATACATATCGGCAGGCAGAAGGACGTTCTTCCGCCAGAATTAATTCGTCCCTGCTGATGTCATAAGTCAACCGAACAGAAACACGCAGTTCAGGGGGAACCTTTTGCGCGATATAACCATTCATAATGGCCCCGATTCGGGTTAAGGTGAAGGAATCCAGCATCTGTTGTTCACACTCCGTCCCATAGTTGAGAAAGTAAACCGTAATTATACGAGCAAAGACGCTTCTCTATATTTAATCGTAATAATTACGAATAAAGAATAACAGAGTTGATCCCTTTTGAAAAGTCCTTATTAGAAAAGTAAAGAAGAAAAAGCAAGAAAGGGACTGACCCGGACAGGACAATTCCCTTTCTCTGCTGACATTTTCCTTGATAAATCTAAACCGGCTCGGCTTCGCTTCCTTCCAGTTCACCCTCCAGCTCCATCATCCGGTTGTAAAGGCGGCTCAGCTCTTCCTCGGAAGCCTCCCAATACTGCCGCTGATGGCTCTCCAGCAGCGTTTCAAGCATATGATGGTAGGCCCAGCGGTTGTTCTCCTCCATCTGCCTGCTTCGCTGCTCATCCGCTACGTAGGTTTCATGCAGCGCCGAGAACATCCAGGTTTCCACCTTTGAGGTCGTGGCGGCAAGGCCCAGCATGTTATGGAACCGCTCCGCTATTTTCTGGACGCCGTGATAGGAATGCTCCAAGAGTCCGTCCATCCATTTCGGATTCAGAATTCTCGTCTGCAGACCCCGTTGAATCGAAGCCTGCACATCCTCCGTAAGCACATGTTGGCCGGTCGTATCCGAAATGTAGATTTCCGCCCGCGTCCCTTTGGACAATTCCACTGATTTCGCCAGACCGCCAAAATATTCATAATAATGATCCAAATCGGTGACTTCATGTTCATGATTGCTTCGAACCTGGGAGACGATGTCGACCGCCTTCAAATTCATGCTGAACAGATCACCTGCCTCTTGGCCCCTGGTTTGGCGGCTGTAGACATACTTCAAGCTGTCCATATAGCTTCGTCCCAAATCCGCCTCTTCCGTCCAGGCCCGCGTCTCCACCAGCTTGTTGACCCGGGCTCCATATTCACCTTCAGCGGGACCGAAGATCCGGGCGCACGCCAGATCCCAGGCCGCCTTAGGGTTCATTCCGTCTTTCACAAGCTGCTCATAGATCCGGTGAGTCTGCTTCTTGAATTCGTTGTCAGTGTCGTCTTCTTCCAAGGTGGAAATCTGCTCAAACAACTGGTTCAGATCTTCGATTAAATTAGGGAACATGTCCCGGAAGAAACCGCAAATATTAATCACCACATTCATTCGGGGCCTGCCAAGCTCTTGAACGGGAATAAATTCATATACGGGTTGATTCAAGGCATTTCGCCGGGCGATTCGCGCCCCCAAATAACTCAGGATTTGACCAAATGTCTCTCCCTGGGTCCGGGACGTTTCCAATCCCCACATGACAACAGCAATCGTCGAAGGAAACGCTCCTTGCTCCTTCTTGTATAAGGCGAGTGTGTTCGCTGCCAATCTCTCTCCCCGCTTGACTGCAGTGTCGCTGGGAACGGCACGGGGGTCAAACTGATACAAATTGTATCCGGACGGCAAAATATGCGGATGACGCACCACATCGCCGGCCAGCTTGGCCGGAACATACTTCCCGTCCAAGGCATGGGTCAGCTGCTCCAGCTCGCGGTTTGCCTGCGCCAGCTCAAAGGCTTGTTTGCCGAACGCCCAGGTTTTGGACCACTCCTGCTCCCATTCCGGGGAACCGGAGCGAGTGAACGGAATTTCACCGGTCCGCGCAAATAGATCAGTAACCGCGGCGGCCTCTTTATCCAGACTTTCAAGGGCTTCCAGCTGATTTCGCTCCACCAGCTGCTCGTAATCCCACTGCTTGCGCGCAGCCAACAAAGAGACAAGGGAACGGGCTTCCGCCCGGTCATGCTTCAATACAAACCCCATATAATCCGCTGCATGCTGCCGGCTGTTCCTGTCACCCAGGATATGCAGTCCATGAGGAATCAAGGAACGGCGCATCCGGTACAGCTCCTTCTCTATCTCTTCCAGGTCATCTCCATTTAAGTGAAGCGATTGGGCAGCTTCCCGGATTTGAAGGACCAGCTCTTCCGCCTGCCCGGGATTCAGCCTTTGAGCCTGATAATAGTCGTGCAGAAGCCCATCCAGCTTATTGAAATCCCCGTACAGCTCCGCTTCTTCAAACGGAGGTGACTGATAGCTGATCAGCACTGCATGACTTCTCCGCTTGGCGATCATCGCTTCCGAAGGATTCCCCATGTAATAGTAGTAGAAATGCGGGAGATCCCCGATCAGCTCATCCGGCAGACAATCCTGCGACATGCCCGCTTCTTTGCCTTCCATGAATTCCAGCGTGCCGTGCGTACCGATATGAAGCAGGGCATCGGCCTGGAAATGTTCACGGATATATTGGTAGAACGCCAGGTATTGATGAGGCGGCAGCTGGGATTTGTCATGATAGGATTTGGAAGGATCCTCATGAATCCCCCGGGTCGGCTGCAGCCCTATAAAGACATGGCCATTGATAAAGCCCGGAATTTGAAAATGCTCCTTCTCCGCCATCACCTCACCCGGAGGGGGGCCCCAGCGCTGCAGCATCGATTGGGCTCTCTTGGGATTGCGGGAATGCTGATACTGCTTAGCAGGAAAAGGGATCAAGCCGGACCGGGAATTCCCATCGGCCCAAACGGCGGAATTGACCAGTCCTTCCTGCAGCATTTTGCTGCGGATTTCCTCTCCGGTCATTTCTTCCACTTGGTAGCCTTCTTTTTTCAAATGGGAAAGAATGCGGGACAGCGATTCAAAGGTATCCAGAAACGACCCGCCAAACAAATTGCCTTCACCCGGCGGGTAATTGTATCCGATGATGGCGACCTTTTTATCCTCTCTCGGCTTGCTCTGCAGAGTCAGGTATCTCGTTATACGTCTGACCAAACGATCTGCCCGGTCGCCGATCACCGAAAGCTGCTTCCAATGGGAGCCTATCTCGTCGTCTCCCCCGCCCGGTTCCATGGTAGCTACCGGCAGCAGGTCAATCGCCCCGTCCAATTCCGGCAGCATCATCTGGACCATAAATTCCGAGGGAGCTAATCCTTGAGGGGAGGATTCCCAATCTGAACGCTGTTTGCGGGTGAGGAAAAAAGGATGCACCAGCGGAACCTTCAGCTCCTCGAGCAGCTCCATGACCTGGGCCGAATCACCGCCTGTAGGTCCCGACCCCAGGCGGAACGGGATGAAATTGACGATCAGCCGAACCTGCGATCCATCCGCCCCGCCGCAGCTCAAATAATGCCGCAGCTTCTGGACATCGATACCGGCAATGGAGGCAAAGCCGACGGGCAGAACATTGGCTCCGGCTTGTTCCCGAATTTTGCGGATGATGGAAGAAACGACAGGCCGGGTATCCAAGGGATACGAGTTCCCCATAAAGAGAACCGCAACCGTTGGTTTTGAGAGCTCGGCTCCCGCTGCCTTCCAGTAGTCGCCGGTCGTCTCAAACTGTTCCCCCGTTTCGGCCTCCATGATCTGTATCCCTTCAAGCAGAACGGGAACCGGAGGGCAAGCCCACTGATCAGGGCGCCCGCTGTATTGATGCAGGAGATAGGCTAACAGGTGCTCCAGGTTCTGAAGGCCAGAACCCTGCCAATAGGCACGGATTTGCTGTCTGGACTCTTGTTCCTTCGGGGTCATTTCGCCAAGCGACAGAGCTCCCTCCATTTGGCGATAATTGCCCCCTACCGGGATCAGCTTGGCCTTTACAGATTTGCATATTCCGATCACGGGCTGGAGCTTCTCCGCCGGGCTCCCGTGGGCATCCAGGAGGATGAGATCCGCTTCTTCTGCGGCGGATTGGATGCTGCAAAGCGGATCATCGTCAAATGAACCCTCCAGATTAAACACGGATAAGGTGAGTGCTTCTCTCTCTTGCTCCCTCATCCGGGGATACACCGTGGAGAGATCCCGAAGCGCAGACTGGGAGGCTGAGAACAGGACTACTTTCATTCGTTTACTTCCTCCTCTTTAATGTAAAATATGCCGAACCGCGTTCACGACTTCGCTGTCCTGCAGCTGTTCAAGCTTATAATAGGAAGCGCCCATCACTTCCGCCAGCTTCCGGGCCTGACCGAGCCTGAGATAACCCTGCTCGGTATCCAGAACCAGCGTATGCATGCCTGCCTGACGAAACCGGGAGGCCAAACGGTGGCACTCCTCCGTGATCTCGGCGATGGACATGCCCGGTACCGTGCCTTGATTCGCTTTGCCGTCCGTTAACCACACGACTACGGGTGCCTGTCCTTGATTTAACAAGCCGTGCTTCTGCACCATATCCCAAGTGGAACGGAGCGCATGACCCAGCGGTGTGCGGCCCCCGGTCGGCAGTTCCCGCAGCTGCTTGACGGCGAATTCTACGCTGCGGGTAAAGGGCAGAACCAGCTCGGCTTCATTTTTGCGGAAGGCCAGCATGCCGATCCGGTCTCTCTGCACATAGGCCTCATTCAGCAGCGTATAAATGGCTCCCTTTACGGCCTCCATTCTTTTGCGGGCCGACATGGAGCCGCTGGCATCTACTGCAAATAGAATCACCGTGCCGCTTCGGGCATACCGAACCTTTTGCCTGAAATCCCGTGCCTCCAATTGAAAGGCCGTCTGTTTCCCGGTTCGGATACGCTGAAAGGGCGCAGCCGCCCTCAGGGTCGCATCAAGCGCCAAATCTGTGATTTTTCCTTTTGGCAGTGCGGCAGCCCTATACCGGCCCCTTTGGTTAATGGATCGGACAAGCTGCCTTTTGCCGCCTCCGCCTTGTTTCGCTTGCGTCTTGTTTAATGCGGCATTGACTTGAATTTTTAGCGCCTCTTCTGCCAGCGAACGGCCGATCTCATGGATTTTTTCCCTGTCCGGCTTGTCGGAGGACGGCTCGGACAGCTGTTCATCGCTCGACAAAGATGCTTCAAATGGATTTTGTTCCTCCCGAGGTTCATGCCCCTGCAAGGAGCTGCCGGCGTTTGAGGACGGGGAACCCGCGTTGAACTCCTGATCTTCCTCCGGTGCTTGCCCGGACTCGCCGCTTCCCTCCGTTTCCCGCGGATGGGCTTGCTCCGGCCGTTCCTTCATCCGATGCGGCAGAACCCACCGCGCAACCCCAGCGATATCCGCCTCCGTTACGGATGTCCGGTTCTCCCAGGCAGCAAGCGCCCTTGCACTTTCGATCAAAAAATACTCTCCCCGCTGCCCATCGCAGCCGGCTTCATGCGCAACCTCTGCAGCCAGGAGCAGTACTTTCGGCTGCGCAGTGACTGAGGGAAGCAGCGCCGACGCCCGTTCCAAACGCTGCCGGAGCTGCTTCATCTGCTCGCTGTATTGATCAATAAAGGAAGCCGGATCCTCTTCGAAGGCCAAACGCCTGCTTGAGATTTCCAGCCGATTTTGAACGTCAAAGTCGTTAGGGATAAACAGGCAGAGCCCAAATCCATCCAGAATTCCGGGTGACAGTTCGCCTTCTTCGGGATCCATGGCAGCAAATAAACGGAAAGAGCAAGGCATTTCGCGTGAGACACCTTCGCGTTCAAGCTGCAGCCTTTTGGATTTGGCACCTTCCATCAAAGGATAAAGGAGTTCGGCGGGCAAACGATTGATCTGATCCACCAGCAGCAATCCGTTGTCGGATTCGGCAAGCAGCCCCTCCCGGAACTTGATGCCGGCTGAGTCACCTGCCGCCTCTCCCGCGGCTCCGTTTAATCCTCCCCAATCCAGGCCGCCAAGCAAGCGGTCTTCGGTAACGCCAACCGGAATGACCGTTGTTCTAAGATGAGGGACGAGCTCCCTCAGTCCGTTAAGCCAGGTCGACTTGCCGGTCCCTTTGGGTCCGCTCAGCAGCACACCGCCCAGTCCAGGATGAAGAAGATGCAGCATAAGGGCTAGCGCTGTTCCTTGCTTCTCTCCGCCGGTCATC
Organism: Paenibacillus yonginensis; assembly: GCF_001685395.1. NCBI lineage: Bacteria > Bacillati > Bacillota > Bacilli > Caryophanales > Paenibacillaceae > Paenibacillus > Paenibacillus yonginensis. The sequence continues at coordinate 1,607,735 of NZ_CP014167.1, read as the reverse complement.
GCAGGGAAAGGAAAGGGTTGAAGACTCATGAGGATAGAGCCCCAACTTCCCGCAGCACCTGAAGCACCTTCTCTGTTGTTCCCGTTTGATGCTCAAAAGGCGATTTCTTGAGCCGGTGCGGCATGGCGAGCACCGCAGCCCGGCTAAGATGCTCCAGTTCCGCTTGGCTGCTGCCTTCAAGCGCGGCCAGCGTCAGGGCCGTCTTGATCATTGTGATGTCTGAGCGGTGCCCGTCTACCTGCAGAGCGATGGCAATTTCGGCTGCTTTCTGCAGAATTTCCTGACTTGGCTTGAGCGCAGGCAGCAGCTCCCTTGCCTGAAGAATTTTGGCTCTCAATTGCTCCTGCTCGGATCGGAACCGGTCATGGAAAGTTGCCGGATCGGCTTCAAACGCCAATCTGCGCTCAATGACCTCTACGCGTTCTTCGATCTTCTTCTCTCCTGCTACTTCAACGGATAAAGCAAACCGGTCCAGGAGCTGAGGTCTCAAATCCCCTTCCTCGGGATTCATCGTTCCGACAAGAATGAACCGGGCAGGATGGGAATGGGAGATGCCTTCGCGTTCAACCGTATTGATGCCGGAAGCGGCCGCATCCAGCAGCACATCGACGATCTGATCGTCCAGCAGATTGATTTCATCCACGTACAGGATGTGCCCGTCAGCCTGGGCCAGCAGTCCGGGATCAAACTTCTTCTCCCCGTGCCGGATGGCGTGTTCAATATCTAGCGTTCCGACGACCCGGTCTTCCGTCGCGCTGACCGGCAGGTTCACCACGTGCAAGTCATCAAGAAGCTCGGACGCTGCGCGGACGGCCGTGGATTTGGCGGTTCCCTTCTCCCCTTTAATCAGCACGCCGCCGAGTTTGGGATTAACCAGATTTAGCAATATGGCCGTCTTCATCGTTTCCTGGCCGATGATGGCCGTAAACGGGTAAGTTTCTTGGTGTATAGTCAATGTCATCATCCTTTGCAAGCTTTAGATCAGGGAGTTGAATCAGCCGTTCTATCCCTTCCTATAATGCGGCAGTAAGGTCTGCCGGTCTGTTCATCCCGCTGGACTGCTGCCGTTACGCCGAACACTTCTTTAAGCAGACCTGCATTCATGATCTGCTCCGGCACTCCCCGGGCGTAAATTTGCCCTTCGCGCATCACGATCAGCTCGTCGCTGAATTGGCAGGCCTGGTTGATATCATGAAGCACCAGCAGAACGGTCATGGATAGTTCCCGATTCAGCTGCCGGGTAAGCTCCAGAATTTCCATCTGATGATGAATATCCAGATACGTTGTGGGTTCGTCCAGCAGCAGAACGTCCGTCTTCTGAGCCAGAGACATGGCGATCCAGGCCCTCTGCCTTTCTCCCCCGCTCAGACCCTCGATATTCCGGTGCTCCAGATGCTTTAACGAAGCCGCCTTAAGCGCCCAATCTATGATTCTCTCATCCTCTTCTTTCCGGTTGCTTAACAGAGATTGATGAGGAGAACGCCCGTAAGCCACAAGCTCCCGGACCGTCAAATCAGCCGGCTCATTGGACTGAGCCAAATAAGACAGCTTCTGCGCCACCTGTTTGGGCTTCATCTGTTTCATGTTCTGCTCCTGATAGAAAACCTGCCCTTCCGGAACCTTCATCTGCTTAGACAACGCTTTTAGGAGCGTGCTTTTCCCGCAGCCGTTCGGGCCGATAATGCTGTACACTTTCCCTTGTTCAATCGATAAGGACAACTCCCGGATTACGGGAGCTTTCCCCCCATATTTGAGAGTCACCTGGCTGGTCGACAAAATGCTCATGACCGATTCCTCCTTAATAAATACAGGAAAAACGGCGCGCCAAACGCCCCCATAATGATACCGACCGGAAGCTCCGTGGGCGCCCATACAATTCGAGCCAGCGTGTCGCAGAAAGCAACAAGCGCCGCCCCCAGCAAGGCCGAGGAAGGCACCAGCAGACGATAATCGCCGCCTACCAGCAGACGCGCCGCATGCGGAACAATCAATCCGACGAATCCCAGCAGACCGGCTACGCTGACGGAGCTGGCCGCAAGCATCGTAGCGACCGCCGTCATCAGCAGGCGGATCCACTCCACCCGGACGCCCAAATTCCGCGCCGCCGAATCTCCTAACATCAGCAGGTTCATCTTGGGAGCGCCTACAACCGCAGCAAGCAGTCCGAGCAGCGCATAAGGGAGAATAAGCTGGACATGGGGCCAGCTTTTGGCCGCCAATCCGCCGACCATGAAGACAAGAGCGCCTTGTACACGGTCGCTGTAGAAGACTAACAAACCGGAAATCCCGGCGCCGAGGAAAGCCGATACGGCAACGCCGGAAAGCGCGATCCGTACCGGCTGTATCCCGTCTCTCCAGGCCAGCAAATAAATAATGACGGCCGCCGAGGCGGCGCCCAGGAATGCGATGGGCGGAAGCAGGTATTCATATTCCGGCCAGACCAGCATCACCAGAATGCCGAACAAGCCGGCTCCGCTCGATACGCCGATAATATGGGGATCTGCCAAAGGATTGCGCATGATGCCCTGCAGCAGGGAGCCGGATACAGCCAGACAGGCCCCGACCAGCAGCCCCACTATAATCCGGGGGATCCGGATATTCCAAATAATTTCCCGTAAAGGCCCCTTAAAGCTTCCATCGAACAAATACCGGATTAAATCCGGCAGCGGAACCTTGACGGCGCCGACACAAAGACTGAATATGCTGGCTCCAACAACCGCCAGAATCAGAAGCGTTATAACTGATAGACGATATAACGCTTTTTCCTGATAGGGATTCGTCCACTTATTTACCATGGCCTTGCTGAGGGGCGCCGGAAGCCTCTTCTTTCGCTGGCGCTCCGAAAATATCCGGATACACATATTGGGCCAAATAAGTCATGGATTCATCGTATTTCAGTCCCGGGTTGGTCAGGAACAGCGAAGAAGGCACGATCACGACATGTTTCTCCTTCACGGCTTTCAAGGAGCTCCAGGCCGGGTTGCTTTCCATATCCGTTTTGATCTTCTTCTCTCCGGTTGCCCGGCTGCCGTGAATGATCAGAAACAGATAATCGGGATCCTGCTCCACCAGCTTCTCCAGGCTGTAAGGAACCGTTGTCGGGCTTTTCTTATCCGGTTCAAGCTGTTCGGCGACGTTGGTCATATTCATGGTTTTGGCGATATCCAGACCAATGGTTCCAGAGCGCTGAATAGAGACGGAAGCCGGCGTTACATTCATGTTAGCAAACGTTAATTGTTTATCCGGCAGTTTGGCTTTAATGGCGTCCACCCGCTGCTGCAGCTGATCCAGCTGCTCTTTGGCTTCGGCTTCTTTGCCCGTGATCTTGCCGAGAAGCTCCACCGTATCGGCGATCTGGTCATACGAGGACACCTGCATTAAGGCAAATGGAATCGAGCTGCTTTCAAAGGTTTGAGCCAAATCCTTGTGGAACCGCGGCTGGCCGATCACAAGATCCGGCTGCAGCGCGAGAATCTTCTCGCTGCTTACCTCGGAGACCTGGCCTACACTTTCCGCCTTCTCCGCTCCCGAAGGAAGCTCAATATCCGCGGCGTCTGCCCGACCCAGCACCTCGCCGCCGATGGCATAAATCATATTGAGAATTTCAGGAGAAAGCACCACGATGCGCTGCGGCTGGCTGGATAATGTGACCTCCCGCCCTTCGGTATCCTTAAAGCTGAGGAAAGGGGCGTTTGCTTGATTGCTTGAGGCAGCTGCCTGGGACGTATCTGTATTAGCATTTGAAGCTGACGTTCCATTTGCCGCCGAAACGGCAGGATCGGAGCTTCCGGACTGTTCCTGAACTGAAGAATTGGACGACCCGCAGGCGGATAAAGTTAAAGTAAGCATCAATCCGATAACTGCTGCGGATGTTTTACGACCTGATAAATTCATTTCTCTCAATCTCCCTTATATGTAATCCATAGTTGTACAGCTTGCAGAGGATCCTTCGAAGTTTGGTCTATTCCCTCCCTTGTTGGTTTTCTATATCCAAGGATATGCCAGCTTCCTCTGCTCTTTTAATCGTAATGTTTACGATTATATCACAAACTTCTATTTTGAAAAGACCGATTTATCTCCTTTCGAAGGGTCCTTACTCGACAGCAGCCCTTAAAAAACTTTATAAATCCTCGAATCTAATCGAAACTTTTACGATTAATTTATCGTCAAAGTATATAGTCAGGACAACAGACAACTTCTCCGTCCTGAAGATTACAAATCATAGAATGGTGGTACATCATGAAGAAACTGTTATTTTTCGGCTTATTCGCGTTCCTAACGCTCTGCTGGGTTCAGACTCAGGCGGTTTCGGCCAAGGAGAGCACCCATTTGTTCCTGAATAATCAGGAGATAAGTCTATCGAAATCAGAGCAAATCATTATTTCTAACAGCCGGGTGCTGGTTCCACTGCGGGTTTTGACCGAAGAGATGAATTATACCGTGGATTGGAATAACGGAGATAAAACGATTACCATACATAACGCAAGCCAGACGATCAAACTGACCTTGAACCGCCTTGAGGCTGTGGCAGATGGACAAACCATTCAGTTAAGCGCCGCCCCTGTGCTCTCTGGCAATACGGCTTTTGTCCCGATCCGTTTTGTTGGGGAACAGCTCGGGAGCGTAGTAGCCTGGGATTCAGCGACAAAATCGGTAAAAGTCACTACATCTAAAGGTCAGCCGTCCAAGGGAACAACAGCGGAGCCCAATCCCGTTTCGGGTTCCGGGACAGGACAAGCTTCCTCGCCTGCTCTCGGTTCCAAGCCAGAGGACACCTCCGTCTCCGTGTCCGATAAACCTGCTCAAGCCGTGCTCAAGGATTTGAGTCTGGCAGATGGGAAGTTAGTGCTGACCGTTCAAGGCTCAACGGAGCCTGGGACAGCTCTGCTGAGCGATCCGAATCGCCTCCAGATTGATTTGCCTGCTGCGGTTTTTGATGCAGGTTTTACGCAGAAATACCCGCTTGACGACAATCATCACGGAGATATTCTTCTGCCAAGCGATCCTAACGTCAATGAAATCGAGCTTTCCCAGTTCAGCGGTTCGGATGACTCCTCTTCGATCCAAATCGTCTTGGTTCTGAATGGAGACCAATCCTATCAGCTTCAACAATCGTCAGGTACGATTACGATTCAGTTGCAGCCGGCTGCCAGCGATTCGGCCCCGCAGCCCGGCGCATCAACCGGGATCGCCATGGGGCTTGACGTGTCCCATCATAATGGCTCGATCGACTGGGCAAACGTCGCCGCCTCCGGTTATTCCTTTGTTTTTATTAAGGCTTCGGAAGGCAAAACGTTTAAGGACCCGCAGTTTGCCGCCAATCTGGCAGGTGCAAAAGCCGCAGGCTTGCTTACAGGCGCCTATCACTTCCTGGATGCCACAACGCCGGAGAATGCACGGCTTGAGGCGGATCACTTTATCGAAACCCTGCAGTCCGCAGGCGGGATTGAGCAGCTTGATCTTCCGCCCGTGCTGGATTATGAAGATAATCCGGGCAAATTGACAACCGCCCAGATTAACCAGGTGGCCAAAGCCTTTTTGTCCGAATTCGAAACGGTTGCCGGAGTCCGCCCGATGATGTATACGGGCAATGTATTTGCCGCTAACTTTGACGCTACCTTCTCTGCTTATAAGCTTTGGGTAGCCAAATACAGCAGCAAGCTGCCTACCCCGGTTACGGCTTGGGACAGCTGGTCCATATGGCAATACTCCCAAACCGGAAGTATTCCTGGTGTGGCAGGAAATGTCGACCTGGATCAATTTAACGGAACGCTGGACGACCTGCTCTCCTCACTCCGGATGTAAAGAAAAACAAGAAAAGCCCCGTTCAGATTTTAAACCTGAAACGGGGCTTGCTGCTTTTCAATCAGATGTTAGGTTAGGTTTGCTTTGCTTATTCATGTTTCATCAGTTAAGCCACTGAATAACATCTTCTGCGCTTCTTCTGGATTGCGGACGCCGCTCCTGCACCCGGTAACCAAACGCGGCCATTACGCTGACGCCGTATATTCCGTTCTCCAGCAGTCCCTCCTGCTCGAGAACCTCATTTAAGGCAGCCTGGTTAAAGCCCTCAATCGGGCAGGAATCGATGCCGAGCAGCGCTGCGGCGGTCATCATGTTGCCCAAAGCGATATAGGTCTGCTTGCAGGCCCAGTCAAACAAGGCGCGCTCGCTTTCAAACAAATTGAAGTCTTCTCCCTGAAATTCGGCATAACGTCCCATCATTTGACGTACCGTATCTTCCGGAATCCCTTTGATCTTCGTCATTTGGTTCCAGAAATATTCCGTATCATAACGTCCGTTCCTGCGGGCAAGAAGGACAACAAAATGGCTTGCCGTAGGCAGCTGTCCCTGTGCTCCCCAAGAGACTTTTTTGATCTTTTCACGAAGGTCGCTGTTTTGAACAACCAGAAACTTCCAAGGTTCCAAACCGACTGAACTTGGAGACAATCTGCCTGCTTCGAGGATCGTTTGGAAATCCTCGTCCGCAATTTTACGCTTAGGATCAAAAGATTTAGTAGCATGTCTGAAATGAAAAGCGTCCAGAAGTTGCTGGCGTTTAGCTTCGTTGCTGCTCATCCGTATGTTCCCTCCAATAGTTTCTGCTAAGGTTCGGCAATACCTTATAAAGGTAAGCTGCTATTTATAGAGCAATAAGTTACTTTTTTCTACGCTTGAATATATTAGTACCCTCTGGCGGAATTGTCAATTTTTACGGAACAGGCTTATAGCTTTACCATGGAACTGTTCATTTATCCTTGATGGATAGGGTCTTTTCTTGACGGAAACCACTTTGAACCGCTGTTTTCTAAGCCTCCATTTGTAGCCTTCACTGCCCGCAATGCTTCCTATAGTGGAAATCAGCAGGCTGGAGGTCACCCATTTCACCGTGAAATAAAGCCCCGTGCCCAAAAGAACATCAACCAGAATGATGATTTTAATCGAACGGACGGTCTTTCCGCTTATGGCGTAAACATATACTTTCCTTGGCTTGTTCAAAGTTTTAATTCCTCCCCTGGATCACACTCCTATAAGGAAGTATTCTTTACCGGCCTTGTCCTATAACCCTTTCACCTTACTCTACGCAAAATGTAAAAAAGCTTAACCCGACAGGAGATAGTCAAGTTAAGCTTTTTTTATAAGTGAAATTCTACTTCAATAAGCCGGTTATCGTCTCCCGCTCGCTGCGCGGCAGATTTCGAAACACAAGGCCGTAGGATTCCTCGATCATTTCATACAAAATAGCATCCGGCACTTTCCCATTAAGCAGAACCGTATTCCAGTGCTTTTTATTCATATGGTAGCCTGGAATTACAGTTCCCTGATATTGCTCACGAACGATCCATGCTTCTTCCGGGTTCGTTTTTACAGTCATGCTCGGGTAATCTTCATTCCTTCCGAAGAGAGCAAACATTTTGCTTCCGACATACAAGACAGGCAAATCCGGATAAAATGGGTAACGCAGGCTGGTCCCGGCCAGCTGCAAGCCATGTCCGATCAATTGTGCAGGGTTATATTCCATCCCCTCTCGCTCCTTCCGGTCAATTTTGTATCTGGAGATTTTATTATGGCTAATCCACGTCCTTCTGACAAGCCACGACCGGACTGAACTGGAATATGAGGTTTCGCAGTTCAAACGTTCACATCACTGGACCTGCGTCAAACCGTCGTTACTCCAAAATTTCAAAGGATATTCTAAAAAAGAGCTTCCTATACGCTGCCGCGCAGCGTTTGATATTTGGCCACATAAGCAGCGGCCAACTCCGTAATTTTGTCGTATCTTCCCTGCTTCGCGGGAGCCGTCAGATTACCGCCGATGCCGACTGCGATGCAGCCTGCTTTCAGCCATTGCTCCATATTCTCCAGATCCACGCCGCCGGTTGGCATAATGCTGATATGAGGCATAGGGCCTTTGACCGCTTTCACAAAATCCGGACCAAACGCGCTGCCCGGGAACAGCTTTAATACATCGACTCCAGATTTAAGAGCTTCTTTGATTTCGCCCAGGGTCAGGATGCCCGGCATATAAGGGATTCCGTACAAATTACAGATCTTCGCCGTCTCGCTGTCAAACGATGGACTGACTACAAACTCGGCTCCAGCCAAAATCGCGATTCGGGCCGTGACCGGATCAAGTACAGTTCCCGCGCCGATGACCGCTTGATTCCCGTGTTCCGCAGTCAGCCTGCGGATGGCTTCATCCGCACCAGGCGTTGTAAACGCTACTTCAATCATCGTCAAGCCGCCTTCAATACAAGCTGACGACATTTTACAGGCATCCTCTGCGTTATCCGCCCGAATTACGGCAACTACACCGCAGGCGGACAGGCTTTCCAGCACTTTAAGCTTCTTCATAGGTTTCTGCTCCTTTTGTTTATTGAATGTTATTCCATGAACTCTATAACACTTAAAATTAGTAAATAAATTTAGTAAATAAGTCTTTAAATTGCGATAATTAGTTGTTTAATTTGATACTAAGCGCAATTCGAAGCTTCGTCAACCTTTTTTTGCAAACGATTGCAGAAATAACTGCCCTGGAAAGTAAGATCATTGAGTAATTTGTATATCCTTGATATATTAAGGAATTTTTGATTTCTAGCTCTGATTTGTATGCCGGAGAGTTGGCCTCGTATCGCTCTAACGGGAACGACAAAGTTAAAATGATCATTGTACTAAACCGGTTTATGTGATATTTTGAGTGAAAGAATGATTACGGGGAGGATTCCGCATGTCAAAGCAGTTGGCTGCTATTACTTTTGGCGAACCGATGGTTATGTTCAGAGCTGAGGAATTTGGAGAACTTGAGAACGTTACTTCATTCTCAAAGGCCGTAGCCGGGGCCGAAAATAACGTGGCAACGGGGTTGTGCCGTCTCGGCCATCCAACCGGCTATGTGACGAAACTGGGCGATGATAGTCTGGGCCGGCATATTCTGCAAGTTCAACAGAAGGAAGGCATTGAGACTTCCGGTGTCAAAATGTCCAGTGAACGGCCTACAGGCCTGCTCCTAAAATCACGTGTACAAAGCGGAGACCCCAAGGTCGAGTATTACCGTAAAAATTCAGCCTCTTCCACGCTCGGCATCGACGACTTTGATCCGGATTATTTCGGCCTGGCAGGACATCTGCACGTTACCGGCATCTCGGCCGCCCTTTCACCGTCCACACTGGAATTTTCCCGTCATGCCATGGATTATATGAAAGCGCTTAAACGCACGGTTTCTTTTGATCCGAATCTCCGCCCGGTGCTCTGGAGCGACCAGGAGACGATGATCCGCATAACGAATGAGCTGGCCGCCCGTGCCGATTGGTTCATGCCCGGCATTGGTGAAGCCCGGATTTTGACCGGTCTTACCTCTCCGGAGGAGATCGCCGATTTCTATTTGAGCCAAGGCGTTTCGCTGGTGGCGATCAAGATGGGACCAAGCGGGGCATATTTCAAATCTTCCGGGCTGGAAGGTTATGTTCCAGGCTTCAAAGTGGATGAAGTAGTAGATACAGTTGGTGCAGGCGATGCCTTTGCTGTGGGCGTAATCAGCGGCATGCTGGAGAAGCTAGATGTACGTTCCGCCGTGCTGCGCGGCAATGCGCTGGGTGCACTTGCGGTCATGTCGCCGGGCGATATGGATGGTCTGCCGCGGCGCTCCGAGCTGGAGTCTTTTCTCGCTAAAGCCATCCCCGTCAGTTAAGCAGCGCACGCAGTCTCGTATTCGACAGCCTCATGCTGCTGAAAGAACTTATACTTATCAAACCAAAAAGGGATTTCTTCTGGCATTGATGCCGGGAGAAATCCCTTTTTGACTGTTGGAGACCGAAAACCGGTCCCTTCCTTTTACAGTCATTCGGAAGCCTATTTAGAGTCTATTTAACGTTCATTTAGATTTCAAGTCTTTCACTGATGCCCCTTGCTGAAGCGTAGGCGGAAAGCGGTACGTGATCGGTACCGGACGGTCCTTCTCCTCAATAGCGGACAATATGACTTTGGCTGCCTGGGCGCCCATTTCGTGAGCCGGCTGGCGGATAGTCGTGATAACAGGATTATAAATTTGAGCAAACTCGGCGTCGTCAATCCCGATCAGCGAAAGATGCTCCGGAATGATGATGCCCTGACGGTTAGCTGCTTTCAATAGCTCGGCAAGTACGATGTCATTGCCTGCAAGCAGAGCCGTCGGCGGCTCGGGCCGTGCCAGCAGTTCCGCCAATCTGGCAGCTACTTCGCTTGCCGGAACGCTGAGCACATAATCTTCGACCGGCTGCAGGCCGGCCTCCTCCATGGCCTTCCGGAATCCGCCCAGCCGCTCCTTACGCGGCGTAATCCCCTGCTCTCCGAGCGGGAGCGTCACAATCCCGATTCGTTCATGTCCTTCGCGAACCAGCTCTTCCACAGCCAGCTTCACGGCCATTTCGTTATCAAGCAGCAGGCTTTGCGTGCTGACACCTTCGACAAGCCGGTCAATCAACACGAACGGCAGCTGCTGCTCGCTGAGCCGTTCGTAGGCAGACGCCTGATGTCCGGTAGGAAAGACAATCAGACCGTCAACCTGCCTTGCGATCAGCGTTTCAATATGACGCTGCTCTTTCTCCGGATTTTCATCCGAATTGCAGATCAACACCTGGATCCCGCGGTTTTGAAGTTCATTTTCAATCGCCTTTACGCACTGGATGGACAAGCTGTAATCAATATCCGCCACAACGACGCCTACCAGATGCGTCCGGTTCTGTTTTAAGCTGCGTGCCAGGCCGTTGGGCTGGTATCCCAGCTCGTCAATGACCTCTCCAATCCGCTGGCGGGTCTCCTCGCTCATATATTTATATCTCTGGTTCAGATATTGGGATACCGTGCTTTTGGAAACGCCTGCAGCACGGGCAACATCGTCTATTTTCAGCTTTTTCATCTTCTGGCTTCGCTCTCTTCATCTATTTTCTTCTTCATTTAAGCATAGCCGAAAAGAGACACATTTTCTACACAGCCTGTTCCAATAAAAAAAGCCGCATTAAGCGGCCAAGTCTAGCAGGTCCAGCAGGTCCTAACTGATTATATAAATTGTAGCTTAAAGGATCATGATGGGTACGGATCAATCGTTTGGATCGTCCCGTCTGCGTTATATGTAAGTTCGGCGTATTTCACGCTCCGCTTATGGTTGACCCCGCCCGATAAAGAGCTGTCATGATAGAACAGATACCATTTATCCTCAAACTGCACGATGGAATGGTGAGTCGTCCAGCCGATCACCGGGGTCAGGATCGTACCTTTGAAGGTAAATGGACCCAGCGGATTGTCGCTTACCGCATAAACCAGCTTATGAGTAGACCCTGTGGAATAAGAAAGATAATAGAGTCCGTTATACTTATGTACCCAAGGCCCTTCAAAATATCTGCGGTCCTCATCGCCGGCGAGAATCGGCTGCCCCTCTTCATCTAGGATCGAAATTTCCTGCGGCTCCTGCTGGAAGGTCAGCATATCCTCGCTGAGCAGTGCTACTCGGGGGCCCAAGGCAGGTTGGTCCGGCTTCAGTTCGGGCGGATTCGGCTCAAAAGTGCCTGTCTGCCATTTCTCCAGCTGTCCGCCCCACAGTCCGCCAAAATAGATATACGCTTTATCGTCTTCATCGACCAATACCGCTGGATCAATGCTGTAGCTTCCCGGGATATAATCAGGTTCAGCCTTAAAAGGTCCTGCAGGAGACTTCGAGGTGGCAACACCAATCCGGAAAATGCCGTCATGATCACGTGCCGGGAAGAATAAATAATAGATGCCGTTCTTGAAAGCCGCATCCGGAGCCCACAGCTGTTTGGAAGCCCAAGGAATGTCGCGCAGATGCAGTGCTTCACCGTGATCGACTACCGGCGACGAGAAATTATCCAGCGACAGGATATGATAATCCTCCATCGCATATTGGTCTCCGTTGTCATTGTCCGGCCCGTCATGTTCAAGGTCATGGGAAGGATAAATATAAATTTTCCCTTCAAACACATGGGCGGAAGGGTCCGCAGTATAAATATGACTGACGAGCGGTTGATGCGGAACAGGAATTTTAGAATTCATCTGCAAGTGCTCCTTTTTAATTGGTGTGAAAACGCTTCATTTAAAGACATTTCTATTCTACCTCCTAATCCTCCCCGTTCTCAAGTATATAAATTTGAGCTCCGATCGCCAGGATCGAAGCTCACTCTCTTTTTCTATATTGATGTCGACTTGTGCATCAGCATCTTATTCGCTAACAGACTGTCCAGCGTGTCCTTCACCGTGCCGCTTACCCGGAAGCCTGCTTCCTGCAAATATTTAGAATAACGCCCGATATATGGGCGTTGTGTCCTCCAGGCACCAATTGCGCAGCAGCGAAGAGTTAGACAGCTGCTCCATAAACAAATACGAGCTGCTGAAAGCGCTGGACGCTTTCATTCTCTCAGGCAAACGGTTTAAAGAAGCCGCCAGCCTGCTCGATATTCATCCCAACACCTTTGCCTATCGCATGAAACGCATCGAGGAAATATTGGATCTCCGGCTCGAACAGCATGCCGTGTTTTTTGATCTTCAATTCGCCTGGCAGGTGCTGGACATGCTGGATCTCAAGCAAAGCCTGCTGGACGGGCAGAAAAACGGTTCCTTTTCCGGCTAAAAACATATATATTTATTTAAATATCATTGTTTATGAATCTGAGGTGAGCTGTACATGACGAAAACCCGCGACTATACGAAATGGCTTGTCGTAACCGTCGCCTTGGGCACCCTGCTTAATCCCCTGAACTCCTCCATGATTTCGGTGGCCTTATCCCGGCTGCAGGAGCAGTTCGGGCTCAGCTTTACCGATTCTTCCTGGCTGATTTCGACTTACTATTTGGCCAGTGCCGTCGGTCAGCCCGTTATGGGCAAACTCAGCGATACATGGGGCCGGAAAAGGCTGTTTCTCATCGGATTGCTGCTGATCGCCGTCTCGTCGGCCCTGGCCCCTTTTTCACCCAACTTTATTTGGCTGATCCTGTTCCGGATCATTCAGGCATTTGGAAGTTCGATTTTGTTTCCGGCCGGCATGGGCATTATTCGAAAGCGGATTACCCAAAACCAGGCGCAGGCGCTTGGCATTCTGTCGATTTTCACTTCGATTTCCGCAGCATTTGGCCCTTCAATCGGCGGTTTCATGCTGCAGCTTGGAGACTGGCCGGCCATTTTCATCATTAATTTTCCGTTCCTGATCGGATCCTTTCTGCTCGCGTGGAAATTATTCCCGGTCGATGAACGGCCGGAAGCCGGAGCTAAAATCGATTGGACGGGCGTTTTGCTGTTCTCCGCCAGCATTGTCGGCTGGCTGTTGTTCCTTTTGTCCCTCGAGAAACGGGTGAACCTGGGCTATCTGCTGATCAGTCTGGCCCTTACCGTATGGTTCTGCTTTTACGAGAAACGCCGGAAGGAACCTTTTATCGATGTAGCCGGTTTTGTCAGCAACCTGAATCTTAGTTTTGTTTATCTTCAGTACATCCTGATCAACATTGTGTTTTATTCCGTCTTTTTCGGGGTTCCGACTTACCTTCAGCATGTGCAGAAGTTTGATTCGGGCACGACCGGTTTAGTCATGCTGGCCGTTGCGGGTTTTGGAGTGATCATCGCTCCCTTGACGGGAAAATGGATCGATAAGCAGGGCTCCAAACCCGCTCTCCTTGCCGGTTCGGCAACCCTGCTGCTGGGCACGCTGCTTCTGCTGCTCATCGGGGACCGGTCCGGGCCTTGGTTTATTTTCGCCATGTTGTCGATGCTTGGGATCAGCAACGGGTTTAACAATATTGCGATGCAAACCTCCTTGTATGCCTTCACCAGGCCGGAGGAAACGGGAGCCGCTTCAGGTTTGTTTATGACTTCCCGTTATTTGGGCACGATTTTTTCGTCGAGCCTGCTGGGCATCGTGTTCTCTAAACACATTACGACTGCCCATTTCCATCTGGTTGCCCTTTCCGGTTTTGTCATCGGTTTGGGCATCCTGCTGCTGACCTTCCGCATGCCGCGCAGGCGGGAGCAGCGGCAGAACGCCTGATTAGAAGAAACCGCCGGCGCTTGATCTGCCGGCGGTTTCTTTATGTGTCAAAAACTTCATTACCTGGAGCGGTTCCATTCTTCGGTTCCATATTTGGTTCGAACCAGCTCTTCCGCCAGCTCCTCCTCATATTCCGTTAGCGGCTCAGCAACAAGAGGAGCGCCAAAGGCTTCCGCAAACCCGATGCGAAAGGCTTCTTCCGCTTCCTCAAGCGTTACTTCCCGGCCGTTTTTTCCGCTTTAACACTTCGTTAATCGCTACGGCCTTCTCCTCCACGATCCGTTTCCAGCGTTCTTTCGTCCGGCTCTCCGGAAAATGAAGCAGCTCGAACAGGAAATCGATCTGCGGATCTACCGGGATCGAGCCGTGCTGCAGCACGATTCCCCGCGTCCGCATTTGAGCGCTGCCGGCGATTTTGCGTCCTTCAACCGTCAGCTCGTATCGTGACGGTGAATCAAAGCAGGCTGCCGAGCGGGACAGCCGGGCCGCTTGAGGCGTTTCACCGGCAGCCAGGCTGTAGCCTCCTGTCATCTCCGCATCCAGGCCCAGCCGCCGGAAGCCGTACAGAAGGCCTTCGCTAAGCACTCGGTAACCTTCATCCACCCGCGCCGGAAGGCCGGGATACGTTTCCGGCACAACCAGCGAATAGGTCACCTCACGGTCGTGAAGGACGGCCCGTCCGCCAGTAGGCCGCCGCACAAAACCTACGCCATGCCGTTCAACGGCGGCAAAGTCGATCTCTTTCTCGGCCTTCTGGAAATACCCCACTGTCAACGTGCCGGGAAGCCAGTTGTAGAACCTTACAGTCGGCGGTACCCGTCCCTCCTGCTGGGCAATCATCATCGCTTCGTCGATGGCCATATTCATGGCGCCGGTACGCCGGCCCGTATGAACAAAACGCCATGCGGGCAAAACGTTGGCTTGAATTGGCGTTACTTTTGCTGAATTTAGTGTAGGGTTGTGCTGTTCTCTTTCCTTCAAACGGAATGCACCTCCTTGTCACTCGGCCACCGGCGTTTGCTGCCGGTTCTTGGCATGCTCGGCCTGTTCATGCGCGTGGTAGGAGCTGCGAACCAGCGGGCCGGATTCCACGTGAGCGAAGCCGATGCGAAGTCCTTCTTCCTTGAGTTCTGCAAATTCTTCTGGTGTATAGTAACGCTGCAGCTGAATATGCTTCAGCGTAGGCTGCAAATATTGTCCAATCGTAATAATGTCCACACCGGCTTCATGAAGATCTTTCATCGCCTGAATCAGCTCTTCTTTCGTTTCACCTAGACCCACCATGATGCCTGATTTGGTCGTTTGGCCTGGACGAAGCTCTTTGGCCTGGCGCAACACGCTGAGCGAACGGTCGTATTTGGCTTTGGCCCGTACTTTGTCCGACAAGCGGGCGACCGTTTCCAGGTTGTGGTTCAGCACATCCGGCTTCGCATCGAGAACAACCTTAATTCGTTCCGGTTCTCCGCCAAGGTCAGGAATCAGCACCTCGACATTGGTGAGCGGATTAAGTTCACGAACCGCTTGGATCGTAGCAGCAAACATGGATGCTCCATGATCGTTCAGATCATCGCGAGCCACTGACGTAATCACGACATGCTTCAGTCCCATATCCCGAACCGACTCGGCCACGTGCATAGGTTCTTCCAGATCCAGCTCGGTCGGCAGTCCGCTCGTCACCGCGCAGAAGCGGCACGCTCGGGTGCAAATGCTTCCTAAAATCATAAAGGTAGCCGTGCGCTGGCTCCAGCATTCATAGATGTTCGGACATTTAGCCTCCTCGCACACGGAATGGAGCTTGCGGCCGCGCATCATTTTCTTAAGTTCCTTATATTCCTCACCTGTATTCAGCGAAATGCGAAGCCAGTCCGGCTTTCTCTCCATAGTCTGACGCATGTTTTCCTCCTCCAAGTTCGTTAGGTCTCTATCCTATGTCGCAACAATTGACGCAGGAGCGTTCTCATCTAAGATGCATAGAAAATAAGGTTATGTAAGTGGAAAACGCCGCCTAATTTTCATTACCATTCCATATTCTAGCCCCATTGAGCCCAAGCTTCAAGTTTTCAGCAAATGTTTATCCAGTTCCTCGATCCATCTAGGGCTTCCGTTCATGGCTTTCATGTTTTCCTGTAACCACAGCTTGGCTGGACGTTCTGCTGCCGAACGGTGCAAATAAATTAAAAAGTCATGTTCATCTTCTTCCCTGGGATTCAAGCTTTTAAACAGAAGCTGCCAGGCCGGATTTACGTACGGAAGCTCGCCGGATTTTTTCGAGAATTCATCTAAACTCATTTGAATCCGGGTATTTTTTCTGAACAGAATTTGATCGTCCGTCCGGTTAGTCAACAGAATTTCAAGAAATTGCTTGTCCTTATACATATGCAAACCATATCTCGGCGATTCAATGTCCTGGATCCCTCTGACTTTCTCCAGCCGCTGCTCTCCCGGGATAGCCACATAAATGTCCCATTCATGGAAATACTCCAACGCGTATTCGGCATCTTCCCGAAATAGACAGAGGTCTATGTCTTTGTGACTTCGCGTCACTTCACCTACAAACAAATCAATGGTCCAGCCGCCGGCTACAAACCAAGGTTTATCAAAACCGTTCATCTGCCGCTTAAGATCTGCAATACATCGGAATGAATCATTGGCGTATTCTCCGTTCCTTAATCCGAATTTGATGGTGTCCAGCTGCTGGTTTAAGAGTTTGGATGGCCCTTTCATAAGGACTGGAAATAAAGATTCCAATGCCTTCTTTTTTTAAAATTTTGCCTGCGAGCTGAGCATCGGATTCCCCTCTTTCGGATAAACCTCTTGTCCGTTCTTCGCCTGGGGCATATGGAGAATCCGCGTGCCTTACAAAATAGACCAAAGTGTTCATGGCATTGATACACCTTCTTTTCTGTCCGGTTGATCATTTAAATCAAGATTACACTCTCTTGCAATTTGATCCACAATTTCATCAACGGTTAAATCATCGGTATGAATATGTATGTTGAAAAGGTCCTGGGACAAACCCTCGATGCATCGGTCAATCTGCTGAGCCGGCCATGAGTTTCTGTGATCCCCCCTGCTTTTCAAGCGTTTTAACAAGGTTTCCCGATTGGCAAACAGCGTAAAATGAACAACCTGAACACCCTCTGACCGCAGCCTTTGGACGATTTCATTAAAGTATTGAGGATTCACAAGAGTCATCGGTACAATAATCATTCCGTCGTACTCCCTGCTTAATTGTTGAAGTAACGAGAAATTGATTTCTCTCCATATCTCATGATCTTGAAAATCCTCTTTCCAAATGGATTTAGGCGTATTATTTCTAATGAAATAACCTGCGTTCTCCGGGTCATACACAAAAGAGTTAGGAAGTTTTCTATTTAATTCGTAAGAAACTGTAGTTTTACCGGAACCAAAGGCACCGTTTATCCAAAGAATCATTTGCTCACCTCACAAATATACCCTGAAATCACTTGGGTTCGGCAGATTGTTTCTCGTTTAATGCTTTTTTATTTTTTGGTACTGAATTTCTGGATGTAATTTCCACTATCAGGGCTATATCTTTCAGTAAAGTTTCCGTCTGTATAATCCTCAATGACGTTTCTCCAAAAAGAAATAGCAGGAAGATTATTTTTGATTTGGGCCAGGGACCAATTCGCCTGATACATGTTAAATGCTTCTACTGCTGCTCTTCGCCCTACCCCAGTCCTTCTATACTTATGTAAAACCATAAAATCATAGATTACGTGAGTTGGATCAGGATCAGTATCCATGTTTTCAAACAACACTATCAAGAATCCGGCAATTGCACCATTTACTTCGATGAGAAAAGGATTCCAACGCTCGTCACCTTCCCAATAAAAATCAATATCGAGCGCATATTTTCCATTGGTATCAACATCGGTATCCATGTATCTGCTAAAATCATATTCATAAAACTGATACAAATTGATTAAGGTGTCTTTGTTTTCCGCCCGAACCGGTACAAGTTTAAGATTCATTCGTTATCCCCTTTTTAGAAAGTCTCATGATATTTTCTCCCCATTCCATCAAACCTGCTCATATTCGCTTTTCAAAATACTCATTCTGATCACATCCCAATACCGGCCTTTCTTATAGATCTTCTGTCTGGCTCTGCCTTCTTCTTTAAAGCCGTTTTTTAAATGAGCGTTTTGCAGTAATCTGAGGCCTTGAGCCGTAAGGATTTTCGGACATAAAAAAGGGACTTCACCCCAACTTGGAGAAGTTTTCAAGTGACCAAACCCAAAAACCTCAAGGATGGAGGAAGTCACTTTGTATATTCTCCAAGAATGTCTGTTTTCCTTCGAAGAACTTTTAAAAATTCAACCCAAGGAGAGATTGCCGATCTTCTTCAGCTCTCTCGATCTGAGACCGTATGCCAAGGAACTGAGAAGCCGTTCACCCCGAGGCGCTGAGGGATACTGCAGACAAGGTATTCTACGAGCACTCTTGGCTGCGCCGCTTGAAGGAATAAGTACCTTTTCAGGGTTGCATAAGCGTTTGGATACGGATCTCCGGTTTCGTTATCAGTGTGGTCTTCCGCTGGATCGAGAAGCTCCTTCCATATCCACATTAAGCCGAGTTTTCTCAGAACTGACGAGAAAGGACTTGGCAAAACGGCTTTTTGAGGATTTGGTCACACGCTGTCAGCAGGAAGGTATCATAGAAGGCAGTAACGTCGCCATAGACAGCGCCGCTCTCCGCGCTTACGAGAAAAAGCAGCCCAAACGCAAAAGCGAGCAAACGGGTAATGCGAACTGGGGCGCAAAAATTGATTCCTTCGGCAATAAAATCACATGGTTTGGTTACAAAATTCATCTGGCGGTCGATACGAAAAGTGAATTGCCGATCGCCTTGGAAGTAACGCCGGCGCATGTCAATGATGGAGAAATGGCGCCGGGCCTGATCGAGAAAACAGCGTCCAGGACGAGCACACGATTTTTCATACTCGATGCGGGCTACGACCAAATGAAAGTTTATGAGGCCGCCCGCAACGTCAAGGCACAAGCCATCATTCCCCTTAATCTTCGGGGGGAGAAGGAACCGCCTGCTGGCATGACCTCGAACGGAACACCGTGCTGTTCCATGGGTTATGCGATGACATACTGGGGAGTTGACGGCGATATGCATAAATTTCGCTGCCCGCATGCCACGGGTAAAGTCGACTGTCCGCTTGGCATGGCTGCCTGCTCGTCTTCAAACTATGGAATGGTCGTCAAAGTAAATGCGAAGGATGATCTCCGGCGATACAGCATCCCTCATCGGGATACAAAGCGTTGGAAGGAACTTTACAATGAACGAACCAGCGTAGAACGCTGCAACTCCCGATTGAAAACCTATTTGACGGCAGACGCCGCACATGTCCGGGGCATTCAGAAAGTCACAACTCACCAGTATTTGAATGCCATTGTTCTGCTTGCATCTGCGCTCGCCGTTTCTCATCATTCAAAACGGGCTGCCGCTTAAAAAACGAGCTGTTCTAAAATTCTGCAAGTCTGCCCTTTTCTTCATCCATATAATACCATTTTCGAAAATTACCCCTTAACGACAGTGAATATGCTATCGCTTCTTCTCTGAAACGGAATTATGCAAAACACTCAAATAACAGTTGTAGGCTCTTACATTAAACTCATAGACATCAAGCTCCAGCCTGTTCAAATTCAGTTCCTCGAAAGCGAACTTCTGCAGAACCCGGATCGCTTCACTGCCATAACCTTTGCCTAAATTGTCTTTGCTTCCTATTACAATCGCCAGAGAAGCATGCCGATTCTTCATGTTTATGGCATATAGTTCAATCTGGCCTATAAAGTCCAGTGTGTCCTTCGAGGCAATGATAAAACTTTTGTTGCTGGACTTCCCCTCCATATTCATTCTCACAAAGGATTCCGTCTCTAACCGGGAATGCGGATATAAGAAAATGTCAGACAAAGTGCTCGTAATTTCCGGATCATTTACCCATTGCCTGATCGCATCCAAATCTGAATCGCGGTAATCCCTAAGAACAATTCTCTCTCCATAATAGTGCGGCATAGCTAAACATCCTTTCGTTTAGGGTTTCTTGTTCACGGATGGCTCAATTCCTGAAATCATAATATAATGTTGATATGTACGAGCGGTTGGGGGGATAGGTCATGAACAAACAAGAACAGGTCATCTCGGAATTCAGGGATTTATTTAACAAGATGGTTTGGCTTAACAAAAATAAAATGGAAGACAACCTCAAAGGCTACAAACCTTCTGAAGTTCATTGTATCGAATCCATTGGAAAAAATGTAGATCCCAACGTGACCAAACTCGCGGAATCCTTATATATGACCAAAGGCGCCATCAGCAAAATGACCAAGAAGCTTATGGATAAAGGCTTGATCGAAAGCTACCAGAAGCCAGGCAACAAGAAAGAAATCTATTTTAAGCTTACGGAGCAAGGAAAGGTCGTTTATCACATCCATGAAGAACTGCACCAAGAGTTCCAGGAGCGGGACAAAGCCGTATTTGAGCAGATTACGGAAGGACAGCTTGAAAGCACACTGCGCTTCATAGACCAGTACAGCAGACATTTGGATGCAGAAATAAAGAAACAAGGTTTAGAAATCAATTAAGCAAGCCCTTTAAATCCGAATCAAGAAAATGAAGTCTCACCAGCCAGCAGCCCAGTTCTGAAGAGAACGGGCTGCTTTTTTATTCTGAAATTTTTATTGACAAGGAAACAAAAATGAATTACTTTTAGTTGAAAAAGAAACAAAATCATTCTTAACGAAACCCTTTGAAAGGAGAATAAAATGACAACTTCTCAAATTAAACAGCAAGGATTACCCAAAGAAATTCTTATGGCCGCTTGGGCGATTGCCCTTGGAGCCATTGCCCCTATGCTTGACTCCACGATGGTGAACATCGCCGTCGACAAATTAAACAAGGATTTCAATACGACGCTCAGCACGATCCAATGGGCGATTACAGGGTATGTTTTAGCCCTGGCGATGGCCGTTCCGTTATCCGGCTGGCTTATGAACAAATTTAACGGTAAAAAAGTCTTCATCGGCGCCGTCATCGCCTTCGGTGTCACTTCTGTTTTTGCCGGATTGAGCTGGAACGTTTCCAGCTTCATCTTGTTCCGTTTGCTTCAAGGCTTTAGCGCCGGGATCATTACTCCGCTTATGTCCACGCTTCTGGTCAAAACAGCGGGTCCGAACAATCTGGGCAAAGTGATGGCTATCGTCAGCACACCCATGATCTTTGGTCCCATTCTTGGCCCCGTAATCGGAGGTTTCCTCGTTCAAGGCGCGTCCTGGCACTGGATCTTCTTCATCAATGTGTTCATCGTTGTGATTGCGGTACCCCTAATGATCAAAACAATCCCGGACTTCGAACCCTTCAACAAAGAGAGTAGATTGGACCTATTCGGCATGATTGCGTTGTCCTTCATGAGTGCGGCCTTGATTTACGGCATTACGAAAGCGGCGGACCATGCCTCGTTCAACAATGGTGAAACCCGTCTGTGGTTGGGAATTGGCCTTGGTTTAGCTGTCATTTACATCGTGTATAACCGAATCCGAAACCATCAAACCGTGCTCCCCATGAATTTGTTTGCCCACAGGAGCTTTTCGGCCTCCAGCATCGGCTTGTTCCTGGCCAATATGGCCGTTATGGGACCGATGTTAATTCTGCCTTTGTTCTTTCAAACCTTTCGTCACTTCACAGCCATTGAAGCAGCGCTTGCGTTGATTCCTCAAGGCATCGGGATGCTGATAACCAGACCTTTGATCGGAACCCTGATTGATAAGATCGGTGCCAAATACGTCGTGATGGTCAGCCTTGTTCTGTCCCTGATCGGATCGATCCCGCTGATTTTCATTACGGATCAAACCAACATGATCTGGATTGCCCTTGTATTGTTTATCCGGGGTACCAGCTTCGGCGGGATTATGCTTCCGCTCACAAGTGACGCTTATACAGGACTTGAGAACAAACAGCTTCCGGAAGCGGGTGTAGGGATTAATATGATAGAGAACCTCGGCTCAAGCTTTGGTTCAGCCGTAATCGCTACCGTTGTCGCAACCGCAGGACACGCGGGACAGGGTCTGCAGCCAACCCTTGCAAACGGCTTGAAAGGTTATCATGCAGGCTTCTTGGTTTCAGCGATTGTCCTCGCCCTTATCTTCATTCCGGGACTGTTCCTCACGCATAAAAGTATCAGACGCGCCCTTCGAGGTCGGCTGACCCGTTAGATGAAAAACTAAAAAAACAGCGGCAGCCCGGAGGTGTATATGATTTCCGGGACTACCGCTGTTTTCCGTTCAGTTAAATGATCTAATCCTGTTTACTTGTTCAGCCTCTGCTGAATCATAACCGTCAGCTCGTCAAAGGTATTCCAAACGATCGGCCGGACCTCTTTGAAGGATGAGGAGTATTGCCCGGTTCCGGTTTCCCCGCCGTTTATCGTCCATATGACCGGAAGATTCAAAGCAAGCGCATATCCGGCGGCCAAATAGACTTCCGGAGAATGGTCCGTTAAGTCGGCGATGACCGCTTGGCTCATGGCAACGACTTCCAAAGTATTTTGCGAGTTTGACTGAGGCAGCATATGCGGCAGATAGCCAAGCTGCTCAATTTTTGGGAACAATGTCTCCTGCCACTGCGCTCGCAGCTCCGGTCCTTTCGAAAGGAGCACAGAACAATTTTTCAGCTTTTTGCCTCCTGCCTGGGCAGCGGCTTCCTTCCATCCTTTTGCCGTAAGCCGGAAGCTCATGCCCTCCCTGATAAGCAGATTGTCGCTGCTGAGCTTGTCCAGAATATACACCAGTTCCTGCAGATTGTGAGAATATGTCAGGTTATAGCTGGCCGACAAAGGCTGAATCACTACCGGATCCCCTTCCCGGTCTGCATGCCGATATAAATACTGCAGCAGGCGGCCGCCTTTAGCTTCCATAGTTGCCGGAATTTGAGGGTCATTGACAATAGCATCCAAATCATCGGCTGCTATTGTCACTTGTTCGCCGCGGTCTGTTTGCTCGCGAATATAGGCGGAGATGATATGCAGCGTGTCGCGTTTTTTAGGATGCGGCAGCGACTGAATCGGTTCATAGCTGTCTCGGTGCAGATTATAGAACCCGCCGGGAGAGCAGGCACAATCTATGAATCTATCGTAATTCCCTTCGGGTTGAATCACAACGATCTTATCGCAGAATAAACAACGTTTCTTGATCATAAGCACTTATCACCTGTTATTTTGGATTGTATCTCCCTACCTTACCAAAAATTTGCGGTGAGGTGGACATGAAAATAATTCCAACCACAGGATCTTAAGGCCGATTAAACGTTGAAAATCAGAGTACGTTATATTATTAATTACATTAATTATTTATTATATTAAGTTTAAAATCCTTTAGTTTTCCCTGCCTATTCCGTCTACGACAGTTTATCCATTCAAGGCATTTAAGGATGAGGCTATTCTTTTTCATTCAGTCGTCTTTGTCTCTACGTGATTGTCATTTCGCCGCGGTTGATTCCTCCAACAGCTGTTTCAGTTTCATCCGCTGCTGCTTCTCTTTCCTGCGGCGTTCCTTGTCTTCAGCCTGCAGCGCTTTGAGCAGCGAGAAGCACATGCCGATCAAAACGACGGCAAATGGCAGCGCGGCTGCTACTGAAGCCGTTTGGAGCCCATTTAAACCGCCGCTGATCAGCAGGACGACTGCAATGCCCGATTGTAAAATCCCCCAGGTTATTTTGACTTTGTTGCTCGGATTCAAGTTTCCATCCGATGTCAGCATGCCGAGTACAAATGTTGCCGAATCGGCTGATGTAATAAAGAAGGTCATGATCAAAAGCGTGGCAATAAAAGCTATGATTGTACCTAAAGGAAGCTGCTCCAGCGTAATAAAAAGAGCCGTCGTCGTATCTCTCTGAACAGCCTCCGCCAAATTCGCAAAATCGAACATTTCCAGCTGCAGGCCCGTGCCGCCAAATACCGAAAACCAGATAAATCCGAACAAACTCGGAATAATCATCACGTAGATGACAAATTCCTTAATGGTTCTGCCTTTGGACACCCGGGCAATAAAGGTGCCGACAAAAGGAGCCCAGGCAATCCACCAGGCCCAGTAGAACAGCGTCCATGCGCCAATCCAGGTACTTTCGGAGAACGGCGTGAGCCTTAAGCTCATGTTGATTATATTTTGCAGGTAGCTGCCCAAAGTCGTCGTAAAGGTATCAAAGATAAAAGAAGTCGGTCCTGTTACCCAGACAAACACCATGAGCAGTAAAGCAATAATCAGGTTAGCGTTGCTCAGGATCTTGATTCCTTTATCCAAACCTGAGCTTGCCGACAGCAGGAACAAGACAGTTACCACGGTTATGATGAGGATTTGAGACCAAGCCGTGTTCGGAAGTCCAAACAGGTGATGGAGGCCCCCTCCAATTTGCAGCGCCCCCAGCCCAAGCGAGGTGGCCACGCCGAAGATGGTAGCGATCACAGCCAGAATGTCGATGGTTTTGCCAAGCCATCCGTTGACCAGCCGCTCGCCAAACAGAGGAATGAAGGTGAAGCTGATTAACCCTTTATATCCTTTTCGAAATTGAAAATAAGCCAGAGACAAAGCTATAACCGTATAAATCGCCCATGGATGAAGCCCCCAATGAAAAAAGGAATAACGCATCGCCAGGCGAGCCGCCTCCGTTGTTCCTCCTTTAGCCCCTTCCGGAGGAGATAAGTAATGGGACAAGGGTTCCGCTACTCCCCAAAAGACAAGTCCAATCCCCATACCTGCGCTGAACAGCATGGATAACCAGGAAAGGGTGGAATATTCCGGTTCATCATCGTCATCACCCAATCGGATATTCCCGTACCTGCTGAAAGCTAAATACAGCGCAAATAGCAGAAAAAACAATGTCGCGAGCAAATAAAACCAGCCAAAATTTTGAATAGAGAAATTATAGGCTTGATTGGCCGCAGCAGCCAAGCTATCCGGGGCGATTGCTCCCCATAAAGCAAATAATATAGCGATGATAAGTGTGATTGTGAATACCATGGCAACCTCCATTTAACTCGTTGGCGGATCTTGTTCACAGTATGTGCCAACGCAGGCAGGAATATTTCGTTTACAGGGAACAAACTTCATTGGCGCACAGATGGGGAGCGCGGTGTAAGCCAAAAAGAACCGCCACGCTGCTGCGGCGGTTCCTTCCATGCTTGTAATCCGGCTAATTACTGCTGATAACCGTTTTGCTGACCATTTCCCATGGAACCGGCAGTTCCCGGGTTGCTCACATTCAGATGGCTTGTGCTGTTGAAGCCGGTTTGTCCTTGTCCCATCGAAGCGTGACTGCTATAGCCGCTTTGTCCAAAAGAAGGCGTCCCGAAGGCAGGCTGGCTGTAGCCGGTGTGCTGATAACCAGCGCCCATTGCCGGATTTTGAACGGTGTGTTCGATCTGGTTAACCAGATTGGAAATCTGTTGGTAATGCTGCATAGCCATATGGTGTCCTTGAAGCGCTTGCTGAATCGTTTGTGCGGCTTTACGTTCGCGCTGAGAAAGTTCTTCAAGACGCATTGCATTTTGCTGCTCCTGCTCCAGCATTTGTTGATACATGGCAGTAGCCTGTCTTGTTTGCTGCTCAAGCTCACGGATCGTCTGCTCGATTTGACGGATTTGCTGGGACACATTCATAGGGTTCATCATTCCATTTATTCCTCCTCAAGGGATTTGGCTTTCCGAAATTCAGAATTGCCTTTCCTGCCCGCTTATATACCTGAAGAGAAACACACCTTTCTAACTGAAAAGAATTTGAGAAAATTCCCCCATCATAGTTGGATTTTATCCCTAGACCCCTATCTAAAAATGGATGAAAATAGAACTACCTTCACCTGCCCCTAAGGAATGGGGTGCAGCCATCTATCGCCTATTCATCTGACCATCTGTCTACCCAATCTACTTATCTGCCCCTTCCTGTTTTCTACTAATCTCTCATGGCTTACCGTACAGCAAGATTCCTGAAGAAGTTCTGTCGGATTTTGAAGTTCAGCTCCAAACGTTAGCGCTGAGTGAAGGTCCAATTCAAACAGCGGGAGGTGAAACCGAATACAAGCTTCCGGTCGATGAGCATGTTTTCAGCCAAATTTTGGAACGAGGGAGGCAATTCGATGATGTGGCTTAAGAATAAAAAAGCTCGTAAAACCTTCTCCATCGTCATGATCGCCGTACTTATCCTTACGCTGTTCCCCGCTTTGGGCTCTTCTGTCAAAACCGTCACAGCCGCACAGGATTACAAGCTTGTCGGCTACTATCCGTCGTGGGCGGCTTATGCCCGGGGATACAACGTTTCGAACATTGATCCGACCAAGATGAACGTTATTAATTATGCTTTTGCCGATATTTGCTGGAACGGCATTCATGGGAATCCCGACCCGACCGGCCCTAACCCGGTCACCTGGACCTGTCAGAATGAACAGGCCCAAACCATCAATGTGCCAAACGGGACGATTGTCCTCGGCGATCCTTGGATTGATACAGGCAAAAGCTTCGACGGCGACAAATGGGATGATCCGATTAAAGGCAATCTGAAACAGCTCTGGAAATTGAAAGAACGGAATCCGAACCTGAAGACCATCATCTCTGTCGGCGGCTGGACCTGGTCAAACCGATTTTCTGACGTAGCTGCCTCCGCAGCCACACGGGAAGTTTTTGCGAATTCGGCTGTCGATTTTATCCGGAAATATCAAATGGACGGCGTGGATCTGGACTGGGAGTACCCGGTAGGCGGCGGCCTTGCCGGCAACAGCGTCCGTCCGGAAGATAAACAAAACTATGTACTGCTGCTTCAAAAAATCCGTGAAAAACTGAATGCCGCCGGTCAAGCGGACGGCAAAACCTATTTGCTGACCATCGCCTCCGGTGCCAGCCCTTCTTATGCAGCCAATAACAATCTGGCCGGAATTGCTTCCGTGGTCGACTGGATCAATATTATGACCTATGACTTCAACGGCTCCTGGAACACGACAACCGGACATAACGCACCTCTTTATTATGATCCTGCCACTGCCGCTACAGGCTTGACCGATCCGCAAAACTTCAACATCGACAAGGCGGTCACCACCTATTTGGCTAACGGTGTGCCGGCCAATAAACTTGTGCTGGGCATGCCCTTCTACGGACGCGGCTGGGGCGGCACTCCAAGCAATGGCAACGGCCAATACCAGACATCCTCGGGTATTTCGAATTCAGGAACCTGGGAGAACGGCAGCTATGACTTCTACGACCTTGAGGCCAATTATATTAACAAAAATGGTTACATCCGTTACTGGAACGATACGGCTAAAGTCCCTTACCTGTACAATCCTTCGACCCGCACCTTCATCAGCTATGACGATTCGGAATCGATTGGATACAAGATCAGCTATTTAAAATCCAAAGGACTGGCTGGCGCCATGTTCTGGGAGCTGAGCGGAGACCGAAACCAAACGCTGCTTAACAAATTAAACGCGGATCTTCCCGGAGGCCCTGTTCCAACTCCATCTCCAACACCGTCGCCTTCGCCAACTCCTGCCCCAACACCAACGCCGACACCTGGCCCGACACCGACACCTACGCCAAGTCCTACTCCGGCTCCCACGCCTTCTCCAACCCCTGCGCCAGGCATATCAGCCTGGGCTGCCGGCGTATCCTATCATGTGGGTGATGTAGTGACTTATGGCGGAAAGACCTATACTTGCTTGCAGGCTCATACCTCCATCGTGACATGGGAACCACCCAATACACCGGCTTTATGGAAGCTGAACTGATTGGAGATAACAAAACGATAAAAAGCGGTGCCCGATGTACAATAGGGTTTTCCCCCATTGTGCGCGGCAGCGCTTTTTCTTGTTATGCATACTATTTCTGAAGGTTATAAACTGAAGCCTTGTTGATTGGGACAATCCGCCTTCGTAATGGAGGCCAGATTTCGCCATTCCTCATGTTGAAAGATATTTCCGCGGATGGCATACAGCTTGTGAAAGCCCTTCTTCCGCAAAATTCTAGCGGCCTTCTTCGTTTTGAAAGGATGAGCGGACACAATAACCACACATTGTTCGGGAGACAAAGCTTTTCTCCACACGTAAGGCAGACGGCCCAATGAAATATTGACAGAGCAAGGCAGGTGAAGCTGCTGGAAATCAGACGTGTCCCGGACATCCAGCAGCTTCATCTCCGGGCACTGCTTTCTCTTGTTCTTCCAGTCCCCAATATCGACAAAGGAGAGGTACTGAAGAGGCCAAAGCTGACGGACCAGCCAGACCAAGAACATGCCTCCTGCTCCAAACATAATGATCCCCAATATCATGGTCAATTGGACTCCCTTTCACCAGTCAGCTCCCCGGTCCATTTCAGAAGACCGCCGGTCAGATTGACGACTTGGAAGCCCCTCTCATGCAGGATTTCACAAGCAAGGCCGCTGCGGCCGCCGCTTCTGCACATGACAACCCATTCCTTGTTCCGGTCAAGCTCCCCGCACCGTTCAGGAAGAGCTCCTAAAGGAATGTGTTTGGCCCCGGGAAGATGGCCTTCAAACCACTCACCCGGCTCGCGCACATCCAGCATCATCACCGTTTCTCCTTGATGCAGCCGCTCTTCCAGCTGCTCAGGCGAAATTTCTTTGGGTACTTTAAAAGCCATTCATTCGGCCTCCTTTATTGTTAAAGCCATTTCATCAGCGGCTTTTGACCAGCAGTTCAATAGCTTGCTTCACTAACTGGTCCGTGTCCGGATTTTCAGCTGCTTGTTCTTCGTAAATGCACCTGCTCAAGTTCTCCGCCACAATTTGAGCTATGGCTTTGTCGGCTGCGTTTCGGACGGCCGATAGCTGAGCCACGACGTCCTTGCATGGTTTTCCTTCTTCCATTAGACGTAGTACGCCCCTGGTTTGCCCTTCAATTCTTCGAAGACGAGCTTTGATCTCATCCGGATAATGATAATTCATTTGTGGCGCCTCCTAGCTGCTTAACCTTTCCTATACCCCAGGGGGTATTATAATCGAAACTCCTGTCCTGGATCAAGGCAATCGGTAGAATTTTCAATAGCAGAACTACCATTATTGGTCAGCGGCAGCAAAAAACCGGACCTCCCTGACATGGAATATTTTCTATATTTTGTTAACATCTTCTATTGAACATCTTTACTCGTGAAATGATATAGACATGTCTGTACTTACACGCTGCGTCAAGGAGTAAATTGACAAGGCTCGGAATCATTTTTATACTGTTAATAGTTATTATTACGATTAAGCAACCAAATAAAATTCAACAAGAATTCTAGGAGCTATCATTATGAAATCATATGCTGCACAGCCGTTTCCTTCGAAAGAAGAGCGTCTTATCCGATTTGGTTCGGTTCCGCCTATTCCCGGCAACAAACCGACTACCAAAGAAGAAATGCCCGATCTTCAGAATCGGAGCCATGATTATCTGTTTAACATCAACCAGGTAGGTATATGTAAAGTCCGTCATCCGATTAAAATCCGCTCGGAGCTGATGCCGGACCTTCAAACCACCGTTGCCGAATTAACATTGACGACGAGTCTGCAGCGGGAGTCCAAAGGAATCAATATGAGTAGACTGACCGAGCTGCTTGAGCGGTACAGACGGGAGAATTGGGAAGCGGACTTTGAGGGACTTCAGCGGCTCGCCACCGAAATGGCCGAATACATGGGGCAAACCCAGGCGGAGATCGAGCTTGAATTCCCCTGGTTCTATGAACGCAGTTCCCCTGTTTTAGGAATGACGGGTCTAAACCATTCTCAGGCCTCCATGAAAGTTATCTACAACCAAGGGAACCCCTTGGAATTTGTCTTGAAGCTCCAAACGGCCGTTACCACCTTGTGCCCGTGCTCCAAAGAGATCAGCGAATACAGTGCGCATAACCAGCGGGGAAATGTGACGGTTACGGTGGAATTGGACGAGACCTCCCTTCCGCAAGGCGATTGGAAAACGCTCCTGCTGGATGCCATAGAATCCAACGCCAGCTCTCCCCTACATCCTGTCCTTAAACGTCCGGACGAGAAAGCCGTTACAGAAAGAGCTTATGAGAATCCCCGTTTCGTCGAGGATATGGCGCGGCTCGTTGCCGCCGATTTGTACGAAATGGATTTCATGAAGGCTTTTAAGGTGGAATGCCGGAACGAAGAATCCATTCATCTGCATGATGCTTTAGCGGTCATTAGTTTTGATAAAACAACAGAAGCGGCCCTTTGAGGGACCGCTTCTGTTTTCTTTTTCCGGCATCTTATTTGTTTACTCCAATTCTTCGGCTAGACTCCGTTCATTGCGTTGAGGCAGATATTCACCGATAGACGTCTGTAGCAGGCCTGCAGTCAAATTCTGGCCAGTGATAATCGCTTTTCTTTTCGCTTTAAGCATGATTTGCTCAATATCGGCGTAACTGCAGCCCTGGAGCAGGTCAACCGCACGGCTCTCAAAGACGTCTTCCGTCTCAAATTTATCGACCACCAGGCGGATATACTCCTCCCGGCAGCTGCGGTCAGGCGGTAGGTAATTCATTTTGGTATCGAAGCGGCGCCAGATCGCATGATCAAGCTCGGTCTCCAAATTAGTCGCCGCCATAAAAATACTCTCGCCGCTGAACTCGTCCAGACACTGCAGCAGCGTATTGACCACCCGGGACATCTCCTTGACTTCATCATTATTGTCACGCGTACGGGCCAAAGCGTCGAATTCATCCAGAAACAATACGCAGGGCACGGCCTTGGCGTATTCGAATATTTTTCGCACATTGCTGCCTGTCTCTCCCAAATGGGCATGGATCAGCGTATCGAGCCGGGCAAGCACAAGCGGCAGTCCCAGCCGTTCGGCCAAATAGAAAGCAGTCAACGTTTTGCCTGTCCCCGGCGGGCCAAACATCATGATTTTGTTCGGAACGGGCACATCATGCTCTTCGAATTGTTCTTTCATCGCTAATATAGCCTGAAACTCTTCTATAATCGTCTTGTTAGCCGGGGATAACACGATGTGTTTGGCTTTGCGGGAACATTCCTTCGGGGAATAAACGGTGGCCATGTCCATGCCTTTAGCGGTGGGAAGGCGGCTGCTGTTGAACCGGTTGCTTTTGCTCATAATCTGTTAAACTACTCCTTCATGTCCCTGTTCAATGCTTCCCTACTTCTTCTTTGCCCCGCATTGTTCCTCGGTCGCTGTTCGTAGGGGAGCTTGCTTTATGGTCTAATCGTAATAATTACGAATTATATTGCTATTGTAGCCAGTTCCTTCTATAACGTCAACTTTTCAGCAGCGCAGCACTTCGATTTTGGGAAATCCATAGTTTTTCTTCCCGCTGTCATTGTATGATGAAAGTTATACGATAGGTTTACGAAACATTAAATAGAGAAAGAGTTGGATGGCTTTGCAGGAGAACTTAACCGCACCTAATTATGAACCACACATTCAGGAAGAACGTTTTCTCCAAGGGGTCAAAAGCTGTATCCCCACATTATTGGGCTATTTGAGCATTGGCTTTGCTGCCGGTGTTGTCGAGAAAACGGCCGGGCTCAGCATAGCTGAAATCCTGCTGATGTCCGTGCTCATTTATGCCGGCTCTGCCCAGTTTATTGCCGCAGGCATGCTGGCCGCTTCCGGTTCGCCGGCCGCGATCGTGCTTACGATCTTCTTCGTCAACCTGCGCCATTTGCTGCTCAGCGCCGCTTTATCGCCATATTTCCGGCATCTCTCCCCGCTCAAAAATCTGCTCGTAGGCGCACTGCTCACTGATGAAACATTTGGGGTGGCCATTCATCAGGCAGCTATGAAGCACAGGCTTTCGGAGAAGTGGATGCACGGCTTGAACTTAACAGCTTATCTGAACTGGATCATAGCCAATATCGCCGGCGCTTTTCTGGGGCAGTGGATTGCTGATCCCGAGCGGCTCGGGCTGGACTTCGCCCTGCCGGCCATGTTTATCGGCCTTTTGGTGCTGCAGCTGATCAGCCGCAGAAAGCTTAAAGCCGATCTGCTTGTGGCCTTCTGTTCGATCTGCCTGGTTGTCGCGTTAAGTTATTTGACCTCCAGCAGCATTACGATCATCTTGGCAACGATAGCTGCTGCAACTCTCGGAATGGCGGTGAGCAAATGGAAATAAGATGGGAGGTCTTCCTGATGATTGTCGGCGCCTCGATCGTCACCTTGATTCCGAGAGTGCTGCCGCTTGTCTTGCTCAGCCGGATTCAAATCCCGGAATGGGGCATGCGCTGGCTGAATTTTGTACCTGTTGCCGTGATGGCCGCTTTGATCGGACAAGAATTGCTGGTACAAGACGGGAAGCTGTCGTTTGGCGCAGAAGTGATCGCTGCGCTTCCCGCTGTTGCGGCAGCCGTCTTGACCCGCAGCCTGCTGGCGACCGTTATTGTCGGCATGCTGGCCATGATGGCGCTGCGTTTCTTTTTGTAGCTGCGCGTACAAAACAAAATGGTTAATCGGTTATTCAACTATCTAAAGCGCCCGATCTTCGTTTTTACTTGTTCAAGCAGCGGTTGAGCCATTGTGCGTGCTTTCCGTGCTCCTTCAGCTAGAATCCGATCGATCCGGTCCGGATCGGCCATCAATGCATGGTATTTCGCACGAGGTTCTTCCAAGTAACGGTTCATCACCTTAAACAGCTCCTGTTTCGCTTCTCCCCAGCTGATGCCGGTCTGAAATCTGCCGTGCAGCCTTTCGGTTTCTTCGGGTTTGGCAAATTCCTTGTAGAGCAGAAATACGCTGGAGGTATTCGGATCTTTAGGTTCGTTTGGCGGCGTCGAGTCCGTCTTGATTTTTTTGATCCTTTTCTCCAGTTCTTCGGGCGGAGCAAAAAGCGGGATCGTATTGTTATAACTTTTGCTCATTTTCCTGCCGTCGAGTCCGGGAACAACTGCCGTGGTTTCGTCCACTACAAAGGTTGGCAGCCTGAAGGTATTCCCGAAACTTCGATTGAATTCCTCTGCAATATCTCTGGCAATCTCCACATGCTGGATCTGATCTTTGCCTACTGGCACTTGATCGGATTGAAACAGCAGGATATCTGCCGCCATCAGGATCGGATAAGTAAACAACCCCATGTTAACTCCGTTGTCCCTCTCCATCCCCGTCTGTTCATTCTGGTCCACTATCGCTTTATAGGCATGGGCACGGTTCATCAGCCCTTTTGGGGTCAAACAGGACAAAATCCAGTGCAGTTCAAATATTTTTCAAATATTTCCGGCACATCCGACTGACGATAAAAAAACACCTGCTCGGGGTCCAGACCCATAGCCAGCCATGTCGCCGCAATCCCGTAGGTTAAACGATTGAAATCCGCTTTGTTTTGAATAAACGTCAAGCCATGGTAGTCGGCGATAAAATAAAGAGATTGGCACGTGTTGCCTGCCGCCATCCGAAGCGCGGGTTTGATTGCCCCGACATAGTTGCCGACATGCACCTCTCCTGTGGGTTTGATGCCCGTAAGGACGATTTGTTGAGCCATGTTCTTTCCCCTCCTCTTGGAAAAATAAAAAGGGGCTTCTCATCCGGAAAGGACGAGAACCCCCGTGGTACCACCTTAATTAGCCCGCTTTGGCGGACTCGCTTGGCGTATCGCACCTGCATGAATAACAGGTTTTAATACGTGTCTCTTGTAACGATGAGACTTTCGCCAAAGGCATGATCGGATCCAGGCCAACCTCCTGCATTCGCCTTTCAAGTTCATAAGAGAATGTTGGCCTACGATAAACGGGGATTCCGTACCGTCTTTGCTTAACGCCAGAATCAGCGAGTTGCCAGACAATCTCTCCGATATCGGTTGGACATAAAGGACCTCCTGCGCTGAAGGGCAGGGCACGGCAGTAAAAACTAAAAGCTGAATATCCCTTCTTCGCAGCATCCAATCCGCTGCCTGCCTGATGTCTTGTTGGGCCAGGCCTTCTCCAAAAAGCATCATCTTACAATGGCCCAAATCCAGCTCTTTATCCAACAAGGAATACACTCAAGATCAAAATCCCTTCACCTCATAACCGGACGGAAAGAAACAATAACCCTAATTGGTCCAGTCTGAATTGATTAATGGTTTGTACCAATAAGGAAATCACGCCAAACACCGCTATAATCCACCAGTCAGCTTTGCTACCCTACAAATCGGCCGTTTTATCTAGATTTTACACAACAAAAAACGCAGCCAGGCTTAACCTGACCGCGCTTTAGCGGGTCTGAATTTCATTTGTTCTCTTCCACTTTGGGATATCGTATTACGGATGGGGGACCCGTCCGGTTGCGAGTTGGTCCGGTTAAAAGGTTTTGGCCAGCTGATGCGCCCGCTCAATAGCCTGCTGCTTGATGGATTCCGCTTTGTCCGGCATAGCGGCCATCCCTTCCGCAAATAACCCTTCGAGATTTGGAATCCCGATAAAGCTCATCACCACTTTTAAATGGCGGTGGGCCATTTCGAGATCACCGATCGGACCCTCTGAATAAACGCTGCCGCTCGCCTGGATGTGCAGTGCTTTTTTGCCGCCCAGCAGTCCGACCGGACCATTTTCCGTATATTTGAACGTTTTTCCCGCTACGCAAATGGAATCAATATAAGCCTTCACAACCGGCGGATAAGAGAAGTTCCACATCGGCGTAACAAATACGTATTTATCGGCAGCAGCAAACTGATCGACAAGCTCGCCGAGACGGCCGACTTTGGCTTTCTCGTCCGCACTCAGCTGGTCAAATTCGGAGCCGGATCTCAGCTTTCCCCAGCCAGCGAACACATCCGCATCAATTTGAGGGATCGACTCTTTGTACAGATCAACATGAACGACTTCGTCGTTCGGATTGGCTTCACTGTAAGCTTCAATGAAAGCTTTGCCTACAGCCAGGCTGTAGGAGCTGTGATGATCGTTCGGGTGGGCCGTGATGTATAGAACTTGTGCCATAAATCGTTAATCTCCTTCATCGAGTTTTAGAAATATCAAGCCAGAAATCCACTTGCCTGGTTCATCCAATCGAGAAGTATTATGTTCTTTTACAGCACAGATCATGCAGGAAGCAATCATGTAAGAACGGATCATACATGAACAGCTCATGCTAAGAGAGTACGCTTATAAATCCGCGGTACCCGGCTGCCTATTAGGCATAGGACCTCGTAAGCAATCGTCTCAAGCTTCTCGGCAATTTCATCCACCGGAATGAAGGAAGTGTCCGCGTGTCCAATCAGGGTTACCGTTGTTCCAACTGCTGCCTGTGCTGGCAGCCTGATCATACATTGATCCATGCAGATTCTCCCTACAATAGGAGCGCGTACTCCGTCCACCAGCACTTCCTGCCCCTGCAGCCTGCGGATCCAGCCATCCGCGTAACCTATCGGGAGAGTGCCAATCCATTCCTCTTCCTCTGTTTCGTAAGTCGCCCCATAGCCGACCTTTTCGCCTTTGGGCAGCTTTTTGACGTGAATCAGTTTCGTACGCAGGGAGAAAGCTTCTTTTAAGGGCAGCTGGGCCTCATCCTTCACTGCATCCGAAGGAGTGACGCCGTACATGGCCAGACCGACCCTTACGGCATTAAACCGTGCTTTCGGGAATCTCAAAGCGGCCGCACTGTTGCTGCAATGGATCATTTCCGGCTGCCTTGTTAACCTGCCCAGCATCTCTTGAAACAAGCCAAGCTGCCGCTCGAAATAAGCGGTATCCGGCTCATCGGCTGTCGAAAAATGGGTGTAAATGCCTTCCCATTCCAATCTGTCGTCCGCCTGTATAAGACCTTCGATTTCAGTCAGCTCCTCGGAGCTTCGTATGCCGATCCGGCCCATGCCGGTATCGACTTTCACATGCACTTTCAGCCGGTCTTTGTCATGCAGATGCATGCGGGCGTCATTCACCCACTGCTTTTGAAAAATCGTTAGTGTGATGCCGCGAGCAGCGGCCAAAGACACGTCTACCGGCCGGGTCGCCCCCAGAACGAGAATCGGCGCCGTGATGCCCTTGTCCCTTAAAGCCAGCGCTTCGTCCAGGCAAGCTACGGCCAGA
Organism: Paenibacillus yonginensis; assembly: GCF_001685395.1. NCBI lineage: Bacteria > Bacillati > Bacillota > Bacilli > Caryophanales > Paenibacillaceae > Paenibacillus > Paenibacillus yonginensis. Next base: position 1,571,699 of record NZ_CP014167.1, on the reverse strand, counting down.
TAGGAGGCACCAGCCTCCAGAGCGGCGGCCGCAACCTGGACATCCCCATGTCCATAAGCGTTAGCCTTAACTACGGCGATGAAGGCTGTCTCTTCAGGCAGCTGCTTTCTTATTTGAGCAATATTCCAGGCGATATGATCAAGATCCACCTCTACCCAGGTATCCCGGTAGAAAGTTGGGGTTGCGCCGGCCGGTACAGCCGCCGTACTCATCTCTTTTACCATTTGCATTCCCATCGTTCTCATTCACTTCCTGTCTCTTTTCTTGTTCGTCTTTGACTTTCGCTTAAGTCCATCATGACACAGGGGCTGCGAAGACGAAAAGAACCACAAACCGCCGGATTGTCGGCAGTCGTGGTTCTGTATGGTTCGGCTAAATGAAAAAAGGTTGAAATTTGCTCTGGTGCTTTACCAGAAGAAAGTGTATGATTATTACTTGTCGGTTCATCTGGTGATTCACGAAATTATAATCATTTTAACTTAAAGGAGTTTTTGTACAACATGTCCAGACACAAATTAGGCTTCTGGGTCCTGACCGCCCTCGTAATAGGGAATATGGTCGGTTCCGGTATTTTTATGCTTCCCCGCTCCTTGGCGGAAGCGGCCAGTCCGGCCGGAGTCCTGCTGGCTTGGGCTGCAACCGGGTTCGGTGTTCTCATGCTGGCGCTCGTCTTCGGCAGCCTGGCTGTGCGCAAGCCCGAACTCAGCGGCGGACCGCAGATTTATGCGAAGGAACTTTTTCGCGCTGGATCGCACGGCTCTCTTCTGGCCGGATTTATGTCTACTTGGGGGTATTGGGTCGGCAATATCGCCGGTTTTGTGGCGGTAATCACCACATTTACCAGCTATTTGTCCACCTTCTTCCCGGTGCTTACCAGTGATAAGGTATGGCTGACCATCGGCAGCCTGTCTTTACAGGCTGGTAACGTGCTGAGCTTTATCGTCTGTTCCGTGCTGCTGTGGGGGACACATGCCATCTGCCTCCATGGCATCAAAGGGGCCGGACGTTTGAACTTTATCGCGACTGCAACCAAGGTGATCGGATTTGTTCTGTTTATCGTCATTGCTTTATTTGCGTTTCAGCAAAGCAATATCGGACCGTTTGTTGCGCCTCGCACCAGTGAAAGCGGCGCAAGCATCGGGCTGCTCTCCCAAATCAACGGAGCTGCAGTGGCTACGCTTTGGGCGTTCATCGGCGTCGAATCGGCGATGGTATTTGCAGCCAGGGCCCGCCGCAAGCCGGATATCCGCCGCGCCACGATTGCCGGACTGCTGATCTCTCTGGTTCTGTATATCGGAATCAGCCTGCTTACGATGGGGCTGCTGACACAGCAGCAGTTGATTGCTTCCCAGAATCCGCTGGTGGATGGAATATCGACCGTGCTGGGCAGTGCCGGCGGCAAATGGCTGGCCGGTCTTGGCCTGATCAGCCTGCTGGGCTCAACCATAGGCTGGGTGCTGCTCAGTGCCGAAGTCCCGTTTCAGGCTGCCAAGCTGGGGGTGTTCCTGCCCTCTTTCTCCAAAGAGAACGAAAGCGGCATGCCGAAGGTATCCCTATGGGTCTCCAATGTGCTGGGACAAATCTTGCTGCTGTCGACCCTTTCCGGCTCCCTTTCGGCCGCCTTTGACTTTATCATTTATATAGCAACACTGGCTTATCTGGTGCCCTACCTGATTGCTGCCGTTTATCATCTGAAGCTTACCGTGACCGGAGAAACGTATCTACGTGTACAAGAACGGTGGATCGAAGGGGGGATTGGAGCCTTGGCTGCCATTTATTCCTTATGGGTGATTATAGCGGGGACAGCTGATCTGAAGACCTTCCTGCTGGGTTTGGCCCTAATTGTCGCCGGGATTTTGTTCTATCCGTTGCTGCTGCTCGGGAAGAAAATTGGAAAAGCCGTTTAAACCGGCTTTCCCAGTCTGCCAGCTTCGCTTCGTTCGCGAATCGACAGCTCGATAATCCGGTCAAGCAATTGGCTGAAGCCGATCCCGGCTGCCGCTGCGCTTTTGGGCATCAGACTGGTTTGGGTCATGCCGGGCAGCGTATTTGCTTCAAGCACATAAGGGATGCCATCCTTCAGCATCATATCTATACGGGCATAAACACCGCACTTCAGGAGACGATAGGTTTCCAGTGCGGTTGTTTGCACTTGTGCGGCTATTTCCTCCGGCAGCTCAATGACCTCCTCTTCAGCTCCGCCGATCTGATATTTGGCTTCATAATCAAACCACCCGGTCGTTCGAGGCCGAATGCCCAGAACCGGGAGCAATTCCCCGCCCAGAATGGAGCAGGTGATTTCTTCCCCCGGGATGAACTGCTCAACCAGGACGGAGGAATCCCATTCCAAAGCCTGCTGGACCGCCGGCAGAAGCGAAACCTCATCTGTGACAGGCAGAGCTCCCACGCTTGAGCCTCCTGTATTGGGCTTCACGAACACCGGATAACCAAGCTTTTGAACCTCGTCGGCCAGGTGATTTTCCGCTCCCTTTAAGAACAGCCAATCCGGCGTAGCAATTCCGGCCGCCCGAAGCTTCTGTTTGGAGAGATGTTTATCCATGCATAAATGGCTGGAGAACACGCCGCTGCCTGAATAGGGAATTCCCAATGCTTCCAAAGCCGCCTGTACGGTTCCGTCTTCCCCATAGCTGCCATGCAGAGCCAGCAGAGCGAAATCAATGTCCCGGACCTGCTCCGCCAATTCCTCCAAGCGCCCAATCTCTACGGCTATCCCCTCGTATTTGACCGGATCCAGGTTAGCCAGCATTTCTTGGCCGGTCATCAGCGAAACCTCCCGTTCCGACGAGCTGCCTCCCATAATCACACCTACTTTCATGTCGTTTCCTCCCCGTTGTTATGATCTCCTGACGAATTTCCGATGGCTTGCTGTTGAATTTCAAACTTATTTTTGGCCTTGCATTCGCGCCGTTGCCCCTATGATGCGCAGCCCTTCCTCGATATCCTCCAGGCTCACTCTTGAGAACCCGATGCGCATCGTGTTTCTGCCGCTGCCGTCGGTATAGAACATATCGCCCGGCGTAAAAACAACTCCTTGCTCCGAACAACTTGCAAGAAGCTTGTGAGTATCAAACCCCGGAGCAAATTCCAGAAATAGATGAAGCCCGCCATCCCCCGACAATCTGGCGTCAGGCAAATATTTTTCACAGCATTGACGGGTCCATTCGTATTTCTTCTTATATTCGAAGCGGGCTCTTTTCAAATACTTGTCGAGGTGACCATTATGCAGGTATTGGAACAGGATCGCCTGGTCAATGGTGGAGGTATGAATGCTTCTCGCCCGCTTGATGCTTTCCAAATAATCGATCAGCTGCTTGTCGGCCAGCACCCAGCCTACCCGCAGACCGGGAAACAGCACCTTGGAGAAGCTGCCGAGATAAACAACGCCGTTTCCTCGCCCTCCAATCGACATTAAAGGCAAGGCATGTGAGCTTGAATAGCGGAGCTCCTCGTTAAAGCCGTCTTCAATTACTGGAATCTGATATTCAGCCATCAGCTTCATGAGCGCGATCCTTTTGGCCGGCGAAGTGACAATCCCCGTCGGATTGTGATAGGAAGGCACCAGATAAGCACAGTCATAGGCCCGCTCCATCAAAGCTTCTTTCAGCTTCCCCAGATGGATGCCGTCATGCTCCATTTCGATTCCCGTTACGTCAAAGCCGTTCAGCTTTAAATTTTTGATCGCGGTCTGATGGGTTGGATTCTCGCATAAGACGGCTCCATGTCTCCGGTGCAGGGCGGACAGGACAATATCGAAACCTTCCGTGAACCCGCTGGTAATCAGCAGATCCTTCCCTTCCAGCTCTACGCCTTTTTGCTCCATATAACGCATCAGCAGCTCGATCAGCGGTTTATATCCCTTGGCATAACCGTAATTCAGCAGAACATGGCCTTCCAAAGCCATTCTGTCAAGAAACGCCCGCTTGACATGGTCCAGATCAAACAGCTGCTCATCCGGTGCTATACTGGTGAACGAAATCGTGCTTCTTCTCGGTGTCCGAATTCCGTTCTTCATGCGGTCCAGCTCCACAGCTTTCCGGGCATAACCGCTCACCCGGGCAGACCAGTCGGTTTGCAGAGCGGGCTGTGATTCCTCGGACGTCCGGTGAACCCCTGCCACGTAGCTCCCCTTCCCCTTCAAGGCATAAATCAGCCCCTCCTCCTCAAGGTCGGAATACGCGGCCAAGATCGTATTGCGGCTCACGGCAAGCAGGACGCTCATTTCCCTTGTGGAAGGCAGCTTCTGATTCTCCTGCAGCGCCCCCTTGGCGATCAGCCGCTTCAAATATTCTTTCACCTGGATGTAGGCCGGCCGGTCCTCATCCTGTATTTTAAAATCGTTAAACATCTTGCACTCCCCTCCAACCCCATCATGCCATATCCGCTTAAAAAAGGAAAAGAACCACGGACCGCGCTTTTAAGCGCGTTCGTGGTTCACTACAGCAGCAGCATTTGCCCGCCGGGCACCTCGGTTGCCGCTCCCTCCACACTGACCCATACAGACTGGGCAGACGGATTATGCAGAATCCGGTTGTCAGCGGATACTCGCAATCTCTCCACTGCCTGGCAATAAGAGACGATTTCGGCATTGGTAGCGTACCAGATATCGCTGCGGCCGCCTATCTTTTCCCCGAATCGGTCCACTAAATCCCACTGACCCTCTTCTTCAAATTCATAGCTGTGGCCCCAAACGTAAAACAGTGAAACGCCGGTATGCCTGGACTTCCGTTCGATAAACCGGTCAGCGTAGTCTACCATTTCTTTATGATGGCAGGTAGGGTGCCAGCGGAGCCAATCCTCCGGTAAATGGAACGAACCATGGCTGTTGACAGTTCTCGCGTATTCCATGCCCGCCGCTTTGACCAAGGCTACAACCTCGGTATTGTAAGCCCCGTACGGATAACTCATTCCTTTAACCGGGTAGCGGATCAGCTCCTCCAGAGCGAGCCGGTCCTTCCGAATTTGTTCCATAACCTGTTCCGCGGGCAGCTCAGGCAAAGACGGATGATGGACGGTATGCACGGAAACTTCATGTCCTCGGAAGAGCGGCTCAATTTCCTCCTTCTTCAGATGGCCCGCTTCTCCCAGCTTTCCGCTGTTCAGGTGAAAAGTTCCCCGAATGCCGTATTGGTTTAATTTCTGTACTAATTTATGGTCGTAATCCCGCCCGTCATCAAAGCTTACGGTCAACGCTTTGCTTAGGCCGTTTGGAAAACGATTCAATTGTATGCGCATTCAACAAACCTCCTGAACCCTCGATAGTGTCCCGGCTGCAGAAATTACGCCTCTTTCCCGAAACGGAACGCCAGCCGGTTTTGCTGGTTTCATCTTACCCCCATCCGCTGCCTTCTGGCAATGCCCCTTCACCAGGCGGACTAGACTAATTGGCCAACAAGAAGAAACGGGCCCCTATTATTGCTGAGGATCCCGCTTCCCGCCGTAAGCTTATTCTCCCAAGGTGATGACCTCGGTCTCCAGCTCAACCTGAAATTTCTCGCGCACCTTCTGCTGAATGTGTTGGATCAAATCGAGGTAATCCTGAGCGGTTGCATGGTCAACATTAACGATAAAACCGGCATGTTTGGTGGAAACCTCAGCCCCGCCGATCCGGGTTCCCTGCAGCTGACAATCCTGAATCAGCTTTCCGGCAAAATATCCCTCCGGCCGTTTAAATACACTTCCACATGATGGGTATTCCAGCGGCTGCTTGGATTCTCTCGCGATCGTCAGCTCTTCCATCTTAGCGGCAATGAGAGCCTGATCGCCCTGCTTCAGCTCAAATACCGCATCAAGAATGATATACCGGTCGCTGCGGAAAATACTTTTCCGGTAACCCAGCTCCATCTCTTCATTGGATAAATGCAGCAGTTCACCCTCACGGGTCAGTACATGAGCGCTCTTCAGCACATCCGAAACCTGTCCGCCGTACGCCCCCGCATTCATATAAAGCGCCCCTCCAACGCTGCCCGGAATCCCGCAGGCAAACTCCAGCCCGGTCAAAGCGTGGTCCAGTGCGGTTCTCGACACAGCGATAATATCGGCGCCGCTCTGCGCCTTGATTTCACAGCCGCTGACTTCAATTTGATTAAAATGACTGAGAGACAGGGTAATGCCCCGGATGCCTTTGTCTTTAATAATGGTATTGGAGCCTTTGCCCAGAATCGTTAAAGGCACTTTATTTAAACGTGCGATATCGATAACCGTTTGGATTTCGTCATTGCGTGTAGGCTGGACCAGAACATCCGCTTCGCCGCCTACCCGGATAAAGGTATGATTTCTTAAAGGTTCATCGTATTTGATCTTCTCACTTGGAATTTGATTCTCCAAATCGTACATAAACTTGCGCATTCCCAATCTCATCCTTTAAGCTTTTGTTATGGATTCTTGCTGCCCGTATTCTCAAGTATTCTCAATCCCTAATCAGTATACAGCATCACCAATAGTACACTGTTAGCCGGAATAAGAAAAGACCTGGGCTTTCATCCTTATATAAAATGATTCTACGCGCCCATTTGTGCCAAAGACGCACCAAAAATATCCATCCTAAATTAGACAGGAGATTAAGCCATGACCGATCATCATAAATTCCCGCTGCTTGCCGGTTCTCTGTCTCTTGATTTGGTCAACACCGAGCTGGTAAGACGCGGCCGCCGTTACGAGCTGCTGCTCACGGAAGCCGATTTGCTTCATTGGGTTGATACGATGCTGGGGGAAGGAACTCTCTACAAAGCAAGCCTCGGTTCCCGTAGTATTCAAACCGAACAGGAATTTCAGCAGGTTTTGGAATTCCGTGCTATTGTGCGTGAACATTTCGAGTCTATCGCGGCCGGGGAAGAAATAGCCGAAGACTTCATTGCCCTTCTGGAGCGTTCGATCGAGAAAGCTCCTTTTCAATATAAACTCCTCTCCGGCCATTTGGTGCCCGTACCCGCCGGTGAAACCGCTGCTGACGTATTGATAGCCTTGGCCGCCTATGACGCATTGTCTTTAATGGCTCAGAGCAAACTCGGCACGCTTAAACACTGCTCCAATCCCGATTGCGTGCTTCTGTTTATGGATGACAGCGGCAAGCGGAAATGGTGCTCGATGAAAATATGCGGCAACCGCAGCAAAGCTGCCCGGTTTAAAAGTCAAAAATCTTCGAATGCCTGATCTGTATATCGGCTAAAACGGCTTCCTTTGGAAGTCGTTTTTTTATGCTTTTAGACGACCTTCTCAAACACAAAAACTAACCCTTTAAATTTACATTGACAGGTTAGTTTGCCGTGGTGTAAATTAGCTTTAACAGATCACGAGAGGAAGTTGATGCATGGAAACGATAGCCGAAAATGTCCAAACGAACCAAACGAATACGATAAGCGCCTACTTTATGAAAATGAAAGGCAAAGGAAAAAGCCCCCTGCAAATTAATTACGGGGATGCTTTTACAGGATTTATTGGTGGCTTTGCCGCTATATTAGCCCTGGTTCTGCTGACAAATTACACGTCTTCCACCTGGCTCATGGCCCCGTTTGGCGCCAGCTGTGTGCTGGCCTTCGGCCTCTGGAATGCCCCATTATCACAGCCGAGAAATGTGATTGGCGGACACTTCATCTCTACCCTGATTGGGCTGCTGGCTTTATACATATTCGGAGACAGCCCCTGGTCAATCGCTCTGGCGGTAGGATTGGCGATTGCGGCCATGATGCTGACCAAAACGACCCATCCGCCGGCCGGCGCTGATCCAATCGTAGTCATTATGGGACATTTCACATTTGGATATTTATTTTATCCGGTTGTGTCCGGTTCTATCATTATTGTGCTGCTAGCTTTAATCATTAATAACCTTCGGGACAATCGGCAGTATCCTACCTTCTGGGTGTAAGCTTTATTGGCCCCTTCACATATATCTTCCCGTTCCAGCTGGGCTGTCTTAAAAGGATACATTTAATTAGCCAGCCCCAGCCCTAGATCAGAACAAAAAAACCTCCAAAACCACTATGTAAGTGGGGTTGGAGGTTTTAGCTTTGTTTAAACCCTTATTTGAAGTAATAAGGAAGCAGCAGCGAGAACTGTTTAGCCATATAACGCGGGGTGTACGGGCTATCCTGACGCAGCCATGCGCTGATCGTCCCCATTAACGCCGAGGAACAGAACCAAACCGCAAAATCTTTGGGAATATTGGCTTTAGCCAAGAAGGACCCTTCATCCATCGTTTCAATTTTGTCAGTAATCATCTCTACAATCGGACTCAATAGAGCATCCACAAAGATCGGAATCCGTTTCGATGCCAGAATCACTTTATAAATTTTCTCATTGTCCGCGATATGCTCCAGCAGACGGACCAGCATCGGCCAATCCGACTCCTCCTCAGCAGGATCGGAGAGCTCAGGACTTTTCAACAGACGGCTCAGCTCGTCCCTCATTTCGGCCGACAGCTTTTCCAGCATATCGGGAATGTCCTGGTAATGCAGATAGAAGGTTACGCGGTTGATCGTTGCGCGTTCCGCAATCCGGTTCACGGATATTTTCTCAATATCCATTTCCCGCAGCAAATCGATAAACGCCTCTTTAATTAACTGTTTTGTTCGGAGGACGCGGGGATCGACGCGAGTCGGTTTAGAGTCCATTTCATGCAGCCCCTTTCAGTTCCATGTCCTAATCTTCAATTTTAAACTACAATTTTAAATAATCTGTTGATTAACTTCCGGATGAACGACAGATCATGAAATTTTCGTAATCTAATTTACATTTTTCAAAATTCCGTCGCTTGTCAAACTTCTGCTCCCCGTTATAATCTAATTCATACCCTGTTAAGTATACAACAGTCTGTAAATTTAGTCTCGCAGTTTGAAAGGATGATTAGACTTGAGCAAGAACGACTTAGCACAAAGCAATACGATCAAGAGAGGCCCCATCTTATTTGTTATGATCTTGGGAGCCTTTCTGGCCACTCTGAACCAGACCATTATGAGCGTGGCTACTCCGGAGCTGATGACAGACTTCAGCATTTCCGCTACAACCGCCCAGTGGCTGACCACCGGATATATGCTGGTTAACGGGGTGCTCATCCCGATTACAGCTTATCTCATGCTCCGATTCACGACCCGGCAGCTGTTTCAGGCATCGATGATTTTGTTCCTGATCGGGACGATTGTTTCGGCATTCTCTGATACCTTCTCTGTTCTGTTAATCGGCCGTTTGATCCAGGCCGCCGGCGCGGGCATTATTATGCCGCTTCTGACGAATGTTATTTTAACCATCTTCCCGGTTGAAAAGAGAGGCGCCGCCATGGGGATGGTCGGCTTCGCGATTATTTTTGCCCCGGCAATCGGCCCTACGCTTGCCGGTTATATTTTGGAGAATTATGCTTGGGAGACGATGTTTTACGGCATGATTCCGCTTGCGGTAATCGTCATTGCCTGCGGCTTTATTTATTTGAAAAATGTCTCGGAAACCCAGCGTTCCAAAATGGATATCATCAGCGTTATTCTCTCGACGATCGGCTTTGGCGCCCTGCTGTACGGCTTCAGCTCGGCAGGCAGCAAAGGCTGGTCAAGCGCAGAAGTATTATGGTCCATTGCAGCCGGCGTCGTCGCCCTCGGCTTGTTCACATGGAAGCAGCTCGCTTCCCGCAAACCGCTGCTCGACCTCAGAGCATTTAAGTATAATATGTTCTCCTTGACCTTGATCATTAATATTGCAGCTACCATGATGATGTACGCCGACATGATGCTGCTTCCGCTTTACCTGCAGAACGCCCGCGGTTTTACCGCCTTGGAATCAGGCCTGCTGATGCTGCCTGGCGCTTTGATTATGGGCTTCCTGATGCCCGTTACGGGCCGGCTGTTTGACCGTTTTGGCGCTAAATGGCTGTCGATCATTGGCCTGGCGATCACCCTGCTCACCACTTTTAGCTTTACAAATTTAACGGACTCCACCAGTTATATCTTCCTGATTCTGATGTCTACGGGACGCCGGATTGGCATGGCCTTGTTCCTGATGCCGCTCCAGACAGCCGGCCTGAATCAGCTGCCTTCGAAGCTGAGCGCACACGGTACCGCCATTTCCAATACCGTTAGACAAGTAGCGGGGGCCGTGGGAACCTCCCTGCTGGTAACCGTAATGACCAGCCGCACTACAGCGCACTTGATGGATTTGATGGCCTCCGAAAATGCCGCGACTGCGGAAGCAGAGCAGCATACGGCCATGGAAGCGATGATTGAAGGGATTAACGATGCTTATCTCGTTATTCTTGGTATCGGCCTGATCGGCCTGGTGCTCTCCTTCTTCATTAAGCGGGTCAAACCCGCAGATGAAATCAAAGCGGAAGTTGTCGTGAACAAGCTGGCTAAAACGGAAGCATGAGCAAGGAGATTTGAATAAGGGAGTTTAAGCAAAGAAATTTGAGTAAGGAAGTTTGAAATCAACTTTAGCAAATAGGTTGGTTTAAACGAAAAGCCCCTTGCCTGCATTCATCATGCCAGCAAGGGGCTTCGCTATTTTGCTACTTCTATTCAAAAATACCAGAGCTTAAATACCGCTCCCCATTATCGGGCGCTATGCACAAGATTCGATGACCCGAGCCAAGCCGTTTGGCTTCTTGGAGAGCCGTCCAGACGGAAGCCCCGGAGGACGGGCCAAGGAGAAGTCCTTCCAGCCTCGCGAGCTGTCTGATCGTTTGGAGGGCGTCTTCATCCGCGACCTGAACAATTTCATCATATACTTCCTGATTCAGAATCGACGGAATGAAGCCGGGGCTTGTCCCCACCAGCTTATGCGGGCCCGGTTGTCCGCCGGATAACACCGGTGAGCCTTTCGGCTCCACCACGACCACCCGGAGGTCAGGCAGCGCCTTGCGCAGTTCTTCGCCAGTTCCGGTGATCGTACCTCCGGTTCCTGATGTGGCGACAAACACATCCAGCCTGCCGTCCATTTGCTGCAAAATTTCGCGGGCAGTCGTGCCTCTATGGGCATCCGGATTGGCCGGATTCTCGAACTGCTGCGGCACAAAACTGCCGGGAATCGAGGCATGCAGCTCCATCGCCCTGCGGATCGCGCCGGGCATTCTCTCCTCCGCCGGAGTCAGGATAACCTCAGCGCCATAAGCCTTCATAATATTGATGCGTTCCCGGCTCATATTCGAAGGCATCGTAATGATCAGCTTGTAGCCGCGTGCCGCGGCGTTCATGGCCAGCCCGATCCCCGTGTTGCCGCTTGTTGGTTCAATAATCGTCGCTCCGGGCTGCAGCCTGCCGTCCTTCTCCGCCTGCTCGATCAAGTTCCTTGCTGCCCTGTCCTTCACACTTCCGCTTGGATTGAAGTACTCCAGTTTGACGTACACCTCGGCGTCCTGTTCCCCGACAAGACGCCGTAGTTTAACGGCCGGAGTGTCACCGATTAAATCGGTAATCCGATTCACGATGGTTACAGCCATTCTTTAAACACTTCCTTGTAGAATAATCGAATTTGTATCATTCACCAGCGAATTTGATAATTCCCGTGGTGTGAAGAAGCACAAGCACGACCAGCACCGGCGCAATGTAACGAAGCGTAAAGACCCATGCGCGGAACCAGCCGGAGGTAAGACCGGCGGCTTCCCCGGCCTTTTTCCAGAAGTAGCCCGCAAACAGCGTAGTCAGCAGACCGCCGACCGGAAGAAGGATATTGGATGTGATAAAGTCCATCCAGTCGAAGAACGACTTGCCGCCGATATTCCCAAGCGAAGGAGCCAGACCAAACGACAACGCCGCCGGCACACCAAGCGCGAAGCAAAGAATGGACAGCACTGCCACCGCGGTTCTGCGGCTCCAGCCCCAGCGGTCCATCACATAGGAGACTGGAACCTCCATCAGCGATACCGCTGAGGTCAGCGCTGCGATCGCCAGCAGGATGAAGAACAATCCGCCGAAGAAAGCGCCAAACGGCATCGCCGAGAATGCGGCCGGCAGCGCGATGAACACCAGCGAAGCGCCTTGCGTCTGGTCAATACCGAACGAGAACGTCGTCGGGAAAATAATCAGACCCGCAATCAGCGCGTAAATAAGATCGCCTGCGCCGATGGCCAGCGTCGCTGAGCCTAACGACTGATTTTTATCCACATAAGCGCCGTAAGTAATCAGAATCCCCATGCCGAGGGACAACGAGAAAAAGGCATGTCCCAAAGCCACCAATGCCGATTCCGGAGACAATTTGGAGAAATCCGGATTCAGGAAGAAGGAAACGCCTTCTCCGGCTCCCGGCAGCGTAACGGCACGAACCAGCAGGATCAGCAGCAAAATAATCAGACCGGGAATGACGATTTTATTGAACCTTTCTATTCCCTTTGCAACCCCGCTTCCTACGATATAGGCTGTAAGAATCGCGGCAACCAGCTGCCAGATCATCGGAAGATAACCTCCCGTAAAGTCACCAAACTTTCCAGCAAAGTCATCACTTGTATAAAGCTGTCCGCTAAAGGACAGAACCGCATAATGCAGCGTCCAGCCTGTCACGATCAGATAGAAAGCCAAAATAATAAACGGAGAAATGACCTGCAGCAAGCCGAAGCGCTGCCAGATCCGTCCGCCGCCGGCCTTCACAAACGAAGAAGCTGCGCTGCCTCTGCCTGCACGTCCAATAGAAAGCTCTGCCAATAACACCGGAAGACCGATCACGACCAGACAAATGATAAACAGCAGAAAAAAACGCCGCTCCCCCGTATTTTCCCGTTATGTACGGGAATTTCCACATGTTGCCGAGACCAACCGCACTGCCAATGGCCGCTAAAATAAAGCCTGCAGAGGAAAACCGGTCTCCTTTTGCTGAACCTGCTTGAATCTTGTCCCTCAAATCCAAAACATCCTTCCTTACTCAATATGTTGTCTAGAAGCTTATAAGTTTCCTAATTGAGTGTTTTGCATAATTCCGTTTCAGAGAAGAAGCGATAGCATATTCACTGTCGTTAAGGGGTAATTTTCGAAAATGGTATTATATGGATGAAGAAAAGGGCAGACTTGCAGAATTTTAGAACAGCTCGTTTTTTAAGCGGCAGCCCGTTTTGAATGATGAGAAACGGCGAGCGCAGATGCAAGCAGAACAATGGCATTCAAATACTGGTGAGTTGTGACTTTCTGAATGCCCCGGACATGTGCGGCGTCTGCCGTCAAATAGGTTTTCAATCGGGAGTTGCAGCGTTCTACGCTGGTTCGTTCATTGTAAAGTTCCTTCCAACGCTTTGTATCCCGATGAGGGATGCTGTATCGCCGGAGATCATCCTTCGCATTTACTTTGACGACCATTCCATAGTTTGAAGACGAGCAGGCAGCCATGCCAAGCGGACAGTCGACTTTACCCGTGGCATGCGGGCAGCGAAATTTATGCATATCGCCGTCAACTCCCCAGTATGTCATCGCATAACCCATGGAACAGCACGGTGTTCCGTTCGAGGTCATGCCAGCAGGCGGTTCCTTCTCCCCCCGAAGATTAAGGGGAATGATGGCTTGTGCCTTGACGTTGCGGGCGGCCTCATAAACTTTCATTTGGTCGTAGCCCGCATCGAGTATGAAAAATCGTGTGCTCGTCCTGGACGCTGTTTTCTCGATCAGGCCCGGCGCCATTTCTCCATCATTGACATGCGCCGGCGTTACTTCCAAGGCGATCGGCAATTCACTTTTCGTATCGACCGCCAGATGAATTTTGTAACCAAACCATGTGATTTTATTGCCGAAGGAATCAATTTTTGCGCCCCAGTTCGCATTACCCGTTTGCTCGCTTTTGCGTTTGGGCTGCTTTTTCTCGTAAGCGCGGAGAGCGGCGCTGTCTATGGCGACGTTACTGCCTTCTATGATACCTTCCTGCTGACAGCGTGTGACCAAATCCTCAAAAAGCCGTTTTGCCAAGTCCTTTCTCGTCAGTTCTGAGAAAACTCGGCTTAATGTGGATATGGAAGGAGCTTCTCGATCCAGCGGAAGACCACACTGATAACGAAACCGGAGATCCGTATCCAAACGCTTATGCAACCCTGAAAAGGTACTTATTCCTTCAAGCGGCGCAGCCAAGAGTGCTCGTAGAATACCTTGTCTGCAGTATCCCTCAGCGCCTCGGGGTGAACGGCTTCTCAGTTCCTTGGCATACGGTCTCAGATCGAGAGAGCTGAAGAAGATCGGCAATCTCTCCTTGGGTTGAATTTTTAAAAGTTCTTCGAAGGAAAACAGACATTCTTGGAGAATATACAAAGTGACTTCCTCCATCCTTGAGGTTTTTGGGTTTGGTCACTTGAAAACTTCTCCAAGTTGGGGTGAAGTCCCTTTTTTATGTCCGAAAATCCTTACGGCTCAAGGCCTCAGATTACTGCAAAACGCTCAATTATATTTCATGATGTGAAAGATGTCAGCAAAGAATGTTTACCCATTTGAGGGCCCTTTTAAAAAATAAAGCAAGGAATGTGCATTCCCCGCTCCGTTCAGATGATCTTAATCCATAGATTCATAATTAAAGTAAACCCATTAAAGTAAATCCAATGTACAACGCGGTCCCCCAGATGATAAAGGCCGATATTCTTTGAATGCCTGCGGACAGACGTCCCGTCGAATCTATGGTGCCCAGTCTTCTGCCCAAATAAGCCAGTCCGGCGAACCAAAGCCAGGAAACTAGAACACAGGCTGCGGCAAAGGCTGCTTTGTCCATCCCGTCGTAGTTCAAGGACCCTGAACCGATCACGCCGACCGTGTCCATGATGGCATGAGGGTTGAGCAGAGAAACCGAAGCGGCAAACCCCATTTGCTGACGGGGAGTCATGACCCCTGCAGGTTTGCCCTGCCCGTCATCGGCTGACTTCGGGACGGAGAAGCTGCTCCTCCAAGTTTGCCAGCCCATATAGACTAGAAACAAGAGGCCGACAGCCATCAGCAGCGTCTTTAACCAGGGCGTGTCGAGAAGGAGTAAAGAAACGCCCGTTACTGCAAGCAAAATAAGCAGCGTATCGCAAAGAGCGGCCGTCAGCACGGCCGGAAGGGCAAGCAGAAATCGTCTCTGCTGGGCTCCTTGATTAAAGATAAATACATTTTGCACGCCAAGCGGAAGGATCAGACCCAAAGCAAGAATAAATCCGTGAATAAATGCGGTTAACAATTGAAACGGCCTCCAAAATCAAGATTGTGCATCCCTATCAGGCTGTGCACGACTCTCATTGTAACCGCAAATTACCGGCTCGTATCCAACCAATTGGATTGCTGCTGACCCAACCAACAGGTACAATGAAGAAAATATGTCCGAGGATGTGAACCTCTTTGTATATACCCGATTGGCAGCCCGACAAGCTGTCCACAATACCGCTGTATTTGCAGATCAAGCATTTTCTCCGGCATAAAATTCAAACCGGCGAATGGCCGGTCGGCAGTCGAATTCCTCCGCAGCGTGTGATGGCAGAAGCCTGGAACGTGAACCGCAGTACGATTGTAACGGCGGCCGAGGAGCTGATCGCGGAAGGACTGCTGGAAGGGAAAAGAGGCCAGGGTACGGTCGTCGTCAACAACAGCTGGTCCCTGCTCGCTTCTCCGCCGCCTCCCGACTGGAATGCCTATGTTCAATCAGGCATCCATCCTCCCAATGTTCCTGCAATCCAAATGATCAACAAAGCGGAGTTCATCCCAGGGATCATCCGGCTGGGAACAGGCGAGCCTTCTCCGGAATTGTTCCCCCGGGAGAAGATGCGGCAGGCGCTTGCCAGCCTGTCCGGGAATATCGATTCGCTCGGATACAGTGAGCCGAAAGGACTGCTGCCTTTAAGAGAGCAGATCAGCAGTCATATGAAGAGAGCCGGGATGGAGGTCTCCCCTTCTTCCATCCTGATCGTGTCCGGAGCACTTCAGGCGCTTCAGCTCGTTGCAGTCGGATTGTTGCAGCCGGGATCGTCGATCCTGCTGGAGAATCCGTCCTATCTGAACTCGCTGCATGTGTTCCAATCTGCCGGAATCGGGCTGACCGGTCTTCCCATGGATGAGAAGGGAATTTGCGTGCAGCGGGTTGAGGAACAGAAGAAGAAGCAGCAGGCTGCGCTTCTTTATACCATCCCTTCTTATCAGAACCCAACTGGTCTGCTAATGCCAGCCTCCAGGCGATTGGAGCTCTTAAAGGCATGCGAACAGGTTCAACTGCCGATCATAGAAGACGATGTGTACCGGGATTTGTGGTTTGACATCCCTCCCCCGCCCCCTCTTAAAGCGATGGATAAGAAAGGACTTGTCCTCTATATGGGCAGTACCTCAAAGACGCTCAGTCCAGGTTTGCGGATCGGCTGGGTGGCGGGACCCGAATCCGTCATCGACCGTTTGGCCGACATTAAAATGCAGACCGATTACGGCTCAAGTTCATTGTCCCAATTAACGGTTGCCCAATGGATGTCCGCCGGATACTATCAGGAGCATCTTGAACACCTTCGGATGGAATTGAAGAGAAGACGTGATTTTATGCTAGAATGGCTTGAGCGGGATTTCGGGGATCTGGCGGTGTGGGAGATTCCGCAGGGAGGATTTTACATCTGGCTTCGGCTGCTTCCCGCCCTTTCGATGGCCAAGCTGTTTGAAACGGCATTGGAGCGGGGAATTCTGCTGAATCCCGGCTATCTCTACGACCGGAACGATCACCGTCATCTGCGATTGTCCTACGCTTATGCTTCATTGCCTGAGATGGAACACGGAATGAAGCAGCTTGCCCGGATCATCAGACTATTGGCAAATGGCTAGAACGGAAGCCAAACCCTATCTTATTTTACAGGAGGCCCTATGATCCAATTACATAAAGGCGAAATCCTATTTCGACAAGGCGAGTCAGGTCCATTATTCCAATTGAAGAGCGGAATGCTGAAAATTGTCCGCGTCCATGAGGACGGTTCGGAATTTCTGGTAAACGTCATTGTGCCGGGTGAAACCATTCCGCACCATTCCTTAATCAGCCCTAATCCCTACTACGGGACAGCCGTTGCACTTATTCCATGTGAAGTGGAGAGAATTCCAAGCAGCGAATGGTATCAGCAGCTGGAGCAGAATCCGGAGCGTTACCGCACCATTGCTCTCCAGCTCCAGGACAAACTGCGCATGATGCAGCAGCGAATCGACCAGCTGACCGAAATATCGCCGGCCGATAAGCTGGCTCAGCTGCAGTCCTGGCTTCACACGTTTATTCAGCCGGCTTCCCTCACCGATATTCTGACCCAAAGTGAAATCGGGCAGCTGATCGGCTTAAGGAGAGAAACCATAAACCGGCTGCTTAAAATTCAAACGCGCCAAGGCGGCCGTTAATCGGGCGAACCACGGCCGCCTTGCTTGGCGATGGCATCAACGATGCTCCGGCACTCGCGGTGGCCGGCATTGAGATCTGCCTCTTTAATCAAATCAAGAAAGAATTCGTTTCTGTCCTTCCAACTCCCGGATCGGGTGGATATTTTGGGTGAATTCGAGCGTTCCCAGATATTTGCCCGCTTCATCTCTAACGGCGAAATAACGAATGTATACAAATTTATCCTTGAACGGAATCCAGAAATCCTCCACGTCTTTGGCGCCGGATTTGAAGTCTTCCAGCAGTTTGTTCACAATATGCACGCTTTGAGGCGGATGACAGTTCTGTACGGTACGGCCAATGACCGCTTTGGTCCGGGCAAAGATACGTTCCTTGCCGTGCGAGAAATAACGGACAACGTCCTGATCGTCAATAAAGGTTAAATCCACCGGCAAATGGTTAAGCATCGTCTCAAGCTGGGTTAAGGACAGCACCCCTGTAGCCATGCGTATCAGGCCTTGGGAAATGGCCCCTGCATCCGAGCTTTTTTCCAAGCGTTCTGTCGCGTGTTTCACCGAGTGTCCTGACGAATGTTCTCTCGAACGTTCTTCCAGCTGTTCTTCCGGAGACTTTTCAGACGCTGCCCCTGGTTGTTCCTGCTCCCCTGCCTCAAAGGGTTCCGGGGCACGTTCCGGAATCCACCGCTGCTCCGGTGAAATAAGGCAGTACCCGATTTCTTCGGTTTCGGCAGCGATTTGAACCCACTCATCTTCCGTTAATTTCTCAAGAGCCATCGGCAGTAAAATATGTTCCTCCTTAAAGATCATGTCGGTCACTTCGTTCATCACCCGGTCCAGCAGCCCAAGCAAGCCTTCACGATCTCCGTTATAGTCTGTCAGCTTGGCTTTCAGCTCCTTGATGCCCAGACGAATTCCGTCATCTACTCCCCACATCACTTGGGTTGGTCCATGAATGCCGTACTTCTCAAGAAAAGGAAACAGCAGATTCTCTTTACGGCTGTAATGCTTATCCACATCGTAAAGCAGTCCGAGGTCAGCGAGCAGCTTGAGGCGGTTTTGCTCGTTATCGTCTTCCCGGAACCGCCCGGCATGCAGTGAAATCGTAAAGCGGACAAGCCGGTCGATTTCCTGATTTTCCATCTTGAACACATGGACAGGGTGACCCGGCTGTTCCTCCGGTTTAGCGGATCTATGGACTTCCTGAATAGAACCTTTAAATACGGCCGCATGAACGCTGCACAGCCGCTGCACCTCTTCTACCGGGATGCCCTCTTCCTCCATCAGAGATTGTTCCAAGGCTGAAATTTCAGCGACCGAAATGTCCCCTGCAGCTTGGTGAAAACGGTCTTGAACCTCTTCCACACTGGTTCCGTTATGCAATTCTTTGATGATCTCTTTTAGGGCGGCCAGCCGTTCGGCATTGGCTTCTTTGTAATGTTCCCGGTTGTTAATCAACTCGCTCATGGACGTTCCCCTCCTGATTTCCAACCCTTGTCTAAAAAGGTTGGCTTGGCTTGCTTCCAAATTACCATCGCCAAACTGCCAACTTTGTGATCATAATCACAATTTGAAGTGCGGCAGGAACGTACGATATAAGCACAGGAATAAGCAAAGGAGTGTAAAACCTATGGATATCCAACATTTTTCGGCCGGGCCCCATCCTCATCCCTACCCAAACAGCCCGTTCACCAAAAAGATCCTGTTTCAAGAACCGGGACGTGTGGTGTTTGTACTGACTTTCGACCCGGGGCAGCAGCTGCCCGTTCATAAACATCCGGGAGCTTGTCTTTACGCCACGCTGCTGGAAGGAGCCGGGACGGTATACGCAGACGGGCAAGGCGTCGAGATCGCTCATGGACAGGCCATTCGGGTATCGGGAGAAGAGGAATTCTCTTACCGGAGTAGAGAACATTCGAAATCCGTGTTATACGTGACATTAATTCAGTCCTAGTTAAGCGGGCCAGAAAGACAAAAAAGGAGCATCCTGGCTTACGTCAGGTATGCTCCCTCACTCTTATTCGGCTTGCAACACTCTAAATTAAATTTCCTTGGTCATAAATGCGCTGTTCGGATCGTCAGTATAATGGGCGAACGGTTCGCAGTAACCAAATCCCAGCTTCTCATATAGCTTGCGCGCCGGTTCAAAAAAAAGCCATGGAACCGGTCTCCAGACTGAGCCGTTTGTAGCCTCTTTCGCGGGCCGCCTGAAGAATGTGGTTCAGCATCGCTTCCGCTACGCCCTTGCGCTTGTGGCCGGAAGAAGTCCTCATCGACTTGATTTCACCATGCCCGGCATCCAATTCCTTTAACGCCCCGCAGCCGAGCAGTTCGTTCCCCTCCCAAGCTGTCCAGAAGGTCATTTCCGGCTTTCTCAAGCCTTCAAGATCAAGCGCATGTACGCTTTCCGGCGGAGAAGTAGCAAACATATCCTGTAAATGCTCCTCCAGCAGCGCAATGACGGCCGCGCCGGTCAAATCATCCTTTTTAATCTCCAAGACAACTCAGCCCCTCACTATGTATTGCTCCTAGTATAGAGGTTCGAAGTGAAATGGACAATGTCTAAGACGGATAACCGGGCGCCGTTCACATTAAAGAACCCGATGGTATTCTACCTTTTCTCAATTTTACCTTTTCTTTATACCGATCTCTGTATCCCAACCTCTTCGCGCCACTTGTGCGTCGGCTGCCAGCCAAGCAGCTTTTTCGCTTGTTCATTGCTGAGCAGGGTTTCATAACCCTCAAGCGGTGCCCGAATATCGGTTACGCCGGGATAACGGGCAGACATCAGTTCGCGGCTGCGAACATTCATGCTGGAATCATCCGACGCAATGTTTAAGGCAACGGCGCCAAGGCCATCCGTTTCAATTGCCAGCCTGCAGGCAACGGCGGCGTCGCGTGTATCAATGTAGCTCCAAAGAATCCGATCCCGTTCCTCAGGCTTATCAATAAAGGAAGGGAATCGTGCATACCATTCCGGAGGAATGACGTTGCCAAGGCGCAGCGATACGACCTGCATGCCGGTCCGCCGATGAAACATCTCCGCTGTTTTCTCGTTCACAACCTTGGACAATCCATAGCTGTCTTCCGGCAGCTGAGGATGTTTCTCGTCAATCGGCACATACTGCGGAGATGGAGGGTTGACCGCAAATACGATCCCATACGAGGATTCGCTCGAAGCGATAACTGCTTTGCGGATGCCAAGGCCAGCGGCCGCCTCTAGAATGTTATAGGTGGACATCACGTTGTTGCGGAAGGTCACCTCCGGCGTCCGGATATGCGCGGCCGGAATCGCAGCCAGGTGAACGACCGCGTCCGCACCGGCCAGTACGCTGTAGGTTTCGCCCAAGTTCTCCAAATCAGCGATCAGCGTAGGGCAAAGCTCTTCTTCAGGTCGGCGTGTATCCACGTTAAGCACCTCATAGCCCTGCTCTACAAAATGTTTGACGACCCAGCGGCCCAGCATGCCGCTGCCGCCGGTTATAACTACCTTTGCCACCCTTTTCTCCCCCTCTCGGCTAGTTCAAAATGTCCTCAATCCGCGCCAATACATCATCACTCAGCTCAACACCCGAGGCTTTGGCATTTTCCGCAACCTGCTCCGGACGACTTGCGCCGATCAAAGCGCTGGCCACGTTCGGCTGGCGCAGGATCCAGGCAAGCGCAAGCGTGCTGACGCTGATGCCGAGCTCCCCTGCCACAGCTTCAAGCCTGCGGACCTTCTCTAGCTTCTCCTCGGTGATTCCCTTGCGCATGCCCTCCAGCTTCGCTGCGCGGCTGTCCTGCGGAAGCTCCGAAACCGAAGTGTATTTGCCTGTCAGCAGGCCTTGCGCCAGCGGCGAGAAGACCACTTGTCCGATCCCGGAGCGTTCGCCAAGCGGAATGACCTCTTGCTCAATGTACCGGTTAAACATGTTGTAGATCGGCTGATTCACGACGATCCGGTCCAGCAGGTACCGATCGGCCAACGCAAGCGCTTCGGCCATTTGCGAAGCCTGCCATTCGCTAACGCCTACATAAAGCACCTTGCCCTGGCGGACGAGATCGTCAATCGCGCGCAGCGTTTCATGGAGTGGAGTCTCCTGGTCATAACGATGGCAGTAGAAGATATCCACATAATCATGGCCGAGCCGCTTCAGGCTTGCATTGGCCTGCTCGATGATGTGTTTGCGGGACAAACCTTTGTCATTGGGACCTTCGCCCATTTTCCCAAAAGCTTTGGTTGCCAGCACGTAGGATTCGCGTGGATATTCCTTGAGTGTCTTCCCGACCAGCTCCTCAGCAGCCCCTCTTTCATAAACGTTGGCTGTATCGAAGAAATTAATGCCCAGCTCATAAGCGGTTTTAATGGAATTAACCGCGTTCTCCCACTCTACATAACCCCCGTATGTAAGCCAGCTTCCCAAGCTGATTTCGCTCACCTTTAGGCCGCTGCCTCCGAGTCTTCTGTATTTCATCCGGCATTCCTCCTGTCATGGATTTGTTTGTCTCTCTAACGTTCTCATTTTCTAACCTTTGTTTTGTTACGCTTACATTTTATATAAGTTATGTCCGGTTTTGAAGAAGTGAAAAGATCTTCACTTAATTATATCCAAGATAGCTACTATACTTGAGTATACCCGTATCAAGACAAACGCCGTGAGGCAAATTGCAGCTTCCCCTCGCGCCTATACCCGCATCCGCCAAACCGACAGAACCTTATCCGGTAAAAGTCATATTGTTTTTAGTAAAGAGGTTGTATACTGGAAAATACTAAATAAAAGTTTGCTGTTTTGGCAGGAGGATGTTATGAGCAAAGAACCCCGCAATACACTTCAGAAGAAATTGCAGCCGCGGCATATTACCTTAATGGCTATGGGCGGTGTAATCGGAACGGGCATCTTTAAAGGCAGCGCCGAAACGATCGGGCTGGCCGGGCCGGGAGTTATCCTGACCTACATACTGGCAGGGCTTCTGCTGCTGGTGGTTATGGGCGCCATGACCGAGATGGCGACGGTATATCCGGGCCGGAACATGAAAGATTTTGTACGGGAAGCGTTTGGGGAACGAACCTCGTTTATATTAGGCTGGCTTTACTGCTTTATGTGGCTGGCTGTATGTGTCATTGAAATCATAGCGGCCGGCAGCTTTCTGCAATATTGGCTTCCTTCCGTCCCTTTGTGGGTTCTCAGCCTGGCCTGCGCCGCGCTGATCATTATGATCAATATGATGAGCGTGAACAGCTTTGGCGAGGTGGAGTTCTGGCTGGCCGGAATCAAAATTGCCATGATCGTTCTGTTTGTCGTTCTTGGCATATTGGTTCTCTTTGGTGTCATTCGGGGAACCGGGGATGCTGCGGCTCCGGGTCTGCACCATTTGACCGCACATGGCGGTTTTCTTCCAAATGGCTGGACGGCCATTTTCTCCGCCCTGCTGGTCGTAACGTTCTCTTACGGCGGGTCTGAGCTGATCGGCCTTACGCTGAGCGAAACCGAAAACGCGGACAAAATCCTTCCGCGTCTTGTAAGCAGCTTTATTCTTCGCGTTATTCTGTTCTACACGCTCCCGATCCTGGTCATTTGCGCCTTGATTCCGTGGAACGAGCTGAGCGGCACCAGCAGTCCTTTTGTCCAGGTGCTGAATTATACCGGTCTGAAGGGTTCGGCGCATGTCATGAATTTCATTCTTGTAACCGCTGTGCTGTCGGCGGCTAACTCCGGTGTATACGGGGCCACCCGGATGCTGCATGCGATGGCCGCTGCCGGGGAGGCTCCTTCCGCGCTGGCACAGGTTTCGAAACGCGGCGTTCCGTATCAAACCTTGAAGCTGGTTTCGGTGCTTCTGGTTGCCGGTGCCCTGCTTGGCTTCTTCGCCCAGGACCAGCTCTTCCGGGTGCTGATGGCAGTGCCGGGATTTGTAGTTCTGCTCGTGTGGATGACGTTCTGCCTCGCGCAGCTTAAGCTGCGCAAGGTTTATCCTGTCCAGCCGACCTTCAGGCTGTGGGGGGCCCCATATATCAACTTTGCGGCCGTGGCTTGCCTTGGCATAATCGCGCTGCTGTTCTTGTTTGATGCGCAGAACCGCCTAAGCATCAGCGTTTGTCTCATGGTCCTCCTTATACTGATCGTCAGCGCGTTCCGGAAATTCCGCAGCAAGAGCTAAAGCTAATATAAGGTTCGCCATAAATAAAAGGTCGCGTAAGCCTCCCACCCCTTCCAAGGGAGGAAGAGCTCGCGGAGACAAGCTTCGTCAGGCTTGACCGCGAGCCCTGCCGCCGACTTGACGGCATTGCGCAGACCCGCATCCCCAATCGGGAACGCCCCTGAATCTCCCAGACACCGCATCCGGACATAGTGGGACGTCCAGGGGCCAACCCCCTTGATGCGCTGAAGCCTCTCTCCCATCTGCTCATAATCCCCAAGTCCAAGCAGCATCTCCCGGTTTAACTCTCCGCTCTCCATGCTCCGGGCAATTTCCAGCAGAGCTGCGCTTTTGGCGCGGGATACCTTCATAGCCCCCAACTCTTCCGGTGATGCAGCCAACAGCTGCTTTGGAGAAGGAAAGCTATAATAACGGGTGCCGTTCCAGTCCAACGCGCTCCCATAAGCATAGGTAACCCTTCTCTTAAGCGCATAAGCCAAAGACAAATGAATCTGCTGACCCAATACAGCCCAGCAAAGCGCCTCAAACAGATCGGGGATGCCTACGATCCGCAATCCGTAAAGCGATTTCACAACCTTGCTTAACAGGACATCCTCAGCGGCAAGCGAGTAGAAGGGTTCTAAATTCCGTTCCAAATCAAACCATTCGCGAACGTATTTCTCCACCATCTGCTGCTCGGAATCCTGTAAGGGACCTCCATGCAGAACTGCCGCCTGAATCCGGCGGCTGCCGTCATTGCTGAATTCGAGCAGCACGAGCCGGTCGCTGAGAACAAACAGCTTGCGTACCGCTTGTCCGTGAATCTCATAGAGGCATTCTTCTTCCGACCTTCCTAAATAATCAAGACAGTGGGCAAATTGAAAACCTTCAGGAACCGGAATATAGAAATCAGTGCCGGAAACGTTCGTGTCCTTTCGGTTCAACGGCTACCACTCCTTCCAGCTGCAGCAGCCGTTCCTTCATCGCCAGACCTCCTCGGTAACCGACCAAGGTCCTGTTCGAGCCGATCACGCGGTGGCATGGCACCAAAACCGGCAGCGGATTGGCGCCATTTGCCGTTCCAACTGCACGAACCGCTTGAGGCCGGCCGATGGAAGCAGCCAGCTCTCGGTAAGTCCAGACCGTACCGTAAGGAATCTGCTGCAGCTTGGACCAAACCTCCAATTGAAACGGCGTGCCGAATCCATCCAGCGGTACGGAATCGAAGGAGACCGGTTTGCCTTTAAAATAATCGTCCCATAACTCAAAGATTCCAAAACGCGTTATGGCTGCCCTGTTCTCCTCCAGCTCTGCTCCAGGTGCCAGACGTTTCAGCCAGCTGCTCCAGCGATCCGGGGAGTCCCCCGGATATAGAACTCGGCATATTCCCTGTTCTGTCGCAAGCAAGGTCCATGAATCCTCCCCCGGCTCAGTTTCTGCCCAATAAACCACAGATCTGCTCATCCTTGCCTGCCCCTTTCCTTATGTACGTTGCGGTATTCACTCGGCGTCATCCCTGTCTCCTGGCTGAACCAGGCTGTGAAATGGGAATGGCTGCGATATCCAACCGCCTTGGCGACGGCTGCAATCGTTCCGGCATCATCGCCGCTTTCAAGCCTTATTTTTGCTTCAGCTAACCGGAGCTCCTGCAGGTACACGGCAGGCGTGGAACCGGTGACCCGCTTATAAAGCCTCTGCAGGTGAAAAGGACTGATCGCAAGCATATCAGCAATCTCCTGAAGCGTAATAGGCCCGTTGATCCCTTGCTTCAGCAGCCTGTTCACTTCAGCCGCCAGCCGCTCATCCGGCGTTTGCCTGCCCGGCAGCTCCGGCCTGCAGCGTTTGCAGGGACGAAAGCCCGCATCGATCGCTTCTTGTACAGAAGTTGCAAATAGAATGTTTTGAGGAAAAGGTGTCCTTGCCCGGCAGGAGGGACGGCAGAAGATACGGGTGGTTTTAACGCAGGTATAATAAACGCCGTCATAGGTACTCTCTTTCCTGGCCACGGTCTCATAGATATGGTCGAACAATTCCTTGTGCATGTGCAACCTGATCACCTCCTGAAGCCAAGTATACCCTCAGGATACGTAAACTTAAAAGGTCTTTAGGCTACGAGAGCAAGATTCCGGCAAAGCCCAGGGATTGGAGGATTAGGGAGAGGAACAGACATAAAGCTTGTTATCTGGTTTTTGCTAGACCATACGCTCTATGATCTCACAAAATATCCTCTACAACGGAAATCTGATTTTCCTCGCAGGTGACTATTAAGATGACATCTCCCTTTTTGCCTTTGCGGATTTCGGTTTGGTTCTTATGCCTTTTCGCCAAATATATGACCCAGTTCACCAGGATTCCAAACGTAAATCCGGTTACCGCCCCGGCCAGCCCCCAGATAATAGGGCCTCCTGGCCAAACAAAACCTTTGCTTGCCCCTATGGTCGACAGCATAAAGGCAAACACCATTCCTTTATCAATAAATGAGAGTCCATCAGCCCGGTGAATGCTGTCCATGAGGCGGGGCTCCTGCTTGCGAAGATCAAGGGGCACGGCATAGATCTCCGTAATACCTTTCTCCTCAAGCTCCGAAATGGCGATTTCGAGGAGCGACGTATATTCGAAAGTAGCAAAAATCTGCATCAGCTCACCTTTTCTCCTACCGTAACATGTTTGCCCTGAGGCTGGTATTTCTGTAACAAGAACGTTTTCATTGCCGAATCAAATAGTTTGTTATTCTCTATCGTATTGGTATATGCATCGTAGATAGTAAAGAAATAGAACGATGGAAAATACAGCAGCCACTGGGCATTCAGAACCCGGTTGGAACTGGCAAGATCCCCGAGGATCAGGTAGTGAACGGCCAGAATAAAATGGGATTCCCACACCAGCACGATCGTTGTCACCAGGATAAAAACCGCCAGCACGATCCGATGAAGATACAGCTGACCTACACTCGGTACCCCCATAGACCATACAACCGATACCCAAGGCTTGCGTTTATCCAGGTAATTGACTTCGAGCGCACCGATACTGAATTCATTAAAGGGCGCATTTTCCCTTACCGCAAGGATGTACACCTTGTTCATATCCACAGCGGTCCGGTAGCTGTCCCAAATGGCGAATAAATAAACCGGTATATAGAGATAAGTAAAGTTAGGGTCCAACACCTCGCGTGCGGCCTGAAAGTTTCCGTTAAAAGTGAAGACCATGGCTTCATTCAGATGGATCTTTTGATTGATGAACATTTCCCAGAGAACAAGAACATAACCACGCAGGTATTTGTTAAGCAGCAGGTGACCAAAACCTGGAAAAGCCATAGACCAAAAGCCGATTGTATAAGGGTTTCTTTTATGCAGCTGAGTGGTTCCAAGAATGCTGACATGGGCTTTATAACGTCGGCTGCGCCATTTTTCACGGAAATTATCCATTTTCGCCTCCCAAACAAACCATTTTCTGGTAACTAAAGCTTGTCCATTATCCGGCCAAGTCATTCACCCAAGGATGAAAAAGCTCTTTCTGCACAAGCAGACAAAAAGAAGCCGCACGAACGCGGCTTCTTTTCTTCCCCGGCTTAAGGCCTCCTGCAAGCGGCTGAATCAGATCAACCCCAAATGCTCAAACATGCTCCGTGACTTTAAGGGCTTCAAGAGGCTCCACCCGGCCGTACGTAACCTTAGAACCGGCGACAGGAGCTGCCCAGCGGACCGCATTCGAAATGACCTTGATCACATCGGGATGGTGATAGGTCGGAAAGCTTTCATGTCCAGGACGGAAATAGAACAGCTTGCCTTTGCCCCGGCGGTAGCAGCAGCCGCTGCGGAACACTTCCCCGCCCTCGAACCAGGAAATGAAGACCAGTTCATCCGGTGCCGGAATTTCAAAACGTTCCCCATACATTTCCTCATGGGCAATTTCAATATATTCGCCTAATCCTGCGGCAATCGGATGATTCGGTTCTACGACCCACAACCGTTCCTTCTCGCCGGCTTCCCGCCATTTGAGCTGGCCGGTATGCGTGCCGAGCAGAGCTTCAAAGATTTTCGAAGCATGTGCGGAATGCAGCACGATCAGTCCCATGCCGTCCAGAACTCGATCTCTTACCTTCTGCACAATCTCATCCTTCACCTCGTGATGCGCCACATGCCCCCACCAGATCAGCACGTCCGTCTCAGCCAATACTTCATCCGTCAAACCGTGCTCAGGCTCATCCAGTGTCGCTGTACGTACCTCCAGCGTGCTGTCCTGCCCCAAATAGCCGCCGATCGCCTGATGAATCCCAGCCGGATAAATCTCTGCTACCTTGGCATCTTCCCGTTCATGGCGATATTCATTCCAAACCGTAACCTTTAATTTAGCCATTTCAAATTCCTCCATCCCTGTTGTACACGCTTAAGCCCTCTTGCTGAAAGCTTCTCATTCAGACATAACAACCGCACTTCCCAGTTATTTAGAAAGCGCTTCAATTTACTCCTTCCCCAGTATAGTGCATGCCGGACCAAACGGAAAGAGTGATTTGATACATTCTCAACTCCTTGCCGAAAGCGGCATAAAACGCCAGAATTTATACTGGATGTTTTGGAAGATTTCCTTCATAATCTAATGAAAAAAAGGGAGGTGCTTCCTTATGTTTGATTCGTATTACCAGCCTCACCCCGCTTACCGTAGACCTCTCTTTGCCCGTAACGGCATGGTTGCAGCCTCACAGCCTTTGGCTGCTCAGGCCGGCCTAGAGATTCTACGGAGCGGCGGCAATGCCATCGATGCGGCTATCGCGACAGCCGCAGCACTGACTGTTGTAGAGCCTAACGCTAACGGCATTGGCAGCGATGCTTTCGCTCTGGTGTGGACCCAAGGCAAGCTGCATGGATTAAATGCGAGCGGCCCCGCCCCAATGTCGATAACCAGAGAGGCCGTCAAAGCCGCCGGACATACGAAAATGCCCACGTTCGGCGCTTTGCCCGTCACCGTGCCGGGAACGCCGGGCGGCTGGGCGGAGCTGTCCCGCCGCTTCGGACGTCTGCCTTTAAGCGAGGTGCTGCAGCCGGCCATTGACTACGCAGAGAACGGGTTCCCCGTTTCGCCGACGGTCGCTTATTTTTGGGAGAAAGCTTATGCGCGTTTCCGGGATATTTTTACCGACAAGTGCTTTGAGCCCTGGTTTGCCACCTTCGCACCGGCAGGCCGTGCGCCCAGACCCGGGGAAATGTGGCGTTCTCCGGACCATGGCTCAACGCTGCGCCTGATCGGTGAAACGGGAGCGGAAGCTTTTTACAGAGGAGAGCTTGCGGAACGGATCGCAGGGTTCGTGCGCCAGGCCGGCGGTTATTTGCAGGCAAACGATTTGGCGGCCTACCAGCCGGAATGGGTGCAGCCGATCAGCACGGCCTACAGGGGTTATGACGTATGGGAAATCCCTCCGAACGGACAGGGGCTCGTCGCCCTGATGGCGCTCAACATCGCCAAAGGATTTGAATTCGGCGCCGATGAAGTGCAGAACTTCCACCGCCAGATTGAAGCGATGAAGCTGGCTTTCGCGGATGGCCAGAAATATATAACGGACAGCCGCCACATGAAGGCGGACATAACGCGCCTGCTGTCCGAGGAATACGGAGCCCGCCGCAGGGAGCTGATCGGCGCCAGTGCGCTCCAGCCCGAGGCCGGGGACCCGCATGCGAGCGGGACGGTGTATCTGGCGGCGGCCGACGGCGAAGGCAACATGATCTCTTTTATCCAAAGCAATTATATGGGCTTCGGTTCAGGACTGGTTGTGCCGGGAACCGGCATTGCCCTGCAGAACCGGGGCAGCGATTTCTCGCTTGAGGACGGACATGACAACCGGCTGGAGCCCGGCAAACGCACTTATCATACGATCATTCCCGGATTCCTGACGAGAAACGGCCAGGCCATCGGCCCGTTTGGCGTCATGGGCGGATACATGCAGCCCCAGGGCCATATGCAGGTAGTGATGAATACGATCGACTACGGCCTTCATCCCCAGGCCGCTTTGGATGCGCCAAGATGGCAGTGGACGGGCGGGAAAACGGTGCTTGTGGAACCAACCTTTCCCAACGCTACCGCGCAGGCGCTCGCCCGGCTCGGGCATGATATCCGGATTACGCTCGATTCCGGATCTTTCGGCCGCGGGCAAATCATCTGGCGGGACCCGGATACCGGTGTGTTTTGCGGGGGGACGGATTCCCGGACAGACGGCACGGTAGCCGCTTGGTAACAGTGAACGATGATTGAACAGTGGGCTGAAAGTGAAAAACCATCCTCCGCCCGAAAGGGACGGAAGATGGTTTTCTTTTTTCCGGGCCTTCCATGAGCCCATTTAGCCGAAACGAAACAGATCAAACACATGAATTTGCGGCTTATCCCCTCAATCGGTAGCTGACAAAAGCAATCTGCCGGCTTTCCGGGGACCACGAGTTGACATTGATTGTCCCTTGTCCTCCAAACAGGTCGGCCAAAACGCGGATGTTCCCGCCGTCATAGTCCATCATCCGAAGCTGGACCTGTTTGTTCGGCGGATGATCCGCCGGGTCGACATCCCCTTTGCGGTAAGCGATATAAACCACTTTGGTACCGTCAGGCGAAACATGTGGGAACCAATTGTTGCTGTCTTCCTCCATCACCTGCGTTTGTTCGCTGCCGTCCGGGTTCATCCGCCAAACCTGCATCAGCCCGGTCCGCGTGGAATTAAACCAAATATGCGCGCCGTCCGGCGAATATTCCGGCCCGTCGTCAAGACCTGGCGTATGCGTCAGCTGAGTCTCCACTCCGCCTTCGGCCGGGATCGTATAGATATTAAACACGCCGCCGCGTTCCGCGCAGTAAGCAAGCGTGCTGCCATCCGGCGACCAGCCGTGCAAATAACTTGGCGCCATTGCCGTGATCAGCTCCGGCTTTCCGCCGACCATCGGGAAAATATAAATTCTGGACTTGCCGTCCTCCTTGGTGTGATGACTGACCGCTACCCGCCGGTTATCCGGCGACAGGACATGATCGTTGTTGCAGCGGTTTGCAAAACCGGAGTTCATCCGGGTGCTCTCCCTTGTTTCCAAATCAAATTTAAACAGCGATCCGCCGCTGTTATAGATAAGCGTCCGCCCATCCCGGGTCCAGTTCGGCGCTTCGATCAGTTCCTCGAACTCGGCCAGCACCCCCCTTTCTCCGGTCTGTACGTCGATCGTCTCCAGTATGCTGGTGACGCCCCGGTCCTCAGGTTTATTAGGTTCGTCGATATTGGGTTCGTCGATTTTATTCATTCGGATAACGCTCCTTTCAGCTGCCTATAGCTTGGATTCAATCAGCATTTCTTCCCCCGCCCCGGGTTAGCCCCGGTAATGAATATGTACCTCGGTTCCTCCTCCATTTTCCGGCACCCTCATCATATTCAATATTCGAAAACGCTGTCAATCTTCGTTTGATTCGATGGCGGCTTGTTCGCCGATCTGCACGTTTTGAACCGTGAGCGTAAGAGCCCCGTGGACTTTGGCAAAACGTTCAAGCTCCTGCTCCACGCTTTGCCGGAGTTCGGATGTATAGTCAATTCCAGGATCGATCTGCAGCAGCCGAACGGTTAAATGCTGTTTTTTGGTGTCAAGCCGCGGATCCATCCGGCCGATCAGCCGGTCGCCGGCCAAAATCGGCATGGCGTAGTAGCCGTATTTCCGTTTGACGGCCGGCGTATAAATCTCCCAGCGGTATTCGAAGTCGAACAAGTCCTCCAAACGTTTCCGGCTCCATAACAAATTATCCAGCGGCGGAAGGAACCGGACGGGAGCGGGAAACCCATGCGAATCCTCTCGCTCTTCTGCCGCCTGATGAAACAGCAGACGGTTTAGATCAGCGGCTAGGATGTAGTAACCGCTTTTGACGCCCTCCACCTCCAGCTGAACAAGTTCGCCTTCTGCCTTCCTTCTGGCTAACGTCTCCCGGCGGTCTTTCGCCGTGAGGCGCTGCCATCCCAAACGGGGATCCGAGGGTTCGAAAACCCGGTAAGCCCGGAAATATTTTTGCAGCATGCCCTCAAGCGCTTCAGCCTCCGTAATCGTATCCGCAAGCCCCAGCCATTTGCCGGGAATGCTCCGGCGGGTTAAATCAAAGAGGCGCTGGTTGCCTTCACGGCCGACGATCTGAATTTCCGCCATGTCCATCAGCAGGTTGATCGCGTGGGAACTCGCTTTGGTTTTGGCCGTATTATCCCAATAACCCTGGACCTTCTGATCGGATTGAAAAGCTTTGGCAGGAAGCGGGCCTTCCTGCTCCAGCTTGCTCAAAACCTCGTCCGCAACCGGCCGGATCTCCTCGAGCCGGCTGTCAAGCTGACTGAAAATGCGCCTGCGAACCGGTTCAAAGACCGGATAATCCTCCATCGGGATCACGCACGCTGCATTTGCAAAATATTCGAACACGGCTCTATCCCGCAGAAGCTCGTTTAATAAGGACGGCTGATAGCCGGGAATCCGGGCGGCAAGCACCAAATGCTGATTGGGTTTGACAGCGGCCACCGGGTCAATTTGCACACATTCCAAATGACGCAGAACCTCTAACACCTTTTGATGCGTAGCGGCAGGTTGAGCCTCCTGATCGCCATCCGCCTCCACGCTCACGCTCGGCAAAAGCTGCGTCTCGAGCAGAAAACGCCTGAGCGCTTGTTTCGTAGTTTGAATCGGTTTCACATGAATTTCCTCCAAACAGATCCTAATCGCGAATCGGATGATAGGGTCTTTCAGTGCCTGCGGATTTAATAACCCGTCTTCCAACCAGTATCTCATTTGTGCCCAGAGAATAAAAGTTCAAAAAAAGAGGCCCGACCAAGTCGGACCCCTCTTTTCCAAATCTTAATTGTTGATCGTCAAGCCAAATCCGTTCTGGATGTAATACAGATCCGGATAAGCCACATTGCTGGTTACCAGACGATTAAACGTAGCCGCACCGTTGCCGGTGTAAGCGAAGATGGCCGCGCCGAGGTGCGGGCCGGAGAACCGGGAGGTGGTCACGCCGTCCAGACCGGTTCCGTTGATCGTGATGTTGTTGAACACAATGTTCTGGAAGCCGCCGCCATAGCCGAACTGAATGGCATCACGCTGGCTGTTGATGATATCGATGTTGGTAAACGTGACGTTCCGGATGGCGTCGTTAGAAGCTTCCAAATCAATCGCGCCGCGTTCGCCGTTATACAAGTCTTTGCTGGTACCGCAATTGACGATTGTATTATCGGAGAACAAAATGCCCGTATTGTTCTGGAAGTGGTAGCCCGGGAACACCGTATTCATGCGGATGCCGGAGCCGCCAACACAGTCACTAATGTAGTTGTGGTCCGCTTTGTGGCCGCTTCCGCCGAAGAAAGCGATGCCGCCTGCCCGCCAGTTGTTCTCAATCGTGTTATAAGAGAAGGTATTGTTCACGCCGGCAGGAGCGCCGTTGGTGTCACTCGTCCAGACAGCAAGAGCGTCATCCCCGTTGTTGCGGAGATTCGTATTCCTCACGGTAGAATTGCTGGTGCCCTGTGAAAAATTGACGCCGTCCGCCAGATTGTTGCGGATGCGGCTGTTCTCCACCGTCAAGCCGTTTGCGTAAATGGCCGGCGTATGCGCATAATCGCCAACCCACATGCCGCATTCGAAATGCTCCACCCAGACGTCATGGATAACGGAATTGGTGCCGAAATTGTCCATGAAACCTTTGTAGATGGCGTTTTGGCCGTAACGCGAACGCAGATTGGAGTTCATGTACACATTGCTGAAATCCAGCTTGCCGGAGATCCGGAGCGAAATGCCTCCGCCCGCTGCGTTAGGGTTGGTGAACTGCAGATTGGTATACCAAATGCCGGCTCCCGTAATCGTAATATTGTTGATCATGTTATTCGCTGAGCCAATCTCCCACATGCTCGAGAGATGGAAGGTGCCTTCCGGAATGTACAGGACTTTGCCTCCGGAGACGGCAGCGTTTACCGCCGCCTTAAACGCGGCCAAATCATCCTGGTTGTCATTCGCTACCGCGCCGAAATCGGTCACGGACACCGAGTTGGCCGGACGAGGCACAGGTGCAGGCAGCGGTTCGATTTCGAGGAAGTCGACCCCGTATTCGAGACTGTCCCCGTTATTTTTCTGGATGCGGATTTTATCGCCGGCTTTCAGTGCCGTATCCAGTTTAAAATGCACTTCGTCGAAGCGGAACAGCGGACGTCCGCCGCTTGGCGAGTCGGCCGGCATGTCACCCGAAAAGTACTGCCAGCTGTAATACGAAGTAAGCGACACTGTTTGGGCTTTGGTTCCATTAACGTAGACGTCGAGAGAACCGTTTTGCCCCATGCCGTCAGCCGTATCCGGCAGCGTAAATCTCATGGTTACGCCTGCTCCGCCTTGCCCCTGCTTCACGGTCCATTCGGCATAGGAACCGTTCGACGGCAAAGCAATGTAGCTTTGGCCTGAAGCTTCCGAAGCCGTCAAGGACTGGTCGAAGGTAGGTGCTGTCTTTAATACGGCGCCGCCGCCCCGGGTCGCATCTTCGGTGTCATAGCGGCTGTATGGCATGCTCGCTCCGCGGGCGCCGTAAACGACAAAATTGTTGGTCGTTGTGTTGTTCGATTGTTTTGAGCCCACTTCATTGGCATCCGCAGCGATTGTAGTTGTTACTGTATAGCTGCCGGTTTGCGCGGTCCAGCTGCCCGGTAGAGCCACATTAGCCGAAGCCCCGGCAGCAAGCGAACCGTTGTAAGAACCGGTGAATGTTTGAAGCGTTGCTCCGGAAGCATTTTTGAGGACAACCGTAATGCCGTGTGCCCCGCCCGCCGTCGCGATGGTTCCCTGATTCTTCAGGGTAACACTGAAGCTGACGGCATTTCCGGCCTGCGGTGTAGCAGGCGACCAGGCGACGGTTCCGATCAGGTCCGAGCTGGATATCGGAGCAATTACAAGCGAAGCTGGACTCGTATAGCTGTTATTGCTCTCATTCGTTTCGATCACGGCATTATTTTCGTCTACTTTAGCTGTGACGGAATAGGTGCCCGCGGTTTTGCTGCCCACATTCAAAGAAACCGTTGTGCTTGCCCCTGCGGCTAATCCCCCGACAGGCGATGAGCCGGCAAGCTCATTGTTCAAATAAAAGTTCACGCTCGTCGCCCCCGCCGCGTGGGTTCCGTTGTTCTTGACAACCGCGTTAAGCGTAAAAGAGTTGTTCTCAGCCGGAGAAGCCGGCGTCCAGGCCAATCCGGTGACCGTCAGATCCGGGTTGGCCGCCGGAGTGCCAAATACCTGAAACTCGGCGATTTGGCCTGCCGGAGCTCCTGTATTTGAACTGATATTCAGCTGCAGCCGTTTAACCGTAGCCGTTACCGGAATAGTGACCGAATTGCCGGAAGCCGGATCAAACGTGTAGGCTTTTTCCCCGACCAGGCTGCTGAAGCTCGTTGTGCTCTGATTGTGGCCAAGCACTTGAATGGTTTGGGTGCGCGAGGACCAAACCGGGTCTGGATTCAGCTTGAGCACAATTGAGGAAATATCATGGTTCGATCCAAGATCAAGCGTTAGCGTGCTTGGATTGCTTGCGCCCTCCCAATAAGTAGACAGGTTGTTGTCGTTGGCGTTGCTTTCCACATAATTTTGCGTGTGAGAAGAAGCTGTAATGGTTTTGCCTAGAGCCACATTCGACCCTGGACCTGGAGTTGGCGTTGGTTCGGGTGTTGGTGTTGGTGTTGGTGTTGGTGTCGGTGTTGGTGTCGGTGTTGGTGTTGGTGTCGGTGTCGGTGTCGGTGTCGGTGTCGGTGTTGGATCGGCTCCGTAAATCTCCAATTCGGAAAGCTGAGCAGCCGGCCAGCCTGTATTTCCAGTAAAAGTAAGCTTCACATAACGGGTATTAGCCGCCGAGAAATTTATGGTAACCGTATTGCCCGATTCCGGCGAGAAGACGTAGTCTGCGGAACCGACCAAAGTTGTATAACTTGAGCCATTGATACTGCCTTGCACAGAAAGGGTTTGTGTTCTTGTATTCCAGCCGCTTGCCGTTGGGAGCTTCAGAACGATCTGATCAATGCTTGCGGCAGCTCCAAGGTCGACTTGAATCCACTGCGGAAAGGCGTTATTCGCGCTTTCCCAATAAGTATTCTGGCTGCCGTCTTT
Source organism: Paenibacillus yonginensis (assembly GCF_001685395.1). NCBI lineage: Bacteria > Bacillati > Bacillota > Bacilli > Caryophanales > Paenibacillaceae > Paenibacillus > Paenibacillus yonginensis. Next base: position 1,536,187 of record NZ_CP014167.1, on the reverse strand, counting down.
AACGTTATCCGGACTATAGACGTCAGCCTGACCGCTGGCGGTAATCGTTTTGCCCAGAGTCAAATTAGACCCTCCTGCAGCAGATGCAGATGGAGTAAGCGGACCCGCATCAAGAAAGAAACCGGAGAACAACATGCTGATGACAAGCGATAAGGCGACAAATTTGTTGCGCATTATATTCCTCCTCAAAAACCGGGTTTTGGAATGAATAACGACCTCTATCTCGTTTTCTTCAACATTGTGTTAGCGGTTACATAATTCGATAGCCTTCCTCCTTTCCACTTCTTTCCTACCCATTATAGGGAATAGCGCCTTTTAGGGATGAGAGGCAATTCTACGGAAACTGTAGGCATTTCTAATGTAAAGGCTCTGTTAAAGCCTGTTGTTGATAATTTGATTCACAGGAACCTATGTTCTATAATGGGTTTAACTATATAAAAGTGGTGATGAACGTGAGAGCAACTGATATTCTTAAAACCATACAAAAACTAAATCCAGAAGAAAAGCACCGACTACGAGAGATTTAATTGATGCACTTACTGCATCTTCTTCGACAGGAACTGTTCTGCAAGAAATATCTGAACGCAAAAATAAGAGCGGTTATCATTGTCCTGACTGTGAATCAGAACATATCGTTCGGTATGGCACATACTCAACGAGTGTTGATGGTGATGAAGTAGAAAAGCAACGTTATCGCTGTAAAGCGTGTTAAAAGGACATTTACTGACCTCATAAATACTGCTCTATATCGAACACGCCATCTCAATCAATGGATTAAATTCATCGAATGTATGATAGAAGGGTATTCTCTGCGTAAATCTGCTAAATTAGTTGGAAATGTTACTCACGTTACATTGTTTTACTGGAGGCATAAACTCTTATCATCACTAAAACAAATGGAAATATCTAATTTTGAAGGTATCGTTGAAATGGACGAGACCTGTTTCCTATACTCAGAAAAAGGGCAAAGAAAGATAAAAGACAGAAAACCTTGTAAACGTGGAGGTTCTGCTAAGAAACGTGGCATAAGCAGCGAACAAGTATGTGTATTGGTCGCAAGAGACCGTGAAAAGATGACTTTTTCGCAGACGTTGGGAATGGGGCGATTAACAAAAGAACAGTTAGATAAAGCCATCGGACATAAACTTTCAAGCGAAAATGTATTATGCACCGATTCTTGGCGTGCCTTTAAAACATATGCTGCTGAAAAAGGGATGGATATTTATCAATTCAAGTCTGATGGTAAGGTTCGCACAAAGGGACTATTCCATATCCAGAACGTTAACAATTATCACCGGAGGCTTAAAGGAAGGATACAACGTTTTAATGGAGTTGCACAGGTTAGTAAAAGAATGGATATTATAATATAGGTTGAATTATAATTTAGAAAATAGATTCTAAAAGGAGTAGATTTATAATGGAAAAGGTCACACCATTTTTAATGTTTCAAGAGGGCAACGCAGAAGAGGCAATGAATTTTTACACATCTCTGATTGAGGATTCAGCAATTACAAATATTGTTCGATATGGTGCAAATGAAAGTGGGGATGAAGGAACTGTTATGCAGGCTACTTTCACCTTAAAAGGTCAAGAATTTATGTGCATAGACAGCAATATTAAACATCAGTTCTCCTTCACACCTTCATTCTCAATATTTGTTACTTGTAATACTGAAGAAGAACTTGACAATCTTTATCAGAAACTCATTGAAGGTGGACAAGCACTTATGCCAATAGGAGATTATGGATTCAGTAAGAAATTTGGCTGGCTAAATGACCGTTATGGAGTTTCGTGGCAACTAAATTTACCTAAATAATATGAAGAACTTAATATCCTATTCATACCAATAAAAAAAAAGCATAAATTGTTCAACTAACGGGTGCGATAGTTTAATAAGCAAATATTACAAAATAGAACTACCATTAATTAGGAAGTTCTATTTTTTATAAGTAATACTAACAATTAACTTTAACAGAGCCAATGTAAAAAAAAGAAAACCCGCCAGTTGGCGGGTCTAGGTTCATGGGAGATGTATCGGCTGATCGGTTCGTTCCTCCAGGTCGCCATTCGGCTATGCCATACGGTTAAGCGCAACCAGCATCGCATGAACGGAAGCCTGGATAATATCCGGGTGGATACCGGCTCCCCAATATATTTTGCCGTTTGAGGTAAGGCCTACATAAGCGATCGCCTGGGCCGAAGACTCCCGGCCAAGTGAATGTTCTTCATAGAAGGACAGATCATAATTCAGGCCCAGATAAGCTTTAAAAGCATTGCTTACGGAATCCAGATGTCCGTTGCCCAAAGCGTTGATTTTATCCCGTTTGCCGCCGCGGATAATCTCAAGTGTAGCTACAATCGATCCTTCCTGCTTGTTGAAATGGCAGTCGAGCAAATCAAATTTCTGCGTATTATCGACGTATTCGGCTTTAAAGAGGCTGTAGATTTCCTCAGCGGTCAGCTCTTTTTCACCCTGGTCGGAGGCACCTTTGGCCAGATAACCCATTTCCTCTTTCATGCCGGTCGGAAGCTGCACGCCGTAGCTTTGCTGCAGCATATAACCTACGCCGCCTTTGCCGGATTGGCTGTTCACGCGGATTACGTCCGTCTCGTAGTTCCGGCCTACATCTTTAGGATCGATAGGCAGATAAGGGACATCCCAAATCGGCGAGTTATGTTTTTCCCTCCACTGCATGCCTTTGGCGATCGCATCCTGATGAGAACCGGAGAAAGCCGTAAAGACAAGCTGACCCGCATAAGGGTGACGCTCGGAGACTTTCATGTTGGTCAGGCGTTCATAACCTTCAATAATCTCCATCATATTGCTGAAATCCAGCTCCGGGTTTACGCCGTGAGAATACAGATTCATTGCCAGTGTGATGATGTCAACGTTGCCGGTTCTTTCTCCATTGCCAAACAAAGTGCCTTCTACCCGGTCCGCTCCGGCCAGCACAGCATATTCCGCATCGGTCACACCGCTGCCTCTGTCATTATGCGGGTGCACGGACAAAATAACCCCGTCGCGATAAGCAAGATTTTTATGGATATATTCGATCTGGCTGGCAAAAACATGCGGCATAGCGATTTCTACCGTTGTTGGAATGTTGATGATCGCTTTATGGGCGCTGTCCGGCTGCCAGACCTCAAGCACGCTGTTGCATACTTCCAGAGCATAGTCCACTTCTGTACCCGGGAAGCTCTCCGGGCTGTACTGGAATCGGAAGTTCCCCGGCGTTGATGCCGCCAGCTCCTTCACCAGGATCGCTCCGTCTACCGCCAGCTGCTTGATCTCTTCTTTACTCTTCTGGAACACCTGCTGACGCTGCGCAACCGAGGTGGAATTATAAAGGTGTACGATAGCTTGCGGCACGCCTTCCAGCGCCTGAAAGGTTCTGCGGATAATATGTTCCCTGGACTGCGTGAGGACCTGGATCGTCACATCCTCAGGAATCATCTTCTCTTCGATAATCGTACGGAGGAACTGGAATTCGGTATCGGAAGCAGCCGGAAAGGCGACCTCGATTTCCTTAAACCCAATCTTCACCAGCATGCGGAACATATCCAGCTTCTCTTGGAGATTCATCGGTTTCACCAGTGCTTGGTTGCCGTCCCGGAGATCGACGCTGCACCAAAGTGGCGCTTTATCGATATAATCCTTTTTCACCCAGTCATACGTGATTACCGGCGGCATAAAATATCCGCGTTTATACTTGTTGTAGTCCATCATGCTTAACCCCTCCCATTTGCTGTTTATAATAAAAAAGGCCTTTCATCTCTATAATTCCAATAGAGACGAAAGACCATGTCTTACGCGGTACCACTCCAGTTTATGAACAGTTGTTCATACGCTCAGCGGATAAAGAGCCTTACTCCTTATCCAACCCCATCATAACGGCGGGCGATCCGTCCGTAGCTACTTCCAGAACAGTAAGTTCAGGTTTCGAAACGGCTGCTCCAAGGCGAGTTCCCCGATATCCTTCTACTGCTTCGCATCGACCAGCAGCTTTCTGGCAACCGGACAGGCGGGTACTGCTCCTCATCCAAGCATTTAAATATTTCCATTATAATAGCAGGAACCAGGCAATTAATCCAGCCCTAATTAACATATGATGTGAAAAAATTTTTAGTATTCCAAATTTGAAGCCCTTGCGGGCCCCTCTTCTCCTTCTGCTTACAGGGTGTTATCCGCAGGAGCAGCAGGCACTGAGCCGCTGGTAGCAGGGGATTGCTCTTGCCCCTGAGCAGTTGAAGGATCAGCTGTCGTTGCCGCAGGCAGGGTTACAGGCTCGGACGGCGCGGACAGGACATCCGGCGCATGGGTTGAGCCGTTGGATACCGCCAGTACATAAACCCTGTAGCCAGCACCTGCCTGCAGGTCAGCCCCGGTAATATCAACCGTTGCTGTACCGCGAACCGTATCCCCATCCTTCCCGGTGCTCAAATAACCCCGTTTTTCTACCGCGCTGGCTTCGCTTTGCGTAAAGGTTCCCCGCTCGGCAGGCACCACGAGAATCCGGTATTCCGCAATCAGATTCTCCGTCTCGGATTTCTTAAAGCTGACGTCAAGTCTGTCGGGATTATCAGCATTTACAGCAGCCGTTACTTCAGTCGCCGGAAGAAGAGTCAGGTTGTTGGTCAAGGTGATGGCGGGGGAGGCGGCGGACAAAGCATTGCTTCCGCTGTAACCGGACCCGCCAACGGACAGGACAAAGACCTGGTAAGACGTTCCATTCTGGATGATGTCTCCATTCACGGTTCTCTGCCCGTTGTCCAGATTGATACTGATGTCCCTGCCCACCGGACTAACCTGTTTATAATAAGAGCTTGTAACTTTATTAGCCTTAGCCAGCGTAAAGCTGGACGCTTCCGAAGCTTTGACAACCATAATCCGGTAGCTGCTGATATTCGTTTCATTTGCGGCTCGGTTAAAGCTGACATTCAGGTCGCTGGCATTGCCCGCGTCCCCTCTGTCCGAAACTTGAAGATGGCTTGCCGCGCCAATCGTCAGATTATCCGTTAACGTGATGGAAGCAGAAGGCGAAGACAAGACGTTGTTGCCGCCGATCCCCATCGTAAGTACATAAACCCGGTAGCTTTGGCCTTTGGTAACCGCAGCGCCGTCAACAGAACGTGTATAGCTGTTCAAGTTAAGACTCAGATTTCCTCCTGTCTTGGATACGCTCGTGTAGTAAGAGCTGGACAAGCTGCCGGCCAGATTGACATTAAAGCTGCCGGCATCTCCTGCTTTCACTACGAACACCCGGTATCCGGATACGCCGCTCTCATTAGCGGCTCTGTTGAAGGACACCCGGAGATCACGTCCATCCCCGTAATCGGCTGTATCCGCTACCTGCAGGTTGCTTACCGCCGTTATTGCGTTGTTGTTTAACGTCAAAAGGCTGGACGGAGCGGACAGCAGATTCGGATACAGCGACGGATTATTGGATACAGCCATCACAAAGACCCGGTAGGAGACGCCTGTAGTGACCGCTGAGCCCTGCACGTCTTTCATATTCGACGGCAGAATCGTGCTGATCGAAGAATTGCCGGTTTTGCCAACATCATAATAACGGCCGGAGGACACCGAATTCGCAGAATTCAAGCTGAAGCTGCCTGCATTTCCGGATTTGACGACAAAGATCCGGTAATAGGCGACCTTCGATTCGTCTGCCGACCTCGTGAAGTTGATCTGAAGATCGCGTCCGTCTCCATAATCGGATACGTCATTCAGCCAATTGACCACCGGAGCCGTGTTCACGGTATTTAACGTCAGCGCGGCTGAAGGACTTGAGAGCTTATTGGCATAAAGGGATTGATTGCTTACCGAAAGCACAAAAGCCGTATAGGATACTCCATTTCGGATCAGATCACCCGAAGTGTCCCGGCTTCCGGCGTTCAGGGTCACATTCAGCGTGCTGCTGCCGGATTTGCCGACTGCTGTGTAGTAGCTGCTGGAAGTGGCATTCGCTGCTGATAAGCTGAAAGACGATGCGTTTGAAGTCTTCACAATAAAAACCCGGTAACCCGAAATATTCGCATCATTGCCCGGTCTGGTGAAGCTGACCGATAAATCCCGTCCATCGCCGTAGTCTCCGGCATCGCGAAGCGCAAGGTTGGAAACAGCCGCTACAGACAAGCCTGACAAGGTAAAGGCTGATGAAGATGCTGATAACGCGTAACCGCCCGTTCTTCCCACACTCAGAACAAACGCCCGATAAGATGCTCCTGCCACAAGTGTATTACCGTCCGCGTCCCGGGTCTGTGCCGTAAGATTGACGGACGGGTCGGAATTAACGGCCGCTACGAGTGTGTAATTGGAAGCGTTGACCGTTAAGGCCTTCTCATAGGTAAAGCTTGAAGCGTTTGCTTCCTTGACGATAAAAATCCGATACCCGGAAATGTTCGCCGGATTGGCCGGCCGGGCAAAGCTTACTGTGACATCGGAGCCCGTGCCTGTCTGACCGGAGGTACGTACACCCACATAAGGCGCGCTGCCCACATCGTTCTGGGTCGGATTTCCGCCGTTTGCAGTGCTGATGACCACCCGGCTGCTTGCAGGTTGCCATTCCACGTTTTGTCCCAAGGATTCGCTGACGAAACGCAGCGGAACCAAAGTCCGTCCATTCTTGCTGACTGCGGGCGCATCCAGATATACGGTCTGGCTGTTAATCGTTGCTTTATTTGCGCCGAGCTTCAGCACAACTGTAGTTCCATCTTTATAAGCCGTGACCGTTTTGGTGGAGTTGTTCCAGAGAACACTCGCATCCAACGCCTCAAAGATCCCTCTCAGCGGCACAAACGTACGGCCTCCAGTAATCAGCGGTGCCTGATCGGTCACCAGCTCTTTGCCGTCAATTATAATTTTAATCGGGGATGCGGCCTGTGAGTGGAACGGTGTGACAACCGCTGTGGTAAGGATAGCAGCCATCAAGGCGCTAATCATCTTTTTCAAAAAATTCACCCTCCTGCTTGTGTATGTCTTGCCTTCGTCTTGTCTTGCTGGCTATGTTTGTCCTCAAATTCCCGAACTCCCACCTCCTGTAACTGATTTGACGTTGATGGACTGGCAAAAGTTTCATATTTCTCGACTCTATGATGTAAATCTTTTTGTTGCTCCTGGCAGCAGTCCGCGCACAAAAAAGAGCCCTTGCCTAAGCATGGACTCTTTGCACTCCGCTTCTTCTTTAGCCAGACGGCTGCTCGCTGCCAGGCCTCGCTTTGCTCTAAACTTCAATCACGATTGGAAGAATCATCGGCCGTTTCTTCGTCTGGCTGTAAATGAACCTGCCGATGTTGTCCTTTAACGTTTGTTTGATATCGCTCCACTGGCTTCGTTCAGCTTCGTTCAGCCCGTTCATCGTAGAAAGCACCAGCTCGCGGATCTGGTTCATCAGCTCTTCGGATTCCCTAACGAACACAAATCCTCTTGAAATGACCTCCGGATCGGCCAGCATCGTCTTCTCCGATTTGCTCAGCGTAGTCACAATAATAATCATCCCGTCAGAGGACAAGTGTCTGCGGTCCCGGAGCACGATATTGCCAACCTCGCCTATGCCGATGCCGTCAACAAAGCTGTTGCCGGCCGGTACTTTGGGGCCTAGCGAGGCCTTGCCGTCCTCAATACGAACAGCGTCCCCATTGTTCACGATAAATACATGATCGCTTGGCACCCCGACCGACTCCGCAAGCAGCCGGTGCTGATACAGCATACGAAATTCGCCGTGAACGGGAATCAAATATTCGGGTTTCATCAGGGTCAGCATCAATTTCAGCTCCTCCTGGCTGCCGTGCCCGGAGACGTGCATGCCCGTAGCACTGCCGGAGCCGTAAATCACCTTGGCGCCCAGCACATATAAATTGTCGATTACATGGGCGAGATTGCGTTCGTTGCCCGGAATCGGCCCTGCGGCAATAATCACGGTATCCCCCGGCAAAATTTCGATCTTGGGATGTTTCGAGCTGGCCAGCCGCGACAGCGCGGCCATAGGTTCCCCTTGACTGCCCGTACACAACACCGCAATTTGATCGGCTGGATACCGTTCGGATTCTTCCGGTTCAATAAGGAGACCATCGGGGATTTGCAGATACCCCAGCTCCATTGAAACATTCACGACATTCACCATACTGCGGCCAAGCAATACCAGCTTGCGCCCCGTTTCGACGGCTGCGTCGATCACCTGCTGCACCCGGTTGACGTTGGAGGCAAAGGTTGAAACAAACACCTGCTGTTTGGCCCGGATAAAAGCATCGAGCAAATGCTCTCCTACCTGCCTTTCAGAAGGCGTAAAGCCCGGCCTTTCCGCATTTGTGCTTTCTGACAGCAGCACCTTGACGCCCTGCTTGCCGATCTCCGCCATCCGGTGCAGGTCCGGATAAGGACCACTCACAGGAGACATATCAAACTTGAAATCACCCGTATGCACCACGGTTCCTTCCGGGGTTTGAAAGCAGATGCCTAAGCAATCCGGGATGCTATGGTTGATGGAGAAGAAAGTCGCGTTGATCTCCCCCGCCTGCATCGCCGAATCCGCGCTGATGGTGTGCAGCTGAGCTTCTCTTAACAATCCGTGTTCCTTGAGTTTGATTTTGATCAACCCCAAAGTCAGTTTGCTTGCATATACCGGCAGATTAAGCTGCTTCAGCAGGTAAGGAATTCCTCCGATATGGTCCTCATGTCCATGAGTGACGATTAAAGCCCGTACCTTCTCCTGATTCTCCAATAAATACGCGATGTCCGGAACAATCAGATCAATGCCCGGCAGGTTTTCCGTTGGAAATTTGGAGCCGCAGTCGATCACAACAATGTCGTCTTTATACTGAATGAAGTACATGTTTTTCCCGATCTCGTTAACGCCGCCGAGGGCAGCGATCAGCAGTCCGTGTTCGGTTGGTTTCAAAATAGGCCCTCCTCAAAATGTCGGTAAGCTGGAAACTACCTATATTATTGGGGAAACCTGCAAACTTATACACGGACTCATGCCTTTGTCAGGACCGGAACCTGCTGTCCTTTGAAGTCAAAATGGTCTCCGGGCTTAAAATTCTGAAAATAGGATTTTGTTAGATGCCGAATAAAGCCTGTACGCCCTGGAAAGCAAAATAAACCCCAAAGCCGACCAGAGAAAGCCCGGATAGAAATGAAATCAACATAAGACTGGTATCGTTCAGCAAACGCCTTAAACCGGTCGTCAATCCGGCCACAAATAAATCCCACAAAGCCAATCCCAGAAAGATCATACTGCTGTATAACAGCAGATGGCTTGTCCCGTGCGACACGGCTGTCCGAGCCAGGACAGAACCGTATATGCCCAGCCAGAACAGAATGGACAACGGACTCGTAATCGACATGAAGAAACCAAGCATAAAACAGCTCGTTAAAGAATCGCGGCGGCTTCGCATCATATCCAGACGCACCTTCTTCGCGCGCAGGCCGCTTTCAAATCCCGAATAGATCAGCACCGCTCCCCCGAACAGCCATAAACAGATCTGAACTGCCGTAATATTCAGAAATTGAACCAATCCCAAATAAATCAGCAGCATAAAGATCATATCCGCAATCATCGAACCTACTCCAACTACCCACGCATGGAAAAATCCATTTTTGATCCCTTTATCCAGCCGAGCCGAGTTTACCGGACCAATCGGGGCGGCCAAAGTTAATCCGAGCAAAATATAACTTAACCAAACATTAGCGCTCAGCCGTTTTCACTCCTGTCTTGGTTGCCCTTGGCTCGTACATTTTATGAAGAGCTGCTGGAAGTTTATGACTGGGGAGTGGATTTTTTAAGCAGACATTGCGGCCTCGAAATTGAAAACCTGTCCTACTCTCTTCTATGTTTGAATATAGCTGTAATGCAGCTTACAAAAAGGGGGAGATTTCAATCAACCTATTTATCGGTTATATTTTTCTGGGGTTATCTCTTTCTGCTCCTATCGGCCCGATCAACGCCGCCCAGCTGGATAAAGGCATCCGCGGCGGCTTCTGGCACGCCTGGGCTGTAGGGCTAGGCGCGCTGCTCGCCGATCTTGGCTATATGCTGGCCGTATATTTCGGCGTCTCCCATATGCTGGATGCCCCGTATATCAGAGCTTTTCTATCGCTGTTCGGATTTATGGTGCTGCTGTATACAGGAATCGAAAGCATTAAGGATGCCGGCAAAATAACAACGCAGCCTTTAAGGGGCGGAGATTCCCTGCTGCTTAAGTCCTTCCTGTCCGGCTTTCTTATGTCTTTGTTCAACCCGCTCTCCATCTTGTTCTGGCTGGGAATTTACGGGTCCATTCTGGCGGACGCCGCTAACAGCTTCCCGATGGACCAGCTGCTTATCTACAGCGTAGGCATTGTCATTGGCATCATCATTTGGGATTTCTCGATGGCGGCAGCCTCCAGCATCTTCCGGAATATCCTTACGGATCGAGTGCTTAAAGGCATCTCCATACTTTCCGGACTTTCGCTCATCGGCTTCGGCGTTTATTTCGGCGTACAAGCTAGCCGGATGTTATTCCTTTAGCTCCGGCTCTTCTGCTTTATAATTCCTTTGATCCGGTAACCGCTTCCTTCCTCCAGCCTGTGCGGCTTTTCCGGCAGAAGCGGTTCACCCTGCCCCCGGTTTTTATTGCGGTGGCGTTCCACCAGGAACCCGCAAATTCCGATCACGGACACAAGCAGCAGGCTGATAAAGAAACCGGGACGGCTCAGCGCATGGAATAAAGTCCCGCTGACCGCTGCCGCGATAAGCACAAGCCCGATCCAGCGTTTGATCCCGCTCCAGACACTCGATTCCAGCAGCTTGCCTGAAGACAACAAAATAAACGACCAGTTGTACAGGAGCATCAAACCCGCGGCAGTCGTAATATATTCATACACTTTGCCCGGCAGAAGCAAAGCCATAATGATCGCGGCGAGCAGTCCGCATGTGATGAGCCCGAGGCCGAATAATGGATATTTGTCCTTCCATTTTCTCGCGAACAGCTTTGGAGCATCCCCCTCCTGGGCCAGCGTATTGATCATAGAGGTTACTGCATACAAAGAGGCTGTCATCGTTGAGAAGCCGGCAATGATAAGCACGCCATTGAACAAATGCGGCACAAAAGCCAGATGGTCGCTGCCCAAAGCCAGCACGAACGGGCTCTCTTTAGGACTGAAAGCTTTCAGCGGAACCATAATCACTGCAAGTCCGATAGACAGCACGTAAACGACGGCAAGGGTCAGCAGCATCACTTTCCCGGCTTTAGGCGCCTCACTCGGGTCTTTAAGCCTATACGACATGATGCCCAGCACTTCGATTCCTCCATAAGCATAAAAGGCGAAAATGAAAGCCGACCAAAGTCCCGTCCAGCCGGTCGGGAGCCAGGCTCCATAATGATCCGGAAAATGAGGCTGATATTTGCCTCCCTCAATCCACCCTGCAAGCAGGGCTGCTGCCAGTAACAGGAACATTAGAATAGCTGCCGATTTAATGATGGCCAGCACATTCTCCACCCGGTCGAAGCCTTTATTTCCGAAGAAGACAATGATCAGTCCCAGCAGTCCGAATCCGGCAGCGAAGATCCACATCGGCACCGCCGGGAACCAGAAACGCGCAAAGATGGACAACGCCGTGAGCTGGCTGCCCATGATCAGCATTTCGGAGAACCAGTACACCCAGCCGCTGCCGAAGCCGGCCCAGCCGCCGAACGCTTGTTTCGCATAAGAACGGAAAGAACCTTGTTCCGGATGATCGGCCGTCATCCGTGCCAAGGCATCAAACACCATATAAGTCCCTGCCGCTGCGAGCAGATAAGCCAGCAGAACCGCTGGACCGCCTATCGAAATCGCCAGGCCGGACCCCAGGAAATAGCCGGTCCCGATCGTCCCGGCAACCCCAAGCAGGGAAAGCTGCCACCATTTCAAATTGTCTTTGCCTTGTGTGGAGGGTTTCGTTGAAGATTTGTTCATGTTGGACAGGTCCTCGTCTAAAGTTGGATTTGGGAAGGCTCCCGGAATTAGATTGCCCCGCCCGGAGGATTTCATTACGAATTTTGTGATGGCTTTCAAGCGAACCGGATCAGCTCACCCCTTAACTTAATCCTTCCCTCACAAGATGCCGAATCCCGTCACGGATTTGAACCTCGTTGACATACGAATAACTCAATCTGATGTGCCTGTTCGGCTGCCCTGAGGGGTCATGCGAGCTTCCAGCGGAGAAATAAACGCCGTGGCGGGCGCAGCGCTCAGCCAGCTCATTCATCTCCGGTCCATCCTCCGGCAGCTTGATCCATAAATTGAGTCCCCCCTGAGGACTTTCCCAGGTCCACCCTTGTTTCCTGGCCGGAGCAAGCTCCTCCTCCATGATCTGTTTGCGGATGTCCAGTGCAATCCTCAGCTTCTCCAAATGTCCGGTTAGTCTTTCCGAAGCCAGATATAATAAGAACACCTTCTGATTAAGCAGCGCCGCCCCGTTGTCCATCCGGTACTTGAAGCTGAGCAGCTGTTCCATGAGGGGAGAACCGGCGCACAAAGCGGCGATCCGCAGCCCGGGCGCAGCATATTTGCTGAAGCTCCGAATATAAACGACCCAGCCTTCCGTGTCATAGGAAGCAACAGGAGGCGGAGGTGCAGTATGAAAATAAATGTCGCGGAAGGGATCGTCCTCGGCAAGCAGGCAGCGGTATTGCTCCGCAAGCTCGGCCAGCCGTTTGCGCTGTAAGGTCGGAACCGTATAACCGGTTGGATTGTGGAAGGTAGGATTTAAATAAAACAAACGCGGCTGATGGTTCTGCATCAGCTTCTCTACTTCATCCAGGTCATATCCCCAAGGATGAATCTTCACCGGCACAATCCGGGCGCCTTGGTGTTTAAAAATATCGATGGCCGAATGATAGGTTGGCTGCTCGATCAGCACGGTGTCTCCGGGAGACAGAACAGCCCGGGCAAGCAAATCAATGGCCTGCTGCGCACCGTTTGTGATCATGATGTCATCCGCTCCCAAATACAGCCTGTGGGTCTCGGCCAGATGCTGAGCTAATACCGTTCGCAGCTCAGCATCTCCTTGAACCGAAGAATAGGTGCCCAGCACCTTCGGATATAAATCAAACACCTTTTTGGCATATTCCGAGAAATAACGGTTCGGAAGCAGACCCGGATCCACCAAAGCCTGGGCGAAAGACAGGGATTGCAAGCTGGCATCCGTCTTGATCATATGCATATCCTGCAGATACCCTGAAGCTGTTCCGCCGATCCCCGGAAGCAGAGGCAATCCTCTCTGGATAAACGGCTGGCGTTTGGTAGGGACCGGCTCTGAGCCCTGGTCTGTTAACTGCTTTAGCGGCAGCACGTAATAGCCGGACTTCTCCTTGACATAAACCCGCCCGCTGTCCTTTAGCAGCTGGTAAGCCCGTAATACGGTAAGCCTATGAACGCCCAGCTCTTCAGCCAGGTGTCTTACGGAAGGCAGCTTGTCATGCTCCTGCCAAACCCCTTCTTTTAATTGGGCATCCAAATAGTCATAAATCTGCATAAATAACGTTTGCGGGGAAGAAGAGGAACGGAGGTTCATGCTGCTGTTCTCCTTTCTTTATTGTACTGTTCTAGTTGTACTGTTCTATATTTTGGCCTATTTAGCGCCCTTTCTGTTCTGCTTCATTCAAACTGTTCTATTATCTTTCCCCTATAATTAGCCCCAAAGGGGGAATAAAAATGGTTTACTTGGGATATTCATTGATGTGTTTGATTTTCGGAACAACCTTTTTGGCGATTAAATGGGGAATAGATGCAGGTTTGACCCCTTTTCTCGGGGGAGGCATACGTTTCTTGCTGGCGGGGTTAGTGCTTCTGGCCTTTATGGCCGTACGAGGACAAGTATCTTTCTCTCTTCTGCTGAGAAAAGAGATGTTGTTCACCGGACTCAGTTTAACCTTCGGGACCTTCTCCGCCTTATATTGGGCAGAGCAGTACCTTCCTTCTGGCATGGCAGCCGTGTTATCTGCCACAGGTCCAATCCTTGTTCTGATCCTTCAGGCGCTGGTGCTGCGGGTCCGGGCTTCCAAAAACGCCCTGTGGGGCTGCCTGCTCGGATTTGCCGGCATTGTTTTCCTGCTGATGCCCGGCGTTTCTTCCCTGCATGGCCCTTTCTGGCTGATCGCAAGCCTTGTGATCATAGCCGGAGAAGTATTTTATGCCGGCGGAACCCTGTATTCCAAACAGGTCATGCCCCGATTTCAAGGCGTCTCGCCGATTGCGCAAAATGCAGCTCAAATGATGTATGGCGGGGCCGGGCTGCTGATCCTGTCTTTGTTCGCCGAGAAGCCGAACGTCCAGGCGCTGCTTGATGTCAAGGCGTTATTGTCCTTGCTTTATCTGATCGTCTTTGGCTCCATGGTAGCCCACAGCCTCTATTACTGGCTGATCGTCAAGACTACACCGCTGTTCCCGACAACCTGGCTGTATATTTCGCCGGTGCTGGCGCTCGGCTTTGGGCTTGTACTGTACGGGGAACCGGTAACCTGGAACATGACCGCCGGCGTCCTGATTGTGATTTCCGGTCTGCTGCTGATCAATTCCCAGGCTTTATTGCCGATGCTCTTCAAGAAAAGGAACATCCCCAAATCCAAACCCAAACCCGTTCACTCGGAGCACATTTAACTGGATAGGCACGAAGCCTTTTTCACAAACCTGCATGAGGATTTAAATCTTTCAAGTACCACGCATCACAGGCAAAATGCTCAGATCCTGCAAGAGGCGCATCCAGCTGCTTAAAGCCGTTTTTCTGGTAGAAACGGTTGGCCGCATGCATATTCTCCAAGGTTTCCAGATAACACTGACTGTAATGTTCCCTGGCGAAATCAAACGCCTTTTGCAGGAGGCGGCTTGCTGCGCCCGTCCCTCTGGCCTCTGGGACCAGATACATCTTCTGCAGCTCGCACACGCCTCTTGCATCATCAAATGGAGCAATCCCGCAGCCTCCGGCAATTTCTCCTTCCTCGGTCTCGACCACCCAATAAGCGCGGCCCGGCTGGTTGTAATAACGAAACAGATCATGCATGCTTTCGTCCGCCCAGGCCAGTCCTTCCCTGTTGCCGCCAAATTCAATCAGGCACTCGCGGATGACCTGCTCAATACGTCTATTATCTTCGTCCCTTAATTCACGGATTATCATGTCTATGGAACCTCCAGTATAACTATTAAACATATGGTTTCTAGTTTACATGAAATAGGTCTGTCCGCATAGAATCCCTCTTCCGTCACCTTTCAACAAGAAACCAGCAAAACGCAGCAAATCGAATCGATTTCTGCGCTTTCCCAGGAAATTTAAACGGCCGGTTCGGACTCCTTCCGGTTCGGAGTCTGTTTCCGCTTCGGTCTGCCCAAGCTGCCCCCGGTCTTGAACACGACAATGCCGGCAATGATGACCAGCACGCCGACCAGCTGACTCAAACGGAAGGGCACCTTCTCCAGGCCAAGCCATCCCATCGAATCCCACAGAAGAGCAAAACCCAGCTGCGAGGTCATAACAATGGAGATCGAGAACGTCGGCTCCAGCCTTTTTAAAGCCTGCACGAGACAAATTACCACACCTACCCCAATAATTCCGCTGATCCAATACCAGGGCTGCATGTTCACCAGATGAAACATTCGTTTGCCTTCAAAGACTAGTCCAAGCAGCAGGGAAGCAGCAAATCCCATGCCGAGCACAAGAGTTGTTGTCCCCCAGGAGCTGACATGCTGATTCACTTTGCTGTTAAAAATATTCTGAAGACTCACCAGCGATCCCGCAAGGACCGCTAGCCATATGCCGATGATCAAGATTAGCACCTCCTTTTCATAAATCCTCTTTCTTCAGTTATCCTTCATAAATGCTTTGGCCGGTCAAGGCCCGCAAGCCTTCTTTATTTTTCAGCAGAAGAGATCCTTTGCGCCGTTCCACCCATCCCTCTTCACAAAATTTCTGGATAACCCGGTTCACGTGGCGATAGCTGGTTCCGATCAGGTTCGCCGCATCTCTCAGGCTGGAAGTGCTGATTTGGCTGTCTACAAAGGAACCGAATTCATCCGATGACACCGACAGCAGGTAGCTGGCCAGTCTCACATCCACCGGATGCAGCATGTTGAAGCTTAGGAAATGAGACTTCCTGTAGAACTTCTCCGTGATGATATCCAGCATAAATTGCAGGAATGGTGCGTAATTCCGTCCATACTTGTCGAGCCAGCGGTACTGAACGCCGATCATCACAACCGAGGATACCGCTTCAACCGTATTGATGATCTCGATGCCCCGTATATATTCAATATCTCCAATAATCTCCAGCGGCGTTTTAAAAGATAGAATCAACGATTTCCCTTCCGCCGATGTCGTATAAATCTTGATTTTGCCTTTAACCAGCACAAACATTTGACCGCTCTGCTCGCCTTGAGAGCAAATCAGCTCCCCGCGCTCATACGTATACAGCGAAAGATGGCCCAGCAGCTCCTGCGGAATAAAAGGCTCCAGCCCGTGCTCCTTCAGATAGGTCGCCAGCTGCTGCCGATCTTGTATTTCTTTCATGGTCTAAATACAACCTCCAAGTTGTCATAAGGCTTTTAAAATAAGGACGCCTGCAATCATCAACCCGATCCCGACAAACTGCGGCAGCTTCATCTTCTGTTTGGCTACGCCAAACCAGCCGAAGCTGTCGATCAGAAAAGCGAGGAGCAGCTGCGCGATCAGCAGCGCCGAAATCATCAAGGTGACGCCGATTCTCTGGATGGCCGTCACTTCACTGAAGATGACCACGGCTCCGAAAGCCCCGCCGATCCAATATAAGGGCTTAACGGCCCGGATTCCGCCAGTTTTCATCTTTGGCGTCGTCCGGCGCCAAACCAGCAGCAAAATCAAAAAGGCCATAACAAACCCGGTCATCTGTGTGACCGCCGCGGCCTGCCAGGTGCCTATATCTTGGCCGATCCGCGCATTCGCTACTCCCTGCAGCGTAATGCAGGCCCCACCCATCAAAGCAAACAGACTCCCTTTCCATATTCCTTTCACGATTCTCTCTCCTTCTTATAACTCTGCTTAACTAATTAAAGGATAGATCAGGAGATTTAGGGAAGGACATATGTCCTCGAATCAGCATAATATTACTCTTGTACTGCTCCTAAAAAAACCTGCCGCAGGTCAGCACTATCGTGCACCCTTTGGCAGGCTTTATTTTACAGCAAAACCTCTTCAATCTCGAGACTGCGGTTTTTGGACAGGTCTCGGTAGACATTCCCGTCCACCTTAACAAGCGGGCGGAACATATCGGACAGGTTATTAAGCACAATCACGCCCTGCTCTCCGTTGCTGAGCTGAACCTTCTTCCCGATGAAGTTCGGCAGCATATGCTGAATCAGAGCATGAACCGGCTTCTCACTCAGTTTGCCGAAGCTAAGCGTATACATCTCTTTCAAATTGGCCATCAAATTGTTGGGCTTGTCCGGCTCGGATTTCTCCCTCATGCTGATATATTCGTCAGCCACCGCCACAATTTCCGCAAACGGATGGATTTCTCCCTTCATCATCTGGTTGGGATAGCCGGAGCCATCTTCGCGTTCATGGTGCTGAAGAGCGATGAGCGCCGTCGTTTGATCCATTTTCGAGTTTTGAATGAGGTCATAACCTCGTACGGTATGCTTCCGGTATTCCTTCCACTCATCTGGAGTTAACGCTTCCTCCTTGTAGCGGATCCGCAGCGGCACCTTGCATTTGCCTATGTCGTGCAGATATCCGCCCTTGCTGATTTGATAACATTCCTCTTCAGTATATCCCAGCCAGCTAGCTATGTAATAAGATAAAGTCCCCACTTGAATTGAATGCGTGTAATTATTGACGTCGTCGCGTTCAAGCATCAGCAGGAGCCGGACAACATCCTTATGCAAGGCCAGTTCGTTTACCAAGGGCAAAAAAGCATTGTCGATCCTGCTCGGATGGAAACGGCCATTGACCAGCGCATCCAGAAACACGGATTGATAATTACGAACGGTAAAATCAAACCGGGGTTTGATCACCTTCTCCGCATGAGCCTCGTCATCGGAAAGCAGTCCGGAAGCCGCTTCTTCAGCCTTGACTTCGGGCGCGGATTCAATCTCCACATAATCAACCCTATGCTGCAGCAGCAGGTCAATATCTTCCGGTTTGAGCACCGCCCCTTTCCTGAGAATGTGAAGACCGGAGCTGTTAAACGTATCTTGCAGCAGGCGGTCGCCTTGCTGGAGATTCACAACAGAAACTTTCAAATCGATTCCCCTCCTGCAGAACATCATCGAAACTAAAGAACATTGTGGCTTATGTCAAAAAAAGCCCTTTCTCCCTTTATCGAATCATTTTCGGGAATCTTTCATAGTCTGAATGACCTTAAAGTAAGCCGGGCTGACGTTATTCTAGGGCTTTAGACCTGTTTTATAGCAAAAAAGAGAAAAGTTTGCTCTCAAGCGGGCTGCGGCTGATTTAAGCCCCTCTCCCACCGCTGCCTCTTTTCGAATATAACCGCCTCATTTATCTCTCAAATCCCTAGTCTTTGCCAATTCTCTGAGCCTTTCAAGGGGTAGAGATTCTCAATGTGTTCGAGCTGCCCGAAGTTAATCGTACTCAGGTGTTCTGTCAATCCTTTTCCCCTAAGGCCAACCTGCTTGCGCGGCCCAAAGGTGACTCTAGCTTTCGGTGGCTTGGGAGAGCAACTATCTTGGAGATCTTTCATTGACCAAGCTTTAAAGAACACAAGGTATAAGACGATCCCCTCTAGAAATATGGATGAATGGCTGAAAAGCCACTTCGTTATGAACTTGTCTTTGAATCGAATTGCCGTCTCGTATAGGAGAACCAGCGCAAAGCCGCAAAGGACAAAAAGCGGCTTAACTACGTCATTGACGCAATAGATGAAGGCCATCAAGTGTTGAGAAAAACGGTTACACAGTTACGCCTACGGATCAACAGCAATTAGTCCGAAAATAGCACAAGCTGTTTTTTGCCGTGTGGAGATTATATTAGCAACTCCCATCGGCAGAACCACGCTAAGCGATAAGGCAGTATCTTCTAACGAAATGACTATGTTGTACCAGGCTTTCTCCGACTTAAAGAATAAAGCGAACATGGCGACACCAAATTGGGACAAGCTTTACAATTACAGCCCTTTGCAATAATGGGAATTATCTTGTCTCTAATCGAAACTGGATCTAGCACTTGTCCTTTGTCCAGAACAAGAGCTAGATCCATTAATTGAAATCCGCTTATTCTGAGTCAGCTTAGCCTTAAGCTTCTCCCAATCTGAAGTATATTCCGGTCCCTTGCCATGCTGTATGGTTTACCTACAGGCTGCTCTAAGCGATTCTGCTTGCCACTACGACTACGGTACCCTCTGTTCTACTTGTGTCTTATTTCGCATGTTTAACTGCTTCATGATTTCGGGATAATTTTTGACATGAAAAAGCCCCCTTGGTAGACAGGTTTTATGATTTCACCTGTCTACCAAGGGGAGCATATCACGCGGAGATGGCTCTGAATGCTTAACAAGCTTTATTTATAACGGTGAAACCCCGTTTTTAAGGGAAAAGGCCTCTTCCCCTTCCTCCATCGGGGCCGGAACCTCACACGTGCTCTGCATCGTGTAATGGCCCTGCTCGTCAGAGGCATCGTGGAACGCCCACATGGCCTCCAGCACATGGTAGGCCAGATCGCCGGTCGCCCGGTGAGGGCGTCCGGTCCTGATCGCTTCAGCCATATCGGCAGCGGCAATGCCGCGCGCGTTCTCGCTGAAGCCCGGAAGAAGCGGCTGCTCGGTCCATTCGGATTCGCCGGCCAGCTTGTATTCTACCTTCCCGCCAAAAGTGTTCGGATCCGGTACCTTGAGCGTCCCGTGCGTGCCGTAGATTTCAATCGGCGGCAGGGTGCTTCCTCCGAATACATCAAAGCTTGTTACGAGCGTGGCAATCGCTCCCTGCTGAAATTCAAGCACTCCGGCCACATGGGTCGGAATGTCCACCTTGATCTTCTGCCCGGCTTTGGGACTGCTGGTAATCACCCTTTCCTCAAGCGCTTTGCCGGTAATCCCGGTAATCCGCTTGATCGGCCCGAGCAGCTGTATCAGCGCCGTCAAATAATACGGTCCCATATCAAACATAGGGCCGCCGCCTTTGGCATAATAGAATTCCGGACTAGGATGCCAGGATTCATGGCCGCCGCTCATCATAAAGGCCGAAGCCGCAACCGGACGGCCAATCCGTCCGCTTTGAATCAGCTGCAGGCAGGTTTGAATCCCTGCCCCGTAGAACGTTTCGGGTGCACAGCCGACCAGCAGGCCTTTTTCCCTGGCCGTCCGCAGCACCTCCTGCCCTTGCTCGCGGGTAACCGCCAGCGGTTTCTCCACGTAAACATGTTTGCCGGCCTGCAGCGCCTCCAGGCAGACAGAAGCATGCGCCGCCGGGATTGTCAGATTGATGACAAGCTCCACATCCGGATCGTTCAGCAGCTCTTCCGGGCTGTAGACCCGGGGAATCCCATATTCCGCTGCCTTGCTTTCAGCCTGCGTGCGATCCAGATCGGCACAGGCGATCAGCTCAAGATGTTCAAATTTCTTGCAGTTCTCCATATAAATCCCGCTGATCTTTCCGCATCCGATGATGCCAACCTTCACTGGTTTCAAGCTGTTCTCCCCCATTCCCTATTCGTATTGGCTGTCCTGCATGCCGCTGTACACGCTTTTGTTAGTCCGGTCCCCTTCAGCTGCAGCCAGCTGTTTGCCGGCAGCCGCCCACAGAAATCCCCGGCGCATCATCTCCGTCACTTCAGGCATATCTACGATGTCCGCATGGTGGCCCAGCGAATTGTAGAACACCCGCCCCTGGCCCCACATTTTAGTCCAAACCACCAGCATATCAACAGGCGGGTTCGTATCGTGCGGTCCGGGAACCACGGGGAAACGGGTCGTCGCATGCACCTGTACCACTGGATCGACATGCATATAATACTGCTCGCTCTTCACTTTAAAGTCTTTAAGTCCTGCAAGCAGGGCTTCGCCGTCCGTCTCGCGGTTCACGATATTCACGGTGTATTCAACACCGTCATTTCCGGGATGAGCCACCCACTGTCCACCGACCATAAACTGCCAGTCGACATTCGTCCGGAAGGAGTCGCCCATTCCGCCATGGCAGCCGGCGATTCCAGTGCCCTGCTGCACTGCAGCCAGCACATTTTGCGTAAGCTCACTGCTCAGCTCCCCCATCGTCCACACCGGAACGATCAAATCAAGCGCAAGCAGCTTGTCTTTATCCGCATAAGCCTCCAGCTTGTCTGAAACCTCTACTTCAAACCCTTCAGCCTCCAGAATCCGTGTGAAAATATCCGCTACCTGTTTCGGCTCATGGCCGTCCCAGCCGCCCCATACGATCAATGCTTTCATGCTGGATCTCGCTCCTTCAATGAATGGATTTATTAAGGCCGATCGATTCAATTGCTCTTACATTTCCTTCAGCTTCACCCAGCGCCGTTCGTCAATCGAACGCTCCACGGCTTCCAGCACCGCCTGGCATTTAACGCCGTCGCGGAAATTCGGCGATGGCTGGCGGTCTTCCTGAATTGCCTGCATCAACTCCAGCATCTCATGCGTGAACGTATGCTCGAAGCCAATGGTATGACCGGCCGGCCACCAGGCCTCTGCATACTCATGAGCCGCATCCGTGGCCAGCACCCGGCGGAAGCCCTGCACATCTTCCTCATCCTCCGTAAAATAAACCTCCAGCTCGTTCATCCGCTCGAAATCGAAGCGGACACTGCCTTTGCTGCCGTTGATTTCAAACGAGTTGGTGCTGCGATGGCCTGCCGCAAATCTTGTAGCTTCAAATAAACCGAGAGCGCCGTTCTCAAACCGGGCCAGGAACGAAGTGGCGTCATCGACCGTCACCTGCCCCTTCGGCCCTCCGCTGCTTCCCTTGGCCGTCAAACCGGTCATGTTGTCCGCAAGCGGCCGTTCCTTGATAAACGTCTGGCTCGTGCCGATCACTTCCTCCATATCCCCGACCAAATAATGCGCCAGGTCGATCAAATGCGCGCCAAGGTCCCCAAGCGAACCGGAACCGGCGATTTCCTTTTGCAGCCGCCAGACCAGCGGGAACTCAGGATCGAGGATCCAGTCCTGCAGGAAGAAGGCCCGGAAATGGTAGATTTGGCCCAACCGGCCGGAATCAACCAATTTCTTGGCCAGCTTCACCGCCGGAGAGAAGCGGTAATTGAACCCGATCATATGCTTGACTCCGGCCTGCTCGGCAGCCGCCAGCATATCCCGGGAGTCTTCAAGCGTCAGGGCCAGAGGTTTCTCGCAGAAGATATGTTTGCCTGCCGCTGCTGCGGCCAAAGCAATTTCCTTGTGAGCATCGCTTGGGGCGTTGATATCGATTAAATCAATATCGTCCCTGCCGACAAGCTCGCGCCAATCCGTTACGGCTCCACTCCACCCGAAGCGTTCTGCCGACTCCTGGACAGCTTTGGGATCGCGGCCGCAAATGGCCGTCATTTCCGGCTTAGCGCCGCTGCCGGGGAAGAACATGGGCAAAGCCCGGTAAGCATTGCTGTGCGCTTTGCCCATAAATTTATATCCAACCATTCCAATTCTGACTTTCTCCATGAACGACAACCGCCTCCATTGACTGAATTTTCCTCTTCCAGGAAGAATAAGACAAGCCACACAAGTCATACAAGCCATATAGTTAACGCTTTCATTCTCTATCATAACCCAAAACCTGCCTATTTCGGGTACAAAATTATTAGAAGTTTTTCAAATTATTCATTTTCCCGGCTCGAACAGCCGGACACCCCTTGCGTTCTGTACCAGTCCATAAACGCCTCGGCTACGGCCTGTCCGGCGGCCCCGTTTGGATGGGGATCGTACCTATCGCTCATATACTCGGGTTTGATCCGGTGATCCTCCGGTTTAGGACAGGACAAGCAATCTCCGACAGGATAAACAAAGTCCGCCCCCTTCGGCGGCTGATTTAAGATCTGTTCATTAACCGAACGCCAAACCTGTTCCCGATGCCCAGTAAAATTAAAAGGAGGAACCGTACTTAATAAAATCCTCATGTCCGGATTTCTCTCCTTAAGCCGGCAGATCAGGGCCGACAAATCCGCCATAAGCTGCCCGGCCGAACGTTCTCCGATATCGATGTCATTCACGCCGAGCATAACCAGCAGCTCGTCCGCGTATTGCGCTTTATGCAGCCAAGGACTCCCTTCAGCTGCCGCATCATAAGCCCTGCCCCAGCCTGAACCGATGTTCCAGACCCCGGCCCGCCCGGCTAACTTGCTGCCGATTCGGGCCGCCCAATATTCATAAGCGTCTTTGACCGTTCGTACGCCTTGGGTAATGGAATCTCCGAGCAGGACAAACCGTGAAGCGTCCGGCCGATACTCCCCTATGAAGCTCGGCATTACAAGCAGATTCTCCGAAAGCTTAGCTTCTCCTGCTTCAGGTTCTCCTGCCCAGTTCCCCGGTCCATCATAAGCAGTGGCCAGCATGCCCTCCACGTTGTAAGGAATCGACTTTCCCGGCTCCAGTGCCGTAAGCGTCCAGCTGAAGACCATGTAATGCCCTTCTTCGACCTGGACGGATACTTCATCGCTGGCGAAGGTTTCGCCCGGCAGCACGTCTTTGGTCCCGGTCCCCCCGAAGGTAACTGGGGTGATGGAATCAGGCTTCACTCGGCCGTCCGGCTCAAGACCGCCATCTCCCAGATAAGCGGATTCGATCCTCCATTTCCCGCCAGGCTCTCCTCCTGTCGCTTCCTGCCCCCGGTCCCAAGTCGAGTCCACCGCATTGCTGTGCCATAAACGCAGCAGCAAGCGCCCGCAGCGATAAGGACGAAAATACGTTCGATACGTATGTGTAAACGGCTCAGGCCGGTTTAGGATCTGATTGGCCGCCGCCCCAAGCGGTGTTGCCGAGACATACCCTAGTTCCATGGGAGGCTGCTCCTGCAGCTCCCCCACCTTTTCTTGCCGCTGCTGATCTTTCCCTTGATTGGAAGGTCTGGAATGCCCTTTCTGTCCTGTTGGTTCTGCCCCTTCCGGCAGCTTCAGCTTCCTCGTCTTCTCCATGGTTATGCTCCTTCTCTGCTTCATTCAACCTGACAACCTAGCCGGTTGATGCTTACTAGCATTATACCGCCGCGTCCTTTCGGAAAGCTTGGACGATTCCGCTCCTTATTTGTATTTTTTTGATCCGCAATCCGGGCCCATGAAACAACAAAGCCGGCACCCTCAGGGTACCGGCCATTTGATGACGTGCTTATTTCTTCAAAAGATTGATATGATCCAGATCCGTGCTGCTGTTAAAGATAAACTCCAGCTTGTAATCGCCGCGCACATAAGTTAATTTCGTCTGGGTGAGCTTGCCTGTTTTGAACGTGGACACCGAGTTTGGTGCGTACCAGTTTTTCTTCAGCATGGCGATGGTGATGCCGCCGATATTCGTCTGGCGTTCCACGTTGGTTCCGAAATAGCGGATTTCCCGGATTTTGTCTAACTTATAATTGAAGGCATAACCCGGATTGCCCATTTCCGCTCCGTATACATCGAACGAATCGGCATCTTTGGCCGGCATTGACGCTTTACCGATCGCTTTGATGACCTCTTCTTTCGTCGTTTTCCCAATGACAAAGCTGCTTGCCACTCCAGGGAAATGACCGTTTAAAGCAGGCTTGTAGAAGCTGTTCAAGGTAGCCAGCGCTTTCTGCGAATCGGACTGGCTGACGGCTGCAGCCTGTGCTTGATGTACAGGCGCCAGTCCTCCGTATAGGCCGAACGATCCGGCTCCGATAACACCGGCCATAGCCAGCGCAAGTGTCGCGTTTGTGAAGGTTTTTTTGAGTATCATAGTAATCTGCTCCTTTATCGTTAAGTCAAGCTTGCCTTTTGTCCCATTACCCCGCTTAAGCCATGCTCAATCTGGGCGGATCTGTCCGGTTCCATTTGGAACTCCTATTCGACTATACCTGAACCCTGCCGTTCAAGGGTAACGATCCTATAAACAGAATATATCAATTTTGATACAAAAAAGGGCCTTTTGCACATCGACACAGCCCATATGCTACAATAAGTTTGAGAAGCATAATCAGAGCATCTGCAGAGTGCTGCACATGGATTTGGAGGACACAAGCGATGGATTTATCGTTTACAACCCTGTCTCATTGGGATCAGAACAAATGGAATCAGCTGAAGCCCATTTACGAGGAAGCCTTCCCTCACGGCGCCAAACCGGAACCCATCCTCCGCGGTATGCTGGACCGGAAGATCGGGTTTCTGCATGGCGGATATAAGGAGGAGGAAGCCGCAGCAATGGCCGTAACCGGACTGGTCGGGCAAGCAGGCGAGCGAAAGCTGATTCTCGATTATATGGCTATTCGCCAGGATCTGCGCGGGCAGGGTTTGGGCAAGCTGTTTCTGAATCAAATCCGTGATTGGGCCGTGCGGGAGCATAACATTCAAGCGATTATTCTGGAAGCGGAAGCCGAAGACAACGAAATCAATCAGGCCCGTCTTCAATTTTGGAGACGATGCGGCTTTATCCCCACAGACTACGTTCATACTTATATATGGGTGCCGGAGCCTTATCGGGCTTTAGTTCTCCCCTTGAAACCCGGGTTTGAACGAAGAGATGACGGAGAATCCCTGTTTCGCTGTATTACCGCCCTTCATGAACAAGCCTACCGCAAACGGTAGGTTTGTTTTTCATTTGCAGATGGTTACATCCTTGTCACCTATATTTCAAAGTTGTATCCATACTTCTACTCCTGCCGCACCGGTTGACTGCTCTAGGCTTGACGAAGGACTTTCTCAAACACGGGAAAATCGGCCTCTCTCCCCGGATAATTAATTTTCCCTCTAATTTCATAACCAAGCTTGAGATAAAGGCCTTGCGCTGTCCTGTTCTTCTCGTATGTATCCAGGCGCAGACTCCTGTACCCGTTCTCCAGGGCATACCGTTCGGCAAAAGCAATCAGCTTGCTGGCAATGCCCTGTCCCTGCGCATTCGGATCTACCGCCAGCCGGTGCATAATCAGGTTCGGGCCCTGCTTCTGCTGCCAGTCGATTCCTGCATATTGATCATCCTGATTCTCATCAAGCACCATCATGCCTAGTACCTGGCCATTCTCCCCTGCCGCAATATACATCGTCTGGCTGTTTATATCCTCTGCAATAATATCCTCGGCCGGATAATCTGCCCCCCACTGTTCGTTGCCGCCATCATTCATTATCCGGACAACCCGGCCAATCATGCTCATTAATGGCTGAAGATGATCGGGGTTTGCTTTTATAATTTCAATCTGCATTGTTTCTCACCCTCCGCCGTCTTTGAATTTAATCCTATTCTTGATGAAAGTGTATCACAGAACAACGAATTGGATGAACACACCGGGTTCAATCTGTTCTACTCCAAGCTCTCCTGCTCGCAAGGAACAGCAATGCGTAATTAAACTTCATTTCTTTCCATTCAGCGTCTGCACACCCGGGCTGTGGGCAACAACCTCATCATCGGCATAACTGACGCTCCCCGGGGTAGACTTGCAAATCTTCTTAATCCGTGTGGCTTCTTCCACCACTTCGTCCATATGCCTATAGGACCTTGACCGGTTTGTCACTACGGCGATAGAAATCGAGGTGAGCGGTACTCGGGTGTAAAGGCCGTCCCGAGATTCCCCCATCACGTATTGGTTCAGCCAATCCTCTTCATTATAAAATTCCAGCTTCTGCTTCTCGAACTCCTTAATGACCTGACGGCACATCGGCTCAAAATCATGGTGGCTTAGTATCGCTATAAAATCATCCCCGCCGATATGCCCCAGGAAATCATCGGCAAAATATTTGCGCAGCAGATTGGCAGTGGTCTGAATCAGCTCATCGCCCATTTTGAAGCCATAACTGTCATTGTACGTTTTGAAATGATCCAAATCTATGTATAACACGCTGAAAAATTCCTGCCGGACGGATTGGTGCAGCCGGTCCTCAATGATCCGGTTCCCCGGAAGCCCGGTTAACGGATTCATAAAAATAGCCATCTC
Source organism: Paenibacillus yonginensis (assembly GCF_001685395.1). Lineage (NCBI taxonomy): Bacteria > Bacillati > Bacillota > Bacilli > Caryophanales > Paenibacillaceae > Paenibacillus > Paenibacillus yonginensis. Next base: position 1,509,147 of record NZ_CP014167.1, on the reverse strand, counting down.
AGCCCGGATATCCGCGACCGCGAGCAGCAAGCTGCGAATGCTGACAGCCCCATACAAGCCTCCATCCTTCGTCACAATTACCCCTTCATAAAGCTCCTCTTCGCTCCGGCTCATAGCCCGGATGCTGACCTCCGGAATCGGTTCCTCGTAATCCACGACCAAAGGCTGGTTATTGACTAAAAGGCGGACCGGGCGTCCCATATACAGATTATAGCCGTATTGCGTACCGATCTTCTGATAAAAGCGGGAACGCATCAGTAATTGAGGATGTCCGTTCCCATCAACTACCGCAATTCCTTCCAGCTTTGCATTTTCTTTAAATAAGGCATTCACGAAGCTGCATGGGGTGTCTGGGGTTACGGAAGGGATAGATTCGGCTATCTCACCGATTTTCGTAAACATCTTCTCATCCTCTCTCTCCTGGGAGAAATGCCATGATGCCGGAGCGTTGAGTTCGGTTAAATCGGGGCAAAGGACAAAGGAACGGATTGAAGGCTGGTCTCCGGCCTGCCCAGCGCATAACCTTGCCCAAATTCGATCCCTTCCGAGCGCAGATAAGAGATTTCCTCCCGACTTTCAATGCCTTCAGCGATGATATGCGTGCCGGAGGCCTCGGCAAATTCCTGCAGCAGCTTGACCACCTTCCGCTGGTTAGGCTGCACATGCACATCACGAATCAGGGACTTGTCCAGCTTGATAAATTCCGGCTTCAAACTGACAATGGCTTTCAGGCTGTTATATCCGGAGCCTGCGTCATCAATCGCAATCCTGAACCCTTGCGAGCGGTAATGGGACAGAACCCTTTCAAACGCATCGTAGTCCTGAACGGCCTGGCGTTCCGTTAATTCAAATACAATTTGCTCGGGCGTGAATCCGAATCTGGACAGCAGATGAAGGGTCTCCCCGCTGCGGTAATTGGCATCGGACAACACCTCCGGATGAACATTTAAAAAGATGACGGCAGCTCGTTTATGCCCCTCGTCCGCCGCTAAGTTGAAACGCTCCAGCGATAACTCCCGGCAAAACCGCTCAAAGGCAAACACTTGATCCGTTTGACCGATAAAGTCATAAAAAGATTCGGTGGTCGGGAAATGGGAGGAAACAGTTGGACGGTTCAGCACTTCAAAGCCGAGACAATCGTTCTTTTGCAAATGAAAGATCGGCTGGAAATAAGTGGTCAGCTTTTTACCGCGCACAATGCGTTGAAGCTCGTCAAACCGCTTATAAGCCAGCAGGGAGCGGCGGGTGTTGTGATAGAAATAGGTCATGTAGTTATACAGACCGCTTTTGTCCATAGCTGGAAAGAGCGGTTTCTTCATCTTGGTTTCTCCCTTTATTGTTCTTTAAATGAGAATTAAATTCCTGTTCGTCTAGCCCTTTAGTCCTATCGTATCACTCCTATAGCTGTGAAGCGTCAATCGCAAGTAAAGCTTATGTAAAAAAAAGCACCGCGTTTATTCAACGCGGTGCTTGGTTATAACCCTTAAGCTGATAAGCGGGCTTGACGGTTCTTATTTAACCGCTTTGCTCCAGTCGGCAGCAAATTTAGCCAAACCTTGTTCAGTCAATGGATGTTTAGTCAGTTGGTCGATAACGCTGAATGGAATTGTGGCGATGTGCGCACCAGCCAACGCTACGCGTGTAACGTGGTCAGGGTGACGAACGGAAGCCGCAATGATTTGAGTGTCCAGATTGTGAACACGGAACAGTTCAGCAATTTTGGCAACCAGTTGAACGCCGTCTTCGGAGATGTCGTCCAAACGACCCAGGAATGGAGAAACGTAAGTTGCGCCAGCACGTGCTGCCAGCAAAGCTTGGTTCACTGTGAAGATCAAAGTTACGTTGGTTTTAACGCCTTGTTTAGTCAAAGCGCGGCAAGCTTCCAAACCGGCCAAAGTCATAGGCAGCTTGATTGTGATGTTCTTGTCGCCGTTGTTGATTTTGATCAGCTCTTGAGCTTGGGCAATCATATCTTCAGCGGATTCTGCATCCGGAGTTACTTCCGCAGATACGGATTCAACTTCAGGAACAGCCTGCAAAATTTCCGCGATGCGGTCTTCAAATTTAACGCCTTCTTTAACAACCAGAGAAGGGTTTGTAGTTACGCCGGACAGAACACCAAGTTTGTATGCTTTTTTGATGTCGTCCAGGTTGGCAGTATCGATGAAAAATTTCATTTTTGGTAACCTCCACAAATTTAATTAATGTATTTTTGAAAGTTTCTTACCCAAGTATACTCTCGTGTCTGAGAGAGGTCAATTTGCAAAAACCTCACATGTGACCGTATTTCGACAATTTCAGAGCCTAAACGAGGGGTTAGTTCAGTGATATCGCCTATTAAGGCCAAAAACGATATATTTTCCAAAATAAATCAGGATTTTACGGTTGCCAGGCCATGGCAGTTCCTGCTTTGTCCGTTATATTGTTCACATTGCAGACAGGTTTTATGTGCAAGGGTTGTTAAACTTGACCTTGCCAATCCGGCTTGGCCACTTCCTGCCAGCGGGCCCGAATCTGTTCAAACACCTCTGAAGGCAAAGGGCCTTCAGCCAGAAGAGCCGCGTTCTCCTGCCAGCGGTTTGGCTTATTGGTGCCAACGATAGCCGTATCTACACCGGGCACGCTTAACGTGAACCGCAAAGCCGTTTGTACCGCTTGCTTGAGTTCCTGCGTCAAGAAGTCATACTTCAATTCACCCAGGCGCTTCCAGTATACATAAGGATAAGCTTTCTCATCCAGGGAATCATAAGTCCAGGCCGCATTGGCAATCGGCCGTTTGGCGATAATTCCCATTCCCTTCTCCTTGGCCTTCGGAATCGTCAGCTCCAAAGCTTCCTGATCCGCAATATTGACAGACGTTTCAAAGCTGTCGAATACGCCGGTTTGAATGGCATAAGCCGCATCCCTACTGTCTCCGCTGTAGCCAATGAAACGTGTTTTTCCGGCCTGCTTGGCCTTTTGCAGAACCTCGATCACGCCGCCTTGGCGAAGAACCTCTTCGCTGCAGCTGTGCAAATGGATCACATCGACATAATCCGTCTTCAGCCGCTTAAGGCTTCGATCTATGCTGCTTTCGAGCATGGACGGATTCCAGTCCCCGCCTTCCAAACCGGAGGCATGTCCACATTTGGTGAAGAGATAGAAATCATCGCGCCTTCCGCCCAGCACTTTGCCGATCAGCTCTTCGCTGTCACCATAACATTCGGCCGTATCAATCACGTTTAGACCCGCATCCAGCGCGCTGTGCAGCAGTCGTTCAACCTCCTGCTCAGACACGCCTCTGCCGATTTCAGCCCCGCCAAAACCAAGCACACTGACCTCCATACCGGTATTGCCATATTGACGTTTCTCCAAAGTAAAGCCCCCGATCTTGATCCATACTAAACAAAGCCCAACCTGATGGCTGCCGCCTTGTCCGCAAGGAATATTTTACCTCTTAATGAGGTTGCGATTCTATAATAAATTCCCCACAATTCCCTCATTTGAAAATGCTTTCGCAAGATTCCGCTTTTCATTCTTGTTCGCCATATCAATAGAAGCCGCTCTCCATCGCCAGGAGAGCGGCTTTGCGAACAACAATTCCGAACGAGAATTCCCAAAATCAATTCATAGGCTCAAGCTTAAACAGCTTGGAGCCAGCTCCCTGGAGAGCCGTATGGAACGAGCCGCGAACCGTGCTGGTTTCGCCGGTCCATAGATCCGTCAGCTTGTAGGCTCTGCTGCCCTTCAATCCTGCACGTTCTAAATCAACGGTTCTTGCAATGTAGGTATTCGTGTAGTTAAACGTTGCCAAGTAGAAGGTATGGCCCTCTTCCAAAACAAAGGTGTCTGCCGCATGGGTGCCTGTGTTGCCTTCGACCGGCCTGAAGGCCTTGCCTTTCAAGGCAACCTTGTTAATGGCCGGATTGGTCAGCAGAGCTTCCATATATTCGCGGGCAGCCGCATCGTGTACGTCGTCAGAATCCAAATATACCGTTCCGGAAATGGCCGCGGCATTCACGCGCGAACGTGCTCCTTCCAAGGAACCGCCTTTGCTCAGCGCCATATAATCCGGATCCGTGTAGGAGTAGATCGTTCCGTTCTGCCACCAGCCGTAGGTCAGGTTATTGAGCTGGTACTCTGTGCTGCTAATGGAACCGTCCACATCGCAGGAAATCCGCCGGCTGTGCGCGTATTGGCTCGGGAAGATCGGCGCAATGGAAGCACTGATAAACATTGTTCCTCCTGCCGATTGATCTAGGTAAGCCATACCTTCGTTATAGGCCTGAATACCGGTTTGAACCGCCGGATCATAATGTTTGCCTTCAAGCGAGCCATGCGTCAGAAAGTCTACTTTAATATATTCAAAGCCAGCTTTCTTGAAACGGTCCATGTAGTAATCCAGGCGCTGCTTAACAGCCGGATGCGTCGGGTCAACCGCATAAGCCCCGTCCAGCTTCGGCAGCACCTGGCCGTTGTTGTCGCGAAGCACAATATCGCCATATTTATAAGCTCCATTGGTGCCTTCCACCGTTTGTTCCAGATTATCGCCCCAATATACGAAAGGCGAATAATAGATGCCCGCTTTCTGCCCGTTGCCATGAATCAGAGCCACAAGATCGGCTAACTGCTGATCATTCATGTTGTCCCAATAGGAATCCAGGTTGATATAGACGCTGCCGTCATTCTCAAAGGAATGGTTCTGCAGCTGATTCTTGAAATATTCGGAGGTGTCGGCAACGGCATCATAGCTGACATTGCTGGAGTAAGCTCCCCAGCTGTTCCAGCCCACCGGCACGCCCGAAGGAATATCCGGCCCAAAGGCAAGCGGAGGCGCTACGGCAGCATTCGCCGCCCCATAGGCTTCAAGTCCTGTCCGGTAATCGCTGTAAAAGCCTACGAAGATTTCCGGGGACGCTACGCTTGTTCCCGTTACCTTTCCATGGGCAATACTGTCCCGGGTCGAGGATGGCGAAGCAAACCCTCCATACACCTGCAGCTGGTTCAGCTTGTTGTCTGACCCGCTCCAGTAAATGCCGGTTTTCCAGGTGTCATGAGTCACGGAGCCCAATACGAGGCCGCTGCGGCTGGTATTGTCAAAGACCGCCGTCAGCTCGGAACTGACGAAATTATGGTTATTCAGGTTTGTATTCATTGATTTGGACTGGTAACGGGACCAGGCGTCGTTGTCGAACGGGGCAACGAGGACTCTGTTATCGCCATAGCTGCCGATATCGATGCCGCCCTTAGCTTCCATGACAACCGGCGCAATATAGTTTGTGGCGAGAGGCTTCGATTGTTTGGCTACCGTCTGGGTCAGCAAATAAGGGCCTTTTTCATAGATGGTGTAAATCTGGTCAAGGGTGGGTGCTCCCTGCTTCTTGTTGTGTACGGTCAAGCGGATGCCTTTGCCGACCGTATCCCGGAAAGGCACGATCTCTTGTTTGCTGAACATATGCGAATTGTAATCCTTGCTCGAAAGCTGGTTCCCGGTGTCTATCATGCTGTACAAGCCCGTTGCCACCGTGCGGCCTCCCCAGTTGTACTGTGACAATCCTGTATGAGTGTTATACACGACGTCATAGGAAGAACTGCTGACTTTAAAACCTTTCTTATATTCCGTGAGGGTAATGGCCCCGTATTTCGAAACGCTGACGAGTTTCCCCAGCGCACCGATATTGCCGTCGCCGCTTGGTCCTTCGCTGCCTGCAGCATCATAAACAAGCTCGATTTTATCAAAATCGGGGGAATAGCCGTTATCATCGTCGAACAAGAGGGTATTGCTGCCCTCCTGCAGGTAGATTTGATAAGTATATTGTCCCACCGTATTCCAGTCCGCCGTTTTAGGAAAGCTGATACTCTCTTTCTCCCCGCCGTTTACGGAGAGAGAGGCCGCCCGCGAATCGCCGGAAATGTATGAAATGGTCAAATCATAAACCCCGGCCTGACTGACGTTGACTCCATTCAACTGAAGCGTCGAGCCGCCATACAGATTGCCAACTTTGGAGCCGCCGGAGCAGCTGTCGCAGGCCACCGGACCGGCATTGCCTGTAAAGGTATTGCCGGAGGCCTCTGCTTCATAGCTTACAAGCGCGGCAGAAGCTTCCCGTCCATGAGCTGACGAATCCGCCGGGGCGGCTATAGAGCCGTTTGAGAAAGCTAACGCCAGGATAAGCGGCATGACCGCTGCGGCTGATTTTTGCAGAAAACGGTTGATCGGCCTAATAGGCATGGAGTTCCTCCTTCGCAAGTGCGGTCAACTTGTAGATTTTGGACTCCGCCGGTTCAAGGATGCAGGTCAGCTTATCCCGAATGATCCCCGACTCTCCCTCCCACAGCTCGGTCATTTGATAGCTTTGTCCGGATTCCAGACCCATCCGTTTCAGCGAGAAGGTTTTGCTGGCCGCATTCTGCTTGTCGAAATTGAAGACCGCCGCGTACAGCGCTTCCCCTCCTGCCGAACCTGTCTCCTCCGTCTTCAGCACAAAAATATCGCATGCCTGCTGGCCAAAATTCCCTTCCACCGGAATAAAGGTTTGACCCAGCCGGGCCAGATTCAGCACCTCGCGGTTGGCCAGCCAGTGCTTAGCCCGCCAAGCGGCTTCTTCCCTGCGGAAATCGTCGCCAAGCAGCAGCACTGTACCGGAAATGATGGAAGCCGTAAGCCGGCTCCGCCCTTCGTGGCGGGTCGTCGGCTCCTGATTGAAGCTTTTGTACATGACTGTATGGTCCGGATCGTTAAAGCGGTATAACGTGTTGTTCATCCAGAAGCCATGCGTGAGCGAATTCAGCAGATATTCCGTGTCCCCGATTTCACCGAACACATCGCAGGAAATACGGCGTCCATGAGCGAACGCATACGGGAATAACGGCGCAATTGACAAATGGATAAAGAAGGGCCGGCCGGCCTTCTCGGGCGACAGCTTATCCGCCAAATAAGACAAGCCATAATGATAAGCAGCTATGCCGGTCGTAATATCCGGGTTGTAATGCCGTCCCTCCAAGGCTCCATGGGCCATAAAATCAAGTTTGATATATTCGAAGCCGTCCGCAATCGCCTTGGAGATGAACCAGTCTATTCTGGCAAGCGCGCCGGGATGTGTTGGGTCAATCGGCAGGCCTCCGGCTATATCGGCGACGATCTCGCCATCCGCATCGCGGAGCAGGATGTCGCTGTATACGTATTTTCCATTTGTTCCTTCAACGGGTTGTCCGAACTGCTCGGGTGCTCCCCAGAAAGCAAACGGCGTCCAATAAGTGCCCGGCTTATGTCCGTTTTGACGGACACGTTCAACAGCAGATTTAAATTCTTCCGGGGACAGGTTGTTCCAGAAGGCATCAAAGTTGATATAAAGTGTTCCCTCATTTTCAAAACCCAGCGGCTGAACTTCCTGCTTAAGGAAATTCGTTGTCGATGTGTAAAGGTCATAGTCCAGCTTCGCGGCTGCAGCCGACCAGCTGTTCCAGCCGAATGGGACGCCTCCCTTCCACGGAAGCGCAGGAGCGATAACCGTATTGGCCCAGCCATACGCCTCCAGCCCGCTCCGGTAATCCTCATAGAACCCGAGGAAGACAAGCGGCGACTCTACACGCGGGCCTTTAACATAGCCATGCGGCTGAAAGTCGCGGGTCATCTCGCTCACCGCCCCGGCGTAGAGATCCAGCTCATCAATCTGGGAGGCGCTGTCCGCTTTGATCCGAATCCCTGTTTTCCAAAGGTCATGGCTTAAGGAGCCCATCACAATCCCTTTGCGGCTCTCCGGGAGGAACAAGGTCGTCGCTTCATAACTTTCCGTTGAAACCGGCAGCTGTTCGGCGTGGAACCGCACCCACTTGTCATTGTCGAACGGTATCCGGAGCACTTGAAGCTGGTCATCAGGATGATGTTCATCCACAAACGACAACGCCTTCAATTTGAAAACGGATAACCGGTTGGCTTTAAAAAGAGCTCCTCCCGTAACAGCCGTTCTCAGCAGCACAAAAGGAGCATTCTCATAAGCGTAGAAGTTCTGTTCCAATTCCGGCAGACCCTCTTCGGAATGGACGACCGTTACCTGGATGCCTTTGCCGAAACCATCTTCTACCTGAACCGGTTCTTTCAATTGACGGGTGTTGTAATGCCCTGAATCATATTCGCGTCCGTTCCAACGGAATGCGCTTTTCAGCCCGGCAAGCTCCGCGAATCCTTCACCGCTGCAGGTGTACTCCCCCTTCTCCAGATCAATCATAAGCTTCAGCTTCCCGTTCTCCACTACAAATCGGGTTGCCCCTTCCTTTGCCGCCTTGATGGGGATCGTACTTTTGACACTCATAACGCTACCTCCTTCTTGGGACCGATTGGCTTACGAATAAGCTTTCGCTGATATTATAGAAGACAAAATAAAGCGCTTTCCATACTTCGATCTTCCGATCTATGCCGTGAATCAACGGAAGTTTCCTATCCGGATCGTTAAAATGAGTTATGGCCGCTCCAGCTTCTCCCGCTCTCCCTCTTGGACTTCTGATCCCCAGAAAAAAGCGGAATATCCCCATTTCACAATGGTTATATTCCGCTTTCGTTCTATTGCATTTATTCCATTTGATTATTTCAAAATGTCTTCAATGCGGTTCAGCACATCTTCGCTCAATTCGATGCCGGAAGCTTTCGCATTCTCCGTCACCTGCTCCGGACGGCTTGCGCCAACCAGGGCACTGGCCACATTGTTTTGACGCAGAATCCAGGCGAGCGCCAGATTGCCGACGGAAATGCCCAGCTCTTTGGCAATGCCTTCAAGCTGATGCACCTTGTTGATCTTCTCTTCCGTAATGCCTTTGCGCATCCAGTCCAGCTTGGCTGCGCGGCTGTCCTGCGGGATGTCGGAGGCAGATGTGTATTTGCCTGTCAGCAGGCCTTGGGCCAGCGGGGAGAATACGACTTGTCCGATGCCGGAACGTTCGCTGAGCGGAATGATTTCTTTCTCAATGTAACGTTCAAACATGTTGTAGATCGGCTGGTTTACGACGATGCGGTCCAGCAGATAACGGTCGGCAACGCCAAGCGCTTCTGCGATTTGGGAAGCCTGCCATTCGCTCACACCCACATACAGCACTTTGCCTTGGCGAACCAGGTCGTCAATCGCACGAAGGGTTTCATGCAGCGGCGTTTCCGGGTCATGACGGTGGCAGTAGAAAATATCCACATAATCATGGCCCAGACGCTTCAAGCTGGCGTTGGCCTGCTCTGTAATATGCTTGCGGGACAAGCCGCGGTCATTCGGACCTTCGCCCATCGGCCAGAAGGCTTTGGTAGCCAGCACGTAAGATTCGCGAGGGTATTCCTTCAGCGCTTTGCCCACCAGTTCCTCTGCTGCGCCTTTCTCGTAAACGTTAGCTGTATCAAAAAAGTTAATGCCCAAATCATATGCGGTTTTAATCGAGTTCACCGCATTTTCACGTTCCACATAACCGCCATATGTAAGCCAGCTGCCCAAGCTGATTTCACTGACTTTCAGTCCACTTCCGCCTAATCTCCGGTATTTCATATTCGATGTACCTCCTTAGGGTGTTTTGTTGGGGTCGTAACCCTTTTCATTCTAATAAAGTTCATATATGATTTAAAGAAGTGAAATCATTTTCACTTAATTATAGTTAGTATATCTACTATACCTTGTATAGTTAGTTGCACAGAGGAGGATAACTTATGAAAACAGCTAAAAAAGCAAGCAGCTATATCCCTAAAGAGCCGGTACATATTGAGTGCAATATCGAGAAAACACTGGACGTGCTCGGCGGAAAATGGGCTTTTCTTGTCATCCGCGAACTATTCTGCGGCAAACTGCGTTTCGGCGAGCTGCAGCGGCGCATTCCAAGCGTCAGTCCGCGCGCCTTGACCAGTACGCTGCGCCATTTGGAGGAACAGGGCGTTCTCGAACGCGAAGTATTCCCTACCGTGCCGGTTACCGTAGAATATTCATTGACACCCAAAGGACATGATCTGCATGTCATCTGCCATGAAATGAAGCTGTGGGCCGCTAAATGGACTTAAGGCCGTTAATTTTCTCCCATTTACGGGTTACGGTCATCCGCCTATATAAGACATGGAGATCAGGTTCGACCGCCAGACGAACAGCGAACGCGGGAAGTTCTCTGGAGCACCCGGATCTTCCACCGCAAATTTAGTGTTACGGGATTTGATCTCTTCCACCGAATGGCGGATGATCTCTTCAGGCGATTTCTTGCCCTCCCGGGCCGCTTCTTCCGCGAACAGCAAGCTGTTCTTGTTAAACTGCGGGTAGGAAGGTAGCCAGCCGAGACGGGCAGCCAGCACATTGTAGTCCGCAGGATGCCGGTAATGAACGTCTCCTGCGGTCGGAGATTTCAGCGAATGCGTATCGCTTTCTTCATATCTCCACTGGTCCGTTGCAAAATAGAAAAACGAAGTCGCGTTTTGCTGCCGCGCCTGTCCCTGCCAGTCCTTGGCAAAGGCGATCGCCGACCAGCCTTCAATGGGACGGAGCTTCTCCTGGCCGACATAATGGGCCCAGCCTCCGCCGTTAACGCCTTGGCAAGCGGTCAATATAACCAGATTCAAAATGGAGCGGTAAATCGTGTCGCTGTTGAACCAGTGATTGATGCCGGCTCCCATAATAATCATGGAGCGTCCCCCGGTATCTAGAGCGTTCTGGGCAAATTCTCGGGCGATCTGCACGACCACGGACGCCTTGACGCCCGTAATTTTTTCCTGCCACGCCGGGGTATAGTGGACCGTTTCGTCCTCGTAATTGTTAGCGTGATAAGCATTTTTAGCGTGATAAGAACTCGCCGTACTGGCAACGCCGTATTGGCTCATCATAAGGTCGTACACGGTAGCCGCGTAACGCTCCGAACCGTCGGCCAGACGGATTTTCATAGCTGGAATCATTCGTTTGAACGTCCCGTTCTTAACGTTGTCGAAATACGGGAACACGATTTCCTCCCACTGCTCCCTATGGCCTTCTACGGAAAGCGCAGGTTCGACCTTCGTCCCGTCCTCCCTTTCAAGGATCAGGTTCCATTTCTTGCCCTGCTCCCATCTTTGGCCCAACGTACCGTTTGGAACCATCAACTCCCCGGCAGCTTCATCATAAATGACCGGCTTCCAATCAGAATTCGGCGAAGTTTCTCCAAGATCGCTGGCTCTCAGGAACCGGCCGCCCTTCCAGGCATCCTCATGAGAATCAAGCAGAATAAGAAACGGCATATCCGTGTATTGTTTGGCGTAATTCAAAAACATCGGTTCCTTGCGAACCTGATAAAATTCATTCAAAATGACATGGGTCATCGCCTGGGCCAAGGCAGCATCGGTGCCGGGATTCGGCGCAAGCCAGTTGTCGGCAAACTTCACGTTCTCTGCCAGGTCCGGGGCTACCGAAACCACCTTGGTCCCTTTATAGCGGACCTCGGTCATGAAGTGGGCATCCGGCGTGCGGGTAAGCGGAACATTCGAGCCCCACATGATCAGGTAACCGGCATTGTACCAGTCCGAAGACTCGGGAACGTCTGTCTGTTCACCCCAGATTTGCGGGGAGGCCGGCGGAAGATCCGCGTACCAGTCATAGAAGCTGAGCATTTGACCGCCCAGCAAGGAGATAAAGCGGGCGCCCGACGCGTAGCTGATCATCGACATGGCGGGAATCGGAGTGAAACCTGCGATCCTGTCCGGCCCATACTTGCGGATAGTGTAAATCAGCTGCGCCGAAATCAGCTTCAGGGCATCTTCCCATTTGACCCGCACATGGCCGCCTTTGCCCCGCGCGGATTTATATTGCTTGGCTTTCTCCAGGTCCTCTATGATACTGGCCCAGGCTTCCACCGGGTTGCTATGCTCCGTGAGGGCTGCTTCCCACAGCCGCCAGAGCTTGCCTCGCATATAAGGATATTTCACGCGCAGCGGGCTGTATTCGTACCAGGAGAAGCTGGCCCCCCGCGGGCAGCCCCGCGGCTCAAACTCAGGCATGTCGGGTCCGCAGGACGGGTAATCGATCTGCTGGTTCTCCCACGTAATGATGCCGTTCTTGACAAACACCTTCCAGCTGCAAGAGCCGGTGCAGTTCACGCCGTGCGTGGTCCGAACTACCTTGTCATGCGACCAGCGCTGGCGGTAGACGTTCTCCCATTCCCTGTTTTTCTCCTCGAGAATGGACCAGTTGCCGGAATAACTTTCTATCGGTTTAAAAAAATTCAGACTTCTTTTTCTTTTCATTGAAACAGGACGCTCCTTTGCCTATATAAGTCATGTGATCTCCAAGAGCCGAGAATAACCATAAACTTATTATGAAAGGAAGGCTTCGGCGTGCCCATCAGGGAATGTCCTATTGCTTGCAGGGAAATCCCTGTGTTTCAACGATCAAAAAACCATCCGGAGTACCGGATGGTTTGGTTCAAACGTATACAAACAAAATTGAACCATAGATGAGCGCGGCAAAACCAAATTCCGCCATGCCGATTTGCTTAACCTTCAAGCTTAAGGTTGGAAACCAAGCGGCGCGCAGCAGCAGGATCATGGCGGGAAAGATCATATAGAGATTGACGGCTGCGGCAATCCCAATGTTTAAGAGATGATAGGTTATGGAGGCGTAATAGAACCTGGGGTTGTTTTTCTCGCGAATGACGGTTTTGACGTATAGGACAGTCCCGATAAAATAGGCGGACAACAACGCAAACAATTCCGCGGCTTCTCCATAACTGCGGCTGCCTCCTTTCCCCACATAGACCACCGGGAAAATGAAAGAGCAAAAGACAAGAACGGCCGTAAAATCGTTGAGAAGCGCACGTTCGTTTTTGGTTTTGGCGTAATAGATATTCGGGATAAAAAAAACGAGCAGCAGCACGCCATAGCCGATCAGCATGGGGTCAAATGCGATAAGAATAGCCGTTAAAGGCAGCAAAATCACGCCGTACAGCAGCGCGGGCCCGCGGTATCGGGCTTTATTTCCCGTCTTGATCCACTGCAGCACCGGAAAGCTGAACAAATAAATAAACAGCCAGCAAAGAAACAGCGGAATATGAATCATTTTCCCTTCCGAGACCGCCCCGGCCAAAAAGGGAAGGACAAGCATCGCCCAGGCTCCATGCTGCTTGGGAATGTACCTTGCCACAGACATCCTCCTTATCTGTCAAATTAGTAATGCGTCTATGTAATATTGTAAGCAAGCTTGCACAATCTGCCCATTAGGGAAAACCCTCGGCACCTTGCCGCAGCTATTGCAGCCGCACCTCATATTCGCAGCGCTCGTCGCCGTGCACATTGCATTTCACTTCCCGTACGCTGACCGTCCGGTTCAGGATTTTCTTAAGCGCTCCTTCCATGATAGCGCCCTCCAGGTCGCACACCATCTTCTCTTCATCCACCGGCAGCCCTTTGCAAAAGCAGTCTTCAACAGCGACGCAAAGGCCCCGCTCATCCTGGCCCACGATCATGGGCAGCCTCTCCTTAGCGTTTACTTCATTAGTCCAGAATTTATAGTCAAGCTGCGAGAGCAGCCCGGTAATAAGAAACAACCTCAGCGTAAGATGGCCTAACTCCTTCGATTGTGATTATAATCACAACCATTAGAGGTGCTCAGTAGCGCCTACTATGAGGATACCCTTTTGACTTAAAAATTTCATTAAATCCTTTCTCAGCTGCACAATCTCATTGTTGGCACTATTCGCATAATCCGGCAGCCTTATATCCCTGACCATTTTAGTTCGCAGCCATGTCATAAAGAAGAGAGCCAATAATAAGTTTGCAAATTTAAGCACCCTTTTAAGCATAGGCGGATCAATGGAAACGCCGGCTTGTTGTATGGCCCTTAGATACGTTTTTAAAGTGACTGTTATTTGGCGTGCCATCTTTCCGGTTCCGGCTGTTTTGTTGCCCATTATATTATTTCCGGATTGCAAAATACTGAGCAGGGCAATGTCTGATACGGAATGTGTGATTAGATACGCTGGCATATCCTTTTTAATAACGTAGGGAAGCTTTGCTGTTTTAAATAATTTGGCGAGCTTTTCTATGCGTTCTGTCATTACGCCGTTCAATTCTCCGAATGCCGTTGCCGCTATGATCTTTGGCAGAAATCGAGGATATAAAACTCCCTCTTTAATCTGTCCGCCGAAGCCGGGAAAAGCGGGTAAAAGTCTATCCCCCACGATACCCAGCCACGAAGAAAATCCAATCGAATTATTAGTCATCGTAACTATATTTTTGCTTTGATTATCTTTTAGCGCTAATAAGGCTGATTCGGACCGATCATAACGAACGGTAACCAAAATATAATCGTATACATCGTCATTTTCGAGCGTATCTATGACCTTCACTTGTATCGATTTAACTGTACCTTTTTCTTTATATTGCAGGCCGTTTTCTCTTAAGGATTTAAAACGATTAGTATGTGCAAACAGGGTAACGTCAAACCCTGCTTCAATAAACTTGATGGCGAACATGCTTCCGATAACACCTGCACCGAAAATTAAAATTCGATTTTGTTTTGCTGACATTATAACACCCCTGCTTAGTAACCTTTTTTTGATTATCCGACAACATGTTGTATGATGCGATCATAAAGCTTTATTATTTCTTGATCAACCATCAGTATTTTAGGATTTGTCGGATGATATTCTTATTCGCCAGCAGGAGGGCAACATGAAAAAGCAACCCCAAATCACGGAGAAAACAAAACAAAAGTTTGTAGAGGTTTTTTGTGAGTTATACAGCCAAAAGCCGATTGAGAAAATTTCGGTTCAGGAAATTACGAAGAAGTCCGGATATAACCGCAGCACCTTTTATCAATACTTTACTGACATTTATGAATTGTTGGACTCTGTTGAAAACGACTTATTGAATGACATGAAAAATGAATTGGCGAATAAAGAGCTATCGATGCATACGGTGCAAGATACGCTCTATTGCCTGGACAAAAGAGAACATCTCCTGGTTCTTAATGCCCTTTTGGGCGATTATGGAAGTTCCCGTTTTTTTAAAACGCTTAAAAAAAGAAATCAGTTTGGGTCAATTAGAATTAAACGTTCCGCAAAACCATTCCTTAACGCCATACTTAATCGAATTTTACCTGACAACCTTCCTTTCTTTGTTTCGTCTTTGGATCCAGCGTCAACAGGATTTATCATCAGAAGAATTTTTCAAATTAGTAGAGAACCTATTTTCAAGCGGGATTACGCCCTATTTAAAAGAATGAGTCTATCATTCAAACCACTCCCTAACCTACTCTTAAGCGTCCGCATTCTGTAAATTCAGACTTATGCAAGTTTTCTTCAGAGAAATTGCCTCTATATTGTGATACGGTTCAGCTTTAACGGGGCTAACGGTGAAAAATAACCCATGTATGAAATTTCGGAAAATAAATAAACCATTTTTATATAGTCGCAACAGGATTAGCTCACTAAAAATTAATAATACGACCTGGTTTCATCTCTTTTTACTGTTTAAATTAACATCTCCTATGTTTATATAATTCCTATGCGGATACAGGACAATCTCCATCTAGCAATCAGATTTATATTTGAAAGAGTGTTGCTACTTTCCAATTGCAACTTTAACAATTTCAATCAATTGTTGCTAAGATTATTTTTCTGACTTTAAGATATACAAAGTGTACATACCAATAAACTTTTGTATTTTTTTCTATTTAATGATAATATACCCTTGTAATATATGGAGGAATATTACATTAATGAAAAATATATATTAAGAGAGGGAATGATAAAGTGAAAAAAACTATAGCTGTTTTATTTTCAGTTATGTTATTGGCAAGTACTATTAAACCTGTTAGTGCAGAACCATCCTTCGGTAAAATAATGATTGATTCCCAGATTAGTTCTCGCGATAGGGCGACACTACAAAATGTTATGGAAGGACTTGATCCTGAAGATCGTGAAAATGTTATTTACCTTTATGAAGATGGCACCATTACTGCGAATAAAGTTGAACTTATTAATGAATTCAAAGCCGAAAATGCCAATAGTATAGGACCTGATGGAAAGTTAAAACTGACACCAAATAACGAATTAAGGGGCTTCGTGGAGAATGCCTCAGATGGATTTGCTAACGAGGATAGTCCAATAACTACATATGCTTATACAAATCCAAACTCAGTTTGTACCAGCGATAATGCTGGCCCATTTAGAAGAGTTCTCTCCACTACTGGAAAATCCAGAATAACTGCAAACATTTATCTTCCATCAAAGTCTGCTTCCGAAGTGTATATCTCTAATTCAAATACTGAACAAGCATACATCTATATGGGAGCATCAGCCCCAGGAGGGGAACTAGATATGGGGCTCGCTTTAAATTACGCTCCTGGAAGTTCTACTACAAATGAGACATGGGGAATGTTTATTAAAGGCGATACCTCAAATGATGCAAACTTTGGTAACTTTAAAATGGGGTCTGAGGTATTCATGAAATTCTATGTCGTTTCTAGCTCTGCAGTAGCACTCTATGTTAATGGAGTTAATAAATCAGGGGTAGCTAAAGAATATACGTTGACTGCCCAAGTATCAAGTAGTAAAGGATTCAATACTTCTGGAAGTAACATGCAAGTTAAGCGTTTAACCACTATCGCACAAAAACCTCAAAATCTCACATCTGGTTCGTATCTCTATAATGTTCATTGGTATAATGTTAAAGTTGGTACAGCATCTGGAACAGAAGTCTTAATGGATTCAACTAATACTGCTTCGGCTTGCGGGTATCAAATCTCTAATGTTTTAGTCAATTATATTTCTCAAAACAATGAATATATTAAGCTTAAGGCTGGTACCTTAACACCGTAACTTTTTATCGTCCTTTTCGATATTGTCTAGCCTAAGATACAAATAGATATCTTAGGCTAGACCTTTTATTGATTATTGAAACTTTTAATATAGATATAACGTCTTAATTGAAGTTAATTATTTTGCAACAAAAAATTTGATCTTTTGGAAAGTGAGGAATTTAAAATGAAGTATATTAAAGGCATGTTCATTTTTTTAGCTTCAATCTCTTTTATTTTTATGGAATTCCAAAATTCTGCAAGCGCCAACGGAATTACCTCCCCTTCATTAAAGGTTCAATTAAACAATACTTACGTTTTATATTCTAGCCAGCAATTACCTTATGCATCTAATGGGAGAACCCTTCTGCCGTTAAGATTAATCGGAGATGTAATGGGGGCAACAGTTAATTGGAATGCGAAAGAACAAAAAGCAACGGTAACTATGGGGAAAGACAGCGTCATTGTAGTCTTAAATAAAAAAAACGCATTTGTAAATGGAATACAAAAACAAATGGACACAACATCTGTAGTAAAAAATTCAACTATTATGGTGCCTGCAAGATTTATTTCTGAAGCATTTAAAATCAAAATAGATTACAATAAGAGTTCAAACGTTGTCCATTTAACTGATTCTAGAATAATGAGTAGCCAAAAACTTAGTGTTATAGATGAGATGCAAAGAGTCAATGACGATTTCAAAAATAAAATCATTCCTTACAACTTTTCCTTTTTAACAAATAAAGATATTGAGAAGAACAAAATAACAGTAGACATAAAGAACGATTCAACCGCTAATATCATTGAAGGACAACTAAATCGAAATATTATATTTTTTGCAAATAATTCTAAAATTTCTTTTATTGGCACAAGAGGGATGATAGCTCCAGATGGTTCGACTGGCGTAAATACATCTAATATTCCTTCAAAAGGAAACTATACAGACGAAATTAATTGGGAGTCCTTAAACATTGTTCAAGGAGAACCATTAAGATATATTTTTGTTAATTATTTTGTAACAAAATAGATCTGATGAGTTGTTCAATAAAGATCGTTTTTTAGAATAATAAACTTTCCTTAAGCATGAAATTAACTCATCTACTTTTAGAAAGTCATATTCCGATAACTCAAATGAGCAGTTAACTCTGAGTCTAATAAAGCTACTTATGGGAGCTTCCCCTGCTTGTAAGACAGAGTTCAGACACTTTTTAGACTAAACAACCAGTTGCCGCTTCATTCTGGCAGCTGGTTCTTTCTTTACTGCCAAAAATTAAATTTCCTCACCTGAATATCTAGCTATTGCCTGAAAGGGTTCAAGTAGTCCTATTTCTCGAAGCGCTAGCTGTCCGGAATCTTCATGAATGTCCAGTGAACCGCCTCGTTTGGCGTTCTGGTCCGCTAATTTCACGTTCATAAATGGTGGAACGGATCCCCTTTTTCTGAAGAACAAGCGCCAGCATTAACCTGCCTGGACCTCCACCGATGATTGTAATACGTTGTTGTTCTTTTGTTGCCACACCAACCATCTCCTCAAAATAAGGTTACGAGTCATGATCCATACATTAACGTGCTATTATGAATTGAATATGAATGGGTTCGCCGTAACCAAAAAAATGAGGGTGTCCCAAAAGTCATCATAGATGACTAAGGGACGACCCTCTTTTACATTTCGTCAAACAAAAAGAAACCACTCTTTGGTAAAATGGAAGTACCTCCAACCATTACCCTAAAGGAGAGGTTTCTTTGTACATTCAATATACCATGGATCAACTCTGTTTACCAATGGATTTAGAAGAGGACATTCCCGCAAATCACCTCGTTCGCGTGGTCAACGCCGCCGTCAATCGTCTCGACGATTCCATCTTCGACGCGGCCTACCCTGGAGGCGGACGAGACAGCTACCATCCTAAAATGCTCACCAAAGTCATTATTTACGCATACACACAGCGCATCTACTCCTCTCGCCAAATCGCCAAAGCTGTCCGCGAAAATATCATGTTCATGTGGATCGCGGGTAGACAAAGACCGGATTTCCGCACCATCAACCAGTTTCGATCAGAACGAATGAAAAGTGTACTGGAGACGGTGTTTACCGCCGTTCTTCAGTTTCTGGCCGAGGAGAACTACGTGCAGCTGGAGCATTACTTTGTGGACGGCACGAAGATCGAAGCGAATGCCAATCGATATACATTTGTTTGGGGAAAGGCCGTGGTGAAGTATAAAGCCAAGCTCCAGGAGAAAGTCCAAGCCTTGTTTGCCGCCATTGAGGAAGCCGAGAAGCAAGAAGAAGGAACGCACGGCGGCCAGGATCTTCTCGAACTGGGCGAGTCCTCTGCCATCACCAGTGAAAAGCTGGAGCAAGCCGTCAAACAATTGGAGGAGCGTCTGCAGGAGAAACCAAAGGACAAGCCGCTCAAGAAGGCGGTGCGTACGCTCCGCAAGGACTTACTTCCGCGTCTTCAAAAGTATGAAACCCAACAGGCGATTTTAGGGACTAGAAACAGCTACAGCAAAACGGACCATGACGCTACATTTATGCGAATGAAAGAAGACCATATGCGAAATGGCCAGCTCAAGCCGGGTTACAACGTACAGATCGGTACTGAAAACCAATTCATTGTCGGTTACAGTTTGCACCAGCGTCCGACCGATACCCGTTGCCTCATCCCGCATCTTGAAAAAATAAAATCGCAGTTGGGGAAGTTGCCAAGCACCATCATCGCCGATGCGGGCTATGGCGGTGAAGAAAATTATGACTATTTGGAGCAGAATGAAGTCGAAGCCATTGTGAAGTACAGCACGTATCACCGCGAAAAAAGCAAGGCATGGAAAAAGGACATCAGCAAGATGGACAACTGGACCTATAACAGCGAACAAGATACATGGACATGCGCGGCTGGACAAACGCTCCATTTCCGAAGAGGAAGTAAGGAGAAAACAGAAAGTGGGTATGAGATCGAATACCGACATTACCGAAGTGCTGGCTGTGAGGACTGTCCACTAAAGCCGCAGTGTACAAAAGCCAAAGGCGATCGGGAGATCAAAGTGAGCATGAAGTATTTGCGGCTAAAAAACCAGGCAAGGCAGAAGCTTCGCAGTGAAGAAGGTTATGCCCTGGCCGTAAGGCGCATGATCGAGCCGGAGCCTGTGTTTGGCGATATAAAGAACAATCGGGGGTTTAAAAGGTTCCTGCTTCGAGGCTTACCAAAAGTAAGCTTGGAGGTCGGGTGGCTTTCCCTTGCCCACAATTTACTCAAAAAAGCTGCCGTGGACGCCAAGAACCAAGGAGCTAAGCGAGAATAGACCGCTTAGCTCCTTGGTTTTTTACGAATACCATCTTATTTTATTGCTGAGGGTGTTCTAAAGTTTACTTTTGGGACAGCCCCAGCCAATCGCTCAAATTGAGAAACAGCAGGGAATAGATTCACCCGCGGAGGTATTCATGCCCAAGCCTTACTCCAGACTGTTTAACCAGTCGCGCAGAACAAGGGCATGATTGTGCACGGGGTCTTTGGCGGCATAAATCAAGGTCACCTTCTGCAGGGCCGCCAAATCACGGATTTTCGCTGCCGCTGCTCTCGGAACAGCCTCCTGTTCCAGCTCCAGCATGTAACGGTCCCTGAATTCCTCAAAACGCTCCGGTTCATGACCAAACCACTTCCGCAATCCGGGACTTGGCGCCACGTCTTTCATCCATTCCTGGATCATGGCTTGTTCTTTGGCAATGCCCCGCGGCCACAGCCGGTCTACCAATATTCGGCAGCCATCCGCAGCTTCATAAGGCTCATAGATGCGTTTTATGGTCAAATGATCTGCAGGAATACGGCTCATCTTTCCTTTTCCTCACTCAGGTTCATCTTCCTGTTCATCTCCCCCTCTATTCTTCCGTCATTATATCATTTGTTAAAAAATTGGCTGCACGAGCTTCCTTACGCTAGCCGCTCCCGTTTTAAATCCAGCTTACTTCCAGAAACCATTCGTATACACGGTCCGGTCCGACCTCTGCAGCCTGCCCGTGCTTCCGGGCATAACTCAGATCGTCCAGAAATCCGGTCGCGGGCTCCAGTGCGAGATGGTATTGGCCCTCAAATCCCCCATCATTGGCCCAAACCGACAAATAAGGTACCTTGTCTACCGGAAAAACCAGCTCCAAACCGTCCCCTTTCGCGGGATCATAGATTCCCGCCCTCCCGCTCGGCAAAGGGCCGGCGAAATAATATTTTTCAGCCGTTCCCTGCTCAGGGGTTCCTGTCCGGTCAAGCCGGATGTCCGGGCGATCCGCCAAAGGCTGCGGCCAGCCTCTCACCTCACCGGTCCGGCCAAGCCTGTTGTCCGCCGTATAGGAGACCACGATCTCATTCAAACCTTGCGGTACCCGGATTTCCATGCCCTCTTCTATGCGGAACAGCGGATGGGCCGCCCATAGAAAAACCATCGGGGCAGGGCTTAAGTTCTTCACCGCATAACCGATCCGGAGCCGGTCAGGGGCAGGGAAAACATACGTTTTGCTCAGCAGATACGGAAGCCGGACACCCCGGATTTCACAGTGCAGCCGCTGCCCTTCCGCATCAACCTTCGCCTGCCAGGGAATGGACCAAACCTCCCCATGATCGGGCAGCTCCACCTCCGGCCATGGCGCTCCAGGGTAACGGCAGGGGGTGATGGTCGGAAACATCTCGTCCCAGCCGCTTCCACTGCTTTCGGTGAAAGGACGGCCATATCCAGGAGCGTTATAATCCTCGGATTGCGTAAGCCATTCGCGTCCTGTCTCCAGGTTATAAAGGGAAATCATTTTGCTGCCGATGGAGGGAATCAGGGAGATCCGCATGGCGGCGGTCTCCCCTGTCCATATCTCCAGGTCTTTCACGCGCTTTCTGCTCCAGACGGGGGGCTGATGATTCACCTGCTCTCACCTCCCTACCTTTCGTTGTCCAGAACCAGCGCCAGATGCACCGCGGCTCCTTGATGATGAGGCTCCAGCTCAAGCGCCGTTTCGAATTGGCGTTTGGCGTCTGCCTGACGTCCGAGGCCCAAATAACCGAGCCCCATCATGTAATGGCAGTGGATGATGTTTTTTCGTTTCAAATCCTCGTCAAAAACCAGAAAATCCGGCAGGGATACAGCAAAATAGTCGATTTTCGGATCGTCGAACAAATGCTGTTCGCCGTAATCCACCAGCTTATTAAACCGGCTGCGCGCAGCGGCTTCATGGGCGAGCTTCCGCTGTCCAAGCCCCTGATAGAAAATCATGTGCGGCGGCTGGTCATTATAGAACATAGCGCTCGACGGTTCTTCCAGCCCTACGGATGCCGCTTCGAAGCTTGCAGCCGCCAGGTCCTGCTGGCCTAGCTGCTCATAAGCGCAGCCCAGATAATAGTCGATGTTATTTTCCTGTGCGCCTTCCAGCTTGCCTTCATTGATATTTAGCGGATATTGTTTGGCAGCAAGCAGTTCGCTGATGGCCTGATCCGCCTTCTGCTCCCGGAGCAGCCGCTTGGCCCGTTCGACCCGGGCGAACACGTATTGGGCCGGCACCTTGCCTTCTCCACCTTCCCAAGGATGGAAATGCCGCTGCAGAATCAGCTCGAGGGCCTGGTCATAATGCCCCAAGGTATTATGAAGCGTGATGTACTCCAGATATAAGTCGTCGCGCTGCATCACCAGCTCCCTGTGCTGCTCCAGAAGCTCCAGCCGTTTGTCCGGCAGACTGCCCAATTTCTTATGCAGCTGATCGAGTTCATACAGCACGCGGGCATCCGCCGGGTTTAATTCAAACGCCCGGGTCAGCACATTCAAAGCCTGCTCCGGCCGATGCTGTTTATTATAATAAGCCAGCGCCAGATTGCGGTGCGGAGTAGCAAAGCGGTCATTCAGCTTGATGGACGCCTCCCAGCAGCGGGCGGCCTCCTCATGCCGCTTCTTGTCATACAGCAAATTGCCCAAATAGTAGCAGGCATGCGCATCCTCAGGCGAATGCAGGGTAACATGGCGCAGCAGCACGTAATCATGCAGCGTATTCGGGAAGCAATACGCCGGGTCGGCTTGTGCGGCCAGCTTATAATACCTTTCGCTCTCTGAAGCCTTCCCTGCCTTTTCGCTGTAGAAAGCCAGGTAGTACAGAAGCAGCGGCGAACCCGGATTTCCTTTCTCCAGCCCCGGATACAAACCCAGCACACGCAAAGCTTCTTCGTATTGACCGGCATCCGCGTAATCCTGGGCCAGATGGATGAAGTTAGCAGGATCGTCACGCAGCAGTCCCAGCAGGGCGCTGAGCGCAGCCGTTTCCGCAGCCGAATCTCCCCGCTCCGCGGCTATACGAACACGTTCGTAACGAGAACCGAACTCAATCGGGTCCATCTCTATCGTCTCAAGCACCAGCTGCTCGGCTTGCTGTGCTTGACCGAGCTTGCGAAGCAGCAGCGTCTTCAGATGCCGCGCTTTGAAGCTGCGGTACTGCATATTCAGCGAACGGTCGATCAGCTCGAGCGCTTCAATGTGATTTCCCTGCTCGGCGGCTATCTGGGCCAGGTGGAAATAACCGGCCGCTTGCCAAACCGCGGACCAGACCGATTTATAAAAGGCGCTGAAGGCTTCGCCAGGCCGCCCCTGCCATTTAAGGCTTTTGCCCAGGTTAAAGAACGGTTCGCTGTCATAAGGCCGCGCGTTATGCCGCGTGAGCGTCTCCGCCGCTTTGCGGAAATACATTTCGCTCTCCGCGAACAGCCCGCGGCGGAGCAGCAGCAATCCATAAGCGTTGTTCAGCCGGATATCGCCCGGATCCCGTTTCAGTCCCTCCAGATAATAAGGCTCCGGCTCATAAGTCGCATGACGGTATTGCTCCAGATGTTGTCCGGCCAAATACAAGGCTTCCGTATTCGCCAGCTCTTCCGGTTCTCCGATCGCTTTCGCCGGTTCAGGCAGCGGCTCAATCGACTTCGGCAGAGGCTGGAAGGCAACCAGCTCGCGGCCGCCCTGCTCGTAAACCGTTACTTTCAGATCTTCTTCCAGCTCGCCGTACGCAAGCTCCAATTCGGCTTTATACGTTTGAGTTGGAGACAAGGTCAAGCTTTGATCCACATAGGTCTTCAGACGCCCTTGCACAACGACCCGCGCCTGCTCAAACAAGGAGGTCGCATACGCCTGCACCATCGCTTTTCCCTCATGGACTTCGAGGTTTACCGCAGCTTCCAGGGAGGCGTTCTTTACCATCCCAATCTGCTTGTAGGGCATAAAATATTGTTTGAAGCTTTTCTCTTCGTAAGGATGCAGCCAGGTAAAATCGGGCTGGTTGTCCGTATAAACCCCGGTCATCAGCTCGATGTAAGGACCGTCTTCATCCGTCAAGTTCCGGTCCCACGCCTGGCCGAACTCACCGTTGCCCCAGGTCCACTGCTTTTTGCCCGGAGATACGTGTTTGTTGGCAAAATGGAGAATCCCGGCCTGAACGCCATGATCATAACCGCCGACAAAGTTGAAATCGGAATGATAAGCCATGTAGGAGGTCGGCACCGGGATGTTGCTGTATTTGGAAATGTCGACGCCGGCGGAATAATCCATCTTGTAATAGGTGCCCGTAGCGATCGGGAATTTGGAGACGTCGCGTTTGCCATGGTCGAATACGGCATGGACATCCGGCGGAAATACGGATTGGGTATGATCATTGACGGCTACCGCCGGATTGGCCCACCACAGGAACGTCTGCGGCTCTGCTGTCCGGTTGTACAGCTGGGCATGAATTTCCAGATAAGCCTTGCCGGGGTACAGCGTAAAGCCGGTGGTCACTTTGGTGCCGTACATCTTGTCCGTTTCACCGACCCAGACGGTTTTGCTGCCGTCCTGATTCTCCTCGGTCCGGTATTCTACCGGGCCAAACGTGTTTGGCCGGTGATGCTGTGGCCAGTTGAATTCGATCCCGCCAGAGATCCACGGTCCGGCCAATCCGACCAGCGCCGGTTTAATGACCTGATTGTAATAGACAAAGTCATAATTATTGGTTTTATCGAGAGCCCGGTAGATCCGGCCGCCGATTTGCGGCATGATTTGAATCTGTACGAATTCATTCTCCAGGAATACGATCCGGTAGGACTTCATCACTTTCTCGTCTTCAATCTTGTCGATGACCGGATGCGGATACACGCGGCCTGAGCTGCCCTGATACACCCGTTTCTCAAGGAACATCGGATTTTTATCCGGGCGGCCGGTTTCATAAGTCGGAATTTCAACGTCTTCCTCCCAAACCTTGACGGCGGGTTGCAAAGAGATGCTGGACATGGTTCATATTCATCCTTTCTGTCAAGAAATCGCTTTCTTATAAGGCTATGTTACCTCGCCCCCGCTTCCGTGTTCCATTGACAATCTCATGGTCTTGATGGATTATTTGATGATTTCGGACCTGTTGCCCGTTGACATCACCCCCCGAATAGATCATAGTTGAACTATGGATACGATAAGAAAAATAGACGGATTTACGTCACAGAAGCTGATTGTATTGCCGGACGATATACTGAATAAGATCTCTAAGCATCCGCTTGTTGCTCCTCTATATGTAACGGATACCGGTTATTTCCCGGAAGCCAAATACCATTACCGGGAACGGCCGGACGGAATCGGGGCTTACATTCTCATTTATTGTGCGGGAGGCGAAGGATGGATTCAGCTTCAGGAGGGGAGAAAGCAGTGGCTGCGCAAAGGGTTTGCCGCCGTCATTCCTGCAGGCGCCGGGCATCGGTACGCCTCTTCCGAAGACCATCCCTGGAGCATCTACTGGTGGCATATGAAAGGCGAACAGGCCGCGGTTTTCTTTGAAGACTTCGATAAACAGCCCGAACCCCTTTTATTAGGCGCCCAGCAGAATGCCAATGTCGTGCGGTTATTTGAAGAAGGATATGAGATTCTGCAGAAAGGGTATTCGCTGAATCACATGATTTATGTGTCCCAGCTCGCTGCTTATCTTGCGGTTATGCTGAGACTTCCGCAGCTGCTGTCCGCCGATTCCAATCGGCAGCCCGGAAATAAAGGGAATATGGACGGAACGATCCGCTATATGTCCGAACATCTGGAAGGCCGATTAACCTTGGCCGAACTGGCGTCGCAGGCCAATCTGTCGGTGCCTCATCTGACACACCGCTTCAAGCAGGCCACCGGCTATTCGCCGGTCGATTATTATTTAAGGCTTAAGATCCAGCGCGCCTGCCAAATGCTGGACTTGACTGACCAGAGCATTAAAGAAATCAGCCACAGGCTGGGCTTTCAGGACCCTTATTACTTCTCCAGATTGTTCAAAAAAATCATGGGAAAACCTCCGACCGAATACCGGGAAACCCGGAAAGGGTAGTCGGAGGTTTTCTCCATTTTACTATTCAATATTCGTTATTCAATATTCAATCCGGTTAAACGCTCTCGCGAATCCGGTACATCAAGCTGTCGAAGTCGCCGCGAAGCGGCAGTTCAATGCCGATGTTCATCAGTGCGCGGCCGCTCCAGAGACCGGTTAACCCTTCGATGGCATAGGTCTTCTCCGGCTTAAGACTTTTTAATTTCAGCCTTGGCAGCGGTTCCCCCAGCCTCTGCGAATGCAGGAAGGCAAACAAGACATGGTCGCTGCCGTCTCCGCCCGCATATTGGATGGCGGTCACGCCTTTGTCTTCCAGGGAAGACAAACGGTATTGATCGCCAAACTGCACGAGATGGCGGATTTGTTTGTACTGCTCCACATAGGAGGCGGTTTCGGCAATCTGCTCATCGCTCCATTCATTCAGATTGGAGCCGATGCCGAGCGTGCCCGTCATAGCGCTGTGAAAACGGTATTTGAGCGACACCTGGCGTTTGTTCATGCCGGTCGGCGATTCCGTCACCCAGCAGGTCATCATACGGGGGGCATAGGTGTAAGAGAACCCTTTCTGGATGCTCAGGCGGTCGAACGGATCGGTATTATCGCTCGGCCAGGATTGGTCGGCATAACGAAAAATGCCCAGATCAATACGTGAGCCGCCGCCGGCACAGGTTTCAAATTCGACCTGCGGGAATCTGCGGCGCAGCTCGTCCCAGATCTCGTAAAGGGTGAGCGCATGGCGGACCCAGATTTCCTTTTGCCGGTTCAGAGGATGGTCCTTCATGCCGGGTTCGGAGATGGTCCGGTTCATGTCCCACTTGATGAACTTAATCTCGTGCTGCTCCAGCAGCTCGGTCATGAATTGCAAAATATAAGCCTTCACTTCCGGTTTGGAAATGTTCAGGAGCAGCTGATTGCGTAGCTCGGTCCGCTCGCGGGTTTCAAAATGGTACACCCAATCCGGATGGGCGCGGTACAGATCGCTGTCCGGATTGACGGATTCCGGCTCGACCCAAAGGCCAAACTCCATGCCAAGCTCATGAACCCGGTCAATCAGCTCTTGGAGGCCATTTGGGAACTTCTCTTTGTTCACGTACCAGTCCCCGAGACCGGCACGGTCATGGTTCCGGGCTCCAAACCAGCCGTCATCGACGACAAACAGCTCCACTCCGGATTTGGCCGCCCGCTCGGCAAGGGCCATCTGATCTTTGGCGTTCACGTCGAAATAAGTCGCTTCCCAGGAATTGTAGAGCACCTTCCTTGTCTCGCTGCGAGGGAGGACGTAGTCATATTGATACCGGTGAAGCTGCCGGCTCATGCCGCCAAACCCGCTCATGCTATAGCCGCCGACAAACACAGGCGTCTGAAACGACTCTCCTCCTCCCAGCACCCATTCGTTATCGAAATCATTGATGCCGCCAGTGACACGGACATGGTTGAAAGCCGTCTTCTCCGCCGTGATCTTCCAGTTGCCGCTCCAGGCGAGAGCGCCAAACCAAACCTGGCCGGCATCTTCCGTTGCTTGGCCATCATCAATGGCAAACCAGGGGTTGGCATGGCTGTCCGTAAAACCTCTGCGGGACTCAATCACCTTTTTGCCTTCGGTCAGGAAGGTGCGGCGAAGCTGGAATTCCCCTGACCATTTACCCGTTACATGAGTCATCCGCGTCTCCGGCAAATAAGGCAGGCTCCAGGCTGCGGATTGCATATTTTCCAGGATCGTCTCCTGCGGCCCGGTATTTCTAATAACGGCATACCTTTCGATCAGATCGTGTTCCGGTATAACCTGGTATACAAGAACCGTCTCCAGCGGATAAACCTTGTCCTTCAAGGTTAGAACCAACGTCTCCTTGCCGTCCTCTCTCAAGACCGTATGCCCTGCATAATCCATGTCCAAATCCCGGACTCCGTCAGGCATGCGCACCTTCAGGGAAGGCTCTGTATAGCTGACCCCACCCCAGAAGCTGTATTCTTCCGCTTCCCGGTCCAGCTCCGCATCAAAGGAACTGTGCGAGGAGGAACGAAGCAGCGGAGCTGCGTCTTGAATGGAAACCTGCGGCCCCCAATACAAATGCTGGAGTTTGCCTTTATCGTTAATTCCAAAGAGGTAAGAGCTTTGCACCGTATCCATAGCAAAAATACGAAGCCGTTCATCAAACTGAATAGCCAATCGTAATCATCCTTCCATCGTTAATTAGCCCATCGTTAATTAGCCGCTGCGCGAAAAAAAGGGAGAGCAAAGACAGACGTCTTCTTCTCCCTTCCCTGCTCTATGCCTGCTCAAAGGTATCTGTTTAGTTGCTCAGCCATTTAGCTGCATAGAATTTCTAGATGTTTGGCCTCTTAGCTGTTCCACAGCTCTTGACGTTTCTTGTAGTTTTCATTATAGATCTTCTCCAGCTTCGGCAGACCGGCTGCATCCACTTCTTTGATCATTTGGTTATACAGATCCGTTACTTGATCTGTAGAAGGAGCCAGCGCCATCTTCAAGAAATATTTATTGATTGTATCGTTGACTTTGGTCTCCATGATTGCTTCCGGTGTACCTCCGTCAGGTCCCAGGCTGTCATAAGGCGCTGTATCGAAAGAAGTATCTGCCAGGTTCTTGATCGCCAGATCGGTTACCGGATCCGAGGAATAACGTCCGATCAGGTCATAAGGCGTGCCATCGGAGCCCGGTCCGTTTTTGATCATCCAGGTCCATTTGCGGATACCGGTCGTACGGGACGCTTCGTCCCAATTTTTCTTGAAGGCATCCAGCGTCTCTTGGCGCGGCACGTGTTTGCCGTCCTTCATATCCCAATCCTTGCCTTCAATCCCCCACATCAGCAAATATTGACCTTCTTCGCTGGCCAGGTAATCAAGCAGCTTGATCGTTCTGACCGGATCTTTGTTGGTTTTGGTAATCGCAACGCCGTCCCAGCCGAGGGAGCTCTTAGGACCATAAGTCGTTTGATCCGGACCGATGCCGGGAGCAAGCACCTTGTATTGATAGAATTGGTGTTCGTCCTGCTTGGCCGGATCGGTCACTGAAGCTCTCAGCGCCGTATTGGCATTGCCGACATTCCAGAGCGCTTCGGCAGTCGCAAAGACATTGCCTGTGGACAGCTTCTGCTCATACTGCTTGGTTTTCAAGGTTGCCCATTCTTTGTCCAGCAGCCCTTTTTGGTAGAGCGAATTTAAGTATTTCACCATGTCCAGATATTTTGGGTCCCGAATATCCTTCTTCAGCTCGCCGTTCTCTTCGTAGTAAGGCATGATGCCGAACATACCTTTGAACGTACCGGTCACGCTGCCGATATTTTCGCCGTTCAGCGTCATCGGAATGCTTTCTTTGCCGTCAATCGTTGGATATTTCTCTTTGAATTTAAGGAGCAGATCCTCAAATTCCTGAGCAGTGAAAGGCTCGCCATTATTCACCTTATCGCCTACGCCCAACTCTTTCATAAGATCCATGCGCATCATGAACCCGAACACCGGATATTGCTCCAGTCCATACCAGTTGGCAAAATAATAGTTCTTTCCGTCGTCGCTCCGCGTCTTCTTCAGTGTGTCGCCGTACATTTCTTTAATATGCGGCCCATACTTATCGATCAAATCGTTCAGCGGAATGATTGCACCGGAAGAAATATATTTGTTCATGATATCGCTTCCACGATCCAGCATAACTACATCCGGCAGATCGTTGCTTGCCAGCATCAGGTTCAGCTTCTCAGCCGGGTTGCCGGTTGGCTGCTGGACTTCAATCGTAACCCCGGTCTTTTCTGTAATCGCTTTCGCCACAGGGTTGTTGAACGCATCCCCCGTATTTTTGTCAAACCAGGTCAGCGTAATAGGCGCCGTGTCTGTGTCTGCGTTAGCGCCTGCATTGCCGGAGGAGGCACCCTTGTCGCTTCCACAAGCGGTAAGCGCTGCCAAGAGTGAAGCTGCGGCTGCGATTGCCAATACCTTTTTCATCTTAAAATCCCTTCCTTCCGAATGTGAATGCTATGGCTGTGAATACAAGTCCATTGTAAAAATGCCGCAAACAATAATCCATACCGCAATCTTACAATCCATAATGGAAAACGTCTTTCATCCTGAAGGGGTGATGATTACCGGTCTGTCGCCGGGGCGAAAGGAATCCGGATGGTCACGGAAGTTCCAATTCCGGGTCTGCTGAACATATGCACGCCGTAGCGGTCCCCGTAGGCCAGCTTGATTCGGTCGTCTACATTCTTGATTCCGTACCCCGACAAATTATCCGTTTTGCTCAAAGCCCTTTCCAGCTGCTCGGCCGTCATTCCGATCCCGTCGTCGATTACCTTCAGCAGAATGTCCCCGTCATCCAGTTGAAGTTTCACAATGATGTTAATCCCGCTCTCATCCCAAATAGCATGATTGATGCAATTTTCGATAAAAGGCTGCAGGATCAGCTTGATGGTCGTTCTGCCGAACAAGGATTCATCGAGGTCATAGTGCATGTGCAGCTTGTAGGGGAACCGGATAGCCTGAATCGCCACATAATTCCGGATCAGGTTGATTTCCTGTTCAATCAGAATAATCCGCTTGCCTTTATTCAGGGATACCCGGTAATACTTGGCCAGGTAGTTAACCATTTGGTAGACCGGCATCGCGCCTTCTTTGACGGCCAAAGAGGAGATGGAAGATAACGTATTATAGAGAAAATGAGGATTGATCTGCGCCTGGAGCGTGTTCAGCTCCGATTCCTTCATGGCCAGCTCCTTCTCGTAGACGTCATGAATCAGGGACTGGATTTGCACCGCCATCTTGTTAAACGCGAAGGACAGTTGGCCGATTTCATCATGGCCCATCGGTTTGATGGACAACCTGAAATCCCCCCGTTCGACCTTGCGGATTTGGGACAACAGGATTTCGATCCGTTTGGTGATGACCTTGCTTGTAACGAAGATCAGCAGCGTCGCGGCAGCAACAGCAATGGCCGAAATCCAGATAATGTGGGCGGTCGCCTTGTTGGTGTTCGAAAGCAATTCATTGTAAGGAATCGTGATCACAATTTTCCAGCCGTTGCTGAGTGTCTTATAAGTAAAAAATTGCTTCTGCCCGTTAATAACGGCGTCAAATTCCCCATTTTTGTCCGCCAGCTGGTCTTTGATCGGATAAACGTCAAATAACTTTCTTGAGGTTACGGTTCGATCACCGGTGCTGATCAGCCCGCCGGTTTCGTCGATGATGTAGACGCTTTTATTGTTGTTCTCCTTCTCAATCAGCGAGTAGAGCTCGCTGCTGTTAATGTCCATGGTCAAGATGCCATACGGATGCTTCAAACTGAAGTAACTAAGCGATCTCGCCAGCGTGATATGCGCATCTTCCGCTTTATAGTCGCTGGAATGCGCATAAACCGTGCCTCCCGCAGCATCCAGCGCTCTTTGGCGGAGCGGGTCCGGAAGTTCTTCCATATATTTGACAAACTGCTCGTCCGTATAAAGTGTTTTGTTGTTGGTATAAATCGTAATGCCCTGCAGATTCGAATTCAGGATCATAAGCGACGGCAGCAGGCGGTTGATGTATTCAAATGCGTCCAAATAGTAATAGGCTTGCTCGTAATTCGAAGACAGATAGTTGCGGAGCTGCGCGTCCATATACAAACTGGTGGACAGCTGCTTGTAATAGTCCAGCCGGTTCTCGACGTTGGTATCAATCTGTTCAAGCGTGCTGTTCAGGCTGGTATAGGTCTGCTCCGTAATCGTATCTCTCGTAGAAGAATAAGAATAGAAGATCAGCATCGAGAACGGCAGAATAAGCACAATCAGAAAGATAAAGAAAAACTTGTTTCGCAGGGGCAGATTCGCGAACGCCCCTTTCTGCAGCAGCGAGAAACGCCGCCGGTTCAGGCCCGGATGCCCCTTCACCTTCACTGGCTCAGCTTTCCCATGCTTATAGGTTCTTTCGGTATTCATTCGGCGTAACTCCCTGGTTTTTTAGAAATAAGGAAATAAAATACGAGGTGCTTTCATAACCGACCTTCCGGGCGATGTCCTGAACCTTCAGAGAGCCGTCCGCCAGCAGCTGCTTGGCTTTGTCGAGCCTGATTTTGGTCAAATAGTCATGGATGGTCATTCCGGTCTTCTCTTTAAAGATAGATCTTAAATAGTTGGGAGACAGATAGACCTGATCGGATAAGCTGTTAATGGTAATAGGCTCATGATAGGTCTGATCAATCAAGGTGCAGACCTGATGAACCAGCTTGGCGTTTTTGTCCATAAACCGCTCCCCAAGCCGCTCCATTGTCTCGCCGGCCGCTTTCAGCACCATAACTTCAATCTGCTGGATCGTCCGGACATTATAAACGGAATAATACAGCTCGCCCCTCTCATACCCGCCGGCCGATTGATGCAGAATCTCTTCCTCCAGCCGGCCAATCAGCTGGATCGCCCAATCGCATACGGCCTTGCGGCCCGCACGAAGCCGGATCAACCCGCTCATATATTCATGGACAAGCTCTCTCACCGTCTCCCTGTCGAGCTGATTGACGGCTTCCAGCCAGCGGTCAGCCGGGAAAGGCGGCATTAATTCGTCATGAAGCGCCGTACGGTTCTCCGAACCGGAAATCACTGTGCCTTCTCCCACATAAAATTGATCGGCCAGGACCGATTTGCTCCGTTCATATAAATGCGCCAAATCGGTGAGCTCCGCAATCTGCTCATTCACGGCGATCGTAACTGGGAACCCCGCCTTCTCCTGGAGAAAAGCCGACCATAGCCGGGCAATTCGGAACATACTCCCCTGCTCTGCCTCCAGAACACTTCCCGCTTTCGCGGAACGCTCAAGGAAGACTCCTATTTCACAGTCACGGATCGAAACGGTCATGCCCGTCAGCTTCTCGGCAGCCAGAAACCGTTCTGCCAAAGAGCGGAAGAGGTTGGCCTCATCCTCAAGGATCGCCCCGTCCTCCGCAGCACCAGGATGGATATCGCACAGCAGCAGGCTGTACACTCCCGCTTCCTGCCTGCGCGCCAGCTTGCAGAAGCTCGACTTCAGATTCTCGATCCTTTCCGGATTGCGTTCAAATAGCAGCTCTTTGAAGACATTCGCTTTGGCAACCTGGATCGAGCGGTTCTTGAGCGCAACCTCCTCGCAATTCTGCTTCACCCTCTCCATAACCGCGACAATTTCCGTCAGATCAAGCGGTTTCAGCAAGTAACCAATAGCGCCTACATTTAGCGCTGATTTGACATAAGCAAATTCATCATGACCGGTCAGAAAAACAAGCTGCATCCAATCGTACCGTTCACGAACCCGTTTGGCCAGTTCAATCCCGTTCATGAGGGGCATCTGCACATCGGTCAAGACGATATCGGGCTGGATGACTTCGATCTTCTCCAAAGCGTCCTTGCCGTTAACAGCTGTTCCGGCGACATAGATCCCCATCTCTTCCCATCTTATATAATCTCGCAGCATCTCAAGCTCAATCGTTTCATCATCCACCAAAAGTATGCTGTACATAGCTGTCCCTCCTCCACTTGTTGCTACTTATTATAGCGCTTACATGAAAGAGCTTTAATCGTTCTTACGCATGAAAGTTATTTTCAAGTATCATTCGTTAGATTGTCATATCGACACTGCTTTTTGGCCGGTCCTATAATTTTAAGTAACTTGAGATTGCGAGGTGCAGCAAAATGAAACCCTTTACAAAAGTGCAAGAGAACCCCCAAATACCGGCTCTTGCGATCCCGCAGCGTAAGACCTGGTTGAAATTCAAGCAGCAAAAATTCCTCTTCCTGATGATGCTGCCCGCCATCATCTGGGCGCTCATTTTCGCCTATACGCCGATGGTCGGATTGTACATGTCCTTCGTCAACTACCAGCCGACGCTCGGCGCATTTTGGCAGACTTTATTTCATAGTGAGTTCGTGGGCTTTAAGTGGTTCGATTATTTCTTCAGCAATGGCGATTTCCTGATCATTATGCGGAACACGCTGGCATCCACCCTCATTACCCTGCTCTT
The DNA here is from genome assembly GCF_001685395.1 of Paenibacillus yonginensis. Lineage (NCBI taxonomy): Bacteria > Bacillati > Bacillota > Bacilli > Caryophanales > Paenibacillaceae > Paenibacillus > Paenibacillus yonginensis. The sequence continues at coordinate 1,475,096 of NZ_CP014167.1, read as the reverse complement.
CTCGTTCCCGATGCCGATCCTGATCGCCATCGCCATCAACGAAATCAAGAATGTCTCCTTTAAGAAAACCGTCCAGACCGCTTCTTATCTGCCTTATTTCATCTCCTGGGTTATCGCTGCGAACATCATCGTAACCCTGTTGTCCTCGGACGGGGCCATCAACGGTCTGCTCAAATTTCTGCACATCACGGATGAAAGCATTCTGTTCCTGCAGAACGGCAAATATTTCTGGTGGATCGTCGCCCTCGGCAATACCTGGAAAGACATGGGCTACAGTTCCATTATGTATCTGGCCGCCATCTCTTCGATCAATCCGGAGCTGTATGAGGCCGCTAAGGTCGACGGGGCCAACCGGTTTAAACAAATCCGGTACATTACGCTGCCGCACTTGAAACCAACGATTGTTATCCTGCTGATCCTGGCGCTCGGCGGCATCCTGAATGCGGGCTTTGACCAGCATTTCCTGCTTGGCAATGACCTGACCATGGATTATTCGGACGTATTGTCGACCTACTCCTTCCGCTACGGGATCCAGAACGGCATGTTCTCCTACGCTTCCGCAGTAGGCATGTTCAGTTCCGTAGTCGCTTTCATCATTGTGGTGATCGTCAATTTTATTGCCAAAAGAGTGAACGGGCACTCCCTATTCTAAACCTTACACCGGAGGGACTTCATATGAACAGCAAAACTTTTGCCGAGCGTTTGTTTGACGCGGCGCTGTATATTTTCCTGGCGGGTATCTTCATCATCACCTTCTACCCGTTCTGGAACATCCTGGTCATTTCCCTGAACGATGCGACGGATACGCTTCGCGGGAATTTATATTTCTGGCCCCGATCGCTGACTTTTGAAAGCTACCGGACGATCTTCCGGAATCCTGAAATCTGGAGCGCGCTTGAGGTGACCGTGCTTCGGACCCTTATCGGAACAGCATTGTCGATCTTCTGCATCTCCATGCTGGCTTATTCGCTCAGCAAACGTTATTTGCTCGGCTGGAGGTATTTCTCCTTCTTCTTCGTCTTTACGATGTATTTTGGCGGCGGCCTGATTCCGACTTATATGGTCATTAAATCTGTAGGCCTGATCGATTCGTTCTGGGTATTTATTTTCCCGGGGCTGATCGGCGTATTCCTGATGATTCTGGTTCGTACCTTTATCGAGCAGATTCCGGGGGAGATCGAAGAGTCCTCGAAAATCGACGGAGCCAACGATCTGCAGATCTTCTTCCGGATCGTCATGCCGCTGTGCGTGCCGGTGCTCGCCACCATCGGTTTGTTTCTGGCCATCGGCCACTGGAATTCCTGGTATGATTCCTATGTGTACACCTACAAACCAAACCTCAAAACGCTGCAGGCTGTTCTGGTCAAGATCCTCAACCAATACCAGACTGCCGGCATGATGTCGGACGCCCAGCAGCTGGCCCAGAGCTCGAAACAAATTCCGGTCTCGACGGAAAGCATCCGGATGGCCACAACGATGGTTGCTACGATTCCTATCATTCTCGTTTATCCGTTTGTGCAGAAATATTTTGTTAAGGGCATGATGATGGGAGCTATTAAGAGCTGATTGAAACATTTTTAAATTGGAAAAAAAATAAAAGAACCTTCCGCGAAATGGTCAAGCCCCTATTTAGTGGACATCAAAAAAACACCTAGGCAGCGAACTGACGTCGATACTCGATCGGCGTCAGTTTTTTTAGCTTCCGTTGTGGTCGACTTTGGTTATAAAACCGTATATATTTTTCAATTCGTCTTTGTGCCTCTGTCAGATTTCGGATATCATAGGGATAGAGCCCTTCCGTTTTGAGATGCGAGAAGAAGCTCTCCATGGAGGCGTTGTCTAGACAATTGCCTCGGCGAGACATGCTGATTCGGGCGCCAACCTTTGGCAGCATGTTGTGGTAAGCATGAGACGTGTACTGGAAACCTTGGTCGCTGTGAACGACCAACCCGGTCACGTCTTTTTGCTTAGCAAACGCTTTGGCGAAGGTTCGGAGAACCAACTCGTTGTCATTCCGTTCGCTAAGTTGGTAGGCGATTATTTCATTATTGAATAAGTCTTTGATGGCCGAAAGGTAGAGCCATCGCTCACCAACCCGATATTGGGTAATATCCGTGACCCATTTCTGGTTGGGTCTTTCGGCCGTGAAATTTCGTTGAAGCAGATTCTCCGCTACACGCTCTGCCGCTCGGTAAACAGCGTTTGTGCGTTGTTTCCGGCGAATCTGAGCTTGAATGCCAAGCTCTTGCATGAGTCGTAGAATCTTCTTGTGATTCATCCATACGCCCTCATCTTGCCACAAGAATAACTGAAGTTGCCGGTAACCGTATTTTCCTTCGTAGCGTTTGTAAACCGTAGAGATGAGCTGTTTCGCTTCCGCATCCCGATCGTTGCCTTTCCGCTTTAAATAAGCGTAGTAACCACTTCTTGAGACGCCAATGAGGCTGCAGAGTTCAGCTACTTCCCCCCGGTTTGCCGCTTGCTCGATAAGGGTAAAGCGTTCCTTTTCCCGCATCCAGATTTCCAAGCACTTTTTTAACCGTTCATTCTCCCGCTCAAGCTTCTGAACATACCGATCCTGATCGATATAGGCTTTACGTCGACCTCGCTGATCCAATAATCCAAACTCACCTTGCTCCCGATACTTTCGCATCCATCGCTTCATTCGGTCTTTATCCTGAATACCTAAGTGTTCATTGATTTGCCGATAGGTCCACTTCTCTTCAATATGAAGTCGAATCGCTTTAAGCTTGAGTTCTTCTAGATAACGCTTAAACTTTTGTCCTTTTATAGCCACAAAAATACACCCCCTAGAATTCATCGGAATAACCATGGGGTTTTTCCAATGTCTATTCTAAGGGGTGCACTTCAAAACGCAGAAGGTTCTTTCATTAAAAGTGCCGATTTTGTTTATTTTGGCGGCCTAAACTTCATTCCTTGTCAGGTGCTAAGGCGCTTCTATGCCGCTTCCTTTAAACTCCAGATGCAGCAGCGGAAAAGGTCGGCCTGAAGCATCCAGCTCTGACCTGCCGGTCCAAATAAAACCCAGCCGTTCATAGAAGACGTATGCCCCAGTGTTCTGCTCGTTCACGTCGACTTGGAGATTATCTCCTTTTAAGGCTTTTGTATGCTCGATTAAACGGCGGCCTGTTCCTCGTCCATGATATTTAGGGTCTACGAATAACATTTCGATTTTGGATCCGTCAAGACCGATAAAGCCGACCGGCTCCTGATCTTCCTCTATCTCGATCCAGATCTCAACCTGCCCCAATGCGCCACTCCGGACCATCTGATGATAAAACTCGATATCCTGTTCCGTCAGAAAGGTGTGGGTTTGAACGACAGCCCGGTGCCAAATCCCCACCAGTTTATCATGGTAATGGGCTTGATACGGCACAATAACCTTTAACATGATTTTCCCTCCACTTGGATGGTCTCATTTCCCCGCCCGTCAGTTTAAGCGCAAGACCATGTAGTCTTCGTCCCAATATCGGCCACCAGCCTTTAAGGCATTTTGCTCCGTTCCATAAGTTATAAAACCTGCTGCTTCATATAACCGCTTGGCCCCTTTGTTAGCTGTGATAACAGCAAGATTAATCTGTTCGAGTCCCTCAAGCTGTTTTGCCTTTTCAATCAACCGCCGAACCAGGGCTTTGGCGATGCCTGTTTCCTAAATTCAGGGGATACATACATAGCGAAAACATTGCCTTTATGGGTAATTTTAGCTCTGCTCTCCCTTACAAAAGTGACGATCCCAGCAAGCTCGCCGTCCATAAAAGCCCCCAAAGTAAACTGATGCTCCGTGGCCTTGATTTTTTGCCGCAGCTCTTCAATAGGCAGGTTTTGTTCCCTTTCATAGGTAGTTAAGAAAGCCTCCGGATTTTCCTTCAGAGACCTCAATCGGATCTCCCGGTAAATCTCGGCATCCTCCGCAGTTAACACGCGAATCTCCATGTCCTCACCTCAAGTCTCAAATCAGGGCAGCTTTAATTCTATAACTGCATCAGGAGAAAGATCAAATAGCTTTAAATAACTATTAACTAATAACCGATTCCCGCAGGACTCCTAACCTAACTGGCGTTTAAATACTTTACTGGCGATAAAATACGAGATTATCATGATACCGATGCACCAGGCCAGCGCAGTCCAGATGCCGTTACCAACAGACCCTTCTTCCAAAAGGGCACGTATCGAATTTACGATGGAGGTCACAGGCTGGTTCTCAGCGAACACACGGACAACAGCAGGCATTGTTTCGGTTGGGACAAAAGCGGAACTGATAAAGGGCAGGAAAATCAATGGATACGAATAGGCCGTCGCTCCTTCCATCGACCCTGCGGTCAATCCTGGAATAACCGCGAGCCAAGTCAGCGCCATGGTAAACAGCCCGAGTATTCCGGCTACCGCAAGCCAATCCAGAATGTTGGCGTTTGAACGGAAACCCATCAAAAGCGCGACCAAAATAACGACCACGACAGTAAGCGCATTGGAGACGAGTGAGGTTAACACATGAGCCCACAACACGGAAGAACGTTTAATGGGCATCGTCATGAAACGGGCCATCAGCCCGCTTTTAACGTCCGTAAACAATCGCAGGGAAGTGTAAGCAATGCCGGATGCGATCGTGATCAGCAATATTCCTGGCAGTAAATAATTCACATAGTTATCCGTACCTGCTTGAATGGCACCGCCAAATACGTAAACAAACAGCAGCATCATCATGACCGGCGTAATCGCCACCGTCAGGATCGTATCCGGGCTTCTCAGGATATTGCGCATTAGACAGCCTAGTAATACCCCGGTTTTATTTTTCATTTATTTCTCCTCCTTTTTAATAATTGCCAGGAAAATCTCTTCAAGTGTCGGCTGTTTTTCGATATATTCCACTTTTGCCGGGGGGAACATCTGCTTAAGCTCCGCAAGCGTACCGGTCGTGATGATTTTCCCTTCATGCAGAATGCCGATCCGGTCAGCCATTTGTTCGGCTTCCTCCAGATATTGTGTGGTTAGCAGGATGGTCGTGCCGCCGCCGGCAAGCTCCTTGACGGTTTGCCAAACCTCCAGTCGAGCTTCAGGATCAAGCCCTGTGGTCGGTTCATCGAGGAAGATGACCGCAGGTTTCCCGATCAGGCTCATGGCGATGTCCAGCCGGCGTTTCATGCCGCCGGAATATTTATCCGCACGGCGGTTGGCCGCATCCAGCAGACTGAATTTTGTCAGGAGATTGTCAGCGACTTGAGCCGGTTGGGAAATTCCCCTGAGCTTGGCGACCATAATCAGATTTTCCCGTCCGGTCTGCATGCCGTCCAATGCGGCAAACTGTCCGGTCAGGCTGATGCGCTGGCGCACCTGATCCGGTTGATTTTGAACGTTAAAGCCGCAGATCTCCACTTGCCCGCTATCCGGCTTCATCAGGGTGGAGAGGATATTTACGGTCGTTGTTTTGCCTGCTCCGTTTGAGCCCAGAAGGGCAAAAATTTCTCCGCCCCTCACCTCAAAATCCACCCCTTTTAAAACTTCCTTACCCTTAAAGGACTTTTTTAATCCGTGTACAGAAATTGCTGCATGGCTCATCTTTTTTTCCTCCTTAGTAAAGTAAGTGTACCGGTTCGCCTAGCTACTTAGTTGTACTGATATTCTGTATTACTGACTACCTGGCTAAAAAGAAAACTGAATAGCGCGATTCTCTTTCTCAGTCGTTATCAGCTATTCAGTCGATTTGATGGATAGTTTGGTGTTCCGATTTAGGTCATCCCCTGCCAATGGTATCGTTCAGCTCCTTGCGGTATTTATCCTTCCAGGTCTGCTCATCCTTTACCAGATCATCGCAGAAAGCAGCCACGTCTTCCCCCGTAAGGTCGGTCACTTTTTTCCCTTCTGCCGCCCCTTCCTCCAAGAGATCCAGAATGCCGGCGAAAATCCGGCTGCTGTCCTTCCAGTCAGTAGGACTATCACCAGCCGTCCACATATATTTTTGGATAGCTTTGTAAGCACTGCGGTATTCGCTGGGGAGAGCTTTCGCCCGCGCCTCCAGCGCCCTCCATTCCCGTTTGTCATCCAGACTACCGATGATTTTTTCAAACAAATTCATATTTCTTCTCTCCTTTTCAGCTCATTCGCTTTTAGTTCATTCATTTTGCTCGAGATGAAGTTCCATTTCATCCAAAAAAGCTTCAGTTGCTCTTGGCCTGCTGCATTAAGTGTGTAAAATTTCCTCGGCGGTCCCATCGTGGATGGCTTTTTCTCGATGTCCACCAGGTTGTTTTTCTCAAGCCGCATAGTAATCGTATACACCGTACCTTCGACGACATCGGAGAACCCGAGCTCGCGCAGCTGATGTGTGATTTCATAGCCGTACGTTTCGCCCCGGCTGATAATTTCAAGCACGCATCCCTCAAGTACCCCTTTCAGCATTTCTGTTATATTATCCAAAATGATCCTCCATGTTTTGCTTTTTTCAGTACTCTGTGTCGCTTGTATTCAGTATTACTTATTACCACTACATAGTAACGCAGAATAGTGAGGCTGTCAAGAATGAAGGGAGCCCATATTCGGAATGCCTCATTAACTATCCCTAATAAACGCCCGGAAGGCAGCCGAGCACATCCGGCTGCCTTCCGTTGAAGTGAAATAGTGGACGTCTTACTGCTTGTTGTACGCCTCCTTAATTCGATAACAACCGTAAAACTTTTACCCTGCACCCGGAGCTGCGCTCGTCTTTTAGTCCGGTGCTGCGCAGGATGACGTGAACCGGTCCGCGCTCCGCCTCTAAGGGGAATAAAAAATGGACCGGGCGGTAAGCCACCAGGCACCATTCGTCAAACGGATTAACCTGTACAAACTCCGCTCCGTTAACCGAATATTCAAAAATACCCGAATCCGGTCCGCAAAGCAGCGAAACACCGGCGCTCTTCCCCCAGGTATGGAAAACAAGCTCTGCTCCCTTCAGCTCTGCATCCAGATGTTCTGTGTCATATCTCCAGTTCATCAAAGGGGCATCGGCTTCGAGTTTTACCCGGTTAAAGCCCCTCTGGCTAATCAGCCTGATTCCACCTTGTTCTTCTTCCTCAAGTCCTGAAAGCAGCGCCATGGCTGCAAATTCATAACTTGCGGGGTCCATCGGTTTCGGCAGAGATTTGTCAACAACCTGGCTGTGCGATAAAACAACCGGCCCGATTGATAAGTTTGCGGATAACGCTACCGATAATGCTTTTTCAAGAAATTCTTTCATATACCGGGCATAAAGCGCGTGCCCTTTGTCGTTCGGATGGTAACCATCCGGCGCCAGGTCGGTCCACTCGGCCGCTTCGGCTTGAAGCCATTGATAGACTCTGTACGCCAAATTTACGCTGGGCAGCTGGTAATGTTCGGCTACCTGTTCATGAATAGCGATGTATTCAGGCCTCTCGGCACTTAAGTTTCTCTCCGAGGCGGTGTATACGAAACAAATATCCGTCTGCGGCGACAGCCGCTTCATCTGACGAACAATTCCCTCCATTCCCCGGATGACCTCCGCCCGATCCAGCTGATCGCTGCCATCGTTGACACTAAATTCCACGAACAAAAGGTCAATCGGCCCCTGGCTGAGAACATGCTCACACAGCCGATGGGCGCCAAATACCGAAGAGGTGCCGCCGACACCCGCATTTACGCAGCTCACCTGCTCACTGCCCAGCCGTTCACTTAAATAAAAGCCGGTCAAAGCCCGCCAGCTGGACCTTTCCGCTTCGGAGGCTCCTGCCCCTTCCGTAATTGAACCGCCCAGAAAGGCGATCCGGACGGGGCAGCTCAGCTTGATTCTATTCCTCGTATGGACAAGCCCTCCACGAAACCGAAATCCGGTTTCTTCTTGTTCGCATCCTTTGATTCCATCCGCGCCTCCGTACTGTACCTGAAACGCTGCCGGCTCTGCCGTATGATTCAGACGGTGTTTCTCCATGACTGCCTCCCCCAAAAACCAAACCCCTCTGCCGCCGTAAGCGGCGACAAAGGGGAAAGGATCTTTCTGAATGGATGTTGAGCTCCTTGCACAATTTCATCTTATTTGGCGGCTGATTGGCTGGCGTCGTAAGCTTTCTGCAGAATCTCCAGATAACGGCTCAGCTGGAGTTTATCAAGGCCGCTTACGTAGCCGTCCCAGTCTTTGTTCAGGTCTTTGCTGCCGGTGATGAATTGGAGCGTATTTTGATCAATGTAGTTTTTGATATTCGTCTGCAGCATGCTCATTTCATCCGTTTCGGTTGGGTCTACCCAAAGCGACCAGAACGGGAACAGCTCTTCCGGTTCTTTGCCTTCATACAGCAGCGTTGCTTCGTACAATCTGCGTTCATATCCGTCCGGCGAATAGATGTCCTGGTCGGCTACAAAGCTGTCTCGGTAGCTTTTTGGCATATACATATGCGACATGCCGCCCCAGCCATAGTTGGTCGGACCTTCTCCGGATGGGTAGTTGATGGAGGCGAACTCAGGCGTAACGCCATCTCCAAGCGCTTGTTCGCCTTCTTTAGGTTTTCTCCAGCCTTCGCCCTCCTGGCCCGAGTTGGCAATCGTCTGGCCTTCCGGCGTATACATGTAATCCGCAATTTTAATCAGAGCAATCTGGGCTTCTTTGCTGGCTTTGTTGGTGATGACGAATTTGGCTCCAGGAACAATGCCGCCGTCATTATGAGTAGCATAGCTCGCATGCGGCCCGGTCAACGGTGGAACCGGATTATAATCTTTGGTATTTGTGTTGACGAAGATAGCCGGATGCATGCCGGCTCCCGCACCCAGAATTTCCGCGCTGGCGTTGTCGCCGATCTTGCGGAACGCGTCGGCATTTTGCGTAAAGGCTCCCGGATCGATCAAACCTTCATCGTATAGGGATTTGATGTAGGCAAGGCCTTCCTTCCATTCCGGCTTGTTGGCCACCGAATCGACTTTGCCGTCCTTAAGCTGCAAATAGTTATTGTCGTCGTCATAAATGAAGCCGTTCATCAGGAACGGAACGACATGCACGCCAAACGTTTCCGTAGATCCGCTCAAAGGCACCTCGTCGGCTTTGCCGTTGCCGTTCGGATCTTGTGTTTTAAACGCTTCCAAAACCTTCTTGAAATCATCGGTTGTCTTCGGCATATCCAGATTCAGCTTGTAAAGCCATTTCGTATTGATCCACATTTTGTTTGGATATGAGCAGTGGAAGCACTCCGCATAGGCAACCAAACCGTAAATATTGCCGTCGGGCGCGGTAATGTAGCTGCGCAGCGAAGGGTTTTCTTCCATAGCTGCCTTGATATGCGGAGCATATTGGTCAATCAGGTCATTCAGCGGGACCAGCACGCCTTGCTTGCCGTATTTCAAGAGGTCCGCCGGCGTGAACTGATCGATGTATTCGGTCAGGAAATACGCATCCGGATAATCCCCGCTCGCCAGGGAGATCTGGCGTTTCTCCTGTGCGCCGTCGGTAGGGATGACCTGCCAGTCAAATTTAACATTGAATTGCTTCTCCAGGAATTTGCTATATGAGTTGGTCTTCAAATCAATGCCGGATTCCTGCTGGGCAAACAAGCTGACGGTAACCGGCTTTCCGCTGTCTGCACTGCCGCTAGCAGCATTGCCGGAGCCGGAGGACGCGCTGTTATTGCCGCCTCCGCAGGCGCTAAGCAGGACGCTGAATACAACGATCAAGCTCCATAAACTGATCATTCTTTTTCTCAAAGCTGACCTCTCCTTTATTATCAATTTCAACAGGCTTCAGCCTTTCACAGAACCTACCAGCATGCCCTGCACAAAATGCTTCTGAACAAACGGATAGATGCAGAGCACAGGCAGAGTGGCTACTACAATCAGCGAATATTTCAGCAGATCAGACAGATGCTGCTTCTCTACCATCTCCGCGACATCCATGGCTCCTGCCCCGTTATTCAGAATGATAATGCTGCGCAGAATCAGCTGAAGCGGGAATAGATGGTCCGATTTCAAATAAATCAGCGCATCGAAATAAGCGTTCCACTGGCCGACCGCATACATCAGCACAAGCACCGCGATGATCGGCTTGGACAGCGGAAGCACGACGCTCCAGATAAACCGCAGATCGCTGCAGCCGTCAAGCTCGCTGGCTTCTACCAATTCGTCGGGAATCGAGGATTGGAAGAAAGAACGGGCAATGATGACCTGCCACACCCAGATCGCATTCGGAATGAGCAGCGCCCAGCGGGTATCCACCATTCCAAGCTGCTTTACGACGAGATAGGTGGGAATCAAACCTCCCCCAAACAGCATCGTAAAGGTGACAAAAACCATGATCACGCTGCGCCCGTACAAGCTTCGCCGGGACAGCGGATAAGCGATCATAATCGTCAAGGTGACGCTGATCAAGGTGCCCGCAGCCGTATAAAACAAAGAGTTGGCATAACCGGTCAGGATCAGCGGCGTCGAAAATAAGGTCGTATATCCCTCAAAGGAAATATCCACCGGCCAAAGCCAGACTTTACCGGAGGAGACCGCATCCGGGCTGCTGATCGAGCTGCTGAGAATATAAATAAGCGGATACAGCACGGCAATCAGGATGAGACTGAGCGCTGTATAAATGATGGCCATAAATACCCGGTCGCCGGCCGAATTTTTAATGCGGTAAGCTCTTGAACTGCCGGGTGCCGTGGTGGCCGAAAACGGGGATGCCATGGCTAGTCTCTCCTTTCTACCAGATGCTGTTGCTCGAAATCCGTTTGGCCAGACCGTTGACCAGAACGAGCAGAACCAGATTAATCACCGAGTTGAACAAGCCAACCGCCGTTGCAAAGCTGTAGTTGGCGTTCAAAAGGCCCATTTTGTACACATAGGTGGCAATGATCTCTGAACTCGATGTATTAAGCGGATTTTGCAGCAAATAAATTTTCTCGAAGCCAAGCGCCATAATATTGCCCACATTCAGAATGAGCAGAATCGTTACAGTAGGCAATATGCCCGGCAAATCAACGTGAATGATCTTTTGCAGACGGGAAGCCCCATCCACCTTGGCCGCTTCATAAAGCACCGGATCAATCCCTGCGAGCGCTGCCAAATATACGACTGACGCATAACCGGCAGACTGCCAGAGATCCGACCATACATAAATGGAGCGGAACATTCCCGGTTCCCCAAGGAAGTTGATCGAGTCCATCCCCAGCGCATTCAAAGCCAGATTGACGAAACCAAGCCGCGGCGCAAGGAACAGCATGATCATCGAAACCATGACCACCGTCGAGATGAAATAAGGCGCAAAGGTCACCATTTGCACCAGCTTCTTGAACTTGGCATGCCTTACTTCATTCAGGGCAAGCGCCAGCAGAATCGGGATTGGGAACCCGACCAGCAGCTGATAAAGACTGATCAATAAGGTATTTTTAACGAGCGTCCAGAAGATCGGATTGTCAAAAAACAATCTGAAATTCTTAAAACCGATCCATGGGCTGCCCCAAATGCCCTTTGTCACATTGTAGTCTTTGAAAGCAAGCACTGCGTTTGCCATCGGATAATACTTAAAGATGATAAAGAACAGAATCGGCGGAATCAGGATGAGATACAGCTGCCAATGCTTGGCAAAACTTTTTCGTGCGACATTCAAACAAATCCCCCCTTCAGATGATGATCTGCGCCAAATGACAGCGCTTTCTATAGGGTTCATTGTAGGACTGCAGCGTGCAAACGGGGTAGGTACAATTCCGGTTTATAAGGTACCTTTCCCCCGAATGGAACAGGGCATTTAGCCAGCAAAGCGTACATTTCCCGCCTGAACAGAATACGGCAAGCTCTGACAGAAGAAAAAGAGCCCGCACTATTGCGCGAGCTGCCGATAAGCGCTGGGCGAAACGCCCCTCACTCTCTTGAAAGCCCGGCGGAACGAATGGGCGCTGTTGTAACCGACCATTTCCGAAATTTCGTCCACCGTGTATTGTTTGCCCTGAAGAAGCTTGACGGCTTCCTCCATCCTTACCCGCTCCAAATAGTCCGATAAGTTCGTTCCTGTGATTTCTTTAAAGAGCTGGGAAATATATTTTTCGGGCCGCCCCGCCTGTTCGGCGATCCGGTACAAATTCAGTTCGCCATCCGAATAATGCTGCGAAATAAATTGTTTGATCTTCTCTACGATTTGCCGCTGACTGTCATTCTGTTTGCTGGTTACGATCTCGCTCAACCCGGCGATAATCTCGCCAAATTCCCGCTGGGCGCCATCCCATTCGATCCCGGCCTGAATGCCCATAATCTTGAGATGGAGCTCCTGTTGTCGTTCTGATTCAAGGAAGACCTTCTGGTCCAGCAATTTGATCAAGGTCGCCTTGATCTCGTTAATGAATTGGTGTCTCATCTCCAGCAGCAGGTTCCGGTTGTCCCGGTTCTGCTCCAGAACCGAACGAAGCAGCTTCTCCGCTTCTTCACGGTCCCCTGCACGCACAGTGCTGATCAGCCGCTGTTCCATGTCCAGAGGATAATAATAACTTCCGCTCTCAAGCCTGGAATCGCTGAACCAGACAATATCCGGACTGTCTTCGGCCGCAGCGTATTCCGCTGTCTGCTTTGCTTGCTCAAAGGACTGGCTGATCTCCTGCAGCGAAGAGAAAAATGCACCGAAAGAAGCGGTCAGCTTCATTTTATATTCCTGGTACCCCGTTTCGATCACCTTGCCGATCAGGGATTCGAGCTGCAGGCGGAGTTTCTCCCCGTCCGCTTCTTCCCCATTCATTCCATTCAGCACAATCATCACGATCCGGTCGGAGCCCAAATCTGTCAGATACATCCCCGATGCCGTCTCGCTCCCGCTGAGCATCTGTTTGACAAGCAGACGCGCCGCATACAGCTCGTTCAGAATATCCACGCTGTCCAAATCCGGATAACCGTTCACCTGTAAAATGCCGACGTAACCGCTGTGAGACTCCAATTCGGTTTGCGCCTGCATAGCTGCGGCTAAAATTTCCGATTTCGTCTCAAATTCCCCGTTGATCAGCCTTTTGAGGAAGCCGTCCCTGACAAGCGGGAACTGGCGGGCTACTACGGTCTCCAGCTGCCTGTTCGCCACCAGAATCTGTGAAATGTTGCCATGCAGGAAGTCGAATTCATTGCGTTTCTTCGGAGGCTGATCCTCCTTTAGCACCTGCTCCTTAAACATGGCGAGCAGCCGGTTTAAAGGGGCAGTGTGCCGGTAAGACAGGAATAAACCGACCAGCAGGCCGACCAGCAGCGCTGCCCCCGTAAACATCCAGGAAATATGTTTGATGTGATTCGCGTTCTGCATCAGAATTTCTTTGGGAATACCTGCTCTGTAAACCCAGCCAGTTACTTTTGAAGGGATGGTGATGACCAAATCATCGTCTACAAAGCGGCTTATCCCCCCTTTGTCTGATTCCAGCTCCGATGATATCGCTTTCATTTTATCTGTCGAAATTCCCTGCAGACTGAGCGGCTGCCCTTGTTTATCCGTAATGGAGGTCCATCCTCCATATCTTTCGATCCAGCCTGACAGCAGATTCTGGATATTCTGTTCATCAATCGTTACGACGATCGCTGCCGGGGAAGAGCCGCTGAAGCTGTCCAGCGGCAGCGATTGCATATAGGAAATCGCCGAGATTTGCTTGTCTTCCGTGACCAGAGTGTTAAGCGGTGTAATTTCGCTGCGGTGGGTTCCATGCAGAACCTGGTCCTCCCACTCGGTTAACGACATATTTTCATAATGGCTGGATTGGTAATACGACTCCGGTCTGTAGGTCGAACCTTTAGCAAGAATCACATTGTAGTTGCTGAGGTAGATATAATAATTTTGCAGAAAATCATTGGTTTGGCTAAACGGGGTAACCTGCTTGAGCAATTGCCAAATGCCAAATACGTTCATTTCTCCGCTGACAGCCGGTTTCTCATTCAACAGCGCATTCAAATCCTGATTCAGGGCCAACTGCCGGGTAAACCCCTCTACCTCCGCCATCCGTCTTTCGAGCATTTCCTTGCTTTTGTTCAGTTCCGTCACGCTGTTCTCAATAGACATGGATTCCGTAAGCGAAATAGACGTTCTGTAAGACAAATAGCCGGCAAAGCTGGGAATGATCAGAATGATCAAATAGGAGATAAGGAATCGGCGAAATAAATGAGACTGGCGCAGTACCTGCCTGGTTCTTTCGAGCATAGGCTTTGACTTTTGGAGCAGCTTTCCCGAAGTTCGCAGAATTGGATTAGACAAGAAACGCAAAAACCTCTCCCCCTTAGGTGTCTCCTGATCCCCGCACCCGCTTCCCAAAGGCAGGAAAAACAACTGCCGATTAAGGCTCAGCAGTTGTCTTCAGCACAGCAGTTGTCCTTCAGTGCAGCAGGCGTTTGTGCGGGGCAAGGTCTCATTCCGGTGTCAGCGTATCGTTCCCAAACCTCCCGAGGTTTGCAGGATTTGAAGTTCTCCGTTCAATTGAACCGTTTCGCCTTGCGCCAATTCCAGATAAACGCGTTGATCCTTGTAGCGGATCCAGGTGGACCCGGCGGCAGAGCAGCCGTGAACGTCAGCCCGCTGAAGCACTCCCCCGCTCCACTCGAGGTCGACTTCAAAGCCGCCTTTGGCTCTCAGGCCGATTACACGTCCTTCCCCCCATACTCGCGGCAGAGCCGGAAGCAGCTCAATTTCGTCAGAAAGGCTGTGCATCAGCATTTCGGCAACCGCAGCGGTTCCGCCATAATTGCCGTCTATCACAAAAATATTCGTCTCGGCGCCGGCAATTCCTGCTTTGGAGAACGTCAGCAGGTTATCCAGGCAAAGTTCGCCGATCAAATGGGAGACATGCTTCAAAGCCCTGTCCCCGTCCTGCAGCCTTGCGAAATAAATCGCAAACAAAGCTGCCGTGAACTCCACGTCTTCCAGATTACTTTGCCCCATACGCTTCTCCAGGGTCACCTTCGCCGCATCAGCCAATTCTCGGGTCCGCTCCGGGTGAATTTGATTCCCCGGATAAAGAGCTGTCAGATGCGATAGGTGCCGGTGCTCCGGCTGGGCTTCTTCATAATCCTCGAGCCACTCCTGCAGCTGTCCCTGCTTGCCGATCTGAAGAGGAGGCAGTTTGGCAAGCGCCGCTGACCACCGCTCCTGCAGCTCTTCATCCAACTGTATCTGGCGGGCAGCCTTCAGGCAGAACTGCAGCAGATCCCTGACCAGCACCATATCCATAGTCGGCCCCATGGACAGCTGCTGCCCGCCTTCCTCTGGCTTCGAAGTATAGAAGCTGTTCTCCGGCGAATTCGACGGCCCTGTCACCAGCCAGCCATGCTTTGGATGTTCGGTCATATAATCGAGGAAAAAGGCCGCCGCTTCCTTTAATACCGGATAAGCCTGCTCCCACAGGAAACGTTCGTCCAGTGAATATTCATAATGCTCCATCAAATGTGTGGCAATCCACAAGCCCCCCGTTACGTTCAGCCCCCAGCCGGTCTGCCAGCCGGGCAGCGTAAATCCCCAGGCATTGGAGAAGACATGGGCGACCCAGCCGTCCGCGCCGTACCAGTCCCGCGCCGTCGTCCGTCCGGCCTTGGCCAGCTCCTCCACATAATTCATAAGCGGCACATGGCTTTCGCCAAGGTTCGCAATCTCCGTTGGATAATAGTTCATTTGGGTATTAATGTCGAGGTGGTAGTCACAGCTCCATGCCATCCGGTTGGCTTCCCCGTCGTTCCAAATGCCCTGCAGATTCAGCGGCAGCGGAGAATCCTCTCTCGCTCCGGCAATCGTCAAATAACGTCCATATTGGAAAAACAGCTCTACGAGCGCCGGGTCATCCAGCTTCCCTTCTTTAAAGCGGCGGATTCTCGCGTCCAGCGGCAGCTTCGCCGCTTCCGCGGTTCCCAAATCGAGCTGCACCCGTTCATACAGCGGCTTATAATCGGCCAGATGTTCAGCTTTAAGCCGATCGAAACCTTTCGCCGAGGCACCTTTCACTTGTTCAGCCGCCCGGGTGCTCCAGCTGCCGTCCTTTTGTTTGTAGTCCGTGTTTACCGCAACATAAATAACCGCCTCGTCCGCGCCTGTGACTTGAATAATTCCGTCATGGCTGCTGACTGTGCCGCCCAAGGTCTGCACCTTGACGGCCCCTGCGCTGCTGACTCCGCAGCTTCCGTCGCTATGTATCGTTTCTACAGCCCGGCCCTGAAACCGGATTCCCCCCGCATCCTGATGCTCGCTTCCTACTTTGAATTCAGAGGTTCGGCCTTCCAGACGGAGTGTAAAATGGAGACCTCCCCGCATCGCGCTTCGCACCCTGCCGGCCACCAAGTCTTCGGCGTGAGTAGCTATAACCTCCCGTGTGAACAAAACGGAATCCTCCCCGCTCCCTCCATCCGCTTTCTGTACTTCGGTTCGCACAACGGCTTCGCCGAGGTCCAGCTCCCGGTATACAACAAGCTCCTGCTCCGCTCCGTTTGCATTCAGCTGTCCAGTTGACAAGGCTGGCTGGAATTCCATGATCAAGTCGCACAAGCTCAGGTTTGTCCCGAAGTTTTGTTTATCGGGCTGCAAATAACGTTTCGCCAGCTGATCCCCTCCCGCATAGTCTCCGGCAAAGAAATGGCTTCTCATCTCTTCCAGCGCCTCTTTGCCGCCGCCAGCTGCCCGCACCTCTTCCGGCTGTCCGGACCAATAGGTAACCTCAGTCATGACCCACACTTCTTTCAGAGCCTCCGCCAACACAACTGCTCCCATTCTGCCATTGCCCACCGGCAGGCCTTGCCCCCACCCTTTCGCCGGCGACAGGTACCAAAGTTTGTCCTTATTCATGGGAAATTCCTTCTTTCTATTCAAAATGAGTATTATATTTCCAGTCAACAAGAAAACGCATTCATAAATGGCAAGACTTGCGGAATGATCCGCTCTGCACCCCCGCCTCTTTTCATTAACGGTGCATTTATCGTATCATTTTAAGCAGAATATTGTCTTTGCCGGATGATTCAATGATTTGACAAATTGTCCGGCAATTCAAAATCATTCCGCTGATCATGAAGGAGCTTAAAACATGAAGCGTTTATCCGATGTTCGTCCCTTTGTAGGCGATGCTATGAAATATTTATACGATGGCAGCAGCAACGAGAAGTTAAGGGTCTGCAGCGTGTATGCATTTCATTTGTTCACGGATGGGCCGGGAGAAATAGAGATTGACGGTATCCGCTATCCGATCGAACGGGGCACGTTTATCTTTCTGCGTCCGGGACAGCCTCATGCTTTCCATATTTCCCCCGAACGCCCCTTATCCTCTTATAATCTGTATTGCGATCTGTGGGAGCGTCCCGGTCGTGCTCCTTATAGCCGGACCATTATTTATGCGCCGCAGCCGTTCCATTTGGATGAGACAGCACCGGAGGAAAGCTGCGAAGAGCTCGCCCTTCTGCCGAAGGTTTATTCCCTGCGTGCCTTTCCGCATCTCTATGACGGCTTTATTCAGGTGGTCCGATTCTTTGATGAACTGGAATTATACCGGCATGAGACGGTGAACAGTTATTTTTACGGCTGGCTGCTGGCCTGGTTTAACGTGCTTCAAACCCGTCAGCCGACCGATTACCGGATTGTCCGGTTTCTGCAGCAGCTTCATGCCTCGCCCGAGCGGCGGGACTCCATTGCCGAGTGGTCCAGAAGCTGCGGGTTAAAGCGGACTTATTTTCATGAATTGTTTCTGCGCGAAACCGGTTTCACCCCGAAAGCTTACCAGCACAATCTGCTGATGAAGAAAGCGGCCAACCTGCTGCTTGAAAGTGAAATGAGCGTGACCTTGATTGCCGAGAAGCTGGGCTACGGCTCTATTCACCCTTTTTCCAGACATTTCAGTTCTTTTTACGGCATGACTCCAAGCGAATATCGCAAGAATCCCCAAGCACTGCGATAAAAAAAGTAAAGGACTCTGCATTTACGAGAATCCTTAATGAATTGAAACAACAGCGCCCTGGCCATTTGTTATTTTGTTTTAAGAACGAGACCGGAGTGCCATCTTCTGACGCCTTACCTTTGATCGTCGATGTTCGCGCTGCTGTTGTTGGCCGCAAGGTCTACAATCGGATCATAAGGCGCCCCGGTTGGCGTTCCGACGAGCAAAGCGATATCTACCGCATTCGCCGGGATGCCCCAGGAGTTGCCCGAGAAGACGAATATGGCGCCGTCCACTACGAACCCCCGGGTGTTATACACGACATTGTTTATGATATTCCCCGTCGAGTTCGGATTCAGATAAGCAGGCTGTCTTAAGCTGTAGAAAATATTGCCTCTGACCAGCAGATTGGTCACGTTGCCCTGGGTTGAGAATCCGCGGTTAACCACCCAGCCCGTCGAAGGCCCGGCTTGCGGCGGGCCAAAGATTATATTATGGGTCAACCTATGATTCGTTCCTGCAAACTGAAAGAATTCAACGGCATAAGGCAAATTGCTGGTTACGGTCAAACCGTCTATCGTCACTCCGCTGCCTGTCACCAGGAAGGGAATTGCCGCTGCCTGCAGCATAATCTGCGTGTTCGGATAACCCTGAAGCGTGACCCCGGCTTTGTTGACGGTAATGGTGGCAGTCAGCGGGTATGTGCCTCCCAAAATATGCACGGTCCCCGTTGGTGATACCGCGGTTATTCCCTGTTGGATCGTGCCGAACGGAGCTGCCTGGCTCCCATCACCGCCAGCAGCACCCGCTTGCACATAAACATTAAACGGATTTGGTTCCACACTGCCCGTCGGGCCGGTGGCGCCCGTAGGGCCAGTCGCCCCTGTTGCTCCTGTTGCTCCTGTTGCCCCCGTGGACCCTGTTGCTCCTGTTGGCCCGGTTTCACCGGTCGCTCCCCCCGCCGGGCCGGTTGGTCCCGTATCGCCAATCGCTCCTGTTTCCCCTGTCGCACCAGTAGCGCCTGTCGCACCGGTAGGCCCTGTTGCTCCGGTCGGGCCGGTCATCCCCATAATCCCGGCGGCCCCTGTTGGCCCTGTTTCTCCCCTTGCTCCGGCTGGCCCCGTCGGACCAGTGGCTCCTGTTTCTCCTACAGCACCGGGCGGCCCGGCAGCTCCTGTTGGTCCCGGTGGCCCCGTCGGGCCTGTCGGGCCGGTTGGACCTGTTCCCCCGGTAGCTCCCGTAGCACCGGTAGGCCCAAGTCCAACCAGCTCAGAGGTTAACAACCGATGCGCGCTGACCAGCTGATTGTTTGCATTTTTGCCCCACAACGAAATTTCAACTTCCTCCGCCGTAACCCCCGTGATGTTGAAATCAAATTCAAAAGCATCCACATCAGCGTAATAAGTCCGAACCGTCACCTGGTTCGCCGGGATAGGCAGCGCTTCCGCAATATACATCGTTCTTACTCCACTTAAACTATAGCCTGTAACGGTTGCCACAGCCGAGTTGATTAAACTGCGGTTTGTAATGCTGACCATCACCTGCCCGGTTGGTCTCGATCCGGTAGAGGTGTCAATCGGGTTCTCTATCGGACCTGAATGGTAGACTGCCACCTTCTTCTCCTCCTAACGTCAAATTAAAGCAATACCCCCCTCTGATCTCAGTCTTGTTGTGTAATTAATATATTCATAGCCAGGCAAATAGCTTGGGCAGCTGAAAAGCTGTTGCCGCCTATTTTCCAGGACAAGAATTTAAAAAAAGAAGCGCAAACACCAGCTCCTTCCGGATCCCCTTGCTTTGCGCAATGAATATGGATGCCCTACGGGCAATGCCTATTAAATTTGGCTTTTTTCCTACAGCCTTACTCCTGCTCCTGACCTCCGGAAATGCCTAATATCGTTTCAAAATAACTTTTGTTCTGCAGCATCCTCTTATCGGTCGGTCTGTAGGCCAGTGCCTGCTCGTTATGCCTGTAAGCCAGCTTATGTTCCCCCAGACGGTCATAACATACACAAAGCTGAAGATGAGGAAGCCAGGTTGAGCAGGCGGCATGAGCAAGTCCTAAATGGCCGGCGGGCAGTCTGATTTGAGTGGCAAGCTCATACCAGAAGACGGCGGAGCGGTAATCCTGTTCATTCAGGAAATAATATCCGAGCCGGCAGCAGGCTTCAGGCCTTGGACTGCCGTATTGCAGCGTTCGAAGCGTAGATTCGAGCGCCTTGTCCTTATGGCCCAAATGCGTATAAGCATCCGCAAGCTTCCCGCAGGCTGCGATATTGTCCTCCACCCAGCCAAGACCAGTGGCCAAGAAACGATGATAATATGCAATAGCCTTCTCGTATTTTTTATGATCCAACAGCTCATTCGCGAAATAATATAAATCCCTCGGAGAAAAATCCTCCCCCGCCTGTTCCCGTGCTTCGTAAATGTTCAGGTTGCGGTCGCTGTCGTGATGGAGACTGCTGTGCGTTACGGATATATCACTATCATAAATATGGCCCCCTACCTCTAAATACTCATGTACAGGGCCGATCCATTTAAATCCGTTCGCTCTCTTTACAAGGCGGTTGCGGCGCAAGCTTGAAATCACGTTCCCGTATTCATCGAAGGCAAGGTCATATTTCATCGTCACGGAATCTATGGAAGGGTCCAGCGTTTGTTTTAACTCGGCAAATTTCTTGCGATCGGCCTCTTGCAGCACGTCATCCGCATCTAGCCATAAAATATAAGGTTTGGTTGCTTGGCTGAAGGCGTAATTCCGGGCAGCTGCAAAATCCTGGATCCATACGAAGTCATAAATCCGATCCGTGTACCGGCTTACGATTTCTTTGGTCCGATCGGTGGAACCGGTGTCCACGATATTGATTTCCTCTACCAAATCGTACACAGAGGACAGGCAGCGGCCAATGGTATCCTCCTCATTTCTGACAATCATACATAAACTGATCTGGATCACGACTCATCACCTCAACTATAGGAGTATTCCAAGCCATGCTGGCCGGTGAGCCCGTTCCCTTATCTATGGTCGGAGGCATCGAAAAAGGCCCATCCGCAACCGGATAGGCCTCCCATTTACAATTCGAATTTTATTTGTTGTTCCCAAGTCCCATAACCAGCATCAGCTTGTTGTAAACCTCGGTATTCTCGAACATGCCGGAGAAGAGAACCGAGTTTTTCCCCATAGCCGTAACTGGCACGTCTACCGCCGTATGCCCGGAAGTGGTCCAGTCCACCATAAACTGCTGGGCGGAGCCCTTAATGGCAAATGGGCCGTCTTCCTTAGAAATGCCGTCGCCGGATTCGTCCTCAGTATCTTCTACAGGCTCAATCGAGAATCCACCGGTTTCATGGTCAGCCAGAACAAGCACCAGCGTATCCGGATTTTGTTTCGCAAAGTCCTTGGCTACCTGAACCGCTTTGTCCAGCTCCTGGCCTGCTTTAATGGTCAGCTCAGCATTGTTATGATGAGCCATTTCATCAGTTGCCTCCTCTTCCACCATCAGGAAGAAACCTTTGTCATTGTTCGCAAGCGTATCGATTGCTTTCTTGGTCATATCAGCCAGCGGCACCACAGGATTGTAGAGAGCGCCTTTGCCTTCTTCATTCTGCTGGAACATTTCTTCATTCGCAAACAATCCAAGCAGCTTGCCGCTGGTTGCCTGCTCCAGCTCGGATTTGCTGGTGACATAGGAATAACCGAGCTGTTTGGCCTTTTCGACCAGATTGCCTTTGGTTCCCTTGCTTTTCTCGGACGGATCTTCAGCAGGCTCATCCGGGAAAGCTCCCTGTTCTCCTGCCGGGAACCAGTAGTCTTCACCGCCGCCAAGAATAACATCAAGCTTGCTGTCATTCAAATACTGCTCTGCAATATCGCTTTGTGCCGAACGGTTCTCTACATGAGAACCAAAGGCGGCGCCCGTTGCGTCCGTTACCTGGCTGGTTGTCACTACGCCTGTAGATAAGCCGGCATCTTTGGCATATTCCATGATCGCTTTCACCGATTGTTTATGTTCATCCATACCGATAGCCCCATTATAGGTTTTAACTCCGCTTGCATAGGCCGTAGCCGCAGCTGCGGAATCCGTAACCGGAACCGTTGAGCTGGTATGAATGAGACCGCTGTAAGGCATATCGTCCATAGCCAGCTTGCCTGTCAGGCCAACCGTTGCCAGACGAATCGCGTTGCGTTGAGCCGTGCCCATACCGTCGCCAACGAATAAAATGACGTTTTTCGTCTTCGGGGTGTCGGCTTGAACATACTCGGATGCTTTCGGGATCACGAAACCTGTTACCACCATTACCGTCGCGGCTGCAACCACCGCGGTTTTCTTCATGGTGCTTTTTGCTAGCTTCATTGTATGCCCTCCTAATTAAGGTGAAATAACATTTCCAAAAAGTAGCATACAACCGCTAGATTAATAGAGTGTATGAATTGTGTTAAATTGTGTAAAAAAACCGGTCCCAGGGGGGCCGGTTTTGAATAGAGTTTATATTAAATTCATTTGCGATATAAATCCATTACCGATGCTGTGTATAACGATTCGCACGGCTGATCTGCCGAATTTGCCCGAGCCCCTCATCGCTCAGTGGAGGGATAGCCGCGGCGCTTACATTCTCATCCAGCTGCTTGAGAGAACTTGCCCCGGCAATAGCCGAAGCTACGGCGGGTGCAGCCAGGCTATAGCGAATCGCCAGCTGGCTAAGCGTACAGCTACCGGCCGCCACCCGCGTTAGTCTGCGGCGAATCTCGAGCAGCTCGGACTCGCTGTAGTCCAAATAACCTTTGGCCGCTTTCCGCTCGCCTCCATCCGCCAAGTTGCCGCTTGCTACCGGACCGCGGGCGATCACGCTGATACCGTTCTTCTCGAGCAGCGGAAGAACCTCCTCCTCGGCGCGCCGGTCCAAAATGCTGTATTGGTTCATGACGCTGACGATGGAAGAACGGGAAACGTATTCCTTTATGACGTTTGGCCGGATCGAAGAAATGCCATAGTGGCGAATGATTCCTTCTTTCTTTAACTGCTCGAAAGCCTCTATCGTATCATCGATAGGATCCTCCAGCGTGCCTCCATGCAGCTGATACAGGTCAATATAATCGGTATGCAGCCGGCGAAGGCTTTCTTTGACAGCCGATAGAATATAATCCTTGGAAGCGTCCCATACCCAGCCCTCCTGGCCTGGAATACGCCGGTTGCCAACCTTGGTAGCCAGAATGACGTCCTGACGGCGTCCTTTCAAAGCCAAGCCGACTATTTCTTCATTTCGCCCGCCGTCGTACAGATCCGCTGTATCCAGCAGATTAATGCCGCGATCCAGTGCTTCATGAATAAGTCTGATGCCTGCCTGCTCCTCGGTTCCGATGGTCATGCAGCCAAATCCGATTTCCGAGACGAACAAATCCGATGTTCCAAGCTGATTTTTTCTCATAAGAACCCCCCGCTTTCTGAATAAATAAATTCGTGTTATGGGCCCTTACATCAAGTGATTGGTAGGCGGAGCATCCTGCTCGGCTCTGCGCCTCCCGCTCTGCCGGGCCCTGAATACTTCCTGGCACACAAAGATAAGCACCAGCAGCAGGCAAAATCCGCCGTACAGTCCGGTTATCAATCCGACATTCACTTCGGGCATCAGCACCGCAGCTCCAAGCACCCCGATCAGTCCGATATAAGACAGCATGCCCCACACCGAAGACCAGCAGTATTTCCGGAAGCTTAAAGATGATAGAGATGCCATTAAACAAATCAGGTTATTTGGCATAATCGGCAGGGTACGAAGCAGGATAATCGTCCAGATCCCATAACGCTCCGTATATTTCTGCCATTTTTCATAACGCTTCATTTTTTTGAGCCATTTGCGCTGCACCCAATCGGAGAGAAACTTCTCGCAGACGACATAGACCACTATCGTACCCAAAGTCCCCATTAACCAGCTGACAAGCAGCCCTTCT
Source organism: Paenibacillus yonginensis (assembly GCF_001685395.1). Lineage (NCBI taxonomy): Bacteria > Bacillati > Bacillota > Bacilli > Caryophanales > Paenibacillaceae > Paenibacillus > Paenibacillus yonginensis. The sequence continues at coordinate 1,451,318 of NZ_CP014167.1, read as the reverse complement.
GCCAGACCGATAGCCGAAATGTTCAGCATGATCAAGGCAGCGAACGGATACAGACCGATAAAGGACTGAATAAGGGCCAGAGGGATCGTCACGAGCAAAATAGAGTATCCCTCCAGCTGCATGGTTTGAATCAGCCAGTCGATAAAATTCTCGGGGTAATTCTCCATATACATCCCGCTCCAGCCATGATGATGTTTTAGTGATACGGATACAATCATAACCCAAAAACGACATTTTTGATATATGTCGCAAAGAGGGATTGCTGTGCCGGAATGGCCTGCAGCAGATTTCTGACATAAGTCCTCCATTGATTCAAATGCGGAATAAGGGATAGAAAAAGCCGTCCGAACCACGTTCAGACGGCCTGGCATTCTGCCCGTTCTTTAATAGCCGGATTACCGTTACCGGTTAAGGCTTTAAAATCACCTTGATGCAGTCCTCTTCCTTATTGTCAAAGACGCTATAGCCGTGTTTCGCCTGTTCCAATCCAAGGCGGTGCGTAATGATGTCCGTCGGATCGATCACTCCGTGTTTGATCTGAAGATAAAGTTCAGGAATCAAATGAATAATGGGAGCTCTTACTTCCTTCACTTCCAGCTTCGTCTTGCCTTGGTAGGTTGCAGCCTTCATAAGTTCCTCCTGTCGCTTCGTGTAAATGCAAGTGGGTTCACCGTTTGATTACCCATTTTGCTGCAAATCAGAACCACCCGTCCAACGGGTGGTTTGCACTAGGGGTATAACCCCTTGTTGCCAAACTGCGCCTAAAGACGCTAGCCTGACCACAAAGCGTTCAGGCTCAGTGTTATTTGTCTCTTTCACTTACCAGTTAAACTGGTTTTACTTTTTCTTGCTCTTGTTGCTGCTGAATGGATCTTCATACTCTTTTACACTCAGCTTATCCACTGCCTGGTCATGTGCCTCTTGCTCTCGAATGTATTTGGCGACGGTGGCTTCATTTAGCCCCACTGTACTTACGTAGTAGCCTTCCGCCCAGAATTTACGATTCCCATACTTATACTTCAAATTGGCATGCTTCTCAAAGATCATGAGTGCGCTTTTCCCTTTTAAATAGCCCATAAAGGAAGACACAGATATTTTCGGTGGAATCGCCACCAGCATGTGCACATGATCCGGCATCATATGTCCTTCTAATATCTCGACTCCCTTGTATTTACATAGACGCTTCATGATTTCAATTAGATCTCGTCTCACTTGATTGTAGATCTCTTTACGTCTATACTTCGGGGTGAACACAATGTGATACTTACACATCCACTTTGTGTGCGCTAAACTAAAGTTTTTATTTGCCATTTAAGACCATCCTTTCGAATTGAGCCTGAACATCTCAATTTTATCGGGATGGTCTTATTGGTGTAACCCTAGATCCCTCCACCCGCATAGCGGGTGGTTTTATATTTCGCGCGTTTCACGCGCTCAACAGGCTGAAGCCTAAAAATAAAAAAGCCGATCTTGAAAAGACCGGCTTTTGTTCAAACCCTATAAACTTTAATTCCATAAGAAGATTCAGCCCTGTCCACATACGGCCCTTTAGCAAGGCAAGAGAAAGACAGGTGGCTTCCGCGCAGACACAGCAGCTTGTCCCCTGGCCTAAGTCCCCATTGTTTCAAGGTTGGAAGCGGCAGGGTCATACAGTTGTCGCTCCGAAGAGATGCCCAGCAGAACAAACGTCCTTTGAATGGGATGATGCCCCCCTCTTGAATAGAAAAGTCCTGCAGTTGAGGAAGACTAGCAAACACAGCTGCCAGCGGCGAGTTGGGAATCAGTTCTTTACACATGACGTTGAAGCCGCTTGAAGTGTTTCGTCCGGACATGAGGAGGACCGGGCCTGGAACAATACCGTATTCCTGCAAGGCCTGCTCAGGCAGATGAAGGGAGCCGTCTTCGGCGATCAGGCTCCAAGCATAAACAAACTTGCCGCCTTTCGCAGTCATGGACATGTTATCGCCTCCCGGGAGTATAGAGAACTTGAATAACTCCATCATCCCTTATCCCCGGAAGATACCGATATGACATCTGTCACTTCCGCGCAAAGGCGGCATTAATCGACAAACTCTTCAACTTTGTCCGCCAGAAATATCCGATAGATTCTTACAATAGTCACTTTGACAATCATGTAAAGCGGAATGGCCAGCAGCATGCCCAGAATGCCGCCGACCTCGCCGGCGATCAGGATCAGCACTACCGTGGTCAGCGGGTGGATGTTGATCGTTCTGCCGTATACATAAGGGGCAATCAGATTCCCTTCGATTTGCTGGGCCACAAACACAACGACAATCACCCAAAGCACCATGCTTGGCGATTCGGTAAAAGCAACGATTACGCAGGGAATTGCCCCCAGCAGCGGGCCAAAATAAGGAATGAAGTTGAAAATCGCACAAATGATGGCCAGCAGCAGCGGATAAGGCAGCCCGATGATGATATAGCCGATGAAGCTTAACACCCCAAGCAGAAAAGAGCTGATAATTCGCCCGGCAATAAATCCGCTTAGCGCGTTATCAATTTCCTCTGTCACATGTTTGGCATCTTTGCGGTATCTAGACGGAATGATCCGCACCAGGGTGGGAGATATTTTTCCATCCTCTTTCAGCATGTAATACAGAACGATAGGAACGGTACCTACAACGATAAAGAAACCGCTCAGGAACGAAATGAAATGAGACAGATACCCGCTGATCGTCTGGAGCAGCTCGTTGAGGTACTCCGTTACCTTGCTGGTAAACTGAGCATTATCGCTGTCGAACATCGAAAAATATTTGCTCTTCTGAATTTCGTTCATCTGGATGGTAAGCCCGTTGATCAAAGCCGGCACGTTGTTAATGAACTCCTGGATCTGATTGCGAAGCGGCGGCCAAATAACCAGAAAAAAAAGGGTCAGCAGAAGGCCGATCGCCAAATAAATGACCAGAACCGAAGCCACCCGGTGGACCTTGCGTTTGTCCAGCAGATGTACAATCGGGCGCAGCAAATAATACAGAAAGACGGAGACGCTCACCGGCACGATCATGATGGAAACGAATGTAACAATCGGATTAAATATAAAGCTGACTTTATGTAACAGATAAATCATCGTAAGCACCATAATGATGCCAAGCGACGCTTTAAAAAAAGTATTCTGCGGCATGCCTGTTCCTCCCAGTCCTCAAACAAGGCCCAGGCAACACTGCCGGTTACAGCTCGGGATTGGAATCCAGGGCGGCATCCAGCAGGTTGTCGAAAGCCTCATCGCTTTCTTCAATAAACGCATCAACCGCAAGGAGCTTCTCTTCCTCTCCGGGCTCTGCATGGAAGTGAAGACTATAATCCCAGTCGGTCCCTTTTTTGCTATGGAACGTTATTTCATAGGGCTGGGTGTGGCCTTCAACTTCAAATACGGTTTTACCCAGGAACACCCCTTCCGAATCTTTGTTCATTTCAGCTTCCTTAATCATTATGTTCATTTGTTCTCCAACTCCTTCGTTTCATCGTTTGTCTGCGAATTATTTTTCTCCAACCAGAACTGCATAATACCTAATACGTAATGAATATCAAGCGGTTTGCTTACATAATCGGAAGCCCCGGCAGCCAGACATTTCTCGCGGTCTTCTTTCATTGCTTTCGCCGTCAAAGCAATAATCGGCAGCTCCGTGAAGCCCAGGGTCGACCGGATTTCCCGGATCGCCTGATACCCATCCATCTCCGGCATCATAATATCCATAAGCACCAGGTCCACCTGCTCCCCGGATACAAGGTCCAGGCTTTCGTAACCGTTCTGGGCAATAAGGACCTTCATCTGCAGCTTCTCCAGAAAGCTGGTCAGCGCATATACGTTTCGGATATCGTCATCTACAATGAGCACGGTTTTATTCTTGAAAAGTTCGGTTTGCACAGCATCCGGGTGCAGCTCGGATGCCGATTCGCCGTTCTCCTCAACAGCAGCGGCCGCCTGCGCCTCCTGCAAGGATTCATAAGGCTTGGACAAGCTGGCCTGGCTCCGCTTGATCAGGTCGTCTGCCCCTTCTTCGTTCAGCGGCAAATAGAAAGTAAACGTGCTGCCGATGCCGGGCTGGCTTTCGAGAAGGAGAGCGCCGCCGAGCAGCTTGGCCAGCTGCAGGGAAATAGACAGGCCTAAGCCTGTCCCGCCATAACGCCGGGAGGTGCTGCCTTCCGCCTGACGGAAAGCTTCAAAGATGGACTCTTGCTTATCCTCCGGAATCCCGATTCCCGTGTCGCGAACAACAAAAGCGAGCAGATCTACAGGAGGCGCAATTTGCGGAACGTGCGTGCCGTCCCTCCGTTCAATAGTGAACGAAACCTCTCCTTCATCCGTAAATTTAAAAGCATTGGACAACAGGTTCTTTAGTATTTGCTGAACCCGCAAGGAATCGGTGTGGACGAATTCCGGTACATTCTCAGCCAAATGGACAGAGAAGGCCAGGTTCTTCTGCTTGGCCGTGTTCTCAAACTGCACCTGCATCGATTCGGCTATTTCCTTGACTGAAACATCCAGCATCTCCAGGTCCATCTGCCCGGCTTCCACCTTGGACAGATCCAAAATATCGTTAATCAACAAGAGCAGATCCTGCCCGGAGGAATGAATGACTGAAGCATAATTTTGCTCCCCCTTCGAAAGATTGCCGCCTTGATTCTCGGCTAGGATCTGGGACAAGATCAGCATGCTGTTCAGTGGTGTTCGAAGCTCATGCGACATATTGGCCAGAAATTCCGATTTGAAATTGGAGCTGGTCTCCAGTTCTTTGGCAAACTTCTCAAGCTCTCTGGCCGAATACTCCGCCACTGTCTTCTGCGATTCCAAACGCTCGTTCAAATTCTGCAGTTCTTCGGCCTGCATCGTTAATTCTTCGGTTTGGGTCTGAAGCTCTTCCGCCTGGGACTGCAGCTCTTCTGTCTGCACCTGAAGCTCTTCGTTGACAGCCTGGGATTCCTTGTACAGATAATCAAGCTCAAGCCGGGTAGTTGTAGCATGAATGGAGGCCCCGACCGTGTTCAGCAGTTCGCTTAGAAATTGCTGTTGGTCCGCTGTCAGCTCCTCCATCGTTCCATACTCCAGCACAGCTATGATCTGATCTTCAAACGTGACCGGCACAGCAGCCAGATGCACGGGCACCACCGTCCCAAACCCCGATTGGATGTTAAGAATATCCGAAGGAACATGATCGACCTGAACCCGGCTTCTGCTTAATGCACATTGTCCGACAAGACCCTCACCAAATTGAAACTCGGACGTCTGTTCCTTCGTAAGATTATAAGAAGCTGTCCGGACAAGACGACTTTCGTCTTTTGATGTGAGATACAAAGCCGCGGCCGGCAGCCCGAGCAGTTCTGCCAGCTTCTGCAGAAGCACTTGGCCGAGTTCCTCGGCGGACGATTTATTTTGCAGACTTAATGCCATCTCCTTCAATTGCTCTTTCTGCCAGTTCTCCTGCTCTATCCTGCTTAACAGCTCATTGGTGGTCTGGGCCAGAGCCTGAATTTCATCTTTGGTTCGAACCTTGATCCGGCTTGACAAATTGCCGCCGGTACTGATCTGGCGGATCGCCCGCGTAACCTGTGTAATAATCTTAACAATATTACTAGAGATCGTAATCGCCGTAATAAGCGCAATTGCCGTTACTGCCAGCCAAAGCAGGAAAATATAGCCGATCAGCTTCCGGTTCCCCGTCTCAAGCGTTTCTACACGCTGCTGGGTCGCATTTCTTTCATAGGTGCGAAAATCCTCGAAGTCCTGGCGAATCTGATCGATGATCGGTTTGCCTGGATCGTTCTTGAAGAACTTGTCCAGTTCAGCCTGGTTGTAGCTTCGTTTATATTCGATAGATACGTCTCCTGCCGTTTCAATCCAGGTAGAGATGGACTGATCAATTTTGGCCAGGCGCTCGCTTTGACGGGAATCGCCCACAATCAGCTCGCTTAACTTTCCCGAGGCTTCCTTCCAGGAAGTATGAGCATTATTATATGGCTCAAGATAGGATTCAACGCCGGTAAGAATATAACCTCTCTGGGCCGTTTCCATATCCAGCACCAGCTTCTCGATAATGTGGGTCTCATTCTGCACCTCTATATCATGATTGCTGATATAAGCCGTCTCTGTCTGCAGATCGTCCAGCCTTGAGGCAACCGCCAGCAGGAGGACGCCGAGGAAAACAATGATCAAGATGAAACCGAGTAGTATTTTGCCGCGAATATTCCATACTTTCTGTCGCAAACCCGGGACAACCTCTCTGAAATGAATTTTTATTGAAAAAGCTTATTTATCTCACATAAAAGGAGATTTGTGTGGTAATTTTAAGATATGTCTCGCTTTATACTATCATTTTTTGTACAAGCAGGCATTTGTTTTTACTAAAAGAAAGGGAGTTTTTCTTTCATGAATGGTCTTAGTTATGCTCTGCTCGCCATGTTGGTTAGAAAGCCCTGCTCAGGTTATGAACTCGCCAAAATGATGGAAGTGTTCTGGCAGGCCAAGCATAGTCAAATTTACCCGCTTCTGGCTAAACTTGAAGAACAGGCTTTGTTGACATCTGAAAACGTGGAACAAACCGGAAAACCCAACAAAAAAATCTACCATATTACCGATTCAGGACGGCAAACTTTGAAGAACTGGACGTCCAAATCTCCGGCTCTGCCTGTTGCGCGGGATGAATTTCTGATTAAGGCTTACGCTCTTTCCTTATCCGAGCTTTCAACAGCTAAACGCCTGTTTCATGATCGAATCGCTTACTACCAAACAACCAGTGAAACCCGTAAGGCCAAAATCGCAAGTATTATTGAAGAGTCCGGCGGTAGAGTCCCCGAATTCGGAGAGCTTCAGTTTGGGCGTTATATTGTTCATAATCGCAAGCTCAAAATGGAAGAGGAAGAAATCAAGTGGTGCAATTGGGTGCTCAGCCTTCTGGACCCGGCCGATACGAATTAATTTTGGAATCTATATACATTTCCTGTACAATAGGAAGGGTAGTTATTTGGTGAATGGAGGACAAACGACATGTCAGATTTTTTGCAGAAATTAGAGAAATACGCCGAACTCGCCGTAAAGGTTGGCGTTAACGTTCAGCCTGGCCAAACGCTAGTCGTAAATGCTGCGATTGACTCCGCGGAGCTGGTCCGCCTGATCGTCAAGAAAGCTTATGAAAGAGGCGCGCGCCTCGTGAAAGTCAACTGGAACGACGACACCGTTACCCGCCTGAGATACGATATGGCCGCTGATGAATCCTTCCTGGATGAGCCTAAGTGGTACGCGGGAGAAATGCTGGAACTCGTAGAGAATGGCGCAGCCGTTCTGCATGTCATTTCTTCCGATCCGGACCTGCTTAAAGGCGTTAGTCATGAACGGATTACCAACCTGCAGAAAGTAACCGGCAAAGCGATGAGCAAATACCGCCAGTATCAGCAGGCTGACAAGTTCAGCTGGTCCATCGTAGCGGTTCCTTCTAAAGCATGGGCCGCCAAGGTGTTCCCGGACGTACCGGAATCCGAGCAGATCGATAAATTGTGGGATGCGATTTTCCATACCACCCGCATTGATCGCGAAGATACCTTCGAAGCTTGGGACAACCATATCCGGACGCTCAATGAGAAATCCGATTACTTAAACGAGAAGAAATTCAAAAAGCTGCACTACATAGCGCCAGGGACCGATTTGACCATTGAACTGCCGGAAGGGCATCTATGGGTTGCGGCTGACAGCATCAATCAGAACGGCCACACCTTCCTGGCTAACCTGCCCACGGAAGAGGTCTTTACAGCACCGCTCAAAACCGGTGTTAACGGTAAAGTGTCCAGCACAAAGCCGCTCAGCTACAGCGGCAACATCATTGACGAATTTACGATTACCTTCGAGAATGGACGGATTACGGACGTATCCGCCAAACAAGGCGAAGAGGTGCTTAAGCAGCTCGTTTCCCTGGATGAAGGCGCACATTATCTCGGCGAAGTGGCGCTTGTGCCTCACAATTCTCCGATTTCCGAATCCAACATTCTGTTCTATAACACTTTGTTTGACGAAAATGCTTCCAACCACTTGGCCATCGGCAGCGCTTATGCCTTTAACCTGAAAGGCGGCAAGGAAATGACCCAGGAGCAGCTGGAGCAAAGCGGCTTGAACACCAGCATTACCCATGTGGACTTTATGGTCGGCTCCGGTGAAATGGATATTTTCGGCGTCACTGAAGACGGCACAGAAATTCAAATCTTCAAGCAAGGCAGCTGGGCGATTTAATCGTTCATATTCCCTGCCCTGCTCGCAAATAAACAAGCGGACCTCTTCTTGCGAAGAGGTCCACTTGTTTTGTTGTTCCGTTTATGGTTCAGCCTTCTATCTGATCGGTTATCGAGCCGCTTCAAGGCTTTGTTGATGGCGCCGGACCCTCTCGGCACCGGCAATGATCAAGCCGAGCGCCAGCAGCAGCGCCAATACACCAGCCAGGAGCCAGCCTGTTGGCGCCGCTCCAAGGTGGTCCATGCTGCGGCCAAGCAGAAGCGGCAGCACGGCTCCGCCTATGCCGCCCGCCGCAATCAGCAGGCTTGGGGTGGTCTCTTCACTGCCCGGCAGCAAAGTTGTAGCATAAACCAAGGCGATCGAGAACACCCCCGACAGAAACAGCCCGACGAACAGGACAGCCAGCAGAAACATTAGAAAATGATCCACCAGATTAAACAAACTCAGAAACAGCAAAGAGAAAAAAAGTCCGAAAATGATGTACTTCGCAAAACCAATCTTCTGAGCCAATACTCCGGCATACATTCTTCCGACCGACATAGCCAGCCAGAATACCGTTACGCCGTAAGCCGCCGTCGCTTCCGCAGCACCGCTTCGTTCAACCAGCATCGACGGCAGAAAGTTAACAAATCCCATTTCGATTCCAACATAAATAAAGAAAAATAAAATAAACACAGCCAGCAGCATACCGTGGGCCCTCGTATAATGCCGGGTCCACCTCTCCGGCTTGGGCTTGGGCAGATGCTGGCTCAGTTGCTCTGTGTCTCCGGCGAAGCGGACTGGACGTTCCTTCATCACCTGATCCAATTCACCAAATCGGGTTCGCATCCAGGTGATCAGCATGACGGCCGCAAATAACGAAATCACGAGAAAACCATAACGCCAGGCTCCCGAGCGGATTAGCCAGCCCGATAATAACGGCATCAGCAGGGCACCAACGCCAAAAGCCACCTCAATCCGGCTCATGGCCATAGCCGCCTTCTCTTTAGCCGCAGCAATCATCAGCGTGCCGATCACCGCTTCGATCATTCCGAAACCAAACCCTGCAAACGCCCCGATGACATACATTAGCTTCCAAGACGGAAGCAGCGTATACAGCAGCTCAGCTGCGCCCAGAACGCTCAAAGCCACTAGCAGTCCCGTCCTCTTCCCCAGCTTTGAAATCAGCCAAGGAGAGATCAGCACTCCCACCAGGAACCCGGCAAACTGGGCGAAGATCAACGTTCCTCCCGCACTGTAATCCTGGTCATAATGCTCCAGCAGCACCGGCATAATCGAGCCGATAATGACATGGGCCAGGCCGATCAGCAAATAAGACCATCCGCTGATCCAGATCAACCTTTTCATCTGAAAATCTCCCTCTTCTGCAAATGTTTGAAAACGCAAACAAAACCGCTCCCCTCATTGTAGCTGAAATGAGGATTTGCGTCACCCTCCCCTTGTTCCGGGTAAATAACAGATGACCTTATTCGGAGGAGGAACCGACATGAAGCACTTAACCCCATCCCAGCTGGATAAGCTGAAGCATATATTGCTAGAAATGAAAGAGGATTTGGAGAATCATTTCAAAGAAGATGGAGGGCCTGGGCTCGATGAATCGCTCAGAATGTCAACAGGCGATTTAAGTACGGCTGATAACCATCCGGCGGATGAAGGAACAGAAACCTTTGAGCGAAGCCGTGATCTGGCAGTGGACGAGAACCTCCAGCAGCAGCTGGATCAGGTCAATGAAGCGCTGCAGCGAATGGAAACCGGCGAATACGGCATCGATGTAACGACCGGGGAACCGATTCCGTACGAGCGTCTGGAAGCCCTGCCTTACACGACCTATTCGGTTGAAAATTCGCCGCAGCAGCAGGTTCCCGACACTCGGCCTATCGAAGAAGAAGTCATGACTTTGCCGCCCACCGGAGCCGGTGAACACCGCCAGCAAAATGCCGGACGGTTCGATGACGCCAGCGCCTGGAAAACCGTGGAGAGCTATGGCAATTCCGATTCGCCTGCCATGTCCGCCAAACGAAACGTGGACAGCTATGAGGATATGGCTTCGGATACTACCCCGGATGAGGATTAGCAGCTTGGCCGAATAGATTCTATAGCTCCGTAAATGCACAACTGCAAAATAAACGCGCCCAGAAAGGGGCGCGTTTATTGCTTCATCATCTATTTGAATTTTATTTATTTCAAATCAACCTTTTCATTATCGTTAGCCGATTAGACCAAATGACAAGCTACAAAATGGTCACTGCCCATATTCCGGAATTCCGGAACCTCGGATTTGCAGCGCTCGACGGCAAATGGACAACGGGTATGGAACTTGCAGCCGGAAGGCGGATTAACAGGGCTTGGAATATCCCCCTTCAGTACGATCCGCTCTCGCTTCAGCTTCGGAATCGGAACCGGTACCGCCGAGAGAAGCGCTTTGGTGTAAGGGTGCAGCGGGTTCTTGAACAACTCATCCCGCGAGCCCGTTTCCATCATCGTGCCAAGATACATCACCCCGATGCGGGTGCAAAGATGTTCGACTACGCTGAGATCATGGGAAATAAACAAATAAGTCAAGCCGCGGTCGTCCTGAAGCTTTCGGAACAGGTTGATGATCTGGGCCTGAATGGATACATCCAGTGCCGACACCGGCTCATCTGCGATAATCAGATCCGGATTCAGAATTAAAGCCCGGGCGATGCCGATCCGCTGACGCTGCCCGCCGGAGAACTCATGCGGGAACCGGTCGATATGATAGGATGAAAGCCCGCACAGTCCCAGCACTTCCTTCACCCGGTCCCGGACTTCGTTCTTAGGAGCAAGCCCATGATCCAGCAGGGCCTCCCCGATGGCATCGCCGACACGTACGCGGGGATTCAAGGAACTGTACGGATCTTGGAAAATCAGCTGCATCTGCGGTCTGATCTTCCGCAAATTTTCGCCGGACAGGCCGTAAATGTCCTGTCCTTTAAACAAAATATCGCCGCTTGTCTTCTCGGTCAGCCGTACGATGCTTTTGCCGACGGTGCTTTTGCCGCTGCCGGACTCGCCTACCAGGCCGAACGTTTCCCCCCGGCCGATGGACAAGCTGATGTCATCCACCGCTTTAACATTGGCAACCGTCCTGTTCAGCAGCCCTTGCTTGATCGGAAAATATTTCTTCAGATGTTTGATTTCGAGTAAGGGTTCAGACATGAGTGACGGCCTCCTCTTCATATAGCCAGCAGGCCACTTTCTGCTCGTTGCCAATCTCTTTCAGGCGCGGCTGCCGCACCCGGCAAATATCCATGCAGTGCTCACAGCGGTCATGGAAATAGCAGGATTCACTCAATTCGAGCGGATTCGGAACCTGTCCGGGAATAGAATAAAGCTCATCCTGGCGCTGATTCAGAACCGGCTTCGATTTCAGCAAGCCTTGTGTGTAAGGGTGCTTCGGATTCTCGAACAGCTCCACCACTTCCCCCTGCTCCACCACCTGACCGGCATACATAACTACGACGTAATCGGCCATTTCCGCCACAACACCCAAATCGTGTGTGATCAGCAAAATGGACATATCGGACTCTTCGCGCAGCTTGCGCATCATTTCCAGAATCTGTGCTTGGATCGTAACGTCAAGCGCGGTCGTCGGTTCGTCTGCAATCAGCAGCTTTGGATGACAGGAAATCGCAATCGCAATCATCACCCGCTGCAGCATGCCGCCGCTCAGCTCATGCGGATAGGCGTCCACAATTTGCTCGGCACGCGAAATGCCTACTTCTTTGATTAATTCAATGGCGCGCTCGCGGGCTTCCTTTTTCCCCATCTTCAAATGCTCGCGCAGCGGCTCCATAATCTGCTGACCGATTGTCAGAACCGGATTCAGCGACGACATCGGCTCTTGAAAGATCATCGCAATTTCTTTGCCGCGAATGACGCGTTTCTCGTTCTTGGTTAAGGTGAGCAGGTTCTGATCTTCCAGCTTGATCTGACCGCTGACGACACGTCCGGCCGGCTCCTTGATGAGGCCCATTACGGACATGGCGGTAATGCTTTTGCCGCTGCCGGACTCGCCGACGATGCAGACGATTTCGCCTTTGCGAACCTGGAAGCTGACATCGTCAACCGCCTTGACCGTGCCCCCATCTGTGAAAAAGTGTGTGCTCAAATGCTCTATATCCAGCAAAGTTTTATTCATGACGAACTTGCCACCTACCTTTTGTGGTTGGGATCGAGAACATCCCGCAGGCCGTCGCCAAACAAATTAATGGCGATAACCGTTGCAAAAATACACAAACCCGGCGGTACCCAAAGCCAAGGTCTCATTTGGAAATCGATCAGGTTGTTGCTGTCCTGAATCATATTCCCCCAAGTAGGCGTAGGCGCCGTAACGCCGACACCAAAATAACTCAGCACCGATTCCAGCAGAATCGAGCTGCCGATATTCAAAGTAGCGATAACAATGATGAGCGGAGCCAGGTTCGGCAGCAGATGCTTAAACAATTTGCGGCGGTCCCGCAGTCCAAGCACTACTGTTGCCTGCATATATTCCCTTTCGCGAAGACTGAGCAGCTGGCCGCGGATCATGCGGGCCAGTCCCGGCCAGCCGACCACGCTCAGCATCAGCATCACGACGTACATCCGGTAATCCGTCGGCACGTTCCAGCTCGACAGCATGGAGCCCGCAATAAGCAAGAGCGGAAGACTTGGAATCGTGAGCAGCAGATCAGCAATCCGCATGATAACTTGGTCGGCCACTCCGCGGTAGAAGCCGGCGAGCGTTCCGAGAAGAGTACCGATAAATACAGACAGCACCATCGCGGCAAATCCGACGGTAAGCGAGATTCTACCGGCCATAAGCACCCGCAGCAGCACGTCCCGGCCAAGCTTATCCGTTCCTAGCCAGTGCTGCGCATTAGGCCCTTTCCCCATGATTCGCAAATTAATCTGATTATCGGTATACGGGGAAAATAAAGGCCCTACAAAGCAGGCAAGAAACATAATAACAACAATAACTAAGCCGGCTACGGCCAGTTTATTTTTCCGAAGCTGTTTGAACGATTGTTTCCATAACGAGGTTTTGACCGGAGGCGCCTGGGTTCCTCCGGCGGCCAATTTGCCGCTAACCGATGACATGTATGACTACCTCCTTATAATTTCACGCGCGGGTCGGCTATTTTGTACAACAGATCCGACAACAGGGTTCCGATCACCGTCAAAATCGCGATCAGCATCGTAAATCCCATCAGCAGCGGATAATCGCGGGTGGAGAAAGACGACATGTACAATTGGCCGATTCCGGGCCAGTTGAAGATTTTTTCAATGATCAGGGATCCCCCGAACAGTCCCGGAAGCTCGAAACCGATCAGCGTAATGGCCGGGAGCAGCGCATTGCGCAGGGCATGCACGAACAGCACCTTGCGTTCTTTCAGCCCTTTGGCCCGCGCTGTCCGGATGTAATCCTGCTGAATAACATCAATCATATTGCTTCGGAAGTAACGGGTCAGAGAACCCAGCCCCAGAAGCGTCATAACGATAACCGGAAGCGTCATATGATGAATGACCTCCGAGACATAAGCCATCCCGGTCGCATTGCTGCCTGTCGTGATCATGCCGCCCGGCGGCAGCCATTTCAGGTCTACCGCAAGCATCTTGATCAGCAGCAGCCCGATAAAGAACGATGGCAAGGACATACAAGCGAAGATCAGCACCATGATCAGGGAATCAAACCAGGAATACAGCTTGTAAGCAGCGACCACCCCGATAACAACCGCAATAAACCAGGTGAAGAAGGTTGACACGACTGCAAGCAGGAACGAATTCCAGATGTAATCGTTAAACAAGGTAAGCACGGGTCTTTGCTGAGCCAGGGAATATCCAAAATCGCCGTGGAAGGCGTTTTTCATCCAGATCAAGTACCGCTCCAGCACCGGTTTGTTCAGACCGTAAATTTCTCTAAGCTCTGCTTTGCGTTCAGGACTGAGCTTCATGTTGCCGCTGATGAAATCACCGGGCGTAAAAGCATAAAGGCAAAAGATGAGCAGCGAGGCCGCAAGCAAAATCAATATCATATACGTAATACGTTTCGTAAGATAACTACTCATGATCGGCTCCTTATGATAAGGCATCCCCCACACCAGAAGCAGGCGCAGGGGATGTCCGCATATTGATTATTTCAGAGTCCAATTGTTTACGTTAGGAGAAAGTCCAAGGACCGGATCCATCTTGAAGTTCTCGATACGTCCGTTGTAAGCGTAAACCTGTTTCTTATAGTTCGTGAAAATAACCGGAAGCTCGTCGTTCAACAGTTTATACAGTTCGGCGTAAATCGTCTTGCGTTCCTCAATATCGCTGGTCGCCAAAGCTTTGTTATAAAGCTCTTTCACCTGCGGGTTGTCATACCCCTTCAGCTCGCCGTCCACAAATTGGGCGACGCCGTCGGAAGGATCGTTCAGCAGCGAAGTCGAGAATGCAGCCAGATCGTAATCCCCGCCTTCTACTTTAGCTACCATCGCGTTAAAGTCAGCGAAAACTTCCGGCTGGAAGTCAATGCCGATCGCTTTAAAATTCTCGGTTGCCAGCGAAATGAAGATATCATTCTGCGCGTTCTTGAAGCCAAGGAAATGCACCGTCAGCTTCTTGCCGTCTTTCTCGCGGATACCGTCAGAGCCTACTGTCCAGCCGGCTTCATCCAGCAGCTGGTTGGCTTTGTCAGGATCGTATTTGTAAGGGTTGATGCCGTCTTCCGTGTAAGACCAGGAAATAGCGGCCGCCGGAATGTTAGCTACAGAGCCTGCCCCCTGGTTGGCGTCCACATAAATACTTTGACGGTCAAGACCGTAAGCGATCGCCTGACGGACTTTCTTATCACTCATTTGCGAATGCTCCAGGTTGACCTGAAGATAACCGTAGTTGCTTGGTGTATAAGTTGCCAGATTGACAAAACCCATGCTTTTCAGCTTGTCGATATTCTCCTGGGTAGCGCTGAAGGAAGCATAATCCACTTCGCCGGTTTCAAGGTACTGCCAGGTGTCCCCATCGGATGTCTTATAAATGAAGTGTTCGGTTTTAGGTTTGCCCGCAAAATAATTTTCGTTGGCCGCCATCCGCACCTCTTGACCCGGAATAAATTTCTCCAATTTATAAGGGCCTGTGCCGAGCGGTTTCGTAGACAGGTCTTTCATATAATTCAGGTTGCCGAATTTGTAATCCTTGCCGTAATAGGCTTTGGACAGCACATCCGAACCCAGCAGCTCCAGTGCAGTGGCATTTGGCTTCTCAAGCATAACCGAAATAGTCTGCGGATCCATCACCTTGATCCCGGAGATTGTTGTTGCCTTCCCAGCTTTGTAATCGGCTGCTCCTTTGATGCCGATCGAAGGAATCAGCGAGTCCCCGTCATAAGAAGGATCGTTCAGGATGGTCCAGGTAAAAGCTACATCGTCAGCCGTAAGCGGCGAACCGTCGCTGAATTTCAGATCCTTGCGAAGGTGGTAGGTGTAAGTCAACTGATCTTCGGATACCTCCCATTTTTCAGCAAGACCGGCTTTAGGCAAGCCTTTTTCGTCCTGGGTAACCAGCGGGGTATAAAGCAAGGAAGAAACGTTGCCGTCATAACCGCTTTGCTGGAAATAAGGCGTAAACGATCCGCTTGGATCCGTAAGTCCTACAATAATCGTATCGGTGCGGTTCTGGGCAAGCTGCGGCAGTTTGGACATATCGCTGGCTTGAATGGACAAGTCATCCTGAACGCCAGCCGTGTTGGAAGACGAATTGCTTCCGCTATTGCTTGCAGCTGTGTTGGAACCGGAATTTGCAGTACTGGAAGCATTGTTATTGCTAGAGCATGCCGACAGCAGGAGTGAACCGGCAAGCAGTAAGGAAGCTAACAAAATCGTACTTTTTCTCATATCTCTCTACCCCTCGTATTCAATTTATCTAGGCCTACAGCACAGAGAAGTTCTCTATGTAGTATATAAATAGAATTCCGATTAATTCAGTGTGCTTTTGGCTTGCTGAACCCTATTATAAGTAAGTCGTACGGTTCTGTAAAGAGAGAACTTTTACGCTTTTCTTCTTCCACAGAATCAGCAAGCAGATAATGCCAGTCTACGTAAGGCCCACTGCAAAATCAGCAGCTCATCAACCTAAAAAGTCCGCTCCTTCATGGAAGGAACGGACTAAAACAACAGGCCAAAAATTAATGGGTGATAAAGTTCACCAGTTTATCCTGCATCTGCTCAAGCCCCTTCATTCGGGTACTGTAGCCGGTCAAGTTCTCGCCCTGAAAATGAGCGTAAATCAACCCGGCGCTTCGCAGCTTGGATATATGATCATGCGTAATGCCTTTGGATAATTTCAATTCGCGGACAATTTCAATAAACGGCTTGGGACCGTCCTGCAGATAACGGAGAATCTTCAAACGGCTCTTCTCTGCAAGGCTGCGGAGGACCCGATAATCATGCATCGACATAAAATCCTCGTCACTGAGGTCAATGCGGGAAGAATAATGACAGAACAGGACAGAGCCAAAATGGTAGATCAGATTGACAGGCTGAAAATGATATTGGGGGACCAGCAGCAGTGTATCCGCCCCTCCTGTCGAATCAAATACAAAACCACCCGTGGTATCGTCGATAAACTCTGCTTTGTTCATTTTCTTTTTTTCGGCCGTCCGATCCGCCAGATGCTGCTTTAAGGCTTCATGGACGGCCGGACTACATGATTCAAAATATTGACGATTCCATTCGGTAAATACCTTAATCATTTGGGATTGAAAGTTCCCCATATGCTCCGGGAACTGGCCCACATAGGGAGCAAACCATTCATACAGGTTGCCGGGCGTCATCCCTTCCAGCCAGGCGATCACTTCCTCCGGAGTTTCGGCATGCTTGGACATGACGATCAGCAGATAAGCAAGCTTCCAATCGGCATTGATCTCCATCTCGTCCAGCATGGCGGCGAACTCAGGCGTAATCCGCCGCTTGATCTCCTCGGCCCAATGGGGAGTGAGGTCGATTTTCCGGTGGGATTTCCGGCAAATATAGCTATGTAAGCTGCTTATAAATTCAAATTTCAGTTTAAACTGCAGATCTACATTCAGCACTTCGTTCACAGCTTCACACTCCTCTCAATTCCCTTTATTATACTAAAGTCCTCATAGAAATCTCTACATATAGGCCAAAAGGCATGAAAAAGCGCGGCCAGCCGCCGCGCCCTTTCACCTTCTCTTTCTTAACTGCTATTCAACCTGCCTGCTTCTATTTCATCAAGCGCCCGCTTCCTCAAGCGGAATAAACTGCTGTTTGAGCAGTCTGACGCGCGAAATTCTCTTGTTGTCCGTCTCCTCAACCGTAAACAGGTAGCCGCCAAATTCAGCGCTCTGCCCTACCTTCGGCGGGAGAACCTCGATGCGTGCATACAGCCAGCCGCCAATCGTATCATAGTCCTCTGAATCCATCTCCAGATTGAACCGGTCGTTGATTGAATCAATCAGCATCAGACCGTCAACCGAATAAACGTCTTCTTCGATTTGCTCAATACCCGGACGTTCCTCGTCAAACTCATCCTGAATTTCGCCTACGATTTGCTCCATGATGTCTTCCAGCGTAACCAGTCCCGATGTTCCGCCATATTCATCTATCAGGATTGCGATTTGCGTTTTGCTTTTCTGCATGCGTTTCATTAAATCGCTGATGGAAATCGATTCAGGCACTGCCAGTATGGGACGAAGCAGCTCCCTGAGATCGCTGCAATCCGAACGGATCATATCCTTGATATGGATAAAACCGATAATATGGTCTTTGTCCGTATCACACAGAGGATAACGCGTCCGCATGCCGCCCACAGCGATATCGATGTTTTCCTGCAGCGAATTGTTCACGTATAAACAGATCATTTCCGTACGTGGGATCATAATCTCCCGCGCCGTTGTTGCCGCGAAATCAAAAATGTTGTCCACCAGCTTCATTTCAGCGCTGTCAATCAAACCGCTTTCGCTGCTTTCCTTCATCATAATCCGGATTTCTTCCTCGGTATGCAAATAATCCTGCTCGCTGGCGGGTTTAATATGAAGCAAGCCCAGAAGCCAATTGGCAAGACCATTAACGATCCAAATAAATGGATACATGATTCGGTAAAAAATTTTCATCGGCTTCGCCGACAGCAAAGTAACTTCCTCTGCCTTGCGCACCGCGATTGTCTTGGGTGCAAGCTCGCCGAGCACAATGTGCAGGACGGCAATAAAGAGAAACGCAATAACAAACGAAATTCCGTACGTCCAGCCCTGCTTCCAGCCGAACGTTTCAAACAAAGGCTGCAGGAAGGACGCCACCACCGGCTGCCCGACCCAGCCAAGCCCAAGCGAGGCGAGCGTAATCCCCAGCTGACAGGCCGACAAGTAACCATCCAGATGGTTAATGATGCTTCTGGCCGCAGCCGCATTTTTTTCTTCCTTCTTCAACAAGCGTATCGATCCGGCCGCCGCGAATCTTGACGATCGCATATTCCGCCGATACAAAAAAACCGTTTAAAATCACCAATAATAAAATCAATACCAAATGTAAAAGACTCGGTAAAGGGTCACTCAATCCTTAATCCTACTCCCGCATCTGCAGGCGGTGAGTAGGAGCACCTCCTTCGCGGATTAAAATATGGATCATAAGCAAGCAACGGAATCGACTTTAGCAGCAACTTCCCAATGGTTCCACCCCCTTTCAGAAAAGATGTGTCAACTTTTTCATAAATCTTTAACTTCATTATATATTTATACACTACACAGTCAAACCCCGTAATAGTACAGAAACTCAGCAAAAACGGAAGAACCTCCCCCAAATGTGGAGAAGGTTCGTCATTTTACGCCTTTTAGCCCCGTCTTGTTGCGGTAGGCGGATTGCCGATCACACCTGGATAAGTATAGTTAAGCGGCTGATCAAAGGTGGCATAATCAAAATTCACCATAAGCATCACGATACGCTGGCCGGTTTTAGGGTCGCTGATAATGATATGGTCACGTCCCGCCGCTTCCAGCACACCCCGGAAAATTTTCGCATTCCACTGGCTGTTGTTCTCATACGTCATATAAAAGGTACCGACTTTGCCGAGATTCATGCGGAAAATGTTTTCAATATAAGACTGCTCATAAGTAGGCGTTGGCGAGACAACCACCGCTCCTCCTTGTGTCATCTGGTTGCCGCTCAGCGACGGCGGTATGCTGCCGCCCCCCGTTTGCGTTGGCATAGCCGTTTGAGCCTGTGTACCTCCCATATGAGTAGGCATAGCTGTCTGAGTGCCTCCATAAGGATAAGAAGCGCGGTAATTCGGGTTAAACATTGAACTTTTCCTCCTTAAATCAGATGGTTAATAATGAATGAATAAACATACATGTTGGCGCATCGCCTGAACTAGCTCAATATACTGCCGGACACTCCCCTGCCTCCGGAGCAAAAAAGCAATGGGCTTTGTATCTGCCTACATTTTGCTGGTTATACCAGGTTGGCGGACAATCCCCCGCCGGACGGAAAAACCATAAAGCATTGGTAGCCGGCCACGTTCTTTCTCCGTTGATGGCGCGCTGCGCCAAACGGATATCCCTTTCGCGGGCTCTCTGGTAGAAATAACCTTTCTGCGTTGATTCGTACCCGCCGGGCGATTGGAATACCATCTGGTCCATGGTCCGGATGCCCTTGAAATCCAGGCAGTTGGCTAAAATGCGGTTAACTCCGACATTTCCGACCATCAACATGCCCAGATCAAGATCTCCTTCCGCTTCCGCTCGCATCAGGCGGGCCAGCAGCTTAACGTCTTCCGAATTTGCCTTTACAACCGCCAAGACGTTTCCTCCTTCTGACTGATCCTTGTCGGTTTATCCTATGTGCAAATGCCTATCCAGGTTCCCTGGTTATGGAAAAAATTTAACGTTCCCTACTAGCGGGCAAATTTGTTTTTTAATATGATAAGTAAGCAGCCCACCGATAATGCGGACATGCTTTGGGAGGGAACAAAGGTGAACAAACTGATATTTTTTCTGGGACCTGCCGGAGCTGGAAAAACAACGCTGGCCAAGGCGTTATGCCAACGCCGCAAAGCCGCTTTTTTGGATATGGATGTGCTGCTAAGACCAGCAGCCGAGGCCATCATGAGCCTGCATGGCCTGGACCCGTCCGACCGGGACTCAGCTGTCTACAAAGAGCTGTGCCGCGATCTGGGTTACCGGATTACGATGGACGCGGCTCTGGACAATGTGGCGCTGGATACGGATGTTTTTGTCATTGGTCCTTTCACCAAGGAGACGGCTGTGAAGAGCTGGATTGAAGATGAACTGCAGCGCATCGGCCGAACGCTGGCGGAGGTAGAAGTCAAAGTTGTTCTTGTAAGCCTTTCCAGCGAAGCGTTGTACCGCTCCAGAATCGAAGAGCGGCATTCCCCGCTCGACAACTGGAAGCTGACAAACTGGGAAACCTTCAGCCGTTCGCTGGGTCCCCGCCGGTTAGCCTGGCCGATCCCGAAGTCCAGCGTGCTGGAGCTCGACAACTCAAACCCGGACATAAGCGAGACGCTGGAGACTCTTGAGCGGTTTATATATGGCGGCTAAAAGGATTGGGTGATGCATCATCAAAAAGGCGGTTCCCCGCCGTGAAAGACGAGGAACCGCCATAAGCATATCCCTTCATTTAGAAATCAGTTGTGGCAATCTGAATCGTGCCTACCGTGCCGGCAGCCGGTCCGGTCAGAAGCCCGGCGACCAAAAGCAGGCCGACACCGATGGTAAGGCTTGTACCCGCAGGTACGGTGTAAGTGAGCACCGGAGAATTAACCGGGTACAGAACCAGGTCAACCGGAGCGGCGCCAAGGTTATTGACAGTAACGGTTGCGTCCGTGCCCCCGAGCAAATCTTCGAAATAGGATTTGCCGATGCCGGGACCGATGTTAAACGTTTGCAGCGGTAATAAGATAGCCATGTTTCATTCCTCCTTTTCTTGTTGCACTTTATCTTATGCGGGGAATCTAGCAAGGCATCCACGAATCTATCAGGAGAATCATACATTTTTCTATTGAAATACCGCAAAGCTTTCTTTTAACTTCTTCCGCCTACTTCGTTTTGCCGCAGGATGCTGACGCTCCGCAGTTTTTGTTCATGGAGCAGGCCGCGCATTTTCCCTTCCGGCTTTTGCGGATGAAGGAAACTAGAGTCCAAGCGGCATAACCGAAGATCAACAGTCCGAGCACAAGGCTGGCAGCCATTTTAACCCCTACCTTTCGTTATCGTTCCTTGAAAAATTCTGCTTCTCAGTGGTAACCCAAAGCCCTGCCTGCCAGGACGATCAACAGGGTTATGAAATAAGCGATGACAAGAGAATACGAGACGGAAAATAGAGTCCAGCGGGTGGACATCGTTTCTTTCCGGATCACCCCCACTGTCGCCAGGCAAGGAACATACAAGAGAATAAAAACCATAAACCCGTAAGCCTGCAGCGCCGTAAAATGGCCGGCAAGCAGCCCCTGCAGCGAGGCCGTATCCGGAACGGCGTAAATAATATTCATGGTGGAAACCACAATTTCCTTCGCTAGAAAACCTGTAATCAGCGCCGCCCCGGTCTGCCAGCTCCCGAAACCAAGCGGGGTCAGTAAATAACCGATCCCTCCGCCGATTTTCGCCAAAAAGCTTTGATCCATCGGCACGCCGAAGCCATGCGGCCCCGTATATCCGAGAATCCAAATCAGCACCGATCCGCCAAAAATGAACGTTCCTGCCTTGCGGACGAAACCTTTGCCTTTCTCCCAGGTGCTGCGGGACAAGGTTCTCCACTGCGGAATCCGGTAAGGCGGCAGCTCCACGACAAACATGGACTCTTCCGCCTTCAGGATCGTTCCTGAGAACAGCTTAGCCAAGACAAGCGCGACCACGATTCCCAGCACATACAAGGAAAGCACAATAAACGCCTGATGAGCCTGAAAAAAAAATCCCCACAAACAAGCTGTAGACCGTCAGACGAGCCGAACAGGACATCAGCGGCGTCAAAATAATCGTAAGCAGCCGTTCTTTCGGCTGTTCAATCGTTCTGGCTGCCATAATGCCCGGGACGTTGCAGCCAAAGCCGATGATCATCGGGATGAAGGTTTTGCCGTTCAGGCCAACCGTCTCCATCAGGCGGTCCATCACCGCAGCAATCCTCGCCATATAGCCGGAATCTTCAATAAAAGAAATAATGAAAAACAGAATAAAGATCTGCGGCACAAAAACAAGCACTCCGCCGACGCCTGCAAATATCCCGTCAAAAATGACCGCCTGGATCAGGCTCCCCGCCCCCATGCGGTCCAGCAGCCACCCCGTTCCACTCCTCAAGGGACCGTTAATGAAGCCGTCAAGCAGATCCGACAGCGGGCTGCCTACCCACTCAAAAGTCAATTTAAATGTCAGATACATAAAGAACAGAAAAAACGGAATGCCCCAAAATTTATGGGTGGCAATTCGGTCGATTTTTTCCGTGAGCGAGCTGGCCTCCCCCCGGGTTTGAACCGTGCACTGTCTCACCAGCATGGCGATATGCTCGGCCCGTTTCTTGCGGATATAGAGAGATAAGGTTCTGGCCCCATCCCGTTGAGCAATTTCCAGCTCCGCCCACCGAAGCAGCGAATCCAGCTGTTCGGGGTCTACATGGGCCGCCAATAAATCGCGCACTACCGGGTTCCCTTCGAAAAATTGAACCGCCATCCAGCGCGGAAACCGAATTTCAGGAGGCATCAACCGAATCAGCCTGGCAATCCCCTCTTCCACCACATCACCGTATGGAACCAGATAAGGCTCCGTTTTAGAAAAAATATTTCCCGAATCCGCTTCTGTACTTGCCTGCTCCAATTCTCTTGAGGTTGCGGCCAGCATGCCAAGCAGCTGATCGCAGCCTTTCCCGGTGCGGGCCACCAAAGGCACCACCCGGACGCCCAGCAGGTCGGATAAACGGTCCACCTGAACGTGGCAGCCCTTCTGCTTGGCCACGTCGATCATGTTCAGCCCGATTGCCAGAGGTTTTCCGCATTCCAGCAGCTGCATCGTCAAATTTAGGTTTCTTTCGAGCTGGGAGGCGTCTACTACATTCAGAATAAAATCAAAGGGTTCGTCGATCAGAAAACGGGAAGCCACCGCCTCATCCCGCGAGATCGGGTTCAGCGAATAAAGGCCCGGCAGATCGGTCAGCCTTCCCCGGTCCCCTTTTAATTTGCCGATCTTTTTCTCGACCGTAACGCCCGACCAGTTTCCTACATATTCGTAAGAGCCTGTCAGCATGTTGAACAGCGAGCTTTTCCCCGTATTCGGATTCCCTGCTAATACAACCTCCATCATACGGGGTTCACGAGGATTTCCTCGGCCTCGCGGCGGCGGATTGCGATCCGCTGTCCATCCGCTTCCAACGTAAAGGGGCCGCCAAAGGGAAGCTTCTGCTCCACATGAACTACGATTCCTTCCATTACGCCTAAATCGTTTAGTCGGCGGCTGACCAGCCGGCTCCGGCAGGACAGGTCCAGAATCCGGACGGCTTCGCCAATTCCGGCATCCGTTAATTTCATATGTTCACCTTCTATAATGATAATCATTCTCAATTGTGGGTAATTATAAAATAGCGTCAGGAACCTTGCTGTGACATTGGTCACGCTTAAAAATGGAATCGAAACAATCGAGTAGGAGGGGGTGACTAACCCCCGTCCTCTCACACCACCGTACATGCGGGTCCGCATACGGCGGTTCCAAAAGGTTAACAAAGCTCCAAATAACGAGAAAGCAAACTTTTCAGCCCTTTCGCTTCCCAGTAGGAAGTCGGAAGGGCGTTGTTTGTGTTTCGGGACATTTCCCATGCACCTCGTCTAGAGTTGCCCATCGCAAAGCAAGCCCACTCTGGAACGCCGAGTGCTCTAAGCTCACGGATTCGAGTGCGTACCCGTTTCCACTGCTTCCATAAGCACATACGCAGTCTGCGGCGAATCCATTGATCGAATCTTTCACAGTGGCTCTTCGCCGATGCGATTCGGAAATATCCAATCCAGCCGATGAGGTAGCGGTTTAATTGCATAATCCTGTTTTCCATGGACATCGACCGCGTTCGGCTCGTCAGCTCCCGTACCTTCTCCTTGAATCGCGAGATGGTTTGTGGGGCTAAACAAATTGTCGCTTTCTTATCCCTCAGGAAACTAAAGCCGAGGAACTTTCGGTTCCACGGGCGGTCTACCGCACTTTTCTCTCGATTCACTTTCAGTTTCAGCTTTCCTTCTACAAAGCGTGTTACCGACTCCATGACGCGTTCGCCCGCACGTTTGCTGGCGACGAAGATGTTGCAGTCGTCCGCATAGCGGACAAATCGCAGTCCTCGTTCCATTAGCTCCTTGTCCAAGTCATCCAGCAATATGTTCGCTAAAAGCGGACTCAGGGGCCCACCCTGCGGCGTTCCTTCTCGGCTGCGCTCCAGCTTTCCATCTACCATCACTCCAGCGTTCAGGTAGGCACGGATCAGTGTCAGCACTCTTTTGTCCTCCACTTTCCGCGCCACTCTTGCCATCAGTATGTCGTGGTTTACCCGGTCAAAGAATTTCTCCAGATCGAGATCCACGACCCATCTCAGGCCGCTTTGGATATATCTTTGGGCTTGTTTCACGGCGTCGTGGGCACTCTTTCCCGGTCGAAAGCCATAGCTATACCACGAGAATTGCGTGTCAAAGATCGGGTTCATGACTTGTAAAAGGGCTTGCTGGAGAAAGCGGTCCATCACGGTCGGGATGCCTAACAGCCGTACATCGCCTCCGGGTTTGGGGATTTCCACCCGTTTGACTGGCGCAGGTCTGTAGGTACCTGCTAGAAGTTTAGCTTTCGCCGATTCCCAGTGTGTTTTCAAGTAAGCTTGTAGATTCGCTACCGTTACTTGGTCCACACCGGGCGCTCCTCCGTTCTCTACCACTCGTTTATAGGCGAGCCGAAGGTTATCTCCTTCGAGCATTCGCTCCAGCAAGTTGTTCTTTGCTTCGCGAGAGGAAGGGGCGACTTGTGCCGACAAAGAACTCGGCGCTCCGGCATACCCTGGCGGCTTCACCGCTTCTCTTTGCCGCAAGCTCTCTGGCGAGATATTCTGCTGTCGTTGCTCTTCGTACGAACGCATCGGTTTCCTCTCTCCTTTCGGTTCAGCCCTTCCGTAGGCTGTTGCAACAGCTTACGTACTATGGCCTCTGCTGACTCCTGCCGGTTCAGCGTAGCCTCTCGGCTACGGTTACAAGTTTTTTTTTTCTTGCCTATCCGGCAGGCCTCCCCAGATAAGAACGTCATCTTTCCGCCCGCAACCACTGGAGTCTACAGGATTAGCCCTTGGCGGCTTTGGATTTCGTTGTGTATGGGCAACTCATCCGACTGCTCCTGCCTCAAATCCAGTTCGTGTACCTTGGCTCGTGCTTTTGCCTCCGGCTTCCTTCAGATTCCACCTCACGATGGACACCCTTGCCCTTGGCTAATGGTAGGCGCTCGCCAGCCCCCATTCGGGACTTTCACCCTAGAGATGACGCCCATGCTGGGCGTACCATAAGAAACAGCCTCCCGGATCGGCAGGCTGTTTGGGTTTGGCTATAAGGTTAATTCGTGTGATCATCCCACTGACATTAATTCCGTTGGCTGACCCGATAATTCGAAAAGTGAACACAGCAATAAGCTATTACTTCCTCTTTTTTATAAATTTGCATTCTGTGCTGGAGTCCTTTTGGACTTGCTCTTTGTGGAATGCATATCCAAAAGCATTTCAATAAGCTGGTCTCGGTTAATTAAACGTACATGGTTAGACCGAGCTAATTTATAAGCTTGATCCGTATAATCAGCGTTACTGACAACCCAAGCTTCGGATGCTGAATAATGTGCCATCGCACTATGAGCTTCTTGGACGGCTTTCAGGCCAACATTTTTGCTGTACCTTTTGGCTTGGACTACAATTCGAATTCCATCCTTAGTTAATACAAGATCAGCACCGAAATCTCCAGAAGATTGAGTAACTTCAGCTTTATATCCTTGTGATCGAAATAAATGGCCGAGAAATTTTTCAAACTGGTATCCATCCATTTTATCAATCTCAGCTATACCCGAACGTTTTAATTTGGCTACCTTCGAGACTGCAACATAAATTATGACTCCTATAGCAACGCCCACTCCCAGCATTCCGGCCAATAACCCTGCAGCCAAATCATTGGTTGCTGATAATACGATGAAACAGGGTAAAATAAAAGAAAGTCCCATTATTACTTTAAATAAGTTTTCTCTTTGGCCCGCCTTGCTTTTTCTTCTTTTAGCCACAAAATCTCCCCCGGGAATATCAATTTATATACCAATATTCGGCAACGGGGTGAGGATTCCCTCCTATTATGTCGTACTTTCGACCTAAAGGATGGCATGTTGCAAACGGGTTAGAAGAGTAAGCTAAACAAATTTTCATTCTACCATCAGGACAAGCCTTTTCCTTCGGTTTGATCCAGCAGGCTGCCATACACCTTCTGAAGAAGCTGTACCAGCTGATCCCGCTCTTCTGCGGTCAAATCCCGGGTCAGCCGGCTGTTCGATTCATCCAGAATGGCTTGCAGCGTCGGGGCAAAAGCCTGCCCCTTCTGCGTCGGATACAGCCGGATGGAGCGCCTGTCTTTCTCATCGGACCTGCGTTCGATATATCCGGCTTCTTCAAGCTGCCTGACCGTGCGGGTAGTCGTGGCTTTATCGAATTTCAAATCGCCCGTAAGCTGTTCCTGACTTTGCCCGGGACGCTGGAGAATGGCTTTTAAATAGCTATGGGCGCCACCGCTTCCGATGCCGAACGGTTTTAACTGGCTGGCAAGCTTTCTTTGGTTAACCCGGCTGATCAGGGAAATAAGCTTCCCCATGGATGGCTGTTTCACACTCGCACCTTCCTTCGGAATACCAATCCGGCTGAACCGGTTTGAGAAAAAGTTTACCCCAATTCAGTTGCACCCGCAACAAAATCGGAGTACATTAAGAAATGTTCAGATAGTTGCGGACGCAACTACCTACTCTTTTATGAAACAGAGGTGTCTATATTGATGAGTCAAGCAGCAACCCCCAGGAAGACCTACCAGGACGATCCGAATATACAGAGAAGGCGCTGGATTATCCTGATCGTCATGAATTTGTTTACTTTCATGTCTACGCTCGATGGAAGTATCGTCAACATCGCGCTTCCGGTCATTTCCAAAACGCTGAACCTGCCGGTAGCGCAAACGGAATGGGTGGTCACCAGCTACCTGATGACGATCTGTGCGGCGATTTTATTTTTCGGCAAACTGGGAGATATCATCGGTAAAATCAAAATTTTCAAAATCGGCATGGTGATCTTTATTATCGGTTCCGCTTTGTGCGGGTTAAGCCACAGCCTTCCCTTCCTCATCGCCTCCCGTCTGATTCAGGCCGTAGGAGCCTCAATGACCATGGCGAACAGCCAAGGGATTGTCACCGATATTTTTCCGAGCACCGAACGGGGCAGGGCGCTGGGCCTGGTCGGAACTTTTGTTTCGCTGGGCAGTATCGCCGGTCCAAGTCTGGGCGGGGTTATCGTCTCGGCGCTGGGCTGGGAGTATATTTTCTGGGTCAACCTGCCGATTGGAATCCTTGCTTTTATCTTCGGGGTCCGGGTCCTGCCTAAGGACTATACGAAGCTGAAGGTGAAAATCGACAGCCAAGGCAGTCTCTTGTTTACCTTGTTTATATTGGCTTTGTTCTCCGGCCTGCTGCTCGGCCAGCAATACGGATATGGAGACACGAGGATCGTGGCGGCTTTGATCCTGGCCGTTGTGAGTCTGGGTGTTTTTCTCTGGGTCGAATCACGGAAGGAAAATCCTTTGCTCCAGCTGACTATGTTTAAGAATCCGTTGTTTTCTTTAAGCATTACCTGCGGTTTCCTCGTCTTCGTAGGCAATTTTTGCTACAACATCATTGCGCCTTTTTACGCGCAGAGCATCTTGAATCTGTCGCCGTTTCATGCCGGCTTCCTGCTGATGCTGTTCCCGATTATGATGGTGATCGTGGCTCCGCTGAGCGGCGCCTTATCGGACAAAATCGGTTCCGAGCTGCTGACCTTCGCGGGTCTGGTCGTGACCGTCATTGCTCAGGTGGGCCTGGCCAACCTGCATGAAGGAAGCCCGATTCCGCTGGTCGGCTTATGGATCGCCATGCTGGGCTTCGGCAACGGCGTCTTCCAGTCACCGAACAACTCGCTGGTCATGTCGCGGATTCCCAAGACTCAGCTTGGGATCGCTGGCAGCATCAACTCCCTGATCCGAAACGTGGGGATGGTGGTGGGTATTACGGTAGCTACCACAACCCTGTTCGGTGTAATGAGCTCGGAAGCGGGGCACCGCGTGACCGGCCTGATTCCGGGGCAACCGGACATCTTTATTGCAGGCATGCATGTTGTGTTTATGACCTCGGCCTGCATCAGCACGGCTGCCGCTCTGCTGACCGGGTTCCGCCTTTGGTCCTCCAGACGCGGGCAGCGGCTTAGAACCAAGCAGGCCTGATTAGCCCTACATCAAAGGCCCTCGAATGCCGCAGAATAGCGGACCCGGGGGTCTTCTTTGGCTTGCGAACCGAATAACAATAAAGTCAAACAGCAGCGCAAAAAAGGCGCCCATTTAAGCGCCTGCTGAAGCTATCCGACTAACATGTAAAAACGCTCATCACCGGTCAAGCCGTCAATAAATCTTCTTCAACAGCTCCACCATTTCATCCAGGGTGACGCCAAAGGATTTGTAGTACGAGGCGTCGCTTTCCATTTGCTTCAGAATCATTTCGCTGCGTATTCGCGACATCTCTTCCGCGGTAAATTCTGCTACAAAACATCCTTTCCCCGTTACCGTATTGATCAAACCTATTCGTTCGAGTTCTTCCCAGGCTTTCTTTACGGTGATGACGCTGACTCTAAGCTCCAGCGCCGCCTGCCGAATAGGCGGTAAGCAATAACCGCTTTCCAACTCGCCTTTCAGGATTTGAGCGCTGATCTGTTCATAAATCTGCTGATAGATCGGTTTCTCGGATGTATTCAAAATCGTTACGTTCATAATATCTCCACTTTTAGGAATCGTTTCACCGCAATCCGGTAAGCAATCAGAGTGAAAGCAATAAAAATGACAATGCCTAGGGCCAGTATGGAGAGCTGCTGCAACGTATGATTTGTACCGGAGCCATAAAAAATACCGTTCATCCACGGACTGCTTATTCCGGCCCATTGGGCGACTCCAGCAAAAAGGATGGCGGCCGTAATGGATGCAACGGTTGCCGCTCCATACTTATAGGCCGTTTTGTAATACATGGGCAGAAATACGAGGTTGAAGATCCCAAGCATGATGAAACATAATCCCCAAAAACCCGTGTGCGGCACAAAGAAAAAATAAGTGAGATTCGGGTATAACCGAAGCGTAAACAGGCTGAAGATCATGGCAACAAGCAGATGCAAGAGCTCCAGAATGACAACAACGGTGATTCTGGCTTTTACGATGTCTTTTTTGGTCACGGGCATAATTGTACTAAACACCAAATCGTTCTGACTTTTAAATCCGCCAAACATATTCGGCACCGTTATGAAACAGAAATAAAGCGGGACGATAAAATAAACCCAGCCTGGAACAAACATCAAGGCCCCCGTAAATAAAGGCAATACAAGGAACCAGGGATTTACGCCTAATTTCAAATCTTTCATCACCAAATTATACATGTACATCCTCCTTTTTCGCGAAATAAATCATGATTTCCTCAAGGCTTGGCGTGGTTGCCTTTAGCTCGGAGGATGGCTTGAGGTCTTTGGTATGAATCAATCCGGTAAAGCCGAAAGAGTTTATTTTGTAGGAAATTAACTGTTCCTTTACCTGGTGCAGCTGGTCCTCGCTGCCGCTGAGCAAACGAAAGGAATCCTTAAAATCATTTTTCTCGGAGCTGGCGAAGATTTGTCCATTCTCAATAAAGGTTATAAAATCCGCACATTTCTCCAAGTCGGATGTAATATGAGTGGAGAACAGAATGCTGATCTCGCCATCAACGATAAGCTGTTGGAAGATATCGATCAGCTCGTCTCTTGAAACAGGGTCGAGTCCGCTTGTCGGTTCATCCAGGATAAGAAGCTTCGCGCCATGGGATAAAGCAAGGGCCAAGCTGTATTTGACTCTCATTCCTGTAGACAATTCGGCAATTTTTTTGTTTTCATCCAATTTGAATCTATGCAAATAGTTATAATACGTTTCGTCATTCCAATTCTTATAGAACTTCTTTGTGATACGTGTCATCGTTTTTATCTTGCTGCGTGTATAGAAATCAATATCGCCGAAGGTGCACCCGATTTCCTGCTTCAGTTCCAATTCGTGTTCCGCCATATTCTTGCCAAAAACGTAGATCTCGCCGTTATCGATTTGAATCAGGTTTAAGATCGATTTTATCGTGGTTGTTTTCCCGGCGCCATTGCCACCGATAAACCCCATGATATAACCCTTCTCCAACTGAAATGAGACGTCTTTTATCTGAAAGTCGGAGTATTTTTTGCTCAAATTTCGAATGTCTAACGCCAGCATAACCTGCCTCCTTCGTAAATTGTGAATATCGTATATACACAATGTATCACGAAGCGTTTTGTAAAGTCAACCCAAGGCTTAATCGCTGATTTTACATAAGCAAAATAAAAAAGCGGCGACCGGAAGACGCAAGAAACGTCCCCGATCACCGCTTTTCAAGCCTGAAGGGCGGCAGCTCCGCAGCAGCCGCTGATCCTTTCCAGTCAGAATTAAACCAGTTGTTTCAAAGCAGAAATGGCCGCCTCATAGTTCGGATGGTTGCCCATCTCGCCCAAATATTCCACGTAACGGATCGTGTCGTCGGCATCGATGATAAAGATCGAGCGCATTTCCAACTGAAGTTCTTTAATCAATACGCCGTAAGCTTCGCCAAATGAACGATGTTTGTAGTCGGTCAAGGTTTCCAATTTATCGATTCCCGCAACGGAGCAGAAACGACTTTGTGCAAACGGAAGGTCCACGGAAACCGTCAATACGACCACGTTGTCGCCGAGTTTGGACGCTTCCTCGTTAAAACGGCGGGTTTGCGCGTCACACACGTCCGTGTCCAGAGAAGGAACTACCGAAATCAGTTTGATTTTGCCTTTATAATCGGACAAGCCGGCTTCGGTTACCAGGTCTTTGTTAATTCGGAAATCAGGGGCTTTATCGCCCACTTTCAATTCAGGTCCGATCAGCGTAATTGGGTTTCCTCCAAAAGTTGCTACTCCAGTACGTTCTTGTGCCATTATAAAATTCCTCCAATAAATGTTTTATATTTTTTGTTGTGCAGCAGGCTTGACGGTCAAAGCAACAAGGATTAGACCACCTCCTGCACAGCGGGAGAAGATACAGGATGCTCCTCTACGAATCTCTCCAGATCCAGCGCAGCCATGGCGCCGCTGCCCGCCGAAGTAATGGCTTGACGATAAACAGGGTCCTTCACATCGCCGCAGGCAAATACGCCTGGAATGC
This sequence comes from Paenibacillus yonginensis, assembly GCF_001685395.1. NCBI lineage: Bacteria > Bacillati > Bacillota > Bacilli > Caryophanales > Paenibacillaceae > Paenibacillus > Paenibacillus yonginensis. The sequence goes on along the minus strand of NZ_CP014167.1, from coordinate 1,419,583 downwards.
TTGTGGCGGAAGTGCCCGGCTGAACTACCAGATAACCGTTCGCATCAGTCTCGAGTTGACCATTCAGGAAAGCCGTGTTCGGACGATGTCCAATCGCTACAAAGATTCCCTGCGTGTCGATGACTTCGGTTTCGCCGGTTTCGTTGTTCAGCACCTTGAGTCCCGTAACCCCGTGTTCGCCTTCCACAACCTCCAGCGGAGTCCGGTTCAGGCTCCACTCGATTTTCTCATTGGCCCGGGCCCGATCCTGCATGATCTTGGAAGCTTTCAATTCGTCTCTGCGGTGTACGACCCGCACCTCGCTGGCAAAGCGGGTAAGGAAATGAGCTTCCTCCATAGCGGAGTCGCCTCCTCCGACCACGATGATCTTTTTGCCCCGGAAAAAGAAGCCGTCGCAAGTCGCGCAGGTGCTGACGCCTCTGCCGATGTTCTCCATCTCATTCGGAATATGCAGCAGATTGGCCGATGCCCCTGTGGAAACGATCAGGGCTTCCGTCGTCAAGGTCTCCCCGTTCTCCAGCCGCAGCGTGAATGGCCGGTTTTGCAGATCGATCTCCTTGACCCAGCCGGTTTGGAAAGCTGCGCCGAATCGTTCCGCCTGCTTTCTCATATTGTCCATAAGGTCCGGTCCAAGGATGCCCTCCGGAAACCCGGGAAAGTTCTCAACTTCAGTTGTTGTTGTCAACTGCCCGCCAGGTTGATCCCCTTCGATAACCAAAGGCTGAAGATTGGCCCGAGCCAGATAGATGGCAGCTGTTAGTCCCGCCGGTCCTGTACCGATTACGATTGCTTTATACATGTTCAATTCCCCCACTCATTTTAGTTGTTAGCAATTAAATTGTCAACGATACATTAGTCAAAAAAATAAGCCCTTATCCACTTAAAACCTTCTGGACCTGCTTCCTCTCTTGTTACAAAGGCGATCGGTCCAGCCTTGAAGAAATAGTCGTTGAATCGCATTCCCAATTTAATTTTGAACAACTATATTTTCCACAATTTATTTATACTCCTTATTCCGTTTCTTGTCAACTCTTTTATAAAATTAGTTTGCAGGCCATACGGAGGCTATTCTGTTTACATCCTCTGCCAGGCTGTAGAGAATCCCCGAATTTTTTTCGGGGATTTTTTTTATTTTTTAGGCTTCAGCCTGTTGAGCGCGTGAAACGCGCGAAATATAAAACTGGATTGTCAACATTAAATCAGACAGCTTTTTTAAGGGCTACTTGACGGTACTGAACAGGCGTCATGTACCCCAATGATCCATGAATTCGATGCTTGTTAAACCAGTTAACATAGTCGTATAGTTCCAACTGCAGGTGATCGAGGCTCTGGAACTCCATCTGATGGATGAACTCCGTTTTCATGACCTTGTAGGTTGCTTCCGCTACAGCGTTGTCATAAGGACAACCCTTCGCGCTTAACGATCGACTGATCTCAAAGGTTTCCAGAAGCTCGTCCATCTTCTGGTTTTTAAACTCACTTCCACGGTCCGTATGAAACCACTGGATTTGGCTCAGGTCACCTTCTACCGTAGCAAAGGCGCGCGAAACCAGAGCAGCGTCCTTATGTGGACCTGCACTATGGCCAATGATCTCTCGATTGAACAGGTCGATGAGGACGCAAATGTAGTGCCAACGGTGCCCTACCTTCACATACGTTAGATCGCTGACCACGAAGCGCTTAATTTCAGCCTGGTCAAACTCACGAGCTAACACATTCGTCGTTGCCGCCTCATTACAGGCCGTTTTGTGGGGCTTAAACTGGGCAATGGTATAGGTGGAGACCAGGCCTTGCTCACGCATGATTCGGCCAATACGGCGTCTAGACACGATGAGTCCTTGTTCCTGGAGCTTGGTTTTGATCTTTCGTGTACCGTAGGCTTTTCGGTTCTTATAGAAGATTTCCACAATAGCCTTTGATAACCCATCTTCATTCGGTCGTTCTTTGGCTTCATAATAGTACGTACTTCTTGCAATTTGCAGGACGTTACACAATGCTGATACCGAGTATTTATCCAGGTTATTCCGAATGATAGCTACTTTCGTCCCATGATCAGCGCCGCTTGCTTTAAAATATCTACCTCCATCTTCAGACGTTGGTTCTCTTTTCGTAACGCCATCAGTTCGGTTTCTTCTGATGAACGATTATCCTTTTCCTTAAAGGAACCCGTTGTCTGAGCCTGAATAATCCAACGGTCTAAAGCGGAAGCTGTGAGGTCGTATTCCTCCACAATCGCTGCCCTGGACTTCCCATTCTCATAAAGCTGTACCATTTGTCGCTTAAATTCTGCAGTAAAGGTACGTCGTTGTTTTGGCATTGTAGAGATCCGCTCCTTCGTATGATAGGTCTATTCTACAAGCCCTTATTTTCATTGTCCAACTTAGTGTAGCCGATCCAAACCACCCGCTATGCGGGTGGAGGGATCTAGGGTTACACCAATAAGACCATCCCGATAAAATTGAGATGTTCAGGCTCAATTCGAAAGGATGGTCTTAAATGGCAAATAAAAACTTTAGTTTAGCGCACACAAAGTGGATGTGTAAGTATCACATTGTGTTCACCCCGAAGTATAGACGTAAAGTGGACCTCTGTCAAGATAGTAGACACAGATTTTAAGCAGCCTGGTTTAGGTAAAGCAGTTCATACTCCATGGGGGTATGGTAATCAATAGAGGAATGGATACGCCGAGTGTTGTAGAAGAACTCAATGTACTCGAAAATACTCTGCTTCGCTTGTTCCCTCGTTTCATAGTGGTTCAGGTAAATCAGTTCCTTTTTGAGGACACTATGGAATGACTCGATGCAGGCATTATCGTAGCAATTCCCCTTTCGGCTCATGCTTCCGATCATCTCATATGTTAACAGCTGTTTCTGGTAATCGTGAGAGGCGTATTGGCTTCCCCGATCGGAATGGTGAAGTAATCCAGGGTCTGGACGCCCTCGGCCATAGGCCTGCTGAAGGGCCCCAATCACGAGTTCCTTGGTCATCCGCTCACCCATTTGCCAACCGACAATTCTGCGAGAGTATAGGTCCATGACACTCGCCAGATACAACCATCCTTCCACGGTCCAGACATAGGTGATATCCGTTACCCATTTCTCCCCCGGCTTCGTGGCTTGAAACTCGCGGCCCAGCACATTGTCTTGAACGGGAAGCGCATGCTTGGAGTTGGTAGTCGCCTTGTACTTCTTTACGGTACGTGAGCGTAAGCCTTGTTTTTTCATGATTCGACCGACCGTGCGTTCGGAGATCTGAATCCCTTGACGATTCAACTGCCTGGTGAGTTTCGGGCTCCCGTAAAGCCTTCTGGACTCTTCGTAGGCCTTACGGACGTGCTCCGTCATCTCCCGGTGATGTTTTTCTCGTTCACTTTCCGGTCTGCACCGCCATTTGTAGTACCCGCTACGAGAGACTTTCAGGACAATGCACAACTTCTCCAATCGGTACTCGAAGCGGTGTTCATGAATGAACGAATACTTTACCGACGGTCTTTCGCGAAGTAGTGCATCGCTTTTTTTTAAGATTTCATTTTCCTCTTGCAGCTCTCGGATTCGCTTCTGCATTTCCCGCATCTGATGCTCGTCCGATTTGAACACCTGGGCTGCAACCACTTCCGGATCTGTTCCAAACTTCTTAACCCAACCGTACACGGTGTTGTCGTTGATCTTCAGCTCTCGGGCGACTTCCGCCACCGTTTGGCCACTTTCCTTAATATGTTGCACCGTCTGACGCTTGAAGGCTTCGTCATACACAGGTTTTTTCATGGGACACAGTCTCCTTTTCTAATGCTGCTCCTTTCAGTATATTCTGTGTCTACTATTCAGTCTAACTTCAAAGAGATCTACAATCAAGTGAGACGAGATCTAATTGAAATCATGAAGCGTCTATGTAAATACAAGGGAGTCGAGATATTAGAAGGACATATGATGCCGGATCATGTGCACATGCTGGTGGCGATTCCACCGAAAATATCTGTGGAGTTGTCAAAAAAAGTGCAGTTTGAAAACACACTCATGAGAACCCCATGATTAAGCTGCCTGTGACAGCATTCTTTCGCGATAAATAGCTGGGGGCCATCCCCCTGGATTAGAGGTGTAAACCCTCTGTCTGTTGTAATAGACCATGATGTATCGGAAGATAATCGATTTCATATAGGCCATCGGGTATTGCTCGGTTTTGATCTTATATAGCTTTTCTTTCTTTAGCGTAGCAAAGAAGCTTTCCATTCTTGCGTTGTCATAGCAGCGCCCTGTGCCGCTCATGCTTTGAACGACATCTCGTTTAGCCAGACACGCTCGGAATGCGTGGCTCGTGAACTGGCTGCCTCGGTCGCTGTGATAAATCATTCCACGAGCATTTCTGGCCCTGCAGGCATTCTCAAAAGCTTGGATGCAGAGTTCCTTACGCATGTTGTCATCCATGGCCAGACCCACGATCTCCCCATTGAAACAGTCCAATACGGCGGACACATACAGCTTACCGTCTAAACAAGGCACTTCTGTGATATCCGATAGCCACTTCTGGTTGGGGGCTGAGGCGCTGAAGTCTCTCTGGATCAGGTTCTCGCTCTTTTGAGCTGCCGCATCCTCACGTGTAATGCCGTTTGGATGACGCCTCACTTTCTTCAGCAGACCGTGCTTCTTCATGATGCGATAGACGGTGCTGTAGCTGGTCACGATCTCTTTTTGCGCTAGAGCCAGCCTAATCCGCTGGGCACCGTAATTGCTGTTGTCTTCATATTCTTCGATGATTTCTTTGATTTTGACCAGAAGGCGTTCTTGCCGCTCTCGTTTGGGTGTGGGCTTCAAGCTGCGGTAATAGCCTGATTCGCTGACAGCAAGTACTTTGCACATCTCTTTGACGGTCCATCGATCCCGTCGTTCACGGATGTAACCATAGAGCTGGCATGCTTTTAGCGCTTCCGGTCTTTTGCGAAAAAACCAAGTGCGTCCTTGAGAATTTCATTCGCACGACGCAACTCGCTGTTTTCTCTTTCTAATTCGATTTCACGCGTAGTCTTATTGGCAGATGCATAAGCGCGACCACTTCCGATATGCGCTCCATCACCGTGCAGGGTTCTTCGTTTCCTCCAGTCCTGCAAGGTGTGGTAGGCTACGCCTAACTGCTCGGCCGCTTTCTTGGGCCCGATCTCATCGCTTAACCTTACCGCTTCTTCTTTGAATGCTTTGTCGTACCGATTCATTCTCGCTCATCCCCTCATTAGCTTTCATTTTATTTCATACGAGGGTGTTTTTCGACTGCATTTTTATCGTAGCACTCCACTGTGTCTTCCTTTATGGGCTATTTAAAAGGGAAAAGCGCACTCATGATCTTTGAGAAGCATGCCAATTTGAAGTATAAGTATGGGAATCGTAAATTCTGGGCGGAAGGCTACTACGTAAGTACAGTGGGGCTAAATGAAGCCACCGTCGCCAAATACATTCGAGAGCAAGAGGCACATGACCAGGCAGTGGATAAGCTGAGTGTAAAAGAGTATGAAGATCCATTCAGCAGCAACAAGAGCAAGAAAAAGTAAAACCAGTTTAACTGGTAAGTGAAAGAGACAAATAACACTGAGCCTGAACGCTTTGTGGTCAGGCTAGCGTCTTTAGGCGCAGTTTGGCAACAAGGGGTTATACCCCTAGTGCAAACCACCCGTTGGACGGGTGGTTCTGATTTTCCTTACCCTATCCCTGCATAAAACACATCTATGCTCATATTCAATGATGTATGGATATTTGCCGCAAGCGTCGCGGAAATCCAGGATGGAAAGGAGAATGAAATTGACCCTACACGATGAGTCAAAACAGCCGGTGCCGATTCCGCAGCCGATCAGAGGAAAGGAAGGTACGGTAGATAAAGGGCCCAGAAACGTGATGCTGGATCTTCAAAATCCCGATCTGCTGGTCCCTCCCATTACAGATAACGGTCTTATTCCCAATTTGCGTTTCTCTTTCTCGGATACGCATATGCAGTTGAATGAAGGCGGATGGTCCCGCGAGGTTACGCAGCGCGAGCTGCCGATTGCTACCACCCTTGCCGGCGTCAACATGGCGCTGACCCCGGGCGGTGTGCGCGAGCTGCACTGGCATCAGCAGGCCGAGTGGTCCTACATGCTGGTAGGGAGCGCCCGGATCACGGCGGTGGATCAGAATGGGCGCAATTTTATCGCGGATGTTAAGCAGGGAGATCTTTGGTATTTTCCACCGGGCATTCCCCATTCGATTCAAGGGCTTGAAGAAGGCTGTGAATTTCTGCTCGTCTTTGACGACGGGGCTTTCTCCGATTTAAACACGTTATCCCTTTCTGATTGGGTTGCCCACACGCCCAAAGACGTTTTATCCGCCAACTTTGGCGTACCTGTCTCGGATTTCAGCAGCATTCCGAACGAACAGGTGTATATTTACCAGGCCCCGGTGCCAGGCAGCCTGGAGAGCCAAGCCATCTCCTCCCCTTACGGAACGGTTCCACTGTCGTTTAAACACGAGCTGCTGGCCCAGGAACCGCTGATTACGCCTGGAGGATCGGTGCGCATAGTAGATTCGACCAACTTTCCGATCTCCAGAACCGTTGCGGCCGCGCTCGTGGAGATCAAACCCGGGGCCATGCGTGAAATGCATTGGCATCCCAACAATGACGAATGGCAGTATTACTTATCCGGCAGCGGACGCATGACCGTGTTTGCCAGCGGCGGGACCGCCCGAACCTTCGATGTCAAGGCCGGAGACGTAGGTTATGTCCCTTTTGCTTACGGCCACTACATTCAAAACACGGGCGATACGACGCTTTGGTTTCTCGAAATGTTCAAAAGCGACCGGTTCCAGGATGTTTCGCTTAATCAATGGCTGGCACTGACACCGAAACAGCTCGTGGAATCCAATTTGAAAGTGCAGCCCGCTTTCATTTCCAAACTCCGGAAAGAAAAGTGGCCCGTCGTAAAATATCCGGGTTTCTCCTATTATCCGAAACAACCGCTTAATAAAAGCGAACAGTATTAGGCTTTACTTTAGGCCTTCCTGGTCTTCTTCCATTTCAAGTCGATTATTGCCCCTGCGGTATATTCGGCGAGAATGAAAAACGTAGGCGGAGCGGATCGCTTAACCCGCATTATTCTTGGCATAGCTCTCTTGGCTCTGTTGGTTGTCCTTCCAGGCTATTGGAAGCTGCTTGGCCGCAACACCTGTAAAATTCGATTGAGTTTTGTTGCAACTAAATTTCCGGCTGATGCAAAAAAGCAATCCCCTTGGAGAGACTTCAAAGGGGATTGCTTTTGATTTAGCAGGTTATCCCGCCATATTGTTAACGGAATCCTTGGGAGAAAATACCGAAATATGATCCACCTTACCGGTGGAGGCCGGAATGATGAACTTCAATTGAAATTGATCGCTTGCAGTATAAATATAAATAGTGTCGGCACCGTTCTTTTTGATAGAGACCGGCTTGCCGAGAGCCGACTCAATCTCTTCGAGTGTCAGCTTCTGCAATTCCGGACTGCTCGAGCGGACATCAAAAAGCTGACTTCCTTTATTGTATCCAAACACCGCATTTTTCTTCGCATAAGTCGCGTAAAAGCCGCTGCCTGCCGAATCCTCCTTGTCGGCTTTGCCCCAGGCCTGGGTTACATCGTCAATCAGTGAGTCATGTGCGGCAAACGGAATGCCGGGCGCTTCCCCTTTTTTCGCAAGCTCCAGCAGCTGCTTGATCTGATCTTCGGTGGAGGACGGCTGTTCTGGCGGTGCAGAAGGCTCGGTGCCTTCATTAGCGCCTGCCGGCGGGGTTACGGATGCCCCCGCACCGGCGTCCGAAGGGGCTCCGGAGGCCATTTCCGTCCCTGACGGTGCCGGGCTTGCTGTTTGAGCTTCGTTGGAAGAATGGGAACTGCATGCCGTTAAGGCAAATACAGCAGAAAGGAAAACGGCTCCCGCCGCAAATTTCATCGATTTCATCATGATTGTCCACTCCAGTTGTTCAAATTTTAATCCTTGGCGACCGTCTTTCTCTTTGGATCGCTTTGTACAGGATATATATATATAACGACATAGGGTTCAAAAAGGTTGCCTTCCCCTCGATTTCCGCTAAAGAAATCTCCACGTTCTTATGTAGATTCTCTCCCTCAGTGGATTTTATACCCAAATATTCAAAGGGACAAAACGGTTCCGCGTTTAGCGCAGGGCGCCAAATAGCAAAAATAGACAGCGGCGGACTTCCATAAAGGTTGTTTCTTATCCGGGTTCTTGTATAGATGTGACCTTTTGTAGCAGGATGCTTTTGGATTGTTGCAGTTTTTTTTATTTTTCCTAAATGTGCAAATGCTTAATATGACTGGTTAAAACCGGTTCATTAGTGCTATTATTTAAACAGGAGAGTTATTAGTCCTATTACATATTTATACTTTAGGAAAAGGAGGAGCCTCTTTTGAAAATCGCGGCCATTGTAGGAAGTCTGCGGAAGGATTCCTTTAATATGAGACTAGCACGTTACATGCAGGAACAATTTAAACACAAGCTTGACATAGAAATTTTAAAGATTCATGAGCTGCCTTTTTATAATCAGGATATCGAGCTGGACCCGCCGGAAAGCGTTAAAATCTTTAAACATAAAGTCAGCATGGCCGATGCGGTTTTGTGGATCACACCCGAGTACAACTACTCCATTCCAGGCGTCACCAAAAACGCGATAGACTGGCTGTCGCGCGTAGACAAAGTCATGAAAGGCAAACCTTCCTGGATTCTCGGATCCTCCATGGGGTTTCTGGGCAGCGTGCGCGCCCAGCTCCATCTGCGGGAAATATTGTTTTCGCCCAGCATCGCTTCCCCGTTCTACCCGGGCAATGAAGTTTATATCGGCACAGCCCACGAGAAATTCAACGAGCATGGCGAATTGATCCACGAACCTACCAAACAATATTTGAAGACGGTCACCGACCATTTTATCGAATGGATGGAATCAGGCTCCTGGCGGTTCAGTACGAGCAGCAGAGTTTAAGATACGAAGGAGCAACAATAAAAGCAGCTTTTCCGTCAAGGACGGGAAGCTGCTTTTTTAGCTGATTAAGGCAACCTCATTTGCGGTCAAGCACGACATTTTTTCTCCGGGAAAAAAACAGCCAGACCGCCGCGGCAATGCCGATGCCAAGCACAAAAGCCCACACCCAGGGGCTGTTCCGCATCCCCGCATAGAGGCAGCTCATCGCTATGGAATAGGGTAGAATCCCTACGGCTGTCGTCCATGCGAACCCCCATAATCCCACTTTCAAAAGCCCCGCCGCATAATTGACGATATGATAAGGGACAAACGGCACAAACCGGATCATCAGCAGCCCCAAGTCCCCATACCGGTTCAGCCACTCCTCCATCTTGTCGAGCGCCGGTTTTACGGCTCCGACATGGGGTTTAGCCACCCAGCGGGTCAGATAAAAGCCGCCTATGGAACCTACGATTCCGCCGATCCAGGCATAAACGCCTCCCCATACGGGTCCGTACACCTCCAGCAGCAGCAAAGCGGAAAATTCACCGGGAACCGGCAGCATATTGAGCACCGCCTGGATGAAAACCCCGGCGACAATCCCTAAAATCCCCAGTTGCTGTACGGAATTCATGACTTTGGCGTATTGTCCGGTTTTGATTAAATAAGCTACATAAACGATGGCGGCAAGAATCAGCAGCAGACTGAAAGCCGATATCCATTTCACGCCTGTCATGCCCACTTTGCCGTTCCTATTGTTGTCCATGAATTCCCCCGGCTATCGGCCCTAACCTGGACCTTTTATTAAACCGTTACCCGCAGCCCGCTTTGCAGCAGCTCCAGCATATCGCTGACAATCCTTTCCGCTGCTCCGCCCTTGTAGAGCTCGGACATTCGTCTACGAATGTCCGCTTCTTCTGCGGGATTATCCAGCAAACGACTGATTTGCCGGCTTAACTCCGGAGCGCTTTCCGCGATTCTGGCTGCGCCTTTTCCGGCGAAATATACCGCATTTTCTTTCTCCTGCCCTGCAAAAGGTTTATAGATAAACACAGGCACTCGCAAAGCAAGCGCTTCCGATAAAGTAACCCCACCGGCTTTGGTAACCAGACAGGAGGCCTTCGCCATAATTTCGTGAACATGCGGCACAAAGCCAAAAATTTCCACTTCTGGGTTGCCTCCAAACATCACGGACCACTTCGCATATAATCGTTCATTGCGGCCGCAGACGATGGCAAGCCGGCAGTTTCCTGCCTCCAGCAGCCGCCTCACGATCTCCTCCATCTGCTGCGGCACGCCGAAGGAACCGGCGGTGAGCATTACCTGTTTTTTGCTTTGGCTGCGATCGTCCGCAATAACGCCCTGTTCCTGTTCCTGATTACGGGCTTCCCGGGCGCACTTGCTCTGCGTGACAAAACCTTTGCGGACCGGTATTCCGGTCACCAGAATCTGCTGCGGCGAAGCACAAGCTTTCTTCTGCATATCGTATTTCAATTCGTCCGTCGCCACATAATAGCGGCTCATATCCGGATGAATCCATCGTCCATGGAGCGTATAATCCGTAATTACCGTGCAAACCGGCACGCCAAGTTCGCTTCCGGCTTCAACTGCCCCTCCGAAAGGGAAGGTGTTTAAAATGATATCGGGAGAGACCTGGCGCAGCAGAGCTTTCAGCTTTCTTTTTCCAATAGAATTAAAATATCTGCCCAGTGAGCTGCCCGGACGTGTCCCCCTCGTCCAATAGTAACTCCAGCCATACAAGTCCAAGCCATATTGGGAGGTTAGGCTGTTCTTCAAATATAGTTTCTTCGAAACCGAGTTCAACAGCGGATGGGCTTCCTTCATCAAATCGACGATGAGAACGTCCTCGATGCCTCTTGCGGACAATTCTTGCTCTAAAGCTCTGGAAACCTGATGATGCCCCTCCCCGTAACCGGCCGTTAAAATCATAATGCGCGGCTCACGCATCTCACGAACCAGCTCCCTCCTGAATAAACGTCGAAGATCTTTGCGAACACTCCAAGTATACAGGCAGAAGATGAAAATTCGCTCCGAGAAAAGTTAGCTCCATGTAAGAATTGTTAATGATAAGGAAAAATAAGCGGTATTCCGGCCAATTTCAGAATGGTTTGTTATAATGATGAAGACTAGTTGCAAATAAACAAAATTTTCTGAAAGTCAGGTGAAAAAATGACGGAGAGAAGCATTATTTTCTTCGATATAGACGGAACGCTGCTGGGCGAGGATAAGAAGGTTCCTGCATCGGCCAAGGAAGCGGTTTTTGCCCTGAAACGCCTGGGGCACGAGGTGGCGATTGCGACAGGCCGGGCCCCCTTTATGTTCAAGGAGCTGCGCAAGGAACTGGAAATTGAAACTTATGTCAGCTATAACGGGCAATATGTCGTTCTGCAAGGAGAGCCGATCTATAGAAATCCGCTGGATAAAGTTGCCCTTCAGCAGTTGACAGATCTGGCTTTGCAGCGCAATCACCCCGTTGTATATATGGATCATGAGGATATGAAAGTTACGGTGCCGGATCATGAGTTTGTAACGGCCAGCATGGGAACATTAAAAATCCATGAGCTCCCCGCTCATGACCCGCTCTACTACCAGAATCGCGAAATTTACCAGTCGCTGCTGTTCTGCGTTGAGGGCGAGGAACAAGAATATGAGCAGCAATTTAAAGCCTTCGACCTGATTCGCTGGCACTCTTATTCGGCCGACGTCATTCCTGCAGGCGGTTCGAAAGCCAAAGGCATCGCCAAAATCACCGGGAAGCTGGGCATCCCGGCCGAACGCCAATACGCTTTTGGGGATGGACTTAACGATATTGAGATGCTCTCCCAAATTACGAACAGCGTCGCTATGGGCAATGGCGTTCCCGAAGCAAAAGCTGCCGCCAAATACGTGACCAAAGCAGCGGATGACGGCGGCATTCTGCACGGGCTGCAAATGGTCGGGCTGCTGTAAACTTTAACTTAAACTTTAACTCTAACTCTATTCGCTGGGTTCAAACCTTCGCATGGGCTCTGAATCCGCACAACAAAACGTCCTGTCTCGCCGTATCGGCCTAGACAGGACGTTTGTTGTTTGTCAGTTTGGGTCCTTATTCCGCTCCTTGCTGATCCCAGCGGTCGTATGCCGCCTGGTAGATCTCGGCGATGCGGTCGCCGCCCATTTGTTTCACTTGGGCTTTATATTTCTCCCAGTTCGAAAGAGGCTCCTGACCCGTTACGAACTTGGCCTCCATCTGTTCTACATAGTTGCTCAGGTCCGACTGAAGCGCCGTAACTTCATTTTGTTCCGCTTCTGTCAAGAAGACATTCGGATACGGCACTTTAGCATACGGCAAAATTTTCTCCTTGTTCTCCTGCTCGACCCAATCGTCAATTTCGGATCTCAAACCTTGGGTAACTTCGGGCAGACTGACGCCAGGCGTCGTAATCCCATAGTTCGGCGTCAACGTGCCGCGATACTGCTCACGGTCGCCTCCATCTGGAACGGGCAGCCACTCTTTGATATGTTTATCTTTGTCCGTATATTTCCACAACACATTTTCCGGTCCTTGGTTAAACAAAGTTGAGCCCTCATAACCATACTGATAGTCCACCCAGCGCATCGTCGCTTCCGGAGCCGGATTGGTTTTGGAAATGGCAAACGTACCATTTTTGGAGATGCCCGAGTTTTTCGCCACGACCGGCGAGTCCGGGAACCCTGTCTTGAGCGGGGCCATAAACGGATTGTCCGTGTTCGGCTCCCCGCCGAGCATAAAGTAAGGCAGCCAGTCGTTGAACAGCGCAACCTGGTTATTTTTCCCCTTGGCTTTCTTCTGATCGTCCGTTTGAGAGAACGTCTCGTGGTCCAACAAATCGTCTTTCCAAAGCCGGTTCAAGAAGGTCAGGTACTCCTTGTATCCTTCCTCCTGCGGGGTGTAGTGTACTTTTCCTTCTTTGTCCGCATAATAGATCTCATCGTACATGCCCCAGAAGCCCAGCAGCTGCACGCGGATATCCTTCAGCTTGGTGGAGGTCAGCGGAATTTCGTCCGCCTGGCCGTTGCCGTTTGGATCTTCGGTTTTCACCCGCTTCAGATAGTCGTACAGCTCATCCGGCGTTTCTGGGAGTTTGGTTACGCCCAGCTTCTTCAGGAAACTTCCGTTATAATAGAGCGGGCTTTTGTACCATACGGCGCCTTTGTCAATGTACGGCAGTGCATAAATATGCCCATCCGGCGTGGTAATCGACTTTCGGACATCCGGATTCTCGTCCAGCAGCTTCTTGAGGTTCGGTGCATACTCGTCAATCAGTTTCTCCAGCGGAATCAGCGTTCCCTGGCTTCCATAAGTGACCTGCTCGGCTGGGGTCAGGCTTGCAGCGTAGAAGATATCCGGCAGATCGCCGCTTGCAAAGATCAGATTTTTTTTGGTTTCAAAGCTGTCCACTGGAGCCGTCTGGAACGTGAGTTTGATGTTGGTCATACTCTCCATTTCCTTGAATACCTGCATCGTATCCCACTTGGCAGCCCCAACGTCAGGCGCAAAAACAGACAGTGTGATTGGCTTGTCGACAATCGGAAAACCCTCTTTATGCACGCTTTCCGCTGAGCCGGACGACTGACCGCCTTTCCCGTTCCCCGCGGATCCGGAACCGCATGCGGCAAGCAGTGAAGCAAACATCGCCAGGCACAGCATGATCCCCCACGGTTTCAAGCTTTGTCTCATTACATGATTCCTCCTGTCCCCTCATTAGTGAGCGGCTTAACCTTGGACCTTCAGTTTCTCCCCCCTGTCTGATCAAAACTTCATCATGTCCTATGCGGCACCCACTGGCCAGGAATCGACCCGGGTTCTCAGACCAGCCGCCAAACTGTTAGCGCTTACAGAAAGTGTAGTGAAGGCTGTTCGGGACGTAAATATGTTATTTTTGCTTGATTAAAAATGCATCCTTCAGCTTCCTTTGGACTTGGGGCGACAGTAGGCCCCGCCCCGTTTCAGATGGAATATTCCAGATTTACGAATAAAAGGAATGTGTCAAATATGACCACTGTAAAATCTACATATTTTTGGCCATTTCTATATTGCGGAGTTAATTATAGTCCGAAAAAACAAAACTGGACGAAGCTGACTGCGCTTCGCCCAGTGAATCTGCGAGACAATCAAGTTTATAAGGCTCTTTACAAAAGCATTTATCGCAAAACGGCCTAAATTCGCTTCCTGTCCTCAGAGCATGTGCACAAATATCTTAAATTTCGACAATTTATGAGGTGCGAATCCCTCTGCGTTTCTATGGGAGCTTCCCATTCGCACCTCTTCTTCTCTCCATCCTTGCCGTAAGGCCCGGCGAGTCTTATACTGTTCGATATTAGCTTCGAGAGGTGCGGCATCAGAACTGGAAAACGCCTCAAATAAAAGGATAACCATCATCACCTATACGAATGGAGGATTCATCTTTTGCAGCGCTTATTATTTGAAACGGAAACCGGCCATCATCATATTGCTGTTTATGAGACAGATGAGCTTGACGGGCAGAAAGGCCGATTTCGGGTCCTGCAATTTGCAAGCCAAGCGAATCAGGGAGCCCTGGATATGGATAATCCGGACCGGATCCTGTTTGAATACCCGAAAGCGATCATTCATTTAATGGAGCATAATGTCCCGGATTTTGAAGAGGTTTTTATGATTGGGCATGGCATCGGAACCTTGTCCCGTTATTTTTCCGAGAAAAATGTTACCGTATCCGAACTCGATCCAGTCATCGTCCAGATCAGTCAAACCTATTTCGGTTACAGCCTGAATAATGTGCAGACGGGGGACGGAAGAGCTTTGCTTGAGCACCAGCCTGCCGGTAAATTTGATTATGTGGTATTGGACGCTTTTGACGCGGAGGGTACTCCCAGGCATCTGGTGTCTACGGCGTTTTTTCAGACGATAGCAGACAAACTTAAACCGGAAGGTTCAGTCCTGATCAATCTCACCGGAAGAGCCGGACATGATCATCTGCTTGGAGCTATTGGGGAGACCATGGGCCGGCATTTTGCTTATACAAGAGCATTCTCTTTAAAGGCAGACAGCCGCGGAGACGTAGTGAACTTTATATTGGCTGGTTCAGCCAGACCGCTGCTTTACCTGGAACGTCAGATGGCCGGTTTCAAAGAGACGGTGCTGCCTCCAGGGTACTTAATATGGGATAAATGAAGGGGCGGAGTATTAAGAAAAAGAACCAGAAAAAGCGCCCCATACGGAGCGCTAATTTCTTGCCTTTAAAAACACAACCTGCTCAGGCGTGGAATTCCTGCCCATCCAGCACTTCTTTCACATATCCCGTCCGGATCGTGAAATCGCCGAAATGCTCCCCTTCGAGCCGTTCTTTGGCGTAACGGTTAATGATGGGCTGCAGCGAGTTCAAAATTTCCTCTTCGCCGATGTTTTCCTTGTACAGCTTATTCAAACGGTTGCCTGTGAAGCCGCCGCCGAGATACATATTGTACCGGCCCGGGGCTTTGCCGATGAAGGATAACTCGGCGAGCGCAGGTCTCGCACAGCCGTTCGGGCAGCCGGTCATTCGGATAACGATGTCCTCATCGCGCAGTCCAGCCTCTTCAAGCATCGGCTCAATTTTGTCGAGCAGGGAAGGCAGATAACGTTCGGATTCGGCCATCGCCAGCCCGCAGGTTGGAAGCGCAACACAGGCCATCGAGTTTCGGCGCAGCGCTGAATAATGGGCGCCATCCGTCAAGCCGTATTGATCGATCAGGCTCTGGATTTTTTTCTTCTTCTTGCTGCTCACGTTGCCGATGATCAAGTTCTGATTAGGCGTGAGGCGGAAATCTCCGCCATGCACCTTCGCAATTTCGCGAAGCCCTGTCATTAAGGGATAATCATCGAAATCCTTAACACGGCCATTCTGAATGAACAAGGTAAAATGCCATTTGCCGTTGCTGCCCTTCACCCAGCCATACCGGTCACCGTTATGCTCGAAATGATAAGGGCGGGCTTCCAGCAGCGAATAACCCAAACGGGCCGTCAATTCCTTTACGAGCCAGTCAATGCCGCGGTCGTCAATCGTGTATTTAAAGCGTGCGTGCTTGCGGACTGCCCGGTCGCCATAATCCCGCTGAATGGTCACGACTTTCTCCGCCACATCCACCATCTGGTCCGGCGTGCAGAAGCCAATAATTTTGGAGACCTGCGGATAGGTCTTCGGATCGCCATGAGTCATCCCCATACCGCCGCCAACTGCCACGTTAAAGCCGGCCAGCTTCCCGTCCTCCACAATCGCGATAAAGCCAAGATCCTGCGAGAACACGTCAACGTCGTTGGACGGAGGCACTGCAATACCGATTTTGAATTTCCGCGGGAGATACACCGGCCCGTAAATCGGTTCCACCTCCGTATCCAGGTCCCGGCTGTCGATGACCTTCTCTTCATCCAGCCAGATTTCATGGTAGGCGCGGGTCCGCGGGTCCAGATGTTTGCTGACTTTGGTCGCCCATTCGTACACTTCGCCGTGAATTTCGGACTGATACGGATTCGGGTTGCACATGACGTTGCGGTTAACGTCGCCGCAGGCTGCCAGCGTGCTGAGCAGCACTTCATTGACCTCCCGGATCGTATTCTTCAAATTCCATTTCAATACGCCGTGCAGCTGGAAGGACTGGCGTGTCGTCAGGCGAATCGTTCCATTCCCGTATTTCTGCGAAATGCGGTCCATCATCAGCCACTGCTCCGGGGTTACGACACCGCCTGATGCGCGAACGCGGAGCATAAACTGGTAAGCCGGCTCCAGCTTCTGATGCGCACGTTCGTTCCGCAGATCTCGGTCATCCTGCATATAGCTGCCGTGATGCTTCATTAGCCGGTTGTCATCTTCGGGGATGGAGCCGGTAATCGGATCTGCCAGCGTCTCCGTCAAGCTGCCGCGCAAATAATTACTGTTTCGTTTAATCTCTTCAACGTCACTGTGCGGAGCACTGTTCTTGGACAACAAATGATTTTCTGACATAAACTCTTTCTCCTTTCACAGGCTGGGCTCTTAATACACATCGCGCTGATAACGTTTCTGCTGCTGCAGGCTGCTCAGATACTCTGCAGCTGCCTCCGCACTCAGGCCGCCTTCCTGCACCAGGATCGACTGCAGCGCCTGATGAACATCCTGGGCCATATGTTTCTCGTCACCGCAAACATAAATATAAGCGCCCTCCTGAATCCACTTGTACAGCTCGGCTCCCCGCTCCAGCATCTTGTGCTGCACGTAGATCTTCCGGTCCGTATCCCTGGAGAACGCGACATCCATCCGGGTAAGCACGCCGTCCTTCAACCAGCGCTGCCACTCTACCTGATACAGGAAATCCGTCGCAAAATGCTGATCTCCGAAAAACAGCCAGGTCCGTCCGGATGCTCCCTGCTCTTCCCGTTCACCCAGGAAAGAGCGGAACGGCGCTACACCGGTGCCCGGTCCGACCATAATCAGCGGCGCCTCCGGATCAGCCGGCAGCTTGAAGTTCGGATTCTGCTGGATAAACACCGGAAGACTATCCCCCGGCTGCACGCGATCGGCCAGATGAACCGAGCAGACGCCGTAGCGTTGTCTTCCACCGTTTTCGTAACGGACCGCCCGAACCGTAACATGAACTTCATCCGGAGTGGCGGAAGGGCTGCTCGAAATGGAATAGAGCCGCGCAGGCAGCTTGCGCAGAATACCAACAAAGTCGCCTGCCGGGATGCCTTTGAGGCTGTAATCCTGAACCAGATCCAGCAAATCCCGTCCTTTCAAATAATCGCGCAGGGCCTGTTGCTGACCTTCGGCCAGCAGCCCTTGAAGCGCGCTCTCCGGAGCCAGTTTGGCTGCCTGCTCCAACAAAGGTTTGGTCAGCACGGTAATTTCGTAATGCCGGAGCAGCGCTTCGCGCAGCGGTCCGGTCTGCCCTTTTTTATCCAAAGCCACCGTCTCATCCGGATTCCAGCCCATCGCTTCAATCAAATCTTCTACCAGCTGCGGATGGTTCTCCGGATAAATGCCGAGACTGTCCCCCGGCTCATAAGTCAAATTGGAGCCTTCCAGCGAGATCTCCAGATGGCGCGTCTCTTTCTCTGCTCCCCGGCCATTCAGATTCAGGTTCTCCAGCACCTCCGCCTGGAACGGATGAGTTCTGGAATATTCCGACTCCGTTTCAGCGCTTGAGGCTGCCCCCGCTTCCGATGGACTCACCCTTACGGCGGGCGCTGCCGATTGATTGACCGCTTCCAGCACCTGATTCATCCACTGGGCAGCAGGCTCGTCAAAATCAACGTCACAATCCGTTCTCGGCACAAGCCGGTTCGCTCCCAGCTGTTCAAGCCGCTCGTCGAAGTCCTTGCCGGTCTTGCAGAAGAATTCGTACGAAGTATCGCCAAGCGCCAACACCGAATAGCGGAGCTCTTTAAGCTCGGGAGCCCGTTTGCTGTTCAGAAAGCTGTGAAAGGAAATCGCGTTATCCGGCGGGTCCCCTTCCCCCTGCGTGCTGACAACAACAAATAAATAATGAAGTTTCTTGAGCGTGTTGGTTTTGAAATCGCTCATGGCGGAGAGCGTCACCGTGAAGCCCTGCTGCTCCAGCCTTTGGGCGAGCTTCTTGGCCAGCCCCTGGCTGTTGCCTGTCTGTGAGCCGAACAGGACGGCTGCTTCCTTGGGAACTTCCAAAGCGGCCGGCGCAGCGGATACAGCGCCATTCGGACGGGACGGCGCACCTGGAGCGGCAAGAGCCGGGGCGAAGGATGCCCCATCCCCCTCTGTTCCCTGCAAAGCAGCCAGGTATCCGTTCAGCCAAATCCGCTGAGAATCGGTTAAGGTCGGCAGCAGGCGGTTAAGCAGCTCAACCTGCTCCTGCGTAAAAGGACTGTTCGTGACTAATAGTTCCAACTAAATCCACCTCGCACAGCATACATGTTTTTTAATCTCTTTAAATTCGATCAATTTTATATGAATTAATGATATCGCTCGTTTGAACGTAACATAGAAGACCCATACGGTCAATTTGCTTCCTCTTATGGATGCCATTAGGAAAGGTTATAATTCGTCCAGATCTTCGTTTTGGGTCCGGATTCTTCTCTTTAAAGGATGTAAAAATAGATTTTTCCACTGAATTGTAAGATAATACAATAATGAACTCAAAAACTAGGCCATTTGGGGGTCGGTCGAATGGTACGGCTTTATGTCTTGGCCGGATTTATTCTGGTGTTTCTGAAAATGCAGCTTGACGGGGATCTAAACAAATATATCAACACCAAATACGCTTACCTCTCGGTCAGCTCTATTGTTTTGTTGAGCCTTTTGTTTATTTTTGAAGCGGTTCGTTTCTATGCGAAGGAACGGGATGTCAGTCGCAAAGAGAAACCATCCCCTTCCCTGCAGGAAGACAGAAACCATCCGGAGAGCCGGATCTATAACGTGCAGGCGCCTTACCTGCACCATGAGCATCACTATGAGCATCAACGCGAGCACCGGCAGGCGCAGCATGAACAGGATCATGCCCATCACCATAGTCATGTCCACGACAGCCATGAAGGGCACTCGCACGGAAGTTCTTCCCGGCTCCTTCGTCTGCTCACTTATACGGTGCTTGTTTTCCCCGTCGCGACAGGTTTGTTTCTGCCTGTGGAGACGCTGGATTCCAGCTTTGTCAAAGCAAAGGGCTTCTCCTTCCCGGCGATTGATGTTTCCAACGACAATCCGGGCTACCACCAGTTTCTGAAGCCGGATACAAGCGTCTTCTACGGCAAGTCCGGCTACCAGACCGTATCGAAGAAGGAACTGGCGGGTTTCGAGGAACAGCCTCAGCTGAATCTGACGGACGCCAGCTACCTCAGCGGACTGGAGTCCCTGTACAATTACCCGGATAAGTTTGCTGACAAGACCATCAGCTTTAAAGGTTTCATTTACAAGGGCGAGCAGACCCGGGAGCAAAATTATTTTGTGTTCCGTTTTGGCTTCATCCACTGCGTGGCCGACTCCGGCGTGTTTGGCATGCTGGTCCAGTTCCCGAAGGGCACGGTCCTTCAGGACGATCAATGGGTACAGGTGACGGGGAGCTTAACCTCTGAGCTGTACCAGCCGTTTAAACAGACCTTGCCTATTCTTAAGGTAGACAGCTGGAAGACGATTGACGCCCCGCCCGATCCTTACGTGTACCGGACCTTTTAAGCGGAGGAACCGGACATTCGGGGCAGCATGGGCGGTCCAAATGCAAGCGTTGCAACAAGTTTTTACTAAGGGAGCGATAAGGTTTGATGAAACAACTATCCTGGAGGAAAATCGCGCTAAAGCCGTTCTTCTTTTTCTCCATCGTCATGATTCTAAAAATGGTGCTGGTGTGGGCCGTTGTTTTCCGGCATGAAGGCAGCTTGATCCAGTCCCTGCTGGTCGGCATTCCGCCGGTATGGTTCATCTTCAGTCTGCTGGAAAGCTATGCTTACAAACGCAAGCTCAGCGCTTATTTGATCACCGATTTGGTGCTGACGATTATTTATTTTGCCGTCATTATGTATTACAAATATTTTGGCGTTATTGTCACCTACCATGAGCTTCGTCAGGTCAATCAGGTTTCGGAGGTGAACAGCAGCGTCTTCTCTCTGATGGACCCTTACTATCTGTTTGTGTTCACGGATATTGTGGTTCTTTTTGTACTTATGCTGTCCAACAAACGGTTTAAAGCCTTCGGAAGAGGACTCCGGTTTCGGGAGAACCGCGGTCTGCTCGGCGTTGGGCAGGTGGTGATGCTCATGCTGTGCGCCGTCATTATTTTACCGTTCCGAAACGGCATGAACGAGCTGCAGCAGGCCAAAAACATGGGCATCATCAACTACGAAGCTTACGTCGCTTTTGCGCCTTCCAAGGACCTGAAGATTGATCCGCAGACCGTAACGCCGGACTTGGTCGCCCAGGTTAAGGGAATCACCGATCCGGGCCAGCCTGCTTACTGGGAAGCAGCCAAAGGCAAAAATGTCATTATCATTCAGCTTGAGGCTTTTCAGAATTTCCTGATCAATCTGAAGATCGACGGCCAGGAAATTACGCCGAACATGAATGCTTTGGTGAAGGACACTTTCTATTTCCCTCATTTCTTCCAGCAGGTGGGACAGGGCAACACGGCCGATGCCGAATTTGTGGTGAATACATCCCTGTACGTGCCGCCTAATGGCGCGGCTTCAGAGGTTTATGCGGACCGGGTGCTGCCGAGCATGCCCAAGACCCTCGCAAACAACGGTTACCGCACGGCCACTTTCCACACGAACAACGTCATTTTCTGGAACCGGGATGAGCTGTATAAAGCTTTAGGCTGGGAAAAATATTATGACAACACCTTCTTCGGCGACAGCGATCCGGTTGCGTTTGGTTCTTCGGACGAGGTCCTCTACAGGAAGACCTCTGAAGAGCTCGGCAAATTCCAGCAGGAAGGCAAACCTTTCTATGCGCAGATCATTTCGATGTCCGGCCACCATCCGTTCCGGATTCCGGAAGCGAAATTCAAAATGAAGCTGCCTGACCGCTTTAAAGGGACACTCGTAGGCGACTATATTCAGGCGCAGAACTATTCGGATTATGCGCTTGGGCAGTTTATACAGGAGCTTAAAGCGAATGGCGTTTGGGATAACAGTGTTATCGTGCTCTACGGCGATCATCAGGGCCTGCCGGTCTACTCTCTGAACAGCAAAGAGAAAAATCTCATGAAGGAGATTTACGGCCGCACTTACACCGTACCGGATATGATGAACATTCCGCTCGTGATGTCGGTTCCCGGCCAAGGAGCGAAGGTGTTTGACCAGATCGGCGGTCAATCGGACATCTACCCGACGATCGCCAACCTGATCGGAGTTTCGCTTAAAGATCAGGTGCACTTCGGTCAAGATCTGCTTAACCACACGAAAAACGTGCTGCCGCAGCGTTATTATCTCCCATCCGGCTCCTTCATTACCGAGCAGGGCGCCTTTGTTCCGGGCACCAGCTTTAATGATGGGAAGACCTACAAGCTGGACGGCGAACTCGTCAACAAACCGCTGGAGGACAAAACCGAATACGACAAGGCTCATAAGCTGGTGAGCATGTCCGACGGTTATGTGTCTTCCCTGCCGAAACGGAAATAAATCATATCCGCTCGCCTACGTTTTTCTGCACAGACAAACGCGCCCGCCATATGGCGGGCGCGTTCGTCATTGTCCCCCCCCCGATTTCTTCTCCCATCCGAACCTGGGTGAAATGAGGGATTTCAGGCTGTGCAGCTGGCCGACTTGTGCTAGAATGGTTTGTTGGAACTACAAATATAGGCACACAGGATGAATAGTAGGCAGGAGGAACATCATTGACTGATCGAATACGGAGCCTTTTCAGAATTAAAAACTACGGGCTGTACGTCGTCGCCATGCTGCTGCTTGGCGCTTCGATCGGCGTAACAGGCCCTTATCTATCGTTATACTGCACCAAAGTTATCGGCATGAGTACAGGAGCTTACGGCCTGTTTATGGCTGTTCTCGCTTTAAGCGGGGTTGCTGTAAATACGATACTCGCCAAATTTTCCGATAGCGGCATGAACCGCAAAGCGGTCATCGTCGCTGCTGTCTGCTGCTCGGCGATGGGATACGCTTCCTTTCTGATCTTCCATCATTATGCGGCGCTTCTAATCAGCGTTTCCTTTCTGGTTGGGCTCGGCGCTCCGGCTCTGCCGCAAATTTTTGCTTCAGCGCGCGAGGCGGTCAACGAGAACCAGGAGGCCGTCGATTCGACCTTTGCCAACTCCCTGCTTCGCTCGCTGTTCTCGGCCGGCTTCCTGATCGGTCCGCTGATCGGAAGTCTGCTGCTGCTTACGGTCGGCTACAGAGGGGTATTTCTGGGCACCTCTGTCCTGTTCTTAACCATTGGACTGCTTGTGCTGTTCCTGCTGAAGAATAAGAAAAGCGTCAAATCCGCGGTCAATGTCAAGCCGATTTCAGAGCCTAGAAATGAAAGCGGCATGGGACTTCGGAGCAAAGTGATTATGCTCCCGTTCATTACGCTGATTCTGCTGAATACCTGCAACACCGTCTACAACTCGACCATTCCTTTGTTTGTGGTCAATCAGCTGCACGGTACGGAAAGCCAGGCCGGCTTGGTTGTCGCTTTATGCGCCGGACTGGAAATCCCCTTGATGATCGGCCTTGGCGGAGTGGCGGCCAAAATCGGCAGCCGGGCCATGATGATGATCGGCTGCGTGCTGGCTGCCATGTATCATGTCATTCTTCTGCTGACCCATGAGCTGTGGCCGATTATTGCCGGTCAGCTGCTTCAGGCTTCTTTTGTTGCTATGGTGATTGCCATCGCACTCAGTTATTTTCAGGATTTGCTGCCGACCCTGCCCGGTCTTGCCACCATTCTATATACAAATGCGACTACACTGGGACAGGTAGCCGGCAATTTGACCGGCGGCACCGTTACCCAATTGGCCGGCTTCCGGAACGTCTATTGGGTCTGCCTGATTCTGGTGCTCGCAGCCGTCTTGCTGCTGCTGCGGACCAAACCGGCAGGAAGTAAAACGCATTCCGCCAGCATCGAAGGCTGAATCCCCTCCTTTGCTCCCTTCCGCTCTCCCTTGCTGACAGGAACCGGCTATTCCTCCGATTCCGACAGTAATACCTGCGTTTGCGCGATCTCCCGCCCGTTAACCAGCAGCACCAGCCGGTGCTGTCCGGGGTAATGGCGGCGGGTCGTAAGATTTGCCCAGCGGTGCGTACGGACTCCGGCAAGCCTTGTCCCGCCAGGCACCGTTTTATCACTTAGCAGGAACAGCTTGCGGGAGACCCTGCCTCCGGCTTTCACGAAATCAACGCCATATTCGAGCCGAATATGAACAGCTTCCCCATCCCGGAGACGAAGCTCATAAGACAACTCGGATTGCCCGCCGATGGCCGCGTGATCCGGGTTTGCCGACAGCTCCGCCGAGACTGCGAGCGGTTCCCCCTGCTCCGGGTCTGCATATCCAAAGAGGGCCAGCACCTCCGGAACCGCTTTGCGGATCAGATTTCTGCAGGCATGGCGGATGATCCAATCCGTCTCGGGAGCGCTTCCCCTCCATTTGCGGGCAAGCTCGATCACAAGATCCGGGTGGTCTTTGGCCATGTCGTTCAGGTTGTTCGCTACGCTCTTCCTTACATACAGGGAAGGATCGGCTTTCAGCCGCTCCAGCACCGGCAGAATCGGTGCCGGGTCTTTCTTGAACATGCCGAGCGCCTGGCCCCAGGGAAGCCGGGGCCGGCAGCCCTCGCTGGCCAATCGGCGCACATGTTCGTCGGGATGGCCCGCCCAGGCCAGCATCTGCTTCATCGTCCGTTCAGGATCGCGCAGCAGAAAAGGCCTGACGGCGAATTCGGCCGACGATTTAGGCGTAAAACGCTCCAGCGCCTGCATCGACAGCTCCCAATCTTCCTTTCCCTGGCCGAACACCTCCACAAAATCCGGAAAAATCAAATACGGAAATCCGCTGCACTCCCCATCAATCGCAAACAAAACCGCGATGGCCTCCGGATAAGCGGACGGCAAATAACGTCCGAGCGTTTCGGTAATTTTGCGCATCCTCGCTTTGAGCTCCAGACCTTCCCAGCCCTCATCCAGCACGGAATGAATGAACCCTTCGGTGTCAAAAGGGGGATAAGCCCGATGAAGCTTGTCCGCAAGCTGCCTGATAAAAGGCTTGTTGTATACATTTTTTAACGGCTCAGCCAAATGAATTCTCCTCTCCAGTCTGCAAGTGCAGACGGGCAATCTTTCGTCACAGGTATAACCCCTTTATTATAGCATCCCTCCACCAGAATGCGCATATACGTTCGTATTCCAGTTCAAAAAAAAAACACCCCGAAGGGTGTTTCACTTGTCCATTCCCCGCTCTTGATTGGAGGCACGTATTTACTGATTCGTCTTGGCGGCTTTCTTCTCCTGCTCACGAAGCTCAACTCTGCGGATCTTGCCGGAGCTTGTCTTCGGCAGGTCGTCACAAAACTCAAGCTTACGCGGATACTTGTAAGGAGCCGTTGTCTGCTTCACATGGTTCTGCAGCTCTCTGGCCAGCTCCGGAGAAGCCTCTTCGGCATTCCTTAATACGACGAACGCTTTCACGATATGTCCGCGGATTTCGTCGGGACTCGCCACCACTGCGCATTCCTTAACAGCCGGGTGCTTCATCAGCGCTTCCTCTACCTCAAACGGTCCGATCGTGTAGCCAGAGCTGATGATGATGTCATCCCCGCGGCCTTCAAACCAGAAATAGCCCTCTTCATCCTTGGAAGCCCGGTCCCCGGTAATGAAATATTCCCCGCGCATGCCGGCCTTTTTCCGGTCCGGATCTTTGTAATACTCGCGGAATAAAGCCGGCATATCCTGATGGACAGCAATATTGCCAACCTCGCCCGGCGGAACCAGGCGTCCCTCTTCATCCACGATTTCCACAAGGCCCGGCGCAAGCGCTTTGCCCATCGAACCGATACGCAGCGGAGCATCCTTCAGCGCACCGATCAGCAGCGTGCTTTCCGTCTGCCCGTAGCCGTCCCGAATCGTAATGCCCTGTTGGCTTTTAAAAATATCAATAACTTCACGGTTAAGCGGTTCGCCAGCAGAGACCGCGCTGCGCAGCGAGCTGAGATCATATTCTTCCAGCCCGCCCGATTTGGCCATCAGCCGGTACTCAGTAGGCGTGCAGCACAGGACCTGAATCCGGTATTTCTGCAGCAGCTCCAAATAACGTTTAGGCGAGAAAGAGCCGTTATAAATAAATCCGGTTGCCCCGCTGCCCAGCACCGACAAGAACGGACTCCAGATCCATTTCTGCCAGCTTGGCGCTGCTGTGGCCCACACGATGTCATCCTGACGGATATCCAGCCAATTCTCCGCTGCAATGCGAAGGTGGGCATATCCCCAGCCATGCGAATGCACGACGCCTTTGGGATTGCCTGTCGTTCCGGAGGTATAGGCAAGAATGGCCATATCTTCGCGGCGGGTCGGCTCGGCCTGAAAGCTGTCCGGCTGGCCTTCCATCAACCGCTGCAAATCCAGCCAGCCTTCCTGCGGCTCTGCCTCTTCTTCCCCAACGGCGATCCTGTAATCCAGATTAGGCAGCTCTTCGTCAATCCGATTCACTTCACCCGTAAATTGGCCCCAGACCAGCACGGCTTTCGCCTCCGAATGCTTCAAACGGTAGACCAAATCTTTGGACCGAAGCAGCTCCGAGGAAGGAATGATAGCCAGACCGAGCTTTAGACAAGCCAAATAAATGAGGTAAGCGGTGATCGTCCGGGGGACCATGACCAATACCCGGTCTCCCTTGGTCAGTCCAAGCTGCTTTAAGCCACCCGCCAGGCGGTTCATCCGACTGACCAGCTCCCCGTACATAATCTCTTTATATTCTCCGCTTTCACTCAGCCATTTGAGTGCCGTTTTGGCAGGCGGATGCTTCTCCACTTCCGACGAGATGTTGTAAATCTCAGGTGCAATCCATTCTTGTATGTTCACCCTGCGGTCTCCTTTTTTGTCCAAATCAATATTTAGGATTTCATTATAACACTTTATCCTAGTAGCTGGTACTAGTACCTGTGAATTTAGATCCCTCCTGCCCGGTTTGTTGGGTACCCATCAGGCTGACTCGCGCGGAGCCGCAGCTTACCTGACGGAATAGATTCCAACCTGTGTGCGTGAGGAGGACTTATTCATTTTAACTTTTAATGATTTTTTGATTGAGAAGTTTGATTGAGAAGATAGTAAAGTGTACTTGACATTAAGTAAAATATAGATTACCTTATGTAAAGTAAAACTTACTTCAAAAGAGGGTGGTTAGTTGGATAACAAATTTCCTGTACTTAAAAATCGAATGCCGGTTCTAAGAGCGGAATGCCAATGGACGCAAAAAGATTTAGCTGAAAAAGTCGGAGTAAGCAGGCAAACCATTATTTCAGTAGAAAAAGGGAAGTTTACTCCCTCGTTAATTTTAGGTTTTCAAATCGCCAAGGCTTTTGGGGTAGACATTAATGAAGTGTTTCAGTTGGAAACAGGGGAGGAGGAATGACCATGGAGTTATTAATAAATATTACGAACGGCGTTTCGATAATAGCGCTGTTTGGGGTTATCGTATTATCGGTTTTAGTTAAAAAGGAAGGAACAGACGAAAGAGCGCGATTTATGGGTTTTAAATTATTCAGCTTTCTGTTCACCTTTCTTTTGGCAGGTTTATCTCTGATTATCCTCGTCACGGGGTGGAACGACATCGGGTATACATTGCTTAGAATTTGTATTACGAGTCTATTCTCACTAACTATCCTAGTTGGGCTCGGTTACTGGATCTATCTTAGCAAAAAGGTATAAACCTTCTTCTCTACCACGGGCAATCCACTATTCGTTATTTAGGAGGCTGAATGGTGAACAAAACTCGGATACTGTCTGTTATCCTGCTATTAACGGCCTTGGCTCCCTCGCAGCGACGGCAGCAGAACAAAGCGCCACACCATCCTGTGAAGCTACGCGTAAAGCTGCGGCAGAGAAGGCCGACCTTCTCACCGGTCAATATGATACAACAAGCGTTCAATATGCACTTATTGATCATGGTCAAATGGTCGTTTCGGGAGCGTTTGCCGAAGTAATGAAAAGGCAAAAATACCGCTGACGAGAAATACGTTATACGGCATTGGATCAGCGAGCAAAATGTTCATCACGGCCGCCGTAATGAAGTTAGCCGACGAAGGAAAATTGAATCTGGACACTCCTGTCGTTCAGTATATCCCTGATTTTACGATGCAAGATGATCGCTATAAGAAAATTACGCCGCGCATGCTGCTGAACCATTCCTCCGGACTTTACAGTTCTTCGGTGGCCAACGCCTTTTTGTTTGAGGATAACGACAGTTATGCCCACGATACGCTGCTTAAACAGCTGGCTAAACAGAAACTGAAAGCTGATCCGGGCGCCTACTCGGTTTATAGCAACGACGGTTTTACGTTGGCAGAGATATTGGTGGAGCGCGTCAGCGGTATGGACTTCACTGCTTACCTTCATCGTTATTTTACGCAGCCTCTTGGCATGTCCAATACAATGACGCCGAAGGACAGGATCGATTCCTCCAGAACGGCGGGTCTCTACTTCCCGGCTTATCAAGGCCAGCTGCCAAACGAAACGGTGAACATCATCGGTGCCGGCGGCATCTACTCGACTGCGGAAGATTTAGTCCGTTTCTCGCAAATTTTCACCAATCCTCAAGCAGGTATACTTTCGGATGAATCGGTTGCGGCCATGGAGCAAAGGGAATATGCACACGGCATATGGCCTAAAGACACGGATACTTCCATCAACTTTGGGCTTGGCTGGGATAGTGTGGATCTTTATCCCTTCGGAGAATATGGCATTCAGGCGTTGGCGAAAGGAGGCGACACCATTCTGTATCACGCTTGTTTTTGCCGGAGAAGCGGGTGCGAAGTTTGAAATTTCTTTAGAATAAGTTTAAAACGAAATGTAAATACGCGGCGATTGTCGACAAAAGTCCAGGGAGGACGATGAATTGAAGTACTATTATTATTGGATCGGGCTATTTGTTTTTGCCGTTGATTTAATCACAAAGAAGATCATTGAGAGCACTCTAGTGGTAGGAGATACCGTTCATGTCATCGGAGAGCGTTTCTTTAGCCTAACTTCCGTTCGCAATCGCGGAGCGGCCTTCAGTTCGTTACAGGAGCAGCGTGTTTTACTCCTGTCCATCACGCTGGTAGTAGTTGCCCTCATCGTTTGGTATTTGCATAAAAACCGCCATTCCGGCAAAGTGCTGCTGCAGATCGGACTCGGCATGGTATTAGGCGGAGCGCTTGGTAATTTTCTGGATCGTGCGCTGTATGGGGAGGTCACGGATTTCCTACAGTTCACGTTCGGCAGCTACGTCTTTCCGAGCTTCAATATGGCTGATACAGGCATATGCTGCGGCGTTGCGCTGATTGTAATTCATACGCTATTTTTTCATGAGGAAAGACAACAGCGACGCTCCAATGCTTAAGACAGCAATACTATTTAGCAAACATCGTCCAATCAAGCAAATGCTGAGTAAGATTAAGTTTCATGTCAGTGGCAATAACAAATGGTATGTTCAAGTGTTGCGCTCCCTCGAAATCATTTAATAATAGAAAAATAGAAAATACAGCCCATAAAAACCTTCAACCTCTTCCAAGAGGGCATGAAGGTTTTTTTCACAAGGTGGATGTTACGGATGACCTCAAACATTTTCATCCCTTGGCATTCGCCATCCTTTGCCTTTTTTCGATTCGATTGTTGCAAATTCAGCAAGGAAGGTTAAATAAGTCTCATAATTACTTCATCTGAGGGGGTTTAACCACATGTCATTCAAACATCTAAAAAAAGTCTTCCAGCTCACCGCTGTAGCCAGCCTGGTTTCATTGCTCGCCGCCTGCTCAGGCGGAACCTCGGGGGGACCTGCCGCAGCCCAGGCTGATGCAGCTGCAAACTCCGGCTCGGGCTCTTCCGTCAGCCCCGAAGGGCGGGTCGTGCTCGACTACTGGACCTGGTGGGGTTCTGAAACCCGCCGTCCGATTATTGAGAAGCTTGTCGATGATTTCAATAAATCGCAGGATAAAATTTTTGTGAAGCACAGCTATTATCCTTATTCCGACATCTTCACCAAAGAGCTTGCCGCAGTTTCGGCAGGCAACCCGCCGGACATCATGATGAACGACATCAACACCGTCCAGCAGCGCGCCAGCAAGAATCAAGCCATGAACCTGTCCAAATACGTCGAACGCGACAAGGTGCAGGACCGGTTTTTCCCGGAGCTGTGGAATACGGTGCTTTATAACGGCGACCCTTATGCGCTTCCGTTCAACACCGATACCCGCATGATGTTCTACAACAAGGACGATTTTAAAGAAGCCGGCCTTGATCCGGACAAGTTCCCGGATACGTGGGATGAGCTGGAGCAGGCCGCCCAGAAGCTCGATAAGAAACATGGCAATACTTACACCCGCATCGGTTATTCGCCACAATTCAACTCCGACTGGAATTTGCTGCAGCTGAACTTCGACGGGGGCCGCAACTTCTTCGACGAAAGCGGCAAGCCGGTCGTCAACGCGCCGGCCAAAGCCGAAGCCATGCAGTATATCCTGGATAACGCCAAACGGCTCGGGCAGAAAAATATCGACGCCTTCAAAGCCGATTTCGGCAGCCAGCAGGCCAACCCGTTCCTGTCCGGCAGAGTGTCCATCTGGACCGACGTCACCAACTTCTATACACAGATTCGCGACTACGGGGACGGAATCAACTTCGGCGTAGCTCCGCTGCCTGAAACCAAAGAAGGCGCCGGACACTGGAGCGTCGGCGGCGGCTTCGTTATCGAAATCCCTTACGGAGCGAAACATCCGGATGAAGCCTGGGAATTCCTGAAATACATGACCGACGTTGAAGCTCAAACCTACTGGGCCGAGAAGAACTTCGACAATGTCGCCAACAAAGAAGCTTCGAATTCGTCCGAGCTGATGTCCAATCCGGTCTATAAGGCTTCCGTTGAGAACCTTGCTCATACGAAGCTTACGCCGAATCCGCTGAACGCGCCGGATTACATGAACCTGATCAACCCGCAGCGGGACGCGATCATGCTGGGGCAGACCTCCATCCAGGATGGGCTGAACAAAGCCCAGGCTGACGTGGAGAAGCTGGTGTCCGGCAAATAAAGCAATATCCGTCATAACGATTTATTCCTTATTACTTCTAAGAAAGAGGTGCAGCATATGGCACACCCTCAGCACGCAGCCGCCCGGAGAGGCCGGTCGCTCGCCAGCCGGGAAGCACTCCAGGGATTTGTATTCGTCAGTCCCTGGATTCTGGGGTTCCTGCTCTTTACTGCTGGCCCCATGCTCTTCTCGCTTTACGCGAGCTTTACGAATTATGACATTACTTCACAGATGGCCTGGATCGGATTCAAGAACTACGACACCATGCTGAATCATGATCCGCTGTTCTGGAAATCTCTCCGCAACACGCTTTATTTTGTCGCCATCAGCGTACCGCTGCAGACGGTCGCCGGGATGCTGCTGGCCGTGATTCTGAACCGGAGGATGCTGGGCATCCGGCTCTTCCGGACCGTGTTTTACCTTCCATCCGTCTTGTCCGGAGTCGGTGTCTATGTCCTGTGGATGATGCTGCTCTCCCCGAGCGCCGGACTTGTAAATCTGGCACTCAGCTGGCTTGGCATCGACGGCCCGGCCTGGCTGACCGATCCGGCCTGGACCAAGAACGCCATCATCCTGATGAAGCTCTGGGGAGCGGGCAGCATGATGCTGCTGTATCTGGCCAGCCTGCAGGGTGTTCCGAACAAGCTGTACGAGGCTGCAGAGCTTGACGGCGCAGGGAGGCTGCGCAAGTTCTGGCATGTGACCTTGCCGATGATTACGCCGGTGATCTTTTTCGAAATCGTGACCGGGTTTATCGGCGGCTTTCAAATCTTTCAGGAAGGCTACGTGATGGGCTATGGCAACGATCCCGGCGCACCGATGAACTCCTTGCTGTTCTACAATCTGCACATGTTCCTGAAGGCCTTCAAGGTGTTCGATATGGGATATGCGATGGCGATGGCCTGGTTCCTGTTCCTGATTGTACTGCTGCTTACGCTCATTAATTTGACTTTATCCAGGTTCTGGGTCCATTACGAGGGAGGTGAGCAGTAATGAATATGGCGACTTTCAGCAAAAGGGAATATGCCCGGGAACGCGAGCAAGCACGCAAAATCGCGCTGATGAAGGCCTCGCCGGCCAAGCCGCTGCGCAGCAAGCTGTCCACCCTGCTGCTGTTTCTGCTCATGACTCTGGTTGGCCTCCTGATGCTGGTTCCCCTGTGGTGGATGATCTCGACCTCGCTGAAATCGATGCGGGAAATCATGTCATACCCGCCGACGATTGTTCCTGAGCAGGTACATTGGGACAACTACGTTCACGCCTGGCAGAAAGGCCACTTTGGGAGATATGCGCTCAACACCCTGCTGCTCGCCGGGATCGTCGTCTTCTCCCATGTCTTGTCCAATACGTTTGTGGCTTACGGCTTTGCCAAAATCCGCTTCAAAGGGAAGAAGCTGCTGTTCTCCATCATGCTTGGCACGATGATGATCCCGAGCTTCGTGACTTTGATTCCGCAGTATATTCTGTTCTCGAAGCTGCACTGGATCAACACGTATTTACCGCTTACCGTGCCTGGTTTTTTCGGCAGCGCTTTCCAGATTTTTCTCGTCCGGCAGTTCTTCATGACCATCCCGAACGAGCTGATCGAAGCCGGCAAGGTCGACGGGGCAAACCATTTCCGGATCTGGTGGCAGCTGATGCTGCCCCTCTCCCTGCCGGTGATCGCCACCATTGCGATCATGACGTTCCAGGGAGCCTGGAATGATTTTACCGGACCGCTGATCTACATCAACTCAGAATCACTGTTCAACCTGCAGATCGGCCTGCAGGCTTTCAAAAGCACCGAAACCACGCAGTGGCATTATTTGATGGCCGGCTCGGTGATTGTGCTGCTGCCGGTAGTGCTTCTGTTCTTCCTGTTCCAGAAATACTTCATCGAAGGCATGAATATTTCGTCAGCGACCAAAGGGTGACCGGTCGGCAGGCTGATACGCTGTTGTTCAGCAAAACAGCCCAGCCATAGTCCCCTGTCCAATGAAGTTCCCTCCAAAAAAAGAGGCTGTCCCTCAGTCATTCGATGACTTTTGGGACAGCCTCTTTCTGGCTTCAACCGGTGTCTGCCGGGGCTGCCAGGCTGCAAACCGCGATATTTTTACCCGATCAGGATTTTCTCTTCCGGATATTTAAGCTTGGAATCGTGTTTGGAACGGGTCAGCGCAAGCGCGATGGTCAGCGGCCCAAGCCGTCCTACAAACATGAGCAGCATAATGATGATTTTTCCCCATTCGCTCAAATTTGGTGTAACCCCAAGCGTTAATCCTACCGTACCAAACGCAGACACGGCTTCAAAGGCAAGATTCATTAGCGGGAGTCCCTTCTCCGTTACCTCCAGCAGGAAGCTGCCTGTAAAGACGAGGCCGATCCCGATCATAGAAATAGCCAGCGCCCGGAATACCAGATCCTTGGGGATCCGTTTACGAAGAATGGTTACGTCCTCTCTTTGTTTGATAAACGTCCATACCACTAGCAGCAGCAGGAAGAAGGTTGTGATTTTGATACCGCCTGCCGTAGAACCCGAAGATCCGCCGATAAACATCAGGCCCATCATCAGCAGCACGGAATCGCTGTTCATCTGGGTCAAATCCACCGTATTGAAGCCTGCTGTTCTCGGAACCGTCCCCTGAAAGTAGGAAGCCAGAATCTGATCTCCGAGCGGGAGTGATCCAAGGGTTAAAGGATTATGGCGTTCCAGTAAGAAGAACAGCACCGATGCCACAAGGTTCAGCAGCAGCGTTGCTCCCATAACGATCCGGGTATGCAGCGACCATCTCCATTTCCTGATCTTCTGAACAACTTCCAGAATAACCGTGAAACCCAAACCGCCCAAAATATATAAAAAAGATAAAACCAGGTTGACTGGCCAGCTGCCGACATAAGCGGTCATACTGGCATAATCGCCCATGATATCAAATCCTGCATTATTAAAAGAAGATATTGAATGAAAAATCCCGTAGTAAATCGCCCAGCCCAAGGGCATTTCTCTTGCCCAAGTGATAGTCAGCAGCAAAGCGCCGGCCCCTTCGATGACAAGCGTCATGACCAGCACCAGCTTGACCAGTTTGACGATCCCTGACAAATTGAACTGGTTCATTGCGCTTTGCGCCATCAGGCGGTTGGAAAGGCTGATTTTCTTGCCCAACAGCATGGCTACAAGGATACCGAAGGTCATAAAGCCGAGGCCTCCCACCTGGATCAACAGCAGGAGAACCGTTTGACCAAACACCGTGAAGGTCGTTCCGGTATCGGTCACTACAAGTCCGGTCACACAAACGGCTGAGGTTGCCTCAAATAGCGCGTTCAGGAAAGAGAGGGACTTTCCCGGCCTGAGTGAAATCGGAAGCATCAGCAGCAGCGCGCCGACAACGATCATAATCAGGAAACCCAAGGACAACATCTGCGGTGGACTAAATCTGATTTGATTAATTTGTTTCAGTTGCTTGTTCTGACTTTTGTTTTGAAACATAGAAGGCTCCTACTTTGAATAATGATAAGGTTACATTCTCACTTTAGCGCCATAGATCCGAAATAGCAATCCCGCTGCATAGCCGGATGATTTAAGGCAACTCAAATATGCCCCGCCACGAAACAGTCGTCAAGGAACTTAGCATTCCGGTCTTAATTTTCCTTATTTCGTTTAGCCAATTATAATAAAAAGAATCAAACCCTTGTTTAGGAAGGAGACTCATCATGCCCGAGCAGACGAACCCCAATAACATCAATCGCTTTAACGGATTTGGAAATCTTTATGACCAGAACCGCCCTAGTGCGCCTACGGAGGTTGTCCGCCTCGTTGAAGGCTATCTGAACAGCAAGCCGGAACTCGTTGTGGATGTGGGCTGCGGAACCGGTCTCTCTTCCTTTCTTTGGCTGGGGGAGGCTCGAAAGGTCATCGGCGTAGAGCCTAATGACGACATGCGTTCGGTTGCTGTCGGTAAATGGAGGCAGCTGCAGGAACCCGAAGGCCTTGCATTCGTAAAAGGCCTCTCCCATCAGCTTGAGCTTCCTTCCGCTTCTGCCGACGTGATTACCTGCTCCCAGTCCTTTCACTGGATGGAGCCCGTCAGCACCCTGCGTGAGTTCGCACGCGTATTGAAGCCGGGAGGCGTCTTTGCCGCTTATGACTGTGACTGGCCGCCTGCCTTCCGCTGGGAGATCGAGGAGCAGTATATGAATTTGCTGGAGCTTGGCGATCAACGTGCCCGGGAGCTGGCTGAACAGGATAAATGGGCCGTAAAAAGAGACAAAAACCAGCATTTGCAGCAAATCCGCACTTCCGGATGGTTTCGTTATACCCGCGAGATTGTGTTCCATCAGCGCGAGACCTTTAATGCAGAAAGATATGTAAACCTGGCCTTAAGCCAAGGCGGCATTCAAACCGCTTTAAAGCTGGGAGCAGCGGATATTCTGGAGGCCGCCGAAGAATTTCGGCACAAGACGGAGGCCTCGTTTGACGGTCAGACTCTGGAGCTCTTAATCAGTTATCGGATGAGACTTGGCATTAAATAAGGAACCTTATTATTCATACGCCTGCGAATTCATACACCTTTGAAGGGCGCCTCCGCCACCCCCTCATACATCGGCTGACGTCCCATCCGGGTCCGGTACAGCACCACGGAATCAGCCTTCCAGCTGCCAAATTCCGTTTCTACAGCCTGTAAGTTCGCACCCGCTTCCAGCTGACCGGGGAGAAATTGACGGGCTAATGTGACATGCGGGCTGTAAGGACGCTCTTCCGGAATGAATCCAAGCGGCGCCAAATTTGCCGTTACCGCTGCATGCAGACGCTCTAATTCCTTGTTCCCCTCCCGAATGGCCGCCCAAAGCACCCTGGGCTGCACGGGACGGCCAAAGATGCCTGTCCCGGCCAGCTTTACGGGGAAGGGGGTTATGCCCGTTGCCGCTGTTGTTAAGGCCTGCTGAATCTCCGGGACCTTTGCCGGGTTGATATCGCCCAGAAACTGAACCGTAATATGAAAATCCTCGTGATAAACCCATTTCTTGAACCGGTGCTTGGACTGCTCTTCCTTACACCAGGCTGCCAAACGCTGCTTAATGCTGCCTGGAAGGGGCACAGCTGCAAATACCCTCCATACTCCCGATTCCTGGCCGGCCGCCGGCTTCCTTTCCCAATTCGACTGTTCTGCTTTCATAGCGATCTGCCGCTCCCTTCTATGTTCATGATATACAGGATGAACGTAGTATACATCAAAATCCGGTTACCATTCTTATGAAACTCACCCGCTTTGGTCGATTTTGCGATATAATAATTAAGTTTTTAAATATGTCATTATTGAGCAAAGGAGATTCCTCAGCATGAGTCCACTTTCCAAACGCCAGACGGCGTTTTATTTATCGTTCCTTATATTGGTTTGGGCCGTCAACTGGCCTCTCTCCAAAATGGCCTTAGCCTATACACCGCCTGTCCTGTTTGCCGCGATCCGCACTTTTATTGGCGGAATACTTCTGGTGTTGATCGCCCTGCCCAACTATAAAAAGCTTAATCTGCGGCGAAACTGGCCGGCTTATTTAATAGCGGGCATTCTGAACATCACGCTCTACTACGGTCTGCAAACGGTGGGGCTTGGCTATATGCCGGCGGGTATCTTCTCGGCTATTGTCTTTCTTCAGCCTGTCCTGCTCGGCATCTGTTCCTGGATATGGCTTGGCGAGTCGATGTCGCTGCTCAAAATGGCCGGTTTGCTCCTCGGCTTCTGCGGGGTTGGGGTGATCAGCGCCGGAGGAATCAGTGAAGGGCTGTCGGTGATAGGTATTTTGCTTGCCCTTGCTTCCGCAGTCAGCTGGTGTCTGGGAACGGTCTTCATTAAGCGGATCGGAGATTCTGTAGATGTTATCTGGATGACGGCAGTCCAGCTGCTGTTCGGCAGTCTGTTCCTGTTTCTATGGGGAGGCGCTACCGAATCGTTCACAGCTATTGAGTGGAGACCCGCATTCCTTGGCGACCTGCTGTTTATTTCCGTGTTTGTGATCGCGATCGGCTGGTTTGTATTCTTCCGGCTTGTACAATCCGGCGAAGCAAGCAAGGTGGGTTCGTTCACCTTCCTGATCCCGCTGCTCGCTCTTTGCTTCAGCGCCCTGTTTATGCACGAGCAGGTCAGCCTGCGCCTTGGACTCGGCATGATCCTGGTGCTGGCGAGCATCCTGCTGGTCAATGTCCGGCTTAAAGGCCGAAAACGCCGGAAGAACGCTACGATCCATTGACCTCGGGGTCATCCTGTTCTATAATACGAGCCTTTGAATCGCCGCCTCTCGAACCCTTTTTGTTCGAAGGCGGTTTTCTTTTGGTTTTGCTGCCGGATAATCTGTACCAGCTTACCATTGAGAGAACCAGAGCTGATCCGAGCAAAGCCAGCTGAAGCTTCCAGGGAGTGGTGATAAAATTCATGGACTCCCACGGAAACCAATGTTCGTTCATAACCTCGCCCCCCGGAACATTTTTTTCAGCAGGGCTGTCCCGAGAAAGAGCATTGGCAAATAAATGAACAAAGGCAGCCATATTCGGGAAGGAAGCACAAAAGTGGCAACCTGCAGATGATCCGTAAAGCTAATCACCATCGTCATGGAAATAAAAAAAAACCAGCGGACACAAGAAAGTGATGATACCCCAGTCCTTCCGGGCTCCGAGAAGCTTTCGAATGCAGAATACAGCAGCGAACAAATGCAGAGACAGCTTGCCGAATGCGGTTATAACCAAATAAATTACGCCGACTGCATCCAGGTTATCCAGCAGATCGAATATATTTGGAAGTTTGAGCAAAGCAAAGACAGGATACATCATCTGCTTATAGATCGATTCGCCCATACATGCTGATCCTAGAAGGATATATAATGTGATGCATAAACCTGACAGCACACATCCCCCCACCATAATCCGGCCTAGCTGCGCCCTGTCTTTGCTATCAAGATATCCCCAAAACATCGCAAATTCGATCGTTTCTCCGAAAGTCTGCGTAATCCCTAAGGGCCAGATCGTTTGAAAAACCCTGTTCCACCCTTCCCCCAAAACAGGCAGCAAATTTAACAGGTTAATCCGTCCGGAGAACCCCAATAACACCGTTTCTGCAAGCAGAAACACGACAAGCAGCGGGAAAAAAATACTGAGCATTCGGGCTACGACCTCAAACCCGCTATAAAGGGCATAAGCTACTACCGCCAGAAAAGAGATGCCGATAATCCAATTGGGCGTTCCATGGAGGATAGTGATGGGAAATAGAAACCGGATGTCGCTGACGATTCTTGCCCCGTCATAAATAAAAACAAACGGGTACAGCCAGGCAATCGGCATGCCGATCCATTTCCCAAGCAAGGCCGTCGGCCATTCGACCAGGGTAAGGCCTCCTGTTAATCTGAAGATCAGCAGATAGCCGCCTACCACAATAGAGCCCAGCACTGTCACAAGAAGACTCGAAATCCAGGCATCTCTTCCCGCAGAAGAGGCAAATCCGAATATGATCGTGGTGCCCAATTGAAAAATAACGACCATGGCGAACAGCTGATACTTGGAAATTCGAAGCAATGAACTCACTCCTCGGTTTTGATCACATTGTTGGTCAGCCCACTGCGGATAATACGGCCGTCAATTTTCACTTCCAGTTGAATCTATGGAAATAATTCATTCCAACGCTCTTTATATTCCTTATGCCATAGCTTGGGATAACGGCGATATACGGATTGTCCAAATCCATAGACATCGGTATTGTATTTTCCCTGAACCAGCTTGCAGCTTGCATATATCCGCTTCTTGATTGAATCCTCTATCTTCTGCTGAATCAGATCCACATTCCGGGCGTTGTCCATATCAAGATCAGATGTATTTTCATAAACATTTTCTGTAAGATTGATTTTTAACTTAATATGCACCTTGCCGTTTCGGATTTCCGTTATCCGTTTCGCCGCAACTCTTTCCAATTCCGTACTAATCTTCCCTTCGCGTTCTGCTCCCGGCACGCTGATCGTGATGACACCTTTATGAATTTTGTTGTTGACCCACATGATCCCACGGCTGGTCTCTTCATCCGTTTCCCCGACCATTTTATCCTTGTGAAACATCGCAAGCCCGGTAACAGCCACGTTATTAAACTGTTTTTGTGCTCCCTCCCCCTCCTGCGAAGGAAGCAGCTCTACCATTGGCGCGTAGGGCTCAATCCCTTCCGACATAAGCGTGTTAAGAAAATCAATAAACTGGACGCTAGGAGTCAAATTTTGGCGCATTTCCTGCTTAAGAACCTCAGAGCCCAGCTTCTCGAACTTGGGGTGGAAATTTAAGATGTCCAGGGCCGTGGTTTTGGAAATGGCTATATAGCTGATTAATTGGGACTGTCTGTAACGCTCAAAGAAGTCCATTACCGGCTGCAAGCCGCTGACCGCCAATTTTTTCCCAATGATAATCACCCGGCTCTGCGAATAAAAGATTTCCCGGGGGATCTTCGTCTGGAGAATACGAGTGATCTCCATAATAGAATCCCCTTCCTCGGATACGACCCATCCCGCGGAGCTGTCCAATTTGCTTTCCACGCCTCCCTGTGCAGACCCCGTTCCAAAGAGACGAGGCACTGCAATCTGCAGCGATAAGCGGAGTTTTCCATTATCCATTCGGTCCAGGCCCGTTGCAGTCACGATGGCAATACCGTCAATTTCCCGTTCGCTCCAGCAGGAGGTCAACAGCAGGCTCATTATCAGCATGACCAGCAAGGAAGCTGTCTTACGACGCATAGTTTCACCCTTTCCGAGAAATACCCGCTTCAGCTCTTATTAGACGGCTCAGGACGCAGACGCCCTTCCATCCGCCGCAAGTTTTGGCTTTGAATAGAGACGGGTCTATGTTTAACTCCCCAGAGAGGAATACGAATAAACAAATCCTTTAAATCTCTCACATGCAAGGGAGCAATAGGCGATAGATAAGGAACGCCAAAAGAACGAAGCTTGCACAAATGAATCATTAAAACCAGCAATCCGAGAAAAATCCCGTATAACCCCAGAAAACCAGCCAATAAAATCATCGGAAAACGCAGTACACGAATCGCCATGCCCTGGTTGTATAGCGGAAACACAAACGAGGCAATCCCGGTAAAAGACACGACAATGACCAGCGTAGCCGATACAATCCCCGCCTGCACGGCAGCCTCGCCGATAACCAGCGCTCCCACGATACTCACGGCCTGGCCAACTGCCCGGGGCAGCCGGATGCCAGCTTCCCTGAGCCCCTCAAAAGCGGCTTCCATCAGCAAAGCCTCCACGATCGCCGGGAAAGGAACATCTTCACGGGATGAAGCGATGCTGAGCAGCAGGCTGGTCGGAATCATTTCCTGGTGAAAGGTTGAAAGCGCCACATAAATTGAAGGAAATACCAGTGCGCTGAAATGAAGCCACATTCTCAGCCATCTGAGGGCCGTAGCCACAAGATAATTCTGGTAATAGTCTTCACGGGTTTGAATGGAATCCGCCACAACCGAAGGAGCAATTAAAGCAAAAGGAGTATTGTCGACCAGAATGGCCGCCCTTCCCTCCAGAACCGCAGCCGTGACCTTATCCGGCCTTTCGGTATTTAACATCAGGGGGAATATGCTTAAGGCGCTGTCGGTGATCATTTCTTCGATATAATGACTGTCCAGCACCGCATCAATATCGATCCTGGAAATTCTCTTCTTGATCTCTTCCGTCAATCCGGGCATGACTACGGAATCCAGATAAACGATCATAACCTGCGTTTTGGACAAACGTCCGACTTGCATAACCTCCATCTTCAGATCCGGAGTAGGCAGCCTGCGTCTAAGCAAAGTGGCATTGGTTCTCAAACTCTCCACAAAGCCGTCTCTGGGGCCGCGGATCGCCATTTCCGTTCCGGGCTCTTCAATGGCGCGCTGCTCTGATTTCCTCAAGCTGATCATGAACACTTCCGGCAGGCCCTACATAAACAAAGCCGTATCGCCAAGGCAAATGCTGTCCGCAATTTCATTCATCAAATCCAACGTCTTCACCTGATCGGCTTGAATTTCATTTATAGAGAGCTCGAGCAGGGACCTCAGCTCAGGGTCCGTCAAATCGGAATGCCCGTACCGGGTCAAAATCCCCGTTTTCAGCGGCTCCAGAATCACCTGCTCAATCCGCGTATCATCTACAAGCCCGTCGATAAAGACCAAAGCTCCCCGATGTCCGGATTCAAAAGAAAAGGTCCGGTAAGCCAGATCCGAGCAGCGATGAAAGTGTTGCCGGATAAAAGTCAGATCCTCGCTTAATATGCCTTTCACTTTTACAACTTGATCCTCTTGACCCCCTGACGCTCCTGCGGCCATGCATATCCTCCTTTCCCTCTCCCGTTCTACCGAAGCTCTTTCACAATCCGCAAGCCCCGTAAGCAAGAAATTTTAATGATAATTTTTCCATAATGGCTATGAATCATGCATGCCATAAATATAAAAAGCGTCCAAACCGGCTGATCCGGTCTGGACGCTTTCGTATTTTGCTACCTATTATTCAGTGCATACTCAACCCGGGTGACCGGGTCTTTCTCCTTAGATTGAAGTTAAAGTGCCGAACCGCTCAGGCCGGAAGGCTCCGGCCCAGCCCGGCAGTTCCCTGCCGTCAACCATATCCGCCGTCAGCTGGGCTGTGACTGGACTCAATAAGATACCGTTGCGGTAATGGCCTGCCGCCAGCATCACATTCGGATGTTCCGGCAGCCGTCCGATCAGCGGCGCTCCGTCCTGGGTAGCCGGTCTGAGACCTGCCCAACGGTGAAATGGGATTTCCCCGGCCAAAACCGGCAGCATTTTCTTATTCCATTCCATCAGCCGGTTAATTCCTCTTTCCGTAACCGATGAATCGAACCCGGCCATGTCCTCGGAAGCGCCGCAGACAAGATTGCCCGACTCTTTCTGCACCAGGTAACCCTGGCTGCTGAAGACCATATGATGAAGCGGCTCTTGAAACCCTTCGGTATGATAAGCGCAAATTTGGCCCCGGATCGGCCGGATGGGGACAACAATTCCCAGCTGCTCAGACAGCTCCCCGGCCCAGGCTCCCGTGCAGATGAGCAGCTGATCGCCGCTAAATACGCTGCCGTCCCGAGCTTTCACTTGCACCGTTCCGCCTTGTTCCGCCCACTCCAGTGCAGTCAATTCCTCGGCAATTACCACGCCAAGCCGGCGGCAGCCTTCTTCAAGCGCTTTGACATAATCGGGCGCATAAACATGGCTTTCCTCCGGTGTCCACAGCGCGGCACGCACCTGCCGGGACAGCTGGGGTTCCCGCTCAAACAGCGCATCCCCTTCCAGAATGGACGCAGATGATCCATATTCCCTTTGCCATAAACGACGGCTTTCCAGAGCCAGCATATCCGCTTCATGATAAACAATATAAAGGCTGCCGGATTCCGTATACTCAAAGGTGCGCCCGGACACCTCCTTCACTCGGGTCTGCCAGGCTGGATACAGCTGGAGGCTTTCAAGGCACAGCTGAAAAAATTCGTCCGGGAACTCCAGATTCTCCGAATACGGAGCCAGCATGCCTGCGGCAGCGCCCGAAGCTTGCCCCCCGCAGCGTCCGGTCTCCAGGACCGTTACCGCGTAACCGCGGCTGGCCAGTTCAAAAGCGCTGGCCAGACCCACTACACCGCCGCCCATCACCATAATTCGCTGCTTCATGTGCTTTCACTCCCGCTCTAAGACCTTGTCTTATTGAAGCTTAAAGGAATCGAGTCCGCTGCTCGCCGATGCATACCGCTTCTTGGACATCCGTCCCGACAAATAGGCCAGCCTGCCCGCGGCAATAGCCAGCTTCATCGCTTCGGCCATCCCGGCCGGATTTTTGGCTTTGGCGACAGGCGTATTCATCAGTACACCGGATACCCCCAGTTCCATCGCTTGGGTGACATCGCTAGCCGTTCCAAGCCCCGCATCCACGATAACCGGTACACGGCTCTCTTCCACAATTAACCCGATGTTGTAAGGATTCAGCAGTCCCAGTCCTGTTCCAATCGGAGCCGCGCCCGGCATAATCGCGGCAGCCCCCGCCTCTTCCAGCTTCTTGCAGATGATCGGATCATCCGAAATGTATGGCAGAACCGTAAAACCCTCCTTGACCAGAATTTCAGTCGCTTTCAGCGTTTCGATCGGGTCAGGCAGCAGCGTCCGTTCGTTCGCGCTGATCTCCACCTTCACCCAGTCGCTCAATCCGGATGCTCTGGCCAGCCGTGCGATCCGCACCGCTTCCTCCGCCGTTCGCGCCCCCGAGGTGTTCGGCAGATAAATGAAGCTCCGGTCCTGCAGATGCTGCAGGATCGAGTCATCTTCGGCTGCCTCCAGATTCACCCGACGGATCGCAAAGGTCAGCACCTCCGCTCCGGAAGCCGCTATCGCTTCCATCTGTACATAAGGATTCGGGAATAAGCCTGTACCCAGGAAAAAACGCGAAGTCAGCGTGGTTTCCCCTATTCTCCAAGTATCCCTCCCGGCTGTCTGCTTAACTCCGCCAAAAGGCGAAGAAGGATTAATTCCTCCACTCATCGCGATTAACCCCCTCCTACAAAATGAACCAGCTCGATGCTCATTCCCGGTCTGACCGCAGTGGACGCCCACGCCTCTGAAGTTACGACCAGTCCGTCTGCTTCAGCTACGACCGGCTTCCCGGTCAGCCCGAGCAGCTCTACCACATCCGCCAACGTTTCAGCCTCTAGCTCCCGGGTCGTCCCGTTAATGATCAGCTCCATATGCGCGACCTGCTCTCCTCAATCTTGCGGATGAAGGCCCGGCAGGTACCCGCTACGTCGCTGCTGCCTACAATTTCGCTAACCGCACAAATTCTAGTCGTTCCGGCCGCCAGGACGGCATCCACATTGTCCAGCTTGATCCCTCCAATCGCTACAAACGGAATCCGGATGCGCGCTGCCACTTCACGCACATAGGACAAGCTAACCGGAGCCGCTTCCGCCTTCGTAGCTGTCGGATACACCGGGCCAACCCCGATGTAATCCGCTCCCTGCTCTTCCGCAGCAAGCGCCTCTTCAATCGCGTGTGTGGAGATGCCAATGATTTTGCCGCCGACGAGCTTGCGTGCCTCGGTGAGCGGCATATCGCCTTGACCCAGATGAATGCCGT
Source organism: Paenibacillus yonginensis (assembly GCF_001685395.1). Classification (NCBI taxonomy): domain Bacteria; kingdom Bacillati; phylum Bacillota; class Bacilli; order Caryophanales; family Paenibacillaceae; genus Paenibacillus; species Paenibacillus yonginensis. Next base: position 1,375,801 of record NZ_CP014167.1, on the reverse strand, counting down.
CTGCCTCAGCTTCGAGGGCAATGTCCACATGGTCATTGACGATAAACGTCACGCCATGCTTCCGGGTCAACACCCGCAAATCCTTGGCTTTGCGCAGCAGCTCTTCTCGCCCGCTGTGCTTGTCGCGGAGCTGAAGGATATCCGCCCCGCCCATAATCGCTTCCTCCATCACCTCGATTAAATCCCTGCCTGGATGGAACTGCTCGCCCGTAATGGCATATAATCTGAAATCTTTCAATCCCTTCCTCTCCTTTCCCCAACTAATGCCTAATCTGATCTCTGATCCCATCCGAACCTCATTTGATCCTCTTTGCAAGCCGTATTGTCAGCCGCCAATATACCGGGCATATAAGGTTTTGGCCCGGATCAAATCATCCGTTCCCTGGACGAGGACTCGTCCATCGGCAAACAGCACAAGCCGCTGTCCTTCATGGAGCTCGGCGCGGAGCAAATAAGGATTCAGTTTCGTCTCTTTGACAGCCGGAGATAACCGGTCCTTCCACGCTTCCAGCTCAAAAGGCTCATGCCCCGAAATCTGCACCGATTCGCGTCCGCACAGCGAGACCATTTCCTCCGCCTGCTGGTCCAGCGCCGGATACTGCTTGAGACCACAGCAAGGGCAGTTCTCCTTCGGCTTGCCCAGCTTCATTTCGAAATACTGGTTCTGCCAGATATCCAGCGTAAGCAGGCTGCCCCGCCGCTGCTCGGCTGCTCCTACTAGGAACTTCAGCGCTTCGGCAGCCTGATAAGAGGCTACAATGTCCACGATCGGTGAAATAACACCGATGGTGTCACAGGTCTGTCCTCCGCCGTCGGCCGAGGAAATGAAACAGCGCAAACAAGGCGTTACCCCCGGTACAAATATGGCGTTCATCCCGCGCGAGCTGACGGCTCCGCCATACACGAACGGGATGCCTTGACGATAGCAGGCGTCGTTCAGCAGAAACCGGGTCTGAAAATTGTCGGTTCCATCCAGAACGAGGTCTACGCCGCTAAGCAACCCTTCGATATTTGCAGCCGTTACATCAGAGAACACGGCCTCCAGCTCCACGGAGGAGTTGATCCGGCTAAGTTTATGTTTGGCCGCAATGACTTTCGGAAGCCCTTGCTCGGCATCTTCCTCGTCATAAAGCATCTGCCGCTGCAGGTTGCTCGGTTCGACATAATCGCGGTCCACCATACGGACCCTGCCTACGCCTGAACGAACCATATGGTTTGCCAGCACTGTCCCGAGCGCTCCCATTCCGACGATTAATATGGACTTGCTCATCAAAGTCCGCTGGCCCTGCTCTCCAATCGGCGCGAATAACATTTGTCTTGAATATCTCTCCAGCATCTATGCCTCTCTTCCTCAGGCCTGCATTCCCGGCCGGCGCCAATCCCTGAATTCCTCGGAGTTCCTTGCTCCGAACGGGCGACGCCTCTAGGCATAGCTGCAGCAGGGGGGCTGGACCATCGGTCATTGTTCTGTCCAAGTCTGCTGCGGTGCTAAACGCCTAGATTGCGGAATGCATCCTGTGCCTTGATCGTTGTGTCTGCTTTGATTTGTCCATGGTCCTTCAGCCACTGAATGACTGCTTCCCATGAAGCCTCCGTCTGCTCGCCGAAGCCGGCCGACCCGTCATCCATCATAGGCAGCAGAATATTCAAGCTCTGCTTCTCGACCTCCGGATCGAGCGGAAAATCCTTGTTCTCATGCTCCAGCAGAATATTCAGCGCCTGATCCGGGTTCTGCACGGTGTACGCCTGCCCTTTAGCGGCGGCTTTCAGAAATTTGCGGATGGTGTCTTCGTGTTTGGCAAGCCCGTCTTCACTGGCCGCCAGCACCAATTCATAATTATCAGGCACCCCGTAATCCGCCGGATCAAATGTCCGCAGCGGAATGCCTTCCTTCTCGATGAGCAGCTTCTCATGGTTGATATAACCGCCGATAATGGCATCCACCTTGCCGGTCGTCATGGCCGGAATCAAATCCCAGCCGATATCGGTATATTTGACCTGGGAAGGATCGCCGCCGTCGCTGGCCACCATCGTGTTCACCATCGCTTCGTTCAGAGGTGTTGACGGATAACCAATTTTTTTCCCGGCTAGATCCTTTGGACTTTTAATGTCCGAATCCTCACGCACAAAGATTTGATCCAGCGGGTGGCGGACGAGGGCTGCCACGGACACGACCGGAATATCCTCCGCCCGGGACTGGGCAATCTGCATTTGGTAGCTGATGGCAAGATCCGCTTTCCCCGCTGCCAGCAATTTGATCGCATCATTCGTATCCGCCGGCGTCTCCAGATTCACCTTCAGGCCTTCTTGTTCAAAGTATCCCTCCTGCTCGGCGGCGAACAAAAAGGAATGGACCGCATTCGGGTACCAGTCAAGCAAAACGTTTACCTCGGTAAGTCCCGAGCCTGCCGACTTATTGGCGGAACATCCGCTGAGACCTGCGGCCAAACAAAGCCATATAGTTAAGAGTACCAGTTTTAGGCGCCTTCCGTCATTATTCCGATGCCTGCTTTTATGAAATCGCAGAGCTTTGTTCATCTTTTTTTCGTTCCCCTTTTCAGAAAAATAAATAGAGAGCAGTCATGTGCGCTCTCTTCTCTTTGCCATACAGATCCGGCCAAGCAGATGAGCCGCAGCAAACATCAGCATGCCCATTGCCGCGAGAAGCAGCACGCCGGAAAACACGGCATCGCCGCGAAGCATATTGGAAGCTCTTTTGGTATAAACGCCTAATCCGGATTCGCCGCCCAGCCATTCCCCCAAAGTCGCGCCCCCTACGCTGTATGTAGCAGATAGCTTGAGCCCCGTGAAGAATCCCGGCCAGGCCGAGGGCAGCTTCCACTTCAGGAACAGCTGTCTGCTGCCGGCTCCCATCGTCCGCAGCACCTCGCCGATGCCGGCATCCGCGCTGCGGAAGCCATCTGCCGTATTTACCGCGATCGGGAAGAAGGTAAACAAAATCACGACGGCCACCTTGCTCCAGATCTCATAGCCGAACCACATCACCATAATCGGCGACAAGGCAATGATCGGAACACTTTGGGAAGCGATGATGAGCGGATACAGCGTTTTCTGGGCCAAGCCGGAGGCTTCGATCCAAACCGCGGCCAGAACGCCAAACACGATAGAGAAGGCCAGGCCCAAAAGGGATTCTCCAAACGTAACTCCCGCATGTTTGGCCAGCAGACCGCGGTTATCCCACAGGGAAAGAAACACATCCGATAATTTGGGAATGATGTAATGCGGAATATTCAGATAGGTCGTCGCGGCTTCCCAAAGCACCGCCACCAGCACGAGCATCAGAACAAACGGGGAGACATCGCGAATTCGCTTCATTCCCACCCCTCCTTGTGCGCCGAAGCTCCTTCGGGTGACGGCATCCCCGGACGCAGCAGCTCAAGCACCCGCTGCTTCAAATCTATAAAAGGCGGCGTCAGCAGCGTCTCGTAGCTGCGGGGTCTTGGCTGACCGACTTTAAGACCATGCAGCCGGGAGACCGGCGCATGTGAAGCGATGAGCAGGCGGTCCGACAGCAGCAGAGCCTCATCTACGTCATGGGTGATGAACAGAATCGTCGGCCGGTGCTTCTCCCAGATTTGAAGCAGCCACTCCTGCATGCTGATGCGGGTCATCGCGTCCAGAGCGCTGAACGGCTCATCCAGCAGAAGCAGGCGCCCTCCGGCCAGCAGGCTGCGCATGAAGGAGACACGCTGCCGCATACCGCCCGACAGCTCATGCGGCATGCGGCGTTCGGTCCCTTCGAGGCCAAATTCCGGCAGCAGCTCGAACGCCTGTCGTCTGGCCTCCCGTTTAGACAGGCCCTTGACCTCAAGCCCTACGGCGGCATTATCCAGCACTGACCGCCAGGGCATCAGGCAATCTCTTTGCGGCATATAGCCGATCTGCTGCTTAGGGGCATAAATTTCGCCCTTCTGCGGTTTAAGCAGCCCGGCAATCAAACGGAATAAAGTCGTTTTGCCCATACCGCTCTGCGCCAGAAGCGAAACAAATTCCCCTTCCGCCAGATCAAAGCTGAGCTTGCAAAACAGCGGTTTGTCTTTGGCAAAGGCGTAGCTCAGCTCCTGCACCGAAAGGCACGGAAGGCCAGCCGTTTCCTTGATGCTCATAAGTCCCACGCGGCTTTGCGGTAAGCCATATCCCAGAACATATACTCAAACCGGGAGGTCGTGACAAACCGTTCCTCCAGCCTGGCCAGCTCACGCTCGGGAAGTCCCTCGGCAAGCTGGTCCATCAGCTGAACACACCAATCGGCCAAACTTCGAAACTCGTCCGAGCTGTACATGACAAACCATTCCCGGTAGAGGTCATGATCCAAACATTCCGGATGGAGACGGACCGCTTCGCTGCCGATTTCACTGTAGCTCCACATACACGGCAGCAGGGAAGCAACAACATCGCCGAGCGTCCCCTGGGCGCCGGCGTCCAGCATATATTTGGTGTAAGCCAGGGTGACCGGTGCGGGCTCAGTCGCTTCCAGCTCATCGCGGGTGATGCCAAACCTCTCGGCATATTGGCGGTGCAGCTCCATTTCGACATTCAAGGTCTGCTGCAGCAGGTCCGCGAATTTCCCCATTGTCTCCAGGTCCCGGGCTTTAAGACTGCCCAAGGCAAACATTTTGACATAGTCCTTGAGGAATACGTAATCCTGTTTCATATAGTAAGCAAACACGTCCAGAGGCAAACTTCCGCTTCTCAGCTCCTCCAGAAAAGGATGCGCATGGCAGCCGGCCCAGACACGCTGGACAGACCGGTGAAGCCGGGCTGTAAACCTGCCCCGTCCCGGACTTTCCGCCTGTTCATGCTCAGCCGGAGTCCATGCCGCAGCGGCTTGTGCCGTTTGGTCGGTCTTCGTCATTTCCCATTCCCCTTCCCTTTGGGTGTTTCACAATATTCGGTGATAAATCCGATCATGACCTTCGCATAATCCACGAGCTGCCGGACGGATATGCTTTCATTGACCGCATGGGCCTGCTCCAGCTCGCCTGGTCCATAGATGACCGTCGGAATGCCGGCCCGGCCGATCCAGCCTGCATCTGTCACACTCGGATTCATGCCGACTTCGGGCAAACTCCCATGAGTACGGCGATGCCAGTCAGCCAGCGATAATAAACCTGGATTCTGCGTATCCAGCTCCAGCGCGGGGAAGATTTCGCCGCGATCTTCGATCATCGACCTGCCGCCCCATTTGAATACCGGCGGATGGTCTTTCAGCCAGGGATCGGCCGCAGCGACCCGCAGCAGATGATCTTCAATCTCTGCCGTCACCGAATCGTAATCCTCATTGGGATAAAAATGAACGGTGATCCATAGCGCGCAGCGATCGGCAATAAAAGCCGCATGCCGGCCGCCTTCGATCACGGCCGGATTGATTGTGTTGCTGCCCGGTGCAAAGCCGGGATAACTTTTGGTGACGGCCCAGTGGCGCTCCAGCTCCTGCAGGCCCTGAATGAGCTTCATCATCTTCTCAATCGCGCTTGCGCCCTTGACTCCCCCGCCCGCATGAATCATTCGCGAGCGAAGCCCGTCATGCTGCGTTACCGGACTCTGCACCGTAACCCAGCCGGTAATGACGCCGCCTTGTCCTTGAATCCTGCAGCCGCTGCCATCAGCCACTACGGCAAAATCTGCGCTGCAGCCCTTTTCCATGCAGGCCCTTGTTCCCGCCTCGCCCGACTCCTCGCCGATGACGGAATGAAAGTGAAGATCGCCTTTAAGCTCGATTCCTTCCTCATGCAGCAGCTTGAAAGCAAACAGCAAAGCTGCAAGGCCGCCTTTCATGTCGCTAGCTCCCCGGCCATAGGCGCGGCCATCCTCGATCACCAGCTTAAACGGGTTTCGTTCCCACGCGCCGGTGTCCCCGACTTCTGCGACGTCGATATGGCCGTTCAGCAGCAGGCTGTTATACCGGTCTGATGCGCTTCCCTTCTTAACGGCCGTTACATTCGGATCGCCGGGATAAACCTCCCACAGCTCCGCTTCAAACCCGATGGATTCCAGCAGGTCGGCCACATATTGCTGTGCCCCCATCGTATTGCGGGCCGGCGGGCTTACCGTTGGACAAGAAATAAGCCGTTCCAGGATCTGAAACAGCTCGTCTTGTCGCTTCTCCACCAGCCGGTGAAGGCCATCCATCGTTTGGATTCCCATTTCGTCTGCCTCCTCCTTTTCCCAAGCGCTACAGCCAGGCGGAGAATCCGCGGGAAGCAGCTGTGCTTGCTCCCCGCGGCCGAAATAAAAAAGACCATTCGAGAATAACACGAATGGTCATAACAATTCGGATGATTTCTCTACGCCAGCATTACCTGGATCAGATTAACGGTCAGGAGCATAAGGCTCCTATCTCAGCCGGACTTCATCCAGCACCCGTGTTCCATTATGAAGTTCAAATTTAATATATCCGAATCTCCTGAAATTGGCAAGGAGGAATTTCAAACGGTTCTCCACCATTTCTCCCGGGGGCCCGGAGCTTCTGCCTTCAGGGATACGGATTCCCCGATTCGCGGAAAGACCAGCTCGACTCCGGAACGCTCCGCTTCTTCAGCTGCCCGTTCGACCGGTTCGGTCCAGCCGTGCATAGCCAAAGCAAAACCCGCCCAGTGGATGGGCAGCAGCCTTTTGCCCTTCAAATCCTTATGCGCCTGTACAGTCTGCTCCGGCATCATATGGATCTGCTCCCAGCGGGGATCGTATTGCCCGCATTCGATCAGGGTTAAATCAAATGGGCCGTACAGGTCCCCGATTTTCTTGAAGTGCTCGTCGTAACCGCTGTCCCCGCTGAAATAGACACGGCTCGCCGAGTCCATCAGTACCCAGGAGCACCAGAGGGTTGCATTCTTGTCAAACAGCGCCCGGCCCGAAAAATGGCGAGCAGGCGTGCAAACCGCCCGGATCCCCTGCCATTCTACTTCTTCCCACCAGTCACATTCCTGAATGAGCTCGCGCTGGATACCGAACCGAACCAGTCTGCTGCCCACGCCAAGCGGTACAAAGTATCGTCCCACCTTGCCTGCTAATTGCAGGATCGTGCTGTAATCGAGATGGTCGAAATGATCGTGCGAGAGAAAAACAGCGTCCACCGGCGGCAAATCTCCGGCTTCTATTTGGGGTTTGCTTTCAAAGCGTTTGGCGCCAAATCCCGGCAGCGGAGAGGAATACATGCCGAGCATAGGGTCCAGGAGAACCTGTCTCCCGCCAAGCCTTAACCAAACGCTTGAGTGGCCCAGCCAGGTGACCGAATCCGTTAAGGGCATAGGGAGACGGTCCGGATTCGACTTCATAACCGGCAATGCGTGCGGCGGACGGCGTTCCGGCTTGCTTTTCAAATGATCCGCAAATAGGGAGAAGAAGCTCGGAACGGAGGCGTCCAGCGATTGGGTTGGAATCCGATTCTGAAACTTCCCCTGCTTAAATTGCTCGGACTGCTCAAAAGGGCTGAGCCTGTAGCGGTGAACAGGCACGCCAAATGACGGATAAACATAAGTAAATCCGTAAACGGCAGCCGCGATCAAGACAATGAGAATCAGAATAAGGCCTAGGGTCAGCATAGAAATCCTCCTCTGGATGTACAACTTTATTCCGGTATAAAACGACGCCTTGCCTGTTAGAGCGTGGTGCTACTCTTTAACAGGCAAGGCAGAATTTAGTATGCACATTATTGGGATTTATATGCGAGGACTTAAATTTCCTGGACAGCCGTTCGCTCCGCACCGGGAGTTAAAGGCCGGGCTTAAACGTTGAGCAGTTTTTGCAGCGAAGCTACGACCATCTCATGGTCTTCATGGCCCTGCAGGCCAGAAACGGTGATCGTGCCGACCATCCCCACATTTCTAATCAGGATCGGGAAGCTCCCACCTTCTGCCGCATATTCCATAGGGTCGATAAAATCGCTGTCCTGGATCGTTGTATTTCCCGCCTTCATCCGGACGTGTATGTAATAGGAGCTGTGTTCGTAATGATGAACGACATTGATTTTGCGCGCGATCCACCGGTCGTTGCCTAAACCGTTGTCATTCATTTTGGCATGAAACAGAAGCATGCCATTCTTGCGGATATCGACTGTAATTTGTTTGCCTTCGGCAAAGGCCTTGTCCAGAATCAGATTCCCTAATCGAACTGCCGTGTTGTTGCTGAATTGGGTAAACTGCAGCTCCTGCTCCTGACGGAGAAGCTCGTCTAACAGCGCTGTGTAATCTTCCATGCCGCACGCTCCTTTTAGCTATCAATTAGAATAAGATAAGAAACCTATTCCAGTATACTGTGCCGCCCCCATTAAAAAAAGACTCTCTTTCCTCCGAAACTCCGAAAATACATCCGGGGAAGACAGTCTTCTATTTCAGCTTAAGAAAAGGAGCTACGAGCCTTCAGAAGCCTGCTGTTTAGCCTTGACGCCGCTCCCCCAGAACTTCTTCCAGCGGAGCAGGGAAACTGCGTAATAAATGGCCGGAATAGATTCTAACCCGATCCAGAGATGCGCGAGCCATATCGAATTATAGTGTTCGGCAAAGACGACCGGGTTGCGCGCATAAAGACAAGCAATCAGAACGGCCAAGCCCAGCACAAATGGAGTTACTCCCTTTATTTTTTTTAAACCAAACAGCTGGCGGGCGGTTTTTGAAGCGGCATAAATCAAAAAAGAGTTATGGATAAACATCGAAGCCGCCCAGATCGCAATGAAGATGCTGTCCATATTGCCGGTCATTCCGGCTTTGGAAGTGCCTCGGATCAGCTCCATATAAGGATACTCCACCTGTCCCCCCAAATAAGGCCGGAAATTGAGAAGAATAAACAGCCAGCCGAGCAGAAGCGACACAGCCGTCAGAATTTCGGCCCAAAATAAATTCCTGAAGACTTTCCTTTCAAACTTGAAGTCCGGTGCTATATACAGAAAAGTTACCCATTCCGCCAGCCAAGCGGCCACGGTCACCGAATCTCTAAATGCCAGTCCGGGATTGTGGTAGTGAATCAGCGCCGGGAGCATCCGGAAATCGGCCTGCGGAAAAAACAAACCGACAAGGATCGCAATAACCGGAACGGTAATCAGGAAAATCCCTTCCGACATATAAACCAGCGTGGTAAAACCTAAACGTGAGGTATAGAGGACGGCAGCAGCCACAATAAGAACAATCGCCCATCCAGGTGTCTCTCTCATATAGATCGAGCCAAAAAATTTACTGAAGTTCTCAAGCTCCAGCGCCGCATAATAAATCAGCCAGCCAAACACAAGAAACAGAAATCCTTTATGCATCCACTTTCCTACCACCTGCTGGCCGAACATGTACCAGGGTTTATCTTTGCCCAGCTTGCCAACACTATAAGTGCACCAGAGAACAGCAACACTGAGAGCAAAGCCGCCGAGAACAGCTATCCAGCCTTGGTAACCTGAAGAGGCAATCAAATTGGGAACGAGGAAAATCGCGGACTGCGAATAGAGAAACACATAAGCAAACCTGAACAGCTGCCAGGATGTTGTCTGCATCTTTAACCCCTCTCGTTATAAAGGATCTATCGCATGGATCCCTGGTTCGTTATTGCAATGTTGGCGCCGATCTCAAATTTGGCTTTGCTCCGGTAAACCTCCGCCCACCAATCTTTGCAAGACTCCCACTGCTTCGGGCTGTTCCATTCCATCAGCATCCCTAAATTCAGCACATCTGCCCCCCACTCCTTCGTGTTGGCCAAAGCTTTCTCCATATCCTTGATGACTTTCTTCTCCAGCAGAGCCAGAATAATTGCGTTCGACTCCACACTCGATCGCAGGTTGCCTCTGCCTTTCAGAACAATCTTGAAGAGGGGACCGTCCTCATCTTCCCCTTTATATATCAACTTCGCGCGAAGGCGGGTTAATAACACGCTTGCTTTACTCCTTCCTTCGTCCCAGTTTACCGTATAGACCTGGTGTCTGAACTTGCCCAAGCCCCAGGAAATCGCCCGGCCTTGATCGATGTTCAGTTCCCCTTTCAAGGCTCGGTCTCCGAATACATCCACCCCTTTAATCCCTGCCCAGCGTTCCGTTTCCCCATTTTCGCTTGCTACCTTCTTATCCCCGTATTTCAGGGCGGTCATTGCAAAGCCCATCCCCGATTCCGAAGCGATCAGACACTGTTTGACCGTCGAATTCAGCATGTAGTTTTGAACAGAGAAACGTTTGAATACGTCCGCTGGGAGCTGTTCGGTGATCGGCGTCATCTGAGCAATATCTTTGGCCTTTCCCTCAACAGATAAAATATAGGTATTAAGCTCAATTCCGGGCTCGCGTTTGAACCAGTCGAACATCTCGCCAAGGCCCAGCTTGGCATATTCCTCGGATACCAGCACGATCTGCACATGACTGAAATCGATCTGTCGTGTCAAATCCTTCTGAATTGATGAAAAAGCATCCGGGATGTTATCGCCTGATTTGGTTATAACGGCAAAGGGTTCGCCGCTCGCTTCTCCTTCCTTCAGCTTTGCCGTTATAAAAGTGCTGACAGAGAGCTGAACTTCCCCCTCCTTCTGCCCTTTATCCAAATAAATGCCGTCAATAAACAACCCTTCGTTAAGCTCGGCTTTGGACCAGCAGCCGGTGAGCAGTATAACCATCACCAACAACATCGTAAATAATCGCAGCAGACCAATCATGTTTGTCTCCTTGTATTTTTCCGGGTGTAGGCTTTTGTTCGTTTATTCATAAAAGGAGAAGGCAGCCGGACAAAGATGTCTTTCCAGTCTTTGAACACAAGCGGTGCTACCGGTGACAGATACGGCGTTCCGAAAGAACGGATGTTGGCCAAATGACCGTAAACGACAAACGTTGCAACAAACACGCCAAGCAGCCCCAGCGTTCCTCCCATAAGAAGCAGCGGGAAGCGTATGAGCCGGAAAGCTAACCCCAGCTCCAGATGCGGAATGATATAAGAAGCGATCCCCGTTATGGAAACGACAATAATCATCGGGGCGGACACAATCCCGGCTTGTACGGCCGCTTGTCCAATTACGATACCGCCGATGATCGACACCGTCGATCCTACTGGTTTAGGGATCCGTGTGCCTGCCTCGCGCAAGGCTTCAAAGGTTAATTCCATAACCAACGCTTCAGTCAAAGCGGAGAAAGGCAAATTTTCACGAGATGAAGCGATCGTAATCAGCAGCGCTGTCGGAATGATCTCAGGTTGAAAGGTAGTAACAGCAACGTAAAGGGACGGCAGCAGCATGGAAACCACCGCGAAGAAGAAACGGATAGTCCGAATCCAGCTCCCTGCGAAATAACTTTGGTAATAGTCCTCGGAGGATTGAAGCAGGGAAACATCGTTACTGGTGCTATCAATGCGGAAGGCGTCCCGTCAATCAGCATGGCGAATCTCCCTTCCAGGAGGGATGCCGCGACCGAATCCGGCCTTTCGGTATATTGAAACTGAGGGAAAGGGGTTATTTTCTCCTTGATATGCTCCGCCAGATAGCTGATTCCCATTACACCGTCGATCGAAATTTGCTTGATTTTGGCGTCGAGTTCGTCCAGCTTGCTTTTTTCGGCAACTCCTTCAATATAAAAAACATAAACGGAGGTTTGGGAGTATTCGCCGATCGTGTATGCCTTCATTTTCAGATCCGGATGTTTTATTTTGTGCCGGAGCAGGGAAATGTTCGTATGAATATCTTCGTTAAATGCCTCCTGGGGGCCGATCACGACCAGCTCGTTCTGCGACTCCGATACCGCCCGTTTCTGATAAGAGGTTACCTCAAAATAATAGAAACCGTTGACTCCAGGGACATAAAGAAGCGCTTTCCCTTGTACAATCAGAAAAGCCGCTTTCTGAACCCCCTCTGACTTCAGGCAAGGAATCGAGAACATAATGCCTTTCTCAATCCGATCGGCAAACTGCTCTATATCCGAATCTTTGGCTGTCGCTTCCTCTTTCAGGGCTACCCGGACTTCCCGGTCGAAGGTTTCCATGTTCACGATCGAAGGAATAAAAACCAGCGTACAAGGAGTGCCGTGGATTTGAAAGGTTTGGTAAACGACATCGGTACTGCCGCTGAGCTCGGTCTTTAATGATTCCAGAAAAGCTTCCATCCGCACTCTCCTTTGCTGGTTTTATATTTCCCCGTATTTTTCCATCCTTTATGGCAATTTATACACACATAAAAACCGGACACCCCTATGGATGTCCGGCTTCTAAAGGATCTGTTAGTATTGGGGGATCTATTCGTTCCCCGGCTCACGTTTCGGCAAGAGCTTCACATATTCATCCGACAAGCCCATCAGCTTGAGAATATAATCATAATCCTTGCGGTATTTCTCAAAGTCCGTTACAGGCTCCAGCGTCTTGAGAGAAATCGCCGTACCGTCGTCAAAGCCGGTCCCGGATACGAACAGAACGTCATCGTTAAAGAACGAACCGGTCGGCAGATAATAGCGCATGCCAAACACGTTGTGGTCAATGTTAAGCAGGTCGTGCCCAAACGCCGTAAACTGCTCCTGCTGCAGCGAAACGCCGAGCAGATTCGCGATCGTCGGCATCATATCCAGCTGTCCGCCAACCTGATCGACCACCTGCCCCTGCTGTTCTCCCGGCAAATGAATGATAAAAGGAATATTAAATCGCGAGACTCTGGAGTCGTATTTGATGCCGAGCTGGGATTCGACCCACTGCGGATCATTCTGGTCCGGCTGGAGACCGAAATGATCGCCATAGAGCACCAGCACCGAATTGTCCCACAGCCCCTCCTGCTTAAGCCTTTCGATCAACGTCCCAACAGCATAGTCCGTATAATTCACAGCTGTAAGATAATCGCCAAGCTGCGTATCCTTCAGCGAATCCGGCATCTGGATTTTCTTGCGGTCCTCCGGCACTTTAAACGGAAAATGGCTGGAAACCGTAATCAGCTGGGTATAGAAAGGTTTGCCGCTGTCGGCGATTTCTTTCATATGGTTCACCGCAACCCGATACAGCTCTTCATCGGAGGCGCCAAAATCATTAAAGTGATCGTTATTGTAATAAGGCTTGTCGAAATAATGGTCAAAATGCAAAGCCGGATAAAGCTTGATCCGATCCCAGAATGTAACATCATTAACGTGGAAGGTATCAGCTTCATAACCATGGTTCTCCAACAGACGCGGCAGGCTTGGCAATGCCCGGTCCCCGAAGCCGGTAGACATCGGAATCGTGCCTGTCGGATAGATCGAGGTATTGGACATAAATTCAGCGTCCGACGTATTGCCCTGCCCGATCTGCTGGTACACATAAGGGAAATAATAGCTTGAGCCGATCAGCTTGTTCAGGTTGGGCGTAACCTCCTGACCTCCTATTTTCAGGTTGATCGGGAAATTCTGAAAGGCTTCCATCTGGATCACAATCAGATTTTTGCCTTTGGCAGCACCAAAATGAGCAGGGGTAACGGAAACCGCTCCTCCGCCGGTTTTATCATTATAGACATAGGTGCTCTGGAGATCATGAATCTTTTTGACCGTATCCTCAATGTTCCCGTTGCGGATCAAGGCATCTTCCTTGCTCGTTTTGATCGCTGCCGCCACCTGATAATCCATAAATCCCAAATGCTCAACCTGCACGATTTCATTGACGATCGAGTCGCTGTTTTGTATGCTTCGTTCCGACAGGAAAAAACAGGCGATCGCGGTGACCAGTACCCCGGCTCTCCAAACGACGCTTTTGCGTGCGGCAGGCGCCGCCTTTCTGCGCCGAACCAGCCAAACGATCAGCAGGATCGGCAGATCCAGGAAGTAGAGATAATATTCCGGCCGGATGGTTGACTGTACACTGGCTTTGATTTGCAGCACTTGATGCAGCTGCTGAAGCGCCGTATAAGTCGGAACCGATCCAAAATGCGCATAATACAGCGTTGAAGCGAACAATATGAGGGAAACAAGCGCGTTTAATCCGAAGTATACGTATTTGCCCCACTTGGCCGGAATAAGGAGTTCAAACACGGCAAGCAGAAGCCAGAGCGCAAACAGGTCGGCGCCCACCTTGCTCCACATAATGTCGCGGAATAAGAAGTAACGCAGGAGCAGCAGCTTTAAGAGCAGCAGCACTACGCTGTACAAGACCGGCCGCGTGGTTAAAGGTCTGAATGAAAGCTTGTTCATAACGTTTCCTTTCTAAAGCAAGTAATAAAATTTGAGAATAAGGAAGCTTAAAAAATGCGGTATACGTAAGGATCCTCCGGCGCATCAATCTTCTCCCACTTGTCGGCCTTCAGCACCGGAATAGTCTGTTTGAAGGGCTGATACCATTCCGTATTCAGCTTGCCGGAGACATGCACCCACTGGTCGTCCTCAAGCTCCGTCCCTTCCGGGAAGTCAACGAGCATGCCGAACACGCCGGAATCCGCCACGCAGTGAATAAAGCCGAACCGAAACACAAAATATTCGTGATCGCTGACCTGCTCGCCTTTATAAATAAACCCGTTGAAGGATATCGTCTTCCCCATAAATGGATCCGGGAAATTATAAATGGCTTCCATGCCTTTCAAATAAGTTTTGTCCGTCAAGTCTACGGAACTTAATCCGCTGAATTCCCCCAGCTCCTTGCGGGAGATCTTCGTATAGCTGTCTTTGCCGTAGAACACGCTGGTGTCCGGCTTCAGGAACTGGTGAAAGCCGGGGTTGTCCGGCGTATCCTGAACGGAAGGAAATGAGAACCCTTTCGCTTTGACAAAGCTGGAATCCAGGGTAGCCACCGGAAGCAGCACGCCCGTCAGGATCGGAACGACCAGCACCAGGTACGCCAGCCTCTTCCCCCAGCGGGTGGAAGGGCCGTGCGCGTGCCCGTGATCAAATCCCTGCAAAAGCTCCGCATTGGATTCGAGGACACCCGTATATTCGTGATTGTGTGCATGGCTGTGCTCGTGACTATGCGCGTGATGTGGATGGACCAGCTCCTGTTCAGCCAGCCCGCGCTGACGGCGTTCCCGGATCACCAGCCTTGTAAATTCAAAGACGGCCAGCAGGGATAATAACACAATTGCACTTACGGATAAATAAGCATATTTCAGATTGACATATTTGTTCAGGTTGCCGCTTAGATGAAGCTGCACAAACAAAAAAATAAATCCCAGCAGCACATATAACCGGGTCATCCAAACAACCTCCCCACCACCAGCGACGACAGAAGCGTACAAACCGCCACCAGACCGATAAGTACCGCTACAAATCTGCCTTTGAATACGCCAAGCAGCATCAAAGTGTTTTTAATATCAACCATAGGTCCAAATACAAGGAAAGCGGATAAAGCCCCCGTCGAGAACGTGCTGCGGAACGACGAAGCGATAAATGCGTCGGCTTCCGAGCAGAGCGACATAACAAAAGCCAACACAATCATGACCAGCGACGCTGTCACCGGATTGCTTCCCAAATGGAGCAGGGTCGAGGTCGGAAGAAAGGTTTGCATGCTGGCCGCAATAAAAGCACCGATCACCAAATATTTACCGACGGAGAAAAATTCCTCAATCGCATGCTCCATCACCATCATCAGCTCGCGGCGCAGCGGAATCTTCGGAGCTGGGCCGGATGGAGCTTCAGAAGTGGCAGCCACCAGGCCTTCACTTCCGGACAGCGCCTGATTTCCAGTCCGGAACGGAAGAACAGGGAACAGCATCGACAGAACAACCGCTACAACAAAGGCAACAACAATCGACATGCCCGCCCGGATTGCCGCCATCCTCCAATCATTTCCGAAAGCGATATAAGTAGCAAACAGCACAACCGGGTTAATGATCGGACCTGTCAGCATAAAAGCAATTCCGGCATGCAGAGGAACGCCTTTGCGCAGGAGCCGGTTCGTGATCGGGACAATCCCGCATTCGCAGGCGGGAAAGCAGATGCCGAGTCCGCAGCCAAGCAGGGTGGACCAAACACGGTTTCTAGGCATAATCCGGGCGATTGTCGTTTCCTTTAAGAAAATTTGAATCACACCCGAAACAATAACGCCAAGCAGTACAAACGGAATAGCTTCCATGATCATGCTGAGAAAAATAGTATTCAGCTGCAAAAAGGTTTTCATCGCCACATTCACTTTCCATTTACAAGGATTTATTAAATTATTTACATCTATTAATCTTACAATTAATACTGCGAAAATAAAAGCAGTACCCCTTTTCCATTAAGGGGAACCGCTTCCTCTTAAAACAGGGCAGAAGCTTCATCCCTCCAAAACATCCGAACAGAAAAAGCCGGCGGGATTCCCGCCGGCTATCAACGCGTATTTCTATATTTCTGCTTATCTATTCTTCGCTTTCCGCCCTCGAATCAGCACGATGCAGCTCAATACGGCCAAGACCTCGGCAGTGAAGATCGTCAATGCCATAGGTACCGCCGTTGCACTGCCGCCAAGTCCCGTAAGCGGCGAAGCTGCCGCACCGAATACGAACTGGAGAAGACCAAGGAGTGCGGATGCGCTGCCGGCTGCCGCCCCTGCATTTTGCAGCGCCAATGAAGTGGACGTTGTGCTGACAACCCCGACGCTCGATACAATGAGGAACAAACAGCAGATCACGGCAAGAAGCCCGCCGTCCAGCAAAATGGTGAGCAGCAAACCGACGCTTCCCGCCAAAGCAATCCCCAGTCCGATAACAAACAGTTTGCGGACATCTTGGGTTAAAGCCAGCCGGCCGGTAACCTGGGATGCCACGATAATTCCCAATCCGTTTAGGGCAAAGATCAAACTGTAGCTTTGAGCAGATACGCTGTACAGGTTCTGCAGCACAAACGAAGAACCGGAAATATATGAGAACATGCCCGCAGACACCAGCCCCATGGACAGCACATAGCCGACAAACAAACGGTCTTTGCCGAATTGTCCAAAGGTCCGGAGCGTGCTGGACAAGCCGCCGCTGTGGCGCCGCTGCTTCGGCAGCGTCTCCGGCAGACCCAGCAGGACGGCCAGCAGCAGCACAAGTCCCAAGATAAACAAGAAAACAAACACGCCTTTCCAGGACATAAATCTCAAAAATTGCCCTCCCAGCACCGGAGCTACAATCGGAGCTGCCCCGTTGATCAGCATCAACTGGGAGAAGAATCTCGTCAGCTCTTTGCCTGAAAATAAATCACGTACCACGGCACGGGAAATAACAATCCCGGCTGCACCTGAAAGTCCCTGAATAAACCGAAGAATAACGAGAACGGTAATAGTGGGGCTAAACGCGCAAAGCAGCGAAGACACAGCATAAAGAGCCATCGCGGCAATCAAAGGCTTGCGGCGCCCCATCGTGTCGCTGAGCGGACCCGCCAGCAGCTGTCCAAGCGCCAGCCCCAGCATGCAGAATGTCAGGCTAAGCTGCACAGCCGAAGTCCCGGTATGCAGCTCTCCAGCCATTTTCGGCAGCGCTGGCAAATACATATCCAGTGAAAAAGGACCGATCGCCGAAAGCATGCCTAAAATAACCACAAATAAAATACGTCTTGATTGGGCCAGCTCGGCCGGTTCTGCTCCGGACGCCGCCGCCACTCCCTGCTCCGTAGAATTCCTGTCCATTGCGGCCTCCTTTAGGTATGATGCGAATAAAACAAAATTTGATCCCTTAACTGCCAGCCTGTCTTCGACCAGAAGTGTTTCCCCACTTCGTTGTCTTGAATCACCATCAGGTGGCATTTCTCAATGCCCTGCTCTTTCAGTCCGGACAAGCTCCTGGCCACTAGCTGCCCAGCCAGCGCCTGCCCCCTGTGCTTCTGGTCTACCGCAACATGGTAGAGGAACCCTCTCCTGCCGTCATGACCGCACAGTACCGTGCCGACAACTTGTTCACCCTGCCTGCAGACATAACTTAATCCTTCATTCCGGCTTAAAAAAGAAGCGATCGCTGTCCTGGAATCAGCCGAGCTGAGCCCCATCCCCGGCGTAATCTCCCATAGACGGTAAGCTCCCTCATAATCCTCTATCGACATTTCCGTTATCGTGTACATGTTAGGTATCCCCCTTTGAATCTCTCCTGCGTAATTTCCGAACAGCAAGCGGCTTTTGCGGAGTACGCGCTTTTTCCGAATAGTTTTTATTCTCGCACTACATACCCAACTTGTCTACTGTCTGGCATCCGGGCTGCAACAGATTTCTGTTCTTAAACGTCCGTAAGTTATAATAAACAACGCATGCAGCAGAAAGTGAGCCTATAGCTGGTGGCATGCCTATTTACAGTAAGGAGGTTTTTTAGTCTGATGACTTATCCGAAAGCGGTTCTCCTGCTGGCCGCATTGTCTATGGGGTTATTGGCCGGAGGCTGCGCCAGATCAGGAGGCCAGCAAGCTGAATCTGTACAATCGCCAGCACCAACGGCGTCTACAGCAGGGGCTGGTCCGTCCACTCCTGCTTCACCAGCATCTTCTGCGGCGGTGCCCAACGTCTCTGAGCAACCGTCCGAAGCCCCTGGCAAACCGGAAGATCCGGTACAAGCCCAGCTGGACAACATGACCCTGAATGAGAAAATCGGCCAGATGGTGATCGTCGGCCTCGACGGAACTGAGCTGCAGGCAGACGCCAGGAAAATGATCGAAACCTACAAGGTTGGCGGATTTATTTTGTATAAACCCAACATTACAAACGCCAATCAAACTTTGACTTTCCTTAACCAGCTCAAGAAAGCAAACAAACCGAATCCAGCCGCGCTTTGGCTCAGCACCGACCAGGAAGGCGGGCGGGTCAGCCGCATGCCGGAGCCTTATCTTAAAATCCCGACGGCCAAGGACATCGGGCAAAAGAACAGCACCGCTTATGCGACCGGCATCGGTCAAGCGCTCGGCGAAGAGATTAAATCAGTCGGATTTAATCTCGATTTCGCGCCTGTGATGGACATCAACAGCAACCCCAATAACCCGGTTATCGGGGACCGGTCTTATGGAGCGGACGCGGATGCAGTCATCAAAAACGGAACCGCTGTGCTTAAAGGCCTCCAATCCGAAGGCATTGCCGCGGTAATCAAACATTTTCCCGGACATGGTGATACTTCGGTGGATTCCCATCTGGAGCTGCCTGTTGTGAACAAATCCCTGAAACAGCTCGAAGCCTTTGAGCTGCTGCCTTTTCAGGCCGCTGTAAAGCAGGGAACGGACATGGTGATGGTCGCTCACCTGCTGATCCCTAAAATTGACCCTGACTATCCCGCTTCCTTGTCCAAACAGATGATCACCGGTTTGCTGCGGGACAAACTGGGTTTCGACGGCGTAGTTATTACCGATGATTTGACCATGGGCGGCATTGTCAAACATTACGGGATCGCCGAAGCGGCGGTCAGGTCTATTCAAGCCGGCAGCGATATCGTGCTCGTCGGACATGATACAGATCGCGAAACCGCTGTAATTGAAGCGCTGCGGAAGGCCGCAGGCAGCGGCAAGCTTGCCGAGCAGGAAATAGACCAGCACGTCTACCGCATCCTGAAGCTCAAGCAGAAATATAAGCTGAGCGACAACGCCGTCTCCACCGTGGACGTCAGCGCAGTCAATGCCGATGTCAAAAAGCTGCTGAATCCGTAACCGCCATTGATCCAGGCTCAAACAAAAAGCGTCCGCTGCCAACCTTTGGGTCGGCAGCGGACGCTTTTTTTTTCACATCAACCGATTAATCATATACGACCTGAGTGCCCGCAATAAAATCATGAATAGCCCGTTTGTCCTCTCTAACCCCAACCATAATTGCGCTGACAATTCCGCCGAATCCAAAAACCCGCCGGTTGCTTCATTGATTCTTTTCCCTCCAATGATTGGCTGTAGCCAGCTTTCCACATTGTACATCCGGAAGCTTGGAACGATACCGTCCCTCTTCCTTTCGCTCGCGCCCTTATTTCGCAAAATCTAACATTAATTCCGATTATATCATACTCAACAACCCCATATGTCATAAATCCACATAAGGCGGATGGTTCGTTTAGCACCTCTAAAAGTACACAAAAGTGGTATGTACGTTCCCATGCCTGAATAGTAAACTGACACTGAAATCCTCTAGAACCCTTGAACCCGTGCCTACAACGATGGATGGCCGGGGCAGGAAGACGGACAGGAACGGAGCGTGGTAGACCGATGGAACGGCTGGTAAGCGTAATTGTTCCGGTGTATAATGTCGAAGCCTTTTTGCGGAAATGTCTGGATTCCATATGCGGACAAACATATTCCAATCTGGAAATCATCGTCGTCAATGACGGAACGAGAGACGGCAGTCAGGCAATTATTAACGAATATGCGCGGAAGGACACCCGGATCCGTCCGCTGGTTCAGGCCAACGGAGGCTTGTCATCCGCCAGAAATACAGGTATGGATGCGGCAACAGGTGATTATCTTGCTTTTGTGGATTCCGACGACTGGGTTGCACCGGATCTGTTTGAACATATGGTCCGGCTGGCGGAAGATACTCAAAGCGATATCGTCGTTTGCAACTATGATAAAGTTTATGCCGATTATACGGAGCGGAAATATCTGAACCTTGGTGAAGAAACGGTAAATGTGCGGGAATTAGGCCTTGCAGAGTACATGTACCGCTATCTGTTCACCTACGAACACGGTCATGAAGTCTGGAACAAGCTGTATCGCCGGTCCCTGATCGAAGAACATGCCGTGCGGTTTGAGCCAAACAAGGAGATCTTCTCCGAGGACCTGATGTTTAACTTGTATGTCCTCTGCCATGCCGGCCGGATCACTTCCCTTAACCGTTCCTTCTATTATTACCTGCAGCGGGAAGGCTCGATTATGAAGATCCCGAATCCGGAAATGGGTGCCCGTTATGTCACACTGGTAGAGCGGTTTAAACAATATGCTGCCCGGGCCGGCCTTGCCTCCGAGGTGGAGCCTGTCCTGCCGGTGCTTCTGTACGATTTGATGAATGCCTGCATCACCCAAATCTACAAGTCGGGCGGCAGCCGGGACAAAATCGGCGAGGCCCTGCGGCTCACTTCGGCTGCCAGAAACTCCAGCTTTATTCCCTATATGCGGAAGCTTGCCTTCGGGAAAGCGATGAGCGTCTACCGGGCCAAGACGGGCGGCAGCCGCTCCAGCGACCTGTTCGCCCGTTTCTTTGCCATTTGCTGCATGCTGCATTTATGGGGCATTTATTCGGGCATCAAATATAAACGGCTTGGCGCCTCAGCCATCCGGCTGTAGAAGGAGGGGAACGTGTTTTATGTTTGACGTTTCGATCATTATTCCAACCCGGAACCGGGTGCCGGATCTGACCCGCTGCCTGGAGTCGATCGCCGCGCAGCGTCAAATTGACGATACGGCGCTCGAATGGATTATCGTCGATGATGGCGATATTCCGCAAGAGGTGCTTAATTATTACCGCGAGATTGCCCAGCGTTTGAAACGTGCTGAGCTGGTCTACTACAAGAAGACGCGACCGGGGGTATGGCTGTCGCGGTATGAAGCGTTGACCCTGGCCCACCATGATGTCGTGCTCTATTTGGACGATGATGCCGAGCTGGATGACCCGCTTTATATCCGCAAGCTGATGAACACGTACTTGCAGGATGAAAGCATCGTCGGCGTCGGCGGCGTAGCGAAAGGACTTCATACCACCCCGCTGGGCAGGCTGCTGGGCGTATTGACCTGTCAGATGTCGACTTCGCCGGGCAAGCTGTCACCCAGCAGTCTCGCCGGCTCCCTGCTGTACTGGAACGAGACGGACACGATGTTTGAAACGGAAATTTTTCACGGCTGCAATATGTCCTTCAAACGCGAATCGCTTCGCGATATGCTTCCCTATCCCTGGATGACGAGCTACGCAGTAGGCGACGATCTGTACATGTGTGCGCTGGCCTCCAAATACGGCAAACTTGTCATTAATCCGCAGCTGAAAATTCTCCACCACGAGTCGCCGCGCTCCCGCGACAGGGCTGGCAAGGTAGCTATGGCTACAGCCGTCAATCATTATTATTTGCTGAATATGCGCAAAGCCGGAGCTTCCGGATACCTGGCTTTAATGTGGACGCTGCTTTACCTGACTGGCAAAGAGACGCTTAAACGGAACATGGGAGCGGCGCTCGGCTATATCAAAGGCATCGGCTTTGTGCTGAACCCGTTCAAAAATAAATACCGGGAATATTTGACCGACTGATCCGCAGTCGAGAAAGGAGGCTGCCACCATGCAACCCATTGCTGCAGCCAAACAATTGTTCAGCGGTAACAGCCTGGCTAAAACGATCATGCGAACCAGCTTTAACAATTTGTTTGTCCTCATGATCACGACCTTAACCTCTATCCTCACCGCACGCATGCTAGGCGCTAGCGGCAAAGGAGAATTGTCCGCCGTGCTGTTCTGGCCAGCCCTGCTGGGCAGCCTGATCGGTTTCGGCCTTCCTACCTCGCTTATTTACAATTTGAAAAATAAGACCGGCAGCGTACCCCAGCTCCTCTCCCTCGCGCTGCGCATCCAGCTTCCGGCCGCCCTCCTGGCCGGAGCCGCAGCCTGGCTCTGCATGCCGGCGTGGCTCGCAAACTATGATCCGGGCATCATCAGGGTCGCCCAGCTGTATACGCTGGCGGCCATTCCCCTCACGGTCCTGACCAATTTAGTCATTGCCCTTGCCCAGAGCCTGGACAACTTCGGGGTCTATAACGGGCTGCTGTTTCTTGTTCCGTTTGTCAATTTCTGCATCCTGCTTGCGCTTTGGCAGCTCGGCTCGCTGAATGTGGCCGCAGCCTCAGCAGTCAGCCTCGGCGCAGGGGTGCTCACGCTGCTTTGGGCGCTGATCCGGCTAAGGAAGCATCTGCAGCTGCGCTCTTTTACCTTATCGGTGGAACGGCCGATCCTGCGGCCTTTCTACAGTTATGGGGCCAGAGTGTACGGGATGGATTTGATGGGAACGCTCAGCAATCAGACGGATAAAATTGTGATCGTCGCTCTGCTCTCTCCGGCTGACTTCGGGCTTTATTCCGTCGTTTATGCTCTGTCCCGTGTGTTTAATGTCGTGCAGAATGCCATCACAAACGTAATCTTCCCGAAGGTGACGGGCATGGAGAACAAGGTGATTATCGAAAAAATCGGCCGGGCCTTCCGCATCTCCATGCTGGGCATGGCGGTGATTATCGTGCCCAGCTTGTTTGTCGGCCGCTTTATGCTTGGCCTGCTCTACGGCAGCACCTTCCTCGCCGGAGCCTCTACCTTTTACCTGCTGTCGCTGGAATGCATTATCGGGGGCGGCTCCTGGATTTTGGCTTCAGCCTTCAATGCCCTTGGACGTCCTGGCCTTGTGCTGGTTCGGCAGATTGCGGCCTACCTGGTTACGGCAGCTTTGTTTTTTGTATTTACCCCTTGGCTTGGACTTCCGGGCATTGCCATGGCCCTGCTGTGTGGAGCATTGGTCCGGCTGGCCGTATCCGTGCTGTCCTTCCCCGTCTTCTTTAAAGTTCCGCTTAGCCGGATCCTGTTCGATTCCGGCGACTTCGCTTTTGTACGGCAGATGATCCGAAATAAGCGGAAGAGCCCTTCTTCCGCGCAGAAACCATCCAACGAGGAGGCGTTAGACTATGCATCCAATGGCTAAATTAAAAGAAAAGCTCGCCGGCATTCTGGAGGCAATCCCGGCCGGTTCAAACATTTATTACGTGGATTACCCGCTTCATAACAACGGCGGCGATATGCTGATCATGAAAGGCACTGAAAAGTTTTTCAAAGATTACGGCATCCGCATCCTTGCCCGTTATAATCTGTTTGATTTCCCGGAGGATCTGAAGCCCGCTCCCGGCAGCATTTTTGTCCTTCATGGCGGCGGCAATTTCGGCGATTTGTACGTTCATCACCAGGAAATCCGCGAACAGGTCGTTAAGCGCTTCCCGGACCATCGTGTTGTCGTGATGCCTCAGACCATTTATTTCAGCCGTGAAGCCAACTACGATCGTTCCGCGGCTATCTTTAATGCTCATCCGGATCTTCATCTGTTCGTGCGCGATCAGGCCGGATACGAGCTGGCTAAACGGAAGTTTAACCGGTGCCGTGTCTATTTGTCGCCGGATATGGCGCATCAGCTGTGGCCGATTCTGCCGAATACCAAAGTAGAGAAGGATCGGTTATATTTTCTCCGCACAGACATTGAAGCCGGTGATCAGCCCTACGCCGCCGACCTGGATCCGCGCGACTGCCGTGACTGGGATTCGCTGTTTACGCATGCAGAAAGCCGGGTAACCCACCATCTGACCCGCTTCTGCCGGCTGGACAAGAAGCTCGGCGGCTCCCTGCCAACCCGTTTGTTCTGGTACAAATACACCGACTATCTGCTCGGCAAAGCCGTGAAGCTGTTCGGTTCCTACCGGGAGATTCATACCTCCAGGCTTCACGGCCATATTCTGGCCTGCCTGATGGACAAACCCCATGTGCTGATCGACAATTCCTACGGCAAAAATTCGCAATATTACCGCACCTGGACCTGCGGCTTCTCCAAAGCCAGACTTGTGCAGGAAACGCCGGATGAACCGATTCCAGTAGGGAGCTAAACTTCTGATTGATCCGAAGCTTTCGAGCATTTGAGCTAACAACTGGCTGGGGATCCCCAATATTCTGTTAGCTTTCATTACATGTTAATCAGTTTTTTTTGATATTAAATCAAATTTAATTTAATTTGTGTCAACTATATTGACACTGTTCTGAAAAGCCATTATATTGTCATTAAAGATTTTCATAAAGAAAAGCCAGCCACAATGGAGTGTCTGACTTTGGCAACGAAGCCGATTAACCCTAATCCGTGTTTGTGCGGATTGAGTTCGTCGGCTTTTTTTGTTGCAAATGCAAAACAAATACAGAAATGACAAGGAGGAGTTTGGAGATGAAAGTCCAGAGCTTTCGCAAGGCAGGTCATTTTCCTAGTTTATTGTCAGCTTTCTTGTATTTCGATGTGAGCTTCATGATTTGGGTGATGTGCGGGGCCCTTTCGCTGTTTATTACCCGGGATTTCGGCCTGAGCGACACCCAAAAGGCGGCTATGGTGGCCATTCCGGTACTCGGAGGTTCCGTATTTCGAATTCCCATGGGCATCTTGGCCGATCGGATCGGCTGTAAGAAGGCCGGTTTAACCGGTATGTTCCTGACGATTATCCCGCTCCTGTGGGGCTGGCTGGGAGGAAGCAGTCTTCTCCAGGTCCACGTGATCGGGTTTCTGCTCGGCTTTGCCGGAGCCAGCTTTGCTGTCTCTCTATCCCTTGCCAGCCGCTGGTATCCGCCGCAGTATCAAGGTCTTGCCATGGGCATTGCCGGCGCAGGCAACAGCGGAACCGCTTTAGCTACCTTCTTTGGTCCGCAAATCGCGGAAACTTACGGCTGGCACAGTGTGTTTGGACTGGCCCTGATCCCGCTGGGCATTATCATGGCGGTCTATGCTGTGCTCGTCAAAGATGCTCCCAATGCTCCGGCACCCAAACCTCTCAAAAGTTATTTGAGTGTGTTCAAGCATGCAGATACATGGTGGTTCTCGATGTTTTATGCCATCACGTTTGGCGGTTTTGTCGGCTTCGCCAATTATGCCAACATCTTCTTCTACGACGTATACGGAGATCATGTGTATCCTGGCGGCCTGACCAAAGTGGAAGTCGGCTATCTTGTTACCGTTACGGTCATTGCCGGCAGTTTCTTCCGCCCCATAGGCGGCTGGATCGCCGACCGGATTGGCGGAATCCGGCTGCTGCTCATTCTCTTTAGCGTTATAACCGCATCCGCCTTCGCAATTGCTTCTATGCCCGGCTCTTTTGTAGTGATGCTGTGCTATACCAGCGTTATGATGGCCTGCCTCGGTATGGGCAACGGCTCCGTCTTCCAGATCATTCCTCAGCGGTTCTCCAGCGAAATCGGCGTTATTACAGGTATTGTTGGCGCAGCAGGCGGTCTTGGCGGTTATCTCCTTCCCTCCTATGTACTTGGCCCGTTAAAGGAGCATACCGGTTCCCAAGTTGCCGGATTCCTGGTGGTCGGCTCCATCGTGCTCTTGACCACCCTCGTCTTCTACGCGGTAACCCGTTCCTGGAAGAGAAGCTGGGCCGCAGCGCAGTCGGGTGTAAACTTCTAAGCATGAATTCTTCCGATGGTGGTGATGACTGATGAATGTCCGTCAAGTCCGAAGTGTGTGCCCCTACTGCGGCGTAGGCTGCGGGATTATTATGGAGGTTGAGGACGAGCAGATTATTCGGATAAAAGGAGATCCGGAGCATCCGGCCAACCGCGGACGGCTTTGCACAAAAGGCAGTACGGCCGCGATTCCCGTAACAGATTCAGGGAGACTGTCTGCGGCGCTGGTGCGCCGCTCCCGCCAAGCCACCCCTGAACCGATAGGCCTTGACGCAGCCATACAAGAGACCGCGGATCGCCTCAAAGCGATTGTCCGCGAGCATGGTCCGGATGCCGTATCGTTTTACGTGTCCGGACAAATGTCGCTCGAAGCGCAATATCTGGTCAACAAGCTGGCCAAAGGATTTATCCGGACCTCGAATATCGAAGCCAATTCCAGGCTGTGCATGGCCAGCGCAGCCAGCGGCTACAAGCTGTCTCTTGGAGCAGACGGGCCGCCGGGCTCTTACGACGACTTGGATCAGGCAGAGCTCTTCTTCGTTATCGGCGCCAATATGGCGGACTGTCACCCAATCCTCTTCCTTCGCATGATGGACCGCGTCAAAGCCGGCGCCAAGCTGATCGTCGTCGATCCAAGGCGTACGGCAACCGCCGAGAAAGCAGACCTGTATCTCCGCATCAAACCGGGTACCGATTTGGCCCTGCTGAACGGCCTGCTCCACCTGCTCCTTCAGAAGGGGGATATCGATGAATCGTTTATCATGGACCATACGGTGGGCTTTGAAACTCTGTCCTCCTTTCTTGAGGACTATCCTCCTCAGCGGGTAGCGGACTGGACCGGGATTCCTGTAGAGGACCTCCGGAAAGCGGCGGACTGGATCGGCCGTTCTTCCAACTGGATGTCTTTATGGACGATGGGATTAAATCAAAGCACACACGGCACATGGCATACAAATGCGATATGCAATCTGCATCTGGCGACGGGGGCGATCTGCCGTCCCGGAAGCGGCCCTTTCTCGCTGACCGGCCAGCCCAACGCTATGGGCGGCAGGGAAATGGGCTATATGGGACCGGGCCTGCCCGGCCAGCGTACTTTGCTGGACGAGGCGGACCGCGAGCATACCGAACGCTTGTGGGGGCTTCCCCGCGGATCGCTCCGGGCGGAGGTTCAGCCAGGAACCATCTCGATGTTCGAACGCATGATCGCCGGAGAGATTAAAGCCTGCTGGATGATCTGTACCAATCCAGCCGCAACGGTGCCTAACCGGCGCAAAGTGCTTGAGGGCCTGCAGGCGGCCGAACTGGTCATCACCCAGGACGCTTTCATCGATACTGAAACGAACCGTTATGCCGACCTTATGCTGCCCGGTGCTCTATGGGCCGAAGGCGAAGGCGTAATGGTCAACTCCGAACGGAACGTAACCTTGATGCAGAAGGCGGTTGAACCGCCCGGCGAGGCTCTTCCCGATTGGCAGCTTATCGCCAGGGTAGCCTGCGCCATGGGTTTTAGCGAAGCTTTCTCTTATACTTCCGCCCGTCAGGTGTACGAGGAGATCCAGGCGGCCTGGAACCCGGCCACAGGCTACGACTTGAGAGGCGCAGACTATGTTTCTCTGCAGGAAGGCCCTATCCAGTGGCCTTGCGGTCCTCATCCGGAACACCCGCAGAGACGCAACCCCATCCGGTATCGATTTCCGCAGGCACAAACGCAGACCCAGGCCAATAAACAGCAAAGGCTGAGATTCCCGACGGAGCATGGACGGGCCGTCTTCTGGGCTCGCCCTTATCTTCCTCCGGCGGAACTGCCGGATGAGGACTTCCCTTTTGTGCTTAATACCGGGAGAGTGCAGCATCAATGGCATACCTTGACCAAAACCGGGAAGGTCGCCAAGCTGAATAAACTCAATCCTGGTCCTTTCCTTGAAATCCATCCGGAAGACGCCCGGCAGCTTCGCATTCAGGAGGGAAATCTGGTCGAGATTGCTTCACGGAGAGGAAAAGCCCTTCTCCCTGCGGTGCTTACAGACCGGGTGCAGCCAGGAAGCTGCTTCGCCCCGATCCATTGGAACGATCTCTACGGCAGCAAGCTGGCCATCAATGAAGTTACGCTGGATGCAGTCGATCCTGTCTCCCTGCAGCCAGAGCTCAAGCATTGCGCCGTATCTTTGGTCAAGGCGGAGACTCAGCCGTCGGCACCGGATACCTCGCAGCCGTCCCGCTTGAGCAATCCGTCCAGTGACGGCATGCGCCAGGACAAAATCGCCGTTCTCTCCAGCATGCTCGGTATCCCGTCTTCACAGAAGATGGAGCTGACAGAAAGCGATCAGGCCTACCTTTCGGGATTTCTGAAGGGCATGGGAAGCCATTTTTCCTTTAAAAAGGTTCCTTCCCTCCCCCCTTCGGCGGATTTGGACCCCTTAAAGCGGGTTTGGGTCAACGGTCTGCTGGCAGGTCTCTTTGCAGAAGACATAACACAAACCCGTGAGCATGAACAGCCCGCACCCGGCCCGTCCACTTTGGCTCCGTCCGTTCTTGAGCCTTTGCCGTTTTCCGCCGCTTCGATCCGGCCGGTCACGATGGTATGGGCCTCGCAAACCGGAAATGCGGAAGAAGCCGCCGCCTACAGCGCCGGCAAACTCAAGCAACAAGGCATTGACGTGCAGCTTGTCGGCATGAACGGCATCACCGTACAGGAACTGGCTCAGGAGTCGTTTGTCTTATTCTCCGTCAGCACGTTTGGAGCGGGAGATCCGCCGGATCAGGGGGCTGCCTTTTTCCAGGCTTTAAAGGCTGTAGATGCCCCTCGTTTAGAACAGCTGAACTATGCGGTTCTGGCTTTTGGTGATTCAAGTTACGACACCTTCTGCGAGTTTGGGAGAAAACTGGATAGCCGGCTGCAGGAGCTTGGCGCTAAGCGAATCCTGGCATGCACCTGCTGTGACCGGGATTATCAGGAGGAGATAGATCGCTGGCTGTCCGTGATCCCTCCTTTGCTTGCCGAAATCCAAGCGCCCTCTTCTTCCTTGGCTTCACCCAACAGGAGCAGCCAAGCCGCCGAGGCTTCTGTCCGCCTGCTGCATGCGGCTGCCTCCGAAAGGGCTGAATCGGCCGCTGAATCGGCCAATGTATCAGCCAGGTACAGCAGGCAGAAACCTTTTCCGGCACGGCTGCTGCTGAATCGGCTGCTCAATCGGCCGGGATCGCTTAAGGAAACTCGCCAGTACGCCTTTGACCTCAGCGGCAGCGGTTTGACCTACGAAGCCGGAGACGCGCTTGGCATTTGGCCCTCCAACTGCCCGCAGCTTGCAGATGAGCTGCTTGAACTGCTCGGTTTCGAAGCTTCTTATGAGGTCATCGTAAACCACGAATCCATGACCCTCAGAGATGCCCTTGTACACCGTTATGATATACACCGGGTTACGCCGGGGATGCTTGATTACATTCGGGCCAATCCGAGGGAAACATATCGGGGCAAGCTGGCTGACCGCCTAGAGGCTGATGAGCAAACCCTATGGCTCCGCCATCGTCAGCTCATAGATCTGCTGCAGGAATTTCCGGCCGCGGTCACCGCCAGCGAGTGGATTCAGCACCTTCGCCCCCTTCAGCCCCGGCTTTATTCGATCTCCTCCAGCTCAAGGCTTTACCCGCAGGAGGTGCACATCACCGTCTCAACGGTTCGCTATGAACATGCCGGAAGACTGCGAAAAGGCGTGTGCTCCACGTTTCTGGCCGACTTGCTGCAGCCGGGCGATAAGGTTCCCGTCTTCATTCATAAGAACCCTCACTTCCGTCCTCCTGCTGATCCGCATGCCGACCTCATTATGGTCGGGCCAGGCACCGGCATCGCCCCCTTCCGCGGGTTCCTGCAGGAACGGGAAGCGCTGCGGGCTGCGGGGCGCAGCTGGTTGTTTTTCGGCGAACACTATGCTGCGCTGGATTTCTATTATCAGGACGAACTCGAGGCGTACCAGAACAAACACCTGCTGCATCGCCTGGACACTGCGTTCTCCAGGGATCAGCCCGAGAAGGTCTACGTCCAGCACCGGATGGCTGAGCACGGCGCCGAGCTTTGGAACTGGCTGGATGGCGGCGCTTATCTTTATGTATGCGGAGATGCGGCCGAAATGGCCCGCTCCGTGGACAAGACACTCCTGGAGATGATCCGCGAGCATGGCGGATTAACCGCCGAGCAGGCAGAGCATTATCTGAACGAGCTGAAGCGCAGCAAACGCTACTGCAAGGATGTCTATTGAATATAGGTAGGTTTGGGCGGATAACCCCTTTGCGGCATAACAAAAAGTAGACGTGAACATCTTGCGTTCCGTCTACTTTTTGCTGCTGTTATATGGATATCGCACTCTAGTAGTCGACTATACAGGGCTGATGTTCTGCCAAACCGCTACTTCGCAGGGCTTTTCTGCTGAAGATAGGCCAGCGCTTTCTCCATTTTAACTACATACTCGGGATTGGATTCGGAGCACATCAGCTTAATGCTGCCGGTTCCCCGCGAGCCAAGCAAATTCCGTTCGTCCAGCATCGAGATTAATCTTTTGACCGTTCCTTTGCTGCCGTCGATCAGCTCAAGATGTGCCGGAAGCACATCTTGAAGGATGTCCCTGTAGAACGGATAATGTGTGCAGCCCAGCACAACCGTGCCGTATTGATTTAAATCCAGCGGCGCCAGCTTGGTCCTGAAATAATGGCCGATCTCAACCGGATCAAAGTTCAGGCTTTCACAATAAGGCACCAGCTCGGGCAGAGGAAAAGAATCCACGATCGAATGATCATCCACCCGGGCTACCAGTTCGGTATATTTAACTTGGCTCAAGGTAAGGGGGGTAGCAAAGACCAGAACCCGTCTTCCCTTTCCCAGACTCTTTTCTACGGCAGGCTTGACCGCCGGCTCCATGCCGATAATCGGAATGGAATACATTTCCCGGAGCTCGGAAATAGCCGCACTGGTACCCGTGTTGCAAGCGACGACCAGCGCCTTGATTTCTTCCTGCATAATCGCATGAACCGACTCTTTGACATATTGGTTCACTTCCGCCAGCGATTTGGTTCCGTAAGGAACATGAAGGGTATCGGCAAAATATAGAAAATCCTCGGCAGGCAGCCTCCGGATCGCTTCGCTTAAAACTGTGAGTCCTCCGATTCCCGAATCAAAAAAAGCAATTCTCACTTCGATCACCTGTGTTTCCCTTAATATTAGGCCTGTCAGGCATTCCTGCCGTCGACCGCTTCCCATTCTTTATAAAACTGCTCCAAAAACTGTTCCATTACCTGGTGCCTTTTCTGGGCCAGCCTGCGGGCGTGCTCGGTATTCATCAGGTCCTTCAGCTTCAGCAGCTTTTCGTAGAAATGGTGCACCGTCGTATTCTCCTCGCTGCGGTAGGAAATGCCGGTAAAATCCTTGCCGGGCTCGTGCATGGAACGCCCCTTTGAGCCGCCGTAAGCAAAAGCCCTTGCAATGCCGATCGCTCCGATCGCGTCCAGCCTGTCGGCGTCCTGGACTACTTTGCCTTCCAGCGTTGTCATCGGCGGGTTGCTCCCCCCGTTATAGGACATCGTGGAAATAATAGACCTAATATGCGAGATAACAGGCTCATATGGATTGCCGCTTAGATGCATGCTTAACCAGCTGTCTACCTTCTCCAGTCCGGCTTCTTTACTTTCATTAAGTTTTTCGTCGGCCACATCATGCAATAAGGCGGCCAGCTCACAGACGAACGGATCCGCTCCCTCAAGACCGGCCAGCTCCAGGGCCATCTTTCTGACCCGGTCGATATGCCACCAGTCATGCCCGCTCCTGTCGGAGCCAAGCTGCTCCCGGACGAAAAGCTCGGCCTGTTTTATGACCATTTTATGCTGCTCCATTCTCTACCATACCTCTCCCTCTATGGCGCGACGATTGATCCGCATGCCAAGTGCGGTAATGGTCTGCCGAAAACCCACTGCTTTTCATATTAACGCAAAACCTGGCGGAGAGAAACCTTTTACCGAGGCAGGAAAGCAATGAAAAAGGCTTATATCCAAATGGAAATAAGCCTGGAGGCCTGTTCAAACCGATTTAATGGATTAAATTCGTCTTGGCCAGCTCGACGAGTTCGTCACCGCGCCCGCTTAATACGGCCTTCATCATCCAGAGTCCAAAGCCTTGTGCCTGCTTAAACGTAATGTTCGGCGGCATCGACAATTCCTGTCGGTTGACGACCACATCGACCAGCACCGGTCCCTCTTCTGCAAAAGCACGGGTCAGAGCTTCCTCCAGCTCCGCCGGGTCTTCCACCCTGATGCCTGCAAGCCCAATAGCTTGGGCTACCTCGGCGAAATTCGGATTGACCAGTTCGGTGCCACTTTCCAGAAAGCCGGCGGCTTTCATCTCCAGCTCAACAAAACCTAATGCTCCGTTGTTGAAAACGATCACCTTGACAGGCAGCTGATATTGTTTCAGGGTAAGCAGATCCCCCATCAGCATGGCTAAACCGCCGTCTCCGGATAATGAGATGACCTGGCGGTCGGGCTGAGCTACCTGTGCCCCGATCGCCTGAGGCAGCGCGTTTGCCATGGTTCCATGGTTAAAGGAGCCCAGCAGCCTCCGCTGACCGTTCATTTGTAAATAACGGGCGGACCATACGGTAGGCGTCCCCACATCGCAGGTGAACACGGCATCTTCCTTTGCCAGCTCACTGACCAGGCGGGTTACGTACTGCGGGTGAATCGGTTTGCGGCCGGGTGTACCAACGGCCAGCTCATCAAGTCCCTGCCTAACCTTGGCATACCGTTCGGTGGATTTATTCAGGTGAGCTGAGTCATGTTCTTCCGTAAGCAGCGGCAGCAGACGGTCGATCGTGGCGCCGACGTCTCCGCAAACCCCATACGCCAAATGCGTTCTTCGCCCCAGGTGAGCCGGCTGGATATCCACCTGGAGCACCGCTGCATGCTCCGGATAAAACTGCCGATACGGGAAATCCGTGCCGAGCATCAGCAGCACGTCACAGTCCATCATGGCGTGGTAACCGGAGGAATAGCCGATGAGACCGGTCAGCCCGACATAATACGGGTTCTCATACTCCAAATATTCTTTCCCCCGCAGGGCTACCACCATCGGGGCCTGGAGACGGCTGCATAATTCCATCAGTTTGTCGTGCGCCCCTCTGCAGCCTGCCCCGCACAGCAGGGTGATTTTTTTGCCCTTGTTTAAGTAAGACGCCAGCTTGCCGATTTCCTCCTCGGACGGATGCACGACAGGTTTGCTGGGGTACATGACGTGCTCGGGCACCGGATTTTTCTCCGCTGCCAGCGCCGCTACATCCCCCGGGAGAACGATTACGGACACGCCCTGATTGGCGATAGCCTGCTGAATCGCCATGGTCACCGTCCGCGGAACCTGCCGGGGGGTAGTGATCACTTCACAATAGTGGCTGCACTCCCCAAAGACATGCTCGGGATGTGTAGCCTGGAAATATTCGCTCCCGAATTCATCGCTGGGGATGTGAGCTGCAATAGCCAGCACGGGTACCCGGGACCGGTTGCATTCATACAGGCCGTTAATCAAATGTAAATGCCCGGGTCCGCTGCTTCCGGCGCAGACAGCAAGACTGCCTTCCAGCAACGCATCGGCACCGGCGGCAAACGCTCCGACTTCTTCATGGCGGACATGAATCCATTCGATCTGACCATTTTTACGGATAGCATCAGTCATGTTATTCAGCGAGTCCCCGACGATTCCATAGATTCTTTTGACTCCGGCATTAATCAACACTTCCACAACAGCATCGGCTATGGTCTTCACATTGGCCCTCCACTCTTAGATTAATGAAGGTAGTATGCCCGTTCCTGAATTGGGTTTATTCCCCTGCCGGCTTTCTTGCCACTACAAGAAGATGCTCGGTCGCATCCCTGAATTGAGGAGCTTCACAGGTTTCAGACGCTGCCTGGAGCAGATTATCATAGACTACCCGGTCCTCGCGGTATAACCGGCCAATCTCCGTCTGCGTGCCAGCCAGGAAACCTTCAGCACCAGCATAAGAAAGAATTTCAAAGCCGCCTGTCTGCACCTCTTTAAGGGCTTGAGGCGGGACCGTGAAGTAACATTCCGTAAACCCTCGGCTCTCATCCAGCTTTAGTTCAGTTAAATAATCATAAATCTTATCCAGTTCCCGGAAGGATTCACTGAATTCCGTAACTCCGGCCTTTAGCGCCCCCCACGAATTGATATAACCAAACAAAACGATCCCCCCGGGCTTCAGAACCCTGTAAGCCTCTTGAATCACCCGGAGCCTCTCCTGTTCCTCCAGGATATGATACAGCGGTCCTAACACCAATGCGGCTTCAAAATGTCCATTCTCCATTCCTCGAAGTTCACGTGCATCCCCGCAAATAAATCCACCCGCTTTCAAACCCAGCCGGTCAATATGCGCGGCTGCAAGCTCGAGTTCTTTCGGGGACAGCTCAAACAAAGTGACATTGTAGCCCTGCTTCAGCAGTTCCACGGCATAACGCCCCGGCCCGGACCCAATATCGCAAACCCGGCCTTTCTCAGGAAAATATTTCTGAATCAGATGTTTTGTGCTCCGGAATTCAATCCCGCTGTATGGACGATTCAGCCGCTCCCATTCCTGTCCGGCATTTTCATCATAATAGCTTTTGACGACTTCACTCATCTCTCTCACCTCATTCAACAGATATATATAAAACTCGGCTTCTTACCGTAAGGCTGGGAAGAAACCGGGTTAAGACTGGCTTATGCTAAATTAAGTGATTCAGGTTGTAGAATGCTTAACTATATCTTTTGGAGTTTAAAAACAAATTTCCAGGTTGCCGTTTCTCCCGAATAACGGCCGCGGTTTTCAGTGACCGTCACATTCAGGGACTTGGTGATAGTTGTGGTTTTTTTAAGATTAGCAGGGCTGCTAACCTAAAAAAGAATCATGCTCCACGTCACCGGCCACGTCATCGGACCGTTTGCATAATAAGCTCCAGAACCGTCCGAAGCGAAGCCTGATTATCATGGCTCTTCATACGGGCTTTTATTTCTCCGCGGTTATGATATAGCTGCTGAACAGCGTGCACAAAACGGATATCGGTGATATCTTCCTCAAGGAGAACGTCCGCGTAACCCGCCGAACGGAACGATTCCGCATTCAAGAGCTGGTCGCCGCGGCTCGCCGCTTTGGAGAGCGGAATAAGCAGCATAGGTTTGTTTAACGCCAGAAATTCAAAGATGGAATTGGAGCCCGCCCTTGAAACCACAAGATCTGCTGCGGCCAGCACATCCGGCAGCTGCTCTGTTATATATTCAAATTGGGCATAACCTTTCTTATCGAGTCCCGGGTCCGTTTGTCCTTTACCGCACAGGTGAACGATCTGGAAATGAGGCAGCAGCTTCTCCAGATTATTTCGGATCACCCGGTTCAGCTTGGCGGAGCCCAAACTTCCGCCCATACAGACCATAATAGGTTTGCCAGCTGACAAACCGCAGAATGCCCTTCCTCTTGCTGCCGACCCGCTGAACAGTTCATCGCGCACAATCGCTCCGACATGGACGGCTTTGCCGTTCTTCACATGCCGGGCTGCTTCCGGAAAAGTTACGCAAACCTTCCGGGCAAAAGGCAGGGCAATCCGGTTGGCCAGACCCGGCGTGATATCCGATTCATGGATAATGACGGGTACCCGGTTTAAAGAAGCGGCCAGAACAACCGGGACGGATACAAATCCGCCTTTGGAAAATACGATATCCGGTTTCAGGGTCCGGATGGCGCGGTGTGCTTCAGCCACGCCTTTTATTATCCGGAAAGGGTCTTTCAGATTCTCCATATCCAGATAACGCCTTAACTTTCCCGTTGATATGCCCGTGTAAGGAACATTCGGAAGCCCGGCGATAAGCCCGGCTTCAATTCCGCTGTGTGAGCCGATATAATACGTCTCGAAACCCCGCTCCTGCATGGACGGGATTAAAGCCAAATTGACCGAGACGTGGCCGGCGGAGCCCCCGCCGGTGAAGACGATTTTCTTCCGCTGCGTGCTTGGCATTCCTGAATCCTCCGGCCTATTCGCTTACGATGGCAATCAGCTCGCTTAAATCGCGGATCTCGTATTTCGGTTTGGCCTGCGACGTATTCGGAAGGCCTTTAGGATTAAACCAGCAGGTATCAATCCCGTAGTTTACTCCGCCTTGAATATCCGAGGTTAACGAATCCCCGACGATCAGCACCGATTCCTTATCCGTAAGCTTCAGTTTGTCAAATGCGTAATCGAAGAAGCCGGTATGAGGCTTCTGATATCCCGTGTCCTCCGAAATAATAATCTCCTCAAACACATCCTTCAGTTCGGAGCCGCCGATCCGGCTCAGCTGGACTTCGCGAATCCCGTTGGTCACAATGGCCATCCGGTACCCGTTTAAACCCAAGTATCTGCACAGCTCAACCGCCCCTGGCAGCAGGAAAATCCCTTCGCTCAAATATTTCACATACGTATTGCTCAGGTCTTCCTCATTCATTTCAATCACCAAATGTTCCTGCTCAAGCAATCTCCTAAAACGTTCCGTGCGCAGCTCGCCGATCTTCACGAGCCCCTGCTCCAGCTCCTTCCAAAGCTTGCCGTTAATCAGCTTGTAGCTGGCAAATAGCTGCTCTGTCGATTCCAGTCCCGCTTCCTCGAACGTGCGGGTCAGGGCATGCGTTTCGGACTGCACATAGTCATATAACGTATCATCGGCATCAAACAAAATCGTAGTGTATTTTCCCATCGTAGCGGATCTCCTTCTGCGGCTGCATTTCTGCTGCATTCTGTAGTGTAATTAACTTGGCTGTCACACCCGCTCTTCTTCCAAAACCGCCTGGATCAGATTAACCTGGCTTTCCGGCAGACCTGCCGGCCATTCCCCGACTTTGCAAAATTGGTAAGCGGATATTTCTTCATTGGGCCGGAACGTCCCCGACAAGAAACGGGCTTTGTAAAGCAGCTCTATCCGGTGGGGTTTCGTGGCATAAACCGGTTTCGCCATTCCATCGACTTGGACCTTAAAGGCTGTTTCCTCAAAAATCTCCCGCTCAAGCGCCTCTTTCGGGCTTTCGTGCTGCATCCAGCCGCCGGGAATACCCCACGGATCTTTCCGATATGTATGCTTAAGCAGCAGCACTTCCCCGGCCTCGTTGGTCACAACGGCCAGAACAGCCATAAGAAACTTGCTTTGC
The DNA here is from genome assembly GCF_001685395.1 of Paenibacillus yonginensis. Lineage (NCBI taxonomy): Bacteria > Bacillati > Bacillota > Bacilli > Caryophanales > Paenibacillaceae > Paenibacillus > Paenibacillus yonginensis. Next base: position 1,338,621 of record NZ_CP014167.1, on the reverse strand, counting down.
GACCGGTAGACCAGCCAGTCTTTCATCCCTTTAATCGGAAACCGGACATACATCCAGACCAGCCATCGGTTCGGTATTTTTCGGATCAGTCTGGACATCATAAGCTGTCATTCCTCTCGGGTCTCAAGTCCGGTTCATTGTAACCCGGCAAAAAATTGATCGTAAAGGACACATGTCTCACACAAAACCGATAATGATTGCTGGACGTTCCCCAAACCGAGCATATGATCGGCTCCTTCAAAGCTGTGCACCTCCGCGCGTTCTGCTTCTCCTGCCGCCTTAACGCTGGCCGGGCTAAACACCGAATCCCCCGTACCGTATATGACCGTGCAGCGCGAGCTCTGAATAAATGGCAGCGTTCCGTCCATCGGCGTCAGAAACAGCTGGCGTACAGCATCTTGGCCCAGCATTTCACCGATTTGTCCGGCGACGAGCGTACCAATGCTTTTGCTGACAAAAACCATTTGCTCATATTTGTGTTTGATTTGATCCATAGCATGCTTGCATTCATACAGCAAAATATTCAAATCCTCCAGCTCAAAAGCCGTTCTGGCGCTTTGAAATCCGTATTCCAGCTCCAGCACGTCGCAGCCGTGTTCAAGAGCGCTCTGCGCTGCATAATAGAGCAGCGGCATGGTACAAGGATAGGCTTTCCCGGGAAAAATCACCGCCAGCTTAGCTCCATCCGTGCTCCCCTTGCTGACACCGTCCGTCCTGTTGGCACTGCCGCCCCAATAATAACGATGCTCCACATTCCGCCCCCAAGCCGAGGGCATTGAGATGATGCTTCGGTTCATGCCGGCAGCCTCCTTAGCTTTTTTTCCTGATTATAACATTTCACAAAGCCGGATTGATATTCACTACCCTAAAAAAAGGGAAAGACCCTGCGGCGTCCGCCGCAGAGTCTTTTATAGTGGGAAGCGATCATATACAAAATAGTACGGATAAGCCTAAGCCATTTTCCAATCGCTAGGGCCCTTTACCGATTAACAACCTCCGAAGCCTTCGGTTATTTTTCCTCAATCGAGTGTTCATGGATAATCAACTACCTTTCGGAATACACGTTTAACATGTCTTTCCTACGTGTGAATTGATGTGCTACCACTTCCCACTTGTTCTTCATTAACCTTGGGATGGATAGTTGAAACACCTTAATGCTGAACACCCGTAAAAATATGAATGGCCTCTCTGAGGAAGGCAGCTGTGCCGGGCTGTTCCTTGTCATAGTAGGCGGTAAAACGCTCATCTGCCACATACATATCGGCAAGACCCGCATGGGCTTCTTTGCTGTAAGCCGTCCAGTAATACATCAGCCACCTCTTGTGCAGCTCCGCCGCCTGCTGCGCCAGTTCCCCCTCCGGATTCCCCGTTTGGAAAGCCAAAGCAAGGCGTGAAGCCAGCTCGTGCTCCAGCGTCTTGAGCTCGTTCCATTCCTGCTCGCTCATCTGCTGCAGTTTGGCGTTAGAGGCCTCTACGGCTTCGTCTCCGTATTTCTCGCGGATTTCTTTACCGTAGTTTTGTTCATTGTCATCGATCATTTTCTGCTTAAATCCTTCAAACTTGTCGCGGTCCGTCATTTCCATTCTCCCTTCTTGATTCGCCAGCGTCTTCTCCACATTGGCGATCAGCTGATCAAGCCGCTGCCTTTGCTTCAGAAGCTGCTCGCGATGCTGTTTCAGCGCCTGAACGGCGTCGAAAGAAGGGGAATCCAGAATCTCTCGGATGTTCTCCAGACCTACACCAAGCTCCCGGTAAAATAAAAGCTGCTGAAGCCGATCCACCTCGGCCTGCCCGTAAAGCCTGTAGCCGGCTGCTGTTATTCCCGCCGGCTTCAACAGCCCGATTTCATCGTAATATCGCAAGGTGCGGGTGCTGATGCCGGCTAACTTTGCCATCTGCCGAATCGTATATTCCATCTGATCCCCTCCTGACAAATCAAGCGTACACGTTGACGCTGCGTCAAGGTCAATCCTTTTTTAAGGAAATTTATCGGCCGGCTTCAATGGATACCGCATGGGCGATGCAGGGGATGCTTTCGCCCTGCTGGAAGGAGAGCGGGGACAGCAGCGCGCCGGTGGCGACCACCAGGAGGCGATTGATTTCGCCGCGGAGCATTTTTTTCAGCAAATGACCGTACGTAACGACCGCCGAGCAGCCGCAGCCGCTGGCCCCCGCTTGAACCGACTGCGTTTCATAATCATAGATCATCATGCCGCAATCCTGGTAATTCGTCTGTTTGATAGGAAAACGGTGCTTCTCAAACAATTCATTGGCAATTGTATAGCCGACTTTGGACAAATCTCCGGTTACGATCATATCATAATAACCCGGTTCAATCTGCAAATCCCGGAAATGAGCTTCAATTGTGTCCACGGCCGCGGGCGCCATGGCGGCTCCCATATTAAACGGATCCGTGATCCCCATATCAATGACCCGGCCTATAGTGGCAGAAGTGACGACCGGGCCGTATCCTTCTTTGGAGATAACTGCAGCTCCGGCTCCTGTCACCGTAAACTGGGCGGTCGGCGGTTTCTGAGAACCATATTCCGTTGGATAACGAAACTGCTTCTCAGCACTGGCGTTGTGACTGCCTGTCGCGGCCAGAACATAGTCGGCCCCGCCGGAATTGACAACGTAAGCGCTCATGGCCAGCGTCTCCATCGAGGTGGAGCAGGCGCCGAACATCCCGAAATAAGGAATAGCAAGCGTCCGGGCCGAGAAGCTGCTGCTGATAATCTGATTCATCAAGTCGCCGCCGAAATAGAAATGCACCTGCTCCTTGGTCAAACCGGCCTTCTCGATCGCTTTGTTGGCCGCCTCTTCAATCAGCGTCTTCTCGGCTTTCTCCCAGCTATCCTGCCCAAGTGTAAGCTCCCCGTGAATGATGTCGAAGTCTTCCGCCAGCGGCCCCTGGCCTTCAAAAGGACCAACAATCGTAGCGGTTCCCAGAATAGCGGGCTTGTTCTCAAAGACCCAGCTTTGGTGTCCTTTAAGCATGGTTGTGGTTCCCTCCTTTCTCTTACACCAGATCTATGATGACGTGAATAACTCCGATAATAAAAGCTGCCGCAACACCAAACACAATCACGGACCCCGCCAGCTGGAACATGCTTGCGCCTACGCCGAGCACCAGCCCCTCCGAACGATGTTCAATTGCGCTGGATGACATGGAATTGGCAAACCCGGTTACCGGCACCGCCGTACCCGCTCCCGCCCATTGCGCCAGTTTGTCATAAACGCCGCAGCTGGTCAGGATAACCGAAATAAGAATTAGCACGGCCACGGTTGGCCCGCCGGCCGTTTGACGGCTAAACCCGCCCCAATGGACAAACATCTCTTCAATAGCTTGCCCAATCACGCAGATCAGGCCTCCGGACAGGAAAGCCCGCAGGCAGTTGACGGCTACCGGACGTTTGGGTTCTATATGGCTGGCCAGTGTCTGGTACTCCTGCTGAACCGGTGTCAGCTTTTTCTTTTTCTTATCCGCCATAGGAATTCCCCCTAACTGATCAGCAGCGGCCGAATGCCGTCAATGACCTTCTGCATCTCTTTGGAACATTGCTCATACAAGGATTTGCTTTCTTTGTTATTTGTCGATAATGCAAACATCTCGAGATCAGCTTCGCATTTCTTGAGTGTAGCCAGCAGTGCGGGTTTCTCCTGCGGCTCCGGCACCTTCAGCTTGTCGTCGAATGTATCTATGAACAGCTGGCCATAGGTGTCTACCTGACCGATAAACACATTGTCGATAGACACGCCTTGCTTCTCCAGCTCGGTGTTCAGCCATCTGTGGTTGAAGCCTGCGGTGGCAAGAGGCTCGTCCATGATTTTCCCATCCAGAATGACGGTCTGAGGTTCGCTTTCCGGTGCCACCTTGACCCCTAGATCAGAAGGCGTGAGCGGCTGGTATTCTTTCTTGAGCAGGACGTTGATTTCGCCATTGGGCTCCATAACCGCAAATTGAACTTCGGCTACGCGGAACACACTTTTCTTGCGAAGCTGTTCCAGAAGCTCTTCGTTGGTCAGCCGCTCCTTCTTCAAGTTGTCTTCCATCACTTTGCCATCCTTGATTAATATGGTTCCCTTGCCGTCCAACCAGCCTCTCACCCGCTGGCTCTTAAGCTGAACAAATTCAATCCCGAGCGAAACCAACACCCAAACGGTTAGGGAGATTGCGGCCAAATACCATTTCTCATGGATATTAAGCGAGATCGCCGAAGCGATATCCCCGATTGTAATCCCGGTAATGTATTCAAAGAATGATAATTGTGAGATCTGTCTTTTGCCCAGCAACCTTGTGAGCAGGAATAAGAAAACAACCGTGATCAAGGTCCTGATAATGATCTCCACCCATTGCGGCATGCCAAGAACCCCCTTCTTCTCCAGTGAACAAAGATCAATGGAATTATTGCCTGAATTCTGATAATTATGCGCACAATAAGGTTCGAAAGAAACATGCTATATATTTTCATTTTTATCTCTATATGTATATTAACTGGACCGAATCGCCACATTATTAATCGTTGCTTAATTCCATGTCAGTTGGAGGTGAATGACCATGACCGTAGCTTCCCAAGTCAAAACCTGCGTAGCTTCGCTGAAAAGCGCCCAGGCGAGTCTGGAGACGTTTGCTTTGAGCACTCAAAACCAACAAGCGAAAGACTTGTTCACAAACGCTGCTCAGCAAACTCAAATGATCATTGATCAAGTTTCCACCCGCGTACAGCAATTGGAACAAGAAGAGCCTCAATATAAAGGCTTTTAAGTGGGCGTTTGAAGGCTAGAGAATTCCATGCACAAAAAGGTCCCGGAAGGAAATCGATAGATTTCTTTTCCGGGACCTTTTGTCCGTGTCAGGGGTCCATGTTCAGGGGGGATAGTGGGTTAAACGTCTTTTGGCTTTACAGCTTGAGCCGCTGCAGCCGCAGCGAATTGGCAACGACTGAAACCGAGCTCAGCGCCATTGCTGCTCCGGCTACCCAGGGCGCCAACAGACCGATCGCGGCAATCGGTATGCCGATCGCATTGTAGCCAAGCGCCCAGAACAGATTCTGGCGGATGTTGCGCATCGTCTTCTTGCTTACGGAAATAGCCGCCAATATATGGTTTAGATCGCCGTGCATTAAGGTGATGTCCGCCGCTTCAATCGCCACGTCCGTCCCTGTACCAATCGCCATGCCGATGTCGGCTACGGCCAAGGCTGGAGCATCGTTAATGCCGTCACCCACCATCGCAACTTTTCGTCCCTCTTGCTGCAGACGGCGGATAATCTCGGCTTTTCCTTCAGGCAGCACTTCTGCGAAGACCCGTTCGATGCCTGCTCCCGCTGCAATAGCTTTGGCCGTCCGTTCATTATCTCCCGTAACCATAATCGTTTCGATGCCGAGTGCTTTTAGACCAGCTACGGCCCGCGACGAGGTAGGTTTAATCGTGTCGGCTACGGCGACAAGGCCGGCATATTGTCCGTCTGCCGCTACCAGCATCACCGTCTTGCCGGCCTGTTCCAGCTCGGTCATTCGCTGGCTGACACTATCGCTGATGAGGATCCCGTGTTTGCTCATCAGCTTGCGGGTGCCAACCGCCAGCTGCCGACCTCCGGCAACCGCTTCAATCCCGTAGCCCGGAATAGCTTCAAAGGCGTCTGACTGCCCTGCGGTGATGCCCCGCTCTTTCGCCCCTGAGACAATAGCCTCAGCCAGCGGATGCTCGGAATTTCGTTCGGCTGCTGCGATCCATTCCAGAAATTCCTGTTCCTTAACCGCAGCGGCAGGCTCCACGTCAGTCAAAGACGGTTTGCCCTGTGTTACTGTACCTGTTTTGTCTAAGACAACCGTATCAATGCTTTGCGTAGATTCCAGATATTCGCCGCCTTTAAACAGAATCCCAAATTCAGCCGCCCGGCCGGAACCAGCCATAATTGAAGTTGGTGTCGCAAGCCCCAAAGCACAAGGACAAGCGATGACCAGCACGGCAATGCCAATTTCAAGCGCATGAGCAAAGTCGCCTGGGGAAACCAGGAAATACCAGACCAGGAAAGCAAGAACGGCAATCCCGACTACAATCGGTACAAAAATACCTGAAATCACATCCGCAATCCGCTGGATTGGAGCTTTGGAGCCTTGCGCTTCTTCCACAATCCGGATGATCTGCGAAAGGGCCGTCTCCTGCCCTACCTTGGAGGCCCGGATTTTGAGCGAGCCGTTTTTGTTGACCGTAGCGCCGATTACAGGATCACCGGGACGTTTATCCACCGGCAGGCTTTCTCCGGTCAGCATGGATTCATCTACTGCTGAAGCGCCTTCTATAACCTCGCCATCTACCGGGATTTTATCGCCCGGCCGCACAACCACCAGGTCGCCTTTCATCACCTGCTCCACCGGCACATGAAATTCCTCGCCGTCCCTCACAACGATTGCGGTTTTGGCCCGCAGTCCCATCAGCGTTTTAATCGCTTCGGACGAACGTCCTTTAGCCAGCGCTTCCAGCAGCTTGCCCAGGATCACCAGCGTAATCAGGACCGCACTTGTCTCAAAATACAGGGAGGGGGTATGATGCATGGCGTCGTTCCCCGCTGCCGCCCAGTCCAGAGTCAGATATAAACTGTAGAAATAAGCTGCCGAGGTGCCCAGAGCTACCAGCACATCCATGTTTGCGCTGCCGTTGCGGATCGCTTTGTAGGCCCCGATATAAAACTGTGCGCCGATGTAAAATTGAACCGGAGTCGCAAAAGCCAGCTGAACCCAAGGATTCATCAGCACCTCCGGCATCCAAATCCAGGACAGGAAAGCAAAATGGCTGACCATTCCCCAAAGCAGCGGGAGCGACAAGAGGATCGATATTCCCAGCTTCAGCTTTTGCTTGGCAATCGCCCGTTCCCGATGCTCGGCCTGCTTGCCGGGCTCCTCTTTCGGAATGGCCTGATAGCCCAGCTTCTCTACCCGCTGTTGAATATCAGCTATCGAGATCTCGGCGGGATTAAATTCGACCCGCGCCGTCTCCAGTGCATAATTGACGTTCGAGCTGGCCACGCCAGGCAGCTTGCCGATCGTTCTCTCAATCCGGTTGGCGCAGGCGGCGCAGTACATGCCAATCAGCTGGAGATCGGCAGTTTCCTTGACTGTGCCGTAACCCAGCTTCTCCACCTTCTCTTCCAGCTGAGGCACCTTGATTGCGGCAGGATCATAAGTCACGTTCGCCCGCTCCATTGCAAAGTTAACGTTGGCTACTTTCACACCCGGCATCTTCGCTAAACCTTTCTCAATCCGGGCCGCACAAGCGGCACAGGTCATGCCTGTAATCTGCATCGATACTTTCTTTAACTCCAGCTCCGGCGATAGGGCTGTGGTTCCGGCTTGTATTTCTTGAGTCCCCGTTTCTTGCGAGACGGTTTCTCCATTATTATTTGCTTTATTAAGCTTTTCTTCAGGGAGTGTTTCTTGGGGAGTGGTATCTGTGTCTGCTTCCATGATTCAGGACCTTCCTTTCCTCTTCTTCTCGACTCCAATATACCCCCCCACCGTATTTATGTCAAACCATTTTATCTTTCCTAAGCTTTAAAACATGCTCCAATCAAATTCGCGGGACAGCCGTTCGAGCAAATGCACGCCTGCAATGCTGTTGCCTTTGGCATTCAAGGAAGGACCAACCACGCCGATGCCCAGACGCCCAGGAACAAAAGTCAAGATGCCGCCGGAAACACCGCTTTTCGCCGGCATCCCGGCCCCAATGGCAAATTCGCCCGATCCGTTGTACATGCCGCATGTGATCATAAAGGTTTTGGCAATCTGTACATAACGCCGGGGAATCAGCTGCTCTCCCGTTAGCGGATTAAGGCCGTTATAAGCCAAAACCAAAGCCATTCTTGCTAAATCGGCCGTCTTAACCTGAATGGAGCAGTGACGGAAATATACGTCCAGCACCTCCTCCACATTGCCTTCCAATATCCCTTTGTCCAGCAGGAAATAAGCCATGGAACGATTCAAATGCCCGGTTTCCCGTTCAGAGCGGTAGACCTCCGAATCTACTGTCAGATGTTCGTTGCCGGCCAGCTTTCGGAAAAACTGCAGAATACGTTCCGACTTCTGCTGCGCCGAATCGCCTTGAATAAGCGAGGAAATGACAATCGCACCGGCATTAATCAGCGGATTAAAAGGAATCGCTGGCTGAATCAGCTCCAGCTTCATCATGGAATTAAAATTATCGCCCGTTGGCTCTTTGCCTACTTTGGCAAATACCGCCTCTTCTCCATGATCCATTAACGCCAGAATGAGCGTAAAGACTTTGGATATACTCTGCAGCGTAAAACAAAATTCCGTGTCGCCCGCTTCTGAATAACGTCCATCCGCATTCAACACGCTGATTCCAAGCAAATCCCACTGAGCTTTCGATAATTCCGGAATATAGACGGCTACCCGTCCATGAGCGCTCTCCGGCCTGCTGTTCTCGACCCACTCCGGCAGCAAGCTGTCCAATCGGTCCATTTCCTGATTCACCTTGTTCATTCACATTGTCCTCCTTCTAAAGAGTATCTCCAAGCCATGTAATCTCTGTTGCATGCTCAGGTTTTCCATTCACCATTTAATCCGTATTTAAGCAGCTTTCCCTTTAAGCCGTGTATTCCTTCGGAGCTTAATCTCTAAAATTTCTGCAGCAATAGCCCCGATGGACTCATCGGGGCTGATTGTAAAGTCAGCTGCTGGACTAGAGCATCAAGGGCTAAAGCCGTTCCTAGCCGCTCCATTCCGAATATCGCTTGTTTAGGATTGTTTCAGAACCCTTATCATGGCATTAATCATGCCAACATGGGAATTTTCATGGGCAACATTCAACTCCAGCAGGTTACGGAACGTTTTGGCACCAGCAAAATTGTTATGGTTCGCAAGCCCTTCATCCAAACGCTCTCCAAAAACGTCCCGGATGCGGATCAATTGACTTTCCATAACAGCCAGTATATCTTCCCACGCAGGGGGTTCACTGGTCCAGTCCGCCGGTTTGGTTCCCGTATTAAAAAACAGCATGTATTCCCCCGGCAGCTGGGAAGGTTCTCCTCTCAGGCTGTAGGTCAGACGTTCCGCCACGGTTACAATGTGACCGATCTGCCAGTGAAGATTATTGTTGAAACCTTGCGGCACAATCGCACGCTGCTCTACAGCTACATTGTCCATTAATTTGGCGATATTTTGGCGGGCAGTGCCCATTAAGTTAAAAATAAATGGATCTGACATAAATTCTCATTGACCTCCAAGCCTTAATGAATTCGATTTAGTGTAAAATTGGCTTTGATGACGCCGATTTTCTCCTTCCGTGCATTTGTCACCGGCATATGAAGATAAGTTTCAAGCTCTTTGTAAATCCCTTCATCCCCAACACCAAGCTGCTTCAGCACTTCCATCGCAGCGACGCTCGTTGCCCGGGCCGTCCCATCCTCCGTCTTCACCGCAATTCCGATCCCGGAATTTACAATTCCCAGACATTGTACACCTTCGGCACCTGTCTTGGAAACTAGGTTTCCCCGGAAGGCCCGCATCACATCCGTGTCAAAACGGTTTTGGCCCGCCACCATCTCCGGATGAGCGATCATCGCTTGACCGATCATACGCAAAGCTTCGGCTCGGCGAGGCCCGAGTCCGGAGGGATTGGCCAAGCGGGCATAACCCCACGCAGCGTTAAGTAAAGGGATCCGGTGTACCGGGACGCCGCAGCCATCCACACTGAAAGCGATCTCCGATACCGGAAAGCTGCAAACATCGGACAGAACCTCCAGAATGCGCTGCTGAACCGGATGCTGAACCTCGCGGTAGCTCGCGGTATCCTCATTCATGTACACGGCAGTTGCCAGCATGCCGGCATGTTTGCCCGAACAATTGCTGTATACAGGGGTCAGATCGCCGCCCTGTCGAACAAGCTCCAGATAACTTGCTTTGTCCCGGGGCACATGTGTGCCGCATTGAAGCGCTTCTTCCTTGAGACCTGCCCTCCGCAAAATATCAAGAACGGCTGCCCGGTGAACCGGTTCACCGCTGTGCGAAGAACAGCTTAAAGCCAAATCGGACAAAGAAAAATCCAGTGCGGCTGCAGTGCCGGTTTCAATAATCGGTACGGCCTGAAAAGGTTTCATGGAAGAGCGGGGAAACGTCGGGCGGTAGGGATCTCCATAGGCATACAACAAATTTCCCGCCCCATCTACAACCGCTATATGGACTTCATGTGTGCTCTCCAAATAATCTCCGCGATAAACGTCTATAGCTCCGGTCATACGCTCAATCTCCTTTCATTCTGTCGTTTAACATCAGCCGAATTAATTACTGCCGTTTAACATCTGTAAAAAGCCAAGCCCGCTTCCTCCCAGCATTAGGGGAGCAATAAAAATAAGCACCAACCCGCCGAACATCAGCCTGATAAACCTTTGGCGATCCGTTCCCACTCGAAGCTCCCAGATTGCAAGAGTAACGAAATACAGACCGAGCATCATAGGCACCAAAAATATAAAAATAACAATCGACATTTGTTCCTCCTTGTTTATTCGGGCAGTCGTCTACCTTCCTTCCTCAGCCTATCCTTAAAGCAGGATCTGAGCGTACCTTCAGTCACTGATATTTAATATGTATGCCTTTAAAGCTTCTCTTCCGTCTATATTTCCCGTCCGGGTCGTCCATTATGGTTACGGTAACTGAATTCAACCAATCGGCATGGAATTTAGTGTCCGAAATAAAAAGATTCCCCGGCTCATTGCGCAGCTTCGCCCCCTGCCGGAGAATGGAAACCTGATAATTGGGGCCTTCAGCCCTGCCGCAATCCCGTTCAAAATAGACCAGCTCATAAGGGCCGTTAGGCTGAACCTTGATGCTCAGAACTTTATTTGTGCACAGAGAGGTATTAATCACGTGGCTCTCCGTATGCACAATCCCGTATAAGCTCGCGGCTACAGCAGATAGGGTAACCAGCGCTGCCGTAATCAAGCTCCTTTTGGTCACGCCCTGCTTCTTCCTTAATAATTGCAGTTCATCTTCGTTGAAGACCAATTAACAGCACCTACAATTCCATCCTTAATCTGAGCAAATCACGGCATCTGATCCCATTCTCATAAATGGCTTCTTCATAATGGTTAATAAAAAAATCCTGCTGGATCCCTATAATCCTGAAACCGCATTTCTGATAAAGCGCAAGCTGGTTCAAGCTCGAATTCCCCGTTCCAATTTCAAGGCTTGTGCAGCCCTGTTCACGCGCCTGCCCGCAGGCATAAGCAATCATTTTCTTCGCATAACCTTGTCCTTGGAACTCTTCTTTCACCGCCAAATTCATAATTTCACAAATGTCCGGTCCTGTCCGAACCATCACAAATTCTCCGACCAGCTCTTCCTTTAACCAGGCCAGATAACAATTCCCCTTCCGCAGATAATCATCCACGCATCGCCGAGATGGGTCAGCAGACAACAATAAAGGGTAAGGAGCCGGCTCGTCCGGCCGTTTCAGCCTGATCTCAAGTTCCACTATCATCTTCTCTCCTTACAATTGACATGACATGCTTGGAGTCTCCCGTCAATCCAGCAGCTCCTTTAAATACATATTCCGGTTCTCCAGAAACCGCCGGGTGACCTGATAATGCTCCGTTTCCTCATAACGGATCGGCTTGATCCTTGTGCCGAAGGAATAAATCCCGGCCTCCGGATATCCGAGCAGAATCGGCGAATGAGTCGCGATGATCAGCTGGGCCTCCTTCTGGAGCTCGTGAATCAGACTTAAGAAAGCCAGCTGCCGGGTCGGAGACAACGCGGCTTCCGGTTCGTCAAGCAGATAAATGCCTCTTCGGCCAAACCGGTGCTTGAACAGCGCAAAAAAAGACTCGCCGTGCGACTGTTCGTGCAGCGATTTTCCGCCATAAGCGTTATAAACATCAGGGCATTCCCGGGCGATTTCATCAATATGATTGGCAAATTGATAATAGGATTCTGCCCGCAGAAAAAATCCCGAAGTGATCTTGGGCATCCAGGACAGGCGGATATAATCGCCAAGCCTTGCTTCCGAGGCAGCCAGATCGTAAGTGTTGTTCCTGCTCCCTCCTGCCGTATTAAACCCGCATTGGTAGGCGATCGCTTCGAGAAGCGTAGATTTGCCCGAACCATTTTCCCCAACAAAAAAAGTTACTTTCTTCCGGAAAACCAATTTATCCAGGCTGCGGATCGAAGGAATATTAAACGGATATTGTTCCGGATGTTTGATTTTATCTTGCAGCTTGGTCAGCTCTTGCAAATACATGGCGATTTCCCTTTCCCGTACTCATTGGTTGCGTTCGAGTCCAGCTTTATCTGCCAGAGGGCAGGAGGAATGGTTAAGTCGGATTCCTTCGGAAATAACAAGTTCCCTGTGTGCAGCCATAGATGAATTCTTGACCTGTTTCATCCCGCAAGGCCTCCTCAAAATCGGCGGGTGAAGTTAAAGCCAGAACCTGATTGAGCTGCCTGGCAGCAGCAAGTATGCCTTCATTGCTCTGATTCCCGCCAAGAGCCGGACCCGCCGGGCCTTCATAAGCCGTCAAAATCCAGACATTCCTATCCTCGTCCCTGGCTTCAATAACGTACTCAAAGGCTTCGCTCATATTCGCGGATTGAAAAGCAGGCTTGCCGAACAAGCGAATCAGCTTCCCCCGAAACCCGGCGATATCCTCTTTCGTGGCAAAAGGGTAATCCAAAAGCTTCGTGGTCCAACTGGCAAGTCCACGATCCTGCAGCGATCTAAACTGATACATGTACAAACCCCTTTTCCGCGAATGCCTTATTAGCTGAACCTGGCCAAGCCTGCTTGAAGGCCTGTCAGGATTTCTTCTTCGGCGTAGAAGTTGAAACGTAGTCCTCATTCTTCAGCATTTTGGCAATGTAGAGGATTTGACCCAAATGCTCGGCCAAGTGGGTTGCAGTTTGAATAAAGGTTTCCAGATGGCTGCGCTGCTGGCCCCGGACTTCTTGAGTTTGCTTGAAGCTTTCCTCGTCCATCGCATTCAGCGTATCGTTCACTTCGGTAAAAGCCTGATTGATGATGGCCACCAACTCCGATTGCGTCCGGGTCAAGTCTTCGAATTCCGCATCCCGGTCTCTCGCAAACGGGATGTTGTTCATGCCGCTTCCTATACGTTCTTTGATGTTTCCGCTGATATGAATGATCAAGTTGGCAATGCTGTTGCTGGCCGCATTCGGACGCCAGTTAACCTGCTTATCATCCAGCTGCTCCAAAGCGAGCAGCATTCTTTTTTGAATATCTTGAAACCGGGTGAACAGCAAACTTTGAAGATCGAACATAGACTTCACCCTCCAACAAAATTTTAATTTAGGATTTGCAAATAGCTTTCGCAAAGCTCTTTTCTTCCTCTTTTCTATTCTCCCTCTTTTTGCCAGCCCCTGCTTTTTCTGAAAATTTTATCATAGATTCGGCGGATTTTCATCCTAACTGGCGGACAGGCTGCCCTGCGAGAAATGCTGCTATATCTTCAACAGCGTCACGATAATAAGTCTCGTAATTACGGTAAGTCACATAACCCAGATGAGGAGCAAGCAGCACGTTGGGCAGCGTCCGAAGCTCGTCATCTAACGGCAGCGGCTCCGTCTCGTATACATCCAGCCCGGCACCGGCGATAGCTCCTTGTTCCAACGCATTTAGCAGAGCTTTCTGATCGACAATCGAGGCTCTTGAAGTATTGATTAAATAGGCGGAACGCCGCATCTGCTTCAGCTCGGAAGCACCGATCAACCCCCGCGTTCTGTCGCTGAGCACCAGATGAATCGAGACAAAATCGCTTTCCTGGAGCAGTTCTTCCAAAGAGGCCGCCAGCCTGGCTCCTGATGCTTCGGCCTGCTCGGCCGTTAGATTTTGACTCCAGGCCACGACCTTCATACCAAAGGCTTGGGCAATAAGCGCCATCCTGCTGCCGATTTTTCCAAGTCCAATCAGTCCCAGCGTACTGCCAAACAAATCTCTGCCTATCGTCTGCTGCCATGGGCCGTTGGTCTGCACAGCTTGATGTTCCCGTACAAGGTTCCGCGCCAACCCTAAAATGAGCGCCCAGGCCAGCTCTACAGGCGGCTCCGAATAACCGCCCGTTCCGCATACTACGATGCCTTGGGCAGCTGCAGCAGCCATATCAACCGACGCATTACGCATTCCGGTCGTGACCAACAATTTCAGTTTAGGCAGGCGCGCAAGCAAAGACGCCCGAAAGGGTGTCCGTTCACGCATGATGACAATGATCTCAAAATGCTGCAGCAGCCGGGCAGCTTCGGCTTCGCCCTCTATATGCTGCTGAAAGAATGTGACCTCCACCTGGTCTCTCAGCAAAGACCAGTCGGCCATTTGTTCAGCTACCTTCTGGTAGTCATCCAGAACTGCACATTTTATTCGGTTGCTCATCGGCAAGCGTCTCCTTTACAAGTAGGATTTATAAGTAGAATGTGTTGGTTATCTTGTTGTATTCTCCGTAACCGGGGCAGTCCCTTCTCTTCACTCAAATTGAAATTGAACCCAAATCCACAGCGGTCAGGACTTGGAATTTGGCACATATAAAAAACGGCCTCCTGCAAGGAGACCGGTCTCATAGTCTTTTGTAGGCCTGAAATCAGTTGCCGGAAGCCTGGATTTGCTGGACGATCTGCTTCAAACCTTGCTGGGTAGGCGTCACTGGATGGCCAAGCACTTTCTCGAAATCGCTGCTTTCGATATCCAGTTCTCCATCGCGAATGCCTTTTTGAATCGCAAGCAGGAAAGGAATGACGGGTTCAGGAACGCCGGCCCCCTTCATGATTTCAGCATAAGCCTCGTCATTTACGCTTTGTACAGGCACCTCTTTACCGATGACTTGGCTCAGCGAAGCAGCCAGCTCTTCCTGGCTTAGCGGTTTCCCGGAAAGCTCATAGATGGTATTTTCATGGCCTTCGCCAGCCAATACCGCCGCCGCGGCTTCAGCGTAGTCCTGCTGCAGCGCCCAGCCAACCCGGCCATTACCGGCCGAAGTGACCCATGGGGCCCCAGCCAATACACCTTGAATGCTGGAGGTTTCATTTTCCAAATACCAATTGTTCCGCAAGAAGGAATATGGAATACCGGTTTTCAGAATAACTTCTTCCGTAACGCGGTGTACCGGAGCCAGGAACAGCTGGCTTTCGCTGGCTTTGCCCAGGCTGGTATAAGCGATAAAACCTACTTTGGCGCGTGCAGCAGCTTCTACCGCGTTTGTATGCTGGCGGATCCGCGTATCATTGTCTCCATCAGCGGAAATGATCAACAGCCGGTCAATCCCGGCAAATGCTTGATCCAAAGTTGCCGGCTGATCGAAATCACCGTGACGAACCTCTACTCCGCGTGCGCGGAGATGGTCCGCCTTCTCCGGATTGCGGACGCTGACCGCCAGCTGGTCTACAGGAACCCTTTTCAACAAAAACTCCATGACTTTGGTACCTAATTTGCCTGTTGCGCCTGTAACTAATAATTTCATTTACAATTCCTCCCTTATATTTGATGTAAGTATTTTTGTTATAACAATATCAATTACAACTTATCTATGAAAAAAACGTCTTTCGACGTAGTTCCAAAACTTCAGCTTGCTGGAGCAGCACACTTTGTTTTGGCACGCTGCATGTCACACAAATTTGCCCCTTAAATCCTGCAGCGTAGTTTGTGCCAGCCTTTGTTCCATGGCCCGTTGGGCTTCAAGGAACTCCGTTTGCAGAACCGCTTCGATATTCCGGCCAACCGGACACTTAATATTGGAATTCTCGTGGATTCGAAACAACTGATTTTCTTCAGCTGCGTTAACTGCCCGATAAACCTCCAGCAGCGATATTTCCTCCGGATTCTTTAATAGAGAAGCGCCGCCGACGCCCACACGGACGTCAATCAGCCCGGCTTTCTTCAGCATGCCCATGATTCTCCGGATCACAACCGGATTTGTGTTCACGCTTGAGGCAATATAATCGCCTGTACATTCATTTGGATTTAAAGCAATCAAAGAAAGCGTGTGAACCGCTATGGAAAACCTTGTGCTTATCTGCTTCATGTGCAACACCACCGTTGTAACCATTTTAGTTACATGGAGGTGCAATGTCAAGATTTGTGTTTCTCAGCCAACTTATTTTCAAGAATCATGAAGGCAAAAAAAGAGCTGCTCCAAAATAACCACAATTCCGGGGCAGCCAATCTATTTTTTATAGGGGGTATGTATTTATATTTTAGTCAGGCCGGCTTAACCTCCGCTGAAACAAGGCTTAATTTTAGATAAGAAAATTCTGAAAATTCGCTGAGAGGGACAGGTTAACACTTGCAGACCATCAGCAGATTCCCGTCTGGGTCCTTGAAGTTGAACCAGTGGTTATGCTCGATACCTGTGATCAAATCAACCTTCATATCCTTCATGAAGCTGTACGCTGCTTCAATATCCGGGGTATTCAAATGAAAAGCCGGAGTTTTGTAAATGCGATCCTCCGCGTAAATTTTGCTGTCCAATACGATGCTTGTCCCCTTCATGGGAAGCACATAAAGATGGCCAAACTGGATCTCCCCCTCCGGCTGGACGCCCAAAATACCCGAGTACCAGTCACGAGCCGCTTCAATATCGCTCACCGGAATAAATACCGTACCAATTTCATTTAGAATCGGGTGCAAAACTAACTCCTCCTCGGATACGTATATTTAAGCCTTTTACAAATGGTCTAGTGCTTTGTACAAAATTTAACGAGAAGAAAACCGATCAAGGCTCCGAACAAATTCAGAATCAGATCATCCACATCAAAGCTTCCAACCCTTGTAAACAGCTGGACGAGTTCAACCGCTAACAGAATCGATACGACCAGGAGAATAAACGGTTTAAATCTGAAAAATTTTTCTCGAAGCAGCGGAGGAAACACGCCTAACGGAATAAATAGAACAATATTCCCAAACAAGTTCTTGAACCAGGTATCAAAATTGAACCGATCTTTATGCATAATATACCGTTTGATCGTCCTGAACGGGACCAGGTTGTAATCGTAGACCTTCCACTGGTAGGATGCCCCCCTCAGGAAAAGCAATTTGATCATAATCAGACCATAGATCACAAATACGGCCAGAAGAACAAGACGCAAGTACGGGTTTTTGAAATAAGACGATCTAGGCATGCACAAACTCACTCCTGATATACAACAGCTCCAACTAGCTTTTTAGATTAATGTTAATGTAATGACCCACATCCGGCTCTGTGTCGAAGTAAGGCTGCAGCAATGATTTCCATTCTTCATATTCCGGCGAGGTCCGGAAGCCAATCAAGTTGTGCTTAATCGACTCCCATTTGACCAATAAAATATATTGGTTGTCCTGCTCTACACATTTCTGCAGCTCGTGGCTGACATAACCTTTGGCGTTAGAGATAATTCGCGACGCTTTCCGGACACTGCTCTCAAAATCATTAATCTTCCCCGGTTTAACGTGTATAACAGCGACTTCAAGCACCTGCATCTCATCATCACCTCTGCTTAAATTTCCGAACAGCACTTTTCCCATTATATGCCCGGGTCATTAAGCAGATGCGCTTGTTCTCTTTATTTGGTTATACCTCTCGTATTTTGCAGGACAATTCTCCAGCCGTCTGGATCACAAATCGTTACGCCATTATGCTTCCAGTACGGGTTCTCAGGCTCAACCCCCGGATACCCCATCTCCTGCAATCGCTCTACGATAGCATTCCTGGCTTCCAAATCCGGGATATAAAAGACAAGCAAATTATCTTCGGACGGAGGCGGTACCGGCGATGCTTCCTCATACTGGGTAAACTCCAAATGATAATCTACACCAGGGAGTCCAATCATCACCCCATCGTATCCCTCATGGCCGGAAAAGGAACCCACAATTTCAAAACCCAAACCTTTTGTGTAAAATTCCTTGATTTTGTCTATTTGGTGCGTCGGTCTTGCAACCCTAAACTGAACAACCGGCACTTCTTCCGACCAGGGTTTATTCATAGAAACCTCCATATCTCCATATTAAGTGTTTATTGGCCTGCTTATTTATCTGTTATTTGACTGTTTATTCCCTTAATTTCCAAACGGCTCTTCCTATGTCTTCAAGCCCCGGTTCTCTGGACCACCCAGGTCACCACGTCACTCTCCAGCTTAATCGCCCGGCCGTCCCTCTTGATTTGCACCGCATAAGGCTTCACCGTCTGCTTCAAAACCTCCCAGCCAGCATAAAGTCCTTCGAGCTTCTGAAGCAGCGATTCTGTGCTGAACATTAGCTCATACATGGGATCAAGTTCATCGCCTGTATCCTCCACCGTTTCTCTGACTGACGTACTCATGATGATGGCATTTAGGCCACCCGGTTTGGTGCCCTGCTTCATTCTCTTAATAACCTCGGACCAGTTAGCCTCGGAATCCAAATGCTCCAGAGCCGACACCGAAAAAATCAGGTCAAAATAACGCTCGGCAATGGGGTAAGCTGAAATATCAGATAACACCGGACGAATCCGGTCCTCCACTCCATACTGCCTGCTATAGCTTTGCAGCTTGGCAACCGCCGATTCCAGCAAATCGACAGCTACAACTTCTCCCGGTTTATACTCCAGACTTTGAGCAATCGGAATGCTGTTCCTGCCTACCCCGCAGCCTAAATCGAGCACACGGAGTTCATCCTTCTCCTTAAAATGGACTAACAATTCCATAATGGTTTGGACAGGCTTGTGCAGCCATGAGCCAGGTTGAAAGAGTTCAAATTGTTTATAAGCTTCGTCATGATATTCTTTTTCCTTTTGTCTAATCAGTTGAAGACGGTCCATGGTTCACCTCGAAAATCTACTCTTTGATTTCTTGCGCGGCAGCGGCATAGCTTTTTACCCCTTATTCTGCAATTGAATTACGGATTTCTGTCGCTTCATTTAAGGCGATCATCGCTAATTCATGGTCCATAATCACAAAAGGCATTTCCGCCGGTTCAACCCAAATGCGGGTTACTGATTCATGTTCCCGGCCAAAAGGCAGCCGCTCTGTGACGTCCATTCTGTAAAAAAGCTGGTAACCCACCAAAGGATACCTTCCGTAAGGGTCAAATAAAGGATTTTCTTCATGGCTGACCTCGATCATGCCAAGATATTGAATTGCACCTCTGACATACCCCTCTTCATACGCCTCACGGTGGAACGCTTCTTCAGGCGTCTCGCCAAGCTCCACATGTCCTCCCGGAAAATCAAAACCTCGTTCTTTAAGCTGCACCAGCAGAACTTTGCCAGCTTCCACACAAAATCCGTGGACGCTTGTCACCTTGCTTAAATCTTCCGGGTAAACCTTCGAGAACCAGGTCAGCTTTACATGATGCCCTCCCCAGTTCACGAAAGCGGATGGTTTGGCTTGAATGTCCATGGATAAACCCTCCGTATGTAACGTTTTTCCTCTTAGCTTCTTTCAAATACCCATCTCACGGCGTCGTTCAAATCTTCCGCTATAAAGTGCGGAACAGCTGCTTTCCAGCTGCCGAAGAATTCATCGTTTTGATATTTGTCCCATTCACGCTGACCAGCTCCCGTCTTTACAAGAACACGGTTACATCCGGCTTCATACGCAGCGACCATATCCTTCCATCTATCGCCGATTACCACACACTGCTTCAAATCCAGACCGTTTTCATTCGCAGCCTGCATAAGCATGCCGGTAGCCGGTTTCCTGCACAAACAGCCCTCTCCATGTTCATGGGGGCATAAATAAACTTTATCGAATCCAAAGGAAAGCAGTTCCTGTTCAAAATCCTCTCTTACAGCCTCTCCGCGGGCAATTAACGGCTGATTAGTGAAGGAATAAACCCAAATTCCGGCTGCTTTTAATCTATGGATCGATTCCTGCACAAACGGGAACAACTCCAGCTGACCAGGTAAGAGCACGTGATCCGTGCCACCCAGCGTTCCATCCCGATCCAGAAAAACAGCCTGTACACTTGAATCTTTCAGGAGGACCCCCACCTTCTTGTTTCTATTCTCAAATCCTATTCTTTTCTCAAAATCATGCCTTGGAAGTCCAACTCCATTCCATCTAAAGAAACTGTCTTGAATGACTCAAGTTTAAAGACCTGAGAAACCATCTCTTTCATCGAGACCTCATCATAAAAAGAAAAAAAGCGCTTAGGCGAATAAGTGTCCTCGTCCCAGATGCCTTCGCTGTTATATCCGCCGTATACGCCCATATAGAATAAACCGCCCGGTTTCAACACTCTCCGGACTCCCTCCAGAACCTGGAGCAAATCCTGCTTGGGAACGTGAAGAAGGGTATTCATAGCCCAAATGCCATTAAAATGGTTATCTTCAAAATGGATATGATAAAAATCCATTTCATAAGCTTTAAGTCCTTTTTGAAGACATAGTTCCACCATGTTAGAGCTTAGATCAATACACGTAACCTCTAGGCCCCGCTCCTTCATGTACAAGCTGTGCTGACCGGTTCCCGCTCCGAGGTCTAAGATCCGCGATTCTTCGCCTTCATCAAAGAAAACCAGGAAGTCCTTCATCTCCTTCAATTTCCAAGCCGGAAGCTCCGATTGATCCCTCAGAACGGCTTTGTCGTCATAACTGTTCTTCAAATTCTGTTTGATCTGCAGATTCATTCATAACTCCTTCGATACAAAATGGGTAATTATTTGACAAGCCATTCCCCTAACTGGACAAGCCGCCCCGTTAGCGCAGGATAGATCGCGATCCAAACTCCAATCGAAACAAATAATAGACCGAAAATATGAGGGTATCTCCCCTTTAAATGACGCACCGATTGAATAACGCCCAGAATCAGCAAAGGAAGGGTGACGAGAGCTGTAATATGCACGCGCAGCTTTTCATCATCAGTCCAGCTGCCAATTCCAATGAAATCCAAGAAGCTGTCCAATAAGGAGTAGCCATAAACATGATTGCTGCCCAGTGCCAAAACGGCAAAAATAAAGATAAGCCATGCCCAGCCCATCTTTAGCTTGTTATGCAAAGTTAACATGAGACACCTCAAATCGGAATAATTTGGTATTCCTATCATAACACAGGACCTGCATGAAGGAATATTGTGCATTATGCAGTTTTAGAGATGTTCTTTATAAGGGACATGCCACTTGCAGTCTTCCGGCAAATAGCGGGATACTCTAATCTTTTTTATCGGGGTCCCCAGCATTCGCTAATTCTTCTTCGATTTTCTGATTCCTTTGTTCTCTCGACATGTCATCCAGCTGATCAACTTCTTTAATTTGCTGTTCTATTTCATATTCTTCTTTCTCTTCAGGTTTCATAAGGCCTAAATGTTTCCGGATTTCCTGGAGCTCTTCGTGAATCCTGTTTATTTTCTGATACTGAAGAACAACTACAGCAAATAGAACGGAAGTAACCAAGATCCCTCCAAACGGTATAAAGGCTGAAACCAGACAAGCCAAAACAACTAGAACTATAAGCGGTGCAAGCAAAATTTCTCCCCCATTCCTAAATGGCCGAACGGCTGTTCATGCTTTTTTCTGCTTCAAGATCTTGAGTTAGATTAACTTCTTCTCTCGCCATTCCAATTCCTGCTTGCTGATCCCCCCCTCATATACAAAAAGGCCGCCGCCCTCCACAGAGTGCAGCAACCTTCCATTTAAACCCGGGACTCCTGCCATCACTTCGGCATCTCCGCAATCAATTTCCGGATCACCGGCCAGTCTGGCGGATGAATAGCACCAGGCAGGCGGTTCAGCTCAAAAAATCCAGCCTCAAGCACTTCGTCGGCTCCATCTTGAAGCTCGCCTTCATAATCGGTGCAAAGGTAAGCTGCAAATATCAAAAACACTTCATCTCCGTTAGGATACCGGAAGTGTAAATCTTTTCCCGAATAAAGACCCAGCATGCTCAAGCAGCCAGCCCGAAGGCCGGTCTCCTCCAGCAGCTCGCGGCGCGCGGTATCCTCATAACTTTCCCCGATCTCCATCGCGCCCCCGGGAAGCCCCCAAAGGGCATTATCCTTACGGCGCTGGAGCAGCAGCCTGTCATACGCATCAAGAAGAACAACGCAAGAACCATTCATGATCAAAGGCCTTGTCCCGACGAGAGCTCTCAATTCCTGTATATACCCCATCCCAGCCAATGCCCCTTCCTGTTTCAGCGAATATACTCTTACGTTTCTAATATATTCACCACTAAGGAAACAGGAGCGGGCTTACTTGAGAGCAGGGGGCATAGCGGGCAAATCTATATGCGGCCCGGCTTGGACCTTGCAGATTGCAGCGTTTGAAGGTCCGGCACAGGCAGCCCCTGTCTTCGCAATTCCTGATAGATCCAGGTTCTGTGATAACTGTAGACGATCTCCGATTGTTCATTCAGCCTCTGCCGCTCCAGCTGTGAATCCTCCATAGGGAAAGGGCCGACAGTAGGGAGCGAACTCTCCGAAGATTCGGCCTGCTCGGCGCCGGTCACTAAATCGGCTTTGCCTGCTGAAATGCCCAGTTCTTCCCTTAGCCGCTGCATGATGACCAGATGCTCATAGATATGGCGGTAAGAAGCCAATACTTCCGCTGTCTGATTCGTCGCCTGGGAGGTAACCTTCCGGGGGTGGATTTCGTTCTTCCACTGCTCGAAAGCCTGCTCTAGGCTAATCAGCTCGGCCCGCAGTCCAGGCAGATCGGCCGTTTCGCCTCTTTCGGTTATCTTTTTGAATTCCGTAGACAGCCGCTCTGCAAACGCCACGCGTTTCTGCTCCAATCTCTCCTCCAGCCGAGGCGGAAAGATCAGATAATTTACCGCAACTGCCACGGAAATACCAATTAAAGTATCAATGATCCGATGTAAGCCATATGCCCATGGATTGGCCCCGTTGCTGCCCAAATTCAGCATAACCGCCAGAAAAACGATACACCCGATCGAAACCGACTTGTTCCAATGCAGCAAATTGCAGACATAGATGACGATAACCACGCCAATGGCGCATAACAGCACGTTTCCAGGATCAACAAACGCAAAGCAAGCGCCGATAAGCGCCCCCACCAGCGTTCCCATCGTCCGGTGCCGTCCGGCTGCAAAGGAGTTTGTGATAGTATTCTCCATAGATATAATGGTAGCGATTGCCGCGTAAAACGGTGAATTCAGTTTGAAAATAACCGCGATCAACAAACAAATGCAAATCGCGATACCGGTTTTAATATTGCGCAGTCCAATTCCCCAGCTCATCTTGTTTGGCCTTCCTTCCGTAAACCGATGTAGAGATGTAAATCAAGTCAGAATCCATTATACAAGAAGATCATCAAAACCCTAAATTTACGATTCTGTGAAAATAACCAAACACTGCCGAAACCGCTTCGGCGATGTTGAAGGCCCCGAAATGCAAGTTCAGCTTCAAATAAATTCAAAAATCTTCCTCTGCCTGTTATGGCAGACCAAGCCGGATTATGAGATGATAGACCTGTATACATAGAGATCTGAAACAGGAGGAATGCAGCGACATGAATCCCCAATTCATCCGTAACAAATACGTGATCCGGAAGAAAGTTTTTTCTCTATTAGGCACCAAATATCATATTTATGACGAGAACGAGCAGCTGATCCTTTATTCGGAGATGAAGGCTTTTAAATTTAAAGAAGACATCGGGCTGTACAAGGATGATACGATGGCCGAAGAGCTGCTTCGCATCCGGGCCCGCGGGGTGGTTGATTTCTCGGCCACTTACGATGTCACCGATTCGGTTACC
The DNA here is from genome assembly GCF_001685395.1 of Paenibacillus yonginensis. Lineage (NCBI taxonomy): Bacteria > Bacillati > Bacillota > Bacilli > Caryophanales > Paenibacillaceae > Paenibacillus > Paenibacillus yonginensis. The sequence continues at coordinate 1,314,939 of NZ_CP014167.1, read as the reverse complement.
GGGGAGAGAATCGGCTCTTTGCGCAGACGCGGCTTTAAGTCCATCCTCAAAGACGAATGGATCATTTTAGCACCGGATGACAGCGAAACAGGCAGGATTAAAGAGGACAATTCCTTTCTCGCCCTGCTCAGGCGGTTCATTCATATTCTGCCGCAAAGCTATCATGTCGAGATCGACGGTCAGAAGGCCCATGCCTATACGCAAAATATCAACCCGCTCGTGACCAAGGTTCACTGCGATTTCACGGCGGTTAATCCGCAGCGGTTTGATCCCCGCCTGGGCCTGGCCGCCGGCATTCTGCTCTGTTCAATCGAAGGCAAGCAGGATTAAGTTTCGGCGAAGCAGCAGGAACAAGCCGGTTGGCAGGCCGCTCCCATGCCGCACGCAAACACGGTTCCCAAAGTTACGGGAACCGTGTTTGCGTGTTTTCATTTAATCCATCTCCTGTTAATGCAGGCTGCTGCGGATAAACGATATTTCCAACAGAAGTCCGGCCAGTTGGTCTTGAAGCAAATACAGAAGCTCCAATAAACGGGCTTTATCCGTTTCCCCCTGTTCACGGTCTCCAAAGGTTTGTTCCGACTCGGCAAACCAGCCGCTAAGATCCGCCGCGTAAGGCAGCTCATGCACCTTCATGGAAGCTTCGGCAACGATCTGGCGTTTCGCTGCTGCATAACCGGATGATTTGAGATGCGGTTTCAAGCTTCCCCAGTGGATGCGCAGAAATTCCGGATACAGAATCAGAGCGCTGTAGTCATCCGGCATTCCCCACAGCGTATGATATTCAGCGATTTCATTCATTAGCAATCTGGAAGATAAAGCGTTTTCAATAGGACCGGCTTTCGGTGCGCCTTTTCCCCCTTTAAGCGGCAGCTTTGCTTCTTCACGCCGGGCAGAGACGGCTACCGGTTCTCCCCCCGTTTCCCGCCCCTTTCTCCCGCGAATAGAGCGGCCGCTAAGCCCCTCGACCCATAAGCTGACCATCAGCAGCAGTCGGGGATTAGACTCATAGCTGGCGTTAACCAGGCTTCTCAGGTGCTCAAACGAGCCGGGACTGTATAAATTGCGCCAATCGATCAAGAGCGGCGGAACCCCCAGCCGATGAGTACGGAGCAGCTTTGCCGCTTCCTCTGCCTCCTCCGACATCAGGTTCATCCGGACGGCTGACCAAGCTTCCTTCGTTAACCCGAAGGTTTCGAGTGCCCGGAATATCCAGGGTACACGCGACACGCCAAGCACGGAAACGATATCGCCGCATAACTCCTCAGACAGAGAACCAAAGCCATGGTCCATTTGTTCGGAAACCGCCCTATTGTCCAGCATAATTCTCCTCCTTAACGATGTTCTCAAGCATGATTTGTCGCTAATTTATGTATATATGGATTAGGAACAAAAAGACCGGTTCTTTCCCCTTTCCCCTCCGGAAAAAAAGAAAGACAAGAAAGGGTTTCTTGTCTTTGGAATGAAGCGCCAAACCAGACTCCTGCTCCCGCTTAAATAAACAGGAACGGGATCAGAAACAAGAGGGCGATCGCCGCCCAATCCAGAGCATATGCGCCTCCATAGCCATAACCGTATCCATACGGAGTGGATTGTCAACATTAAATCAGACAGCTTTTTTAAGGGCTACTTGACGGTACTGAACAGGCGTCATGTACCCCAATGATCCATGAATTCGATGCTTGTTAAACCAGTTAACATAGTCGTATAGTTCCAACTGCAGGTGATCGAGGCTCTGGAACTCCATCTGATGGATGAACTCCGTTTTCATGACCTTGTAGGTTGCTTCCGCTACAGCGTTGTCATAAGGACAACCCTTCGCGCTTAACGATCGACTGATCTCAAAGGTTTCCAGAAGCTCGTCCATCTTCTGGTTTTTAAACTCACTTCCACGGTCCGTATGAAACCACTGGATTTGGCTCAGGTCACCTTCTACCGTAGCAAAGGCGCGCGAAACCAGAGCAGCGTCCTTATGTGGACCTGCACTATGGCCAATGATCTCTCGATTGAACAGGTCGATGAGGACGCAAATGTAGTGCCAACGGTGCCCTACCTTCACATACGTTAGATCGCTGACCACGAAGCGCTTAATTTCAGCCTGGTCAAACTCACGAGCTAACACATTCGTCGTTGCCGCCTCATTACAGGCCGTTTTGTGGGGCTTAAACTGGGCAATGGTATAGGTGGAGACCAGGCCTTGCTCACGCATGATTCGGCCAATACGGCGTCTAGACACGATGAGTCCTTGTTCCTGGAGCTTGGTTTTGATCTTTCGTGTACCGTAGGCTTTTCGGTTCTTATAGAAGATTTCCACAATAGCCTTTGATAACCCATCTTCATTCGGTCGTTCTTTGGCTTCATAATAGTACGTACTTCTTGCAATTTGCAGGACGTTACACAATGCTGATACCGAGTATTTATCCAGGTTATTCCGAATGATAGCTACTTTCGTCCCATGATCAGCGCCGCTTGCTTTAAAATATCTACCTCCATCTTCAGACGTTGGTTCTCTTTTCGTAACGCCATCAGTTCGGTTTCTTCTGATGAACGATTATCCTTTTCCTTAAAGGAACCCGTTGTCTGAGCCTGAATAATCCAACGGTCTAAAGCGGAAGCTGTGAGGTCGTATTCCTCCACAATCGCTGCCCTGGACTTCCCATTCTCATAAAGCTGTACCATTTGTCGCTTAAATTCTGCAGTAAAGGTACGTCGTTGTTTTGGCATTGTAGAGATCCGCTCCTTCGTATGATAGGTCTATTCTACAAGCCCTTATTTTCATTGTCCAACTTAGTGTAGCCGATCCAGAGCGCCATAAGGGGCTCCGTATGGTCCTGGGCCGTAAGCCGATACTTTCCCCTTCGACCGGGTTTTGACTTTGCTTTTCTGATGGGCTTGCTGAAGCTGCTTTTTGGCTTTTTGAGGATTCTTGGACAGCACTTCGGCGCTTCTGGCGGCACCGTTAAATTCGATCCCTTTGTCCGTCACGTTGCTGATAACGCCATGGATCTGAGTTCCATCGTGAAGGACTGCGCACACATGCTGGCCGATGTACGGCTTGCAGCCTTCTTTATTAAGCGGCTGGATCAGTTGCACGGATTTTCCTCCTTTGCTAGTCAGATTCATAACAGTATATTCCGTTCATTCGAATACGTTAAACGATGGAATCCCAGTTATCCTCCAAGCCAGGTCGTTTGCCATAGCTGAATACAGAAAGGGGCTCTCAGGAATGAATTATGCTGAAATTATTGCGTTAACCGGGGAAGGTGCCGCTCATCCTGGGGGATTTGAAGGAACGGTTAAGCTGCTCGAGAGCATCCAGGTGCCTCCGGGAGCCAAATTACTGGAAGTAGGCTGCGGCACGGGCCGTACTGCCTGTTACCTGGCCAGCCTTGGCTTCATGGTCACTGCGGTCGATCAGAACCCGCGAATGCTGGCCAAAGCCCGAGCACGGGCCAGAGTCGAGGAGGTCGAAGTCCAATTCCTCGAGGGGGATGTTCTCCATCTCCCCTTTCAGGATAAAACCTTTGATTTTGTATTTGCCGAATCGGTGACAATTTTCGTGGAGCCGGATACGGCTTTAAACGAATATGCGAGAGTGCTTGCTCCCGGAGGGAAGCTGTTTGACCGGGAGCTGTTCGCGACCAGACCCAACCAACAGCTGGAAGAACGGATGCGCGGGTTATACGGAATCGATTCTCTCCCTACAGTAGGAGAATGGGTTGAACGGCTTCGCGCTGCGGGTTTCCGGCAGCCGATGGTCTGGGCCGGTGAAGGCAAATCTCCCCAGCTGTTCGGAGCCCAGTCGGCGGCCTGGTACGATCCCCACCAGATCATGGATATCAGCCAGCTGACAAATCCCGAGGTTATCCAGTTCTTTGAGCAGAATCAAGCCTTTATCCGCGACTATGGACAGGAATTGGGATATGCCGTGCTTGTGGGAAGCCGGTAAAACCAAGAAGAGCAGGCCGCCTTTTATGGCGCCTGCTCCTCCTCGTTCCCGCCGCTTGCGCGGCTATTTTTTGGCAACCCGTATTTGAGTCTTTCCGCCTGCTAACCTTTTCTTGTCATCTCTTTGTACGAGTATTCATTACTCTTTTTCTATTTAATCTTTCTAATTTATCTCTCTATTTCTCTCTGTAATCTAATTCAACAATCCTTATGAATGTAAGACGTGATCAAGCCTGCTTTTGTTGCGCACCAGCTCATTTAAATAAGCAATAACATGATCCGTTGAATCCGAATCCGTCAGATATCCGCACCGGACTGATAAAGGAGCCCATTCTAGGCCGGCAAAGCAAAGCCGTAAATAACGCGCAGCAAACAACATCATGGCCTCTTGCTGCACCCCAGGTTGTCATTGGACTCACTCTCCTTGCTCAGGCGAGAATGCATACAACGTGCCCTCGCGGCCAAAACCGAATCCGCCGGTTTGGCCTTGGCCTCCAGCCTGGTCTCCATTCGAAGCCTGGCCGGTTTCTTCCCCCCATTCGCTGGACGGAACTTCGGTGCCATGATCCTCAATCCATTGGGTGAGCGTGCTGTTGCCCCCCCGGCCGCCAGACAAGTAGATATATTTAAGCTGTCCGGAGTTGATCAGCTCCTGCAGCCTTTCCACGCTGAGCACCGGGTCCGATCCACTGAAACCGCCCAAACTGATCACGGTTTCGCCTTTTTCAATGATATAAGGAGCAAGTGTCGTATAATCCGTAGCCGCCAACAAATATTTCTGACCGGTGTTATGATCTTTCAGATATTGGTACAAGTTTTCATTCAGACTGACCCCCTCTCCCGGAGCAGAAGCTCCCCGGGTTAAGCCGCGGCTGCTGTCTCCGCCGGCTTCCGTGCCGCCCGCAGCAGGAAAACCGACTCCCGGATTCCAGGGATTTCTTGTTGCACCGCTGTCATCAACCGCTGCCCACGAGTTGTCTCCGCTGCCGTTTGCCGAATTCCGTTCGCTGTTTGCGCTCATAGCGGAAGTATCCGCATTACGCCGGCCGGCGAAATTCGGAAAATCTCCAAAACCGCCAAACCGGCCTAAACCTGCAGTCAATCCGGGACCGGCTGCCGGTGTCATGCTGCTCTGCCCGTAAATAATAGGCGTAAACGCCCAATACATCGGGCCGATCAGCAAAATCAGGAAGCCAAGCACAGCAGGCATTTTTGATAAAGAAGCATTCAGCAGACCTACAGTCAGCCACAGGGTCGCAAGCACGCCCGTAACAAGGATGGCAACAGACCAGCCCTTGCCGATAACCGAATCATACGGATGTACGATATACCAGGAGAATGCCGCTGTCAGCAGAACGGCTGCGGGCAGCAGCCAGGCTTTCCAGCTGTCCCGTTCTCTCCACTGCCGGGCCATCTCCGACCAGCCCGCGCCAGTCAGAGCTGCAATCGGAGGAGCCATCATGATCAGATAATATTGGTGAAAAAATCCGGCCATGCTGAAGAATCCCATCACCGGGATCAGCCAGGCCAGCCAAAACAAAACCTCTTTATGTTTCCAGCTCATATGCCGAATCCGGAAGCTTGCAAACAAAGCCGTACAGCCGAACAGCACAAAGGGCAGCATCCAGCTCGCTTGTCCCGATAGCTCGGACTGAAACAAACGCAGCGGCCCTTTTGTTCCGGTATTAAACGCTCCGCCTCCGCCAAAATTCATGGTCGGTCTCTCCCCGGTAAAGCCGGGATTCCCGAAATCGCCTCCGTTTACGCCGCCGAAACCGCGTCCGCCGTCTGATTGCCCGCCTTCTACACCGGCAGAACCATTACGGCTTTCACCGCTCCTAATGCCGGCCCTCGTTCCGGCAAAACCGCCGGAGCCCGATCCATCCGCCGTCCCCGTTCCCGTCCCTAGGCCAAACTCCAGTCCCCGGTCCGATCGGCCCCCGCCCCCGCCGGGACTGCGGTCGCCCGTTAAACGCGATATCCCATTATATCCAAAGGCCAGATCCAGGACCGAATTGGTTTCACTGCTGCCGATGTAAGGGCGCTGATCTTCCGGCACGGAATCCACAATCACCGCCCAGGATAAGGAAATCACAGCACAAACGACTGTAGACAAAGCTAAAGTGACCGCTTTTTTCCTCCAGCCTCCGGCTCCGGCCAGTATGTAGAAGAAATAAAAAGCCGGAAGAACCATGTAAGCTTCGAGCATCTTGATGTTGAAACCAACGCCGACCAGTCCGAAGCCGACGATCACGGCCCACCTTTTATGCTGCTTGACGCCTTTAAACAGGAACCATACTGCGAGCAGCAGCGCAAAAACAAGCATACTGTCGATATTATTTGTTCTGCTGACCGATACCGCTACGGGCGTGCAGGCCATGACCAAAGCTGCGATTCTGGCCGCCCCGCTCCCGAAGTTTGGCTTAACAAGCAGGTAAACCAGCAGCACCGAGCCCACGCCGGCGAGCGCTTGTGGCAAGATGACGCTCCAGCCATGCAGTCCGAAGATAAAAGCAAAAATCGTCTGAATCATAAACGTCAAAGGCGGTTTATCCACAGTGACAAATCCGCCGCTGTCGAGCGTGCCATAGAAGAAGTTATGCATGTTTTTCATCATGCTGGCTACCGCTGTCGTATAATACGTATTAGCATATTTATCTGTCCAAATCAGGTAGATATTCAGAAAAGCTGCAACCAGCATGCTGGCCAGCAGGAAATAATCCACCCTTCGTGTTGAATTCCTTCTTTCTTTCATTGTCTCCATAGCTTGACCTCTTTCTTTATGCAGATAATCAACTTGTATTAGAGCCTGTTCAGACCATGTTTAGACGGGTCGGCCCGGCAGTTTCCATTGTGCCTTTGTTACCTGAGGCGCATATGAAAGAAAGCTGAAAGTTAGCTGAAAGAAAGACGTTTTATTCAGCATTTTTTCAGTTTCGATTAAGGCAGAACTCAGCGCCAGGCTTCATAATAGAAGTATTAGAGGTGTGGTTAGTAAGAATCCAACTGAAGGTGAATGATATGGACAAAGAAATTAAAGTTCTGCTGGTGGACGACGAGCCCCACATTTTGCAGTTTCTGGAGATGGGGCTTGTGAATGAAGGGTACGAGGTTGCCACGGCGCCTGACGGAATAACGGCTGTAGCAGCTGCTGAAACGTTCTCCCCTCATATCGTCATTCTTGACGTCATGATGCCGGGGATGGACGGATTTGAAGTCTGCCGGATTCTGAAGAAAAACGGCAGCCAGGCTGCCGTGATCATGCTGACCGCCAAAGACGAGGTCGATGACAAAGTCAAAGGCCTCAAACTGGGCGCCGACGATTATGTCGTCAAGCCTTTCAGCTTTGAAGAGCTGCTGGCCCGCATTCAAGCCCGGCTTCGCAACCAGTTCCCAACTTTATTCGGAGAAGTCGCGATCGGCCCGTTTCGGATTGATGATAAACGCAAGGAAATCGGATTCCAGGGCAAAGTGCTGGAGCTGTCCCCAACCGAGCATGAGCTGCTTCGGTATATGGTGCTGAATCATGGCATAGTGCTAAGCAAAACCCTGATTCTGGACAAGGTATGGGGTTACGACTTCGGCGGAGAAGAAAATATCGTGGAGGTCTATATCCGCTCGTTAAGGGACAAGCTCGGCGATAAGGAACACCGCCTGATTCGGACGCTCCGCGGGGCCGGATACCGGGTTGACCTGACATGAGGCTGCCCGGACCGGCTTGGTTGAGACGGATCGTTTCGCCCGCTTCGCTCAGAGCGCAGCTGCTGGCGAGATCGCTGTTCATTCTGGCGACGCTCCTGCTGCTGATCGGCGGGGTACAATATTTGGTGATGAAGAACTTTCTATACAACAGCCGCGCGGAGACGATGGAGAACCAGCTTCGCTCCATGCCGGTTGATCTGCTCGTTAAACGGGAACAGCAGAAGCAGCCGCCTAATCAGAATCAGACAAGAAATTACCGTCCTATCCTGTTTACGCCGACGGATACCTCGCTTGGCTACATTCAGGAAGACGGTTCTTATGTCAGCCTTACGCAGTCTACCGAAACAGGCTACCCCGTGTTGTCCGCTTCCGAATACGAAAGTATCCTCAAGCAATGGAAATCCCGGGAGAAGATCAAATATCGGATCGTCAGGGACTCCAGAGGCAATGACCAGCTGGTTGTATTCCGGCCTGCCGACAGCCCGGTCATTCCTGGAAGAGGGGGCTTTGGCGGGGCGCCGGAAGGGGGTGGAAGCACGGAGGGGGAACGAATTACCGGGCTGGTCCAAATGGGCACGGAAACAGGTCCGCTGGTGGACGTGGCCATGCGCCAGCTGGTAATCTTTCTGGTCCTTTCCCTGCTAGCCATGGCCGGAGGGCTGCTGCTGTACATGCCGCTAATCCGCCGGACGCTGGTTCCATTGAATCAGATTATTCGGGCAGTGGCCGCTACCGATGCGGGCAATCTGAAGCAGCGTGTTCCCGAACAGCTGGGTCAGGAGGAAATCGACAGGCTGTCCTCCTCTTTTAATGGCATGCTGGAGCGGCTGGAGCTCTCCTTTGAAGCCGAACGGGAAGCCAAAGAGCAAATGCGCCGCTTTACGGCTGACGCTTCCCATGAACTGCGGACGCCGCTGACTTCCATTCACGGCTTTCTGGAAGTGCTTCTGCGCTCTTCCTCCCTCCGTCCCGAGCAGCTCACTTCAGCACTGAACAGCATGCATGGCGAATCCATCCGGATGAAAAAGCTGATCGAGGATCTGCTTATGCTGGCCAAGCTGGATCGGGCGCCGGAATTAACGTTAACCGGCACTTTCTTGGACGAGCTGGTGCAGGAAATGAAACCCCACCTTCGCATTTTGTCCGGTCAAAGAGAGGTTTCCTTCTCTCTGGCCCCCGGCCTTCAGGGTTATGTAGACAAAGACAAGCTGAAGCAGGTGGTGCTTAACCTGTTTCAGAACGCCGTGCAGCATACGGATCCCGAAACCGGAACGATTCACGTAGGGCTGCGCCGATCCGGCCAGGAAGCCGTTTTGTCCGTCAGCGACAACGGTCCCGGGATCGAAGAAGAACATCTGCCGCATGTCTTTGAACGCTTCTACCGCAGCGACGTTTCCAGAGCGCGCAAGCGCGGAGGAGCCGGCCTGGGCCTTGCGATCAGCCTGTCCATGGTTGAAGCCCACGGCGGTACAATCAAGGTGCAGACCCGTGTCGGCGAAGGCACTACGTTTAGTGTACATCTCCCCTTGTAGGCCTTCTTTCGCCCCTGACTCATGCTGAATACATGCAAAAACGGCAGCCCCTCCATAGAGGGACTGCCGTTTTTTTGCCTATTCTTTATTTCTTCTCTACAGCGTGGCCACCAAACTCATTGCGCAGGGCCGCAACCACTTTGCCTTGGAACGTATCGGCTTCCAGGGAACGGTAACGCATAAGCAGGGACATTGCGATAACCGGAGTAGCCGCTTGAAGGTCAAGCGCTTCTTCGATCGTCCATTTGCCTTCGCCGGAGGAGTGCATAACACCTTTAAGCTCATCCAAGTTGCTGTCTTTGGAGAACGCTTTTTCAGTCAGTTCCATCAGCCAGGAGCGGATTACGGAACCGTTGTTCCAAACGCGGGCAACTTTTTCGTAGTCGAATTCGTAGTTGCTCTTCTCAAGAACTTCGAAGCCTTCGCCGATGGAGGCCATCATGCCGTATTCGACACCGTTGTGAACCATTTTCAGGAAGTGCCCGCTGCCGGATGGACCTGCATACAGGTAACCATTTTCTACAGCCGTATCACGGAAGATCGGTTCAACAACTTCCCAAGCCTCTGGGTCGCCGCCGATCATGTAGCAAGCGCCGTTACGAGCGCCTTCCATACCGCCGGAAGTACCTGCGTCCATGAAATGGATACCGGAAGCTTTCAGTTTCTCATAACGAGCTTTGGATTCTTTGTAATGGCTGTTGCCGCCTTCGATGATGATGTCGCCGGCGCTCAGAAGCGGAGCAGCTTCGTCCAATACATTGTCTACAACCTGATGCGGAACCATAACCCACAATACGCGTGGTGTCGGCATAGCCGCAATCAGTTCAGCAATCGTGGAAGCCCCTTTGGCGCCATATTCAACCATTTCAGCAATTGCTGCCTGGTTCAGGTCAAAAGCAACTACTTCATGTTTGTGGTCCATCAGGTTTTTACCAAGGTTCAAGCCCATTTTACCTAGTCCGACTAATCCTACTTTCATTTGAAGAAACCTCCTAAATATGTTAAATAAATTGGCTAGCTAAAGAAAAACATCTATATTTAGCAATTACCCGCAAGGGGATTAGCTTACCACCACTTGTAGCCGTCTTGCGCAAGCAGTTCGTGAGCCGCGTCCGGGCCGTCGCTGCCGGCAGGATAGAAATGAAGCGGTACCTCATTGGCTGCAAAAGCGTCGAGGACAGGTTGTACCCAAGCCCAGGACAATTCCACTTCGTCCCAATGCGCAAAGAAGGTGGAGTCGCCAAGCAGCGCATCATAAATAAGATTCTCGTAAGCTTCAGGAGTTTCTTTGGAGCTTCCACCGAATTCCATCACAACTGGCTCAAGATGTTTAGAATTGTTTTTATCTTTCATGTTCAGCTGAAGCGTAATTCTTTCTTCAGGATTGACCTCAATAGTAAGCAGGTTTGGAGGGATCACTTCATCCGGGAATGTCGAAGCCTTAAGCGGCTCTTTGAATTCGATGACAATACGAGTCGATTTCTCACCCGTGCGTTTGCCGGTACGGATGTAGAAAGGAACTCCTTCCCAGAAAGGCGTTTCCAGCTTCAGACGAGCGGCAACGTAAGTGTCATTATGGGAATCCGGTCCAATACCGTTCTCGTCTCTGTAGCCTGGAACTTCCACGCCTTTAACAAAGCCTGGTCCATATTGGCCGCGGATGATTTGGGTATTGATTTTATCCTTGCTGATCGGGCGAAGCGATTTGATGATGTTTTTCTTCTTCGCACGAACTTCTTCAGGCGTGCTGCGGTGAGGAAGATGCATCGTAACCATCATGAGCAGCTGCATCATGTGGTTCTGGAACATATCGCGAATGGCACCGGAAGTATCGTAGTAACCGGCTCTGTCTTCTACCCCTACAAGCTCATTGGCCGTAATCTGCACGTTGGCGATATAACGGTTGTTCCAAAGCGCTTGAAGCACAGGGTTAGCAAAACCAAGAACTTCGAGGTTCTGAACCATAGGTTTGCCCAAGTAATGGTCAATACGGAACACTTCTTCTTCTTCGAAAGAACGGTTCAGGTTCGCTTGAAGCGAACGAGCCGATTCGAGGTCGTGACCGAAAGGTTTTTCGATAATGAGGCGTTTCCAGCCTTTAGTATCTCCAAGACCGCTGGCTTTGATGTTGTCAGCAATCGTTTCAAAAAATTCTGGAGCAACCGAAAGATAGAAAAGACGGTTTTCAGGAATTCCCAATTCACTTTCATACTTTTGCGCAACACCAAGCAGTTTCTTGAAGTCATCCACATTGTTGACATTCAAGGCACTGTAATGGAAAGCACTAAGGAAAGAATCAATATGGCTTGGATCAATCGGTTTTCTGGAGAAGTTCTTCAGCGAGTCTTTCACACTAGCTTGAAAATCTGGGTCTGCTATTTCTCTACGGCCCAGACCAATAACTGTGAATGACGAAGCCAATTTGCCATCCAGGAAAAGATTGTACAGCGCAGGATAGATTTTACGTTTCGCCAAATCCCCAGTCGCGCCAAACAAAACAAAAGTCATAGCGTCCATTCTATTTTTACCTCCACTCTCTCTATAGCTCTATAGTAACTATATTTATGATATCAGGTTACGTATCGTTATTGCGTATCCGACTTAGTTATCTTACACCTTCAGTCAAAATTCGTCAATCGAAATGTCTAATTTTTGACACATTTAATTCTTCATATAGTGAGAAATGATATAGCTTCAGCTAACGACACGTAAGCTTTTTTATGGAGAATAAAAAATAACATTTTATTCGTAAAGGTTACGTATAAATGAATAGAGAACTCGGAAATAGAAAACCAAAGACAGGAGATCATCAATGATGGAGAACAAAACGCCAGTAATTTTATTAAGCGGCTTTCTGGGCAGCGGGAAAACAACCCTGCTGGTCAAACTGCTGATGGAAGCTCGGCGGCGCGCTTTAAAGCCCGGTATTCTGATGAACGAATTGGGACGGCAGGATGTAGACGGAATTCTGCTGAATGAGCAAACCCGCTTCCCGATTGAAAAGCTGCTGGACGGCTGTATCTGCTGCAGCAAAAAAGAAGATCTGGCCCGCAGCTTGCTCACTTTGCTAAGCAGCAGTCCCGATATTCTCTTCATCGAGCTGACCGGCGTCGCCAATCCCGTTGAAATTGCCGAGCTATTGTCACAGCCTGCATTTGCCGACCGTTTAACAATCGAACATAGCATTACCATCCTGGATGCTGAGCATGCACTGGACTACAGCAGTGTTTTTGCATCCGACAAACAGCTTGTCCGGACGCTGCGCCAGCAGATCGAATCAGCTGATTTAATCCTTGTCAACAAAACGGATTTGTCCTCTGAAGCTCAGCTCGCCAAAGTGATAAACATGGTTCGCCGCTGCAATGCCACGGCTGCCGTGCACAAGACCCAAAAGGCCGACCTGGATGTTCGCAAGCTGCTGGAGGGTATGGTGCCCACGCCACAGCTGCAGCCGGGGAATTCCCTTCCCCATTCAATCCAACATTTCCATGTGGTTCAGCCCCCTCCTCAGCACCAGCATGCCCATAACCATGACCATCAGCATGAGCATCAAGCCGGCGGCTCCGAATCCGCTAACGCTTCTTTCTCCGCGGTTCAAACCTTTACGCTTCCTTGCACAGGCGACCGCTACTTCTCACGGGAGGAGCTGGAGCATTTCCTTTCCGGGCTTCCCGGACAAATTGTCCGCGCCAAAGGTTATGTAAAGCTGGACGGCCTGGGAACAATGCTTGTTCAATATGCTGGAGGACGGTTCTCTTATGAGGCTTCCCGTTATCCCGGTTCAGGTTATATTGTTGTTATCGGTCTCCATGTGCAGCCCGATGAATCGGTCAAACAATGGGAAGCTCTGATCCGTCAGGACCGCATACGTTCTTGAGCATCAGCAAGTCTTCCGCCAGGTTCAGCGGCCGTGGCGCTGTGGCGCAAATCAAACAAGCCTTATCCCGTTGTTGCAACGGGTAAGGCTTTATTTTTCAAATTCAAAGTAAAAAAGTTCGCCCTATCCTATCTATACTTAAGAGGAAGATCTGATAACCCGTCTGCGCCGTTTGGAGCGGACAAGAATCTTCTGCACGGCCAATCCGGCCAGGAAGAACAGAAGCAGAATCAAGGATATCGTCCCCCCCGGAGGGGTGTTTATATAATAGGAAGCCGAAAGTCCGCTGAATATGCCGGTCAACCCTGCTACAACCGCAATGATTACCGCGGATAGAAATCCTCTTGAAATCTTTAAGGCCAATGCGGCCGGCAGCACCATTAAGGAAGAAACAAGCAGCACTCCAACGATCGGCATGGCGGAAGCAACCGTCATCCCCGTCAGTACCGAGAAGGAGAAGGATAACAGGCGAACATGCACGCCGCCAATCTGTGCTGTTTCCTCATCAAAGGTTAAGTTGTACAACGGGCGCCGGAAGACGATAAAGAAAATAAGGCCAATCAAAGCAACAAAACCGATAATCCATAACTGCTGTTCATTAACGGCCACAATTGAGCCGAACAAATAAGCGCTGAAGCTTTTATTCAAATTGCTCTTGAGGCTCATTAACAGGACGGCCAGCGCCAAACCCGAAGTCATGATGATGGCGACCGGCACTTCACTGTAAGTCAGATAGGTTCGGCGCAGCTGCTCGATCACCAAACCGCCGGCAATAGCCACAACAAAACCGCTCACTACCGGATTTAAATGAAGCACCGAACCGAGTGCCACCCCGGCCAAGGAAACGTGCGACAACGTGTCCGCAATGAGCGCCTGCCTTCTAAGCATCAAATAAACGCCCAGAATCGGGGCTATAATCCCTATGAAACCTCCGGCCCAAAACGCACGCTGCATGAACTCGTAGTCAAACATTTCCACTCTTCACTTTCCTTTCGCTCCAGCGAGATTACCCGGTCCAGATAGGCGCTCATCTCGTCCAGGCCATGAGTAACCATGATGACCGTAAGACGGTGGACCTTCACATAATGCTTCATTAATTCGTAGAACCCGATCCGGCTTTGAAGGTCCATCCCCGTAGTGGGCTCATCCAAAATAAGCACGTTCGGCTGCTGCGCCAGTGCTCTTGCAATACAGATCCGCTGCTTCTGCCCGCCGGACAACTCGCCGATGCGGGCGTCGCGGTGCTCCCACATGCCGACCTGCTTCAAACTTTTCTCAACGATAGCTTCCTGTTCGCTGCTGAATCTGCGAAACAGCCCCAGCCGGGAGTAACAGCCGGAGCGAACGAGCTCGATCACCTTGCTGGGGAACCCGCTGTTAAAGGAGGCTACCTGCTGAGGCACGTAGCCGATGACCAGCTTGCCTTCCTCCAGAACCTCGGGGTGGAGTTGAACGGTCCCGCTCCACGGCTTGAGCAAGCCAAGCAGGAGCTTGAGAATAGTTGACTTGGCCGCGCCGTTTGGACCGGTAATGCCGAGGAACTCCCCGGCCATGATGTCCAGCGATATATTTTCAACGACAGGTTCATTTCCGTAACCAAAAACCACATTGCGCATAGATGACAGGATCAAAACGGTTCAACTCTTTTCTGAATTGATTTAGCGGGTTTCCCGGTGAATCGTGTATTTCTTGAGACGCGGGCAATATTTGCGCAGCTCCATGCGCTCAGGATGATTTCTTTTATTTTTAGTGGTCGTATAGTTACGATCCCCACATTCGGTGCAAGCAAGAGTAACAGTCACTCGCATTATGGTCGCCTCCTCACAATTTTAAACTTCCGCATATCTTCATATAATAATCGTAATAATTACGAATTCAACTTACTTATATTAGCCGAACCCTCATTCGATGTCAACTGCTCCATGGAAGAGGATTAATGAAAGTGGACCAGTCCTGTCCCATTTCCAGCTCTGTCAGCAAGCATTGATCCAATCGGGCTTCGACTTCCGAGCGGTCATATCCAATCCCGATCAGCACCAACTCGGTCAATCGGTCTCCCCAGACCTCATCCCAGTGCTGCAAAATCTCCGGTTCGGTCTCCAGCATCTCCCTCCGTTCTCCTTCCGGTAATCCGGCAACCCAATAACCGCCAGGTCCAAACTGGATTGAAGGCCCCGCCTGACTTAACATCGCGGCCATATCCTCCTTAGCTCCAAGCCATACCGTCCCTTTCGCCCTTACGATTTCCTGAGGCCATTCGCTCATAAAAGCCGCGAGCCGCTCAGGGTGAAACGGCCTTCTGCGCCGGTACACAAACGAACCGATCCCGTATTCATCCGTTTCCGGCACATGGTTTTCTTTAACAAGCTCTTCCTGCCAGGCTTCACTTTGGCTTGCGGTTTCCCAGTCAAACAGACCCGTGTTCAGAATTTCCCCCGGGTCCACCTCCCCGCGCACAATACGAATCAGCTTGGCGTTCGGCTGAAGGTTCCGAATCACCCGCTCAAGTTTGACAAGGTCCTCTTCTGCCACCAGGTCGCATTTGTTCAGCAGCAGCACATCACAGGTTTCAATCTGGTCAATCAGCAGATCCGCCACATCCCTGGTATCTTCTTCCCCTGCCGCTTCCCCCCGATCCAGTAGGCTTTCACCCGAGCCGAAGTCATGCCAGAACCGCGCAGCATCCACAACGGTAACCAAGCAATCGAGCTTCGCCAGCGAAGTCAGGTCGATGCCCAGCTCCTCGTCCGCGTACGTGAAAGTCTGAGCCACCGGCACAGGTTCGCCGATGCCGGTCGATTCGATCAGAATATAATCAAACCGACCGGATTCGGCCAGTTCTTTGACCTCTCGGAGCAAGTCTTCCCGAAGGGTGCAGCAAATGCAGCCATTAGAAAGCTCGACCAGCTTCTCATGGGTTCTCGATAAATGGCCTTCGCCGCGCACGAGCGCCGCATCCACGTTGACCTCGCTCATATCGTTGACGATCACGGCAACCTTCAGACCCTTACGATTTTGCAGAACATGATTCAGCACCGTTGTTTTGCCTGAACCTAAATAGCCGCTTAACACAGTGACCGGTACCCGGGTCCCCCTCTTGGCCTGCGTTTCTAATAATACACTCATGTTTGTTAGGAAGCTCCTTTCTTCTCTTGCTTGATTAGCTAAAAAAACGGATAGTTCCCATCCCGGCAAAACCGGGCTGAGACTTCTAAGTCTTAATCGTAATTATTACGATTAAATAGAAATATACGTCACTCCGGTTGTTTTTGTCAACCGGACGACAAACAGGCCGCATCCTCACGATGCGGCCTGCTCTTTTTTCAAAGTCTCCGGTTAATTCACGACAGCATCCAGTCCGTTCCCCGGCTCATCCGTTCCTCCGCTGCTTGGATCTGCACCTGCGGCAACGATTTCAACCAGCACCCGGTTGGGCACGCAAATGATCCGTTCGCCCGGCTTGGAGATAAAGCCCATTTTCAAAGCAATGGGAAGCGGAGCGTCCGATACCGTCATGCGAATTCCGTTATCATAGACCTTTAGAACGTTATGTCCGTATTTGGTCTGCATATCAATAATTTGTTCTTCCTGCGTCAAGGGAACCTGCTTGTACAGTTCTCCGTTCACCGTAATCCGGGCCTCCAGCTTCCCTCCGGCGTAAGCATCGGCCCTTTCAAACAGCGCTTTCCCGCCAAAATAACCGGCCACTGCCAGCAGGACAATCGCGATCAATAACCAATCCGCCTTTTTAATCTTCAGCATGATGTCCGCCCCTTTGATTCTGAAGTTCTTCTTCCTTTTAAATATAAATGTTTAAAATTGCGTCTATCCATGCGTTACATCACACTGCCGCCAAGTTTTTCCCTTTGGGAATGCTTTTCCAATTTAGATCGTGTACAATAAAGAACAATACCGCCTAAGGAGTTGGAAATTAGGAATATGCTGCCCTTATATAAAAAATATTGGCGTACCATCTTTGACATTGCTTTAATTGTGCTTACTGTATATCTGGTCATGTTTCTATTCAGCAAACTGTACCAGCTGGCGGCACCGGTATTCCTGTCTTTCTTTGTCTTTATGCTGATCGAACCCTTGGCTAGGTTTCTGAACCGGAAAGGGATGAAGAAACCTTTTGCTTCAGCGATTTCCGTTATTCTGTTCCTCGTCGTGCTGCTGGGCCTCCTGTTTGGAGCCGGCTTTCTGATCGCCATTCAAATCAACCATTTGTACGACAATCTTCCAAGCTATGCAGCCATGCTTCAGGATCACTTCCAGAGCACAACCGCCTATTTGCAGGACAGGCTGAACGGGCTCCCACCAGGCGTAACGGACAAGCTGAACGGCTATTTTGCAGACGCCACCAACCTTTTGACCAAATGGTTGAAGGTGATGTTGTCCTATCTCTTTAATACGCTGGGATCCTTCTCTTCGTTTATGGCCAACTTTGGCATCGCCATCATTTTGGCTTTTTTCCTAAGCATGGAGATTAAAGACTGGCGTCGTATCGCCTATGAGAAGACACCTAAAACCATCAAAATCGCCTTTGATTTTCTGCGCGCACATGTCTTCCGGGCGATTGGATCTTATTTGAAAGCTCAATTCATTCTGATGTCCATTACTTTTGTGCTCGTGTTGATCGGATTGTTTATTTTAGGCTCCGGCAATGCGTTAACTATGGCGCTTATCTGCGCTGTATTTGACATTCTCCCGCTGCTGGGCGTTTCCACCATACTTGTGCCCTGGATCATTTATCTGTTTATTATCGGAAATACCCCGCTGGCCATCGGCCTGATTGTTTTGCTTGCGATCGTGCTGGTTGTCCGACAACTGCTTGAACCCAAGGTCACCGGCAATTCGATCGGAGTTTCATCCGCTTATCTGATGTTGTCCTTTGCCATTGTTTCTATGTCTTTGTTTGGGGTAGCAGGACTTATTCTTTCGCCCATCCTGCTGATCTTAATTAAAGAGCTGATTCAGCAGGGCTATTTGCAGAAATGGATTACATTGCCGCAGGAAGAATTTGTAGTGCCGCCGTTTAATCCGGGAAGCTTCGAACAGGAGAAGCAGCGAGCTGCAAATGAGAACACCCTGCAGGTTAAAGGGACCCTGTCCGAGAGATTTCGTCTCAGACGTTCAAAATCAAAACGCTCAGACTCGTCCTCCTCCAATTCGAAACCTTCAGACCAAAACCTTGCAGGCCGGGACCGTTCTAACGATGAAACTTAGAAGGACGGTGCTACGCTGAAGCCTGACATCAAGGCGCCGACAGCTTGGTCGAAAAAAATTTTTTCCATTTGAACCAATTGAACCAAATTGCAAATTATAATCCTGACAAAAAAGCCTTCAACCCCACTAGAACGTGGCTTTGAAGGCTTTTCCGCTTTAAATCCGGACCTGCGCTCCCACTGCTGCTATCGCAAAACAGAAAAGGGGGACGCTGGGGGACAAAAAAAATTCAGTCATCCCCATTGATAAGCGAGGTTTGAATCAGCCGCCGCCGGATCATAACCGCCAGTTCTCCCCTTGTTATCGGATCAAAGGGCTGGAGCTCGGAGCCGTTCCCCGCTATAATTCCTGCCTTCACCAATGCTGCTGCTGCAGGCTGCGCCCACGCCGAAACCAGCTTGCCATCCGCAAAACCGTCCAACTCCTGCGCCTCAGCCTTAATCTCCACCCCGGCCAATTTCATGGAGCGCGCGATGATCGCCATCGCTTCCTGGCGTGTAAGAACATTTCCGGGATGATAAGTTCCATCCGCGTACCCCTGCAAAATCCCGTATTGCTGAGCCAGGTCGGTCGCTGCAGCATACCAGGCTCCGGGTTCCACATCCGCAAAGGACGAACTCTGCGGGGCTTCCCCTGCAAGACCGAGCGCACGAACCATAACTTGCGCAAATTCGGCTCTTGTGACGGGTTGGCCCGGCTCAAACCGATCAGCCCCCTCCGACAATCCGGCAATCGGTTCATTCACTTGATAGCCTTGCAGGATTAGGCGCGACGCTAAGTCATAAACAGCTTTTTCCGCAAAATGGCCGGCCGGGACATCGGAGAACTCCACTCGTTTTTGCACCAGCATGAAGCTTCCCGTACTCAAGCTGCTGATGTTGGCCGCATCCCCGCTGATGAACAGAGGCACCGGTAATAAAGAGCCATCCGGCTGCAATTTTACGGCAGCTGTAGGAGCGGCGGGGCCATCCGTTTCGTTCCGGCCGCTTATTCCACCTACGACATCTCCGTCCAAAAGCGGAATTTCCAGCGCAGCATAAGCGCCAAAGCCGGAAAGCGAGGCCGTCCCGCTCCCGCTTGAGAACTGCACGGCAACATCCAAGGGCTGACGTATATGCGCAAGGCCCGGCTGCCCTCTGCATACGTTCCAGCGTATCTTGAGCGCTCCGGGATAGAAGCACCGTGACTCCGCCTCCCGATGAGACTTCCGCTCCTTCTTGCAGGTTGTCCCGGCCAAACGTGCCGAGCTCCGAGAATGGAAGTCGCAAGCCGCCAAGCGGCGTCTCCTGCTCCATCGTTCCTCCGTGCCAGCTCCGCAAAGTCGCCAGCAAAGCTTTGGGAAGCTCGAACCGGAATTGATCCGCAGCTTGCACAGAGGCAACGGCCACCTCCGGATTCTCCGCCGTCCCCAGCTGGTTCAATACCCCTTGCAGCTTGACGGCATCCAGCTTAACGGTTGCAACCGTTCGCCCGTCCACTTCCGCAATGCTGCCAGAGGCTAACCCGCCGAGCTCAGGCGTTTGACTTCCGTCTAGCAAAATCTGAACGTCTTGCGGTTCTGCGATCGGTGGCGGCTGCGGAGCACTTCTTTCAGGAACCGGATCGCCTCCGGACGGAGGTAGGACAACCGGCGGCTGATCCGGTGTTGCCTCCGCGGCCCGGGTAAGGAAAATGGTATATTTCGATACTGATGTGTCAGGCGCGGCAACGGTCAGCTCGATCCGGTTAGCGCCCACCGCAATCGGGAAAGCCGGGCTTGGCACGCCAGGAACCATTCCGACCGGTCCGGCTGTCGGCTCCACACTCCCGCTGCCGCTGTACACGCTGACCGTCACGGAAACCCGGTTATCCTAAACCTCTCCGGCTATCGTTACAGCAGCGGCAGAATACGCTACATCGGCCGAATACTGATAACGGTTCCGTTCAAATGCCGGATCAAGCCTTACAGAATCCGAAACCGATGTCAAGCGAAGCGAGCTTAACGCCGTATCAAAAGGGCCTGTCCCCGGACTGCCGGGGTCCGTTTCATCGGAGGCTGTCGTAAAGGACCAGCCGTCCACACCTTGCATGCCGTCATAATCCTTGCCTTCTTCAGCCGTAAATGCGCCGGGATCAATTTCAATGTAATAAACCAGGCCCCAGCCCCAGACTACACCGTCCTTGCGCATCGCCAAACTATGAAAGCCGCCGGCGGCTATCAGCTTAACACCGGTGATGCCGGCCACCTGCAAAGGGCGGGTAGTCAACGTTTTGTTGCCTTGGCCAAGCTGTCCCTGACTGTTGTCTCCCCAGCCCCAGACATTTCCGTTGTCGTCCAAAGCCAAGCTGTGGTAACCCCCACCAGCTATAGCCGTTATATGCTCAAGATTGGACGCTTGTACGGGAGTTGTCCAGTTCGTTCTTGTGCCATCGCCAAGCTGGGCATATTTATTTTCGCCCCAGGTCCACACAGTGCCGTCGCTGGCCAGCGCCATACTGTGGTACCCGATGCCTCCAGAAATGGCGGAAATAGAACGCAAACCAGGTACCTGAACAGGCACGGATGAAATTGCCGTCGAACCGATTCCAAGTTGGCCGTTCATGTTGCCTCCCCACATCCAAACGGTCCCGTCCTGCTTTAATGCTATGGAGCTGCGCACACCGGAGTCCACATCGACGATTCCTGTCAACTTTTTAACCCCCACTGGCGAAGCTATTCCCGAGACCGTAGAATTGTTGCCCAGCTGGCCGTAACTGTCTTGTCCCCAGGTATAAACCGTCCCTCCGCTGACCAGCGATACGCTATGATAGTAGCCTGCCTTGAGCTGGGGAGCCGTTGGAGCTTCCGTGGCAGCAGCCGCAGAAACAGGACCAGGCGTCAACACCCCCACATCCTGAATAGTCAGCATAATAACCAATGCCGCGCATACAGCTGTTTGCATCCATCGTCTCATTTGTCCGTTTTCTCCTTTCAATGCCTGTTCTAGCAATTGCCCCTACGATGAAGCGCACAACGCACATGCTAACAGAAGAAAAGGCAGCAAACGATTGACAAACGTTAACTTTTCGTCAATTTTTCATATTATGATAGAAATGAATAAGCAAACGGACAGTGAGGGGAAAAATTATGTCGCTTTCTGCCGATTCTCTTTTTCTTAAAACAAAAATCGCTTTACCGGTTCTAAAAAATAATCTGGTCAAACGCAAGCGGCTGCTGCAAGTCCTCCAGGAAAACACAAACGGTCGGCTTACACTCATTCATGCCCCTGCAGGTTACGGAAAAACGACGCTGATGGCTGAGTGGGTTCGCTCCAGCGGACAAGCCAGCGCCTGGATCTCGCTGGATGAAAGAGACAACGATCCCGCCGCTTTTGGCGTTATGTCGCTTATACTCTGGCTGTGGCCTACTCCGATCCGCCTGACCGGAAGCTGATGCAATTGGCAGGGAGTGTGCCAGATCTGTCGCCGGAAGTATTCCTTGATGCGCTGATCAATGCGCTGACGGAACAAAATAAACCCGTTGTGCTGGTTATGGATGACTTTCATTTGATTATGGACAAGACCGTTCAGTAAGGTTTAGCTTATTTTCTGCAATATTTGCCCGAACAGATTCATATGCTCATTTCGACACGCACCCAGCTGCCGTTCCCGACCATTAAATGGACGGCCAAAGCACAGCTGACCGAAATTTCAATGACCGAACTGCAGTTCAACGAAGCGGAAGCTGCGCTTTATTACCAGGAGGTTATGAAGCTTCCCAGCGAGCTTACCGTTCAAGCCAAGCAGTAGCTGGAGCGGCTGGGCAGACAGAGGGATGGATTACGGGCATGCAGCTGGCTTCGCTTGCGCTGCGCTACGAAACAAGACTGCAGCGGCCTGATTATGATTTCCCGGAGAACCATCGGCAGGTATCCGATTATTTATTCATGAAGTCTTCTCCAAGCTGCCGGACTCGATTTGTTCATTTCTGCTGAGCACGTCAATCCTGCCGCGTATGGACGCGGCCATTTGCATGCGAATCACCGGGCAGCCCGGCAGCCGGCAGTTGCTTGAAACCGTACAGCAGATGAATCTGTTCCTCGTTCCTCTTGACGAACAAGGCCGCTGGTTTCGTTACCACCACCTGTTCGCCCGGTTTCTGCAGGACCGGCTTGTCCATGAGAACCCGGAAGGTGCTGTCCAGCTGCGGTTGAAAGCCGCCCGGGCTTTTGCAGACCATGGATTGATGGACGAAGCGATCGACCAAGCCCTCGCCGGGAGAGCATACGTGCTGGCCGAGAAGTATCTCGAGCAGCATTTTCCAGCCGCACTAGAACTGGGCGAGCTTTCCACCTTGCTGGGCTGTATGGAAAGAATTCCCGAAGAGCACAAAACCTCTTTGGAGCTGGCTTTGTATCACGCTTTTGTGCTTGTGCTGACAGAGGGGCTCAGGCAGGCCGGAGACCTGTTGGAGCAGCTTGAAAGGACATGCAGGAAACTGGAGGAGCCATCACGGCGGGAAGAACTGCTGAGCGGGGTGTTATTCGTGCGCTCCAATCTTATGTTTATGGACGGAGACCTTCAGAAGTGGCTTTCCTTCAGCGAAAGTATTATAGAGCATCTTGTGCCCCGAAATCCGCTGTATTTCGGGTTTGATTATAACCGCCGGGAACCCTTGGTAAGAAAAACCTCCATGGGGATGAAAGGCATGCTTTCCAAAACGACGGAAACGGTCGGCACCCGTTTTACGGGAGTGCTTGAAGCCCGCGGCTGGCACGATTCCTTGATCAATCTACTTGTCTGGAACGGCCTGGCTTCCCTTTCTGCAGGCGCAGCGGGCAAGGCTGTATCTGCAGCAGAACAAGCTGGCGGAAGCCAAGCAAGCAGTCAGCCTATTGGGGATTTCCGCCAAAGACAAACCTGTCTACAGCCTGGAATTTCAATATTTGACGCTGGTTCGTCTGCTTGGCAAACAGCGCAAGGAGAAGGAAGGGCTTCAACTGCTTGAACTGCTGAAGCCCCAGGCCGAGAGAGAGCAGCAGCTCGCAAGCCTTGTGGAAATATCCGCGCTGCAGGCTTTGCTTGAATTTAAATGCGGATATGCCAATAGAGCGGTAGACCATTCGGCCTGTTCCCGGTTCCTGAGGCGGAGAACGAAGCAAGGACAAGGAAACCTGGCTTGCTCGAACCTCTGAACCGCAGCGAAATGGATCTGCTGATCATGCTTCGCCAGGGAGCCACCAATAAGCAAATCGCCAAAGCGCTGGCTCTTTCGGAAGGGACTGTTCGCGTCTATCTCTCGCGGGTGTACGGCAAGCTGAACGTTTCCTCACGCACGCAGGCCTGATTGCTGCACAGGAACTGCGTCTGCTGGATGGATAAACCTTTCAGGACTAGGTCTGGTTTGCAGAAGATAAACCTCTTAACCGCAACCCGCGTGAGCCCCAAACAAAAAAACAAACGGCACAGGATTGTTTTCCCATGCCGTTTTAAATTCCGCTTTTTTGTCTTATCTTGAGCTGTTATTCCAGAAAATCCTTGAGCCGTTTGCTGCGGCTTGGATGTCTCAGCTTACGAAGCGCTTTCGCTTCGATCTGCCGGATACGTTCGCGCGTTACGCCAAATTCCTTGCCGACTTCCTCCAGGGTACGGGTACGGCCGTCATCGAGGCCGAACCGCAAGCGGAGCACATTCTCCTCGCGTTCTGTCAGCGTGTCGAGCACATCCTCCAGCTGCTCCTTAAGCAGCTCATAAGCCGCTGCATCGGCTGGGGCAGGCGCATCGGAGTCCTCAATGAAATCGCCCAGATTGGAATCGTTCTCTTCGCCGATCGGCGTTTCCAGCGATACCGGTTCCTGCGCAACCTTCATAATCTCACGGACTTTATCCGGCGTTAAGTCCATCTCTTTGGCAATTTCCTCCGGCGTCGGTTCGCGGCCCAAATCCTGCAGCAGCTGGCGGGACACCCGAATCAGCTTGTTGATCGTCTCCACCATGTGGACCGGAATCCGGATCGTCCGGGCTTGGTCAGCAATGGCGCGCGTAATGGCCTGACGAATCCACCAGGTAGCGTACGTACTGAATTTAAAGCCCTTCGAATAGTCGAACTTCTCAACCGCTTTAATCAATCCCATGTTGCCTTCCTGGATCAAATCCAGGAACTGCATGCTGCGTCCCACATAGCGGCGGGCTATGCTGACTACAAGACGCAGATTCGCTTCGGCAAGCCTGCGTTTCGCTTCCTCGTCGCCCTGATCGATCCGTTTGGCAAGCTCGATTTCTTCCTGAGCCGACAAAAGGGGCACGCGGCCGATTTCTTTCAGGTACATCCGGACTGGGTCATTGATCTTCATCCCCGGAGGCAGATTCAAGTCATCGATCTTGAAGTCTTCCAGCTCGGTATCCTCCGATCCGGATTCTTCTTCGAGCTCGCCGCCAACATCGATGCCCATTTCGGACAGCTGATCCATAAATTCATCAATTTGTTCTTGTTCCTGATCAAACGGAGCCAATTTGTCTGCAATCTCTTTGGAAGTTATCGAAGAGGACGATTTGCCTTGTTCAATCAGTTGTTCTTTCACCTGTTCAAGGGTCAATTCGGATTCTATATGTTGATCGTTAGCCATTGGCAGGCTCCCCTCCTCCTGAATGAGAACAATAAAAAGCGGATTTCTAAAGTCACCGTTTGACAAAACCGCATAAAATATGGTATGATGATGGAAAATAAAGCAGTGATTCAGACGGTATTTTTATCGCTATCCATCATTATAACATATTTTTTATATGAGTACAATATGTGTATATTTCAGGTGATCCTTTTAGGGTCGCCTTTTTCATTGTCAATTTAACACAGCGGCCCCAAAGACAGTACCGCCCGGTTTAATTAGTATATGCTATTCATTCATTACCCTATTCTTGACCGCTCCATACCCTCTTCTTTATCCTCTTTCGCCGGTCTTGCGGTATCCATGAAAGAAAACAAGCCCCGGCCACTTCATGCCAGAAGAAGCGAGGCTTGTTTTTAAACTTTATTTTTTCCCTTCAGCCTGTTACGAATTCAAACAATCTTGCTGTGCCCGCACCAGGCAGTTGAACCATAAAGCGATTCCATTCATGATCCCACGTATACACCGTATCGGCCGCTTGCTTTGGGTAAGCGCACTTGAACAGCTGCACATCTTGACCGTACAAGCCCGGCAGCGAGAGGAGGCAGGCTTCTTCAGTATCCTTCAGCTGCCAGACTGCGATAAACATACGATCACCAGCTTTTAACCCCAGACTGGCATACGCCGCACCGGGATCGGGCAGGCCGAGCGGCCAGAAAGGAAGAGCCTCGGGTATGAAACCACGAATCTTTTTATAATAATCAATCCCTTCTTGGACGAGTGTTCTGCGTTCCGGACTGAGCTCGGCCAAATGGCCGCTTTGGTGAATTCGGAGCAGCATGGCGTTGACCATGTTAAAAATAACTTCCTCATCATCCCCTTCCCGGAGCGGATAAGACCAGACAGCTGCCTGCTCCGGCGTCAGCGCACCCGGACATCCGGCCGCAATGAGAGCATAATTTAAATAGTTCTCCTGGTCACTGGTAGACTGGATGCTGTGGCGGCTTAACATCGCATAGTCCATCCGCATGCCGCCGCTGGAGCAGTTCTCGATAATCAGGTCCGGATATTTGGCAAATACGCCGTCCAGCCACGCCAGATATGCCCGGTTATGCGCCAGCAGACCATCGCCGAAGCTGTCGGCCTCAAGCTCCGTCCCAACGCCCGAATTGATATTGTAATCCATTTTAATGTATCCTACTCCGTATTCCTCTACGAGCCTGCTGATAACCCTGTCTGCATACGCGCGAACCTCCGGATTCCGGTAATCCAGCTGATAACGGCTCCGGTCTTTTACCCGTTTGCCATGACGCATAAAAAACCAGCTGTCGTCGGTATCCGCAAGCTTCAGGCTGTTAATGCCCATTACTTCGAGTTCCAGCCACAGTCCCGGCACCATCCCCTTATCGCGGATCTTTTTCAGGACAAACGGCAGCCCTTCCGGGAACCGCTCCCGGGACGGCAGCCATTCGCCGACTTCATCCCACCAGAGCCCGTCTGCATACCAGCCGGCATCGATGCAAAATACCTCGCAGCCCGTTTCAGCGGCGCTGTCGATCAGCGGCAGCAGCTGTTCCGTCGTCGGCTTTCCCCAGAGGCAGTTCATATAATCGTTAAAAATAACAGGCAGCAGCCGGTTGTCCTCGTTAGGCCGGCGGATGCGGCGGCGGTATTCCGTCAAGCGCTGTGCTGCTTCCTCGAAGCCGCCGCAGACCGAGCCGGCTGCCACCACGACGCTGGCGAAGCTTTCGCCGGGCTCAAGCTTTTTCCACCAATGGTTGTCATGTTCATTTGGTCCGCCTGCAAGCAGGCTCAGCAGGTTGCCCTGTTCGAACAGCTCCCAGTGCCAGGAGCCATTGTGTTCAATCTGCCAGAAGTAGGCGGTGTGCGAGTCCGTGTTCTGCAGCACGGCCATAGGAATCAGCTCGGCAGCAGACCAGGAACCCGTATTGCTTCCTGTTATCCTTTTGGAGCTGCGGTCGGTCATCTGCGGCATCCCCAGCTCGGGCAGGGTATAGGTCCGCCATTGGAGCTCGCTCTGCCAGCCGTTGTATGCCAAGGTAAGGCACATTTTATCGTCTCGCGCCGCAGTACCCTCCTGATCCAACCCCGAGAAAGCAAACGACGAAATATACTCCACGGAGACAGCGTCTTTCCCTTCATTCTGAAGCTCCGTCCAGCAGCGCACGACATGGCTGACACCGTCCAGAAACTGAAAATGCTGTGTGGCTCTAAGTTCCGTAACTGGATCGAGCAGCACGAACTCCAGCTTGCGGCCCTGCTTATTTCTGTAATCCGCGTGGCTTGCATATTCCATCCGGAGCCCCGGATAGGATGCCCGGTGGGTCCGGCCGTGGTATTCGGCCCTGTCCTCTCCGGTAAGCTGAAGCTCCAGCAGCCTGCAGAAAGGCTTCTGTACATCCGATAGTCGTTCATATAATAGAAGCTGTTCTGAATGGACAGCAGGCTGCCCGTTGCTCCGAGCCAGGTCTTCGTCCTCTGCGGACGTATCGGGAGCGGCGGGCAGACGCCCAAAGTGAAGCAGGCGGACATCTTTGCTGTCCGTAATTTCCAGCTGCAGGGCAAGACCGTTTTCGCTGAAGAATAACAATCCTGGGGATGATAAAGATGGAATATCCTGATGGATTGGCATAAGGGTTCTAGCTCCTCTCTTTGATCTGAATAGCATACTGACCCAGCACGCCAAGCCGTGCTGAGTCAGGTGAGAAAGGATAGGAATATCGAGCAGAATTATTGGGCAGAGCCGAACTGCTGCCAAGCTTTTTGAATTTCATCGACAGCCTGGTCTTTCGTTTTGTTCCCGCCAATGTAGGCCTGCATGATTTCACCGAACTTCTGATGGAACGTATCGAGTGAATAGTTGATGGACAAATCGCCGGATTTCTCCGTCTTCAGGATCTCATCCATTTGCTTCGGCATATCCAGGTCCGGCAAAGGAGCGTCTTTAATAGGTGGAATTACCTTGGCAACTTGGGAGAACCAGTTTTTACCGTAATCCGAAGTATAGAGCCAGTTGAAGAATTCGATTGTTTCTTTAACCACCTTGGAATCCTTGTTGATGCGCAGCGCCTGGTCAGCGCCTGTAATGATAACGGACTGCTCTGGTTTATCGCTCACCGGATATCCTGCAATACCGATCTCGATGTCGGGGTTGATCTTCTTGATCGCTTCTTCGTCCCATGCGCCTTTACCCGTCATGAAGGCCGCTTTGCCTGCCGCAAAATCGCTGACCTCTGCATTGCTGTCCCGCTCCAGCGGTTTGTCCGTTCCGTGTTTGACGGTCAGGTCGATGAAGTTAAAGAAGTTGTCGTACAGCACAGGGTGGTCTTTAAAGGTCGTTTTACCGTCGATGAAGCTTTGGACTAAATCCTTGGCGCTGGTGCCTGCATCTTCCGCTGCCGCATCTACGAAGTGCTGGAAGATATGCTTCCACACCCACCATTCCTTGTATGCGTTTGCAAATGGCGTAATGCCTTTGACCTCCAGTTTGGTAATGGCTTCCTCCAGCTCGGCCGTCGTTTTTGGAACGGAAGTTATGCCCGCATCAGCCAGCAGCTTTTTGTTATAGATCAGGGCAAACAAGTTGCCTTTGACAGGAAGGCCAAGCACTTTTCCGTCGGAGGAGGTCATGTTGCTTCTGACCGCGTCGGTCATCGCCTGCGCCAGAGGTTCATTCGTTAAATCCGCGCTGTAGTCGGCAAAAGTGTCGATGTCCCCGCCAGCCGTCGTCTGGAACACATCCGGCGTACTGCCTGCGGCTATTCTGGATTTCAAAACGGTATTATAATCGGATTGCATAATTTCGAGGTTGATCGTTACGTTGGGCTTCACTTTCTTGTACTCTTCAATATACGCGTTAAAAGCATCCGTATACTCTGGTGATGCCGTAAACATATTGATCGTAACCGGTTTGGAAGAATCCGCGGCTCCTCCGTTATTCGATGCGTTCCCTGCGCTGCTGCTGCCAACATTATTGGAACCGCCTCCGCAGGCCGCAAGCAGCCCCGTCATGAGCACAAGACTGGCCGTTACCGCCGTCAATCTCTTAAACATGAATACGCCCCCGTTTCAATGACTTTGGATTTATTTGCATTTCGTAGATTATTGTATTAAAGCCTGCTGAGTTACAAAATGCAGTTATGTGATGAGTTGAGGGTAAAAAAGTGGCGCATCATTTTGAAGAGCTGAACAGCCGGAACTCTGTCGGGGACATCCGGTAATAGTTGCGGAAAGCCTTGCTGAAGTAGTTCTTATCACGATAGCCGAGCATTTCCGAGATTTCCTGGATCTTTAAAGAAGGATCGCCCAGCATTTCCTTCGCTTTCTCCATTCTCACCTTCTGCGTATATTCATGAATGCCGCAGCCGAACTGCTGCTTGAAACGCTTCATGAGGTATTCGCGGCTTAAATAATATTTTTCGGTAAACAACGAAATTTTGAAATCTTCGAAGTAATGGGTATCGATATAAGCCTTGATATCCTCAGCGTCAAAACGCCCCTGGACGCCAGCCTGACCGCGGATAACGCCAACATAATACTCCAGCATCCGCTCCAGCAATTCCCCAAACTCCGTAAAATTCGAGTAATCCCGGCTGAATCCGCCAAAGCTGAACTTCTCTTCTCCCTCTCGGGGAAGCTTGTCAGGCGAAACGCCCAGCGAAAGCGCCGTATCCCGAAGCAGGAGATGAAAGTCCTGGACAGCACGGTCGGCGTCACCCAGACGGCAGCTTTTCCGCTCCCCAAGGGCACGCAGAAAATCGGCCAGCACCGTCTTCGCCTGATTCAGGTTTCCGGCCTCCAGCGCGCTGCGAAGCAGAGGCAGCCTGCTGATGAGAGACGGCACCTCGGGCGTTTGCTCGGTTCTCCCCGGCGATCCTGATGAAGTTCCAGGTGCAGACGTAGGTACAGGTGCAGATGTAAAAATGGCATTCGCCGCTCCGGCCGCCTGCTGGAAATTCATCTGCAGCACGGCGGCCTTTGCAGCTTCGAAGGCATCGGCCATATGGAACATGTCCCTGCAGGGGCGGCCCACCCCCATAACGGACCGGATTCCAAGCAGATCCCGCAGCGCGGCGTGGATCTGCTTAAGCAGCAGCTCTGATTGAAATGCCAGGTCCGCTTCGGTCCCCTTTTCCATATTAAACACGGTGATCATTTCCCGCATCTGCCGCGGATTGGCAAAGCAGAAGCTTTGCAGCCCGGGTCCGGAAGCATTGTTCACCATATTGGAAACAGCGAAATGCAGCAGCCCGATTTCACCGTGAAAGCGGCTGTTCGCCGTTTCATCCAGATTTAGGATGCGGATAACGCCGACCCCATAAATACTGTCCGCCTTCCCCGCGCCGATCATAGCCAGCAGATCCTGCTTGCCTGCCGGATGAAAGGTCCTATCCAGCAAAGACAGGTAAATATTCTCCTTCAATTTGGGCAGGGACATATTCAGCCTGATCCCCCGGTTAATGTTGTCGTTCTCGCTTCTGCGTCTGGCCTCCAGCTGCTCGACTGCTTTGTGCATCGCCTGGTTCAGCTCTCCCCGGTTTACCGGTTTGAGCAGATAGTCTACCGACTTGGACTTAATCGCCTGCCGGGTAAATTCAAAATCGTTATACCCGCTGATCACTATGCTCGGCAAATCCGGGAAATCCTGTTCCAGAATTTGCAGCAGCTCGGGACCGCTTATGCCTGGCATCTTCATATCTACCATCACCAGATCTACCTGCTGCTGCCGCAGCAAAAGCAGACCGCTTTCCCCGTCTTCCGCCTCCAGGATCGTATCCACGCCTAAGGAGTCCCATTCCCCCAAGATTCGGATGGCCTCTCTTAACGGCTCTTCGTCATCAATAATCAGCACTTTGTACATATCCGCTGCCCCCCTCCGGTATCCGCATCGTCAATTTGGTTTGCCCAACGCCGGATTCAATCGCAAGCTCCGAAGCTTCACCAAACAGGAGTTTAAGCCTTGTGTTCAAATTTTTTAAGCCAATGCTCCCCCCATCGCGTTCTTCCCAGTCGGTCTCCAGAGACTGCAGCACCTGGTTCAGTCTGTCTCCGGTCATTCCCGGGCCGTTGTCCGTGACCGAAATTAGGGCCTCCTCTTCGTTCGCCGATGCTTCAATTGTAATCCGGACATGATCCCGGACACGCTCCAAGCCGTGTTTAATTGAATTTTCGACAAGAGACTGCAAGGACAGCTTTGGAAGGTTTAGTTCCAGCAGTTCTTCCGCCCAGCGGACCTCCACCTCAAGCCTGCTGCCGAAACGTGCTTTCTGCAGCGTTAAATAACGTTCCACATGCTCCAGCTCCTCACGTGCCGTCACGATGTCGCGGCCGCTGATACAGTAGCGCAGCGTCAGCGCCAGCGCCTCCACCATATCGGAGATATCAAACATGCCGTTTTTCAATGCTTTTGTGGAAATTGCCTGCAGCGCATTGTACAGGAAATGCGGATTGATTTCCGCCTCAAGAGCTTTAAGAATAGCGTTTTTCTCTGTCAGCTTCATTTTGTACCGTTCGTTAATCAGATCATTGGTCCTGCGGACCATCATATTGAAATGCCGGCTCAAATAAGCCACCTCATCCCGGCCCTTGACCTCTGTCTCCGCGTCAAAGGAGCCTTCGCTAAATCTCCTCATCTGAAACGCGAGCTTCTTCAGCGGTCTTGTAATCGCATTGGTAATGATTACAACAAGGACAACTCCGATCATAAATAAAATCAGACCAATGCCCAAACTCAGATTCCTTGTTTGGTTCGCCGTTTCGTAAATCATGCTGTAAGGGATAGGTTTAACCAGCTTCCAGCCGTACTGCTCCCCTACGTTGTAGACAACCAGATATTTGCTGTCCGCCTCACGCCAGGTCAGCTGACCTGAGCCTGTGCCTGGAATGCGTTCCAGCAGGTTTCCTTGTCTCAGCCCGCGGTAATAGGCGGAATTGTCGGTATAAAAAGGCGTGCCGTCCGGTCCTAGCAGCAGCAAATGTTCCCCTTCGGCGAAAGGAATATCCTTCATGATTTCATCAGCGGCTTTCGTGTTGAAATAGAACGAAAAAACAACCTGAGGCTGGCGGGTCGAAATAGAACGCAGCACGCGGTGATACGCCATAAAGCTGGTTTTGGCAAAAGAATCGTATGCGCTCCCATAGTTTTCCTTTTCCCTTTCTTCTGCCCCTGTACCGCCATCGCTTCCACCAGCCACAAACGATTGAAACAGCCGGTTTTCCCTGCTGTCCATAGCCCGTCGGTACCAGGCCTGGTCCGGAACCTTATCATCGTACACCGCTCGGACTCTAGTATCATACTGCTCCCGGGTGATCGAATAATATTTGCGGTCAGACGGGATGTACATATTAATCGCCTCCAGATCCTTGCGGGCGAAGAACAGATTTTTTAAATACTGCTCCAAATACAGTCTGGAGGAATACTCCGTTTGTTCGGTCAGCACGGCGTTGATCAGCTGGTCGTACTGAATTTTCGGCAGCGACAGCTCTTCTATTCCGGATAGAAACGCCTCCAAATTCCGGTTGACCAGCAGCAAATTGTTCGACGTGCTGGCAACGCTGCTGCCCACTGATTCGCGCTGAATCATCTGATAGGAGATGACGGACAAAGACCCGACGAGCAGCACGATAATCAAGGTAAATACCAGCACCAGCTTATGGACTAATCTTCGCCTTATTCGCTCCCTTACCTCCACAATTCCTTTTACCAGCGGATTGTTAAACGCTTTCATCTTTTGTCACACCCTCTGCCCTCAGTTCACCTTTTTACCCCTAACTGATTTCTTAAATCCATTGGTCGCTTAATACCCCTAATCTATAATCATTGTAAATGAAAAGCAAGAGTCAACAGAGCGGTCTCCCTCCGGAGCCGCCTGTCGCCGAAGTCTGGAGAAAGAGGTGTCAACATGCGCAACCTGGGCAGAAAATGGTCGGAGAAGCTGGAATTCGGCCTGTTCACTTTGCCGGTTCTGATCTGTGTCGCAGTAGTCTTCTATGTTCCTTTCGTTATGACGATCCGTTATTCCCTGACGAAATGGAACGGCATTTCCAAACATCCGAAATTTATCGGACTGGATAATTTCAAAGATATTTTTATGGGGGATTCCAACTTCAGCAGCGCCGCCTGGTTTACCTTGAAATACGCGGTTCTGTACATTGTAATTATCAATGTGCTGGCGATCCTGCTCGCCGTAGTGCTCGACATGAAGCTGAAGACCTCGGCCTGGCTGCGGGCAGCCTTTTTTATCCCCTATATCCTCAGCCTGGTGATCGTCGGTTTCATCTGGAAGTTTATCTTTATGCAGGGCTTTGAATCGCTTGGAGACAGCACGGGCTGGAAAATATTCGGCCTCAGCTGGCTTGGGGAGCCTGGACTGGCTTTTGTTTCGATCCTGGCCGTTTCGATCTGGCAGTCGATCGGCTTTTATATGGTGATTTATATCGCCGGCCTGCAGAGCGTGCCGGATGATCTCAAGGAGGCCGCAACGGTGGACGGGGCGGGTCCTGTCCGGAGATTTTTCAACATTACGCTGCCCCTGCTTGCCCCTTCCGTCACGATCTCGGTATTTATGGCCCTGACCAACTCGATTAAGGTGTTTGACGTCATCTTGTCCTTGACCGGCGGCGGACCCGGCGGAACCACCTACAGCGTGGCTTACGACATCTACCGGGATACGTTCCAGAATAACCTTTACGGTTACGGGACAGCGAAAGCGCTTATTCTGTTTGTGGCCGTGCTGATCATTACGATTCTGCAGCTGACGATCTTTAAACGCAGGGAGGTTGAAGCCTGATGGCGAAAAGAAAGACGGGGCGTATTGCGCTCGAAATCATCATGGTCGTTTTGTCGCTGCTGTTTCTGTACCCGCTGTTTCTTACGCTCATTAATTCGCTGAAAAGCTTCTCCGAGCTGATGACCGACGTGATCGCGCTGCCGAAAAATCTGGCGTTCGAAAACTATTCTTACGTTTGGAAATATATCAATTACCCTCGTCTGTTCCTGAACAATGCAGTCATCACAATTCTTGGCCTTGCGGGGATCATTTTTGTTTCTTCGATCGGGGCCTATAAGCTTGCCCGGACCAAGACCAAATGGAGTGCGCTGATTTATTTCCTGTGCATCATGCCGATGCTCATTCCGTTTCAGTCGATCATGCTGACCGTACTGCAAATGGCCAAAAACCTGCACCTATCCGAAAGCACCTGGGGCCTTGGGCTTATGTATTGGGGGTTCGGCGCTCCGCTCGCTATGTTCATCTATCACGGGTTTGTGAAAGGCATTCCGAAGGAGATCGACGAAAGCGCCGTAATTGACGGGGCCTCGGGGTTCCGGCTGTTCTTTTCGGTTATTTTCCCGCTGCTGAAATCCGTGACGACGACGGTAATCATCATCGACGTGATGTGGATCTGGAACGACTTCCTGCTCCCGCTCCTCATGGTTAACGGCTCGCCGGATACGAAAACACTTACGCTTGCCGCCTACACCTTTGTCGGACAATACACGTCCGATTGGCAGTATGCCATGACAGCTATGGTGATGGCGGTGCTGCCTTCAATCATCGTGTTTATTTTCCTGCAAAAATACATTGTCAAAGGCGTTGTGGCCGGCGCCGTTAAAGGCTGACCCGGTATATCAGCGCTTATAACGGGGCTATAAAACGACAGTGAACACAGAAAAGCGGCACACCCGTGAATCTTACCAACCGGGCATGCCGCTTTTCCAAGTTTTATATGAAGTTCAAAAGTAAAAGTCCTACTCGTTATTCCTGCTATTCCTGCTCGAATCGGCTTCAGCTTCCTCTTCCTCTTCTTCTATCCGTTTTGCCTGGATTTCAATCCGGAGATAGCGGGTATTCTCGCGCTCCAGAACAGTAAAGAGATAACCATCATGCTGGAACTGTTCGCCTTCCTCCAGCATTTCGTGATGGGCATACAGCCAGCCGCCGACCGTGTCCCACTCCTCATCACCCAGCTCAATCGGCAGATAACGCGAAAGCTGGTTCAAGGAAAGTTTGCCGTCCACGATAATATGATCATGATCCAGAATACGGACGGTTTCTTCTTCCTCACCGTCAAACTCGTCACGGATCTCACCGACGATCTCTTCCAGGATGTCCTCAATCGTTACCATCCCCGAAGTTCCGCCATATTCATCAATCAGAATCGCAATATGGGTTCGCTCCTTCTGCATCTTCTTCAGCAGGTCGTTAATCGGTATCGTTTCAGCAACGGACAATACAGGCTGAATCAGGGTCGAAACGTCCAAATCCGGCTGATCGTCATATTTAAGGAAAAACTGCTTCGTATTGATGATCCCGATCACATGGTCTTTGTTGTCCTTGACCACCGGAAACCGGGTATACTGCTGCTCCTTGATAATGCTTAAATTCTCTTCACGGCTCAAGTTTGTATATAAACAAATCATATCCGTACGGGGCACCATGATTTCTTTGGCCAGCATATTATCGAAAGCAAATATCCGGCTGACATACCCGTATTCGGCTTGATTAATTTTCCCGCTCTCATAACTTTCACTTAAAATAATTTGCAGCTCCTCCTCCGAGTGAGCTTCTTCGTGCTCGGAAGCCGGTTTGATTCCAAACAGCTTGACGAGCTGGTTAGCCGAACCGTTGAGCAGCCAGATAAACGGGAACATGATACGGTTAAACCAGATAATCGCACCTGCCGTAAGCAGCATGATGGTTTCCGTTTTGCGAATGGCTACTGTCTTTGGAGCAAGCTCGCCAACAACGACATGGAAATACGTAATAAGGGCAAAAGCCAAAATCAACGAAATAACGCTGCTTACCGAATCCGGCAGGTGCATCGCGTGAAACAAAGGATGCAGCAGCTTCTCTACCGTGGACTCGCCGAGAAAACCAAGTCCGAGAGAGGTAATGGTGATGCCGAGCTGGCAGGCCGATAAATAGCCGTCCAGATGATTTAACACCTTCTTAACCGATAAAGCATTTCTTTTGCCTTCTGCTATTAATTGATCCACCCGGCTTTGGCGCATCCGCACCGCGGCAAATTCCACGGCTACAAAAAACGCCGACAAAGCGATCAGCAGAACGACCATAACTAATTTTAACCCAAGCCTGTCACTATCCACGAAAACAACATCTCCTTCAAAATATTAAAAATACAAGATAATACGCATGAGCCCGGAACAAGGTTTCAATAATCTTCAATCTATCTTTTTTTACCCGATTTCAGGCCTTTCCTTCAGCCGTTCTCTCCGCAAAATGTTAGAACATTCGCCTCACCATTCCACGGCCCCTTCATAAACTGTAGTACATTCATAAAGAAGGTGATAGATGTTGGCTGATTTTCGGGCAGCAAACCGGCTGAAGGAGCGTTTATCCAAACAGCTTTTAAAGCAGCCGGGCATCCATGGGGTCGGAGTAGGCTACAGTGATCCGGGTAAACCGGGGCGCGGTGCCGCTGTTATTGTTTATACTGGAGCTTTCTCCAATACATCAAAGAACAAACGGAGCAGGAAGCCTTATAAGCAAAGCCATACTATCCGCTACAACGGAAAAAAAATATCCGTTCCGGTTCGCTACGTCCACGCCAAACGCTTCCGGATGCACGCCTCCGGCACACCGTTTCAGCGGCGCATCCGGCCGGTTGTTGCCGGCTACAGCATCGGGACCGAACTCGAATCCGGCACTGCCGGACTGATTGTAACAGACAAGAAAGGCTGCCTCTATGTACTGAGCAATAACCATGTGCTTAACCGGAACAACACGGCCGGCTTCTCCGCAACGCTGCAGCCCGGCGGAGCGGACGGCGGGACCCTCAAATACGATAAAATCGGAAGGCTTTACCGCTTTGTGAAGCTGAGCGGCAAGAGACCGAACTATCTTGATGCGGCGCTGTCGATTCCGCTTCGCCGGTCCCTGCTGTCGCCGCGCTACGCCAAATTTGGCGTGCTTCCGGGCAGCGTCACTTCTTACAAAGTGGGAGACCGGTTCAAGAAGATCGGCCGCACCACTGGTCTCGTCTATGGGACCGTTGAATCCGTCAATACGGATGTCAACATTTCTTACGATGGCTTCGGCGGACTAGACGTCGTTCCATTCAAGAACCAAAGCATTATCCGCGGGGTTAAACCCGTGTCTCTGGCCGGTGACTCCGGCTCGGTTTGGCTGACCAGGAGAAAGAACTACGCTGCCGCCGTCAACTTTGCCGGTTCTGACAACGGCACGCTGTCCATTTCCTTCCCTGTCGACCGGGCGCTGCGGAAGTTTGGCGTGCAGGTAGCTCGCCCGGGCCGCCGCTGTCCCGGCAGACGCAAACGCTGCATCATTAAACCCCACTATATTAAACCTTTAAGCGCCAAGCAGCATTCCTGCATCCGGGTGCTTAGAGCCCATAAGCATTAACCAAACGGACCGCAAGCGTGTCGTTAGCCTATTTGCAAGTTTAAGCACAGGGATCCTTAACTTCCCTGTGCTTTTTTGTTCGGACTGCCCTTACCTGTCGTTATGATTAAGAACGCAAGCCGCCAGCAGTTCAAAGGAACGCCTTCTGGCTTCGTAATTCCAAACCGGATTCATGACCAGAAACTCGTCATTGCCGTATTCCCGCTGCCACTTCTGCAGGGCGGCAGCCGCCTCCTCGGCCGTCCCATGAATCTGATGCTTCCGCTGCGGCTGCTCCGAGCCTTCCGGACGCGGGTTTCGGCTCTCCTTGGCCAGTTCAGCTGCTTCCGCTGCCGTATCTGCGCAGAGCAGACTCACAGCTACCAGGGTTTGGGGTTCGGCCAGCCTCCTTGAGGGGACAAAAGCCTTCCGGTAAGAAGCCAAAACCTCGGACGGCTCTTCATCACTCATAAAAGCGCCAAATACAAACCCGCAGCCATTCCGTGCGGCGTATACCGCGCTTTTGCTGGCCGTGCCGAGCATCCACAGCGCAGGCTCGGTTGAAGGAACCGGATTGGCCTGGACAGGATGGCCTTCATAAACATAAGTGCCTTCAAGCAGCTCGATCAAAGCTTGAACCGACTGCTCCATGCCATAGACACGCTGCAGGAAATTTCCGCTCAGCGCCATCGAGGCATGGGCCGGACCACCTGGAGCCCGGCCGATCCCCAGATCCACCCGGCCAGGCAGAAGCGCCGATAGCAGACGAAATGTTTCTGCAACCTTCAACGGGCTGTAATGCGGCAGCAGCAGCGCCCCCGTGCCCAGCCGGATATGGCGGGTCACCGCGCCGATATGGGCCAGCAGCACTTCGGGCGCGGCGCAGGCCAGACCCGGAAGATCGTGGTGCTCCGCCGCCCAGTACCGCCCGTAACCGGATTGCTCCGCTAACCGGGCCAATAAAACAGCCTCGGCAACGGCCTGCTCCGCCGCTGCCCCTTCCGCCTGCGGCACCAGATCCAATACGCCTAACCGCAGCGGCCGGCTGGCGCAGCCGGTTGGTTTGCTTGTTGTCTCTATCATTCCATTATTCCTTCCCTATGCCCGCATTGCCCGGCCTTGGCCTTTACCGGATGCCCAGCACCACCATGCCGATGCCTTCCATTTCAAGTCTGGTGCCCGAAAGGCTGGAGATCCACGATTCGCCGAAGCGGGACTCCCATTTTCCACATGCAGGCAATTCTACCGTTATTTTGTCTCGATTAGCGTTATAAATAACAAATAAATGCTGATCCGGGTCGCCTCCCGCATGATCCCTGAGCGTATAAGCAATAGAGTGGTATGGCGAAAGCTCAAAATGCAGATGGCGGCGGATCAGATCGGCGTTAGGCAGCCGGAAAGCCGGATGTTCCTTGCGAAAAGCGATCAGCTCCCGCACATAAGCAACATCCTCCTGATGTACATTGCAGCGGTCCCAGTCCAGCCGGTTGACCAGATCGCCAGCGTTGTAGCTGTTCTCCACGCCGTCTTTGGTGCGGAGGAACTCCTGGCCCGCATGAATAAACGGAAGTCCCTGGCTCGTTAAGACAATTGCGGTGCCCAGACGGTGCATGGCGGCCCGAAGCAAAGCGGAATCGCTGCCGGTCGCAAGCACAATTTTATCCCACATCGTATAATTGTCATGGCATTCCACATAATTCACGGATTGGACTGGCTCGAGAGCAAAACCTTTGATTTCTTCATTGTAAGGGATGCTTCCGACAACCGCCTTGCGGATTTCATTCTCCAGACCTCCAGTCCCGGTTATAAATCCTCCGTCTCGGGGATCAAACACGTTGCCCTTTACCGCATTGCGGATCAGGTCACTGAAATGGCCAATGCCCGGCAGACGGCCGGCATTGGCCATCGCGGCCTGCCGCTCCGGCGACAGCTCCGTCGGGATATTCCAGCCTTCCCCGTACAGCAAGATCGACGGATCAAGCTCATCCAGGCGCCGGCGGAGCTCATTCATCGTGTCGATATCGAGCAGACCCATCAAATCGAAGCGGAACCCGTCGATGTGATATTCCTTGGCCCAATAGAGAACTGAATCGACAATGAATTTGGACACCATCGGACGCTCCGAAGCTATATCATTGCCGCAGCCCGAACCATTGGAGAACTTCCGGTCAGCCGTATACCGCAGGTAATAACCCGGTACAAGCTGGCTGAAATGGATCAAATGGCCGTCATACACATGATTGTAGACAACATCCATCACTACCCGGAGCCCGCGGTCATGAAAGGTCTGTACGAGCTGCTTCAGTTCCCTGATCCGCGCGGCCGGATCATAAGGATTCGTCGCATAAGAGCCTTCCGGGACGTTATAATTTTTAGGATCATACCCCCAGTTGTATTGCGCTTCATCCAGCCGGGTTTCATCAACGCTTTCCGTTGCGTAATCATAAACGGGCAGCAGCTGTACATGCGTAACGCCCATCTGGACGATATGATCCAGCCCCGTCGGAATCCCTCCCGGCCCTATAGCGCCGCTTTCGCATAAACCAAGGTATTTCCCTTTATGCAGAACACCGCTGGCCGGATGAATGGTGGCATCCCGGACATGGATTTCATAAATGACCGCATCCAGATGCGAAGCAAGAGGCGGTTTATCCTCCGTCCATCTCTCGGGATTTGTATCTTCAAGCGCAAGAATACAGCCCCGGTCTCCGTTGACGCCTACCGCTCTTGCGTACGGATCGACGGCTTCATGCCGTTCATCGCCTATTTGGACCGCATAAGTATAATAAAGGCCGGCCAGATTCCCATCGGCTTCAAGCACCCAGGTTCCCTGAACATCCCTGCGCATCCGCCTTTTATCCGCAGCAGCCGAATCCCAGCTGTCATACAAATATACCCATGCTTCCCCGGCTGTCGGAGCCCACAAGCGAAAATGGGTTCTCTCCTTCGTATAAACGGCCCCCAGATCATTTCCTTCATAGAAATAAGCCCCATCAAAGGCGGGGTCAAACACACTTACGCCTCCGGTAATGACAGGATCACCATAATTGCTGGTCATTTGCCTTTCCTTCTGTACGGACAATGTC
The DNA here is from genome assembly GCF_001685395.1 of Paenibacillus yonginensis. NCBI lineage: Bacteria > Bacillati > Bacillota > Bacilli > Caryophanales > Paenibacillaceae > Paenibacillus > Paenibacillus yonginensis. The sequence continues at coordinate 1,274,622 of NZ_CP014167.1, read as the reverse complement.
GAGTTTCCTCCCCTTTATGAGCTGTACGCCTGCCGGATCGGCAGTTTCGCGCAGACCTTCTTGTTCACAATATGATCATTATCATGCAGAGTGAGAACGTATTCCCCAAGAACACTTCATGTTTGAAGGGATCAAGCTTTTTTAAACCGGGATCTCTTGAACTGAAACGCCGGGCACGGCCGGGATCTGAACCATGAACAGACAAAACCAGGGGATTTATCAATCAAAAAGAGTCCAATAAACCTGCTTGGCCAGCTGCCCCGGCGAATACTCCGGACTTCTCTCTGGAAGCCTTATATATCGCTCCGGAAAGCCGTGAGCAGCAGATCGGCCCTGAAAGCGCTGCTGGCTTTAGCCGGTTGCTTGCCGTCCATTTCCTCTATTAGACTGACGAAAATGTGGTGTATATCGTGGTAGAACGAGGTTCCGGCCAGCGGCTTGTCAGGGGGGAAGGCTGCGGTCTCCACCCCTTTGGGCAGCTGCATTTTATTTTCACGGAAGCCGGCAAACAAGTTTAGAACTCCCTTCATCCTATCTGCCGGGGAAGCGGTCCGGTTACTTATTAAATAAGCTTCAATATCTGCAAGCAAACCTGCAATATGATCCTGAATCAAATCGAGACAGATTTCACCTTGTTCTCGGCGGCATCCCGCCGCACGGGACGGGTTGCTTTTTTCTTCTCCTGCAAGGTTTGATTCCTTCCCAAGAATCGTTCTCTATCCTGCCTGCTTAAATGGATAGCATTGACAATCGAAAAACTCCCCGCTTATCATAAGTGGGATGATTCTCCGCTTAATAGTAACGTACGGATACGGAGAAAACAAGAACTGCAGAATCGCACTAAGGAGAGCAGAACATGTCCAAGAAAACGACCAATCGTAAAATGGTAACCCTCGCTATGCTGGTTGCCATCCTGCTGGTTGCTATCGACGTCACGGTCGTCAGTACGGCAACGCCGGAAATCGTGAACGAGCTCAGCGGATTATCTTTAATCAGCTGGGTATTTGCCATCTATACTTTAACCACTTCAGTCACCACTCCGATTTACGGCAAACTGGCTGATTTATTTGGCCGAAAAAGCATTTTTATCATCGGCGTTGTTCTATTTGTGGCCGGTTCAATGTTATCCGGCGCTGCGCAAACGATGAGTCAATTGATCTGGTTCCGTGCCCTGCAGGGCGTTGGAGCCGGTGCGGTGATGCCTTTGACATTCACGATCATCGGAGATCTTTTTCCCGGCGAACAACGTGCCAAGATGCAGGGCGTATTCAGCTCGGTCTGGGGAATCGCCGGTTTGCTGGGTCCGCTGGTCGGCGGATTTTTTGTGGACCAGGTCAGCTGGCGCTGGATCTTTTATATCAACCTGCCCATCGGTCTGGTCTCCCTCTTCCTCATCATCGTCTATTTCCATGAGTCATTGGAGAAGAAAGAAAGCCGAAATATCGACTATTGGGGAGCTCTTACGTTTACCATCGGCATTTCATCACTTTTGTATGCGCTGCTGAATGCCGGTGAAGGACAGAAATATGCCTGGAACTCCGCTCCAATTTATGCCCTATTTGCGGTTGCGCTGGTCTTCCTGGTGTTGTTCGGCTTGATCGAATCCAAGGTCAAAGAACCGATGCTTCCTCCATCGCTATTCCGGATTCCGGTGATTTCGGTTTCGAATCTCGTCAGCTTCCTGTCCAGCGCGGTGATTATCGGGGTGAACGTATACCTGCCGATGTGGATTCAAAGCATTCTCGGACATAGCGCAACCAGCTCCGGCCTGACCTTGATGCCGATGTCGATCGCCTGGCCTCTGGCGGCTACGTTTGCCGGAAGATATATGTACAAGATCGGATCCAAGCTGACCGCCGTTGCCGGCTCCGTACTGATTGCTCTTGGAGGCACCTGGCTGCTGGCTCTGGAGCTCGGTTCGCCGTATTGGTATTTTGTTGGCATCATGATCGTGATGGGTTTTGGCATGGGATATGCCACTACACCGACTACCGTGCTGATCCAATCTGCCGTCGGCTGGCAGATGCGGGGAGCGGCTACCGCTTCCAATACCCTGATGCGGTCGATTGGTCAAACGGTCGGGATTGCGGTGTTCGGCTCGATTTTTAACAGCGCCGTCCTGGGGAGCGAACGACCGGCAGCGGAAGGAACTTCCACTGTGAACGATAAGGTCAGCAGCATCGCTTTGGCCCATGGCATGCATCTTGTTTTTATTTTGATCTTCTTTATCGGTCTTGCCATTGTCCTGTCGTCCCTGCTTTTGCCTTCGCACAAGAAGGTGCTGGAGCAGCAGAAGCAGGTCGGGCAGTAAAAACATCCATACGCGGGAATAAATGCACGGACAAGTATATTAAAAGAAACAACCGCAGGGTCATGCCCTGCGGTTGTTGTTCTTATTAGGATCACCCGTGCCGCTTACCCGTGCTCCGGCTCTTCATCGAGCAAAGACGCCTCCACCATATTCACGAACTGGCGGAGCTTGTTGGCTACGGAACGGGAGATGCTGCCCTTCTCATACATGTTCTGCACCTCATCCCGTTCCGCTTGCACAGCCTTCATTCGCAGCTCTTTCTTATAGGCTTTCAATTCCGGCGATTCACCAGCCTCCCTGGAAGAACTGAGCCGGTATATCAGTTCCTTATAGCGGGAAATGACCCCTGTGGAGATCGTCCGGTTCTCAACGCACAGATTATTGGAAATGGCTTGGATCGCCGCCTGGCAGGTTTTGAGTTTGGCCTCTTTATATTCTCCCAGCTTCGCTTTCTCCCGCGTTACAGCTGAAGAACGGAACAGCTTGTTGAACAGCCGGCGGAAGAGGAGCCGGAAGAAAGAAAATCTCATGCCGAACTTCCTGCGGGTCGTCAGCATATACTCCATTTCATCAATCATATCAAAAAATTTCGAAGCCACCTGCTCCTCAATCTCTCCTCGCTCAAGCAGCGATTCAATTTCGGCTCTTTCAGCCCTTACCCCAAGCAGCCGGATCTCGCATTCCGTCTCCCGGAATTGATCAATATCATCCGCAACCAGGGTCTGCATTTCACGAATTTCCTGATTGTAATAGGAAATGAGCTCCATAGCTGCCCTTTGGTTGTCCGTGGTCATTTCTTCTTTGGTCACGGCAATGGCTTTCTGCAGCAGTGCAACCCGGGCCGTCAGCTCCTGCTGCTTCTCCTCCTGATCCTCCTCCACATTCGGATCGCGGGCGAGCAGCGGCAGCACGATGCTGGCTGTCAGCAGCGAGAACAGAATCACACCGGCCGCAATGAAGATAATCAGGTTTCGTTCCGGGAACGAACTCCCGTTGCCCAGCATAAAAGGAATGGAAAAGGCACCGGCCAAAGTAACCGTCCCCCGGACTCCTGACAGAGAGGTTAACAACGAAGTCTTTAAGCGGTTTTTATCCAGCTCGTTATGCTCCTGGTTATCGCCGTTGCCCACCCGCCAGAACAGGTATACCCACACAAAACGCAGGACAAGCAGCAGCAGAGAGATTTCAACGATATAACCGAGAACCTGCCCATTGCTAAAGGACGGATCCTTGAAAATAACCCTGCCCACATCGGGCAGCTGCAGCCCGAGAATGACAAATACAAGGCCGTTCAGCAGAAATAAAATAACCGACCACGTACTGTCCGATGTAATGCGGAGCCGGTAATGGGGCGAGCTGATCCGGTCCGTATCTATCGAATGAACCAGACCTGCCGCCACAACGGCAAGAATCCCGGAAACCCCGATCTCTTCGGCGATCAGGTAAATCAGGAACGGGGTGAGGATCTGCACCAGCATCAGCAGCGTGACATCCTCCATGCCCAGGCTGCGGATCCAGCCCTGAAGACGGAAGATCAGCAGGGCCAGCACTGCGCCTACAAGCAGACCGCCGAGCGCGATCAGGAAGAAGCTCAGCGTAGCATCAGCCAGCGAAAACAAGCCGGTCACTGCGGCCGCTACTGCAAACTTAAAGGCGACTAGACCGGAGGCGTCGTTCATCAGCGATTCGCCCTCCAGCAGGCGCATGATTCTTCTAGGCAGCTTGATTCTGCTCGCAATCGAGCTGACCGCCACTGCATCGGTTGGCGACAGGATCGCCGCCAGCGCAAAGGCCGCCGCCAGCGGAATGGACGGAATGCGGAAATGGATGAAATAACCCGCCACCAGCACGGTCGCGAAGACGAGGCCCAAAGCCATGAGCAGTATAGGCGCACGCAGGCTCCACAGCTCGTCGCGCGGCGTTTTTTTTGCCGTCATTATAAAGCAGCGGGGCGATAAACAGCACAAAAAACAATTCCGGATTAAGCGGAAGATGAAGATGAGGCGGGATAATGCTGATCAGCGCGCCGAGCGCAATCTGAAACAAAGGCACCGGCACAAATGGCGCAAACCGGTTTAACAGATTCGATAAGCCGATCAGCCCCAGCAAGATCAGAACGCTAAAAAATATTTCCATGGGACGGACAGGCTCCTCCTTTTTCTCTTATAAGTCTCTCTTCCATTATATCCACTTCTATATCCACTTCGTGCAAAATGAATAGGAACGGGCGTTAAATTTACTCGCAGGCAGAACTGCTTAAAGGACAGCGATACCTCTTCCTGAAGCCTATATTTCTTGAATAAATAAAGTAAAGCCGTCCAATTCCTTAAGCGGAACGGCGGCTTGAATAGCGGACAAGCCTTGCTGCTCTCTCGTCAAGCTTTGGCTTTGGCCAGCAAATAAAGAAAATACGGAGCGCCGATGATGGCGACCACAATGCCGGTCGGAACTTCACCGGTATGCATCACCGAGCGGCCGATCGTGTCACCGACCAGCACAAGCAAAGCGCCCAGCAGCGCTGATATCGGCAGCAGCTGTTTGTGGTTCGGACCGACAAGCCGTCTGGCCAAATGCGGACCGATCAGACCAACAAAGCTGATGGCGCCGCCCGACGCGACGCTTGCTGCTGCAAGGCCGACAGCCGCGGCTAAGAGGCCAAAACGATCCTTATCCAGATTGGCTCCCAGCCCCAAAGCCGTCTTATCCCCCAGCACAAGCACATTCAGCACGCGGGCTTTGTAGAGAATGTATGGAACGAGAACAAGGATCCAGGGCAGCAAAGCGAGCACGTAATTCCAGGTAGTCCCGCTGATGCTGCCGGCCAGCCAGATATAAACCGATTGATATTTCTCGGGAGTGAGCCGGACGGCAATCACGATCATCGCCGCGCTGATGCCGGCGGCAATGCCGATACCGTTTAGAACCAGACTGGTCGGAGACAGCCCTTCGGACTTTTTGAAGGCCAAACTGTAGATCAGCACAGCGGTTAGGCCAGCTCCGGCGAGCGCGCAAAGCGGCATCATAAACGCCGTGCCCAACGTTGCCACCGGGAAATAGGCAGCATACAGCATGATGGCGAGTCCGGACCCGGCGTTGATTCCCAGGATGCCTGGCTCGGCCAGCGGATTGCGGGTCAAGCCCTGCATAACGGCCCCGGAGGCGGCAAGCCCTGCCCCGATCAGCAGCGCGATCACGATCCGCGGCAGTCGAAGCTTAAACAGGACAAGCTGCTGCCGGGCATCACCGCCCCCAAACAAGGTTTGGATGACCTCCTGGGGCGTCATTCGAACTGCACCCAGGTTCATGCTGAGCAGAAACACGGCGATGATCGCTGCAATCAGGATCAGTCCAATCCAGATTGCTTTTTTGGATCTTTGGGCCAGATGCCCGTAAGGAGGCATGTTCATCGGATTCCGCGGCCTCCCTTCCGTACAAGGTACAGAAAGTAGGGAACGCCAATGATAGCGATCAGACCGCCGACCGGCACTTCCTGCAGCGGATTAATGATCCTTGCTCCAATATCTGCAACAACAATCAGCAAGGCCCCGAACATTCCCGAGCACGGAATCACCCACCGGTAATCGACACCGACCAGATAACGGACAATATGTGGAATCAGCAGGCCAAGGAAGCCGATGGCCCCTACTGCGGAAACCGCTGCGCCGGCCAGCACCAGTACAACCAGCGTACCGCCCAGACGAATCAGGCCGTTGCGCTGTCCGAGGCCGGAGGATACCTCGTCTCCCAGGCTTAATACCGTAATCGAACGGGATAAACACAGTGCCCCGATCAAAGCGGCAGCCACCCAGGGGAACATTATGTTGACCTGGGTCCAGTGAATGCCGGACAGGCCGCCCGCATACCAGAAAGCCAGATCCTGTCCGATTTTGAAATAAACAGCGATCCCTTCAGCCAAAGCGGACAGCAGCGCACTGACGGCAGCTCCCGACAGCGCCAGCCTCATCGGCGTCAGTCCCGCTTTAGACAAGGAGCCGATGCCGAATACGAGCCCGGCCCCGATGCCTGCTCCCAGAAAGGAATATAAAATCAAAGTCGTATAAGACATATTCGGATAAAAGGCAAACACGGCCGCAAGCACAAAACCTGCCCCGGCATTCAGCCCCAGCAGCCCCGGATCGGCAATCGGATTGCGGGTCATCCCCTGCATGACAGCTCCAGACACGGACAATCCAGCTCCGACCAGTACGCCGGCCAAAGCTCTGGGAAGCCTGACCTCACGAATAACCTGATGATCCATGTTATCCGGATTAAAGTGAAACAAAGCTTGCCAAACGGTCCCGAGCGGGATAGAGATGGATCCCACCGAAATCGAGAACAGCAGTGCCAGCACAAGCAACGCTGCTCCGCCTATCAGAATGGTGACCGCCGCTAGCGGCCGTCCTTTCGGTTTATTCTCCTGCGGTGTGCCTTCAGGCACTGTCTCCGCATAACTTGATGAGGTTGCTTCCATCATCCATCTGCTCCTATCTGCCCTGCTGTCAGTATGTAAGTATGACAAGCTGATATAAACCATATAGCTTCCATTTTATTGATAATCATTCTCATCGTCAATCTTTTTTCAGCAATAGTCAGAAAGAGGCTGCCCTGAAGCCTTTTGCTGCCCCGGGCGCCTCCCTCTTTCAAGCTTCTATGAGCATTCAGCAAGAAACGGCTTAACCTTCTGTTCCTGTTATTTAACGTTCCTGCGCACCGGGTTCAGCCTCCAGATTTCGGACGCATATTCACGGACGGTGCAGTCGCTGGAGAATTTGCCGGAATGAGCGATATTCAGAATCGCTTTCTTCTGCCAATCCGGTTGATTGCGGTAAGCCAGATCGACGTTCAAATGAGCTTCAATATAACTCGGGAAATCCTTCAGCACAAAATATTCATCATTATGGTCCAGGATCGACTGATAGATATCCCGGAATTCGTTCTCCTGGAAACCCAGGGGGCCTGGCGTAATCAGCTGGTCCATGACCTCGTGAATCCGTGAATCGCTGTTGTAGATATCCCATGCCGAATAACCGCCGTATTGATAGAAATTCTGCACCTGTTCGGCGCTGAGTCCAAAGATAAACATGTTGTCGTCACCCAGCATTTCATGCATCTCTACATTGGCCCCATCCAGGGTGCCGACCGTCAAGGCCCCATTCATCATAAACTTCATGTTGCCGGTACCCGACGCTTCCTTGCTGGCCGTCGAGATTTGTTCACTGACGTCGGCGGCCGGAATGATTTTCTCGGCAAGGGAGACCGAATAATTTTCCAGGAAAATCACCTTCAGAACCTCATTCACTGACTTATCGTTGTTGATCCTCGACGCTACGGTGTTAATCAGTTTGATGATCCGTTTGGCCAGGTAATAGCTTGGAGCGGCCTTTGCGCCGAAGATAAAAGTACGCGGCACGAAATCCATCTGCGGATTCTCCTTCAGCTGATTATACAAATGGATGATGTGGAACACATTGAGCAGCTGTCGTTTGTAGGCGTGAAGCCGTTTGACCTGAATATCGAACAGGGAGTCCGGATTGACCACGATCCCCTGCTTTTCCAGAATGTACTCGGCAAGCTTCTCTTTGTTCCGTTTCTTGACCCGGGCAATTTCGCTCTGGAACCCGCTGTCCTCGCAGCATTTAATCAGGCTGTTAAGCTCCTGCGGATGTTTGATCCACCTGGTGCCAATGCAGTCGGACACTAAAGCAGCCAAGCCGGGATTCGCATACATCAGCCAGCGGCGGTGCGTAATTCCGTTGGTTTTATTATTGAAGCGTTCCGGATACAGCTCGTAAAAGTCCTTCATTTCACGTTTCTTCAAAATGTCCGTATGCAGCGCCGCTACACCGTTGATCGAATGCCCCCCGTAAATGGCCAGGTGAGCCATCCGGATCTGATTATTTTCCATAATCGCCATGCGAGCTGTGCGGTCAGGCTGATCCGGATAACGTTCGTTCAACTGGATTCGGAACCGGCGGTCAATCTCCTCAATAATCATATAAATCCGCGGAAGCAGCTCCTTGACCATCTGCTGTGGCCATTTCTCGAGCGCCTCGCTTAGAATGGTATGGTTGGTGTATCCTACAACTTTGTTTGTAATATCCCAGGCCTCATCCCAGCCGAAGCCGTTATCATCGATCAAGATCCGCATCATCTCGGGGATTACCAGCGTCGGATGGGTATCATTGATTTGAATGGCCACCTTGTCCGGCAGCTCCGTCAGCGGCAGATTCAGCTTTCCAAACGTACGAAGCACACTCTGTACACCTGCGGAGCACAAGAAATACTGTTGTTTGAGCCGAAGAAGCTTGCCTTCATAATGGGAATCGTCCGGATACAGAAACTCGGAGATCGACTCCACGGACCGGTTGTAATCCAGGTAACGGTAGTAGCTGCCTTCCTGGCTGGAAGGTTGGCGGAACGGGTCCATCATCGATTCGGCACTCCAGAGACGGAGCGTATTGATGTGAGGATGCCCAAAGCCGATAATCGGCACATCATACGGCACAGCCCTTACCGCTTCATATTGAACGGTCTCGAAGATCAGGCGCCCCTGAACCTCGCGAGTGACGACATTCCCCCAGAACCGAACCTCCACCTGTTTATCCGGCCTGCGGATCTCCCACTCATTGCCTTTCTGCAGCCAGTAGTCCGGCAGCTCCACCTGGTTGCCGTCCAGAATCTTCTGTTCAAACAGGCCGTATTTGTACCGGATGCCTGTGCCGTGCCCGGCATATTGCAGCGACGCTAGGGAATCAAGGAAGCAGGCCGCCAGCCTGCCGAGTCCGCCGTTCCCCAGTCCTGCATCGCTTTCCTGCTCTTCGACTTCCTCGAAAGGGTAGCCTAGCTCCGCAAGGCCTTCCCTCACCATGTTCAATACGCCTAGATTCAGCAGATTGTTGCCCAGCAGCCGCCCGATCAGAAATTCCATGGAGAAATAATAAACCTGCTTCTCCTGTTGTTCTTTATAGACAGTATTAGTTCGGGCCCAGTCCTTGCCGATGTGCTCGCGGATCATGCCGCTGAGGATTTTGTAAACGTCGGACTCTGTCGCTTCCTCCAGCGGTACGCCCAGCTTGCCCACCAGCTGCCTCGTGAACGCATGCTTGAAACTTTCTTTATCCTTGAACAAGATCAATTCCTCCTGACTGCGCGCTTCCTTAAATATGGCTGCTCTTCGCAATGACAAACGGTTTCCTGGAATCTCCCACAAGCGTTACTCCACGGGACAAATGGACATCTTTATCCATAATGACATTCTCAATCACCGCGTTCTCTTCAATGATGCATTTCTGCATCAGAATGGAATTGGATATGCGGGCTCCCTTGCCGACCTGAACCCCGCGAAAGAGGATGCTGTTCTCGACCTGGCCGGCAATCATGCAGCCGTTCGCTACCAGCGAACCTCTGACATCCGCTTGCTCCAGATATTTGGCCGGAACCTCATATTTGATTTTGGTACGGATCGGGTTCTCCCGGAACAGGTCTTCATAGGGCTCCCGCTGCAGCAGCTCCATGCTGTTGGCGAAATAGCTTTCGACCGAATTGATCACGGCATGATAGCCGGTGTATCTGTAGGCTCCGATCTTCAGACGATCCCGGTTCTCCTGGATGGCATCCCGGAAGAACTGACTTTTTCCATGGGCGATACAGTCCTTGACCAGCTCTAAATATTTATATTTGTCCATGATAAACAATTCCATGTACACGTTCGGATGATTAAGCTCGTGATGAATATCGGTCACTTGGCCCTGCTCATCCGCTTCAATCCTGAGGCAGGCTTCGTGCTCCGGACGGAGCTCTGCAACCGGTTTGTATACGAGGGTAATATCCGCGCCGCTTTCCTTATGCTGCTTATAGACCTCGCGCAGATTGACTTTGCTGATATGGCGGCTTCCGGAATGCACCATACAGCTGCCCGAACTGCGGTAGAAGAAATCCAGATTGTTGTGGACATGCTGCAGATCCCCTAATGAAATGTCCGTCGGGTCGTTCCAGTCAGGAGGCAAAATGAACAATCCGCCGTGATTGCGGTCCAGATCCCACGATTTCCCTTCCCCCAAATGGTCCATCAACGAGCGGTATTTCCGGCGGACAAACAAAGCGATATCGACAATTCCGGCGTTAGTCATATTGGACAACACAAAATCGATCAGCCGGTAACGTCCGGCAAAAGGCACGGCCGCGCCGCAGCGAAAATAGGTCAGTTCATTCAACTGGTCCAGCTCATCGTCCAAATTAATGACACCGATCAAATCCTTCATCGTTTCATCGCCTCTCTTCCGGCTTCCGGGCTGACTGCCGGGTCATCGGAGTTGACCAGCACGATTTCGTCCGAGTCTTCAGAACCGATAACGGTTCCGTCCGGAATCACCATGTTCTCATTGACGATCGCTTTATAAATACGGACGTTTCGTCCGATTTTCACTTTCGGATGAATCACGGAATCTTTGATCACGCTGCCTTCCCCCACCTCTACGCCGTAAAATAAGATCGAATGCTTCACTTCGCCGTGAACAACGCAGCCTTCATTAATCATGCAATTGCTCAGCTTTGCGTCCGGAGCGATAAACTCGGCCGGCTGGTTAGGGCTTTTCGTATATATGCGCCAGAAAGGATCGTTCAAATTCAGCTCAGGCTCCTCGCACAGCAGGTCCATATTGGCTTGCCAAAGGCTTTGGATGGTGCCAACGTCTTTCCAGTAGCCGTCAAACGGATAAGCATACAGCTTCTTCTGGTTCGCCAGCAGGAGCGGAATAATATCCTTTCCGAAGTCATAAGAAGACGTCTCAATCTTTTTGTCTTCGATCAGAAATCGCTTCAGCACATCCCACTTGAACAAATAGATGCCCATGGAAGCCAGCGTGCTTTTGGGCGCTTGCGGTTTCTCTTCAAACTCGTAAATACTTAAATCCTCACGGGTATTCAGAATGCCGAACCGCGTTGCTTCCTGGACCGTTACGTCGATAACGGAGATCGTACAGTCCGAATCCTTCTCCTTATGGAAACGGAGCATTTCGTTATAATCCATTTTGTAAATATGGTCGCCGGAAAGGACCAGCACATGTTCGGGGTCGAATTGCTCGATAAAATTCAGGTTCCGGTAAATGGCATCTGCCGTTCCCTGGTACCAGCTGCTTCCGTCCTCCCTCTCATGCGGAGGCAGCACGTAAACTCCGCCTCCCCTGCGGTCCAGATCCCAATCGCTGCCTACCCCGATATAGGAATGCAGGACAAGCGGCTCGTATTGAGTCAGAACGCCAACCGTGTCGATGCCGGAATGGGTGCAATTGCTAAGCGGGAAATCAATGATCCGGTAGGTGCCGCCAAAATAAACCGCCGGCTTGGCGAGAGACCGGGTCAACCCTTTCAGACGTTTCCCTTGTCCGCCGGCTAACAGCATAGCTACGACTTCTTTTTTCATTCTGCCCTGCCTCCTCCAGTTTCTTTATGCATTCGAATTTTTCCATGGATCATAGAACCTAACCGCAGATCAACCGGTTTGTCTGGTTGGCAAGTGTACCTTGTTCTACATGACTGGGGAGCCTTATGGCCCGAAGGTGTAGATATTGATGTTTAACCTGTGTGTGCTTTCATTAATCGGCAGCTAACAAATGAACAAATCAAAAGGCAGTAATTCGGCTGGTTTACAAAAAAAGAGAATGCTAGAATGGATAGTCATATTCGACCTGGAGCTTAAATACAATTGATAGAGGACAAGAATTCTAAAAGCTTAATCGGAGTGTGGATGGATGAATGCTGCTGCGGTTTTAAAACGGGTTTCCCTGCTCCTCCCTTTCTCTTTATTTTTGGCTTGCCTGATCGTCATGGCGCCTCAAATAAACGCCTTGGCCGGCAGCGCCGGTTTGGCCACATTTAAAAATCATTTCCTTGGTATATTTCTCGAAGCGGTGCCTTTTATCCTTTTTGGAGCACTCGTTTCTTCTATGATTCATCTTATCATGCCGGAGGATTTCCTGGCGCGCAAATGGCCGAAAAATCCCGCAGCCGGCATTGCCATGGCCTGCCTGCTCGGGGCGCTGTTTCCCGTATGCGAATGCGGCATGATCCCCTTGGTCAGAAGGCTGGTGCAAAAAGGCATGCCCGCTTATGTGGCCACCGTTTTTCTGCTGTCCGGCCCGATCGTAAATCCGATCGTCTTTGGCGCGACCGCCCTGGCTTTCCAGGGGCACCCGGAGATGGTCTACGCACGGCTCGGCATCGCCCTATTCGTCGCTTCGGCTGCTGGCTTCATTTTATATTTGACCGTACGCAAGAATCCGCTCCGCTACACGCTGGCAAACAGCTCCGGTCATCAGCATACTGAGGTGAAATGGTTCGGCGGCGGCCACTCGCTGAAGACCCGGACGGCCGCCTTGTTCCAGCATGCCGCTGATGACTTCCTCGATGCGGGCAAATACCTGATCGTCGGCTGCTTGATCACTGCCGCTCTTCAGACCTTTGTCTCACGCGATGCGCTGGCTGCCTACAGCAGCGGGCCTGCAGCATCCTACGCCTTCATGATGGGGCTGGGCTTTATTTTATCGCTGTGCTCTACCTCGGACGCCTTCGTGGCCTCCACGTTTATGCATACCTTTTCGCATGGAGCCCTGTTGTCCTTTCTGGTGCTTGGACCTATGCTGGATTTCAAGAACATGCTGATGCTGCTCTCAGCCTTTAAAACCAAATTTGTGATCGGTCTGATGCTGATTGTCCCTCCCTTGGTGCTGGTCGGCTGTCTGCTTACGGACCGGTTCCTGATTTCTTAATTCGTGTATGATTCTTTTATGCCGGAAGGAGGCTCGTTATGAACGTTTCCCCTTCATCCAGACTGCATGACGGCTTTCAGGCCGTTCTGATGTTTGCTTTGGCTTTCTACATTGGCAGTCTGGTCAAAACTGATGCACTTCATTACTACCTGGCCCCCCGCATGGAAAAATGGATCCTGCTCTGTCCGATTCTGCTCGGGCTTATGGCCGTATTTACCGCTTACCGGGCGATTGCGCCGGAGGATGACCCGGCGGTCTGCGGCTGCAATCACGAGATGCCCAAATCCGCGTTTAAGAGAGGCGCTATATATGTGCTGTTCCTGCTGCCTGTCGCCTTCGGCGCTTTGCTGCCCAACCGCGCCCTTGGCAGCGCGGCTGCTTCGACTAAAGGCTTCTCGCTGACCTCCCCGCTTCAGGATGAGCATGTCAGCAAAGAGAAAGCCGCTCTCAGACCGGCTGCTGGAGAAGCGGCGCAGCAGGCTGCATCCAAACCCAAATCTGCCAAAACGGCAGCTCAACCGGCCAAGGTCTTCGCTGCTCCAGATGCATATAACGAAGAGTTTGCCAGGCTTGCGACTCTTCTTTATGCGGAGCCGGTTATTAACGTCACCCCGGATATTTACTCCGAGACGATTGGAGCTATTGAACTGTTTAAAGAGGATTTCATCGGTAAATCGATTTCCTTGACCGGTTTTGTGTATAAAGACGATTCGCTCGGACAATCAGACGGCGAATTTGCCGTCGGACGGTTCCTTGTCTTATGCTGCACGGCGGATGCGCTTCCGTTTGGCGTTATGGTCAAATCGCCTGCCAATGCCGCTTCCTTTGACAAGGATACCTGGGTGAAAGTGACAGGGAAGATCAACCTGGAGACAATCAGCGGCCAGCAGGTGTTAAGAATAGATGCTTCGTCCATCAACGCTGCCGCGCCGCCTTCGATTCCTTACGTATATCCTAGTGCCGATTCCGTGGCTGCTTTTGAACAGGACCAGCAAGCACAGTGAAATGAAGGTTCATTTGCTTATATCGGCCTGCTCCTCTCGAGACAACCGACGGGCTTCGATCCACTTTAATTGGCCGCGGTCCATCTCCTTGACGGTGAAGATATATTTTCGCGAACGGAGACTGCCGCCCGCTGCAATATCGTATTTCCGGGTCAGCATCCAGCCCCCGAGCGTATGGGCCTCGCCGGTTTCCAGTTCTGCATGCAGCCGGTTATTGATTTCATGCAGCGGGACTTTGGGATTGATTCGGTATAAGCCTTCTTCCAGCTTGATGATCTCATCTTCCTGATCGGGCGAATAAGGCTCGTCCCCAATCTCGCCGATAATGCTTTCGATGATATCCTCAATGGTGACGATCCCTGTCGTTCCGCCAAACTCGTCCTGCAGCACCGCCATTTTGATGCCTTCTTGCTGCATCTTCAGCAGCAAATTCTGGGCTCTAATTGTGTCAATCACATGAATGACAGGTTTGGAGAATTGGCCGACCAGTTCGGAACCGACCGACTGCCTGCGAATAAAACTTCCGAGCAGCTCGCGTGTATCCACGATCCCTACAATCCGGTCCTTGTCATGATTGAGGGTAACCGGATAATAAGCAAAACGCGAGCTATTCTCATTTTCCAGGAAATCCGCCAGCCGCATATCCCGGGGAACCGACTTGATCTCGGTTCTCGGAACCATAATGCCCTGCACGGCCAGTTTGTCCAGTTCAAATATGTTGTTCAGATAACGGTATTCAAAGGGATTGATCTGTCCGCTTTTGTAGCCCTCAGATAGCGCCAGCCGCAGCTCCGCTTCCGTCTGCACCGTTTCGTGTTCTCCGGCCGGCTTAACCCCGAACCAGCCGGTAATCAGGCGGGATGAACGGCTTAGAAACCAGTTGATCGGATAAGTGATTTTATAGAAAATAATGAGCGGCCGGCTGAAAAACATCGCCATCGGCTCAGCCATCTGAATCGCAAAAGATTTTGGCACAAGCTCGCCGACCACCACCTCAAAGAAAGTCAGCAGCATAAACGCTATAAGAAAGGAAAGCACGGATTCAATGGATGCCGGGACGTGCAGCAGCTCGAAGACCGGCGCAAGCAAATGCTCAATCGTAGATTCCCCGAGCCAGCCCAAAGCCAGGGCGGTTAAGGTGTTGCCCAGCTGACAGGCTGACAGATATTCGTCCAGCTTGCTTAGAATGTTTTGAACGGCCGCCGCTTTCTTGTTCCCCGCTGCCGCCAGCTGATCGATTCGCGATATTCGCACCCGGATGACCGAATATTCGGATGCTACAAAAAAAGCCGTACATAAAATAAGCAAAATGACCGTGATTAGTTTGATGATGTCCATTTATTCTCCTCAAGGGCCTTAATTCCACGCAGGCCCCGAGGAACACCTCCCGTCCAGCATCTTCTGTTCTTGGCTCCTCGTCTGTGTTATACATTACCCGGTTACGGGCCAATAACAACTTTGGCTTCTTAGGAAACATGTCTAAAAATGCTGGTTGTACTTTTGGAGAGACTATAGTAACATTTACATAGTTTTGCCAGCTTAGACCAATTCAGCTTTCATTGACCGGGGGATTTAACGAATGAGACCTATTTTTACCCGGCTTAAAGGGAACAGCCGGGGAAGTCTGGCCTTCGAGCCGCTTTTTCTGATTCCTTACAGCATGTTTACCACCTACGCTACTTTGTATATGTACGAGTTGGGATTAACGGAGACCGCCATCGGTTTAATTACGACGATCGGTTTGATCGTGCAGGTTTTCTCCTCTCTGATCAGCGGTTATTTGACGGACCGGATGGGCAGAAAAGGGGCAATTCTGTATTTCGACCTGCTCAGCTGGACATTGGCCACGCTGCTATGGGCCGTCTCGCATAACTTCTGGCTGTTTGTCACTGCTGCACTGCTGAATGGATTCCAGCGTGTCCCGAATACGGCTTTCTACTGCCTGATCGTCGAGGATTCCAAACCACATGAACGGACTTATGTATTTACGCTGCTGCAGATTATTAGTGTAATCGGAGGATTGTTTGCTCCGCTGGGCGGACTTCTTGTCGCCCATTACGGATTGGTGAGCGGCGTACGGATCATGTACGTGCTGGCCTGCATCCTGATGACAATTCAATTTATCGGCCGTCATTTGACGACCCGGGAGACAGAAATCGGTCTTCGGAAGATGAAGGAAACCCGGGAGCTGGGATTCAAAGAAATCCTGATGGATTACTGGGGATCGATTGGGGAAATTCTGCGCAGCAGAAGCCTGCTGCTGATCTTCGGGGTTTATATCCTGTTTAATTTCCAGGCTACACTTAAAACGACTTACCTATCCCTGTATCTTGCAGACTATCTACATATTGGAAGTGGCATTATATCTCTGTTCCCGGCCGTTTCTTCGGCCGTCATGCTGCTGGCCTTATGGCTGATCATGCCGAAGATTTCATCCTCAGCGGAGACGCGGGCCATGACTGCCGGCTTCTTGTTGTCCGTTGCGTCCAATGTCATGCTGGTGGTTTATCCGACCGGCAGCCTGGTTTGGGTGGGCATCAGCACCGTGCTGTCGGCAGTCGGGCTAATGATCAGTTCGCCTTATCTGGAAGCGGCTGTCCAGAATGCGATTGACGATGAGAAGAGGGCCAAGATGTTCTCCATGCTTTCTGTGTTTATTTTGCTGCTCACCTCTCCTGCCGGTATTATTGGCGGCTGGGCTTATACGATTGATCCGCGTATCCCGCTTTGGCTGGTAAGCGCCGCTTTTGCCGGCTCCGCTCTACTTATTATGCTGTACAGGAGAGGAAAAAAAAGCGGAATCGGCAAATTCTGCCGCTTAAGAATCGGGTAGGAGGCTACCCATTAATTGGGCAGCCGACCTCCCACACCACCGTACGTACCGTTCGGTATACGGCGGTTCCATTAGGAATGCGCAGTAACTTGTCGATAATAATCAGAAAAGAAAAGGAATCCGAGGTTCTTCAGCCTATTGTTACCGAGGGACTTCGAGAGGATTGGGCTATTGGAGATTCTCCAATAGCCCTTTCTTGTGTTTGCGTATTCCCACGCCTTCTGTTCATGAATTCCGAGCGATATAAGCCTTTCGAGTTTCGTCCTCACTCGTTTCCATTGCTTCCAGAAGACCATTCGGATACGCCTTCTCATCCATTTATCAGTGGTTTGGAGTAGTTGTTTCATGTCAGCAAGCTTGAAATAATTTACCCATCCCATGATGTAACGCCTAAGCTTCAGCGCCCGGTCGGTGTTGCCCATTCCGTTGCTTCTCGACGTTAGCTCTTTCACTTTAGCTTTCATCTTGGATACGGATTTGGGATGGATTCTGACCCGCGTTTCCCCTTTGCTCTGGTAGAATGAGAAGCCAAGAAATTTAACTTTTGTCGCATCGTCCACAATCGTTTTCTCCCGGTTTACCTTGAGAAACAACTTCTTCTCGATGTAAGGGAGAATTTTCGTCAGGGTACGCTCCGCACTCCTCCTGCTCCGGCAGAATATGAGCATATCGTCTGCGTATCGCACGAATCGATGTCCTCTTGCTTCCAGTTCCTTGTCCAATTCATTCAGCATGATATTGCTGAGAATCGGACTTAGGTTCCCTCCCTGCGGTACGCCGATTTCCGTGTCCTCAAACTTATGCTTCACGACGACTCCCGCCCGGAGATACTTATGGATGAGCGAGATCACTCGTCCGTCTTTGATCGTTCTTGAAAGCACCTCGATAAGCTTGCTTTGGTTGACGGTGTCAAAGTATTTCTCCAAGTCCATATCCACCACGTAACGATATCCCTCTTGCACGTATTGTTGGCTTCGTTTCATCGCGTGGTGTGCGCTCCGTTTGGGTCGGAATCCGTAGCTGTTGTCTGAAAACTGCCTCTCATAAATTGGCGTAAGCACTTGGGCGATTGCCTGCTGGATGACTCGGTCAACCACTGTTGGGATGCCAAGGTTTCTCTTCTTTCCGTTCTCTTTGGGAATCTCTACCCTTCGAACGGGATTCGGGCGGTACTTGCCGCCCAAGATCAGTTGCTTGATGGTCTCGCCGTTGTCTCTGAGATATTGTAGAAGTTCATCTACTCCCATCCCGTCGATTCCGTGCGATCCCTTGTTCGCTTTGACTCTCTTGAATGCTTCGTTCAAGTTGTCCCTGCTAACGATTTTCTCAAGCAACCGGTCCTTCGACTCGGTTGCGTTGGTGTCGTCGGTTTCGGTTATCCTCGCAGGACTGTGCACTCCCGCATATCCTTCGTGTTCCGCACTATTCTTTTGCAAAGAGTCTTCCGTTAGAAGTTGGCTGCCCTTGGCTCCTGTTTCGGTAACTTTCATTGACTTCACCTCCTAAGGTTCAGCCCTTCCCTCGAACCGTCGACTGTTCGCGGTACTATGGCGTCTGCTGACTTCTCATGATAAATCTTGTTTCAACCGTGATTCGAAGTGCATCTCCTCACGTCCATGAGACCTCCCACGGTAAGACGATTCACTTTCCTTCCATATACCCACATCATTTACATTGGTACGTCCGTGTAGTTAATTGGACTTCGTCTTGTTTAGCAGACTCATCCCGTATCCTATGCCTGATGATGTTCGTGTTCCTTGGGCCGGAAGTTTGCCTCCAGCTTCCTTTGGATTCCACCTCGCGGTGGACACCCTTGCTCTTGGCTAGTGGTTGGTAACTACAAACCCCCACAGTGGACTTTCACCACCTAGTTAATCGCCATGCGTGTCACACTAAAAATAACCGTCCGGAGAGGTCCGGACGGTTTTCTTTTTTTATTCTGCTACCCGCAGCCCTACGATGATCAAATCTCTTTCAATACCGTCCATATTCGCCACCCTCGGCAAATGGCCCCAGGTTTCAAAGCCGAATTTGCGAAGCAGCCGCAGGCTTGGCTCGTTATGGCCGAACACAAATCCGAGCAGGGTATGTACGCCGATCTCCGGGCATTTGTTAATCGCATGACGTACGAGAACGCTGCCAAGCCCCTTTGAACGGTATTCTTCGGCAATATATATGCTGATCTCCGCCGTTCCCAGATACGCCGGTCTTCCATAGAAAGACTGGAAGCTGAGCCAGGCCGCGATATGCCCGTCAATCGTCAGCACCCATAACGGACGGTGTTCCGGACTGTGCTGCTCGAACCAGGGAACCCGGCTCTCGGTCGTAATCGTCTCCAGATCGGCTGTAACCTGACGCCCCTCAATTGTCGAATTGTAGATCTCGACGATTCTCCCCAGATCGCTGAGCTCAGCGTCTTTGATTTCATAAATAAGTTCTGACATTTCTTCTCTCCTCCGCTACACGTCAAAGCAAGGGGTAAGGCCTCTTGCCTGCTGCTGGTTTAAATATCACCAATATATCATAAAACGTTCATTCTGCACCCGGAAAAGTTTGTCCCGCCCTTCCCCGGGTAATAATAAAAGTGCACCGAAACTTCAAAGGAGGAGTTCTAAATGACTACTCAAGATCCGAATGAGTTGCTCAAGCACAAGCAGGAATTGATTCAGCAGAAACAGGAATTTGCCAACTTTGCCAGGGCCGTCTCAGAAGACGGAGAAGTGGAGGCCGGACAAGAGTTCAGTACCGATCGTCAGGATGATGACCAGAACCGGATGAAAAGCGTAGAGAACCGCAGAACCTGATCGGCGGACCCTGAGGTTAATGGTCCGAGGCTGAAGTTGATATTCATCGATAACCGAGATAACCAGTCTGCTATAAACAAAAGCCGGACCGCAGTGCTTGCGGTTTCCGGCTTTTTGTATATTTTCTATGGGGCGTTTCTCCCTTCAGCTGCCTGTTTGTTCCTGCTTCAGCTTGCGAAGCGTTTTGTTGATCCAGACCGCCGCAATAGCCCCGTCTCCCATGGCTGCCGTAACGAGCTCGGAATGGACGCCAAGATCGCCGGCAGCCCACACGTGTTCCACATTCGTCATTTTGGAACGGGGATTCGCCTCCACGTGCCGATTGTGATGGAGTTCAACCCCAAGCTGCTCTGCCAACTCCGAATGGACATGGTTGCCGCCAAAAGCGATGAACCCCCGCTCGGCCTCCACCAAGGAGCCGTCTTCCAGCATGGCGCCCTGGATGTATCCATCATTTTCATGAATAATCTCGGTCACTTCCTGCTCCATGTAACGAATACCGGCTTGATGCATCAGACGGTGTTTCTCCTCATCCACATGGGTTTTCTCATGATTAATGTAGATCAGGCTTCTGGCCCGTTCAGCCATGAGCAGCGCCATGTCGGCGCCTGGATTGCCCGATCCGATAACCAGCGTGTCCCGATCCTGAATTTCATAGCCGTCACAATCCGGGCACACATAGACGCTGCGCCCGAAGGTTGTCTCCAGCCCAGGAATGTCCGGATAACGGTCCAACAGACCGGTGGCCAGCAGTACGGTACGGGATTCATAGCGGCGGCCTGCAGCCCCGGTGAACCGGAAGCCTTCCCCGGCCTTCTCGGCCTGCACAATCCGATCTTCCGCAAACTCAACCCCAAATGACTCGGCCTGCCGTCTGCCCCTGCTCCGCAGCTCCTCGCCGGAAATCCCGTCCGGGAAACCAAGCAGGTTGTGATACTCCCGGCACAACGTAGAGCGGCCTTTTCCCGCATCTACCACAAGAATCCGATGGACGGAATAGCGGCCTAGCTGGATGGCCGCCTGCAGCCCTGCCATACCTCCTCCTATGATCAAGCAATCATACATCATTTCTCCCTCGCTCCTGTATCCGGCATTCATTTCCATCCTCATACTTTAAACTTATAGACTCGGGCTTCATAGGGACGGAGCCTCAGCTTATCGATAGACTCTCCCGGCTGCGGCTGGTAATTGGATATCAGCAGCTCCAGCTGCTTACCCCGGATATCGCCTGGCAGTTCACACACTGGCTCTCCGTCAAAGAAGTTCAGCAGCACCAGCAGTCCATCCTCCTCCAGCGTCCGGGTATAAGCGTAAATCTCCGGATGCAGCGGCAGCAAAAGTCTGTATTCGCCATAAACGATCACTTTATGCTCCTTGCGCAAAGCAATCAGCTTGCGGTAATAATGGTAAATGGAATCCGGGTCCTTAACGGCCTTGGCTACGTTGATCTCCTTATAATTGCCGTTCACCTTGATCCAAGGTGTCCCGGTCGTGAAGCCGCCATGTTCGCTGTCATCCCACTGCATCGGCGTTCTTGCATTATCGCGGCTTTTTCGTTTGATCTTCTGCAGCAGTTCCTCTTCAGGTATGCCCTCCAGCTGCTGTTCCTGATAGAAGTTGAGGGTCTCCACATCCCTGTAATCCTCAATGGAGGTGAAATCAGCATTCGTCATGCCGATCTCTTCCCCCTGGTAAATGTAAGGCGTACCTTCAAGCGTATGGATAAACGTCGCCAGCATTTTGGCCGATTCCACCCGAAATTCCCCGTCATTGCCAAAACGGCTTACCGATCTGGGCTGATCGTGATTATTCAGATAGTTGGCATTCCAGCCCTTATTATGAAGAACCGTCTGCCAAAGACTCATGACTTTCTTCAAATCCAGCAGGTTCCAGGGTTTATAATCCCATTTCCCGCTTCCGGCCGACATGGCGTCCAGAAACATATGTTCAAACTGAAAAACCATATTGAGCTCCCGCCGTGTATCCCCCACATAATCGAGCGCCTGTTCCGGCCCAAGACCTGAAGTTTCGCCAACCGTCATAATATCGTAGAAATAGAGCACCTTATCATTCAGGTTCTGAAGCAGCGTGTGTACTTTCTCCAAATTGGAAAAAAGCTCGTACGCCCGTACGGTTTTGGTGTTATACGGATTAAAGGCGTCTGGGAAACCTTGCGCTTTGACGATATGGGCAATCGCATCAAACCGGAAGCCGTCCACCCCTTTTTTCAGCCACCAATGCACCATATTGTGCAGCTCGTCGATTACGGTCTGATTCTCCCAATTGAGATCCGGCTGGTGTTTCGAGTAGAGATGAAGGTAATATTCATCCGTCTTGTCGTCATATTCCCACACCGAGCCGCTGAAATAAGACTCCCAGTTGTTTGGCGGCCCATCATTTTTGCCTTTGCGCCAAATATAATAATCCCGTTTCGCATTATCTGTGGAGGAAGCGGATTCCAGAAACCACGGATGTTCGTCGGAGGTATGATTCAAGACCAGATCCATCATAAGTTTCATGCCGCGGGCATGAATTTCACGCAGCATCCGGTCGAAATCCTCCATAGTGCCAAACTCTTTCATAATGTCACAATAATCGCTTATATCGTAGCCATTATCATGATTGGGCGATTTATAAATCGGGCATACCCAGATCACATCGACGCCAAGGTCCTTCAAATAGTCCAATTTGGACGTGATGCCGCGCAGATCGCCAATGCCGTCGCCGTTGGTATCCCGAAAGCTGACCGGATAAATCTGATAAACTACACTTTCTTTCCACCATCGCTCCTTCATGTCTTTCGCCTCCTTCTAGCCGCGAGCTCCGGAATCTGACAACCTAAAGAGTTAAGATTCTCATCCTTCTTTATTTTTAACCAGATCTCGGAAAGCTAATAACGAAATAAAAAAAGACCTGTGGAAGTCCCCAAACGTTTCGGGATTCCGCAGGCCGCAGAAGCTGCATCAAATTTTAAATGCAGACTCTGATTCTCGCAAATTATTCATAAGCATTTTAACTTGGTCGGTTAATTTCTTGATCTCATTAATTTGGTTCAGCTGGTCCGCTACATTGTCCGAGGACACATGGGCTTTCTCGGAAGCAGCGCGGGCAATTCTGGAGGTTTCGGAGGTAGCGGCTGCCGTCTCTTCAGTTCCGGCGGAAATCTGCTGGGAAGCTGAAGAAACTTCCTGAATGTGGGCCGTGACCTCTTCAATTTTCTCTAAAATATGTTTAAAAATTACACCGGCTTCTTCCGTCAGCTTAATTCCGTCTCCTACCTCGCCGTTTACGGCTTCCATCGAATTCAGGGATGATACGGAATCGTCCCGGATCGATTGAACCAGCCCGGAGATTTCATGAGTCGAGTTCTCGGTTTGTTCAGCCAGCTTGCGAATTTCATCGGCTACCACCCCGAACCCTCTGCCCGCATCGCCTGCTCTTGCGGCTTCTATTGCCGCATTTAAGGCCAGCAGGTTGGTTTGAGCGGATATTTCATTGATTAACTGCACGATTTCTTCGATTTTCTGCGTTTTGCCAGTCAGGGAATGGAGCGCCTGGTTCAGCATTTGTACCGTTTGTCCAATCCGTTTCATCTGCTCCACATTGTGCTGCAGCGACTCGTCCCCTCTATGGGCCAGCCGGCTTGCCTCTTCGCTTGTATCGGCCACCCGCAGCGAGGAGTCGGCAATCCGCAGCACTCCGGACGCCATTTCCTCCATAGCTTCTGCATTGTCTTCCGCTAATCCCAGCTGCATATCGCTGCCGGCAGAAAGCTCCTTGACGTTAGCGGAGATTTCAAGCGCAGCTGTTTCGGTTGTCTCTGCTCTCTCAACCAGGCGATTCACCGCCAAGCTGACCTGTGAGGTTCCAAAACGAACGTTTCCGATCAAATAACGGAGACTGTCCGTCATTTTCGTAAAGGTTTGGAACAGCATGCCGATTTCGTCTTTCCTGCGGGTGTCCGGTATTTCAGCCAGCAGATTTCCTTCGGAGATCTCCTGGGCCACGACCATAACCTGGCGAATCGGATTGGATACCATCTGTTTAACCAGAAGGAACAATAAGAGGCCGAAAATAGCCAGCACTACAAGACCTGTTACGATGGTGTCCACCAACAAATCATTAGCGGATTTGAACTCTTTTTCTAAAGAAAAGAGAACTTGGATGACATATGCCGGCATACTGCCAATATGTATTGGGGCTATAAGTTCCAATTCTTTTGAATGGTAATTCTGGATTTGCTGATCTGCTGTTGCAGCATTCAGAATTTCAGGTGAAATCGGAGTGCCCAGCATGGCTTGCTCCTTAGCCGCAATCACCTTGCCGTCTTCTGCTGCTTCATAGATGGACATCGTTCGAATATCGGGCTGCATTTTAAGCTGTTCCAGAATATACGGCTGGAGCATATCAACCTGGCTGCTGTCGCTGATTAACGCGTCCAGAGTACGGATAATCGTTTCGGCACGCTCCAGGCTTTGATCCATAATAAGCGCCCGGTCCTGGCGGTGGACCACCGTGCTCAGAACAGCAACCATGACAATAAACATGGCCAACAGGATCAATAAAATCTTTCGCGGAAGACTCCAGAAAGGAAGCTTGACACGGTTCAAGGCAGAAGAGCTATCTAAAGTTGTAGAAATCGATTTCACGTTCATAATTCTAGTTCTCCTTTCTTATTTTGCGGATCTGGGATACTTATGGTAACTTCTGTCCCCTTCCCTGGAGAGGAATGCAATTCAATGCCATAATGGGGACCATAATAAAGCTTCAAGCGTTCATCCACATTTCGGATGCCAACGCCGCCCAGCCTGGAGCTTCCGGAAATCTGTCCAAGCCGGGCCGGATCGAATCCCGCTCCGTCGTCCTTGACGATGAATTCGATTCTTCCATCTTCCGTCTTCCCGCACCGGATTTCTATCTGACCAGGGCCGCTCTTTTCCCTGATCCCATGGTATAACGCATTTTCTGCCAAGGGCTGAAGAATAAGTTTAGGGATTGTGATTTCTTTCACCGAGGAGTCACTGCTGATCTCATAGGAAAGCTTGTCTCCGTATCGTTCCTTCTGAATGAACAGATACTGCGAGACATGGGCCAGCTCTTTCTCGATGGTGGTAAATTCACTGCCCCCGCTCAAGGACAATTGAAAAAATTCCGCCAAGGCTTTAGTTGTAGCAATGACTCTGTCCATGTCCTGAAATTCAGCCATCCAGACGATTGTGTCCAGCGTATTATAAAGAAAATGCGGATTGATTTGACTGTGCAGGACGCTCAGTTCATGAAGCCGCAATGCCTGCTCTTTAGCTTCCTTATCCTTCAGCAGCTGCCTGATTTCCTGGACCATCACGTTGAAATGGCGGGCCAGCCCCTGTACTTCCGTGACTCCCGTTTCGGGAACACGGATCGCCAGAAGCCCTCCCTGCACCTGCTGCATGGCGGACTCCAGTCTCCGGACAGGACGAGTAATTCCCTTGGCAATCCAAGGGGATGTAAGGAGAATCAATACCAGCAGAGCAGCAGCTATCATCAGAAAAGTCCGCTGCAGCTGAACTCGGACCTGCCGAAGTCCGTCCAAGGAGCTCACGCCTACCAGAGTCCAGTCCGTCCCTTCCAGCCTGGTTTGATAAACAAGCCTGTTTTGTTCTTTATCGTAACCCTGGGGACCCTCTTTCAAAGCAATTAACCGCTGACGTTTGGCAGGATCGGTATAATAGGAGACATCCTTGTTATAGACCACTTCATTCTGATCGTTCAGAATATAGACATAACCTTCGTTTCCCAGATTCAGCTTGTTCAGATAATCTTCAAACCCTTTGTATTCCACGTCCAGCAGAACAACGCCCAGATTTCGACCTGAGTCATCACGGATTTCCTGGCTCATCGAGATTACCCAATCCGTTTTGTTCATCGAAAAATTCTGCATCCGTGCGGAAGTCAAAGCAGGAACCCTGCTGTGAACGGCTGCTGCATACCATGGCTCTTTCATCATATTGGATGAACGTGTCATATTCAAACTTTTTTCGTTGGACAGCACATAGCCGTCTTTGCCAATGACAATAATCGATTTGATAAAAGGGTCCGTCTTCCTAACATTGTCGATGGAAATGAGCACATCCTGCTCACCGGTTTTGTCCTTGGAAGCCAAGGTACGCTTGGTTTGCGGGTTATCAGCCAGCGTCTTGGCAAGCACCTCCAAACGGTCGAGATACATGACGATATAGGTCCCGCCCTTGGAAATAGCCATTTGGCTGGAGTCTACCGATTCCTGCAGTACAACGCGAGAAATACCTGCATACAGCACGGAACCGGTAACTCCTATGCCAAGAATGCTGATCAGGATATAAATCCAGGAGATACGAAATTGAAGCGAGCGAACGAACAGCCTCATCCTTCTTTAATCCTTTCGCGATATTGAAGCGGCGACATGCCGAATTTCTTCTTGAACGAGGAGCTGAAATAGTTGGGATTGTCAAAGCCAACCTCCTCGGAGATTTCGTAAATTTTTTTGTTTGAAGTCAAAAGCTGGAGCTTGGCGCGCTCCAGCCTCTCATGGGCCATATAATCCTGAAAAGATACATTATAAAGTCTTTTAAACAGCGTACTCATATACCCCGGGCTGTACCCGATCTGTTCAGCCAGCATCGTTAATGAAAACTCCGGGTTAGCCAAATGCTCTCCTATCACTTGCGCGATCAGCTTCTTCTCGCCGCCCGTTTCTGCTTCCTCCTGCTGGCTGCCGTTTGATTGGAGTTCCTTCAGCAGGGCCAGAACTTCCGCCTGCTGTACTTCATCTTTGAATTTCTGCACCAATTTGCCTAACACTTCAAAAACATCGCCACGCGATACCGGCTTAAGCACATAGTCATCAACGCCCAATTTCAGCGCGGCTACCGCATAATCATAATAATCGTACCCGGTAATGATCGCGATCTTGACCCCGGGTTTCCATTCTTTGATTTTTGCGGCAAAATCCAATCCGTTCATCCGGGGCATATTAATGTCAAGGAGCACAAGATCGGGCTTGCGCTCCTGAAAAATAACCAGCCCCTCCTCCCCGTTCTCCGCCTCATAAATCTCGGCAATGTTTAATTCCTCGAACGGGACAAAACGTTTAATTCCGCTCCGGATGAGTTCTTCATCCTCCACGATCAGCAGTTTGTACATGCCCCAGCAGACTCCTTAACTTCATTTTACAAGGCTAATCAAATCGCCGTATCCCTCTTTATCCATATCAGCTTCAGGCACGAAACGGATCGACGCGCTGTCGATGCAGTATCTCTTGCCGCCTTTATCCGCAGGTCCGTCGTCAAAGACGTGACCCAGATGGGTATTTCCCGCGCGGCTTCTTACTTCTGTGCGGACCAGACCAAAGCTGGTATCTTCCTTATAATTCACAACCTCCGGAATGATCGGTTTCGTGAAGCTCGGCCAGCCGCAGCCCGAATCGTATTTGTCGGCACTGGAGAACAGCGGCTCCCCGGTCACAACATCCACGTAAATACCGGGATCGTAGTTATCCCAATAAGCATTGGAGAAAGCGTGTTCCGTATCTCCCAGCACCGCTACCTGATATTGCTCCTTCGTCAGCTTTTGCTTCAATTCCTCGTTGCTTGGTCTTGGATACTTGGCGGGATCGATCTCTACCTTTTGATCTTTCAGGATTCCGAGGTCGATATGACAGTAGCCGTCAGGATGTTTCTCCAAATAGTCCTGATGGTATTCCTCCGCCATATAGAAATTGCTCAGCGGCAGAACCTCTGTCACAATCTTCTTGTCGTATTTGGCTTGCTCAGCAGCAACAACCTCTTGAATAACCGGCAGATCCTGTTGATCTTCATAATAAACACCCGTGCGGTAATTGACGCCGCGGTCGTTGCCCTGTTTATTCACGCTGGTAGGGTCAATAACTTTAAAGTAATCCTCCAGCAGCATTTTTAGCGATACACGGGACGGGTCATACGTGACTTTGACAGTTTCCGCAAATCCGCGGTCCCCTCTCACCACATCCTCATAGGTCGGATTCTCCCCCGTACCGTTGGCATAACCATTGACAGCATCGCTTACGCCGTAAATCCGAGAAATATAAGCCTCCACTCCCCAGAAGCAGCCGCCGGCCAAATAGATTTGACGCAGCTCGCTGTGGGAATAGTCCACATCCTTGTTCGGGTTAGGCAGCGAAACCGTCGTCACCCGGGGACTGCTTTCAAAAGCGCTTCCGGCCGCAGCCGCAACGCTTTCAGCAGCCCCGTTAATTTGATTATAAGGGGAACAAGCCGTAATCGCCATGATCAGAAACAAAGCACTTGCCAAACCAAAACCCAGCCTCATTCGTTTCATCGTAATCCTCCTTCAACATTTATAGTTCATCTCGACCCATTAACAGTCCATTAGTGAATGGAATCAATCGTTTGGGCAATCAGGTCGTTCGGGTTATGTCCCGGAACACTTTTAGCAAGCACGCCGTCTGAACCGATGTAAAAGGAAGTTGGATAACCGCGGACGCCAAATTGTTTGGCTAAAGAGCCGCCTTCGTCCAGCAGCACCTCCATGTTGTCGTATCCCCGTTTGGAGAACCAGCTGACAAAATCGGCTTCAGACTGCTCCCCGTTATAGCCGGGACTGACGATGGTCAGCACTTTGTAATCATGCTGCTGGCCCGACAGCTGGTTGATTTCATCCAAACCGGCCAGGCAGATCGGACACCAGGAGGCCCAGAATTTCACATAAACCTTCTCGCCCTTAAAATCGGCCAGAGACACGGCGTTGCCTTTTGTATCCTTTAGATTAAAATTGGGGGCGGGCCGTCCTTGATTCACCGTTTGGCCGCTCGTCTCCGCAGCGCTCACCGACCGGTTCAGGGAGATTCCTCCCGGCTTACCCAAGCTCTGGCTGCCCAGGGCCACAAGGATTAATGCCGCCGCTGCCGCCGCTCCCCATATCCATCTCTTCCGTTTGCCGTTCATCTGTCTTCACTCCTTCTAAAATTGAAAATAAGCGGTAATCGCATTCAGCTTGTTCGTTACCAGCAGCAGTCCCATAATCATCAAAACAACCCCGGACAGGATCTTCAGTTTGTTCATATGCTTATAAACCGCGCGTATCCGGGTCAGCAGCAGACTGGAGAACAACGACAGGATCAGGAAAGGAACGGCCAGACCCAAGGCATAAATCCCCATATAGGTTACTCCGGGCAGCCAGGACCCTCCGCTGGCGGACAAGCTGATCACCGCAGCCAGTACCGGCCCGATGCAAGGCGTCCAGCCAAAGCTGAACGTAAAGCCTAGCATGTAGGCTCCCGCCCATCCGCGCGTCTTTTGCAAATCGGCCTGGATTTTTTTCTCCCGCTCCAGAAAAGGAAGTTGGACCACACCGGTTTGATAAAAACCAAAGAGAATGACTACGATGCCGCAGACCGTAATGAAAACGGAGCTGTTCAGTACGCTGCCAAGCGCCCCGGCTCCAAACCCGAGCAGCACAAAAACGGTGGACAACCCGAGAATAAACACCAAGGTTCTAAGGGCCAGCAAAGGAGAAAAGCTGGAAGCTCCTGGCTTTGCACCGTTATGGCTGGCGCCTTCCGTCCCCGAGCTGCCCAGGTAAGCCAGATAGACCGGAAGCAGAGGCAATATGCAGGGCGAGAAAAAAGATAACAAACCTGCAGCGAATACACTGCCAACGTATAGCTGCTCTGTCATAGGAACCACCTCCCTCTCGTTAATAACGGCCTTAAGCCAAGTCTAGACCTTTTCTGCAAGGGTTAACATTCAAGCTGATCATCTTCTTCTCTAATTTCATCAGGTCTTTGGGCGCAAGGCCAAATGGAAGCCGCATCCGGGCAGTCCAAATGCCTTTATCCTGATTCGTTTCAAATCGGGTAGGAGGCTACCCATTAATTGGGCAGCCGACCTCCCACACCACCGTACGTACCGTTCGGTATACGGCGGTTCCATTAGGAATGCGCAGTAACTTGTCGATAATAATCAGAAAAGAAAAGGAATCCGAGGTTCTTCAGCCTATTGTTACCGAGGGACTTCGAGAGGATTGGGCTATTGGAGATTCTCCAATAGCCCTTTCTTGTGTTTGCGTATTCCCACGCCTTCTGTTCATGAATTCCGAGCGATATAAGCCTTTCGAGTTTCGTCCTCACTCGTTTCCATTGCTTCCAGAAGACCATTCGGATACGCCTTCTCATCCATTTATCAGTGGTTTGGAGTAGTTGTTTCATGTCAGCAAGCTTGAAATAATTTACCCATCCCATGATGTAACGCCTAAGCTTCAGCGCCCGGTCGGTGTTGCCCATTCCGTTGCTTCTCGACGTTAGCTCTTTCACTTTAGCTTTCATCTTGGATACGGATTTGGGATGGATTCTGACCCGCGTTTCCCCTTTGCTCTGGTAGAATGAGAAGCCAAGAAATTTAACTTTTGTCGCATCGTCCACAATCGTTTTCTCCCGGTTTACCTTGAGAAACAACTTCTTCTCGATGTAAGGGAGAATTTTCGTCAGGGTACGCTCCGCACTCCTCCTGCTCCGGCAGAATATGAGCATATCGTCTGCGTATCGCACGAATCGATGTCCTCTTGCTTCCAGTTCCTTGTCCAATTCATTCAGCATGATATTGCTGAGAATCGGACTTAGGTTCCCTCCCTGCGGTACGCCGATTTCCGTGTCCTCAAACTTATGCTTCACGACGACTCCCGCCCGGAGATACTTATGGATGAGCGAGATCACTCGTCCGTCTTTGATCGTTCTTGAAAGCACCTCGATAAGCTTGCTTTGGTTGACGGTGTCAAAGTATTTCTCCAAGTCCATATCCACCACGTAACGATATCCCTCTTGCACGTATTGTTGGCTTCGTTTCATCGCGTGGTGTGCGCTCCGTTTGGGTCGGAATCCGTAGCTGTTGTCTGAAAACTGCCTCTCATAAATTGGCGTAAGCACTTGGGCGATTGCCTGCTGGATGACTCGGTCAACCACTGTTGGGATGCCAAGGTTTCTCTTCTTTCCGTTCTCTTTGGGAATCTCTACCCTTCGAACGGGATTCGGGCGGTACTTGCCGCCCAAGATCAGTTGCTTGATGGTCTCGCCGTTGTCTCTGAGATATTGTAGAAGTTCATCTACTCCCATCCCGTCGATTCCGTGCGATCCCTTGTTCGCTTTGACTCTCTTGAATGCTTCGTTCAAGTTGTCCCTGCTAACGATTTTCTCAAGCAACCGGTCCTTCGACTCGGTTGCGTTGGTGTCGTCGGTTTCGGTTATCCTCGCAGGACTGTGCACTCCCGCATATCCTTCGTGTTCCGCACTATTCTTTTGCAAAGAGTCTTCCGTTAGAAGTTGGCTGCCCTTGGCTCCTGTTTCGGTAACTTTCATTGACTTCACCTCCTAAGGTTCAGCCCTTCCCTCGAACCGTCGACTGTTCGCGGTACTATGGCGTCTGCTGACTTCTCATGATAAATCTTGTTTCAACCGTGATTCGAAGTGCATCTCCTCACGTCCATGAGACCTCCCACGGTAAGACGATTCACTTTCCTTCCATATACCCACATCATTTACATTGGTACGTCCGTGTAGTTAATTGGACTTCGTCTTGTTTAGCAGACTCATCCCGTATCCTATGCCTGATGATGTTCGTGTTCCTTGGGCCGGAAGTTTGCCTCCAGCTTCCTTTGGATTCCACCTCGCGGTGGACACCCTTGCTCTTGGCTAGTGGTTGGTAACTACAAACCCCCACAGTGGACTTTCACCACCTAGTTAATCGCCATGCGTGGCACACTAAAAAAAGCTGGCCCGGTCATCCCGGTGCCAGCTTGTTGCTTTTGAGCCGCTCAGTGTTTGCTACTCCTCATAAATCATTTTACGTGTCATGCCGCCGTCAACAACGAGATTTACGCCGGTGACAAAGTCGTTATCCGGGGAAGTCAAATAGAGGCAGGCGCGGGCAATATCGTCCGCTTTGCCGACCCGTCCGGCCGGATGCTGCTGATGGTCCTCCGGACGCAGGGCTTCATAATCCCCGTTCTCAATCCACCCCGGACTGATGCAGTTGACCGTAATGCCGTCCGGACCCAGCGAAACCGCAAGCGCATGACTCAATGCGACGATAGCGCCTTTGGAAGCCGCATAAGCTTCGCTGTTCGGTTCCGACATAAGCGCCCGGGTCGAAGCGAGATTCACAATCGAACCTCCCCCGGATTTCCTCATATATTTGGCCGCTTCACGGGCACAAAGGAAGCAGCCCCGGGCATTGGTGTTCAAGACATGATCCCATTCGTCTAGTTCCAGCTCCAGCGGCGATTTCCAAATGCCCAACCCGGCGTTATTGATCAGAATGTCCAAAGCCTCGTCTTCACCGGCCGCCTGTTCCATCAGCGCTTGGACCGAAACCTCGGATTTAACGTCACATACAACAAACTCGGCTTGGCCGCCCTCCTGCCGGATGGCCGCCGCAGCAGCTGCCCCAAGCTCTGCATCGATGTCAGCCAGTATGACATAAGCTCCCGCTTTGGCATAAGCCTCGGCAACTCCTTTGCCGATCCCTTGCCCTGCTCCTGTCACCACTACCTTCTTGTTCGCAAATGACATGTTCATCGCCTCCTGTCTGTTTATCTTCTCCTGCTTTCAAATAAACCATGAATCAGCGAGAACCCGCTTACGACGCCGAACAAGAATCGTCCCTCGTACCGGGTGACCTCCTCATACCAGGGAATTTCCGGCAATTTGATGTATTGTCCCGCTACAGCATAAATAAACAGAACAAAGCATGGCGCAAACAAAGCCAGCAGCAGCGGCTTGTGCGGCTTGAAGCGGCCGGGCAGCCCTACGAGCAGGCTCAGGCACGCGCCGAGCACCAAAGCATAAGCCGTTTCACCGATAACGGCGAAATTGCTGTCGCCGGTAACATTCGTCCGGTGCTTCATTTGCGTCAGCCAGGAATTCCCATAATAAAGCAGCAGAACTGCAACCACAATCCAAACCAAGAAATAAAAATACCCTTTATTGCTTCTCAATATCGTCTCCTCCAAATCCGGCACCGGGCAGCTTTGTTTCGTTTTTGTCCAATTCGATGATCATATGGATGTCCTCCGGCTCCAACGCAAACAATTCTTTATCGACTGACTCCACGGGTTCACTGCCCGAACTCCGGTAGAAGTTCACGGCCGAATCAGTTTCCGTAGACGATATATACAGATAACGGGCTCCACGCCGGACTGCTTCCTTCTTCACTTCGTCCATTAACCTGCGGCCAAGCCCCTGTCTGCGGTGGGAACGGGTCACATACATCAGATCCAGCTGCAGCCTGTCCCTGTTGGGGCCGCGGAATTGATGCGCAAGCACAGCAAAGCCGACCAAGCGCTCGCCTTCAAAAGCTCCAAACCCCGCTCCTCCGGACCGCAATTCCTCTTGAAAACGCTGCTCCAGCTTTCTCAAAGAGGATTCATCCCAGCTTGCGCAATCATGGCCCGCATTCTCTTCTTCAAGCCCATTCGCTGTTTGTCTGTAGATCTTGCGAATATATTCGGAGCGGTCAATTTGCGCCAGCATACCGGATTGTTCCAAATTCATTTTTCTGATGTTAATCATGTAATTATTCCTCCATTTGGTTTGATAGATCCATACAGATCAAGCCTCTCGGCTTGGCTTCATTCAAACCAAATTCGGAAATGCTTTTAACCGCTGTTCTAAATATAAATGATAACTTATGCCCTTTGCCTCCCCATATGTCGTTTGCCTGCTGGTTACAGGATATGCAGCCGTCCGGCAGCGGATCTTTTAAACCTTCGGCTTATTTTCTTTCTTAAATATACCATTTTGTTTGGAATTCAGCAGTATAAAACAACAACGAACCGGGCGGAAGACATTCTCCGCACCGGTTCGCTGTACAGCTTGAAGCCGCTGTTATTCCATTTGTTCTGAGAGCTTAAAAATTAAAGTTATCCGGGTCTGAACCTACCCGTTCATTTTTGTTCAGAGCATCAATCGCTTCCATCTCGCTGTCGCTCAGCGCGAAATCAAAAATATTCGCATTTTCGATGATCCGCTCTTCGTGTACCGATTTAGGAATCGTAACCACCTCATGATGCAGATCCCAGCGAAGCACCACTTGTGCCGGCGTTTTCCCGTGATTTGCAGCGATTTTGCCAATGACCTCGTCTTTCAGAATATGCCCTTGGGCGAGCGGCGACCAAGCTTCCAGGCGGATGCCTTTCTTTGGCGCATATTCGCGCAGCTCCGGCTGGGACAAATACGGATGGAATTCAATTTGGTCTACGGCCGGCACGATAGACGCTTCGCTCAGCAGGTCCTCCAGATGATGAACATGGAAATTACTTACGCCGATAGCCCGCACTTTCCCGTCTTTATAAATTTTCTCGAGTGCTTTCCAGGTCTCTTTGTATTTGTCTTTCACCGGCCAATGGATCAAATAAAGATCCAGATAATCCAGCCCTAATTTCTTCAAAGAAAGCTCAAAAGCATCGAGTGTGCTTTGGTACCCCTGATCCGAGTTCCATACCTTTGAAGTGATGAACAGCTCTTCCCGCGAAACGCCGTATTCTTTCATCGCTTCAGCAACACCTTGTCCAACGCCTTCTTCATTTTTGTAAACGGCCGCTGTATCGATGCTGCGGTAACCATTTTTAATCGCCGCTTTCACCGATTCCACCACTTCGCTGCCTTCCTTCACCTTAAAGACGCCAAGACCAAACCAAGGCATTTGTACGCCGTTATTTAGTGCAACTCTGTCCTGAAGTGAATTAGCCATTTAACAAATCCTCCTTGTTGATATGGTTTACTTTACCTATTATGAACCTTTTTGGTGCTAAAGTGAAGCAGGGGTCTTATAGACGCAGCTGATGTTTGTCTTACCGTCATAAAGAATAAATGCTAAGCATCTCGTTCGGTAGGTTTACAAAGATCGAAATTAACGCTGCGTCAAATTCCTGATTGCGTCCTTGCTCCAATCTGCTTTTTGCTTCCTCTAACGCTTTCCTCTTATGTACGGTACGTTCTTGAAGTAAATGGTCAAACGCATCGGCAATACTGCAAATACGCGCATAAAGCGGGATATGATCTCCCTTCAATTGATTCGGATACCCCTCCCCGTCCCATCTTTCGTGGTGGGAAGCTACCGTCGCTGCAACAGCTGGACCCAGTCCCTGAATCGTCGAGACAATCAGCTCTCCAAGCACAGGATGAAGATTCAGCATCTTGCGCTCCATTTCGCTTAGCGGTCCGGCTTTGTAAAGCACGTCCCCAGGGATCATCACCTTTCCAATATCATGCAGAAAACATCCTCTGCGAAGATCCCCCAGCTCGGCATCCGACAGCCCCAGCTTTTCTCCAATCAGCTCCGCGACCGTTGCCACCCTGTAGCTGTGCAGAAAAATCTCCTCGCTTGTTTGTCTCAGCCTCTTGATCCAATACAGGGAATCCGTTTCTTCTATCGCTGACTCCCCGCCTATTTGGCCATCTGTTTGCTCCACCTTTTCATTTCCTCCTTTTATTCATTTTGCCCCTTTTTTCAAAGGGGATTCCAAAATCATCCATCATTATAGGCTAACGTCCAACCTTGTTCAAACCTCGTTTATCATGGCTTTTTTATAAAAAAGAAAGGGCGCCCTTA
Organism: Paenibacillus yonginensis; assembly: GCF_001685395.1. Lineage (NCBI taxonomy): Bacteria > Bacillati > Bacillota > Bacilli > Caryophanales > Paenibacillaceae > Paenibacillus > Paenibacillus yonginensis. The sequence goes on along the minus strand of NZ_CP014167.1, from coordinate 1,239,287 downwards.
CCAGATTGGTAAAGGCACCCTCTTCTATTTACGTTGCTTTCAAGTGTAAAAAATAAGATTAAAAAATAAATCGGGGCGGCCGATTATCCAAGCTTCTCCAGCCGCTTCGCCAGCGAGCTTCGCCAGCTGTCCGACAAAGCCTGGACGGCCAGAATCCGTTCAATTCCTTCCTTGTCCGTCTTGCTGCGGTATTTAATATGATTAGCATAGGCCACCGTTATTTCCTGCGGGGCCTTGTCCAATAAAAGCAAGCCGTCTTTTCGGCTCACTGTGCCCGGCTCCAGAACCCGCAGATAAAATCCGGTATAGCCGGTTTGTTCCACATAAACGGTCAATTCCGGAATGCCGTGGAAAGCGGCAATTTTATAACAGGGTTGTCTGGGCTGACTGACCTGGACGACCGCTTCTCCCCATTTGAAAATATCGCCGATATGGATCTCTTCTTCGGTCAAATCATGAAGCGTGACGTTCTCGCCGAACGCCCCAGGCTGCAAAGTCAGGCCAAGCCGTTCTTCCCAATACGGGTAATGCTTGAAGCAGTATACGCACACCGCTTTATCGGCCCCGCCATGGTGTACCGTGTCGCCTTGCCCGTCCCCTTCCAGCTGGGTCGCTGACAAATACAGCGGTTCCTCGGTGGCCTGTTTGTTAAACCCGGACATAACTTCCTTTGCGTTTGCTTTCAGCAGCCGGGGTTTGCCTACATTCAGCGACTCCACGGCATAATGCCTGCTCACAGCTGTTCGCCCCTTTCTCTGCCAGAATCCGTACCCCTATATTAAAAACTATATAACCTCCAGAAAAGACTGTCCACCGTTCATGCAGTCCTGCTTAAGCCGCTGCCGGGCCCTGTACAAAACAATTTTGTAACGCGATAGCTTCATGCCCATCATCTCCGAGGCCTCACGGTAGGAATAACCCTGAATATCGTAGAGATGAATGGCCTCCTGCTGCTGCTCGGAAAGGCGTCCAAGCCGTGCATACAGCTGCTCTTTATTCTCCGACTGCATAAGCTGCGCTTCCGGCGTGTCCAAATCCGGCAGCGAGCGGAAATAGTCGGAGTCATAGGTTTTCATACGGCTGTCTTTGCGCGTTTTATCTATAAAAGCATGGTAAGCCACGCGGATCAGCCAAGGTTTTACCTTCTCGTTCTGTGTTTGGTCCAAATGTATAAAAGCACGGCAAAATGTCTCCTGCATCAAATCTTCGGCTGTAAAATGATCTTTGCATAATCCTAATAAATAACGGTATACGTCCATCTGATATTCCCTGTAGATTTTATCCAGACTGTCAGATTTCATACGATTTCCTCCTCTGATCCAATCCAGGCGCCGCACTGGCGCCGCTTGCCCCAGGTTGCCCCAGGCTCAGCTTCTATTATGAGGATCAGAGCTTACTGTACCGCTAAGAAATTATAAAGAATTTATTAAGATTTGCTCAAATCCGTAACATTCCGCCCCACTTCTACGTGTTCTCGGGCTCCGGGCGGTTAAACTTCTGAGGCAGACGGACCGTAAAGATCGTCCGCTCCTCGTCGCTGTCAGCCGAAATGCTGCCGTGATGAAGCTCGACGATATTTTTGGCAATGGCCAGTCCAATGCCCGATCCGCCCGTATGCTGGGCCCTGGATTTCTCGACCCGGTAGAAACGCTCGAACAAATACGGCAAATCCCGCTGCGGAATCGGCTCTCCATAGTTGACCACCTCGGTGACGATTTCATCGCCCTGCACGCGGCCGCGGATATCCAGGTAATATCCGTCCTGTCCATAACGAATCGCATTGGTAATCAAATTCTCGTAAACCCTTCTCAGCTTGTCGCCGTCCGCCCAGATAACCAATTGGCCTTCAATGGCCAGTCTAGCTTCCATGCCGTGCTCATGAAGCTGCCAGCCGAATTGTGCAACCAGCTGGTTCAGCATTTCCGCAACGTTAATGCGGGTCCACTGCATGTTGTTGCCTTTGTTGCTGAGGCGGGTATATTCGAACAGGTCCTCCATCAGCTTTTTCAAACGGATCGATTCTTCGTAAGCCATATTCATGTAATAACGCAGTTCAACTTCATCTCTGTATTTATCCTGATCGACCAGTCCCAGATAACCGGTAATTGTCGTGAGCGGAGTCCGCAAATCATGCGAAATATTCGTGATCAGCTCGTTTTTGGTTTGTTCGGCGCGCCGCTCTTCTTCCACAGACAGCTTCAGACGCTCCAGCATGCTGTTGATGTCCGCTGCCAGCTGCCCGAGCTGGCCGATCGATCGAACCGTAATTTTATGATCCGGGCCCACATGGCCGATCAAATGCACTTCTTCAATCAGCTGATCCAGATAACTCCGCTCCCTGCGCCGCATTTCACGCCGGAAGAAATAAATCGAGAACAGAAGTACGATCGGAACAGCGGCGTAATAATAAGCCTCCGGATAACCGATGTAACGGTTGACCCAAACCAGGATCGACTGAACGTTGATCGAAGGATAGAACATAAAAACCGATTTCGCCAGCAGGATGAATAGCAGAAAGGCGATTACGGACGTAATAGCAGTCCAGAACAGCCATGCAAGCACACGTAAGCTAGCCTTCAAGTTTATAACCTACCCCCCATACCGTATGAATCAGCTTCTCGCCTTCCATCTCTTTCTCGAGCTTGTCCCGAAGACGGCTGATATGCACGGTAACCGAGTTGTTGGAATCAAAATATTTATCCTTCCAGATCAGCTCAAAAATTTCTTCAGAACTGAACACCCTCCCCGGATGGCTGGCCAGCAAATACAGGATCCCGAACTCTATAGGCGTCAGCTTGACCGGAGAACCGTACACCGTTGCCGTATGGGTCTCCTTGTCGCAATGCAAAGGTCCGATTTTAATAATATGCTCTGAAGCCGGTGCCGCCGCGCTTTGATAGGAGGAACGGCGCAGCAGCGACTTCACCCGGGCTACCAGCTCGAGCGGATTAAACGGCTTGACCATATAGTCGTCTGCCCCCGTCATCAGCCCGTTGATTTTATCCATGTCGCTGTCTTTGGCGCTCAGCATCAGAATTGGCGTTGTATGATTCTCGCGGATCCGGATACATACGTCGATTCCGTCCAGGCCGGGCATCATCACGTCGAGAATGATCAGCTGGACCTCTTCCTTCTCCATAATCTCAAGCGCACGGTAGCCGTCGGCAGCTTTAGCAACCGTGAACCCTTCATTGACCAGATAAATTTCAATCAATCTCGCAATTTTATCGTCATCATCCACAATCAGAATTTGTTTATCCAACGGAAACAACCATCCTTTAGTTCTTTGATAGCTTCTATTCTAACACGTTCCCGCTGGCCAGGAAATTCGGCTTCTATTCCCAGCCTGGTCTGTTCCTCCCTCCCCCAAAAAAAGAACACGGCAGCCAATGGATCGGCTGCCGTGCAGATTTCTTATATGCGTTTAGAACTTCAAGCACATATAGCTCAAATTGCCAAATTCGTAGTCGCGGTAAATGACTTCCGTCCGGGACAAATCCCCTGCCCCCATGGCAATGTACAGGGGCACAAAATGCTCGGCCCGGGGAACTGCCAGCTCGGCATGAGGAGCTTCAGAGCGGTAACGGAATAATTGCTGGAGGTCTCCGGCCTTTATTTGCTGGATCAGCCAGTCGTCGAATTCCACAGCCCAAGGGTCCGGCTTGGACGCTCCCCAGTTGACGGCTCTCAAATTGTGCACCGTCACGCCGCTGCCGATGATCAGAACGTTCTGCTGCGCCAGCTCGCGAAGCGCCGCCCCGATCTGATGCTGCGCGGCAGGAGGCAGATACGGGTTGACTGAAACCTGGACGACAGGCACATCTGCCGCCGGGAACATATGATGGAGCATGGTCCAGGAGCCATGATCGAGTCCCCGCTGTTCGTCCGTTGTCCAGGCAATTCCCTGCTGGGTCAGCTTGTCAGTCACCTGGGAAGCCGCTTCGACGCTTCCTTTAGCCGGATATTGGACCTTGTACAATTCATCCGGGAAACCATAGAAATCATAAATCGTATCATAGACGCCGTTGTGAGAAGAAACCGTAACCTTGTCCTCTTCCCAATGAGCGGTAAAGATCACCACAAAATCAGGTTTTATTCCGCTGCCCAGCTGCTTCAGGAAACGGGTATAAGGCTTATCTTCAATCGCCAGCATCGGTGACCCGTGGGCCAGGAATAAAGGGGAAAGCATAGTAACCGCACACCTCCATATAGTTTGTTACCTTTTGTAAGTAAGTATAATTTCGGAGGGGCCGGTTGTCAATCTATAATTGTTCCACTTCTACACTAATTACATAATCGAGATGACGGATAAAATAATAAATCTCCGTAGCAAATTCCTTGCGCTGTGCCGATAAAACCATACTTACCTGTTGGCGCTCGCCGTCCAGGTCCTTGATCTTCAAATGACGAATCCGGTGCTCCGTCGTTTTGTCCTCCAGCTTGACGAAATGAGTATTTTCGATTCTCCGGATCATATCGCTCAAAGCCTCGTTGGTTTTAAGCACGATTTTAATATTGACGTCCCGCTTGTTCAGCTTGTTTGGGCCTACCATTTTGATCATATAAGGGACAAAGTTGACCGAAATGATCAGCAGCACCACCGCAACGGCCGCTTCCTCATAGAAGCCGGCGCCGACGGCTATGCCCAGTCCCGAGGCGGCCCAGATCAATGCAGCAGAAGTTAAGCCGGATATGGCATCGTTGTTTCTGCGCAGAATGACGCCCGCACCCAGAAAGCCGATTCCGCTGACAATCTGGGCCGCCAGGCGCATCGGATCCATATTCGGATGCTCCGGTCCGGCAAATTTATGAAAGGATTCGATCGACACGATCGTAATCAAGCAGCTGGCAATCGAAATCACCATACTTGTTTTGATGCCAAGCGGCTTCTGTTTGAGCTGCCGGTCTATTCCGATCAATAAGCCGAACAGAAGCGCAATCCCCATTTTCAAGACGATTTCCCAGTTCATGTCCATGATGTCTGCAGCTCCTTCTAAAATATAACTGAGTATAATTGTATTCACCATGTATTGACAAGTTGATTCTTTTTCAGGAAGTCCACAAAGCGCCGTAAGCCGTCCGGAAAAACAAAAAAAGAGAGCCGTCCGAAGACAACTCTCTCCCTATTTTAATTAGCTGCGCCCGTTATTATACAGGCAACGCAGATCCAGCTTAACTTCGTTCTATTAGAACTTGGAAGCCAGTTCAGCTGCTTGTTTAACGCCTTCGCCGATGATGGCTTCAGCACGGTCGGCAAATTGGTTGTGGCCTTCAACCACTACAGTTTCAGGGTTTTGAATACCCCAGAAAGCAAGAACGTTCTTCACATAGTTCAGGGACATTTCCAGACCGGCCATAGGGCCTTCGGAATAAACGCCACCGCGTGCGTTGAGCAGGACAACTTTTTTCTCGCCTACCAAGCCTACAGGACCTTCAGCTGTATATTTGAACGTTTTGCCAGCTTGGTTCAGGTAGAACAGGTAAGTAAGCAATTGAGCAGGAATCGTGAAGTTCCAGAGCGGGAACGCGATAACTACTTTGTCAGCAGCCAGGAACTGATCCAGGTAAGTGTTCGCCAGGTCAGCGGCTTTTTGCTCGGCATGAGTCGCCGGGATATCGTTGCCCAGCTTGTACAAACCAGTCAGCATGTCGTTATCATAGTATGGAAGATCAGCAGCAAACAGGTCAAGCTCAGTCACTGCATCTTCTGGATGTGCAGCTTTGTAGCTGTGCAGGAAGCTTTCATACAGTTTAACGGAAACGGATTGCTCGGCCGGACGACCGTTAGCTTTAATAAACAAAACGTGTGACATGATTTCCCTCCTGGAAATAACTAAATTTTATTTTATAACTTTCATTAGTATAGTAAGTGGTTATTCGTCACTTGTCAACCTATATTTTTTGCTCAGGAAAAATGATCGCGAGCCGCCTTGTTCAAAATGCCCAGGCACCGGTCCAAATCCGTTTTAACCTGCTTGCGGTACAGCTGTGCTTTCTCCATCCCGACATCCGTGAAATGATATAACACGATTTCTTGAAAGTCGACGCCGGGATCTCCGCCCTTCAGCTTCTTCGTCCGGTATAAAATCCCTTCCTGCACCAGTTCATGCAGAGCCCGGTAAATTTCGCTTTGAGGAGGAACGTAGCCCTGAGGGGCGAATTCCGTCTTCAGCTCTTCCAGCATCTGATACCCGTAACCTCGGTGCTCTTCTACCAGCTTTAATAGATACAATTTCAGGAAAGCCCGCTGGGCGATCATAAAAGCCATGTTCCATCCTCCTTTTTGCCGTGAAAAATTTTCCATCTCTATAATTATATGAAACTTTCGAAACAGGCGCAATTCGGTCCTTGTTCCTAGGTTTTAGAATCAAGGGAGCTGAAGAGGATGAGAATCGCAGAAACTAGATGGGGTGAGAAAATCGGGGTTCTTGTTGTGAATTTTTCATATGTTGTAATAATAGAATTAGGAGGCTTTCGGTAATCGGCTCGTTTAAAAAATAACGACCCTCCCGCCGATGAAAGGGATGGTCGTTATGGGTTTGATGAATGCTTTACCGCTTCCGCCGCTGCTCCTTGCCGTCCCGTCTGGCTTTGACCCAGCCCCGCTCCACGGCATACCGGGTTAGCTGGACCCGGTTCTCCAGCTGCAGCTTGTGCATGATGTTTTTCAGATGATTTTTAACCGTTTGGTCGGAAATTTCCAGTACCTGCGCTACCTCGCGGTTGGTCATGCCTTGCGCTACCCACTGCAAAATTTCCCGTTCGCGTACGGTAAGCGGGTGTTCTCCCTCTATCTCGGACCGGGCTGCTGCCGGAATTTCACGCAGAATCTGCAGGGCCAGCTCGCTTGAAAACATCGCCTCGTCGTTTAGAACGGCATGCAGATATTCGATCCAGGTGGACGGAGACAGATTTTTAAGCAAAAATCCCTGCGCCCCCTGCTTTAAGGCCTCAAATAAATAAGCTGCGTCGTCAGACACTGTTACGAGTACGATTTTGATATACGGGAATCGCAGCTTGATCGTCCTGGTGGCCTCCAGACCGTCCATATCCGGCATGCCGATATCCATAATAATCAAGTCCGGCATGTACTGCTCGGTTAATGCGATGGCTTCCCGGCCGCCTGATGCCGTGCCGATCACTTCAAAAGCCGAATCCTCGGCCAGAATTTCACAGATTCCTTCCCTTGCATGCGCATGATCGTCAACCACAAGAATTCTTGCTTTCATGTTACTGGCTCTCCTTTAGCAATCACTTATTACGGCTTATATAGGATGACGCTTGTTGATCCTTCCCTGCTGTCCAGCTGGACCTGCCAGCCCATCTTTGCTGCGCGTTCGCGTACAATTCTCAGTCCGTATGTACCGGACTTGTCCATTTCGCCGGGCGCGATACCTTTCCCCTGGTCCCGGATCTCAACTTTCCAGCCTGTATCCTCAGCCGCCGCTTCTATGTATACCTCGGCTTGGCCGGAGTGCTTCCGGGCGTTCATGACCGCTTCGCGGACACAGGCCAGCAGTTCAATCTTCTCCTGGACCGTCAACCGGCCTTCGGCCAGCCGCCACTGCATGTGCACCTTCATCTGAATTTCTTTGCCCAGACCCGCGATCAAGCCGGGCAGCGTCTCCCCTTCATCCAGCATTTCATCAACCGAATACCGTAGATTGGAGATGGACTGCCGGACATAATCATTGACGGTATGAACCGTTTTGCGCAGCTCGTCCAGCGGGATTTCTTCACCGCGGAGCTGCTGCTTCTCCGCTTTCTCCAGCTTGACCGCCAAAAGAAACAACGACTGGGCAATGCCGTCATGAAGCTCACTGGCAAGCTGCTCCCGAGCCTCAAGTTTAGCTTTAACGGCGCGTTCCTGCTGCAGCTCCTCCTGAAACCTCTCCATCCGCGAGAACAGCGGAAGCAGCAGCATCAAGCTGATCAGAAAGAGCAGAATCGGCGTCACCACATTGCCCGCACTCATCGAAAAATAAGGCATCAGCAGCGTATGACGCACAAGCTCCCATAATCCGACCAGCAGCGGGGGGAACAGCAGAATCAACCATTTGGTTAGTTTATAGGACATAAGAACAAATCCTCCAGCTGGCAATCTTTACAACATTTCCGTTCGTGACCAGATGGTCCGTTCTTAACGAATATACGACAATAATAGCTTTATGGCAAAAAGATGAGGCAGAAGCAGCCGTTCTCCCCCGTAAAAAAACCGGCGCTCATGCGAGCGCCGGTCGAGGAAGCTGCACTCTCCATAAGCCGAGTGCAGCAAAGGTTATTTTATAGAAGTTTCTTGATTTCATCCTTGATCGCTTCGGATTTAGGGCCAAAGACGACCTGGACTGCACCTTTGCCAAGACGCATGACACCGGAAGCGCCCAATCCGCGCAGCGTTGGATCGCTGACGGCTTGATCGTCTTTAACAACCAGACGAAGACGGGTAATACATGCATCCACGGATTCCACATTGTCCGCCCCGCCGATCGCCGCCAAAATTTTGGCTGCTTGGCTGTCCGCAGAAGCTACTGCATCGGCCAAAGCCGTTTCGCCCGTTGCGGACAACTCGACGTCGTCTTCTCTTCCTGGCGTCTTCAGGTTCATTTTGACAATGATGATCCGGAACAAGAAGTAATAAACAACCGCAAACACAAGTCCTACCGGAATCAGCACCCATGGCTTCGTGGAAAGCGGGAAGTTCAGCGCATAGTCGATAAATCCGGCTGAGAACCCGAAGCCCAGCTTCACGCCAAGCGTGTACATAACGAATCCGGCAACGCCGGTCAGAATCGCATGGATCACATACAGAAACGGCGCAACAAACATAAAGGAGAACTCAAGCGGTTCTGTGATCCCTGTCAGGAAGGAAGCCACGGCTGCTCCAATAAAGATCGAGGCAACCGCTTTTCTTCTTTCCGGTCTTGCCGTATGAATGATGGCCAGCGCGGCACCAGGCAGCGCAAACATCATGATCGGGAAGAACCCGGTCATAAACATACCCGCCGTTTTGTCTCCTGCAAAGAAACGGTTCAGGTCGCCATGAATGACTTTGCCTGCCGCATCCGTAAAGTCGCCGATTTGGAACCAAGCGATCGAGTTGATGATATGATGAAGGCCAAAAGGAACAAGCAGACGGTTGGCCAGCATGTAAATGCCTGCTCCAACACCGCCAAGATCCACAATCCAGTTGCCGAACGTATCCAGCGCCTCTTGAACCGGTCCCCAGATCAGACCGAAAATAATGCCCGATACCACCATTGCCGCTGAGGTAACCATCGGAACAAAACGTTTGCCTCCGAAGAAGCCGAGCCAGTCGGGAAGCTTGATATTGTAGTATTTTTTGTACAAGAAAGCTGCAATACAGCCGGTAAAGATACCGCCGAGTACGCCCATGTCGAGTTTGGCATCGGCGCTCATGATACCGGTAAATACTGTAGGGACTTTGGCCAGTACCTGCAGCAGGATCAGATAACCGATCGCCGCAGACAAGGCGGCTACCGCATCTCCGGCCAAACCGATGGCAACCCCGATGGCAAAAATCATCGGCAGGTTGTCAAAAATCGTCCCCCCGCCGGCAGCCAGGAAAGGCGCGACGTATTGGTTTAAAAATTTGCCTATCTCGCCAAAATGGAAATCCTTGACGTAATCGATGTTGCCAAAACGCAGCAGAATTGCCGCCGCCGGCAGCGTGGCAACCGGAAGCATGAGGGATTTCCCGATTTTCTGGAGAAAAGCCAACATGTGTTCAACACCCTTTCATCTATATTATTTTCGTAAAACCAGTTTTAAAAGGACATCCTGGCCGGCTGTCACCGTACCCGTATTGGTTTCCATGCTTTCGGTCAATTCGTCCGCATTGGTGACTATAACCGGAGTGATCACCGGATAACCCGCAGCTTTGATCTGCTCAAGATCGAATTCGATCAACAGCTGGCCCTGCTTCACCTTATCGGAGGCCGCAACATGGCTGGTAAACCCTTCGCCCTTCAGGGCAACGGTGTTAATGCCTATATGAAACAGGAATTGCAGTCCTGTGCCTTCCTGCTCGAGGATAAGCGCGTGATTTGACTTGATCACATGCGCTACAGTACCATTAAAGGGAGCAATCAGCTTGCCTTCGTTTGGCTCGATAGCGATCCCCTGGCCCATATGCCCGGCGGCAAACGCTTCGTCCGGCACGGCGGATAAAGCGACAGCTTCGCCGCTTACGGGAGCCACGATTTCAACAGCTTGGTTACTATTACTTTTTTTTCTCCATTTTGAGAACATCTTTGCTCCTCCTGTTTCCAATAACTAGGTTGAATTTTTTTGATAGACGGCTTAAGCAAATTCTATCGGCGGATTCTTTGGAACAGCCGGTATAAATGCATCGCCATGTAGCAAATCTCTTCTTCCGGCACCTTCTTATCCAGCTCCTCGGCCATAATCCGGCCCAGCTTCTGGGCAAGGGCATATTCTTCCCGGTATTCAAATCGGATGTGATTAACAAAGGGATTATCAACCGAGGTCCCCTGCAGAATCCGCTCGATCGAATAACGAAGATGCAGCATCAGGCGCACATGGCTTAAGCTGCCTTGATCGAAATGGATGTTCTTCTCCTGCTGAATCGCTTCAATCAGCCTTCCAACAATATTCGATGCTTTAACGAGCTGTCCGACCGGAACATCGCTGGCCGCCGAATAAACATGGTAAGTCAGGAAGCCGATTTCATCTTCCGGAATTTCCAGCTCAAATTCCTGTCCGATCATATCCGCAATCTTGGAAGCGATCTCATATTCTTTGGGAAAAGAAAGCTTGGTTTCAAGCAAAAAGGGGTTGATGATATCCATCCCGTGCCGGATCCGGTAAATCGTAAACTGAAGATGGCTTGGAAGCGCCAAATACACCTTGTCATTCAGTTTGCCCGGAAATTCCCTGGAAATATGTTCGATGATTTTATCCGTAATCTCTATGACCTTTGGATCAAAATCTTCCAGAATGCTTTGATATTGACTCCACTGCTCGCGGTCCTCCAGACGGAACCTCTTCTCGATTCTTGGATCGTTAACGTCAATCGTGCCTTCGTTTTTTACGATAAACCCGATGCCTTTTCCCAGCAGTACATATTCCTTGTTGGTGTTTACCGTGTTTGCCATGACGACATTGTTGCCGATGATCCGCTGGACCTGTAATATTTCAGCTTCCTTCATCGCCACCGCCCCCTTTTAAGGTAAAAACCCCGGATCTTCTTCTATCCTTCCCTACAGCAAAACAAAAAGAGCCAAGGATAAACTTACGCCTTTGGAATTAAAGGGAAGTTTTCCTTGGCTCATGCCCATTTATACGTCATGGTAACACGCCGTCAGAAAGATTTGCTTTTGTTGTGTCCATCATAAAACAGGCATTTGTATTCGTCAATACAAAAAATCGGGCCTCCCGACCTTCTTTCCTTTTTCGCTGTTTTCTCCCGGTACTATCAGGCATACAATTCGCCGCGCTCACAAACAATAAGGAAAAAATAGCCGGAGGTCCTTATGAATAAAATATTTTCCCTATATGCCCGGGACATTCGCAGAATCACCGGCAATTGGGCAGCCGCTCTGGTTATCGGAGGGCTTGTGCTTCTGCCGTCCCTTTACGCCTGGTTTAATATCCTGGCCTCTTGGGACCCTTACGGTCAAACCAAAGGGCTCAGCGTGGCCGTTGCCAGCGTGGATAAAGGGGCAACCGTTCAGGGAAAATCGATTAACGCGGGAAACGAAATTATCAGCTCCCTGAAAGAGAATCACAGCATCGGCTGGGTGTTCACCACGCCGGAAGCCGCGCTCAGCGGCGTTAAACGGGGCGAATTCTACGCCTCGATCGAAATTCCGTCCGATTTCTCCCAGCGGATCGCTTCGGTATTAACGGAGAACCCGCAGAAAGCGGAAATCCAATATACGGTGAACGAGAAAATAAACGCCGTAGCGCCTAAAATCACCTCCCAAGGCGCCAGTTCAATTGTGGAGGAGGTCAGCCGAAATTTCGTACAAACGGCTAACGGCGCGATCTTTAAGGTGTTTAACCAGCTTGGCGCCGAGCTTCAGGAGCAGCTGCCGTTCATTCATAAGCTTACTTCGCTGGTTCTCAAGCTGGAAAGCCGTTTCCCGGAAATCAACCAGGCGGCCAAAACGGCGTCTTCCGATTTAAACGAAGCGGGAGGCATCGTCACCCGCGTCCAGCAGGCGCTGCCTCAGGCCAAACACCTGGCCGATCAAGGACTTAAGGTCACTTCGGCCTTGTCCGCGTTTCTGGACAACAGCCAAAACGTCATCGCATCCTCCGGACCGGCGGCCAAATCCGTTTTGTCGCAGGTGGAGCAGACGGCTACGAATGCTGCTGCCCTGGCGGAAATGCTGAAGGAAGCTAATGAATCAGGTGCCGTTACCGAAGCCGTCTCCCGGCTGGAGCAAAACCAAACCGCCTTAGCCGCCGTCCGTCAGGCCTCGGAAAGTTTGTCCGAGCTGCTGACCCAGCTAAAAAGCTGGAGCCTGTCAAGCCGCGGCCAATCCTCGGCAGCTTCCTCTACCTTAGGGCGGACTGCGGACAAGGTCGACCAAATGATCGGAAAATTGACCCGGCTGGAACAGCTAAATCGTTCGCTGCTTGAAGCCGCCAAAGCCGGAAACGCCCTTTCTCCGGAAGAGCTGGATTCCTTTGCAGCGCTATCCCGTGAAACGGCAGCAGCCGCAAAGGATCTGCTGGACCGCTTTGAGGGCGAGATTCAGCCTGCTTTGCTCGGGGCCGTAGACAACGCCCGGGCTTCTGCTAAAGAAGCCGGAGACCTGCTCAAGGACGCCAAGTCCACCCTGCCTGAAGTCAGCCATATCCTGACCGATGCCGCACAGGGCATTCGTCTCGGCAGCAAGGAGTTGTCCATGCTGAGCCGGCAGCTTCCGGAAGCCGAGCAGAAGGTCCATGAGCTGGCGGACCGGCTGCGCTCCCTTGAGACGGAAGGCGACCTGCAAAGCCTGATCGATCTGCTGAAGCTGAATTTCCAGAAGGAAAGCGAGTTTTTTGCCCAGCCTGTCACGTTATCCGAACATCAGCTGTTTCCTATTCCAAATTACGGGTCGGCGATGTCGCCTTTCTTCTCCACGCTTTCCCTTTGGGTCGGCGGACTGCTGCTGGTTTCATTGCTGACTGTCGAAGTGCATGAACCCGGGCTCACTTACCGGAGCTACGAGGTTTATTTCGGACGGTTCCTTACCTTTTGGACGCTTGCTGTGCTGCAGTCCCTGTTTGTGACGGCCGGCGATCTGCTCCTGCTGGGCACTTATGCAGCAGAACCGGTCTGGTTTGTCGTCTTTGGCATCCTGCTCAGCAGCGTGTTTATGCTGATGATCTATACGCTGGTCTCCGTCTTCGGCAACGTCGGCAAAGCGATGGCGATTGTCCTGCTGGTGCTTCAGCTTGCCGGGTCGGGCGGAACTTTCCCGATTCAGGTCACCCCGCCTTTCTTTCAGGCGGTTTATCCCTTCCTGCCTTTCACTTATGCGATCCGGATGATGCGGGAAGCGGTCGGCGGCATCCTGTGGGATATCGTCGGCTCCTCCGCTTTGATGCTGCTATTGTTCGCAGCCAGCGCTCTTGCGATAGGGATCGGGTTAAAGGAGATCATTAACTCCGTTTCTTCGAATTTCGTCAAAAAAGCGAAAAGAAGCAAATTGATTCATTAAGAGCATTAGAGCGTGAAAAGCGTTAGTTATAAAGGCATTCCAGACCGCAAAAGGCTGCCCTCCGCAGCAGAAAAACGCGGAGGGCAGCCTTTTGACTGGATCGGACAAACCCGTTATTTATGTGTATAGCCGTCGGTTCTGTAATCGTTAACGCCAGCTTGGGCATTGGCCCCGATTTGACGCGGATCGACGTTATCAAACCTGTGGGCATTGATGGCCCGGTTGTCTCTGAAGGCATCATAAACCCGGGTCTGGCGTTCTGCTTCGTCTTCATCAACCAGAACAAGTATCTTCCCTTCATTGATATAGTTCTCGTATTCCCGGGCTTCCTCCTCCGGAATGCCCAGCCCAACAAGACCGCCTACCAAACCGCCTGCACCTGCGCCGACTACCGCTCCGGTTAAGGTCGCCGCTATAGGGCCTGCCGCCAGAATCGGGCCGATTCCCGGAATAGCAAGCAGACCCAAACCCGCCAGCAGACCGGTTACTCCGCCCAGAACACCGCCGGTCGCCGCTCCCGCGGTTACGCCTTCGGGGGCTTTGGTACCCGTATCTTCGGCAATCGCTTCGCTGTCCCGGCGGTCCCGGGTTATGACGGAAATGCCTTCCGCGTTATATCCTTCCTGCTGCAGTGCCGAAATGGCAGCAGTAGCTTCTCTTTCCGTTTCAAACACACCTACGATTTTTTTAGCCATATGAATCGCCTCCCTAAAAGTAGGTCGTACATCCTACTTTTACCCCGGAGGAACAAGATTAAACGTTTTATTGGCCTAAACGAGGTTATTTGCCGCCGCCTGGCCGAACTCTTCGGGTGGCTTCCGCCGCAAACGGGTCGTCCGGCCAATAATGTTTGGGGTAACGGCCTTTCAGGTCTTTTTTGACCTCGAAATAGGTATGCTCCCAGAAGCTGCGCAGATCCGAGGTGACCTGAACCGGACGAGCCGCCGGCGACAGCAGATGGAGGGTCAAGGGAACCCGCCCAAAGGCCAGTCTCGGCGTATCCAGCTGCCCAAACATCTCCTGAAGCTTGACCGAAATATAAGGAGCCTGCGGGCCTTCGTAAACCACGGCGATCCTCGAGCCGCTCGGCACCTGAATCCAGGCAGGAGCTTCCTGGTCCAGCTGGCGCTTCTGCTCCCAAGTCAATAGGCTTTCCAGCATCTGCACCAGATTCAGCTTCTGCAGATCCGCTTTGCGCCTGAAGCCGGCGGCATAAGGTCCGATCCATTCAGCGGCCTGACGCTGCAGCGACTCGTCGGAGACATCCGGCCAATCGCCGGAGGGGGCGTAACGAGCCAGAAACTGAATGCGCGCCTGCAGCTGGCGAGATTTGGCGTTCCACGGCAACAGGCCTATTCCGCCGCCGGCAATAGTCCCCAGCAGCGCTTGCAGCACATCCTCTCTGGAAGGCTTCGGATCGGGCGTCTTCTGGTAAACAACCGCACCCAGCATCACCGTGCGCCAGGCTCTGACCGATTCGGTAGCCTCGCCCCAGACGACCCGTTTGAATTCCTTCATCTGTGGACGCCAGTAGGTTTCCATGTGATCCGCCTCCAGCGGGGCAGCCCAGACGATGCGGCCTTCCGTCCCTTCGTCATCCACTTCGGCGGCCACAAGGTATGGGCTGCCGGCCAGCGGCGAAGCGGCGGGCAGAGCGGCGCCGCGGCCGCCGCTCAGCAGATAACGGCCGCCGGGACGGAGCTGGCCGATCCGGTCAGGGAAGGCGAACGACAGCAGGAGTCCGCAGACCGCTTCCGCTTCCGGAACCTGCGGAAGCGGCCCTGGGCCGGCGCCCAGCTGCTTCGCCCAGCGCCGGCTTTGGCGCAGCAGCGGCTGCAGCTCCGCCGCCGCTGCGGTTCCCCCAGGCGCGTCCAGCCCCGCGCCTGGCCCTGCCGCGCCGCGCTCTGCAGCCAGCAGCGCGGCAAGGGCCCGCCGCACGTCGGCGTCATTCCCGCCCAGGCGAAGCTGGCGGGAATCCTCGAGCAGCGCGGCGAGCAGGCAGGCCAGACGCCCGTACCCGAGGCGTCTGGTTTCCAGCAGCATCCGGCCAAGGCGCGGATGCAGGCCGAGGCCGGCCATTTCCCGGCCGGCCCCGGTGAGCCTCCCGTCCTCGTCCAGCGCGCCAAGCGCCTGGAGCAGCTGGACCGCCCCGGCATACCCTCCTGCCGGGGGCGGAGTCAGCCAATCCAGCTCGGACGGGGGCGAACCCCACACCGCAAGCGCTAACGCAAGCGGTGCCAGATCCGCCTCCAGCATCTCCGGAGGCGTCTCTTCCTTGAGCTGCCTGTCGTCCTCTTCCGTCCACAGGCGGTAACACACGCCGGGCGCGGTCCGGCCCGCGCGTCCACGGCGCTGGTCGGCCGAATCCCGGGCCGCCCGCACCGTGGTCAGCCGCCCCATCCCGGTTCGGGGCGAGAACAGCTCCGTCCGCCGCAGGCCGCTGTCGATGACGACCGTGATGCCTTCCACGGTCAAGCTGGACTCCGCAATCGACGTAGCCAGCACGATCTTTCGCTGTCCGTCCGGCAAAGCTTTAATCGCTTCCTGCTGCTGCTCCTGCGTCATCGCTCCGTACAGCGGGACCACTTGGGCACCAGCTAGATCAACGGCCGCGAGCTTCTGCTCCGCCCTGCGAATTTCGCGGATGCCGGGCAGAAAGACCAGCATATTCCCTGTGTGCTCCTGAAGAGCCCCGAGAACGGTGCGCTGCACCAAAACCTCAAGCGGGGTTTCGTTCCGTTCTGTCAGGTAGCGGGTCTCCACCGGATAAACCCGGCCCTGACTGCGGATGACCGGGGCTCCGCCCAGCAACGCCGAAACCGGCCCTTCCTTCAGCGTGGCCGACATGACCAAAATTCGCAGATCCTCGCGCAGCAGCTGCTGGCTTTGTCTGGCGAGCGCCAGCCCAAGATCGGAGTGCAGATTCCGCTCATGAAATTCATCAAATATAATCAGTCCGGTGCCAATCAAAGCCGGATCATTTTGCAGCATTAATGTTAAAATCCCTTCGGTAACTACCGTAATGCGGGTTTGAGGGCTGGTCCGGCTCTCCATGCGGATGCGGTAGCCAACCGTTTCGCCAACCTGCTCTCCCAGCTCGCGGGCCATATAAGCGGCGGCGGACCGCGCCGCCAGACGCCGCGGCTCCAGCATCAGAATGCCCTGGCCGTCCAGCCAGGATTCCTTTAACAGGGCAAGCGGCGTTCTCGTTGTTTTGCCCGCACCAGGTTCGGCGATCAGAACGGCATTTTCGCCTTTCTCAAGCACCAGGGCCAGTTCGGGCAGACATTCATCAACCGGTAATCTCATTTCTTGTTTCTCCTCTTCTTCCTGTGCTTGCTGTTTCCATATCCACTTTCCTAATCCCTAATCATAAGCGGGGGCTCTGAACCTGTCAAAACCGGAAACCAAGCCATGCAGGGCGATCCTTGATTTGATATGATAGAAAGACGTGAACAGCTGGAGCCGGGACGGCGAAGCCGCGGCAGCAGCTCCGGTTGAAAGCCATGATTCGACTTTAGAGTAAAGCTATATTAGGAAGTGATCGCACCATGATAAGAGGACGTTTTGCCCCTACGCCATCGGGAACGATGCATTTGGGCAATGCCAAAATCGCTCTGCTGTCCTGGCTCCAGGTCCGCGCTGCGAACGGCGCATTTGTGCTGCGGATAGAAGATATTGACCTGCAGCGCTCCAAACCCGAATTAGTCGAGCAAATTATCGCCGATATGAAGTGGCTTGGCCTGAATTGGGATGAAGGACCCGGTCAGGGAGGAAATTACGGACCTTATACGCAAAGCGAACGGCTGGACCGGTATGAGCAGGCCCTGCAGGAGCTGGAGCATAAAGGGCGCCTGTATCCCTGCTACTGCAGCCGGGCCGAGCTGCTGCAAATTGCCGGGGCTCCTCATGGCCTGGCCTCGGAAGGCCCTGTTTATCCGGGAACCTGCCGAAAGCTGACACCCCAGGAACGCGAGGAACGGGCCCTTTATAAAAGGCCTTCGATCCGGTTTGCACTCCAGGACGAGCAATATGAGGTCCAAGACGGCATTGCCGGGGTTCAGCTTTTTCCTGAGGCCAGCGGCGGAGATTTTATCGTAAAAAGAGCGGACGGCATGTATTCTTACCAGCTCGCCGTGACCGTAGACGACGCTGCGATGGGCATTACCCATGTGCTGCGCGGCAGCGATCTTCTCGATTCAACCCCCCGGCAGCTGGCTCTTTATGAGGCCTTTGGCTGGCCGCCGCCGCAGTTTGCCCATGCGCCTTTGCTTATGGGGGAAGACGGGCGGCGGCTCGCCAAACGCCATGGCGATCTCAGCCTGGTCCAGCTTCGCCGTTCCGGCCTTCCCGCAGAGAGGGTTATCGGCTGGCTGGCTTATATCAGCGGGCTGATCGACCGGCCCGAGCCCGTTCAGGCCTCAGAGCTGGTTACAGGATTTACGCTGGACCTAATCTCGAAATCGCCCTTTACGTTGACCTCGCAGATGGTTCAGCAGCTGCTGGCCCATACTCCCTAGCACTGTGTTTCTACAACATTCAAAAAAAGCCGGATAAAGGAATGATGTAAATTCCCTTACCCGGCTTTTAAATTCATTACCCGTGTATGGCTGCGCAGCAGAGCACAGTTCTATAACAACGCTTCCGCCCCATCAATCCGCACCCGTGCCCCCGTAATATGTTTGGAGGCATCCGAGGCAAGGAAGCAGACCAGTTCAGCAACATCCTCCGGCTGGCCCGGACCGTCGGCAAGCGGCTGGCTGCCCTCTGGATATTCGACCGGAATAACGATCTCTTTCAGCTCGTCGCTGATTTTGGTTGATTCGTCGACATTGGTCGCGATTGCCCCCGGGCTGATGACATTGACGCGGATTTTGAATTTAGCCAGCTCCAGCGCCGCCATTTTGGCAAAAGCCACCTGTCCTGCTTTGGTAGTGCTGTAAGCCGAGGCGCCCCAGCCGGCAAAACGGTCAAGTCCGTTGATGGAGCTGGTAATGATAATGCTGCCGGCTCCTTTCTTTTTCATATAAGGAATTGTATGTTTGACGGAAAGGAAGGTGCCGTTTAAGTTGATCCGCAGCGTTTGCTCCCAATCTTCTAGACGCATATCCTCAATCGGTCCCCAGGCCCCGTTAATCCCCGCATTGGCAAACAAAATGTCCACCCCGCCAAAATAAGCCGCAGCTTCCTTGATCGCTTTCGCCACTCGGGCTTCATCGGAGACGTCCACGTCAAACGCACGGGATACCCCCTGGAAAATTTGATTGATCTCATTTTCAGTCTCCGCAATCCGCTGATCGTTCAGATCAAAAAGCGCCACCTTCGCTCCTTCCCTTGCCAGCTGGATGGCTGTTGCTTTCCCGATTCCCGAACCCGCGCCAGTCACAATCGCTGTTTTGCCGCTAAAGCGTTGAACTGTCTGGTTTGTTCCTGTCATGGACGCACGCTCCTTTTTTTATCTTGTTGATTTTATTCCTATATTGTTGATCACGATGACTTTCAGATCGCTTTCCTGGTAACTCAGTATTACCCAAAAGGAATGGCTGCTAAATCACAAGGCCTAAATAAAGGAGTTTTTTTCTAATGATGGATGGCCAGGCTAAAATGCTAAAATGCGGCAGAGCTTCTATAAAAGATTCAAACGGAAACTACCGGGACCCTTTCGGAACAGTAATTAGTAGTCCTGCAAAAAAACAGAGTCCAGCTAACAAGTACACTAGGATAAGAGAAAGCGTATTTTTCAAAACACCTGCAGCACTCATCATAAGAAGCATTGCTCCAGTCATAAGCGGAGTGCGGATTCCCATCACCCGACCTATAAAGTTCTGGTCGGTATGCTGCATGACCAGGGCGTTATTCCCGACAAATATAGCCGGTTGCAGGAGGGCAATGATAAATTGGGCCGTCATTGTTATCCATAGCTTGGTAGACAGTCCCGCTAGGATGATCCCCATACCGTTGACAAGTAGACCCGTCTGGAGTAGGCGCCGCGGGGTGATCTTGGTTGCGAGGGCAAAAGTTGCGATCCCTCCTATAATTGCGCCTAATCCATACGGTAGGCTTATCCATTTCAAAGCTTCGGCAGGCAAGTCCAACTTCTCGGTAACTAGGAAGACAGCCAGCGACGAAATTAACCCCACCCCTAGCCCCACCAACATGAAACATACTGAGCTTTAAGAGTAGCTTGTTTAGGAGCACAAACCGAACCCCATCCCCCATCTCTCGCAATAGGGAAGATGATTTGGACTCTAGATTTTTTGGCTGCTTTTGATCGGATGGGATGAAGACTAAGGCCAATGCGGATATAAGAAAGCAAATGCAAGTCGCAAATATTGAAATTTCAATTCCGAATTGCTCATACACCAAAGTTCCCAGAATTGGGCCAAGAACCATAAAGGCAGAAGTTAAGGATTGCAGCAAAGACATACAGGCTTGCGCATCCTCGTCCCGTACATGAATTTTAAACAGCTTCATACCGGAAGGCTGACCCCATTTGAGAAAACAGCGTGGAAGCGATAACAGCTCGAACAAATCCATTACGTAGCAGTTGATTAAGTCCTGAAATGTATAGTTCCCTCCCTTGTCATTTAACTGAATGCATCTTAAGGCCTTCTGGAAGGGGAGGGTCCATACTATTTTCTAAAATAATTTCATCTTGACTTTCCTCTTAGGGGAGACTTTAAGCTGTGTAAGGAAAGGAGCGGTGAAATGCTGTATACGGTAAAAGAAGTGTCGGAGCTATCCAAGGTTACGATCAAAACGCTGCATCATTATCACAAGATCGGTCTCCTCAATCCAAGCAAGATAAGCGAAGCAGGATACCGATTATATGGAACGAAAGAGTTGGAACGTTTGCAAGAAATTTTATTTTTCAGAGAATTGGATTTTTCCTTGGATCAAATTAAGGACATTTTGCAACATCATTCGGATCGGCTATCCATTCTTTCCCAGCAGGAGGAGCTGCTTCTCAGTCGCCAACATAGGCTGGATGCCATCATTCAAACCTTGCGAAAATCCATCGGAAGCATACGGGAGGGGAGAACCATGGATAACAAAGAAATGTTCAAGGGTTTTGAGAACGCGGAAGAATGGAACAAAGCGCTTGCCGAGCAAAATCAATCTTTAAAGGAATCTTATGGAGTGGGGCCTATTGAGGTTGCACCGGCGGAGGTTCAGGAAATGAATGAACAAGCAGTTGAAGCTATGACATTCATGAACCAAATGGCTGACTCATTAAGAGAAGGCGTAAAATATAATGACGAGAAAATAAGAAATTTGATCCGATGCCATCTTGAATTTATGAATGAGCATGGCCATAAAATATCTGCTCAAGATTTTTCAGTACAGACTCGATTTTTTCTAAGTGATGACTTTCATCTTCAAATGCTCGAAAGTCAGCAAACCGGTTTAGCTTATTATCTATCGGCAGCTGCAGAATCGTTTGGGACAGCGAAAGAATAAAGGACAACCGAATGCCGAAAAGCTGGTGTGTTGCTGTTTTAGGGCCACCAGTTTCTTTTGTTTTGCGCTGTCTTGAGCACAAGTTTTCCGTCGCAATTCCCTTTACAATCGATCTAATAAAAAATATGCAGACCTTGTCCGCGGTTTCCTCCGGTACAACGCCGTCAGGAATCCCGGTATTCAAGGTCTGCCTGTTTCCCTTTTTTAATGTTTTTGAAATCGTTTGCCGTTCTTTCCGTCCGGCTCTGTCCCGCTCCAGCTCACTTCCAGCAGCGAAGCGTCATCCTCCAGCCAGCCTGCTGCTCCGCCGTTCAGAGCAGACGTCAGCTCGCTGCCGGATAAGGGCAGCCCGGCTGCATCCAATACCTGGAGTCCGTCCGTATAAAGCAGCAGTCCGCCGCTTTCCTTAGCCGAAAGCGGAAGGGCCGCCATATGGGGAGATTTTGCCGCTGCCAAAAGCTCTGAGCCGCACCCGGGATTAAGGCTGGTCCATCTTTCCTCCGTTCGGAAGCTGGTCTCGGGAAGCAGGCGTTGTTCCTGTCCAGCCAGCCAAAAGCGGATCCGCAAATCCCCCTGCCACATCAGCCACAATTTTCCTTCCCGCTCACGGGTCGGCCTAATCAGGTAACCGCAGGCAAACATGGCCGCCGTGCCCCGGCTTCGCTTCTCCAGCAAGACATCCTTCAGCATTGGCGGCAGCTCTGCTGGCAGCTCCAGACGTTCCAAAGCTTTACCAGCCTTGTAGGACAATTCCTTGAGCAGCCGGACGGCCGGCTCGATCTCCATGCCTGGAAACCCGCGGAGCCATTCAAACAAACCTTCACCCAGCAGCTTTGCGCCAAAATCACCTCTATAGCTCAACGAAACGCCGTCGCATAAAACAAAGCGTACGGCATCCCCGTGAACCGCCACCGCGCCAAAATCCTGGCCCGGCTCCCCGTAGCTGCTGCTTTCGGAGGAAGGGCTGTAGCTGTAGCGGCAGGTGAGCCGCCTGTCCGTCCATGAAGCAACCGGCTGCACTTTATCCTGGCTGCTGATCCATGCAAACAGCTCGGAGGGCTGGCTGCAGCCGTCTGCGCTTTTTCCCCGGGATGACTGTCTCATGCGCTCCTCCTATCTGACCGGCGTGGCCGCGGACATTTGAAACCCGACGGACACCAGCTCGGCACAGGTTCCGGGCAGGAGCATCAGAGCCTCTTCGGACAGCTGATAGTCTGCTTCAAGCAGCATTTCCCGATAACTCGGCGGCAGGGGCGAAGACATCTGCCTGAGCAGCTCAGCATGATCATCCTTCAGCTTCGTCTGAGCGGTGATCCCGCCCCACCTTCTCGGCTCCGTGATCGGTTCCTCCAGGAGATGATCGGTGATAAATATATTTTCGATCAGCACCTTCCCGTCGGGCACAGCCATATCCATAATTCGGCGGGCAACCGGCAGCGGGTCAGCACCGGTATGCACGCCATCAGTCATATGACAAATTAAAGGGGCCGGACAATCCTGCATATAAGGCAGCTCGTCCCGTAGAATTTTTTCGGCCTGCAGGAAAGCTTTGGCGCTGTCCGAGAACCGCTTGGGCGACATCCAGGGAAGCGTCCCGAGCGCGGCAATTTCATCGATCCCTTTCACGCCTCCAAGCAGATCATACACCTCATCGCTGTACGCAAGCATGGCTACCCGGTATCTGGGAGTCAGTCTGTTTCCTTTGGTGGAACGGAACACCATTTGGCGGATGGCCATGGAAAGCGCCTCGTAGACGATATCCATTCTTCTTGTTCCTTCCATCATCATGTTCATGGAGGCGCTGATATCAATCAGATAAATGATCAAAGCGGGTGTGCGCTGTGAGGCTTGTACGGTATAGGTCATGCTTGTCCCCTTCTTCATTGTGCTTTCTGTCTTGATTTGACTCGGCTCGGCTCCCTATACATCCGGCAGGGTGTAAGCCGTGTTTTGCAGATATTTATAGATATGGCCGACACGTTTGCCGATCGCACCTGTCTTCACAAAATACTGGGCGTCCGTGTTATAAATCTCAAGGAAGTCACGGCAATATTTCTCGGCCATATCGCGGTGTCCGCCCATCTGGGCATTGTACGCCGAGTTGTAATAAGCGATCATCTTCATGGCTTTTTGATCGCGAACCGCTTTAAGCTGCGCAGCCTGTTTGGCCTGCTGGGCCTCCCGTTTCTTGCGCTCCTCTTCTTCTGCGG
This sequence comes from Paenibacillus yonginensis, assembly GCF_001685395.1. Lineage (NCBI taxonomy): Bacteria > Bacillati > Bacillota > Bacilli > Caryophanales > Paenibacillaceae > Paenibacillus > Paenibacillus yonginensis. The sequence goes on along the minus strand of NZ_CP014167.1, from coordinate 1,215,919 downwards.
CCTTTTTCTCAGCCGCCTTGCGGGCCGCTTCTTCAGCAGCAGCTTTCTCTTGAGCCTGAAGAAGCTCTTTCTTTTTTTTCCATTCCAGATATTTGTTATAGGCCGCCTGCTGGTCATATTGCTTCTGGAGGGCCGCCTTGATTTTGGCCTGTCTCTCCTGCTCCGCTTTGGCAGCCGCTAAACGTTCCGCTTCTTCCTGGGCCTCATCCTTGCCTTCATCATCCGGTGAAGCGGAAACCTGCGCAGTCCCCGAAGAGGTAGAAGCACCGGCCGTCGGCAACGGCGATGCAGCCGGTGAATCCGCCATCGACGGCTGATGTCCTGAGGACTCGTGATCCGTCAGCAGCAATCCCAGTACCAGAACCAGAACCGCTGCTGCGATCCCGCTTCCCCACCACAATAACCGGCGGGAGCGAATGCGCATAGGAGCGGACTTCTCCCTGGCGGCCGCCTTTGGTGCTCCAGTGATTTTCCAACGGCCGCCTTGTTGTTCAGCTTCGCCTTGCCCAAGGTTCTCAGCCTGCGAAACCTGCTCCAGATCTTGCCCGGCTTGGTGATTCAGAGCCTGGTTCTTCAGAACCTGCAGCAAACCTTCTACTGCGGCGGTAACTTCGACGTAAAGATGGCTGCCTTGTGAAGCAGCCTTTTGGGCTTGTAAATACAGATTCAGCGCTTCCGCCGTTTTCCCTTCCTGCTCCTGCTTCCTGGCTTGTACCGTCAGCAGGGCAGCCTGCTGCTCCGTCCCAAACCGGGAGACTGCGGCCAGTTCCTGTTCATGATCCCGGCTGTCCGTTTCATTCGCTTCCGGCAAAAGCTGCATGGCGCGCAGCCCATCCCTGGAGCCCTGTTGTTTGGCAGCCTCCTGGTGCGGAACAACCGCTGCTTTCTGTTCCAGCTCCTGCAGACGCCCGGCCGCCTTCGTTAACGCGATCACCCACTCGCCAAAGGTCGGACAGAACCTGGAATCACCGCTGCCCCACGCTCTGGCAAACAGCTCGGCTATTTCCTTCCCCCATTTGTCCTCAAGGGTGCGGTTCAGCAGCTGGTATCGTTCGCAGGGCCGCTGCATCTCTTCCGGATCGAAATAGCTTTCACCCCAAGCCTGGCCACGGACTTCCGGATCGCACCAGCCCAGCATCTCAGCCATCATGACCGCTCCCGGAAACCTGTCCGCATAAGCATTCCAGGCCGCCTGCGGATGATGAGCAGAGACGCGGGCGGATGCATACCCCGGCGATCCGCCGAGCAGCAGATCGGGCGGGTCCAGACGCGGACTGAACATCTGCTCCACATCCACCAGCTCGATGTCGAACGGTCCGCTTCCAGTGAACATCACGTTTGGAGCGGAGAGATCGCAGTGGGCAATACCTCTTTGTTCCATAGCCGATCCTACCGATGACAGGAGACGGGCCGCATGCAGACTGTCGGCAGGTGACATCGTCTCTCGTCCCCCCAGCACATCCATCCAGGTCCCGCCATGAATCCACGGCATAAGGACGGCGTAAAGCAGATCCGGATATTCCGCTATCAGCTCCCCGTTACGCTCCGGGGTCAAGACTTCCCGCTTGCAAACCTTCAAGCCCTGCAGCTGGCTGAACTCCTCCATTGTCTGCGACAAATGGACGCGGGAAGGCAGCCTGAATTTGGGCAGAAAGATTTTCAGCGCCATCGTCAGGCGGGCTTCACCGTTCTCCGGGATCAGCTGGTAGACGACGCCCTGGCGTCCGGCCTGGGCATACGCCATGCCCGGCGCAACCGGATGCGTTCCAATTATGTAATTTACACCGCCAATTTGAAGTCGGTCTCCCGGATTCGGATGAAAAGCCATTCCTGTTTCCCTCTTTCTTCCCTTTCGCCTGCCAATTTGAAAATAACGGACTGGCGTTATTGCTTGATTTATATGTACCGGGCTGCGCGCCCGCTTGCTGCTGTTTTAGAAACGTGTCTGATCCAGAGCCCTGAACTTGTTTGACATCGCTGCCAGCTCTTCGCCGATCGATTCCAGCATAGACACAAAAGCTTGCATTTGTTTGTCCGCTTCCTGGAACTCATGGAAGAAACGCTGCTTGGATAATCCTTCCCATTCCTGTTCCAAGCTGTTGACCATTTGGGTTAAACCGGCAATGATCTGGCGGCTTTGCTCGCCTCCCTGAAGAAATTGACGCGCCATCTCTTCAATTTGTTCCGGATTCACCATGATTCTGCCTGCCATTGACTTTCTCCCTTCCTTAGAATCCTTTGGACAAGGCACAAAACCTTTTTTTATTGCTTTTTACCCACCTTGGCTCTAACTGAATCAGCAGCGCTTGCGCCGCTTGTCCGCTACAAACCGGAAGCCGGGTTCGTAAACACCCACGGCTGTGGATTTAAGGCGGCTTCATTCAGGATCATTTTTTCCGCCATTTTTTTACGGGTCAGACCTGAGAATGGAGTAGTGTGGTTCCCCGAAGACCATCTAAGAGTGTCTGGCTGCCCCGAGTCCGCCGGTTCGCCGCTGTCCCAAGTACCTTTAAGCTCTTGATGGCCGTATCTCGTTTCATGCCATTCCCTGCGTACGGCATCAACAGCCGACCTTGGATTGCTGATCACTCCCGGGGAAAATTTGGCCGAAGGCAGGATCAGCGAGTCCGTCCCCAGCCGGAGCGTCCGGTACAAGCTGGCGGCCTGTCCGTAGGAGCCGGTCCCTCTTGCGAAGGTGCTGCCGAAATGCCGGTCCTCTTCGTCATAGGCAGCGGAACGAACCTGCAGCCCTTGCCCTAAACGGAACAGCTCTTGTCCAAACTGTTCGGATAACAGGCGGGCCTGTTCCCATTTGGCCATGACGGCTGCCCATGCCGATTCATTTTCCTGACTGAACGAATACAGCATCCGGTTCAAATGCTCGGCAATCGTATGCAGCTGCTCGGCGGAGCGCTGCAGGCCGCTGCCTGCAGAACGGAGCTGTTCGGGTTCTATACTAATACGCATAATTATCCCCTTTCATCGGTTTCTGGCGGCTGTTCCAACCACAGCAGCAGCATGTCCTGAAATTGTTTCTTTGTGGCCGGCGTCGCCACCAGCCAATCCTCTTCGTCCCGCAAGCTCATCCGGATCAGCCAGTTCATCGTCTGACCTACAATAAAGGCGGCCCCTTGACTTTCCCAGCCATCTTCATTCCAGATGGAAAGCTGGAGCTCCCCTTCACATACCCGGTCCTTCAAACATTTTGCGAGCGCCCAGGAGGCTTCAATATCGCCTGTAGATTGAGACAGCTCATGGCTCAGCTCTTCAATATCCATCGTTTTGCTGCTCTCGTAAAGGTCGTTAAATTTTCTGCGCGAAAGCAGCAGCGCTGGCAAGTCGGACAAAGACTCCTCTTTCCACTTCATCCTTTCTACCAGCAAATCCGCAGCCGCCTGCACATTGCCGAGCTCCTTCAAAGTATAGAAGGAATCGGATTCATCGCCTCGGGCTACCTCTACCACTTTCTCATTCGTAATATGCAGGTAGCCTTCAAACGATTCCGAAGCATGCTCATACCTCACCCAGCAGGCCCGCTCTGCAAAGCCGGCAATGGCCACTCTGGCGAACACTTCGGGCGCCATGGTTAATTCATCTTCCGAATCGCCGAGAGTCAAATACCCTTTGGTCAAAAGGGCCCGCTTCACGTTCTCCCATTCAGCCGCAATTTCGTCGGTCAAATAGCCCAGAAAAGGATCTTCCACCCCGAGCAGACGATCCGACCCTAATATTCCGGCAAGGAAAAACAGCTCTTTCGTTTCGAGGTTGATCGCAGCTTTGCGTATTTCGTTTGCAGCCAGCATGAGGTCACCTCCCTTCATACGCTTACCTCCCATTGGTCACAAACCCGGTCCACCCATTTCTCCGGCGTCCAAACTTTATCAAAAGGCACTGCAGCTTTCATTCTCCGATACCTGCGGTTCACGTAAAACCCTTCTCCCGGCGGAAGCACAGGCAGTTCACCCGGCCCTGACGCCGATTCCTTGATCGGAATCCGCATGAATGCCAAGTCTGCAGGATCTTTGGTTCCAAACATAAAGCCGGTTTGACAGGCTTTCACTTCGGTGAACCAATCAGCTCCAAAGGTTGGAAAATCTCCCGGGACTCCGGAGAGCACCACGTGCAGGCCGCTATCCCGGCTTCCCCTTACGAGTTCCGTCAACCCCTCTTTCACCGTAAAATCATTGATTCTGCGCGCCAGCCAATCGGCATCGTCGATGACGAGCAGCGTTGCCGGACGCGGCTGACCGCCTTGCGCCGAAGCTTGGATATCCTCCTGAATCCGGCTGATAATTTCAGCAGCCCCGCTTTCGCCCACACCGATTCCCCGCACATGCGGCAGACGGGATAACAGGGATAGGTGCGGGCTGTCCGGCTGAGCCGGTCTGGCTTCCAAAATATAAACGGCCAGCTGCTCGGGAGCAGCATGCCAGGCTAACGAAAGAATCCAGCTTTGCAGGAAGGTCGTTTTGCCTCCCCCTATCGGAGCCCCTACGATAAAATGCGGGCCGCTGCCGAGCTGGACAGCCACCGGAGTCAAGTCCTCCGCTTCAAGACCAACCGGCACGGCTACCGCTGCCGGATTCAAGCCAAACTGTCTGCCAATCGGCAGCAGTTCCCTTAAATTCACCTTTGAAGGGGTGGAAGGAATCCGCGGGGCCCTGCTGCCTTTCCAGTCTTCCGCAATCCGGCTAAGCTCCGCCCGCAGCCGCTCCGCCCGTTCATATTCATCCGCTCCGGGTACCGGCAGCGCGGTCTGGAATTCGAGCGGAGGGTAACCTTTCAAATACCCCCGGCCGCGAATCGAAGCGGCCCGGCCCGCCGTTTTGCCGACCACGAAATAATAATCGCCTGGATCGGCAAGCTCCAGCGCAGCCGCCTGCGAAATCAGACTGCGCGTCTTCTCCGGGATATCCCCGACGCGGCTTGCCGTGAGGACGACATAGATCCCCGCAGCCGGACCTTCTCTCAGCAATTCATCAAGCCCTTCCGTTTCCCCCAGGAAACGGGTATGAAACAAACGATAATCGTCGATAACCAGCACGATATCCTCCAGCTTCCTGCCAAAAACACCCCGGTATTGATCCGCGCGCTTCAGGCCGGCGCTTGCCAGCAGCTCGCGCCGCTCTGCTGCCGTTCGTTTGAGATAACGAAACAACCTCGGCAGCCGGTCGCTTTCGTCCGGAGCGATAACCGCTCCCACCTGGGGCAGAACCGCAAAATCGCCCAGCATTCTTCCCATATCTATCAAATATCCATGCCAGCCGTTATTCGAATCATGCAGCAAAGACAACAGGAGCGTTTGCAGCAGCGTTGTCTTGCCTGAACCCGGCATCCCGTAAATCGCTGTGTGACCGGCTTTCAACGAAAGAGCCGCTGCAAATTGACGCTGCCCGGACACATCGTCGGCAAGACCAACAACTGCCACCAGCGGCTCCCTGGCCTGAACCTGCAAATCCAGCTTGTCCAAATCAAGCTGCTCAGGCAAAGGCGGCAGCCAAGGACCTTGCAAACGTTGGATGCCTTGGTCCGCTGCAGCCCGCTCTAGTGTCTCGGCGAGAACGTCCAGCTCACGTCTGCGGGACAGAGCCGGCGCTGCCTGGCTTGCCTCCGGTGTTCCTGCGTGGCCAACCGGCTGACGGACACCGTTTAGCAGAACCTTATGCATCCGGAGTCCGGCGTCCAGGTCAGGAGTCCGATCGGAGTGAGCCGCATAAACGGCTCCCGGCCAGGCAAACTGCACCTCTTCAGTCCAATCCGGGCCAACCTGCACAAATCCCCGGCCCGATACGGTCAGATGAGCCGCATCCGGCATTTTGAGCATTTCCCGGCTGTCGCTTTCGGACTCTACCCGCAAGCAGATCCGGAAGCGGGCATTGCTCCATATCTTGTCGTCAACCACTCCGCCAGGCTTCTGGGTCGCCAGAATCAAATGAAGTCCCAGCGTCCGTCCGATGGAGGCTACGCTGATGAGCTCGTCAATAAAATCCGGATAATCCATCTTGAGCTCCGCAAACTCATCGACGATGACAAAAAGATGAGGCAGAGGCCCCTCGGGCGCTCCCAGCCTATAATATTCGTCAATATGCTCCAGTCCTCCAGCCGCCTTCAGCTTCTTCTGCCTGGACACAAGCTCCGCCCTCAAGGCCGCTTTGGCCCTTTCGACCAGCCGTCCATCCAGATTGGTTAAAGAACCGACGACATGCGGCAGGTCCCGCAAAGCTCCCGACATTCCGCCGCCCTTGTAGTCGATCAGCAGGAACGCGGCATCATGCGGATGATAGTTGACGGCGGCCGAAGCTACAAGCGACTGCAGCAGCGCGCTTTTCCCCGACCCGGTCGTTCCCGCGATCAAACCGTGCGGTCCTTGTCCGCCCAAATCGATCCGGTCATGCAGATTTAAGCTGAAGATTTCGCCGCCAGTCCTTACTCCAAGCGGAACCGGAAGTCCTATCGGCAGTCTGCCCGACCTCCAGGCCTCTGCGATGGAACCGGAAGAAAGCTCTTCCAGTCCAAGCAATCCCAGCAGGCCAATCCGTTCCGGCAGCAGGTCCGCTTTAGCGCTTTTCAGCTTGATTCGGGCCATCAGCCGGGCCAGATGTTCGCTTTGCTCGGTAGAAATCCGGTCCAGCTGGAACGTGCGGCTTTCCACTTGCCCGTCTTCTTTTTTCCATAAATAACTGCCCTGCTCAGCTTCGCATTCCACAATCAGCCGGCATTGTCTCGGAAGCTGATCCACGGAACGGGCCAAAATAACGGTATGCGCCCCGGCCAGTTCCCCCGTCTCCGTCAGCATGGCATAAAGCAGTTTATGGTCCAGGACCTCGGGGTCGGACAGCAGCACAATATCTTTTGCGGGTTCTTCCGCCCCTTTGGAACTCACAGAGCCTGCAGAACGGTCAAAACGCCTTCTTAATTCCCTTTGCAAATAGTCGGCTAATTGCTGCTTATCCCCAGATGTACAAGCCATACGCCTGAAATGGCCGTCTACCTCCCATAAGTGCGGGAACCAGCGCATCCACTCCCAGCGGCCCAGCTGCTCTTCCCTGAAAAAGGCCGAAACTCTCACCTCATCCGGCGAGTGGCGTACGGTCAGCTGGACAAGGAGATTCCGCAGAACCTGAAGACAGGACGCCAAATCTCCCACAATGCCGATCACGCCCGCCCCTGACAGCGGAACGGCAACCGGACTGTCCGAAATAGAGCCTGTCCGCTCGACCAGCCTGCGGGCTTGTTCATACCATCGCTGCGGATCTCCTTGAGGTTCCGTACTCGGAAGCGAGAACGTACAGGCGGCCGGAACTTCGCCCGTACCGACCCGCAGATGCAGGAAGTCCGGCTCGGTTAAAGATCTTTCCCACAGGGACGGCGCTCTTCTTCTTACGATGCTTTCAGACCGTACAAAATCCCCGTGAATTTGTTCCAGGACTTCCCGCTGCTCATTTGCTTTAGTGCGCCATTCCGATTCAAACCGGTTTAGCAGCTCAGCATACACTTGTTCCTTTTGATGCAGCGCCCAGGCATATTTCTTCCTGGCATAAAACAGGTACCCCGCCGGGACGGCTCCTGCTAACACCAGCACCAGGCTGGACATCCACAAAATAAAGCGGCTTGCCCCTTCGGCTGCATCTCCTTTAGCCAGTACGTAGATCAGTATACCGAATCCGCTTAAAAGCGCGAGTGTCGACAGAACCAACCACGGAAGACCTACAGCCGGTTTAGCCGTTACCTGAGACGGAGCCGGCAGCTGCTGCCTGCTTGGTTCTATTTCCTGTCTGATCCGGGGGGATCTTTGATAAACAATGCCCATAGCTCGCCCTCCTACACGTCCCGTTCCCGAAACAGGGGCAGGCTGCTTTCTTCCGGGACAGAAACGGGAACCGTGCTATAAATATTTTTCACCCGCAGAAATGCCCCTTCCTGCAACCCACTGTCTGCAAGCAGCATGCCGCTTGGAATCGGGAACCAGTTTCCTCCTGATTCTTTTCCTTCTAATAAATAAATGTCCGCTTGCCGAGCCTCCTCGGGAGCCCATTCCAGCATCCACTGTTTCAAGAAGCCGTCAGCGCTCAATCCCTCCGGGACATCTACATCGCATACCTGAGAATTTGTTCTTCCATCTATTAAAGTTAATATCATAATCTAGTGCACCTGTTCCTTCTGAATTTCTCTATCATCATACCATTGTTTTTCCTGCTAAAGGGCAGTCAAATTTGTAAATCCATTACAAACGGCCCACAAAAATAGTCTCTTGGGCGCAACACCTGTTCATGAAAGCGTTCCAAGCCCTAGACATCCCTATCTTTAGGCACGCTAATAAAAAAAGCCCTTCAGCTTGGGCTCTATTGGCGGCTTTAGTCCTACAGCTCCGGTTGCAACGGCTCCTAGGAATGGTGGAACGAATGAAAGTAGGGGTGAAGGCTGCCCCCCACCCCGTTCTTGCCTATTCACTTCTTAGAAATTCCTTGGTCCTTCAGCAGCTTGATAAACATCCCGCCGACCACGCTGCGGTGCTGGAAACCGATCTGCCGGGCCGTAATCGTATCGTACCAGTCCGAGAACGGTACGCGGTCCGGGGTTTCATTCAGAAAGTCCCAAAGCGGCGCAATGATCTGCTCGAAGTCCTTCCGCTCCTCCGCCAGCGAAGCAGCCCAGACGAGCCAGTCCCCTTTGGTGTAAGCTTCACGGTTATCCAGCGGCACGCCGTAGCGGTTTTGCTTCTCCAAATACCAGGCCGTTTCCCGGCGAACAAGGGATGGATCAAAGAGATTCGTTCCGAAAATAAGATCCCATACCAGATTGTATTTCAAGCTCCAGGTGCCTTCCCCTTCCTCGCCAAATACCAATTTGGTATGCGTGCTTCCCTCGCTTTGATCCTCCGCAAGTTTCGTCCACTGGCTGGCCATGTCCCTAGCCGCCTGCAGGTAACGGTCCGCTTCGGCAGAATCGCCCAGCTGCCTGCACAATAAGGAGTAGCTGGCCACTCCCATGATCGCTTTGGCCGACAGGTTGGCATTGCGGGCCAAATGGCCGGCGAAATCATCGGTGCACAGCTGATTCTCCGGATCAAGCCCGTATTCGAGCAAATAATCCGCCCACCGGGACAACAGCTCGCGGTGCTCCGCCGCAAACTCCCATTGTCCGTCGGCCAGGCTGACCGCCGCTGCCATCACCAGCATATTGCCGCATTCCTCGACCGGCATTTGGGCCTCTCGCGCATTCTCCCCGTACACCTGACCGTTAGCGAGCGGATATTGGCCGACGTCATGGGGAGCAAATTCAAACGGCCAAGCTTCGCTTGCCGCATATTTTAAGATAGGCCGCATCATTCCGCGGACAAGCTCCGGCTGGTACAGCAGAAAAAGCGGAATCGAAGGATAGCTGACATCGACCGTAGCGATACAACCGTTGCTGAAGCATTCTTTGGACATGAACAGCGGCTGGCCTTCCGGATCAAGCACAAGCTTATGCGCTGCGATCGCCTGCCGGTAGGACAGGGACAAAATGTCGGCGTATTTCTCTCCACCGGAACGCACGGCATCCGCCTGCAGCTGCCGGTCAAACGCTTCGCAGCGCAGAAGGATGTCCGAATACTCCCGAAATGCGTGTTCAATCATTCCCATCGTGGTTTGGCCGTCTTTCTTCCAATACGCCTCAAGCCTGCGCCCAAAATATTCGATCGAATAAACATCGTCATACGCAAGCACAATCAGCTGCGATTTCCCTGCCTTGCCGTCAACCTCGCCGCAATTCCAAACGGCTGCCAGCACCGGCTGGGTATCGCGAACCGTCTGCGCCTCATTCGGTGAAGGTGTCTTGCTGCCTGCCTTGAGCTCACCGGTGCGTACAAACGACTTGCGGACTTCCGCCGGTCCTATCCATGTCTGCATGTCAGGCGCCTGCTTCACCGCCAGCATCAAGCGGCCCCAGTCGATCCGCAGATCGTCTCCCGAAGCGTTCAAAACCTGCTGCTCCGCGTTGCTCGCCGCCATAATCGTCAAATATTCATTTTGCTCCTGCCCCAGTACAACCTTTTGCTCGCTGGTGTTCACGCACCATTCTCCGGTCACGTCGATATAAAGCTGCACGGCATGCGGATTACCATCCAGGGAACGTACCCGAAAGGATACATAAGACGCCGGCCGCGACAGAAGCTCCAAGGAATCGGGCAGCAGCGGGCTGGTAAATACAACCTCCAGCGCAATGCCTCCCGCCTCAAAGGTGTAAGAGGTGGACAGCGGGGTAACCTGAAGTTCCGTTTGCTGCATAGCTTCCGGCTCCGCATAATAATTTTCCGGATTCGGCTCAGTTAAACCGGCGAACCTCCAAGGTGTTCCATCGATGCGGATCAGCCCGGTCAGCGCATTCCGCTTACCCGTCCAATGCCGGGTGAAGTCGCCGGTTAGACGGTCGGCCATCGACCAGACGCTGAAATAAGGATCAATGGTAACTAACGGGACTGCGGGTGGGCGTAAAGTGATTGTCATAAGAGATCTGCCTCCAAAGAATGGACCCGGTTATGTGCCGGGCCATAAACTTATTTTGTAATGGTAATGCGTGTGCCTTCATCCCCATGCTCGTAAGCAATCAGCAGGGTTTGCGACGCCGGATCATATTCGTATTTCAGTTCAGCCGCTCCTGCTTTGACGGCTGCCGGCTCTGCTTCGCAGCGAATTCTCGCGGCCGCTTTCAGCGGACGCGGCCCCTTAGCCGTAAATGAAAGGTGATGTTTATCCTCGAAATAATCTACGATCCTTGAAGATGCGGCGATGATCGCGCTGCTTGGCTGCCCGGCGTATTCCAGGTCGTACAAGAAAGCCTGCTTCCCCGGCAGGATGGTCACCTGCTCTTTCACGGGCAATCCCGCTTCGAGCAAATCTACGTATTGGCCCTTCAGCGTAAGCGGCGTATCGCTTACCGATTCGCTCATTACCGATGCAATCACATAGGGCCCGCGGCGAATCCGGTAATAATTCAGCGCCTCCCAGTTCCAGTGTACAATCCGGTCTTGCCCGCTTGGGTCCGCTTCCTCCGTTTCGGAGGTACTCTCCAGGGCCGCCATCGCCTCCCGCACCGCAGTCCGCAGGCGTTCCGCTTCTTCGGCGCTTTGCGCGAGCCGTTCCGGCCGCACACGCATATAAGAGACAAGGCCGCTTCCTACTCGGGTGATGCCTTCCGGGGTGTGGGCCGGGCTCAAGCCCAGGCATTCGAACAAATGCTCTCTTGGCGTGGCGTATCGGCGTTTCCCCTGGTTCCACCATTCCCGGACTCCGTGGTATGGATCGCTGTCATCGCCGACATAGACCAGCGCGCCGCCTTCTTGCACCCACTGGGCCAAAGCATTATGCAGATCCGGATATTCCGGTTTCATGAATTCATAACTCAATATGAGTACACGATAGTCGTCCAGATACCCCGGAAACCGTCGCACGTTATCAAGCTGCACCGGCCTTACCGGCAGGCCATGCTTGATCAGCGGCAAGGTCAAGCCGTAAAATTCCGAAAGATTGAGCAGCTCCACAGCAGCTTCATCCGTAAGCTCCACTTCATTGGTGCCGTCGTATTTCATCATGAAGCCGGCCGTCTCCGTCCCGATTTGCTTGCGCTGAAACATCGCCGAATCGGCCAGAAATACGCCGGTAACGGCGGGATTGCCATAGACCTGAACGTCTTCCTGCTCCATGTAGCCTAAAGTATGCATGACGGTAAGCAGCACGCTTGCGTAATCCTCCGGGATGCCTTCCCTGCCGTTGCCGTCTTCCGAAGGATACTGCCCTTCGAAGATTCTCCTAGGCCAAGGGGCCACCTCATACCGGGCAATTCCGGGATGAAGCAGCGAGGCTGTCAGCGTCTTGATGTAATTCTCCCGGTAATCCGCCCAGGTCCGTTTCGGATCGTCTTCGATCGGATCATGGAGAAACCACATGCTTCGGTCGGTTCCCCGCACCAGCTCCTGCATGATGCCGTACTCCAAAAATGCCGTCTCAAACGTCCGTTCCGCGCGTTTGCCTTCGTAGACATTAGCCGTGCGCGACGTTCCCGTCCAAATTTGAGCGATATAGCCGTTAACCGAAGGCAAATCGAGCAGCCTCGATTCCGGGCTGACAATCCGCCATTGGGTATAGTTGATCAAGCTGTGTGTCGGGACAAAAAATCGCAGCGGCCGATTATACCGGACTAATGAATATTCCTTGAGCGCTGAGCAGATGCGGTCGAGGCAGCGGGTATACAAATAAGCCTTGAGCTTGGAAGCGCGGTACTGCGCATCCTCTGAAGCATGGGGCGGAATCCAAGGCTCGTTGTAGTAATTTTGCCATTCGCGTTTAAAGGCCTCGGAGTAACCGCCCTCCACCCAGAATTCCGGCTCTTCCAAATGGATGGCCTCCACGCCCGCATCCACGGCGGGACGAATCCGTTCCACCAGAAAGTCGGCATAACTTATCGTTGGCACCATATAAGGAATGTCCGCTGAAGTCCCATGGATAATCGTTTCACCGTCATGGTATTTCTGCGCTTCATCCCAGTGCGGACGGCCGTCCACCTTGCCGTTTAGATAATCCTGGTAGCCGCCCCAGGATACCCCGGTCATCAGGTGAACCCGGTAACCCCGCTCCGCCCATTCGCGGATCCGCCGCGGCATGGATTCGTTAATGCCGTATACCATCACGAAATCCACCTGCAGATCATACGCAGGTCCGAAGGTACTGCCCTCTTGAAATCCGGTTCGTTCTTCCTTCCGTGTTCTCCCTGTCACTGCCTGAACTCCTCCTTCCTTTAGGCAAATGCCACACGAATTGTCTTAATTTCAAACGGCGTAAAGGACAATTTTATTTCATTCGTCTGTTCCGCCAGCAGTCCTACCGGATTCTCCAGCAAATCAGCCTCCTCAATCGTCCGGCAATTCAGTCCCATAGACAAGCTGGTTTCGGCTCCGGCACCTGCCGTCTCATACAGCCGCAGAATCAAATGATCGCTGTCTTCGGCTTTTTTGACGGCCTCCAGCATAAGGTTGGGATGATCAAGCCGCACCAGGCTAAACGGTTGAATAAATTCCGCTTCTTGCGCGCTTGATTCCTGCGCTTCAGCTACAGTGAGCGGAATGTTCAGCTCGTACCCTTTGCGGTAAACGCCAGCCTGAATGAAATCGCCCGAATGCGGATATACGGCATAAGTAAATTTGTGCTCGGCCTGATCCGCTTTCGGATCAGGGTAAGACGGACTGCGCAGCAGGTTCAGGTCCAGAACACCGTTCTCCGCGCTGTGTCCGTATTTGCTGTCGTTTAGCAGCGCTACGCCGTAATCCGGCTGCGACAAGTCGATGTAATGATGGGCACATATTTCATCGCGTGCAAACTCGATCGCATTGTTGCGGGTCGTCGGCCGCTTTAGCACCCCGAACTGAATTTCACAGTTCACTTGATCGGCCGCCACCTGCACGGGAAAAGCGACCCGCAGCATTTTGCCCGCTTCGCGCCAGTCCGCTTCGGTATCGAACCTCAGCAACTCCCCGTTTTGCTCCAAACTAATGATCTGCTTCAGGGTCGATTCCCCGAACCGATACTCCTGCTCGACTACAGCGCGAGGTCCGGACACGAAACCCTGCACCCGCTCCAGCTTCATCGTGCCGGCGAACATCTCGCGGTAATCGCGCGGGAAATCCCAGGCATCCCCGTCATCATGGTAAAGCGTAAACACATTGGCCTTCGCACCCGGCTGCAGCGTTTCCCGTGCGGCCGCCTTATCGTACAGCGATACGATGCTGCCGTCTTCAGCAAATCGGACCGACAGCCGCTCGTTCTCCAGCCTGAAATCCTCCGCGATAAGCGGGGCGTCTGGCTGCTCCGTTTTAGCTGCCGCAAGCGAATGCCAGCCCATGCCCGGCACCTGCACGAAATGCCAACTGCCACCGTATTGCACCCATTCCCGCCGCACCCACGGCAAGGAGTTGAACAGGATAGGCGTTCCGGCCGCTCCGCCGGACAAACCGGCCAATCGCCCGTAAATATCGGCAATCATCGCTTGCACTTCTGCCAGCAGCTTGCCGTAACGCTCCAGCGACTCGTCATACACTCTTGTGATCGAGGAGCCGGGCAAAATATCGTGGAATTGGTACAATAGCATTTCCTTCCAGACCGCCTCAAGCCGTTCGGCCGGATAAACGTCTTCCCCGCCGCCCAGAGACCAAAGCAATGAAGCCGCGAACTCCAGCTCCCGCAATGCTTTCTCCAGCTTGCGGTTGTACCATTTGTTGCGGGCTTGAGTAGTCAGCGTCCCTTGGTGTTTCTCCAGATACAGCTCCCCGCGGTAGGTCTGGAAGCGGGAAGTTTCCCGCTCCAGCCGATGAAAAAAAGTGACCGCAGGTTCCTGCACCACCGGCAGCAGCCCCAGCAAATTCCGCTCCCGGGCCAGCCGTTCCAAATGTTCTTCTCCCGGACCGCCGCCGCCATCGCCGATGCCGAACAGCATGAGCGCATGCTCCGAAACACCGCGATCGAGGTAGCTTTGCTCGATTTTGGCAAGCGACCGCGGAGCCGCAGGACCGTTGTAAGTGTCCTCCGGCGGCAGATGAGTCAACACCTTCGTGCCATCGATGCCTTCCCATAGGAAGCTGTGATGCGGATGGGTATTATAGACGCTCCATGACAGCTTTTGGGTCATCATATAGTCCACTCCGGATTTCTTGAGCAGCTGCGGCAGGCTTCCCGTATAACCGAATACATCAGGCAGCCACAACACCTTCATGTCCTTGCCGAATTCCTGCTTAAAAAAACGTTTCCCGTACAGGATTTGCCGCACAAGCGCTTCACCGCCGGATATATTGGTATCCGGCTCTACCCACATGGCGCCCTGTGCCTCCCAGCGCCCTTCCTTGACACGTTCCTGCACCTCTGCATATAGCTGCGGGTAATGCTCCTTCATCCACGCATACAGCTGCGGCTGGCTGGCGCCGAACATGTAATCCGGGTATTTCTCCATATTGCGCAGCGCGGTGGAGAAGGTTCTGGCACCCTTGCGGATCGTTTCGCGGATCGGCCACAGCCAGGCAAGATCGATATGCGCGTGCCCGATTGCGCTGACGGTTAAGACGGGATCGCCGCCCTGCTTCGCAAGTTCCGGCGCCAGCTTGGCTCTGGCCAGCTGTACGGTATCTTCGGTAATCTCGGCGAGCAGATTCGCTGCCTCATATACGTTTTGCAGCACCCGCGCCTTTCTGGCGCTCGAATCCGGCAGCTGCTCGGCCAGCTCGATCAGCACCTCCAGGTCGTAATACAAAAGGCGTGCTTCTTCATGGCATATGGCTATACAAGCTTCTTTCAACGTTCCGCTGCGGAAGCGGCCAAACAAATCGTTGCAGCCGCCGTCTCCCCACAAATCGATGACTTCCCCGCCTTGAGCCGCAGCGCTGATATCCACAACCCGTTTGCCGGGCATTCCCAAGCTGTAATCGAATTCGGAGCTCACATTGGTTAAACCTTGGCGCGGGGTTCCGGCTTCGTCCACCAGGCATAATTCCCCGTTGATGTCGATAAGCAGCACTACTTTGCAGCCTTGGGCCGAACCTGGCACCTGTCCCCGGAAATGAAACCAGGCGCAGTCCCAAAGCTCTCCCCACCTGTCGCCGGGCTTAAGTTCAAGCGGTCTGCCTGACATTCGCTGGTCATAGGTCACCGGTTCTTTCGTTACCCAAGCGTTGACAGTCAAAGAGGCTATCGGCTCATAAATGTAATCCCGGAGTCTGGACAGCCGTCCCTTCGCTTTCTGGGTCATGATCGGATTTGTTTCATAAGGCATGCTGCATCACTCTTTCAATGAAATTTATTTCGTTATGGCCTCCGCTCTCTTCTGCGCATCGTCCAGAATCGACTTGATATCGCCGTTCGTCATCAGCGATTTGGTTACCGCGTCACCAAACAGCTGCCAGACTTTGGAGTCTTCCTTGGCAAAAGTCGGCAGTCCCTGCACATTGCCGGACATGGCCAAATAGTGCTGGTACATTTCAGGATGGTCAGTCTTGTATTCATCCTTCTCGGCAACGGATTTGAGCACCGGCGAACGGACGCCCGTATCGGCGATCAGCTGCTGGATATCCTCGCTGTACATCGCACGGATATAAGCAAAAGCGGCTTCTTTGTTTTTGGCATCCTTCGGCACCGAATGGAAGGCCGCGCCGATCGTAAGGTTGCCCGGCTTGCCCTTTGGTGAAAGCGGGATTTGAGCCATGCCGTAATCAATGCCGATTTGCGAGCTTTCAACCGCACGCCAAGGTCCGTCGATCAAATAAGCAATTTGCCCTTTTTTGAACGCATCGAAATACGTTCCTTCATTCGTGTTGGCCATGAGGCCAGCCGGATGGGCCGCGTTCAGCTGCTTCAGGAATTTAACGGTTTCTACATTGGCATCGGAGTTAAAGGTCGGCTGGCCTTGATCATCCGCAAAGCCGCCGCCATTGATGACTATAAGCGTTCCGTATCGCAAATAGCCGCCTGCGTTTGGTCCGGCGTAGACGCCCCCGCCGTAAAATTTGCCCTTCCCGGCCTCTGTTACTTTCTGCACGTCCGCAAGCAGTTCATCCCAGGTGGTCGGTGCTTTGTCCGAGTCAAGCCCTGCTTCCTTAACCAGCTTTTTGTTCCAGAACAGGCTGCTTACGCCCGGCTGGGAAGCAAAGCCGTAAATCTTTCCGTCGTACTCCATCGGTTTCCAGGCTGCCGGCGCCACGTTGTCGCGGATTTCCTGCGCCATATCGTCCGGGAACGGCTCAAGCAGGCCCTGCTGGGCAAAACCCGGCATTTGGGTTTCCCCGACGATAATATCCGGTATGTTTTTCGCCAGGAAACCGGCCGTTTCTTTTTGAATCAGCTGTTCGCCCCAGCCCCAATCCTCCATCTTCACCGTGACGTTTTGCTCCTGCATTTTCTTGAGCATGATCGACTGGTAGAAATACGGGAAGACGGCTGCCTTGAGCGGACTTCCGGGCGTATAGCTGAAATCTTCCGCTACAACTCGCGGATTCTGCGCTTCATCAGCGATGAGCGACTTCTTTTTCTTCTCCAGCAAATCGCTCAGCGCACCCACGCCGACGGCGACCGCACCTTCGTTCAGCACAGTGATCGTTGTGCCTCCTGGCGAAGAAGTATCCTTTCCGGAGCTGTCCGCGCTCTGGCTGTCCGCCGGCTGGTCACTGCCTTGGGCATTTCCGCCACCGCCCCCTCCTCCTCCGCAAGCGGTCAAACCAACAGTGAGCATAAACGAAAGAATAATCAAGGACATTTTTTTCTTTAACATGCTGAACCCTCCCTGACATTTTGAATGTGTATGCAAAAGGATCATTATCCTTTGATACCGGTATTGGCCAAGCCTTGGACGATGTATTTTTGGAAAAAAGCGAAGATAAGCAGGGCCGGAATCGTGATCCCCATGCTTAAGGTGATGATCATCGGATAATCGATTACAGCACCCGGGCTGGCCCCAACGGATGAAATCCGCGTAATGGCTGCTGGAAGCGTTTGCAAGTTATCGCTGGTTGTATAAAAGAAAGGGGTAATGAAGTCATTCCAGGTTCCCAGCGCCGTCGTGATCGCGATAAAAGCCATAATCGGGAGCTGCAGCGGGAACAGAATTTGAAAGATCAGCCGGAAAGTGCCGGCCCCGTCCATAATCGCCGCCTCGTCGATCTCCAGCGGCACTTTCTCCAGCGACTGCTTCACCAGGAAGGTGCCCATTATATTGATGCTAGGGCCGCCAATCAAATAAACCCACCAAGAGTTGAGTATCCCTGTTCCTCCGGTAAACGGGTTATTCCCCCCGGCAAACGGAAATCTGGCGAACTCCAGATAAGTCGGGATAATGGCCAGCGTGCCCGGAATCATTTGTGTCGCCAGCAGAATCAGGAAGATCGCTTCACGCCCTTTGAATTTCAAGCGGGCAAATACGTAACCGGCCAGGAACGAAGTCAATATAGCCCACAGCGTATTGTAAACAGTCCGGATGACTGAATTTCTGAAATACATGGCCACCGAGGAATCCGCCGAGCCTATAATGAGCTCTTTGAAGTTTTCCAGAGTCGGTTGCTTGGGAATCGGAAATATGCTTAGTACAGTGGATGTAAACTCCGTTTTCGTAAAGAACCCGGCTAGCACCATAAAGATCAATGGGTAGAGCAAAATAAGGCCAATGCCAAGCAGCAGAATATGTCCAATGAGGTAAGCGGGTTTGAACTGATTTTTAAAATTCTCCTTTCGCGTTGCGGACATGGCTCTCCCCCCTCTTTCCTTTGCGTATTACCGGCTTAATCGGTATCGTCGTCCGTTTGTCGGATTTGGTTGACCAATTGTAATACAGTACGGTGGCCACCATGACGATCAAAGCCATAATCAGAGAAGACGCTCCGGCCATGCCGAGATTGAAATCCCAGAACCCGTCGCGGTAAATCCGGAAGACCAGCACTTCCGTCTGCCCGTATGGCCCGCCGTTGGTAATAAACAGCACCTGTTCATAAATTTGAATCGCGCCGATCAGGCTGGTGATCACGATATAGGTCGCGATCGGCTTCAAGCCTGGCAAGGTGACATACCGCAGCTTGTTAAGACGACCAGCCCCGTCGATTTCGGCCGCTTCATAAAGCGAGACGTCGACGGATTGCAGTCCCGCCAGCCAGATCAGCGCCGCTCCTCCCACGCCTTTCCAGACCGAATAAACCACGATCCAGAAAATGCCCCAGCCAACGGAATACTGCCACACGATCGGTTCTTTGCCCATCGCTTTAAGGATGTTGTTGATCACGCCGTTATTGGTATCCAGAAAAATGTTAAATACCTGCGTGGTGGCCACCGTCGCCGTAACTGCCGGAATGTACCAAATCGAGCGATAGAAGCCTTTGCCGAAAAGCGGCATATTCATCAGCAGCGCCGCCCCGAAACCCGCAGCCAGCGTGATGAATGTGACGAGGCCGCCAAGCCATATCGACCTCCATAAGGCATCCGTATAGACCGGGTTTTTGAAGAAGTCGATAAAATTGTCAAACCAGATAAAGTTGGGCGTATCCGCCAGCCCGATCCACTCAAAAAAGCCGAGCGCAAAACCAAACAAGGTTGGAAAACCCGATACCACCAGCCAAAACAGAAACATCGGAACCAGAATTACGGCTGCGATCCAGGCATCCTTATGTCTGCCCATACGCCGGTTGAAAGAGGGCCTTCCCTCCCGTCCTGCCGTTTTCTCCATAGTCCAAGCAACCTCCCTACTGATTTCATTTCTGTAAGAGCCTGTGTGAAACAACTAATCAAATTGTATTATTAAATATAATTATTTATGTCATTTAAGTCAAGATAATATATGTCATTTATTGCTGATTTTTTTCAAAAAAAAGACACCTGCTCCTGGAGGGCAAGTGTCTTTGCGATTAATCAAGCATTGAAGGATTTCTTCCCGGCGCAGCTTGCCGTCCGCGAAATTATTGTTGTCTTCGCAGCGGCCCCGTCGATTGACTTTCGATCAATTTAGGCTGGAGGATTACCTTGGTATAACCTTGATCTTTAGGTTCGTTGTTCTCGAACAGCTCCAGCAAAAGGTTGGCCGCCGCCTCTCCCATCTCGATTTCCGACTGCGAGATATGCGAGAAATAAATCCACTCGTGCAAGCCTGGAGACGGATCATCAAACGTCAGGATGGAGACATCCTCCGGCACCTTGAGGCCAAGCTCCTTGCATATGGAATAAATGTGCAGGCCAAGCCGGCCGTTCAGCGTAATATAGGCGGTAGCGATTTGATTTTTGATAAAACGGTACAAAGGGTGCTTCTTGTCGATTCCGCTGTAATCCACTTTGAAATCGGTTAAGATCAAAGCGGGATTAATCATCGCTTCTTTCTGCTTCAAGGCCTCCATATAACCGTTGATCCGGTCCTCAACCGTAATGGTCGGCAGCGGGGAATCGGAGCAGATAGCGATGTCGCGGTGTCCAAGCTCCCACAAATAATCAACGGCCAGCTGTCCGCCAATCAATCCGTCGCTGCGCGCCACGTTAGTGGCTACGCCTGGCAGATAACGGTCAATCAGCACAAACGGGAATCCTTGCAGCTTCAGGGACAAAATCTCCTCGTTGTACATTTCCGCATCCGAGGGAAAAATGATCAATCCGGAGGCGCCTTTGCGAATCAGATCGCGTATCGCCGCTTTCTCCCGGTCGATGGAATTGTACGTCAACACGATCTGGAGGGTGTATGGACTGTTTTCAATAATGTTATTGATCCCCTGCAGCAGACGAATGGCGAAATAATCTACGAGCTGCGGCATAACCAGTCCGATCGTTTTGGAGGTCTCGCCCGTATAAGGATAGGTCTCGGCTCCAAGCAGCGTGTGTTCTCCGTTCGCGGCAAATGTTCCCTCGGGCTGCGAAAAGCCCGCTCCAACGCCTTCCGGATGCCCCACGGCTCCTGCCTCTTGCTGGCTGTGACGGGGCACCAGCTCGCCGATGCCTTCGCTGACAAAGCTGCCTTTGCCCGGAATACGGTAAATCCACCCGTCCTTCGCCAGCTGCGTCAGCGCGTTCGCTACGGTGATCCGGCTGACATCAAACTGGTCCATCAATTCCTTCTCTGAAGGGATTTTATCGTCTTCTTTCAGCTTTCCGCTGAGGATCAAGTCTTTAAAATACTGCTGAATCTGCATATATAACGGTTTTCGTTCGTTTCGCATCATATGGATCTCCTCACTTGTTTCTCTCTTTCCTGTCTTTACGTTATATCATTTATGTCATTTAGTCAATGACTTGAAAGCTTGGACACTTACTTGACAATACATATTAGATATATTTAACATATTCATCAGGCGTTGTCGTTTGTACCTGTAAATGACGGCCGGAAAGGAGGGAACTTGTGCCTGGCTGACGGAAATCTCCAAACGATGGCCCCCAATACGAGGACATGAGGTGAACGAACTTGATTCGAAAAATCGCGTTTGCATGTTTCGTTATCTGTTGTACATTGTCTTTAACCTTTGGCAACACCTCAACATCTGCACAATCCTCTACCCTTTTATCGAAAAAAAATCAAATTAGCTGGCCATTATCGCAAGCGCTTCCAAACTTTGCAGACGTAAAACATCTAGATGTTGCCGATGTGATCGATGAAACCGGCGATATCCGGCTGCTGCTGAGTACCTTGCAGGGCATCGTAAACCGTGCGGAACCTCGGATTTATTTGCTGGAGAACGAAGAAGAGGGCAAAACAACCTGGCTGAACGATCTCCACGTTCCTTATGTTCTGCACAAGGATCCATGGCAGCTTGTTAAGAAATACAAAAACGAAGTCAAAGGCCTGATTATTTATGATCCGCAGGTTCCGGACTCCATCAACGTGGCGACAACCCTGGCAGGGCTGAAAGACGCTGTCGTCGCCGGACCTGAACTGGCTGCCAAGCTGCAAGCCGCTCCCTATAAGCTGAAGGTGCTTGAAGATTTACGCGGCAAATTCAAGGACCGGCTGGACGCTTACACCTGGCAATACGAACATCTGTGGAACCAGACAACCCATCGGATGCTGGTCGGCTTAAGCCCCGACACCTCCATCAAAATTCCGCCGGGCCTGCCCGAATCGTTTGAGACAATCGCCCAGGAAACGGAGCAAATCCGCGATGCCAGCAACAAGGCTTCCTATGATCTGGATCTGACCCGCTTCTTAGGTAATGATTCCGTATATCTGCGTTTTGACGATGCCTTTACGCAGGATGGCTGGGGATCGGCCGTACATGAGATTACCGTCAAAGCGGACGGCAAGATCATTGCTCAATTTGTTCCGGGCACGCCGGAAGAAGAACCCTTCCTGTACGACCGTCAAGGCTCGCAGATTTCCGCCGGGGATGGCGGGCACCGTTTTGCCGATGGCGGAAATTATTTTGTTTACCGGTTCACACCTCCGGCTGGAACTCAGGAGCTGACGGCTTCCGTTGTTATGTGGAACCAATATAAAGTGTCCGCCGGCAACGTTCAGCCGCTCTCCTCCGAACAGAAGGAGCCTTACGGCTACCTGCGCGACTACGCGGTTGCCAACAAAGCGATGGTATTCTGGCTGGAAGTGAACGATCCGAAGCAGAAAGCTTTGTTTGAAAAAATCCTTTCCAGCGTTAAACCGGGCACACCTTATCTCGGCTGGTTCAGCAATGATACAGCCGGCGAGTTCAACTCTGTGGAGGTGACCTCCAATCACGGCGTTTATGTGCTGGCCGCCGACTGGTTCTCCAACATGACCGTCTTCTCCGGCACCCAAATACAGCCAACCCGTCCGCAAACGCCAGCCAACCCTAAATTGGACAATAAAATCTATGTGACCTACACGTTCAGCGAAGGCGACAATTTCCAATACAATCAGCATCGCATGCGTATTTTATGGGACGATCCGGCCCGCGGCCAGGTTCCGATCAACTGGACCTCTAGCCCGCTGCTGTATGACGCGGCTCCAGCCATTCTCAACTATTACCAGAAGACGGCTACCGCGAACGATTTCATGATGGCTGGACCTTCCGGAGCAGGATATTTTTATCCGTCAGCCTGGCCTCAAGCGAGCTTTGATGATTTTCTGAAGCAATCCTACAAATATCTGCAGAAATCCGGTATGAATCTCACGTATGTGCTTAACCGGATCAACGGGGAGAACGTGCCGCTAGGCTCCTCCTACGCCAAGGACTATGAGCAGTATTACAAGGCGCCAGGACTGTTCCTGAGCTGGGAAGATCGCTATGGAGTTGATATTCTGAATCAGTCCCTGCCGGTATCAACCATTCAGGGCATCAGCACCGTTCAGGATGGCCTCCGCATTCTGGAGCAAGCCAAAGCCGGCTGGGATGGCAAATCCCCATTGTTCGTCTCGCTCGGACTGCTGGCCTGGAGCCTGACACCATCGGATGTCGCCGCCATGACTAAAGAGCTGGGACCGGAATTCGAAATTGTAAGGGGCGATCAATATTTCTCCCTCATTCGCGAAGCGAACGGACTTCCTGTCAAGCCTTAAACAACCGAAACCATCTGATTGATTTACCCCGGGAGGCCTGCAGTTCAGCGATTGAAAGCTGAAGCTGCGGGCTTCTTCTTTTTTTGGGGGAGAAACAGCTCAAGACGCAGACTAATTCTATGAAGAATGTTCTTTCCCTCGTTCACTATTTTTTCACCTAATCTTCTAAAAAAAACGAAACCAAGCGGCAGCTTCATTCGTTACTAAAGTATAGCGAGCTGAAAAAAAGTGTCGTTGCCCTCGGCAAAGGGTAAACAAACAGCAAGAAGAGACGACCCAGCGCCGTCTCCTTCTAGTATTTAATCAATTTGTTATATTTTCTTAAGCTAGTTTTAAGCAAAAGGTTTTACAATTTAATTAATGAAATTAAAACTATAGAGGTGATTAGAGTGAAAACGGTCATTCATTTTGATAACAAACTCATTCCCGTCTATTTCAGCTCCGAGAACAAACAACCTATGCAACGTACTCTTAAATTGCTGACAAACGCGCTCGATCATAAAATTCGCAACGGCAAGCAAGCGCTGAAAAAGTGTTTGACTTCTTTGATTAGCATTGAAATCGAAGGTTCGGAAGCCATTCTGCACAGCAAAAGCGAATTTGATTCCTTGGCGCTATCGCTTTACTAATCTTTCTTCATTAAATAGGGAAAGTAGACTTGGAAAGCAGATTTGATTGCATTCTGTTAGGAGTTTGAGGAAGCCCGCAGCTTACGGTTACACTGCCGTTCTGTGGGCTTCTTCTTTATGCCAGGCTTGTTCGATCCGGATCAGAAACAGGTTCAGCAGATTGCGTCTGATCTTTTCTTCCTCGCATTGTTCGAGCTTTCTCAGAATAAAACGGTCAATGGCCATAGTAAGCCCCCCTCATCCTGATATATACCTGCCCAGCAGGAACAATTTTCCTGTCCTTCTGGTATTTCTTATTTAACCGTTCAGATCGTTTTAAAACGCCCTCTCCTGCCGTCCTTCTCCTGCGCCAACCGGCCTTTGCGAGACCAATCGACGGCATTCCCAATGACCAGGCAAAAGCGCCATCCCTCGCCGTATCGAAGGATGGCGCTTGCTGTCAAACGCTCAAGGAAAATTTTTATCGTAAATTAAATGTCCGCCGCCTCATCTTTGGTTCTGCGCCCTTTAAGCTGCTTTAGCTTTAGCGTACCGGCCGTTGCCGTAAGCAGCACCCCGTTGAGCAGGAAAACTATCGGAATCGGGATATAAGCCCCTAACGTGCCGCCCGCAATCGGACCGACCATATTGCCCAGCTGGCTGGACGACTGATTCAGGCTAAAGGCGCGTCCGCGAAATTCCGGTGTTGTCGCCTTGACGATCAAAGCATTCAGACCCGGATATACCGCGGCAAAGAAAAGCCCGTAAACAAACCGCAAAATGCCGAAGCCGACCAGATTGTGGAACAGCAGCTGCAGCACATTGCCCAGGCCGCCGCCAAGAAGGCCGATCATCAAGGTCCGTTCGTAACCGATCTTCTGGCCGATTTTCCCCCAGATCGGAGCGGCAACCACCGTGGCTACGCCCACTGCAGAGAAAATCACGCCGGAGCTTAACGAAGCATTGTCATGCGAGGAGCCAAGCTCCAGCACATAAAGCGTCAGCAGCGGCTCAAGCACCATGACCGAAGCCGTTACAATCAAGACTACACCAAGCTGGCGCATCAATGGACGGTTAGCGGAAGCCTCCTTCAAATCATCCCTCACATGCGACCGTGTCCGATTGCGGTCGAAGTTCTCTTCCTTCGCTCCGATCCAGGCAATGATTGCAGACAGGAGTACCACAAATGCGGCAACCAGGAAACATTCCCTGTAGCCGATAAATTTGCTCAGCACACCGCCCAGCAGCGGGCCTACAATGCTGCCCGACGCCCCGGCCGTTGCCATAATGCCGAGTGCGTAGCCGACATGCTTCTCCGGCGTGTTGGTTCCCACCAGAGCAATGGCCGAGGGAACGTAACCGGCAAGCAAACCCGACAAAATGCGGACGACCAGCAGCTCATAAGGATTCTGGACGACCGCCATCAGCAGATAAACCGCACACAAGCTGAAACCCGAACGCAGCAGCATCGGTTTGCGGCCGTATTTGTCAGCGAGCGAACCCCAAAAGGGCGCGATCAGCGCACTTGCCAAAAAGGTTACGCCAAATAGCAGGCCCGACCAAAATGACACATTCGATTCTACCCCCAAATCCTTATTGATAAACAACGTCAGAAAAGGGATGACCATTGAATAAGCCGTACTTGTGCAGAAGACGCCGCACCAAAGCACATAGAGGTTCTTTTTCCAGGGCAAATTCATGGTGCCACCTCCCTGTTTGTTAGCTTCCGTTCCATGAAGAAATTACCCGTTTTTTGATTATATCACCATATGGAAGGCAAAAGGATGTAACATAGGTCATTTTATATGTACAAATATACATATTTTTTCGTTTAGTAAGCAGCACACGTAAAAAAACTCCCGAAAGACGGGCAGCGTCTCGCGGGAGTTCTCCAGACCTTTATTCGATTGAAACCGGATGCCGGCTGAGCATCAGCTCTTGATCCGTTAAATAGAGCGGCAGCGGCGGCAGCTCTTTTAGATAATGATCCTGCATCAGCGCCCGGTAATCGACTTCTCCTTCCATGGAGCCTTTCACCAGCGGAAGTTTACCGGTTTCGTTTACGTAATCGTCCACCGCCATCTGCACCAGGTCCAGATAATAAGGAATGTGGCGTTCGGCTTCTTCAAATATTTCAAATGTTTCACGGGATAAATAAAATTTGTGTTTGCTTGGACCGCCCAAATAACGAGCCAGCCGGTTCGTATCGAGACTGCCGTCGGGCTGAACCAGCGTCAGCCGGTTGATCGTCTCCGGTGTGTCATCCTCGTACTGCAGAACGGCTCTGCGGACCTGCTCCAGCGTTACTTCAACCGGTTCCGCAGCTTTCTTAGTCTTCTTCCAAAACAGCATGACCTTAACCTCCTTTGCCAAACCGTTAATAGAAAACGCTTACACTTATATTATACCCTGTTTTTCGCCGAAAGTCCCTCTTTAAAGCAACCGCCATAAAACGTTCATAGAACGGCCGATGAAAGCTTTCTAGCGGAGCTGCTGCCAGGAGGTCCACATCGTTTTTGGGTTCAGTTCATAGACCCCCTCCTCCCGGTACATGAACTGATGCATAATGAATTCTCTGCGCAGCGTTGCGAAATCCTCATGGTACTGCTTGATAAATTCGTTGATTTCTTTCTCTTCGTATTTGCGTCCCGGCGTAAGCTGCTCAGCCAAATGTTCCAGTACAATAACCTTCTTCTTAAGCTGAGCCGGAATCTGCTTCAAACGGCCGTCTTTGGCGAAAAAATTGCGCAAAACCGACTGTTTGAGTGTCTCCTGATCCGATTGCTGTGTTGTATCTTCCATGGCTTGCCCTCCTCCTGTTCGATTTAAAATATTGGCCACTGACGCCGCAGCTCCCTGCTCTATGAAATAAGGGTTCACCTGGAAATAAACCGTATTTCTGTCCCTGCGTTCCTTGATCAGCGCCGCTTCGCGCAGTTTAGCCGCATGGTGAGTGATCGTGGGCTGTGACAGATGAAGCAGCTCGGCAAGCTCCTGCCCGCTCCGCTCCTGCTCGGCCAGCAGCATCAGCATCCGAATCCGCGTCGGATCACCCATCGCTTTATGGTAAGCTACTATCTTCTCAAGCTGCATCACACAAAACCCCTTAGAATCAAATTGATTAGATAATCATCTAATCAGATTTTAGAGAAAATCCACCGCAGTGTCAAGCCGATACGGTTTGAAAATATACAGTAATAAGCTAGAATGGTTACATGCTTAATTTTCAAAGCTGCCAAGCAGCCTGTGCACAAGGAGGATTTCTAACATGGAAGACGTAATTATTATCGGAGCGGGGCCCTGCGGTCTGTCTGCGGCTATTGAGTGCCAGAAGCAGGGGCTGTCGGCTCTTATTGTAGAGAAACACAACATTGTTCATTCCATTTTCTTATATCCGGTTAACATGCAGTTCTTCAGCACAGCCGAGCTGCTGGAGATTGGCGATATTCCGTTCCCTTGCTCCAATGAGAAGCCGTATCGCCACGAAGCGCTTGTTTATTACCGCAAGGTTGCGGATCATTATGGACTGCGCATTGCTACATATGAAGAAGCCGAATCCATTGCCAGGGAACAGGACGGCACCTTCACGATCAAAACCCGGCGGCGATTTGGCGAAAGCCGCGTTCTGAAAGCCCGGAACGTGGTTGTCTCCTCCGGCTATTTCGATCATCCGAATATGCTGGGAATCCCCGGGGAAAACAGCGACAAGGTGACCCATTATTTCCGGGAGGCCCATCCTTATGCAGGCATGAAGGTCGCCGTCATCGGCGGCAGCAATTCAGCGGTGGATGCTGCCATGGAACTGGAGCGGGTTGGCGCGGACGTTACCGTCATTTACCGGGGCGACGATTTGTCCGGCAACATCAAGCCGTGGGTCCGACCTTTGTTCGACGGGCTGGTGAATAAGGGCAAAATCCGCACAATCACCCGGTCCCGCGTAGTAGAGATTCAGGCTGACCACGTTGTCGTAGAATCGCTGGAGAATGGAAGCCACGAGCAACTAGCCAATGACTTTGTCGTAGCGATGACCGGCTTCCGTCCCGACCGCGGCCTGCTGTCCGCCTCGGGCATCGAGATGTCCGAAGATCAGGATAAGCCGGTCTTTGATCCGGCCACCATGGAGAGCAATGTGCCCGGCCTGTATGTGGCGGGCGTTGTCGCTTCCGGACGGAATGCCAATGAAGTTTTCATTGAAACCGGCCGCGGACACGGCAAGCTGATCGCTGCCCATATTGCCGCCCGGCGTGCGGAAGCGGTCCGCATCCGCAATACGGCGGAGGCTCCTTATGGCGCAAATTGACGTCACGGCCCTGCTGCTGCTGGCTCTGGCCGCACTCGGCATCTTCAGCAGCAACATGCCGATTACGGTAGCGGTGCTGGTGCTGCTGTTTCTGCGGGTCACCAAACTTCAGTCCGCATTCCCGTTTCTGGAGAAATACGGCCTGACCATCGGCATTCTGATCCTTACGATCGGTGTCATGACCCCGCTGGCCAGCGGCAAAATTCCGCTTGATGCGGTCTGGCAGTCCTTCCTGAACTGGAAGTCGCTGCTGGCCATTGCTGTCGGCATGCTCGTCGCTTATCTGGGCGGCCGCGGCGCCAGCCTGATGGCCGGCCAGCCGATCCTTGTGACGGGCCTGCTGATCGGTACTGTGCTGGGGGTTGCTTTCTTCAAAGGGGTACCTGTCGGTCCGCTGATCGCCGCCGGTATTCTGTCCCTTTTGATCGGACGGGGATGATTCTTTAACTGCTGACGGACGGCCAAACGATTCATTTCAAAACGATTCCTATCAAAAAACCGGAAGCACCCGCCTGATTCGATCAGGGGAGGTTCCGGTTTTTATTTTGTCAGGAGGGGACTCCTGGATCCTCTTTACTTGATCTTCTTTTCTTTACTCTAGCTTTGTTCATTTGCTGTGGAAGCCAGCTGCAGGCTGCTCTCTTGTTCATTCAGATTCAAATGCTGGATATTATAAAGCCGGCTATAAATGCCGCCCTGCTCCATCAGCTCGGCATGGGTGCCGCTTTCGGCAATCTCGCCATGGTTCATCACATAAATCCGGTCCGCATGCGTGATCGTGGACAGCCGGTGAGCCACGATCAGCGTAGTCCGGCTCTCGGACAAGCTCTGCAGCGACTGCTGGATAAGATTCTCGGACTCCAGATCCAGCGCCGAAGTTGCTTCGTCCAGAATCAGCACCGACGGGTTCTTTAGGAATACCCGGGCTATCGCAATCCGCTGCTTCTGACCGCCCGAAAGCTTCACGCCCCGCTCTCCGACCTCCGTGTCATAACCGGCTGGCAGCTGCATGATGAAATCATGTGCGTTAGCCGCCTTCGCTGCATCCACGATTTCCTCTTCGCCGGCCCCCGGCCTGCCAAGCAAAATATTGTCCTTGACCGAACCACTGAACAGGAAATTCTCCTGCAGCACCATGCCGATCCGGCTGCGCAGGCTGTGCATGGTCAGCTGCTTTACGTCGGTTCCGCCAACATAAATCGCCCCTTCCTGAACATCATAAAACCTTGGAATTAGGCCGACCAGAGACGATTTGCCGCCCCCGCTCATCCCGACGAAAGCGACGGTCTGCCCAGGTTTAATCTCCAAGGTAATATCCCTCAGCACCCAATCCTGATCCGGCTGATATTTAAACCAGACCTTGTCAAAGACAAGGCTCGTCTGCCCGTCCGGAAGCCTCTTGGCTTCCTTGGCATCCACCATATCATACGGTTGATCCAGCAGCTCTTTAACCCGTTCCCAGGACGCCGAGGCTTGGGTCAGCACGGTTGAAGAGTTGATCAGACGTCTAAGCGGCGCGTACAAACGGTCGAGATAACCAAAAAATGCCACAAACGTGCCCAGCGTCAGCCCGCCTTGAATAACATGGTAGCCGCCATACCCGATGACGAGCAGCGGGGCAATATCGGTCAGCGTATTGGTAATCGCAAATGTCCAGGCATTCCAGCGGCTTTGATTGAGCGCCTTGTCCAGATAACGTCCGTTGATGCCGCGGAACCGCTGGTCTTCATGACGTTCCAGTGCAAAGCTGCGGATCACGGTGATGCCCTGCATCCGCTCGTGCAGATAAGCCTGGATGCCCGCAAGCGCAGCGGAGCGGTCTTTGGTAAGCTTTTTCAGCCGTTTATAGAGCAGATTTACGGATAGGGCATACAGCGGCAGGACCGAAATCGAAACGAGCGTCAGGATTGGGTCCAGATAAAGCATAAAACCAAGCACAAAAGTCAAGGTGAACAAATCCAGCCACACGTTCATCATGCCGACTTCAACGATGTTTTTGGTCTGCTCGGCATCGTTGATGAACCGCGAAATGATTTCACCAACCTTCGTATTCTGGTAATAACGGAGCGACAGCTTCTGCAGGTGATCATAAAGCCGGCTGCGCAGATCAAACAAGATCCTGGCGGTTATAAACTGGGCAAAATATTGGCGCAGGTATTCGACCGGCCCCCTGACCACAACAAACAGGAACATCGCCGCGCCCAGCGCCATTCCCAGCCCGCGAATCCTTTCCGCCGGCGTCAGCTGCGCATTCATGAGCAGATCATCGACCACATATTTTAATAATAGAGGCAGCAGCGACGGAATCCCAAATTTCAGCAGTCCGATCAGCAGCGTAAGTAATATCCATTTCCAATAAGGTTTTACAAAAACAAAATAAGCTTTAAACGGATTCAATTGAGTGCACTTCCCTTGTATGTTATACTCCTTAGTAAAACTTGCAGTTATGCTCTGCTTGTACGGCCCAAGCCGAATTCTGATGTAATCGCTTTAGGAGGGTAACCATGACACGCCGATTTGTCATTGAAGCTGTAATGGTCGCGATATACGGTGAACTTTTGGCACCTTCCAGCCCCGTAGAATATATTGTGCCTTACAACACGATCATGGAATTGTATGAATTCCGAGACAGCACCGAACCGCTCATGAATGATCCGGAAGACGACCGTTACGTGAAAGACAAGATCAATGAGCTGATCGCCTATATGGAAGAACCCTTGAACCGCAAAAGGCTGGAGAAGATCCTGGTCATGCCCTGGGGAAAAACCGCGTCCATCCTGCTCGATGAGCATATAACTTGGACGGTTGTTAATGCGGTGGACAACGAACAATACGGCGAATACCTCGACCCCATTGAAACGGAAATCATCCTGACGGCCCAAAAGGAGAACGCCCCGATTCTGACGGACCAGTTCGAGCTGATCCGCCGGATTATTGAAGCCGAAGTGCCTGTTCAGGTTTTTGATATTCAGGATTTCGAATTCGCCATGGAAGACAATGTCTTCAGCTAGGCGCAGGTTATAGACGTTAACATTCTTTCATCCTGTAAAAAGCCATGAAAAAGCCCGCGTGTGCGCGGGCTTTTTTGGGCCGTACCTGTCCCTCGTAACTCTCTATTCTACAGGTCACTGCACGTATTCGTAAATGATATCGTCACTTTCGGCATCATAGCTGACTTTCAAATCGTAGCCGTCTAAATACCACAAATCCTGCTCTTCCATATAGAAACGAATACCGTCTACATTTGTAGATATGCCAGGCTTCTTAGGCTCCTCCGTATCAATGCCAAGTGAAAATCCGGGATGAATGTGTCCGCCTGCGCTGTAACGGGCAAAGAAGCGGACTGATTGCCCTTCGGCAAGATTCAGTTCTTTCTTATACCATCTGGCTGCATCCTCAGCAACATGAATCATGCGAGTCTCTCCTTCTCAATCAACCCGTTTTGCACTTCCTTAAACAGGCTGTCTTTTCTATTTGTACCCTTATTTTAGCCCATGACGCTCCTGTTTGCCAAACCGGGGAATTTTATTATAATTATTTTTTACGTTTGACAATTTGGAAAATGCGGTGTTAAGATTCTTGTGTCAGACTAATTTATCAAAAATTCCCATGTGGAAGAAAGGGTGCGCTCGATGTTTAATCATATTGTTTACGATAAACATGATATGGCCGATCGGCTGAAACAATTAAATACCGAAGCAATCCCGCAAGCGAGGTTCAGGGAATTTATCAGAAGAGCTGCACGTCTCGACCCAAGACCGGCCTTTCTAGGCCGAGGCATGCGGATACGGTTGCTTACAATCGTAATCCGGCATATGTTTAGGTTATCCAGGGACATATCGTCATAGGACGATGTGTCCCTTTTTATTTTTCAGGGTTCTGCAGGCAGACCACAAAGAACAGCTGCAGGCCCGATTAAACACCGTAATCCGTATCTGATGATGAAAAGGTTAGACAGACGGAGAAGACTCAAGAGGAGGGTTTTGATTCATGTTCTCGGTATTAAAAAATTTGGGCTGGTTCTTCCGCCGGGAGAAACAACGCTACACGATCGGGCTTATCTTCCTGATTGTGGTCGGCGTATTGGAGCTGGCCCCCCCACGGCTGCTCGGCAGCGCTATTGACGACATCGTCAGCGGCTCTATCACGTGGAATTTGCTGACGATGTACATTTTATCGATCGTGGGCCTGCTGGTTCTGATCTATCTGATTACTTATGTTTGGATGCACAAGCTGTTCGGCGGCTCTAATCTGGTGGAACGGCTGCTGCGCACCCGGTTTATGAACCATCTGCTGCGGATGACGCCGCCGTTCTTCGAACGGAGCCGGACCGGCGACCTGATGGCCCGCGCCACCAACGACTTGCGTTCCGTGGCCCAGACGGCCGGCTTTGGCATGCTGACCCTAACCGATTCGACCGCTTATCTGGCGACGATCTTCGTGGCGATGGCTACACTGATCAGCTGGAAGCTGACGCTCGCAGCGATAATTCCGCTTCCTTTCATTGCTCTCGCAATGAAAATCTACGGCAAAATCATTCACGAGCGATATACGCTTGCCCAAGATGCCTTTGGCGATATGAACGATCAGGTGCTTGAATCGGTAGCCGGCGTACGCGTTATCCGAGCTTATGTGCAGGAGCGCAACGATGAAGCCCGGTTTGAGAACATCACCAATGACGTTTACCAGAAAAATCTGGCCGTGGCCAAAGTCGACGCTTATTTCGAGCCGACAATCCGCCTCTGCGTAGGCCTGAGTTATGTAATCAGCTTGACGTACGGCATGTATCTTGTGTTCCACAATGAGCTGACGCTGGGCAACCTTGTCTCTTTTAATATGTATCTAGGGATGATGATCTGGCCGATGTTCGCCATCGGCGAATTGATCAACATCATGCAGCGCGGCGGGGCTTCGCTGGACCGCGTCAACGAAACGCTCAGCGTGAAGCCGGACGTGGAAGACGCCGAACATCCCGTACCTGTGGCTGCTCCGGATTCCATTGAATTTCGTGACGTGACGTTCCGTTATCCGACTTCGACTGTAAACAACCTGGAGCAGATCCGGCTGAACCTGAAGCGCGGCGAAACGCTGGGCGTTGTCGGACGGACCGGTGCCGGCAAATCGACGCTGCTGAAGCAGCTGCTGCACGAATACCCGCTGGGCACCGGCGAGTTGCTCATCTCCGGCGTTCCGATGCCGTCGATCGCCAAAGATCAGCTGCACAGCTGGATCGGCTACGTGCCGCAGGAGCAGATTCTTTTCTCCAAGACGGTCCGCCAGAATATCCAGTACGGACGGCCTAATGCCGATGACGAGCTGATCATGGACGCCATCCGCACCGCCTCCTTCGACGGCGACCTGCATACGTTGTCCGACGGCCTGGAGACGCTGGTCGGCGAGAAAGGCGTAGCCCTTTCCGGCGGGCAGAAGCAGCGCGTCTCGCTGGCCCGGGCCTTTATCGCCGACCCGGAAATTCTGATCCTTGACGATGCTTTATCCGCCGTCGATGCCCGAACCGAAGCACGGATCATTGAGAATATCCGCAGCAAACGCTCCGGCAAAACAACCTTGATCGCCACGCACCGGCTCTCCGCGATTGAACACGCCGACCACATTGTTGTGCTCGAGAAAGGCCGGATCGTCGAGGAAGGAACCCATGAAGAGCTGCTGGCCAAAGGCGGCTGGTACCGCGAACAATATGAACGGCAGCAGGTTGAATCGAACCTGACAGACTAGAGAGGTGTTTCCCCACATGAAAACCAAAACAGGCAAGGCCTTGTTTAAATACGCTTTAACCGCCAAAAGGACGTTTATTTTGGCGCTGGTCATGCTGGCGATTGGTGTGGCTGCCGACTTGGCAGGCCCGTTTATCGCCAGGAACATGATCGACAATCATATGCTGGCGATTGAGAAACCTTTTTACGAAACCAACACGGCTTCCAGCGAAACGGTCAGCTACAACGGCAAGCTGTATAAACGCGGCGACCGTTTTGCCGCGGACGAAACCAAAGGCGGCGAGGTGCACCTGCTCCAAGCCGGCCGGCCGTTTTATTTCGTTGAAGGAGCAGTCCCGGACACGACGGGCGAACGTTCCTTTGAGGGCGGCGTGCTGACCATTTCCAAAGGCGGCGAAACCCTGCAGTATCCGGCTGTAAAGCTCTCGGCCAAAGAGCTGTATGCCTTCTACAAACCTGAGCTGCCGGGCATTCGGACACTGGTTCTCGCTTATTTCGGCTTCCTGCTCATCTCCATCATCATGGAGTTCGGGAAGACCTACTGGCTGCAGTCATCCGCCAACAAAGTCATCCAGAAGCTGCGTATCGACGTGTACAAACATATCCAAAAGCTGCCGGTCAATTATTTCGATAATCTTCCCGCCGGTAAAGTCGTCTCCCGGGTGACGAACGATACAGAAGCCGTCAAAGATTTGTTTATCGCCGTATTATCCAACTTCTTCTCCGGCATCATCAATATGCTCGGCGTATATGTGGCCCTGTTCCTGCTCGATTTCCGGCTTGGCCTCATCTGTTTGTTTGTCATTCCGATCATCGCGGCCTGGGTAGTGCTGTACCGCAAGTTCGCGACCCGGTACAACACGATCATCCGCTCACGGCTGAGCGAAATCAACGCGATTATCAACGAGTCCATCCAGGGCATGCCGGTAATCCGCGTATTCCGCCGCCAGGAGCAAACAAGCGATGAATTCGAGGCCTTAAACGACGATTATATGAAACACCAGAATAAAATGCTGAACCTGAACGCCTTGACCTCGCACAACCTGGTTAACGTGATCCGAAATCTGGCGTTTGCGGTTGTACTCTGGTATTTCGGAGGCGGTTATTTATCCGCAACCGGCATTGTATCGCTGGGCGTATTGTATGCGTTTGTAGACGTTCTCGGCCGTTTGTTCCAGCCGATTACTGGCATGGTCAATCAACTGGCAGCGCTTGACTCCTCTCTCGTATCTGCAGGCCGGGTATTCGAGCTGATGGATCAGCCTGGCGTGGATGTGACGGACGGCGGCATGCCGCGTTACAAAGGGAATGTGGAATTCGATGACGTTTCTTTTGCCTATAAAAAAGATTATGTGCTGAAGCATATCAGCTTCACCGCCAAGCAGGGAGAAACCGTAGCGCTGGTCGGCCACACCGGTTCAGGAAAAAGTTCGATCATCAACCTGCTGTTCCGGTTCTATGATCCGCAGAAAGGCTCCATCCGCATCGACGGACAGGAGGTCACCAGCCTGCCGAAGCAGTGGATCCGCCAGCATATGGGCATCGTCCTGCAGGATCCTTATCTGTTCACCGGAACGATCGCCAGCAACGTCAGCTTAGGCGACGGCCGGATCTCCCGCGAAACGGTCGAGAAAGCGCTGAAGGATGTAGGCGCCGACCGCATCCTGGCCCATTTGCCGGGCGGACTTGACGAACCGGTCGTGGAGAAAGGCAGCACGCTCTCCGCAGGCGAACGTCAGCTGATTTCCTTTGCCCGGGCGCTGGCTTTCGACCCAGCCATCCTGATTCTCGATGAAGCTACGGCCAACATCGATACCGAAACCGAAGCGCTGATCCAATCCGCGCTTGAGGTGCTGAAGAAAGGGCGCACGACGTTTATCATCGCCCACCGCCTCTCCACCATCCGCAGCGCCGACCAGATTCTGGTGCTGCACAAAGGTGAAGTCGTGGAACGAGGCTCCCACGATGAGCTTCTTGCCCTCGGCGGACGTTATTATCAGATGTATCGCCTGCAGGGCGGCATTACGGATGCTGCCGAGAATGGTTCCGGGCAAGTTCAGGAAGGCAGCTCCGGCTCCAGCAATCCGGAAGCTCAGGGATCGTCTGCACCTGCCGCCGGCTCCGCCGGAGCAGCCGATGAATCCAAACGGCCAACAGCTTCGCCGCTGCCGAATTTATCCTAAGAATCCGAACTAAGCACAGTTATACAACAGGAAAGTTCGAATCCGTTCCTCCCCCGATTTTTTCTTTCATATCAAAAAGGCTGAACCCTTCGAGGGATCAGCCTTTTTATGTTTGAATGTGGTCCAGCCCTTCCACCTGCTCATACAGCTGCTGCGTGTAATGCTGGAGCTTGTCCTCCAGCCGTTTGGCCCGGTCTTTGAACTGCTTCAGCTCCTGAATCATCGCTTTCCGGCCTTCTTCGCTGAAGGTTTCAAGTATCCGTTCCTTGAAATAGTCATGGACAATCCGGTTGCGGTCTTTCCAGATGGACACCAGCTCTTCCGTCTCTTCCTCCGTGAAAGTAAAATGGTGCCGGATCTCATTCACCAGCTGGCCGAGGGAATTGCCGAGCTTGCGGTGATACAGCTCCTCCAAATCCTCTTCGGCAGGCACCTTTCCTTCCGCCAGCTTCATCATCATAATCAGGTTGACCAGCTGCTGCTCCAAAGCCTGTCCATAATAGACGGCCAGACCGAAATAAGAAAACAATTCTTTAGACTGCTGCTGCTCCATAAGCTGCTGACGACTGCTGCGATAAGGCATAAACCTCCCCCTCCCTGAAACCAGAAATTCCTAATGACAACCATGACTTATTGGTCTATTGGGCCAGTTCTCCGATCCTTGCCAGCCGTTCAGCTTCATGCCCGGCCAACCATACATCCTGCGAAAGAAGTTCATACGCTTTCCTGAAATACTCGCGTGATTCATCCCGTCTGCCAGCCGCTAGAAGGCACTCCGCGATCTCTTCGCAATTATACCCGCTGGGTCCTTTATGCTGCATGGCGTCATGGTACAAGGAGATTTGGATCTCAAGCGCTTCCGCTACCCGCCCCATTAATCGCAATACTTTTGCCCGACACCACTTGGCGATGTTTATCAATTCTTCGTTCCCCTGCTGCTCCCTGAATGCAAGAGCCCTGCCAAACATAGCATAAGCCTGCTCGAGCTGTCCCGCCTCTACTTGAGCCCAGCCGATATTATTGTATAGGGAACCTAACCAGCGCTCTGCTTCCGGATGTTTCTCCGCATAGTCTAAGGCCCGTAAATTCCACGCCATTCTTGCGGCAGCATCCGCTTCTGCAATACCCAGCATGTGGGCGGCATCCACCGCATAATCAGGCTCAGCATGGAAACGGGCCAGGAGCCAGGCCTCTTCGAATAAAGGCACAGCTTGGGCTGGATGGCCTGAAGAGTTAAACACCCTTCCCCTTTCCAGCAAGTAACGAATGTGGGCTCTCGGAAGCTCTTTTTCCTTCAGTAGGGAAAGGACCCGGTCCAGTGAAGCGTTGGCGGTTTCAAACCTGCCTTGAAGACCTTGCGCCCTGGCGATCTGAGTCCATAATTCCGCTATGTATCCAAGATTCCCGTTATCCTTAACCTGCTCCGCAATCCCAATAAATTTCTGCTCTGTTTGTTCAGGCTGATTATAATCCCACAACTCGTCAAAATGAATCATTGTATCCCTAAGTTCAACGAATGTATGCCTTGCTTCTTCTTATAGCTGCATCTATCATAACATAGACTAAAGTGCATAGTCCTCCCCGAAAAAACAAGAAGCCCCTGCGCTGCCGCGCGGAGGCTTCGTCTCCGTTTAAAACGAAATTTCTATTCTATTCTTAGCCAGCCTTATTTAACGGCTTGCTTCAGCTGCTCATAATGCTTGATGGCCGCCTGATGCACCGGATGATCTGCCGGGATTCCGGTAAAATGAGTCAAGGTTTCGGAGGCCCCTCGTTCGTTCAGCGTCTGCTGGATCTGCACAGCTTCCGGGTCCTCCTGAACGTCAAACAGCAGGGCAGTTGCCATGGATTTGGCTAATCCGTCATAAGACAAACCGCGGTCAAAAGCCTGCAGCGCCGGAGACACCAGACGGTCGTTCGGCGACAGCTTGCGGATTGGCGATCTGCCGATCCGCGTCACTTCATCTTTGAGCGCCGGATTGCGGAAGCGCTCCATAATTTTTTGAATATAGGCTTCATGTTCCGCTGCGTCAAAGCCATGTTTAGCTACCATCACGGCGCCTGTTTCTTTCAGAACTCCGTACAGCTCATCCGCGATTTGCTGATCGTCCATCGCTTCCTGGATCAGTTCATACCCCTTCAGATAACCGCGGTAAGCTGCTGAACAGTGACCGGTATTAACTGTGAACAATTTACGTTCGATGTAAGGCTCAAGCCGGTCCACATAATGTACGCCTTCAATCGGCGTATAGCCTGGAATCATTTGGGACGTGTCAACAGCCCATTCGTAAAAAGGTTCCACTTCCACTTCAAGCGGATTGTCGTGCTGCTGGAGCGGAACGATCCGGTCAACAGCCGCATCCGGGAAAGCTACTAGACTGTCCGCCTTGCTGCGTGTAGCTTCGTCAAGCAGACCATACACATGCTCTTTAAGCTGGGTGCTGCCTCCGATGGCATTTTCACAGGCAATGATATGCAGCGGAGCCGGAGAACCGCTGGACAGACGTTTTTTCAAACCTTCCGCAATGGTCGGAGCAATAAACTTCAGAATGTTAACGCCCACCGCCGTTGTAATGATGTCAGCTTCAGCCACGGCTTGAACCGCCGCTTCTGTTTCCGTGGCACTGTTGATGCCCGTTACGTTGCGAACGATGATCGTTTCGCGCTGATCGCTGGCCAGCACAACCGGATATTCGCGTTTCTGCTTGAGATGGCTCACCAAATTTTCGTTAACGTCCAGAAACGTTACTTCATAACCTGCCTGGGATAGCAGCAGTCCGATAAAACCGCGTCCGATATTGCCTGCTCCAAAATGTACGGCTTTCATCAGTCTTCAAGGCCTCCTTCAAAGATCGCCATGATGGCTTCTTCAGTAGGAGCATTCATGACCTGCTCCAAGCTTTCATCTTCACTGAAGATCATAGCCACGTTGGTCAGAATTTGCATATGGTCGCCGCCGGCACCTGCGATGCCGATAACCACAAAAGCCGGTTCATCTCCGTCAAAGTCAACGCCATCCGGGAAACGAACGATCGACAAGCCGGTCGAATGAATCAGGTCTTTGCCTTCTTTAGTTCCATGAGGGATTGCCAGACCATTGCCCATATAGGTCGATACAATATTTTCACGGTCGATCATACGATCCACATAAGCCGGTTCGACATGGCCAGCTTTGACCAGCAGTTCGCCGGCAATGCGAATAGCTTCATATTTATCTTTTGCTGCTGCAGACAACAAAATTTTCTCTTTTGACAGTATACTCATGTTTAACTCCACCTTTGTCTATACTTTGTTTTTGAAGAATTCCATCAGCTCAGTTCCTAGGAACTGTTTGATGTCTTGCTCGCTCCCCTGCTCCATCAGCCGGATTAAATCCGGCCAGAGCAGAAGAGCGCTGATTTCGCTCAAGATCTCAAGCGATTCTTTCGGCAGCTCCCGAGGTCCCAGCATGATCAACATGACCTGAATATCGGTTTCTCCGTCCATTTGAACAGGCTGACTCAGTCTGTACAGGGACAAGGAAGGCTGCAAAATGTGGGCGCTGCGCGTATGGAACAGCGCAAGAGAGCTGTCGGGAATTATCAAACTGCCCAGTAATTCTCTCTCCAGCAGAAGATTGGTCACCTCGTCGGGATCATCCAGGATCGAATCCTCCGCAAGCGCCCGGCATGCTTCCAGCAGGGCATAACGCAAATCTTGACCTGTTGTATCAATAGCACCAAGCCGAAATTGCTCGAGCAGGACCAGAATCTCAGTCAGTGTGGTTTGGAGCGATTTAATCCGTCCCACTGCCCAGCTGGAATTCTCCTCCGACCTCTCTTCAGGGCGCCCGGCCTTACGTCCGGAATCCATTTGCTTGAAGGTTGTGTTTTTGATGTAGTCAATCAGCTTCTCGATGTCTTCCCGGGTAAGCAGAGGACTAAGCCGAATGTAACGGTTTTGCGGAAGCGGCAAATCAATGGTTGAAATGATGAGATCATAATCTTCTTCGGGAATTCTGGCCGCTTCATACCAGGAGCTGTTTCTAACGATTTCGATTTGCGGAATTTCTTTGGCCAGCCTTGTGGCGAGCAGTTTAGCCGAGCCGATTCCGCTGCTGCATACGAGGATGGCCCTGACATCCTGCTGAAGTCTTTTCAGCCGTTCAATTGAAGCGCCAAAATGCATCACCAGAAAGCCGATTTCTTCATCAGGGACATCCAGGGCCGAATCCAGATCGGATACAGCCTCTTTAACCGTCTGAAACAAAGGTTCGTAGTCCTTTCTTATGGAGGCCAGCAGCGGATTTCGGATTCTCGAGCCTTCCTGAAGTCTTTTGAGCGCTGGATCGATATGCTGGAGCAGTCCTTCCCGCAGGGACTTGTCGCCTTGCAGCGGATAACCGGTTTTCTCGGCCACACGCATAATAAGCTGCTGAACAATTTCCATATGAAGAAGATCAGCCTGCGTCAAATATTCCGAAGCAGCCGAATCCTGAAGGGCATCCAGCAGAAGGGCAATATAATTGGTCTCAAAGCTGCAGAATGGAATATCCAGCACTTCCGACAGCTCTTTGACAATGGCCTGGGCATCCTCCAAATTTCTTGGCCGGAAGCCGTAAAACCCTGAACCGCCGTTGTTATCTTCCACTTTTTTGTCCTGAAGAATTCTGGACACGGCTACGGACAAGGAAATAAGCAGATGGGTATAAGCCTTCTCGCTTAATTCATCCAGCCATTTTGAACCTCTGTTCCACAAGGCGCTTTCCACGAACATAAAATATTCTTTGCCCGCCAGATTCAGCAGCTTCTGCAGCAGCGGGGGATGATTGTCGCCTGCGCCTACCAAATCGGAAGGATCTAGATTTTCTTCGGCCAAATGGCAGATCGCTCTTCGTTTGTCTTCCTCCCGGCCTTCGATCTCCACGCCGTATCCGCGCCGGCGGATCAGCTCCAGCCGAAACCTTTTGATCCAGAGCTCAAGCTCATTGAGATCATTGGTCACTGTGGGAACCGTTACTTTTAAGGCATGAGCCAGTGTAAACAGCTTGACAGGCTCATCGGCATGAAGCAGGGAAACCAGAATATAAATCTTTCGTTCCTCTACCGTATATTCAGAAGGTTTTTCTTCTTTTAGCATAGCGGCGAGCTTATCCATGGACGCCTGAGCCCCTTCAAGCTCAATTCCTTTGCCTGACTTCTTCTTAAGGTGGAGATCAAAGTCGGCCAGAAACTGCTCCAGCCCCTCCATCTCCCGGTGAACGGTTCTGACACTCACCCGAGCTGTTTCGGCAATTTCGGCGGCTGTCGTTTCCTCTTTCCTTTCAAGCAAAAACGTCACAATCTGCCTTTGCCTTGCGGTGAGTTTGTTCACGCCGCACCTCCTGTAAAAATGGAGAATAACGCCGGCTTCCGCCGGCGCTTTCTCTTGTTCATCTCATTAACCTTTAAGGCGATCTACAAGCTTGTCATATTCAGGACTCTTCAGGAAGTTGTCGATGGAAATATGTTCAGCTGTAGGAATTTTTGCTTTCGCCCGGTCTGTCAACGTTTTCTGTGTGATGACGATATCCGCATCAGAAGGGATTTCACTGATAGCTGAGTTTACAACCGTTACATCCACACCTGCCTGCTGCATTTTCTTTCTAAGCACCGAAGCGCCCATCGCACTTGAACCCATACCTGCGTCGCAGGCAAATACGATTTTATGAACATCCTCAGGATCCAATTGAACCGCAGCATCGCTGATCGCTTGGTCTGCGCCAGTTGTTTCGGCAGCTGTTTTAGTTACGCCGGCAGCTTTCATGTCTTTCATTTTGGCTGCCGCTTCTTCAATGTTGTCGTTCTCTTTCTGTTTCGTTGTTTTAAGCAGCAATACCGACAGAAGGAACGATACGACTGCTGCTACAATTACACCGGCAAGCATCGGCAGGTAACCGCCTTTTGGCGTTACCAGGAAATAAGCGATGATACTGCCTGGAGAAGCCGGGCCAGTCAAACCTGCACCGAGCAGTTGGAACATAAAGGTACCGGATACGCCGCCGGCCATAACAGCCAGGATCAGGCGAGGGTTCATCAAGATGTAAGGGAAATAGATTTCATGAATACCGCCCAGGAAGTGAATAATCACAGCGCCTGGAGCAGATTGTTTGGCCGAACCTCTGCCAACCAAGCAGTAGGCCAGCAGTACGCCAAGACCAGGTCCTGGGTTCGATTCGAGCATAAACAGAATCGATTTGCCCGTACGTACAGATTCTTCTACGGCAATTGGACTCAAGATGCCGTGGTTGATTGCATTGTTCAAGAACAGCACTTTCGCAGGTTCAATGATAATGTTGACCAGCGGAAGCAGGTTTCTGTTCACCAGGAATTCCACGCCGTTTGACAGAAGCGTAGTCAAGGCTTCTACGGCAGGACCGATACCGGAATACGTGCCCAGCATGATCAAACCGCCGATAATACCGATCGAGAAGTTGTTGACCAGCATTTCGAAGCCGGCACGGATTTTGCCTTCAATCGCACGGTCGAACTGTTTCAGGATCCAGGCGGCAATCGGACCGACCAGCAT
Organism: Paenibacillus yonginensis; assembly: GCF_001685395.1. Classification (NCBI taxonomy): domain Bacteria; kingdom Bacillati; phylum Bacillota; class Bacilli; order Caryophanales; family Paenibacillaceae; genus Paenibacillus; species Paenibacillus yonginensis. The sequence goes on along the minus strand of NZ_CP014167.1, from coordinate 1,173,546 downwards.
CGCACCAAGGAACATCGGAATGTCGGAACCGATGATGACGCCCATGGTCGCAATCGCGCCGATTACGGCACCGCGTTTCCCGTGGATCATTTCCCCGCCGGTATAACCGATCAGGAGTGGAAGCAAATATTTGATCGTCGGATCAACCAGTTTTGCCAGATATTCATTCGGAATCCAGCCCGTAGGGATGAACAGGGCCGTAATTAAACCCCAAGCGATAAAAGCGCCGATATTCGGCATAACCATACCGCTCAGCAAACGGCCGAACTTTTGAACGCCAACCCTCAATCCTCTGGATTTAGTTTCGCTTACTGCAGATGTTGCCATTTTAGGAGCCTCCCCTTAAATCAAACTAGGTAGGATAGAATTCATTAGGTCTTATCCTTGATTCCATGTTAATTCAAAGCGCTTTCTTTCTCAATCAAATGAAAATTCACTTTCGTCATGAATATTGTTGACAACTTTTATCATAATTACTGAGTTAAATTTTCCCTTGATAGAGCAGCGTTTTCGGGAGTTTCTAAACGGTAGGAGGCAAAAAAATAAACCCGGTCCATTCCTAGTTCTCACCAGATAATAACCGGATTTATCCAATTGGCGAATTTAGCCCCATGATCATAAGAGCCCTGACAAGCGGCCTGCCTGCCAGGCAGCCAAAACATTAAGCTGCCATGGACAGGCAAGCATCCGCACAGCGGCGGCATGCCTCGGCACATTGTTGACAGTGTTCATGTTCATGTTTACTGCATTCTTCGGCGCAAGCCATACATACTTTAGCACAGAGCTGACAGATCTCGGCCGCAAAAACGGATTCGCGGGACAAAGCATCAGCCGCAAACATGCAGATTTCCGCACATTCACGATCCATGCGAATGCAATCTCTAAGCATGGCAAGCTCATATTCCTTCAAATTGGATATGTAACAATAATTACAAGCATTCATGCACTCCAGGCATGCTTCGATACACTCTCGATAAGGGTTTGAATTCATCATCGTGTTCTCCTCCTGCAGCATTCTGGATTTGGATTCTTGATAAGGCTGAACCTTTAACTTCAACGTAGTGTTATTACCTTGTTAGAGCTTTTTTGAAACAAATGGACAACCAGCGCCTATTCCATAGAAAGGGTGCCGGCCTCAAGAGCATGCAGCTTTCGGGACAACTCTTCTTTATCAAAATGCTCGCCTATAAAAACAACGACATCCGGAATGTCGCCCTGCGGCGTAATTTTCATAAAGTCCGGTTCCCTGTAAGCATATTGAAATAAGAAGCGGCTGTTGTTGGTATCGGAGAAAGTGAGTACGCCCTTAGCCCGGTACACATCCCGGGGCAAATCGGCAACCAGCCGTTCAAAGGCTTCACTGTTCACTGGGCCGCTTAAGTAATGCGTATGGACCATCACATGACTATGCGTGTGATGATGGTCATGCTCTTCCGAGGCTTGTCCGGGCTCAGAGGGATGTGCAGGATCGTGGTGGCTAGGACCACGGAAGCGGCTGTGGCTTTGATTATGACGATGAGCATGCTGACTTTCGCCGGCGTGGTCGAATGCACGCTGAGTCCCCTCACCTTCAATCAGCAATTCCCTCAGATCCACCTCGCATTTTACAGCCGGGATCTTGCTGGCATAAGGATTGGATTGGTTCAGCAGCTTCACCAGCTCCTGCATCCGCGAGCTTTCAAGCCGATCCGTTTTGTTCAGAATCAGGACGGATGCACAGCGAATTTGCTCCTGCATAAGCCGATAGGTTTTACCTTGCTGGCGGTCGAACAGCTCCATCAGATAAGCGGAATCGACTACCGTAATCAGCGGTTTAATGTCCAGCTTCATGTACAGCGCTGTCTCCGTCACCCCGTCCAGAAGCTCCATCGGATTGGCTGCTCCAGTCGCCTCTACAACGATCAAATCCGGATGCTCCTGCTGGATCAGCTCATGGATGGTTACGCCAAGATCCCCGCGGATGGAGCAGCAGATACAGCCGCCCAGCATTTCTTCCATCGGCACCTCCTGTTTGACTAGCAGACCGTCCAGATTAACGTCTCCCAGCTCGTTCATAATTACTGCAGGCTTAAGTCCGGCCTCCTGCCAGTAATCGATCAATCGGGCCAGCAGCGTTGTTTTGCCGCTGCCCAGAAATCCTGACAATATGTAAATCGGGGTTACATAAGTATCGTCCGATGCTTTCATTTTCAACTTCTCCTCCAAATGCTGAACCTTTATTTGATCTGACACGGAGTTTACTACAGCAGCCGGAACATTGCAACAAACGGGAGTACCGGCTTCGTGCCAAGAAACCCGCTTCGGCTGACGGAAGGCTTGTGCTAAAATAGACGGGAATCCAAATTTGCGGAAATCAAGAGAAAGAGGTAACCGAAATGAGATCAGTAGATGAACACAAATCAGAAGCCCCTGCTTCCGTCTCCTGCCAAGTCATCACGGTGTCGGATACACGTACCCAGGGAAATGACGCCAGCGGCAAGCTGATGCTTAAGCTGCTTGAAGAACACGGTTATGCTGTCGTCGATTATAGAATTGTCAAAGACGAATATGATGAGCTGCGCAACCTGCTTCACGAATCCGCAGAAGACAACCGGATTGAAGCGGTTCTCTTAAGCGGAGGCACCGGAATTGCTCCTCGCGATACGACCTATGAAGCCGTTAGCAGCATGCTTGGGAAAGAACTGCCCGGTTTCGGCGAAATTTTCCGTTATCTCAGCTTTACCGAGGATATCGGGCCGGCAGCGATCTTAAGCCGGGCCGTTGCCGGTGTCATAAACGGAACCGCTGTATTCTCGATGCCCGGCTCAACCGGCGCCGTGAAGCTTGCCATGGAGCGGATCATCCTTCCGGAACTAAGGCACGTCATGCGCGAGATTTATAAGAAATAACTTCATTCACGATGCACACAAAATGGGCACATCAAAAAAGCGCCTTCCGAACCTTTTGTTCGGAGGACGCTTTTAGTTTATTTCATCTCTTTGAGCAAGCTGTCAAAAATCGGTTCCAGCCGGTCGTTGTATTTGTCCTTATCGCTGCCGCTTGATACATAAACCAGTGCAAGCTTGCCGGCTGTTCGAATCAAAGGGCTATGGCTGTCTTTGTCGGTGCCGTATAGGCTGCGAATTTTCGACAATCGGGTACTTTCCCTGTTATAACGGTAAAAAACGACATAGTGATGGGAATCTCCATTCACGTAAAAGCTCGTGCTCCGGTTCCCGTCCAGGTCCTCGGAATTCGTTTCATGAGTCAGACGCAAATCGCTGCGAGCGCATGCCTGTCTTAGCTGTTTCAACAAATCCAAGGTTTCACTGCCGCCGTAGAATTCACTGCTCATGAAACCGTCTGCCGACTGTTCCTCCAAAGCCCCTTGCTTGACGAGGATTAGGCTGCTGTATACAGGCTCAGCGTATACCGCCAGCGGCTGGCTGGCTTCCGTTCGCGGCACATGGACGAACCAGGCAGAGACAATTACTCCTGCACCTAACAGACCGGCCGTCCATTTGTCAAATCGTTTCTGGCTGCCCATGCACATCATCCTTTCCTAATAAAACTTCATGACTATCAAGTTCAGCAAGCTTATACCGCTTATAACCTCAGTTTTCCTTCCATAAGCTGGATTTATACCTGCTAAGCATGCTTTATTTTACGTCATAAACTATGCTCGTTTTGCCTCTTCTGTCGAATCCCTTCCTGCAGCGTCTGATCTTAGCGATTTCTGCGCTTTCCCGAGAAATAATCAAATGAATCGTTAAAAGAAAAACGGCCGCAGCCCCATATAGGCTCCAGCCGTTTCATCTTCATCTTCATCTGCATCTAACCCGTTTATTCATCATGCTGCTCCAAATAAGCTTCAATCATCGACTGACGCTGATTCCAGACCTCTTCGCTCAAGCTGATCCGGTAGATTTCCGGGTTGAGCTTGCGCAGATATTCCGGCCAGAACAGCGAAAGCTGCTGTTTATGGTAATCCCGGACCTGATCCAGACTTGGCAGCTCGTAGACGAGCTGTCCATGCTCAAAGATAGGCTCCAGCATCCGCATAACCTCAAAGTTCTTGACCGTCTTCTGCAGCGTGGAATTCAGCGGGTGTTTCAAACGAAGTTTGTTATTCCGCTCTTCCGGGATGGTTTCGGACGGGTAGGTGATATAATCGCCGAGAGCTTTTTTGTCGCTGCGGCTGAGCAGCCGGTACACTTCTTTTTTCCCTGGCGTGCTGATTTTCTCCGGATTGGCTGAAATTTTGATCGTAGGCACCATCGTATCGCCCTTTTGACGTTCTACAAGCTTGTAGACGCCCCCCAGCGCAGGCTGGTCCGCAGCCGTAATCAGCTGAGTTCCAATCCCCCATATATCAATCCGGGCGCCTTGAGCCTTCAGGTTGAAGATGGTGTTCTCATCGAGGTCGTTGGAAGCGACAATTTTGACGTAAGAGAGCCCGGCATCATCCAGCATTTTACGGGCCTGAATCGATAAATAAGCCAAATCGCCGCTGTCCAGCCGGATCGAGCTCATCCTTTTGCCCTGCGAAGCCAGCCATTTTGCTGTTTTGATGGCATTAGGCACACCGCTTTTGAGCGTATCATACGTATCAACCAGCAGTGTCACCTGGTCCGGCAGCGCTTTGGCGTAAAGCTCAAATGCCTCTTCTTCGGATTCGAAACCTTGCACCCAGGAGTGGGCATGCGTTCCTTTTGTCGGGATCCCGAAATATTCCCCGGCCAGCATGTTGGACGTAGCATCAAATCCGGCGATGTACGCCGCTCTTGCTCCCCAGATGGCTGCATCGGCTTCCTGTGCCCGTCTGGTGCCGAACTCCAGCAGAATGTCATCAGGCGCCACCTGCTTGATTCTGGAGGCTTTAGTAGCGATCAGCGTTTGGAAGTTCATAAAATTCAGCAGCGCAGTTTCAATGAGCTGGGCTTCCATAATGGTGCCTTCTACACGGATCAACGGTTCATTCGGAAATACCAAAGCGCCCTCCTTCATGGACAGCAAGGTGCCGCCAAACCGGAAGTCCCTCAGCATCTCCAGAAACTCGGGTTTATAATTTTCCTCCTGTTTGGCCAAATAAGCCAGATCCTCTTCGGTGAATCGAAGGTTCACCAGATAGTTCACAATCCGTTCCAGCCCCGCAAATACGGCGTAGCCATTGCCGAACGGAAGCTTGCGAAAATAAGCTTCAAACACGGCCTTTCTTAAATGGCTTCCATTCATCCAGTGCGCATAAAGCATATTGATCTGGTATTTATCCGTATGCAGCGCCAAACCTGTTGTTTGCATCTGATTTCTTCCTCTCTCTGCTGCCGCCATCCTTACTTCACCTCTTCCGAGCTTGTTGTCACCTTCGCTCCCAAGCTGCCGGCAAAATGGCCAAGCGCCCATTCATGACCGGCCTGGTTAAAGCTGGCTACCGCATCTTCATACACGGTAATGGCAAATCCTTTATTATAAGCATCTACGGCCGTATGGAGCACACAAATATCCGTGCAGACGCCGATCAAATGAACCTCCGTAATTCCTCTGGCCCGGAGCTTCAGCTCCAGATCCGTCCCGCAAAAAGCACTGTATCTCGTTTTGTCCATCCATTCAATCCGGTCCTTGTATTTCTCATAAACCGCCTTTAATTCTCCATACAGCTCCCGGCCTTCTGTCCCCCTAAGATTATGGGGAGGAAAAAGTTTGGTTTCCGGGTGATAGCTATCGTTCTGCTCATGAAGATCCACCGCCATCACTACATAATCGCCGTTAGCTGCGAATGCCTCCGTTACCCGGGCTATGACCGGAGTAATCGCAATCGCAGGTTCTCCCACCGGCAAACTTCCATCGACAAAATCATTCGTGAAATCAATCACGATTAATGCTTTCATCTTCCCTCAGCTCCTCACTGTCCAGGATTGGCTGCCGTAATGTACTCTTGTATATTTAATCAGTTTAAGTATAAATACTCAAGCGCGGTGTAAAATCCGTAAACCGGTAGAGCTGAGCCGGGCGCTGGGAATATTGATTGGACACCAGCCGTTTGCCGTTATCGTCCACCACTTCCTCCAGGATACCTTGTCTGCTTCGGGTTGACGTCACTTTACGAATAAAGTTCAGCTCTTCGAAATCAGGCACAACCGTGCGAATGACCTGATAAAGCTCGCTCAGCGTAAAGTGCGGAGGCAAAAACTGCTTGGCTATCGTCGTCTGCAGCATCTGCTCCTGGATTCTCCGGTAAGCATCTTTAATGATCTCCCTGTGATCAAAGGCAAGCTCCAGCTCTTCAAGCGCCTGCTGGATGGTAAACAAGCCAACCGCCTGAGCATCATCAGCCGCTTTGCGCTTCTCCAGCACCCATTCTTCTACCAGGGCATAAAAAGCATGCGAGATGATCCATCCGCGCGGATCTCGCCCCGGAGTGCTGTAAACCCCTAAATATTCCAAATGGCCGCCGTCGACGCCTGTCTCCTCCTGCAGCTCCCGGCTCGCGGTCTCATACAGCGATTCGTTCTCCTGCGAGAAACCGCCGGGCAGCGCGTAAGCCCCTGCGAAAGGCCAGCTTCGTCTGCGGACGAGCATGACCTTAAGCTCAAAAAGCGGCAAGGATTTGGTTGAGGAACGCCGTTCCTGCTTGGTTAAAGTAAACATGACGATATCCGCAGGAATTCCATCCGGTGTCCGGTATTTTTTAGGATTATAATTTTTGGCTTTCTCCTGGTCATCGTTCATTATCCATCACCCACACTGTCGGATTAATTTTAAGCTTTTGCTTTTGGAAGCCGGAAGGTGGATGTCGCCACACAGCCAAGCTGTCCCTGTTCGTCACGGACCTCAGCTCGCATAGTCATTGTACGGAACGTTTCGTGCACGGGATAAGCACTGGCAATCAGTTTGCCTGTCCCCATGGCCGAAAGGAAATTCACATTCAGATGAGTTGTTACTCCCTCAACTCCGCCTTTTGCGGCCGTAACGAGGATCCCCATCGCCTGGTCCATCAAAGAAGACAATACGCCTCCATGTACGATGCCCATAGAATTCAAGTGATTTTCTTTGACCTCGAGGCCGAGATCTACCCTTGCAGCGTCCGCATGCAGCAGCTCCATGCCAAGAAATCCCCAAAACGTTTTGCTGTTGCGATTTAAAATATCTGTCCAGTCCATGTCCCGCTTTCCCCCTGAATCCTGAAGTTTGTCTTGTTGAGTCCCCGCTTAGCTCGCAGCGGGTATGTAAGGTTCTATTAGTTTATGGCATTAAGTTTGTACGGTTGCATACAGCAAAAAGTGCGGAAGGCTATCTCCCGCACTTCGCCTGCTGCTTTAATCGCACCGGCTTGGAGGAGCCTCCTTACCGGATTCTACGTTAATCTTTTGTGAGACTGTATCCTGGATCGCGGACATTACAAATTGAAGCAAATAGTTCATGTCCGCTTGACTTTGCTGATATTCAGTCACAAGCGGAATCGCGTCGATCTCGGCCTGCAGTTCGTCAATCTCTTTCTCGATCCGACTCACCATCTCCTGGTTGCGCATGCTTTCGAAAGCCACGATCTCCTTCTGCTTTTTCTTCATTTGCGCAATCAGCGACTGGACCCGTTGATGGCCCTGGATTTGCTGCTCCGCCTGCTTGAAGATTTGCGCTTCCTCGCTTCCGCGGATCAGCTCTGCCAGCTCCCTCGATTTCTCCATAATTTCATTACGGGTAAACATACGCGAAGCGGAATCCGGAATTCCGCCTTGGGCGTCAGACATATCCTGCAATCCTGCCACTTTGAATTCCTCCCTTTCGCATCTTGGGTTAATCGTTTTGAACCCTTTATATTGCTTTGTATATCCTTTATTAAACGGCAGCCACCGGGCTGCTGACAATTTTACCTTTGATGTACCAGGTCATCGGATCGGTAATTTCCACATGAACGAAAGTGCCGATCAATTCCGGACCCCCTTCAAAATGAACCAGTTTATTGGTACGGGTTCTTCCCGCAAGCACCTTGGCGTTATTTTTGCTTTCGCCTTCAACAAGCACCTCAACGATTTGTCCTTTGAACTGTTCATTGATGGCGCGGCTGCTTTCTTCGATCGCGCGATTCAGCCGGTACAGGCGTTCCTTCTTGACCTGCATGGGAATGTCATCCTTCATGGAAGCCGCAGGTGTTCCTTCACGCGGGGAATAAATAAACGTATAAGCAGAGTCATAGCCGACTTCCCGGACAAGCGACAACGTTTCTTCAAACTGCTCGTCTGTTTCGCCAGGGAAACCTACGATAATGTCCGTCGTTAAGGAAACGTTCGGAATCGCGGCTTTGATCTTGCGCACCAGCTCCAGATAATGTTCGCGCGAATATTTCCGGCCCATCATTTTCAGCATTTCCGTGCTGCCCGACTGCACCGGCAGATGGATATGCTCGACCAGGTTGCCGCCTTTGGCGAGAACCGCCACCAGCTCATCGTCGAAATCACGCGGATGAGAAGTCGTGAAGCGGATTCGCGGAATGTCAATCTTATGGATATCATCCATCAAATCGGCGAAAGAATACGTCATATCGGTAAAATCCTTGCCGTACGCATTCACGTTCTGTCCCAGCAGCGTAATTTCCTTGAAGCCCTGACGCGCCAGCTCGCGAACCTCGGCAATGACGTCCTCCGGACGGCGGCTGCGCTCCTTGCCCCGGGTAAACGGCACGATGCAGTACGTGCAAAACTTATCGCAGCCATACATAATATTTACCCATGCACGCATGCCTTCGCGTTTCTTAGGCAGATTTTCGATAATGTCGCCTTCCTTGGACCATACGTCCACGACCATTTCCTTGCTCATCAGCGATTCCTGAATCAGGAAAGGCAGGCGGTGAATATTATGCGTACCGAAGATCATGTCTACGAAACCGTGCTTCTGAAGAATCCGGTTAACCACGTTCTCTTCCTGGGACATACAGCCGCACACGCCAAGCAGCATGTCTGGTTTTTCGGTCTTCAGATGCTTGAGGTGGCCCAGTTCGCCAAACACTTTATCTTCCGCATTCTCGCGAATAGCGCACGTATTCAGCAGAATGATATCGGCTTCTTTACGATCCTCGGTCGGCTGATAACCCATCTGCTCAAGCAGACCTTTGATGGTCTCCGAGTCATGTTCGTTCATCTGGCAGCCGAAGGTGTATACGATATAGTGTTTGCCCGCCCCCAGCCTGCTCAGCTCCTCAGGCACAGCCGTATCGTAATGAACCTGAACCGCTTCCTTGCCGCGCTGCTTCTCCTGCTTCTGGTTCGGTTCGGAGAAAATATGGATTTCCCGGCCGCGAATCCGGATCTTTTTCCCGTTCTCATCTTCAGAGATGATCTTGGCATCCGAGAAATCAAAATATTTGGAGTAATCCTTTGTCTCCTTAGCCATTAACGGCTCACTCCTTACTGTCTATCTTTATCCCCGCGGGACAATTATTTAAAAATGCATTACATCAAATTATAACATGCACGGACTGCTATTTCTAGCCGCATCACCGTGTTTATCCATATCCTGTCTTTGCAGGCGTTTTGTAAAAAACAAAAACAGCAGCCCGGAAAAATTCCGGAGCTGCTGTTTATCAGACCATTTAACGCTTTTATTCTACGATTTCAGCGCTGTCGCCGTTTTTGACGCCGGCTGCATTTGCTTCGTCCGTATCAATGTGCATATCGAGGGCAAAAGAATCGGAAACACGGGCAATTACGTTCTCGAACACAACGCCGCGTTCGCCGCCTACACGCACTTTAAGCAGCTGCTTGTCCGCAATCCCCCATTTAGCGGCATCGGAAGTATGGAAATGAATATGACGAGCTGCCACGATTACTCCTTTATCCAGTTCAATTTCACCTTTTGGCCCTTTAATTTTAATGCCTGGGGTACCTTCAATGTTGCCGGATTCACGAACCGGAGCAGGTACGCCGATTGCAAAGGAGTCGGTACGGGAAATTTCAACCTGGGAAGCAGGACGGGCTGGTCCAAGGATCCGGACTTTAGCGAATTCGCCTTTAGGTCCAACCACGGCAACTTGTTCATTTGCAGCAAATTGGCCGGGCTGGGACAAAGGTTTGAATTCAGTCAGCTGATAACCTTCGCCGAACAACATTTCAATATGTTCCTGAGTCAAGTGGACATGACGTCCGGAAACGCCAACAGATACGATTTTACTCATGGTGGGGTTCACTCCTACTGTACTTTTTTACTGTACTTTTTTTCACAACAAAAAACATCCTTACCCATTATACATCTTTCGACACAAAAGGCAAAGGCACCCGCTTCGGGTGCCTTGTGACAATTTGGTTAGGTTTTAATCAACCAACCCGATATTCTTATTTAAACTCCGCCACCAGTTTATCAAACTCTTCGGCGGTAATTTCCGGGTTTTGAGCTGCAAGCGGCTCTTGGCGGAAGCCCGGAACGAGGTCCTCGTAGCTCTTCCGTTCCTTATTCTGATAAATGAGCCCTGTCAGCAGCCCTCCCGTTTCCATCAGTTTGGTCATGGCTTGGATGCGGTTGCTGGAATCATAACCTTCTACCGTATCCAAATTGGTGATGTTCTCTTTAAACCAGTCGTAAGTGTTTACTTTATTGAAAGTAACGCAAGGGCTGAAGACGTTGATTAAAGAGAAACCTTCGTGTTTGATGCCTTCCTCGATCAAAGCGGTCAGCTGCTTGAGGTCGCTTGAGAACGACTGGGCCACAAACGTGGCTCCGGAGGACAAAGCCAGCTCCAGCGGTGACAGCGCCGATTCAATCGAACCTTCAGGGGTGCTTTTTGTTTTGAAGCCCTCTGCGCTGCGCGGGGAGGTTTGGCCTTTCGTCAGGCCGTAAATCTGGTTATCCATAACGATGTAAGTGATATTGATGTTGCGGCGGATCGCATGAATCGTATGCCCCATCCCGATAGCAAAGCCGTCGCCGTCGCCGCCGGAGGCGATAACCGTCAGATCGCGGTTCGCCAGCTTAACGCCTTGGGCGATCGGAAGAGCACGGCCATGGATGCCATGCAGGCCGTAAGCGTTGATGTAACCGGAAATCCGGCCGGAGCATCCGATTCCCGAAATGACTGCCAGCTGCTCAGGCTCGAGTCCGACATTCGCTGCTGCACGCTGGATAGCCGCCTGTACGGAGAAGTCTCCGCAGCCGGGACACCAGTTCGGCTTGACGTTGTTGCGGAATTCTTTAAAAGTTGCCATTTTTAACCAACTCCCCGCTTTGTTTCTCTGCTGCTGACTGTTCATTGACCTTCAAACATTTGCTGTACACTTCGGACGGCAGGAACGGTGTGCCGTCATATTTGAGCATGTTCACGATTTTGTCGCGGAAGCCGACATTCAGCTTGATCAGTCCGGCTAGTTGTCCGGTTGCGTTATTTTCGAGAACAATCACTTTTTTTGCTTTCTCCAGATAAGGTGTGATTTCATTAACCGGGAACGGGTGCATCAAACGAACGGTAATATGATTCGTAGTAATGCCGTCTTCTTCCAGTCTTACGCGAGCTTGGTCGATTGTGCCGCCGGTCGAACCCATGCCGATAATCAACAGGTCCGGATTCTCGTGCGGAGCCTGTACATGAATCGGATTGTCGACTTGAATGCCGTCCAGCTTCCGAAGGCGTTTATCCATCATATTCTGGCGGTTCACCGGGCTTTCAGATGGCCGGCCGGATTCGTCATGCTCAACGCCGGTTACGTGATGAATGCCGTTTTTCTTGCCTGGAATAATCCGCGGCGATACGCCGCTGTTGGTCAGCTCATAACGTTTGAACAAGCTGCCGTCTTCACGTTCTGGCGTTTCCTCCACCAGCGCGCCGCGATCGATTTTGATTTTGCTGTAATCAAGCAGCTCACAAGACTGCTTGCCAAGCGAAAGCTGCAGGTCGGTCGCCAGAATAACCGGCACTTGATATTTTTCAGCCAAATTAAAGGCCTGGATCGTATCATAGAAACATTCTTCGATCGAGCTTGGTGCAAGTACAATCTTCGGAATTTCACCATGCGTGCCGTAGATCAGCGCATTGATATCACTCTGCTCCTGCTTGGTCGGAAGACCGGTTGACGGTCCACCGCGCTGAGTGTCAACAATGACAACCGGCGTTTCCGTCATGCCCGCAAGGCCGATTGCTTCCATCATCAAGGACAAACCAGGACCTGCGGAAGCCGTCATCGTTCTTACCCCGGCATAGTTGGCGCCAATCGCCATCGTAATCGCTGCAATTTCGTCTTCGGTTTGCACGACGGTGCCGCCAAACTTCGGAAGCTTCTTGATCAGGTATTCCATGATTTCCGAAGCGGGCGTAATCGGATACGCGCTCATGATCCGGCAGCCCGCCGCAACGGCGCCAAGGCCGATGGCATCGTTGCCGATCATAAACAATTTCTCTTTGCCGTCAGCCGGCTCCAGCTGGAAGCGCTCCAGCGGACCGCCAGCCAGCTCAAGCACGTATTCGGCGCCGCGTTTGACCGCTTCAACGTTCTTGTCGACGATCGCTTGGCCTTTGCGGCCGAATTCTTCTTCAACCGCTTTATTGAATACCTCCAGCGGCAATCCGAGCAGTGCCCAGGATGCTCCGGAAGCAACCATGTTTTTCATTAAGGAAGTGCCAAGTTCTTCTGCAATAGCTGTAATAGGAACTGCAAACAGCTTGGCGCTGCTGCCATCAGGAACGGTTGGATTGAATTTGGCGTCCGCCACAATAACCCCGTCCTGACAAAGCTCATGGGCATTGAGGTCGATGCTTTCTTGGTCGAAAGCCACCAAAATGTCCAAGTCATCGGAAATGGCCCGGATCGGACTGGTGCTGATTCTGATCTTGTTGTTGGTATGTCCGCCTTTGATACGGGATGAAAAATGTCTGTAGCCGTACAAATAATACCCCAAACGATTCAAAGCTGTTGAAAAAATCCGATCCGTACTTTCTACGCCTTCACCCTGCTGCCCGCCGATTTTCCATGACAATTGACTAATCAAACCGCCCACCCCTTTAATCGTATCGCATCAGAAGAATTTAATAAGTGCATGACTATTTCACAAAAATCAAGGCTGCTGAGGGGTCATCCCCCTCCAAAATATGAAATATCTGTTTCATAATCATGTCAATTTTATGTCGGCGGGGTGTAAAAAGCAAGCGTTTTCGCGCCTAATTCATATAGTAGTTTTCGATTAAACCGTTCTCGGTTCGTTATAGATTAAAGCGCTTTCTTTGTTGCTGGGAGCCAGGTTTGCAAAAACCGCATCGCATTGAGGCTCAGCCACTTGTCTACGAGCGGCTCTGCGTAGTATTTGAGCAGCAGCTCTTTCCATTTGACGTAGCAGGCGGCATTTTCCAAACCTTCAATATGTTCGTCGATGCCGTCGAAGTCCGATCCAAACATGAGATGATTTTCGGCCCCGAGGGAACACATATGCTCCAGATGCGGAAGAAGGTCGGTCATTTTGACGGGACCGGAAGCTTTGACGAATGGAGGCACAAAGGTCAGGCCGATTCTTCCGCCGAGACGGACTATCGTCCGTATCTGCTCATCGGACAGGTTCCGCGGATGATCGCAAATGTTAATGCTGTTGGAATGCGAGGCGATAAACGGCTTGCCGGCCTTCTCCGCCGCTTCGGTCAGCTCCCAGAATCCTTTAAGCGACAAATGGGACACATCCAAAATAATGCCCAGCTCATGGCACAGCTTGATCAGTTCAAGGCCCTTCTGTGTAAAGCCGCCGCCCCGCGGCTCCATAATGCCGTCCGCAGCCCAGTTGGCATGGTTCCATGTAATGCCCAGAAACCGCACGCCAAGATCATAGCAATTCTGCACATATTTCAGGTTGCCCTCAAGTCCATGCGCGCCCTCCAGTGAAAGCATCCCCCCGGTTCCCCCTCCGGCGGCGTTTAAGGAAGCCAGCTCCTGCCGGCTTGTTATCAGCGGAATTCCGGCTTTCTCCACCTCCGTGCGGTATAAGCTGATCTGCTCCAGCACCCGCCCAATCCGGGCTTTCTCCTGTTCATCGTCGATGAATACGGCAAAACACTGCAGGCCCACTCCGCCCTGCCGAAGTTTCTTGGCTGATACATCCAGCCTCTCATCCTCCTCAAACCGAATGTTAGGGTTCTCCTGCAGCTTGCTTAAGGCATCACAATGAAAATCAATAATTCCCCACTTCAATCCCTTCACTACCCTTCATCAAAATTCAGGTTGAACTCTCCCTCATCCAGCGGTGTTAAGTTCCATTATAGTAAAAATTATAGTTGAAAATGCAAAAAACCTGTCTGCCCCCGGCAAACAGGTTGATTAAAAAGGTTTCATCTCGGCTCCACAATCAGCTTGATGGCTGTCCGGTCTTCTCCGTCTATCACAATATCCGTAAAAGCAGGGACACAAATCAGATCGACTCCGCTGGGAGCCACAAACCCACGGGCAATGGCCACCGCCTTGATGGCCTGATTAAGCGCACCTGCACCGATCGCCTGAAGTTCAGCAGCGCCTCGTTCTCTCAGCACACCCGCAAGTGCACCGGCAACGGAGTTGGGGTTGGATTTTGCTGAAACCTTTAATACTTCCATGGTAAGTACCTCCCTGTGATTAATAGTTTGGTTTCCACTACCTTGACAGATGATCTGTTAGATCATATTCGGGAGATTTGGAATAATTCCTTCTTTTTGGAAGCGATCAGATAAAAAAGAGTCTCCGCTCACTGCCCCGTCCCAGCGCCGTGAATCTACAGTTCACGGCTATAGACTCCACAGAGCCGGTTAGTCAAGCAACACCCTTGGCCACCCGGTTGACAGCACGCTCAGGCTTGTTAATCCATCGTCCATTCGTCTTCGAGCAGCCTTATTTTGCGGATAGACTTCGCTTTGCCAGTCTGGTCATCCAGATCGGCAACAATAGCGTGGAATTGCCATTTGCCATTGCACACCTGGAAACGAACAGGAAGCTGGGTTTTGAACTTGCGCAGCACCGCTTCACGTTCCATGCCGAGGATGCCCTCTCTGGAGCCGACCATACCCACATCGGTAATATAAGCCGTGCCTTCCGGCAGCACGATGTCGTCATTGCTTTGCACATGCGTATGCGTACCTACGACTACGGAGGCGCGTCCGTCCAGATGCCAGCCCATCGCAATTTTCTCTGAAGTAGCTTCAGCATGGAAGTCCACAAAAATAAACTTGTGTTTCTTCTTCAGCTGATCCACAATTTCATCTGCTGCGCGGAACGGGCAGTCCAGCGGCGGCAGGAAGGTACGGCCCATCAGGTTTATGAGCGCCAGCTCTTTATTGCCGTTCCTGATAACCGTATATCCTCTGCCTGGAGTTCCCGGCGGATAATTGGCCGGTCTGATCATCCGCGGCTCATCGTCTATAAATTCAAAGATCTCCTTGTTATCCCAGGTATGATTGCCCATGGTCAAGCCATGAATGCCCATTTCAAAAAAATCCTTGGCTATCGACTTCGTAATCCCTCTTCCCGAAGCGGCATTTTCACCGTTCGCAATAATAATATCAGGGTTGTATTTGCTTTTGAGCTGAGGCAGCGTTTCTTTAAGTGCCTTGCGTCCTGTTTGCCCCACGATGTCTCCGATAAACAGCACCTTCAACGTTAAGTCCTCCTCTGATTCTCCATTTGGCTAAGAGCCGTTTGCTTTTACAAAAAAGAAACAGGCGGCCCTGAAGGGCCGCCTGGGCAATTTCCTTTACTTGGCGTATTCAACCGCTCGTGTTTCGCGAATAACGGTGACCTTAATATGTCCCGGATAATCCAGTTCATTCTCAATCGTCTTCGTAATGTCGCGGGCAAGACGGAAGCTTTCGGCGTCGTCGATCTTCTCCGGCTGCACCATAACCCGTACCTCACGGCCAGCCTGGATTGCATAGGATTTCTCAACGCCCTCAAACGATTCGGAAATTTCCTCCAATTTCTCAAGCCGCCGGATATACGTTTCAAGCGTTTCACGGCGAGCTCCTGGACGGGCTGCAGACAAGGCGTCAGCAGCGCCTACAAGCATTGCAATCACAGAGGTCGCTTCTTCGTCCCCATGGTGGGAAGCGATACTGTTGATGACCACTGGATGCTCTTTGTATTTCTTCGCAAGCTCTACGCCGATCTCGACGTGGGAGCCTTCCACCTCATGGTCAAGCGCTTTGCCGATATCGTGCAACAGACCTGCGCGTTTGGCCAATACGATGTCTTCGCCAAGCTCTCCGGCCATAAGGCCGGCCAAATAAGCGACTTCCATCGAATGCTTGAGCACGTTCTGGCCATAGCTTGTCCGGAACTTCAGACGTCCCAGGATTTTGATCAAATCCGGATGAAGACCATGAACACCAACCTCGAACGTTGCCTGTTCGCCGTATTCGCGAATCCGCTCGTCTACCTCGCGGCGGGATTTCTCCACCATCTCTTCGATGCGGGCCGGATGGATCCGTCCATCGGCAACCAGCTTCTCAAGAGCATTGCGGGCAATCTCACGGCGGATTGGATCAAATCCGGACAAAATAACCGCTTCCGGCGTATCATCAATGATAAGATCAATACCGGTCAACGTTTCAAGGGCTCTGATGTTGCGGCCCTCACGACCGATAATCCGGCCTTTCATTTCTTCGTTCGGCAATGTTACCACAGATACCGTGGTTTCGGCTACATGATCAGCCGCGCAGCGCTGAATCGCGAGCGTGATGATTTCACGGGATTTCTTGTCCGCTTCCTCTTTGGCCTGCTGCTCGATGTCTTTGATCATCTGGGCTGTCTCATGGCGAACTTCCTGCTCCACATTGTTCAGGATAATGCTGCGAGCATCTTCCATCGTAAGGTTGGAGATCCGTTCCAGCTCAGCTACCTGTTTCTTGTACAGCATTTCAATCTGCTGCTGCGTTTCTTCGATACGTTTCTCCTTGCCGACCATTTGCTCTTCTTTGCGTTCTAATGATTCAATTTTCTTATCCAGCGACTCTTCTTTTTGCAACAATCGTCTTTCCTGTCGTTGGGCTTCATTCCGACGTTCACGAATGTCTTTATCAGCTTCGGTCCGGAGCTTATGGATTTCATCCTTGGCTTCCAGTACCGTTTCCTTCTTCAGTGCTTCTGCTTCTTTCTTCGCGTTTTCTACGATCTGAAGCGCAGCATGTTCTGCACTGGAAATTTTAGCTTCTGCAAGAGATTTGCGGATAAAATATCCGATCCCGAACCCAAAGATTAATGCGACGACAACGAGAATGATCGAAAGCCACACTTGCATCATGTCTTTCACCTCCCCGTTGTTTTCTCCAAGGCATTCCTTGGGAGAGTGCAGTTGTCAAATTACTTTTCCCTTTAGTCTTCTCATACAAAGAATCGAAAAACAAGACGATTCAGTAAGTCGCACATGCTGCCCATGTGCTTCTTCGGCTATATCCCGCGGAAGATTGGCAAATACAGGATACACACGATAGGAATCATTATAGAAATTACATTTTGGAAAGAAAAATGTCTATAGGATTCTTGTTCATTTTATTATTCCGCGAAAGAAATTGTCAAGCTGTGACATGTTGCCGCGCCTTTGTTTGGGAGCGAAGGATCAGAAATCCTCCTCCTCGTTAATCATCCATTCATCATCTGTTTCGCCTAAGCCCCGTATCACCCTCGATACGACGCCTCCTTTAAATCCTCGGCGCATCAGGAAAGCTCCGATTTTACGTTTCCGCTCTTGCGGTTCCCCATTCGTCCGCTGCCAGCGCTTCTCGGCCAGCGTCCGTGCGGCTTCGAATTCGGCCTCTTCATCCACCTGCTCCAGTGCAGCTTCGATATACGGCTTGGAGATGCCTTTCTGACGCAGTTCCTGCCTGATCCACAGCTTACCCTTGCCTTGGCCCTCAAGCCGCTGCTGAGCCCATTCTACAGCGTACTCAGCATCATTCAGATAACCTTCCCGCTCCAGCCGGTCTGCCGTTTGCACGGCGACCCTTTCGCTCCAGCCCTTCTCTTGAAGCCGTACCGTCACTTCATGCCTGGTACGGGGTTTCCTTCCTAAATAAGCAAGCCCCGCCGCATAAGCCTGTTGTTTCTCATCGGCCTTAACTATCTCTTCCAGCTCGGTCCGGGTGAACAGCCCCCCTTTGAGCATGCGGAATTTGATCATCGTATTCTCATGCACTTCCAGACAGTGCTCCATAAAACAAATGCGATACCTTTGTCTATTTTTCCAGCCTTGCAGCTGCTTCACACTGGTAATTTCCAACTGCTCGCGCTCCGGAAAAGAAGCCAACACGTCAGCTGCTTGCTCTTCCTGCTGTTCCGGCATCGGATCGTCTCCCTTGGTTTCCCATTTGATTGCATGCAAAAAAGCGCTCTGGGATTTCCACAGAGCGCTGGATTGAAAACGTCTTATTCAGCTTCAAAAAGCGCCTGTTCTTCCAGTCGGTCCGCTTCATCATCTTCTGCAGAAACCGCAGGAACAACCGTGGTCAAGCTGCTTGCCTCACGAATTTTAAGCTCGATGGCATCAGCAATCTCCTTATGCTCTTTCAAAAACTGCTTGGCATTCTCCCGGCCTTGGCCCAAACGTTCGCCAGCATAGGAGTACCAGGCACCACTCTTGTCTACGATATCCAATTCGACCCCAATGTCGACAATGCTTCCTTCTCTTGAAATACCTTCGCCGTACATAATGTCAAGCTCAGCTTGTTTGAAAGGAGGAGCTACCTTGTTCTTCACGACTTTAACCCGGGTACGGTTCCCCACCATGTCGTTGCCCATTTTAATCGTCTCAATACGGCGGACATCAAGACGTACCGTGGAGTAGAATTTCAAAGCCCGGCCGCCTGGAGTGGTCTCCGGATTGCCGAACATAACGCCAACCTTCTCCCGCAACTGGTTAATAAAGATAGCGATCGTCTTCGATTTGCTGATTGCCCCGGACAACTTACGCAAAGCCTGGGACATCAGTCTTGCTTGAAGACCAACATGGGAGTCGCCCATTTCGCCTTCAATTTCCGCTTTAGGCACCAATGCCGCAACGGAGTCGATAACAATGATATCAACGGCACCGCTGCGTACAAGCGCTTCGGCGATTTCCAGTGCCTGCTCGCCCGTATCCGGCTGAGACAGCAGCAATTCATCAATATTTACGCCAAGCTTGTTGGCATAAGAAGGGTCAAGCGCATGCTCCGCATCAATAAAAGCGGCTTGTCCGCCAATCTTTTGTACTTCCGCAATAGCATGAAGTGCTACCGTTGTTTTACCGGAGGATTCCGGTCCATATACTTCAATAATACGGCCGCGGGGAAACCCGCCGGTGCCGAGTGCAATATCTAAAGCCAAGGAGCCACTGGGAACGATTTCCACTTGCATGTGGGTCGATTCTCCCAATTTCATAATGGAACCTTTACCGAATTGTTTTTCTATTTGACGAAGCGCCATTTCCAACGCTGCACGACGATCTGACAATCAGCTCACATCCTTAATGAGAATAAATACAAACGTTCTTCCTACATAAATTATACCTTGTTTTAGAGCTTTTGCCAAGCATTTTTCGAACATACATTCGTTTTTTTGAAGTTGCTCGCCTCCTGCCTTCATTTGCTCGCCCGCATTGCACCCTTGCCCTGAATCCGGTACGTTTGTCAGTGCCATAAAAAAGAACCGCAGCAATCTTAAGGAAAGTTGCTGCGGTTCTTCCGCTAAAACCATTATAAAGGAAACTCCTGCATATTGCAAAACAGGAATACTTTCCTTATTCCATGTTCAAACCAAAGCCCGTTCGTTCAGCCTGCGCCAAAGCTGGTAAAGAATCGACTTGGCCGAACGGAGCCGGATCGTCTCACGATTGCCTTTCAAATTCAATTGGAAAGTGGTTGTCGGTTTGCCCCGTTCGGAAAGTCCGATATAAACGAGACCCACGGGTTTCCGTTCGGAATAAGCCGGGCCGGCTACGCCGGTTACCGACAAACCAAAATCGGCATCCATAACCATCCGCACCTGCTCGGCCAGCACCTCGGCTGTTTCCTTACTGACCGCCCCCGGTGCCTCTTCCCCTTCCAGCAAATCATGAGGAACATTCAGGAGTTTCTCTTTCATGTCGTTGGAATAACAAACGATTCCGCCTTTAAAGACCGTTGCACATCCGGGAATAGCCGTCAGATTCCCCATCAGCAAGCCGCCTGTACAGCTTTCCGCAACAGCCACGGTCAAATGGTGTTCTGTAAGCAGATCGACAATTACTTTCTCAATCGGCACATCTTCATTGGCATAAAGATTCTCGGGAAGCCGCGCACGAATCTGAGCTTCAAGCGCATCCAGCTTCTCCTCTGCCTCTGTAACCGATAAAGCCTTGGTAGAAACCCGCACCGTCACTTCGCTTTCTTTCGCATAAGGAGCCAGAGTCGGATCGCTTTGGCCTTCAATCAGATCAAGCAATTCCGTTTCAAGAGCGGATTCTCCAATTCCGGCAAACTTCAGCATCCTGGAGTACAGGGGTTTCTCCTCGGTAAGCACATGCTGAAGAATCCAGTTTTTAACCTGCTCTTCAAACATCGGCATCAGTTCCTTAGGCGGACCTGGCAGCAGTATGTAATGTTTGCCGTCTTCCGATAAAGCATTGCCGATCGCAAGACCGGTCGAATTGGGAAGCGGCGAAGCCCCGTCAATCGACAAAGCCTGGCGTTTATTATTTTCGGTCATAGGACGGGAACGGTCTTTAAAGAACTGCTCAACATGATCCATAGCCAGCCTGTCCAAATGCAAGGAACGTCCGAGCACGGCGGCAAGGGCATCTTTGGTCAAATCGTCCTGCGTAGGTCCCAGACCTCCTGTAAAGATCAAAACGTCCGCCCGCTTCTGCGCTGTGCGAATCGCTTCCTGAAGGCGGTCCATATTGTCGCCGACCACGGTCTGAAAATAAACATCAATACCGAGAGCGGCCAATTCCTGTGACAAATACTGTGCATTTGTATTTACAATTTGACCAAGCAGAAGCTCGGTTCCGACAGCGATAATTTCGGCTTTCACTTCTGTCCAACCCCTTTGCTGCAAATAGTGAAGCTGTCCTTAATGCTTAAACTTTAGATAAAGAAAGGATGCTTTTATTCTTCACAAAATAATCAATGCCGGAGTAGATAGTAATAACGGCTGCAAGCCAAATCGCGATATCGTCAAACGGAATGTTGATCCATTCAAACGGGAAATTATTCAGCAGCAATGCGCTGATCGCAATAATTTGGGTAATCGTTTTGGCTTTGCCCCATTTGCTCGCCGCAATGACCGAACCCTCCAGCAGGGCAACCTCGCGAAGTCCGGTTACCGCGAACTCCCGGCTGATAATAATAACCGAAATCCACGCGCTGCATTTGCCCATGGCAGTCAAGGATACCAGAACCGCCGCAACCAAAAGCTTATCGGCAAGAGGGTCCAGCAATTTCCCAAGATTCGTGACCATATTATTTTTGCGAGCCAAATAGCCGTCAATTCCGTCCGTGCTCGCGGCCACAATAAACAGCAGCGCTGCAATCAGCTGATTCAGCGGCAGGCTATAGTTCCCCCAATGCAGGCTGCTGAAGTTCTTCTCATCGATCAGCAGAAACACCAGCATCAGCGGAATTAAAAAAATCCGGGACAACGTTATTTTATTCGGTAAATTCACAACTCATCCTCCCCGTACAAGTTCCGGATCTTATTTGTCCTTGCTTCTTTCGACCCTAAGCCGTTCATGATAATTTCCCCCAAAGATGCAGACTAAGAACACCCAAAATATATCTTAACAAGTATAATATACGGCAAAATCAGAGTCAAAATATCCCTCGGAGAAGATCATTACAGCATTACATCACATCATTAACCCCATTCGGGGGCTGTGACTACTTGAGTCTGCCGATTACTTAAAGTTTGTAAATTGAAGATCCAGCTGGATGTCGGCATTTCTAAGCAGAGCCATCACCGATTGAAGATCGTCTTTGCTTTTACCGGTGACCCGAATCGAGTCCCCTTGGATCTGGCTTTTTACTTTCAGCTTCGAATCCCGGATGAGCGTATTGATTTTTCTAGCCACATCCTGTTCAATCCCCTGTTTCAGTTTGATGCGCTGGCGGACCGTCCCGAGGGACGCCGGTTCAACCTTGCCGTAATCGAGATTTTTGATCGGCAAACCGCGTTTAATCATTTTGGACTGTAAAATATCAATGACTGCCCCCAGCTTATATTCATCATCCGATGCAATCACCAGGGCATCCTTCTCCAGCGTCAGGCTGCTTTTGCTGTTCTTGAAGTCAAAGCGGTTATCAATTTCGCGTTCCGTCTGATTAATCGCGTTGGTTAGCTCCTGCATATCAAATTTGGAGACAATATCAAATGAGCTTTCTGAAGCCATAAAATCACTATCCTTTTCTCTGTTTTGTGTTATCTATTATAGGAAAAACAACGTTGCAAGTCCATTTTCTTGAAACCCGCCTCATTAAAAACAAAGCGGGATGCGGGCAAGCTCACCTCACCGGCTTCATAAACACAAAACAGGCGCTTTTCCCTTTAGAAAAGCGCCTGTCCGGAGTCCTTCAGTTTAATGTGTGCTTCTTTCCGGCGTTCGGAACATGTTCAAAACGCCAAGCACAATATGAGCCAACCCGAATCCCAATATTCCGTATCCCCAAGCATTTGGCGTGAGGTAGTAGCCGATCAGCGATACGATGATCCCGATCCCTGCTACAATCCAGCTTGTTATCACAATGCCCACCTCTCTTCATAGTCAAGATCATTGCCGGCTGACCCAAGCAGTTGCAATGTTATTCTTTCCTATGAAGAAAACGGTTATGCGATAAGACCTTATGGAGCGGACGTTCCTTCGGTTCCCTCGGCGTTATCCGTTGTGCCTCCAGCAGACCCTGCATCTTCCGGAGATACTAGGTTCAACTGGATTTTAGCCGTATTTCGCTCATCCACCACCGGCTGCCCTCCAACCGTAATGGTCGTATAAGGAGAAGCGCCCGATTTGACAAACATGCCTTGGCTGTCCAAATCATAAGTAATGGTTTGACCATCTTCAAGGTTTTGGTAATAGAGTTTCTCTCCGTCTTTGTCTACCCGGCGAACCTCCACCCAGCTTTTGCCTCCGCTTGCCGTGATCTGCACGGGAACAGGCGCCCCGTTCGGGCTTTGTACCTGGAACTGCACAGCACTGCCCTTTTTGCCGTCCGGCGTCACGACAACACCGTCTGTTGCCGGAGGAGTCGAACCTTCCGGATTCCCCGCTGCATCCGAGGAAGCGGGATCTGATGAAGGAGGAGCTGTCGGCGGAACCGAAGCCTGACCGCCGCCTGCCGCACCGGACGGATCAGGGCTTGCCGACGGTACCCCGGCTGCCGCGTCGCTTGGCGACACTTCGCCGCTTGTAACCGGAGTAGGGTCTGCTGTTTTATTGCTGTCTCCTTTGTTATTGTTGATCACCACTAAATAAATAACCGCAACAATAATCACCAGGAAGGACCACATAAGAACGGTGGAAAGCCACTTGGAATTTCCTTCGGAAGACGCTTTGGTTCTTCTCCGCTGCAAGACAGGCTCCATAACCGGTTCGGGCTCAGCGGAAGGAACGGTCTGCTGATGTTCATTCAGCAGCTCCTCCGAGCTGACGCCTACAGCCTCTGCATATGTTTTTATAAACGCTCTAACATAGAAACTTCCTGGAAGAACTTTATAATCACCGGCCTCGATGGCCTCTAAATATCGTTTTCTAATTTTTGTCATTTCCTGAACATCATCCAGCGATAAGCCGCGTGCCAAACGCGCTTCTTTAAGCTGCTGGCCTAAATCTGACATTTACCATCACCTCCTGCTTTTAATATGGCTCAATCTGCCCCTAGATTTCTTCGTTATAAATGGTTACAAACGTATCATAAACGATTTCCTCATCCGGATTGTTTCGCAATTCAATAATAATGTCAAAATCGTCATAATTGTATTCGGATTCTTTCATAAAAACGTCCGGATGCTCAACCACCTTGGTGGAAGGCATGGACATAATCTGCTGCAGTAACTGGTAGTGTTTCTCATTAGAACGCAAAGTACTCACAATCCCGTCAATAATGAATACATTTGATGGATTGCATTCTTCTTCCGAAAGCTGACTACGCACCGTTTGGCGCAGAAGAGTTGAAGATACAAAAGTCCAGTGTTTCATGGCGCAGACGCTGCCGGCAATAATCGATTCCGTTTTGCCCACTCTCGGCATTCCGCGTAAGCCGATGACTTGATGACCTTCTCTTTTAAATAATTCACCCAAAAAGTCAACAAGCAACCCAAGTTCGTCGCGGGTAAACCGGAAAGTTTTCAAATCATCGGAATCTCGGTCTATATACCGGCCGTGGCGAACAGCAAGAATATCTACAAGTTTAGGATGTCTTAGTGCTGAAACAGTAACGCTGCCGACGGTTTTCAACATGTCGCCAAGCAGCGCGATTTTCCGTTCATCATCCGTTTCCAGCAGCATTCCCCGGGTTTTTCCTTCGACACCATTGATGGTTAAAATGTTGACCTCCAGCATCCCCAGCATGGAAGCAATATCCCCCAAAAGACCTGGACGATTCTTATGTATGGTATATTCTAGATACCACTGTTGTTGTTCTCCCAAAACCCTACACCCTTTCCCCTGCTCATACTTCATTCGACAATGGAGGACATGATTCCTTCCCATCCGATCAAACTCGCCATAACTCACGAACAACACATCATTTTTAATGATATAGAAAACGGTATTGAAAGGCAAGCAGAGGTATAAAAATCAAGACATACGAAAAGCTCCCTCCCGGGAGCTTTCCGCCGCATATCAGACCGTATACGATTCGGGACCAAAGCCGAATGAAAGCGGAAGTCGTGTAGCTTATCACCCAACCGCTTGTTATGCGTTTTTCTTGGCCAGCTTCACCATCAAACGGGCAATGGTTCTGCGCTCTTCTTCGTCTCCGACTTCCCAAAGTTCTTTCAGCGCACGGTTGGAAGCATTTTGCGGATCAACTTTATCTTCAAGGAAGCCCCCGATTTCAAAAGCCAGATTCGCAATCGTTTCTTCACTCATGCCGGAATTTTCGGCATGTTTGATGCGCTCGCCAAGGAACTTTTTCCAGGAATCGAAATTATTCAGTACAGATGACATTGTTTTACTCCTCCTATCACTTGAGCGAATGGAATGGGTCAACACTCGTAATATGTGATAAAAGGAGCTTATTTATGCAGCCTCCACACGGTCAAGGCAGGTGGTAAAATAAACAGGCGCAGGCTGCGATTTTTAAATCGGCCCCTGCCGGGTTGGGCCGAGAAGCGTCTAAACCCGGCAGCTATCAGGTGATCCAGCCCCCGTTTGGGCTGATGATCTGACCCGTGATATACCCAGACTCGGGCAGCGCCAGGAAATACACAAGCGAGGAGATTTCCTCGGCCGTCGCCAGTCTGCCCGCAGGTATTTCTTCCTCCAGCTGCCTGATCTCTTCCTCCGAGAAGCCGCTCATCATCTCGGTTTGCACCGCACCGGGAGCCACGGCGTTCACCGTTACTCCGGACGGAGCAAGCTCTTTGGCCAGCGCCTTCGTAAAGGCATTTACCCCGCCTTTGGCTGCCGAATAAACGACTTCGCAGGAAGCGCCAGAGATGCCCCAAATCGAGCTGACATTAATAATCCGCCCGTATTTCTGGCCTACCATATAAGGCATAAAAGCCTGACTGCACAGGAAGACCCCCTTAAGGTTGACATCCATCACTTCATCCCAATCATCTTCCGTCACGTCAGCCAGCATGCCGTATTTGGCAACACCCGCATTGTTGACCAGAATATCCGGATGCAAGCCATGATCCTCGAGCCGGCTTTTCATTCGGGCAATCTCTTCCTTGTTCCGCAAATCGGCGGATACGGTATACACTTTAGCCCCCAGCTCCAAGCAACGTCTGGCCACTTCATTGGCCGCTTCGTGCGACTTGCTGTAATGAATGACGATATTCATGCCAACCGCGGCGAAACGTTCGGCGATTTTGGCGCCAATCCCCCTGCTTCCGCCTGTGACCAGAACGGTCATTTCACCGATGTTCTTCTCTCCCCCGTTAATCACTCCGGACTCACCACAAGCGATACCGCCAGCTGGTTCCAATCCGCGTGCTCGCGCAGGCGTTCATTCACCTCATCCAGCGTAATGGATTCGTACAGCTGAACCACGGAGAACAAATCTCCTCCGCGGAAGCGGTAGCGGGTAAATTCATGGGCAATATTTTCCGGCGAATTCAGCATGCGCAGGTGACCGCCGATCTTCTTTTTCACAGCCCGCTCAAAGTCTGTTCGTTCAAAGCCGCTTCCTGCCAGTTTGGTTACTTCTTCCTTCACCGTTGACAGCAGCAAATCCGGATCGCGTGTATCTCCGCCGACGGCCGAGAACGAATAATTTTCATCACTGTTATATTCATGGCCGAAGCTGTCCGAAATCAGTTCCATATCATACAGCTTCTGATACAGCTTGGTGCTCGAGCCAAACAGCAGATCCAGCATCAGCTTGGTGACCAGGTCGCGCCGGATCAAAGCCTCTCCCGTCAAGCCGACCTTGGTATCCTTGAAGCCGAACAGACATTTCGGCAGAGAAACCGGAAGTTTGATGACTTTTTTGGCTTCCGCTACGGCATGAGGTTCCTGATCAAACAAACGTTCGATATTCCCCTGCGGCTTGTAATTTTTGCCGGCCTGATTGTCCCGGACCCGCTTGAGTACCTGCTCCGGATCAACTCCGCCCACAACAAACAGCAGCATATTGCTAGGATGGTAGAAAGCGTTGTAACAGGTGTACAAGGTTTCCTTTGTAATGGTGCCGATGGACTCAACCGTTCCGGCAATATCAATATGAACCGGGTGAACCTTATAGAAAGCTTCGATCAATCCGAAGTAAACACGCCAGTCCGGATTGTCCTGGTACATGTTGATTTCCTGGCCGATAATGCCTTTCTCCTTCTCCACGTTCTGATCGGTAAAATAGGGGTTCTGTACGAAATTCACCAGCGTTTCAATGTTCTCGTATACGTAATCGGTCGCCGAGAACAAATACACGGTTTGATTAAAGCTCGTAAACGCGTTGGCGGAAGCACCATGGGAAGCAAAGGTGGAGAAAATATCCCCCTCCGGCTCCTCGAACATTTTATGCTCCAGGAAATGAGCAATCCCGTCGGGAACCTTAACTTCATCCTGTCCTTCGACTTTAAAATGATTGTCGATCGAGCCGTATTTGGTTGAGAAGGTGGCGTATGTTTTTGAGAAACCGGGTTTCGGCAGTACATACACCTCAAGCCCGTTCTCCATTTTCTCATGATAGAGCGTTTCCTGAAGTTTATCGTAAGTAATCTTCTCCACCGGTTATTCCTCCTTCTGTCCTGTCAGGAAATAAATCGTGTCCAAATGGAAGGTTTCCGCCGCCTTGACGATATCCTGCTTGGTAACGGCTTCGACCTGCTCCAGCAGCTGCTCCGCCGGACGGTCTTTGCCTGACAAAACACGGTTGAAATCATAAGCGATCATCTCGAACGCCGAATCCTGCATTTCCCGCAGCTGGTTGCGGATCATTGCTTTGGTCTGGCTCATTTCAAGCTCGCTGATTTCGCCTTGCCGCAAGCTCTCAAGCTGCTCTTTAATGATGGTCAGCGCTTTCTCATAATTCTGGATTTCAATCCCCGACTGGATGGTAGCCAATCCTTTATGCCCGTCGTACCGTGAAGAAGCGTAATAAGCGAGGCTGGCTTTCTCCCGTACATTAACGAACAGCTTGGAATGCGGATAACTCCCGAGGATTCCGCTGTACATCAAAGCCGAAGCATAACGGTCATCCCCATAAGTGATCGGCGTCCGGAGCCCCATGTTCAGTTTGCCCTGGTTAACATTCAAACGCTCGGTGACACTATTGACTCCCCTTGGCTCAAACTCCACCTCTTCAGGGATATAAGAAGGGGAAGCGGAACGACTCAGCGGAAAATGTTTCTTAACCAAAGCTGAGACTTCTTCCAGGGAAGTATCCCCCACCACGTAAAGATCCAGGTGAGCCTGCTGCAGCCATTTTTCGTAAGCCTGGTACAGGCTCTGTTCGGTAATGCTCTCCAGCTGCTCCCGGCTGCCCAGAGGATTTAGACGGTAAACATCCTGTTTAAACATCTCCTCCATACAACGTTCAGCCGCGTATCTAGCCTTGTCGTTGATGATCGATTCCAGCTTCTTGCGCACATTGTCTTTCTCTGCTTTCACATAAGATGCTTTGAAAGCTCCGTTCTCTGTAAGCGGCCTAGTGACGACTTCACCCAGGAACGAAAAGGTTTGCTCCAGAAGGGAATCCTCTGATTTCACAAATGAGTCATTAATCGTATCCATACGAAACGTAATCAGCTGATAATTACCTCTCTTATATACGTCAAAGCCAAACCCGGCGCCGTACATATGCTCTAGCTGTTCGCGGAACTGAGTTGTTTCCGGATAAGAAGCTGTACCTCTGCGCAGCACAAACGGTGTTAAGGCCGTAGGCGTCACTTGTTCTTCCTTCAGTGGAATGCCGGCGTAAAGCGAAACGGCAAAAGTTTTGAAACGTTTGGTTGGCAGCACATGAATCCGGATATGATTCACTTCGCCTCGTTCAAACTGCATCGTTGTCAAGAGTCAAAACCCCTTTTCAAAAGACTGATTTAAGATGGTCCCGAAAATGTAGTTCCATTCTATACCAATTAACAGGAAAGAAGCAACCAAGATGAACTCCCGGCTGCTTCTGCCCAAGCATGGTTACATGCAAAAAATATGTTTTCCGATCGTCTTCACTTGAGGACGGCTCCAAATCCATTTCGAGGTGGCCGTTTCCGGGTTGAAGTAATACAAACATCCGCCGGAGGGATCCCAGCCGTTAAGTGCCTGTCGGACGGCTTTCCGGGACGATTCGTTAGGCGTAAGCCAGATTTGCCCATCCGCTACCGCGGTAAATGCACCCGGTTGAAAAATAACGCCGGAAACCGTGTTTGGAAAACTCGGCGATTTCACCCGGTTCAAAATAACGGCCGCTACTGCTACCTGGCCTTCGAACGGCTCGCCCCGGGCTTCGCCGTTGACGGCATTGGCCATAATTTTAAGGTCATTTTCCGTCAGATTCAAAGCGTTGGCCGAACCCAATGAAGAGTCGTTATCCGATTCTTGTGCCCCTCCATTGGCTGCATCCCCCGCGCCGCCGGATTGACCGGCTCCGGATGCAGCGCCATGATTCGGGTTCGGGTTATAAGAGGAAGCTTCCGGCTTCCAATTCTTTGTAGCATTATAAAGCTTTAATTTCGTTTTGTCCCCGGCGACACCATCGGGCTTCATGCCAAACTGCTTCTGGAACGTATAGACAGCATCCCGGGTTACTGTTCCATAATAGCTGTCCAGGCTGCCCTTGTAGAAACCCAGGAATTTCAAACGTCCCTGCAATTCATAAACATCCTGGCCAAATGCGCCAACCTGCATCACTTGTGAAGTGAAGGCGGGTTTGGACAATTCGGAAGCGGGCTGACCGTTTTGCGGAACGTTGTTCTCCGGCTTATGGAAGTATAACGATCCCAAAACCATGCCGACAAGAGTAAGCATCAAACCGGCTGAAATCCAGTTTTTCATATTTGTCATACGCTTTAGCTCTACCTTTCTCTGTGGTTTAACCAAGTGTGGGTAACTTTAGTATGACAACAGGTTCAGGTTCCTATGCATCTTTTTGCCGAAGCAAAAAGGCCGTCCAGCTTTAAGCTGAAGCGGCCTTTGTCCAGGCTGATGCATGCATCCTCAGGAGCTTATGCGGTTTTGATTATACTGCTCGGCAGACACCAGCACTTCCCTTGGTTTGCTGCCCTCATAAGGGCCTACTATGCCGCGGGCTTCCATGGAATCAATCAAGCGGGCGGCCCGGGTATACCCGATCCGCATTCTCCGCTGCAGCAGAGAAACGGAGGCCTGCTTCGCCTCCAGAATAATCTGGACTGCCTGATCATAAAGCTCATCCAACACTTCTTCCATCTCCTGCTGGGTATCGTCCACTTCCGGCACCAGACTTTCGTCATATTCGGCTTGACCCTGGCTGCTGACATACTGGACGATTGTCTCCACCTCCTGGTCGCTCATGAAGGCCCCTTGAACGCGGACCGGCTTGGACGCTCCCATCGGCATAAACAGCATATCCCCGCGGCCCAGCAGCTTCTCGGCTCCGGCCATATCAAGGATGGTGCGCGAATCGACCTGCGAGGATACCCCAAACGCAATCCGCGAAGGAATGTTGGCTTTAATCACCCCGGTAATAACGTCTACAGACGGGCGCTGGGTGGCAATGATCAAATGAATGCCGGCAGCCCGCGCCATCTGCGCCAGACGTGCGATCGCATCCTCGACGTCATTTGCGGCAACCATCATCAAATCGGCCAGCTCATCCACAATAACGACGATATAAGGAAGGATGGCATCCGGATTGTCTTTCATTAAATTGTTGTATCCTTCAATGTTTCTGGTGCCCGATTTGGAGAACTTCTCATATCGTTTCTCCATCTCGACAACAATTTTCTTGAGCGCCAGCGAGGCTCGCTTCGGATCGGTCACAACCGGTGCCAGCAGATGCGGAATGCCGTTATATACATTAAGCTCGACCATTTTAGGATCGACCATCATAAATTTCACTTCATCCGGCTTGGCTTTAAACAAAATACTCGTAATAATCCCGTTAATACATACGGATTTCCCCGAACCGGTCGCACCCGCTACAAGCAAATGGGGCATCTTGGCCAGGTTGCCCACAATCGTCTGCCCTGATATATCACGGCCAAAAGCGATCGACAGCTTGGACTCGGCTTTCTGGAAGGTCGCTGTTTCCATTACCTCCCGCATCGTCACGATTGAAACCTCGCTGTTCGGCACCTCGATGCCGATAGCGGACTTGCCGGGAATCGGCGCCTCCATCCGAATATCCTTGGCCGCCAAAGCAAGCGCAATATCGTCGGTCAAATTGACAATCCGGCTGACCTTGACCCCGATATCCGGCTGGATTTCATACCGCGTCACCGCAGGTCCGCGTACAACCTCAAGCACCCGCGCTCTGACTCCAAAGCTTTCCAGCGTGGCCTCCAGCTTACGTGCCGTATTCATATAATCGGCCTGATCTCCGCCTTTATTCCCGTCGCTTGGTCTCTCCAGCAGACGGAAAGGCGGCAGCTTATAAGGTTTAGGCTTGGGTTTGGGCGGTTCTGCCTGAGCCGGCTGCTCAGCATGTTCACCGCTTCCAGCGCCTCCTGCTGTTCCCTCTTCCTTTATGGCTGCCGACCCTGGATTCAGAGTATCCTCTTCTTCAAGATCCATGCCAGAGGCACCTTCCCCATGCTGTCCGAACACTTCTTCCTGCTCCTGGTTCACCGGACTGTTAGCTTGAGGGCCTTCATAACCTGATTCGTCCCCCGCTCCATAGTCTTGTCCCACTCGGTTCCCATGTTCCGCAACAGAAGAATAAAATGTCTCTTCATGATCATCCTCGTAATCCCCATTCTCCTTGCGAATATGATCGAAGAAATCGCGAATAATCAACCCCCGCTCTTCTTCCTGCCGCGGATTCAGCTCGGCCGCAGGTTCAGTACGGTCAAACCCGCCGCTAAACTTAACCTCGTTCCAGTCTACCGAATCAGCAGTATCCGAAGCAGGCCCTGTAATAATCGCCGGGGAGGCATTGTCTTCAAAAGGAGCGTCCAAATCGGCTTCATCCATCAATGGCTGCCGCTCCTGACGATTGCCTTTAAAACCAAGAAGCTGAAAGAAAACCGGCTTCTTCGGAGCTGCCGGGCCAGACGGAATTTCAGACTCCGGATCGTAATCCTCGTCATCGTCGTCCGGATCAAAGGCCGGAGCAGCAGACGCCTTGACCGCAGCCGGCTTTGCCTTTCGCTTCTGCCCGGCGGGAACCGCTCGGAGCGTCCGCAATTTGCGGGAAATTACTTCTCCCAGATTAAACACCCGGGTCCGAACCAGCCTTCCCAGTTCTACAAATGATAGATTCGTAATAAGCATAAAACTGATGGCAAACATCACAATTAAAATCAGTTTGCTGCCGGTCAGGCCAAAAAGCATGCTGAGCAGCGCAAATTCGGCCGCTCCTATGTATCCGCCGCTGATATCCAATTTAAAGATAGATACCGCCCCGCCATACCCGGGCATACTTAACGCTTGCTGCAAATCAATCCGGGTTTGGTTAAAAATATGGTTTGGCGTTAAAGCCCCGACAGGCGTCAGCTTTAATTCCATGGCGGAAATCGTGCTCATCAGCGCAAAAGACAACACGACCAATACCAGGCCGCTTTTTCTGCTGGTCCATTTATTGGGCCAATGGCGCTGAATCATCACCGTAAGTCCGGCATAAATGCCGATAAGCGGAATGACAAAATAAAATTTGCCCAACATCAGGGCCGCCATTTTAGACAGCGATCTGCCAACCGCTGCTTCCCCTGACAAGGCAATAATGGACAAAGTAATCAGGATGATCCCGTAGATTTCATATTTTAAAATGCGGGTTAAAGCTGTCTTTTTTCTCTTGCGTTTCTTACCGGCCACAGGAACACCTCCAGATGAATATTATACCATATTCTCTGGAGGGTACCTAGAGGAATCCCGCGCCCGTTACGGCTTTTTCATCAAAACAGGCATAAAGGCGATCTCTTGTCCCGGCGCGTAAGCCGGATTCAAATAATCCTCCAAACCGCATCGCAGCAGCCGGACGATGGTCGCTTTATGATCCGCCTCCAACCGCACCTGCATAAGCACACCGCCAAGCTCCAGCTCCACATAATTTTCTTGCGTTTCATACCCTTCCCACAACGCTTCTTCCGGCACAATCGTATAAATACTCATTGCTGCAGTCCCCCTTGAGCGGAAAGTGTCTTTTTGGCTTGGATCAAACTGTTCAGCTTAAGCATCGCGTCTCCAATTCCGCCGAGCGCATCAATCAGTCCGTATTTCACAGCATCCGAGCCGCCTACGGCCGTTCCGATATCCCGATTCAATTCGCCGGTTTTGAACATCAGCTCCTTGAACTTCTTCTCCGTAATCGCCGAGTGGCTTGTGACGAATTTGACGACTCGTTCCTGCATTTTCTCGATGTACTCAAAGGTTTGCGGCACCCCGATTACAAGCCCTGTCATGCGAATCGGGTGAATGGTCATCGTAGCGCTTTCCGCAATCAGCGAATAGTCGGAGGAGACGGCAATCGGAACCCCTATGCTGTGCCCCCCGCCAATGACTACGGTTACGGTCGGTTTTGTCAGCGAAGAGATCATTTCCGCAATCGCCAATCCGGCTTCGACATCTCCGCCCACCGTGTTCAGCATCACCAGAATACCTTCGATTTTCGGATTTTGTTCGGCCGCTACCAGCTGGGGAATCAGATGCTCATATTTGGTTGTTTTATTTTGCGGCGGCAGCATAATATGGCCTTCAATCTGGCCGATGATGGTCAGGCAGTATATATTGGAGGCTTCCGCTGCAGGGACGGCGGTTTGCCCCAGCTGCTGAATCGCTTCCATGACTTGAGAACCGGTTCCCTCTGGCCCTGCAGGCGCAGGGGAAGGGGACGGAGACGGTTCGGGAGTTTCGTTCTCTGTATCTTTCATAACAAATCGTTCGCTCATGTCCTCATTCCTTTCGGCTTCGTTACGCCGCTTAGTATGCCGACAAATTTAGGTTGCCATGCAAAAAAGCCCCCTCTCCCCCGAAGCCATCCAATGCTTCAAGGTGGAGAAGAGGCTGTGTGCCTGGTTATGCAGAATGAGGTCTGTGATAACGCTGGCAGCCGATCATTAATTAACTTCCATAATAATTGGAAGAATCATCGGTCTGCGGCGGGTTTGCTCGTAAAGGAAACGTCCAAGCGAATCCTTGACATTGGTTTTCAGCGATGCCCATTCGTTGACTTTCTCGCTCATCAGCTTCTCAAGCGTGCTGCTTACAATGCGGTTCGCTTCATCCAGCAAACCTTCGGATTCCCGAACATATACGAAACCTCTGGAAATAATATCCGGACCAGAGACGATTTTGCCATCTTGTTTGCTCAGCGTAACTACTACAACAAGGATACCATCCTGGCTCAGCAGCTTACGGTCACGCAATACGATGTTTCCTACATCACCAACGCCCAGTCCGTCAATCAGGACGATGCCCGACTGCACTTTGCCTGCCTTGCGGGCAACCCCGTTTTGGATTTCAACAACATCGCCGATGTCGATGAGGAAGATGTTCTCATGCTCCACGCCTACGCTTTCGCCAAGCAAAGCGTGTCTGCGAAGCATCCGGTGTTCACCGTGAATCGGAATAAAATATTTTGGCTTCATCAGGTTCAGCATCAGCTTCAATTCTTCCTGGCTGCCGTGACCGGATACGTGAACGCCGGAATTGGAACGGCTGTAAATTACATTTGCGCCAAGGCGGAACAATTCGTCAATGGTACGGCCTACATATTTCTCGTTGCCTGGAACCGGAGTAGCTGCAATGATAACGGTATCTCCCGGCAAAATATCCACCTTACGGTGAGTGGAACGAGCCATTCGTGTCAAAGCGGACATCGGTTCGCCCTGAGAACCCGTGCACAAAATCACAACACGATCAGCAGCCATTTTATTGACTTCTTCAGGTTCGATAATCAAGCCGTCCGGTACCTCAAGATAACCCAGATCGGATGCGATTCCTACTACGTTAACCATACTGCGGCCGATAATCGTTACTTTACGCCCCGTATTGTAAGCGGCATTCATTACCTGCTGGATCCGGTGTACGTTGGACGCAAAGGTTGCCACGACAACCCGTTGCTCGGCTTTGCTGAAGATATCATCGAGCACTTCGCCGACACTCTTCTCCGATGGCGTAAAGCCCGGCTTCTCAGCATTCGTACTGTCAGAAAGCAGGGCAAGCACGCCCCGTGCGCCGATTTGAGCCATCCGCTGCAAATCCGCAAATTGACCGTTAACTGGAGTATGGTCAAATTTAAAGTCACCCGTGTGGACCACATTGCCTTCCGGCGTCTCTACGCATACGCCAACCGAGTCCGGAATACTATGGTTTGTAGCAAAAAACGTTGCTTTCAGCGTACTTCCCAGCTGGATTTCCGAATCGGCATCAATCAGAATCCGTTTGGTTTCTCCCAACAGGTTGGCTTCTTTCAATTTGTTCTCAACTAGTCCGAGTGTCAGCTTAGTTCCGTAAACCGGAACATTCAAATTTTTAAGTACGTACGGCAATCCGCCGATATGGTCTTCGTGCCCGTGCGTCAATACGATCCCTCTGACTTTATCGCGATTCTCAGTCAAATAAGAGATATCGGGAATGACGATGTCGATGCCGAGCATGTCCTCCTCAGGGAACTTAAGGCCCGCATCAATGACAACGATGTCATTGGCGTACTGAATTACGTACATGTTCTTCCCAATTTCGGCTACGCCGCCGAGCGAGAAGATGCTTAGTTTGTCATTATTATTTTTTTTGGACAAGACGATCTAACCCTCCTATAAATTTGGACGTCATATTTTGTTAAACGATATAAGAAAAGGACCTACTCCCCTTAAAAGACAACATAAACGCAGTTGAAGAATAAACTTCCGTTGCCGGCGGCCCCAATGCGCATGTAGAATTTTCTGTGGAAGTTTGTTCTTATACTAAATTTCTAAAATATACCGCACCCAGTCACTTGAACTCATTATACATGATTAATTTGTCAAAACACAAGTCGGCCTTCCTTCCCATTCCTGCTTACCTTGTCTCGATACAGAAAAACCGATGCCCCGCAGGGAGCATCGGTTTTTAACAGCATGACCTTTATTTGGACTTTAATTAACCAAAGTTTGGATAAATCCTTAAACTCGTTCAGCAAGCAGCGAACGGATAAATTGCTGTTCTTCTTCCGTCGCCGGAACCAGAGGCAGTCTGACCGAACCTACTGAAATACCGCGTTCATTCAAGGCAAACTTAACGGCAACCGGATTCGGAACCGGGTGCGGAGCCTCGAATAGCCCTTTAAAGAGCGGCAGCAGCCTCTGGTGCAGTTTCGCCGCTTTGGCCACCTCGCCGCCCAGATAAGCTTCGATCATGTCCTTCATCTCGGCACCGGCAATATGGCTGGCAACACTAACGATGCCGTGTCCTCCGACCGCCAGGGCAGGCAGCGTTGCGGCATCTTCTCCGGAATAGACTCTAAACCCGGCAGGCGCTGCCGAGACCACTTGAGCCACCTGCTCAAGCGGGGCGCACTCCTTAACAGCTACTATGTTATGGATTTCAGCCAGGCGAAGAATGGTTTCCGTGCTTAAGCAGGCAACCGTCCGGCTTGGAACGTTATACAGCATGATCGGCAGGGTCGTTGAGGTTGCAATAGCTTCAAAATGGCGGAACATGCCTTCCTGATTTGGTTTATTGTAATAAGGCACCACCAATAAAGCCCCGTCCACCCCAAGCTTTTCCGCCTCTTTGGTCATCTTGATCGAAGCTTCGGTGGAGTTGGTGCCGGTACCGGCGATAATTTTGCAGCGGCCTGCGGCATGTTTGACCGCAAAATCAAATAAAAGCAGCTTCTCCTCGGTCGACAGTGTTGGCGATTCGCCCGTGGTCCCGCTGATCACAAGCGTGTCGGATTTCTGATTTTCCACTAAATAATCTATAAGCTTTGCGGTCTGGTCCCAATCGATTTGCCCAGCTTCATCAAAGGGGGTGACCATCGCAGTCACTAATCTTCCGAAATCCACAATTCGTCCTCCTCATCTGTGTTTGACTTTCTTTAAGCTGCCGATGAATCGGCTTTAGATATGAAGCTCAAATTTTTTATGAAGAGCCCTTAAGGCCTGCACCATATCTTCCTTATGAACCAACACCCAGATCGTCGTGTTCGAGTCCGCGGACTGCAGAATCTGAATATCCTTCTCGGCCAGCGCTTCGACGATTTTGGCCATAATCCCGGGAACGCCGTTAATTCCCCCGCCTATAACGGATACTTTGGCGCAGCCGGTCAAGATCTTCGGACTTAACCCCAGCTCTCTGAGCTTGTCGGCGGCTCTGTCCGCTTCATAATCAAAAACCGTATAAACGACCCCAGTTGGGGTTACGTTAATAAAGTCTACACTTATATCATTCTCTGCCATGGCTTTAAACACCTGCAATTGAAGCTTGTAACTTCCTTCGCCGGATTCCACCATGATCTGTGTGACATTGCCGACATAAGCAATTCCCGTTACAAAGCGGTCCACCACACCCGCCTGGACATCTTTGAAGCCTTCCGGATTCGCAACAAGCGTACCTTTTTCGTCACTGAACGTCGACCGGACGCGCACCGGTACACCGGCCTGCATGGCAATTTCAACAGCCCGCGGATGAATGACCTTGGCTCCCTGATGGGCCATATTGCAAATTTCGGCATAGCTGACATAAGCCAATGGTTTGGCATCTTCGACAAGCCGCGGGTCTGCAGTAAGAATACCGTTTACGTCTGTGTAGATATCTACGATTTCGGCATGCAAAGCCGCTCCAAGCGCCGTAGCCGAAGTATCGCTTCCTCCCCGGCCAAGGGTGGTAAAATCGCCGCTGGCGCTTTCGCCCTGAAACCCGGTCACGATCACCACGCTTTTGTCTTCAAATTCTTTAAAAATCCGGTCCGGCACAACGTCCAGAATCCGGGCGCTGCCAAAATGCGCATCCGTTCTGAAGCCGGCTTGAGCGCCGGTTAATACCGTGGACGAAATGCCTTTCGCTTCAAGCAGGCTGCACAGGGTAGCGGCTGATATGATTTCGCCGCAGCACATCAACAAATCCTTTTCCCTGGCCGGAAGTGCGTTGCCGTTTGCCGCGGCTAAATCGAGCAGGGTATCCGTAGCATAAGGGTCTCCTTTGCGGCCCATGGCCGAAACAACGACCACTAGGCGGTACCCGTCCGCCAATTCTCTTGTTATATGCTTAAGCACATGTTCTCTCGCTTCCGACGTAGCCAAAGAGGTGCCGCCAAACTTTTGCACCAAAACACGCATGGAACTCAACCTCCAACTTAGATGAACCAACTTTCATTCCGGGTCAGGAATGGATGTATTATTTTTTTATCGTTATGAAGAAAAGAACGGCCGATTTCTCGGCCGGTCCTGTATATCCCAAATTAAGATTTGGCTACAAATTGTTCGGCGATTTGAACGGCGTTCCAAGCGGCTCCTTTAAGGAGGTTATCCGACACGATCCAAAGATTGAGGCCTCGGCTGTTCGTCAAATCGCGACGAATGCGGCCGACGAACACTTCATTTTTGCCGGCGGCTTCAGAAGCCAGCGGGTAAGCCTGCTGGGAAGGATCATCCACCAGCACGACGCCCGGCGCTTCCGAAAGCAGCTGCTTCACTTCCTCCAGATCGAAATCCTGCTTGAGTTCCACGTATACCGATTCTGAGTGACCGTATACTACAGGAATCCGAACGCAGGTTGCCGTCACTTGTACCGAATCATCACCGAAGATTTTTTTGGTTTCACGTACCATTTTCATCTCTTCCAAGGTATATCCGTTGTCCTGGAATTTATCGATTTGAGGAATGGCGTTAAACGCGATCTGATGTTTCACCGGCAGCGAGCCTACCGGAAGAATGTCAGGCGTTGTGGCGCCGTTCTCCAGAATTTCTTTGGTTTGACGGCGCATTTCGTCGATGGCGCGAGCTCCTGCACCAGATACGGCCTGATAGGTCGATACGATAATGCGGTCAATGCCAAACTTATCATAAAGCGGCTTAAGCGCCGCAACCATTTGAATGGTAGAGCAGTTCGGGTTGGCTATAATCCCTTTATGCTCCCAAATCTTCTCTGCGTTGACTTCGGGAACAACAAGCGGTGTATTTTCATCCATCCGAAAAGCGTTGGTGTTGTCAATACATACAGCGCCATGGCGAACCGCATGAGGGGCAAGCTCCTTGGAGACATCGCCGCCTGCGCTGAACAGCGCAATGTCGATGCCCTCAAAACTATCCGGACGAGCTTCCTCAACGACAATTTCCTGTCCCTTAAAGGTAACGACAGTTCCCGCTGAACGGGCGGAGGACAGCAGCTTAAGCTTTCCTACCGGAAAATCCCGTTTCTCTAGTAGTTTTATGATTTGTTCTCCAACGGCTCCCGTCGCTCCTACTACAGCGACATTCCATCTCGTTTTGCTCATCTGGTGCGTCTCCCCTCAACTATCTAATAATTATTATATAACATATAATTGCAGTTTCGCAGGGCTGCAAAAATTGATCAGCCCTGAACGCGCTGAACCAGCATCGGCTGAATTTGTTTGCCCTGCAAAGCGGCATAGCAAGCTTCAGGAATCAAACTCATATCGGCCACAAGCGAATTTGGCTTGCCGGTCGGATTATCTTGGCCAAACGGCACAAAATAGAAATTTTTGGCCGCCAGCAATTTAGCGATATTCGCTGCGTTTAAGCCAAGCCCGTCATTCGTGGAAATGGCAATGACCACCGGTTTATGGTTGCGCAGCATTCCTTTGGCCGCCATCAGGACAGGACTGTCTGTCATGGCGTTGGCCAGCTTGCTTGTCGTATTCCCCGTGCATGGAGCTATCACAATAATATCCAGCATATTCTTGGGTCCAAGCGGCTCTGCATCTACAATTGAAGAAATGATATCATTCCCTGTCAATTCTTTCAACTGCTTTTGCCAGTGTAAGGAGGTGCCAAACCGCGTATCCGTAGTCATTACGGATGGCGAAGCGATTGGAATGACCTTGGCCCCGAGCTGCACAAATCGTGAAACCTGCTCCATAACCTCTTCAAGCGTACAATGTGAACCCGTAAGCGCATAGCCTACCGTTTTGCCTTCAAAATTCACCGTTCATCCCCCCGTGTCGTTAACTCCTCTTCCAATGATTGACAAATACAATTGGCCATAATGATTCCGGCCGTGCGGGGAGCGACAATTCCGGGTAGACCTGGCGCCAAAATCGCCTTGATGCCCCGTTTCTCGGCAAACCGGAAATCGGTGCCGCCCGGGGCAGAAGCAAGATCGATAATAACCGCCTTTGGCGATAATTTTGATAGGACTTGTGCTGTGATAATCATATTCGGAATTGTATTAAAAATCAAGTCAACACCGCTCGCCTCATTGGCCAAATCCTGCGTCAGAAAAGGGTTCCAGCCGAGTTCCTCCGCTCTGGCAAACTGCTCTTTCCTTCTAACGCCCATCTTCACCTTAGCGCCGATCCCCTGCAGCGTTCTTGCCATGGTGAATCCCGTCCTGCCCATGCCCAGCACCGCGCAGGTAGATCCATGTATAGTGATGTCGGTGTTTTGTATCGCCAGCATCAGCGCGCCTTCAGCGGTAGGAATGGAATTGTAAATGGCAACATCGTCCCGGTCCAGCACCTGAATGACCTTTATGCCGTACTTCTCGCACAGTTTAAGCAGGTAAGGCTTCGCCACACCTGTGTAGATCAAAGCATGCTTGGGCAGCGCAGCGATCAGCTCCTCTTTAAGCACCGGCTTCTCTTCCGAGAATGAGGTGCTTACAACTCCGGTGTCACTGCAGCTGAGTACAGGCAAAATGAGCACATCCGCTTCCGACATCAGATCTTCGGTCAGCTTCTCCCCCGAGACCCCATGAGGCAGCGGCTTCAGCTGATCAAACCCCGCAAGCTTGACGGCAGCATCCAGTTCGGCACACTTACCGATTACCTCCAGCTGGCGCGCATCGCCACCCAGAAATACAATCGTCAGTCCGGTAAGCATTATTGGATGTCACTCCCTTCAGACTAACTTTTATCCATGTATCTTATGCAGGGGAGGAGCCGGGGGTGAGGGCCCTG
The DNA here is from genome assembly GCF_001685395.1 of Paenibacillus yonginensis. NCBI lineage: Bacteria > Bacillati > Bacillota > Bacilli > Caryophanales > Paenibacillaceae > Paenibacillus > Paenibacillus yonginensis. The sequence goes on along the minus strand of NZ_CP014167.1, from coordinate 1,132,778 downwards.
CGCAAAGGTCGGAAGGAAGGCCAGATTTCTCCGGCGGAGAGGCAGGCGCACTCAGCAAAAAACCGCTTGTGCAGCCAAGAGGTTCCCTCGGCACACAAACGGTTTGGTTAATCGTGGTTCAAGATATGGAAGATAGGCAAATGAATTAATTCCGGCCGGTATGGCCAAAGCCGCCGCTTCCGCGCACCGTTTCGGACAAGACGTCTACCTGCTGCAGTTCAACAGCCGGCACCGCCTGGAAGACCATCTGCGCGATCCGCTCGTTGCGTTTGATCGTAAACGGCTCCTGCCCGAGATTGATCAGCAGAACCTTGATTTCGCCGCGATAATCCGCGTCAATAGTTCCCGGCGTATTCAGGCAGGTAAGGCCTGCTTTAAGCGCCAGGCCGCTTCTTGGCCGGATCTGAGCCTCGAGGCCTGCCGGCATCGCCAGCGCAAAGCCGGTAGGCACAAGCCCGCGTTCCCCTGGTTTCAGAACGAAGTCTTCCTCTACAGCGGCATAAAGATCGAATCCGGAAGCCAGCTCGGACATTTTACGGGGAAGTTCAATATCTTCATTTCCCGGAAGGCGATTAATTTGTACTAGATACGACAAGCTCATCTCTCCTTAATCCTGATATTACTTTATCTGAAGCACCCACCATCGCTAGCGCAAAAGGCTGCTTGAACATCCGGGCGATCACGTCCTCGATATCCTCCATCTTCACCGCTTCGATCCGGCTGATGATTTCATCAAGCGTGTAGTGTTTGCCGAGCATCAGTTCATTTTTGCCGAGACGGTTCATCCGGCTGCCCGTGCCCTCCGAGCCCAGAATCAGGCTGCCTTTCATCTGCTCTTTGCCTTTATGCAGCTCATCTTCGGTCAAACCCTTGTCACGAACCTCAAGCAGCAGCTCTTTCGTCAATTCCAGAACCTCTTTGGTCTGCTTAGGGGCCGTTCCCGCATAGATCGAAAATAAACCGCTGTCCGCATAGGAACTATGATAGGAGTACACGGAATAAGCAAGCCCGCGTTTCTCCCGGATTTCCTGGAACAGTCTGGAGCTCATGCCGCCTCCGAGCGCATTGTTGAGCAGCAGCATCGCATACTGCTTGTCATGGCCGCTTGGCAGTCCCGGAAAGGTTAGACAGATATGATTCTGTTCGGTTTTTTTCCTGTAAAATCGCAGGTCGCCTACAAAGTCAGGCTCAACCAGCTGCTGCTCGCCTCCAGTGATGTTGAAGCCGCCGAAATATTTCTCCAGCAGGTCGATTATCCCCTCATCATAATTGCCGGCAATGCTGATCACGGTATTGTCCAGCGTATAATGCTCCTTCATATACCGGTGCAGCTTGGCCGAATCCATAGGCTGCAGACGTTCTTCCGTACCCAGAATCGGGAAAGCCAAAGAATGGCCGCCGTACGCTGCTTCAGCCAGAAGATCATGCACCATATCATCCGGCGTGTCTTCATACATGGAGATTTCTTCGAGGATAACATTTTTCTCTTTTCTCAGCTCTTCCTCGTCAAACTGGGAATGGAAAAACATGTCCGCCAGCACGTCCATGGCAATCTCCAGATGCTGATCCAGCACTTTGAAGTAATAACACGTATATTCTTTGGAAGTAAAGGCGTTCACATTCCCGCCGATCGCGTCGAACTGCTCCGCAATGTCTTTGGCGCTGAAACGTTCTGTGCCTTTAAAGAGCATGTGCTCGATAAAATGGGAAATGCCGTTCTCCTCGATCTTTTCGTTCCTGGATCCTGTTTTCACCCAGATGCCGAAGGAAACGGAGCGAAAAGTCGGAATTTTCTCCATCACGACTCTAAGGCCGTTGTTTAACTGCGTCTTGATCACGAAAGGACCTCCTAGAGTTCCTTGCCTGCTGTCGCCAGCGGCAAAATTATAAACAGGGTTATGATTGCATCTTCCGATGCGAGTCTTACTGATCGTACCAAAAAAAGGCGATGCACTCAACCTTCCGGATCGTCTAACCGGTCGGAAGACAACGTTTCGGCCACGGTTCCCGGCTTAAGTCCCTTTGCTTTCAGCGCCTGGATGATGCCTTTCAGCGAAGCCTTGGAAGAGGCGGTTGGGTGCATCAGAATCAGTGAACCGGCCTCTGCTTTTCTGGAAATCTTAGCGATGACCGAAGCCGGATCGGGGTTTTTCCAATCTACGGTATCGACCGTCCAAAGGACGGTTTTCAGCCCCTGCGCTGCCGCAATTTCTACCGTACGCTGATTGAAGTCGCCTGAAGGCGGGGCGAACCAGGTATTATTGACGCCGAGCGTATCCTTGAGCAGCTGCTTGGTTTTGACGATTTCCAGTGTCGCCCGTTCCTTGCTGAGCTGGCTCATGTTCGGATGCGAATAGGCGTGATTTTCGATTTCGTGTCCCCGCGCCTGAATTTCTTTGGCCATCTCGGGATTTTTTTTCAGCCAGCTTCCATCCAGGAAAAAAGTTGCTTTAACGCCCTCCTGATCAAGCGTATCCAGCATCGGCTTTATGTACTCGTTGCCCCAGGCAACGTTAATCATCAGAGCCGCCATTTTTTTATGCGGGTTCCCTTTGTAGATCGGCTGAGGCCCCAAATCCTCCAGCGAGATCTTCGGTTTGATTTCCCGGTAGACATAATAGATTTTGGACACTTCGGCACTGCCGGGTTCAGCGAGCTTCCGTTTCTCAACCGTTCTTAAATAGGTGGCCTGGGCGTCTACTTCGCGGCCATTATAGCCTGGTACCGCCTTCCAGACCCGGTCAACGACAGCGTCAATCGGCTGCTCATTTAATTTCAGCGCCTCAGCTTCAATTTCTTTCCTCAGATTGGCCTCCTGGCCCGACTCATCATCCGCTTGCATAGCGAACACGGCTTCAGCCTGCGGCTGTCCGCCTTGATACCAGCTTTCCTGAATATAATCGCGCAGCCCTCCTGCTTGTCCGAGCAGAAGAATCGCTCCAGCTCCCGCTACGACCGCTATCGCCTTACCCCTCTTTGGATTCACCGATCATTCTCCCTTTCACCTGTATGTCCCATTATTATGACGATGGTCCAAGGATTATGAATCGGGCAAAAGAACGCAAAAAAAGAGCCAGAATCGTTGTTCTGTCTCTTTCTTTCCCGGTCACCCTGCGGATAACTGGTGTGCTGAATTTAGTCTTGTTTAACCGCTTCCGGTGTCAAGGTAGCTTTGCGGGAAAGGTTGACCCGGCCCTGCTGATCGATTTCCGTAACTTTTACTGTGATTACGTCACCGATGGCCACCACATCCTCTACCTTGCCTACACGTTCCGTGGACAATTGAGAAATGTGCACCAAACCATCTTTACCCGGCAAAATTTCCACAAACGCGCCAAACTTCTCAATCCGTTTAACCGTACCGGTATAAATTTCGCCGACTACTACTTCCTTCACGATACCTTCGATGATCGCACGGGCTTTATCGTTCATTTCCGGGTTGGAGGAAGCGATAAATACACGGCCATCCTGCTCGATATCAATCTTCACGCCGGTGTCCTCAATGATTTTATTGATGACTTTACCGCCTGCGCCGATGACATCGCGGATTTTGTCCGGATTGATCTGCATAACCATAATCTTAGGCGCATAAGGGGACAGATTTTCTTTTGGTTTGGAAATGACTTCCGTCATTTTATCCAAAATAAACATCCGGCCTTCTCTTGCCTGCTCCAGCGCCTCATTCAAAATCTTGCGGTCGATGCCGTCGATTTTGATATCCATTTGAATGGCGGTTACGCCTTCTCTGGTACCGGCCACTTTAAAGTCCATGTCGCCAAGATGGTCTTCCATGCCTTGAATGTCGGTCAAGATGGAGACATGGTCTTTATCTTTGATCAGACCCATTGCTACACCCGCTACCGGAGCTTTAATCGGCACGCCTGCATCCATCATGGCCAGCGTACTGGCGCAGATACTAGCCTGGGAAGTCGAACCGTTGGATTCGAGTACCTCGGAGACCAGACGAATCGTGTAAGGGAATTCCGTTTCGGAAGGAATGACCTTGGAAAGGGCACGTTCCCCCAAAGCGCCATGACCGATTTCGCGGCGGCCAGGAGCGCGGAGCGGACGAGCTTCGCCTACGCTGAACGGCGGGAAATTATAGTGGTGCATAAACCGTTTGGTTTCTTCCAGATCGATACCATCCAGAATCTGTACATCGCCAAGCGCGCCAAGCGTACAAATACTGAGAGCCTGAGTTTGTCCACGTGTGAACAAGCCGGAGCCATGCGTACGCGGCAGCAGGTTGATGTCGCATTCAATCGGGCGGATTTCGTTCAGCTTACGACCGTCCGGACGCACTTTATCATGCGTAATCAGACGGCGCACTTCTTCTTTGACAATATCATGCAGCACTTCTTTGACATCGCTTAAGAGCTCTGGAGTCTCTATGTACTCTTGCTCAAAGAAAGTAACGGCATCATCGTTAATGGCGTCGATCGCATCCTGTCTGGCATGCTTCTCGGCGATTCTCACCGCTTGTACCAAACGTTCCGCCGCAAATTCGCGAACCGCACGATTCACTTCAGGATCCACCGCATGGAGTTTGACTTCCATCTTCTCCTTGCCGGCAATCTGTACGAACTCTTCGATGACAGCTACGATGTTCTTGATTTCGTCATGGCCAAACATGATCGCTTCCAGCATCACTTCTTCCGGAACCTCATTGGCTTCCGCTTCTACCATCATGATCGCATCTTTGGTTCCTGCAACCACAAGATACATGTCGCTGGCTTCCTGCTGGGCGATGTCCGGGTTGATAACAAACTCGCCGTTCACGCGTCCTACCGCAACGCCGCCGATCGGCCCGTTAAATGGAACATCGGAAATACTCAGCGCTGCCGAAGTACCGATCATGGCGGCGATTTCAGGCTCACAGTCCTGATCCACGCTCATGACCAGATTCACGATTTGTACGTCATTGCGGAATCCTTCCGGAAACAGCGGACGAATCGGACGGTCTGTCAAACGGCTGGCCAGAATGGCTTTTTCGCTTGGACGTCCTTCGCGTTTAATAAAGCCCCCTGGAATTTTGCCGACCGCATACAGCTTCTCTTCATAGTTGACCGTAAGCGGGAAAAAGTCGAGGTCTTTCGGCTCCGAAGACGCCGTTACCGTACAAAGCACGGCCGTTTCACCGTAGCGCACCATGACAGCCGCGTTAGCCTGCTTGGCCAATCGGCCGGTTTCCAGCACAAGAGGTCTTCCTCCAAGCTGCATTTTCACTTGCTTCTCCATGAAATCCCTCCTTCAAAGGTTACCTTTTATATTCGGTTCTATACCATTATTTCCTGCAAACATCGCGTAATTCATGGCTACGCTAAAAAGCAACCAGGCAGGCCGCCGTTCGCTTTCATACGAGCGGTAACAGCGGCAACCAGGCTGCTTCCAAAGTAAGGTTAAAAATTAGCGGCGCAGACCGAGTTTTTCGATCAAAGCACTGTAACGTTTAACGTCTTTGTTTTTCAGGTAAGCCAGAAGCTTACGACGTTGTCCGACCATTTTCAGCAATCCACGGCGGGAGTGATGATCTTTCTTGTGTGTACGCAAGTGGTCAGTCAAGTTAACGATGTTCTCAGTAAGGATAGCAATTTGCACCTCTGGAGATCCTGTATCGGACTCGTGAGTTTTGTGCGCTTCGATCAGTTGAGTTTTACGTTCTTGAGTCAATGCCATCCTGTTCACCTCCTTCATTATAATCGCCGTTAGCCTCGTAGCCGCCGGTGAGAACGGACAACCAAGCTAAGGTTATGTGCTCCATAAGAACACTTCGAAAAGTATACCACATTTCAAGTATAAAAGTAAACTTGTAACCCTAAAGAATTGGAAGTTTCTCCTTGCAGGGAATGGAAGTTTTATCTATGACAGCCATTCCCGAGCCGTGTCCGCATCGCGGCCGATCTGGGCAATCAATTCATCAATCGAGGAGAATTTCCGTTCAGGCCGGATATAAGAGATCAGTTCAATGGCGAGCTCCTGCCCGTAAATATCCTGACTGAAATCAAAGAGATGGACCTCCAGCGATGGCTTGGTCACCCCTTCATGAAAGGTAGGTTTAACTCCAAGGTTCATAACCCCCGGCAGCCAGCGATCCTCGCCCTTCAGCTGAGCCTTGACCGCATAAACGCCTTTCACCGGCAGGACAAAGTGTTCAGAAGGCTCAACGTTAGCTGTCGGAAAGCCGATGGTGCGTCCTCTCTTCTCTCCGTTGATGACGTTCCCCCTTACAACATAAGGACGGCCGAACCAGTTCGCTGCAAGATCAACCCGTCCTTCATGCAGCCATTTGCGGATGCCGGAGCTGCTGACCTTCTCCCCTTCTATTAAAAAAGGCGGCACGGTATGTACGTTAAACTGCGGTTTGCCAAGCTCACGGAGCTTATCCGCATCACCTGCGCCTTTATGTCCAAAATGAAAATCAAAACCCACCACCGCCGTTTGAATGTGCAGCGGCAGCAGCATGCCGGCCACAAATTGCTCCGGGCTTATCTTGGAGAAGGTCTCATTAAATTCCACGACATAAAAATAATCGATGCCAAGCTCACGGAGTAGACGCTCCTTCTCGGCCGGGGGGGTCAAGTAGCCGTCGTAATCCCCTTTTTTCATTACTTCTTTGGGGTGCGGATAAAACGTCATGACCGCGGCAGGCATGCCAGCCTCCCTGGCTAAAGCAATCGCAGCCTTGATGACGCTCATATGACCCAAATGAAGTCCGTCGAACTGGCCCAGGGCCAGCACCTGCGGAACCGCAAAACGTTCCACCACTTTCTCCGCTAACGGATAAGACAAATTTACGGTTTCCATAACCTCTCACCTGCATTCCAATAAATTGTCCCGGCAAACCGGCATACAAACTCTATCTATTGATTCTGGGCGAATACCTTCACCGGAGCAATCGCTCCCGATTCGGCTTCGCGTTTATAGATGCCAAGAAAACGCCGGTCCGGACCATACAGCCGAATGACCTCGTCCCGTTCCGGAAGCGGCTGAACGACCGATGGGGACAACCGTTGTCCCTGCAGCGCCGCTCTCACTTTCTCTTCCGCAACCTGCACCGCCGTCAAATGACTTACGGCCTCGTCCACCGGAATCAAATGCTGCTGCAGCGTTCCTTCGGCTGCATAACGTGAAATCTCCTCAAAAGTCAGGCAGCGTTCATCCGTAATCCCCGCCGAAATCGTCCTTTTGAGCACGGACATGGCGGCCGGCATGCCAAGCGCCTCCCCGATATCCACGCACAAGGTACGGATGTAGGTTCCTTTTGAGCATAATACGCGGATCGAAATCTCCGGAAAGGGAAGGTCCGGCTTAAACCCGGTCAGCTCCAGCTCATGAATCGTTACCTCACGCGCTTTGCGTTCAACCGTTTTGCCTTCGCGGGCCAGCTCGTACAGCCGTTTGCCGTCCTGCTTCAGCGCCGAATACATCGGAGGCACCTGGGAGATGGTTCCACGGAATAAGCCCAAAGCCTGCTGAACCTGCTCCAGGCTGACTTGAACACCTTCGTCAAGCTGCCGGGTAACGGTTCCTGTCATGTCCTCCGTATCCGTTGCAAGACCGAGCACCAGAGTAGCTTCATATTCTTTGGGCAGCTCCTGTAAATATTCGACCATCCGGGTCGCCCTGCCCAGACAAAGCGGCAGTACGCCGGTAACCTGAGGATCCAGCGTTCCGGTATGGCCGATCCGCTTCATTTTCAAAATGCCCCGTGTTTTGGCCACTACATCATGCGAGGTGAAACCAGCCGGCTTGAGAACCGGTAAAATACCTTCGTATTCCATCATAACTCCTGCTTCACCCGCTCTACAACTGCTGCAACGGCTTCCTCCAGCGAAGCCTCAAGCCGGGCGCCAGCTGCGCGCACATGCCCGCCCCCGCCGAAGCTTTGAGCCACGGCAGCTACGTCAACCTTGCCGGCCGAGCGCATGCTGACCTTGACAGCCTGGTCGTTAATGACTTTAAACAGCATGCCGACCTCTACGCCGGTAATGTTGCGCGGATAATTAACGATGCCTTCAAGGTCTTCATGGATCGCCCCGGCTGCCTGCATATCGGCATCTGTAATGCTGACCCAGGCCAATTTGCCGTCTTCACTAAGCTGCAATTTGTTTAAAGCGATCGATAAAATTCGAAGCTGCGGATAAGTCATCTGCTCCAGCAGGTGCTCCGAAATCCACGGGCCGTCGATCCCGTATTCCAGCAGCTTCGAAGCAATCGACATCACCTTCGGCGAAGTATTCGAATAACGGAATCCGCCAGTATCGGTCAACATGCCGGTGTAGATTGCAGTTGCAGCGTCCTGATCCAATTCCACTCCCACGCGGGCTATAAGGTCGAATAAAATTTCGGCCGTAGCCGCTGCCCCCGGAACGATGACATTCACCGCACCATAGGCGTCATTGGTTGGATGGTGGTCAATATTCAGCAATACGGCGTCTTCCGCAAAATATTGTTTGGTTGTGCCCACTCTCTTGAAATCTGCGCAATCAACGCAAATCACATGTTGATATGTCCGCGAAAGAGGCAGGGCGGACAGATCCACAATTTGATCGGCATGCCACAGGAAAGACATGCGGCGTGGGATAGGCCCTTCATTCACCATAACGTATTTTTTGCCCAGACATGAGAGAAGCCAGCCTACCGCAAGGGTAGAGCTGACTGCGTCTCCGTCGGGCTGCACATGCGATACGATAAGAAAATCGTCGTGCTTCTTAATATAATCGACAGCACTCTGGAATTCCGGTTCGCTAATCTGCATAGCCCTCTCCTTTAGTTCCTTATTTATCTTCTTTCGTAATCTCGCCGAGCAGCTTCTCAATATGACTGCCGTATTCGATGGACTCGTCGAATTTGAAGATCAGCTCCGGCGTATGGCGCAAACGGATTAATTTGCCGAGCTCACTGCGCAGAAATCCGCTTGCTCTTTCAATACCTTTCAGAGAAGCCTGTTTCTCTTCCTCGCTGCCAAATACGCTGAGATAAACTTTGGCTTGGGACAAATCGTTGGTCACATCAACGCCCGTCACGGTTACGAAACCGATGCGCGGGTCCTTCAGCTCATTTTGAATCAGCAGGCTGAGTTCCTTTTTGATTTGTTCGCCAACTCGGCCAGGACGATTATTTGCCATCAATAACACCTCTTTATCTATCTTGAAAGCACCGGCCGTACTGCCAGCCGGTGCTCATCAAAGCGGTCAGACCGCATTTTCAATTATCATGTCCAGGCGTTCCTAAGAACATAGCTGAGATTAATGTTTAACCTCTTCCATAATGAACGCTTCGATTGTGTCGCCCTCTTTAAGGTCATTGTAGCCGTCAAGCGTAATGCCGCACTCGTAGCCTTGTGCAACCTCTTTAGCGTCGTCTTTGAAGCGTTTCAGGGAATCGATTTTGCCTTCAAAGATGACGATGCCGTCACGGATCAGGCGCGCTTCAGCAGAGCGGGAAATTTTACCGGAGGTAACCATACAACCGGCAATCGTGCCGACTTTACTGATCTTAAAGGTATTCCGCACTTCGGCATGGCCGATAACCGATTCCTTGAAGACCGGATCAAGCATCCCTTTCATCGCCTGTTCGATCTCTTCGATCACGTTATAGATAACGCGATGCAAGCGGATGTCTACTTTCTCCTGCTCGGCTGTCAATTTCGCCTGGGCTTCAGGACGAACGTTAAAGCCGATTACGATGGCATTCGAAGCCGCCGCCAGGATGATATCGGATTCGGTGATAGCGCCAGCGCCGCTGTGAATGATCTTAACGCGTACGCCTTCAACCTCGATCTTCGCCAGCGAGCTCTTCAAAGCTTCTACGGAGCCTTGAACGTCACCTTTGATAATCACGTTGAGGTCTTTGATTTCGCCTTCTTTGATCGCATTAAACAGATCATCCAGCGTAACACGCGTGTTGCTGTTAAGCTCGGACTGACGATGGGTGATCGAACGTTTATCGGCGATGGAACGGGCTTTGCGCTCGTCCTCGAACACCATAAACGGATCGCCCGCGCCTGGAACCTCGGTCAACCCGGTGATCTCTACCGGTGTGGAAGGACCTGCTTCCTTCAAGCGGCGGCCTTTGTCGTTCACCATGGCACGCACGCGGCCGAAGCAGTTGCCGGCTACAAACGCGTCGCCGATCTTCAGCGTACCGTGCTGTACGAGTACGCGGGCAACAGGACCGCGGCCTTTATCGAGCTCGGCTTCAATAACCGTACCTCTGGCCCGTTTATTCGGGTTGGCTTTATATTCATTCACTTCAGCGACCAGCAGAATCATTTCGAGCAGTTCTTCGATGCCGAGCTTCTGTTTCGCTGAAACGTTAACGAAGATCGTATCCCCGCCCCATTCTTCCGGAACCAGTTCATATTCCGTAAGCTCTTGTTTGACTTTGTCCGGATTGGCACCCGGTTTGTCGATTTTGTTGACCGCTACAATGATCGGCAGGCCAGCCGCTTTGGCATGGTTGATGGCCTCTACCGTCTGCGGCATAACGCCGTCATCGGCTGCTACCACAATTATCGTCATATCTGTTACCTGAGCGCCGCGCGCACGCATAGCTGTAAAGGCTTCGTGGCCCGGCGTATCGAGGAACGTGATTTTCTTATGATTAATTTCAACCTGGTAAGCGCCGATATGCTGGGTGATACCGCCGGCTTCGCCAGCAGTTACGCTGGTTGAGCGGATCGTATCAAGCAATGTCGTTTTACCATGGTCAACGTGGCCCATGATCGTAACGACCGGCGGACGGACTTCCAGATCGGCCGGATCGTCATTTTCCTCCAAGGTTTCAAAGCGGTCATCTTCAACCGGTATCTTCACTTCAACTTCCACACCGAAATCACCGGCAAGCAGCAGGATCGTATCCATATCCAGCTCTTGGTTGATCGTCGCCATAACTCCCAAAGAGATCAGCTTCTTAATCACTTCAGAAGCATCTTTATGGAGCAGTTTGGCTGTTTCACCGACGGTCATTTCGCCGCGGACAATAATTTTCTTAGGCGTATTGTCAATTTTCTCCCGGCGTTCCTGCTGTTGACCGCCTTTGCCGCCGCGGCCCCCTCTGCCACCGCGATTATTGTTGCCGCCGCGGAAACCACCTCTGTTGCCATCTTCAAAACGTTTCTGTCCGCCGCGGTTGTTGCCGCCGCCATCGCGTCTTGCTCTGTCCTGCGTAGAGCCCGGACGACCTGAGTCGCCGCCGCTGCGGTTCGCTGAAGACTGAGGTCGGTTCGCACCGCCCTGTCCGCCTCCTTGGGCCGGACGATTTCCTCCTTGGCCTCCGCCCTGGGATGGACGGCTGCCGCTGTTCTGCGGTCCACGTTTTGGACCGCCGCTTGGGTTGGGACGGTTGTTCTGGCCTTGCGGACGTCCAGAACCTTGACGATCTCCCCCTTGGGAAGATGGTCGACTTCCGCTGTTATTCTGACTGCTGCCGTTGGATTGATTGCTTCTGGTTTGTGTCGCCACTCCGGCGCTCTTCGTTTGGTTCGTCGTTTTATTGTTATTCATGCTTACCTGCTTTTCTGATTGATTTTTGTTGTTGCTGGTGCTTCTTATAGCGGAATTGTCTTGACCTGCCTGCGTTTGAGACTTCGATTCCGGGGTTCTTCCGTTCCCCGAGGAAGAAACAGAAGCCGCTTTCGCCTGTCCTCCGCCCGAAGCGGCAGCACTATCGCGTTTGGCTGCTGCATTGTTTTTAATATCTTTAAAAAATTGTTCCACCTTGGAGACCGCGTCATTCTCCATAACACTCATGTGGTTGTTCACAGGAATGTCCAGGCGTTTAAGAATGGTGATAATTTCCTTACTGCTCATATTTAGCGACTTGGCATATTCGTACACTCTCAGTTTATCTTTGTTCTCTTGTTTACTCAATATACTCCACCTCCGACGTCATACTCACGGTTTTACGCAATAGGTTTGCGAATCCTTGATCCGTCAGCGCGAGCACCACCCTTTCCGGCTTGCCCACACTGGCTCCAAGGCTTTCCCGATCAAATCCAATCAGCAAAGGAACTTGATAAGTTCCGCATTTGTCGCGGAATTTCTTACGTGTATTGAGTGAAGCATCGCCAGCCACAATGACCAGCTTGGCTTCCGATGAGCGGATGGATTTAGTCACGATCTCATCCCCGGTGATCACTTTGCCGGCGCGCATAGCCAGCCCAAGCTGCGACAAAGCTTTGCTACTCATCATCTTCGCTCCCGTTCCGGGAGTTGATAAACTCTTCTTCCACGGCGACGAAATCTTTAGCAAGCTGCTCATAAATGTCCGAATGCACCGGCGATTTCAGTGCACGGTCGAGCGAACGGTTCTTGTGCGCCAGCTTGAAGCAAGCTACACTTCCGCACAAATAAGCTCCGCGTCCTGACTTCTTGCCGGTGAGGTCGATCATAATCTCGCCTTCAGGAGTCTTGACTACCCGAATCAGCTCTTTCTTAGGCATCATCTGCTGGCATGCCACACATTTGCGCAGCGGCACTTTTCTTGTCTTCATGACCTAGCCCCCCGTCCTACTCAAACTTAATCAACTGAGACGGAATCCTGCGGCATTTCTTCGCCATCCGAAATCGGTCTGCCAAATTCTTCTTCCGCCTGGGTTTCACTTTTGATATCAATCTTCCAGCCGGTTAACTTGGCAGCCAGGCGCGCGTTCTGGCCTTTGATGCCGATGGCCAGGGAAAGCTGATAATCAGGCACGATTACGCGGGCCATCTTCTCGGCTTCAAAAACCTGTACCTCCAGCACCTTGGACGGGCTGAGCGCATTTGCTACATATTCCTCCACATTATCGGAGTAGCGCACGATATCAATCTTCTCGCCGCGCAGCTCATTGACGATCGTTTGCACGCGCTGGCCTTTGGGACCTACACACGAGCCCACCGGATCAACCTCAGCATTGCGGGAATAAACGGCGATTTTGGAACGGAACCCCGCCTCGCGTGCAACCGATTTAATCTCCACAACACCGTCGTAAATTTCCGGAACCTCCAGCTCGAACAAACGTTTTAGCAGGCCCGGATGACTGCGGGATAACAGGATTTGAGGACCTTTTGTCGTATTCTCAACTTTTGTAATGTAAGCTTTGATGCGGTCGTTGTGTTTGAATTTCTCATTCGGCATCAGTTCGTTGAGCGGAAGATGCGCTTCCACTTTGCCGAGATCCACGTAAATATTGCGAAGATCCTGGCGCTGGACGATACCGGTTACGATATCTTCCTCTTTGTCCACGAAGGCGTTATAAATCAGCCCGCGTTCCGCTTCACGGATACGCTGGGTCACGACCTGCTTGGCGGTTTGCGCGGCGATACGTCCGAAATCGCGAGGGGTAACCTCAATTTCAGCTACATCATCAATTTGAAATCCGGGATGGATTTCACGCGCAGCCGGCAGCGAAATCTCCGTGCGGGGATCCAGCACTTCTTCAACGACCAGCTTGCGTGCAAACACTTTGATACCGCCGGTGTTGCGGTTCATATCAACACGAACATTCTGAGCCGTATTGAAATTACGCTTATAACTAGAAATCAACGCGGCTTCAATCGCTTCGAACAGAATGTCCTTGCTGATCCCTTTCTCTCTTTCCAACTCATTTAAGGCTTCAATAAAATCCATACTCATTTGCCTCAAGCTCCCCCTTTCAAAATATACCCCGTTTAACCTGATCGCCTTAAAAAATAATAGCCAGTCGTGCACTGGCGACTTTGCCGTATGGGATGCTGTACTCCTTCTTGCCGACTTGAATCAGCAGCTCCTCCTGCTCAAACGAAAGAAGGCGTCCCTCGAATTCCTTCTGGCCGTTCACGGGTTCGTATGTAGTCACAAACACGTCTTTGCCGACGGCCTTCTTGACATCCTCCGCTTTCTTCAACGGACGCTCCGCGCCGGGAGAGGAAACCTCCAGGAAATAAGCCGAAGGAATCGGGTCGTTCTTGTCCAGCTTCTCGCTCAGAACCTCGCTGATTCGACCGCAGTCATCGATATCAATGCCGCCTTCCTTGTCAACAAAGACGCGAAGAAACCAGTTGCTGCCTTCCTTCACGTACTCGACATCGACCAGCTCGAATCCGTTATCCTCCAAATAGGGCAAAATCATTTCTTCCACAGCCGCTTTGATCTTCGGTGTGCTCAAGCTTTCAACCTCCATACCCTCATTCATCTATACCAAAGATTAAAGAGTGGGTTTCCCCACTCTTTAAACAACGGTTCTATCTTCATGATTGACAATGGAATTATAACATATTCCGTAAATAGTGACAAGTGAATGAGCCAGGCCGGAAAGCCGCAAAGCCTTATGCCACGCCCGTTTCGCGCTCTGCCGGACTACAGCAGATTGTTAAAACAAGGAAAGCTGATTGCTTTCCGGCAGGCCGCGGAAGCAGCCCAGCTGTCCGAGCAGCTCAATAATCGTTTTACTCGCTTTGGATTTCTGCTGGAAATCCTCAATGGACAAAAATTCGCCTTGCTCTTTGGCGGCCGCGATATTTTTGGCGGCGTTCTCCCCGATTCCCGCCAGTGCGGAAAACGGAGGAATTAATGAATCCCCGTCTACGATAAACTTTGTAGCGTCAGAACGGTACAGATCAATGCTCTTGAAGCTGAAGCCCCGGGCCGTCATTTCCAGCGCCATTTCCAAAATCGGCAGCATGCTTTTTTCCTTAGGCAGCGCCTGGAAGCCCTTTTGCTCGATTTCGTCGATTTTCCGGTTGATCGCTTCATAACCTTGGCAGAATAGCTCAATATCAAAATCTTCACCGCGGACCGAGAAGTAGGTCGCATAATATTCAATTGGATGATAAAGCTTGAAATATGCTGTACGCACAGCAGAGATAACATAAGCTGCGGCGTGGGCTTTCGGGAACATGTACTGAATCTTGAGGCAGGAATCAATGTACCAGTTCGGCACCTTGCAGCGCTTCATTTCTTCAATCCACTCCGGTGTCAGGCCTTTGCCTTTACGTACGCTTTCCGTAATTTTAAAGGCCAGGCTGGCATCCATGCCTGCTTTATAAATCAGGAACAGCATAATATCGTCACGACAGCCGATTACGGTTTTGATGTTGCAAGTCCCGTTCTTGATCAATTCCTGGGCGTTGCCGAGCCAAACGCCCGTCCCGTGCGACAATCCTGAAATCTGCAGCAAGTCGGCAAAAGAGGACGGCTGCGATTCGATCAGCATCTGACGCACAAATTTGGTGCCCATCTCCGGAATGCCGTAGGTCGCTACCGGCGTGCGGATCTGATCCGGCCGAACGCCAAGCGCTTCCGTTGAGTTGAACATGCTCATAACCTTCGGATCATTCATGGGAATCGTTGTCGGGTCGACACCCGTCAAATCCTGAAGCATCCGCATCATGGTCGGATCATCGTGTCCCAGAATATCAAGTTTGAGCAGGTTGGCGTCGAAAGCGTGGTAATCAAAGTGGGTCGTTTTCCATTCCGAGCTTGTATCATCGGCCGGATACTGCACCGGCGTAATATCGTCAACTTCCATGTAATCCGGGACTACCACGATCCCGCCGGGATGCTGGCCGGTACTGCGTTTAACGCCCGTACAGCCGGCAGCAAGCCGGTTCAGCTCGGCGCCGCGCCACTTCTTGCCGTGCTCCTCTTCGTATTTCTTGGCGAAACCAAACGCGGTCTTCTCGGCGACCGTACCGATCGTTCCGGCCCGGAACACGCTTTTTTCACCGAACAGCACCTTCGTATAATTATGCGCATGCGGCTGGTATTCCCCAGAAAAGTTCAAGTCGATATCGGGAACCTTGTCGCCTTTAAAGCCCAGGAACGTTTCGAACGGGATGTCCTGTCCTTCGCCTTTCAGCTTGTTCCCGCATTTCGGGCAATCCTTGTCTGGAAGGTCGAATCCGCTGGGTACGCTGCCGTCCAGGAACCACTCGCTGTGTCTGCAGTCTGGATTCTGGCAAATGTAATGGGCAGGCAGCGGATTAACTTCCGAAATTCCCAGGAAAGTAGCTACGACGGACGAGCCGACGGAACCCCGGGAACCAACCAGATAGCCGTCTTGGTTGGATTTCTTAACGAGACGTTCGGAGATCAGATAGTTGGCCGAGAAACCGTATTTAATAATCGGCTCCAGCTCTTTCTCCAGCCGGGCTACCACGACCTCCGGCAGATCCTCGCCGTAAATGGACCTTGCCGTGTCATAACATTTATTGCGGATCTCCTCATCCGCCCCGTCGATAATCGGCGTAAACAGCTTGTCCGGGAACAGCTGGATTTCCTCAAAGCGGTCAGCCAGCTCCGAGGTATTAGTCACGACAACCTCCATGGCTTTCTCTTCGCCCAGGAAGCTGAATTCGGCCAGCATTTCATCCGTCGTGCGGAAATGGGCATCCGGCTTGCGAATATCCTTCAGCGGGCTGAAGCCGGTAATGCCGTGGATCGTAATGTCGCGGAACAGCTTGTCGCGCGGCTCCAGATAATGCACGTTGCCGGTGGCAATAACCGGTTTGCCCAGCTTGGCGCCGATCTCGCAAACCTTGCGGATCGCCGTCTCCAGCTCCTCCACGCTGCCGACCAGCCCCTTGTCGACCAGGTGCATATACATCGTAAGCGGCTGAATCTCCAGCACATCGTAGAACTCCGCTACCGCCTCGGCTTCCTCAACCGACTTGTTCAGCACCGTTTCGAAGAGTTCTCCTTTCTCACAGCCGGAAATGACGAGCAGCCCTTCGCGCAGCTCCTGGAGCAGCGTTCTCGGAATGGTCGGCACCCGGTTAAAGTGTTCGGTGTGAGAAAGCGAAACCAGCTTGAACAGATTTTTTTTGCCGACTTGGTTTAAGGCGTAGATCCCGCAGTGGAACGGCCGCACATTGGACAAGTCCTTGCCGACGTAATCGTTTAAACGGTCCAGCATCGTAAGGCCCTGAATTTTCTCGGCGTCCGACAGCAGGTTGTTCAAAATCTCACACAAAGCAAGGGTATCGTCGATCGCGCGGTGATGGTTCTCCAACGAAACTTTATATTTGTTGGCCAGCGTATTGAGCCGGTGGTTCTTCATGGAAGGGAACAGCATTCTCGCAAGCTCCAGCGTATCCAGAACCGGATTGTCCATTTCCTTCAGTCCAAGCTCCTTGAGTTTGGCATTGATGAATCCGACGTCGAACCGCGCGTTATGCGCGACCAGAATGCTGTCTCCGGCAAACTCGACAAATTTTCTGAGCACTGGCTCTGCATCCGGCGCATCCCGCACCATCTCATCATTGATATTCGTCAGCTGCTGAATATGGTAAGGAATGCGGACATGCGGGTTCACGAAAGTCGTATACCGGTCAATTTCCTTGCCCTCGAACATTTTTACCGCCGCTACTTCAATGATTTTATTCTGCGTAACGGACAAGCCGGTGGTTTCGATGTCGAATACGATATAAGTCGCCGTTTTAAGCTCGCGGGGTTCTGGATTGAGTACGACGGCAACATCGTCATTAACTACATTGGCTTCAACGCCGTAGATCATTTTAATCCCGTTTTTCTTGGCGGCCTTCGCCGCATCCGGAAAGCTCTGCACGCCGCCGTGGTCGGTAACGGCAATCGCTTTGTGGCCCCATTTGGCCGCCATTTTGACGTATTGGTCGATCGGTGTTACCGCGTCCATTGCACTCATCGTGGTATGCAGATGGAACTCAACCCTCTTCTCGACCGCCTGATCCTTACGTCCTGCAGGAGCACCAACCTCATGCAGATCAGACGGGATCATAACCAGCTCCGGCACCTGCATGAACCGGTCATATTCGATGCGGCCGCGGGCTTTGACCCACTTGCCATTAGCAAGCTTGCCCATCACTTTAAGATCCTCTTTGTTTTTGGCAAACATCTTCATCTGCAGGGAATCGGTGAAATCGGTCAAATAGAAGGTAAACAACGTGCTGCCATTGCGCAGTTCTTTGCTGTCCAGGCCAAAAATGGTCCCTTGAATGGTCGCTTTTTTCTCTTCATCCTGAATGTTCTGCAGCGGAACCGGCTGATCCTTGATCTCATATCCGATCTGCAGCTTGACTTCTTCCCCGTCTTCTTCCGCAGATTCCAGGGCAATCTCCTGCTCAACGCTCTCCATCAGCTGCTGAATCGCTTCGCGGTTCTCTTCCATCACCCGCTGCTGGAATTCTTCGAAAGCTTCTGCGCTATTTTCACCCGTTTGCAGCTTCACCCGCAGCGGCAATCCAAAATATCTTTCGTAAAAAGCGACAATGGCCCGGTCAATGGCTTTCTTGCGCGCCAGCTCCAGCGACATCGAATCCGTGAGCTGCACGGTTACAAGGTCATCATCAACTTCAAATACGGCTCTAACCATCCATCCGTTTACCGAAGGGATTTCACGCTGCACCCATTCAATAAACAGCTTCCAATATTCCTCGACTACCTCTTTGGCCGTCAGGTTTGAACCGTACCGGAACTGGAAAGTAATCTTGGCAATATGCTCCATCCGGTCACGGATTTGCAGGCAAAAGGTCCGGTAAACCTGGGCCGGAACCAAGGTTTCTTTGGCAATTATGATTCTCCATTCTTTATTGGACCGGCTGACCTCAACCTGCTCGATAAATCCATCCAGAAAATAAGGATCAATGACGCCGCTTGAAAGATCGGCCTGCTTCATCAGCAGCTCCAGTCGTGTTCTCTTGTCGTTCACTCCGCTCACTTCTCTTCCCCCTTATTGCCACAAGCTCCCCTGAACAATAAAACCAAACAACCTATTCTGTAATTTAAAAAAGGCTTCCGGCACACGCCTTGTGTCTTGCCTTAAGGCCGTTTGTTGCCGAAAGCCCGATTTGCGGCAGGGATCGCAGCACTCTCCTGCTGCAATCCCGCTTTTCCCTGCGCTTTATTTCGCAGCCGCGGACTCCCGAAAGCTTAGAATCAGCCGCTGATCAATCTTAATATATCATTGTAAGTTACAGCAATCATCAACAGGAACAGCATCGCAAACCCTATAAAGTGGACCATGCCTTCCCGGTTCGGATCGATTGGTTTGCCGCGCAGCGCCTCAACACCGAGGAACACAAGCCGGCTTCCATCAAGCGCCGGGATCGGGAACAGGTTAAACAGCCCCAGATACAAACTTAGAATTCCCGCCCACTGTGTCAGCTGGGCGATCCCCTGCTTGGCGATTTGTCCAGTTACTTGAGCCGTCCGCACCGGTCCTCCCAAATCATCCATCGAAAATTTATTGATCAGCTGGCGGAAGCCCTGGAAGATCATCTTCGTCGTATCTACCATTTGAACGCCGGCGGTGCTGAAGGTTTCGCCAAAACCGGCCTTGCGGGTAGGCTGATAGCTGACGATCGTTGTGCCAACCTTTCCGCCCTGCTGACCCGCCATGGCGCGAGGGGTTATTTTCACCTCAAGCTCCTGATCGCCGCGGCGGATCTTCCAGGTCATCTGTTTATCCTGGGATGCGCTGATCAGGCCGACCATCTTCTCCGCATCGGTTCCAACAGCTACCCCATTGATGGTTTCTATAATATCGCCTTTCTTCAAACCGGTCTCCGCGGCCGGCATTCCTTCGGATACCTCACCAATCTCCAGATGAGTCGGGTCCATAGGAATACCTGCCATTTGAATGTGGAGCGCAAACAGAATGAAAGCCAAAATGAAGTTCATCGCCGGACCTGCGAATATCGCCAAGGCCCGTTGTCCCACCGTTTTGCTTCCATACTGCCGGTCTTTTGGCGCAATTTGCGTATCTTTGCCTTTAACTGTAAGCATGGCTTGTCTGTGCACCGGATAACGTTGACTTTCGCCGTCCACATCAAGCTCGATGCTCAGCTTCTCTTCCAGATCGACGGACAATACTTCGCCGCGAATGACGTTCTTCCGCGTATCCAAACGATCCAGGTAGATTTTCGTTACTTCATTACCGGTCAGCCGGACAGCTACCGTTTGACCCGGCTCAATTTCAATCAATTCAGGATCTTCCCCCGCCATTCGGGCATAGCCGCCAAAAGGCAGCAGCCGCAGCGTAAACTGGGTTTCGTTTCTTTTGTATGAAAAAATTTTTGGGCCGAAGCCGATCGCAAACTCGCGCACCAAAATCCCGGCGCGTTTGGCGAAATAATAATGTCCCCATTCATGAACGGTTACGATGAGAAAAAACATCAGCACCGTCAATATAATGATCTGCAGCATTTCCAATCGAAAGCATCCTCCTTCGGGTCTCGTTCCTGTTCGACCTGCGTAATTTTTCTGCAGCAACCAGGTCAGCTCACTAAACCGTCCTTGTCTATAAAAGTGTATCATGGTGACAGCCCGGATATACCCATCCGGCTGTCCAAACGGCCGATGACTTTCAGAGAATAACTTTCAGCCTCAGGCAGCTAAAGCCGGGGAAACGCCAAAGAAGTTTAGAAGGACAATTGGCGAGCCTGCTTTCTGGCCCACGCATCTACCGCCTCAATGGTGTCCAAATCCGGGTGCGCTGCCGCCTGGTGCTCTTCAAGCACACGTTCCAGGATCATCTCGATCTGCAGGAAGGAAATCTCTTTGTTCAGAAAGCGGGCAACCGCAATTTCATTGGCAGCGTTGTAAGCCGTTGGAGCTGTCCCCCCTATTTTACCACATTCAAAGGCTAGTCTTAAACATGGGAAACGTTCGTAGTCCATCTCACGGAAATGCAGCTGTCCAACTTCAGCGAGGGATAACCTTTTGCCCGGTGCCGACATCCGCTGCGGATAAGTTAAGGCGTACTGGATAGGGACCCGCATATCCGGGGTGCCAAGCTGGGCCATGATGCTTCCATCCACAAACTCCACATATGAATGAACGATGCTCTCCGGATGCAGCAGCACCTTGATTTGTTCATAAGGCGTGCCGAACAGCCAGTGGGCTTCGATGACCTCCAGCCCTTTGTTGACCATAGTCGCCGAATCAATAGTAATCTTGGCGCCCATAGACCAATTGGGATGCTTTAAAGCATCTTCCACCGTTACGTGGCTGAGCTGATCTCGGGTTAAATCACGGAAGGAGCCGCCGGAAGCCGTCAGCGTAATATTGGAAATTTCGGCTCTGCGCTCGCCGTTCAGACACTGAAATACGGCCGAATGCTCACTGTCGACCGGCAGGATGGCCACTCCTTTAGCCGCAGCCCGTTCCATCACCAAATGACCAGCCGTGACCAGCGTTTCTTTATTGGCCAGGCCAATCTGCTTGCCCGCTTCAATCGCCGCCAGGGTGGAACGCAGTCCTACGCTGCCCACAACCGCCGTGACGACCATGTCCGCATCGGAGCCGGCGGCAACTTCGATCAACCCTTCACCCCCGCAATAAAGCCGGGTTCCAGCCGGCAGATGGGGTTTGATTTCCTCGGCCAGACCAGCCGTTCCAACCGAAACGATCCGCGGCCTGAACTGCCGCACCTGCTCCAGCAGAAGTTGGATGTTGCTGCCTCCCGCAAGCGCTTCGACTTGAAACTGATCAGGATGGGCCGCAGCCACATCCAGCGTTTGCGTCCCAATGGAGCCGGTTGAGCCAATAATTGCAATTTTTTTCATCTGTATAACCTCTATATCCTAGTTTGGAGAATATGTACTAGCTGGGCAGCAGCGTCAAGAAATGGACAAACGGAAAAAACAATAATCCAGCTGTCGCATCGATCCAGAATTCCCCCGTGTCCGGGCAGCAGATTTCCGGAATCTTTAATGCTGTATACTCGTTTGTAAGCGGATTGGACAAGATCTCCAATCTGTCCGACCACAGCCGCGCATGCCCCTATCAGAACCGCTCTTGGAAAATCCAGCAGCCCGCCTGAGCTTATGGCAAAAAGAACCGACACCACAATCGCGATGACAACACCGCCTAAAGCTCCTTCTACGGTTTTGTTAGGACTGATTGCCGGCCACAGCTTTGTTCTGCCAATAGCCTTTCCGACGAAATAAGCCCCTGCATCGCTTGCCCAAATGGAGCAGAGGAGCAGAAAGGTCCAAAACAGGCCGTGTCCATCCTCAGAGCCGCGCATACCGGAAATGGCGGAAAATCCAACTCCGACATAAACGACGCCTAACAGCATCAAAGCGGCTTGCTTGATCGAAAAGCGGTTTTTGCTGAACACCGTGATTGACACAAACAGCAGGAGCAGCAGCCAAATTAAAGCGGACGAATCCCAATCCAGAGGCAGATGCAGCTTGCCCCAAGGCAGAAAAAACAAGGCCACCCCAATATAACCGATAAATGAGGCAATACTCCAAGGCGATTCTCCCGTCATTTTGACAAATTCATAATATCCGATAAGTGCCATCAGCAGAATCAGCAATTTAAAAGGTGTTCCACCAACCAGACATAATCCCAGAAAAAAGGCGCCTGCGATAATTCCTGTGATCAAACGTTGTTTCAATCCCGTCCCTCCTTTCTCCAGGCTTAAGTTAAACCGCCGTACCGGCGTGTGCGCCGCTGGTATTCAGCAACCGCCGCAACAAGATGCTCTTTGCCAAATTCAGGCCAATAGACATCGGTAAACCATAATTCGCTGTAAGCCAGCTGCCAGAGCATATAATTGCTGAGACGAATTTCTCCGCCCGTGCGGATCAGCAGATCCGGATCCGGCATGCCTGCCGTCAGCAGTCTGGATGAAACCCAGTCTTCGTTCAAATCCTCCAGCAGCAGCTTGCCTTCCGCTACTTCCTCCGCTGCTTTGCGGATGCTTTCCGCGATCTCTCTCCGGCTTCCGTAATTCAGCGCAAAATTCAGAACAAGCCCCGTATTATCCCGGGTCCGGCTGACCGCTTCTTCCATCGCATCAATGGTGTATTTGGGAAGGCCGTCTGTATGGCCCATCATTTTGACCTGCACGTTCTTCTCGACCAGCTCATCCAGCTCAAGAGCCAGAAATTCCTGCGGAAGCTTCATCAGAAAGTCCACTTCATCTTTCGGTCGTTTCCAGTTCTCTGTCGAGAAAGCGTACAGGGTCAAATATTTGATGCCCAGCTCATCGGCAGCAATTGTGGTTCTTTTCACGGCCTTCATACCTGTCTGGTGTCCAACAATTCTTGGCATTCCTCGCCGGTTCGCCCAGCGGCCGTTGCCGTCCATGATAATGGCAACATGCGCCGGAATGTTGGCTGGGTCCAGGATTACAGGCGTGTCCTGTTGATCTTGCTTCCACCTTGGCCGAAATAATTTCTTCATTGTAATCCTCCATAAGGTGACAAGTAGTACGGCAGGCGCTTACGCCTGTTGAGCCGCAGCGTTCTTCTGCCATTCTAGCACTCTTGCGGCGTTAAAGGGCTGGGCAACCGTTCCAGTATCATCGAAAAAGAGACAAAACCCCACCATAATAGGAGGGGCGGTTTGGTCTCTTACACTTCCATAATTTCTTTTTCTTTTGCAGCGAGAACTTTATCTACTTCTGCAATAAACTTATCGGTCGTTTTCTGAATATCCTCCTGATGACGACGCGATTCGTCTTCAGAAATATCCGTCTTCTCCAACTTTTTGATATCGTCGTTAGCGTCGCGGCGGATGTTCCGGATCGCCACCTTGGCTTCTTCGCCGAATTTCTTGGTCGTTTTCACTAGCTCCAGACGGCGTTCTTCTGTCAGGGCTGGAATCACAAGGCGGATCGAAGTGCCGTCATTCGCCGGCGTTAAACCAAGATCGGATTTCATAATGGCGCGTTCGATATCCGCAAGCGAGGATTTATCCCAAGGCTGGATCAGCAGGGTCCGGGAATCCGGTGTGTTGATGTTGGCAAGCTGATTCACAGGAGTTGGAGCTCCATAATATTCAACCTGAATGCGGTCAAGCAGCGACGGGGTTGCTCTGCCGGCCCGAAGGGTTGCCAGGTCTCTTTTCAAAGCCTGGATCGCTTTTTCCATCCGTTCCTCAGCGCTTTTTTTAATCGATTGAGGCATTAGTCTACACTCCCTTTTACGATCGTACCGATTTTCTCTCCGAGCACAACCCGTTTAATGTTGCCTTGTTCCGTAATCGCGAACACAATCAGCGGAATGTTGTTGTCCATACAGAGAGAAGATGCGGTGGAATCCATAACTCCAAGGTTTTTGTTAAGGACTTCAAGGTAAGTCAATTGTTCGTATTTCTCGGCCGTCGGATCTACAAACGGATCTGCGGAGTATACGCCGTCGACTTTGTTTTTGGCCATCAGGATGACTTCTGCTTCAATCTCGGCGGCCCGCAGTGCTGCGGTAGTATCCGTGGAGAAGAAAGGATTTCCTGTTCCGGCTGCAAAAATCACGACGCGGCCTTTCTCCAGATGCCGGATCGCCCGGCGGCGAATATAAGGTTCAGCAATTTGCTGCATGGCAATTGAGGTTTGTACACGAGTCGGCACATCAATTTGCTCAAGCGCATCCTGCAGAGCAAGCGAATTCATCAGAGTGGCAAGCATGCCCATATAGTCGGCCGTAGCGCGGTCGATGCCTTTGGCGCTTCCAGCAATCCCGCGCCAAATATTGCCCCCGCCGCATACGATAGCGACCTGAACGCCAAGTTCTACCACATCTTTAACCTGCTGCGCAATCGATGTTATGGTCTCTGCGTCAATTCCGTAACCGTTCTGACCGGCGAGGGATTCCCCGCTTACTTTAAGTACAACGCGTTTAAATATAGGCTGTTCCAATGCATACCCTCCACTTTCCAACAAGACGGACTCAACACCCGCCCCAGGTTAAAATAACCCCACAAAATGGCGCAAATGCCCTTCAGCTTATGCAGACTACTTTGTGGGGATCTTAAACAGATCAACATCATATTCTATAACGCCCTGCTAGGAGGGCTATGCCCAGGATCACTTGCTTCGCAGGACCCCAAAGCTTTCTATGTTTTTAAAAAAGAAGGAACACATCGTGTTCCATCTCGTAAGTAAACAAATGTAAAGTTACAATTAGTTTTTAACTTGAGCCATAACTTCTTCAACAAAGTTATCGACTTTTTTCTCCAAACCTTCGCCCAGCTCGTAACGAACAAAACGACGGATCGAGATATTTTCGCCGATTGTGCTGATTTTTTCGTTCAACAGTGTAGCGATGGTTTTGTCCGGATCTTTAACGAACTGCTGATCCAGCAAGCAGATTTCTTCGTAGAACTTGCCGATACGGCCTTCAACCATTTTTTCAACGATTTTCTCAGGTTTGCCTTCGTTCAAAGCTTGAGCTTTCAGGATTTCTTTTTCCTTCTCCAGCTCTTCGGTTGGAACTTCTTCACGACGTACATATTTAGGGCTTACAGCCGCAATATGCATGGCGATGTCACGAGCAAATTCTTTGAATTGATCGGTTTTGGCAACGAAGTCCGTTTCGCAGTTGATTTCCACAAGCACGCCGATACGTCCGCCGGCATGAATGTAAGATTCAACAACACCTTCAGTAGCAATACGTCCAGCTTTGTTTGCTGCTGCAGCCAGACCTTTCTCGCGCAGAATTTCTGCTGCTTTTGTCAGATCGCCAGCTGCTTCTTCCAAAGCTTTTTTACAATCCAGCATACCTGCGCCCGTTTTTTCGCGAAGTTCTTTTACGGATTTTGCGTCAACTGCCATTTTAAATTACCTCCAAAATGTGTATATATTTTTTGCTTTAAAAAAAGGGTAGTGAAAGGTTTTTCGCACCTACCAACCACCCTTTTTCATTTAATTTATCGGTTTATAGGCGAAGCCAAGATTAAGCAGTTGTTTGCTCGCCTTGATGAGCTTCGATTACGGCATCTGCCATTTTGCCAGTCAGCAATTTAACGGCACGGATAGCGTCGTCATTGCCTGGAATTACATAATCGATTTCGTCCGGATCGCAGTTTGTATCTACGATACCTACGATTGGGATACCCAATTTACGAGCTTCCGCAACTGCGATACGCTCTTTACGAGGGTCGATTACGAACAAGGCGCTAGGCAGGCCTTTCATGTTCTTGATACCGCCGAGGAATTTCTCAAGACGATCTTTCTCTTTGCGGAGAATGATGACTTCTTTCTTAGGCAGTACTGCAAAAGTGCCGTCCTCTTCCCATTTCTCCAAAGTTTTCAAACGATCGATACGTTTTTGAATTGTGGAGAAGTTAGTCAGAGTACCGCCGAGCCAACGTTGGTTAATGTAGTATTGACCAGCGCGTTCAGCTTCTTCTTTAACGGAATCTTGTGCTTGTTTCTTAGTGCCGACGAACAGGATTGTACCGTTCTCTTCAGCAATGCTTTTCACAAAGTTGTAAGCTTCCTCAACTTTTTTGACCGTTTTTTGCAGGTCAATGATATAAATACCGTTTCTTTCAGTGAAGATATAACGATCCATTTTCGGGTTCCAACGACGAGTTTGGTGACCGAAATGAACACCTGCTTCAAGCAGTTGTTTCATGGAGATTACTGCCATCTTCACACACCTCCTAATTGGTTTTATTTGATGCCCCTCCGGCGACTTCATTTCCCGCCAAGACTCTCCAGACGGTTCTGAAAAGCACCCTTAACGGAATCTGTCCACCGTGTGTTTTAACACCATCAATTAATATATCATAACAATATAGGCGTTGCAACAAAATCCAACAAAATGATCTGAAAACCTCAGGGATCATTTCTTTTTAGTGATTTTGTTGGTGATGCTTTTAAAGGATTCTCCTTTGGTAAACGTAAAGGTGCCGGTTTGGATTATGCGGGTCGCATTCCATTTTTTAGCCAGCTGCACAAAAGCCTCTTTATCCGTAATTACTCCGGCTGATTTCAGCCTGTCAGCCACCTGGCTAAGCGTGCTACCGGCCGGAATGCGGATATCCACCATCTCTGCAGGCGCCGGAGAAGGTGCGGGAGCTTCAGCCTTGGAAGGAGTAGAAGGTTCAGCAGGAGTAGACGGTTCGGAAGGTTCTTCAGGCGAACTAGGACTTGGAGGAGCCGACGCAGTCGTCCCTGCAGGTTCGCCGTTCTCCCGTTCTTTCCATTCCTGTTCGCTGTATACCTGTTCACTGCTGTCATAAACCTTAAGCCCTAGAGCTTTGGCCGCATTCCGAACTTCTTCTTCCGTATTCAGCATTTGCGGCTGTGTTTGGGCAACGTTCATTAACTGCAGCAGCAGGGCACCGATAATCAGTCCAGCTCCTAACCCAAATAAAAAATGACGATTACGCATCATAGAGAGGACTCCTCTCTTTTGGCGAGCTGCAGAATCAACTGGACTTCGCCGCGCGCCATTCCTGTTGCTTTCGCCACCGTGTCAATGGATTTCCCTTGATCATACAGGTCAAACAATTCAGGATAACGCTCCCGGACGGTTGGCTGCGGCGGCTGTGTTTCGGCAGGCTGCTCAATAGCTTGCGGTTCGGGCTGAGGAACGATGCCGGCTGCAGGCTTAAGACCCTCGGCAACGTTTCTGCCCCCGCTTGTACCCGCGACTCCTGCAGCCGATTTCTCCAGCTGCTCCAAACGCGTTTCAAGCACCAGATGCTGGCGTTCATAGTTTTGCAGCCTTTGGCGAAGTTCCACAATCTGTTCCTGCTGGGACAGCTGTTTGGAGAGCGTCTCCTGCTTCATGTCGGCGATCAGGCTAATAATTTCCTCATTATCCCGCTCCATTTCCGCCATATACTGCTCCAGCGTTTCTTCCACATCAGCAGCTTGTCCGCCCACCGCGGTTGGCTGCTTCCTGATTTTGGGCTGCATCCATCCGTACAGGATCGCTGCAGCCCCTAACAAAACAATATAAACCCAAGGGCTCCAAGACAATATTCTCACCTTTGTATTTCAAATTAGAAAGAGAAATCAATATGTTTTCCCTTGTAAGGATGCTCTGCCAAATGCGGCTCAGGCTGCTGGCCCTGTTTCTCTTCGACCCGGTTCCGGCTGGTCTGACGTTCATCACGGTCAGCAGAATCCGAGCTTTCGCGTTCCCGCCGCTCGGATTTGGCAGAATCGTCAACCTCACTGCTTCTTGTTCTCTGCAGCTCGCTGTCTTTTACATTCTGAGCGGCCAGCTGCTGCTGATCAACCGTCGGCCTGAACTGCTGCTCCTGCTGAATCCGGCCCGCTTCGCTAGTCCGCGGTACTGCAATTTGCAATTCTACCGGTTTTAAATCCATCACTTTCACCCCAAAAAGAGAAGTTTAGATTTTGGAGCTGCAACGCTTACAAAGTTAGGTACATAGAAAGATTGCAAATTGAAATTAAACACCCTAAATATTAGCCGTCATACTAATATCGCCGTCACTATACGAAAAACTCATATTTGTGATCGGATCTTTGATAAATTTGGTATATCTTCCGATTACGATTTTCGAGCCGCCATAAATCGTTTTGATTACCTTCACTTTAGCTTTGCCGGTATCCTCAAGCGTCTTCTCGATGTCAAGAATACGTTCCTTGAGTTCGGATTGTTCTCTCATAGAGGACTTTTTGGATAAAATCAGCTTTGAACGCATCGCCAATTTATCATTGGTAAGTTTTCCTTGCGAGGCCAGCTGATCAAGCAGCACCAGAGCTTTTTCGGTTTTGTCCAGCGATGCGGTCAGTTCTTTCAGCTGCTCGCGCAGCTGGGACAATTCATTCCGAAGCTCCGGAAGCACACCTACTTCAATCACCGTATTAGTAGACATAGGATTGCCGATGGTTCTGGCTTCTACCGTTTCTCCCGCCTGTATATGTCCGCCGACAATCAAACCTTTTGCGCCGCTGCAGTGCACGCCTGTTCCGGCTCTTACATTCGAATGCATGATGCTTTGCGACACCACCACATTTTCTCCGGCCTCCACGTTGCCGTCCTGAATAAACGAGCTTTTTACATGGTGACCTGCTTTGACCAGACCTTTGTGGTAGCCGATAATGCCGCCGGCAATCTCAATCGATCCCCCGGCCTCCAGCTCGGCGCCTTCGACGCCTCCCGTAACCCGGATATCTCCGGAGGCTACGATTTTAAATCCGGTCAGCACATTTCCGCGGACAACCACCGTTCCCACGAAATTAATATTGCCGATGCTGTAATCCACGTCTCCATTAATTTCATAAACGGGGAAAACGTTGATTTTTCCTTTGTCAGTCAAAGTAACAAGCCCGTCGATCGCTGCATACATGGCTTCTTCTTCTCCGGTAACAACGACATTTTTGCCAACTTTAAAACGAGCCTCCTTACCGGGTTTAAAAGGAACTTCCTGTCCGGTAACATCCATTCCCGGCCTGCCTGGCAGCGAGGATACACGCGTAGCAATAAGCTGGCCCCGGGTCACGTTGTTAAGCCGAGTGACTTCCTTGTAATCCACTTTGCCATCCTCTGTCTCCAAAGGACGGAGACCTTTGCTGTCCAGATCGAAGGCATATTGAATTCTCCCGTCCACTCCGTCCTGGGGGGCCTCACCAAAAGCAATAGGGGTACGGCTGCGAGAATAGTCCTCCGGATTGCGCACAATCCGCTGGACATTTTCTAGTTGTATTCCAAAATGGATGCCATTAGCTTTAATGAATGCTAGGAGTTGATCTTCGCTGATATTCGTCTCGCTGCTCGTGTCGAATAATTCCAGATAAGCATTCATCTTATCATCGGAAATGGTTATATTTACCAACTTTTCCAGATCCGCAAGCTCCTTCATTACCCATTCCCCCTCTCAATGACTCTCGATACGTGAATTTAATCCTCCTGCATCAACAAATTTCTGCTTTTCTCCAGAGTAGCCCGAAGCCGCAAAATCGCTTTCGAATGAAGCTGTGAAATCCGAGAAGGAGACAGGGACATGACTTCGGCAATTTCACTCAGGGAAAGGTCCTCATAATATAATAAAGAGACAACGGTACGTTCTTTCTCCGTCAGCTTCTCGATTCCTTTAGTTAATGATTCCTGTAAAAAAAATTCGCGTACTTTATGATCCGGATTCTTGGCTTTATCGTCGATCAGCATCGACATCCGGGTTTCAGATTCTTCCTCGCGAATGGGATCCTCCAAGGAGCAAAGCGTCATAACCGCTACATCCTGGAGCATTTGCTGAAATTCCCGCTCAGAAACTTCCAGGTACTGGCTCATTTCCTCATCGGTGACGCTCCGCAAATATTTCTGTTCCAGCTTTTGATAACCTTCTTCAATTCTTTTGGCTTTCTCTCTGACCGAACGTGGAACCCAGTCTCCTTGACGGAGACCGTCCAAAATGGCTCCTCTGACTCTCCATGAAGCATAAGTTTCAAACTGGAGGCCTCTCTTATAATCAAACTTTTCAATAGCATCCATAAGTCCCATAACTCCGTTGCTGAACAGGTCATCCTTGGAAATATTCCTCGGAAGACCAACAGCCAAACGGCCGGATACATAATCTACGATATTTAAATACTTTTCTATCAGTTCTTTCTTCGCTTCTAGATCGCCATTTTCCTTCCATCTCTCCCACAAATCGGCGTAGCCGAGAGGAGAATTTTTGCGTTCGCTCACTTAATTTCACCCTCTCTAGTCTTCTGTCAGGTGACGGACAGCTTTGGCCAACTCTTCAGGATCCCGATCAGCCGTTTTAACCAGACGCGGAGGTTTCAGAGGCTCAAACGCCGCCGTTCCCTGGCTGTTCTCGGATGCCTTGGTTCCAGAGGGTTTCAGCATGTCGTTTATAGCTTCCTGCTCGTCCGGTGTAGTCAAATCTACTCGGAGTCCTTTTTCTGCCTCTTCACTTCCGGATGCCCTTTCTTCCAAGGAAACGGGGTCTGCTTTGGACAGACCCAACATCCAGCGAATGGCGAAAGCCAGAAGGAACCATATTACGAAAGCAATAAGGCTCCGTATCAATGAAGTGATGAATAAGTTATGAGATGAAGAAACGAGAAACGTTAGTATCAAACCAACGCCGCCAAACAACCAGTTAAAAAGCATTTTTCCTGCCATAACTACAATTCCTTTATCCCCATTTGTACACTGCGTATAAATAATATACCCGTTTGACAGTCGAGCTCTATAGTTCGTCCAAAATTCCCGCCGGTATCCTCTCCGAGAAGCGGTATTCCAAGCCCGTCCAGGCATGCCTTGCAGGATTCCACATTCCGCGGACCAATGCGCATCGTATCATTTCCGCCTGCAAAAGCAAACATTTGCGCACCTCCCGCCATTTTGGCGACGAGGCGCCGGGCCGAAGCTCCCATCTGCAGAAGCTGCTGGTACAGGGCCGGAATGGCAGTGTCCGCATATTTCGCCAGGTTCAGGGAACCCTCTTTGGCGATATCCGACGAAGGAAGCATAACATGAGCCAGCCCCGCCAGATGCAGCTCCGGATCAAATAACGTGAGGCCGACACAGGAACCCAGCCCGGTGGTCCGGATCAAACCATGCGACCGGATGGTTCCCATCTCAGCCATTCCGACTTTAACGATAGGCTGCTCTTCAATCATGTTCCGACGGTACTCCTAAAGCAGAAAAAATTTGGTCGAATGATTCAGGATCCGGTATAAGGAAAAACTGTCCCTCCACTTCGTGCTGTCCTTCAATGAAGGTAGTATCAATCAACAACGCGTCATTGCCCATCTGACCAAATTGAAGCAAGCCATAGCTCAGAATTGCGCCAGCCATATCCGTCGCAACCGCAGGAACGGTAGGGCTCATGCTCAGCTTCGTAAAGTCAGCCAGAGAAGACAGATAAGAGCCGGCCAGAATATTGCCGATCTCGGAGATAGCTGACCACTCCATCTCTGAGAACCCATCGTCCTCCGAAATTTCAATTGCAGCAAGCCGGTGCAGCAGTTTCTTGGCCGCCTCCGGAGTCAGGATAAAAAACAGATTGCCGGGGGCCTCGCCCTCAACCCGGAAAAAGACGGCCAGGACGATATTTTCAGCCCCGCCCACTTTGTCCGCGATCGCGTCAAACGGGAGCATTTGCACTTTCGGCACAGCCATATCAATCGGTTTGTCCAGCAGACGTGAAAGGGCGGTAGCGGCGTTGCCCGCGCCGATATTACCGACTTCCTTCAGCACGTCCATTTTAAAATCGGCAAAACCTTTAAACAAATCTTTCAATCTTTAAGCCTCGAGGCCTTCGAGCTGAATAATTTCGCTTTTGTTCAACACTTCGGACAGGTTCAGCATGATCAACAGACGATCATCCGAAATACGGGCAACTCCGTCCAGATATTTCGCCTTGACTCCGCCAACCACTTCCGGCGGCGTATCAATAACGTCTGTATCCAGATCAATAACATCGTTCGCCGAATCTACGATAAAGCCGACCTGCATCTCTTCTACATTTACAATGACAATACGTGTTTGGTCGGTTGCCTCGGTTTCAGGCAGTCCAAAACGACCGCGCAGATCAATAACAGGAATCACCACGCCGCGCAGATTTACTACCCCTTTTACAAACGAATAGGTTTTAGGCACACGCGTAATCGGCAGCATCCGCTCAATTGTTTCTACCTTGTCCACATCAATTCCGTACTCTTCTGAACCCAGTTTAAATACAATTACTTTCAATTCCTGTCCCATGATTAATTCCTCCTCATCTTATCCTTCAAATGCTGCATTTCAACAATTCCTGCTACTTGATAAAAGCGTTCGGATCAATGATCAAAGCGACCTGACCGTCACCGAGAATCGTTCCGCCGGCAACGCCTTCAACCGCAGGCAGGTATTTCCCCAAGTTCTTGATGACAATTTCACTTTGGCCGATAAACTCTTCGACCGTCAAAGCGGCAACACGATCCCCTTTGCGGATGACAACAATTTCGCTTTCTTCTTCGTTCTCTTCGTCAAATCCAGGAATATCGAAAATCTGTTTCAAAGACATAATCGGAATATTGGAATTCCGGTAAGGAATCATCTTGTAGCCATGAACTTCGCGGATTTGCGAACGTTTGATCAAACCCGTCTCCACGATCGAAGACAGCGGAATCGCATACTTCTCGTCTCCTGTCTTGATCAGCATAGCCGCAATGATCGACAAGGTCAGCGGAAGCTGCACGGAGAATTTGGAGCCTTGTCCAAGCGTCGACGTAACCAGCACGGTGCCGCCCAAAGACTCGATCTTGGATTTTACGACATCCAGGCCGACCCCGCGTCCGGAAATATCGGAAATTTTCTCGGCTGTACTAAAACCCGGTGCGAACAGCAGCAGCGCCACTTCATCATCGCTCATCGCGTCAGCTTGTTCTTTTGTCAGGATGCCGTTCTTAATGGCTTTGGCGGCTACGCGCTCCCGGTCAATGCCATGTCCATCGTCGGTGATTTCAATAAAGACATGGTTGCCGCTGTGGAAAGCCTTCAGCTGGATCGTGCCGGTGTCCGGTTTGCCGGCTGCCACACGTTCTTCAATGGTTTCTACCCCATGGTCAACCGCATTTCGTAGCAAATGGACCAGCGGATCACCGATTTCATCAATAACCGTACGGTCCAGCTCGGTTTCTGCTCCCGTAATGACCAGATCGATTTTTTTGTTCAGCGATTTGGCCAGGTCACGGACCATACGCGGGAACCGGTTAAATACCGTATCCACCGGAACCATGCGCAGTTTCAAAACAACGTTTTGCAAATCTCCGCTGACCCGTGTCATATGCTCAACCGTTTCTGTCAAGTCATTGCGTTTGATTTCTCCCGCCAGCTGCTCCAGCCGAACGCGGTCAATCAGAAGTTCGCTGAACAGGTTCATCAGTACATCCAGACGTTCAATATCAACCCGGATGGTTCGAGAAGGCGCTGGCGTTCCGCCCGCTGCCGGTTTCCTCGCCGGGGCCTCTTTAGAAGACTGGGCAGGTGCCGCCGCAGGTTTCGAAACCACAGCCGGCTCCGCTGCTTGCGGTGCTGCTGGCGCTTCAGGTGCTTCTACTGCTGCTGCTGCCTGGCTGCTTGCCGAAGAGACCAGCTGGGCCAAGGATTCCTTGTCCAAAGGAGTTACAACAGCAGAGCCGATCTCCGAAACATTCATGATCATGTTTTCGAGGTCAGCCGCTTCCTTCTGGGTTATGTAATACAAGGAGAAGCTTTTATCAAACTTTTCTTGCTCAATGTCCTGTACCGTCGGATAAGATTTAACTACTTCCCCGAAACGTTCCAGAAGATCAAACACCATATATGCACGTACTGCTTTCAATTGACAATCTTCACGAATCGTTACTTCGATGTAATGAGCTTTATGGCCTTCACCCATGGACTGCTCCAATATCGACTGCTGGAACTCGTCAAGCTCAAGTGCTGCTTTCATCGTGCTATCTGCGGACGAAACGCCAGCCGGACTTGCCGCCGCAGCCTCTCCCGGCTTCTCTCCGCGGACAATCGCCTGGAGATTGCTGACAATGGAAGTCACATCGGCTTTGCCTTCGCCGCCTTCCATAATGTCCTGTACCATCGATTGCAGGGCATCCAAGCTCTTAAACAAGGTGTCAAAAATAAAATCCTGCATCTTCAGCTTGTCGTTGCGGACCAAGTCCAGGACATTCTCCATTTGGTGCGTCAGGGACGCCAAATCTTCGAAACCCATTGTCGCCGCCATGCCTTTAAGGGTATGGGCTGATCGGAAAATAACCTGAACGATTGAAATGTCTTCCGGGTTGTTCTCAAGCTCGAGCATGTTTTCGTTTAGGGACTGCAAGTGATCATTCGACTCATCAATAAACATGGATAAATACTGATTCATGTCCATAGCGAGCACCTCCTCAAGGGATCAGTTGTTATTTCACGATTTGAACCAATTTTTGTGCAATATCTTGAAGCGGCAGCACCGAAGTGACGCAGCCGAGTTCAACAGCAGAACGGGGCATCCCGTAAACGACGCAGGTTTCTTCACTTTCTGCAATCGTTGAGGTTACTCCTTTGTCATAAAGCAGTTTCATCGATTTGGCTCCATCACTGCCCATGCCCGTCATCAGCACCACATGTCTCTGCAGCACTCCGAGGGGCAGCAAGGATTCAAACAACACATCCACCGATGGGCGATGCCCGCTTCTCAGCTCATCATTGCCCAAAGCAATTCGGCAGACGCCGTCGTCGCCCAGCTTAACACGCGTATGTTTCCCGCCTGGCGCAATGTAGGCCGTGCCTTTCTCCAGCACCATTCCCTCTTCGGCCTCTACCACGGTAATCGGGCTGAGACTATTCAAGCGCTGGGCCAAAGATTTGGTAAAGTTCGGCGGCATGTGCTGGACAATCACGATTGGAGCCGGGAACTCTGCCGGTATGGATTCAAGCAGCACTTTAAGCGCTTTGGGTCCTCCTGTCGAGCAGCCGACCGCCACAATGTGCTGGTACCCTCCTGAGGAAACTGCCCTTCTTGGCATGTTTGCCCCCTTATCCGGAGCAGCCGCTGGCGCTGTCAAAGGTTCAAGATCCGGTACACTAGGTTTTGAGCGTTCCTTTGGCAAAACCTTTGGGAATTGGGCTGGTTTGACCGGCGCTTCCTTCCCTGGAGCCGGAGCGGTTCCTTTGGGTTTCGCCACAGCACGGCGATCAACTTTGGACTCAGCCATGCTGTTTGGTTCTGGAGCTTGACTTCGTCCTTTGCTTGTTGCGGCCGAGTTTTTAACTTTTCCGACGCTCTCTGCCGATAAACCGGGGAGCTGCTCAGATTTGGCTGATTTTGTGGTCTTTGCGGCAGATTCAATATGGGGTTGCGGAGGCACCTTCGGCTCCTCCGCCCGCTTTCGCAGCGCCTCTTCTCTGGCAAGGCGTCTTTCCCGGCTGGCCATTGCAGCTTGGATTTGCATGCGGAGCGCTTCCCCGATTTCGGCGATGCTCTGCGAATTGCCGGTGATGGAAGGTTTGCGGATAAAATCAAAAGCGCCAAGCTCCAACGCCATAATCGTTTCCCGCATCCCCTGTTCATTGATACCGGAAAGCATGATAACCGGAACCGGATGTTCATGCATAATGCTTTTCAGCGCTTCAAGACCGTTCATCTCCGGCATCTCGACATCCATAGTGACGAGGTCCGGGGACAGCTCCTTAATCAGCTTCACAGCTTCCAAACCGTTGGCTGCAGTCCGTTCCACCCAGAAAGCAGGGTCTTGTTCAATAAGATCGGTGATAATTTTACGCATAAAAGGCGAATCATCGACAACCAAGATCCGATAAGGTTTCATAAGTCCACCTCTGTTCTTGTAAGAATCATTTTGTACGCAGCCACTTGTGTAAAAAACCCTTGATTCCCGTCAAAGCGCCTTCCTGCCTAACTTCTTGTTTGTCTTCCGCAAAAGCTTGAGCTATCTGCCGGATATCCTTGGAAGCCGAGCAGTGTGGATAAGCTACCAGAAATGGAATTTGCCGTTTGACGGCGTTTACGACGTATGGCTCATCGTGAATATAGCCGAGCAAAGGAATGCTCAAATCCAGAAAACGCTCCGCGACCAGCGTAATTTTATCCGCTACAAACCGCGCTTCTTTTTCCCCTTCCGCCCGGTTGATGACCAGCCGGAATTTCACATCGGGACGAGTACTGCTGACCACCTTGATCAAAGCGTAGGCATCCGTTATCGAAGTAGGCTCGGGTGTCGTAACAACCAGGCATTCATCCGCAGCCGTGATAAAATTGAACGTTTCCTTGGATAAACCTGCTCCCGTATCAAACAGGATAAAATCCATTTCCCCGGCAATCGCCTCGATTTGAGAAGTGAAATACTCTAGATCCTGCTCCGATAAGGAAAACAAGTCGGCCAAACCCGAACCGCCAGCAATAAAAGGCAGCCCGTTTTGCCCGTATTCCACAATCTCTGAAATCTTCTTCTCGCCCTTGAGCAAATGATAGAGGCTATACCTGGGCCGTACACCCATCAAAACATCAATATTGGCCATGCCGATATCTGCGTCGAAGAGCAGCACCTTTTTGCCCAGAGCTTGCAGTCCTAAAGCCAGATTCAAAGTGAAGTTGGACTTGCCGACGCCACCTTTTCCACTGCTGACCGTAATGATTTTAGCGGATTTGGCCTGAACTTCAGGCCCATCCTGCTTCTCCCGCAGCGCCCGCGACTGAATCATGGCTCTTAAGGATTCTGCCTGATCACTCATACGCCTTCATCTCCCAGGAGCATATGGATCAACATTTCCTGGTCAACCGAAACGAGATCATCCGGCACGTTTTGGCCGTTGGTCAGGAAAAGCAGCTTCAGCGGATACTGGGATAACAGATTAAACATGCTGCCGCAACTCTCCGTTTCATCCAGCTTGGTGAAGATCACCTTGTCCAGACCGTATTTGGAGAAGTGCTCTGAAATTGTCTTCATATCCTTGGACTTCGAGGTCAGACTCAACACCAGACAGGTTTCGCTCTGTTCTTTCACCGCTAAGAGACTATGCAGTTCTGCTACATAAAGCTCGTTCAGATAATTTCTTCCGGCTGTATCCATAAAGATCAGATCGCAGTTCTCCAATCGGGCGGCCGCTCTCTTCATGTCGCCTGGCGACTGCACGACCTCAAGCGGAACATTCAGAATGGACGCATATGTCCTAAGCTGCTCTACGGCAGAAATCCGGTAAGTATCCGCCGTGATGAAACCGACTTTTTTCTGCTTGCGGAAAATTTGATCGGCAGCCATTTTGGCAATCGTCGTGGTTTTGCCGACGCCTGTCGGTCCCGCTACATATACCATTCTTGCCGTATCGGAAATCCCTTCGGATAACCGGGTTTCAAGAAAACGGCTGATTTCCCGACGAACCTTCTGTTTCAGCTCAAGCTCTCCTAAGCTTTCGCCCGAAGCCTCCCAGGCCTCATAAACCGGTTCGATCCAGCTTTCCGCCAACTCCGGTTCTACCTCCTGCGCTTTAAGGCGGTTCAGGAGCTGATCCAGCGGGCCCGGAAGGATGCGTTCATCACTTTGTTCCTTAGCCAGCTTGTTCATCATTGCTTTCATTTGCTGAATATCATTTAGCAGCAGCTTTCTGAACAAATCATCTGCAGCAGGACCGGAGGTTTCTTTCCCTTTAACCCTTGGCTGAGCCGTTAATGTTTCTAAAGGCGCAGCCAGCTCAGTCGGGAAGAAGCTAGCTCTTTCACCCTCCTGCTGCTCTTTTGTCCGCGGCCCGCTCGGACGCCGCTCATTCTGTACTTCCAGCCCAGCTTCCGGCAGCGCCTCCTCCAGCACGTTTTGGACTTGGATATTGCTTTGAGCTTGGGGCGTTTCTCCAGAAGCTGCCCCCGCTGCCAAATCCGCGGCCCGGCGGTATGCCTGCGCGCCTACCCGCCCCGAAGTAGAAGCTTGGCCGGCAGCTGTTTGCTGGGCAGCGGCTGAAGCGGCGGCCCTTGCCTCCCGTTCCCGTCCATTCGCTTGACGAACAGCGCCGGGCGGAGAGGAAGCCGCCATGCGGTTGGCCGGCTGTATGGGGTCAAGTTTCGCAGCAGGCGGATTGCTTCGCGGCAGGGATTCCGTCTCTTCCATCTCGTCAACCCCGGCGATCACTTCCAGCTTCACCTTGCCGAACATGCCAAGAAACCCGCCGACCTTGATTTTTTTGGTACTGAGGATAACGGCGTCTCCGCCTAAGTCCTTTCGGATTTTGAGCATGGCATCCGGCATGGTCTCTACGATATAACGTTTTACTCTCACAGGTTGACCACTCCCACACTTTGAATCTCTACATTAGGCTCCAGTTCGCTATAGGAGAGCACCGGAACATCCTGCAAAGTTCGTTCCATGACCTGCCTCAAGTACATCCGGATCGTCGGCGAAGTTAATACGATAGGCTGCTGGCCGGACTGGATCAGCCGGTTAATCTGCTCGTTCAGCTTCTGATAGACCGTCTGGGTCGACACCGGGTCAAGCGCAACATAGCTGCCCTGATCCGTCTGCTGAACGCTTTCGGCTATTTTCTTCTCCAAGGACGGCCCTACAGTGATCACCTGCATCGTTTCTCCCTGGTTCGTGAACTGCTGGGTAATTTGACGGGATAATGCCTGCCGGACATATTCCGTCAGCACATCGGGATCTTTCGTATACTGCCCGTAATCGGCAAGCGTTTCGAATATCGTTACCATATCGCGGATCGAAATTTTCTCCCGCAGCAGCTTTGCCAGCACCTTCTGCACGTCCCCAATAGACAGAACAGAAGGTATAAGATCGTCCACCAATACCGGGTAGTTCTCTCTGAGATTGTCGATAAGAGCTTTCGTTTCCTGACGGCCAAGCAGCTCATGGGCATGTTTCTTGATCGTCTCCGTCAAATGGGTCGCCACAACGGACGGCGGATCCACAACCGTATATCCCAACATTTCGGCCCGTTCTTTGGTAGGTTCGTCGATCCATAGGGCCGGAAGACCAAATGCCGGTTCTAAAGTATCAATCCCGGTAATCGAATCATCGTCAAATCCAGGACTCATCGCCAGGTAATGATTAAGTAATAATTCCCCGCGACCGACGGTATTCCCTTTAATTTTTATGACATATTCATTCGGTTTTAGTTGAATATTGTCGCGGATTCGGATCACGGGCACCACAAGTCCAAGTTCAAGCGCACATTGTCTGCGGATCATGATGATCCGGTCCAGCAGGTCTCCCCCTTGGGAAGTATCCGCCAAAGGAATCAGTCCATAACCGAACTCGAATTCGATCGGATCCACCTGCAGCAGGTTGATCACACTCTCCGGGCTCCGAACCTCTTCGATCTGCTGCTCTTCTTCCTGCTGTTCCTGCTCGATAGCCTTCTTGCTGAAATTGGTCTGCATCCGCCGCGCGGCAAAAGCAAGCAGTCCGGCCAGCGGAAGGGTAGCTATCGGTCCAATTGGCGTAAAGAGGCCGAGCAGCGCAATCATGACGGCAACGATATAAATCAGCTTGGGGAAAGCAAACAACTGGCCTGTAATATCGTCAGCCAAATTCCCCTCTGAGGATGCTCTAGTCACAATCAAACCCGCGGAGGTTGAAATCAGCAGCGCAGGGATCTGACTGACAAGACCGTCGCCAATCGTCAGCAGCGAATAAGTCGACAGCGCGTCGGAAAAGGCCATTCCGTGCATGACCATACCAATGATGAAACCGCCGATCAGGTTGATGAACAAAATAATAATCGAAGCGATGGCGTCGCCTTTTACGAATTTACTTGCCCCATCCATAGCTCCGTAGAAGTCAGCTTCACGTTCGATTTTGGAACGGC
This sequence comes from Paenibacillus yonginensis, assembly GCF_001685395.1. Lineage (NCBI taxonomy): Bacteria > Bacillati > Bacillota > Bacilli > Caryophanales > Paenibacillaceae > Paenibacillus > Paenibacillus yonginensis. Next base: position 1,092,822 of record NZ_CP014167.1, on the reverse strand, counting down.
GCTCTTTCGCCTGCTGCTCGTTAATTAGCCCTGCGTTCAGATCGGCGTCAATACTCATCTGCTTGCCGGGCATAGCGTCCAAGGTGAATCTGGCGGCAACTTCCGCTACGCGCTCCGAGCCCCTTGTGATCACAATAAACTGAACCACAACCAGGATTAGAAACACTATGAATCCAATAACGGGCTGCCCGCTGGAAATCCAGCTGCCGAACGTGCGCACTACATGTCCTGCATCCGCTTGTCCCAAAATCAGTTTGGTCGTGGAGATGTTAAGGGCCAGCCGGAACATGGTTGTGATCAGCAGCAAGGAAGGGAAGATGGAAAACTGCAAAGCTTCCTTGGTATTCATGGCTACGAGCAAGATCATCATGGCTATGGATATATTTATGACCAGAAGAATGTCAAGCAGCGTCTTCGGGATCGGAAGAATCATCATCAGGACGATGCCAATGATTCCTACCAAAATCGAAATATCTTTAATTTTCATTTGTATCGCCTCCGATCCCTTTCTATCTCACTTTGCCTTTTAATTTATATACATAGGCCAGAACCTCGGCCACCGCCTGGAACAAATCCGCCGGAATCGAATCGCCGATTTCCGTCCTTTGAAACAGCGCGCGGGCGAGCGGCTTATTTTCCATCGTTATAATGCCGTGCTCCTTGGCTATTTCCTTAATTCGCAGAGCCACGTAATCCTGGCCTTTTGCGATCACCTGAGGAGCCTCCATTTCACTTCCGTCATATTTAAGCGCTACAGCAAAATGTGTAGGGTTCGTAATGATGACATCCGCTTTCGGAATTTCCTGCATCATGCGCTGCAGGGCCATTCTGCGCTGTCGTTCGCGGATTTTGCCTTTAATAAGCGGATCGCCTTCCATTTTCTTATATTCGTCTTTAATATCCTGTTTGCTCATCCGCAAGCTTTTGGCATGGGAATAACGCTGGTACATATAGTCGGCAAAAGCGAGCAGCAATAAAGCCGCACCAATTTTGATGCCAAGATCAACAGCAAGTTTGGCCGTATAATTAAAAGCAGCCTCTACGCTTACATTTCCAAGCTTGGAAATTTCATCTCTTGAGCCGGACAAGGTGATATAAACTACAACAAAGATGACCAGCAGCTTAAAAATCGATTTAAGCAGCTCGATAACACTTCTCATCGAAAAAATATTTTTGAACCCTTTGATCGGATCAATTTTGCTGAACTTCGGCTTAAGAGATTCTCCTGTCAGTAAAAAACCGACCTGGATGTAGTTAGCCAGGATGCCAACCACCATGACGACACCAAAGATCGGCGCAAGCATAAGCGCAACCTGGACCGCCAAATTGCCAAACATGGTCATCACGCTTTGCGAGGTCACATCGAAAGTAAGCCGGTTCAGGAAAAAATCCTTAAACAGATCGACCAAATGCTGTTTGTAATAACCGCCGAACATCAGCAGAGCAAAAAAGGAAGAAAGTAAAACCAACGCCGCTGAAACATCGTTGCTTTTGGCAACCTGCCCTTTTTTCCTTGCATCCTGCTTTTTCTTTGGCGTTGCTTTTTCCGTTTTCTCCCCTGCAAACAGCTGAAGATCAAGCGTATACCGGAGTGCCAAGGCCATTCCTTCCTTTCTCCTTCTTACGGCCTACTTCCCATTGTCCCCATCAGATTCTCCAGCGCCTTAAACAAGGTTTCAAACAACTGCTGGAAGGAATACACCAGACTTGGCATGAATACCAGCAGAAGAACCAGTCCGACAAGGATTTTCAGCGGAACACCGATGACAAAGATGTTATACTGCGGTGCCGTTTTGGCCAGAAAGCCAAGGGCAACATCTGTCAGGAACAAAGCCACGATAATCGGAGAAGCGATCTGAAACGCCAGCATAAAGGAATGGCTGAACGCGCTAACCAAGAACTCATTGATGCTCCCGCTCGCTGTCCGTGCAAAGACGTCATTGGAAAGAGGAATCCAATCATAGCTCTTCAGCATGGCCTGGATCAAATAATGATGACCGTTCATTCCCAGGAAAAACAAAGTAGCAATCGCATATTTGAAATTCCCCGTAATGGGTGCCGAGGCTCCTGTCATCGGGTCCAGCACGTTGGCGATGCCAAAACCGATTTGAATATCCAGGAAAGCGCCCGCCATAGTAATCACCGTGAACATTAAGGTTGCCACGTACCCCATGAGCAGGCCGATCAAAATCTCCCGTAAAATAAACAGAATATAAGTTAGATCCGTAGGAACCGTTTGTTTGGTCCCATAGATCAAAAAAATCAATACAGCCAAGATGCCTGAGAATCCCACTTTAAACGTGTTCGGCACCGTTCTCGCACTAAAGACAGGTGCGACAACAAAAAAAGCGGTGATTCGACAAAAAATAAGCATAAAAACAGGTAAGGCCTGCATAATCTCCATAGGTCATTGTTCCTATCCGATATAGCGGGACAAATTATTCAAAATGCTATAAGTAAAATCCACTAAGGTGGTCAGAATCCAGGGGCCAAACAGAAGCATAGCGACAAGAACGGCTACAATTTTAGGAACGAATGCCAGTGTCTGCTCCTGAATTTGGGTTGTTGCCTGAAAAATACTGATGATCAATCCGACAACCAGAGCAATAATGAGCATTGGCGCGCTGGCTTTAAGAACCGTATAAATGGCCTGCCCCGCCAGTCCAATGACAAATTGCGAATTCATCTTTGTTACCCCCAGTTCGCTTCTTTCCTTGACTTGCTGTCGATTCGCTATGAAGTGCCGAAGCTTTCAAGCAGTGACTTCACGACCAGATACCATCCATCGACCAGAACAAAAAGCAATATTTTGAACGGAAGCGAGATCATAACCGGTGGAAGCATCATCATCCCCATCGCCATCAAGGTGCTGGACACGACAATATCGATAATTAGAAAAGGAATATAAATCATAAATCCCATTTGAAACGCCGTCTTCAGTTCACTGATCGCGTAAGCCGGAACCAGTACCGTAATCGGAATGTCTTCGACCTCTTTCGGCCGCTCCATCTTGCTGTAGCTCAGAAACAGCTGCAGATCCTTGTCGCGGGTATGTTTATACATAAACTGCTTCATAGGAACAGCGGCTTTCTCCAGCGCGTCCGTCTGACTAATTTCCCCCTTCAGATAGGGCTGGAGAGCTACCTGGTTGACCTCCGACAAGGTTGGACTCATGATGAACAAGGTCATAAAGAGGGCAAGCCCTACCAGAACCTGATTGGGCGGGGCCTGCTGCGTGCCCAGCGAACTTCTAACAAACCCAAGCACCACCACAATTCGGGTAAAACTCGTCATCAGGACCAAAATGGCCGGCGCTACGCTGAGCACCGTTACAAGCAGCAGAATGGAAAGCGAGCTGGTGCCCGGCTTTCCGTCAGAATCGCCGACTTGTATATTAATGTTCGGTATCGGATCGGCCGCAGAAGCCGTTACCGAAACAACACTGAAAAGCATAATAAACAAAGCAATGATAGCTAACTTCTTTTTCATGAGTCCCTCGACCGATCTGTAGATTGATCCTCCTGAAGGATATCCTTCACCTGCTGTTTGCGATTCGGCAGCTTTCTCAGCTTTGACTCAAACACCTCGTGAAAAGCAGCTTCGTCTATTTCTTCCTCCACAGGAGGCTCTTCTTTCCGAAAGCGGGCGGCGAAAGAAGAAACGGCAGAAGTCCAATTCTTGAAATCGGGACTTGCTTCTTCAAAGCTCTGGAGAAGCAGAGCAGCTTCTGCCGGATCCAGAATTTTATCGAGTACCGTTACGTCTTCCCCAACACCCACGACATAAATACGACCGCCAATTTCCAGTACCTGAACCGATTTGTTCGGACCCAATCCCACCGCACCAAGCGTTCGGATGGAACGGCTTTTGGACATGGCTAAATTTCGGTTGCCTAGAAACCGGATCAGCAGCACGATGAGGACAATAATGACAGCCAGAACCGCAATAACTGTAAACACATTGCCTATCGGGCTTGAATAACCATCGATGCCGTTGTTTTCTGATGCTGCTAGTCCAATAAACATGACCTTTAGTCCTAAGCGCCCAATGTTTTATTGATTGCTTCAATAACCCGGTCAGATTGGAATGGTTTGACGATAAAGTCTTTGGCGCCTGCTTGAATCGCATCAATAACCATCGCTTGCTGCCCCATCGCGGAACACATGATCACTTTCGCGGAAGCGTCGATTTTCTTGATTTCTTTCAAAGCGGCAATGCCGTCCATTTCAGGCATCGTGATGTCCATTGTAATCAAATCGGGACGCAGTTCTTTATATTTCTCAATCGCCTGAGATCCGTCCTGCGCTTCACCTACGACCTCAAAGCCGTTTTTAGTCAAAATGTCGCGGATCATCATTCTCATAAATGCTGCATCGTCTACAATCAAAATTCGGTTTGCCATGGAAAATAGTCCCTCCTGAGATCTTCTCTATTGTAATTTTTGTATACGGTCCCATTGGCTGACGATATCGGTAACACGGACGCCGAAGTTTTCGTCAATTACGACTACCTCACCTTTTGCGATCAACTTGTTATTTACCAGAATGTCGACAGGTTCGCCGGCCAGCTTGTCCAGCTCGATGATGGACCCCTGCGACAGTTCCAGGATATCTTTGATTTGCTTTTGGGTTCTTCCTAATTCTACGGTGACTTTAAGGGGTATGTCCATCAATAAGTTTAAATTATTTTCATCGATATGATCGAAAGACGGCGCCTGCAAATTGGAAAACTGTACCGGCTGGACATTGATATTTCGTCCCGCAGGTGCACCATAATGCTGAGGTTGTGCATATCCGTAATTCGGCGGCATCCCATTAGGATCATAGTACCCCTGCTGCTGCGGCATTTGCGGCGGTATCTGCTGGGCCTGAGACTGAGCAGGCGCATGCGCCTGAGGTTGTGCAGGTGCAGCCTGCTCAGGTGCTGACGCTTGCGCAGAGCGTTCAGGAGCTTCAACAGCCGCGGCGGTTTCGCTCGCAGAAGATGCCGGCTCCGGTTCTGAGCCTCCAATCAGGTTTCTCACCATCTCTTTGGCGAACTGCACCGGAAGAAGCTGCATGATCGTCGAATCAATCAAATCCCCGATAGTCAGACGGAAAGAGATTTTGATTAGAACTTCATCGGGCGGAAGGTTCGAAACGCCTTCTCCGTTCTCCACATTCAAAATATCGATAGCAGGCGGAGAGATGTTTACAAATCGGTTGAAAATTGTAGACATCGACGTTGCGGACGAACCCATCATTTGATTCATTGCTTCTTGCACAGCACTGACGTGAATTTCATTCAATTCTTCATCCGCCGGGTTCCCTTCTCCCCCAAGCATTAAATCGGCGATGATTTGTGCATCCCGTTTTTTAATGACGAGTGAGTTGATTCCCTCAAATCCATCTACATAAGTTACGTGAACCGCTACATGTGGTTTGGGAAATACCTCATCAAAATCGGAGCGTTTGATTATGGACACCTTTGGTGTGGTGATGTCCACTTTCCGGTTGAGCAAAGCCGAGAGGGCCGTTGCTGCACTGCCGAAAGTAATGTTCCCGATTTCCCCCAGCGCATCCTGCTCAAGCGCCGTCAAATAATCATCAACCGTAGGTTCAAGAGTCTCCTGACTGGCTTGTTTCAGCAGCGCATCTATTTCTTCCTGGGACAAATAATCTTTACTCGTCAAGTTCTTCAACTCCTTCACTGAGAATCTCATCAATTTGAACAGCAACCCGATCTTTGAGCGTACCAGGACTGCCTCTGTATTTCAGCCGATCCCCTACACGAATAGAAAGGCCTTCATTAACAGGCTTATCCAGAGAAATAACATCGCCTACTGTCAAACCAAGGAATTCCCGAATCGTAAGCTTTGACTCTCCTAATTCTGCAACGATCGGCAAATTCGCCTTACTGACTCTGGATTGAAGAGCCTCTACTTCTTCAGGCGCCCTGGATTTCTTCTGAGAGACAAACCAGTGATGGACCGAGAGCTTTGGCATTATGGGTTCAATCACGACATGAGGTATACAAAGGTTGATCATGCCGGTTGTATCCCCGATTTTGGTGCTCAGCGAAATAAGCGCAATCGTCTCGTTGGGGGAAACGATCTGCATAAACTGCGGGTTCGTCTCCAGCCCTTCCATTCTGGGGCTGATGTCAATGACCGTCTTCCATGCTTCCTGCAGACTCTCAAACGCCCGGCTAAAGATCCGTTCCATAATAATGGTTTCAATCTCCGTCAAGGAATTGATTTTCGAAGGAGCGGTTCCGGTGCCGCCAAGAAGCCTGTCTACCATGGCATATGCCACGTTGGGATGAACCTCAAGCACCATCCGGCCTTCCAACGGCTCTGCTTCAAAGATGTTCAGTATCGTCATTTTAGGGATCGAGCGGATAAATTCATCATAAGGCAGCTGTTCTACCTGAACGACATTAATCTGAACAAAAGTCCGAAGCTGGGCCGAGAAATAAGTGGTTAAATAACGCGCAAAATTCTCATGAATTCTAGTCAAGCTACGAATATGATCTTTGGAAAATCTAACAGCACGCTTAAAATCATAAGAGCGAATCTTTCTTTGAGTTTCTTCCTTCTTAAGCTCCTCCGCATCCATTTCCCCCGAGGAGAGCGCCGCCAGCAAGGCGTCAATTTCATTCTGCGATAACACGTCTACCAAAATATCTCACCCCCTTCAAAACTTGCAGCTCCTATCTTGATGCTAAATGGCGGACATAACGAAATCCGTGACTTCAATCTGGGACAAGCTTCCTTCCGGCAGCACTTGATCGATTTTGTTCAGCAGCTCCGTGCAAAGTTGGTCTTTTCCTTTAGCTCCCGTCAGCTCCTCCGGCTTTTTCTCTGCCAGCGTCTTAATAATGATCGGCTTCACTTTATATTCTGCAACTTTGTCGAAAGCTGCTTTGGCCTTCTCATTGTTCAGCTGAAACGCAAAGTTAATGCTCAGAATATAGCTGGGATCCGACAAATTGGTTTTAATGCCGTCGATGACGGAAGTCAATTTCACAATCTCGTCAGCCGATAATTTGTGGGCAGCTTCCGTTTTTTTGGCCGAAGCATCTCCCCCTGCCGGGCTGGTTCCGGGTTTGACGATCAGGAATGCTGCCAGCGCGATCAGCGTTATCGACAACAGCATCGTGATCAGCCAAGGAAACATTTTTTTCATGATAATTCCTCCGTTTGTTGCACTTTAATAGCAGCTGCATGCATACCAATTTCCTTATAATAATCCTGGATTTTCTGCAGTACCTCCGCCGCTTTCTCCAACACGATCAAACGCTTACCGGTCACTAGAGTTATGTAAGTGTCCGGTGTTTCTTCCACGGATTCAATCATAATGGCATTTACCCAAAATGATGTTCCGTTAATTCTGGTAACTGAAATCATGGCGCCTCCCGAAAATGCGGGGAAGGGGGGTTCCCCTCCCCGACTATTTAGTTAAACTACCGTTTCAGGTTTACAACTTCCTGCAGTACCTCGTCAGAAGTTGTAATAATACGGGAATTGGCCTGGAATCCACGTTGAGCTACGATCATTTCCGTAAACTCGCCCGTCAGGTCGACGTTGGACATTTCCAGCTGTCCGGAGATAATGGCACCCGTGCCCACTTCCGCATTATTTGCTGTTGTCGGCTCAAGTTCACCATCAGGGTTAGCGTTGAGCGTCATCCGGTACAGGTTGCCGCCAATTTTTTCAAGACCTTCCGGGTTGACGACCTTTCCCACTCCAACTTGAACACCATTTTCCGTAGTGCCATCAGCCAGTTTTTGAACAATTGTGCCGTCCTGGGAAATAGTGAACGCCGTAACATTCTCTGTGTCGATCGTAATGGGATCCCCAGCAGAATCACAAACAAACAATCCATCGGAAGTGACAAGGTTGCCTGCCGCATCCATATGAAAGTCTCCTGCCCGTGTTAAATAAGGCATATCTTGATCGGGCGTCATTTTTACCAGGAAAAATCCATCGCCATCCAGACGAAGATCCAACGGATTATTAGTTGTCTGTGCACTGCCGGCCGTGTGTAGGGTATCGATAGAACCGATAGATACACCTAAGCCGATCTGTTTTGCATTGACGCCGGCGGATTCCCCATCAACTGGTGCTGTAACCCCCGAAACGGTTTGGCTCATAATATCTTTAAACATTACACGGCCGGATTTAAAGCCAACTGTATTTACATTGGCAATGTTGTTGCCGATAACGTCCAGTTTGGTTTGAAATCCCCGCATGCCCGAAACGCCCGAATACATGGATCTTAACATTGTTTTGTTTCCTCCCTAAAAAAGGTTGATGAAGTTTGCATCAGTCGATCAGCAAACTATGGTTTAGCTCTCCGTAACCGGGCCAGCTAAAATTAATGGATGATGACGGCACTGTCGATCTGCGTAAATACATTGTTTTTCATACTTTTTCCATCCATGGCCGTTACAACGGTTCGATTCCCGACATTTACGATGAAAGCCATATCCTTCATTAAGATCAGCGAATCCTTTGAACCTTTGGCTGCGGCGTCATCAATGGCTTGTCCGATTTGGCCAAGCTGTTCCGGCCTCAGCTGAATGCCGCGCTGCTCCAGTCTTTTGGCAGCATGATTGCTGAACCGCACCATCTCCTGATTCAGAACGTTCTGAAAGGAAGCAGAGCTTTCCGCAGCGGAGGAATTGGACTTGACTGCCGGCTGGGTTAACGAGCCTGGCTGTAATCGTCCGGGGTACAGCCGGCCTACTGTAAAGGAGTCACTCATAAGCCGCTCCCCGCCGGGTTCTGCTCACTCTGATCCCCCGTCTTACTGTTGTCTTCACCCGAAGGGGCCGCATCGTCAGGATTGTCGATTTGCAGAATTTTGGTTACAGGAACTTCATTGCTGCCAATTTTGGCGTATTGAATGCCCGAGCGAACCACAATTCCATCAATGATGCCTTTTAAGGTATAACCATCGTCACTGGCTGTATCGCCATCAATGACGTAAGCTTTCGAAGAATCGGAATTGTCCTGCATCCAGGTCGCTTCCTTGCCAATCAGACTGGATACGCTGCCCAGCGACAAACTCATGGTGTTCAGCTGGCTTGAAATATTGACAAGCTGCTCTACCGAAGTAAACTGAGCCATCTGCGCTATAAACTCTTTGTCTTCCATAGGCTGCATAGGATCCTGATTCTGCAGCTGTGTGATCAGAATTTTCAGGAACTGGTCTTTGCCTAAGGATTGTGTGTCTTTGGCTGCCGCAGTTTGAACATTCGAAGCTGAATAATTCGGCCAGCTTACATTTGTAGGAATACTGTCTGCCATTATCGTTTCCTCCTTCCTTCGATACTCCTTGCCTGAATCACTGGATTAGGCCTTAGCTACAAAGGAACTTCCGTAGTTCTCCTGTTTGGCCTGCACTTCTCTAACCCAATCATTCCATTCCTCAATCGAATCGAGACTTGTTAATCCGTCATCCTCCTCGCCTGTACGGCGGCGGTTGTTCTGACGCTGCTGCGAGCCGTTTCCCGACTGCTTGCCGTCTTGATACATGTGGGAAGATAAAGAACTGTTCTGCGTCACCTCAAGCTTCTCTACCTGCAGCCCCTGGGATTGAAGCGCCGTCCGAAGCTGAGACATCTGCTGTTCAAGCGAATCTTTGGCGAAAGCATGCTCAGTTACAAACTGGGCCACAAGCTGTCCATTATGCAAAGTAATGCGGATATCTACTTGTCCCAGATGCTCCGGAGTTAAAGAGATCTTAGCTTCCGAAACGCCCTGCAGCTTGACGATATCAAGTTTGCTCACTACAAACCGCGTCATTTCTTGGGCAAACTGTTCAACCGGCACAGGCGCTGGCGCTTTCTGCACAGCAGCCATACCGTCTCTGAGCTGGAGCTGCCCGGCGGTTACCACATTAGTTCCCGAGAAAGGCGGCTGATCAGAAGACTGGTTTTGCGAAGAAGCGTTGTTCTCCGTAGTTTGAGCCGTTTGTACGGACAGAAGCTGGGCAGGCTGTATCTGCCGATCTGCCGTTTTATCGCCTTGGACCGTTGTTGGATCGGCTGGAGCAAACCCATTGTCTGCTTGAACAGTCAGCTGCGGATTTTGTGCTTGAACATTAGGGTTCTGCAGCATTCCCAGCGTTTTCTGCAAAGAAGACACCAGCTGGTCGAACGAACCTTTCAGTTGGGACGTCATCCCTGCTGAACCAGCGTTACCTGCAAGCTCCTTCAAAGATTGAATCATATCCAGCAAAGCAAACTTAATGGTATCCGGCTGTTTGGCTAGCAGAGGCAACTCGGAAAGTCCAGAACCCGGGGTGGAAGCGGCTGCGGCAGGTAATTCCCCTTTTGCTGTTCCTGCCTGCAAATCGCCCATTCCTTGAAGCAGCTGCATCGCCTGCTGAATCCACAGCTGAAGCTGCGTCATGAGCTGCGGATCGGCTGTTATCAAGTCTTGAAGATCTTTGGAGTTTTGCAGCAAGTCGGCAAGAGCATCAAGCGCCTTGGACAACCCGCTTGCGTTAGTGCCTGGACTGCTTGTCTCCGCCTCTCCAGAAGCTGCCGGCTTCCCCCCGTTCAGCAGAGCCAAGATAGAAGCTGCCAGCTGCAGACCGGCGTTTTCATCCGAAAGGTTGCCGGCTTTCTGCGTAGAGTCGCCAGCTTCAGCCGGAATACCTGCCATGAACTGAATAAGTGTCCCGCTGAATGTAGCTCCCTGCGCGGCTTTGCTGCCCGCTGCAGTCCCGGAAGCCCCGGCTGCTGCGCCAGAAGCCGAAGCAGCTCCAGAACCCGCAGAAGCTGCTGCCCCCGCTGTTCCTGTTGAACCACCGGATGCTGCCGCGGCTGTCGAAGCGGCTGGTGTGTTTTGAATCGAACTCATATTGTTATCACCTCCTTTCAAGGAATACCGGCTATTATTTGCTGCTGACCAGCCGGTTCAAAATTTTTGCTGTAGCCGCATCATCTTCATCAGACATCGCCGCCAGGATCCGCGAACGGGTCGCATCGTCCACGGCATGAAGGATCGAAAGTGTTTTATCAGGACTAATCGTATTGGTCTGGAGCAGCAGCTTTGCCGCTTTGGTCGGATCCATGGTCGCAAAAGTTTGGCTTAGCTGTGTAGTGTCCAGTCCCGTTGCCGCAGTGGATCCCGAGCTGCTCTTACCGCCGGTGCTCTCCTCTTTTTTCAATCTTGACTGAAGGGCGGCTATCGCCAAATCCTCCGAGGTTTCCGCATCCTTCAGTCGGATGGATATTTCAGCAGCCTGCTTCGGATCCATCTTCTCAAGAATGGCTGATTTGCTTTCATTGCTCATCGCTTTGAACAGCAGTACGTTCTCTTCGGTCGTCAAATTGCTCATGATGCTAGCCGCCTTGCCTGCATTCATTTCTCCATAAAGCTGGGCAAGCTTTTTGACTTCCTTTTGATAGTTATCAGCTGCTTCATTGGCGGTCTGCTGAGCCTGCTCATTTTTTTGCTCTGTAGCTTCATCCAGCTTGGCTTGCAGGTCGTTGACCTTCTCCGTTTGTTCAGCAGTCTGCTCATTCGCTTTCTGAATTTGCTTTTGCTGCTCCGCCAGCTGATTTTTAAGCTCTTTGATAGTGGCTTCGGAGCTCTTCTCCTGTTCGGCGGCTCCCGCTGTCCCTTTAGCTTCCGTCTTAACCGGTTCTGGCACCCACTGGTTAACGAACGGAACTTTGTTAAGCGCCGTTAACGCCTTATTCTGTACATCCTTATTTAACAGCGTCAGCAGCACGCCCAGCAGCACTATCGTAAACAAGATAGGTGTAACAAAAAACAAAAACCGTCCAAATCCCCCGCTTGTTTCTCTCTCTTCTATTTCTGCTTGCGCCAAAATGAAATCCTCCTCTCCAAAAAGCTCGGAACCAACATTACCGGGCTCTCATGGCAAACCGGACGGTCGCCACCTCGTCCAGCTCGTTTTGTTCCCTGAGAAGCATCTGCTGGCGGAACGCGTCAAGCGCCTTGTCTTTTGCCTTTAGCCAAACCTTCTCGTCCAGCATTCTGCTGCTTAAATGGGCTTTGTTTTTCTCCACGTTCTGTTCAGCATAATCAACATCTTTGGATTTCAGGGCAATGCAGCGCTCCAGATGATCGGAGTATTGCTGTAAGGCCTGAAGTTTCAAACAAGAGGAGGACTTCTGAGCTTCCTCCTGAATGGCCGCTGTCAGCTTCCGTTTATCCTCCATCAGCTGCTCGAGACTGCTCATTTCGTTTTGCAGAACGCCTATTGCCGCAGAAAGCATCCATTCCGCCTGTGTTTTTTTCGTTGGTCTTCAAGTCAACTATTTTTTGAAAGGCGTAATTAAATTTCACGATTCAATCATCCTCCTGAAAATTCGGCAATCAAACGCTGCGTTGCTTCCTCAAGCGTGACCTTCTCGTTCACCTTTTGTTTCGTAAACTCCCAAACTCTTTCAATAGAGTCGATAGCTTCATCGATTTGCGCATTAGAACCTTTTTGATAAGCCCCAATATTAATCAGATCTTCGGATTCCTTGTACACCGACATAATCCGTTTCAAATTGTTGGCTGCATCCATTTGTTCTTCGGACGTAATATCCTTCATGACCCGGCTGATGCTGGCCAAAATATCAATGGCCGGAAAATGACCTTTGTTGGCGATATTCCGGTTCAGGACGATATGGCCATCCAAAATCCCGCGAACCGCATCGGCGATCGGTTCATTCATGTCGTCTCCATCCACCAGCACGGTATAAAAGGCGGTAATGGAACCCGTCTTCCCGGTTCCCGCCCGTTCAAGCAGCTTTGGCAAAGCGGCAAAAACCGAAGGCGTATAGCCGCGCATCGCCGGCGGCTCTCCAACGGCCAACCCCACCTCGCGGAGCGCCATCGCATAACGGGTAACCGAGTCCATCATAAGCATGACATTCATACCGCGATCCCGGAAAAATTCAGCAATCGTTGTTGCGATAAGCGCCCCCTTCATCCGGATCAATGCCGGCTGATCCGATGTAGCCACAATCACTACAGATCTAGCCAAACCTTCCGGCCCCAGGTCGCGCTCGATAAAATCAAGCACTTCTCTTCCGCGTTCCCCGATCAGGGCGATGACGTTGACGTCAGCCGAGGTGTTGCGGGCAATCATACCCATCAGCGTGCTTTTCCCAACCCCGGAGCCGGCAAAAATCCCCACCCGCTGGCCTTTGCCAATCGTCAGCAAGCCGTCGATGGCCCGGACCCCAATGCTGATCGGGTCCTTGACACGCGGTTTCGCCAGCGGATTCACCGGCTTGTTCAGCGTCGAGAAGTGTCCTATTCTCGATGGCAGCAGCGAACCGTCCAGAGGCTGGCCAAGCCCGTCCAGCACTTTGCCGAGCAGCTCCGATCCCACTTGAACGGTAAGCGGTTTGCCCGTACCGACGACATCGCAGCCCGGCCCAATGGAATGAAGCTCGCCAAGCGGCATCAGCAGCACCTTATTGTCACGGAATCCAACCACCTCCGCTTTGAGCGGGGCAGCCGATTTGCCGGGATAGATTTCGCAAACGTCGCCGATGCTAGCATCCGGGCCTTCCGACTCCACCATCAAACCGATAACCTGCGTCACTTTGCCGTTTACCCGGACAGGGTCGATTTCTCTCAAATGCTCCAGGTAGGTCTCGAGATTAAACATGGTCATCATCCATTCTTTGATCTTCGGCGTGCTGGGAGATTCGCAGCAATTCTTTTTTGATCTCTGTCAACTGCGTATCGATTCTCGCATCAATGCTTCCGAAAGAAGAGCGGATGACGCAGCCATGATCCTTTACACTGGAATCCGGAATAATCAGCAGCTCCGCCTGCGAGTCAATAACAAGCGATAGTTCTTCTTTGGCCGCTTGAACAAAAGAATAATGGGAAGGTGAAACGCAAAGCGTTAACGTTCCCTGCTCTTTTTTGCGGGCCAGGCTCCGTTCAATAAGGTCCAGAGCATATTCGGGTTCAAGCGTCAGCTGTTTATCAATGATTTTTCTGGCAATTTCACAGCTGAGAGCAACAACAAAAGGTTCTGCTTCCTGGATGATCTGTTCTTTATTTCTCTGCGCTTCTGTCAGCACGGCTTGCGCTTCGCCCATCATCCGGTCAATCTGCTGCTGCAGCTCGAGTTCAACCTGCTGACGGCCTTCTTCATAGCCCTGGTGAAACCCTTCGGCCTTCGAAGCTTCGATCAGCTGTTCATCCTGCTGCCTCCTCTCCTGCCACCAGGCTTCAATCTGCTGTTTGGCTTCTTCCATAAGCCGCTCCGCTTCCTCCGAAGCTTCACGAACCTGACGTTCGGCAAACTCCTTGGCATCTTGCAAAATTTCCGCGCGGGTCTGTTCCGCTTCCTCGACCCTTTGCCTATAAGCAGCTTCATGCTCCGAATGTTCATGGTCCGCCTGCTCAGGCGCAGTTGATTCATAATGTTTGGAGAGGTCCAATTGCTTCAAGTTATCCAGTGGGACATATTGGGTAGCTTTGATCAATTTAGACAATGATGTCATCTCCTCCGCCGCGAGCGATGATAATTTCACCGGCTTCCTCAAGTCTTCTGATTGTAGCTACGATGCGGGTCTGAGCTTCCTCAACGTCACGCAGCCGCACCGGACCCATATATTCCATTTCTTCTTTGAAGGTTTCCGACATCCGTTTGGACATGTTGCGGAAAACCGCCTCCCGCACCTCTTCGCTGGCCACTTTGAGCGCAAGCTGCAGATCGGCATTGTCAATATCCCGGATGATCCGCTGAATGGAGCGGTTATCCACATTGACGATATCCTCGAATACAAACATCCGCTTCTTGATTTCCTCGGCCAGCTCGGGATCCTGTATTTCCAGAGAATCCAGAATCGTTCTTTCTGTACCGCGGTCTACGCCGTTCAGAATCTGAACAATCGATTCGATGCCGCCCGCCGATGTGTAGTCCTGAGTTACTGTTGAAGAAAGCTTTTGCTCAAGCACACGTTCGACCTGGGCGATAACTTCCGGAGACGTGCTGTCCATTACCGCAATTCTTCTGGCCACTTCAGCCTGCTTCTCTTGCGGAAGAGAAGAGAGAATCGCCGCTGCCTGCTCAAACTGCAAATAGGATAGAACAAGGGCGATTGTCTGTGCATTTTCGTTCTGAATGAAATTCAGAATCTGATTCGGATCGGCTTTTCTCGCAAAATCGAACGGTCTAACCTGCAAGGTGGCCGTCAGGCGATTGATGATATCCATCGCTTTCTGCTGGCCCAGCGCTTTCTCCAAAATATCTTTGGCGTAGTTGATGCCGCCCTGCGAAATATATTCCTGAGCCAAACAGATTTGGTGGAACTCAGCCATAACCATATCTTTTTCCACTGAATCCACTTTCCGCACATTTGCGATTTCCAGTGTCAGCTGCTCAATTTCCTCGTCTCTCAGATGTTTGAAAATCTGGGCCGAAACCTCCGGCCCTAATGTAATCAGCAGGATTGCCGCTTTCTGCTTCCCCGTCAACCCCTGGGTGCTCAACTTAGACAATGAAAATCACCTCTATTCCTCAGCAAGCCAAGTACGGAGCAGATTGACGAACTCGTCTGGTTTCTTTTTGGCCAGATTCTCCAATTGCTTTCTGACTTGGTTCTCGTTTGTAACGCTCTCCAGATTGATCGATGGGTATTCCGTCGCCACCGGAAGCGGAACATCCTCCACTTCCGCCTCCAGCCGCGCACGTCTGCGGTTTCTGAAGATGAGAACACCCGCTACGCCGACTGCGAGGAGCGCCACGGCTCCAAGCCCCCACATCCACAAGCTGGAAAGACCCGTTTTGCTGTCTGCCGTACTGCTTCCTTCAAAAGCTTGTCCATAAACCGAAACTTTTTGACTGAGTTGCTCGTCTGTATAAGTAGTTCCTGAATCGGCCAAATAAGAAGCGACTATATTCTTCAAAATTTTATCTATGGCGTCTTGTGTGGTTTTATCCAAAGAAGTTTGTCCATTTGGTGGTTCAACCAGCACATTAATGGTTAAATCTTTTACAACATAGGGACTTGCTACGATATCCTTGGTAATATGGTTCACTTCATAGTTAATGGTTGATGAGTTCTCTTCCGAATTGGTATTGTTGCCTGAGGCTGAAGAAGGATAACCCGGCACATCGCTGCCCCCTGTTCCTGCTACTCCGCCATCCGTGCTTCCCGAACCGGAATAAGTGTTCTGAACGGTTTGGGCACTGATCGCAATACCTTTCATGTTCTCTTCGTCAACCGGAGTCACCAGCTGTTCCTTCGAGCTTACTTGGTCAAAGTTCAACTTGGAGGCAACAAGCACCTCGATTTTATCCGGACCTGTCAGTTTGCTTAAAAATTGTTTAACGCTTTGTCTTACGTCGTTCTCAAATTTTTTCTGCAAGTTCAGGTTTTCCTGCACGGCTCCCGTGAGGGTTCCGGATGTTCCTCCTTGACCTGAAGGAAGCAATTCGGTGTCGCCCCCGGTGATTGTAATATTTTCTACCGGAAGATTTGGTACTGCGGTCTTAACTAAATTGAAGTATCCGTCGATATTATCTTGTGTAGGACGAAAGCCAGGCTTGAAATCGAGGACCACCGATGCCGAGGCCTTTTCTTGTTCGTCCGCACTTGCAAACACGTTTTGAGTCGGGAGGTTGATCAGGACCTTCGCATTTTGAACGCCGCCCGTTCTTTTTAGCAGCTGTTCAACCTCACCGTTCAAGGCGCTTTTATATTTGACATTAAACTCTTCGTCAGTCATCCCGATTACACTCGAGCTCCCGCCAAATGCCTTATCAAAACCAATGGACCCGCTTTGGATAATCCCCTGCGAACCAATGTCGACTTTAAGCCGCGAGGCATCCGTACTTGGGACGGAGATACTTTTTCCATCGCTGCTGAGTTTATAAGGCGTCCCCTTTGTATCCAAGTAGGACATAATTCCTGCCGCATCCGTGGAATCAAGCCCGGTAAAAGCAACCTCATATTCCGTCTTTGAGAATTGTACAGTCAAAAGAATGATAGCCAGCAGGATAATCCCTGCCGTAGATAGGAATAACGTTTTCTGCTTTTTGCTGAAATTGTTCCAGTACTGGATAATCTTATCCCTATACTGGGCGATTCTCTCATTCACATTGTCACCTCATCCGAAACTTGGCTTAACTGTTCGTGCTTACATTTGGGTTCGCATAATTTCCTGATAGGCTTCAATTACCTTGTTACGAACTTGAGTAGTAAGCTGTAAACTAAGCAAAGCCTGTTCCGATCCGATCATCACCTGATCCACATTAACTTTACCAGCCATAAACTGGTTATTAAGCGTTTGAACGTTCTGTTCCTGGGCCGCTACACCGTCAATGGCATTCTTCAAATAGGAACCAAAGCTGTTAAGACTCTCTGCCGGAGTAGGAGTGTCTGTAACGGGCTGTGGTTTGATCAATTCAAGCTGCTGTACGGCAGGTATGCTGATATTCTGAATCATTTATATAATCCTCCTAATCTCTAAGTCTTGAATTATTTTCCGATTTGCAGTGCTTTGGTGAGCATGCTCTTCGATGCATTTAAAGCTGTTACGTTAGCTTCATAAGAACGGGATGCCGAAATCATATCGACCATTTCTTTCACCGTATCGACATTCGGCATATACACGTACCCTTCACTATCCGCATCAGGATGATTAGGGTCATACACCGGCTTGAACGGAGATTGGTCCTCCTCGATGGCTTTGACCTTAACCCCCTGCCCCGCCGAGGATTGTCCATTCATTGCCTGGTTCAGAACGTTACTGAAAGGGGTTTGATCCGAAGAAAGAACCACCATTTTCCGGCGGTAAGGCACTGCTTTTCCGTTCACCACGGAAGCACGTGTCGTTTCTGCATTTGCAATGTTGGAGGAAATAACGTCCATACGCAAACGCTGAGCGGTCAGAGCTGACGAACTAATACCAAAGCTGTTGCTAATGTTCATAATTAAACATTGCCTCCCACTGCTGTCTTCATCATTTTAATCTGATAATTAAGCTCCTCTATGTAAGAGTTATAACGCAATTGGTTCTCCGCTAATAAGGACATCTCACGATCTATATCTACATTGTTCAGATTGTTGTTCATGGTCGTCGAGTTATCTGTTGTTACTTTAGCTGATGGTACTTTTGTTGAAGCTCCTATTACAAAATGTCTGGGATCTGTCCGCAGTCCCGACAATTGCTTCGTCCCGTTGTTCATTTCGTTCTGAAGCAAAGACTCAAAAGAGACATCCGACCGTTTAAACTTTGGGGTGTCTACATTGGCAATATTATTTGCGATTACATTTTGCCTCAAATCGGAAGCTTGAATCGCATTTTGCAGGCGGTCAAAGTTTGCTCCATTCAGCAGCTGCATCTCTTCACTCTCCTCCTATGTCCCTATCTTTTTAGGCCCTTATTAACATTTCAACATTTTTCGATATTTTCCTCTTTTTCTCGACAATTAGGACAAATTTGATTTATTCCTTATGTCCTATTATAGAAAAATATTGATCAACTACCTATAACCTAAGTTTCTTATTGTTTGTAATATAATACAATAAGAAAAAAGGACTATCTTTTGCGAAAAACCGGCACAATCTTGTATATTTTATCATTATTTTTGAATAATTGCTTATATATTTTTCCATAAACCGACACAGTTAGGACCAAACCATGTCAAACAAAACAAGAGACCGACCATCGTCCTAGATCATCAGGACATGGGTCGGTCTCTTTCCTTTTTTTATATTCTATGAACGCTTGACACCTACAAAATGTATTGACTCAGATCACGATCCTCAGCAATATCCCCCAGTTTGCCTCTCACATACTGAGGGGTAATCACAAATTGCTCCAAAGTCAGCTCCGGCGCTTCGAAGGACAAATCCTCCAGCAGCTTCTCCAATATAGTATGAAGCCGGCGGGCGCCGATATTTTCATTATTGGCATTTACCGTAGCGGCAATTGATGCAATTTCTCGAATGGCCTCCGGTGAGAATTCGATCTGGATATTTTCTGTAGCCAGCAAGTCAGCATATTGCTTCGTCAAAGCATTCTGTGGTTCAGTCAAAATAGACACAAAATCGTCCAAACTTAAACTGCTGAGCTCAACGCGAATCGGGAATCGTCCCTGCAGCTCGGGAATCAGATCAGAAGGTTTCGAGACGTGGAAAGCGCCGGCCGCTATGAACAAGATATAATCCGTCTTGACCGGGCCGTATTTGGTCATAACCGTGGAACCTTCAACAATAGGTAAAATGTCCCGCTGTACGCCTTCTCTAGAAACGTCCGGTCCGGATCCCTGCCCTTTGCTGGCCACCTTGTCGATCTCGTCTATAAAAATAATCCCGGACTGCTCCGCCCGGCCGACCG
This sequence comes from Paenibacillus yonginensis, assembly GCF_001685395.1. Classification (NCBI taxonomy): domain Bacteria; kingdom Bacillati; phylum Bacillota; class Bacilli; order Caryophanales; family Paenibacillaceae; genus Paenibacillus; species Paenibacillus yonginensis. The sequence goes on along the minus strand of NZ_CP014167.1, from coordinate 1,073,495 downwards.
CCTCCTGGACCAGATCATCATGATCAATCAGTTTGTTGGCTTCTTCCTGGGTCAACACCTTGCGGGCTTCCTTTACGCTGAGCTTACGTTTTCTGGTCCGTTTCGGCATAAAGCTGCCCAGCATCTCCTGCATGTTCATGCCCATTTGATCGCCGCCTTGACCGGACAGCATATCCAGCATCGTAGGGGTGGTATCCTCCACATCAATTTCAACAATCTCATCTTCCAGGCTGCCCGATAGCAGTTTAAACCGGATTTGGCGCCGTTTCTCTGCAAGCTGGCTGTCTTTCTCTTCCTCAGCTTTTCCGGAATTCGGCTCCTGGGTTTGTCCCGATCCGCCGCCAAACAGCATTTCAAATGGATTGCGCTGCTGCTTGTTCTGGGCTGTAGAAGGAGCCAGCAGCTGAATCAAACGTTCGTTGGCAAGCTCTTCCGCCTTATCCTGTACTTGTTCGGTACGCTCGGCTTTCACCATTCGGATGGAGGTTTCAATCAGATCACGTATCATGGATTCGACATCCCGGCCTACGTAACCCACCTCTGTGAATTTCGTGGCTTCGACCTTAACAAACGGGGCACCTACCAGTTTGGCCAATCGGCGGGCGATTTCCGTCTTCCCGACGCCTGTAGGTCCAATCATCAAAATATTTTTCGGAACAATTTCATCTCTTACATCGTCATGAAGCAGGCTCCGGCGATAACGGTTGCGAAGGGCAACGGCTACGGACTTCTTGGCCTGTTTCTGTCCAACAATATATTTATCCAGCTCGGTCACAATTTCTCTTGGCGTTAGCGATTGATTTCTCATACCTCGTGCCTCCTGAAAAATAAGACCGGCTTCTCTCGTAAGGAAGTCTAATCCACCAGAAAAAAGCCGGCCCCAGTTTGACAGTCTAAAAGACCGCCTTATCTCTCATTCTATTACAGCTCTTCAACAATAATGTTATGGTTTGTATAAACGCATATATCTGCAGCGACTTTCAGGGCTTCAAAGGCCATTTCTTTTGCGCTCAAACTCTGGGCATGACGCTTCAGCGCCCGCGCTGCGGACAAAGCATAGTTCCCGCCAGAGCCGATGGCCAGTACATCATCATCCGGTTCGATAATTTCGCCGCCTCCGGAGATCAGCAGCATGCCGCTTTTATCCATGACGATCAGAAGCGCTTCAAGCTTGCGCAGTACGCGGTCCTGCCGCCATTCCTTCGCCAGCTCGACAGCCGCCCGCTGCAGGTTGCCATGGTGCTCTTCCAGCTTGCCTTCAAACTTTTCAAAAAGCGTGATCGCATCCGCAACTGAACCGGCAAAGCCGGCCAAAACCTGACCGCGGTATAAACGGCGGACCTTTTTGGCCGTATGCTTCATGATGACGTTCTCGCCAAACGTCACCTGACCGTCGCCTGCAATCGCGCATTGCCCGTTATGCCGGACAGCGCAAATCGTTGTGGCATGAAAAGATAAATCCATCCGTAAGCACCTTCCTTATGATTATTTAAGTCCGGAAGCCGTGATAAACGTTTGTAAAGTATTTAGTGCGCGGTGAGCCAGCGCTTCATATTTTTCTTTCTTTTGTTTGATTCGTGTATCCAGCTTAGGGAACAAGCCAAAGTTGGCATTCATCGGCTGGAAATGTTTGAAATCCGCAGTCGTAATATAACGCGCCATACTGCCTAATGTAGTTTCCTCCGGAAACACGATGCCATCCTGACCGGAAGCTACACGAGCCGCATTAATGCCGGCTATAAGTCCGGATGCAGCCGATTCCACATAACCCTCTACCCCGGTCATCTGCCCGGCAAAAAACAACGTCGGACGGCTCTTGAACTGGTAAGTCGGCTGCATCAGTTTTGGCGAATTAATAAAGGTGTTTCGATGCATGACGCCATAACGGACAAACTCAGCATTCTCAAGTCCCGGGATCATCGAGAAGACCCGTTTCTGTTCGCCCCATTTCAAGTGGGTCTGGAAACCGACCATGTTGTACAATGTGCCTGCTGCGTTATCCTGACGCAGCTGCACAACGGCGTAAGGAAGAGTTCCGGTGTGCGGGTTAATCAAACCTACAGGCTTCATTGGGCCAAACAAAGCGGTCTGTTTCCCGCGCTTCATCATCACTTCGATCGGCATGCAGCCTTCGAAATAAACCTCTTTCTCAAATTCCTTGAGTTGGGCTACTTCAGCTGAAATCAGCGCATCATAAAAAGCGTTAAATTCCTCTTCATTCATCGGACAATTGAGGTAAGCAGCTTCCCCTTTATCATAACGGGAAGCCAGGTACACCTTGTTCATGTCGATGGAATCTTTTTCTATAATCGGAGCGGCCGCATCGTAGAAATAAAAATATTCCTCGCCCATCAGCGCTTTGATCTTCTCGGATAAAGCCGGAGAGGTCAACGGTCCTGTCGCAATCACGACAACCCCGTCCCGGGGAATCTCCTGGATTTCTTCATTGATGACCGTTACCAACGGATGATCATGAAGTGTCCTGGTGATTTCTCCCGAGAAACCTTCCCGGTCGACAGCCAGCGCGCCACCCGCCGGAACCGCGTTGCGATCCGCTGCTCCCAGCACCAGCGAATTCAGCATACGCATCTCTTCCTTAAGTACGCCCACCGCATTTGTCAGCCCGTTAGCCCTAAGCGAATTACTGCAAACCAGCTCGGCAAATTGATTGGTATGATGCGCCGGCGTCTTCACTACCGGACGCATCTCGTATAAAGTGACGGGAACACCGCGGCTTGCAATCTGCCAGGCAGCTTCACTGCCCGCCAAACCTGCGCCAATCACGGTAACCCTATTTGTCTCTGTCAATTGTTACAACCCCCATTATGTTAAAGCTCGGCTGCCTCTTCGTTATCTTCTTCCACCATTTCCGTATGGTCGCAGGAAGTACACTGCAGCTTAATCCCCTGCTTATTGCGTTTCTCGATCATGAGCGAGCCGCAAACCGGACAAGGTTTGGCCGATGGTTTATCCCAAGAAACATAATCGCACTCCGGATAACGGTTACAACCGTAGAAGACACGGCCTTTCTTGCTGCGGCGTTCCACCACATGCCCTTCCTTGCATTTCGGACAGGTGACGCCGATTTCCTTCACGATCGGTTTCGTATTCCGGCAGTCCGGGAACCCGGAGCAGGCCAGAAATTTACCGAAGCGGCCCAGTTTGTAAACCATCGGTTTGCCGCATTTCTCACAAACCTCATCGGAAACCTCATCTTCGATCTCGATTTCCTTCATTTCTTCTTCCGCAACCTCAAGCCGTTTCTCGAAAGACTCATAGAACTCTCCCAATACGCGGACCCAGTCCTCGGAACCTTCTTCAACGTGATCCAGATCCTCTTCCATATTGGCGGTAAATTCAACATCCAGAATTTCCGGGAAGAACTGCTCCATCTGCTCAATGACCAGTTCACCAAGCTCGGTTGGCACAAACTTCTTCTCTTCGATGGCTACGTAACCCCGCTTCTGGATCGTTTCCAGCGTAGGCGCATACGTACTCGGCCTGCCTATGCCCAGTTCCTCAAGCGTCTTGACCAGACGGGCTTCCGTGTATCTTGGAGGCGGCTGTGTGAAATGCTGTTTCGGCTCTATGTTCTCCAGGGACAGCTTGTCACCTTCATGAAGCGGCGGCAGAAATTTATCGTCGTCTGAAGCGGTTCCGTCATCGCTGCCTTCTACATATACCTTCATAAACCCCTGAAAGCGGATTTTGGAGCCGACCGCGCGGAAAACCACATCCCCGGCTTTAATGTCCACGGACATCGTATCTAAAATCGCCGAAGACATTTGGCTCGCCATAAACCGTTCCCAAACCAGTTTATAGAGCTTGAATTGGTCTTTGCTCATAAAAGCTTTGACAGACTCGGGATCCCGCTCAATCGAGGTTGGCCGAATCGCCTCATGCGCATCTTGAGCGTTGGCCGCTCTTTTGGAGTATTGGCGCGGGGTTTCCGGAGCAAAGGTTTCTCCGTACTTTTCCACGATATAAGCTTTGGCTTCTCCTTGCGCCGATTCGGCGATCCGGGTAGAGTCGGTACGCATGTAGGTAATAAGACCAACCGTGCCTTCTTTGCCGAGGTCAACCCCCTCATACAGCTGCTGGGCAACGGACATCGTTTTGGCTGCACGGAAATTCAGCTTGCGGGCCGCCTCCTGCTGAAGCGAACTTGTTGTAAAAGGCGGAGCCGGGTGTCTTTGGCGTTCTTTCTCCTTAACGGTTCCCACCGTATATTCGGCATTTTCAATCGCCTTAAGCACTTCCTGTACATCCGCTTCGCTGCGAAGCTCCTTTTTCTCTCCAGCCAGCTTGTGGAACTTGGCTTCAAAAGCTGTGCTGCCCGTCTTTAATCCGGCGGTAATACTCCAGTATTCTTCAGGCACAAACTCTGAAATTTCATTTTCGCGATCCAAAATGATTTTTACGGCGACCGATTGAACGCGGCCGGCGGACAGTCCCTTTTTGACTTTCTTCCATAAAAGAGGACTGATCTTGTAACCCACCAGCCGGTCGAGAATACGGCGGGCCTGCTGAGCGTTTACCAGATCCATGTTGATCTTGCGCGGCGTCTTGAAGGCATCTTTAACGGCCTGCTTCGTAATTTCATTGAAAACGACCCGGCAGCTTTCGCCCTCCTCCAAATCGAGCACATGGGCCAAATGCCAGGCGATTGCCTCCCCTTCACGATCGGGGTCAGCCGCCAGATAAACTTTTTTGACTTTTTTTCTGGCGTCCTTTAATTCCTTGAGTACGGAACCTTTTCCGCGAATGGTTATATATTTGGGATTAAAATCATTTTCAACCTCAACCCCGATTTGGCTTTTAGGCAAATCTCGTACATGGCCCATCGAAGCTTTCACGATAAATTTACTGCCCAAATATTTGCCGATCGTTTTCGCTTTCGCCGGTGATTCCACGATAACCAATGAATCCGCCATGGGAGAACCCTCCTCTCTTCCTTGCAAAAATACTTGATATCTTCCGTTTGTTTGGCATTATCCGTTTAAATTAATTTATAAATAGAGCCCGGCAGTTGTGCTGCCTGCTTTTTTATGATTAAAGATAACAGAACTGAATGCAAAAGTCCAAACTCCCATCCGCTCAGGGCTAACAGCTCATCAAAACTTCGGTTTCCCTGCTCCAACATATGGTATATGCGGCGTTCATCATCTGTCAACTTGTTTCCATCCTCGGACAGCCTATCGGCTGGGGCAAAGCCGTATTCCTCCAAAATATCGCCGGCTTGTGTGATCAGCTTCGCCCCTTGTTTAATCAGGTTCAAAGCCCCCCTGCTTTTTGGAGAAGTGACGGGTCCCGGTACGGCAAAAACATCCCGGTTCGCCTCCAGCGCCGCATCGGCTGTAATCAAGGAGCCGCTCCGCTCATCCGCCTCTACCACAACCGTTCCCCGGGTTAATCCGGCAATGATCCGGTTGCGCTGTGGAAACAGACCGGGATGAGGCGGCGTACCTATCGGATATTCAGACACAATCAGACCTTTTTCGGCAATCTCCTTATATAGAAACCGGTTCTCTGGAGGATACGGCTGATCAATGGCCGTTCCCAAGACCGCGGTCGTAGCTCCTGCCGCTCTTAATGCTGCCTGATGGCATATGCCGTCAATTCCCCGCGCCAAACCGCTGACCACATTTACCCCCTGCTCGGCCAGCGCACCTGCCAGCATTTCGCCTATTTTGCGGCCATAAGCAGTAGGAACACGGGTGCCCACCATGGCAACGGAGAAGGCGTTAAGCAGTTCTATTTGACCCATGGCATACAGCACCCAAGGCGGCTGAGAAATTTCCTTCAATAATAAGGGGTATTCACTGTCCCAAACCGTAACCGGAACGATTCCTTTGGCCTGCATGGTTTCTAAACGCTCCTGCCGCTTCCCGGCAGCCAGCTCCTGCTTTAAATTCCGGGCAGCAGCCGGCTTCAATCCCCGGCGTTCCCATTCGGCCCCGTCAAAATATTCCGCCTTGTACAGATCCCCCGGCTGCTCCAACAATTTCGCGATCGTTTTCCAGCCGATTCCTCTGGTTCCATCCAGCGCAATCAGGAGTTCCCTTTTCTCCATTTGCTTCAGCACCTTTCCTGCATCTTTATTCCCCTGGACAGACACAAATAAGCAACCCTCCACCCGGATTCGGTTGGAAGGTTGCTTACCTTTACCTGTTTATGCCTATTTGAGAGCCGATAACCATAAATCCTAGCCGCTGTTTGGATGCTAGGGGATATCCAGCCAGAGATTAATGTGTTGTGCAGCCTTCGAGCAGCCCTTTCGCTTCCAGCACCTCAATCAGCGTCGAACCCATTTCAGCTGGTGTAGGAGCGACCTTAATGCCGCACGATTCCAGCTTTTCGATTTTCTCTTTCGCCGTACCTTTACCACCGGAAATAATAGCGCCGGCGTGACCCATTCTTTTTCCAGGAGGTGCGGTAACGCCGCCGATAAATCCTACGACAGGTTTCGTCATATGGTCGCGGACCCATTCGGCTGCTTCCTCTTCCGCTGTACCGCCGATTTCCCCGATCATAATCACCGCATGGGTGTCCGGGTCGTCATTGAAACGGGACAAAATGTCGATAAACTCAGAGCCTTTCACCGGGTCCCCGCCGATACCAACTGCCGTAGATTGTCCCAATCCGCGCGTTGACAGCTGATGAACCGCTTCATATGTCAGAGTTCCGCTCCGGGAAACGACACCTACATGTCCCGGTTGATGAATATAACCCGGCATAATGCCGATTTTGCATGCTCCGGGCGTAATCACGCCAGGGCAGTTAGGCCCGATCAGGACGGTATTTTTACCTTCCATAAACCGTTTGACCTTCACCATGTCGAGTACCGGGATTCCTTCCGTAATACATATCACGAGCTCCATTTCGGCATCAACGGCTTCAATGATCGAATCGGCGGCAAAAGCCGGCGGCACATAGATCACGCTCGCTGTAGCGCCTGTTGCCTCTTTGGCTTCGATAACCGAGTTAAAGATAGGCAGCGTAACAACTTTACCGCCTTCAAGCTCAATGTCGAGGTTCGTTCCGCCTTTGCCCGGAGTGACGCCTCCGACCATTTGCGTTCCGTATTCCAAAGCGCCTCTTGTATGAAACAAGCCTGTAGCTCCCGTTATCCCCTGGGTGATGACTTTCGTATGTTTGTCAATCAAAATGCTCATATCAAAGGCCTCCTTCAAATTCAACGTAGTTAAACCAGGAAACTTTCACGAATCCGGCCGGTATGACTTATAAACCTACGAGACCAGTTCAACGATTTTGCGCGCGCCATCCGCCATGGAATCCGCTGGCACAATGTCGAGGCCCGAATCGGCCAGAATATCCTTGCCAAGCGCTACGTTCGTGCCTTCAAGGCGAACAACGAGCGGACGGCTGAGCCCTACCTGCTTCGCAGCTTCCACAATACCGGAGGCAATAACGTCACAGCGCATAATGCCGCCAAAAATATTAACGAAGATGCCTTTAACCTGCTGGTCGGACAAAATGATTTTGAATGCCTCTGTAACCTTCTCAGCTGTCGCACCGCCCCCTACATCGAGGAAGTTGGCCGGTTCGCCGCCGTAATATTTAATAATATCCATCGTTGCCATCGCCAGACCTGCACCGTTCACCATACAGCCGATATTGCCGTCAAGGGCTATATAACTCAGGTCGAATTTGGAGGCTTCGATTTCCTTCTCGTCTTCTTCTTCCAGGTCCCGCAAAGCCAAAATATCTTTATGGCGGAACAGCGCATTGGAATCAAAATTCAATTTGGCATCCAGCGCCAGCACTTCGCCGTCTCCCGTAACCACAAGCGGGTTAATTTCGGCAATGGAGCAGTCTTTGTCCACAAAGGCCTGATAGAGCGCCTGCATGAACTTGACGGCTTTGTTCACCAGTTCTTTCGGAATGTTAATGGCAAAAGCCAAACGGCGAGCCTGGAACCCTTGCAGGCCGATCGCCGGATCAATGACTTCTTTAAAAATTTTCTCCGGACTTTGTGCGGCTACTTCTTCAATTTCCGTACCGCCTTCTTCAGAGCCCATCATGACCACACGCCCTGTAGAACGGTCAACCACTACGCCGATATAATATTCTTTCTTGATGTCGCAGCCCTGCTCAATCAGCAGTCGCTTCACTTCTTTGCCTTCAGGGCCGGTCTGATGGGTAACAAGCACTTTGCCCAGCAGCTCCTGCGCATAACTTCTTACCTCGTCGAGTCCTTTGGCTACTTTAACTCCGCCCGCTTTGCCGCGGCCGCCTGCATGGATCTGGGCTTTGACCACCACTACCGGGGTGCCCAGCTTCTCGGCCGCCTGGACGGCTTCTTCGACCGTAAAAGCCACATGGCCTTCCGGAACGGCTACACCGTACTGTTTCAATACTTGTTTTCCTTGATATTCATGGATATTCATCTGGTTTGAATCCTCCTATCAACGGACGGTTATGAGGGTAATCAATATAAACCCAACTTATTTTAGCACGTTTTTAAAACGCTTTCCTCAAAAAGTTCAAGAATTATACAAATCTTTTTGATATGAAACCTATTCCGTTTTGAGAACGATTACAACGCTTATACAAAGCCATTTTCCTTGAAGCTGGAATTCGTTATTTTCCGGCAAAAAAACCGCCGCCTATTCGCCAACCGGAAGAACCAGCTTTTTGTCCAGCTGCCGATACTGAATGGCTTCGGCAATATGCTCGGCATGCACCTGCTCGCGATCCTCCAGATCCGCGATCGTACGCCCCAATTTGATGATCCGGTCGTAAGCCCGCATGCTGAGTCCCAACTGCTCAAAAGCCGATTTCATCAACAGCTCGGCGTCCCGGTGAAGATTCACGGTCCTTCTGAGTCTCGCTCCAGTGAGCTCGCTGTTCCAGCTGAGGCCTGTATCGCGCAGCCTGTGGCTCTGCCTTTCCTGGGCAAACAGCACCTGCTGTTTCATCATCTCCGAGGAAATGGGACGTTCCTCTGCCAGCAGTTCCTTAGGACGGGACACCTCCAGCTGTAGATCAATCCGATCCAGCAGCGGACCCGAAATTCGCGACCGATACTGCCGGATCCGCCATGGCGTACAGGTACAGGCTGGGAGCGGGGGCTCGCTGCCGAAGAAGCCGCAGTGGCACGGATTCATCGAAGAAGCGAGCAAAAAAATGCGCCGGATACGTAAATGCCGCCCTGGAGCGGCTGATCGTCACTGTCCGCTCCTCCAGCGGCTGGCGGAGCACTTCGAGCACATTGCGGGAAAATTCCGGCAGCTCATCCAGAAATAAAACCCCTTTATGGGCAAGACTGACCTCCCCCGGCTTTGGAATTCCGCCGCCTCCGATCAATCCCCCCGCCGAAATGGTGTGGTGGGGAGCCCGAAAGGCTCTCCTGCGCAGCAGACCGTGAGAAACTTCCTTGAATTTTCCAGCCGCACTGTATATCTTGGTCACTTCCAGCGCTTCTTCCTCGGACAAGTCGGGTAAGATTCCCGGCAAGCGGCGGATCAGCATCGTTTTTCCCGTGCCCGGCGGACCGATCAAAATAAGATTGTGCATGCCTGCAGCAGCAATGACCAGTGCTCGTTTGACCTGTCTCTGACCGATGACATCGCTAAAATTCTCTGCCGTCGCAGCTTGGCTCGGCTCCCGGCCCTGAGCCGCATGGGCCAGACTCTCCCGCGTATATTCCAGCTTATCCCACGGGTCCATGGCCTCTAAAACCGATGAGACGGACGGATGAGCGGGATCGGCCGAACTCGCTTGAGCTCCTTCGTTCAGAAAAGCCAGCTCTCTCATATGTTGAATGCCATAGACCTTCATTCCCTCGAGCAGCAAGGCCTCTGCAGCATTCTCCGCCGGCAGCAGCACAGAGTCGAAACCTTTCCTGCGCGCCAAATCGACCATCGGCAGAACGCCGGTCACCGGACGGAGTCCTCCATCCAGCGACAGCTCCCCGATCATCATCAGTTTCCCGGGGGCAGGGAGCTGAATTTGCCCGCTGGCCTGCAGCAGACCAAGCGCAATTGCCAAATCAAAAGCCGAACCTTCCTTTCGCAGATCAGCAGGAGCCAGGTTGATCGTAATCCTCTGCAGCGGGAAGGTATACCCGCAGTTCTTGACCGCAGATCTGACACGTTCTACCGCCTCCCGCACCGCCGTATCCGGCAGTCCGATAATCGACACCATCGGCAGTCCGCTGCTTAAGTCGGTCTCCACCTCGATCAAAACGCCGTCGATGCCGTACAAGCAAGCGCTGTACAATTTGCCATACATAACAAAAAACACCCCTTCCGCATTCATGTATCTGCACATGGCTGCAAGAAAAGGTGCTTCCTTATTCTTCCGCACAATTCATTATCAACTTGATTGTAGCTTCCTATATCAGGAAAGTCAAGCGTGTCCCTAACAAGCTAGAAAGCGGCGATAATATGCTCCGTGCTGACCGGCTGACCGGCTTTGTCCAGAATCACCGCCACAACATCAAAACGGACAGAAGAATGTGATTGTCCGGTCTGGTGCAGATAAACGGCTGCCGTGTCCCGGACCTGCCTGATCTTCCGGAGGTTCACCGATTCCGCCGGACTACCGAACCTTAAAGCCCCCGCGCTTCGGCTCCGGACCTCAACAATGACAAGGACTCCGTCCTTGAGTGCAATAATATCCAGCTCTCCGCTTCGGCAGCGCCAGTTGCGCGCGAGAATCCGGTAATTCTCCGCAAGCAGCAGCTCCACAGCCGCCTGTTCGCCTGCCGCTCCAGTCGTTTTGCGCAGATCCTTATAAGCCATAACCGGAACCCTCTTTGGCCGCCCGATCGGTCCGGTAAATAAAACTTAATATTTCCGCCACAAGCGTGTACAGCTCCGGTGGGATCTGCTGATCCAGATCCAGTTTGGACAGAACCTCTACCAAATTGGCGTCTTCCTGCACCGGTATGCCGAATTCTTCGGCGCGTTCCAGGATCTGCTGCGCCATATAGCCTTGCCCTTTGGCTGCTACGGTAGGCGCATCATTAACCGCAGGATCGTATTTAAGAGCAACAGCTTTCTTCCGGTAAAGCGGTTCTTCCGGTTTGGGTTCAAAATGGCTCATATCCGGTAATCCACCCCTCTATAAACGGGAGGCGCATAGGAAGCGGCTCCTGTCTGGGACACCGGATTCTCCGGCTTATCCTCCTCTGTAACATAGGAGGCGGTTCTCAGTGCCACCAAGCGGTAACCGGCTTCCTGAATAGCCGTCCCGATTTCCTCCTGCCTGCCTTCCAAAAAAGCTCCGACGGCTTCGCCTTCACTATGAATTTGCAGAATGACTTTTTTGTCGGCCACCTGAACGTCCACCATCAGTTTGCCAAGCGCAGACATGTTCAAATCAAACCATAACCGGCAGTTGTCCGGGTCCAGCTCGCCTTTTTTTCCTCTGCGCGACTGAATCTGAATGGTTGCGGTTTCTCCGCCGTCCGGCCCTTCAAAGGGCAAAAACATCGTGACCTGGGCAAAAGGAGCCGTGCGGTCGGTATTCAGCAGCAGCTGCTGGCCGGTGAGCTGCTGCACCATCTGTTTTGCGGCCTCCTGCAGCTGCGGCGGCGCGTCAGGGGTATCTATAATTTGAAGCAGAATGCTTTTCAAATTGTCCTTTAAGGCCAGCACGGATGAATCTCCCTGTGCTGGCGTCTGTGCCGGCGAGCCGCTTGCGTTTGGCGAGCCGGAACCCAGTCCGGAGGCTCCCGCAGGAATGTCGCCGGCCACATGCAGAGGGGCCGGAGCTGGAGCAGTCCGGGAGCCGGCAGGCTCTGCCGGGGAAGGCGCTGTCCCCGGAGCTGGTTCGCTGCGGCCGGCAGTAGGGCTTTGCGCTGCCGGCGGGTTTGCGGGCGCTGCCTCAGGCGCGCCCGCGGGATCGCCTGCTCCGGCGGCGGCAGGCGAAGGGCCGCCCTGCCCGGCCGTCGCCGGGGCAAGGGCGGGTGCCCCCGGGGCCGGCACAGCCGCCCCGGGGCTCTGCGCGCCGCTGCCAGCGGCCGGCGGCGCTGTCCCGGCAGCAGCAGGCGCGGCTTCGCCGCCTGCTGCTGCCCTGCCGCCGTCCGCGCTGCGCAAGGACGGCGCTCCGCCCGGCGGCGCGGATTCCGCCGCCGCCGCTTTCGGCGCTGCCTGCTGCAGCAGCGCCCGGCCCGCTTGCTGCTCGTGCTCCGCACCGAGCAGCTTCAGCACCCGGGCCACCCACGACTCCGTGCCGTGGGCGGACCCGGTTGCCGCAGCCCCGCCGGGCGCGGGCTGCGCACCTGCCTGCGCCGCTTCGCCTGGCGCGGCTGTTCCTCCCGCAGCCGTCCCAGCTACGGCTGCGGCTCCCCGGGCGACTCCCGCCTGATCCGGGCGGACGTCGCCCTTTCCAGCTGCGAGCTCGCTGCGCAGCTCGCTGAGCACGCTCTGCAGCTTATTCAGCAGAGCGTCCACCCCAGCTCTGGCGGTGCCCGCAGACGCTCCGCCGGCCGGCCCGCTTTCCGGCATCGCTTCGCCTTGTCCCGCTGCCGGGACAGCGCTCGCAGCCTTTGTTCCTTCGGTCTGCACCGCAGATGGACGCAGGGAGGATGCAGCTGCATCCTCCGCCTTGACGCCGGCTCCTTGAGCCGTCTGTCCGCCTTCCTTAACGGGCTGGCTATCCAGCAGCGAAGCAAGCTGCTCCTCCAAGGCAGCAAGCAGCTGATGAGCAGGCGGACCAAATATAGCCTGGCGAAGTCCGGCCACCACTTCACCGCTTAAGGGAAGACCACGCTGGACCGCTACCGCTGCGGCATTGACCCATTCCGGCAAAGGAACGGCATCCGGTCTGGCCGACAGCGTTCTGACCAAAGCTTCCACCTGCTCCCTTGTAATAGGCAGTCCTGCTTGCTGCATCAGCCGAACGAGCTCCCGGTTGTCGCCGCTGTCGCTCAGCCCCGCAAGCTTCAGCAGCTGTTCCATATTGCCGTCCTGGCCAGGCGCTGCAGTTCCGGACAGCAGTGGCTTAAACACCGTCAGACCGTCCTGTCCGGGAGGCTGGACCTGCATCATCATGGATTGACCCTGCTGGAGAGGCGTTTCAAGAGCCGCTTTTAAACGGACGCCCTGAACCTCGACGACTGCCTCTGTACCATCGTCGGATACGCTGAGAACCGTCCCTCTCACGACCTGGCCTGTCCGCAGCTCAAGCGTTTTGGCTTCGGAAGGCTGGCTTTTGCCCAAAACTCCCTTCACTATTGGGCCGATATTCATCTTTTCTCCCCCTTTCCTGACTTATTTCCGAATTTGCTCACTCTCCCTATTCCCTCAGAACAACTCCTGCTGCTTAGTGAACAAATTCGTCAAGAAACTTCTCCGGTGCATCGGCGTTGGTCCAAGCAGCAGCAGCTGTTCCCTGTGCAGCTTGGTCGCATAACCTTTATGTACAGCAATTCCATATTCAGGATACCTGGCCTCCCATTCCCCTTGGCACAACCGGTCTCTCGTCACCTTGGCAATAATGGATGCCGCAGCAATGGACTGGCTGTTCGCATCTCCTTTAATAATGGCCATTTGCGGGATCGGCAAATCTACTTTTTCCGCGTCCACCAGCAGGAAATCCGGCCTTACCTTCATGCCTTCAACCGCCTGCTTCATCGCCAGCCGCGCCGCCTGTTTAATGTTGATCTTATCTATCGTGGCCGCGTCTACGAAGCCGATTCCTACCGCAAGAGCCGTCTGCATGATTTCTTCAAACAGCTGCTCCCTTTTTTTGGCGCTTAATTTCTTGGAATCGTTGACCCCGTCCAGGATTACACCTTCCGGCAAAATAACCGCAGCCGCAACTACATCCCCGAACAAACAACCTCTTCCAACCTCATCGATCCCGGCGATATGCCGGTAGGATTTCCCCCAATACTCTTTCTCATATACCAGTAAATCTTCCATCGGCAGCTCCTCTTGGTTCAATCTGAAGCAGCAGCCGGTCAACCGGCTGCTTTTGTTCGTTTTACAATGGTTTTTGGCCGTTTCGTCAGCATCTGGTTCAGCTTATCGTCCGGTCCAAGCACATCATAGGGACGGTTCAGCGTCTGCGTCCGCTTCGGTTCCGGGGCTCCTTCTTTCATATATTCCACAAGAACTGCAGGATCATTGTCCGCCCCTCCGGCGTTAACCCGGTAGCCGTTTAGCTGTCCGGCATGGTTCATGCCCCGCTTAACCGTAAACGTAATATCAATGCCCAGGCTCCTGCAAATCTTGATCGTATTTTCCGAAAAAAACGCCATACGGGAAAGCGACCACGTCATACGTATTGCCTACCTCTTCATGGAGCTTCACTTGCGCTTTTAACAAATCCTTATAAATCCGGCTTTCGAACTGTGCCGTTGACTCTTTGTCAGCCTTCCCCTGATAGACGGGCCCAGCCAGCAGCGCCCTGATTTCCCGGTGTTTGGCATCTGCATAAGCATAGCTGTGAGAGTCGTAAGTATGATTAAAAAAGTCCACCCCATGCCGGTGCATCTCCTGAATCTGTTTCCAATTCAGCTTGGGAATCCCGGGATGCTTCGGATTATCAATCGTATTTACAATGACAAAATTGGTCGCCGGAACCTGGTATTGCTGCAGCAAAGGGTAGGCATCCTGATAAAAAGATTCATAACCGTCATCAAAAGTCATCAGCACGGCATTATCAGGCACCGGGGCATGATGCAAAATAAAATCTCTATATTGACCCATCGTAATCCAATGAAAACCATTGGCCTTCATCAGTTCCAGCTGTTCTTTGAACTTGCTTGCCAGCAGTGCCTTCGGATCCGTTTGTGTTTTCGTCACCTCATGGTACATTAGAACAATAACTCCGTCACGGTAATATACCGCATTTGGTGTGGGCACGTCAGAAGGCTTGTGTTTAATAGGAAGCTCCGGGCTTTGTCCGGTATTCGGCATTAGCTTCAGCTTGACTAACATTAAACGAACGTCGTTTTTCAAAATGGTTCTTTGCTGGGTCACAGCTCCACCCAAAATTGCAAATAGAACCAGTATGGCCACGGCAGCGATAATCCCCGACTTTCTTCTCATGATTTCCCCTATCTTTCGCGTTGAACGAAACTCTCCTCGTTTACTAATTACTAGATTAACACATGGAAACGACCCGGCCTAGCCCTTGCCGAATCCGCTCAGCATTACCAATACTCCTAGTTATATATCGGTTACGCAAGACCGTTCCTGCAGTTTTTTGATCACACACAAAAAGCCGCCGGCATAGCCGGCGGCTTGGGACTGCATGTTTCTCTATCATCCTGCCTGTCTTCAGAACGGAGACTCCATCGTATAACGGCCTGTCTTTCCAGCCCGCAGCTCACGCAAAATAATGCCGGAGGCTTTCGCGAGATCGACCCGGCCTCCGCTGACAATGCAGCCCCTCTTCCGGCCGATCGCCTCCATGATTGCCACGATTTCATCCGGATTCTCAAAATCCTGCGGCTGCGCCTGCTCCAGGCCATAACGTTCCTTAAGCGGCTCCCAATAATAACGGGCCAAATATTTGACTGCAAAAAATGCGATATCCTCCACATTAAGGATTTCTTCTTTGATCGCACCCGTCACCGCCAGGCGGTAACCTACGTTTTGATCCTCGAATTTAGGCCATAAAATTCCCGGTGTATCCAGGAGTTCCATTTCGGTACCTACCTTAATCCACTGCTGGCCTTTGGTTACGCCCGGGCGGTCGCCCGTAACCGCTATGTTTCTGCCGGCAAGCCGGTTAATCAGCGTTGATTTGCCCACATTGGGAATCCCTACGATTAACGCCCGTACAGGCCGCGGTTTGATCCCTTTGGCGATTTGCCGTTCAATTTTTTCCTTAAACAGCTCTCTGGCTTTATTCGGAATATCTTTTGTCCCTTGCCCGGTTGAAGCATTTACTTCCAGAGCCGTATGACCTTCTGCCGTAAAATAATTCAGCCATTCCTTCGTCATTTGCGGATCAGCCAAGTCCGATTTGTTCAAGACGATCATTCTCGGCTTGCCGCTTAAAATTTCATCAACCATCGGATTACGGCTTGAGAGCGGCAGTCTGGCATCCACGAGCTCGATCACTACATCAATGAGCCCCAGTTTCTCCTGAATCTGCCGCCGCGCCTTGGTCATATGCCCGGGGAACCACTGGATTGTCATGATTATTCACCTCTAGTTCCCTTTTACTTTTCCCTTAAAGCCTTATAAAATGTATATCCTTGAACGGCCAGAAAACAAGATCGGCGCGCCCCACAATATCCTTGTACGGTATGTAACCGATCATACGGCTGTCTTCGCTGTCAGAGCGGTTGTCGCCCATAACAAACAAATGGCCCTTCGGCACCGTGCCTTCCGTAAACTGCTCATTTGGGAAGTGACGCCGCGGATCCTGAGTATCGTCATTATATAACCTGTTCTCCTGATGAGCCGCTGCAATCGCATCCTTCAAATAAGGTTCATCCAGCACTTTACCGTTGACCGTTACTGTATCGCCGTCCACCTTCACCGTATCACCGGGTACTGCAATCACCCGTTTAATAAAGTCTCGTCCTTCAGTCGGAACATGGAAGACGATGACATCCCCTTGTTTCGGCTTTCTTATATGATAAATGACTTTATTGACGATAATTCTTTCGCCGGTATGAAAGTTTGGCTGCATGGAAGGACCGTCTACAATAAAGGGCGTAAACAGAACCCAGCGGATCAGGAGAACCAGCACAACGGCGATGATGATGGCTTTCAGCCACTCGGCCGCTTCATTTTTCCTTTGATCCGGAACCTGCCCGGATTGCTTCTGCTCCTGGTATGACTGCTCCATCAAAATCACGCCCCCATTTATCCAATTAAATGCAAAACAGCCGGGTTCGGCCGGTTTGACGTTTATTTTTAGATAAAGCAAGGGGGCTTGATAAACAAGCCCCCTGTTGGTCGTAAATATAAATTAACGACGCACTTCTTTAATTCTCGCTGCTTTACCACGAAGTTCACGAAGATAGTACAGCTTCGCACGACGCACTTTACCACGGCGAGCCACTTCGATTTTATCGAGTTTTGGGGAATGAAGCGGGAAAGTTCTTTCCACACCTACACCATTGGAAATTTTACGAACTGTAAAAGTTTCGCTGATTCCACCACCGCGACGCTTGATAACAACACCTTCAAACAACTGGATACGCTCACGAGATCCCTCGATAACCTTAACGTGCACTTTCAAAGTGTCACCAGGACGAAAGCTCGGGATATCCTTGCGAAGTTGTTCCTGCGTAATCGCTTGAACGATATTCATCTATGACTCCCTCCTTCCACTCAGGTGTTCTTGCCTCTTCCGGAGACTCCCATGTCTCCCTCATTATCCGCAGAGGACCACCGAATTCACAACAAATGAATTTTATCACATTTAGAGAGGCAAAAGCAAGATAAAATGTGCATCCTGATTATGCCCCAGAAAGATGAATTTCTCCATTATTAAGAAGGAAATGACCACTAACTTTTCATTCCACTAAATAAAATTATAGAGGGTTCAAAATGAAGAGTAAAGTGGTCAAGTTAATTTTGAAGATAGTGTTCATTATTTAAATAGACAGTAATGTATTTTTTATTCTCAGATCAAACTCTTCACCCGAATCCGTTGCCAAATGTACACTACTGGGTCACTAACCAAACTAACCTTTAATTGTACATAACCAAGTGCTATGCCCTTAACAACGCATGATGTACCCGTTTGACTTGTAATTTCCGCTAACGTTGTTGTTGATACTTGATCATCAGCAAACAGTTCCCACTTTACCGGTTCGTTTACTACATTATTGCTCTCCGCTACAACGGCGTTATAGGTTCTTGTGTATCCCTTATTGATTTGCTCCAAATCGCCTGTACTTGTCAGGCTAATTGTATATCCCGCAGGTGTATCCTTGACTGTTACCGTTACTGTATCGCGTATACGCTCGTTTGTGGCGTTAGCAACAGTAATTGTCGCTTGACCTGCTGTAATTCCTGTTACAATGCCGTTAGCGTCTACGGTTGCAATGGTTATGTCTGACGAAGAGAACTTCACAGGTGCATCCTCTGCGCTTGTCCAATTGAGTTGATGTGTATTACCTACTGTTAGTTCAATGCCGTTGCTCACAAAATCAACTGGACAACTTAACCCTCCTGCAATGCCATTAATGAGATCATCCGCTTGTTCATCGATTAAATCCTTCTCGCAAGTGAGTATGAGCATCCCCGGCTTGCTAAATCGGTCAATGCCGGTTACTTTAAACGCTTGACCGTACAAAAGAAACCTGGCATCAATTTTAAAGTCAAAATCCTTAATTGCATCATTAGAAATTACAGTTATGTCCCCATCTGGCATAGACAGTACACGCCCATCAATTACACCTAAATTGCTTGTATTAATATAACAATCTAGGTAATAAAATCGACATTTTGAATTGACTATGATGTGATGCGGTAGATGCCTCATAATTCCCTTATATTTGTTGTATCTCTGTCCATTGACTTCGCTGATAATCATATATTTTTTGCCGCTATAAACAACAATATCACCACGTTTAAGGGGCGATAAGGAAGAAATACGTCGATCATCATAGTTTTGCTCTAGGTTTGTGTTAGTGATTAAGGCCTTAACTGGATTATCATTAATTAATACATCGCTGCCCATTTGATCCAGCAAGAAAGTAAAATCATCTATATTATTATCAAATAGATTTATCATTATACTACTCCTTAATTGCCAAACAGCATAAACGTATTACTTCCATGATCGGATTCGTTGATTGTCATTGTTCTAATTTTACGCTCTAACTGATCTATTCTGTTTTGCAATGAATCGGCAAAATCAGAAACAGTAATATCGTCTTGCTTATATGACTTCATGAGCGTTGGGTTGTTGGCAACACTATTTAATATCGCCAACGCTGAAGAATAGATTTTTCGCTTTGCTGTATTAGATGAAGCGTCATATTCATCATCAGGATTCGTAATCCCTTCTTCGACAAGATAGACGGATAGTTGATCTGGTGTCAAAGAAATTCCTTTTGTTTCGAGTTGCAAACGTTCGATATTTGTCATTTTGAATACTCCTTTAGTTCAAAAACGTTTTAGAAAAGAAAAAAACCGCCAAGATTGGCGGCTCGAAAAATTAAGTTTTAGAAATAAGAATAACCAAAGTCATTGCTCTCAGTAATTATTTTATTTTCCTTAATTGTGACAAGTTTTAAATTATATTTATAAAACTTTAATTTTGATTCTAATTGTGTCCAAGAATCTCCAGCAAAAATTGACTGCAGAAGTTCCTTATCGTAATCATATATTGTTCCATCGCTTGTAGTATTTTTAGAAACAATTAATAAATAGTACATTCCAGCTGGGATATCCTCAATAATATAGTTTCCATTTCCGTCTGCCTTTCCAGTATAAATACCATCAGTACCTTGGGGAATTGAGGACAAAGTTAAAGTAAAAAGTGAATCCCTTAATTTATCATTATGTATTACAGGTATTAATGCAATATTAGCTCCGACATCTGCTTTTGTTCCAATAAATTTATTGTATTGCCATGTTATAGTGCCCTTAATTCCCCCAAGTTTTGTTTTTTCATAGTCATATAAACTTGAAGAGTCCACATTACCGGTTGTACCGCTAGAGGTATTAAAACTGATCGTATCGCGCTGGAGATTTACACTATAACCTAAACTGTTTGCAACTTCCCTAACAGGAAGATATGTAGTGTTATTTATCACAACTGGTGTATTAGTCAGCTTTTTTTCTACACCATTAACGACAAATTTAAAACTCTTTGGAATAGCTTTTAAACTTTCTGCAGCATAAGAAACCCCGCTAAAGAAAACTGCACCACAGAGAAAAGCCGAAACAATTTTGATTTTATTATTCACTTCCCAATTCCTCCAAACCTAATATTTTCCACATCATGATACCATTTTCGACAAAATGAGTCTATGGGATCAGATGAAAAAAATAGTTAGTGGTCTATGTATACTAGTCTTTTTATCTATCCTTTTCTGATTTTCTCCGGGGGTGTGTATTTAGGTCTGCTCAGCCCCCAACTTTTGGGATAGGGGTATCTGGATATATTTGTTAATTTATATATACCCTACCAATTTAATCTCCAGCAATTCTAGCCTTCATTCCATCAGATCATACAGATAGTGCAAATCAGCAGCAAAAACAGTAAAAATTCCAGAAAATACGCAAAAATCTGACCACTAACTACACCAGATTGTGTTCCAAATACTACACAACAAACCTTATATAGTAGATATCCCAAGACAACAGAAAAATAAGCTAGAATACCATAAAATTACAAATAGTATATAAAATTTGAACGTTTTTTAGACTTTACGCCTGTTTTTTATCATTAGTACCAGATATTAAATCTTTATAGTAACAGGCGCGCAAAATTTAGCTATATACCTTTTTGGGCTTAATTATATAAATCAATGCAAATATTATAATTGTTCCTCTACATGATTACCATTTTTTGTTATCTTATCTAGCTCTCCTTGTACGTCTGTCACATATGGATTATACTCTAGCAGCGTTTCTAGGCTAATCCCCCGCATCTCGTATAATGTCTTTAGGTTTTCGACAATCTCCTTGTCGTTCGACGGTCTAGCAAACTGGAATACAATACCCAATGTGTCAAATTGCTCATCAGTAAACTTTGTCCCCATACTAGCAAGTAATACTCTAAATTTATCAAATCTTTGCTCAATACCTTCACGTAAGAATTTACTATTCAAAGCACCTTTCATATCCGCTAATGAAAAGAGTAAACGAATTGAAACTTCGCTTAAATTGCTGACATCCGTCTTACTCATACTGATTGCTGGCACATGCGCTATATCTAATAATGCACTAGTTAGCGTCTTGTACAGTGTTTCAAAGGCTTGGTGGTCAAATTTGTTCTGCGCAAAGAAGAAGTCTGCATTATCATCCAGGACAATTCCACCACCTACAATATCCTTAGGTATTCCATCACCCTTAAGTTGTTGACCCCGCAATACCGGAATCCCTGTTATATAATGATCATAGCTATTGATTGCCTTACTTAGTAAATCCTCCATATTGTCAAGGATAGGCAAAATGTCTAATAAATCTGATCGTCCCAGATATCCTATCTCGCTTTGATTACAATAGATAATAGGCAAGCCAGCAGGATTGCTATAGCTTCCGATCTGTCTTATGTCGCCGCCATCGTCGCTATGCCTTTCTAGTTTGTCGGAATAGTATAAATTATAATAGCTAACATTGTCCACACAATAGTGCTCGATCATTGAGATATACTCCCCGTGATGATCATACACCGGATAGCAGTCAGCAGGATCAAGCAATTTTGATTTGATTTGCCCCTTATCGATATAAATATATTCTGCAACAAACCCATATTTTGTCATTTTGTCCAATATATCATAGTCAACCTGATTATACTTGCCACGCTTATAGACTCTCTTAATTGCATCAGTCACAGCCTTATCACCTGTTAGAGTAATAGGATTAGCTATCACATAGCCAACGCTAAAATTAAGGATGGTCTTAGCATATTGCAATACGATTTTACGCGGTTCGTATACCTTGCCATTGTAACTGTAGTTAGGCTTGTTTAAAATTTTATGATAGCCGCTTAGATACTCTTTGATATTTAAGATTGTATTTACTCTTTGCTGATTATCAACTCTATTAACTTCCTCGAGAAACCAATAATCTTTACTCAATTAACCCACCTCAACATAGTATTTATTCGCTTTAATCCCTTGAATCGCAAGCATAAACGAAATGACTAAATCGTCATGTTGGGTACGGGATTTATTTTCTGCTTTGCCATCTTTATCTACAAAAGTCTGCATCTGTTTTAACGTCTCTCTACAATTAATTTGCACTAATTGACACTCAAACATCTCTTTTGCGTCCGTTACTGCTTTATTTTTGGTGACGCTATTACTATTCCAACCCAGTTGGAGCCTTGTTTTACCTTTGTCAAAATGACGATGTTTAAATAAATTAAGGTATGGACTTTCTACCTCTCTCAGGCGTTCCAAAATACTTGTACCAAATCCATTACGCTCAATGACCAGAAAGGCATAGTTAAAAAACAGCCCTATTTCTCGGACGATCTCCGTAAACTTATATACAGGGATATCATTCCTAAAAAATGATGCGTATTGTTGACCATCCGCACCAAAGACGCTAATCGTCGAATAGTCATTACCGCTACCAGATGCAACGTCAACTCCGGCAAACATACGTTGTTTCGGTCTTGGTAGATGATATATTTCCAATCCTTTTTCTATATATTGTCTTAAAATATCTGGAAAATTCTCATGTTTTAGGATTTCTTCTTTGGTAATTGGGGGAAGTATATAGTTTATGGCATCTGCTATTCTAGTTTGGTCAAATATTGATCTACCAGTATTAATAAACGCTTGGATATCTGTAGCGGGGTATTCTTGATAAAATTGATTCTTATCTTTATCTTGCAATATGTATTCGCGCCACATGAGCATATTGAGGGAGCATCCAGCATCATGTAGTTGCTTCTGTTCGGGGCTTAAATCTCTTGTACTTAGCCGTTGTCCTCTATTTGTGGATTTGTACCAGTTTACAGCTTCCTTGATATCAAAAGCGAATTGCTTTTCGTACGCCGAAGCGTAAAAGGGGAAGAAGAACGCTTTGTACTTACTCAATCCTTTTGTTGCCCGATCATATAGCTGTTGGAATTGATTAAATCCATTTGCCGTGGATTCCAATACAATTTTGCTTTTTTCCGTTTTTTGAAGGGCTGGCTCCAACGATAGTAAGACCTCATCTAAATCACCGTAAAAAGCCGCCTCAGACAGGAGCACAATCATCAGATTCATCCCGCGTCCTAGGTCTTTATGTCCCGTTGTTGTGCTGCGGATTGTACTACCATTGCTCAAAACCAGTTCGTCGCGATTATCTCTCACAGTTGAGGGAAAAATATTATTGTATTTATCTCTCGGTAGATGTTGGTTCATTCGTTTGAGTTTCGCAAACAAATCCTTTGCACTATCACCTTTATAAGACACAATTAAATAGTTTGTATTGGGATTTGTGATTGCCATCCACAGACAGTAGGCCAGCGAAGCCGTTGTAAATCCCAACTGTCTCGGCTTTAGTATTAGATTATATTTGCCAGCATTGTCAATAAAATATTGTTGCTGGTCATTTAATATAAACGGTACAAGTTCGCCATCATTATTTACTATTTTGACAAAATTCTTGCAAAATAGAGGAAACGAACTCATAATCTTATCAATTTTTTGCCTTTTGGTTAACGCCATTTACATTATCCTTTCGAAAAGATAAAAAGAGTGACGGGAAACGCCACTCATCTACAATATATGGTATTGCTTGTACAAGTAATAGATTGGCCACAAGGGCGATACCATAATTCGTTTTACTTTGTAAACCAAAATTTCCTTACATTTTGTCTTACAACACTAAATCATCCTCGTCATCGTCTTCTTGTTTTAGTTGCCTTACCGCTTCCCTGGCAAATCCTTTAATTTCCTTACCAATCTGCAGAAGCAACTTAATACTTTTTTCGTCGCCCTCTTTCGCCTTATCGGAAAGCGAGTTATAAATATCTTCCAGATCGCTGTCGAAGCGTGTATTAAGTAAGATAGCCACTAGATTCCTATATTCTTCCGTTTTTTCCCAAGATAGGAACCCATTCAGCGTCTTATTTCCAACAGTTTTTAAAAATTCTTTTTCGCTTTTGGGTCGCTTTGTTTGATCCCAATGTAAACTAAATTTCCACAAAAAATAAAGGCGTTTTTTATTGGGAACGCCTTTTAATGCTTCATAGATATTCATTTTCACTTCTCCCTAACATAAATTAGAAGGACTAAAGTAGCCGCTCACGCAAAATCATACTCTAAGCCCTCAAATTTGACATCACCAGTAGCCCGCACATTAATATTTTTCCCCTCAATGGTAATATCGCCATTACTTTCGGCTTTGATGGTTATACCCATGTCCATGGGTATTTCATAAATAACTAAGGTTGCTTTATAGATACGTCAACAATTATCACAATATTCAGTACTCCTGTTTTACAGCAAGTGAATTCTCTTCTTCTCCTTTAGATACATTTATCGTCTCCTTCGACTTCGCTCATTCGTCTTCAGGTTATCCGGTTCAATGTTGGAGTAACTATATAGAGTTAGGAATTAACTCAACTTTCGCACCTAGAAAAATGGCTTAAACCCTTGAGTGCGTAAGGATTATCGTAGACGATTCGGTGCTCAGCCGAAACCGGAGTAAAAAAGCAGAGCTGCTGGCCCGTGTGTTTGACCATGCCGCAGGTAAATACATCAAAGGCTACACGATGCTCACGCTCGGCTGGTCGGACGGTTTTAGCTTTGCGCCGCTCGACTTTGTCATGCTGTCTTCCGCTAAAGTGGCCAATCGGTTATGCGAAATGGCCACGAATCTCTCCAAACGCAGTCATGGGTACAAACGCCGGATGGAGGCCTTTTCCCGGAAGCCGGATGCCGTTGTTGCTTTGTTGGATCATGCGCTTAGTGCAGGATTCACCGCCAACTACGTGCTTATGGATAGCTGGTTTACACAGGCCCCCTTGCTTCGTCAACTTACCGCCAAAGGCCTTCCCGTAATTGGCATGGTGAAAGAAATGAAGCAGCGCTATCTGGTTCAGGGAAAGCGAATGACCCTGCGCGAAGTCTTTCAAAGTCTCTCTCCATCGCATGCCAAAGATATCAAAGATTCTGCCATCGTACATACGACCTGCGGTTTGCCCGTGAAGCTTGTTTTTGTCGCCAACCGGAATAAAAAACGGGAATGGCTTGCGATTTTGAGTACAGATGTCACACTGGATGCTGCTGAAATGGTGCGAATTTATGGCATGCGCTGGAGTATTGAGACCTTTTTCAAAGTCACAAAAAGCTATTTAAAACTAGGGACGGAATTTCAAGGACGCTCTTTTGACCAACTGATTAGCCATACCACGATTGTATTTAGCCGTTATTTGGCGATGGAATTCGAACGACGTCAATCGAGTGATGACCGGACACTGGGAGGACTCTTTTTCCTCTTTGCCGATGAAGTCCGTGATCTGGATTACCAGACTGCTCTTGAGCAGCTCATGCGTTTATTTCTTGACATGTCCCAAGCGAAGACGAAGAAAGATAAAGCATCTGTTTTTTGTCAACTACAGGATTGGATCTCCGGTTTACCCAGATATATCAAGGGATTGTTTGGAGATTTGAGCTGCGAAAGTTGAGGAATTAATTAAAAATTAAACATTAAAAATCATAGTCATAAAACACTTTTCTCATTAACACTTACAAATCCTCAAAATAGATTGACTAATTTTTTTGTTTATCCGTAAGTTTTCCACCATATCTGCGCTTAAGTATAGCCTTCCTGGTTATATGCAAAAACACAAAAAAAGGTCTACTTCAGTAAAATACTGAAATCAGACCTCCAGGAACTATTCCTCTAAAAAATCAAGCCTGTTGATTAACCACTAAATGGTAGAAAAAGAGTCGTCAACTCGGTAAAATGTTTGTACCCCTACAAACCAACCGAAAGGTGACGACTCCATGAAAAAGTCTATCACGATTGCTACAATCCTTCAATCCGTACTCACTCCCGAAGAAGTCGCGCTTGTAGTTAAAACCGTAGGATACACGGACAAAGCTCGAAAATTCACGGTCTATCATTTACTGCAATACTGGTGCGCCGCAGCAAGCGAGGAATGGTCGGGCTACCGTTTCGGTGCAGATTGTGCAGGCCGTAGTGGGTTGCCTAAAGTCCACTATTCTAGCTTTTCTGGCAAAGCTGCCGAGGTTCCGTTTGCTGTGTTTAAAGAGATTTTTCATCTCCTTGTTCGCAAATGTAATCGAGAAACTCGGAGAAAACTGGCCTTCCCCAAAGAATTGCTGCTCATTGACTCTACTACCATAACGGTAGGAAAGACACGGTTACCGTGGGCTCCTTACCACGGCGAACGCGCTGGAGTGAAACTGCATGTAGCCCTGCAGGATCGAAATATGCAACCGCTTAACGTTACGGAAACCATAGGCTCTAAGCATGATGGACCGATAGGTGAACTTCTCGAAAACAAGGCTCATATTATGGTCATGGACCGGGCTTATGGCAAACTGGAGCGATTGGATCGCTATAAGCAAGAAGGACAATCCTTTGTCATTCGATTGCGTGACAACGTTCATTTGGAGAAACCACGCGCCTTACGACGCGAACTCTCCGAAGGTTCTTCCGTCATTCGTGATATTACCTGTCAATTAGGCACGACGCAATGTCGGTCCGAGAAGCGTCACCGTGTAGTCATCTTTCGAGATTTTGAGGGGAGAGAAATTCGCGTCGTGACGGATTTGATGGGCATAACGGCTGAACAAATCGCACTGATTTATAAAGCTCGTTGGCAAATCGAGGTCTTCTTTCGCTGGATCAAGCAACATCTAAACATCCCAAAGTTATTTGGCACGACGGAGAATGCCGTCTACGGTCAATTATTCTGCGCATTGATCGTCTTTGTCCTACTGAAGTGGCTGTTCGACGGTCTGAAGCATACGATTCCTCGTCATCCAGCACTTTCTTTTATTCAGTTCACTCGCTTCCTTCTGCTCGGAATATTGCCGGTTGAATGGATCATTGGTTTACATCGACGGATTCAAGTGAATCATGACGTTAGTTCAGTTACATATTTTGGTTAATCAACAGGCCTGTAAAAAAATAGTAATTACAAAAGAAATTCCGATTTTAAATAGTATTTTGGTGTTTTTCATCAAGTTAAAACCTCTCTCTTTTTTTATAAACGGTTATCCTTTCTAAACCTTATTTGTCCTCATCATTTATGGTTATTTCATTATGTGATACAAACATTTGAACATTAATTACTTTTAATCCAAGCTCTTTGTTCCAATCACCTAGAGGAATAAATTGTTCTCCCCAGAGTGAATAAATGCTATCTCTTGGAATAGTTGTCTCCCTTTCGTTTCGAAGAAGCTTTACGTCTTTGTCATTTATAATGTAATTAATATTATAAGTGCTGGTAAAGTCATCTAAAGGTATATAATATTTGCCATTTAATTTGAATGTAGGATAATTAGTGTAATTTAAAATGACTTTATTTACTGATACAGATGTAGGCACATCCGGGAAATAACCCATCTTTATATCTTGAAAGCTATCCCAATAATAAAAATAATAATGATCACTAGCAGATGAGTTCTTTACTAGTTGGAGCGCCCCACTGGAAGCATCGTGGAGATAATTTGGTTTACGATCATTTATCGAATTGTAATAATCAATAAAATATATATCATTTGTTATCCAGTAAACTTTAGTTGCGCTAGATTGATCTTCGGAATCGTAAGATCTAATACTTTTTAAAGTTTTCATATCATATAAATATACTCTAGAAGATGTAACAGTAAAGCCTTTAGTTTTTTCAGCTATAATTAATAGATATTTCTGATTCGGGGAGACATATGGCCTTATATGATCATACTCTCCCGATACTAATAATGTTTTTTTCCCGCCTTTAATGGCATAATAACTTCTATTTTTACTGGGAGGCACTATCAATTTAAGTGTAAGATCACCGTAAAAGCTTTTATATGTCTCGACCCCCTTGGTATCAACTGTACTTATAGAAGAACTGAATGCTTTAACCTTTACTGTTGCTCCTTTTAAGCCACCATAATTCAGATAATATGACTGCTTGTTTGGATCGGGTTTTTGAAACCAAGTTCCTGGGTAATATATGGCGAAATTCATGGATTTGGGAGCAGGATCTATATAATATTCCATGTTAGTAAATTCTTGTTGCCGAAGAATCGTACCACCCGAAAAAAGCAACTTATTATCTATTAATGAATAGTAGTTTCTATTTTTATCACTAACTAAATATATCCCCAAGTCAGGATATAATGTTACATCGCTAAGTGAATCTTTAACCTTTCTGAGAGTCTGATTATCAAAATCAAACTCATAAATAGTATTAATTCTTTTTCCACCAATTGATTGATACATTACTGAGTAGGCCTTTATTCCTTTAGGAGTGGATACTACTGTTGAATAAAAGGTATCTACATACTCTGAAGGTGAAAAATGTTTTGTTAGAGATGGGTCATCAAACTCTAAATTGTCAACCTTAGCCAAACCGGTATTATAATCCACTTTACTAGCTTGAACTTTAACTATAGACTTGTTAATAACGTCCATATCCACCATATACCTATACCTTTCTGGCTGTTCTTGAGCCGTAGAGGAGGTAGTTATTGCTGGGAAGCTTACTATTATAGTAAGTAAGGTAAAAATAATTAGCTTAGTACGTCTAAATAAATTAGAATTCTGAAACCTCATACAGAATAGACTCCTTTACCATTTAGTTAGTTCTATTGTACTGCTATGGTCTTTAAAACTGAAACCAAATATTTACATTAGTAAGAAGAGATTGTATCACAACCGTTTCCTCCTGCAGTTCTTAGTTGATTCCCAAGGATGGTTACTAACTTCCGCAGTTTAAATCTTTTCAAATCAAAAGCACTCCGTTGAAACTGTATTAACAGCTCTTTGGAGTGCTTCTCTGTCTTATATTTGAATGTTTATATAATGTTTATGTCCGCTTCTTAAAATCTTCCTGGAAAAATAGCTATTGAAAGTAAGAACAGTCATTTCCAGAAGCGCCCCCATGAGAATTATTTACTTTGAGTTGAAAATTTCACCTACAGCCCACACCGTCCTCGTAATGTTTGGGCTGAGATCTACTCACAAAGTTCTTAGAAAGATCTGTAACACTTAAAATTTATCTATTTGGACTGAAAATCAAATAAATTGATTTTTGATAGTTCTATCCTCCATTTTACTTAGTCTACCAAAGACTAACCAACCTATGGTTGCTCCTAGTAATGCTATAAAACCGCTCGTAAAAAATGACTTGATGAGCGAAACACCCATAGTTACACTGAAAAAATCATATATCTCTGAATAGAGGGAGAAATTTAAAATATATGCTAGCATGAATGTCAGAATCCCCATACCAACTGCATAGGCTGCCACTTCGAGTATTGCTTTACCACTGGTTGTCCTTCTTAGCTGTCTTCCTGACCAAATGTGAAGAAATACAGGGACAAGATATACAATCCATGCAAACTTTATAGTCAAAGGACCTTCCTCATCACTTTCATCATCAGAAAAATAATGAGGGTAATCTGTTAGTTTAAATCCTTTTAATATAGAATACTTAAGACTAGTCCCCCCTTCTCCTTCTTCTGCAGTAAATGAGGTACTATTTAAATGTGCCATTTCCCAAAAATATCCGCCAAATTCAGTTGAGATAGTTAATCTTTCAGATGCAGACAACTCATCACTTCTAAAATCTTCATCTGAAGAGAGAAGAACAAGAGAAAGAAAGGCACATACGATGACACCTAAAAATGTTGTTATAAGAGCCCTAGCTATGGAGATACCAAAAGAACGATTTGAACCCAGGCTCTTTAATTCTTTGGGTAAACTTAATAGAGATCCTAACGATACAAATACAAAGCTAATAATAAAGCCATGTAGTAATGCACTACCAAAGCTATAATTTGTTGTCAAAGAAACCCTCTCACCATATATATATTGATTCACAGATGCACCAGCTAATAGAGAGACCAATGAAAATAACAATGAATAGACGATAGCGACTACGATAGATGAAGCTACTCTTTCAGCCGGAGAGCTATTAGGCAATTTTCGTCCCGACCAATATCCTACGATTAACAAAGTGACCATCGGAATAATCATTAATAATAGCAATCCGCCACTTGTCTTAATATGTACATTAAACAACGAAGAACCAAAGTCTAACCTAATCCCAACCATATGAGTAAGCATTAGTATATCCGTAGTTGAGATCAGCTTTAGTTTATTGGTGATCTCTGTCGGGACGACGGATGAAAGGCCATAGTCCAGCTCGGACATAATTATTGTTCTAAGCTTATTGTTTAATACAGTGCTGAGAGTCCAAGAAAGAAATGATGAAAAAATCAATGCAACTATTGAATATAAGAATGGGCTCCATATTTTTCTCATTACCGAAAACTTTCCCGACGTGTCTAGTGTACGTTTATCTACTCTAATTATCTGAGCTGTAGATTCAAATACATTAGAACTGTGTGTTTTAAAACTATCAGTTATTTTTTCCAGCGATGATCCGCAAGATACACAGTACAAACTATGGTTATCATTCTCACAACTGCACTTACTACAATAATGAATAGTTAAATCTTTCTGAATTATAAATTCTTCATTTAACGCTAACAAGGGACTTCCATCGTTATAACAATATAATGCGCCATCCATTGTCTTGGCACCACAGTGCTTACAATACATCTTCACACTTCCTTGAATGGGGATTTTAGTTCCAATACTTTAATGCCACAACATGGGCAATATTTTGCATTGAGGGGAATAAACTCACCACAATTATTGCACACCCGATCAACAGAATTATGCACCTCATCCTGTATATCCATCTTTGAGCCGCAAGTTCCACAGTATTTATCCGTACTATCTGTTATGTTTCCACAGTTACCGCAAGTATTATTTTGTTGCTTTAATGCCTTCAACTCTGTTAATTGTTTAAGAGACGTATAAATTTTTTGATCTATTTGGGCTAAATTTTGGATAAGTTCAAGCATCTCAGAATCGGAGATTTGCCCTGCCCTTATTTTAAAGTAAGCTAACTGCCCAAGTTCAGATAGTATTTTACTTTTTGTTTTAACAAGGTCATTGGCGCTTTTGTTTAATGCGTTTATCTCTTGAACCGTCTGCAGTTTCTGTTTTCCGTTCTCAATGCCACCCTGGAGCTTCGATAACCCTTCTCCCAGTAGATTTTGGAAATTGTTCAATATAGCCACACCCTTTTGATAATATAAATGCAAGATCACTGTTTCTAATTTCGTTAGACTTGTTATTTATGAAAATAATAATCAATTAATCCTAGTTTAATCCCTGAAACAATTTTATCCTGGTAATCTGAAGTACTAAGCAAGACATCTTCGTCTTTATTAGTCATAAAACCCATTTCAATAAGGATTGATGGCACCTTTAACCAGTTGAAACCGGTAAGATTATCACGTGATTTAACCCCTTTAAATTTAACCCCGGTTTTGCTAACGACTTGGCCTGAAACAACCTCAGCTATTTCTTTACTTTCCTCTGAAATAGATTTTGTATATTTGTTTTCTATTGACGGATAGAAAAAGGTCATGCCTTTAACTTTGCTATTCTCGCTCCCATCTGCATGTAATCGTATCATTACGTCTGCTTGTGCTTTATTGCATATTATTGCTCGCTCGCTATTAGAAATGTCGACTTCGTTTGTTTCGCGTACCATAATAACATCAAAGTCCCCAGTAAGAGCACTCTCTAATTTCTTCGCAACTTCCAAGTTTAATTGATACTCTGGTTTTTTAGTTTGTACTCCTTGTGTTCCTCCACTTACTTTTTCCTTCATTTTATTACTGCCGGGGGCATTTGGCTCCAAACTCAAATTCGCCTTTTTTTGATGGCCTGCTTCAATGCAAATAATTGGTTTCTCAACCGTTTCTTTGGTTGTATTTTGTTTGGGTCGAACTAAGTCTGCGTTATTTTCAAATGTATTGCTAGGGGATACATTTGTATCCCCTAATTCAGCCGAGGCTGTTGACTGTCTCAACACTAAAGATGCTGACTCATCAGGTTTAATATCATTGATACTACACGCTGTTATACTTATTAATAAGCACCCTATGAAGCAGAATCTGAATAATCTCATTATGGATTAATCACTCCAATAGTTTATGAATACTTGTTATTTACAACTAGTTATTAGGCCAAGGATCACCACTATACAATGCTGATGTTCCGTTTACATTTTTGCATGTTGAACCTGGATCTGTTTCGTTTTTATAAATTGAACATTCACTTCTACCAAAATCTCCAACTTTCCATTTGCTGGATTGGGGATCTTGGACTAAGGTATACGTATTCAAATCTGCTTCATATACCCGTTCCTGATTTAATTCTAATGGAAACAGCTTGAAAAATTTAACTTTATATCTACCATCAGGCTGTTGCTCAATAGACTCTGTTCTGTAATTCTCAAGGGGGTCTATTATCTTCGGAATGCCCTGATTACTTAAGTTGACATAATCTATTTCTATCCTATTTCTTAAATTCTGGTAAAAATTCGAATTATTCATCACATTATCGCTAACCAAACTAAAATCAAGATTGTTCACTGCATTAGCATAATTAACTTGGTATTCAAACAATCCATTCATAACTTGAATTGATTCTGCATCAATTTTACGTGTATATTCTAATGTCGAGGTTTTCGCAGTATAAGTATTTGAAGTCATCTCAACTGTAATTGGGAAATCCTCTCCTGGGCCGATGTTTTGCGCCGGCTTAAAGGTTAATTTATATTGCTTCACATACTTCTGAAATACATTCTGATATATATTCTGTAGTTCTGACTGAAGATCATCTTGTTCATCGATTGAAAAATAGCTGCCTCCAGTTTCATTAGAAATCCATTGTAGATCTGAAGAAGTACCTCCAAAACCAATCGTATAGATAGGTATACCCAATTGTTTTGACAGGTCGATAACAGATTGTGCTGAAGAACCGTAGTCGGAAACTTCCGTATTTTCACCGTCAGTAAACGCTATTATGTATTTTGGCCCATCTTGTAAATTCGTATCATATAAAGCTTTAGTTAACGAATCGTACAAAGCTGTCTTGCCGTTATCAGACTCTAATGTGCTTAAATAGGAGGTAATATATTTTCGATTAGGATTAAATGAGATGTCTGCAACATCAGGTGCGAAACTAGAGAAGGTTAATAAACCAAATTGTCCTCGGCTATTACTAGGAACATTATGTAGAAATTCTATTGCAGCACCCCGAACTAGATCCATTTTGGATTGTTCAGTCATTTCATTTGGCGGGTCCATCATACTGCCGCTCTTGTCTATTACTAAATCCACACTAACGGTATCAATATCGTTAACCTTGGAAACTTGAGTTACCGGTGAACCATTCACTTTGAACATTTCTCGAGTCAAATTCTCTGAATCTAATGCATTAGAGTAAGCATCATCAGAAAAAAGAGAAAAGTACACATCGACTTGGCCATTTTCATAATTAGATGAATCGACTTGGTTCACTTGGATAAACGCAGGTTCTAATTCCACATTTTTCGGTTCAGCAGTTGGTTCGCTAGTTGATTCCTTAGGTGATTCGCTAAATGATGGGGCATTATTGGAACTTGAATTTTGATTTGCACCGGTTACAACCTGTACATCGGAAGGACCTTTAGATGAATTCCAATACCATACTCCTGATATTCCTCCTATAAGAACTAAAACTGCTGCCGAAATCATTACCCATTTTGGATAAGTCATCTTTGAATTCTTTCTATTTTTGGTATTCTTGGATTCCATGGAATCTTGCCTATCCTCAGATGATACATCTTTAGCTATGCCATTTTCTCCAATGGGGGGAATTTGGGATACCTGTTCTTCAACCAAACCCGATTCGGTTTGAATTACTTTTTGTCCACATTCACCGCAAAATAAGTTTTTAGAGTTTAATTTTTTTCCACAATTTGTACAGTACATGTTTCGTGCTCCTTCCACAAAAAGAACTAATTCTCAAGTAATATTAACATTAAACTCCTAAATCTATCCATCATAATTTGAGTATATCAACCTAATAATACATTAAGTAGTCGAGAAGATGGTAATATATTGCGTTCTTTTGTCCTCATATGCACTTTTTTATCCCTCTAACTTATTATTGCTGTTCCTTCTAATGAGGTCGTTTACTTGACCTCCCAACATGGTAGATAATATCCCCTCTTTGGGTGGGTTTTGAAATAAATAATCGTAATCCAGCAACAGAGGACTCGTGCTTTGCCGGAATTTACCCATAATAACGAATGGTTTTACAACAAAACCAGTACCATAATTGGGGATATCGGCACGACACATATCTTGAAGGGAATCATGTTTAACTAGACTCCCAATCTATTTCTAATTATTTTTTTAACCTATTCAATGACTTTATCCAATAGTTCTCTAGGTTCAGATATTTCCAAATCTACAGATAACTCGGACAAATCTACATTGCCTAAGCGCCTTAAAGCTAACTCAAGAGAACGATTAATAAATGGAGCTCCCTCCTCATCGAGTTCCAAAGGCCAATGAAGCACTTTATTTACCTGCACCCGAACAAGTTTAGTTGGATACAAAAAGGATTGGAGATCGTAAATAAAAGTCTGGATTTAAATATTCCTCTAGGAAGCCATATGCCACATGAAATACATTGGCTCCCGTTTCTTGCTCAATTAAATCAATCTCCAGTTTTAGGCTTGCCAATGATCGACTATGAATACTCAATTTTTCATCTACAGATGTGACAGGCATTAGAATCATGTTCTCATTCTTAAGTTGATCTAATATCATGAATCCCTGCTCATCGGGCAAATTAGCAAAGTGAAAAGCATCAAAATGACTTTTTTGTAATTTTTAGAGACGAAAGCTGGTATTCTTCGCTGTTAAATCGGTTAATCGGTCTTGAAACTTGTGTAACAGATCTTGCAATTGGGATATCCCCTTTCAACTTTAATCGTTAGATTTAGTTAAATAAATGAAGAAATCAATGTATCTCTAGTACTTATGAATCAGGGTATATTATATTTATTGTACCTCATATAGGTAATATGTTCCTCATTATCCTGCTATGGGTATAAATGAATTGGGATTTTTATTTGCTTAATGCAGCCTTTTCTTATCGTGGATATGCTAGTTTAGTAGATAACCATATTTTACAAATGGTAAATGACTCTTTCGTTAATTCTATTATTATTGGATTGTAATAAAAAAGCAGCTTTAGTCCTAGAACGAATTAATTCTAAGGCTAAAGCTGCGGTAATTACATTTTCGATATAAACTAGTTCTTACAGCCAATTGAATCCGTGAACGTATGGGGTATTTTGAGAATCGAGTTAGGGGGTGTTACAATAAAAAAGACACAAAACTGAAGCTAGGTACTCATTTTATTTACGTGAGTGTTTTGCATAATTCCGTTTCAGAGAAGAAGCGATAGCATATTCACTGTCGTTAAGGGGTAATTTTCGAAAATGGTATTATATGGATGAAGAAAAGGGCAGACTTGCAGAATTTTAGAACAGCTCGTTTTTTAAGCGGCAGCCCGTTTTGAATGATGAGAAACGGCGAGCGCAGATGCAAGCAGAACAATGGCATTCAAATACTGGTGAGTTGTGACTTTCTGAATGCCCCGGACATGTGCGGCGTCTGCCGTCAAATAGGTTTTCAATCGGGAGTTGCAGCGTTCTACGCTGGTTCGTTCATTGTAAAGTTCCTTCCAACGCTTTGTATCCCGATGAGGGATGCTGTATCGCCGGAGATCATCCTTCGCATTTACTTTGACGACCATTCCATAGTTTGAAGACGAGCAGGCAGC
Organism: Paenibacillus yonginensis; assembly: GCF_001685395.1. Lineage (NCBI taxonomy): Bacteria > Bacillati > Bacillota > Bacilli > Caryophanales > Paenibacillaceae > Paenibacillus > Paenibacillus yonginensis. Next base: position 1,037,976 of record NZ_CP014167.1, on the reverse strand, counting down.
CATGCCAAGCGGACAGTCGACTTTACCCGTGGCATGCGGGCAGCGAAATTTATGCATATCGCCGTCAACTCCCCAGTATGTCATCGCATAACCCATGGAACAGCACGGTGTTCCGTTCGAGGTCATGCCAGCAGGCGGTTCCTTCTCCCCCCGAAGATTAAGGGGAATGATGGCTTGTGCCTTGACGTTGCGGGCGGCCTCATAAACTTTCATTTGGTCGTAGCCCGCATCGAGTATGAAAAATCGTGTGCTCGTCCTGGACGCTGTTTTCTCGATCAGGCCCGGCGCCATTTCTCCATCATTGACATGCGCCGGCGTTACTTCCAAGGCGATCGGCAATTCACTTTTCGTATCGACCGCCAGATGAATTTTGTAACCAAACCATGTGATTTTATTGCCGAAGGAATCAATTTTTGCGCCCCAGTTCGCATTACCCGTTTGCTCGCTTTTGCGTTTGGGCTGCTTTTTCTCGTAAGCGCGGAGAGCGGCGCTGTCTATGGCGACGTTACTGCCTTCTATGATACCTTCCTGCTGACAGCGTGTGACCAAATCCTCAAAAAGCCGTTTTGCCAAGTCCTTTCTCGTCAGTTCTGAGAAAACTCGGCTTAATGTGGATATGGAAGGAGCTTCTCGATCCAGCGGAAGACCACACTGATAACGAAACCGGAGATCCGTATCCAAACGCTTATGCAACCCTGAAAAGGTACTTATTCCTTCAAGCGGCGCAGCCAAGAGTGCTCGTAGAATACCTTGTCTGCAGTATCCCTCAGCGCCTCGGGGTGAACGGCTTCTCAGTTCCTTGGCATACGGTCTCAGATCGAGAGAGCTGAAGAAGATCGGCAATCTCTCCTTGGGTTGAATTTTTAAAAGTTCTTCGAAGGAAAACAGACATTCTTGGAGAATATACAAAGTGACTTCCTCCATCCTTGAGGTTTTTGGGTTTGGTCACTTGAAAACTTCTCCAAGTTGGGGTGAAGTCCCTTTTTTATGTCCGAAAATCCTTACGGCTCAAGGCCTCAGATTACTGCAAAACGCTCACGTAAGAATGAAGGCTTTCGATTAGAAACTTTACCACTCAGGGTTTCAATGTACTCAACGTCTTCTCCATCCTCTGAAGGTCCCCAATAAATACGTTCGTTTAACTGTTTTTGTGATGATTTAGCAACTTCTTTGAAGCAGCCAGCTTGGGGAATCTGTTGAACATGATTAGCTCCCATTTTACTGCCCTTTCCCTTAGGACGTTTTTTCATTTTACAGCTCTCCTACCTGATCGAGAATAGGACTCAAAAAAATAAAACTGCCGATTGTTCTCTAAAATTGCCAATTGTTTATCGGCTAAAAAAAGGAACCCAATTTATGTATTACGGGATATTAGTCAAGATTATATATCAATAATAGGACCTCTTTCTAGTTCCGATACAGAAAAGCATAATTCCTAGGCTCATACTAGTCTTACTCTTCTGTCAGGTCTAGCTCTCTATCACAAACATCACATTTTACTTTAACCACTAGTCCTACACCTGTTGGAATAAAAATATATGCAAACTTTGCTCCTGTAGCATCAGTAGCTTTACAGGAATCCCATTCATTTATCTTTTGCTCCATTTCTTCAGTAATTTCAAAAAGCATCCTTCCACTCCTAATTTATAATTATATTTAAATGAGCTCTCCTTTATCAAATACTGATTTCGAATAAACTATATAGTATGAAAATGAAAAAGGGATGCCTATAATATGAAAGTCTTTACAGCCGAGTTATCGAGTCAGACATCTTCGGATGGCTGCAAAGACATTTAGTATTTTTTTAACAAAGACATGCTAATTAGCTTTCAAAATCATAATTATACTCTATCTCTACTTGTTGATCAGTTAACTTAATACTCTTAATTAGATCATGCAAAAGCACACGCATTGCTGCTAGACTAAAAAGTAGACATGGAGAACCGAGAATCGGGTAAAATGAATCTATCCAAATTCGAGGTGCTACCATGACGAAAAAATACGATAAAGAATTTAAACTGCAAACGATTCAGATGATCCAGGAAGAAGGGAAAGCGGTGGCGCAGGTCGCCCGCGAACTGGGGATCAGCGACAACACCCTGTATCGTTGGATGGCGGAATACAAGAAAGACGGCGCACAGGCCTTTCCAGGCAGTGGGCAACTGAAAGCCGACGATAAAGCAATGAGAGATCTTCAGAAACGCCTTCGTGATCTGGAAGAGGAGAACGACATCTTAAAAAAGGCGATGCACTACTTCGCCAAAGACCGGCGCTGATCTATGCCTTCATCCACGATCATCGCTTCAAGTGCCGAGTCTCGAAGATGTGCGAAGCCTTTGAAGTATCCCGAAGCGGCTATTACAAATGGACCCAGCGAAAAGCCAGCAAACGTGAAAAGCGACGTCGCAAGCTGGAGCGGCGGATCCGTCGTATCTTTCTAGAATCCCGTCGATTATATGGAAGCCCCAAAGTAGCAAAAGAACTGCACAAGCAGGGCATACGAGTGTCCGAGAAAACAGTCGCTCGGATCATGAAGGAGCTGGGTTTACGTTCTCGCACGGTGAAGAAATACAAGGCCACAACCAACTCGAAGCACAACCTGCCTGTCCAAGAGAACGTGTTGAACCGCGAGTTTAATCCGTCCGCTCCAAACAAGGCCTGGGTGGCTGATATTACGTATATCCCGACCGATGAGGGGTGGCTATACCTGGCAAGCATCATGGACCTGTACAGTCGTAAAATCGTTGGATTTCACATGGATGAGCGAATGACGAAAGAACTCGTGTTAACGGCGCTGGACCGCGCCCACAGCCAGCAGCGACCGTGCGAAGAGGTTCTGCATCATTCGGATCGCGGCAGCCAGTACGCTTCTCATGACTACCAGGCGCGGCTGCGCACCTACAAGATGAAAGGCAGTATGAGCCGCAAAGGGAACTGCTACGATAATGCGTGTATTGAATCGTTCCACAGTGTGCTTAAGAAAGAACTTGTCTACTTGGAGAAGTTCAAAACACGCAAGCAAGCCAAGAAACGCATTTTTGAATATATTACCTGCTTCTACAATGGAAAACGAATCCATTCCGCGATTGGGTATTCTACGCCCAATGAGTGCGAACGTATGTACCGATCTGCCGCATAATTTTCTCGATTCTTTGTGTCTACTCTATTGACAGAGGTACACATAGATCCTGGACCACCGATGTCCAATTTCCTGAATTCCTCCAAATAATGTTCTAAAGATGATGATTCAGCGATTTGGTCCATTAAACTTTCGATTTGTTTTTCCATCACTGTAATTTCCTCATCAAGCAGAAGGATATGCCGTTTAATATCAAGCATTTGCTGTTGATATGTTTCTTCATCGAAAAGATCCCGTTGTTTAAAAATATCGATCTGATCTTTTTTCCACTTATCTTTGTTTTGTTGTTTAACTTTGATCTCTTTCTGTATCCGCTCGATATCTTTACTTTTGTTCGCTACCATCACAAAGGGATCGTTGGGAAGCTTGTCCAAACGTTGTCGTACAGAGTCAAGGATTACACGCTCAAGTTCATCAGCATTCACGTTCGTCTGAGAACAAACATCCCTTCCATATTTATGGTAAGTTTTGCAGATATAATACCTATATTCCTTGGAGTTGTACGTTCTTTTCTGGCACACCATGCCTTCGTTACATTTGCCACATTTTAATATTCCAGTCAGGGGGTGATAGGCTCTTCGCGGAGCCCGATTATGACTTTTAGATAAAAGGATTCGCTGGGCAGCATAAAAGACGTCCTTTTTAATTAGAGGTTCATGAGCATCCTCCACAATCTGCCATTCAGTCTTGTTTATCTTGATTTGAACTTTCTTCTTTGACATTTTTCCATGGTCATCGTATTCTCTCTGCAATTGATTTTTCCTTGTCCCATACACTACACTTCCAATGTAAGCCTGGTTGCGAAGCAATTTATTAATTGTCTCTCGGCTCCAACGGTTCCCATTTTTTGTTTTTATGCCTTTATTATTTAAGTATTCGGCTACCTTAAAGGTACCCATTCCTTTTTCTACATAGAGCTCAAATATTTTTATTGGAATATCCTTAAAATCCGGATCGATCTCAAGTCGTTTGGATTCACGATTCACTTTATACCCAATGGGGGGTTCTCCCCCCCATTGTCCTCTGCGTGCCTTTTGCTTTCTGGCGCTGCTTACACGAGATGATATCTTTTTGGATTCTTGCTCAGAGAGAACGGATAATATGTCAAAGGTAATGTTATCCTTGTTTAAAGAATCATAGTTATCATTGATGGCTACAACCCTTACACCATATTGTTCAAACATACCGATAATGGCTGGATTTTCTTGTTTATCACGTCCAACCCGACTTACTTCTTTAAAAACAAGCAATTTAAACTGATTATTTTTAGCATCCTGAATTGCCTTTTTCATTTCAACACGGTCAAATACGCTCGTGTAGTAGCCGGATACGGCCTCATCTTTATAAATTATGACATTAGTGTAATCGTACTGCTGCCCAAGTCTGCTTATATATTCCTGACATTGACTTACTTGATTTTCAATTGAATCCCCCTGCTGATCAGTCGAGACCCGTGCATAGATTGCACATCTAATCTTTTCAAGATGCATGCTCTCACCCCTATAAAAAAACCGCTGTTACTACTCATTTATATACAACCTCAGTTTGCTTTATACGGGTTATATGTTGTTAATAAATACTCTTGAAATTATTCAGTTAGCTTTGACTTAATTGATTTTGTGCAGATTCTAACTGAGACGATTTCTCTGCAGTATTTGTATTAACTGTCACTTGTATATCCAAGCCATACTTTTGCTTCACAAACTCCGTTAATTTTATGGCTATCCAATTTGAAATCGGTTTACTACCGTAAACTTCAGTAACTGTGAATTTCAACAGTTATTCCTCCTTTAACTCTTTTTAGTGATTTATATTGGAATAAGACTTGTCCTATGTCCTTAGCCCCGAAAACAGAAAAAACCTTCATCAGATATTCTCTGTGAAGGTTTTCGCAATTTATAATTTTCTTATTTTCTTCATAGTTATCCATCTAAAATCAGATTTAACCAAACTTTTTAAATCGTTATCATCATTGGTATTAATAAAGACCTTAATATTGTGGTAGGGGTCAATCGTAGGGTATGTGAAACAACTCCAACTCATACTTGTTCTTTTTAGCAGTTGGGTTAGATACTCCACATAGTAACTTCCTGGGTTATTTAGATCAATTGTTACTATGCCATTCTTTCGCTTCTCAATTCTGAGATACATGTTACATGTTCCATGCGCTCGTAAAATTTTGCCCTTTACCCGAGCGCTATTATCTTCATTTGACAGAAGAGATAACAGTTCATCTTCATTTATATATTTCTCTGTAAGATGTGAAAAGCTACTGTTACTCCAAACAGGTTTAATCTCCTTATCAGTCACCATTTCGTAAGTTACTCTGTGCAATATCGCGTATTCTGCTAACTCTGTATTCTTACGAATGATTTTAGGGTTTCCAACTTGTGTAATTAAGTAGGTATACCATGCAGCAATGGGATTATCTTTTGGAAAACACCAGCATATTTGATCTTGACCTAGAATAAACTAATCTCATTTAGTGAATCTACAGGGAAGTTCACTCTGTCTGCTAAGGGGACAGATTTTGCAAAAGCTATAAATAAAGAAGCAGATACTAAGGGTTTGGTTGGAACTATCAGCTTTTAAGCTAGCTCCAAGACCTTTAACAAGGCTTTGCAAGGGAACATATGCGACACCTTTTACAATCATTGGAGCCACGTTAAGGGTTTCAGCTTCCCCATTGTAATATACTTTCTTGCTTCCCATTGTAAATGTGACCTTGTTGTTATTTTTGCTTACACTAATGACACCGCTGCTTGGATCATAACTGAAAGTTGCTCCTAACAGATCAGCTATTTCGCGAAGAGGAACCATGTTCGTATTTTGATAAATGATTAAATCGCTATTGAAATCGGCTCTTTTCCCATTAATAAATACACTCAGCTTAGATTTTTTGTAGGTTGGCTCTGTGGATTTGGGGGCAGAGGAACCTTTGGAAGAGCGGCTCGAAGAGTTCTTAGAAGAAGATGAAGAAGAGGATTTACTAGAACTAGAAGAAGAGCTTCCCCCACTTGGGCTTAAATTGGAGCAAGCTGTCACGCTCAGCAATGACAGGAGATAAAACCTCTTCTTCCCATTTAGCCTTTTCAGCATCAATAAATTGTTGGATCTCTTCTGTATAGCAAGTAGTTATGTACGTATAGATTTTTTAATGATTTTTTTATTGTCTTATTATCAGCAATGCGAGTGTATTGTTTTATGTCTTGATTAGCTGCCTCAAAGGTGTAACGTTCACCACATTTCCATGTTACTAGTTTTAGGTAAAGTATAAATGCAAAGGCCCGCTTCGATTGATAGTTCACTTAATGCACAAGAGTTAGCAGAAATTGAAGAAGACTTGTCTCAAGGCAGTATTGATATTTTATTTGTTTCACCTGAGCGTCTAGCAAATGAACACTTTACTTTATGAGAGATTCAGTAAATCAATACTACCTTCTATGCTGGAATAGAAAAAAGGATCGTTCTCGAGTGAGAAGATCCTTTTTTTGCTATTCGGGATCAGATTCAGACATAATCAGTCTTCTAAGATTCCTGCCGCTGCTGCTTCAGCAGATCCCGGATTTCCGTCAGCAGCATTTCTTCACGGCTTGGCACAGGGGGAGCTGCCGGTTTTTCCTCTTCTTTCTTTTTAAATCTGCCAAGCAGCTTGATGAATAGAAAAATAGACGCTGCCGTCAGCAGAAAATCAATGATTGTTTGAATCAGGTTGCCGTATGTAATTTTGGAGTCGCCAACCTCCAGAGCCAAACCCGAGAAGTTGAGCCCGCCAATGATAATACCGATAATCGGGGTAATCAGATCGTTTACGATCGAAGTCACGATTTTGCCAAAGGCCGCTCCGATCACCACGCCGATCGCCAAATCGAGCACATTTCCTTTAAAGGCAAACGCCTTAAATTCCTTCCACATAGTAAACCTTTCTCCTTATCTTTTTTATAGTAATTGTAAATGAATTTTCTCACAAAGAAAATCTATAAATTTGGTCTACGATTTCTGTTTTCCGAATAAAGATTTAATGTTACAATTAACAACGGTCCAATCTATTTAAGTGATTCCTGATTTTATTCCATTTTCAAGCTAAAAAAGGAGTTATCCATGCCTAATACAATTATTGCTAATATAGAGTTTTTTTGCCGCTGCCCTCTCCCAGAAAGTCATCTCCGCCTGGCAGGAGGATCCTGCCGGCGTCTACTGTGAAGTAGGCCGAGGGGTCGTCGAGAAATACACCGAAACCTATGTACGCATCCGGAATATCGAAACAGGCCGCAAATCGTATTATGCCCGCGAAACAACGATGTTTCAAACCATATAATTGGATTTCAGCTTACAAAACATGCAGAACCCCACTGATCCGTTAGGAGCAGCGGGGTTCTTTCTCTACACATGATTAAGAAAGCTTTTGGTTGGGTAGGACTGCTCTACTGGCGCAGCCTCGACATCATCACATATGCTTCACTCTGGATTGAACTTTTTCCTCAGATCCAACTGGTTCCAAGTTTGAGCTATTCCGCAGGCTTTTTAAAGCCCGGTAAAGTCAACATTGATCATTTGTCTTCTTTATCCTGCTCTTTGGCGTAATAGGCCAATACATCGTCCACCGTTTGAAAGAAATCGGAGGCGTCGGCCAGTTCGTTCACGGAAATCGGATTTCCTGCGGTCTCAAAATCTTCTGTCTGTGCTGCCATTGCTATTCCATCCTTTCTTGCTCCTGTTGCTCTCAACTGCTTGCTTTATTCGCTGACCTTATGTCATTACCCGATTCCGGCCAACCTAAAACGCCGCACAAGCTTTCTTGCCAAATCGCGTCTTCACTCATCTTCCAGAAACGCAAAAAACCAACCGATAAATCGGCTGGTTTAATGGTTGTTATAGGACCGGTGTCCGTTAAAAAATTGGTCCGCTTTCTCCCTATGCTCATCCGTAATCTGATTGCCCATCACCTTGATGGCGGCCAGAATCGCACCGGCACCCGCTGGTGTCCTCTTTTATCTAGGCCGGTGCTTATGGCTCTTCAGACGCTTGGATTTCCTTCAGCCAAAGCTTGTCCTGCTGGGTCAGCTCCAGCTTATCCAGCAGGTCGGGGCGGCGCTTCCAGGTACGTCTCAAAGCCTCTTTGCGGCGCCAGGCGTCAATATTGCTGTGATGGCCGCTGAGCAAAATATCCGGCACCTTCCAGCCGCGGAATTCCACCGGACGGGTATAATGCGGGTACTCCAGCAGTCCCGTGCTGAACGAATCCGTTACCGCGCTGGTCTCATTGCCGAGCACGCCCGGGAGCAAACGGATGACGCTGTCCGTCACCACCATGGCTGGGAGCTCCCCGCCTGTCAGCACATAATCGCCGACGGAGATTTCATCCGTTACCAGATGCTCGCGGATTCGTTCATCATATCCTTCGTAATGGCCGCAGATCATGATCAGATGGTCCTCACGGGCCAACTCCTCCGCTTTCGCTTGCGTAAAAGGCTCACCCTGCGGACAAAGCAAAATCACCCTTGGCGGCCGCTTGGACCCGCTCTCGCGTTGTCGCGCCTGGCCTAGAGAAGAATCGACAGCTTCCGCCAGCGTTCCTGCCGGATCAGGCACCTCTCCCTCCGGCCTCTGCTCCAAGCTCACTTTCTCCCCCGCCTGCTCGCTCAGCAGCGCTTCGACCGCCCGGAAGATCGGTTCCGGCTTCAGCACCATGCCTCCTCCTCCGCCATAGGGAGTATCGTCAACGGTGCCGTGTTTGCTTTCAGAGTAGTCTCTGAAATTGATAGCATTTAGGGAAACGATCCCCTTCTCCTGCGCTTTGCCCAAAATGCTCGTGCCAAATACGCCGGTGAACATTTCCGGAAAAAGCGTCAGCACATCTACCCGCATCGTTTACAGCAACCCTTCCATCAGATGGATTTTCACCTGTTTGGCTTGTACGTCCACGTCGAGCACTACATCATCAATAACCGGCAGCAGCAGCTGCTTGCCGTTTTTCATTTTGACTACCCAGACATCGTTGGCGCCCGGCCGCAAAATCTCCGTAATACTCCCCAGTGCTTCGCCTTCTTCTGTAATGACCTCACAGCCAATGATTTCATGGAAATAATATTCGTCCGGCTCAAGCTCAATGGTCTGATCTTTGGTTACCTTGAGATCCCAGCCTTTATATTTCTCGACTTCATTAATGTTGCCGAATTCCTTGAACTTCAGAATGAAGGTCCCTTTATTGGGGCGGGACATTTGCACCGTAACCGGTACCTGCTGGCCGGTCTCAGGATTTACGAACAGCAGGCGGTTTCCTTCCGCAAAGCGGACATCTGGAAAATCCGTGCTGGACAGTATTTTAAGCTCACCGCGAATGCCGTGTGTATTGACAATTTTGCCAACCGATAATAAAGCTTCTGACATAATACCCTCCTAAAAATAGCTTTCGATAATTCGCAGTCATCATTCTCATTCGGAGATACACAGGCGGCTCGCAGCAATGATGCTGCCAGACACCGGGCATCCCCCTGCAAATATAAAAAGTATAAGGTCCAAAATTTAAAACGACTCGACGTTATACGTTCTTATGTTTGTACGAAAAAGGGCTAGGACATACATCCTAACCCTCTTTCGTATATCTTAAGATATGATGTCCACGGTAACCCGTTTGTCCATCTTTACAGCTGCTGAAGTCACTACCGTGCGAAGCGCCTTGGCGATTCGGCCCTGCTTGCCGATCACTTTCCCCACATCATCAGGATGTACGGTCAGTTCATAAACAATCAGATTCTCTTTCTCCACGACGCTTACACGGACATCCTCCGGATGATCAACTAAAGCCTTCGCAATAACGCCGACTAATTGCTCCACAAAGGACCCTCCAAATCAGCCATTATTTTTGCAATTTGGACTCATGGAACTTCTTCATAACGCCCGCTTTGCTGAGCAAGTTGCGAACAGTATCGGAAGCTTGTGCGCCATCCTGCAACCATTTCAGAGCTTTCTCTTCATCGATATTCACTACTGCCGGTACTGTAGTCGGGTTGTAGTAACCGATTTCTTCGATAAAGCGGCCGTCACGTGGGGAACGGGAATTCGAAACCACCACACGGTAGAAAGGAGCTTTGTGAGCACCCATACGTTTCAAACGAATACGAACTGCCATTTCAACATTCACCTCCTTACAAGAATCAACACTTCAGCACTAGCTGAGTTTATCTATTTCCTTCCCCTGCCGGTTTAACGGAAAGGGAACTTCATACCCTTGCCTGCTTTGCCCTGCATGCCGCGCAGCATCTTCGCCGCTTTGCCGGATTTAGGACCGCCCATCATGTCTGAAAGCTGCTTCATCATCCGGCGCATCTCGTCGAACTGCTTGATCAGACGGTTGACATCGGCCAAATTGGAGCCGCTGCCCGCCGCAATCCGCTTGCGCCGGCTGTGGTTGATCAGATCCGGATTCTGCTTCTCTTCCTTCGTCATCGAACGAACGATGGCTTCGACGCGTCCCATTTGTTTCTCGTCAACCTTCACATCTTTCATCTGCTTCACTTTGCCCATGCCCGGGATCATGTCCATGATCTGGTCAATCGGTCCAAGCTTCTTCACCTGATCCATCTGCTCTAGGAAATCATCGAACGTAAATTCGGCATTGCGCATCTTGCGTTCCATTTCCTTAGCTTTGTCTGCGTCAATGCTCGACTGAGCTTTCTCGATCAGGGAGAGCATATCGCCCATGCCGAGAATCCGGGAAGCCATCCGCTCCGGATGGAACGGCTCAAGCGCGTCAATCTTCTCACCAAGCGATGCGAACTTGATCGGACAGCCTGTAACGGCTTTGACGGACAACGCTGCACCGCCGCGGGTATCGCCGTCCAGCTTCGTCAATACGACCCCTGTCAATTCAAGCTGGGCGTGGAAGCTCTCCGCCACATTTACCGCATCCTGACCGGTCATCGCATCGACCACCAGCAGCACCTCATCCGGCGTTACCGTAGCATGGATCTGCTTGAGCTCTTCCATCAGCTCTTCGTCCACATGCAGACGACCGGCGGTATCAATAATCAGATAATCGTTGCCGTTCTCTTTGGCCTGTTCCAAAGCTTGTCTGGCGATTTCAACCGGACTGATGCCGTCGCCCAAGGAGAACACGGGGACTTTAATCTGCTCTCCAAGCACCTGGAGCTGTTTGATGGCCGCAGGACGATAAATATCGCCGGCTACCAGCAGCGGCCGGTGATTGCCTTTGAGCAGCATCTTGGCCAGTTTGGCAGAGGTGGTGGTCTTACCGGCCCCCTGCAGGCCAGCCATCATGATGACGGTTGGCGGTTTATTGCTGCGGGCCAGCTTCGCCTGCGTGCCGCCCATCAGCTCGGTCAATTCCTTGTTGACGATATCGATGATGACCATGCCTGGAGTAAAGCTGCCCATAACCTCGCTGCCGACAGCTTTCTCTTTGACCTTGGATATGAACTCCTTAACGACTTTAAAGTTAACGTCCGCTTCCAGCAGGGCAAGCCGCACTTCGCGCATCGCTTCGTTGACGTCTTCCTCCGAAACCTTGCCTTTGCCCCTCAGCTTGCTGAATACATTCTGCAGACGTGTTGTTAAGCCTTCAAATGCCATTTCCGGTCACCTCACTTTCCTGTTTGCTATCTGTTTCTGCTGTTCATGCCTCTTATTGTAACTTAATGCTTGTTAACAGGCCAATTTCTTAAGACTGCAGCTTCAAACTATAAAGACTGCAGCTCTTTGACGATCGCAAGCGCCTGTTCTTTATCGGCGGACGAAAGCTCGCTGCCCTCAAGCAGCTTCTCAAGCCGGATGAGATCCTCATCCGCTTTCTGCTGTTTGGCCAGCAGTCCCAGCTTCTGCTCGTAAGCTTCCAGCATCTGTTCGGCCCGCTTGATATGTTCGTATACCGCCTGGCGGCTAATCTCGAATTCAGCGGCGATTTCTCCAAGCGAGAAATCGTCATGGAAATAATATTTAAGGAAGGTCTGCTGCTTCTCTGTCAGCAGAAGTTCATAAAAGTCAAATAACAAATTGACTCTGTTCGTCTTCTCCAGCCTATTCTCCTGACTCATTTCGGGCACTCCCTCCGTCAAGGAAAATCACTTTACATAGGCAATCAACGTTACTAATCATACCGAACAGCAAAGAAGATGTCAAGCGAATAACCTTAACATCTTCTTTCGCTGATCAATATGCAGTTTTTCGGAACCAGCAGCTGTTACGATCAAGATGCAAAACAGGACTTTTCCTCAATGCCACGGAAGCAGGTACAGCAAAATCGCGAGGAAATGCAGCACGCTTCCGCCAAGCACAAACAGATGCCAAACCGCATGGTGATAAGGGAAACCCCGCCATACATAAAACAAAGTTCCGAGCGTGTATAGTGCGCCTCCCACCATCAAGAGCATCATGCCAGCCGTCGGCACCGCAGCCGTAAGCTCCGGCCATATCAGCACAATCAGCCAGCCCATGCCAAGGTAGAACAACGTAGACATGAACAGGAATTTTTTTACAAAAAAGGCCTTGAACACAACGCCTACAGCGGCGATCCCCCAAACGATTCCGAACAAGGTCCAGCTCAGCGGCCCCCGGGTCGCTACTAGAAGGAAAGGCGTGTAGGTACCAGCAATAAATAAATAGATCGAAGAATGGTCAAAGATTTCAAATAAATCCTTGGCCCGGCCCTCTTTCAAGCCGTGAACAAGTGTTGAGCAGGAATACAGCAGAAGCATGCTCACCCCGTAAACCGTAAAGCTGACCACATGCCAGGCCGTCCCTTTCATGCTTGCAAAAACGATCAGCAGGACCAGCGCGGCCACACTAAGCAATGCACCAACGCCATGCGTAACCGCGTTGGCCATTTCCTCCCGCCTTGAAAATGTATGCGTATTGGCCATATTTTCGACTCCCTTCCCTTATGCTGCTTGGACGTTTGTGACGGCATCAAAATGATTAAAGGTAATCCCGGTGATGACCGGGATTACCTTACCAGCAAGACAACCCTGTATTAAACGTTGGTATTCGCAGCCTCTTCTTCATTTTCATCTTGTTCCGACTCGTCAATCAGTCCGGAGAACAGGCCATGAACAAACTGCTCCGAATCAAATTCCTGCAGATCGTCCATCTTCTCACCCAAACCGACGAATTTGACCGGCAGGCTCAGCTCCTGGCGGATCGCCACCACGATGCCGCCTTTGGCGGTTCCGTCCAGCTTGGTAAGCACCAGACCGGTCACGCCGCTTTTTTCCCCGAACAGCTTCGCCTGGCTCAGCGCATTCTGTCCGGTTGTAGCGTCCAGCACCATCAGCACTTCATGCGGGGCACCCGGAATTTCGCGCTGAATAACGCGGTAAATTTTGTTCAGCTCTTCCATCAGGTTTGTTTTGTTCTGCAGACGTCCAGCCGTATCACACAGCAAAATATCCGCGCCGCGCTGCTTCGCCGCCTGCACCGCATCAAACATAACTGCAGCCGGATCGGAACCGGCTTGCTGTTTGATCACGTCGACGCCTACCCGCTGCCCCCAAACCTCAAGCTGCTCGATGGCGCCTGCACGGAACGTATCGCCCGCCGCCATAAGCACTTTTTTGCCCTGCTGCTTGTAGCGGTGCGCGAGCTTGCCGATCGTGGTCGTTTTGCCGACGCCGTTGACGCCGACAAACAAGATGACCGTAATGCCGTCCGGGTTCATCCGGATAGAATTGTCTTCGTCCCCGCGCAGCAGTTCCCGGATCTTCTCCGACAAGATCGGCTGAAGCTCCGCTGCTTCTTCGATTTTGCGCTGCTTCACTTCCTTGCGCAGATCGTCAATCAGCTCCATGACCGTATTCACGCCTACGTCCGCGCCAATCAAAATTTCCTCCAGCTCTTCGAAGAAATCCTCATCAATCTTTTTGCGGCGGGTAACGAGCTCCGCTACTTTCTCGACGAATCCTTTACGGCTTTTCTCCAGCCCCTCTTTAAACTGCCGGGTTACGGATTCTGTCTTGGATGCAATGCTTTCTTTCAGTTTCTTGAAGAAACTCATTTATATCCTCCTACATATCTCCGCTCCACTCCCGCAGCTGCTGCGAGAGACAGGGAGCTGAGTACCATATTATTGTATCTGCTTTATCTGAAATAGGTTCCTGCCTATATTATGACATTCCCCAAGCCCTTAAGCAATTTCTGCTTCTTCGTCCTCCAGCTTGACGGAGACAAGCTTCGATACGCCGCCTTCCTCCATCGTCACACCGTAAAGGACATCCGCTTCCTCCATCGTACCTTTGCGGTGGGTAACCACAATAAACTGGGTCTGTTCGGAGAACTCGCGCAAATATTCGGCGAAACGAACCACGTTGGCTTCGTCCAGGGCGGCTTCCACCTCATCCAGCACGCAGAATGGCACCGGCTTGACCTGCAAGATGGCGAACAGAAGCGCCATCGCCGTCAAGGCCCGTTCCCCGCCGGACAGAAGCTGCAGGTTCTGCAGCTTCTTGCCTGGAGGCTGAGCAACGATATCTATTCCCGTCTCCAGCAGGTTCTCAGGGTCCATCAGCACCAGGTCGGCGCGTCCGCCGCCAAACAGCTTGGCGAACACGATCACAAATTCCTTGCGTATGGCATCAAACGTCGATTTAAACCGCTTGGCCATCTCTTCGTCCATTTCTTTGATCACCTGGTACAAAGCGGCTTTCGCTTCGACCAGATCATTTTTCTGTTCATTCAGGAATTCATACCGCTCGGACACCCGTTCGTATTCTTCGATGGCTCCCAGGTTGACTTCGCCCAAAGCGGAAATGGCCCGCTTGAGTTCCCTGACGGCTGCCTGGGTCTGCTCCGCATCCTCCGGCACGGCGTACAGCTGCTTCGCACGCTCGTAGGTCAGCTCGTAATCATCCAGAAGTTTCTTCAAAATGTTGTCAAGCTCCACGTCGAGACGGTTGGCCTGGATTTCCGTTTGCAGCAGCTTCTCGTCTACGCTCTTCAGAGCGGCCCGCTGCTCCTTCGTTTCGCTTTCGCCTTCCTCCAGCTTGCGGGATAAAGCAGCTCTAGAAGCCCGCTTGAGCTCCAGCTCTTCACTCGTGCTCTGCTTCTTGATTTTATTCACGTTCAGCTGCTCGGTCTGACGAACGCTTTCTTCCTCGTTATGTTTCAGATCCTCTTCAATCGACTTCAAAATCCGGCGGTTCTGCTCCAGCTCGCGTTTGCGTGAGGTGACCTCTTCTTCAAGCCGTGTGAACCGGTCTTGAAGCGCTAATGTCTCCTGCTCCAGCTTGCCTTCACGGATCTTCAAATCCGTCAACTGAGACTGGAGTTCCTCTTTGGCCGATTCGCTGGCCTTGCGGGCAAATTCGGCAGCCTCGATCGACTGCTGAACCTTCCGCTCCTCGGCCTCCAGCTGCGTCAGCTTCTCCGCCGCCGCTTTCACGGCCAGATCCAGCTCTTCCATCTCCTTCACGTAATCGCCCTGCTCCCGGCCGTAAAGCTCAAACTGCTCTGTCACGTGGCGATATTCGTGCTCAAGCTGTTTAAGATCGCCTGCCGCCGTCTGCTCTTCGCTGCGCTTGCGGTCTCCGGCCTCGCGAAGCCGCTCCAGCTCGCCTTCAGCCTCCTGGATTTGGCTCCGCAGCTCGGTCAGGCTTTGACGCAGCTGGGCTATCATCGCTTCGCCCTGCTTGATGTCGGCATCCAGCTGCTCCAAATGACGATTCCGGCCCAGCAGATTGCTGTTCTTGCGATGCTGGCTGCCCCCGGTCATCGAGCCGCCGGCATTGACGACATCGCCTTCCAGCGTAACTACCCGGAAACGGTATTGAAGACGGGCAGCCATCTTGTTGGCGTTCTCCAGATTCTCGGCGATAATCACGCTGCCCAGCAAACTGCCGATGATGGAAGCGTATTTGGGTTCAAAGCCGACCAAGTCAGCGCCTACGCCCACAAACCCTTCTATTTGTTCCACGTTTCGTTTATCGCTCTCCGAAATATGCCGCGGTCTGATAACATCCAGCGGCAGGAATGTAGCACGGCCCAGCTGGCGCTGCTTCAGAAACGTAATGGCCTGCCGGGATACCTGCTCATTCTCCATGACAATGTGCTGCATGGCTGCGCCAAGCGCTGTTTCCACCGCAAGTTCGATTCTCTCCGGTACGTTCATCAGCTCGGCTACTGCGCCATGTACCCCATGGAGAACCGATTTGCGCGCGGCCTTGAGCACCTCTTTAACGCCGTGCTGAAAGCCGTCATAATCATCCTGCATTTCCTTCATCGTGTCGCGGCGGGATACCAGGGCTTCGCGTTTCTGCTCCCAGCGCCGCAAATTCTCGCGGCTTTCCTCCAGCAGCTTCTGCAGGGAATTGACCTTCTCGCTGCCTGTGATATAACCGCTGCGCAGCTCGGCAATTTCTTTCGCATGACGCTCGAGCACCTTCTCAAGCTCCTGCTTGGCCGCCAGCAGTCTGGCCTGCTCTTCGCGCCATTTGGTGCCGTCCTGTTCGGAGCGGGACATTCGGCGCTGGATCGCTTCCTTCTGCTGTTCTCCACTGCGAATGTCATTTCGCGCCTGCGCCATGTCGTTCATAATCCGCAGCAGGTCGCCTTTCAGCGTCTCTTCCTGGGCGCTGCTGATTCCCCCGGTGACGCCGACAAGCTTGGCCTCCTCGGCGGAAAGAATGGCCCGTACTTCTTCCAGATTCGCTTTGGCCGTTTCATATTTCTGCTTCACATATTCGAACTCTTCCATCCGCCGTTTGAAAATCTCTTCGCTGGCGCCCAGCGTTTCCAACAGCTGCTGGCGATTTTGTGTAAGGTTCTTATGCCGCTCTTTCAGGACCTCGCGGTAGCCTTCGCTTTTCTCAAAGTTTTGGCTGTACTCCAGCAAATTGTGCTGCAGCGCTTCCAGCTCTTCCTCCACCTTGCGAAGAGCGGAGCGTTCCGTCTCCAGCTTGGCATCATGCGCCGAAACGATCGCCGCCAGCCCCGCCTGCTCTTCACGCAGCGACTCCAGCTTGCTGTTCGCTTCGCTCCAAGACTTGTGAATCTGCTCGATTTGATGGATATAAAGCGAAATCTCTTTATCCTTGAGCTGGCTGCGCAGCTCTTTATAATGCAGCGCCTTCTCCGACTGCTCCTTGAGTGGTCCGATCTGGTCCTCAAGCTCGGTAACAAGGTCATGAATCCGCAGCAGGTTCTGCTCGGTATCATCAAGCTTCTTGCGGGCTTCCCTCTTGCGGGACTTGTATTTCACGATCCCCGAGGCCTCTTCAAAGATGCCCCGCCGGTCTTCTGAACGGGTACTCAGAATTTCTTCGATCCGGCCTTGTCCGATAATCGAATAAGCTTCCTTGCCGATGCCGGTATCCATAAACAGCTCCGTAATATCCTTCAGGCGGCAAGGCTGTTTGTTGATCAAATATTCGCTGTCCCCGCTGCGGTGAACACGGCGGGTCACCGTTACTTCGCTGAAATCCAGCGGAAGCGCCTGATCGCTGTTGTCCAGCGTCAGGGATACTTCTCCATAATTGACCGCTTTGCGGGCGTCGCTTCCGGCAAAAATAATATCCTCCATTTTGCCGCCGCGCAGCGACTTGGCGCTTTGCTCGCCCAGCACCCAGCGGATGCCGTCGGAAATGTTGCTTTTTCCGCTCCCATTGGGTCCAACTACGGCCGTAATGCCGCGTACAAATTCCATTTCCGTTTTATCGGCGAACGATTTAAAACCGGCCAATTCTATCCTCTTCAAAAACATACGTCCCCTATCACCTCTAAAGCCTATTGTACCACAGGTTTCCACCACTTTTGGACATTCGCTGCAAGAAAATCGGCTGCAGATCAAATACAGGGCTGCCGACCCGTTTCCACCACGGATCATCAAAATAGAAACCCCGTGGTCCGCAATCGGTGCTGGACGAAAAAGACGCCTCTCCTAAGAGAAGGCGCCTTCCAAATTATTGTTCAATCGAGCTAAGCTCTCTTAGGGCGACCGCAGCAGCTTGCTGCTCCGCTTCCTTCTTCGAGCGTCCGGTTCCCCGGCCGAGACTCCGTCCTTCCATAAACACCTCAGATACAAATTCCCGCTCATGAGCCGGCCCTCGTTCCTCTACAATCCGGTATTCGAGCGCTCCCAGATTATGATGCTGAGTAAGCTCCTGCAACTCCGTTTTGTAGTCGGTAATTTGCATTTTGCCACCGCCGAGCTCCAGTTTCGGAAACACATGCTGATCCAGAAAAACCTTAACTCTCTCAAGCCCCTGATCGAGATACAGCGCCCCCACAAACGATTCAAATACGTCCGCAAGCAGCGCGGGTCTTGTTCGGCCGCCGGTCAGCTCTTCTCCTTTGCCTAGCAGCACATATTGTCCGAATTCGAGACTCTCCGCCAGCTTCACCAGCGAAGGCTCGCAGACAATGGCCGCCCGGAGTTTGGTTAACTCGCCTTCCGGACGATCCGGAAACAGTCTATACAGATATTCCGAAACGGTTAGCTCCAGCACAGCATCACCCAGAAATTCAAGCCGTTCATTATCGGCATGCTGGCTGAACCGATGTTCATTTACGTAAGACGCATGGGTAAAAGCCTGTTTCAGCAGCAGCCGGTCGTGGAACTGAATATGAAGTTTATGCTGTAATTGCTTCAGATCTCCATTCAACAGACTAAACTCCCTTACGCTTCAAATTTCTTCAGAATAATGGTGGCATTGTGGCCGCCAAAACCGAAGGAGTTCGACATAACCACCTTTAGATCCGCTTGTCTTGGTGTGTTAGGGACATAATCCAGATCGCATTCCGGATCCTGGTTGTCCAGGTTGATCGTTGGAGGGATTACGCCATGGTTTAATGCCAATCCGCAAATGACCGCCTCAACACCGCCGGCAGCACCAAGCAAGTGACCCGTCATCGACTTCGTTGAGCTTACAGCTACTTTATAAGCATGATCGCCAAGAGCCGCTTTAACCGCTTTCGTTTCAGAACGGTCGCCTACTGGCGTCGATGTGCCATGGGCATTGATATAATCAATCTCGCTAGGCTCGATGCCGGCATCGCGGATCGCCATCTTCATGCAGCGTGCCGCACCGTCCGGATCGGGCTCCGTCATATGATGGGCGTCCCCGCTCAAGCCGTAGCCGATGACTTCAGCATAAATCTTGGCTCCGCGGGCCTCGGCATGCTCCAGCGATTCCAACACCAGTACCCCGGAGCCTTCGCCCATAACAAAACCGTCGCGGTCCGTATCAAACGGGCGGCTGGCTTTCGCCGGCTCATCATTGCGGGTAGACATTGCGCGCATCGAACAGAAGCCAGCGAGACCCGTTGGACGGATCGTTGCTTCCGCTCCGCCGCAGATCATCACATCCGCATCCCCGCGCTGAATCAGGCGCATGGAGTCGCCAATCGCATGGCTGCCGGTTGCACAGGCCGTTACCTGCGTTGTATTTGGTCCTTTAGCTCCGAACATGATCGACATTTGGCCGGACGCCATGTTGGCGATCATCATCGGAATAAAGAACGGGCTGACCCGTTTCGGGCCTTTTTCAAGCAAAATATTGTGCTGATCTTCCCAAGTACCCAGACCACCGATGCCGGAACCAATCGAAACTCCGATCCGTTCTGCGTCAACGTTGCCGCCGATTTCAAGGCCGCTGTCTTTCAGAGCCATGGAGCCGGCTGCTACCGCAAATTGAACGAAACGATCCATCTTGCGGGCTTCCTTGCGGTCCATATAATTCTCAGGGTTAAAATCTTTGGCGGAAGCAGCAATACGAGTAGGATACTCGCTGACGTCAAAGGCTTCGATCAGGCTGACGCCCGACTTGCCTGCCATCAGGTTGTCCCACAAGGTATTCAAATCTTCTCCAAGGGCCGTTACAACTCCCATGCCCGTTACTACTACTCTATGTTTCAAACACACTCACCTCGTATAGACGTCATGTGCAATATTGTCGTCATTATTATAGTCATTTGCTGTGATTCTCTTGAAAAGGCGATAAAAATGAGGAGAAGTCCCGCCTGCTAAAAAGGAGGTACGGGACTTTTAGATGACTTAGGTATGAGATTGTATGTAATTTACAACTTCACCTACGGTCGTAATCTTCTCTGCATCTTCATCTGAAATTTCCAGATCGAATTCGTCTTCGAGTTCCATAACCAATTCAACTACGTCGAGAGAATCAGCACCCAAATCGTCTTTAAAAGACGCTTCAAGCGTAACTTCAGCCTCGTCGGCACCCAAACGGTCCACAACGATGCGTTTTACGCGTTCAAATACATCGGACATCCGGTTCACCTCCTCCATGGTATTATACGAGAATTGAAGTTAAAATGCCATAGTCTGTGAAACTCATGTGACGAAGCGAGATTACATGTACATTCCGCCGTCCACATGGAGGGTTTGTCCAGTCATATAGCTGGCATCGTCCGAAGCCAGGAATAAAACAACCCTGGCTACTTCCTCTGGTCTGCCGAGACGCGACAACGGAATCTGGCCCAGAATCTTGGTCCGGATCTCTTCCGGCAGTTCATCGGTCATATCGGTACCGATAAAACCCGGAGATACGCAGTTCACGGTAATGCCTCGGGAAGCCAGCTCCTGAGCTGCCGTCTTGGTCAGGCCGATAACACCGGCTTTGGCGGCAACGTAATTCGCCTGTCCCGGATTGCCGGTGGAGCCGACAACCGAAGAAATGTTGATAATCCGGCCGGAACGCTGCTTCATCATCGGACGGGTTACGGCTTTTACGCCGTTAAACACGCCTTTCAGATTCGTTTCGATCACCTTGTCGAAATCCTCTTCCTTCATTCTCATAATGAGATTGTCACGGGTAATTCCGGCGTTATTGACCAAAATGTCAATGCTGCCAAACGTTTCAAGCGTACGGCTGACCATTTCTTCAAACTGCTTGCTGTCTCCGACATGGCCTTGAACCGCAAACGCCTTGACGCCCATCGCCTCAATTTCGCTGACTACGCCGGCTGCCGCCGCTTCATTCCCCGCATAATTGACTGCCACATTCGCACCTGCTTCGGCAAGCGCCAAAGCGATGCTGCGCCCAATCCCGCGGGAAGCGCCAGTCACAAGCGCCGACTTGCCTTCAAGAGACTTCGTCATGAAATAGGGTCTCCTTTCGTGAACTTAAATATTATCGCCTAATCGCTGCCGTATGTACAGGACAATCGGTCAGCCTGCTCCTTCGGCCTCGATCGGCCAAGGTGCTGCTGCAGCCTGAAACGCCCGCCAGCCAAGGCTAAGCCGCCGTCAGGCGGGATTGCCGCTTCAAGCTTACGCAGGACATTTAATCCATGGTCAAGAAGGGACGAGGTTAACTATGAATTATGATTATGAATTATGAATTCAGCGCTTCTACCGCCTGCTTGACGCTCTCCAGACTGTTGACATTCACGGTGCGCACAGATTTATCGATCTTCTTGATCAAGCCGGCCAGAACACTGCCCGGACCGATTTCAACGAACGTATCTACTCCTTGCCCGATCAAATAACGAACGCTGTCTTCCCATAGAACCGGAGAATAAACCTGTTCTACCAGCAGCGAGGCAATCTCCTGTCCTTCTGCCAGCGGTGCGGCAGTTACGTTAAACACAACCGGGAGCTGAACTTCCTTCATCTGAACCGCTGCAAGCTTGTCCCCGAGTTTGAGCGAGGCTTCTTTCATCAAAGAAGAATGGAACGGACCGCTTACTTCCAGCGGGATAGCCCGTTTTGCGCCGATTTCCTTCACTCGCTCAACGACGGCGCCTACACCGGCCGCACTGCCGGAA
Source organism: Paenibacillus yonginensis (assembly GCF_001685395.1). Lineage (NCBI taxonomy): Bacteria > Bacillati > Bacillota > Bacilli > Caryophanales > Paenibacillaceae > Paenibacillus > Paenibacillus yonginensis. Next base: position 1,016,105 of record NZ_CP014167.1, on the reverse strand, counting down.
ACGACGATTTGTCCCGGACAGTTCACATTGGCCAGCTCTACCGGTTCGCCTGTGGCGCTAATATCGGCACAAAGCCCGGCAAGCGCTTCGCGTTCTCCGCCAAGCACAGCCGCCATTGCTCCTTGGCCGCTTGGCACCGCCTGCTCCATAAACTCGCCTCTTGCCCGAACCAGCGCTACAGCGTCTTCAAAGGACAATACCCCTGCAGCCGTTAAGGCTGTATATTCGCCGAGGCTGTGACCGGCCGCATAATCGGCTTTCACACCTTCCGCCAATAAAGCTTGCAGCAGCACATAGCTGGTTGTCAAGAGCGCAGGCTGCGTGTTGGCCGTTTTTTTTGAGCTCCTGTTCAGGACCTCCAAAGATCAAATTGGACAACCGGAACCCAAGAACGTCGTCCGCTTTCTCAAACCATGCTTTTGAGACCTCGGAAGCATCATACATATCTTTGCCCATTCCAACCGTTTGGGAACCCTGTCCCGGAAAAACAAATGCGATTTTCCCCATTTCGTCTACTCCTTTACTCCCTTGTATCGAGTTGGCCGGTTTACCAGACGATGGTTGCCGCCCCCCAGGTCAAACCGCCGCCGAAGCCAACCAGCAGCACCTTGTCGCCTTCCTTGATTCGTCCCGCTTCAGCAGCCTCAACCAGAGCAAGCGGAATCGAAGCCGCTGAAGTATTGGCGTATTTATCCACGTTGATCACACATTTCTCCTCGGGCAGATTGAGACGCTGCATAGCAGATTGAATGATCCGGATATTCGCCTGATGAGGAACGAACAAGTCAATGTCCTCTTTGCTGAAACCCGCTTTGCGAAGCACTTCGTCAGTGGCCGTGCTCATCACGCGTACCGCAAATTTGAACACTTCCCGGCCGTTCATATAAATAAAATGTTTACCATTCTTAACGGTATCCTCCGATGCAGGAAGTCTGGAACCGCCTGCCTCCAGATTCAGCAAAGGACCTCCCGCTCCTTCTGCCCCCAGGTCAAAAGATTTAAACCCTCGGCCTTCAGGAACCGGTGCAAGCACAACTGCACCCGCGCCGTCACCAAACAGCACGCATGTGTTCCGGTCCGTGTAGTCTGTGATGCGGGACAATGTATCCGCACCGATCACCAGCGCATTGCCGTACATGCCGCTTCCGATGAAATTAACGGCTGTTGCCAGACTATAGACAAACCCCGAGCACGCCGCGGACAGGTCAAAAGCCGCCGCTTTTTTTGCCCCCAGCTTCTCCTGCAGAATGCAGGCCGTGGAAGGAAAAGCCATATCCGGAGTAATGGTGGCCACGATAATCAAATCCAGCTCTTCCGCAGCCAGTCCCGCTTTGTCCAAAGCGCGGACAGCCGCTTCATAAGCCATGTCCGATGTCGCTTGTTCAGGAGCAGCGATATGCCGTTCACGAATCCCGGTCCGGGATACAATCCATTCGTCGTTTGTTTCCACCATCTTTTCCAAGTCGGCGTTCGTCAATACCTTCTCGGGCACATACATGCCTGTTCCGACAATCCCTACCGGCCTTAAATTCATCCCTGTATCACTCTCCCGGTTATTTCCTTTGTAATACTTTCAGTCAGCTTGCTCTGGAGTGCTGCGCGAGCCTGGCGCACCGCATTTTTGATCGCTCCGGCGTCAGACGAGCCGTGGCCTTTGATGACCAGTCCGCTTAGCCCAAGCAGAGGTGCGCCGCCATGCTCCTTGTAGTCCATTTTATCCTTCAAATTGCGAAGGGAAGGCATCATGACCGCTGCCGCCAGCTTGGTCTTGAGATTTTTGCTGAATTCCTGCTTGAGTACCGAGAACAAAGCGCCTGCGGTTCCTTCAAGAGCCTTCAGCAGAATATTCCCCGCAAATCCGTCGCACACCAGCACGTCGCAGGCACCGCTCAGCACATCTCTGGATTCGACATTGCCGACAAAATGAATAGGAAGCTCCTTAAGCAGAGGGTACGCCGCTTTGGTCAGCTCATTCCCCTTCATCTCTTCCGTGCCGACATTGAGCAGCCCTACTCTCGGCGAAGGCATGCCATGAACCTTCTGGCGGTAAATGCTGCCCATCAGGGCATATTGAACCAGATGTTCGGGTTTGGCATCCATGTTCGCCCCCAGATCGAGAGCAAGCACACCTTTGTCGTCCATGGTCGGCAGCATCGGAGCAAGCCCCGGACGCTCAATGCCTTCCATGCGCCCAACTACAAGCAGACCGGTCGTCATAAGCGCCCCAGTGTTGCCCGCGGAAATCATCGCTTCCGCAGCACCTTCCCGCACCATCCGCCCGGCAACCACCATAGAAGCGTCTTTCTTCCTACGGACGGCCTTTACCGGCTCATCTTCGCTTTCGATCACTTCGCCGGCATGATGAATCAGCAGATTCGCAGGACGTTCCTTGAGCAAAGGCTCAAGCACGGCCTGGTCGCCTACGAGAATGATTTCAACATCTTTCCATTGATTGGCCGCGGCAAGCGCCCCTTCCACCGTGCTTGCAGGAGCATGATCTCCTCCCATCGCATCAATGGCTATCCGCATGCAAGGCCCCCCTTTCACTCCGTTCGCCTGTCGCTGAACGGTAAATGATAAAGTTACCGTGGAACACCATTTCTTCACCTACATAAGTAAAAACCTCGACTTTGGCTTTCGCCTTATTCTCCTGGCCTGAGCGCACATAAGCTTTGGCAATGCACTTCTCACCCAGATGAACCGAACGGACAAACCGGATGTCGGCAGACGAGGTCAAAGCAATCTCATCATTAATCACAGCAACAGCCAGAGAGTTGGCCTGGGCAAATACATGATGCCCCCGGGCAATCCCTGTCCGCGAGAAGACATGCTCTTCCCGAATTTCGAAAATGGAAATCCCGCTTTTATCGAGCTGGAGATCAATCACCTCACCGATGACCTCGTCCAGCGACAACGAACGTACGGTGTCGTACGAGCGCTCAGCCATCAGCTTGAGCCTTTCCCTCAGCTCCGGAATTCCGAGCTCCATCCGGTCCAGCCGGATTGTCTGGATACTGACCTTAAGCTGCCTGGTCAACTCCTGATCGGTAACAAAAGGATTTTCTTCTATAATTGAAGCAAGCTTCTGCTGCCGAGCCTTCTTTGGCAAACGTTCTATGGGTGCCGCCTCCTTCTTGGCAAAAAGGCGTTAAGCGCCTTTGCTCCGGCATGCTGTCAGCCTTATATTTTTGATCATCTTCACGCATCGCATCCCTTGGTTAGAACCAGGTACTAATACCAGTATAAAGCATCCTCCGGCAAAAAGAAAGGGAACGCCCGGCAATTTCCGTTTCCCGGCTGCCCCCTCATGATCACTTCGACTCCCCAGCTTCCTTGGCAGCGCAGCGCCCCATATGAAGTAACCCGCATACCGTTTGCTGAACAAACAAAAGAACAGCACTTCACCGTCAGGTGAAGCGCTGTTCTTCTTATCCAGCAGCGGCCAAACCGGTCTTCACCGAATCGGACCGCCCGCAGGCTTAAATCTGATCTTCACGAAGCTTTAGCTTTAAAACTAAGCTTTGATGATTTCTCTCGATTTGTATGTTCCGCAAACTTTGCATACGTGGTGAGCAAGTTTCAATTCTCCACATTGTTCGCATTTTACCATACCCGGTACAGCCAATTTGAAATGCGTGCGGCGTTTGTCGCGGCGCGTTTTGGACGTTCTCCGTTGAGGTACTGCCATGATTCCCACCTCCTTATTTAAGTCAACCCTATAGGCGTGTTTCAGCAATTATCATTTAAAGAAATCTTTGAGTGCCGCAAGGCGCGGATCAACGGCAGTTGTATCGCAGCCGCAATCATGCTCGTTGAGATTGGTCCCGCATGCCGGGCAAAGTCCCTTGCAATCGTCCTTGCAGACTACCGCAAACGGAAGATTCAGCATCAAACTCTCCTCCAAGTAGGGGACGAGATCCACACTCTCGTCTTCAACATAGATGGCATTGTCATCCAGGTCTTGTTCCTGCTCGGGTTCCTGTCCATGTATAAACCGTTCCTTAAAGTCGATATCAATGACACGGGCGACGGGCGTAAGGCATCTGGAGCAGGCTACGTGCAGCTCTGTCTTCAGCGTCCCTGTAACATCCACCATATCCTCTCCGGCAGCATACAGCTGCAGGTCGGACACCAGCGGAGCAATCGAGGAAACGTCCTTGCGGCCCTTGATCAAATCCGATACATCCAAAGACTCGTGAAACTTTGTCGGCCCTTCGGCGGATGCTACTTTGCGAAATTGAAAGTGCATGATCATCACTCCAAACAAACAAAAATAATTATACCGATCATATCAAAGATTTGTCAAGGAATTCTCTTGATATGTTCTTCAAGCTAGCATGCCGCAAACCCGTCTATTCTAGACGTGTTTTAAACCGCCGTTTAATCATGTTATAGTACAAATACTTCAACAGGGCAAGACGCCCTGCAGGCAAGTTTCGATTTAACCCTGTTCAAAAAAGGAGATTACCGCCGTGAGAACCGTTGGTCTTATCGTTGAATATAACCCACTGCACAATGGGCATGTCCATCACTTCCGGGAAGCCAAACGGATCACCGGAGCCGAAGCTTCGGTGGCCGTCATGAGCGGCTGCTTCCTGCAGCGGGGAGAACCGGCCGTCGTGGACAAATGGACACGGGCGGAGATGGCGCTCCGCACGGGCGCAGACCTGGTGCTGGAGCTGCCTGTGGCTTATGCGGTGCAGCCCGCCGAGTGGTTCGCGTACGGTGCCGTCAAGCTGCTTGACGCAACCGGCGTCGTCACCGACCTGTGCTTCGGGACCGAGGCGGGCGATTTGGCGCAGCTCCTGCCGCTGGCGGAGCTGCTGCACGGCGAGAGCGGCGAGCTGAAATCCGCGCTCGCCGAGGAGCTGGGCGGCGGGGCCAGCTACCCCGCCGCTTTCGCAGCCGCGGCGGCACGGCTTGCCGCGCGCGGAGATGGCGCGCCGGGCCAGGCGGCGGCGCGCGAAATCCTGATGCAGCCCAACAACAGTTTGGGGCTGCATTATCTGATCGCGCTGCGCCGGCTCGGCAGCGCGATCAGGCCGTCGTCGATCCCGCGCCAGGGCGCCGGGTATCACGACGAACAGCCCGGCGAAGGCGCTGTCGCAAGCGCGACCGCTGTCCGCCGGCTGCTTGCCGGCCCGGGCGGGCTGGACGCCGCCCGGCCTTACATCCCCGCCTGGACCGCGGATTTGCTCGCCCGCGAGTTCGCGGCCGGGCGCGGTCCGGTCAACTGGGAGCATTTCCGTGCTCCCTTGTTCCGGCAGCTCCTGCTGCAAAGCCCCCAGGAGCTCGCCCAATACCACGAGGTGACGGAAGGCTTGGAATACAGGCTGCAGCGAAGCCTGCAGGGCCTGAGCGCCGTCTCCGTGGATGCGCTGCTGGACGCGCTGAAGACGCGCCGTTACACGCGCACGAAGCTGCAGCGCATGCTGGTCCACCTCTTGCTTGGCCACCGCAAAGAGGAGCTTTCACCGGCCAGGCTGGGCCAAGGGCCGGAATATCTCCGCGTGCTCGGCTTTAGCCCGACCGGCCGGCAGCTGCTCGCCAGGATGAAACAAACGGCAGCCCTGCCGGTCCTCACGCGGACACCGGCGCAACCTTATCCCGGCTTGCAGCTCGACATTCGGGCTGCCTCCCTCTATGAAAGCCTGCTGCCCGCAACCGGCGCAGACCATTGGTTCCGCGATTATAAACAGCCGCCGCTCAGGAGCTGAGCTTTTAAGCCATGCTCCTTTAGCGGCGGCTGTTTAACAGATCGGCTTATTTTATTTTCCTTATTCGCCTACAGCTTTCATTTGATCGAGATAGTTTAAAGCATCGTCCAGCGTTTTGACCGGCACCAGCTTCATCGAAGTCCCGATGCTTTTCGCTTTTTTCTCCGCGTCGGCATAATTGCCTTCCGGCACGAAGAACACCTCCGCTTTCTCCCGGTTCGCCGCGACGATTTTGAACTGGACGCCGCCGATTTCCCCGACATTGCCGTCCGCATCAATCGTGCCGGTTCCGGCAATACGGTGCCCTTTGCTCAAATCCCCCGGTGTCAGCTGGTTATAAATCTCGAGCGTAAACATCAGGCCGGCCGACGGGCCGCCGATATCGGTTTTTGCGAAATGGACCGCTTTCCCCTCATCCGCACTGACGATATCGATTCTTTGACCGATGGAAATGCCAAGACCGGCGCGAATCTTCCCGGTTTCAGCGTCCTTAAGCTCCACCAGCTCGACGTCCTGATCCATTTCTTTGCCGTTTCTCATCAGCTTCACGTCCACATGCTCTCCGGGCTTCTTGGCCGACAGAATGGCCGACAGCGCTTCAAAGGTTTTTACCTCTTTCCCGTCCACGCTGGCAAGGATGTCGTTCGCCTGGAAATCCCCTTTGGACGTTACGCCGTCCACATGCCCCAGAACCATAATATACTGCGGTTCATTGGTATAAGGAACGCCTGCTTTTTTATATGCGGCTTCAATGGCGCTTGATTGCGAACCAGTCATATAGGAGACCTGCAGGGCGTTATATTCGGCTTCGTTCCTTTTGGGCTTTGGATCTACCTCCGCATTTTTGTCCAGCTTGGCAGCCAGATAGTAAACCACATTAGCGTACCTGGACGAGACGGTCGTCAGCATGAAGGTTCCTTTCTCTTCTTTGTCCCCGTCCGGGATCGACACCATCGGCCCTACCTGCTCAGCCGTTCCCGGCTGGTAAATGATATACGGCAGCGGCATAAACACCAGCACATACACAATCAAGATAAAAACAACCCCGGCAAGCGCGGGGCGAAGCACTCTCCATCCTTTTCTCTTCATGCCGCTTCTCACTCCTCTGACGTCAGCTAGGTCTGTTCCATGGACAAACCGCATAATCTAATTTAGGACCAGCCGTTAAGGCAGCCCGTTCTCCTGCTGCTATAGCTTAATCCTGCAACCTTTATATCGTTATATTTAGGATGAACATCCTTTATTCAAGAGGTGCTGAACCCATGAACAATACTTCCCCTGAAACGCCTCCGGGCAGCAAGGGCTCTCTATGGACAACCTTCTGGCTCGGTTTATGCGCCGTTACCCTGGTGGTCTGCGTCATTTATGATCCCGGCAAAGCTTTCGATGCCACCTTGCAGGGGCTGACGGTCTGGTGGCATATTGTGTTTCCCGCCTTGCTGCCCTTCCTTGTCCTGTCGGAAATGATGATAGCTTACGGGCTGGTCCACGGCCTGGGAACCTTGTTTGATCCCTTGACCCGTCGGTTATTCCGCATTCCTGGAGAAAGCGGCTTTCTGCTCCCCCTTGGCCTCATTGCCGGCTTCCCGGCTGCCGCTGAATCGGCTGCCAGGCTGCACGGACAGCATAAGCTGACAGCAGGAGAAGCCGCCAGGCTTTCCGCGGCAGCTCATTTCTGCAATCCGATGCTGATTGTTGTTGTTGTCGGTACGGGATTTATGCACACTCCGGCGCTTGGCGTGCTTCTGGCCGCCATTCATATTGCCGCAGGACTTACGGCAGGCCTCACTATGGGCTGGCTGCGGCGACCACATGATTCCGCAACCGCAACAGCATCAGCAACAGTGTCGACATCCGCATCGGCTTCACCAGGCAAACCCGCCGGACAGACGACGAAAACCTCCCTAATCCGTCAAGTGATCCGCAGCACTGAAAATGCGCGCCGCCTCGACGGCCGCAGCTTCGGCAGACTGCTTGGAGATACCGTATCTGTTGCCGTGCAGACCCTGCTCAGCGTAGGCGGTTACATGCTGATCTTTGCTTTGATCATACAGGTTATCTCCCGCGTCCTGCCAAAAGGTTTCCCCGACTATATCATACCTGGCCTGCTCGAAGTCCATCTGGGCAGCTTCCGGCTGGCCGAATCCGGCCCAGGCTCCCCTGCGCTTCAGGCTGCCCTGATCGGAGCCGGTCTGGGCTGGGGCGGTTTATGCAGCTATTTTCAGGTGAGGGCCGTTCTCAAGCCGGCTGGCATCGGCAGCAGGGGATTTCTGCTCACCAGACTGCTGCACGGCGCTTATGCCTATCTGATTACTTTGCTTATCTGGAACCCGGTGACCAGCCTCTTTCCGCATACCGTCCCCGCTTACCGCGACAGCCTGGCGGACTTTAAGACACAATCGGATCTTTTACTGTCAGGTGGGCTCCCCCTGTGGGGATTGCTGGGCTGGCAAACGGCTCTGTTCGCCCTGCTGCTTGGCTCCATGATCCTGTTCACCTTCATTTGGAGACGCAAGATGCGCCATCAAGTCTGACCGGATTTCATCCGGGCACTGGTTTGAGCCGTCAGACCTTTGAGCCATCAAACCTTTGAATCCGAGGCTCTTTCTGCCGTTTTAACCTTTAATGCCGCTTCCACCTCGGGCGGGACCAAAGTGGATACGTCCCCATGGAACATGGCAATTTCTTTGACTACACTGGAGCTTAGATAAGAATATTTGGGGTTGGTCATCATAAAAATCGTCTCAACCTCGCTGCTGAGCTTTTGGTTTGTTGAAGCCATTTGCAGTTCATATTCAAAATCCGTTACAGAACGGATACCTCTTACAATAACGTCAGCCTGTTTGTTTCTCATATAATTCACAAGCAGGTCACGGAAGCTGTCCACCTCGACATTGGGAAGATGCCGGGTGGACTGCCTCAACAAATCCTTGCGCTCTTCGACGGTAAACAGCGGTTTCTTGCTTAAATTATTCAGGACAGCCACAATCAATATGTCAAACTGACGCGCCGCCCGCTGGATAATATCGATATGCCCCATCGTTACCGGATCAAAGCTGCCGGGGTATACGGCTACTCTAAGGGGTCTGGTTGTATCAGACAGGTTTCTTTCCTCGGTGCTCATAAAATCTCCTCTCCACTGCTCGTCTCATCCTGATCGGCATCTTCTCCCTGAACCGCCGGCTGAACCCGGGCTTGTCCGGTTTCCCTCCGGTAAATGGAGACGGCTGTCTCGCCGTAAACGGCTTTTCTGGTTAGGCGAAAACCGCCTGCTTCTTCCGGGTATTCATAGGAAGATTCATATTCGAGCATCACCACCGCGTTCTCGGACACCAATCCCAATTCCTCCAGCTTCAGCATCAGCTCGGTGCCGTGTTTCAACCGATAAGGCGGATCAAGAAAAACAAGATCAAAACATATCTCTCTTTTGGCCAAAGCCTTTAAAGCCCGTTCGGCGTCATTTTTATAAACCTCGGCTTGAGCAGTCAACCCGGTCTGCTTTAGATTGGCTTTAATCGTCTCGAGTGCTTTATAATCCATGTCGATAAACACACCTTTGTCCATGCCGCGGCTGAGCGCCTCAATGCCAAGTCCGCCGGTTCCGGCGAACAAATCCAGCACGTTTCCCCCGTCAAAATAAGGACCGATGATGCTGAAGATAGCCTCCTTCACCTTATCGGTCGTAGGCCTCGTTCCCATACCGGGAACGGCTTTAAGCGCCCTTCCGCGGGCGCTTCCCGAAATTACACGCACATTTCTTCTCTCCTTGTCTATCCACACATGCCATGCCGTGTCCTCAATTTATGTCGTTATCGTACCACAACAACGGCCGCTTGAAAAATAGCCGAGATCCGCCGCAGGCTTTTTTTGGGCGGCGATGTATATTCCGGCATCCGCCGGACATAATGAAGATATCGACATCACCAAATGTCGTAGACAACCGCGGAGAAGACTTACGTTTCCCCATAAGATCTTCATCCGGTTTCTCCTCTCCCATGATGGGTGTCCTGAGAATGGGCACCCGGACAAAAGCCCTTGTAGCATGCTTTTTACGAGGGTTTTTGTCCTTTTTTTGTCTATTTTGCCCTTTGGTTTTTTCGAGTTTAGCTATAATCATTTTCTCCCCGTCATTCCGTGCACTACCATGTTATATTTCATAGAGAAGCAAAAGACAAGGCGAGGTGCTGTTCGATGGACAAACAAGGTTTTAATCAATGGGCCCCGGAATATGAGCAAACGGTAGACCGGACGCAAGGATACCCTTTTGAAGGTTATGATGAAGTGTTGAAATATTGCAGAAATCAGCGCCCTGCGGGAAGCACATTATCGATCTTGGATATCGGCATCGGTACAGGGCGGTTAAGTCAGGAGTTATATGAGCAGGGCCATGAAATTACAGGTTTGGACTTTTCCGAGGAAATGCTCCGTATTGCTGCAGAACGTATGCCTAAAGGGCGATTCTATAAAGCTGATTTTGCGGAGGGGATTCCCGGGCCGATTATGGGGGTTACCTTCTCCTGCATCTTGTCCACTTACGCTTTTCATCATGTCGACGACGATCGAAAAATTCAGCTGCTCAGACTATTCGCCGGACGTCTTCGGCAGGACGGGGTGATCGCGATCGGCGATATCGGATTCCGGACCTCCCAGGATCGCGAGCGCTGCCGATTGGCAGCCGGCGATCGCTGGGATGAAGAAGAATGGTATATAGCCGCTGATGAATTTCTGCCAAAGCTGAACAAAGCTGGATTTAAAGCCAGCTACCGCCAGGTTTCAGGCTGTGCCGGCGTACTGACCCTCACGCTGTAGAGAGGTCAACTCCGATCATGATTTAAATGCCTGTTCTCCCCCTCTTAAAGGAACACAATAATAAAAATACAGGGCTCCCGCTGAGGGGGCCCTGTTCATTTTCGCGTATTTCTTATTATGAGCAACTGCTGCATACCGGAACAAAGGCCGACAAGAAAGCAGCAGATGTTCAATTCCCGGCGTTATCTGCAGATATCCCCAGTCTTGGGGAGATCTAAGAACGGAAGCCATAACAGACATAGCTTTTATTCCATGATTTTTCCCGGATCGGCCACTTTCTCGATTTTCTGTTCCGTGCGTTCTTCACTGCCCAGGTAATATTTATCTATTGGCTTCAAGTCGTCATCCAGCTTATAAACAAGCGGCGTTCCCGTTGGAATGTTCAAATCCAGAATTTCCTGGTTGCCAATGTTCTCCAAATATTTAATCAATGCTCTCAGACTGTTGCCATGTGCGGCGATAATTACTTTTTTGCCGTCCTTGATCTGCGGTGCAATCTCCCGGTTCCAATAATCTTCAACCCGGACCACCGTTTCCTTCAGGCTTTCCGTGAGCGGGATGTATTTGTCCTCCACGTCCTTGTAGCGGATATCGTTCCGCGGGTAACGTTCGTCGTCTTTTGTCAGCGAAGGAGGGAGCACGTCATAGCTTCGGCGCCATAACATCACCTGCTCATCGCCGTATTTTTTGGCTGTATCCAGCTTGCTGAGTCCCTGAAGGGCCCCGTAGTGGCGTTCGTTCAGCTGCCAGGTTTTATATACGGGAATCCACAGCAGATCCATCTCCTCAAGTGCAAAAAACAACGTTTTGATCGCTCTTTTCAGATACGATGTGTACGCCACATCAAAGGTCAGCCCTTCCCGCTGCATCAATTTGCCCGCTTCGTGGGCTTCATGAATCCCTTTCTCCGAAAGATCTACGTCCGTCCAGCCGGTGAACAGGTTCCCCTGGTTATATACGCTTTCCCCATGTCTTAACAAAACCAAAGTGTACATTGGTATGCTTTACACTCCTTTCGAACCTAGCCCTTATGTTATTACCCTGCCTGCAACATTCTTATTCTTTTATACCGAACCGCTGCCTTTAAACCAGCCGGATCGCCCGCCGAGGCTGGGGAGAGGAGATACACAGCCTTGCGGTGGACTGGAGCATAATCTCCTCTACCGACATGGCCGGTACACAAGCAACCCTTAATCCCTATTCACCACCAGACTGCGATGACCGCCGGTTCATCTCCTTCAAAAGGCCGTGCAGCACCTCTGCTGCTTTGGTCATATGCTCAAGCCTGGCCGCGGTTTGAACATGCTGCAGCTGCAAGAAATCCATTGGATTTCTCTTCCTGGACCGCTAATCATAGCTAGGCAGCTATCGTTTTAAAGTTATTTATATATTATACACAATAAAAAGCTTTCCTTTAAAATAATCAAGTTATTTCAAAATGAAGACAAAGGAGACACTACAAATGCATGGATTTCGTTTAATCTTCCATGACAGGAAGAATTTTATTCTTCATAAAACGAGCTTGCCCGATCCAACGATCCGGATTTTGTGCGTTCGCCGGGTGCCAGCTTTCAAAATATGGTATAATGGCCCCAAATGTGTCAGTTTGGAGGTCGTCATGGGCAAGCTGTTTATTTTTTTTATTTTATGGCGAATATTAGGTAATCCTTTGCTCGCTATTTTAGTGCTTCTTATCGTTGTATATTTGCTGGACAGACGGTTTGTCGGCATCTTCCCCAGTCTGACCAAGCCGTTCAAACGGCGGCGCCATATAACCAAGCTCCGTCAACAAATCGCAGCCAGCCCGTTTGACGTCTCTTCCAAACGCGAGCTAGCCCGCCTGCTGATAGAACAGAAACGATACAGGGAAGCTATGCGTCTCCTGGACGAAAGCCTGGCTTATTCGGAGGAATCTGCGGAGTTCTGGGCGGATTACGGCCTGGCTTCACTGGGAGTGGGACAGCTGGAGGAGGGAGAGCAGCGAATTCTGAAAGCTTTTGGACTCAATGAGCGCGTCCAGTATGGCCAGCCCTATCTGAAGCTCGCATCGGCTTTTCGAAATGAAGCTCCGGCCAAAGCGCTGCATTATGCGGAACAGTTCCGGGGCATCCAATCCTCTTCCATTGAAGCTTATTATTTGCTCGGCCGGCTTTATCAGGGATTAGAACGGAAGGAAGACGCCAAATCCGCTTATGAGGAAGCCCTGCTGATTTATAGACAGCTTCCGAAATACAAGAAACGCCAGGAACGCGGGTTTGCTCTGCGAAGCTACCTCAAGAAAATCTCGTTATAGAAGCGCCGCAGAAATACAATAGAAGTGCAATTGGAATCGGAATTGCAAACGGAATTGCAGTAGAACGAAACCCATCGAACTTCATAATCAAACTTCAATTCACCCAAGAGATGGCGCCCATACTGGGCGTACTGACAAAGAAGCCGGCGGTTCTCTCCGCCGGCTTCTTATATAATACCTGCCTAGATATAAATCCTGTCAGGAATTTAAAACTCGTCTTCCCTTTCCACCGCATGGTAGACACACAAGAACTGTTCATCTCCCGAGGCAGTGACGCCATGGCTGGTAACAATAAATCCGATATTGCGATAAAAATCAGCTGCTTCTTCATCCACTACAGCTTTAATGGTATCAGGCGACTGCTCCATCAAAGCTTCCAATATTAAACCACGGCCAAAACCCTGGTTGCGATATTCGGGAAAGACGCAGATGTGCTGAATGGTCAGCGTGCCTGATTCCGGATCCATATGAAACCCGATCAAACCCAGCGTTTCCCCTTCTTCCTGATACAGGCGAAGTAGATAACCGTTATCCTCGGCTTGATACAGGGCCTTGGCAGCCGCCAAAGCTTCTTCGTCCTCATGCACAGCCAATTCCAGAAGTTCCGTGACCTCGGAATGATCAAGACCAAAGTCTCGTTTCGCATCAATCAGCACAAGAATCCCCCCTGTTTTTTTAATCCTTCATGGCAAATTGCAAACTACTTATTCATTTTATCATGTTACCCGGAACGAAGAAAAACTCTTCCGTCTCCCTTTATCTGGTGCGAACGGTTACCGTTCCGTCTTCGTTGCCAAGCACTACCGTTTCGGCTATGCCGACGAACAGACCATGGTCAACTACACCGGTCATGGCCTTCAATTCAGCTGCCAGCTTCTCCGGATCTGTAATTCTACCAAAAGAAGCATCCACAATATAGTTGCCGTTATCCGTAACATAAATACTTCCGTCCTGTTGGCGGAACTCCATAGGGACGTCATATTGCTTCCGTAAATGTTCTAAGGTCCATTCGCAGGCGAACGGAACCACCTCGATCGGCAGCTTAAAGATCCCCAGCACGGGGACATCTTTGCTGGCATCGGCAACAACGATCAGCTTGTCGCTCTTCAAGGCGACCATCTTCTCGCGAAGCAGCGCGCCGCCGCCGCCCTTGATCAGGCACATTTGCGGATCCACCTCATCCGCGCCGTCAATCGTTAGATCAATATGCGGAATATCCGCTGCTTCGAACAAAGGAATATTTAATTCTCTGGCCAGCTTCTCGGAAGCCTTGGAAGTGGCGATTGCCTTGATCTCCAAACCTTCCTTTACGCGTTCTCCAATACGCTGGATGGCCCAGTAGGCCGTAGAGCCCGTTCCGAGCCCGACCGTCATGCCTGGTTTCACCCATTCGACTGCGCGATAACCCGCCGCTTGTTTTCCATTCATGTCTTTTACCCTCCACGATACTTGCAGGTCCATGTTATTTTCGCCCGCCAATTGATATAATCATTGATGATAATGAAACGATGAGGTGACCCATGAGAACCGAACAACAAATTAAATCCAAAATCAACGAACTCGCTATGCAAAAGAAACGTCTAGAAGACCGGCTTGCACAGCTGCAGCCGGACCAGGAATCCCAGCGTCCTTCTTTGCAATCTCAGCTGGAACGTCTGGACGATATGATACTGATGCTGGAATGGGTACTTAACGCTCCCTCCGGGAGCTACCATATGTAGGGCAGCCGTCTGCCGAAATTGAAGCGGAGCCGTAGAATAAACTTGCCTGTATTATCATACCAAAAGCAGACGGGCCGCAAAACTGTTTTTTTATGCCTTAACGATTTTAATCCCGGGCGGACAAAGAAAAACAGCTGGCTGATCTCTCATCCAGCTGTTTAAGATTAACCCGAAGGAGCGGGGCGCGGGATTTGTCCTCCGCCTTCCTTCTTCTCCGGTTTGGGTCTAACCGCAAACAGAATAAGCACAAACGCGACCAAAGAAATACCTGCAATCACAAAAAACATCACCCTGTGACTCGTATTTACAAGCAGCGATACAGCCGGAGGCCCAAACGATACCCCTATAAACCGCATGCTGTTGTACAAAGAAGTCACGGTTCCCCTTATCTCCTGATCAATTCCTTCCGTGATCAGAGAATCCGTACATGGCAGCACAACGCCTATCCCCGAACCGCAAATAATCAGACAGCCAATAACAAAATAAATGTTATTAAACAGCCCGATGCCAAACAACGAAACCGTGGACAAGACCATGCCGGAGACGCCGGACCATTTCATTACAGTTTTGTTTTTCCCAATCTTCTTCCCGGTGATATAAGAAGCCAAACACAAAACAGCCAGCGGGATGGCCAGAACAAGGCCTTTGACTACCCCATGCAGATGATGTTTCACTTCAAGCTGCTCTGACAAATAAGAAAGCACCCCGAACAGCAGGAACATACAGATGCCGCCAATGGCGAATATGGCATAAAGCCAGCGGCCTTCTTTTTTCAGAATCCCGCCGACGGCATGAAGCACCTCTCGAAGGCTCTTCGGCTCCTCTTTCGCTTTCTTTGGTTTTTTCACGAGAAACAGAACAAGAAGCAGCGAAATCAGGCATAACACCGGAATGGATATAAAAGGCAGGTACCATAACACCATGCCCAGCGCCGCTCCGAGTATCGGGCTGATCACCTTGCCGAATGTATTCGAGGTTTCGATTATGCCAAGACCTTTACTGACTTCTTTATCATCTTTAAATAAATCACCGACGAATGGAATCACGATTGGAAAAGCGCCGGCAGCGCCTATTCCCTGAATGAGCCGGCCCGCCAGAATAATCCAATAAACCAGCTTGCCGCTTCCAAACCAGACTGCTGCTCCACACACCGCTCCTCCAGCCCCGGCCAAAATCAGACTGGGAACAATCACCGCCTTGCGTCCCAGACGATCCGAAAGATAACCGGCTACCGGAATGAGCAAAATGGCAACGATCCCATACACCGTAATCAACATGCTTGCCTGGAACGAACTAATCCGGAGTTCCTGCGAAATCTGCGGAAGAATCGGGATTAGCATCGAGTTGCCGAGCGTCATAATGAACGGAATGGAAGCCAACGCAATTAGTGCCCCTTTATTGTTGCCCACTGAATAGACCACCTTTCAAATGTGTGAAGAACACATCCGTGTTAGTGTGGTTCATTCCGCTCATTATTATCCGTTTATCCGTTTATCCGGGTCGCCTCAAGTTCAACAGTCCGATAAGCTGCAGGTTTAACAGATCGGATGAACGGCGACGGCTCTCCCAGACTGTACACATGAAGCAGGTGCATGGCTCTCGTACAAGCCGTATAAAAAAGCTTCCTTTCCGATTCACGGCGGTACCGCTCCTCAGAGGCATCGTAAATCAGCACAGCATCAAACTCCACGCCCTTAGCCAGATAAGCCGGAATCACATGGATGCCTTTCTCAAAGGAAAGCGTTGTTTTCTTGATCAGCTTCAGCGCATGCTCTTCCTTCAGCCATTCATACGTTATCCGGCTTTCTTCAGCCGTTTTGCAAATAATGGCAATCGTTTCGTAGCCTTCCGCTTTCAAACGGTCCAGATCGGCCGAGAGCGCGGCTTTCAGGTGATCCGGCTGGTGCGCAATTCTGACCTCCGGCAGCTCTCCATCCCGGTTAAATGGAACAATCTGCTCCCCGCCTTCGATCATTTGCCGCGTGAAATCAACGATTTGGCGGGTTGAACGGTAGCTTTGAGTCAGCGTAATTTGCTCGGTTTCTTCCTCTCCATACAGCTGGAATAACGTGGAGGTCTGCTGCAGGATGGAACCATGGGCATAAATCGCCTGATTGAGGTCGCCAAGCGCGGTCATGCGCGCTCTCGGGAACAATCGCTTCAGGAAAAACAGCTGAAAAGGCGAATAATCCTGCGCCTCATCAATAAATACATGACGGATATTGCCGTTGGAACGGAACCCCAGCAATTGTTCCCGCAAATAAAGATAAGGAGTTGCATCTTCGTAGGCAAGCTCGCCTTTCTCCAAATTGTCCAGGGTGAATTGGCAGATCTCATCCCAGGAAGCCGGCAAATCGCCGCCGCTTGCCCGCTCCATAACGGCTTTATTGGCAAACAGCTGCGCATACAGCCCTTTGACATCCACAAAACGCAACGCCTTCACCCATCTTCGCAGCGGCTTCAAACGATCGCTGACGACCATGCGGGCCAAAATCAGCTTTTCATCTTCATAGTCGGTGAAGGAACGGTTTTTTTTTGCGATTTTGCCGCCGCATGCGCTGATAAGCGATCTGATAATCTTCACTGTCCAGCAGCTGCATTTGCTCTTCTACCCAAGGCTCCCCAACCTCTCGTTTGCTGAAATCAGCCAGTTCCTTAAGCAGCCATTCCCGCAGCAAATCGCAGCGGTTCGCCAAAGTAATGCTGGAATCGTAAGCGTAGAACCGCTCGCGGATCTGGTCCCGGCTGATGATTTCTTTGCCCTGAAAGCGAAGCGGCCTGAACAGCATTCCTTCGGTTTCAAGCATGCTCCGGTAGCCGTTCATCGCCTGAAGATACAGCGACGAAGATTTGTAGCGAATGCCTTCTATCCTAGCGTCATATCCCGGGCTGCCGCTTTCTCCTGACAGCACATATTCCATCTGTACGAACGGGTCCTCCAACTGGAATTCCCGGCCGATTCGATGCTCCAGATACTCCTGGAAGGTCGTTTGCAGCATATTTTCCTCGCCAAGCTCCGGCAGCACCGTTGATACATAACTGTTAAACATAGGATTCGGGGAAAATAAAATGACCTGATCCGCCTGCAGGTGCTCGCGGTACTTGTACAACAGATAAGCAACCCGCTGCAGCGCTGCCGAAGTTTTACCGCTGCCAGCCGCTCCCTGAACAATAAGCATCCGGCTGCGATCATTGCGGATGATCCGGTTCTGCTCCCGCTGGATCGTTGCTACAATGCTTTTCATCTGGGCATCCGAGCTTCTTCCCAGCACCTCCTGCAGCAGTTCGTCTCCAATTGTCACCCCTGTATCAAACATTAGCTTGATTTGAGCGTCCCGGATCACAAATTGACGCTTCAGCAGCATTTCACCCTCAATTTCCCCTACAGGGGTCTTATAAGAAGCCGGCCCTGGCGTACTGTCATAATACAAGTTGGAGATCGGCGCACGCCAGTCATAAACCAGAAACGTCTGGTCGTCCTGATCAAGCAAGGAGGCAATGCCTAAATAAATTTGATCTGCCGGTTCTCCGCGCTCCGCAAAGTCGATCCGTCCGAAATAGGGGGATTGGCGCAGACGTTTCATCTTGGACAAAGCCGCGTAGGAATGCTTGTGGCTTCTCTCCCGTTCGGACAGCACCTCCGACTGCTGACGCAAGCTGGTCGAGGTCTCGCCCACATCATCCGCTTCACTAAAGTTGATGGTGACATCGTCCCAGAAATCACGGCGCATCTCCACCACGTCGGTCCGGACGTTTCCCACTTCACTTTCCAATCCTTGAATTCTTTTATCGATCACTTCCACCACGTGATTAACCCGGTTTTGTTCATCCTTCCGAGTCTGTTCGGTCATATCCAAACCATTCATCCCCTCTTCTCCAGGTTGCCTATTGACAAATATATATTTATGTGATAAAATTCTAACAGAAGTATTTTCACATAAAATTTATTTCTTCAGTCCATTCTTTATTGTATCAGTTTACGGCAGTCTAATCAATTCCATTCGAATTCAAATATGAATTTTAAAGTCCCGCCAATAGGCGGGACTTTTTTTAATTATAGCGGCGGGCTGATAGCTATCTATGGCGAAGCGCGTAGTTCTTCAGGCCTCAGCATGCTCGGGTGAATGTCCGGCCAGCCGGTTCAGACGTTCAAGCTGATGTCCGTAATCATAAAGCGCTGCGGTCACAATAGCAAGCCGAAGCGTTCCATCCTCATCCTCTTTATATAACCTCAGCATCTCTTTCAGGAACAAATCGTTCTCCTGCTGAATACAATCCGAATCGACCGATCCCGGCTTTAATTTATGATCGAATTTGAGCATGATTTGTTCATGGAATTTAATCAGCTTCTCCATTTGCTGATCAAATTTAAGGTCAATTTCTTTGGACCGGCCGACTTGGAAATAATGCTCCTGGGTCGCCTCAATCACTTCATAGCCTTTGCGCAGTGTATTAAGCATCTGCTTGTAGACGACCAGCTGGCGGCTTACGCCGAACTTCGGCTTCTTCAGCTTCTTCTGATCCTCTTCCATCAGCTTGTATTTCCCGTTGATCGAATTGATATCGTTCTCCAAGGCACGCTGCTCATCTTTAAAAATATTATCCTTCATCTCATCCGATACCGCTGTCCGCATTAATAGAGAGAGACGGTCAAAGGTTTTCCGCACCTCCGACACGAATTGAACCTTCGGCTTTGGCGGAAAAACAAAGACATTAATCAGAAAAGCCGAGACGATGCCGATCAAGCTCAGTACAAAACGGGTCACGGCAAAATCCCATTGCCCCGAAGCTTCCATAACCGCCACCACGGTTACTAAAGTAATGCCGATGGTATCCCCCATTTTGAACTTAAGACAAATCATAATAACAAGTATACATACAATCCCAATCGCAAACGGCTCTGAGGAGAAAACCATGCCGGCCAGCAGCGCAAGAACTGCCCCCAGCGTATTGGTCTGCAGCTGGTCGATCAAATACCTCCATGAACGATAGATCGAGGGCTGCATCGCAAAAATAGCGGCAATAGCCGCAATGACCGGCGAACCCATTTGCAGCCAAAGCGATGCATATAAAGCCAGCGTTACCGCTAATCCAGTTTTGAACATTCTGGCGCCAAAATTCAAATGTAACCCTCCCGACACACCTAAAAAATCATTTTACCTCTTACCCTGCTCAGATCCCAAAAACAAAATTTATCTAATTTTAAGGTGATTTTTAGGTAAAAAGTTGGTTTTTGTCAACAATAAAGGATGGAGCGAACAAAATTAATGACAGAGGTGGAACAAAACATGATGAACCTGAAAGCAACCGCCCTAGCAGCCGGAGTCGTCAGCCTTACCCTGATGGCCGCACTGCTGCCGGCGCCTCAAAAGGCTTTTGGACAGGCTCCTGCTTCCCTCCAGACCGCGGCAACACCTCCGGCTGACTGGGATGCCAGCAAGGCTTCACCGAAGGACGGTGAAGATCATGGGCATAAGCGGCATCACCACAAGCCTTTTTTTGCCGGCTATGCGGTCCGGACAACAGCCGACTTGATCGGAGTGGAGAAAGCCGAGCTGGTGAACCAGCTGAAAGCCGGACATACCCTGATGCAGATCGTGAAAGAGAAGAAAGGCTGGTCGGAGAGCGAATATATCGGCAAATTGACCGAAGCTACCTCAAAAAGGATTGATTCGGCCGTCCAAAACGGCAAAATCGATGCCGAGCGGGCAGGTAAACTCAAAGCTGCCCTGCCTGCCAAATTCAAGGAAATCGTTAACCGCGACTGGAGCAAACAGCTCGAGCAACGCGATTCCAAAACCGGCGCTCCGGACGGCATATTCCGTCAACACGAAGTCAAAATGCAGGAATCGAACTAACGGTGACAACGCTCCTGGACAGCCGTCCAAGATAATTAGGAGGAGTTAGGCCTTAAGCCTGCTCCCCCAGCCTTCTAAACAAGCCGCTTGAAATCAGCGGCTTGTTTATTTTCCCCTTATTGATCCGGCGTCGGCATAAAACCACCTGTGCGCTGGAATTCAGCCATAACTTGAAACTCGGATTTCAGCTTGCTGTATAACCGTTCATACATGTCAAAGAGCTGCAGATAAACCTCGCTGTTCTGAAGATTCGGTTTGTGGGTCTCCGAAATGCGGACCCAATGTTTCACGTCCTCCAGCGCCTCAAGATCCTTAACGCCATATAACGCGATAGCTGCGGCGCCAAGCGCCGAAGCCTCCTCCACTTCCGGCACCAGCAGCTCCTTGCCCATCACGTCGGACAAAATCTGGCGCCATACAGCTGAGCGGGCAAAACCTCCGGAAGCGATAATTTTTGTGGCCGGACCGGCCAGGTCCCGCAGGGCAACACCAATCGAGAAGATGCTGAAAATAACGCCTTCAAGCACAGCCCGGATAAAATGCTCCCTCTGATGCCGCAGGCTGATCCCGAAAAACAACCCCCTCGCGTCCGGATTCCAGATTGGCGCTCTTTCCCCCGTAAGAAACGGCAGAAACAGCAGTCCCTCCGCACCTGCCGGCACCTTCTCAGCATATTGGATCATCAAATCGTAAGGGTCGATATTCAGCCTTTTGGCTACCTCCACTTCAGGCGAGCCAAACTGGTCGCGAAGCCATCTGAGCATGATGCCTCCGTTATTGGTAGGGCCTCCCACCACCCAATGCCTCTCGGTCAAAGCATAACAAAAAGTCCTCTGCTGACCATCCGTCAGCGGCTTATCCGTCATCATTCGTACGGCTCCGCTAGTTCCGATCGTGACCGCTACTTCCCCTTCACCCATCGCGCCAACCCCCAGGTTCGCCAAAACGCCGTCACTAGCCCCGACGACCACCGGCGTTTGTGGATCCAGCCCCATATGGCCGGCCAGCGTCTGGTTCATGCCCTCAAGGATATGGGTGGTCGGAACCGGCTGCGGCAGACGGGAACGCTCCAATTCAAGCAGCTTAAGCGCCCCCTCATCCCAATCAAGCTTTGACAGTTCAAACATTCCTGTAGCCGAAGCCATCGAATAATCCATGATATATGTACCGAATAACCGGAACAGCAAATATTCCTTGATCCCCACGAACATGGCCGACTTCTGGAAGGTCTCCGGGTCTTCCTCCTTCATCCATAACAGCTTGCATAGAGGAGACATGGGATGAATCGGTGTGCCCGTGCGCAGATAAATGTCATGGCCGCCGTGCTGTTTTAACCGCTCAGCTTGACTGGTGCTTCTGTTATCCGTCCAAACGAGCGAACGGGTAAGCGGCTGTCCGTCAGCGTCCAGGGCGATGAGCGAATGCATGGCTGCGCTGAAGCCAATGGCTATGATCTTCTTGGGATCGGCTTTGCTCTTAAGCAGCACATGACGAACGGCATCTACAAGCGCCTGCAGAATTTCCTCCGGATCCTGCTCGGCCCAATCCTGCTGCGGCTGATACAGCGGGTATTCCGAGCTGTGTTTGGCCATCATCGTTCCGTTTGGCCCAAACAATACGGCTTTAAGGCTTGTAGTACCGATATCCAAGCCCAGCACCCTTTCATCCTGCTTCATCATCCTCAGCTCCTTTTATTTGTAATAAACCTAAAGTTGTCCGTTTTCATTTTTCTTATCCTTAAATATTCTTACCCGTTCCCCTGCCACTTGCATCCTGGTCTCATTTTACAGGAACAAAGATGACGGTTCCAATAAAAAAGCCAGCGAACAATCACGCAAAACATCCGCGAGACATTCCGGCAAACAAAAAGCTGCCCGTCTTCTTGCTTAGGCAGCCTTTCCCTATGGTTATAAGCTCCCGCCCCTTCGTTCAGACAATGTCTTACGATGAAGCTGCGGGAGAAATATTATTCATTTCTTTCCGGTTCATCCGGGCTTTTAGCTGGTTCTGTCTTAAGCTCTGCCGCTGGCGGCGGCGAAACGGAAATCGGCACCTCCAGAATATCCAGCAGGAACATGAAGACCGGTACGCCGACAATCAATCCCCATACGCCATAAAAATGCTCCGAAACAATCAGGATCATAAAGGTATAGAAGATCGGCAAATGCGTTTTGTTGGACATGAACTTCGGATTCAGCACGTAGGACTCAATTGCATGAAGAACAATAATCATAATCAGGACATATATAATTTTGACCGCCCCGCCAATCTTAAACGCTATCGCGCAAAGCGGAATCAGGGAAACGATCACCCCCATAACCGGCACGAAACCAAGCAGCAGAATCATGATGCCCAAAGCAAGCAGGTTGGGAAAACCGAGAATCCACAGGAACAAGGTGGACAGCGTCGCATTCACCAGCGCAATCAGAAATTGAACCTCAATGACTTTACCGAAGGAATGGACAAATTTGCTGCCGAAATATTCAAGCTCTTCAAAAATGTAAGCCGCTTTACTCGAACGGAAATTGGCTGTAAAACGGGTAACCTTCTCTTTTTCAAGCATAAAGAACAAACTCAGAATTAGCGCTATAAATAAATTAAGGCTCAGCTTGCCAATGTCGGACAACGTATGCAATAGAAAATTAAAGCCGCCGGAAATGTAACTCGCCAGATCAATATCCTTCAGCGATTCCATTAAGTAGTTAACGACAACATTGTCCGGCAAATCAATCGGAGGTTTGTTATAGAAGGAAATCACCTGATTGACCAAATCGCTCAGCTCGTTAATAAAGAGAGGCAAATATTTATAAATTCCGCTGGCCAGCAAGCCGACTAATACCAAATAAATGACAATGACAGCCAGTTTCCTGCTTAACTTTAACCGAGGCCCTCCAAACTTCATAACAAAACCATGCAGCCTGTTGATTAAATAGGTGAATATAAAGGTCAGCAGAATAATGTTGAGCATACTTTTGAATAGGTAGAGCGCAAGCAGTACAAAGATTAGAGCGATGACCCGCCTAACGCCAGGTATGTAGAAAAATTGTTTAAAAGTCATGCGTGGGTGTGCTCCTTCGAATCAAAATAGGTCTTAGCCTATTTTACGCATTAAACGCAAAAAGGTCTCAACTTTTTTCTGGCAGTTTTTCTTTCCGTATGAATTTTGGGCCAGGATAACCTTGACATCAATTCGGCAACGTCCTATAATCCGAGTTAACATTGATAAATGCTTTGACGGAGACTAGTAACGCAAAATTTGCTTCCTGAACAGGGAATGAGGAGCCGCAGATTGAGAGCCCTCTGAGGATGCCATGCGCCAATTCACTCCAGAGCAGGCTTTTTGAACGGAAGCCCTTAGAATGGGCTCTTCCCTAGTAGAATCGCCCGGGGTCACGCCGTTATCGTGATTTGAGCGGGAAACTTCACAAGTTGTCCAACAAGGGTGGTACCACGGCTTCAGCCGTCCCTTGATGGGCGGCTTTTTTATTTTCCTACAAGTTTGATTGACGCCTGTTATTATATTTTCATGTACAGAGGAGAGATTAGGATGAATGAAACGCTGGAACTGCTTCGCACCCGGCTTGACGAGATTAACATGGAGCTTCTGCGCCTGCTTAACGCCCGCGCCGAAGTTGCCCGGAGCATCGGAGAAATCAAGGAAAAACAAGGCGTGCCCAAATTTGATCCGGTACGCGAACGCGAAATGCTCGAGGAGCTGGTCAAACACAACCCAGGCCCCTTCAAAGATGCCGAAATCAAACAGCTGTTCAAGGAAATCTTCAAAGCTTCCCTGAATCTGCAGGAAGAAGAACATAAACGCCAGCTGCTCGTCAGCCGCAAGAACCAGCCGGAGAACACCATCATCGACCTTAAAGGCATTACGATCGGCGGACCTACGCAGGTTATGGTAGCCGGCCCGTGCTCGGTTGAGTCTTATGACCAGCTCCGCACAGTAGCTGCCGCTCTCAAAGAAGCCGGTGTCAAGGTCATGCGCGGCGGAGCTTTCAAGCCAAGAACCTCGCCTTACGATTTCCAGGGTCTTGGCATCGAAGGTTTAAAAATGCTTAAGGAAGTCGCCAATGAATTCGGGCTGGTCACGATCAGCGAAATCGTCCATCCTGCGCATATCGAACTTGCTGCCGACTATATCGACGTCATTCAAATCGGCGCGCGCAATATGCAGAACTTCGAGCTTCTGAAGGAAGCCGGCCAAGCCAAAATTCCTGTACTGCTTAAACGCGGAATTGCAGCTACGCTGGAGGAATTTGTTCATGCTGCGGAATACATTGCCGTCAGCGGCAATTCCAATCTGATGCTGATTGAACGGGGCATTCGCACGTATGAAAAATGGACCCGCAATACGCTCGACATTTCCGCAGTACCGATCCTTAAACAGGAAACTCATCTGCCAGTCATGGTTGACGTTACCCACTCCACCGGACGCAAGGACATTATGCTCCCATGCGCCAAAGCCGCCCTGGCTGCCGGAGCGGACGGCGTAATGCTTGAAGTGCATCCGGACCCGCAGACAGCGTTGTCCGATGCAGCGCAGCAGCTGGATATCCCGCAGTTTATGGCTTTTATGAACGGTGTGCGTGAATCCGGTCTCCTGAAGGAGCAGCAGTAACACTCTCCTAGATCAAGCCAAATCGCCATAAAGCTGATAATAGTCACTTTAAGCAATATAAACAAAGGAGCGCCGCTTGGCGCTCCTTTGCTGCTTTTTATTCCCATGTGAACTGGTCCGCATCCCTTGGAAGCTCCGACACTCGCCGTAAATAAGCAGTTACTTTCCTGTCGTCCTCCTCCGGATAGCCATATTGCATATGTTCAGCCACTTGTTTAGCCGTGCTTCGAAACAGCTCCGTCATGGCAAACAGAGCCTCCCACACGTCCTCCTCATGGGCACCGGCATAGGTATCCAGCAGCTGTTCCCAGTCTGATTCAGGCAGGTAAGCTTGCAGATATTTGCTGCTTTTGCCTGTATTGACAGAGAAATCCGTCCGGATGCCTGCCTGCCAGTTTAGCATTTTTAGCAGCATCGGCCGGACATGAGCGTTCAGATGGTCCTGGGCATAAAGTATTTCCCGTCTCCACAATCCCTTGGCTACGTAAGTGGACACCCACCAAAACTCATTGCAGCAGTCAGCGAACAGTTCGGCTGTTGGAGGTTGAACCCGATAATCTTCATCCGATGGCATGGCCAGTTCCGGTAGTCTGTTATCCTTGTCCAGCAAAACAACCGTAAGCTTGTCCTCCAGCAGATAAGCCTCCGCTTGTTCAACGGGAATCAGCCGCAGATCAATCCGATTGCCGTCAGCCAGCAGCATCAAATAAACAAATCTTCCGTTGGCTTCAGGCGGAACTAACGTCATCAGCTCAGGACACTGCGATATAATCCGTTCTCCGAACGCATCAATCCAGCCCGGATCCTGGATAAAGGACTGGACCTCTGTAACCAGATAGACTACATCATAATCTTGAAAAATATCCTTTGGAGCAGCTGGATTGCTCCGCGATCCGTTTAATGCTGCTGCTCTCACGCGCTCATCCCGGCCCGCAATGCCGAGAATCAGCTCCATCATTGTTTGTTCATCTCTCAGGGTTATCCCTCCGCCGCTTCCGCTTTTGGTAGTACCTAGCAGTATTTACCTTACAGATAAAAAGGCTGCACACAAACGGGTTTGGATACAGCAGCCGTAACCCCTGTGGCCTGAATCAGCCCCGTCTCCTTATTGACGCTGAAGACAACAAGATTATTCCCGTCCCGGTTGGCGGCAATCAAATAATCCCCGCTTGGCGTCAAGGCAAAATGGCGAGGGTGTCCGCCTTCTGTCGAAACATAATCCACAACGCTCAGTTCGCCAGTAGCCTGATCAACAGCCATAATCACGATGCTGTCATGTCCACGGTTGGAGCCGTAAACAAATCGTCCATCCTTGGAAACGGCGATTTCCGCTGTTCCGTTGGATCCCTCGAAGCCTGCCGGAAGCGTAGAGACGGACTGAATTTCGGTTAATGCTCCGCTTTCAGCCTCATAACGGTAGGACACGATGGTAGAGTTCAATTCATGGATCACAAAGACGTAAGGCTTGGAAGGGTGAAAGGCCAAATGACGAGGGCCAGCGCCTTGGGCAGTGCGGGTATCTCCATGGAACGTCAGCGTGCCGGACGCCGCGTCGAATTTATAGGTGCGGATCAGATCCAGACCAAGATCGTTCACCAACAAATATTTTTTATCCGGGCTGAAGAAGGCCGAATGAACATGGGAAACCGCATCGGCGGGCTGACCTTCCAAAGGCTCGTGATGTTTCTCGTCCGTCAGCTTTCCCACGGTCCCATCCTCATTCAGTTTGACAGCTCCGACTTTCCCCCCGTGGTAGCTGGAAACGAAGGCATAACCGAACTCATCCACCCGCTGGATATGGCAGAGCGTATTGTCCATATTGATATTGCGGTTCAGCTCGGCAAGTCTGCCGGTAGCCGGGTCTATAGAGAAAGCAACGGCTTCGCCGGCTTTTTTCCCTTCTGCGTTGACCGTCTCCGCAATGCTGTAAAGCTTATGTGCCGAAGGATCCACATTCAGGAAGGTTGGATTTTTTAAGCCGGAAATCTCCTGAATCTGAGCCAGCTCGCCGGTGCTTTCATTAAATTTGTACACGTATACACCAGGTCCATCGGCCTCCGCATATGAACCAATGAACAAGTATAGGTTTGGGTTGGAATTTGCCACAAGATGTCCTCCTCGAAATGATAAGTATATGACTTTATTTACATCTTAATCTTATCATATCACTTCGTTTTCATTGAGACCAAACCCAAACTTGATATTTAGATGCCTTGAGCCAAAGAGGCGCCTTGCTGTGCAGCGGTTTCCAGCACGATCCGCCGTTTCTCGCGGGCCGACCGACGGCAGGCGTCCAGCAAACGGAGATTCGCCAGCGCATCCGCCGCCGTGAAATCCGGCTGCTTCCCCTCCAGCACGATCCGGCCAAAATGGTCGATTTCAAGTACATATGCGTTTAAGGGACGTTCCCGGCTTTCACTCGTCTCCATGCCTTTATACAAGAAATAACCGGATTGTTCCTTGCCCGAGAAAGCATGGGGGATTTCAATGCGTCCCTCACTCCCTACAATTTCTAGACAACGTCTCTCCTCGCTCCATAAACCGCAGTCGAACAGCAAAGAAACCCCGTCCGGAAATTCCACAAGCCCGGAAGCCGTCATATCGACACCGCCATGCGCGTCCGAATATACGGCATGTACGGTCACGGCCTCCGGCTCCCTGCCGGTCAGCCAGCGGGCTGCGCTGAGCGGATACTCGGCAAGATCATACAGCGCTCCTCCGCCCCACTCCTGACGAAAGCGGATGTTGCCCTGTGCTTCCGAGCTGCTGCAGGTAAAGCAGCCCCGGATCAGCCGCAGTTCGCCAATCGCCCCCTGCCGGATACGCTGCCTGACTTCCTTAAACTGCGGGTGATGGCGGTACATCAGCGCCTCTGCATAATGTTTGCCTGTCGTCTCGGAAACAGACAGGACCTCCGCGAACTGACCGGCGGTCAAAGCGCCCGGTTTCTCGCATAAGACATGTTTGCCGGCCTGCATGGCAGCGATGCTCCATTCAGCATGCAAATGATTGGGCAGCGGGATATAGACGGCCTCTATTTCCGGGTCTTCAAACAGCTCTTCGTAATGCCCGTACGCTTTGATGGCTCCGCCCAACTCCTGTGCCAGCTTTCTGCTCTTCCTCAAATCCCGGCTGGCCACTGCTCCTACAATCCCCGTTTCGGATTCACGAATCGCCGGAATTACGGAATCGCGGGCCACGCTGGCAGTGCCCATAATCCCCCATCTCAGCTTTCTCATCGCACAGCACCTCCCCTGAGATCCATTATTTCTCCTTTATTAAGCCTTAAACGGCAGGCGGCGGTTTGAATCCCAGCCCGGTTTATGGCCATAATCATAAAAACCCCCCTTTCGTTGTATGAATGCCTTCATAACACGAAAGGGGGGTGGAAAAAGGTGGAAAAAGGTTGGACCTCTTATCTTGCATTCTTATCTACGAGCGGAACGGCCCCAGCTTGCGGTTCAGTGATTGGGTGCTGGTATACACGTCTTTATACAAAGGATATAAGTCGTTATACAGCTTAACCTGTTCTCCTGAAGGCTGATAGCTGGCCGCTTTGCCGATAAATTGGCCGGCGCATTCCTTCAAGGAGCTGAACCAGTTCAGGCCGGCAGCGGCCAGCATAGCCGCTCCCATGGCCGGACCCTGCTCGCTTTCCAGACGGACCACCTCGGCGTTGAAGATGTCGGCCTGCATTTGCAGCCACAGCTCGCTGCGGGCGCCTCCGCCGATCGACACGATCGTATCGATCTGTTTGCCGGCGCTGCGCAAGATTTCGATAGACTCGCGCAAGGAGAACGTAATTCCCTCAATCACCGCCCGGGTAAAATGCTCTTTCTTATGGCGCAGGTCCATGCCGATAAAGCTGCCTCGGATCGCAGAATCCGCATGCGGTGTACGTTCGCCGGACAGATACGGCGTAAACAGCAGACCGTCCGCTCCGGCCGGAACCGTGGCCGCACCCGCCAGCAGCTCATCGAACGAGATGCCCGACGCAAATGTATCCCGGAACCAGCTAAGGCTGCTTCCGGCCGCCAGGGTTACTCCCATGGCGTAAAAAGCATCCGGCTCCGCATGGTTAAAGAAATGGACCTTGCCTGCATAGTCAGCCGACGCATTCTCCTCGTAGGAGAGGATCACGCCGGAGGTGCCGATGCTGCACAGCGTTTCGCCCGGCCCCAGAATACCCGCGCCAGTGGCGCCGCAGGCATTGTCGGCCCCGCCGCCGAACACCTTGACGTCTGTGGTCAGCCCGCTTTGCTCCGCCATCTCAGGCAGCAGCGTGCCTACACATTCCGTCGAAGCAACCAGCTTTGGACAGAAGCTTTCGTCCAAACCAAAAGCCTCAAGCACTTCCGGACTCCAGCGTCGTCCGGCCACGTCCAGCAGCAAGGTGCCCGCTGCATCCGAATAATCCATGCCCAGCTCGCCCGTCAGGCGGTAGCGCAAATAATCTTTCGGCAGCAGGAACACAGAAGCTTTCGCAAACAGCTCCGGTTCATGCTGCTGCACCCAGAGGATTTTGGGCAGCGTAAAGCCTTCAAGCGCCGGATTCCGGGTGACGGATAACAGCTGCTCCCCAAGCTTCTCTTCAATCTGGCGGCACTGCTTGGTTGTGCGGGTATCATTCCAGAGAATGGCATTGCGCAGCACCTTGTGCTGCTCATCCAGCAGCACAAGGCCGTGCATCTGGCCCGAGAAGCTGATGCCCTTGACGGCTCCTGCTTCAATTCCGCTGTCCGTGACAAGCTTGCGGAGGGCGGAGAGGCTTTTCTCCACCCACTGCTCCGGCTCCTGCTCGCTATAGCCTGATTTAGGCGTAATGAGCGGGTAGGATTCCGATGCTTCGCCGCAAACCTTGCCTTCGCGGTTCACCAGCAGGGCTTTGACCGAGCTGGTTCCCAAATCGATGCCTATTACATACTCCATAGTCCTTCTCCTTTGCAAGCCTTAGAGCGGCCTCTTGTCGGCTTACAGATCTCCAAGGATGTATTGGTTCAGCGTAGCGCGGATCAGCTCAAGACGGCCGGATTTGTTGTTGACAGGGTTATTTTGCAGCGCAAATTCTTCCAAGGATTTCAACGTTGCTTTACCGGAAACGATGGACTCGCCCACTTCGCTCTTGAAGCTGGAGTAGCGGTCAGCAACAATGTTCTCGAAGTAGTTGTCTTCGATCATTTTGGCAGCCACTTTTAATCCTTTCGCATAAGCGTCCATTCCCGCAATATGAGCATAGAACAGGTCAACCGGCTCGAAGGAACCGCGGCGCACTTTAGCGTCGAAGTTTACGCCGCCTTTACCCAAGCCGCCGTTCTTCAGCACTTCATGCATAGTCAAAGTGGTGGTGTACAGATCGTACGGGAATTCGTCCGTATCCCAGCCGAGCAGCACATCGCCTTGGTTGGCGTCAAGGGAACCGAGCACGCCGTTGTCGCGGGCAACACGCAGCTCATGCTCAAACGTATGTCCGGCAAGCGTAGCATGGTTGGCTTCCAGGTTCAGTTTGAAATGATCTTTCAGATCGTAGCGATACAAGAAAGCAATCGTTGTGGCCGCATCGAAATCATATTGGTGCTTGGTTGGCTCTTTTGGTTTTGGTTCGATCAGGAATTGAGCATCAAAGCCGATTTCTTTCGCATAGTCAATCGCCATGCGGTAGAGGCGCGCCAGGTTGTCAAGCTCAAACGCCATGTCGGTGTTCAGCAGGGTTTCATAACCTTCGCGGCCGCCCCAGAATACATAGTTTTGTGCGCCAAGCTCTTTGCCGACTTCCAGGCCTTTTTTCACTTGAGCAGCAGCACGGGCATAAACGACAGCATTGCTGGACGTACCGGCGCCATGCGTGTAACGCGGATTGGTGAACATGTTAGCCGTATTCCACAGCAGTTTGGCTTTGCTGGTCTTCATGTAATCCTTCATCATCGCAACGATAACATCCAGGTTTTTGTTCGTTTCCTGAAGGGTATCGCCTTCCGGTGCGATATCGACATCGTGGAAGCAGAAGTATGGAACGCCTAATTTCTCATAGAATTCAAAAGAAGCTTCCACACGGAATTTTGCTTGATCCAGGCCACTGTAGCTGTCCCATGGACGAAGCGCTGTACCGCGGCCGAACATATCCGTACCGTCAGCTACAAAAGTATGCCAGTAAGCGGTTGCGAAACGCAGATGCTCTTCCATCGTTTTGCCGGCTACTACTTCTTTAGGATTATAATGTTTGAATGCAAGCGGGTTTTTGGAGGACGGACCTTCGTAAGCGATTACATTAATATCAGAAAAATGACTCATTTCAAAACCTCCCAGATTAAATGTTGAACTGATTTCGTTTATTATCATAATACAGGATCGTTAGTTTGTCTATTGGATAAACAAAGTATTTGAAAAAAAACGTCAGCAGCCTTACACTTACTATACAACGATAATCGGATAGCTGCCTGCATGGCGCCCCCGCTGGGGGTAACCGGCTGCAAACCTATACTATTTATGCTCTTCAGGGGGATTTTATGAAGCAAACCGGAGATTTGTTCCTAGTTAAGAAAATTAATAAGTCAATTGTGCTGGATATGATACGCAGCCGTTCCCCCATTTCCAGAGCCAAGGTTTCAGAATTGACCGGCCTTAATAAAACAACGGTCTCCAGCCTCGTCAACGAACTGATCGATGAACATCTGGTTCACGAAATGGGACCCGGCAAATCCAGCGGCGGACGCAAGCCGCTTATGCTGCTGTTTAACGAGCAGGCCGGTTATGCCATCGGCGTAGACGTGCGGATCGACTCGGTGACAGCCGTTTTGACCGACCTCGGCGGAGCGATCAAGGACCACTGCTGGTTTCAGCTGGAATCCAATTCGGCTGAACATATTTGCGGGGTTGTTGTTCGGGCCGTCAGGGAGCTGTCTGCACGTGCGCCGGAAAGCCCTTACGGGATTATCGGTGTAGGCGTTGGTGTGCCCGGCATCGTGGATGAGCAGGGCTCCGTCCTGTTCGCCCCCAACCTGCATTGGTCGGGCGTTCCCCTCCAGCAAATGCTGACCGAGGAGCTGCAGCTTTCTGTAGTCATTGACAATGAGGCCAATGCCGGCGCTGTCGGTGAACACAAATACGGGGCGGCCCAGGATACCGACAATCTTTTATACGTCAGTGTCAGCCACGGGATCGGAACCGGCATCTTATTAGGAGGACACCTGTACCGGGGTTCGTCCGGATTTGCCGGAGAAGCCGGCCATTTCTCCATCAAGCTGGACGGCGAACCCTGCTCTTGCGGCAACAAGGGCTGCTGGGAGCTTTATGCCTCAGAGAATGCGCTGCTGCTTGAAGCAGCCAAGCTTGACAGCGTGCGCAAGCACACGGGGGGCAACCCGCCTGCCCTAGAGGATCTGATCCGGCTTGCCGAAGACGGCGATCCTCAGGTGATTGCCGTTATGGAGCATGTCGGCCGCCATCTGGGCATCGGCATCTCCAATTTAATCAATCTGTTTAATCCTCAGCGCGTCATTATCGGCAACCGGATCGCTTTAATCGAACCTTGGATTGCCAAACCGCTGTATGACACGGTTAAAGAGAGATCTTTATCTTTTCATTACGCGAGAGTAAGCCTGGAAATCTCCCGCCTTAAGCTGGATTCCGGCGTGCTGGGAGCAGCTTCGTTTGCGCTGCAGGCCTTTTTCGCCAAAACCCAGATTTCTTTATAAAATTTTTTAGCATTTTTCACAAAAAAAATTTGTAAACACCTTATTTCCGCCTACCGAATATGTTATAATTGTAAGCGCTAACAGCACATCTTGTGAAGGGGGTTTTCTTAAGATGAATGTAGCCTATCCGGAAAGGGATGTTTACGAAAATTTCGAACCGGTTGAAGATGCTTATTTCTTTAAGGTGGGCAGCAAAGGACTTGTCAGCTTTTACGGACGAAACTATACCATAAAGAAGAAGTTGTCCGCCGAAGAACAGAACAGCCTGCTGACCCATCCTTGTTTTGTCCGCGTTGCTCACCAATGTTATGCGAACAAAGAGAAAGTGTCCGCTATTGAGAATCAAATGCTGCGCTTTGAGGATAAGGAATCTTATCCGAAGACTTTAAATGTCGCTCCCTGGCTGCAGCGTTACGTGAAGAAACAGCTGTCGCACTGATTTTATTTGCTCGAATCTACTCACCACGGAGAATCCGCTTACTCGAGCAGCCTCCCCGGCAGGTCAACGTTACTAGTTGTGTTGTCCGTCCCGTCACTTTTAGTTGACCATCCCCATATACGCACAAAAGACGTCCTCCGCGTAGAGAACGTCTTTTTGTTTGCCTTGTTTGTCTTTGATTATTAGGCTTTGGTTATCTGGCTTCCTTCACGTACAAACGGCTCGTTTCTTCCCAAATTTCCCCGGGTTCAAGACCAAACAATCCAATCTCCTCAGCCGGAAGATCCACATTGGGTGCATTCACCAGATTCATCTGCGGTTCCGGACAGAAGAAACCCGGTGTCCCGCCGTTATTCCAGATCATCCACTGTTTATAAGAAGTACCGACATCATATACGAGCGTCAGCTTCAGTCTGCTGTCCGTCAGCTCCATCCGGTTGCGGCCCTGCTGCGGCACGGCAGTATAATGGTTATCCATGGATTCTGCAAACGGATAGACGCCCTCTCCTTTGAGCCCCTGGTCAAAAGCAGACAAGTTCTGATAACGCCCTGTCGGCAGCATCCGTTCTGACAGCTCCCAGCGATCTCCGAGGGTCAGCTTCACCTTATAGTCGCTGCTATCGCTTTCTTTCGCGAAAGGAGCGTTAATGGCCGTGTGGAAGGCGAGAAGACGAGGCATGGTCTGCTGTCCGTCGTTTTTGATGAATACATGTTGGCTTAAGCCATCTTGGCTGAGCGAATAACGCAGCTTCATCGTAAATACAAACGGAAAATGGCCGTACACCCTGCTGTTCTCGTCCACCTGAATTTTAGCCGTAACGAAGCTTTCCTGTTCGGTTGTCCCTAACTCTTCTACTTCCCACGGAACCGTATGTAGAAATCCATGCAAATGATTGCCTGTAGCTTCTTCATTCACCGGAAATTGAAGGGTCTGCCCGTTCCAAGGGAACTTGCCGTCTTCATAGCGGTTTGGCGGGAATAATACGGGAATGCCATAAACGCCTGGAGACGTTTTAAATTCCTCGATCTTCCCTACCTCGGGTTCTCTCAGAAAGCTGTACCCCTTCTCGACATCCTTGAAAGCAATCAGATTGCCGCCGGTCTCGGGCAGCAGCACCGCTTCATAACGCCCCGCCTTCAGCCAAACTGCTTTCTCCCCCTGATAGGTTCCTTCATATGCCTGGTATTGGTTCATTTCAATTGGCTCCTTCCAAGTCAAGTCGTTTGTCCATTGCTTACATAATTCCGGGTTAATTATCACAAACTTCTGGAGTAGCTTATTCTCTAGAAATGGAGTGCACCTTTATGACATTACCCTTTTCCCTAAAAAAAATATCCGCCGCAGCTCTGGCTGCGCTGATCGCCCTTTCGACCACCTCCTGCAGCCATTCCAATCCCGGCAACAAAACGGCCTCCGATAAAGGCAGCAGTCCTAGAACCCTCTCTTTTGACAATAAGCAGGGGTACCACGACAGCTCTACAACATTGAAGCAAATTCCGCTTTCCCTTGCGGCCAAGCAGCTTGGATTAAATGTCATCCGGCGTGGCGATGAATTTCTGGTCGGCTTTACCGACGTCCTCTACCGGGCCAAAGCCGGACAGGCCGAGGCTATGTCGATGAATCATCCCGTGATTCTAAGCCATGCTCCTGAGGCCAGAAATGACGATTTGTATTTTACACGAAATGCCATGAGCGACTTGCTCGGCACCCAGATTGGCTGGAACGGCCCCAAGCAGGAAATTATTTTTGCCCCGTTCCCCGGACGGCTTGCGGACGACCGTGTAATTCCCGGAAGAACACCTCGCATCCATATCCAGAGCACTGCCGATGTAGACAAGCTGATTGCTTTCGCCAAAACGTTTATGGGTACAAAATATGTGTTTGGCTCCGATGATTATGAGGATACCGGAACCTTCGACTGCTCGTCCTTTACTCAGCATGTATTCGCCAAATTTAACGTCCAGCTGCCAAGGGTGGCCAAAGATCAGGCAAACACCGGCACTCCGGTCAAGAAATCGGAGCTTCAGCCAGGCGACCTCGTCTTCTTCACCGTTCCCGGACGTTTCCAGGACGATAAAATCGCCGGACACGTCGGCATCTACATCGGCAACGGCAGCTTCATCCATACCTACGGGGACCCGGGCGTACAGATCAGTGATCTCGATTCCAGTTATTGGAGCGGCATGTATCTTGGGGCTAGAAGAGTCATCTGACTTTTCGGCTCCTTTTTTTCACCGGATTAGCTCTCTTATTTGGCCCCAACCACGCTTAACCAGGCATCGGCAATCAGGCCATGTCCGGCTGTGGAAGGATGAACGCCATCTTCCGCCCAATAAGCTGCCCCTGTCCCCGTGCTTGCGGCATTAATTAATCCGTCCAGCGGTACATACAGCGTTCCAAATTCCTTAGCCAGCGACCGTACGGCCTGAATTTTCGGATTCAGATCTTCGTACCAGCCCTGCTGCTCTTCATGGACGGGGACAACAAAGGGTTCCATCAATATAAGTTTCTTCACGCCCTGGTTGAGCGTCCGCTCGATCAAACGGCGGTAACCGTCCTTAAAGTTATCCACGGAGGTTGGATCATTTTGATCGTATCTGCGCCAGGTATCATTTATTCCGATCAGAATGGAAACATAATCCGGCTTCAGCTGGAGGCAGTCCCTATCCCATCTTTCTTCCAGATCCTTGACCCGATGTCCGCTTATTCCTCTATTAAGGAAAGTCACCTGCTTCTCCGGATAGCGCCGCCCAAATTCGGCCGCTGCCAGAAAAGCATATCCGGCACCTAAACTGGCCTGATCCTCGTAATTCCTGCCGCAGTCCGTTACGCTGTCGCCAATAAACAGCACTTTCGTGCGCTCTTCCAGTATGCTCATGCCTAACCCCTCTTCCCCGGTTATTTGTAAACGCATTCTCAATTGTTTATGATAATACCAGGAGCCTAAATGGTAAATAGCTGAATCCAAAGATTTAAAGCCCGGCTTCCGGGTTTTCATTTAAAAATAACAGCTATTATAATAAAGCTAAGGCAACATTTTTAATAGACAGAGGAGAGCAGAAACATGGACGAGTTGAGAAAGGCCTACCAAACCCTTGGGCTCGAAGAAGGGGCACCGCGGGAGGAAGTGAACAAGAAATACGATCTGTATGTCCGAAGGTCCCGTTCCCGAGGCCGATCCCAGGAAGGAACCGAGCCGGAGGAGGACTTCGAAGCCATTAACCGTGCTTATCGTTTCATCATCGACTACGAAGACAACAAGATCATCGAGCAGAAACGGCAGGAGCGGTTCCGCAAATGGGGCAAATGGGCTGGGGCCGCTGAGAAAACCGACGATTTCCTCCGGCTTCACCGGACCAAAATCTGGTTGTCGCTGCTGGCATTGGTCGTCATTATCGTTGCCATCACCACATACGTCAATCATAAGCAAGAGCAGGAAAGACTGGCAAGCCTCCCTCCGGTTGATCTTTCGGTCATGTTTATCGGCAACTTCGTTTTGCCTGACGGAAGCAAAGCTGGCGAAGCTTTGGAGCAGTCCATCCTCGCTCCCTTCCCGGATTGGAAACGGGTAACCGCCCATGTAACCTATCTGCCCATGGATAATACAAATGCCGGGCAAATGGCGATAGCTTTGCAGCAGAAAGCCCAAATTGATGTCATGACCGAGAAACCGGATCTTTATATCATGGATAAATCGACTTTCGACTGGCTGGCTCAAGGCGGAGCGCTGCAGAAGCTTGATGATTACGCAAACGGCGAATTAAAATCCCTGCTGACCGGCGAAACCGCATTAAAGCAGAAGACGGAAGACGACACCTCTTCTCATGTATATGGCATCGACCTTTCAAGCAGTCCGCTTTCAGCCAACCTGGCTTTGGGCAAAACCGATATGATCGCAGGGATCCGCGGCGGAACTGAGCTATCGGGCAAATCCCTTGAATTTATCAAACGTTATCTGGAAGCCGCAGCAGGAAAATAATTTCATTAAGCTTGTGAATCCCGCATTGATTCCATAAAACAAAATAACAGCCGGCTCAGGAAACGCTCCTGAGCCGGCTGTTATTTTTTATAAATTAAACTGTGTGACGCCTCAGCCTTTGGAAGGTGCAGCTACCGTTTTGGTTTCCAGCGGAGTGGCTTCCTTGTTGACGTTCACTCTCTTGATAAAGAAGGCCAACACCAGCGCAGCAACCGTAATCCAGGTAGCGACAATAAACGCCTGGTCGATGCCGTAAATCGTAGCATCCTGAGTCAGCTTGCCGATGGCTTCAGCATTGGCCGGGTCCTTAGGATTCAAACCGCTGGCTTGAATCAGTTCGGTTCCGCGGTGCGTAGCCCGGCTGTTCATGATGGTTACCAGGAACGCCGTTCCCAGCGCACCGGCAATGGTACGCAGTGTGTTGGACATGGCTGCGCCGTGCGCATTCATTTTGGCCGGCAGCTGGTTCAGCCCCGCTGTTTGAACCGGCATCATGATCATGGACATGCCGAACATACGGGCTGTATAGACAAAGATCAAATGTCCATAAGTGGTGCTCTGTGTCAGGTCACTGAATTCGTAGGTAGTAATTGCTGTAATGATCAGACCGATAACAACCAGCCATCTCGCACCGATCTTATCGAAAATGATACCGGTGATTGGAGACATGATCCCCATCAGAATCGAGCCTGGCAGGAGCAGCAAACCGGATTCCAGCGGCGAAAAGCCGCGGATCGTCTGCAGGTAAATCGGCAAGAGGATCATGCCTGCATACATCGCCATCGTAACAATGACGTTAATCACTGTTGTTAGGGAGTACATGTTGTATTTGAATACGCGCATTTCCAGCAGCGGCTTCTCAGCCACAAACTGGCGCCATACAAACAGGATCAAAGCTATAGCGCCAACAACAATACTTACAATAACTTCAGTGGAATCCCAGCCATTGCTGCCAGCTTCACTGAAGCCGTACAAAATGCCGCCAAATCCCAGCGTAGAAAGAACTACGGACAGGTACTCCAGTTTAGCTTTGGAGTTGGGCAGTACATTTTTCATGAACAGCAGACCCAGCAGAACCGAAATCAGGCCGAGCGGCAGGATAATCCAGAAGAGAACATGCCAGGAATGATGTTCAATGATCCAACCGGACAAAGTAGGACCAATGGCAGGGGCGAAGATCATCGCTACCCCCATCATCCCCATCGCTTGACCGCGTTTCTCAATCGGGAAGATGGTCAGGAAAATAACGTTCATCAGCGGAAGCAAAATGCCTGCGCCAAGCGCTTGAACAATACGTCCGACCATAACCATCGAGAAATCGTTGCCTAAAGCACATATCAGCGTACCGATCGAGAATAAAATCGTTGCCGTCAGGAACAGGTGTCTTGTCGTAAATCTTTGAACCAGATAAGCACTTAATGGGACAAGAACGCCGTTCACCAGCATAAAGCCGGTAGTGAGCCATTGGATCGTAGTTGCTCCTACTCCCAGATCGCCCATCATTTGAGGCAAGGCCACGTTCATCAAGGTTTGGTTCAACAAGGCCACAAATGCTGCAATCAGAATCGCAGCAACAATCGGACCCTTTTTCAGTACCGGAACCGAAGCTCCACTAGGATGTGTTGCATTCATCGTAGTTTATTCTCCTTCTTTCTCTGTTTCTAATAAATTTATAATAGAACGAAACGTTCTTATTAAATGAGTGATTTCTTCCTGCGGTATGTCGCTGATCTTGCCCATCGCCTTTTGATATAAAAGGTTGGTCCGCTCCTCAATCTCCCTTCCTTCATTGGTCAAGTGCAAGGTGACCGTCCTGCGGTCCAGATCGGAGCGCTTCCGCTCTACATAACCTGCTTTCTCCATCCGGTCGATGACACCGCTGAGTGTACTGTTTCCCAAATGGACCCGCTCGGCCAGATCGGACATACTA
This sequence comes from Paenibacillus yonginensis, assembly GCF_001685395.1. NCBI lineage: Bacteria > Bacillati > Bacillota > Bacilli > Caryophanales > Paenibacillaceae > Paenibacillus > Paenibacillus yonginensis. The sequence goes on along the minus strand of NZ_CP014167.1, from coordinate 977,040 downwards.
AGCTCGGGCTGCTCTCGAAGCGCGGACAACACGTAAAACTGGATGCCCGTGATGCCCAGCTTCTCAGCTTGTTTTGATACAACCTGGTGAAAGGCTCTCTTTAATTCACGAAACCCTTGGACCAGCTCGTGAAGTTGGTTCCCTTGTTCCAAAGACATATTCCTTTCCCACTCGAATATTTAGTCTCTTTAACATTTCGCACACGAAATATTAAAACTCTTTTCAATCCAAAAGTCAATTGATTTTTCAGAAAAAAAAACTCCGTTTCACCTTATTTACAGCGTTTTCATTGAAAAACTGAACCTGCCGACATCCATAGACCAAAAGGGCTGGCAAGTGTATAATATAGGAAAATCTATCTATTTTATGAGGGGGTCATTCGTTCTATGTCCTGGTTCCAGAAACTATCCATGTCACAGAAAATTGTAACCGGTTTCTTTGCTGTCGCTGTTCTCTTCTCCATTCCCTTTCTAATTGCACTAATTCTGACCGGGCATTGGCTGCTGGGCATCATCCTGGTTGTCGTACTGTCCGCGCTCACTTATCCTTTATCACGCTTGTTCGAGAGAACGCTTTCTTCAACTTTTGACAATATCTCCAATGTTACGGCCCGGATTGCCAAAGGGGATTTTACAGCAACCGTGCCGGAGTCGGGCGCCATGGGCGACATCAGCCGCACCTTCAACAGCATGACGGACAAGCTCAAAAAGCTGCTCGGCGACGTCAGCTCCATTACCCGCCAGGTCATGGATACGAGCAGCGGACTCGCCGATAAACATCAGGAGCTGAAGACGGTGATGAACCAGGTGGCCAAGTCCTCGAGCGAGCTTGCCGTTGGCGCCAGCCAAATCTCTGAAGATGTCAGCGATATGATGGATTCGATTCAGTCGATCGAAAGCAAGGTAGGCAATTATACCACCTCCGCACGTCAAATGAACGAGCGATCTTCCCAAACGCTGAAGCTTGTTGAGGAAGGCCGCCAATCCGTCGAGAAGCAAGCGGAAGGCATGAAACGGAATGTTGAAGCAACCAGCCAGGTAGCCCAATCCATCAACAAGCTGTCGCAAAATGCTCAAGGTATTACCCTGATTACCAAAACCATTTCCGAGCTCGCTGAACAAACCAATCTTCTGTCTTTGAACGCATCCATCGAGGCTGCCCGCGCCGGAGAGCATGGACGGGGTTTTGCCGTAGTAGCCCAGGAGGTGCGCAAGCTGGCTGAGGAATCCACTACGTCCACGCAAAAGGTGTTTGAACTGGTGAAAAGCATTGAGCAGGATGTCAAGCAGGCTACCGTTAATATACATACCAACGAGGAAATCGTCCGGATGCAAAATGAAATGATCCGGGAGGCCGAACGGATTTTCGCCCAGATCGTAGACAGCGTTGCTTATATTTCCGAACAAATTGCCGTCTTCAGCCAGGAGAGCGAATCGATGCTGGAAGCTTCTCATAAAATTTCATCGTCCATTCAGAACATTTCATCCATTACCGAGCAGTCCGCCGCCGGCACCGAGCAGGTATCCGCAGCCATGAATGAACAAATATCTTCTATTGAGAATGTGGCCCGGGAGACGGAAGCGATGACTCAAGCTGTCTTCCAGCTGCAGAAGACCATTCAAGTATTCAAGATTTGACCTGCGGCTGCTAGCCTCATCTATATGACCAGCCAGCACAACAAAAATACAACGGCGAAAACCCGGCAAATGCCGGGTTTTTATATGGCCTCCAATCAAGCAGCGCCAATAAGCCATAAATAAAGGTGCCTTGAAGCTTAAAATAAGGCCTCTTGTTTTCTTCCTTCGTTTCGAATTGACATATCGAAAAGAACCGATATAATGGATCTATGGACTATACATTAATCTTTAAAGCACTCTCTAATGAGACAAGACTGCAAATGCTGCAGTGGCTGAAGAATCCTGAGCAGCATTTTCCCGCCCAGTCCGCACATTTGCACGATTTGGATTTTACAGGCGGTATTTGCGTAGGGTCTCTTCAGGATAAAGCCGGCCTTTCGCAGTCAACCACTTCACAATACTTGTCCTTGCTGCAGCGTGCAGGTTTGCTTGAAGCCAAACGTTGTGGGCAATGGACCTATTACCGGCGTAACGAAACGGCAATTCAGCAGCTTTCAGACTGGATTGGACGCGAACTTTAAAAAATGACTTGCATTTGAACCTGTCAATGATATAGTTGACATATTCCATTTTTGATTTCGTTTATATTTAAATTAAGTATAATACAAAAATTTATTAAGGATCTTCGGGGTAAGGTGAAATTCCTAACCGGCGGTGATGCTCACCTACAGAGCTCAGCCCGCGACTCGCTGCTGCCGAACTGGCAGCAGCGACTGACTTGGTGCAAATCCAAGGCCGACGGTAAAGTCCGGATGGAAGAAGATCATCAATAATCATGTTGGGCATGGTTTATTTCACCTGCTCATCACATGTTTATTTGATCAACCCCCGTTTGCCTGTATGGCGGCCGGGGGTTTTCCTTTTTTAAGATCCGCAGGAGGCTATTATGTCTAGTATTGACCAAGCATTACCCTTACGCAGTGGACGCGGTGTCAGAACCGGCTTCTGGCTGGTTGTTCTGGGGGCCGCCCTTTGGGGGGTTGACCCGATCTTCCGGATACTGTTGTCCAAATATTTGACTTCTTCGCAGATTGTTCTTCTGGAGCACCTTATTTTGTTCCTGTTCGCCGCCCCGGTCCTATGGGCGCACCGCTCTGAAATGAAAGGGCTGAAGGCCCGCCATATCGGTGCCCTGCTGTTTATCTCCTGGGGCGGCTCTGCACTGGCTACCATTTTATTCACACAGGCTTTGGCGACAGCCGTCAACTTCAACTCGGTTCTGCTGCTGCAAAAGCTGCAGCCGCTGTTCGCTATCCTCCTGGCAAGACTTCTCTTGAGGGAGACGCTTCCGAAACGCTTTGGACCTTTACTGCTGCTGGCTTTAATCGGTACTTATCTGCTTACTTTTGGACTCCACGTCCCTTTTAATCATGTCAGCGAATTTGTTGAGGTTGGAAGCCTGCTGTCTTTGGGCGCCGCTGCTTTGTGGGGAGGCTCCACGGTTATGGGCCGTTTGATGGTCGGCAAAATGCAATACGAAACGGTCACATCTCTACGCTTTATTCTGGCCTTGCCCTTGCTGTTCATCATTACTTTAAATCAAGGCGATGCCTGGAATATTCCTGCCGATAAAGGCGCAGTAGCCGGTATTGTCATTAATATTGTTCTTCAGGCCGTACTGCCTGGCCTGCTCAGCTTGCTGCTTTATTACAAAGGACTGCAGAACACCAAAGCATCTATCGCTACTTTGGCAGAGCTCAGCTTCCCGATGGTCAGCGTTATTATTAACTGGATCGTTTACAATCAGCGGATTACGCTTGTCCAGTTAACAGGCTTTCTGCTGATTTGGCTGGTCCTGTTCGCCATCTCCCGTCAGCAAAGCGCGAAAGAGCAGCAAGCTTAACATGAATAGCCGGACGCCGGGCTAACCTGCCTTGACGTTCGGCTATTTTTATTTTCTGCTCTCAGCCTTTTACCCCTCCGAGTGTCATGCCTTTAACGAAGTATTTTTGCAGGAACGGATATACGATGATCATCGGCACGCTGGCCACGATCGTCATCGTAGCCCGAATGGAGGTCGGCGTCACAAAGTTGGCGTTAGTGTTGCCGCTGTTGGCAAAAGCAGAAGCCGAGGTCATCGAAGAGTTGGAATTCGAGTTGGCCAGCATCCGCATCAGCTCGTACTGCAGAGTGCTCAGATTTGGCACTTGGGAGTTGTAAAGGAACACATCAAACCAGGAATTCCATTGGTAAACTCCCGTAAACAATGCTACCGTTGCCAAAGCGGGCAGAGACAGCGGCAGCACAATCTGCATAAACGTCCGGAAATCCCCCGCCCCGTCTATTCGCGCAGATTCGATGATGCCTTCTGGCAGCCCTTCGATAAAGGAGCGGATGACGATCATATTAAATACGCCTATAATGCCTGGCACAATGTATACCCAGAAGCTGCCGATCAGATGCAGATCGCGGATCAGCAGGTAGTTGGGAATCAGCCCGCCGTTTAGGTACATCGTGAGCACGAACATAACCGTTACGAATTTGCGCAGGACAAACTCAGGACGGCTGATCGTATAAGCTACCATTGCTGATGAAAATACAGTAATGACCGTACCAAGCACGGTGCGGAGAATCGAAATCAAGGTAGCATGAAAGATTGTTGCTTCCTTAAATACATACTGGTAGCTTTCCAGACTGAACTGACGGGGCCACAGGAAGATGCCGCCGCGAATGGAATCACTCGCATCATTCAGTGAAACGGCTAACGTATTAATGAAGGGATACAGCGTAACAACAGCGAGTCCAACCAGGAAAATAATATTTAATGTATCAAAAATAAGGTCGCTGGGTGAGCGGAACCGTTTATACACTTTTTTTGCAGGCATGGTTTGAGCCATCAGCCTTCTCTCCTTTCCTAGAACAATCTTTCCTCGCCCATTCGTTTGGCCAGCGCATTAGCAGAGAATAGAAGAATAAAGCTGACCACTGTCTTGAATATGCCGGCTGCTGTGGCGAGCGAGAAATTGCCCATTGAAATCCCGTACTTCAGTACAAAGATCTCCAGGTTCTCGGAGTATTCCGCATTCATGCCGTTGCCCAGCAAATACTGAGGTTCAAATCCCGTTTCCAGAATGCTCCCCAGGTTCATAATCAGCAAAATGATAATAACCGGCTTCAAGCCCGGAAGTGTAACTCTGAGAATCCGCTGGAAGCGGTTCGCGCCATCAATCTCGGCCGCTTCATATTGCGACGGGTCGATCATCGTCATCGCCGCCAGATATACAATCGTATTCCAGCCGACATCCTTCCAGACTTCGGAAATCCCGAGTATTCCCCAGAAATAAGGTCCGATTCCCAGCCACATAATAGGCTCGGGGATAATATGCAGCCCCACCAGCACTTTATTGATGATTCCGTCGCCGTCGATGGACAGCGCCGTTGAAATCAGATTGGCCGCTACAACCCAGGAAATAAAATGCGGCAGATAGCTGATCGTCTGTACAAAACGTTTGAAGAAAATGAGCCGCAGTTCATTGAGCAGAACCGCCAGCGTGATAGCCGTCACGAAACCAAGCACCAGCTTGATGACTGCCATAGCCAGCGTATTGCGCATGACACGGATGAAAGAGTCGTCGGAGAACAAAAATTTGAACTGCGACAAGCCGACCCATTCCTGCTGGAACATGCCGAGGTTCGGCCGGTAATGCTGGAAAGCGATCGTCCAGCCCCACAGCGGAAGATATTTGAACACAAAAATCCAGATGACAAAAGGCACAGACATACAAATCAGCGCCTTCTGCTTGAGCAGCAGCTTAAAAAATCGTTTGGCTCCCTTAACCTTAGGTTGGCTAGGTTTCGGCACAACAGGAGTGCCAGCCGCCGCAGCGGCAGTTTGATTATCCATGGCTTCTCTCCTCCCCCAATCGCATGCGAATCTGTCATCAAGCCGGCTGGCGTGCGGGCCAGTTCAGATAGAACCCGAGCAGTTCGAAAGGCAGGGCCCGGCCGAAGCCAGGCCCACCCTTCAACTTGCAGCCGCCGGACAAGAAGTTGAAACGGGCTGATGATTAGTTCCCGGTGCCCGTCACCTTGGCGATTTTGGCCGCGATCAGTTCATCCATGGTGCTCTCGAAACCTTTGACGTCCAGTTTGCCGAATTCCTTAAGATATTCCTCCCAGATCGCATCAAACTGATCCGGTTTGGCAAGCACAAGTTTCGGGAAATATTTGAGTTTGACATCCTTGGACTTCTGCTGGAATATTTCCGCAGGAGAGCCCTGCTCTATAGAAATACTCCAGGCTGGGTACCAAGGACGATCATCCGGAGCTGCAAACAGCTCGGAGAACGTTCTGACGCCGTATTTTTCAAGAATATTCCGGTCGCCTTCCGTAAAAGAAGCCTGGGCTACTTCAGGCTGGCTATTGACCGCGTAAGCATTGCCGTCACTGAGCGTAGAAGCTGTACCATACATCGGCCAGCTGTAATTAAAGTAAGTAAAACCTACCTTCTGATTGGTCGCATTGTCCTTGCGCGCTTCGATTTGCTCCGGAGTCAGATAGAATCGGCCTTGATCGTTCACTTCGTAGGTTTCACCTTTGAAGCCCCACTGAATCATGATTTGATTCTCTTCCTTCAGCATGTTATCGAAAAACTTGATAATTCGAACCGGGTCTTTGGCGCTCGTCGTGATACCTACACCACGGTTATCAACAAAGGAGTTAGGATCGAGATACTGATCTTTTGTATTTTGATCGAATACGATCGGCAGAGGCATGTAATCCAGGTCGTCATTGCCGGTTTTGCGGATGTTTTGAATCGCCTGGTCCACTTCCCATTCGTAATCGAAGAAGCCGAGCACTTTGCCGGATGAGACTTTAGCCAGATACTGGTCATAGTTATTAACGAAAGAAGACTTGTCGTAAAGGCCTTCGTTGTTGATTTCGTTCAGCTTCTTAAGCCACCGCTTGGTGTAATCGTCGTCCGCATATACATTTGCTTTATGGGTGGCCATATCCACGATCACGTCCCCGTCGTTCGGGTAGCCGGCGAGATGCATAGGTGCATTAAAGATTCCCATCGTCCGCCAGTCGTAAGTAAGCGAGGTAAAACCTGTGAGGCCTTCACTTTTATGTGCGTCATTGTATTTCTTGATTAAATCAAAGTATTCATCCAGCGTTTTGATTTTAGGATAACCGAACTCTTTCAGGACACGGCGCTGAATAAAAAAGGCTCCCTGACCAATTGTCGGTGCAGGCAGGTAATCACCTACAACTGCGGAAAACGGCAGGAAATAAATGTTGCCGTCCGCCTGCTTCATTTGGTTAAAATAAGGGCCATATACCCTTTTAATGTTGGGACCATATTGCTCGATCAGGTCATTTAACGGGATAAAAGCCTTGGCATCCAAAATCTTGTCGATCGCCGTATCCGGAGCGAGTACGTCCGGATAATCGCCGCTCGCAATCATCGTGCCGATTTTGGTGTTCACATCCCCTACCGGGAACTGCAGCTTAAAGTTGACACCCGTTTGCTCCTCCAGCTTCTTGCCAATTTCAGTCTTGTTGGAGTCAATGTCAGGTACCTGGGAGTTGGCATTAAAATAAGTAAAGGTTACAGGCGTCTTATCCTCCTGTGCCGTATTGTTCGCCGAGTTGGAAGCACCGGCATTTCCGGACGGCTCCGCCGAAGAGGCGTTGTTTTTCCCGCCGTTTCCTCCACCGCCGCAGGCAGTCAAGGAGGCCGTCATCAGAAGGGCCAAACCTAACATTGCAAGCTTCTTTCTGACCATGAATGTCTTTATCCCCTTTCGCTCATTTATTTATTGTAAGCACTTTCATTGTAAAGAACGGGGGATATTCTGATAACCCGACAAACTTTATACTGTACTTTGAAAACCATAGATGTTTGCTCGGTTGTTTAGCCGGGCTTTCGCCCAAACCTTTGGTTTTCTTCGTTTGGCAGAGAGGACAATTACTGAATCAGGGTGTACCCTGATTTTTGATATTTCCCCGGCCGTTTCAGTCCGTCTCCTCTTTGTACATCCCTTCCTGTTCGACCGGCAGCTCGATCCGTACGGTTGTGCCTTCGCCGGCTGAGCTGCCAAGTACAAAATGCAGCTGCTCCCGATAATTGAGCTTCAGCCGATAATAAGCGTTGCGGATGCCGATATGTTCACCCATTGCTTCCTCATTGGCCAAAGAATGCCTGATTTCGGACAGCTGGTCCTGTTCAATCCCCGCTCCGTTGTCCTTCACTTCAGCAATCAATTTGGCGTCCTCCAACCAGATGCGCAGCGTAATTCGTCCACCTTCCTTGAGCGGCTCTATCCCATGGATGCTGGCATTTTCGACAAACGGCAAAATGGTCATTTTCGGAATCAGGCACCCGTAAGCCGCTTCGTCAATGTCCACCTCGTATTGAAGTTTGTCGCCAAACCGGTATTTCTGGATTTCAAGAAAGCAATGTATCAATTCCAGCTCCTCCCGCACAAATACAAGATCCCGGCCCCAAGTCAAAGATTTGCGGAATATTTTTGCCATGTTGTGGATGATTTTGGCCGTCTCCGTCTCTTTCTTGAGTAAACTTCGCATCCGGATCGTCTCCAGCGCATTAAACAGGAAATGGGGATTAATCTGGCTCTGCAGCGCATGAAGCTGGGCCTGCTTGCGTTTGATTTCCAAATCCTTGCGCTGAATGTCCGCGATATAGACATCGTCAATGAGCTTTCGGATTTGCAGGGTCATTCGGTTGAATTCATCGGTCAGCTGTCCGATCTCATCCGGATATTGCTCATGTTTGATCGTTTCGAAATGATGGTTTTTGACTTTCTTCATATGCTTCAGAATGCGGACAATCCGTCTGTTAAAGGAACGAGTGAACCAGATGATGAACAAGGTAGGCACAAGCAGGTTCGGAATGGCCAGGTAGAGGACAAAGTTCCGGGAACGATAAACGTCCTTCAGCAGTTCATTTTCAGGGAAATGCCCCTCAATGCGCCAACCTCGCAAATAATTAACATTATTGAATTCTTCTTTGAAGATAATCGTGTGGGAAGGAACCGGGAGCTGCTTCAGCGACACTCTCCTTGCTTGCCAATTCAGCTCTGGATCGGTGGCGTAGTCGATAATACCTGTGTCGTTGACCAGATACAGGTTGCCTTGAAGCGTCGAATTGCGGAACAGGCCGCTGACGGTATCCAGGCTGATGTCGATTTTTAATACTTTGGTTCGGAGATTCTGATATTTGTAATAATTCAGCTTACGGACAACCGTATAAGTTGTTTCCGGTCCTTTGTAGGTATAGTTTACGCTTCGGACAACAACAGGCGAGGAAGCCGTGGTCTGCATGACGGCCCGGAACCAGGGTTCCTGACGGACACCGGCTGTGATTGGAAGTATGCCTCCGCCTCCGATGACAGAATTATTGTTGGTGTAAATCGAGATATTTTGAATAGCTTTGTAGATCGGAGAATAACGGTACAAGGTCGGACTGATGGTAGCATAATAAGAATCGATGTATTCAGACGGCGTTTCATAGGTTTGTTCAACTGCATCGTTCAGCAGGTTATCCGCATAAAGGACGGAAGAGATGCCTACGGCCACATCAATCTGGGCCAAAAAGTCGTTCCTGATCTGCTCCATCGCCTTCGACATGTCATTGATCTTCTGCTGTTTGACGTTGTGCGTCGTCACCTGATAAAACACGATATTGGTCACCACAATCGGGATAAACACGGCCACCGTGTAAAGGATTAGCATTTTACCCCTCAGACGGACATGGTTAAAATTAAATTTCATAATCAGGCCCCGTACGTTTATTTGGCGGAGAGTTGATTCCGGTAAGCAGTAGGCGTCCGGCCTTCTACTTTTTCAAATTTGCAGACAAAATAATCGGCATTGTCAAACCCAACGTGACGGGCCACTTCGTATACCCGCATCTCGGTCTGACGGAGCAGCCGTTTGGCATTGTCCACACGGATTTGCAGCAGGAAGTCATTGAAATAAACGCCAAATGTTTTCTTGAACAGCTGCCCTAAATAAACGGGGTTCATGTAGAAGCGGGCTGCGATGCTCTTCAGGCTGATGTCCTCATTGTAATGCCGCTCGATATAGCTTTTGATCTTCATGATGTCCCCCTTTACATAATTCCTGCGCAGCCGAGCCGCCATTTCAGCACTTTCCACAATAAAATGACGGAAGCGTTCCTGAAGCCCTTGCAAAGTTACCGGGTAATTTCGCCACTGCAGCGTTGCTTCCAGGGAATGAAGCTCCCGCTCGTTGCCCTGCATAGCTGAGATGGAACCGATAACACCAAATACAAGCCTGGCAATGACGTTGTGGACGGCTTCGGGCGCAAATGCACGCTGCTGGATCTCTGCAAAAATAGAGTCGGCCGCTTCAAGCATCGCTTCCCGGTTGCCCTCCTCTATCTGCTCAAGCAGATGTGCGTAAACTCCCGATTCGAGTTCCATATAACGTAAAGTCAGTTTCTTCATCTGCCCGTAAGTAAAAACGTGAAGATTTGGGGCAGCATATTTATACTGCATTGTTTCAATAGCCGTTAAATAGCAGTGGTTGATTGCTGCCAGAGGCTGGACTCCATCCCCGGCATAACAATAAATGGGCTGAGGAAAACTGTCATTCAGGCGATCTGCCAAACGTGCAGCCAACTCCTCAAGGACGAGCGACTGCTGTCCGGCGGGAAGAGCAGCAGGATCCAGACACACGGGAAAGCCGTATACCCCAACCCGATGCTCATGCAGATGTAGAGGTTGAATCACTGGGTTCCATACGGCGAACTCGTTGATAATCGCATGATGGAACGCCCGAAGCTGCTTGGCTTCGTCATCTCGTTTCAGCGGGTTGACCAGATCGTTCATCTCCGCAATCAGATAACCGTACTGCCGGTCCGGCGGCAGGGCCACCATCCGGGCGATCTCCTCAACTTCCTCCAGGGCTGCTTCTCCGCGAAGCAGTTTAGTAAGCGCTTTCTGTTCTTGGCCGACGGATCGCTTCTGCTTCTCTTTCCCGATCTCCGCGGACAAACGCGACAGTGAATCCGTCAACTCCTGTTCGTCGATCGGTTTGAGGATAAAGTCCTTTACCCCGAATTTGATGGCTTTCTGGGCGTATTGGAAATCACCATAACCACTGATAATCATAAATTTGGTTTCGGCATCGCCCGCATCCCTTACCGCCTGGATCAATCCCAGTCCGTCGAGCACCGGCATACGGATGTCGGTAATAACCAGCTCCGGCTTGATAAGTTCGATCATTCCGAGCGCTTCTTCACCGTTGTCCGCCTCTTCAACGACTTCGTACCCACAGCTGTTCCAATCAATCAGATTTCGCAGTCCCTGTCTGGCAAAAATCTCGTCCTCCACCAAAATGACTTTATACATCCATGCCCCTCCTTCCGTCAGTTGGTTTTGCAGGCAGTCATCTCCTCATATCCGACCAAACTGTCCAAGCCCGCTGCAATCCAATACCCGCTCTGCTGTTAGTTCGAAGCCGCTGAAGGTTTAAAGATCCGATAACTCCCGCTTAAAGCCAAAATGGCAAACATATAAAGGCAGTTGTCATAATATCTGCGGCTGCCGGTCCGCACCGGGGTGTTCCATAGTAATTTTACAGCGTTCTCAGCATGCGGGCCGGCTGCTGCCAGCGAAGCCATCGCATTGGTGGCCAGCAGGCCTACCGGGTGCAATGATTTTTCCTCCAAAGCTTCCCCGTCTATAGTATATCTCCGGTAGTCATCGGGCTGAATATCCGCAAAAAAAGCCTGGATACGGTCCGCTTCCCCTACCTGCCATTCATCTGCACGAAACCATTCATAATCCAACCCGATGTTGGCTGCCACCCGGTAAGCATCGCTGAAAAATTTCCCGTACCCCTGCGTGTCATTAGGCGTCCCGTCATAATAAGCATATTCGGGCGCCAGACCGGTGACCGGATGGCAGGCCGTATGAAGATAAGCCCGGCTCGCCGTGACGGCTTCCTTCCAGAACGCCTGATCCTCGGGGTACGCCCACAAAGCAAACAGCTCATAGAAATGCGGAAGATGATAAGAAGGATCAGAAAAATCACAATTCGGAATAAATTTAATCAGCTTATTATCCGGATTCCACATCGGCTGTCCGATTCCGTTCTCGCCTTTGTGCAGGCAAGTCCGAAGCAGGTCGCGCGCCTGCTTACCGTAATCAAACGGTGCGAAGCCATCCCCCCAGCGATGTGAGGCAAACAGTAGAGCTAACGCAAAATACTCTTCGCCATCCGGTGCAGGGCCATCAGACCTCCGTGTACCATCGGGATTGCAGGACCAGGCGAAATAACCGGCATTTTCCCCTTCCGTCATAAACATATACGTGTGCGTCCATTTCCAGATCCGGTCGAACACCTCTTTGCGGTCCAGCTGCACCGCCATCATCATGCCGTAGGACATCCCTTCCGTACGAACGTCCAGGTTTCCCGTATCCAGCAGATAACCCATGTCTTCCCCTGCTTCATAGTAGATCCGGGTCTCCTCAGGACCTTCAAACAACTTTGTCCAGGTATCCTCAACCCGAGCGGCAATTTCCTCTTCAGAGAATCCCATCTCCTTAAAAACATTCCGGTAAATACCGGAGTCAAATGCCCCCAACCTCTTCTCCATCTTCGTGTTCCCTCCCATTTTATTCATTGAGTTTGCTTGAACTGACTTGATCTGCTTTCCTTTTTGCCCCAGTGTAACCGTTTACAAAAAGGAGTATTTAACAGACAGATGATTCTGGAGTCATTATAACATAAAAACTTAGTTTGTTGACTGGCCAAACTATGTAGAATTTTGAAGATAAAAGTCTGTTTGGTTTTGAGTAGACAAAAGTTCGCTCCCTGCTGAAACGCCATTCAGTTATTGTAGCAATTTGAAGCAACAAAAAAACCTTTGCGCTGCAAAGGCTTTAAGTGATTAAAATTTGGAGCGGGTGATGGGAATCGAACCCACGCTACCAGCTTGGAAGGCTGGAGTTCTACCATTGAACTACACCCGCATTATAAATGGTCGGGATGACACGATTCGAACATGCGACCCCCTGGTCCCAAACCAGGTGCTCTACCAAGCTGAGCTACATCCCGAAATTAGGTATGCGGTCGAGAGGACTCGAACCTCCACGGGGGTTAGCCCACACGGACCTGAACCGTGCGCGTCTGCCAATTCCGCCACGACCGCATATTCAATTGCTGCTGCCATTTATTTATAAATGGCGGAACCGACGGGATTCGAACCCGCGATCTCCTGCGTGACAGGCAGGCATGTTAGGCCTCTACACCACGGTTCCAAGAGAAGAATGGTGACCCGTAGGGGATTCGAACCCCTGTTACCTCCGTGAAAGGGAGGTGTCTTAACCCCTTGACCAACGGGCCATGCTATTATATGTACACCCATATAGGGTTTGCTTGGCGGCGTCCTACTCTCCCAGGACCCTGCGGTCCAAGTACCATCGGCGCTGGAGGGCTTAACGGTCGTGTTCGGGATGGGTACGTGTGGAACCCCTCCGCCATCGCCACCAAACATGATTTTTGCGCTGCTTCTCTTCCGCGTCTTTCGCTTCAGCAAAAGATCAAACCTTAGAAAGGACATGCAGCTTAAAATCGGTTCAGATGTTTGATCACCTGAAAACTGGATACGAAACAATCAATTGCGATTTAGTTGTTCTCGGGGTCCCCGCCAAAGTACTCGGAATCAGCACCGAAGCTGTTCTTCACTTTGTGGGGTACTTTTTTGGATAAGCCCTCGACCGATTAGTACTGGTCAGCTCCATGCATTGCTGCACTTCCACCTCCAGCCTATCTACCTCGTCGTCTTCAAGGGGTCTTACTAATTGGGAAATCTCATCTTGAGGGGGGCTTCACGCTTAGATGCTTTCAGCGCTTATCCCTTCCGCACTTAGCTACCCAGCTGTGCTCCTGGCGGAACAACTGGTGCACCAGCGGTGCGTCCATCCCGGTCCTCTCGTACTAAGGACAGCTCCTCTCAAATTTCCTACGCCCACGACAGATAGGGACCGAACTGTCTCACGACGTTCTGAACCCAGCTCGCGTACCGCTTTAATGGGCGAACAGCCCAACCCTTGGGACCTACTTCAGCCCCAGGATGCGATGAGCCGACATCGAGGTGCCAAACCTCCCCGTCGATGTGGACTCTTGGGGGAGATAAGCCTGTTATCCCCAGGGTAGCTTTTATCCGTTGAGCGATGGCCCTTCCATGCGGTACCACCGGATCACTAAGCCCGACTTTCGTCCCTGCTCGACTTGTCAGTCTCGCAGTCAAGCTCCCTTTTGCCTTTGCACTCTTCGAATGATTTCCAACCATTCTGAGGGAACCTTGGGGCGCCTCCGTTACTCTTTAGGAGGCGACCGCCCCAGTCAAACTGCCCACCTGACACTGTCCCCATACCGGTTCACGGTACTAGGTTAGAACTCCGATACGATCAGGGTGGTATCCCAACGGCGCCTCCAAGGAAGCTTGCGCTCCCTCTTCCTAGGCTCCCACCTATCCTGTACAAATCGTATCAAAGTCCAATATCAAGCTGCAGTAAAGCTCCATGGGGTCTTTCCGTCTTGTCGCGGGTAACCTGCATCTTCACAGGTATTAAAATTTCACCGGATCTCTCGTTGAGACAGCGCCCAAGTCGTTACGCCATTCGTGCGGGTCAGAATTTACCTGACAAGGAATTTCGCTACCTTAGGACCGTTATAGTTACGGCCGCCGTTTACTGGGGCTTCAGTTCATAGCTTCGGAGTTACCTCCTAACCACTCCCCTTAACCTTCCAGCACCGGGCAGGCGTCAGCCCGTATACTTCGCCTTGCGGCTTCGCACAGACCTGTGTTTTTGCTAAACAGTCGCTTGGGCCTTTTCACTGCGGCCCCCTCGGGCTATTCACCCTACCGAGGCACCCCTTCTCCCGAAGTTACGGGGTCATTTTGCCGAGTTCCTTAACGAGAGTTCTTCCGCGCGCCTTAGAATTCTCTTCTCGCCTACCTGTGTCGGTTTACGGTACGGGCACCTTCACCTGGCTAGAGGCTTTTCTTGGCAGTGTGAGATCATGACCTTCGCTACTGCAATTTTCGCTCCCCATCACAGCCCAAGGTTATGTAGCACGGATTTGCCTATGCTACCCTCTCACTGCTTGGACGGACATCCATCAGTCCGCGTCACTACCCTGCTGCGTCACCCCATCGCTCATAACGGTTTACGGTGGTACAGGAATTTCCACCTGTTGTCCTTCGACTACGCCTGTCGGCCTCGCCTTAGGTCCCGACTTACCCTGAGCGGACGAACCTTCCTCAGGAACCCTTAGGCTTTCGGCGGATCAGATTCTCACTGATCTTTTCGTTACTCATACCGGCATTCTCACTTGTATGCTGTCCAGCGCTCCTTACGGTACACCTTCAACCTACATACAACGCTCCCCTACCCCTGATGCAATGCATCAAGCCATAGCTTCGGTGGTGTGTTTAGCCCCGTTACATTTTCGGCGCAGAGTCACTCGACCAGTGAGCTATTACGCACTCTTTAAATGGTGGCTGCTTCTAAGCCAACATCCTGGTTGTCTGGGCAACTCCACATCCTTTCCCACTTAACACACACTTGGGGACCTTAGCTGATGGTCTGGGCTGTTTCCCTTTTGACAATGGATCTTAGCACTCACTGTCTGACTCCCGGTTAATCAGTCTATGGCATTCGGAGTTTGACTGAGCTTGGTAACCCTTGCGGGCCCCGCACCCAATCAGTGCTCTACCTCCACGACTGTACCACCGAGGCTAGCCCTAAAGCTATTTCGGGGAGAACCAGCTATCTCCGAGTTCGATTGGAATTTCTCCGCTACCCCCACCTCATCCCCGAACTTTTCAACGTTCGTGGGTTCGGGCCTCCAGTGCGTGTTACCGCACCTTCACCCTGGACAGGGGTAGATCACACGGTTTCGGGTCTACGCCCACGTACTATACTCGCCCTATTCAGACTCGCTTTCGCTGCGGCTACGGCTTCTCACCTTAACCTTGCACGGGAACGTAACTCGCCGGTTCATTCTACAAAAGGCACGCCATCACCCGTGATTTTTCCGAAGGAAAATATCATAGGGCTCTGACTTCTTGTAAGCACACGGTTTCAGGTTCTCTTTCACTCCCCTTCCGGGGTGCTTTTCACCTTTCCCTCACGGTACTGCTTCGCTATCGGTCACTAGGGAGTATTTAGCCTTACCAGATGGTCCTGGCAGATTCATACGGGGTTTCACGTGCCCCGCACTACTCGGGATCCGTCTCGGAGGGAACAGACTTTCGGTTACAGGGCTTTTACCTCTTCTAGCGGGCCTTTCCAGACCTCTTCGCCTACCCTATTCCTTTGTAACTCCATGTGAGACGTCCCACAACCCCAAGAGGCAAGCCTCTTGGTTTAGGCTCTTCCGCGTTCGCTCGCCGCTACTGACGGAATCACTACTTGTTTTCTCTTCCTCAAGGTACTTAGATGTTTCAGTTCCCCTGGTCTGCCTCTTCGCAACCTATGTATTCAGTTACGAGTGACTGGCTATTACACCAGCCGGGTTTCCCCATTCGGACATCCCCGGATCAAAGCTTGCTTACAGCTCCCCGAGGCCTTATCGTTGTTCGCCACGTCCTTCTTCGGCTCCTAGCGCCTAGGCATCCTCCGTGTGCTCTTAGTAGCTTAACCAAATCGCTCGGATTTTGGGTCAACACGCTCTGTTGTTCCCCGGTTTCTTATTTGAAATGAATCAAGGGTGAAACCGACTCACAAAGGATCGATTGCCTCCAAAATGCCTCGCTCTACAGTTAGCACTTCACTTGTTCTCTAAGATCACAAGTTTCAGCTAAAAAAGAATGTTCTAATTCGCATTTGTTGTTTCGTTATCCAGTTTTCAAGGATCAAGGCAGTTTCGGAAAACTGCGGTTTTTGAGAGTTTGAGCTCTCAAAACTGACCAACGAGTGAGAATATTTTGGTTAACTCATGGTTAACCGATATTTGTACCGCTTCGCTGCGGAAGCGAGGTACTCCATAGAAAGGAGGTGATCCAGCCGCACCTTCCGATACGGCTACCTTGTTACGACTTCACCCCAATCGTCTACCCCACCTTCGGCGGCTGGCTCCCTTGCGGGTTACCCCACCGACTTCGGGTGTTGTAAACTCTCGTGGTGTGACGGGCGGTGTGTACAAGACCCGGGAACGTATTCACCGCGGCATGCTGATCCGCGATTACTAGCAATTCCGACTTCATGCAGGCGAGTTGCAGCCTGCAATCCGAACTGAGACCGGCTTCTAAAGATTCGCTCCAGATCGCTCTTTCGCTTCCCGTTGTACCGGCCATTGTAGTACGTGTGTAGCCCAGGTCATAAGGGGCATGATGATTTGACGTCATCCCCACCTTCCTCCGGTTTGTCACCGGCAGTCACTCTAGAGTGCCCAGCCTTACCTGCTGGCAACTAAAGTCAAGGGTTGCGCTCGTTGCGGGACTTAACCCAACATCTCACGACACGAGCTGACGACAACCATGCACCACCTGTCTCCCCTGTCCCGAAGGAAAGGCCTATCTCTAGACCGGTCAGGGGGATGTCAAGACCTGGTAAGGTTCTTCGCGTTGCTTCGAATTAAACCACATACTCCACTGCTTGTGCGGGTCCCCGTCAATTCCTTTGAGTTTCAGTCTTGCGACCGTACTCCCCAGGCGGAATGCTTAATGTGTTAACTTCGGCACCAAGGGTATCGAAACCCCTAACACCTAGCATTCATCGTTTACGGCGTGGACTACCAGGGTATCTAATCCTGTTTGCTCCCCACGCTTTCGCGCCTCAGCGTCAGTTACAGCCCAGAAAGTCGCCTTCGCCACTGGTGTTCCTCCACATCTCTACGCATTTCACCGCTACACGTGGAATTCCACTTTCCTCTTCTGCACTCAAGTCACCCAGTTTCCAGTGCGACCCGGAGTTGAGCCCCGGGATTAAACACCAGACTTAAATGGCCGCCTGCGCGCGCTTTACGCCCAATAATTCCGGACAACGCTTGCCCCCTACGTATTACCGCGGCTGCTGGCACGTAGTTAGCCGGGGCTTTCTTCTCAGGTACCGTCACTCGGATAGCAGTTACTCTACCCGACGTTCTTCCCTGGCAACAGAGCTTTACGATCCGAAAACCTTCATCACTCACGCGGCGTTGCTCCGTCAGACTTTCGTCCATTGCGGAAGATTCCCTACTGCTGCCTCCCGTAGGAGTCTGGGCCGTGTCTCAGTCCCAGTGTGGCCGTTCACCCTCTCAGGTCGGCTACGCATCGTCGCCTTGGTGAGCCGTTACCTCACCAACTAGCTAATGCGCCGCAGGCCCATCCGCAAGTGACAGATTGCTCCGTCTTTCCCAAGAAAGTCATGCGACTCTCTTGCGTATCCGGTATTAGCTACCGTTTCCGGTAGTTATCCCAGTCTTGCAGGCAGGTTGCCTACGTGTTACTCACCCGTCCGCCGCTAAGCGAATCAGGAGCAAGCTCCCGATCCACTCCGCTCGACTTGCATGTATTAGGCACGCCGCCAGCGTTCGTCCTGAGCCAGGATCAAACTCTCCAATAAAGATGGAAGGTCCCTGCCACCCGAAGGCGGTAGGTTTTCCATTCAAAGTGTTTGTTTAGCTCATTTTGAATCTGACGAGATTGGAGCGAATTTGAAATCCACATGGATTTCAAATTCGTCCCAAAATATCTCATTTATTTCTCACTCGTTGTTCAGTTTTCAAAGATCAAACTTGTCATTCCGTCGCCGCTTTCGTTCTCAGCAGCAACTCTTATATCTTATCATCTCTCCAGCATTTTGGCAAGCACTTTTTTTCTTGAAAGTTTTGAAGCTTAGTCAGCTTATTTAAAACTTTCAATAGAAAAGCATCTTATCATTGGCTGCCAACCATGGTTGTTTAACCATTTGCTTCAAGCGGCTGGAATAAGAATATACCATGATCTCAAAGCGATTGGCAACCCTCATAATTTTCCAATTTCATTTTATTCTAAGCTGCCCTAGCTGCCCTATTCTTCTAATATGCTACCTACCTAAATTTGAGACATTTATATCTATCCTACGTTATCCGCCGTGGCGATTAGCTGAATTCCTCATACATTGACAGAAACAGGAGGTGCCATTCATGTTGGATCAGATGTATTATCATTGTTTGAGATACAAAAACAAAAAAGTCAGAATCCTGACCCGAGACGGCAAGGAATATCGGGGGACAATCGTAGATGTGGATCGAAATAACGTTTATTTGCGTCCCGAGGGCGGCAGCGTTACTACTTCTGCCTTTTTCCCCTACTTTGGCTATCCGGGATTTGGAACTGGTCTGTTGACTTTAAGTTTGTTTAGTTTATTAGCTATTTCTTTAATTTAAGTAAAAAAAGGATATCAGAGAATAACACAAGCCCGGGTTGCCCCGGGGCCTGTGTTATTTTTGCACAGCGGTGTGCTGCTCCGAATTCAAGACCTGATCAATCAAAGCGTTTACTTTATTTCCCCAAATATTATAGCCATCCCCATTAATATGAATGCCGTCAATCGAATAATTAGAAAGCAAATAACCGTTCGGGGCTAGGACTGCATTTAAGTCAATATAGGGGATTTTGTGGGCATTGGCATAATTCTTCAGGTAGTCGTTCAGCTTGCGGACATTTTGATTAACCGTTATGTAGTCCTTGACTTCTTTCCCCACATATAAAGTAAGGGTAATCGCAGGCGTGATCTGTTCCTCCTCAAGGCGATTAAGGATCCTGGTATAGTTGTTAAACGCCTCCTCCGGAGTTACTTTCCCGCTGGTGATATCATTAATGCCCGCCATAACAAAGACCATATAAGGGGTCAAATTGGTGACATAATCCAGCCGATTAAGCATACCGGAGGTGAAATCCCCGCCGATTCCCCGGTTGGCAACATTCCTCCCCAGCAGTTCATTCCACTGTACGTTAAAGGTCAGCGAATCACCAAGCATCACGATGTCGGCATGCTGCACCTTATAATGAGACTGATTGGCTAACTGCAGGAGATACGTTTTGTTTTTCATATAGATTGGAGCCTCGGAGGTAGCGCCTAGGACTGGAATGGTGGCCAAAGCAGCAAGCGCGAGAATAAAGACAAGTTTACGACCAAGCTTTTGCATAACATCCTCTTCCTCTTGTTCAAAATAGTATGATGTCTTTATTTTCGGCTTAAGCCTAAAAATTATGTAGACTCTCCTCATATTTGTGCCAGTGTCCAACACCTAACGCCAAAGAAAAGGCATCTTCCCCTGGAAAGGAAAGGGAAAGATGCCTTGCAGACTCTCGGGCTTATGGAGCCGTGGTTACCGTAAAAGCCTCCCATGCGCCGCCAACGCTGTCTCGGCTTGCCACAAGCACCGGTGTTGCGGCGTTCAGATCGCAGGTAACGTACTTGTTATTGGCTACCGCCTGGAACGATACGGTTCCGTCCGCATTGGTGGTCTTGCGGAACTTCTCCCAGGCCGCAATCCCTTGTGCTCTGGCAATCAGCCTGCCGCCCTGGTTCAAGTCTGCCGTTACATATTTATTGTTGGCCATG
The DNA here is from genome assembly GCF_001685395.1 of Paenibacillus yonginensis. Taxonomy (NCBI): domain Bacteria; kingdom Bacillati; phylum Bacillota; class Bacilli; order Caryophanales; family Paenibacillaceae; genus Paenibacillus; species Paenibacillus yonginensis. The sequence goes on along the minus strand of NZ_CP014167.1, from coordinate 956,867 downwards.
GATAAAAAGGAGACCGTTCCGTCCGCATTGGCAATCATGATGAACTTCTCCCACGCATCCACCGAGTCACGGTTCGCAACCAGCGGCTCATTGCCGGAATTTTCAGCCGTTACGTATTTGCCGTTGGCTACGGCTTTGATGCTGGAAGGCGTGTTCAGCTGTGCATAGGCCTTTACGATATTTTGCAGAGCGGTATTCTTCTGATGAAAGCTCGTCGCAAATTTGGCGTATTTACTTTTGATCGTGTCCACACTGTCGCTGTTGATATTCGGGAACGGGTTAGAGTTGTTGTTATACAGGCCCCAATTGCCGCCGCCCGTAATTTTGTAAGTCCAATTCGTCCAGGAGACATTCAGCGCGTCCAAACCGGACAGATATTTTTCCCATAAGTCATTAAACTCGAACAACGTGAATTCACCGGCAAAAACAGGAACATTCCAGCTCTGCTGATGCGAGGCGATATCCGCAAACCATTGGTTGATGCTGTTGTTCTGGCTGTTATAGTCCTTGTCGTTCCAATCGTAGTTGTGGAGCTCATAAACGGTATTGGTCCAGCCGTAGGTAGAAGGAGCTACGATATTATTCCAGTAACCGAAAGCTTCCACTACGATGATATGGTCAGGGTCGATGGCTCGGACCGCTTTGTATAACCGGTCGTACATTTGGCTGATGGAGAGGCTGGAATTGTTGCTCACCGGCTCATTCAGCAGATCGTAACCGGCGATGACCGGGTTGCCTTTGTAGTGGTTCGCGAGACGCTGCCAGATTTTGACCGTCCAATCCTGATAGGTCGGGTTGCTCCACAGCTCGTTTGCCCCGTCACGTCCCCCGCTTTGCCAGCCGTTCATGTTCCCCGGCACGCCATGCAGGTCCAGCATGACATAAATCCCCCGGGCACCCGCTTCAGACACGAGCCAATCCAGCTTCCGGAACGAAACGCTGTCCGATTTCATGGAGCCGTCCCGGTTCATCAGATTCTCCCAATAGATCGGAACACGGACGAGGTTTAACCCCAGGTTCTTGATATTGTCCAGATCGCCGGCCTGAATCCAGGTATCCTGATAACTTGTGATAATACTGTCCGTTGCGGCTTCGCCGAAACGGTTGATCAGCGTGGAGCGGACTGTCCACTCATCCGTCCCGCCAAGCGGCGACATCCAGTTCTCCCCAAGCAGCCAACCGCCCAGGTTCGTTCCGTGAAGACTGACGACGCTGCCGTTCCCATAGTTATTTTTAACGAGTGTACCGCTTGTCTTCAAAAAGTCGCTTGCTCCAATCGCTGCTGCTTCGGCTTTGGGCTGGTTGCCAAATTGCAGCAAACCGAAGATCAAGGTGAAGGCGAAAATGAACGAAAAGGCTTTTTTGACTTTCAAGATCAGTTCCTCCTTTAAATGTTTAACTGGGGTACGGAGACGATCCGAGGTTACAGTCCGCCTCACCTCCTTTTATTGAGATTTCTGAAATCGATTTCAATCCAACCAAAAATCCTCATCCAAAAGGTTTCCTTCCAGCAGGAGCTGCGAAGACTGGAGCTTTAGAATTCTTTAGAATCTATTCCCTTTACGTTAAAACGCTTACATCCATCTGTTCGCTAAGATTATAGTTAGATTATGGCAATTCTGTCAATCTGATTTTTAAGCTAAAAAAATTCATATCCTTGCAAAAAAAAAGCACGCGTGTATACGCGTACTTCAGCTCTTGTTCAAAGCGCCAAGCCCTTTTGCTTATGGGGACCGCTTAAGCTTGAGCTGCACCAGAGCTTCCACATTCCTTGCGGTTATGGAAGCTACCCCCATATCGGCGTACAGCTCCATGAGCACCGGTTCGTTTACAGTCCAGGCATACACCGCAAGTCCCGAAACCTCAGCTTGCTCCACAAGCGCCGGGGTTATAAATTCATGATAAATGTTGATCCCGAAACATGAGGCGGCCAGAGCATCCTGACAGGTTTGCTTGACTGCCTGATCATAAGCCACAGCCATAAAAAGTTTGGCGTCAGCATTCAGGAGTTTATTCAGCTTAGGCTGCCGACTTTCGGCAAGCCGGGCGCGCTCTGCTTCGCACCCGGACAAAAATACCTGGTCGAACATGTCCAGTCTGCGGACAAGCTCCGCTGCGGCTTCAACGGCTTCATCGGTTTTCAGATCGAGATTGGCCATTCTTCCGGATGATCGGATGATCCTTAACAGGTCCTCAAGCGTGCTGAAGGACATGCTCCCTTTTTTCCCGGCGTGATGGGCCACCACCTCCAGCTTCCGAAGTTCGGCATAGCGGGTTTGCGAAATACGGATTTGTCCTCCGCCCGCTCCGGTCCATAGATCATCATGCGCCAAAACGGCAACCCCGTCTTGGGTCACCCGTATATCCTCTTCGATCACGTCGGCGCCGAGCTCTATGCCTCTGCGTACGGATTCAAGCGTATTGTCCAAGGTGCCCATACAGCCTGTATGAGCCGTAATTAAAGGAAAAGAAGTGTTGCCTGCGGCATAAAGATTCATTCCGGCCCTCTCCTTCTTCTACTCAAAATAAACGGCGTTCGTAAACGCAATTAAAGTTCTTACGCCGCGGATGATGCCCCATAATTCAGCGCGAAGCCATGTCAGCTGGTTCGGTGAAATTTCAGCCGTAGTTAGCGGTTTGTCCCGATCCAGCGAACCTTCAAACAAAACGCCTGTATTACTGTCCAGCTTAATCGTGAAGGTCTGCTCCGGCAGCTCCCAATGTCCGCTTCTCGCAGCAAAATCAGCAGCGGCCCGGACTTGAACCCGTGAAGGCAGGTCCGGGAAAAAACCAGAGGAGGACAAAACGGGGGCGTCCCGCTGGTCATTCGGTTGCCGGCTGCTGTCAAACCTGGGGACTATGTCGCCTATCCCGAAAGACCTCCCGTCCCGGCTGATTTGAAGATCAAGCCGCGGTCCCAGCGTCACGGAAGCTCTTCCTGACGACAAGGCGCGGATCGCCCGGTCTCTCAGGGGAGCATCGCTGTCTTCAAGGTGCAGGTAGGTGACGGACAACGGCTCATCCGTTGGCTCCTGATGATGCCAGTCCCGACCGGAAGTGGCCGCCAAACGAAATCCTTCGTTTAACTTGTCCGTCCAGAACCGGTAGGCTCTGGCGTTGTTGTTTTTGAGCGGTGCAAAAGTGGTTGACCAGACTTCAATATAATCGATATCGTTCCAGTCGCTGACCTCGAATTCCCAATAACAGCCCGTGCACATCGGGCTCCCCGGTCGAAAAGGATGCGCCATGCCGGCAATCCCGCCTTGGTCATGAACCTTGGCGAGTCCTGCGTGCAGATCCCCCGGACCCACCGGCCGCCAATCGACGTACCGGTCAAGCCCGATCGTGACCATATGCCCGAAAAACGTCGTCCACTCCATCCCTGGAATAATGGAAATCCCGGTTGCCCGTTCGACTTCCTCTTTGTCCGCAAGTCCCGTCATGGTGTTGTGATCCGTCAGGGCGATACAGTCAAAACCAAGCGACTTGGCGCCTGCGGCAAGCTCCTGCAAAGATTGTTTTCCATCGCTGTGAAACGTATGCGTATGCAGCTCGCAAGCCAGCCAGCTCATCGGGCAACCTCCTCTTCCTGCCAAATTTGCAGTGAATAGGCACACCAGTCGGTGAGAATGGCATGCAAACTTAAAGTCACTTCCCACATTCCCTGCCTTAACTCTCCGTGTTCCAGTCCCGGCGATGCCTCATTCCGGCTTAAAAATAAATGCTGCTCCGGATCATGCCGGTGAGCAGCCCCGCGATGCCCACCAGGTCCGTCCACGGATACGGTGATCAGGTTTTTGAGCGGAAGATAAGATTCCCAGCGGGCTTTCGCCTGATCCTGGAGCTCCTCTTCCACGTATGTCCGTAAACTTTCTTCAATCAAAGCTTTAGCTTTCACCGGGTCCTCCAGATTGTTGGGGCCATAGGCAAAATCCAGAAGCAGCCTGCCCCCGGGACGGGGAAGGAAAAAGCGGTAAGCGATATGCGATTTGCTGCAGCAGGGAGCCGCTTTGCCCTGCACGTCCAACAATAAAGTTCTCATGACTGGCGCATCCCTTCTTCTTTGATCATCGATCGAATATAGAAATAACCGATAAACGAACAGAGCAGGAAGGTGAAAAAGGCCATAGCCGCTGCAAGCTGGCGGTCCTGAAAGACGCCGAAGACCTGCTCCATCGAAACTCCGAGCATTTGCGGCGCGTTGGGTCCGACCAGGAAAGGCGCTGTAAACGAACCGATGACACCCATAAATACAAAAGTAGCGGCTACAAGAAGCGTTTTATAAGTCAGCGGGATAATCAGCTTGAAAAAGATCCGCAGCTTGCCCGCCCCTACGTCCTTTGCGCTTTCGATCACGGCATCGGGAACGCCAGATAACGCGGAGCCGAGCAGCATGGTTGTAAAGGGAATGTTGAACCACAAATTGGCGATGATGATGCCTTTCATATCAAAAATAATCCGAGGGAAACTATCGTCCCCCATATGGTACAAAATTCGGGCGGCCCAGCCGTGATTGCCAAGCAGCTGAATCATGCCGTAGGTTGCGATTACCGCCGGTATAAATATCGGGATCATATACATCCGGCGTATCCAGCGAACAGCCAAACCGTCATTAAACCTCATATAGACGGCGAGCGCGTAACTGATCAGCAGGACAAGCACCGAGGAGACTAAAGTCACCTCAAGCGTAAAAATAATGTTGGAGCGCATCAGCTTATCGGTGAACAGGTAGCGGTAGTTAGAGAAATCATAGCCGCCCTGTTCATTCGTAAGGCTTACTTTCAAAGAACCGATGATCGGCAGCACGACGATAAACACCAAGATTAGAAAGGAAGGGAGCACCAAGGCTAACCCCAGCATCCCCCTTTTGAACGGTTTGCTCATTGGGCAGCAACTTCGCTTTGCCATCTTTTGTTGATTTCCGTGCCCAAATCGCCCAGGCTGAAGGTCCGGAAGCCTTCGGAGGCGCCTTTAAACGAATCCTGAATCTCCTGCGGCATACTGGACAGCTTGATGCCCGGGAAGCCGTGCATTTTGTTAACCACTACTTCTTGAGCTTCCGGCGACAAAACAAAGTCCAGGAATTTGTAGACGGCGTCTTTCTTGGTGGACTCTTTAGGAACCATCAGATAAGTCGGGCCGCCGTTAAAGCCGGGCGTAACCTGCTGCATTTTGATGGAGGAGGGAAGCTGTCCTTTGTCGAGCTGGTCGAGCACCATATCGGACCAGGCCGGGATCATGTCCACTTCGCCGCTGGCCAGCAGGTCAAGCGTGCCCTGGTTTTTCTTAGGATAGATGCCTTTGCCGTAAACATATTTGCCGAGGTCTTTCAAAAGATCAAAACCTTGCGTCCACTGGCTTTCAATGCTTGGGTCAGAATTGTGGATCGCCTCCTCAGGCAGGAATTTATAAATGGATGTCGTTACGAAAGAGCTGCCTGCTCCGCCCGTGGAAGGATCGTTATAAGCAAATTTCTCCGGGTTGCTGCGGATCCAGTCGTACAGCTCGTCCAATGTTTTCGGCGGGTTGGAGACTTTGTCGCTGTTATAAGCAAGCAGAACTGCGGAAGAACGGTATGGAATCGCCAGATTGGAAACGTCCTGCAGCGTCTGCTGGTCGACATTGTTCAGGTTAGCGATTTGATCGGCGCCGAGAGTATCCCAAAGGTCATCTTTCTGTCCTTTAGTCACGTCATCAATCCCGCTTTCATACAGGTCAACACCGCCGGAACCTTTGCCGGCCTGCCTGGCGGCCAGAATTTTATCGTAGGTAGGCTGGGCCGCCGTGCCTGAAGCGACGTAAACGGGTTTTACTTTGATGTCCGGATTTTTCTCTTCAAACATCGGAATAAGCGCCTTCCACAAATCATCCACATTCTGCGAACCTGTATAGTAGAAAGAAAAATCTGAAGACTGGGCTGCCGACGGAGTCCCCGCCCCTGCACTTGCACTGCCTGCCGGAGCTGATTCAGCCGTTTTCTTATCGCCGCAGCCTGCAAGCAGGGAGCCGGCCAGAACCAAACTCGTCAGCAGCGTAAAAGCGGTTTTCTTGTTGAACATGGAATGAATACCTCCTCATAATGGGGAAATTAGATTTCATCTTGAGATGAGAACTGAATTCATGCTTCGGGATAAGCCAGAATCTTAGAATACTTAACGGAAACCTCCTGGCCGGGAAGCAGCTCTTTGACGTCGTCGCGCGCCAGAAACGCCCGGATTGTACCCTGTTCCCGGACATCAACGGAAACCTCGGCATAATGTCCAAGCACCATAATCTGTTTGATGATCCCTATAAGCCCAAGCCTGTTATCTTCCGCAACCTCCAGCACCACATCCTCCGGCCGGATTGCAACGGTCACGGGACCTGAAAGCGAATGAGGATTGGGAAAATTTAATGTACCTGCCGTAATTGCGCCTCCGGCGACCACCCCCTTCAAAAAGTTCATTTTGCCTATAAACTGAGCGACGTACAGAGATTTCGGGGCATCGTAAATTTCCTGCGGTGTTGCGATCTGCTCGATATGGCCATGATTCATGACCACGATCCGATCGGAAATAGACAAGGCCTCTTCCTGATCATGGGTGACAAAAACCATGGTCAGCCCCAGCTCGGCCTGAATCTCGCGGAGCTCCTCGCGCATCTCGTGGCGGAGTTTGGCATCCAGCGCGGAGAAAGGTTCATCGAGCAGCAGCACGGACGGCTTGAGCAGGAGCGACCGCGCGACGGCAATCCGCTGCTGCTGGCCGCCGGACAGCTGGGCCGGGTATTTATTCCCCGCTCCCGGCAGACGAACCAGCTCCAGCACCTCGGAGATCGCTTTATCGCGTTCCGCTTTTTTGACCTTGCGGATTTTCAGGCCGAAAGCAAGGTTGTCATAAACCGTCATATGGGGCCAAAGGTTATAACCCTGGAAAACCATGGACGTAGGGCGTTTTTCCGGTGGAGCGGACAGTACGCTTTTGCCTTCGATCAAAATGTCGCCGGAGTCCGGATCCAGAAATCCGCCGATGCTGCGCAGCACCGTTGTTTTTCCGCAGCCCGAGGGACCGAGCAGCGTAATCATCTCGCCTTTGGCCACATCCAGCGAAATATCGGATACGCCGTCGCCGGTTTTATAACGTTTGGTCAATCTCTGGATCGATAATTGAGCCTGCATAAAGACCTCCTGTTTATAAAATGGAATGAACGCTGTGTAGGCAGGATAAGGCCCTGCAAAACTTCCTATTTGATTTGAAAACCGCTTGAAAGCACGTCCGCGCTTACGAATTTCTGTGCGGCGAACAGCAGGATAATCGTAGGAGCGGTCAAAATAATTGAAAAGACTGCGCCTGCGTAAGCCGGGTAATCGGTAATAATGCCATACATGACAACGGGCATCGTCCGAAAATTCGGCACGCCGACCAGATAGGTTCCCTGCGCCTCATCCAGAGAGTTCAGAAAAGTGAATATCGAAGCGACGATAATGCCCGGCATAGCCATAGGCAGCGTAATGCTGCGAAACACGCGGAACGGCCCTGCCCCTACGTCCCTCGCCGATTCCTCCTGGGCGGTATGCACGTTCCGGAAGGAAGAGGTCGGAATCCAGGTCATGAACATCAGGACGTTAATGATATGAATCAGCACCACACCAGCCAGCGTGTTCATCAATCCAACCTTGTAGAACAGCACGGCGATCGACACGTAAAGTCCCATTTTCGGGAAGGCATGCGTCAGCAGGAACGAGAACAAGAAAAACCTGCTGAGCGGAAACCGGATCCTTGCAAACGCATAGGCGGCCGGGATACACAAAATAATTGACAGAGCGGTTACAATGGCCGCTATTCCGAAGGAAAGCCCGATCGATTTGGCGATCCCGTCCTGCGAAAGCACAAAACTCCACCATTTCAGCGACCACTCCCGTGGGAGCATGTCCGGGTAATTCCATTTCCCCGTAAACGCCAGTATCGCCAGGTTTAATAAAGGACCCATGAAGAAAATGACGAATACGACCAGCAGCAAAAACTCAAGGATTTTTTTGGGTCCTACCGCTTTCAAATACCACCTCATTCTTAAAGCGCTCCTTTCTTCTATAAACTTCTATCTGACCGACTTCTATCTGACCAAGTAGAAGACCGGATGATCAGCTCGGGTCCGAGTTCAATGGACGTATCCTTGACGGCTTCCTGCCGGATCAGCTTGTCCAGCATCAGGCAGGCCAGCTGTCCCATTTTAGCGGTATCCACTCTGACTGTGGTCAGGGAAGGGGTTAACAGGGAAGCCATATCAATATCGTCAAAGCCCATGACGGCCACTTGTCCCGGCACGTTCACGGAACGTTCCATCAGAAACTTCATCGCGCCGAGCGCAAGCATATCGTTGGTGCCGAATACAGCTGTATATCCCTCTGCCTGAAAAAACTCCCAGCTCTCTTCCATCCTTCGATAACCTTCTGCAAAAGTAGAAGCTCCGGCATAAGCGATCGAGGATTCCGGACAATCAAACCGCTGCTCATGCAGGTAAGCCCTGAAGCCTTCCAGCCGGAAATGATGGCTCCGGTGGGACTGCGGACCGGCCAGCATAAAGATCCGTTTGTGCCCGAGGCCTGTCAAATGCCGGGCGGCCTCGCGCCCGCCGTCCTGATCGCGGTTGACGATATGGATAACGCCGGGAACGTCGGTGGAGCCGTTGACCATGATATAAGGCACGCCGAATTTGCCGATATGGTCAATCACGTTTTGTTCCAGCCGGCTGATCAGGATCAGTCCGTCCACTCTTTTCTCGAGCATAAAATCAGCGGACCGGAGCGACATTTCCTGGTCGGTCGTCACGAATACCGAATAATTCATCTGCGCCGAGGCGGCCAGGATGGCATCAAGTATTTTTCCGTAGAAGGGGTGGGATGCTACCGGATATTGACTGCGGTAAATTAGGACGCCGATATTGTTCGTCCGCTGCGACACCATGGCCCGCGCTACTGCGTTTGGTTTGTACTGCAGCTCTTGAATCACTTTAAGAACCTTCTCCCTGGCCTCCTGGCTCGTATAGCCGCGGCCGGAGATAACTCTTGAAACCGTAGATTTCGATACGCCCGACAATTGGGCAATCTCTTTAATGTTGCTCACCGTTTACCCTCGCTTTCCTATGAGACCGTTCCCACGTGAGACCGTTCCCACATCAAACAGAATAACGTTCAAATGTAAGTTCCGTATTAATCCGGCTGATCAGATTTGTAAATCATCATGAAGCCGATTCGGGCGCTTTACGTTCATTTCGTGTTCTGACCAAGGAGGAACCTGAGGAAAACGCTGTTATATTAACCGGGTGTTAACATCGTCAGCGCCGGGTAAACCCGCTATGCCGGCTTGGCGTGCCCGCCCTTCCCGAGTTTCGGTTATGAACTTCTTCCATTTCGTCCATACTACTTCTACAAAGTTTCTTGTTTCGCAGACAAAGGAGGTTGTTAAGACAGTGAGCGTGCAGGACATCCCGGCACTAAACAGCGGTGTGCCTATCACTTTTGATCCAAGCTGGCACGAGAATTTGCAGACCCGCCTCGATAAAGGAGGGCCGTGGGACGATGTCCGTTTGCAGCGGCTTTCCCTGCAGGCGGAGCAAGCCGGTCTTGTCACCCATTTCGAGGAACTTCAGTGTCTAAAGCACCTATCCGCCGTTCAACCAATGCCGCACCAGGTCGATACGGCGCGTAAAGTGTTGTTTGAAATGCGCGGCCGGGCCATCTTGGCCGATGAAGTCGGTCTGGGGAAAACGATTGAAGCCGGCCTTATTCTGAAGGAATATTTAATCCGCGGGCTGGTCCGCAAAGTATTGATTCTGGTTCCTGCTTCTCTCGTGCTGCAATGGGTCCGGGAGCTGAATCAGAAATTCGGCATACCTGCCATTGCCCAGAAGAAGGAGCATTCCTGGCAGTCCGACATCGTCGTGGCCTCCATGGATACGGCCAAGCGGGACCCGCATAAAGATATTTTGCACAATGGAATCTATGATCTCGTCATCGTGGATGAAGCCCATAAGCTGAAGAACAAAAAGACGACCAACTACCAATTCATGCTAGGCCTGCGCAAGAAATATTGTCTGCTGCTGACCGCCACGCCTGTACAGAACAATCTGGACGAGCTGTTTAATCTCATCACCCTGCTCAAGCCGGGACAGCTTGGCAAGCAGAACGAATTTGCAGCCAACTTTGTAGTGGATAAACGGAAGCCGAAAAATGAAGACGCGCTGCGCGGCGAGCTGTCCAAGGTTATGATCCGCAACCGGCGCAGCGACGGACAGCTTGATTTCACCAAACGGATCGTCCGCAATATTCATCTCGACTTGTCAGCCGAAGAAAAAGCGCTGTATGACGGCGTGACAGCATTCGTTAAAGAGCAGTACACGGCGGCCGGCGGCGATCTGAACAGCCTGTTCTCCCTAATCACCCTGCAGCGCGAGGTATGCAGCAGCCGGGATGCCGTGTTCGTAACGCTGGTGAATCTGTCGAAAAAGCTGGCTCCCGACTCTCCGCTTCGCGACAAGATATGGGAGCTCGTTCATGCGATCAAAGCAATTAAGGCAAATACGAAAGCCGAAAAAAACCTTTGAGCTGATCCAGAGCATCGATCCGGGCGAAAAGGTCATTATTTTTACCGAATACCGAGCGACCCAGGAATCGCTGCTGAAATATTTCCGCGACCGCGGGATGATCGCCGTTCCTTATAGCGGGAATATGAACCGGGGCAAAAAAGACTGGATGATGGACCTGTTCCGCGGCCGCGCCCAGGTCATGATCGCCACCGAAGCCGGCGGCGAAGGCATCAACCTGCAGTTCTGCCACCATATGATCAATTTCGATCTGCCGTGGAATCCCATGCGGGTCGAGCAGCGGATCGGACGTGTTCATCGGCTCGGGCAGAAAAATGACGTCAAAATTTACAACTTATCCACCACCGGCACCATCGAAGAGCATATCCTGAACCTGCTGCACGAGAAGATCAACATGTTCGAAATGGTCATCGGCGGGCTCGACGTTATTCTGGAACGGCTGGAGAAGCAAGGTTCTCTGGAGAAAAGTCTCTATAAAATTCTGCTTGAAGCGGACAGCGAAGAGCAGATAAAACAAGGAGTCGAATCGCTGGCTTCGTCGATGATCGCCATCAAACAAGAGCTGGAGGCCGTTCAGGAGGAAGAAGCCGAAACGCCGCCGGTGCAGGAATTGCTGGGAGGTTCGTAATCATGACTATGACAGCCAAGGAGATTCGGAATTATGTCCGCGCTTATCTGGAAGCGACGGAATGCGAGATCCGCGAGGAGTCGGCTTATCACGTAACCGTCAAGCTCTCTCCCCAAGCGGACCGCGAGCTCACGAATCGGCCTTATTACTGGGCGTATGTGGACCGCTGCGGGGTTGAACCGGAAACGATGTCCTACACGTTTGTCTTTGACCCGGAGCAGTACGATTCTATTACCCCTGCGGCAGCGCCGGAAGTGGACTCGGTTATGAGCCGCCATTTCGGTGCTGTCCGGCCTCTGCCGATTCTGGGGCCGGGCCGGATTCAGCGCGAAGACTTGTCGTTTGGCAGCCCCCGGCTTCAGCAGCTGTTCGAAGCAGCCAAGCGCGGAGGCAGTTTCATTTATGTCTTTGAAGATCCGGGTCAGCTGCAGCGGAGAACGCTGCTTCCAGCGGCCTATGAACCGTGGCTGGCCGTTTGCTTTAAAGCCGAATTTGCTTGCGATATGAAACGGGAAGAATTGCACTACTACGGGATATCGCTGACCAGCGGAACCGTGGATACCCGTTTTGGAGACAGGGTATCCCGCCTTCCTTTGCAGAGCCGGCTTCCTGAGAACATCAGCATCATCCCCACCTCCCTGTCCCTTAAGGAAGGCAAAATCCGGCTCGAGCAGCAGCTTGAAGCTTATCTGCGGCAGTTGGATGACAGCTGGGCAGCAGAAGCACGGGCAAGGCTGGAGGAGGAGCTGAACATTCTGGACAGCTATTACAGCCATCTGCTCGAGGACGAGAACGAAGAGACCCGATTGGGCGCGAAGCAGCAGTATGAAGCCAGACGCGAGGAAATCAGGTGGCAGTTTGAGCCCCGTATCCAGGTTTCCGCGGTAAACTGCGGCATCTTTCATCTCCGTTCCAGCCTGCTGCCTACAACCTGACTTCTGTCGCTAAAAGACAGCAAAAATAGAAGCCGGCGCAGCGCAGCTCCCGACAGGGTCTTACACCCTTTTTTGCTGCGTTTAACTACAATGAAACATATCCCTATTAAAGGACAAGTCTCACCCATCCTTAAAAAAAGTGCAGGTGATGATGTCATGAAAGGTTTTGCCTTAGCCCAAAAAATATCGCTGTTCCTGCTCGGAGCTTTGCTTCTTGCTCCCGCTGTCGTGGGAAAGGTTGCTGCCCCTGCCGCTGCTGCGGTTTTGTCTTCCAGTTTAAATGAACCGGGATCCGGTTCAAAAGCAGCTCCCGCTGAAGTTCAGCTGTTTGCCCGCGAGCTTATTCAGACGCTGGGCGAGCAGGAGGGCTTCGGCGCATGGAAACAAAGCGTCGTCGCCATCGACCCGCTCGGACCGGGTACCCACGGCTGGCTGGTCAGCCTCATGTCCTCTGACCGTACGCCCGTAGGTTATTTGATCATTGGCGCTAAACCGGAAGGCGGATTGGCGCTCATCGAATACGGCAATGGTTCCGATCCCCTGTACAATCCAAAACGGCTTTCCCTGAGCGGCCAGAACAATTTGGTGCCGATGTACGGCGGGCCTACGCTCACTCAGTGGAGAGTTTTCAACAAACAGGGCAAGACGCCGGCTGTCTATTATGAAGCAGCCGGCGGCGAGCCGCTGCCGGATACTGATGCGGACTGGTTGGGACGCAGAAACGGCTTCCCGGTTCCTGAATCAAGCGGAACCGTCGCTTTGGAACGTGTCGGCTTAAAGAATAAACAGGTTGTTCATCTCCCTTTCCCTGTCCCTGCTCGGCAAAGTACCGGATTATTTCGTCCGGACGATAATCTGTTATGGATGACTGGCGAGCCCCTTAAGCTTTCCCCGTCCCAGTTTGCTGCCCCCGGCAGCACGGAAGTTTCACCGGATGTACCGAACCAGCCGGACAAATGGGTATTTTTCTCCTCGGGAGCTTCACGAACTTATGCCCAGTCTCTTCCCATTTCCGGATACCAGCTATGGCAGACGGGGACCGCCAACGAGACCAAAGCGCGTCCGATCGTGTACTGCATCAGCCAGTCTGAGAACCTGGCCCGTTATATCTCGCTGGACGCCTTAACCAAAGCCGGCGAGTTTAGAGCCTGGACAGGCCATTAAACTGCAGCTTTTAGGTGATAGGCTTCCCAAATAAAAAGAGCTGTTTCCGGCGGATCGGTCTGGGGGACTGACCCCATAACGTGAGACAAATAAAAACACCTTCAAGAGAATGCAACCATGTCGTAAGATATGGAGACAAGCTTGGAGGTGTTTTTTCGTTGGCAACAAGAGTTAGCTACCCGGTAGAAGTTAAGATGAAAGCCATTGAAATGAGATTGGCAGGGGTTCCGGTTAAAGAGGTCATGGATAAGCTAGGAATTAGGAATGTAACTCAACTTAAAGTATGGATGTCGTGGTACCGTAATGGGGAACTCCACCGGCTTGAGCAGCCTGTCGGTAAGCAGTATAGCTTTGGAAAAGGCCCGGAGCACACCTCAGAGCTCGCACAAGTAAAGGCGGAAAATCGGTTTCTAAGACAACAGCTGGACCTGCTAAAAAAGTACAAGGACTTGGAGAGGAGGTGTCACCCAAGGCCGTAGTGGCCTGGATGGAATCTATTCGAGGAGAAGTGTCTGTAAAGCAAGCTTGTGAACTGCTAGGAATTGCTCGCGCAACATACTATCGCTGGAAAACAATTCTTCTCACCAAGAGGGAAGGTGTGCTTACCGAAAAGATTCGTCAACTTTGCGCCCAACATAAATTCCGTTACGGCTACCGTAAGATTACTGCACTGCTTCAAAAGGAACAATCTATCAATCACAAACGGGTGCAGCGAATCATGCAGCTTGAGGGGTTACAGTGTCAAGTCAGGATGAAGAGACGAAAACCAACAGGACAGCCAACACATGTAGCAGAACATCAATTAAAGCGGCAGTTCCAGGCCGACGCACCGATGCAAAAACTCGTAACGGATATCGCCTATTTGCCGTTTGGTGGAAAATTGTTGTATCTGTCGAGCATTTTGGACTTGTATAACGGGGAGATCGTGGCGTACAGTATAGCAGACAAACAAGATACAGCACTTGTACTAGATACACTGAATCAGCTTCCTCCCACCCATGGTGCGATGCTCCATAGCGATCAGGGCAGCGTCTACACCTCTCTGGCGTATCAGGAAGCTGTAAAGGGAAAAGGCATTATCATGAGCATGTCCCGCAAAGGAACGCCCGCTGATAATGCCCCCATTGAATCGTTTCATTCCACGCTGAAGTCTGAAACGTTCTATCTCGAAGGTTTGACGAGTACAACGACGGCAATCGTTGAAAGGGTCGTTCGAGATTACATTACCTACTATAACTCAATTCGCATTCAAACAAAACTAAACAACCAGTCACCGATTAATTATCGACAACTGGCTGCTTAACTTGTAAGGTGTTTTGATCCCTGTCTCACAAACGGGGGTCAGTCCCCTGGTCCGGGAAACAGCTCTTTAACTATTTATAATCTCCTCAAGCCATTTTCTCATCTAACTTCCCATGTAATCTTCTCAGCGAATGTTTCTCCGTTTCCGTTTGAATACGTCTTGTCCCCACATCGACAAGGAAGCCGGGATCATGCCAAACCATTTAGTGCTCCAGGGTTCTTTAACTTGCTTGCGCACTCTGCGCACTTCCTTTGGCGTTTCCACATAATGAACAACCCTTTCGGTTATATAACGAACCAGCTCGTCTCCTTTAGCCATGTTGAAACCCTCCTTTCCCGATCACTTGAATTCCGCCCCCGCCGTTATTCTTATTGTGTACAAAAAGAAGTCGTTTAAACCGATGCATAAGCAAGCAATAGTTTGTTTACGCTAAAGGCAAATAAATCCTTGTAAAGGGTGGACGGTATGAATAAAGGTTGTAAAAGCAAATGGCTTCCCATTCTGCTTCTGGTGTCGGTTTCTTCTGCACTCTTGCTGCCGCTTCCAGTTCGAGCGGATGACAAGACGGAGGACAACCCCGCGCACCATGCTTTCCCAAAACCAGTCATTCTGATTGATGCCGGGCATGGCGGTATTGACGGCGGGACGTCCCACGGTGACATACTGGAGAAAAATATCAATTTGGAAATCGCCCAGCGCCTGTATATGCTGCTGCGCAGCGAGGGCTACAGAGCTATCCTGAACCGCAGCGGGGATTATGCGCTCAGCGATGAGAACCGCTGGCACGCCAGCCGGTCCCGCCATATGCGAGATCTGGCTCAAAGGGAGCGAATCAGTGAGGAAGTGAAAACTTCAATTGTGGTCAGCCTGCATGTCAATTGGTCCAAAAACAAAGCAAGAAAGGGCCCAATCGTTCTTCATCAGGATGAAGGACGCAGCGCCCTGCTGGCTGCCTGTATTCAGGAGCCCTTAAACGACCTCTATCATAGTTCCCGGAAGTCGGAAGTCGGAAAACCTTTTTATCTGCTGAATCATACCGAGGTCCCTGCCGTTATCGTCGAAACCGGCTTTATCAGCAATGAGGAAGACCGCAGCTTTCTAAACTCTTCCCAGGGAAAAACAAAGGTGGCACAAGCTATTGAGTCGGGGATTGCCCGATACTTCTTCGAATCATAAGCTGTTACGGCCATAATCCGCGCAAAATGGGATTGCCGCTTTGGTTCCGGACAAATTCGCTCAGCGTTACATATTCAACATCCTGCGGCATCTGCTTGATTGAGCCGCGGATGACCCCCGCTGTTTTGGTTCCCGGAACACCAACGTGTCCGATGATGATGCAGCTGTCATGATCTCTCATCCAGTTCATCACCTTGCCCATCTGTTTGCTGATATGCTGCTGATTATATTGGTCGTCCAGAAAAAATTGATTGCCGATGTCCGGCATGCCTTTCTCCTTGCAAAGCTTGCCCACAACCGTTTTGTAATTCGTACGGCTGTCCAGGAAAAATAAACCGCGTTCCCGGCAAACGTCCAGCACAATGGACATGATTCGGGGATCGGCGGTTATTTTGGAGCCCATATGGTTGTTGATGCCTACCGCGTAGGGAACGTTATCAATCGCCTGTTCCACACGGGTCCGGACTTCACTGTCGCTTAAAGAACTCATGATGGCGCCCGGGCCCAGCCATTCCGGCTTCCCGTGATTAGGTTCCATCGGCAGATGCACCAGCACATCAAACCCGCGTTCATGAGCCATTCGAGCATCCCGCTCCGTAGTCCGCATGAAAGGCATAACTGCAACCGTCAATTTGATCGGCATGTTCATGATTTCCTGCGTTCCGTCCATGTCGTTGCCCAGATCGTCAATGACGATGGCCAGCTTCTTGGATGCCTTAGGAGCAGGCACCGCGTGTTCTACCTGCATGCCAGCTGGAAGTCTTACCCGCTCTCCTGCTTCAGCCGCGGCCGCTCCGGCCGGGCCCGGCTGGATGAACAAAGCGGCCCCTAAAGCAGCCAAAACCAGCCAGCCTGCCGTTCGGCTTAATCCTTGTTTTTTCACTGTACCCATCTCAGTCCCCTCCACTCAGCGTTGTCGGTACCTACATTGTTTGACGGTTGAGGGTGGATTAGTACAGGTAAATCAAGCCTAATTTAATCAATCAATTTATGCTGATACCATTTGTTGCCAGCAAAACGACGCATGAAGATGAAGCCGCGGATTCCCCATTCCAGTTCCATGGCCAGCCAAACCCCAAGAATGCCAAGCGGTGAAATCACACCCAGGATATAGCCAAGCACGACACGGAACAGCCACATGGAAAGCATGGAGACGATGGAGGTATATTTGGAGTCTCCGGCCGCACGCAGGGCAGAAGGCGCTATAAAACTGATCGACCATAGCGGGATCTGAATCAGGGAATTAATCAGCATTATAACAAAGATATCATGCACGATTTCCTGCGGCGGGTGAAACATTGAGACAAGCGGATGAAACAGGGACATCACGATCACACCAGTCAGGACAAATGAGAAGGATGACAGCCACACGAAAGATTTCGTGAACTTTCTGGCGTCATCAATGTTTTTACTGCCGATGCATTGCCCCACAACCGTAATAACAGTAAGAGACAAGGCGTTGGCCGGAATCTGCACCACATTCGCCAAGGTTCCGCAAATCGCATTGGTTGCAATGGCGTTGGTGCCCAAGCTGACAATAAAGATTTGGGTCAGGATTTTTCCGCCGTTAAAAAACATCTGTTCAGCCGCGAACGGCAGACCTATAAACATAATCTTTTTAAACATGGACCAGTTGACCCGGATCATATCCATAATCCGCACCTGCAGATTGGTATCCACTCTGACCAGATAAAGAATGGCGCAGGCTGCAGCCAAATAACGGGACACATTCATAGCGACTGACAGGCCTGTTACGCCCATATGCAGGAAATTAATAAAGACAATATTCAAAAGTACATAAGACAAATTCATGATCAGCGACAAAAAAAGGGACGCACGGCTTCTGCCGATCCCCCGCAGCGCACCGCAGACCGCCTCCACAATCCCGATGCCGAGATACGAAGCGCTGCTGCCGATTAAATAAATCCTGGCGTTATCAAAGACCTCCTGTTCGGCCGAACCAAAGAGCAAATTCAGAGCAGGCATATGGAATACGCCCAGCAAGACACCAATTCCCAGCGACAGAACAGCCACGGAGGAAATGGTTCCAGCCGTAGATTTGGAGACCATGTTCGGGTTGTTGCTGCCCTTATATTGGGCGACAACCACCGTTCCGCCGGTAGCCACGGCAACAAATACGCTGATCAGAAAGATGTTCAGGGAATCCACCATGTTTACCGCGCTGACAGCGGCAACTCCCGACGAACTGATCATGGCTGTATTAATCAAATTAAGACCAACTATAAAGGCTTGATCCACAAGCAGCGGAATGAAAAGGGCAATCATCTGCGGATAGCTGATCGACTTGCCGGAGAAATATTTCGTTAACAATGCAGCAGGTTTCAGCTTCACGAGAGCCTGGGACATGAAATCACATCTTTTGCTATTTAGATTTGCCGGAACGATTCCGACTGACTTCCCGACCTTAACATTCAGGTTTCATTATGCTCCTATAGCCGCGGCTGGTCAATACAAAAACGGCACACTCCCTGCAGAGCTTCCTGGACAGGGGTGTGCCGTTTTTCGTTTGTTTATTTATTCGGTGCTTAGTTACGAACGACGTGGAGGGAGCCTTCGTTATCCCATTCAACACGCGCTTGGAGTCCCTCTGCCAATACACGCAGCGGTGCGTAAGCCCGGCCGTAAGCATCGACAAATACCGGCTGCGGGAGGCTCACATTGTTTCCGTTGACAACGGCAGTTGCGGCCCCCGGCTTAAAGATCAACTGACCTCCGTCAAGATCTTCAGTAACCACTATGCTGCCGTCCTTGACCTGAACCGTTGCGTCCAGATCTTCTGCCAGATAACGAAGCGGAATCATGGTTGTATTTTGTTTGACGATGATATCATCATATTCCGGATCGATCGGGATCAGCCTTTTCGTAAGTCCCAATTCATTTCTGAACAGCTTGTAAATTTCCGATTGAGCGTCCAGATTTCGGAGAATCGTCCCCGGAGTCACCGAGTCACCCGACAGGTCAACACCGTTATCCGTGTTTAACAAATCCGCCTGAATGGTTTCATTTACATTCCACTGCTCACTGGACACCTTATAACTAAAGCTCTTGAAAGGCACCTCGCCCGATTGCGGCAGGTTCACCTTCAGCTCCAGGTCCTGTTTGCGGAGCTTGTAGCTGTTGTCTACATAAATATCCGTTGTTAATTTCGTATCTTTGCTGAGGACAGCTGCAGCCTCCGGCTGTTCTTTAAACATTTGATTGACCGTTTCGTCATAGCTCAGCACAACAAGATCAAGCGCCTTTTGAAGTTTAGTGAAGGTTTCGGCTATGACAGCGTCACGATCATCCAGCGAAACATTGCCAAGTCCGCTATCCAGATTCTGAAGATTGGTGAGACCTTCTTCTTTCAGAACCGGCAGCAGGTTATCATAAAGGCCGCCGATCAGCGTTTTGAGGCCTTCCTGGTCATTGGAAAGTGCTTCAAGGAAGGTCTTAAGCAGCCCTGTCAGCTCATCACCAGAAACCTCGGCATGAAGTTTGGTCAAGCTTAGCTGCTCCCCATGAATGGTTTCGTTCACCTTGGACACACCGATCACGGATGGATTCGGCAGGTGTTTGATGACAAAAGACTGAATCTGTTTGGCTAATTCCTGCGATTTCTCAGGGTTCAGCCCGCTAAAGCCCGTATTCGCCATTTCATCTGTCAAAGGAAGATAGAACGGTTCTTTTGCTCCCTCCAGCTGTACAGCCAGGGCATCTTCATTCAAAGAAATCTTGAATGGAATACGGAATTTGCTGCTGTCCAGTTCTCCTGTCGCGGACAGCTTAGAAGCATTCTGGATTTTGACATTGTCTAATTTGAGGGACAAAGAATTAATAAGTTCAATACACTCTTGATCTTCTTTCGTTGCTGAGCTGTTTGGCTCGAAATGCAGCGAAAGGTTCAAATTAGACTCGGCAGACTTGACCTCCGCATTGCCAAGGAGCATCTTGTCTACGTCAAACCCGCCGACCGGCTGACAGCCCGCCAGCACCAGCAGCAAAGCTGCTGCAGGAAGCAGCCATTTTAAACTCGATTTCCATTTCCTCATTTCCTACAAACCCCTCCTTTACTCTACTAAAATCTTATTATCCCATCTCTCTAACTATTTGTAAAATCTCCCTCTCCTACCAATTCTATTTGTCTGATAGAGCTTGGTTTAACAGCAGGGTATAAGCAGCCGCCCCTTCAGGCTTTAAATGGACACCGTCCTGTTCAAAATAAGAGGTTTGGCCACCGCTCGCCTGATACCAATCAACGATTTGTATCCGGTCATCGGTCGACGAAATTTTATCAAGCGCTTGATTCACAGCCGATTCCCACGGTCTCGGCACACGTGTATTCACCAGCAAAATCCGCTTGGCATCTTTTAATGCGGCAAGAACCTTCTTCATCTGTTTGTTTGAAAAAGCTCCGTTTGTGCCGAGCTCCAGAACGACCGTCTCCCTTAGTCGTCCTTCTTCGGCTAACCGCTGCAAAACCGCCGGCACATCCGCCATCTGGCGACCGATTTTGCCGTCTATAACGGCGTCCGGATACATTTTCTGCAGATCGCCCTCAATATCCAGCATAACGGAATCCCCGATGGCCGTGATGTCACCGCCGGTGCCATGAGGGTTCTCTTTAGAAGGCTTCCCATTGGATGGTTTAGCCGAATCATCCGGCTGGTTCGCCGATTGTGGAGCCTGCAGCTGATCGGAAGTATCTTCTTGCGGACGGCCTGCTTCCGATGAGTGTTCTTCCGACGATTGTACTGCCGATGAGTTCTCAGCGGTTTGGGACCCTTCCGGTGAGTGTCCGTCAACGGTTGGAGGCAAAGCTGTCTCCGTGCCCGCTCCTTCGCCGCCCGTAGTTTGTTGGCTGGTTGGGACGGTTGGGCCAGTTTCGGACGGGGCTTTTCCCTCATGACTGCCGGTCTGCTCGGGTTTATTCTGAAACACCGGCAGCACCGTTGTCGAGGAGCCAGACTTCCCGGATGCATCCGTTGATCCCAATAAGGTCGGGGGCAAATATAAATGGATGAAGCTGAATAAAACCAGAAACAGGATAAATAAAAGTGAAGCTGCCGGCAGCCGCTTCCATCTCCCCCAAACGTTCATTGTGGTGGAAAGGCCCGCAAGCCAGCCTCGAAATCCGGATTGCCGAATCGGGTCCTCTACCCATCGGTAAGACGCCGCGGCGAGCAGGAAAGTTGCCAGCAGCTGCAGAAACAATCTAAGCCAATGACTGCCTCCGCTGTCCAGCTGCGGAGTGGTCAGCATCATGACCGGGTAATGCCAGAGATATAAGCCGTAAGCCCGTCTGCCCACCCACACCAGAGGTCTGGCCGAGAACCAGCCGCCAATCCGGCTTCCCGGATGTGCTAAAACGGCAATCAAAACGGCACTTACAAACGCAATTCCAAACAAACCGCCTCGATAAAGAAAATCATCATAGGGATCCGAGTTATATGTCCAAAACCCAAGCAGCACCAAACTAATCATACCGGCTGAATCCAGCAGAAGACTGGCCCGCCGGGAAACCTGCAGTTTTAACTTCCCGCTTGGCCAGACCAGCGCCAAAGCTGCGCCGATTAACAGCGCAAATCCGCGTGTATCCGTACCGTAATAGACACGGCTCGGATCGGTTCCCTGCTCATACAAGAACGCCATCAGCGCGGCCGACACGGCAGCGAGCCCCAGTACCCATCCTGCAAGCGAGATCCGGCTTCGAATCCACTTGAGCCCGGCAGCAAGCATAATCGGCCAAACGATATAGAACTGTTCTTCCACCGCAAGAGACCATAGATGTCCTAATGGGGAAGGAGGACCAAAGGATTCAAAATAGGAGACTTTATGAAAGATAAACCACCAGTTGCTTATGTAAAGGAGAGCAGCAGGCACATCGCCGCGAAGCTCTGGTAACGGAGAGGAAGCCCCAAGCCAGGCCCCTGCCACTACAGCTGACACTACGATCAGCATAGCAGGCAGAAGCCTCCTTGCGCGCCGGATCCAGAACTCTTTGAGCGATAAACGGAGAGTGCCGCCGCCATCCTCCGCTGCCTTGCCGTTTGCCAGAATATCCGTAATTAAATAACCGGACAAAGTAAAAAATACCGCTACCCCAAGAAATCCTCCGGGAAGCCATTCCTGCCGGAGATGATAAATCAAGACGGCCAATATGGCCAGCGCCCTTAATCCATCAAGTCCTGTCATATACCGCCGCTTTGGCAGCAGGAAACGATCGGAGCTCACATCCTGCGCTTTAAAATCTTCTGTCCTCTTCAATGCCCTCGATCCTTTCACCTTTTTTATCCGTGAGTTCATTATATAAAAGCTTTCTTGGGCATCGATCTCAATAAAGTTAAAAAGGAATGACAAGATTTTTATAAGAAGGACAAAGGAGGTAAATCCGCGCTTGACCGGAGCGTTCAAAGTCATAACCACCGGCTTAGCCGGTGGCTTCCATCAACCCTATAAGGGCATGATTGCTAGCAAGTGCCTAAAAGGCGTACTGAAAGTCTGCCAACCGCGAGCGGTCTCGGGCATACCCCTAAAGGGGCTTTTTACTTGCCCTTTCCTACCGACTCACCCGTAAACGGGTCGAACAGTTCTTTCATTGTGAGTTGTTCGTAGTTCTTATCTTCCGTTAGCTGATTCCGGATGTATTCGGCGATCACTTTCCTGTTACGTTCTGCCGTATCCACAAAATATCCTCTACACCAAAACTGTCGATTGCCGTAGCGATACTTCAAATTGGCAAATTTATCGAAGATCATATGCGGACTTTTCCCCTTTAAGTATCCCATAAATTCCGACACACTTAATTTTGGAGGGATGCTCACCAACATGTGAATATGATCCGGGCACGCCTCTGCTTCGTGAATCTCCACACCTTTTCGCTCACATAGCTCTCGAATGATTTTCCCAATTTTACTCATAGCTATAAGCTTTCCTGAACCCCTAGTCCAACTAGGGGGTTTCTTCGAATCGGGTAGGAGGCTACCCATTAATTGGGCAGCCGACCTCCCACACCACCGTACGTACCGTTCGGTATACGGCGGTTCCATTAGGAATGCGCAGTAACTTGTCGATAATAATCAGAAAAGAAAAGGAATCCGAGGTTCTTCAGCCTATTGTTACCGAGGGACTTCGAGAGGATTGGGCTATTGGAGATTCTCCAATAGCCCTTTCTTGTGTTTGCGTATTCCCACGCCTTCTGTTCATGAATTCCGAGCGATATAAGCCTTTCGAGTTTCGTCCTCACTCGTTTCCATTGCTTCCAGAAGACCATTCGGATACGCCTTCTCATCCATTTATCAGTGGTTTGGAGTAGTTGTTTCATGTCAGCAAGCTTGAAATAATTTACCCATCCCATGATGTAACGCCTAAGCTTCAGCGCCCGGTCGGTGTTGCCCATTCCGTTGCTTCTCGACGTTAGCTCTTTCACTTTAGCTTTCATCTTGGATACGGATTTGGGATGGATTCTGACCCGCGTTTCCCCTTTGCTCTGGTAGAATGAGAAGCCAAGAAATTTAACTTTTGTCGCATCGTCCACAATCGTTTTCTCCCGGTTTACCTTGAGAAACAACTTCTTCTCGATGTAAGGGAGAATTTTCGTCAGGGTACGCTCCGCACTCCTCCTGCTCCGGCAGAATATGAGCATATCGTCTGCGTATCGCACGAATCGATGTCCTCTTGCTTCCAGTTCCTTGTCCAATTCATTCAGCATGATATTGCTGAGAATCGGACTTAGGTTCCCTCCCTGCGGTACGCCGATTTCCGTGTCCTCAAACTTATGCTTCACGACGACTCCCGCCCGGAGATACTTATGGATGAGCGAGATCACTCGTCCGTCTTTGATCGTTCTTGAAAGCACCTCGATAAGCTTGCTTTGGTTGACGGTGTCAAAGTATTTCTCCAAGTCCATATCCACCACGTAACGATATCCCTCTTGCACGTATTGTTGGCTTCGTTTCATCGCGTGGTGTGCGCTCCGTTTGGGTCGGAATCCGTAGCTGTTGTCTGAAAACTGCCTCTCATAAATTGGCGTAAGCACTTGGGCGATTGCCTGCTGGATGACTCGGTCAACCACTGTTGGGATGCCAAGGTTTCTCTTCTTTCCGTTCTCTTTGGGAATCTCTACCCTTCGAACGGGATTCGGGCGGTACTTGCCGCCCAAGATCAGTTGCTTGATGGTCTCGCCGTTGTCTCTGAGATATTGTAGAAGTTCATCTACTCCCATCCCGTCGATTCCGTGCGATCCCTTGTTCGCTTTGACTCTCTTGAATGCTTCGTTCAAGTTGTCCCTGCTAACGATTTTCTCAAGCAACCGGTCCTTCGACTCGGTTGCGTTGGTGTCGTCGGTTTCGGTTATCCTCGCAGGACTGTGCACTCCCGCATATCCTTCGTGTTCCGCACTATTCTTTTGCAAAGAGTCTTCCGTTAGAAGTTGGCTGCCCTTGGCTCCTGTTTCGGTAACTTTCATTGACTTCACCTCCTAAGGTTCAGCCCTTCCCTCGAACCGTCGACTGTTCGCGGTACTATGGCGTCTGCTGACTTCTCATGATAAATCTTGTTTCAACCGTGATTCGAAGTGCATCTCCTCACGTCCATGAGACCTCCCACGGTAAGACGATTCACTTTCCTTCCATATACCCACATCATTTACATTGGTACGTCCGTGTAGTTAATTGGACTTCGTCTTGTTTAGCAGACTCATCCCGTATCCTATGCCTGATGATGTTCGTGTTCCTTGGGCCGGAAGTTTGCCTCCAGCTTCCTTTGGATTCCACCTCGCGGTGGACACCCTTGCTCTTGGCTAGTGGTTGGTAACTACAAACCCCCACAGTGGACTTTCACCACCTAGTTAATCGCCATGCGTGGCACACTAACAAAACGAGCTGGCAGATACCAGCTCGTTTGCTCCCGTATTCTATTCCAGATCGGCCGTCAGTTTAATAATCTTTCCTCCCGCTAATTCAAACCGGTATAATCCCCTGATCTCTCCTCCGGCGAAATTTCCTTTAAACATGACTTTCATGTCCACTGTATGGCCGTTGATCGTATATTCAAGAATCTCGGTATTCGTCGAGGTTTTTACGAAATAGGTGACAAAATAATCTTTAATCTCTTCTTTGCCAGCCAAATCCCGGCCGATAGATTCTTCTATTAGAACGGCATGTTCCGAAAAGGTATCAATGTAATGTTGGATATGATGGGCATTGGAGGCGTCAATGTAGCTTTGCACGGCCTCCGGCAGCGTTTCTGTCTTCAAAATTAATCCCTCCGTTTGTATCTTTATGGATTCGAAGCCCATTTCCTTTTTAATTCATCCAGCCGGCTTAAGAGTCTGGATCTCAGGGATTCGGGATGGATCTCCTCAAGAAGCGTTCCATAAGAAAGCAGGTAACTTTCGAGCCAGTCGTTGACCGGGAAATAGGTTCGTATCGTATAAGAACCGTCTTCATTTTTCGTAATGACGTCATCCGGAAATTCATCATAGATGCGGTAAGCTCCGCGGGCGGAGATTCGCAGGGTTACAGCCGTCATATCGCTTCCAACCTGTTCCTCGATATGTTCGACGGCCGATATTCCTGCCCTGGGTTCAGACGTCTGATCCGTAACGACGATGTCCCTCATCCGGCTGATTTTAAACAGGCGAAAATCTTCGCTCGTCAAGCAATAACCTGACAAATACCAGGCGTTCGATTTAAAAATCAGCTGAAAGGCTTCCACTTTCCTGGAGCTTTCTTTACCGGCGGAATTATAATAGCGGAACCTGATCACACGGTTCTCGGCAATCGCATCACGAAGCCGCTCGAACATCTGGCGCCGGTCATCTTCACTCCCCCAAGGAGTGAAGTCCACCTCAAGCCAGCTATGATTTTTTCTCCAAAACAGCCCTGCCAGCTTCTCCAGCACTTCCTCTGTACCAGAGAGCGGCATAAGCTTTAAGGTCTGCAAACCCATTAAAATATCATTTTGTTCACGGCTGGACAGCAAGGAAGCTTGAAAAGCGTAGCCTTCCATCAACGAAATCCCGCCGCCTTTTCCTTTACTGCTGTATATCGGAATACCGGCCGCGCTGAGCAGATCAATGTCTCTGTAGATCGTTCTCGTAGAAACCTCAAGACGTTCGGCGAGTTCAGCGGCGGTGGCCGTCTTTTTCTGAAGAAGAATATATATAATCTCAAAATGTCGGCTGATCGGCAATTCGGTTCACCTCATTATGAGTATAGACCATAAACTTCAAGCCATGCACCTTGCCGCCCTCATGCCGGAACCTTAGCTATCCTCTCTATCCTCTCAAACTTATCCATCCAGCTTCGGTAATTCGCCGCTGCATAATCCGTTAAGTGGGCTGAACCGTAGGCCGGATGATGATTTCATTCACGCTTGCATCCTGCGGTTCGTTAATGGCAAAAGCGATTGCTCTGGCAATGCTGTCAGGGGAAATGGCCACTTTGTTCATCTCTGCTACCCAGCTTTTGATCTCGGGACTACTGATCGATTCTGCCAATTCTGTGTTTGTCACCCCTGGAGAAATAAGGGTGGTACGAATGCCTGAAGCAGGAGATTCCTCCTGTCTTAAGCCTTCAGTTGTTGCCCGGACTGCAAATTTAGTGCCCGAGTAAACGGCAGCCGTCGGATCGACCCGATAACCGGAGATGGACGACAGGTTCACAACATGTCCTGATTTCTGCTCCCTCATAACCGGCAGCACGGCAGCGATTCCGTACAATACGCCTTTAATGTTCACGTCAATCATCTTGTCCCATTCTTCGATCTTAAGTTCGCTCAGTGAAGACAAGGGCATGATGCCTGCGTTATTCACCAATACGTCAACACGTCCATATTGGGCAATTGCGAACTGAACCAGCTTGTTCATCTCTTCTGCTGACGAAACGTTGGTCTTTAGATAAGCAGCGATTCCGCCCTTTGTGTTAATTTCATTTGCAAGCTCTAGCAGCCGCTCTTCCCGTCTGGCGGCAAGCACCACTTTTGCCCCGTATTGGGCCAGTAATGAGGCAGTGGCTTTTCCAATCCCGCTGGAGGCTCCTGTAATGATAACGACTTTGTTCTGTACATGTTCCATTGTCATTCTCCTTGTAATAAGTTTGGCTTACGGGATTAATATAGCAGCCTTAATAGGACACAAGCTGTCATATTAAGATTGATTCGAAAAAATAAAAAAGGCTCCTGAAACGGCGGAAAGCCATTCAGAAGCCTTGTTGAGTAACGCATTTCAAGCGGAATATACGGCTTGTTCGTTATTTGTCATTCTTTATTCGTTATTTTGCATCCATTGAAAATGGAAGCTGCCCGGCTGGTCTACCCGTTCAAACGTATGAGCGCCGAAATAGTCTCTTTGCGCCTGCAGCAGGTTGGCTGGCAGCCGTTCCGTCCGGTAGCTGTCATAATAAGCCAGTGCCGAAGAGAAAGCCGGAACCGGAATGCCCCGGGTTACGGCAACGGCCACGACTTTACGCCAGGCCTCCTGATAGTTCTCGATCACGCCACCGAAATATTCGTCCAGGAACAGGTTGTTAAGCGCCGGATCACGGTCATAAGCGTCTTTGATGTTCTGCAGGAAACGGGCGCGAATGATACAGCCGCCGCGGAAAATCATCGCAATGTTGCCGTAATTCAAGCCCCAGCCATAGTGCTCGGAAGCGGCCTTCATCTGAGCAAAACCTTGTGCATAGGAGGCAATTTTACTTGCATAAAGAGCCTTGCGCACCGCTTCGATAAATTCCGCGCGGTCTCCTTCATATGCCTTCGCTGCCGGACCGTTCAGCTTCTTGCTGGCGGCCACACGTTCCTCTTTCATGGCCGAAATAAAGCGGGCGAAGACGGACTCCGTAATAATGGAGAGCGGAACGCCGAGATCCAGAGCGCTTTCACTGGTCCATTTGCCCGTTCCTTTCTGGCCGGCGGAATCCAGAATCATGTCGACCATCGGTTTGCCGGTGGATGGATCCTGTTTGGAGAAAATGTCTGCCGTAATCTCGATCAGATAGCTGTCGAGCTCGCCGTTGTTCCATTCGCTGAAAATGCTGTGCAGTTCATCGGTACTTACGTTCAGCACATCTCTCAGCAAATGGTACGCTTCTCCGATCAGCTGCATGTCGCCGTATTCGATGCCGTTATGCACCATCTTCACATAATGTCCGGCTCCGCCCTCTCCGATATAAGTCGAGCAAGGATCTCCATTTACTTTAGCGGAAATAGCCGTCAGGATAGGCTCAACCAGCTCATACGCATCACGCTGGCCGCCAGGCATAATAGCCGGTCCTTTAAGCGCTCCTTCTTCACCGCCGGATACGCCGGCCCCGATGAAACGGATGCCTTGGGCTTCCAGCTCCTGATTTCGGCGTTGTGTATCCGGGAAATGCGCATTGCCGCCGTCGATCAGAATGTCGCCTTTGCTCAAGAATGGAACCAGCTGATTGATCGTGTCATCCGTCGGTGCGCCCGCTTTGACCATGATCAGGATTTTGCGCGGCGTTTCCAGGGACTGCACAAATTCTTCAATACTGTAGGTACCGACAAAGTTTCTGCCTGGTGCTTCGGCCAGCAGTTCTTTCGTTTTCTCCGGGGAACGATTGTACAAGGCTACCGAAAAACCTTTGCTTTCAATATTCAAGGCCAGATTTTTGCCCATAACGGCCAGGCCAACTACTCCGATTTGCTGTTTGTTCACTTCTCTAATCCTCCAATGTTATTAGTCGATATATGATTAATGTTTATTGATTGACGCTTTGTGCATACTCCCGGGCTTGAACGGGTTCCTCTTCGGCAAACTCCGGTTCTTCCGCGTCCAGCCACCAGCGGTTGCCGTCCTGAGCCAGCAGCTCATGAGCCTGCCGGGGCCCGCTGGAACCGGCCGGATAAGCATAAAGAGGGATCAGATTCTCTTCAAAGGCCTCCAAAATAGGCTGTACCCATTTCCAGGACAGCTCCACCTCGTCCCAATGCGCAAAATAAGTGGAATCCCCATTCAAAGCATCATGAATCAGGTTCTCATACGCTTCCGGAAGACCGGTTTGACCGGCCAAAAGCTCCACTTCCACCGGCTTTAGCCCTCCTTTATGGGCAAGATCCATCATATTAAGCTGCATTGTGATCCGCTCTTTCGGGCCCAATTCAATGATCAGCAGGTTGGGTTTCGCCTTGTCGTTCTGTTCGCCTGCGGGCTGGGCCAGCGGCTCTTTGAACTCAATAACAATCCGAGTGGCTTTCTCTCCCATACGTTTGCCGGTGCGAATATAGAACGGCACCCCGCGCCAGAAGAAATCGTTGATCAGCATCCGCACAGCCACAAACGTTTCATTGGTGGAACCTGCCGGAATGCCGGGTTCGGCTTTGTAGCCGGGAACCGGGAGCCCCCGCTGGCTGCCGGCGGCATATTGGCCACGGACCACATGCTGGCTTACGTCCTGCTTGCGGAGCGGATCAAGAGCTTCCATGGCCAGCTTTTTCTTCAGGCTGACTTGATCCGGCGTGCTTTTTCCGGACAGCTGGGTGGCGGTCATCATGAGCAGCTGGAGCATATGGTTTTGGACCATATCCCGCAGTGCGCCTACGTGATCGTAATATCCGGCTCTTTCCTCTACGCCGACAGTTTCGCTTGCCGTAATCTGCACATTGGAGATGTATTGCTTCTTAAGCAGCCCCTGAATGGCCGGATTGGCTTGCCACAGTGCCTCCAGTCCCTGAACCATCGGTTTGCCGAGATAATGGTCAATGCGGTAAATTTCTTCTTCTTTAAAGAAATGGCTTAAATATTGATTTAATTCTCTTGCCGACTGCAAGTCATGACCAAACGGTTTCTCAATGACCAGCCGTTTCCAGCCTTTGGCGGAACCAAGTCCGCTCTGATGAATATTGGCGGCAATCGTTTCAAAATATTCCGGGCCTACCGACAGGTAGAACAAGCGGTTTGGCGGCAGCTGCAAAGCTTGTTCCCGCTCTTCCACCAGCGACAGAAGCTTTGAATAATCCTCCATGCGGTCAATGTTCAAGACGCTGTAGCGGAATGCCTGCAGAAAAGCTTCCAGGTTGGCGCCTTCCTTGACTCCGCTTCTGGAGAATTCACGAAGCGATTGCTCGACCTGCTGGCGGAACTTCACGTCGCTCCATTCTCTTCTCCCGAGACCTACCAGGGAAAAGGTGTTCGGCAGCTTATGTTCAAGGTATAAATTATAAAGGGCCGGATAAATTTTTCTTTTGGCGAGATCGCCGGTTGCTCCAAATAAAACAAGGGTTACGGGTTCCATCTTCTTACTCCTTTCAATATCGGCAGAGCTTGGTTGGACACTCCTACGGTGACTGTATATACATTGATGAGCTCGGAGTATGCTTGGATAAATTTCTCCATGAGGCTCTGGTTTCTTGTTTGTAGCTCCACTATAATACTTTTAGATGCCATATAAGTAATTAATATATTTCACAGGAGATATAGATCGTGTCTATGACTAACAATTATGAGTTATACAAGGTGTTTTATTGGGCCGCCAAGACAGGCAGTCTCACACAAGCAGCCAAAGCGTTGTTTCTGACCCAGCCAAGCGTCAGCCATGCCATCAAACAGCTGGAGGACAGCTTTGGAATCCCCTTGTTCCACCGGAACGCCAAAGGCGTTATCCTCACCCAGGAGGGCTCCATGCTCTACTCTTATATCGAGCAGTCTCAAATCCTGATTTCATTGGCGGAAGAGAAAATGGCAGCTCTAAAAAATCTGGAAAGCGGAGAGCTGCGGATCGGCGGCAGCGATTCGCTGTTCAAACATTATTTGCTGCCATATCTGGAGAACTTTCACCGCATGTACCCGAATGTGAAGCTGCATTTAAACCATGGCACCACCCCGGAGATCATTTCGGTGCTGAAGGAAGGCAAAATTGATTTCGGCGTCGTGCGGATGCCAATTGTTGATCCGCAGCTTGAGGTCAAAGAAAGCTTCCAGCTGAACGATTGTTTTGTCGCAGGGGAGCAATATGCCGAGCTGAAGGACAAAGTGCTCAGCATTGATGAGCTGCTGCAGTACCCGATTATTCTGTTCTCCCGCAACAGCCGGGTTCGAATGGCCATTACTGAACTCTTTGAAAGGTACGGCTACAGCATTAAACCGGAAATCGAGGTCGGCAGCGTTGACCTGCTGATTGAATTTGCCCGCAGAGGACTGGGCATTTCTTATGTCACCCGGGAGTTTATCGCCAGAGAACTGGCGGAAGGTTCGCTGTTCGAGGTCAAGCTCGATGTGGAAATGCCGCCTTCCCAGGTCGGGATCATGATCAAACACAGCCTCCCGCTTTCCAATGCGGCAGCCAAATTTATAGAACTGATCTCTTGATCACAGCTCCCCCAAAAAAACACCTTCAAGTCGTCCGCCGCTGCTTTCTTTCGAAACGGCGCGTTTCTTGAAGGTGTTTTGTCTTACTGAAATCCTGATACATGAAAGCTTGAGCATCAGCCAGGGCGGCTGGCTTCAGAAATGGGGTATAGGCTGGGATACCACTTAAAGGTTATGTCCCTGCGGAAAAGTCCATAAATATATCAAGAGAAATCCACTTAAGGAGCCATTCCAGATGAAAACCTCCGAACTGTTAGGCTTTAACCCAACCGACCGTCTGTTATTGATCAATGCCGACGATTTCGGCATGTGTCAGGCCACAAATGCCGGGATTGCCAGTTTATTGCGAAGCGGTTTGCCAGTCTCAACCAGTGTAATGATGACCTGCCCGTGGGCGCTTGACGCTTCCAGACTTGGCAGACAGCTTGCCCATAGCGATGTTGGCGTTCATTTAACCCTAACCAGTGAATGGGAAACGTACAAATGGGGACCGCTCAACGATATCTGCCGGTCTGCATCCCTGCGGGGCGAAGACGGGTTCTTCCCTTCTGACTGTCCAACCTTTGAAGCTCAAGCCGACCCGGAAGAAGTAAAAGCCGAAATCAACGCACAGATCACAAAAGCTTTGGCCTGGGGCATTGCCCCTACTCATTTGGATAACCACATGGGCAGCTTGTTTGGCCTGGCCACCGGCCGCAATTTTGTTCAAATCCTGATAGAGGCCGCAGCGAAACATGGACTCCCGCTGCGTCTGCCCAGATCTGCCGCCGCAGCTTTCACCGACCCGGCTTTGGCCGAACTGGCTGAAAGCAGCGTCCAATTTGCCGATCATCACGGTGTACTGATCCCGGACGATCTGCTTAATTGGCCTTATGCTCCGGAAACCGCCTCCTATGCGGAAGCCAAGACCAGGCTGTTCGCCGCGCTCGAACAAATGTCTGCCGGCATCTCGGAGCTGATCATGCACCCTTCCGCCGTTAATGACGAGCTTAAAGCGATTACGCCGCATTGGCGCTGGCGCGGTATCGAGATGGGCTTATTAACGGATCCCCAAACCTGGGACAAAATCAAAGCGGAGGGCATCCGGGTGATCCGCTGGTCCGACTTGCAGGCTGTCCAGCGGAGGCTGGCCTAGGTCCGAGTCATTCTGGCCGTTTAGAGCCATTCGCGGCTATTAAGGCCGTTCGCGGCTAATACGGATATTCTCGGCTATTCACACTGTTCGTGTGGGTTCGCATCGAAAGCCTAGAGCGAATTTAACCGTGAGCGGCTTCTTTTTTAGACCGGCAGAGGGTTGTATCCTTCCTTACTTCTCTCACCGCAGCGGCTCGTTTCGCGCAGAAGAACAGCAAAAACGGCATCTGAAGAGAATCCTCTCCTCAGATGCCGTCTTATCCTTTACTATAACAAGCAACTTGCAATTATCTTACGCCCTTGCGGCGGTTCGAAATGTCGAGCCATACGGCGAAGACGAGAATTGAACCTTTCACCACGTACTGCCAGAACGATTCCATTCCCATCAAAGACATCCCGTTATCCAGCGAAGTCATCACCAAAGCGCCGATCAGCGCACCGATAACGGTACCCGCGCCGCCCATCAATGAAGTTCCGCCGATTACACAAGCGGCGATCGCATCCATTTCGGCCATGTTCCCGGCCGTAATCGTCGCGGACGCGAGACGGGAAGTCAGGACAATCGACGCGATGGAAGCCAGCAGGCCGCTGAGCATAAAGATCATCATCGTTTTGAACCGGATATTGATGCCGGACAAACGGGCCGCTTCCGGGTTGCCGCCCAAAGCGTAAATATGGCGCCCGAATGTGGTTTTGGTGGACAGGAAGAAAAAGATGATCGCAAGCACGATCACAAAAATGATCGGGAAAGGAATTCCTTTATAGGCGTTCATCACCAGTACGAACGTAATCACCAGCAGGGACAATACGACAACTTTGATAATATCCACACTGATCGGGGACACTTCAAACCCGTATTTCTGCCGAGAACGGCGTTTGCGGAAGGTGGACCACAAAATAAAAGCCACGGCGATCAGGCCAAGAATGATGCCAAAGCCGGAGGCAAAATACGCGTTGCCCAGCATTTCGATAAAAGAATCCGATACCGGAATCGTCGTGGATTTGGTAACGCCCATCAAAATACCGCGGAAGACGAGCATGCCGCCCAGGGTGACGATAAAGGCCGGAATCATTTTATATGCAACAAGCCAGCCTTGGACTAGTCCAAGCACCAGACCGGCTGCCAATGTGACAAGAATAACAAGGTACGCCGGCAGCTCCAGCCAGTTGCTGAAAATCGCGGCAATCCCGCCCGTCAAACCAACGATGGAGCCTACCGAAAGGTCGATATGCCCCGCCACGATCACTAGCACCATTCCGATAGCCAAAATGGAGGTCACGGACATCTGTGTAAACAGGTTGGACAAGTTCCGTGAAGTCAAAAACGTAGGATCCAGAATGCCGAAAAGCGCCCAAATCAGGATAAGCGCACCGACCATAGTATAAGCGCGCACGTCCATTTTCCCGAACAGGCTGCTCCAGAGCGACGTTTTGGCTGCCGGGACATTTTGCTGTGTTTGAAGATCCTTTTGAAGCATCATGTTTATTTCCCTCCCGTTGCGGCTTGCATAATATTTTCTTGCGTCGCTTCCCGCCAATCGAATTCGCGGACGAATTCCCCTTCGCTCATCACCAGAATCCGGTCGCTCATGCCAAGCACCTCGGGCAGCTCCGAAGAAATCATAATAATGGCAACGCCCTGCGCCACCAGCCGGTTCATTAAATGATAGATTTCATATTTCGCCCCGACGTCGATGCCGCGGGTCGGTTCGTCCATGATCAGGATTTTAGGATCGGACATCAGCCATTTGCCGATGACTACCTTTTGCTGGTTCCCCCCTGAAAGCGTACCGACCAGCGTCTCCAGCGATGCGGTTTTCGTCTTCAAATCCTGCACGTACTGAAGGCCCCATTTAATTTCCTCATTGACATTGATGACGCCCATTTTGGACACCTTGCGCATAGTCGCCAGCGTAGTGTTGGTTTTGACGTCCATCCCCATCACGAGCCCCTGGCGTTTGCGGTCCTCGCTGACCAGCGCAATCCCCGACTTGATGGCGTCCGCCACCGAACGGATTTTGGCCGGTTTGCCGTTAATCCGCACTTCGCCGCTGGAACGTCCCGGATAAGCCCCAAACAGGCTGCTTACAAGCTCGGTCCGTCCTGCCCCCATAAGTCCGGCAATCCCGAGGATTTCGCCCTTGCGAAGCTCGAAGTTCACATCCTTGATGACTTTTTGGCTGCGCTTTTCCGGATGCCAGACGTTATAATTCCGCACTTCCAGCACCGTTTCCGCCGGGGCGTGCTCTACCCTTGGATAACGCTCCGTTAATTCGCGGCCAACCATGAGAGATACGACCTGGTCGTCGTTCGTTTCCTGGCGGTCCAGGGTTTTCACCGTGTGCCCGTCCCGGAGAACTGTAATGGAATCCGCGAGCGCAAAAACCTCCGGCATTTTATGCGAGATGTACACACAGGACACCTCCTCACGACGGAGCTGGTTCAGAATATCCATCAAAATAGCGACTTCGCTCTCCGTGAGAGCGGCCGTCGGTTCGTCCAGAATCAGGATTTTTGTATGTTTGGACAGCGCTTTGGCGATTTCCACCAGCTGCTGCTGCCCGATTCCCAGGCTGCCAATCTTCGTATCCGGGGAAAGGTTCAGCCCGACTCTTTTCAGCCAGATCGAAGCGTTGTGATAGAGTTCATCCCATTGGATGACCCCATGTTTCGTAGGCTCGGAGCCCAGAAAAATATTTTCGCCGACCGTCATTTCCTTGACGAGCGCCAGCTCCTGGTGGATGATGGCGATTCCGGCTTTTTCGGCGTCGGTAATATTGTGAAACTGCTTTTTCTCCCCGCCGATGACGATGTCGCCGCTGTAGGTCCCCGACGGATAAAGCCCGCTCAGCACCTTCATCAGCGTGGATTTACCGGCTCCGTTTTCGCCGCACAGGGCGTGAATTTCGCCTTTTTTCACTTTGAAGTTCACGCGGTCAAGAGCCTTCACGCCGGGAAATTCTTTGGTGATGTTAACCATTTCTAACACATGCATAGGTTTAGCTCCCCTTCCGGCCCGGTAATTCGGCAGGGCGCGTACCCGCCGCCATCCTCCTCTGAAACCGCCTGGGTTCATGAAGAGATTCGCATAGGACCCGCGCCCGCACCGTTGTTATGCTGGGTTTATTCTTTTGGCCATTGGTCCTTCGGAACGTTCTTATAAACCTCTTCCAGCTTGTGGAAGCCGTCTTTGATGACCACATCCAGGTTGTCTTTGTTTACCGCAATCGGGTCCAGCAGCACAGAAGGGACGTCGATTTTTCCGTTGTTTACGGTTTTGTCCGCTTTTACCTCTTCACCTTTTGCTGCGGATACAGCCATTTCGGCGGCCGTTGTTGCAATCAGGTTGATCGGTTTGTAAACGGTCATCAGCTGTTTGCCTTCGGCGATCCGCTGTACGCCCGCCAGGTCGGCGTCTTGTCCGGATACCGGAATTTTGCCGGCCATGCCTTGTGCGGTCAACGCTTGGACCACGCCGCCAGCAGTGCCGTCGTTTGCAGCAACCACGCCTTGAATGTCGTTTTTATTGGCGGTAAGCGCATTTTCCATGTTTTTCAGAGCTTCTTCCGGTTTCCAGTCCTTAGAGAACTGGTCGTATACGATTTTGATGTCGCCTTTATCTACAAGCGGTTTGAGCACGTTCATCGCACCTTCTTTGAACATGTGCGCGTTGTTATCCGTATCGGCCCCGCCGATATAGACAATATTGCCTTTTGGTGCAGCTTCGGTAACAGCCTGGGCTTGAAGCTCGCCAACCCGGACGTTGTCAAAGGAGATGTAGTAGTCCACGTCCGCATTGTTGATCAAACGGTCATAGGCAATGACCTTGATGCCTTCCTTGTGCGCTTTCTCCACGATCGGCGCGGTAGCTTCCGCATTGTGGGCCACGACAACCAGCACGTCTACACCTTGCGAGATCAGCTGTTCCGCCTGGCTCATTTGCACCGCGTCATCGCCGTTAGCGGCCAGCACCTTGACTTCTCCGCCCAGTTCCTGGACTTTTGCCGAAAAAAGGTCGCGGTCTTTCTGCCAGCGTTCCTCTTTCAAAGTGTCCAGCGACAAGCCG
Source organism: Paenibacillus yonginensis (assembly GCF_001685395.1). Classification (NCBI taxonomy): domain Bacteria; kingdom Bacillati; phylum Bacillota; class Bacilli; order Caryophanales; family Paenibacillaceae; genus Paenibacillus; species Paenibacillus yonginensis. The sequence goes on along the minus strand of NZ_CP014167.1, from coordinate 920,546 downwards.
ATGACGATTTTATCGTCTTTGGCATTCCCGCCGTTCCCGCTGCTCGCGGAGTTTTTACTGTTGCCGTCTGACACAACGCCGCATGCCGCCAGGGTAGTTGCGAGCAAAATGGACGCCAAGCTTAACCGTAAAGTAGACCCGAAATTTCTCACTGTTCCTTCGCCCCTTTTCCAAATCATAGGATTGATTGCGCTTTCACATTGATGATCTTAGCACCGCCGGCAGGATAAAGGGGCCGTAAATGCCCGCATTTCTTTGCTCTCCACCTGCACTTGTTTGATCCTAAATGAAATGAAAATACCATTACTGGATTTTGCTGGATTTTTTAGTGCTCCAGCACAAAAAAGTCCTTGTTAAGTTAACAAGGACTTGGCGCATGCCTGCTGGCGGTATTCGCTTGGGGTAATCCCCGTTGTCTTTTTGAACACGCGGCTGAAATAGTTTGGATCGTTGTACCCGACCTCGTAGCAAATTTCCTTCAGACTGAGATTCTGCTCAGCAATCAGCCTCTTCGCTTCGTCAATGCGCAGCCGTGTCACATAATCGATAAAGGTTTCGCCGGTCTGCAGCTTAAACAGCTTGCTGAAATAATAAGGACTCAAGTTCACATATTCCGCGCTGCTTTCCATCGAAATATCTTCTTTGTATTTCTCGCCGATATAAAGCAGCGCCCGCTGCAGCACGCTGGAGCGGCTTTGCTCCTTCTCTTGCTTCATGCCGTCGATCCATCCGTTCAGCCAGACCAGCGCACCGCTGTGAAGCGCTTCGGCATCCTCCGCTGCCCCGAGGGAGGAGATCAGCTCGGCGCTATCTCCGTAGCGCACCCCCCGGCTCAGGAACAGCAGCAGGCCCACCACTTCCCCGCGCAGACGCTGAAACGAGCGGGGTTCACTTTGCTCAAGCCGCTCGAACAGCAGACTGAAACGCTCCGTCGTTTCCTGCTTGTCATGCCGCAGCAAAGCATCCAGCAGCTTTTTCTCATCATCCAGCGAAATGATTTTCTGGCCCGAGCTGTGCGTAATATCGTCGTAATGCCGAACGCTGACGATGTCGCTGTCATCCGCGCAGACGCGCACAGCCTCCCGGTAGGAACGGGTCATGCCGTCCCAACCTTCGCGGATCGATCCGATGCCCACGGAAAGCGGAACCTGAAACCGCTCTTCGATGAACCCGCGGATCTTCTCTCCCCATTCCAAGGAGATGACGCGCTGTGAATACCCCGGTTTGCCGGAAGGAAACGGAATGAAAAGCGCCATCTGATAGCCGACCACCGGGCTGACCAGGCAGGACAAATTCGGTTTGGCCAGCTGCTTGACGGCTTCGTAAATCTCTTTCTTGACGAGCTGGAACGTCTCCAGCTCCTTCCTGGAGCGGCGGGAGAAGGAAAGCGCCATGGCGTACCCTTTTTCCCACTGCAAATTCAGCAATCCGGCCAGCTGCTCCAGCTCCACTTCCTGGACACATTCCAGCATCAGCATCAGCGACAGCTCATTTTCGGCCAGAGGCATCAGCTGGGACAGCTTTTCCCGCAGGGCCAGCTGATCGTTTCGCGCCCGTTTCTCTTCTTCCGACTCTGCAATCAGCATCGTCAGCGTATTCTGGACTTCCGCCAGACTTGCGGGCTTCAGCAGGTAACCGCGCACACCCAGCGCCAGACCTTCCTTCGCATATGAAAAATAGTCATGTGCTGTAATAATGACGATTTTAGTGGACGGATATCTGGACATAATTTCTCGGACAGCCTCAAGGCCCTGAATGCCCGGCATTTTGATATCCATAAAAATAAAGTCCGGCCGCTCCTCTTCGGCGATCTGGATCGCCCGCCGGCCGTTCTCGGCATGCAGGAACGTAAACGTGTCCGGCATCATGTGCCGGATCATAAGCTCAAGGCCTTCCCTTTCCAGCGCTTCATCGTCGGCGATCAGCAGGCTGTACATGCTTATTCCCCCTTCTCTTTTTTGCGGCCTACGGAGCTATGGTCACAAACGGCAGCTTGAACATAACCGCTGTCCCTTCGCCCTCCGCACTGTCAATTTCAATTTGTTCCTTCCCGTCGAAAAATAAATGCAGTCTCTTAAACACATTATGTGTTCCGAGCCCGGTTGATTTGCTTTTGCCGCCGCCAATGCGGGGCGCATCTTCCCGGATGGATTTCAGCAGCATGTCCGCCGTTTCCCGGCTCATGCCAACGCCGTTGTCCCTGATTTCGATGCGTACCGCATCCCCGCTGCAGTTGATGCTGAGCTTCAGCACCGCACCTTCCTCCATTTGTTCGATGCCATGCACAAAGGCGTTTTCAAGAATCGGCTGCAGCGTTAAGCAGGGAATTAAGCCGACGAGCGCCGGTTCGTCGATGTCCATGACAAATTCGATCCGGTCTCGGAACCTCGCTTTCTGGATCTTCATATATTCAGTGACATGCTCCACCTCTTCACGCAGCGGCACCGCCTGATTTAGCTTCTGCAGATTGTATCTGAGAAGCCGGGAGACGGATACGGTCAGATCGCTCGTTTTTGAAGCCCCTTCTATGTAGGCAAGCCTGGAAATCGAATTTAGCGTATTAAACAAAAAATGGGGATTAATTTGACTTTGCAACGCTTTCAATTCGAGCTCTTTGACAAGCCGGTCCTTCTCCAGGCTTTGAATATTTTCCGCCATCAGCCTTTGAATATTGTCGATCATTCCGTTAAAAGCCCGGCACAGGATGCTGATTTCATCGTTTTTATCGCTTTCCGGCGCTTTCGTATCCATACGTCCCTTGGCAATTTGTTTGGCCGTCGAGACGAGGCGGCGAATCGGTCCGATAATGCTGCTCGACAGCCACATGGCCAGCATGATGCTGAGCGCTGCTACGTTAATCACCATAAGAATCCCGTATCGGTTCAATTTCTCGGTCGTCACCATCATCTCCTGGTAAATCGGTTTGTACTGCTCAAGTTCGATATCCACCAGCTCTTGGGCTTCCTCCCGGATGAAACGCTCCGACTTCTCCGCTTCAATGTATTCCCCGGCGATCGTGTTGTAGTCCTGATATTCAATCTGGTCGATCATCCCTTCCACCTGCTCCAGAAAGGTATCAATGATGTTGCGGTAATTTACGAGCGGCAGATCGCTGCTGCCGATCGTCTCCAGACTGTCCAGCTCCTTGCGGAGCCGCTTTACGGCATCCAGATGCTGCACAACGCCCGGCAGGCTGTCCGTATCCATCTGCATGATATAGCGGTTCAAGGACTGCATGTTAAGCCCGACCTCATTGGATACTTCCTTATACAGCAAAATCCGGTTCATCATCAGGTGATAGCTTTCCTGCACATTTTTACCACTTTCAAAGAGAAAAAAAGAAACCGAGCTCATGAGAAGCACCATCAACGGAATAAAAATAAACAGCTTTTTACGGATCGTCACAGGCTTTCTCCTTCCTGCGCATTGCTTTTGTCCAGCACTTTGACATCGGTAAAATAATCGGATTGCAGCTGTTTACCCTCAAAATGCTCGTGCAGCAGCTGCACTGCCATTTGGCCCATCAGAAAAGGCTGCTGCGCCACACTCGCTTCAATCTGGCCGCGGCTGATCGCATCCAGCGTCTCTTTCTGGTTATCAAAGCCGATAATTTTGACCGAATCCCGCTTGAGGCTTTGCGTCGCCTGCAGCACTCCCATGGCATCCGTTGCGCTCGTTCCGACCATAATGGTAATGTCAGGATGCCGCATCAGCATATTGGCCGCCTGCTGAATCGCCTGCATATGTGAAATATTTGAGCTCCGCACCTCAACGACCTCAAGCCCCTTGTAGTCGGCGACTACTTTCTTCAACCCGTTCAGCCGCTGCAGCTGGCTTTCGGCCTGATCGCTGCCGATGATGACGCCGACTTTACCTGCGCCGCCGCTCGTTTCCACGATCAGCCGGCCAAGGCGTTCTCCTGCTGCTTCATTGTCCGTGCCCACGTAAGCCAGCCGTTTGCTGCCTGGGGCATCCGTGTCGATGGTGATCACCGGTATGCCTCGTCTGACGGCTTTATCAATTACCGGCGTAAAATTCTCCTCATTTAAGCCTTGTACAATGATCGCATCGACCCGGGCGGCGATCGCCTTTTCCAGCAGGCTGAGCTGCTCTTCCATGTTGTTGCGGATCGCTCCGGCAAATTCGATATCCATGCCGAGCTGACTGGCGGCTTGATCCGCCCCTTTCTCTACTCTGACCCAATACGGATTATAGCGCTCCTGTTCGATCAGGACGATATGATAACGGTGTTCCCCGGTCCCGGGACGCCCCTCCAATTTTTTGACGATACTGCCCATTTTGCTGGAATGATGAGCAAAGCTGATAAACAAATAAGTCAATAAAACCAATAAAACCGCTGCACCGGCCAGCCATTTTTTTGTCCATGCTCCTTCACCTCATTCCTTATCCTACTCCAGGTTTGAAAACGGTTGCAATAAGAGGATTGGATCTTTCGAACTCCTATAAAAAAAAATAGGCAACCTTCTTCAAAATGAAAGAAAGCTGCCTAAACCTTAGGCGGGCCTATTCCTATTATTCTTCCTCTTCTTCTATCGGAATGTCGGCAAACACCTGAACATTCCCCAGATCGGTACGTACTATGGCACGAAGCGTATTAACCGGGACAAGCGGGGCGGCAAGCCGGAAGCTGATCGTATCCACTTCTCCAGGCTGATTGCGGACAACCAACGAGCGGGAAATAAATTGGAATCCAGCAGGAAGATCGACATGCAGCTGTTTCACAATGGGAATGTTGGCCACGTTTTGCACCGTTATTGTCATCGTTATTTCTCCTCCCGGGAAAACGTCAGGCGGGTTCATCCCAATGTCTACAAGCGGAGGTGGAGGTGTGCAGAAAGCAGGCACGAACACCAAAGCTGGAGGATAAGGCAGCATCCTATTCACACGGGCCTCCGTCCAGTCTGCCGAGGCTTCGATATTGGCCGGGATATGAGGAATATTTTCACCGCTGTGTGAAATTACGCCCGGATTCGGTGTAAGGTCAAAAGCGATAGCCGCCCGGAAGAAACGCCCTTCTTGAAGGACAGCTTCCTCCGGAGCCCACAGGTCTCCGGCGTGTAAAACGATAATATAACGATCTTCCTCTTCGGTCGCGCTGACAAGTCCGCTGTTCAAATCGGCAGGCTCAAAGAGAACCGGACTTTCCGGCGTTTGCACAAAAGCAACCTGGAGGGAATTCGTATCCAATGTAAAGGTGCCGTCATTCTGCAGAGGTGACACAGCGCTGGAACGACGGGGAACTGTATCCGTGATGACAACATTGCAAAAAAAAAACCAAGCTCCGTTATGTATATGCCAAAACTAATCTCAATTATTACGGCCTTTCATTCGTTATCGACCTTTCCGCCATCCCAACGCAATACGTGAATATAGGGTCCTTCTCAGACGTCCTGCGGCTGCCGTTTCTTCAAGGCTCGAAGCGCATCTGCGCAGACTGGCTACACTGGGAACAAATAAAAGGACCAACCCGTCTTTCGCCGGTTAGTCCCTTTCTCCGCTCAGTTAAAATCAAGCTAGATTAATTCCCCTGATTTTGTCCATCGGGAATTTCGGTTTCCGTTCCTCCGTCAACAGCCCGTTGATTTCTTGCTGCACATCGGTTAGTTGCGTATAACAAAAGCCGCAAATGTAGTCAACGCTTTTGATCGCCTGAATCAAACCTTCGAAACGGTTCAAGAACTCTTCGTCCGTCCTTACCTGATGTCCATAACCCCAACCTTTATCCGATTCGAAAGCGATCCCGCCGAACTCGGTAATCATGATCGGCTGGCCCTTGTACTCGTAACCGTCTGCTAATGCATATTTCCATTGGTTGCAGGGAATTTCCTTACTCACAATGGCGTCCTTGTTGCCCGCGTACCGTTTTAGGAAACCTTCTCCCGTCTCGACATAGTCGTGCAGCGTAATAATATCGGAAATCGTATGCTCCCAGCCGTCATTCGTAATGACCGGCCGGTACGGGTCAATGGACTTTGTCAGATGGTAGATGCTTTCCGTAAATTTCTGCTGTCTCTGATCGTGCAGAATGTAGGGAATTCCCCAGGACTCATTAAATGGCACCCAGGTGATAATGCTAGGATGGTTATACTGCTGGCGGACAATTTCCAGCCATTCCTGCGTGAAGTTCTCTACCGCATCATCATGAAATTCGAATGTTGCCGCCATTTCCGACCATACCAAAAGCCCTTTAACGTCGCACCAATACAGGAAGCGGGCATCTTCGATTTTCATATGCTTGCGCACGCCGTTGTAGCCCATTTCCAGCATGTAATCAATATCGGCAATAAGCGCATCCTCACTCGGCGGAGTCAGGTGACTTTCCGGCCAGTAACCTTGATCCAACATCAGCCTCTGATAGATCGGCACATTGTTGAGCAGCACTTTGCCTTTCTCGATCGAGACCTTTCTCATGCCAAAATAAGAGAATACGCGGTCTATGACGACCTCATCCAGATACAGCACGAATTCCACATCATATAAATTCGGTTGCGCGGGCGACCAGAATGCTTTCTTCCATGGGCCGTTCGCTTCATGCACCAAATCGACTTCCACGCTGAAGCGGGGCCGATCGGCTACAAGGCTTACCGTCTTAACATGGTGATCCTTCAGGGTCACGATGGCTTCGAGCCTCAAGCTCCCTGCCGCGGTCTCAAGACCCCGCACCCGGAAATCAAACGACACCCGGTCACGATCGAGATCGGGCGTGATTTTTACCGAATCCAGCCTTTGCTCCTCCACGTATTCCAGCCAGACCGTCTGCCAAATGCCTGTGCTTTGAACATAGAAACATTCGAAATTGTCTTTCGTCCAACGCTGTTTGCCCCGTGGTTGGGTGCAGTCGTCACTGTCCTCTGCCTTTAGCGTTATAACATTATCCGCACCGAAGGTCAGGTATGGTGTTATATCAAGGGAAAATGCAGCATAAGCCCCCTGATGTCTGCCCGCCAGCTCCCCGTTCACCCATACCTTAGCGATATAATCCACCGCCTGAAAGTGCAAGATGACCCGTTTTCCTGCCGCTTCCTTCGGGATCGGCACGCTCCTGCTGTACCACACCCGCTCGTGGAATTCCTCCAGGCCAATGCCGCTTGCCTCAGTTTCGTACGTAAACGGAACCTTAATCTTATGTGTTCCCGTCAGCTGCTCATGCCACTTTTCAATTTCCCCGACATTCTGATCGTCGAAGCGGAAGTCCCATTCGCCGTTCAGGTTCATCCATTCATTTCGGACAAACTGAGGCCTTGGATAATCTTTGATATAACCTTTGGTTGTCATGTGATATGCGATGCCTCCTGTTTACCGGTTCGTTCTCATTTCCAATACATAGATGGATGACGGACGAAGGACATATCCGGCCTTCCAAGTCTCAACGGGTACATCGCTCATTTGGCTGGCGATGCGATTCGGCTCAAAGACGGTATTCAAGTCCTGATCGGAATCTCCTGTAATGACATGAAGGTGGGTTCCTTCGGAAACTTCAAGCCCGCGCAAATCAAGGGTGGTCGTCACTGCCTGCAAGCTCCGGTTGACGATAAAAACCGTGATCAAGCTGCCTTCATCATTCGTGCAGGCTACGACATCCAGATCCGGAAGCTCATCCAGCTTGATCGGAGCCGGTTTGTTCGATTGAACGGAGAAGGTGCCGCATTCGGTACGCACAGGCAGCAATCGCGTAATTTCCCGCCCGGCATAAAGCTTCATCACTTCATAAGTCGGGGTTCCATAAACGGTCAGCGGATGTCCGCTCCAGCCTGGCAGCTTGCCGCAATATTGGTCGGCATAATAATCGCCAACCCGGATGCATCCTCCAAGCCAGCCGTTGACCAAATCGGAGAAGCTGCCGATGTGCACCAGATCGCTTGCACGCAGCATTTCGTTCAGATTGGCCGCGTTGGCAACCGCCGCGCCCAGCGTATGCTCTTCCGGCACTCCTTTTCTAACGTTATTGGGATAGTACATCGTGTTGTATTCGGTAATTGCCAGCTTCACATGGCTGTGTTTCGGACTTGACAGGATTTGTTCTCTCGTCTGCTCGATATTATGTCTCGTCCATTCCGGGAAGCTGGCGATCGCCTTGTAACGCTCTTCTGCTGGCGTGCTGCGGTCCATCGCAAAGCGATTGTATCCATGATACAAGTGCAGGGTCAGATAATCGATCCGCTCTCCCGCGATGTCAAGCACCGCTTTGTTCCAGTCCTGATTCGTATGCCCGCAGGCCAGAATCACAATCTCAGGGTCGGCCGCCTTCATGGCTTCAATGAAGGTTACGGTTCGCCGGGCGAAATCGGCGGCCGCACACGTGCCTACCTGCCAAGCGCCCCACACCTCGTTGCCGATCTCCCAATACTTCACATTGTAGGGGTCAGGGTGTCCATTGGCGGCGCGGACCGCACCCATTGGGGTATCGGTGCCGCCATTGCAATATTCAACCCACTGCGCTGCTTCCTCCGGCGTTCCTGAGCCGTCATTCACGCAGATCAGCGGTTCAACCTGCAGCTCCCGGCAGAACCGGATGAATTCATCCGTTCCGAAATATTTGCTCGTCCAGCCTCCCCACGCCTCGTTATACATGACCGGGCGTTCAAGCACCGGTCCGATGCCATGTTCAAAGTGGTAGGCACTGATATAGTTGCCGGCCAGTCTCATCATCCCGGCGTTCAAATCCTTTGCCATTTCAACAACTTCCCGCTTCACGAAGCCGATATGGTCCTCCGGCAGCAAGGAGATATGATCGATCCAGAGCATGCCGGTAGAGACGCTGTCTTGCCATCTAGGATGTTCGGCAGGCACATAAATACGGAATTCCGCATCGGCGCAATCCCTGCTGATGTCCAATACTGCTTCATATTCCCGCCAATTGTGGCTGTCCAGCTCAATCCGTTCCAGGCCTAAACGTTCCTGACGAAGCCGGTCCACAGCCTCGACAATGACATAGCGAATCTCAACCGAAGCCCTGGCCACCAGCTTGACCGAATAACGGATCGGTCCATTGAGCGCCAGATGCTGAGCGATCCCCGCGTAAGCTTCATCATCGCTCAGAATCCGGATGCGCTGAGCACGTCCCGAGTGTTTTGGAGCCGGGGCTTCCAGGGCATAGCTCGTATTGCGACCATTCGTATAGGGATACCATCGCCCCGACACCTCGGCTTTCCCTTCCGCTTCGCTCTCAAAATCCATGTCTTTTAACGGGAAAGCCAGCATCGCTTCCATATGGTCGCGGATGTCTTCAACGAAATGTCCAAACAAATAGGGGTTGATTGGATGCCCGTTCGACTGGCTGCCGTCGACGGCAATCGTTGCTTTATTCATCAATGGTTTACCTCCGTTCGCATTTATCCTTTAATAGAGCCGATCATGACGCCTTTGACAAAATGCCGCTGCACAAACGGGTACATGATCAGTACCGGCAGACTGGAAACAATAATCACTGCATATTTAATGCTTTCGGAGAGCAGAATTTTCTCCTCCATCCCGACGTTGCCGCCATCGACGCCCGCAGACTGGCTGATCATCAAAATTTCCCGCAGGATCAGTTGGAGCGGGTAAAGCCGCTCGCTCCGAATATAAATCAGCGCATTAAAGAATGCATTCCAGTGGCCAACCGCATAGAACAAAACCATTACCGCCAATATCGGCTTGGACAACGGCAGGATGATGCTGATCAGCAACCTCCAATTGGAGCAGCCGTCGATATGCGCCGCTTCCTGCAGTTCCCAAGGGATGCTGGACTGGAAATACGTTCTCATGACGATCAGATTGTAAGTGGAGATCGCCCCCGGAATGATCAGCGCCCACATCGTATCGACCATGCCGAGACTTTTGACGAGCAGGTAACTCGGAATAAGCCCGCCGCTGAAGAACATTGTCAAGGTAATGATCAGCATCAGCCCTTTACGTCCCGGCAAATCCGGCCGTGATAGCGGGTATGCCGCCAGAAGGGTCATCATAATATTGATCAGCGTGCCGACGACAGTGTAGAGAATGGAGTTCCGGTAGCCGATCCAAATCTGCTCATTGTGCAAAATATTGTTATAAGCTTCAAGGTTGGCGCCCTTTGGAAGCAGCCAAACCTCTCCGCTCAGCACCCTTGCAGGGTCGCTGAACGATGCGCTAACCACAAATAATAAAGGATAAAGTACGAGCATAATGATCATCGCAGCGATCAAATATACGATAACATCGAACCAACGTTCGTCCGATGGACCTTTCGCAGCAACTGCTTCTTTAGCCATAATTCGTTCCCTCCATTACCAAAGACTCGTCTCCGACGTTTTGCGTGCGAACCGGTTTACCAGCAGCAGCAAGGTCAGGTTGATCAAGGAATTGAAGAGCCCGATGGCAGCCGTGTAGCTGTATTCCCCCTTCAAAATTCCCGTCGTATACACAAACGTGGAAATAACGTCGCTCGCTTCGAGATTCAGGTTGTTTTGCATAAGCAAAATTTTCTCGAAACCGATGTTCATGAATTGCCCAATATCCAAAATGAGCAGGATGACGATGACGGGGACGATTCCCGGGAGAGAGACATGCCAGATCCGCCGCATCCGCGATGCGCCGTCCATCTTGGCTGCTTCGTACAACTGCGGATTGATTCCGCTTAGCGCCGCGATGTAGATAATGGATTGCCAGCCCATATTCTGCCAGATGTTCGAGCCGATAAAGATGGTCTTGAACCATCCGGCCGATTCCATGAAGCGGATTTCCGAGCCGCCCAGGGCATGGATCAGCATATTGACGGGACCATTCGTGGACAGAAGCACGGTTAATATCCCTACGATGACGACAACCGAAATGAAGTGTGGAATATAAGTGATATTTTGCAGCAGTTTGCTGTAGGTTTTGCTTCGAATCTCGTTAATGAGAAGAGCAAGGAATATCGGAATCGGGAACGCAAGGATCAGGGAGAGCAAATTGATGGAGAGCGTATTCCAGAGCAGTCTCCAAAAGTAGTACGAATCAAAAAAAACGCTGAAAATGCTCAAAACCAACCCAACTGCTGCCCAAAATCCCCTTGCCTGGATTAAAATTTTTGAAAGCGATCTGCAGCCCGTACAAGGGGCCGTACTGGAACAGCAAATACCATGCCATCGGCAGCAGCAGCATGAGATACAAATCGTATCTCTTTGCGATCTGCTTGATGAGGCGGCTGCCCCGTTTCGTTCGGAACCGGGGCGCCGCGGCAGTCTCATGGATTTCTGCGTTATTCATGAACATCCACTCCTATCCCGCTTGAGGATCTGCCTTATTTATCCATTTTGTCATAAGCGTCTTGATAAATTTGCTGAAGCTCGTCAATGTTCATCTTTTTCAGCGTCGACTGGAACTCCTCCCACTTGTCGAAGCTCAAAGCCCCCGCAATAAATTTGGTGCTTTGCTCTTCATAATACTTGTCGATATCGTTGCGGAGCACATTCACCTTTTGAGCCGTCTCCTCGTCAAACATTGGTGCAGCATAACGGATTGTCGGCATATACGGATCCAGCGCCTTTTGGGCCTCTTGAACTTGTGGAGGATTAATGTAGGAAGCCACATATTCGCTGATCAGATGAGGCGCGCCTCCACCGGCATACGGAGTAAGCTTCGGCTGGGTTTCGGCTGTAGAGAATTCCGGCTTATAAGTCGGTATGCCATCAACTAATTCGTAGTGCTCGCCCTCCCGTCCGAATCTCAGCAGCGTCGAGCCTTCATCGCTGTAGAAATAGTCAATCCAGCGCATGGACACTTCCGGATATTTATTGACCGAAGTGATGGCGAACGCACCTTGGTCACGCGGAACCGGGGCTCCCTGGCTTTGAAGACGGTCGCCATGCGGGCCTTCAAACGGAGCGATGCCTGTATACTGATCGGCAATCGGCAGGAAGTTGTTGTTAGTCTGGTCAAAGAACACTCCCGTATTTCCCGAACCTTGTTTCGCCAAATACTGCGCTTCCGTATGGGAGAATATTTCAGGATCCAGCAGATTCTCTTGGTACAGCTTGTTCAGGAACATCAGCATTTCTTTGTTGCGTTCGTTCCCCATCCAGATTTCAACCTTGCCATCAACGATATTGACGTTGTAGCCGAACTGCTGGTCAAGTCCAAACGAACCGCTCATCGCAGCCACGATCGGGAGGCCGGTGCTGCGGGCCGTGAGCGGAATTTCGTCCTTCTTCCCGTTTCCATTCGGGTCCTGATCCCGGAAGGCCACAAGCACATTGTATAGTTCGTCCAGCGTCTCCGGCACTTTAAGGTTCAACTTCTTCAGCCAGGCCGTATTGATCCATCTCTTGTCCGTACGGGCCGAATCCAGTGTAACGATGCCCGGAATCGTGTAGATATGTCCCTCCGGCGTAGTGATCGATGCGCGGATTTCCGGGTATTCCTCCATCAGTTTCTTAAGATTGGGAGCATATTCTTCGATCAAATTTTCCAGCGGAATCAATTGACCGCCGGCTCCATAGCGAACCGCTTCAAGCGGTGTGATCGCGGAACGGTACATAATGTCCGGCAGCTCGTTGGATGCAAACAGCAGATTCTTTTTCTCGGCAAAACCGTCGGTTGGGGACTCAATGAACTCCATTTGCACATTGCTCATTTTCTCGTAATCCTGAAATACCGGCATGTCCTTAAACGGCCCGTTAACGGGCGCGATCCGGGTAAACGCCTTCAGTTTGACCGGTTCCTGCACGATCGGGAATCCCTCTTTGCTAACCTCGGATACTCCGCCTTCTTCTGAAGCATTTTTGTTCGCGTTCGTACCGGAACCGCAGCCCCCCAGCACCAACGCGGCTATCAGCACCGTGCTGATCGTTTTCCCCCAATGTGTTCGCATCTTTTCATGACCTCCTTCGTGAATGGCAAAACATCAATCGTTGTAAGCGTTTACTGAATTCAGTATATTCGATCCACACCGGCGCCAAATTCCACAAATATGACCACATACTCCACTTATTTGACGGAATGAGGAGGTTTGATTTTCTGCACATAAGCTTGGGGCGTCATGCCGGTCCACTCCTTGAACACTTTAAAAAAATAGTTATAGGTGCTGAATCCCACCTGCACGCTAACCTGTTTAACCGAATATCTGCCGCTTTCCAACAGCTTGCGGCTGGCGTCGATCCGAACCCGGTTCACGTATTCCGAAAACGTCATCCCCGTCTCCTCTTTAAAAATCCGGCTGAGATACGAGGGATGGAGTCCGATGGCTCCTGCAGCAAGCTCCAATGTGATATAACTTGGATATTTCTCAAGAATCAGCAGGATCGCCTGCGAAACATGCCGCGAATGGGGGCCGGCCGCACGCTCTCGCTTCAAGCGGTCCAGCAGTTCCTCGTAATAGGAGTACAGCCATTGTTCCAAGCCGGCCACGCTATCGATCCGGCCCAAATCCTCCCGCGCCGAGAAGGCGCTTCCTGCCTGGTCACCTCCGGCGAAAGGAACCCATTTGCGAGCCGCTTTCTCCCCTATAGAAAGCAGCTCACGGACGATCATCTGGACCGCTTGGGCATGGACCGGCTGCTGACGAAGGCCCTCAAACGCGGAGGCAATCGCTTCCCGCACGCCTCCCCGATCTAAATTTTCCACGGAGAGGAGAATCTGCTTCTGTTCTTCAATCGTTAAAGAAACCCGTTCGGAGAATACTCCCTCCATAGTCAAAGGACGAGAAGCGTCAAGAACCTGCTCGGCGGCACGATAGCTAGCCTCAAGCTTGGACAAGCTGGAACATACGTGGCCAATCGCATAGGTGCATTTCAAATTTAAAAACAGCTCCAGCGAATGGCGCAGGTGGCTCATCAGCCTTTCCGCTTCACTAGCGGCAGCCTGCTCACTCCTGTCCTTGAAGGCGAACAAGACAGCGATGCGTCCGTTTTCCACATAAGTCACGGTCCGTTCCGGTTGATCCCCGAGGGTCTGCTGCATAAGAGCAATGGCTTGCTGGACCATCCGGCTGGTCTGCACGTCGCTTCGGGATTCCGCCAGCAGCAGGAAGGAGGAAATTTGCATCGCTGCGGCGGTATAACATACCACTCCCTGTAACCGTCCGCTTTCCCGGGCATAATCCTCCAATTCCTTGACTGCCCCGGGTCTCCCACGCATGGTTTGGGCAAGAAGTTCCCGAAATTCTGAAGGGCTGCCGAAATTCCGCATTTGGCCGTCCTGGTCCTTCTCCATTTCGCGGACCGCTTTCCTTAATACGCCCAGAAGCTGCTCAGCGTCCAAACGATGCTTCAGCAGATAATCGACTGCTCCGTTCTTCAAACACTCGCGAACATAGTCATAATCATCATAGCTGCTAAGCATGATGGTCTTCACGGATGGATAACGTTCCCGGATAGCTCGGTTTAATTCCACGCCGTTCATGCCCTGCATATTTACGTCCAGGATAACGATATGGGGCCGAAGCTGATCCATCATCCGGAGCGCTTCCTCTCCCTCATAGGCTTCGCCGCAAAGCCCGAACCCCTGATTTCGCCAATCCGACAGCGATCGAAGATGGTGATGCACTAAAGGTTCATCGTCAACCAACAATACTTGATACATGGCCTATTCCCCTTTGTTAATAGCTTTTGTCCAAATCTTTCGATCGAGGAAACCGAATCTCCACTTTCGTATACAATCCCTCTTCGCTATAGAGTCTGATGCCGTAGGGTTCACCGAAGATCCTGGATATCCGCTCATGCACATTGCGAACCCCCATGCCGCTGAATCGCGAAGGAGCTTCTGCTTCCTCCCCCATCAAAGCTTCCAGCTTCTCCTTGCTTATCCCCTTTCCGTTATCCATCACTTCGATCTTCAGATCCCCGTCCTCCTCGAAGATGCGGATCAGCACAAATCCCCCCTGCACCGACGGTCCGAATCCGTGCATAAGAGCATTCTCTACGATCGGTTGGAGCGTAAGCTTCAGCACCCGGCATTCCAGCAATCCTTCATCCTCTACCTGAAATTTCACCGGGATCGGCTCAAGAAACTTGTATTTGGCAATGGCAACATAACTGGATACATAACCAAGCTCTTCCCGCAAGGTCAGGAACTCTCCGGAATTCCCAAGCACGCCCCGCATCAACTCAACCAACGCCCCGGATACCTCCTCAATATTGGGAACTCCGTTCAGCTTAGCCAAATATTTGATTGTGTTCAGCGAATTATAGAGAAAATGCGGGCGGATTTGCGCCTGCAGCGCGGTGAGCTCCGCCTCCCGCTTGGCCTGCTCGCTCATTCGGATCCCTTCCATCAAACGTTTCAATTCATCAACCATGCTGATGAAGACCCGGTACAAATCGCCAATTTCGTCCTTGGTAACGATCTCTGTCCGCGGAAAATCCAGATTTCCATCCTTGACTCGCATCATCATCGTTTTGAGTCGGCGGATATGAAGGGTAGTCCGCGAGGAGATTTGCAGCGACCCCATCAGAACTACGGCAAATACGGCGACGGCAACCTCCACCATCAGGTTGCGGATCTTCTCAGATTTGCTCAGCAGAGAATCAAGCGGAATCAAAGCGCGTGTGGTCCATCCGGTATTTTCGGACTTTCGGCTGACGACGATATAACGTTTGCCGTCGATGGCCCGTTCGACGGTTTCCTCCTGATCGGACGGTTCTATCTCCTCATAAACAACCTCAGTCATTTCGGCGGAAATGTCAGAGGGCGCAGAATCGGACTGAAAAACAAGCTGTTTCTGCCCATCCAGCACATACAAAATGCTGTCTGAAGTAGGTTTCACGCCGTAGGTCGTTCGGATGAAATCATACTTCAAATCCACCATGACGACACCGATCGTCTCACGGTTATAACGGAGAACGCGCCCAACGGATATCGCCTCCGATGTATCCGACCTTTTGAAATACGCGTGGCGTTCTCCTTTACTTAACATGAAGTCCATCATCTCGGTATCCAGGAACGTCCGGTCGATCCAGGGGCCTCCTGAGAAAAATACTTTGCCGTTCAGGCCAACTACGGCAATGCGGGAAATGTAAGGTTTGTAATCGATCATTCCAGACAGAAATTCTGTAATCCGCTTCTGTTCCT
Organism: Paenibacillus yonginensis; assembly: GCF_001685395.1. Taxonomy (NCBI): domain Bacteria; kingdom Bacillati; phylum Bacillota; class Bacilli; order Caryophanales; family Paenibacillaceae; genus Paenibacillus; species Paenibacillus yonginensis. The sequence continues at coordinate 904,517 of NZ_CP014167.1, read as the reverse complement.
GAAACCATTCATAGCTGATTTCTTCGTTGGGGCTCAGAATCGTATTGATGACCGTATTTTTATTCGTCGCCACTACCGTATTCAAGCGGTCTATTTCCTTGAGCATCACGTTCAAGGATTCGTCGGCATGACGAATGCTGTCCGAAACGGAGGTGATGGCATTTTTTTTGATCGTGTCGCGCATGTTCACATAGATGATGCTGGTCACGGAGACGATGGCTAGAAGCATCAGCATCCCAAAAGCGATAAATATTTTCCCTTGAATGCCTAATTTCGGCGAAATCCACTTGCGCAGCCCTGCCAATGTCATGATCTCCTCCCCTATTTATCCGATACACCCCTTCTTCCAGGTAAGCGCTTACGAAATTGCAGGTGTTTCCCCTTCTCTGCACGATTAAATCTTACGGTTTCGCATCGCCAAAGGAGGCATTTTGTAATACATTTTGAAGGCTCGAGTGAACGTGTACAGATTCGGATATCCCAAAGACAAAGCGATCTCAGTTACGGAAGCATCCGTTTCGATGACGAGCCGCTTGGCCTTCTCCATTCGAATCTTCTGCAAAAATTTCTGCGGAGGCACCCCGATCTGACTGGTGAACACATTGGAAAAATACGAGCGGTGCACCCCTGCAAATGCTGCGACCTGCTGCACGGTAATTCCCTCTGTCGCATGAAGATCCATAAACGCTATACACTCACGGATCCAACCCGAAGGCTCGGTCAGTTCGGCCGGTGCCGTCTCGGGGATCAGCTCGGCCAGCAGCCGGCAGATTCCTCCTTGGAGCTCCAAGGAAACAGCTGGACTCCACCGCTCCACATTTCCTAATTTCTCGATTATGTCCCCCAGCAGTTCTCTCGCTTGCCGAGTGACGATCTCTTTCCCAAACGGTCTCTCCGGTACCAGACCTGCAAGCTTTAATAACGGCTTGACGCGGCTGCCGTCTATAGCGAGCCAGTGCATTTGAAGCGGCTGCTCCGCGGGCAGCGCATGATAAAAGTAGGTCCGGCCAGGAAACAGGCAAAATAAATCGCCCGGCTGCAATTCGACCCGTTTGCCTTCGAATTCGAAACACACGCCTCCTTCCAGCACAAAATGAAGGCTGTAGCACTCAATCCTTTTCGGCCCTACTTTATAATGGGGTTTGGCTGCGTTGCGACCCGCCCGGACAGGCCACAGCTGGGCTTCCCGGTCCAGGTAACCGGGCGTGTAATAAAGGAACTCGGCATATTCATGTTCATATTCCTGCATCAGCTCGTACTTCCCTCCCCCTACTCGATCTGTTCATAGATAACAAAATGATAAATGTTATGTAACACAACGCCATTTATAAATCACGATTTAATCAATATTATCATAATAGGAGGGGATAAAATTTGTCTAGTAGACCTAACATTTTACTAATCACAAGCGACCAGCAGCATTGGAATACCATCGGCGCATTCCAACCTGAAATCTCCACGCCGAATCTGGATCGTTTGGCCCGGGAAGGAACGACGTTTGGCCGGGCTTATTGCCCGAATCCAACCTGTACGCCAAGCCGCTCTTCGATCATAACCGGCATGTATCCAAGTCAGCACGGCGCATGGACGCTGGGAACAAAGCTGTTGGAGGACCGTCACACCGTCGGCGAAGATTTCAAGCAAGCCGGGTATCAAACCTCATTGATCGGCAAAGCGCATTTCCAGCCCTTGAAATCGACGGCCGAATACGAGTCAAAGGAAGCTTATCCGCTACTGCAGGATTTGAACTATTGGCGGAACGATGAAGGACCGTTTTACGGCTTTGATCACATCGAACTCGCGCGCAACCATACCAACGAAGCTCATGTAGGGCAACATTATGCCTTGTGGCTGGAGGAACAAGGATGCTCCAATTGGCGGGACTATTTCCTGCCTCCGACCGGAACGATGGATCCCACGCAAACCTACAAGTGGCCCATTCCGGAAAAATATCATTACAACACGTGGATAGCGGAACGGACGAATGCCCGTCTGGAAGAGCATCACAAAACAGGAGACCCTTTCTTCCTGTGGGCCAGCTTCTTCGACCCTCACCCGGAATACTTGGCGCCGGAGCCTTGGGATACGATGTACGATCCGGAGCAATTGTCGATCCCGTCGATGACCCCGGGAGAACACGACCGGAATCCGCCGCACTTCGGCTTGACCCAGGAGGACAATCCGGATTTCTCCCATTTGATGGAAACCGGCTTCGGCATCCATGGCTACCGTTCCCATCACTATTACGAATACGGGGCGAAGCAGCGGCTTACGGAGTACGATAAGAAGAAGTTAGTCGCAGTTTATTACGGCATGATCAGCTTGATGGATAAATATATTGGGCGCATCCTGAATAAGCTGGATGCATTGGGGATGGCCGAAAATACCCTTGTTGTCTTTACAACGGACCACGGCCACTTCTTTGGCCAGCATGGCTTGCAAGCCAAAGGCGGATTTCATTACGAGGATTTGATTAAGCTGCCGTTCATCGTCAGGTACCCCGGCCATGTACCCTCCGGGCAGCGTTCGGATGCGCTGCAATCCCTGGTCGATTTAGCCCCGACCTTTCTCTCTTTCTGCGGTTTGTCTATTCCGCGGACGATGGCTGGGGTTGACCAGAAGGAGGTCTGGCTGGGCCGCCGGGATAAAGCTCGGGACCACGTCATCTGCGAGTTCCGGCACGAACCGACGACGATTCATCAGAAAACGTACGTCGACGAACGCTATAAGATCACGGTTTATTACAATCAAACGTATGGGGAAATTTTCGATCTTCAGGAGGACCCGGGAGAGCTTCGCAATTTGTGGGACGAACCGGGTTACGAAGGGCTGAAGACAGAGCTGCTGCTCAAATACGCCTGGGCTGAGCTTGGCAAGGAACCGATGCCGATGCCGCGGATCCATCACGCTTAGCGCGGAAATGTAAATCAACTTCATAACTCAACAAAGGTTGCTCTTTAAATCAGGGCAGCCTTTTTAGAAAAGAACAATACCCGCGGCGGCTGACAGCACGATAGTCAACCCCCAAAGGAAAAGCTCCTAAGAAGCTAAAATAACGTCCCAAGCATGGGTTCCTCTCTCTTCAGATATAATAACCGGGAATTTCAGTTCCTGCGCTTTTTCAGTCTGCTTAAGATGGGTATGATGAAATTAACTGGAAATTCTCTGTTGTTAACGCTATACTTTTATATATCCCGACTAAATAGCTTGGAAATGGAGAGCAGTACCTATGATGACTCATTCCAATCCTTCGATAAAAAAGCAGGTGTACGATCGAATCTCTTATCTCGGGACCGTCTCGAAGGCTGACTTATTGAATGATTTTCCACTCACCAGCAGCAGCATGACCCGGTTATTGGAGGAGATGACCCACCAAGGCATGATTGTTGTCTCCGGACTTGGACACTCTACCGGCGGCAGAAAACCGATTTTGTTCCAGACCAATCCTACATACCGGTTTCTGTTCGGATTGGAAATCTCCCGAATTTATTCTGTACTTGGCTTGTATGACTTGCATCTGAATTCGTTATCGTTGACCCGCTGGAAAATGGATGCCGAGATGACGCCCAATCAGCTGGTCGACAGCATTACGTCAACTGCCAAACGCTTTCTTGACGAGCATGGCCTTTCGCCTGAGGACGTATTGGGCATCGGCATCGGAGCAGTGGGGCCGTTGGATAGCCGGAAAGGGGTCATTCTTGAACCGGAATTGTTCCCGTCCCCTGCTTGGAAGCACGTTCCGATCTGCGCCATGCTTGAGGAACGGCTCGGCTTTCCGGCCAGCCTTGACAACGGAGCCAATACCGCGCTCATCGGCGAACATTGGGCGCTGCGGTCCGAAACTATCGAGCATGCCCTATATGTTCATGCAGGCGTTAATATCCGCTCGGCCGTGATGTCCGGCGGCCGTATTCTCCGTGGAGCCGCGGATACAGAAGGTGCAGTTGGTCAAATGATTATCCAGGCGAATGGACCCAGACTGCGAAACAGAGGCAACTATGGTGCTCTGGAAGCTTTTGTATCCGTACCGGCACTCGAAGAACGGGTACGCACCCAACTTAAAATTGGACGCAGCAGCATTCTGTCCGACATCGCTCCGGAGCTTGTGAATTTCGCCACGCTAGTCGATGCCCTGACGAAAGGCGACCCGCTTGTCAAAGAAGAATTTACGGAAACGGCAGCTTACTTGGGGATCGGACTGGCCAACCTGATTAATGCCCTCCATCCCGAGTGTGTTATTCTGGGCGGCCCGCTCATCAGCGCTCATCCCCTTGTATTTGACTCTGCAGTTGAGATCGCCAAAAAAAATACCTACCACTATCCCGAATATAACCCGGTATTTACGCAAGGACTGCTGACAGACGAAGCCGTAGCAACAGGAGCTGCCGTGATGATGATGCAAAGATGGTCCGGAGACTAAAAATGAAGAGGTGTTGTACGAACAACACCTCTTTTTAATGCCCAAAAACATACTCATTAAAATCATTTTGAAACAAAGAAAGCGGATTTTAGTTAAATAAGGATGAACAAAGGTACAATTCCTGGGCCACTTTTTATTGTTTTGACATCAACCCACCCAGGGTGCTATCTTTGTGATAAACATGGACAGGAGGAGAAGCAATGTCGGGAGCCTGCATGACAAATGGGCTGGCCAACCTCGGCGTGATGTGGAAAACCGTATCGGAAGATTGTAACTTGGCTTGCGATTACTGTTACTACAGCACCTGCGGTGGGAAGCCTGGACCGAAGATCAACCGGATTGATTCAGCCTTATTGGATAAATTCATCAAGGAATACATGCAGCTCAGCCAAGGCGCTGCGACACTTGCCTGGCAAGGCGGGGAGCCGCTGCTGGCCGGCCTTGATTTTTTCAAAGAAGTCGTTTATCTTCAGGCCCTTTACGCCCCGCCGCATACGGTTATCAGCAATTCCTTGCAAACCAATGGCACCCTGATTGACGATCGCTGGGCGGCTTTTTTCAAAACCTATCAATTTCTGATCGGCGTCAGCCTGGACGGACCTAAGGAAATTCATGATTCACGGCGGGTCAATGCCGCTGGCAAGGGCAGCTTCGACCGAGTTATGGCAGGAATCGAACAATTGCGAAAGCATCAGGTCGATTTCAATATTTTGACGGTGATCCACAAAGGCAACGTAAGGGAAGCCAAAGCGTTAATGGCGTTTTATCGTGAGAACGGTTTCAACTTTGTCCAACTTATCCCCTGCATGGATTTCCGATCCCAACAGGTGGACAAACCGGGCGAATATGAAATTACGCCGCAAGAATATGGCGATTTTCTGTGCAGGATCTTCGACGAATGGTACAATGACGGCTATCCGGAGGTGTCCATCCGCTTTTTCGACAATATGTTTGGCGTCTATTTGAACCGGGAGGCCGAACATTGCGTACATCGGGCTGCATGTCCGACAAGCCTAGTGCTGGAGCAGAACGGCGATGCGTTTCCGTGCGACTTCTTCATTAATGAGAAATGGACCGTCGGCAATGTGGCCGACTCTTCCATCGCCGACATGCTTGCCCATCCGAACTACACGCGCTTTCAACGGATGAAGCCGGCTTTGCCGGAAAAATGCCGTTCCTGCGAATGGCAGCGCCTTTGTTACGGAGGTTGTCCGCGAAACCGCAAATGGAACCCGGAGGGAACCGAATCCGATCCGGATTATTTCTGCCAAAGTTATATGCAGATATACGCTTACGCCCATGAACGGATGCTGGAAATGAGCCTGCGAATGCGCCGGGAAATGTATTCGTATCATTTGCAGCACGATTATGCCGGCAAAAGCCCAGGGCGAAACGAGCCTTGCCCATGCGGAAGCGGCAAAAAGCATAAAGCCTGCTGTGCCGCCCTATAGCCCACCTATATTCAGGGCAACAAGTCAAAAAGAGGCTCTTTCTCATTCAGGCATATCGTTTTTCATTCCCACATGTATGACCGATCCTAAATAACAAAAAAAGCTCTTGAATTCTACAGAAGAATTCAAGAGCTTTTCGGTTTGAGCAATGCGGTTGAGAGGACTCGAACCTCCACGGGGGTTAGCCCACACGGACCTGAACCGTGCGCGTCTGCCAATTCCGCCACAACCGCATATTTGTAGTGTCCAATAGTAGCGACAAGAAATAATATATCATATCTCAAGCAACTTTGCAACAATCAAAAGAAAAAAAGCCTTTCCGCCCACCGGCAGCAAAGGCTTGTCCTTTAACTTTAACATCCTCGAGCCTGCCCTTAGCCTGCCTGCTGGCCGGCTTATTCGTTCTCCTGCTTGCTCTCCCCGGCTTCTCTCGGCTCGTCAAACGGCCGGTAGCTATAGTTCCGGTCCAGCTTGACGATCTTCCGGTTGCGTTTGCGGATCATGACATGGGTAGCGTCCCAAGCCACCACGATGCCATTGACATCGTTGCTCTCCAGCGCATCCCGGACAACCCGAATCCGTTCTCCGGACAGACGGTAGGCGTTTAGCTGCTCATCGCTGATCATTTCTTTCCCTCCTTTTGTATAAGCCTGCTCTCTTCCCGCAAAAAAAGACCTAAATGGAACGCCATTTAGGTCTTTGTATGAAATTCAATAAATGCCCTTGCCTAAACCGACATTTCCTTATTTCTGATCTGCTTGCGCATGTTCCTTGCTGTCATTCTTCTCAAACCAGAAGTCAAGCACCTTCGCAGACATCACTCTCTGCTCGATATACCCTACTTGTTGCGGAGTGAATAAGTCTCTCCATGGGTAGGACAGCTCTTCGCAGAGGCCGGCGATGGTTAACAGCTCTGACCAACCCACATAACGTTTGTACCAGAAAAATTGAGGATGTTCCAGCATATAGGGATAGAGATCATCGAATTCGGTATGTTTACAGTCCAACGCTCTTTCGAACGTAACTTTGGCAGCTTGCAGCTTTTCAATAAAAAACTCGGCATTTGGTTCTTTCCCCATTGTTATTGCCTCCCCTCTCTAGCTATTCTTTATTATATCGGAAAAAGCCTGACCTGCAAAGAACGAAGCAAAAATTGGTCTTCAGCCTAACTTCTCTCCAGCTCCCGGATTATTCGGCAAAATGGACGGTACCGCCCTCCAACGAGGCGATTTTAGCCAGCGATTCCACTCGTATGCCCTGCTCGCGCAGCGTTTTGGCGCCCTGCTGGAAGCATTTTTCCACTACAATCCCTACACCGGACAAGCTTGCACCCGAACGTTCGATAATTTTAATCAGCCCTTTGGCTGCATCTCCATTGGCAATAATGTCGTCGATAAACAGCACCCGATCGTCAGCTTTCAGGAATTTACGCGACAGCAGCAGATCGGTCACAATCCCTTTGGTAAAAGAAGGCACGCGCTCCACATAAGAGTCCGGGTCGGCAAGCAGCGTCTTCTTCCGGCGCGCAAACACCATCGGCACTCCAAGTTCATAAGCAGTAGCAAAAGCAACGGCAATGCCGGAGGATTCCACGGTAACCACGCGGGTAATGCCTTCTTCTTTAAAAATAGCGGCAAAGGCTTTGCCCATTTCCATCGTCAGTTCAGGATCCACCTGCTCATTCAGGATCGCATCCAGCAGCAAAACCTGATCCGACACCACAACGCCCTGCTCTATAATTTTTTGTTTCAACAGTTCCATTTAAGTTCCTCCTACTTCTAAGCCGATGCTTTTCTGTAAAATACCATAATGCCACGCGGCCAGCAACCTATAATTTTCAATTTCCCAGCGATTCTACGATTCCTTATTCGTTCTCTTCCAGAGCATGTGAAGAATCCACGCTACAATCAGAAAAGCGGCTGCGGCAAGCGAAATCCGCCAGACATGGATATGGACGAAATAAGCTACACTTCGCCAATGCCGTCCAAACGTATGGCCAATATACATAAATCCCGTACACCAGATAGCGGCACCGACTCCAGCATAGGTCAGATAAACCCGGAGACTCAGGCGATATACGCCGGCGAGATAAGAGGTGACCTGTCTTAATCCCGGCACAAAATAGCCGAACAGCACGCTCCAGCTGCCATATTTGGCGAACCAGGTTTCGGTAGAGGCAAGCCGTTTCGGGGTGATCATGATCCATTTTCCGTACTTGTCCAGGAGAGGTTTGCCAATTCCCCGTCCGAGCCCGTAGCTAAACAGCATGCCGGTCATGCTGCCCAGGAAGGTAACCGCCAGCGCCAGGCCAAATTTGAAATGTCCTTCAGCCGTCAGGCCCCCAAACATGATGACCAATGTTTCATCCGGAACCGGAATTCCCATAAACCCCAGTGCGAGCAGCCCAAACATCGCCAGATACCCGTACTGGGCTATATAGGACATTATACCGCTCAATGCCAACCCCTCCTTTCTATATGGAGAACCTAAGTCATTGTAATCCTTTTTGAATTCGCTTGGCAAAAAGGACAGGCAGAAGTCATGTCCAGGCCATCTAGAACATAACTTGTACTAACATGTATGCCTGTGCCGAGGATCGGCCAGTCCTTTATTCAAGGAGGAACAACCATGAGGAACGCCGCCAAGGTTTTGCAAGTTGCTTTCACTTATATCGGCACGATCGTCGGTGCAGGTTTTGCTACCGGACGGGAAATTCTGCAGTTTTTCACCCAATACGGCAAATGGGGCGTCGTGACTATCCTGCTGGCTACACTGCTGTTTATCTGGCTGGGTACCAAAATGATGCTGCTCGCTCATGACATCGGGGCCAGCTCTTATGAAGACCTGAACCGGAAATTGTTTGGCCGCCGGATCGGCTGGTGGATCAGCTTGTTTACGCTGGTTGTCCTGCTTGGCGTCAACAGTGTCATGCTTGCCGGAGCCGGCTCTGTATTCATGGAGCATTTAGGCCTCTCTTACCAGCTTGGCTTATGGATTACCTTGATCGGCACTTATTTGCTGCTGGGCAAAGGCATGAACGCGATTCTGCAGCTCAATTCGATTGTCGTTCCGCTGATGATTACGTTATCGATCATTATCATTGGAGCTACAGTCGGCACTCCAGGCGCCCAGCGGTTCTTAAGTCTTGAAACGGACAGCAGCCCGCTGCAAACCTGGGCTTCTCCGTTCATTTACGGCGCTTTTAACCTTTCAATGGCTCAGGCGGTGCTTGTCCCGATCGGCAGCCAGATCAAAGAACGCAAGGTGCTGGTTTGGGGAGGCATCCTCGGCGGACTCGGCATCGGCTTTATGCTGATGGCCGGCCATTTTGCGCTCTCTGCCCACATGCCCGGCATTGTCCAGTTCGAGATCCCGATGGGCAACATCGCCGTGCAGCTCGGAACGGCTGTTCAGCTCGTATACGTGCTTCTTATTTTCCTTGAAATCTTCAGCACGTTTGTGGCCGATATTTACGGCGTATCCCTGCAGATTCGGATGATGTGGAACATTCCGGAACGCTGGCTTTCGCTCCTTATCCTCTGTTTCTGTTATTTGACCAGCCAGATCGGATTCAGTTCCCTGCTTTCGGTGCTCTATCCGGTCTTCGGCCTGTTCAGCCTGCTGTGGGCGGTCATGCTGGTCCTTTATCGAAATCCGTCTCTAACAGCCAAACGCTAATCACATAAAAAAGGGAGCGCTCACCACAAGAAAGCCGGCCTCCCGGTTGACTTGCCAGCAGGGAGGCCGGACAGACCGGCTTGCTTATTCTCCAGCATGATCTATTCGCCACTACACTAGGACGGCTTAAATTCCAGATACATCTTCTTCAGCTCATGTACAGCCCGGTTGAGCGAATATTTCGATTTAGCCCGCTCTGAAGCAGCTCTGGCCAGCGTATACCGGTAATCCGGGTCGTTGATCAGCTGCTCCAGCGCCAGCGCCAAAGCTGAAGGATCTTCCGGGGGAACAAGCAATCCGTTTATTCCGTTCTCGATTTGCTCGGGAATCCCGCCGACCTCGCTGCCCACCAAAGCCAATGAACAAAGGGCAGCCTCCGCAAACACCGAACCAAACGCCTCTGCGCGGGAGGGCAAAACAAAGATATCGAAGAAGGGCATAAATTCCTCCGGATGCAGCGTGTACCCGTAGAAGATCGTTTCGTCGTAGATCCCGAGCGACTGGGCCAGCGCTTCCAGCTCCGTCCGGCTCGGACCATCCCCGATAAGATGCAGTACAAAAGGCAGGCCTTTCTGTTTCAGCTCGGCGCAGGCTTTAAGCAAAATATCAAGACCTTTCGCCGGAACCAGCCGGCAGACGGTGACCAGCTGAGCAACCTCATTTTCATGAGCCACCGGTTTAAATCGCTTCTCGTCATATCCATTTGGAATCACGGCAATGTCCTGCGGTCTATCGACGTAAGGAGCCATATAATTGCGGAAAGAATGAGACACCGTCACGAGGCGGTCTGTACGCTGCTCTAGTTCCCGGTACAAGGAGACCAAAAATTGATGTTCGGGGCCGTTCTCCCGAATCCGTCCGTTTAATATAAGCTCCCGCTCATAACTGGAATGCACGGTCTGAATGACGGGTACATCCGGGAATACATCCTTCATAGCCATGCCGACAATCGGATGATGTGAATGAATGACATCATATTTCTTATCGATCCGAAGTTTCGTCCACCAGACATAATCCAGATAAGTCTGCACATATTTCTGCACGACCGGGCTTGAAGCGTATGGGGTCCAGTCGAAGGTTTGGAATACAACGTCTCCGCTGCCTTTCATGCGGACACGTCTCGGAATAGAGAACAAATCCATTTCCCAGCGCGGGGGCGTGAAACGCTCCTGCAGATAAGGAATCATCGAGGACACGCCGCCCGGTTGCTCCGGGGGGAAAAAAAGGGCTTGCAGCAGCTTCAAGGGATAGTCCCCCTTTCACTTCCTAATAAGTAATCAGTCAGGTTCAATCGTTGTTTAGTCGTTTAATCTCTGTTCTTACTTTCATTATGCCATGCCGGGAAGCAGACGTCATTCCCTCTTTTGAGATCAGGGTCCATTATGATAAACTGCTGAGAGATCGAATTTATGGATCCAATGAGAAGCTTCAAGTGAAAGGAACTGTTGTTTCATGCCATCTGTATCCCTGCCCTCCGCTTATCAGGAGCAAATGATCCAAATGCTTGGCGCCCGGGAAGCGAAGACGTTCCTGAGCAGCTATTCGGCTGAACGTCTTTACGGCCTGCGCATCAATACGCTGAAAGTGTCGCCCGATGCTCCCCTAATGAGTACGCTACAACAAAGGTTTGGCCTTCAGCCTGTTCCCTGGTGCCCGGACGGATTCTATTATCCAGAAGATAGACGGCCCGGCAAACACCCCTACCATGCTGCGGGTCTCTATTATATTCAAGAGCCATCCGCCATGTCCGCCGTCGAGCTCCTTGCCCCCAAACCGGGTGAGACCGTTCTGGACCTGGCCGCAGCGCCCGGCGGCAAGTCTACGCAGATCGCCGCCAAAATGCAGGGCGAAGGCCTGCTTGTCTCCAATGAGATTCATCCGGCCCGCGCCAAAATTTTAGCCGAAAACATCGAGCGGATGGGCGTTCGGAACGCCCTAGTCACCAACGCTTCGCCAGATCAGCTTTCCGCCCGTTTCCCCCTGGCCTATGACCGGATTATGCTGGATGCGCCCTGCTCGGGGGAAGGCATGTTCCGCAAGGATGAACGCGCGGTGGAGGAATGGTCGCCGGAAGCGGTGGAGCTGTGCGCTGCCAGGCAGCGGGACATTCTGCACGATGCCGTCAAAATGCTAAAGCCCGGCGGCATGCTGGCGTATTCCACCTGTACGTTCAACCGGGCCGAGAATGAAGAGAACATGCGCTGGCTGCTCGAGCAATATCCGTTTATGGAACTGCTCGAGGAGAAAAGGATCTGGCCCCACCGGCAAGCCGGCGAAGGCCATTATGTCGCGCTGCTTCACCGCGCAGACGCTCATCCGGCCAACCTGCCGGATACCGGCAGCCCGGAACATCTCGAGAGCAGCCGAGTCCTGGGCACAACCAAAACCTCAAAACCCGCACGCAGTTCCATAGGCAAAGCAGCCGCCTCCAAAGGAAGCGAAGAAGTGCAGGCTGTTCAGTCCTGCCTGGCCTGGATCAAGGAGCAGACCCGCGGTTTCGACGTTGATCCGGACAGGCTTGCCGCTTTCGGCGAAGCTCTTTATCTGCTGCCGCAGGGCAAGGAGCTCCGGCTCACTCCAGACCTTCTGAGCGGGCTGAAAATTCCGCGGGCCGGCCTTCGGCTCGGCATTGCCCGGAAAGGGCGTTTTGAGCCTGATCATGCGCTGGCGCTTGCCTTGGCCCGGGAACAAGCCGTCCGCTGCGTGGATCTTGCTGCAGATTCCGCAGAAGCAGCGGCTTATCTGCGCGGGGAAGTGCTGGCCGTGGAACCTTCTCTCCAGGGCTGGACACTCGTTGCCCTGGACGGCTATCCGATTGGCTTTGGCAAATGCAGCGGGGGTCAGCTCAAAAATCATTATCCTAAAGGCCTGCGGCAAACCGGCTATTAAGGAAAATAAATAAATGACTAACCATCCGGGCTTTCGCCCTTCCTCTTTACCCATTCCTTCATACAATATCCCATACCGCAGCAATCAGGCGGAATCACCTAAAGGGAGGAATTAACTATGGGTGCTGTCTATGGCGGAGGTTGGACTTCGACAGGCGCAATTCTGGTTTTGTTCATTTTGCTGGTCATCATTTCGAGAACTTTCCTCATTTAAGCATGGCTGCCTTATGTACGGCGGCATAAGCTGTCTGCAGCAGGTATAGAAAAAGCAAAGAGACCCACCGATCTTTGGATCGCGGTCTCTTTGCTTTTTCTATCAGGTCCCTTTGGTTTAAAGGACCGCCTGGTTCAGGCAATATTTCTCAAGTGCAGCCTTGACGCCTTCTTCGTTGTTGGACATCGTTACGTCATCCGCAGCCGCTTTAACCTCCAAAGGAGAATTGTCCATAGCTATGCCTAATCCGGCATAAGTCAGCATGGAAAGATCATTATAGTAGTTGCCTATGGCCATGATGTTCTCACGGGCAATTCCCCGTTTCTCCGCCAATTGCTGCAAAGCCGCTCCCTTGGAGGACTGCTTGTGCATCAGATCTACGAAATAATCTCCGCTGCGCAGCATGTTGAAAGGCTGATCCCACAAACTCCAATCCGCTTCGACTTTATCCATAAATTCCTTGGTGCCTGCGGCAGTAACTTTCACAACCGGCTCGGCGAACTCGCTCAAAGGCGGCAGGTTCTTAGGAGTAATCAGAAACTGCCGGTACATATCCAGCACATCCTGTTCCAGCTGATCAGCCCCGGGAACATACAGTTCAAAGGTGGTATTGACGTCGAAATGAACGCCGTTCTCTCTGCAGTAATCGAAATAAGGCTGAAGGCCGTTCAAATCGAGCGGGAATTCATGAATGACCGTATAATGGTCGCCCTTAACCCCCACCGTAGCCGCCCCGTTATGCGTAATAATCGAGCCTTCCAGACCCAATGCCTGCATGTAGGGAATAGAGCTCTGCGGCGCCCGGCCTGTACAAAGGACGATTTCCGCCCCTGTCGCGGCCACGGCGCGAATCGCTTCAGCCGTTCCGTCCGTCAATTGATGATCATCCGTCAGCAGCGTACCGTCAACATCAAGCGCGATCAGTTGGTATTTCATCTCTTCACTCCTTATCTGCCCTATTGGTTTTCTTTCTGATGAATATGCTGCAGCCGGTAAAGCTCTTCCTCCGTCAACTCGCGAAAAGCGCCTTTCGGCAGCTCCGGATCAAGCGTCAGCGTTCCCATGCTTACTCTTTTTAAATAGAGCACTTTAGAGCCCACCGCTTCAAACATCCGTTTGACCTGATGGAATTTGCCTTCCACTATGGTCAATGAAATTCGGCAGCAGCTTTGTCCGTCTTTCTCATAATGCTCCAGCACATGAAGCTCGGCTGGTTTAGTCAGGTAGCCGTCATCCAGCTCTACGCCCGCCGCAAAACGCTGCCTGTGGCTGTCTCCGATTTCACCTGCTACGTCCGCTTCATAGGTTTTAGGGACGTGCTTGCGCGGAGAAAGCAGCTCATGAGAAAGCGCCCCGTCGTTGGTCAGCAGCAGCAGCCCTTCCGTGTCCTTATCCAGCCGTCCTACCGGAAACGGCGAGAAAGTCCGATATTCATCCGGAAGCAAGTCGATCACCGTTTTGTCACGGTTGTCTTCGGTTGCCGAAACAACCCCGGCTGGTTTGTGCAGCATCAGGTACACGTATTCGCGGTAAAGCACCGCCTCGCCATCGACCTCGATTCGGCTTTGATCCGGATTCACCTGCAGGCCGCTGTCCTTGACTTTTAAGCCATCCACGGTGACGCGCCCCTGTTTGACCATCTTTTTGATCTCTGCCCGGGAAGCCACGCCGATATGGCCCAGCATTTTATCCAGTCTTATCGTTTTTTTCCCTTTATCCACGTTACGTCCACCTCCAGCCCGCCGGATATTCGTTCTTGAGCATCCCGTCCTGCCATTTGCCCCAGCCAAGCGAATAATCGCCAACGCCCACCAGGACGTACCCTTTCGGCAGACTGTCATTCAGGCGGACCAGCCGGCTTTCCGGAAGCTGCAACGTTTCCCCTTTCAAATAACGAACAGCTTCGCCTTCCTCCAAGGATAATTGCACACTTCTTAAGCTCTCTCCCGGCTTTAAAGCCGCAGCAAGAGGCTGACCGGGCACAAAACGGCCGTTCTTAACCGTTCCGACATACCAGCCGGGTCTCACCGTCTTTAATCCGTTAAGCTGGTCCGGGGTCAGCGGCGACAGATATAGGTTTGTTCCAAAAAATACAGGATAACCGGTCATTCCGGCCGTATCCGATAAGTTTTGCCCGGCGAACAGACGCCAGGCTGCCAGCAGCTCCTGCTGATCCTGAACGGCGCCTGCTCCTGCTGACTCCTGGCGTCTCCCCCGGCCTTTGCCTTTTCCTTTATTCGCTTGCCTCGTTTTGTCCTTGGCCGCTCGAGAGGATAAAGCGGACTGAGCCGTTGGGGCCGGCTGGATCGTAAGCCAGGCAGAACCCTGATCCAGCTCTTGTTCCTGTTCCTCTTGGTGTTGCTCGGAAAAGTCCCGGTCCTGATTCCGGCTCTGAGTCCTGCCCGGTTGACCCGTTTCGCCCGTATGCCGCAGCACAGCGACAAAATGGCCTTCGCCCTGGATGCGATGCGGCCAAAGCCTGCCGGCATCTCCCGTTTGCGCTGCCGATGCCTCCGTATATTCGCCCTTTTCTACTTTCATATACGGCGGGTACAGCCAATCGGGACGGCCTTTGGCCAACCCCCATTTTGCGGGGAGAGGCACAACTTCGAAGTCCGGATTCAGGGTCAGAAATTCCGCAATCTGGGCTTCATCTTCCTCCGGAGCAAACGTGCATGTCGAGTAGACGATCGTTCCGCCTGGAGCCAGCATGCCTGCCGCCGACTTCAAAATATCGCGCTGCATGACCGAGCAGACTTCCACCGAATGTTTCTCCCATTGCCGGGCCATATCTTCATCCTTGCGGAACATGCCTTCCCCCGAGCAGGGGGCGTCGATCAGAATTTTATTGAAATAGCCGGGGAAAGCCTGCAGAATGCGTTCCGGGCTTTCATTCAGCACAACGGCATTTTTGACGCCGTATAGCTCGATATTTTTCGCCAACGCTTTGGTCCGCATTTCGCTGATGTCATTGGTGACCAGTACGCCTTGCCCCTGCAGCCTGGCTGCGATTTGCGTCGATTTGCCGCCAGGAGCGGCGCACAGGTCCAGCACCCGGTCCCCCGGCTGGACATCCAGCGCCTCGGCGGGAGCCATCGCGCTGGGTTCCTGGATATAATACAGGCCCGCATGATAATAAGGATGTTTGCCCGGCTTCTGTCCTTCGTCAATATAATAGCCGGTTTCGCACCAGGGCACCGGCTTCAGCTCAAAAGGAGTCAGCTCCGCAAACGCCTCCGGACTGATTTTTAATGTATTGATCCTGATTCCCGCAAACCGGGGATGATCATAAGAAACGACAAAATCCGGGTATTCCTCCCCAAGTAAGGTTTGCATTCTCTCCAGGAATAATGGAGGCAGCGTAACGCTCATAGTGACACCCTTTCACCTAACAAAATCGTTGGACAGTCTCCGTACAGCAGCTTTGTCGGCCCCTGCGCATCCAATTCCCCGCACAAGGAAAAATGCCGTACCCCGAGTTTCCTCTAGGTACGGTTTTTGCCCCGCAGTTCATGTTTGGGACCCCGTTGCCGCTTAAGCTGCAGAGGCGCATTCGCCTTAACTTTGGACGAAGCCTCTTCTACAGCCCGGGCCAGCTCAGGGTCTCTGATTTCAATCGTTAAATCATAATAATCAAACGTCTGCTCGTGGTAACGGGCCAACCGCTGCACATACCGTTCAACCTCGCCGCGCAGCTTCCCGAGGTCAATCCCCAAACTGTCCGCAGGATAATCGGCCAGCTTAGCGGCTGCGGAACGCAGCATCTTCAGACTGCCACGCACATTGCCGTCCCGGAAATGGAACAGTCCGACCGCCACCTGCAGCAATCCTTTATATAAAGGATCACGTTCTCTGGCCAGCCAGAGCTCCTCCATGACCTCATGGCATTCAAAATAATCCCGATCCCGGTTGAAATAGATCAGAAAAGCCAGATACAGCTCCTCATACTTCATCATCAAGCTCCGGATCGATATCTTTTTTCGCCTGTTTAACCGTACTTTTCACTTCGTCCAGCAGCCCTTTCATGGCTGCAAGGTCACGCTGCTCCCAGATTTCGTTGAATCTCCGCTGCGCGTCAATCGCTTCACTGACTTTATGATAGAAATAAAGCTGATGAATCAGCTTGAGCGTGTCGGACACGAGATTGGAATCATCTTCAAAGCTGCGCTGTGCCGTTAAGATTTCTTCCCGGATGCTCGACATTTCATTGTCCAGCACAAACGCGGCCTCTGCCGCCTTCTTCAGACGCAGCCGCATCTCCGCCGGCAGGCTGTCCCGGTATTTATAATTCAGCGAATGCTCGATGGTCGCCCAGAAGTTCATCGCCAGCGTGCGGATCTGGATTTCGGCGAGCACCGGCTTTTGGCCGAAGGCCGTCTGAACCGGATATTCCACGATCATATGGAAGCTGCGGTAGCCGCTTTCCTTGTAATTGGTAATATAATCTTTTTCATAAAGAACCTTCAAATCTTTGCGGTTCCGAATATATTGGGCCACGCGCCGGATATCCTCGACAAACTGGCACATGATCCTAATCCCGGCAATATCTTCAATGCCGGTCTCCAGATCCTCCATGGCTACATTCAGCCGTTTGGCTTTATCGAGAATGCTGGAAATCTTCTTCACGCGTCCGGTAACAAACTCAATCGGTGCATATTCTTCCCGTTTCTTGAGCTCCGAACGCATTGTTTTAAATTTAACCTTAAGTTCCTCCACCGTCTGTTCATAGGGAAGGAGAAAGGTTCCCCAATCTCTACCGTCCATGTCTGTTCCTCCTGTCCATACCGCCCGTTAACGATGGTCAGCGCCCACCGCTTCGGAAATATGATGAAATCCGTCCCGCAGCATCAATTCCCGTAAACTGCGGTGCAGTCTGCGATTAATTTCAGGGCCTTCATATATAAGTGCCGTATAAATTTCAATCAGGCTGGCTCCCGCCCGGATTTTGCGGTAAGCATCCTCGCCGCTGAAAATACCGCCGGAGCCGATAATCGGAAGTTTCCCGCCTGTCTGCCGGTAAATCCGGCTGACAATTTCGGTGGACCGCTCCTGAAGCGGCTTTCCGCTTAACCCTCCCGTTTCCTTGGCATGAGGATGCTGCAGCCCTTCGCGGGAAAGCGTTGTGTTCGTAGCAATAATGCCGGAAACGCCGCTTGCAGCGATCGTCTCCACCATAAATTCCAGCTCTTGATCCGTCACATCCGGGGCAATTTTGACCAGCACCGCTTTCGAGCCGCCATGCCGGGCATTCTGCACCTGCATTTCGCCAACCACCTGCTCCAGCAGACCGGAAAGCTCGCTGCCGTGCTGCAAATTGCGAAGGTCGGGCGTATTCGGGGAGCTGATGTTCACCACAAAAAAATCCGCCTCCGGATACAAAACCCGGATACATTTCTTATAATCAGTATACGCTTCTTCGTTGGGTGTTGATTTATTTTTACCGATATTCACGGCAATGGGAATCGGCCGGCTCTTCAAAGCCGCCAATTGAGCCGCCATCGCCTCGGCACCATGATTATTGAAGCCCATCCGGTTGATGAGCGCTTCGTCTGCAGGAAGCCTGAACAGCCGCGGCTGTTCGTTGCCCGGCTGCTCTTTTGGCGTTACCGTGCCTACCTCCATAAACCCAAAACCGATGGAGGAGAATCCTTCCACGGCTTCCGCATTTTTATCAAGTCCCGCAGCCAGTCCGACCGGGGAAGGAAAATGCAGTCCGAACAGGTCGACCGAAAGCTCCGGGGTTTCTTTAATGCCAAACAAAGATTTAAGTAAAGCGATCCCTCCAGGCATAGCAGAGGTTTTATGTAACCCTCCGATCACCAGATGGTGGGCTTTCTCCGGATCCAGCCGAAAGAAAACCGGTTTCCCAAAATTTCGATACAGCACTGCTTCTTCACTCCGTTCTATGACAGCGCCCCTCTCGGCGCACACCTGTTTCCCTATTCCCAGTTTAGCGGTTTCCGCTAAAAAAGGAAAGTTATTGGGCCTAAGTTCCCTCGTTCACCTATTCGATCATGGAAAAATACCATGAAAGCCATTACAATAGAGTTGTCCTTCCGGCAGACGCTGCCGGGAAAGAAGTCCACCTATATGGAAGGAAGTGCTCGCTATGTCCACAAAAAGAAAACCGCCATCCCTTCAGCAGAAGAAAGAAGAGGTTAACCGAAAAGCGCTGATCTGGATCGGTTCTATCCTCGCGGCGATCATCCTCTTTTTTGCGGTCATTTTGATTTGGGTCAACGCTTAATTTAATCCAGCCAATGATAGGTTTTGTGGGGATTTGTCTGATCCTGCCGATCGGGAAATAGGAAACGCGGTTTGTTTTCTCCCGGTTTCAGTTCCGGCAATATCCCCTTTCCTACAGTGACCTGAATGCCTTTGGGCACCATATCAAATAACTCCTCCACATCGGCTTTGGCAAGCCGAATGCACCCCAAAGATTCATCCTTCCCAATGCTATCCGATTCGTTAGTTCCATGAATGGCATAATTTCCGGCTGACAAAGCCATCCCCCGGCTGCCAAACTCTCCGTTGTCATGTCCGTTAGGATTGATGACCTTTTCCGTGATCTGAAAAACCCCTTCCGGCGTCCGCTCTCCTCCAAGTCCCGCTTGATACACACGAAGAATCACATTTCCGCTGGTCAAGGCCAGCAAATGTTTGGTTTTGTCTATCTTGATTTCAAGCGGCTGCCCGAAAAAAACTCCTCCCGGCTCGCCCGCTGCATGTCCGTCCGCCTGGCCGGCCTGGCTGCCTGAGGCAGCGCCCTCCAAACCCTGCGGCTGCTTCAGCTTTGCCAGCGCAGTTTGAAAGGCCTGTCCAAGCCCCGGGGTATCCCCGGCGATCCAGTTGTTCGGATAAGGCTGATTCAGTTCACTTGGCTTATCCGGATAACGTCCATGTGCCTGCTTGAACTCCAGCATGGCCGTAGACAGCAGCGCGAGCAGTTCCTGCTCTCCTGTCCATTCCTCGGCCTGGCGCTTAAGCGCAGGCTCCTCTGGCGGCTTGCAGGCGCAGGTGGCCGGATTCAGCGACTGAACGGAGCTGCGCCCGGAATCCGCGTCCTGGACCACGCTGTATTCCAGCGGCATCTCCCTGCTCCACAAGAGCCAGTCGCCCTGGCTTCTCATGCCAAGCAGCGCAAGCAGACTTCCGTTCGCGCCGCCAGGATGTTCAAGCAGCGCTGCGAGCGCTGCTGCTCTTTCCGCCTCCGTGCCTGCAGCGGCAGCCGTAAAAACAGGCCCTTTGGGCAAGCTTTGCCCAGCAGGCCTTCCGGCTTCATGGCCAGCCGGGGAACCGGCGGCAGCCGCTGGTTCGGTTGCCCCTTCCGGCTGACCGGCCACATCTTTCCCGCTGGAAGGCGCTATCGTCCAAAGCGGTGAGAGCAGGATCAGCAGAAGCAGCATGGCCGCTGCCAGCCCCTTCCGCCAGCGCATCCGGATTTTCTCTTTTCTCTTCGATGCTTCCAGCAGCTCTGCCGCGTATTCCTTCCATACCTCATCCGGTGTCTTGCTAGATTCAAAAGCTTCGTAAATATCTCCCGCTTGTATGTAACAATAATTCGCTTTGCCTTCTTGTCCGTTCTGTTCATATTCCTTACCCAGTAAATACCAGGCCATGCGATTATCCGGATGCATCCGTACATAATCTTTCAAATATGCCGAATTGTTCATCACGACCTCCGTCAATTGTTATCCCCGCTCTATCTCTATTATCGGCCGGAATTCCGGAATTCGATATGCAACAAAAGCACCAGACGCGGCTTGCGATTTTAGCAAAAACCCATAAAAAAACATCCCCCACGGAAGCGAGAGATGTTTTTCAGCAGTTGAACTGCATGCACGGTATTGGGATTAGCCTTCTTTATTAAACGGTTCATCCGCAATTTTGATAGAGTCCGTAGGGCAGCCGTCACAGGCGTCCTGAAGGTCGTCGTACAAGCCCTCCTCAATTTCCGTAACACCGCGGTTAGCATCGCTTTGATAGATCACTTCCGCCAAACCTTCATCATCGTAATCAAAAATGTCCGGTGCTGTGGCGCCGCATGCGCCGCAAGCGATACAAGTATCCTTATCCACCCAAGTATATTTTGCCATTTCGTCTGCCTCCTGTTAAAAAACAATACAAGACCAAGTGCAGTCAAGCACCCCACTCAAATATAATATAAATAATTGACAATTTCAATTGAATTGGTTATTCATGTCAGAAAGCGCTGCCTTTTCAATCCTCGTCCTGATTTTTCAGAAAATCCGTTTGCAGCGAAGTGCCCCGTATTTTATGGTTCCGGATCAACGCCGAAGGGTCGTCTCCCAGCATGCCCGCCGTAAGCACCGCGCTTTCGCCAAATTTGTCTCTAAGCTCATCCATCACCTTGGTCAGCTGCTCTTTCTTCGGCTGCTGCTCATAGCTGAACAAATCCAGCTGCATCGCCGAATCCTCCTTAGGGACAAGATTTTGCAGCGTAATCCCCAGCAGACGCACGGGTTTGCCTTCCTTCCAATGCTTCCGGTACAGCTTGCAGGCTTCGTGATACACTTCATCGGCCGTTTCCGTAACGCTGTCCAGCGTCTGCGACCTCGTAATCGTCTTCATATCCGGCGTACGAATCGTAATTTGTACGGTCTGGGCCATCAAGCCTTGTCTGCGCATCCGTCTCGATACCTGATCGGCCAGATTCAGCATAACTCGTTCAACATCTTTGATATCGGTAATATCATAAGGAAGGGTGGTCGTATGGCCGACCGATTTATTTTTTTCTTTCTCTTCATTAACCGGAGTATGATCGATGCCATTTGCCGCCTGTTTCATCCATGAACCCATGACGCCGAAATGCTGCTGCAGCTTCCTTTCCTCTGCCGCCGCCAGCTGGCCGATGGTGTAGATATGAAGTTTCTTTAATTTATCGGCTGTTCTGCTGCCGATGCCAAACAGCTGGGCGCACGGTTTATCCCACAGCAGGTTTGGAACGTCACGGATTCTGAGCACCGTAATCCCGCTTGGCTTCTTCATATCGGACGCCATCTTGGCCAGCAGCTTGTTCGGCGCGACCCCAACCGAGCATGGAAGTCCCAGTTCCTCGCGAATACGGCGCTGCAGCTCCTCCGCAATTTGAAGCGGCGTGCCAAACTGCCTGGAACCTGTAATATCCATATAACATTCGTCTATGGAAGCTACCTGGATCAGCGGGGTATAAGAATAGGCTATGCTTTGAAACGCTCTGGAGTACCTGCGGTACAGATGGAAATCCGGTTGTAGTACAATTAAATCAGGACATAACTTTAAGGCCTGGCTGACCAGCATGCCCGTTTTGACGCCCAGCTTTCTGGCTGCATAGGAGCAGGTTACAATGATCCCTTTGCGCTTCTCCACGCTCCCCGCGACAGCCGTGGCTCTGCCGGCGTATTTCTCCGGCTCCTCGGCTTCATGCACCGAGCAGTAGAAGGCATTCATATCCACGTGAAGAATCACCCTGCCTTTGGCGGGATAATATTCATTTATAGAGTTCACGCCAATTCCTCCTAACCAGATGCAAAACAGATTACACAAAACGGCCAAACCATGATACAGTAAAGCAATAAAGTATTTTCGGAACGATTATTTTATAATAATTATATCAAATTAGCGACTGTTTGTTCATCTATTCCAAAAGGGGGACTCTCTTCATGTCTAAGGCTCTTTCTATCTTTGATACGACACTGCGCGACGGCACGCAAGGGGAAGGCATCAGCCTTTCGGCCGACGATAAACTCAAAATTGCCCGAAAGCTCGACCAATTGGGCGTTCATTATATTGAAGGCGGTATTCCAGGCAGCAATAATAAAGACATCGAATTCTTCCGGCGTGTTCAGGAGCTGAACCTGCAGGCCAAGATCACGGCTTTCGGCAGCACCCGCCGCAAGAACAGCGAAGCCCATCTGGATGCCAATCTGAACCGGATTCTGGAATCGGGCGTGCAAGCGGCAACCCTGGTCGGCAAATCGTGGGACTTCCACGTACATACTGCTCTTCAGACAACGCTTGACGAGAACCTGGCAATGATTGCGGATTCCATTGCTTTCCTTAAGCAAAAGGGACTTGAGGTCATTTTTGACGCTGAACATTTTTTTGACGGCTTCAAACATAATAAGGATTACGCGCTCGCCGTGCTAAAGAGCGCCGCTGCCGCAGGAGCCGACTGGCTCGTGATGTGCGATACGAACGGAGGAAGCATGCCTGGCGAAGTGCATTCGATCGTAACGGATGTTCGCAGCCAGCTCGGCGCTGCACGGCTGGGCATTCATACGCATAATGACTGCGAGCTTGCGGTCGCTAATGCGCTGAGCGCCGTTCAAGCCGGAGCAACGCAAATTCAAGGCACGATAAACGGGTACGGCGAACGCTGCGGCAACGCCAATCTTTGCTCCGTTATTCCAAATCTGCAGCTCAAACTCGGCTATGAGGTTTTATCCGCTGAGCAGATTGGCCAATTGACCAACACAGCCCGTTATGTCAGCGAAATTGCGAATGTCAATCTGCCTAACAATCAGCCTTATGTAGGTACTTCCGCTTTCGCTCACAAAGGCGGCATTCATGTGTCCGCGATTTTGCGGGATTCCAAAACGTATGAGCATATCCAGCCTGAGCTTGTCGGCAACAAGCAGCGCATTCTGGTGTCGGAGCTGGCTGGACAGAGCAACGTCTTGTCCAAAGCGAAAGAGATGGGCATCGAGTTTGATCCCGCCAATGATCAGACGAAAGAGGTTATCCAGCATATTAAAGACCTTGAACATCAGGGTTATTCCTTTGAAGGGGCCGACGCTTCTCTGGAGATGCTGCTCCGCAGCGCAAACGGCGACATTGAAGAAAAATTTGTATTCGAATCCTTTAAAATGCTGGTTGAGAAAACGGCCGGCAAATCCGTTGTTTCCGAAGCATTTGTCAAGCTCAATGTAGGCGGAGCCAGCGTTTATACCGCCGCAGAAGGCAACGGCCCGGTCAATGCGCTTGATAATGCGCTGCGCAAAGCGCTGGTCACGTATTTCCCGCGTCTCAAGGAAATGCATTTGTCCGACTATAAGGTTCGTGTCCTGGATGAGAAAGACGCCACAGCCGCCAAAGTACGCGTGCTGATCGAATCCCGGGATCTTACCAGCAGCTGGAACACCGTAGGGGTGTCGGAGAACGTGATTGAAGCCAGCTGGGAAGCGCTGGTCGACAGTATCCGCTACGCCTTGATCGGCGAAACCTTCCCGGAAGCCGATCCGGCTGCCGAGGAGCAAAATCAGGGGCTCGTCAATCATTGAGGATTTAATAACACAGCGATAAACCCGGAGCCTCCTGCGTCAGGAGGCTCCGGGTTTTATTTTTGCGCTGGTAGGGGCAGCGTATGTTTCTTTCGCGCCTGGCCCCGGTTTATTTGGCAAGCAGCAGCCTGCGAACTTTTGCTTCCAGCTCCTCCGGCGGCAGGAGCCCGATAATCATTTCCCGGACAATACCGTCTTGGTCGATCAGCACCTGTGTAGGGAACGCTTGTCCCTGGTACTCCGAATATACGGTCTCTCTGCGATCCATCAGAATCGGATAATGAATCCCGAATTCATCCACAAAAGCTTTCACTTTGGCTTCATCGTCATAAGCAGTCACATTCACTCCGTAGACATCCAGTTCACCTTTGTATTTCTCGGACAGCTTCTCCATATCCGGCGCTTCCAAGCGGCAGGGCTCGCACCAGGATGCCCAGAAGTTCAGCAGCAGCGGCTTGTCCCTTTTTCCGGCTACCCGGTAGGTCTGCCCGTCCAGTCCTTTAAGCTCAAAGAACGGGGCCGCTTTCCCGATCCGCACACCACGGTCACTGCCGGCCGCATTCACCAAAGCCATAGAGCCCGGAATCGCTGAATAAGCCAAACAAGCTATCAGCACTGCAGCCAGCCAGGTTCTAATCGTTTTCCGGCGATAAGTTTTTGACTTCATGCCATCGTTCCTTTACGGTAAGATTATGAAGATTTATTGCTTATTGTGCCCAACCGGAATAGAAACATTACCCAACATCGCCTAAATGTCAGAAAGGAACCGGAATGATTTATACAAGCAGCCACCCTCAATCCCAAATAAGCATCGAACTGGACGAACAGGTTTTGTCCGCTATTTACAAACATCTGACGGCCTGCCATCCGTTAGAAGGCTGCGGCATTTTATTGGGCGAGTGCCTGGATAACTCGGATATCGCCCGACGCTGGAGAATCACCGAGTTTAAGCCGGCGGCCAACCGCTCTCCAAATCCCGACCGCGCCTTCACCCTTGACCCGGCTGTCTGGGTTCCCTGCAGCTTGTCCCCCCGCCTGCTCGGCATTGTCCACAACCACCCGGTTTCCGCACCGGTACCGTCCCTCGAAGATCTAAAGCAGCTGCAAAGCTTTGGTGCCCTCATCCGGATTTATATGATTGTTGCCACCGAACACAAAAATCCCCCTAATCACTCGCTTTACGGGGTTCAATCAGGGGAAGATTTAACTTATCTATTAATGAAACTGCAGGAACATTAAGAATGGCTCAGGAAAACATACAAATCGCCCAGCGTATAAACACCTCTTTCCCGCAGCTGGTCAATTAATGCCGTCCACAGGAAAGCCGTCATTTTGGCATCCTCCAGGGCATGGTGTCTGCGTGTAATCGGAATGCCATACCAATGGAGCCAATCATCAAGACTCACCTTACGGCTGTCCTCATGCAGACGCTGAGCGATCATCATCGTGTCCAATACCCGGTGGCTCAAATGACTTTTGGAGGTTCTCCACAAGGCCATATCCAAAAAAGCTTTGTCATGACCGCTGCAATGCGCGATTAATACCCGATCATCAACAAAACTCATAAAATCGTGCAGCGCTTCGACCAGCGGTGGAGCTTGATCGGCCATTTCCTGGGTAATACCCGTAAGCTCAACGATTTCTTCTGGAACCGGCTTTGAGGTTTTAGCGACCACATGGTGGGTCTCTTCCAGCCGTACCTGGATTCCCTCTACTCTAACGGCACCAAACGACAGGATTTCATCCCCTTGTTTGGGGTGAAACCCTGTCGTTTCCAAGTCAAAAACGGCCGTTTTTAGTTCTTTAAGCTGTACGTGAAGCGTCTCGGGTCTTCGAAGGCCTTTATTCAGCGAGCGCAGAAAGGCAATCTGCTCTGCGCTTTCCGTGCCGAATTTAGACGCGATTGCAGAGGGTAAAGTTCTGTTTTTAATGGCGTTCCATAAACCGTGCGTTCGGTCCGGCTCTTTCATGGAAGCCTCCTTTCCGCAAAACGATGCTGCCTTTGAAGCATCCGGTACAGCTGGCGAACCGTATTCAAACTTTCCCTCAGCTCTCTGGATACATCCTTCTGCTTGAGTGTTTCTTGGGTTAGATAAGAATCTCCTAGCAAAACGCCGTCTTCCGTATACCGATTGGTCAGCGACCTGAATTTCAGCGCCTTCACAAAAGCTCTTCGCAGCGCATCAAGCCAAGGCCTCGGGAAGGCCTCCAGCTCATGCAGCTTCAAGATCCTCTCTTGGGTTGAAGACTCGTTTATGCCATAATACAAAGAAATGCAGCGGATTCCGTTAACCAGCGGGATATATAAACCATATTTCACATCAAATTCTCCCGCGTGCTCGCCAAACCGCTCAGTGATCACTTGACCCAGCACGTTTAAAGCCGCTTTATGTCTAACTGTATTTCCCAGCAAAGCAGCCTCCAGCTCTTCATTTCGGCTCATCAGCCGCATGAAATCATTCCGCCATTTAGCTGCCAGCGTTCCATCCCCTGCAACAAAACGCAAATCAGAAGCAATGGTTAAATAACGCACGTCCTCCCAGCGGAGTTCCTCCCGCCATCCCGCAAGCTGGGTATGCCAATCGGCAAGGCTTAACCGCCACATCGGATTGGAGACCATCACCTTTCCTTTGCAGGGAGGGTAACCGACTTCTTCAAGCACCCTGGCCAGACTCAGACCAAACTGTTCAAAATATGAATCCGCCAACGCTCCTCCGCCATCCGCGTAAATTAAACCGTTATCCTGATCGCTCCAAGGAGTTTGTTCCTGGCGGCCTCCACTTCCAAAAAGAACAAAAGCGAAGGGGACGGGAGGAACTCCCGCACCTGCCTCCGCCAATTCCCGCTCGCAGATGGAGATGGCCTGCGCCATCACTTCATCCTGCAGCCGGTTCACGCTTTCGTTCCAATCCTCGGTGGGAACCGAAGAGAACAGCTGAAGCAGCTTGTTCTCTTCCTTCCACCTGGCCAAACGCAGTTCGCTGGAAGTCTCCGCAGAATGAATACTCGATAAATCAATAGGAATGGAAGCAGATTCTTTCATACGGGGCACTTCCTCTCTAACCTATCTTTATTAAGACAGCCGCTTTTAATTACTTGCTAATATCTTTTCCCGAATGATTCAGGAGACCCATTTGTTCCGGATAACCGTAAGTGCCATGTTCACTGATATCCAGGCCCATGGTCTCTTCTTCCTCCGTTACACGCAAGCCGGTCACGGCTTTGATGATGCCCAGAATAATGAAGGAAAGCACCAGAACAAACACGAATGTTCCGATCATGCCCAAAGCTTGAACGCCAAGCTGATGGAAGCCGCCGCCATAGAGCAAACCGGCTTGACCTACGCCAACCGACTCGGCCAGATCGCCTGTTGCGAAGAAACCAGTGGACAACGCGCCCCACATACCGGCGATACCGTGTACGGAGAAGGCATAAACCGGATCATCAAGCCCGGCTTTCTCAAACCATTGGGCCGTGAAGAACGTCAAGACACCGGCCACAACCCCGATTACGATGGCTGCCCATGGCTCAACGAAGGCACAGGAACCTGTAATCGCTACGAGTGCTGCGAGCACACCATTCAGCATGCTTGGGATATCGGCTTTACCGAATACCGCCCACGATACGAGCAGCGCTGCAACGCCGCCTGATGCTGCAGCCAGATTGGTTGTCAATGCGACATAACCAAAGAATCCGTCACTCATTGCAGAAAGGCCGCTGCCTGGGTTGAAGCCAAACCAGCCGAACCACAGAATGATAACACCCAGTACCGAAAGCACCTGGTTATGTCCAGGAATGCTGTTTGGTTTACCGTCTTTATTATATTTGCCAAGCCGCGGCTTAAGAAGGAAGGTAGCAACCAATGCCGCTGTTGCGCCTGTCAAGTGAACGACCGCGGAGCCTGCATAGTCCTGCATGCCCATTTCGGCCAGCCAGCCGCCGCCCCATACCCAGTGAGCGATGATTGGATAAATAATGATCATAAATAGAAGTCCGAAAATAATGTAAACACTCAGTTTCGCGCGTTCAGCCATACCGCCGCAGGCGATGGCCAGTGAAACAGCCGCGAAAGAGAATTGGAACAGGAACAAAATAACTACCGGAATACCGGCGCCGGATAAAGCGTCAAAGGAAGCTGTATCTCCGTTGCCTCCGAAGAAGAAACCTTCATAACCAAAAAATCCATTGCCGTTGCCGAATCCAAAGCCGAAACCAAAAGCCCAGAAAGCGATAACAGCGATCCCCAAGGTGAGAACCGTTTTGCCGGCTACATGCCCGGCATTCTTCATGCGTACAGAACCTGCTTCCAGAAGGGCGAAACCGGCCTGCATAAAGAATACAAGCACAAAAGCCAGAAATACAAACAAGGAATTCAAACCGATTTCGACTGCCGGTGCAGTTACTTCATCTGCGGCAAACGCGGAGACAGGAACTGCAAATAGTGAACCGAAAGTCAGCAAGCTTAACAACCACTTCTTCCTCATATAACCCTCTCCTTAATGTCATGTTTCTTTACATGTTTTTTATGTTAAAGCGATTATAATCAATAAGCTGGCAATTTGACAACCATAATTTTTGATTTTCCTGAAAAAAAAACCGTTCGTTTTCAAATATTTTACACAACATGTTACTTATGAATAACCGGCCTATTCTCTACATATATTGAATTTATATTTCAAAGCATGACGTTTGACTGTATACTTTCATATCCTGTATTATACTATGTATAAAAAAACATATATTTAATTAAGAAACGGTTAGGACAGGGAGTGATACAATTGGGACTATAAAATTGTACCGAATCGGGGAACTGGCCAAAGCCGCAGGCGTCAGCGAACGAACTATTGATTACTATACAAAGCTTGGATTGATCTCCCCGGAGACAAGAACGCACAAAAATTATCGGCTGTACAGTCTTGAAACCTTAAACCGCCTGGAGCGTATTAACCAGTGGAAACAAGAAAAATATACGCTGGAGGAGATCCGCGCCAGACTCGATGAATTAACGGACATCAGCGAAGAGCAGGTTTCGGAGAAGCTGACTTCGCTCGAGCTTCATCTGCAGCAGCTGGAACGCGAGGTCAAGGAGCTGGAGCCTTTGATTTCGCAGCTTAAGCCTGGTCAGGCTAACAAAGTTTATACCCATATCATGCCTTCCAGCTTGGCCTGCATTGAAGCGCTCCGTTTATTAATGAATCACGGACCCTTCACATGACAACACTTTAAATTACGGAGGTATGACACATGTATTTTGACGGTATGTACATTCTTATCATCATTGCGTTCATCTTCTCCCTCTGGGCCCAATTCAGGGTCAAGGGAACTTTCAACAAATATACCGAGGTTCCGAACTACAGCGGCATGACCGGACAAGAAGCCGCAAGACGTATGCTGGATGCCAACGGACTGTACGATGTGCCGATTGAACCGGTCCGCGGCAGCCTGACCGACCATTACGATCCGATTCACCGGGTAGTACGCCTCTCGGAGCCGGTTTACTACGAACGTTCCATCTCGGCCATTTCCGTAGCCTGTCATGAGGTGGGCCATGCTATCCAGCATAAAGTTCATTATCCGATGCTTGTGCTCAGACACCGCATCTTCCCGATCGTTAACTTTGCATCCGGCATTGCTCCGTTCCTGCTGATTGCCGGTATTTTGTTCAGCGCGTTCAACCTGCTCGGACTGGGCATCATTTTCTTCTCCGTGGCCGTCGCTTTCCAGCTCATTACACTGCCAGTCGAATTTAACGCCAGCAACCGGGCGCGCAAAATTATGCTTGAGCAAGGTTATGTCACCCACAGCGAAGCCAAGAGCGTCGGCAAAGTGCTGAACGCCGCCGCTTTGACCTATGTAGCCGCCGCCCTGATCTCCGTGCTGGAGCTGCTCCGCTACATTCTGATCTTTACGAACAACAACCGGGATTAATTAACCCAAACGTTTAGCCGGTAAAATCAAAACTCCCGCAGGGCCGTCCGGCCTTGCGGGAGTTTTTCTGTTTAAACGTCTGTTTCCGTACAGGACTTGACGTTAAAATGTTCAAGCAGAAAAGTGCGGAAAGACTGCGCGACCAGCGGAAGTTTATCATCTGATCGATAAATGAGACCAATGGTACGTGTTACCTTGGGAGACGATATTTTGACTCGGGTTGGAGCCAGCTTTCCATTGTGATAGGAAGCCATCTCGGGAAGCAGGCTTACCCCCATCCCCGCTGCCACCAAACCTCGAATGGTATCCGTTTCTTCCCCTTCAAAAGCAATTTTAGGCGTAAACCCAGCTTCCAGACAGGCATGAAGCACAATCGGCCGAAGCGAATAACCTTTGCTGAACAAAATAAATTTGTCGTCCTTTAGCTGATAAAGCGAAATCTCGCTTTCCCCTGCCAGCGGATGTCCGGGAGGGAGGATCGCGAACAGCTCTTCGGTCAGCACCACATCCCCCGATACCTGATCATGATGATCCGGAAACGGCGAGATAAATGCCAAATCCACCTCGGCTTCGGTTACATCCTTTATCAGCGTAGTATACATGCCCTGCTTAAAGCGAAATTTGACATTCGGATAACGTTTCTTGAAATCCGCAATGATGATCGGAAGCATGTGGACGCCCAGACTATGCGGAAAACCAAGCCGGATCTCCCCCTGCTCCGGGTCCAGGAATTCATGAACCTCGGCCACAGCCCGGTCCAAATCCTTCAGAATAGACTCTATTCGGCTGCAGAACAGCTGTCCAACCGCTGTCAGCTGCAAATTTCGTCCTTTCTGCTTGAACAGCTCGACCCCCAGCTCTTTCTCCAGCTGATGTATCTGCCTGCTCACTGCGGATTGGGCGACGTGAAGCTCCTCCGCCGCCTGCGTTACATGTTCTTTGCCTGCTACCTTTACAAAATACTGCAGTTGTCTTAGTTCCACTCGGTTGTTCGCTCCATTTCCGAATTGCATTGCATTGCCTTGCCTGTCAGTTGCAAATCAATCTAAGCTTTGAGACGCCGGGTAAGGCGGACCAGAAGGCCGTATACAAAAAATCCGCCGATCAAACCACCCAAATGGGCCATCCAGTTTGTTCCGGTCATGGCAAAGGAAAAAATGATCCCTACCATCAAAATCGCGTAAAGCGTCTTCCTTGAGCCTTCATCGATCAGGTGACGCTGTAATAGGGCAATGTATAAAAACGCCCCATATACCCCATAGATTGCGCCTGAAGCGCCCACAGAAAGCGTGTACTGCATCGCATGCCGGTAATAAGCCATGCTCAGCGCGTTGCCGAGCACCCCGCTGACCAAATAAACCAGCGCATAACGCCACCACCCGAGCAAACGTTCGAGCGGCGGGGCAAATACCAAAATAGCAAAGCAGTTAAACAAAAGATGCGAGAAGTTTAAGTGCAGAAAGATGGCGGTCACATACCGCCACCAGTCCCGGCTGTATGGCAGCTCGGAACCGACAGCACCAAAGCGGAACAAAGTTTCCGTATTGTCCGCTCCTCCGTTGAACAGCAGAACACAATACATAACCAGATTAATGACCAGGAGGAGTGAAGTAACCGGATAATATTTCAAATAACTTCTCCAGTTCTCGTAACGAATAAATATCATGCTGTACCTTCCTTTGATCAAGCATTTTTCATTTTATTGGACAAGCGCTTTTCAAAACGATTATAATGGATTTTGGCACGAAATACCAACGAAAGGCCTGCAATTCAAGCTTTCCTTGGTGTTTCTCAAACCGTTAAACCAAAGGAGGAATATACAATGGCACAAGAACGTGCGAATGCTGCTACTTTTAAAGGCAATCCCCTCACCCTGGTTGGCCCTGAACTGAAGGTCGGTGACAAAGCTCCGGATTTCACGCTCAGCAAAAGCCTTGTTGAAGAAGTTTCCCTGAAGGACTTTGATGGAAAAATCAAGCTGATCAGCGTTGTCCCTTCTTTGGACACCGGTGTCTGCGATGCCCAAACCCGCCGGTTCAACCAGGAAGGCCACGATCTCGGCGAGCAGGTAGCCGTGCTTACGGTCAGCGTCGATCTTCCGTTTGCCCAAGCGCGCTGGTGTGGCGCAGCCGGTATTGACCGTGTCATCACTTTATCCGATTATAAACACAGATCCTTTGGCGAAGCTTATGGCGTGCTGATCAAGGAATTCCAGCTTGACCACCGTTCCATCTTTGTCCTTGATGCCGACAATACGATCCGTTATGTCGAATATCTGGCCGAAATGTCCGAACATCCGGATTACGACAAAGCGATTGCTGCTGTCAAAGCGCTTCTGTAACAGAATCAAACTTATCCACGGGGATGTGATTGCCCCGTAAGAATAATAAAAGCGAGCGCCGGCGTTTCGGACTCGCTTTTATTATTTTGATTCAGCCTTGATCAGATCAGGCGGTTGTTTTGTAA
Organism: Paenibacillus yonginensis; assembly: GCF_001685395.1. Classification (NCBI taxonomy): domain Bacteria; kingdom Bacillati; phylum Bacillota; class Bacilli; order Caryophanales; family Paenibacillaceae; genus Paenibacillus; species Paenibacillus yonginensis. The sequence continues at coordinate 872,190 of NZ_CP014167.1, read as the reverse complement.
CGGCTCAGCTTCTTATCTAATATGCTGAACAATCCCTGAATATTCCGGTAATTGGCTCCGAGGTCGCCCAGAGAACCGCGGGTAGCGGAATAGATGTCGATCGCGCTTCGTGTGGGGCCGGTTCCAACCAGGGAGACGGTAATATCCATCACCCGTCCGAAAGCCGTTCTTTTCTCAAGCAAAATCTCGCCTACGGAAGGCACCTCATGAACGACCTTATAGCCGGGCACTTTCTTGAGCGTAGAACTAACCTCTTCCCATAGTTTATCTTTGGACAATTGATAATAACGGGTCTTTAGCTCAGGCACTTTGGCGCGGTCACTCGTTCCCTCCACACTGCGGAACAACCCGGTTAACGTTCTTTTTAGCGACAAAACCGTTTCCTCCTCCGTCAAATCCGACAATTTCATTATTTGCTGTTTATTGTAACATTCACAAAAATAAAAAGCACCCATCCAGCCCAAGGGCGGATCGGCGCTATAATGAATAGTTGTAGGTCCCGCATATGCCGTCCGGTTACAGCGTCCGTGAACCTGCTCAGCAGGTGGGTGACCGCAGCCAAGTTTATGAATTCCCCTGATCGTATAGATAGGGCTTTCCAGCCGCTTGGACATATAAGTCTCCCAAGACATTGTCATTGGTTCAAAACAACAAATAACCGCAACGCACATCGCAGGATGTATATTCATTATAGAGCTTGCCCCGGCAAAAGTAAACCAACCTACCGGGGATTCCGCTCCCGGAAAAAATCTCCAAAACTTATTTCGAATCTGAACCTTGGGAATCTTTCTCCTGGCCCGCATCAGATTCAGACTCTTTATCCAGCGGTTCTTGTCCCTCCGGAGCCCCAGCAGCAGTCTCTTTGCTTTCAGCTCCCGTCAGAACTTCGGCTTCTAATGAGCCGCCAGCTTCCGCCGCTGCCTTGGCTTCGGCCTTTTCATTCATCTTGGCGATTTGGGCCTGCATCTTGATATAAGTCGCATAGAAGTTCAAGAATGCCAGCCAGGCAATAAGGGACGCTGTGCCAAATATGATCAGCCAGGTAAACTTAGCTGTCAAGAACAGAAGCACTGCAGCGCCCGCAAGCGTGGAGAACGAGCGGAAAGGACGTATAATGGTCAGCAGCACGGCATTTTTCAGCATGGTAGAGGTTTTCAAATGATAGTGCGATACCATGGAGAAGAAGTTAAACAACGAAACCATCAGCAAAATGAGCAACAGCAGCATAATAATGCCGATCAGTTGCAAATTCTGCATCTTCACCATATAAACCCGGTAATCGATCACCATAATAACGAACAGCAGCGTATAAAAAATCCCGCCGATCATGCTTTGCTTATAATTCTCTTTATAACCTCTAAAAAAAGTTCGGGTAACGCTGACATCGGCTTCGCCCATAACCCATTTGCGGACAACGGTAAACAAGGCGGCCGTAGCCGGGAACAATGTAAACGGTGCCAAGATTGCCATGGCGTAAAGCGATGATGCGTCATTCTCCAGTCCATTCACAATCATCAGATATTTCGTCAGCAGAAAAAACAAAAACGGAGATGAACATACCAGCCACAGCAGGTTGCTGCCTGCGATTCTCATAATCCATTCCGTGATGCGGTACAAACCGCCCATGACTCCTCTAAACTCCAAGTAAGTCCTCCCCCTCGCCATTCAATAAACTGTCTCTACTTTAACTATACCTTATTCGACAATAGCAATCCAGCTTGACACGCGGTAAATTCAGCAAACCAGCCAAATCTTTGTTTTATTTCACAAAAAAGTCCACGCCCGGGCCTAATGAACCCTCTCATTTCCTCCAAAAAAAAGAAAAACAAGGCCATGCCGGATGGCACAGCCTTGTTCATTCAGCCTTCAGCTTAAAAGCTAAAGCTTAGTTATTCTCTTCACTGCGGTTGTACGGACGGCGTTCGCCGCTTGGACGAGGTTTGCGGTCATAGGAGGAAGAAGAGGAACGGTTGTAGTCACGTCCGCCTTCCTTGCTGTATCCGCCTTTGCCGCTGCCGAAGCCGCGTCCGTCACGGTTGTCCCGTTTGTAGGAGCCGCTGCCTCCGCGATTGCCGTAGCCGGAAGGCTTGCGTCCGCTGGAACGGATATCCGGTTTGCGGCGTTTCACGCGAATTGGCTCTTCCGGAGTCAATTCGATATGGGCGTTCTCGTTCTTGTCGCCAGTCACCAATTTGATGGCTGCTGCAAGCAAGTTCACGGAATCATACTGCTCCAGCAGTTGAATCGCGATGCCTTTGTATTCGTTCAGCTCTCCGCTTTCGATGATATCAATCAAACGCTCCGCCGTAATGCGCTGTTTGCCTTCAATCGCCTCGGCAATGCTTGGCAAAGGTTTGCGCGGAATGCGGTGGCGCGTTACCCGTTCAATGAAATGCAGATGATCGATCTCGCGAGGCGTTACGAAGGAATAAGCAGCGCCTTCTTTGCCGGCACGACCTGTACGGCCGATACGGTGAACATAACTTTCCGGATCCTGCGGAAGGTCAAAGTTAACGACGTGAGTAACGCCGGAAACATCGAGACCGCGGGCCGCAACGTCAGTCGCAACAAGGACGTCAATGCTGCCGTCGCGGAATTTGCGCATAACGTTATCACGCTGGTTCTGGGACAAGTCGCCATGCAGGCCGTCAGCCGAGTAACCACGCTTCTGCAAAGCTTCGGAGAGTTCGTCAACCCGGCGTTTCGTACGGCCGAAGACGATAGCCAGCTCAGGGGATTCCATGTCGAGCAGGCGGGACAAAGCGTCGAACTTCTGACGTTCGTTCACTTCAATGTAGGCTTGGTCGATCAATGGAGCGCTGACTTGTTTAGGAATCACGGAAACATGCTCCGGATTTTTCAAAAATTGTTGTGCCAGCTTTTGGATATTCGGAGGCATTGTAGCAGAGAATAACATTGTTTGGCGCTCGTCAGGAACCATTTTCAGGATCGCCTGAATGTCTTCCATAAAGCCCATGTCCAGCATTTCATCCGCTTCATCAAGGATAACAGTTTGCACGTCGTCCAGCTTGATGGTTTTACGATTGATATGGTCCAGCAAACGTCCTGGGGTACCGATAATGATTTGCGGTTTCTTCTTCAATGCGCGAATCTGACGGGAAATATCTTGTCCGCCGTAGATCGGCAAGGAACGGATGCCTTTGAAACGCGACAATTTGCCGATTTCTTCGGCAACCTGAATGGCAAGCTCACGAGTAGGAGCCATAATCAACGCAACGATACGTTCCTCTTCCCTTGGAATCTTGTTAATTAAAGGAAGACCAAATGCTGCTGTCTTGCCTGTACCTGTTTGTGCTTGGCCGATCAGGTCTCTGCCTTCCATTGCAAACGGAATGGATTTGGCCTGGATGGGCGTAGCTTCTTCAAAACCAAGTTCCGTAATGGCTTGCAATACCTTTGGCTCAAGGCCGAATTCTGAGAATGTGCTCAATATGTTCAAACTCCTTCTATATGGTGGACAACTCCACAATCTTGACGTTATTCTTAAGTAGCGGTAAACGTTTATAGACTGTCCCAACGAACCTAAAATTTTTCACGGACAAACTAAATTCAACCCAGGACGATCTTAAACATATCTAAACGGCACGGTTTCAAATGAAACAATGCTTCCGGTCTCTTCTGCGTAGATGGAAATCACTACCTACTCAAGAATATCTTTAATAGTATATCACAAAACATTCACAAAACACCAGTTGCTCTAAAAAGGTAATTTTATCGATGAGGTGAAAGGTTTGCTTAAAGAAATAAGGAATGGTTTAGTTGTTATTATCGGGGCTGCCCTAATTGCGGCGGGATTCAATTTGTTCCTCGTTCCGCATCAGCTGCTGAGCGGCGGGGTATCCGGCCTCTCCATGCTTGTAAATTATATGACGCCCATTAATCTGAGCCTTTTATATTTTGCCTTCAACATCCCGCTGCTGATAGCGGGACTCTTTCTTCTCGGCAGACGTTTTATCCTGCTCAGCATCTTGTCGGTTGTCTGCGTCACCTGGTTTGTAGCCATCATTCCCAACAAAGGAGTAGCTACGGATAACATTCTTTCCGCGGTATTCGGCGGCGCGCTGGTCGGACTAGGCAGCGGCATCTCCTTCCGGGCGGGCGGATCATCGGGCGGGTTTGATATCCTAGGCTCGATTGTCACGAGATACCGTGATTTCCCGATCGGCAACGTACTGGTCGGAATGAACGCTCTCGTCGTCCTGGCTATGGGATACATCAACCAGGATTGGAATCTGGTGCTGGCCTCCATCCTGTCGCTTTACATTACTGGCAAGGTGCTGGATTTCATTCATGTGGGCCACATCAAGATTACGGTTTATATCATTACAAACGAATCCCAGGCTTTGCTTGAACGGTTATTGACCCATCCGCGAGGCGTTACCCTGATCAAAACGGAAGGTGCTTTCTCCCACAAAGAGAAGGACATGCTGATGACAGTTACTACCATGTATGAATTGGCAGAACTTCGCGAAATAATAAAATCAACAGATCCTTCCGCCTTTGTGAATATTGTTGAGACGGTGGGCGTTATGGGGGCGTTCCGCAGACGGTAGTATGCGGGCAGGATTCCCGCATTTAGGTGGATGTTACCTGATTTTATCCCTGATTTATGATACAATGAACTTGCGCCGGTTCTTCACCTTTTATGAGCTGTACTTGTTCTGCCCCTTATTTCACAGACTTTGCTTTTCCGATGATCTTGAATGATTCTGTTTGTTCGTGAACGAATGATTCTAAGGGAGAAGGAGTGGTTGTTGTGGAAATGGAAACGGTCAAACTGGAACAAATCGTCATAAAGTGGTTTCCCGACATGCTGCCGTTCTTCAATCAGAAAGAACTGGATTCCATCATCATGCTGAGAGACGGATTTAAAATGTTGGAACAGGAAGACGCGATGGAAATTATGCAATACAGCATCTGCGAGCATCAAAACTCAAATTTGCTTCATTAATGAACGTGTATCCTTTTCGAAATTAAAGAACTTCATGTCTTGTAATGAGAGCCGTCTCCTTCTGGGGGCGGCTTTTTAACTGCCCGGCTTGTTCTCCGGTCAGCAAATGGACCCTCAAACTTCAAACCAGGCAATTGCCCCCTGGTCAAAATGAATCGGATCTACTAAAATATAATTTTACATGACTTGTAACCTTTTTACGGATCGGAGCCTTTGATTTCTTATGAAACCTACATCGACGCTTAAACAGAAATATGCCCTTTTCCTGCAGATATTGATCCCTATACTGATTACCCAGGTGACCATGTCGCTGATGACCTTTTTTGATACCGTCATGTCGGGACATGCCAGTCCGGCGGATTTGGCCGGTGCTGCCGTGGGTTCCAGCCTCTGGGTTCCCATTCAAACCGGCTTAAGCGGTATCTTGATGGCTGTAACTCCGGTAATCTCGCATCTGATCGGCGAAGGACATAAGGACAAAGTTGCATATCAGGTGATGCAGGGCCTCATGCTCGCTGTTGTTGTCGGGCTAGTAGTGATCTTGGCCGGAGCGCTGCTGGTTTCCCCCATTTTGAATGGGATGCATTTGACGCCAAAGGTACACCATGTTGCTTTCTATTTCTTGACCGCCATGGGAGCGGGGGTTCTCCCGCTGTTCGGATATGTCGTGCTCAGATCCTCCATTGATGCGCTTGGTCAAACGCGGATTTCGATGGTGATTACTTTGGCCTCGCTGCCTATCAACGTAGCTGCTAACTATGTGCTAATCTTCGGTAAATTCGGATTCCCTAAACTAGGCGGCATCGGTTCCGGGGTAGCTTCCGCATTCACCTATTGGTGCATCTTCATTCTGGCGCTGTTTATCGTTCGGCAGACCTCTACTTTCAGGGAATTTAATCTTCTGAGGAAGGGGTACCAGATCTCGCTGGCCAAATGGAAAGAACTGCTGAAGATCGGAGTGCCGATCGGGTTCGCGATCTTCTTTGAAACAGCGGTATTTGCAGCCGTAACGCTCCTGATGAGCGGGTTTGATACGATTACTATCGCCGCCCATCAATCGGCCATCAATTTTGCTTCGACCCTGTACATGATTCCGCTCAGCATCTGCTCGGCCCTGACGATCCTTGTCGGCTATGAAACAGGGGCATCTCGCCTGAGAGACGCCAAGCTTTACGGCCGGCTCGGCGTCATTTCCGCTGCGCTGCTGTCCCTGATCACCGCCGCCGTTCTTATGATCGTTCGCCAAGATGTGGCGGAGCTTTATTCCACCGATAACGCTGTGATCGCCATGACGAAACATTTTCTGATCTATGCGATTTTCTTTCAGATCTCCGATGCGATTGCAACGCCGGTACAAGGTGTTCTCCGGGGGTACAAAGACGTCAACTCAGCGTTCTGGATTACTTTGCTTTCGTATTGGGGCGCCGCCCTGCCTTTAGGGTTTGTCCTCTCCAAGTATACGGAGCTTGGACCTTACGGCTATTGGGTCGGCCTGATCACCGGCCTTGCGATTGCAGCCGTGCTGCTGTTATTCCGCCTGAGAAAGGTGGAACAGCGGCAAGCCCTCCGACTGCCCTCCTAACGCGCTATAAAAAAGGGTTCCCGAGCTGGGAACCCTTTTTGCCCTTCTATTCCTCACGCGCGGAATACAGGAGAGAAAAACCTATCACAATCAGAATTACAGGCACCAAGAACCAGAACCAATTGATATTAAAGATGCTGTATTCAAAAGCACCCGAATTAACATTATGTGCTGCATTTTGTACGGAACTTAGAGCAGAAATTAGAAACCCGGTACACAGGACGATAAAGGCACAAATAATCGAAGTGCAGCCTAGAAATATTTTTATCACAAATTTCCCTCCTATCACCAAAATAATACCTTATAAGGTATCATTATCCTTATCCAATTGTTATTGATTAAAAATGCTATGGCAGTTTGGTTGTCCAGGTTGTGTACTCATTAAGGACATTTAAGTATAAGTCTTCCCTACAGCCAAGTTATCACCCACGCCAAAGCAAGGAGCACACAAAAAAAGGCCTTCGGGAAGACATCACTTCCTGAAGGCCTTTCTACATTGGAGATCGCAGCCAAGCGAAGTCTCTTATTGAGACAAACGTTGAGCCAATTCGTACATTTCCATGTTAAAATCTTTTTTCGTCTTGACGACTTTCTCGATGTCCGTTGCCACCAGCTGGCCGTTAATAACGCCGCAGGCTTTGTTGGAGTCGCCCTCAATCAGCTTGCGGACGGCAAAATCACCAAGACGGCTTGCCAGGTTGCGGTCAAACGGCGTTGGGGAACCTCCGCGCTGGATATGACCCAGAACCGTTACACGCGGGTCAATGCTCGGATAACGTTCCTTCAGCGCATCGGCCACGTCTTCACCTCGGCCAACCCCTTCAGCCACGATAACAATACTGTGTCTCTTGCCGTGCTCGAAGTTTTGTCTCATCCGGTCGGCAACCTCATTCAGATCGTAAGGAACCTCTGGAATCAGGATCGTCTCCGCCCCGGAAGCGAGACCTGCATGCAGGGCAATATCCCCGCAATGGCGGCCCATAACCTCTACCACAGAGGAACGTTCATGAGAAGACATCGTATCGCGCAATTTATTGATGGCGTCCACCACAACATTAACGGCCGTATCAAACCCGATTGTATAATCCGTGAAGGAAATATCGTTGTCAATTGTGCCTGGCAGACCCATCGTTTTGATGCCGAGCGCGCTGAGTTTGGCAGCGCCCTGATAGGAGCCGTCCCCGCCGATCACAACAAGTCCGTCAATGCCGCGTTCGCGCAAAATAGCCGCGCCCTTCTGCTGGCCTTCAAGCGTCTTGAATTCGAGACAACGTGCCGATTGGAGGATGGTTCCCCCGCGCTGAATAATATCGCCGACGCTCCGAATATCCATGGAGAAAATATCGTTGTTCAGCAATCCTTGATAACCGCGTTGAACTCCATAAACTTCTATTCCATGAAAAATAGCGCTGCGGACGACGGCGCGTACTGCAGCGTTCATCCCCTGGGAATCGCCACCACTAGTTAAAACTGCAATTTTTTTTACTGCTGACATATGATTTCCTCCTCAAATGAAATAAACCTATCCTTCGTAATAAAGCCCGGGGGAGAGCTCCCTACGTCCGAAGAGATGTTTCGCAGCTGAAACGGCTCCCTTACAGAAACTTTCGTATCCACCTGCTGTTGGCCCAGAAAAACAGCCGTGTAAGCGGGCTTCTACGCATCAGCCTGCGGGACACTTCCTTAATCTCCATGTGCTGGCCCACTTTCGGATCCGAAAGATACAGCGCCAGCAGCCCTTCTATAATCATCCGGTGAAAGGAAGAAACCGGAAGTACCTTGATATCCTGTCTGGCAGATGCCGCTATCATTTCAATCCGGGTCAGCGTTTCGCTGTCGTTTTCATAGTAACTGCAAAAATTCAGATCCCCGCCCAGACGGTCCTCGGCCTGATCAATTAAATAATCAAGCATAATATGAAGACCGCAAACATGCGGAAAATACGCTTGATGAACCATGGACGCTCCTGCATCATCAAGATCGGGGTCGCAAGCGGACAGGAACAGCATAAACATGCCAAGTGTCGAGCCCGTTGCCGCCGCAAACTCATTCCAATGCAGATGAGGCGCTCTTGCCTGATGTTTCTGTCTCCAGGCCAGTAGCGCAGGTTCGCGCAATTCCGGTTTGATGTGTTTGTACACCTGTAAGTCAATATATAAACCAACCAGATCCACAAGATAAGGCTGTGCCGCAGAATAACCCGGCAGTGCCCGAATGCACATCCTGCATTGATTCACAAGTCCGAGCAGATAACCGCCGTCCTCCTTCTCCGTGCGCAGCGCATAATAATCCGCCGGCTCACGGTCAGGAATGACAGCATCAAGCATAGACTGGTGGATGAGGCGAAAGTCGTCCGCATCCATGGATGTACTGCGGTCACACAGGTTGTCCAGGTAATCGCTGATCGTCTGAAAAGCCACGATTAACGGAATCAACACGTGGCGCTGCGACAGATTGGCCGCGGCATAAACGCTGCCGCCCTGGCAATGGAATTCCTTGGTCTGAATGCTGGCTAAAGCCTGCTTGCGCAGTTCTGGATCGGGAATTATAGAAGCAAGCTGTCTTATCCGGCTCAACTCCGTCTTGACGGTTGGCAATATGAATTTATATACCCGGCTCATCAAACGAAGCGGATCGCTTGGCACTTGATGGCGGCTCTTATTAAGTTCTATCAATGCTTTGCCTCCACAACGTTGTCGGGTTATCCGTAACAAAACAATCCTAATTATAATATGCCCTATAACTTTCTACAAATTAACTATATCACAAATGTGGTTTAATTGAGGAAACGTCGGCCGATACCCTGTACCAAATATGAAGATCATTGATAATACTGGCGATTTCGGCAATTTCCCGGTTCAACTCGCAGGAGCATTCAAAGTTATCCTCATTCCCTAGCTGATAAAGCTTATGTTCAATGATGCGTTCCAGTTCGATCACCCGGGATGGAATTCTCCCTCTGATCTCTTCCCAATGCTCAACAATTTCGGCCTGCTCCTGATAGGAATAGGCCTCATAAGGCTGCTTCAAATCCGGCAGCTTAATCCCCAGCCTTTCATCCATTACAAATTCGAAGGTTCCCATGATCCGCTATTACCGCCCCCATAGGTCATTGTTACCTTTTATTATACAAGAGACGTAAGATATTTGCCCTAGAAAACCATAAATAAACCTCATAAATGAGGCTGGCTGAAGACTAAAAAAGATGACCGAAAGAAAAGAACGGCAAAAAAGACACAGCCCGCGAGGAGCTGTGCCTTTGTCATGTGCCGAAACCTAAACTTTATAAGTTATCCGCTTAGACGCGGAGACTTTCTTATAATTTGATTACGTTAGCGGCTTGAGGGCCACGGTTGCCTTCAGTGATTTCGAATTCAACTTCTTGACCTTCGTCCAAAGTTTTGAAACCGTCGCCTTGGATTGCGGAGAAGTGTACGAATACGTCTTCGCCACCTTCAACTTGAATGAATCCGTAGCCTTTTTCTGCGTTGAACCATTTAACTGTACCTTTCAAGTGAACAACCTCCTAAAAATATCGTCATCGAGGACGAATAACTGTATTATACTCCATCCCCAATCATAATGCAACGAAGGATTTAAAGCGCTTGCTTAGCTTGCTTCATGCCCGGATTTCGCACCAAACACAAGCGTCTTCCCTCCTTGATTTATTTGCTTTCCAGCAGGTGCTGGGTTATGATTTTACAAAAAAGATTTCCCTTAATGAAGACTCCTCAACAGGAGCAAAGAATGGAGAATTTGCAAGATGATTAAAAAGCATGAGATTTACAAAAAAGACAAGTGGAACATGATGACCGTCGAGGTCCAGGGCAAAACCTTGGTACTCCGCGAAATCTCGGACCAATGGGGCGAAGAATGCCATACCTTTCTCAGCCGTCCGGCTTTGATGAACTGGGCTCAACAGCGTTTTCCCAAAGAGGATTTTGCCGGGCGCGAGCAGGAGTGGGAAGAGTTAATGAAAGCTTTTCAGGAAGTGTAAAGGCCAATTGCAGGAATTACGATTTTATTTTTGAAGGAGTCAAGGAACAAAGATATGAATTCCTCTGATGTTACGATTTTTGTTATTGTCGCTTTTGCGCTTGCGCTGGTTGTTCTGATGAGCCGGAACAACATCCCGCCGAAATTCAAACGCGGGCTGGCCTTGTTTTCATTGATTATGGTGGTTATCGCTTTTGTCCTTATTATCATCAGTTTTTTCCCCTGAAATCCCCGCTTGTGAGCGGTCCGCCAAATAATTGACAGCCACCCGGAGCATACTAGAGTCAAAAATGAAAGTAGGCTCTGGAGATGAAGAGACGGAAAGTTGTTCCCCTTCTGCTTGCCTGCTGTCTGTTGACGGCATCCATGCCGGTGGAGGCGGATTCCGCTGACCAAGAGGTTCGGGATGACAGGTCTTCATATATTCTTTCAAGGAGGGCACCAAACGTGAGTACATTGCCTAAACGCTCAGAAGTCGCTAAAGAGAACACCTGGAATTTGTCGGATATTTTCGCCGATCAAAAGGCATGGGACCAAGCTTATGAGGATCTGAAGAAAGACTTGAAGAAAGTGGCCGAATTTGAGGGCAAGCTGGACAGCGCCCCGCAGATCAAAGCCATTTTTGAACTTGAAGACCGCCTCGGTCAGGCTACAGAGAAGCTGTATGTATATGCTAATCTGCACCATGACGAAGATACGGCCGACCCTACATACCAAGCGCTGCTCGAGAAAGCTAAAAAGCTGAGCGTTGAAGTCAGCGAAGCTCTTTCTTTTGTGACGCCGGAAATTTTATCGCTGCCCGAAGCCGAGCTCGACAAGCTGATCGACAGCCCGGACCTTGCAGCCTACCGCTTCACCCTGACGGAGATCAAACGGGAGAAAGCCCACGTGCTCTCGAAAGCCGAAGAAGCTTTGCTGGCGCAGGTCGGCAACATTTCTCAGGCTCCGCAGAACATCTTTGGCATGCTGAACAACGCGGATATGAAATTCCCTAAAATTAAAAACGCCGAAGGCCAAGAGGTTGAATTGACCCACGGCAGCTATATTCAGTTCCTGGAAAGTCCGGACCGCGAAGTGCGCCGCAGCGCTTTTAAAGCCGTATACGATACCTATGCCAAACAAAAAAATACGCTGGCCGCTACGCTCAGCGCCAACGTGACCAAAAATATTTTCTATGCCAAAGCCCGCAAATACCCTTCCGTTCTGGAAATGTCGCTTTACGGGGACAACATCTCCAAAGAGGTCTACGACAACCTGATCGGCACGATCCACGAAAGCCTTCCGCTTCTCCACCGGTACATGAAGCTGCGCAAGAAGCTGCTCGGCGTCGATGAACTTCATATGTATGATTTGTTTGCCCCGCTCGTCGAAGAGTATAAATGGGACATTTCGTATGAAGAAGCGAAGAAGCTTTGCATCGAGGGCTTGAAGCCGCTTGGCGAGAACTACTCCTCGAAGCTGCAGGAGGGCTTTAACAACCGCTGGATTGACGTTTATGAAAACGAAGGCAAGCGGACCGGCGCTTACAGCTGGGGCGCTTACGGCACGCATCCTTATGTGCTGCTGAACCATAACGACAATTTGAACAGCATGTTCACGCTGGCGCACGAAATGGGCCATGCGCTGCATTCCTATTTCTCGGACGAAGCCCTGCCTTACCGGGATGCGCAGTATACGATTTTCCTGGCTGAGGTAGCTTCCACGACAAACGAAGCGCTGCTGATGGACTATTTGCTGAAGCATGCCGACAATCCGAAACAAAAGCTGTACCTGCTTACTTACTATGCGGATCAGTTCCGGACTACCGTCTTCCGCCAAACGATGTTCGCGGAATTCGAGAAGATCGTACACGAGCGTGCGGAAGCCGGCGTGTCGATGACGCCGCAGGAGCTGTCTTCGATCTACTATGAGCTGAACAAAAAATATCACGGCGAGGATATGGTCGTCGACAAAGATATCGAAATGGAATGGGCCCGCATTCCGCATTTCTACAGAAGCTTCTACGTATACAAATACGCAACCGGCTTCTCGGCGGCTACGAGCTTCTCCAAACAGATTCTTGAAGAAGGCCAGCCTGCTGTTGACCGTTACCTCGGCTTCCTGAAGAGCGGCGGCAGCGACTACTCCATCAACATCCTCAAGAAGGCCGGCGTCGACATGTCTTCGCCTCAGCCGATCCGCGAAGCGATGAGCGTATTTGAGAATGTCATTGCTCAAATGGAACAGCTGACGAAGTGATCGCGGCTAGACCGGTGTTAAATAAATCCCTTGCCCCCCGGGGTAAGGGATTTTATACTTTTTAAAGATGCTGTTAGCCATCTTAAGGATGCCGCAGCCCGCCCTGAGAGAAGGAGGTTCCTCTATTGAAAATTCAATGGTCTTTGATTCTGGCATTGATCTTTGCCCTGATCACCGCTGTTTTTGCCGTCATTAACGTCGAACAGGTCGAAGTGAACTTATTGTTCGGCTCGGTGAAGCTGCCTTTGATTCTGCTGATTCTGGGTTCTGTGCTGCTCGGTGGCATTATCGTTGGCGCGTTCGGGATTTACCGCGGTTACCGCCAGCAGCGCCTGATCAAACAGCTGAATGCCAAACTCGCACACATTCAGGAAGCTACAGGCTACGAGTTGGACAAACCTGCGGCTGATTCGCTCCCCCCTGCCGATGCTTCTGTTCCGCCTTCTGACGAAGGAAGCCCGTCCCAGTCCGGTCTGACCGGTGCCGGGGACAAGGAAGCCGGACGCTGATTTATTTTACATAGGAGGTTTGCTCATTTATGAAGATTAATGAACCCTACGTCATCACCCTGCTGAAGAAACTGCTGGATACCCCAAGTCCAAGCGGCTTCACGCACCACATTATCCAATTGATTCAGGAAGAAGCGGACAAGCTGGGCATTCCGTTTGAACGCAATGCCAAAGGCGGCGCTATTCTCCGTCTGAAGGGCGAAAGCAGCACGAACCCGCTTTGCCTCAGCGCCCACGTCGACACGTTAGGAGCCATCGTCCGCTCCGTCACGCCGCGTGGAACACTGGCGATTTCTTCTGTGGGCGGCTTTATGATGCAAAGCATCGAAAATGAATACTGCCAAATTCACACCCGGGACGGCAAGGTTTATACCGGCACGATCATGAGCACCCATCCTTCGGTTCACGTGTATGGGGATGCCCGCGAATTCCCTCGCGTGGAGAAAAATATGGAGGTCCGCATCGACGAGCTGGTGAACAGCAAAGAAGATGTACAGAAGCTGGGCATTAACAATGGCGATTTTATCTCCTTTGATTCCCGGGCTGTCATCACGGACAGCGGCTTCGTGAAATCCCGCCATATCGACGATAAAGCAAGTGTGGCCGCCCTGTTCGGACTGCTTGAAGCGGCATCAAACGGCGGCTGGACACCGAAACGGGATGTAGTTATGCTGATTTCAAACTACGAGGAAGTGGGACACGGCGCGGCTTATATTCCCGAAGGCCTCGAAGAAATGATCGCCGTGGACATGGGCTGCATGGGAGATGACCTGTCCTGCAAAGAAACGGATGTGTCCATCTGCGCCAAGGATTCCAGCGGCCCGTATGATTACCATATGACGAGCAAACTGATTGATCTGGCCAAGCAGGAAAATATTCCTTACGCGGTTGATATTTACCCGCAATACGGTTCGGACGCCTCAGCCGCCCTGCGGGCCGGCCACAATATCCGGGCGGCCCTGATCGGCCCCGGTGTGCATGCTTCCCATGCGATGGAGCGCACGACGAAACAAGCCGTCGTCAATACGGCCCGCCTGCTCGGCGCTTATATTAACGCCTAGCTCCTGTACAACAACGCTTCAAAGGACGCGGCGCCTGCCAAACCTGAGTCGAAAGCTTCGTTCTGCTGACCCTCGACTCTCGCTCTCCCCCTTGCAAAACGATTAGGGGTTCGTTATACTGTAACAAATCCTTATATCCGGATCACGCCTAGGAAGAGCATCCAACTCGGAGGCGTTTTCGTCAAGAGCGCCCGCATGGCCCGCCTTGCGGCGCTCCTAAGTTAACCGGCACCGCCCGTTATCGCGGAACCAAGAGGATTCTGCCCTTCAGGCGGGATCAAGTTGGGTGGCACCGCGAGTCCAAAGCGCTCCTCGTCCCAAAAGACGAGGGCGCTTTTTGTATTTTTACAGGACAAAGGAGACGGTGTGAAATGTTGGACACGAAATGGATCCGGGAGCATGCGGATGAGGTGCAGGCAGCTGCAGATCGCAAACACATCAAGCTATCGGTCAAGGAACTGCTGGAACGGGATGCGGTTAGAAGAACCCTGCTAACGGAGCTTGAGCAGTTAAGACAAAACAGAAACAGACTTAGCGAAGAAGTCCACCTTTCGATCCGGCAAGGACGGCAGGCAGCAGCGACAGCGTTAAGACAAGAAATAGCAGACAACAAAATCCGCCTTCAGGAAGCAGAAATTTCGTTCAATCAGGCTGATGCCGAATATAAACGGCTGCTGCTGCTAGTCCCCAACATCGTTTCGGAGGATACGCCTGAAGGAACCTCGGATGCGGACAATGTAACCGTCAGACAGTGGGGACAGCCGCCCATCTTCCCTTTCCAGCCGCATGATCATGTTGAGCTCGGCCGTATGCTCGGTATTCTGGATATGGAGCGGGGAGTCAAGGTGGCCGGCAGCCGTCATTATTACCTGAAGGGGGACGGCTTCCGGCTGCAGCGGGCCGTGCAGCAGCTGGCGCTTGACGTGCTGGAGCGCAAAGGATTTGAAATGCTGGAGGTGCCGCTTATGGTGGGCCAGGACGCCATGGTGAATACGGGATTTTTCCCGCTTGGCGAAGATCAGACCTATAAGGTTGGCGGAGAAGAGCGCTGGCTCGTCGGAACCTCGGAAGTGCCGCTGATCGGCTACTTTAGCGGGGACGTGGTGGATTTGTCTGCCGGACCGATTAAAGCAGCTTCGGCTTCGGTCTGCTTCCGCAGCGAGGTTGGTTCGGCTGGACGGGATACAACCGGACTCTACAGGGTTCATCAATTCTCGAAAGTGGAGCAGGTGGTGCTGTGCCGGGGCGATGAGCGGATATCGGAGCAGCTCCTCCAGGAAATTACCGCCAATGCCGAAGAAATTCTGCAGCTGCTTGAGCTGCCCTATCGGGTTATGGCCGTATGCGCCGGAGACATGTCACAGAAAACCTATAAGCAATATGACATCGAAACCTGGATGCCAAGCCGCAGCAGTTACGGCGAAACCCATTCGTCGTCGAATCTGCGCGATTTCCAGGCACGGCGCGCGAACATCCGGTATCGTGATGCTGACGGCAGCCTTCGTTATTGCCATACGCTAAACAATACGGCCGTGGCTGCCCCACGCATTCTGATCCCGCTGCTTGAGAACCATCAGCAGGAGGACGGCTCGGTGTATATTCCGAAGGCTCTCCGACCTTATATGGGCGGCCGGGAGGTTTTGCTTCCCCCTGAAGCGGCCGCAGCCAACGCAGAGTAACCTTCCGCAAGAGCTGCCCGTACAAAAGAACCAGCCTCCTGATCAGGACGCTGGTTCTTTTGCATGGCCTATAGTGTTATCTTCAGCATTGTTCTTCTAGTTATCCCTTTTGCGCTTCAATCCGCTCCGCCAGCTCGTTCAAGTATGTCCAGCGTTCCATGAGCCGCTCAAGCTCAGCTTCGCCTGCCTGCTGCTGCTGCATCAGCTCCTGCAGCCGGGCGGCGTCGCTTGCGGCCAGCTCCATCTCGGCTGCAAGCCGCTCAAGCTCCTTCTCGGCAGCTTCGACCAGACCATCTATCGCTTCATATTCGCGCTGTTCGTTGTAACTGAACTTCAGTTTTTCCCCCCGCGGATTGGAAGAGTCCCGGCTGCTGCCCGAGGCGGAGCCGCCCTTGGCCGAAGAATCGCTTTGACCATCGGCTTTGCTGCTTTTGCCCCCGCTCGCCTTTGCACCGCCAGCTCCGGCGCTTTCCTGCATACCGGGCTCTTTAGTTGCGCCGCTTGTACGCTCAGCATATTCACTGTAATTGCCGACATGAACGGCAACCCGTCCGCCGCCTTCAAACGCCATGATCTTATCCACGGTACGGTCCAGGAAGAAACGGTCATGGGACACCGTAAACACCGCCCCAGGGAACTCATCCAGATAAGCCTCCAGCACGCTTAACGTCTGAATATCCAGATCGTTGGTCGGTTCATCCAGCAGCAGCACATTTGGCGCGCCCATCAGCACGCGCAGCAGGTACAGCCGGCGTTTCTCCCCTCCTGAAAGTTTGCCAATCGGTGTCCACTGCAGCGCGGACGGGAATAGGAATCGTTCCAGCATCTGCGAAGCCGTAATTCGTGATCCGTCAGCCGTCGTTACAACCTCAGCTTCTTCCTTGATATATTCGATCACCCGCTGTTCGGGTTTCATCTCCTGGTGCTCCTGCGTGTAGTAACCGAGCTTGACCGTCTGCCCCAGCTCAATATAACCTTTGCCCGGCTGCAGCCTGCCGGCGATCAGGTTGAGCAGCGTCGATTTGCCGCTGCCGTTAGGCCCAACGATGCCAACCCGGTCCTGTGGAACAGCCGTATAAGTAAGCTCGTTGATCAGAGTCCGCCCTCCCACCTCATAATGCAGCTCGGAAATCTCCAGAATCTTGCGGCCGAGACGGGATGAGGCCACCGACATGTCCAGCGAAGCCGCTTTCTGGTTCGGCGCCTGCGTGACCAGCTTCTCAAAGCGGTCGATCCGCGCTTTCTGCTTGGTGCTCCGAGCCTTGGCCCCTCTGCGAATCCAGGCCAGCTCATTGCGCAGCAGGTTTTGCCGCTTCTGCTCCGCGGAAGCCTCGCGTTCCTCACGTTCGGCCTTCAGCTCCAGAAAGCGGCTGTAATTGGCTTCATAACGGTACAGCTTGCCCTGATCCAGCTCCAGCATCACATCGCATACGCGGTCCAGAAAATAGCGGTCATGCGTAATCATCAGCAGCGCGCCGCGGCGTTTCTGCAAATACTGCTCCAGCCAGGCTACCGATTCATTATCAATATGGTTGGTCGGCTCGTCCAGAATCAGCAGCTCGGAGGGCTGAATCAGCGCGGAGGCCATCGACACCCGTTTGCGCTGACCGCCGGACAGCTCTTTCATTTTCCGATCAAAATCGGTAATGCCGAGCTTGGACAAAACGCTTTTGGCTTCGCTCTCAAGTTGCCAGGCTTGAAGGCGGTCCATCGTTTGACCCAGACGGACCAGCTTCTCCTGGAGAGCGGCATTGTCTCCACCCTGTTCCAGCGCTCTAAGCGTCTCCATGTATTCATAAACGCAGCGCAGCTCCTCGCCTTCCCCGCGGAAGACTTGCTGCAGCACGGTCATTTCCGGCTCATATTCGGGATTCTGTGCCAGATACCGGATGCGAACCTCATTATTGACGGCTACTTTGCCCGCATCCGGACTGTCCAGCCCGGCAATCACTTTCAGGAAAGTCGACTTGCCCGTCCCATTAACGCCAACAAGCCCGATTTTATCCTGGTCCTCCATCCCAAATGAGGCGTCTTCAAATAAAATCTTCTCACCATAACTTTTGGATAGCCCTTCAGCCGTTAGTATATTCATTGCCTCTCCTTAATTATCTGCAGAATTGATCTAACATGTATTCGTTGAAACGCCATGAAAAAAAGCTTGGCCGGGTCAAACGCCAATGCCCCAGCCCAGCCACAAAGCCAGCCCGCCGCCAACGGCGGAGCTGATCAAATTTACAGCATCATTGGTCATCCATGGAAGGCCACGGTAACGTTCCGTTTCATGCCCGCAATGCCGCTCGACCTCGACGATTTGCCCGCAGACCAGGCAGCGGTACATCTTCTGAACCGTAGCTCCCAGCACGGAATCGGCCATCGCGCCCACAAAACCGCCTGCCGCCCCAAGCAGCAGCAGCCCGGGAAGCGACAACGCCCCGTCCGCTGCGCCTGTACCCATGAAATCCCCGCCCAGCCGGATCAGCAGCCAGGCGGCCAGCCCGATGCACAAACCTCCGGCTAATGCGGCGGTATTGCCCGCGAGTGATACTCCGCCGGATGTCCCTTTAGGCACCACCCGGCCAGTCAGCACGGAACGCGGCGGCTTCCTGCTCAGCCCGCCGAGTTCTGTCGCCCAGGTATCGGACGTTACCGTAGCCATCACGCCAACAAATCCGTAAACCCACAGCACGTTTGGTGCTGCGACATAACCCAAGCAAATCAGCATGCCCAATCCGCCGTTGGCCAGAACCTGGCCGGCGTCCCGCCTTCCGGTTTTGGCATACGATTTCTCCAAATCGTCTTTGCGGTCTTTTTTCCATCTGGACAACAAAGTCCCTGTTATAAAAAAGAAGAGCAGAGTGCCGAACCAGAAAGCGCTGCCTGCTCCATAATAAATCGTTCCCATGATAACCGCCGCGATCAGCCCCGACAGGGATAAGGAACGTTTGACGTAAGCGAGACCGGCTACAACTGCCGCCCCGGCAAACCCGATCAGCCAGTGCAGCACCGCTTAATTCTCCTTGCTGCCAATCAGGCAAGAGCCAAGGACCGTCCCGTCCCAGGCCAGCTCAAGCTTGTCGCCTGCTGCTACGGGGCCCACGCCTTCAGGGGTTCCTGTAAAGATCAGATCGCCTTCGCCCAGTCCATAATGCTCGGCGATATAATCGACGATGGTCTGCAGGGAGAAAATCATATTTTTGACATTTCCTCTTTGCACTTCCTGACCGTTCAGGAGCAGCGTAAAATCTTTGCTTTCCAGCTCTTCTTTATCCGGCAAAGCAAAATAAGAGGTGACCGGCGCGGAATTCCGGAAGCCTTTGGCTGCCGTCCACGGCTGGCCTTTCTTCTTCAAAACGTTCTGTACATCCCGCAAAGTAAAATCAATGCCGAGCGCCGCTACGTCCACAAGCTCCTGGATGTCAATCCCCTTCTCATAAGGCCGGCCAATCCGGATGACAAGCTCTGTTTCATAATGAATTTCGCCCCGTCCCGCCGGCATTTCCAGCACTTGTCCATCAGCTTTCACTACCGCATGGCTTGGTTTAAGGAAAATCATCGGCTCTGTAGGCACGTCATTGCCGAGCTCCTCCGCATGCAGCTTATAATTTCTTCCGACGCAATATACATTTTGGATTCCCATTCTTATCTGCCTCCCAGTCTCCACCATTTTCGTTTCGGCTTGATTGCCTCAGTTTCAATAAAAGTCTCCCGGAAGATGCCCGGTCTGTTGGTGCAGATCAGAATGTTCCGATCAAGTGCTGCAAGCCTAAGCATGGATTTGGGCCGGTCCACCGTCCAAGCCATTATCTGAATCTTTCTCCTTCCGGCCTCAGCAACCAGTCTTTCGTCAATCTTCCGGTGCGCCATGGATAAGAAATTGCAGCCCAGATCCTTCAGTCTCCGGAAGAGCTCCGGCGTCTGGCGGTCTGTAATCAGCCCGGTTTGTATGCCGGGATCCTCGAATTTGACTTTGCCCAGCGCGGCAACATCAAAGGAAGTCATGACAACATCATCCTGCATGTTCCTGCTTCTTACGGCATCGATCATTTTGTTCTCCAGGCCGGGATACATGCCTTCCTGGGTTTTAATTTCGAGGTTCAGCTTCAATCTTCCTTTAACGGTATCCAAAAGCTCATCCAGCGTTATAATTTTTTCACCGGCGTAAAAAGGCGACTTCCAGCTGCCGGCATCCAGCTTCCTTAACTCGGCGAACGTCTTCTCCCGAACCGCTCCACGCCCATTGGTCGTGCGGTTCACCGAATAATCATGAAAGATGACGGGAACCCCATCCTTGGACAGCTGAACATCGACTTCCATCCAGGTTACACAAGGCTCTTCCATAGCCATACGGACTGCGGCCATTGTATTCTCTGGCGCTACACCGGAATACCCCCGGTGAGCGGCGCAATATCGGTTCATTTCCGATCGCTCCCTTCGGCAGGGACGGCGACTTGAAAGCTTGTTCCTCTCCAAAATTTATCGTCACCAATAACCCTTTAATCTATGTTCTGTACAGGAACCGGCGCTCCTCATGACGCTGCCGCATTTCCTGCCATGTCAACGGTTACCCCTGGAGACAAGGATTGAATCTCTTGAAGCAGTTTGGCTCCGTCCTCCGCATTCATAGGGACCGGCTGCCCCAATTCGGCGGTATAAGGAATAAGCTTCATACTGCACGCGCCCGACTTGCTGCAGCGGGCTTCGAACACCGCGGTCTCCCAAGTCTTCTCGTTGGAAGAGCGGGTGAAAATAAAGTTGCCCGTACTGTAGGCAATCCATTTTCCTTTATATTGCTCCAGGCCCTGCAGCACATGAGGATGTCCGCCGACGACCAGATCGGCTCCGGCATCAACGAAACTGCGGGCCAGCTTCGTTTGCGAGTCCTCAACCTGCTGTACGCGCTCTTTGCCCCAATGGGCAATCACAATGACGAGATCAGCCTGTTGGCGGGCCTGTTTGATGGCCGCTATTGCCCGCGTAGCATCATAAACGCCGGCGATGCCCGGTTTGCCGGCTCCGGCCGCCCAATCCGCTTTCGGAAGGACACGGCTGAAGCCAAACACGGCAATACGTATGCCCTTGCGTTCAAAATATTGAGGGGCATAAGCCTGATCGGCATCGGCACCCGCTCCGACCGAAGCAATGCCGGCGTTTTTTAAGTGATCCAGCGTATCCAGCAAGCCCTCCACCCCTTGATCCAGCGTATGGTTATTGGCCAGGTTTACGGCGTCAACGCCGGCCTGCGCCATCGCATTTAGCGCCTTGGGCGAAGATTTGAATACATATTGTTTATCTTCGGCTCCGACGCCGCCATGAGTGATTGGGGTCTCCAGATTAAGCAGGGTCAAATCATCCTGCTGAAACAATCGGCTGACGTATTGAAACGGATAATCATAACCGGTCTTCTCTAGTTTAGCCTCGACCTTGCCGGAGAACAAGGTATCCCCGCCAAAATGCAGCACCACTGAAGGCTCTTCATTAACAGGCACTGCTCCACCGGCAGAAGAATTGGCAGGCTGAACGCCCGAGCTTCCCGCTGTGGCCAAGTCAGCCGATGAGGCGTCTTCTTTACCCGCTCCAGTCGCCGTTCCTGTTCCTGGTTCCGGGTTCACAGACGGTGAAGCGGAATCCCCGGCAGAAGAATCGCCATGCTGAGGATTCGAAGCCGCTGATCCCTGTCCAGTCTCTGAAGCAGAAGAGAATCCTTCCCCGCCGGCCGATCCGGCATTCGAGGGATTCAACCCAAGGTCACCGGCCGCGGCCGCATCCGGATTGGCTGACGTAGGATTATCCGAGCTGTAATAGATATAAAGTCCAACTAAGCAGACGGCGACAATAAGCGTAAGGTTGATGATCATCCAGACTTTGTTTTGCCGCTGCTGTTTCTGTTTTTTCTCTTGTTTATATTTTGCTGATCTAGGTGGGTACATGGTTCACTCCTCAATCCCGTATAAGGGACAATCTCCTTATACACCAAATTGATTTTATTATACCAGTTCGCCAAGAACAAATAGAACCCCCGCCGCAGCAAAGGGTTCTATTTACGCAGTTCTTTAGTCGTGTTTGGTTGCAGGCTGTCTATTGGCGCTCTGCCATCTCTACAGCCAGCTCCTTGGCCTGTTTGATGCAGTCGGGCAGGCCAACCCCTCTGAAAGCCGCTCCGGTCGCATACACGCCCGGCAGTTTGTCCCGCAGCTCCTTCTGGAACCGGTCAATATTGTCCAGATGTCCTACCGGATATTGCGGCATGGATTTAGGCAACCGGGTAATTTCGGCGAACAACGGTTTAGCCGTTAGTCCCATCAATTCCTTCAAGTCTTTCAGGACAAGCTGTGTGAGCGACTCATCCGGCAGAAATACGTTCTCTTCTTCACCGGAGCGCCCGACATAACACCGCAGAAGAACTTTATCATCCGGGCTGGTATGCAGCCATTTGGTCGAGGTCCACGTGCAGGCGGTAATGTTGCGTTTCTCCTTGCGCGGAACGAGAAACCCTGAACCCTCGAACTCTTCGCCGAAACCGGCTTTGTCGAAGGCCAGCACCACATTGGCTACCGACACATAATTAACAGCTTCAAGCGCCGACGTGTCTATATGACCGCGGAGGAAAGATGCCGCAGCAAAAGCCGGCGAGGTAACGACCATTTGATCGGCATAAAGCTGATCGCCCCCTGCAAGCATCACCTCATAGGCGCCATCCGCCGTCCGGGTAAAGGAGACGGCTTCGCTTTCCGTACGAAGCTCGACATCGTCCAATTCATAGATCAACCCATGAATCAAGCTCTGCAGCCCTTGACGGAACGTCAGGAAAGCGCTGCGTTTCGTGCCTGTATGGGTTTCAGCCGGCTTGCGTCCGGTCATCATCCCCCGGATCAGGCTGCCGTAGCTCTTCTCCACTTCCCGGAACTGCGGGAAGGTAGCTTGAAGGCTGAGGTTACGCGTATCCCCGGCATAAATGCCGGCCAGCAGCGGTTCAGTAACGTTCTCAAGCACCTCGGTTCCGAGTCTGCGTTCAATGAAATCCCCCAGGGACTCATCCCCGTAGCCTTTGCGGGCCGGAATCAAAAAGTCCATCAGCGCCCGCAGCTTGGCCGTACCGGAGATCAATCCGGTCTTCAGGAAAGGCTTCAGCTCCGTAGGGATCCCTAACAGAAGACCGCCGGGCATTGGATGCAGCCGGTCGCGGCTGACGATATACGTCTTCTTGGAATTCGGATTCTGCTGCACAAGCTCATGATCAATTTCGAGTTCTTTGGCGAGGTCGATCATCGCTGTTTTCCGGGCCAGGAAGGAATCCGGCCCTTTCTCGATCACAAACCCGTCACGGTGCAGCGATTCAATTTTGCCGCCCATCACCTTGCTTTTTTTCCAGAACGGTAATAACAGGACGCAGCCCTTTCTCCCGGTAGAATTTCCGGATATAGAACGCTGCGGTCAACCCGGTCAGTCCTCCCCCGACAATAACAACACGGCTTGGAGAAGCCCCACTCATCCCCGATCATCCCTTTTCCAATACAGCGGTAATTGACTCGCACAACGCACGGATATAAAGCGGATCGCTATTCAGCATTTCAATGCGTTCAAGACGCATATCCAGCTCTTTGGCAATCGCTTTGGCTTCAATGTCCAGATCATAAAGCACTTCCAGGTGGTCGGACACGAATCCGACCGGCACCACCAGCACATCTTCTACCTGCTCCGTGCTTAACGATTTGAGGGTATCCAGAATGTCCGGGCCAAGCCAAGGCTCAGACGTACGTCCAGCGCTCTGCCAGGTGAACTGCCAATGTTCGATACCCAGCTTATCAGCAACCGCTTTGGACGTTTCCAGCAGCTGATCCTGGTAAGGGTCCCCCATCTCCAGAATTCTGGCAGGCAGGCTGTGCGCGCTGAACAGCACGCGGACCTGGTCGCGTTGGGCACCTGCTTCCTCGAACTGGTCCAGCTTGGCTGAAACCTTACGGCCGATCGCTTCGATGAGCGAAGGATTCAAATGGTATTCCTTCACGAACTTCATGACGATGCCATGCTCCTGCGCTTTAGCTTCTGCCCGTTTGATATATCCGCCTACGCTCATCACGGAATAATGAGGCGCCAGCACGATGCCGACAGCCTCCTTAATGCCGTCTTTAGCCATTTGCTCCACGCCATCTTCAATGAAAGGCGCTGCATGCTTCAAGCCCTGATAACAGACGAATTCAGCATCTGCGCGCCCCTCTGCTGTCAGCTGGTTCAAGGCCTGCTGCAGAGACTCGGCCTGATGATCCGTATTGGCTCTGAGCGGAAAAACGCCGCCGACAATCGCTTGATAGCGGTCGGTCAGCTCCTTCAGCTGCTCCTCTGTCGGGCGATTGCCTCTTCTGATGTGAGTGTAATAAGCTTCGATCTGGTCCATGCTCGCCGGAGTCCCGTAAGACATGACCAGCACGCCGATTTTGTTGCTCATCCTAGAAAACCACCTTTGACTTTTATAATGAAGTTGGATGTTGTTGGTCTAGTTTATTTGCTGTTCGTAGAGACCCGCGCCGGCTGATCGCCCCTGCGGAGTATTCATGAACGAATTCGGTTAATTCTTGCAGCTTCTCCAGGGAAGCTTCAGGGAACAGGCCATGCCCGAGGTTAAACACATAACCCGGCTCCTGAATGCCCTCATCAATAATCGCAGCCGCATGGCGCTTGATAACCTCCATGGGAGCCGTTAACAAATAAGGGTCCAGGTTGCCCTGTACAGCGTGTTTGCCGCCTAATCTTCTGCGCCCTTCAGCAAGGGAGACACGCCAGTCCAAACCGATGACATCGGCCTGCAGTCCGGCAAGCGTCGGCAGCAGCTCGCCCGAGCTGACGCCTGGAAAATATATTTTTGGCACATTCAAATCCTGAAGTTCGGCAAAAATACGGGTGACCGTCGGCAGCACAAACTGCTCAAAGTCTTTAGGTGCAAGTGCGCCGACCCAACTGTCGAACAGCTGGAAAGCCTGGCCGCCATGGGCAACATGGGCCCGCAAATAAGCGATGACCATATCGCCCAGTTTATCCATCAGACGGTGCCAAAGCTCCGGTTCGCCGTACATCAGGCTTTTGGTGCGGATATAACTTTTGGTAGGCCGCCCTTCGATCAAATAGCTGGCAATGGTGAATGGAGCGCCCGCGAAGGTAATCAGCGGAACCTCCAGCTCCCGGTTCAGCATTTCAATTGTATTCAAAATATGAGCCAAATCGCCTTCGACATCAATCGGCTTCAGCCGGTCTATGTCCGCCGCCGTGCGGATCGGATTATCGATGACGGGACCGACATTTTTGACAATATCAAAATCAATGCCGATCGAAGCAACCGGGTTCATGATATCTGAATATAAAATAGCCGCGTCCACACCCAATTTACGGACAGGCATCATCGTGACCTCTGCGGCCAGCTCAGGCTGCTTGCAAATTTCAAGCAAACTGTATTTTTCCTTGATTTTACGGTATTCCGGATCATATCTGCCTGCCTGACGCATGTACCACACGGGCAGCTGATCCACGTCCTGCTTGAAGCAGGCGCGTATAAACCGGTCATTATAGGTCATGAAAGAAAGCCTCCATCTTAAAAGAATCCCTAAAGTACATTATGCCCTTTTCAAAAGTAAGTAACAACCATCACAACCCGCCAAGCCTTGACAAAACTCCGAACCTTCCGGTGCAACCAGGGTATATAAAATATGTTATACTAAAAAAATTGCATGGACCGGCTGGTTTGAATGGCTGTCTGAATCGACGTACAGAAAGGAAGTGAAACCCTTTGAAAACCTGGAAAATCAATCTTATGGTGCTTTGGGTTGGAGCTTTTCTAGTCAATGCCGGGATGACCATGATCACGCCATTCCTGTCTCTTTATTTAGCGCAAAATCTTCATGTCGAAGGCGAAAAAGCCCTTGGCCTGTGGGCAGGGCTCATCTTTGCCGCCAACTTCGCCACTTCGTTTATGTTCCAGCCGCTGTGGGGCAAACTTGCTGATAAATACGGCCGAAAAATTATGCTGCTCCGCTCCGGATTCGGCATGGCTGTCGTCATTACGCTGATGGGCTTTGCGACCGCCCCTTGGCAGCTGCTGGCGCTAAGGATGCTGAACGGCACGATTTCCGGCTTCAATCCGGCCGCCGTATCCCTGATATCCAGCACAACGCCGAAGAAAAACATCGGCTTCGCTATGGGCATCATTCAGTCCGGCACTGTGGCCGGCACGATTCTGGGCCCGCTGCTCGGCGGGATTATGGCCAATTATGTCGGCTTCCGCCCGATCTTTTACATAACAGGGGCTCTGCTGTTCGCCGCTTCGATGCTCGCCCTCTTCCTCGTCCGCGAGAAATTCGACCGGCAGGAAGCCGCGAAACGGGATGAAGTATCCGTGCTGGCCGGTTTCCGGGAACTCGGCAAAACGCCGCAGCTCCCTGCCTTGTTCGCCGTCACGTTCCTGCTGCAGTTTGCGATGATCAGCCCGATGTCGATTTTGCCTTTGTATGTAGAGAAGCTGCACGGCTCTTCGCTTAACCTGCCCTTCTGGGCGGGTTTCGTCAGCGCGGTAACCGGTTTGTCCAACATGATCTCTTCGCCGATTCTCGGCAAATTTTCCGACAAGGTCGGCACGCATAAAATTTTGACGCTCGCTTTGATCGGCGCCTCGATCACGCTGATCCCGCAGGCTTTCGTCGGTTCGGTGTGGCAGCTGGCCGCCGTCCGCTTCCTCATGGGCGTCTGTATGGGCGGCTTGCTGCCAAGCGTAAACGCCTTGATCCGCATGTACACCCCTGACGGCATGGAAAGCCGGGCCTTCGGCTTCAACAGCAGTACGCTTGCACTCGGCAATATGCTGGGCGCGCTGATCGGCGGATTTCTGTCCGGCTATATCGGAATCGAAGGGCTGTTCGTCATTTCCGGCATTCTGCTGCTGCTGAATACCGTTTGGGTATGGATGAAATTGTACGCTCACAAGGACAAGGACAAGCGCAAGCAAACCTCGTTCCGATAAGATCATTCAAAACGTTTTTTCAAACCGGTCATTCGAAGATCCCCAAAAAAAGATCCGCCTTAGCCGAGGAAACCTCCTGCAAAGGCGGATCTTTTAAGTTGTAAGCGAGCCTACTTGACGATCGCCAGAGCCAGTCCGTCATACGCCGGCAGAAAGGTGCTCAGCAGACGCGGATCGGAAGCGATCTGCTCATTGAACTGCCGCATAATCTGTACGGACGGGCCGTTCTTGTCCAGATTCAGAGTGCGTCCGCGAAGCAGCGTGTTGTCCCCGACGATGATGGCACCGGGATTGGCAAGCGCGATAGCTTTCTCTAAATAATTCAGGTAATTGCCTTTGTCCGCGTCAATAAAAAACAAATCGAACCGGTCGCCGCGCTGCTCCAGCACTTCGATGCTGTCCAGCGCTTCGCCGATCATATATTCGGCGACGCCTCCGAAACCGGCCGCCTCCATATTCCGGCGCGCCAGCCCGGCATTTACATCGCTGATCTCCAGGGACACTACCCGCCCTTCTTCACCGGCAAATCCGCGGGCCAGGCAGATACCGCTGTATCCGCCAAGGGCGCCGATCTCCAGCACCGACTTGGCCCCGGACATGCGGACCAGCATCGTCAGCAGGCGGCCATAGCCTGCGGCCACCGATACATCCTGTATGCCTGCTTCGGCAAGCGTACGTTTGACGTTTAGCAGCGCCTCGTCTTCCTTGTAAAGCTCTTCGCTGTATTGTTCAGGCGTAATCACCGTATCCTCCTTATAAATCCCGTCAAATTCGGTTTGTATCTTCAGTCACATTCCCATATACTAGATTGTATGGTTTTTGGACGATCCCTACAAGTATAAACGGAGTTGAGAACATTCATGGCATCCAAACTGGAGTTAATCGCCACCGCCCCGATGGGTCTGGAGGCAGTCGTTGCCCGCGAATTGAAAGAACTGGGCTACACCGATGTAAAAGTTGAAAACGGCCGGGTCACGTTCCCCGGCGAGTTGATTGATATTTGCCGCTGCAATTTATGGCTGCGCACCTCGGACCGCGTGCTGATCAAGATGGGCGAATTCGAGGCCCGCACCTTCGATGAGCTGTTTGAAGGCACCAAAGCGATTGAATGGCAGGACTTTATTCCGGCGAACGGCGAATTTCCAGTGGAGGGACGTTCGCACAAATCGCAGCTCAGCAGCGTTCCCGCTTCTCAGGGCATCGTCAAGAAAGCGATTGTCGAGAAGCTGAAAGGCACCTATCATACGGAATGGTTCCCGGAGAACGGCCCCCGTTATGTCATTGAAGTCATTCTGCTGAATGACGTGGCGACCCTGACGCTGGACACGACAGGTGCCGGCCTGCACAAGCGGGGTTACCGGAAGCACGCTACCGAAGCCCCGCTCAAGGAGACGCTTGCTGCCGCTTTGATCCAGCTCAGCCGCTGGAACCCATCACGTCCGTTCTATGATCCATGCTGCGGTTCGGGCACGCTGCCGATCGAAGCGGCCATGATCGGCTGGAACGTGGCGCCAGGTCTGCGCCGCTCCTTCAATTCGGAGAATTGGCCGGTCATTCCGGAGGAGCTGTGGGAGCAGGCGCGGGAAGAAGCCTTTGACGCGGTAGACGATTCTATTCCGCTTGAAATAACCGGCAGCGATATAGATGCGGAAGCGATTGAAATCGCCCGGGCGGCAGCCAAAGCCGCCGGATTCGCCAAAGAAATCAAATTCCATGTGCAGCCTGCCGCACGCATGACCAAAACCGGCGAATACGGCTGCCTGATCGCCAACCCTCCTTACGGGGAGCGGATTGGCGATGAGAAAGAAATCCGCAGGCTGATTTCCCAGTTGGGACGGCTGTCTGCGGAAATGCCGACCTGGTCTTTTTTTTGCGATCAGTCCGACTCCAACCTTTGAAAAAGATTTCGGCCGTCCGGCGGACAAACGCCGCAAGCTCTTCAATGGGCGAATCGAATGCCAGTATTATCAATACCTGGGCCCACTTCCCCCGAGAAACCGGGATTAAACAGCTAAATGCGGCCGCTGGCCGCTGCAAAGGGAATCCGGACGGGCTGCCTTCCTGCTGCGGCCGCAAAGCTGCCCCCAAACCTCTGCCCCACAGCTGTGGGGTTATTTGTTCTTAAATGTAGGGCCGTTTGTCCTGGGAAAGGAGCTGTCTGCTCATGAAGGCCTTGTTTATCAAAGACTCGCCTCCGGATAGGCTGCCTTCCCTGATCCGGAAATACGGGGTTTATCTGCTGTTCCTCATCGTCATGGTGCTGAAGCTTTGGTATCTGCATACCCATCTGCATGCTCGTTATATTGATATGAACAAGACGGATTTCGTCATCGCGATGGGCTCTCTGATGCTGGTCTCGTTCTGGACGCTCTGGCTTTCTGTCCGCGCCGAAATCATCGCCCTGCTGGTTCTGGATCTGCTGCTTACCGCTCTTATTTATTCAGATCTGGTTTATTACCGTTATTTCCAGGACTTTATTACGGTTCCCGTACTGCTGCAGGCAGGGCAGGTTGGAGAACTCGGCGACAGCATCAAATCGCTGCTGCATAGCTCTGACCTCCGGTTTGCAGCCGACTGGATCGCCCTGATTGTCTTGTTCCCCATTTACAAAATCCTTCGGCGCCGCCGCCGAGCTTCTTATCGGGTTCAAGCGGCTCCTTGGAAAATGGCTTCCCCCTCCCCTTCCCTTTCTTCTGTCCACTCTTACAGCGCTAATGGCAGCGCCGGCAGCAATCGCGGGCACAAAGGACTTAAAGGAAAAGGGCTTAAAGAAACGCTGCTCCGGCTTTCAAGCGGGCTGGCCGCCTTTATACTGGGCCTCGCGCTTACGCTCGGGCCGATCAAGTCCTATACGAGCACCTGGGCCGCCGGACTTTTTACAGGAAACTACTGGAGCATGTCCCTGTATAACGTTACAGGTCTGCTGGGTTTCCATTTCTACGACATCTACCGGTTTGCCAAGGATCATATCGGCGGAGATCCGCTGACTGCCCAGGAGAAAGAAGAGATGAAGCAGTGGTTTGCAGCAGCGGGCCAGAGCCGCGACGTTAGGAATGCCACTTTCGGGGCATACAAGGGCAGCAACGTGATCGTGATTCAGACCGAAGCGCTGATGAACTTTATGATCGGGAAGCAGATCGGCGGCCAGGAAGTAACGCCAAACCTGAACAAACTCCAGCAGACGAGCCTCTATTTCTCGAATTATTATCATCAGACAGGCCAAGGGCGGACCTCGGATGCGGATTTTGCATCGAACGGCTCCCTACATCCGCTTCCAAGCGGTTCAGTAGCCACCCGGTTCGCCGATCACAAGTTCGACGTCATGCCGCAAATTTTGAAGGAAGAAGACGGCTATCACGCCTTTGCGTTCCATGCTTATGACAGCAGCTTCTGGAACCGGCTGACGATGTACAATTCGATGGGATATGATCGTTTCTTCAGCAAAAAAGACTATCAGATGGACGAGCCGCTCGGCTGGTCGCTGGGGGATAAGTCGTTTTTCAAGCAGTCGCTTGGGATGCTGTCTGAAGAACAACAGCCTTTTTACGCCTTTATGATTACGTTGACAAGCCATCACCCTTATACCCTGCCGGAGAAGGTACAGACGCTGGATGTCGGCTCCTTTAAGGGGACAATCTTCGGCGACTATCTGGAGGCCGTTCATTATGTAGATGAAGCGATCGGCGAACTGATTGACCAGATGAAAGCCGAAGGGCTGTGGGACAATACCATTCTCTGCATTTACGGCGATCATGATAATTCTGTTGCCGATCAGGCCGATTACGAGAAATTCCTCGGCCGCAGCCTGAACGAGCTGGACATGCACAAAATCATGAACCAGGTGCCGCTGTTTATCCATCTGCCTGACGACAAGCTAGCCGGCACTTATGCGGAAGCCGAAGGTCAGCTCGATTTGGCACCTTCCCTGCTGCACCTGCTCGGCATCTCCACAGCCGACAAATATATGATGGGCAACAATATGTTTGACGGCAATCCGAACCACCTGGTTGTCCTGCGCACAGGAGCTTTCACCGACGGACGTGTCCATTACATTCCTTCTCCGGACGGCCTGTTCGAGAACGGATCCTGTTACAGCGAAGAAAGCGGGGAGAAAGTGGCTATCGGATCGTGCAGGGCCGGCAGCGAAGAAGCTCAGAAACGGCTGCAGATCTCCGATGAGGTGATTACTTACGATCTGATCCGCCAATTGGAACAAGAAAAAAGCACTCCTTAAGATTTCCTTAAGGGGTGCTTTGATATTTATGCTCAAAAGTACGTCAGGACGATTGCACAGTTTTTTTGATAAACGGTTCAACCTTGGCCAGCACTTCTTCTTCAGTAGGAGCACTGACATAACGTCCGTTAATATAAACAAAGGCGCGCTTGCCGCATGGGCCGCAATAGGATTTGCACCCGACCTTGATTTCGGCATCTGGGGCCATCTTCTGCAGCTTGGGCACAATCGATTTGATCCGGGTAAACTTGCATTTATCGCATACGCGAATGTCGTTAGCCATGATTCTTCTCCGCTCCCCGCCGATCAGTGATCGCCGTGGTTGCCTTGAGACGGGTTGGTGATGACAAAACCTTCTTCAGGGAAATAAAGGTAGTCAATCTTCACGCCGTTCAAGAAAGGATCGCTAAGATCAATCAGAACGTCAATTTCTTTATCCGTGGATATCACTTGGTCTGATTCGGACGGTTTAACCAGATCCAGGCCGTAATGCGCGTGGTCGCCATGAGCATGGGTGACGAATACTTTAAGCGCAAGTCCTTTGTCTTTGTTCTCTTCTTTATCGAGTTCTCTCTTTATCACTTTGGCCGCATTGCGGGTAATTTTGACACTCATTGCATTCGCTCCTGTCTTGTTTGAAATCCGCTATCTAAAACTGAATTAACATTCCTATTGTAAAGAATCCGGCCGTACTGCGCAAGGACAACCTTTCTCCCTCAGGGCATCCGAAGCGGTATAACCCGGGATAAATGCGCACGGAAGCCGAATTCCCCCGAATTTAACGAAGGCTCGGATTCCGCCGCTCGACCCGGTCCACAAACCAGTTCATCAGCAGTAAAGTTACGGCCATATCGTCTATCGGTATAAAAGGAAGCACATCGGGCAGCACCCAATAGAGAGCCGCGGGAACGAGCAGCAGAAGCTTGTCCGACCAAGGCACCCGGGATGAAAAAAGCAGACCCGGCAGTCGTTTGAACACATGGACCCACCGCCGGATCGACCAGATTTTTCTCCACTTCATGGTTATCCCTCCTTTGCAGTAAGGATACCCCATTTCCGGTTATTCGAAAAGTTAAAGCGACAAGGCTTCCGCCAGGATGGCGTGAACGTCCAGGTAAATCTCCTCAAAATCCTCAGGCGGCAGCGGGTTAACGCCTTCCCCTACCTCTACCGTAAAGCCCGGACGCCGAAACTCCTGAATAAACCAGTCTTTATACCCTGCATCGCTCCCCTCCAGCTTCACGGCCCGATACCGTCCGGCTGCCGCCAGGCGTGCCGCCATGCTTTCGGCTTCAGCCGGCTCGAGATCCCTGTAATTCCAATAAATTTCTTTGCCTTGGCTGTGCAGGGACACGACATGCTCAAAAGGGACCCCCCGGGTCAGAACCGCCAATGCGGAAGCTTCCGGTTCGCTCAGCGGAGCGGGCCCGCTGTAATCCTGGGGAGAAGGTCCGCCTATGCCCCTTCGTTCGCGCTCCACTTCCCAGAAGGCCGGGAACTGGTCGTTCAGGTCGACTCCGCGTATATTCGCTTTCCAGCGGGTAAAATCCGGGGACTGGCCATTCCATTCCAGCAGTCTGCTCCTGTAGGGACCGCAGTGGTCCGCCCCGTTTTGCGACAGGTCTACGCCATCCGGATTAACCATCGGCACCGCCCATAAGGTGTAATCGCTGTACCAGGCCTCGGCCTGTCTGCGAGTAGTGGTCTGGCCTGATTTCGGATCTTCATCCTCCAGCGCGGCTGCATAATCCTCGAGAAATCGCAGCAGCAGTGCAGCGGTAATCCATTCATTAGCGTGTACCGCCGCATTCACATGAACTTGCCGCGAGCCTTTGCCGATACGGACGCACCAAATCGGCTTGCCAAGCACGCTTTGGCCAATGGAAGCAAACTTCAGCACCGAATATCGGCTTTGCAGCTTGCCGCACTGCTGGCAAAAGTCGGCATATCTGAATTTCCGGTCTTCAATATGGACAATACGTTCCGGGTTGTCCCCGTGACACGGCATCATATCAAGAACACCTCCACCTGTTTGGTAAACTGTATGATCACCTTGTTGTCCGATATGCCCCGTAAAGTAAACGCTTCCACAAACGCTGCGGCTGCGGTTTATCTTCTTGTTCAGCAAGAACGCGCCCATTCTTCTGATCCCAATGGGACTTTCTGCTGCTAGAAGCAGCAGCAGAAAGCAGCCATGGTTCCCATCGTTCGAACTGCGTCCAAATATTGAAACTTCAAATGCTCCCTTTATCCCACATCTTCCGCCATTCGTCCGACATGCCAGACAATCGGGGTCAGCTGGATTTCTTCACCCAGCCATTCTTTCGCAATCTGCCTGAATATCCTCTCATCCCCGCTGCAGAAAAATTGATGAACAGGGGCCTCCGCTCCGCGGGCCAGCTGGCCTTTCTGATACAGCACGGTGCTGATTTCCCTGGCGGTCTCGTCCGCCGAGCTGATCAGCTTCACTCCAGGCCCCATCACTTCCCTGATAGCCTTGCGGAGGAAGGGATAATGCGTACAGCCCAAAATCAGGCAATCCATGTCATACTGCTTGATTCCGGCTAAGGAGCTGCGTACGATCTCTCTGGTGTGCTCGGTTTCAAACTCTCCCTGCTCGACCAGCGGCACCAGCTCCGGGCAAGCTTCGCTGACGACCTCGATATAGGGCGAAAGCTCCTTGAGCGCAACAGTGTAAGCCCCGCTTTGAATCGTGCCGATGGTCCCGATCACTCCAACACGCCCCGTTTTGGTTGCGCTGATGGCTGCCCGGGCCCCCGGATGAATGACGCCGATCACCGGAATCGTCAGCTTCTCCGAAATGAAGTCAAGCGCCGCCGCAGTCGCCGTATTGCAGGCGATCACCACCATTTTAGGATTAAATTGAATCAGAAAATCTACAATCTGCTCTGTAAACAAGCGGACCTGTTCGGGAGTACGTGGACCGTAAGGAGCTCTCGCCGTATCTCCAAAATAAATGATTTTTTCCCGGGGCAGCTGGCGCATCACTTCTTTGACAACCGTTAATCCGCCCACTCCTGAATCCAATATTGCGATAGCTTGATGCACGAACATACCGCTTCCTTTATCGTAGGTTTGAAAGACTCTCCGTTACTTTATGCATAGACAAATTAAAGCGTACCTGATGGTTAACCGATGCCGCTTCACCCAATCCCTTTATAAATGAAACGCCGGGCGTACCAAAAAGGCCTCCTGCCGGAGGCCCTGCGGATGAACGTTCATCCTTTATTTCTCCGCAGCTTCAGCGGCCTGCTCTTCATTCAATTCTTCCTCCAAGGAGGCTTCATCCGTTTCATCAAAGAATTCGTCTTCGGAGAAATCCGATTCTTCTTCAAAAGAGGAAACAAGAACCTCCTCCTCAAGCTCTTTCTCTTGGCTTAACCGGGATTGTACGTCCTGTACGAGATGCCCGGCAGCCGTTTTGATGCGGGAATATAACTCTGCGCTGTGCTCGCCGACTCTTTCGGCTGCCGCGTGGGTTTTCTCCGCCGCAGTCCGTGCGGTTTCCGCGATGTCCTGGCGCAGCTCCTTGCCAGGTTTTGGCGCAAACAGAAGCGCCGTTACCGATCCGGCCACCGCCCCAACCACCGTTCCCCAAAGAAAACCTTTGCCTGCTTTGCCCATGATTCATCTCTCCTTTGCGGCCGCGCCCAATCCGTTTCCGGGCGAATGCCTATTGTTTAGTTCATTATAAGCAGCATGGGCTTGACCGGTCACAAAGCGGAGAAATATATTTTTAAAGGGCCAGCTCATGGTCCAGATAAGCCTGGACCTTTACTGCAAACTGCTCTAGTGCGGTGGTGAGCTGAGATGTACCGATCCGCCGTTCCGTGAGCGGGCCGTAATATTCCTGGACCAAAGGCTTGCGGAGACGGACAAGTTCCTTTAATACGGCAACAAGCTCATCCCCGATCACCTTCTCATCATGAATGATGTCGATGATGTCTTCATAACTGCTGGCATCGCGCATAATAAAGCCGTCAATTAAATAGCTGCCCACATCGGTAACGACCTCAAGCGCCAGATGCAGAGCCCGTTCTTTCGCATAACGATGGAGCAAATCCTCGCCGGACGTTTGTTCCGAGCTGCCAAGCACCTGGATAATCTCAGGCAGCACCTTCAGCCTCAAATCAATTTGCTCGCGGTTGACATAATACATGAACGTTCCCCCTCATTCAGAAAGCGGCTTCTGCCAGCCGCCGATCAAAATTCGTAGTCGACCACCGACTGCGACTCACGGACTTCGCTGATATGCTCGATGACCTTTTTATGCTCCGGATGGACCTGGTAGCCTTGAAGGTCTTCAAGCGAGCGGAACGTTGCTTCTAACGAGAGATCATAGGAACGCGGGGTATCCACCACATTTTTGCCGATGTGAAGATCGACCAGCTGCTCGACCTTTCCCTTCATTCCGTTCAGGACGGCATACGTCTTCTCCACGCTTTCAGGGGAACGATCCTTCAATTTAAACAAAACGATATGTTTGATCATGTAAACTCCATCCTCTGCTTGTATTAGTTGTTGCGGGTACGATCTGATCAAAATATAACATATCTGTTTCAAAAATTGCCACCTGGCAGGCTTTTGAACCGGCCTATTCTCGCCGTACCGCCTGCATAGAGCCGATAAAATATAAAATGATATAGAAGCCGGCCGTCAACATAAACATCTTCAGGCAAAAATCAGCTGCAAACGAACGCTGTCCGGCATCGTTCACCAGATCCAATAAATCCCGGCGGATCATCCTCGGGTTCTCCCATAAATCCCAGGTGTTCCAGCGTACGAACCGCCCCATGTAAATGCCGAAGCTGCCAAGGCACAGCATAAGGCCTGCAAACAGCCATCCGAGCAAAGCACCAAACCGGCGGCGGATTTCCTCATGGATCGACAGCAGTGAGAAGGAGCCCAACAGCAGCCCAAGAACGGCCGTCAGCAGCATAGCCAGCAGATGGTCCCAGAAAGGAACGGCCAGCCAGAAACGACTGGATGTATCCACCGGATAATTCACAAATACATGCAGCAGATCGGTAACCAGATAAGCCGCGTTCGGATAGAAGCCCAGCCACAGCAGCCCGAATCCCGCCAGCATCAGCCGTCTGAATCTGCCGGGAGAAAGCTGCAGCGTCCAGTCGATAAGCAGCATAAACCCAACCGGCAGCCAAGCCAGAAACATATTCCAGAATATAAACAAATAAGGTCTCCGTCCGGAGTTTAGCTGGAAATCGTATAAATTCTTGAGACAGACTGCCGTAACCAATGCCAGCACCAGAACCACATACCATTTGGCCGGATAATGGAGTTCAGATTTTGTTCGCCTCATAAAACCTCCTTGGGGTAGAAACTGCTTTATGTCTTTATCTTATAAACCTAACGCTCAAGCCCCTCCATTAGTTACTAAACCAAATAAAAGGCAATAATCATACAAAAAAAAGACATCCGCCATCCCTTTCGGTTTGGCAGATGTCTTCGGATGAACAACTTATTTGCTGTTCAGGTTGTATTTCTTGTTGAAACGGTCTACACGGCCGCCAACGTCATTGTTACGTTGTCTGCCTGTAAAGAACGGGTGAGAAGCGGAGCTCGTATCCACACGGATTACCGGATAAGTGTTGCCGTCTTCCCATTCCATAGTTTCGTTGGAAGATTTCGTGGACGCGCTCAGGAATTTGTAGTTTGCACTTGCGTCAAAAAAAATCACCTGTTGAAATTTAGGGTGAATTTGCTCTTTCACTGTGATCACCTTTACTGTTGAAATTATTTCGTAACTTTTACGATACTTTTTATTATAACTAATTCGTCAGAAAAACGCCAGCATGAAATAAAAATATCAATTATTTATGGAAATTTAATAATATATTAATATCTTTTGGATATAATAGAAACATGAAGTAACTTTAAAAAGCTGAAGGAGGACTTGGTATGAAACCCGAAACCAATTTGAGTTTGTGGATGACTGAATTTCTGTGCAGTTCGGACCAAGTGAAACTCCGCCGGATTCGCGAAGCAGAAAGCCTGCATAATCCGGAGCTGATGAACAGCATTTATTTTCACCTGGCCATGCGGGACAAGCTTCATCTGCTTGAGAACCGCAAGATAGGTTAAACTTTTTTCTTTAATAACAGACTTCCCTGCCCGCCATCTGACTGGCGGTCACAGGGAAGTTTTTTTGCGACCTAAATGTTCAGTCCCGTTATATAAAGAACAAACCCAGTTCCCGTTGTCCCGTACAAGCAACGTAAAGGCGGTATTGCTCAAGTTCATTTTATCCGCCAGCCCGGGAACAAGCTTTCTGAGACTGTGATGCAAAAGCACGCCGTGGCTCACAATCAGAATACGTTCACCCGCGTGTTTGTCGGCAATTTCCGTGATCACCGCAGAACCTCGTTCCATGCCTTGGTCGGGCGCCTCCAGTCCAAGCTCAAGCTTGTTCCATTCCAGCCCCCATTTGCTCCGGCGTTCTTCTTCGGTTGTTCCTTCAATTTGTCCGGCATTCATCTCACGCAGCCGCGGGTCAACCTGTATATCCTTAATCCCCAGTTCCCCGGCGATAATTTCAGCCGTCTCCCGCGCCCGGATCAAATCGCTGGCATAAATCCGATCCCACTGCTGACTGCTCAGCCATTGCCCCAGCAGCTTCGCTTCCCTTCTGCCGTCCTCATCCAGCGGATTATCCGTCAAGCCTTGAACCCTGCCTGCTTTGTTCCACAAGGTGCTGCCATGTCTAATTAATCCCACGTGCGTCATGAAGCGTACCTCCTTTATTGCAACACCCTGCACTACCTGCCGGAAGAGAGTTTATTGGGGTTCTCCCCTCTCTTCCATTATTCTTTAATCCTAATATTGCCTTACCAGATCAACCACATTAACACCAGGCGGCTGGCCTTGCAGGTAAAGCTTCAAATTATCGATAAAAATGGTTACCAGCCGTTCATTATAACTTGGCGACGCGCCGGCATTATGAGGCGTAATAATAACCTGCTCCAGTTCGTACAGCGGATGATCGGACGGCAGAGGTTCCTCCTCAAACACATCCAGCCCGGCCCCGGCAATCGCTGCGTTTCGCAGGGCCTCAACCAGGGCTTCCGTATCCGTCGTCGCCCCGCGGCCGATATTGATATAGAAAGCCCCGGCCTTCATCGCGGCAAACTGGGCTTTCCCGATCAGCTTCTCCGTTTCTCTCGTATGCGGGAGGCAGTTCACCACATAATCACATTCAGCCAGCAGCTCGTTCAGCTGTTCCGGTTTGTACATCCGGTCGACCCACTCGTCCGGCTTGTCTGAATTTCGAAGCCCGAGAACCGTCATATGAAAAGCTTTAGCCAGCCTCGCCGTCTCCGAGCCAATCGCTCCAACCCCTAAAATGCCGATGGTTTTGCCATGGGCTTCGCCGATCCCTTCCTCAGGCAAATCCCACCTACGGGCCGCCTGATTGCGGATGGCCGTATGCACGCGGCGGGTCAGAGATAAGAGCAGGGCAAAAATATGCTCTGAGATCGGAAAAGGATGCACCCCGCTGGCATTAGTCAAGACAATGCCGAGTTCCCTGAAGCGCTTGAGTGGCAGATGTTCCACGCCCGCTCCCCAATTCTGCACCCACTTTAGGGAGGTTCCATCCCGCAGCAGCAGGTCTGCATAGCTGCTCTTCCAGCCCATCAGAACCTCGGCTTCCTGCAAATGACGTTCCAGCTCCTGCGCATCCCTGCTGTCCACCAGCTCCCAGCCGGGAGCGGCTGCTTTAATTCTCCCGCGGATTTCTTCCTCCAGCGGGCGGACCGCTACGATTTTCCCCATGGTAATCCCTCCGTTTCCTTTGTCTGACAAAGATGCTAGCATCCGCAGACAGAGGTGTCAAATGGCATCCGGCCTTGCTTGCTTTCCTTTATATTGGCTTTACTTTATAGAGGAACAAATTCCTTCAGCGCTTCCACATAGGCAAGGCCCAGCTTGGACAAGGCGGCGTCTTTATGCCTGATCCAGCCGACGTTAATGGTCTCGTCCGTGGCAAGCGGAACCGCAATAATATCGCGGCCGTTTAATTCGGCGCTGAGCACGCCGGTTGAAATCGTGTAGCCGTTTAATCCAATCAACAGGTTAAAGAGCGTAGCCCGGTCGTTCACGCGGATACTTTTGTTATGAGACAACGTACTCAGTATCTCCTCCGAGAAATGAAAGGAATTATATTCCCCCTGGTCAAAGGAGAGGTACGGATAGTCCTGCAGCTGTTCGATCTGAACGACCGACTGGCGTGCAAGCGGGTTCTTGACGCTGATGAAGATATGCGGACGGGCAATAAACAGGCTCGTGAACAACAGACCGGCATCTTTTAGCAGCTTGTTGATCACTTTGGCATTAAATTCATTCAGGTATAAAATGCCGATTTCGCTGCGCAGCGTTTTGACATCGTCAATAATTTCGTAGGTTTTCGTTTCCCGCAGGGCCAGCTCGTATTCTTCTTGTCCGTGATCCTGAACCAGCTTCACAAAAGCGTTGACCGCAAAAGCATAATGCTGAGCCGACACCGAAAAATGCTGCGGGGACGGTTTGGCGTTCAAATACCGCCCTTCCAAAAGCTCGGCCTGCTCGACGACCTGCCGGGCGTAGCTTAGAAACTCTACCCCATCTTTAGAGAGAATGATCCCTTTGTTCGTCCGCTCAAAGATTGTAATCCGCAGCTCTTCCTCCAAATCTTTGATCGCATTGGATAAACTCGGCTGGGTAATAAACAAACGTTTGGCCGCTTCGTTCATTGAGCCGCGGGTCGCAATTTCAATGACATATTTCAGCTGCTGTAAAGTCATCTGCCCACTCCTTTCAACCTGTGCCAGCCTGTTAAACTTGCTCTGCAGCTTCTATCTACCAGCTCTATTATATATTGATCGCCGACTTTCATTCAGCAAGAACTTGGGGCTCCAAATC
Organism: Paenibacillus yonginensis; assembly: GCF_001685395.1. Classification (NCBI taxonomy): domain Bacteria; kingdom Bacillati; phylum Bacillota; class Bacilli; order Caryophanales; family Paenibacillaceae; genus Paenibacillus; species Paenibacillus yonginensis. Next base: position 831,980 of record NZ_CP014167.1, on the reverse strand, counting down.
GACAGCACCTTCTTGTGAACCCAAAAAGCGGCCCCGCAGGGCCGCTCCAAAGCGATCAGCTCAATCAGCCGTCAGATCCAAATTACACTTTAAAACGCTCAATCGAAGTCTGCAGCTCTTGTGCCAGACCGCTCAAATGGCTCGCAGAACCGCTGACTTCCTCGACAGAAGCCAGCTGCTCCTGCGCGGCTGCAGCTACGCTCTGCGTAAGCTCTTTGGCATTATCGGCAATGTCGGCTGAAGTTTCGGCCGAAGCAAGCACCTCTTCCGAAGAGGCCGACATCTGCTCCGTCACGGCTGACACATCCTGAAGCTGGGCGGCAAGCTCCCGGATATTCTGCAGGATGTTGTCGAAGTTATGCCCTACATCCGCCATCGCGGCTTGTCCGCTTTGCGCATATTGTTTGCTGCTCTCCATGGTGCGGAACAATTGGGACGTATCGTTTTGAATTTCTCCAATCAGCGCTGAAACGTTGCCCGCCGATTGTCCTGTTTGCTCGGCCAGCTTCTTGACCTCCGCAGCAACGACCGCAAACCCTCGGCCCTCTTCCCCGGCTCGTGCGGCCTCGATAGCCGCATTCAGTGAAAGCAGGCTGGTTTGCGTCGCAATATCATTAATCGTATTCGTTATTTCTCCGATATTCTCGGATTTCCGGTTCAATTCTTCGACCGCTTGAGCAAGCTGAACAACGGACTGATGAATCTGTTCCATCTGCCGGGCGGCTTTGGCCACAAATTCATGACCGGTGACTGCGTTGTGCTCGGATTGTTTGGAGGTTTCTACCAGCTCTCCGGTGGACTCGGCAATCCGGCTGATGCCTTTAACCATCTCCTGCATCGTCCGGCTGACTTCCGCTGATCCACGCGCCTGCGAATCCGTTCCCTCGCTGATCACCTGAATTTGTCTGGAGATATGTTCAGTCGAGCTGGCGGTTTGCTCGGATACAGCCGTCAGCTGCTCGGAGCTTGCGGCCAGCATCGAAGATTTCTCGTTCACCTGTATGACGAGGGAGCGCAGCGAATCCACCATCTGATTAAAAGACAAGGTAAGTCTGCCCGGTTCATCCTTATACAGATATGTACCCTTCACCGTTAAATCTCCGCCTGCAGCTTTCTCCATCATCTTCTGGAGATTTATAAGCGGGTGAGTAATCAGTCGGACCAGCAGGTAAGCAATCGTTGACAGCAGCAGGACGGCCAGGGCCAGCAAGCCAAGGCTGACGATTTTAGCCGTTTTACCGGCGGATTCGTTCTCATCATAACGTTTCTTGGAATCCTGGTCCGTATTTTGGGTCAAGACATCAATGGATCTTTCTACGGCTGTTTTATTAGGCACGATTTGATTGACGTAAGTCTGGTAGGCTTCCTCGTTTTTGTTGGATAAGCCAAGCGCCACCATCTGATCGGAGTCTTTGATAAGCCTTTGAAACTGATCTACCAAACTTTCATATTGAGATTGCTCCGCTTTGTCATCAATCAGCGTTTTATACTCCTCGAGAAGCGTTTGGTTGGCTTTCATCATATCTTCATAGTTCTTGTTCAAATCATGATTCTGATTCTCATCATCCGTAAGGACCAAGCCTAAAATATCATTGATGGCCACATTGAAATTGGCTTTCATTTCATTGATTTTCTTAACCTTCATCAAACTCTCCTCGTACAGCACTTTGGAGTTGTTCACTGTAAGGTTCACATAATAATAGCTGGTCCCGCCAATCAGCAGCAAAAAAAACGATCGACGTCAAATTTAGAATCAGCAGCTTCTGGCGGATTTTGAGATGACGCAAGCTAAGCTTTTTAAGTACATTCAACATGGCTTCTCCTCCATGAACAGCCGCCTCCGTAAGCGGTGCTGTCCCTTTTATCTTGCTAATGTTACTGCAGACAATTTAACTATCGACTAAATTTGATAATTTCTTTATCTAGTTTTGTAAACGGCGCGTAAAATTTTAAGCCTCAAGTCCCAGAGACCTTCTCGCTTACCCAAAAAAGACAACTTTGCCGGCAGCCTTTCTCCCCAGGAGACCCTTCCGATTCCTATACATTGTCCAAGCAGGAAAACGCGGTCCCGAAGGACCGCGTCTTAAAGGAGCAGACTCTGGTTATTACCGACAACCAGTTGCTGAAAACAAACCAGCCGCATCCGGTCAGCGCTTACACCTTAAATCGTTCAATTGAAGCCTTCAGCTCTTGAGCCAGCCCGCTCAAATGACCGGCCGAGCCGCTGACCTCCTCGACAGAACCCAGCTGCTCTTGAGCCGCAGCTGCTACGTTCTGGGACAGCCCTTTGGCATTGTCGGCGATCTCGGCTGAAGTTTCGGCGGAAGCAAGCACCTCTTCAGAAGCTGCCGACATTTGCTCCGTGACGGCCGATACCTCCTGAAGCTGCTCCGACAGCTCACGAATGTTCTGCAGGATGTTGTCAAAGTTATGACTGACATCCTTCATCACCGACTGTCCGCTTTGCGCATATTGCCTGCTGTCCTCCATTGTGCGGTACAGGCTCGACGTATCCCTTTGAATTTCGCCAATCAGCTCTGATACGTTGCCTGCCGACTGTCCGGTTTGTTCAGCGAGCTTTCTCACCTCTGCGGCTACAACGGCAAATCCCCGGCCCTCTTCCCCCGCCCGGGCGGCTTCGATGGCCGCATTCAGCGAAAGCAGGCTGGTTTGTGCCGCAATGTCATTGATCGTATTCGTAATTTCCCCGATGTTCTCCGACTTGCGGTTCAGCTCCTCGACCGCTTCGGCCAGATGAACAACAGACTCATGAATCTGCTCCATCTGCCGCATCGCCTGTGTTACAAACTCATGCCCGGTGATTGCGTTATTCTCTGATTGGCGGGACGTTTCCACCAAATCTCCGGTAGATTCTGCGATCCGGCTGATGCCTTTGGTCATCTCCTGCATGGTCCGGCTCACCTCCGCCGAGCCCCGTGCCTGAGAATCCGTTCCTTCGCTGATCTCCTGAATTTGTCTGGAGATGTTCTCCGTAGAGCTTGCCGTTTGTTCGGAAACAGCCAGCAGCTCTTCAGAGCTGGACGCAAGCATCGAGGATTTCTCGTTCACTTCTATGACCAGAGAGCGCAGCGAGTCTGCCATCTTGTTGAAAGATTGGGTGAGCTTGCCCGGCTCATCCCGGTACAAATAAGTGCCTTTGACCGTCAAGTCTCCGCCTGCGGCCTTCGCCATCAGGTTCTCTAAACCCTCCAGAGGACGGGTAATAAGTCTGATGATCAGAAGAGCCATCGCAGCAAGCAGCAGAACCGCCAGGGCCAGCAGGCCGATGCTCACCATTTTAGCCGTTGTGCCAGCCTGGATATTTTCATCATTCCGGTTCATCGAGTCCTGAGCCGTAATTTGGCTTAACTCCCCAATCGACTTCTCAATCGAATCTTTAACAGGGGTGATTTCATTCAGATAAATTTTATAAGCTTCAGCGTTATGGTTGTTGGTAGCGAGAACTACCATTTTGTCCGAGTCCTTGATCAGCTTGTCAACCTGCTTGACCAGCTCGTCATAGTTCTTTTTCTCCTCTTGTCCAGCAATCAGCTTTCCATAGTCTTCAAGGAGCATCAGATTTACTTTGTTCATTTCGCCATAATCTTTGTTGAGGTTATCGTTCAGTTTCACATCCTCGGTCAGCATTAATCCGAGTATATCATTCATAGCCGTATTAAAATTTGAATTCATTCGTTAATCGTTTTGACCTTCATCAGGTTCTTCTCATAAAGCACCTTTGAGTTGTTCACGGTAAGGTCCAGATAATAATAGCCCGTGCCTCCGATCAGCAGTAAAAATACGATTGCCGTGATGACTAGAAACAGGAGTTTGAATCGAATTTTCACATTACGCAAGTTGAACATGTCTTCTCCTCCAAAGGTGAACCGCAGTGCATGCCGTTCTTCCCATTATTATTCTTTGATGTGCTAGGTTTCTTGCGTAAGCAGGGGCTGTGCTTGAAACGGAGTCACCACTATACATATCGGAAATAGGTTTTGTTTTTTTATATTTATTTTTTAATAATTGGATTGTAAATTTTGACAGTCACTTAACGAAAAAGACTATCCGGATTTATCTTCTCCCAACATATGGCTGGTTCACGGAAATGCAGGTAAGCAAGGACACCAGTGGCAGGAGTCCTGCCGGGACATGCTTGCTTGACCCAAAAGAGCAGGTTCTGGAGGAAGGGCGGCAGATGTTCTTGATGGACGCTGGCCGATTTCATCCTTGCTCCCACGGCTTCCGAAGCCGAAGCGTCCAGCATCTCGGCAATCTGGCGCTTGTGCTGGCCAGCCGCTCTTACGACACCCGCAAGAGGCATGCGGCAGCAATCTGATCAACCTTTATGCCGAGCCGGACTGGTGACCTCGTACAGAAACCGGCAGCCATGCGGCTGCCGGTTTCTTCCTTGGTCTCCTTATAGAGCCTGGTTCCGCTCGGGATCCAGAGCTTTTTTCCAAATGCCGAGTATCAGGCCGGACAACACAGCTCCAATTACCACCGCCAGCAGGAACAGCAAAGCGTGATTGGCCAGAGCTGCCACAAAAATGCCGCCGTGCGGAGCCGGAATATTGATGTGCCACAGCTGGGTCAGGCCACCGGCCACCGCAGAACCCAGGATGCAGGAAGTAAGCACGCGCAGCGGATCGGCCGCCGCAAACGGGATCGCGCCTTCCGTAATGAAGGACAAACCGAGTACATAGTTCGTTATGCCGGATTTTCGCTCATCTTCCGTAAATTTGCGTTTGAACAATGTCGTCGCAAGCGCAATGGCGAGAGGCGGAACCATGCCGCCTGCCATAACGGCTGCCATCATCGTACCGTTGGTGTTGCCGCTTGAGGTAAATACGCCGATCGCAAAAGTATAAGCCGCTTTATTGAAAGGCCCCCCCATGTCGATGGACATCATGCCGCCCAGAACGAGGCCAAGCAAGACGGCATAGCCGGTGCCCAGGTTATTCAGGCCGGAAACCACCCATTCGTTGATGGTGCTGAAGACAGGATCAAAGATGTAATACATGATTACGCCGGTTATCAGCAGGCCAACAACCGGATACAGAAGGATCGGCTTCAGGCCGTCCAGCGTTTTCGGCAGACCGGCAAATACTTTCCGCAAACCGATGACAATATAACCGGCCAGGAAACCTGCCGCCAGACCGCCAAGGAAACCGGAATTCGAGTTGACTGCCATCAGGCCGCCGACCATGCCGGGCATCAGAGCCGGACGGTCGCCGATGCTCATCGCAATAAAGCCGGCCAGAATCGGAATCAGAAAGTGGAACGCTCCATCTCCGCCAATGGTCATCAGCAGTTTGTAAATCGGATTGTCCGCTCCTCCTACCTGTTCAAACAGGAAGGAAATCGCGATCAGAATACCGCCTCCAACCACAAACGGCAGCATGTGGGAAATCCCGTTCATCAAATCTTTGTAAATTTTACTGCCTACGCTTGATTTGCCTTGGCCGGAAGAAGTGTTCGGCTCGGCTTTGGCCCCTGTGCTGCGGTAAACCGGCGCATCTCCGCGCAGCGCTTTCTCAATCAGCTCCTGCGGTTTGCGGATGCCGTCGCTTACCGGTCTCTGCAGCAGCGGCTTGCCGTCGAAGCGGCTCATTTCGACCTGCTTGTCGGCGGCGATAATAACCCCTTTGGCCCGGCGGATTTCCTCGGCGGTCAGCACGTTTTTTTGCGCCTTCCGAGCCGTTGGTTTCCACACGGATCTGCACACCGAGCTCGGCCGCTTTTTTCTTTAAGGCATCTTCGGCCATATAAGTATGGGCAATGCCAGTAGGACAAGCTGTAACGGCAACTACAAAATCATCGGATTCGTCAGCTTTCGATCCAGACGGTTCGGATTTTGATGAGTCGTCTTGAGCCCCCGCTTCTTCCTGCTGTTTCCCGTTAAACAAGGCCGCCACCTCGTCAGGCGTGGAAGCGGCTTGCAGCTGTTCGATGAAACCGCTGTCAATCAGCAGCTTGGAAAGCGAAGCCAACGTCTGCAAATGCACATTTCCTGCACCTTCCGGTACGGCAATCATAAAGAAGAGGGTTGCAGGCTCTCCGTCCAACGTATCGTAATCGACTCCTTTTTCGCTTTTGGCAAAAACAACCGTCGCTTCGTTGACCGCCTTCGTTTTGGCGTGAGGCATCGCAATGCCTCCGCCAATGCCGGTGCTGGCCTCCGCTTCCCGCTTCAAAATCATTTCCTTGAACAAAACCGGATCGTTGATCCGGCCATGCGCGGCCAGACTAGCGATCAGTTCATCGATGGCCGCTTCTTTCGTTACCGCCTTCAGATTCATAATCATCGTTTCTTTAATCATCAGATCCGTGATTTTCATGACTTTCTCCCCTTAGCTAATATCGATTTCCCTGCACCCGTTAATTCCATTTCGTAAGATGGACTTGCGAACGTAATTCGCGGATATATTCCCCTGTGGCCAGATCATCGGAAAAGGCGGTTGCGCTGCCGGCAGCCACCCCTGTCCGGAAAGCTTCCAGCAAACCTTTGCCTTCGGTCCATGCGCTGATAAATCCGGCGATCATGGAATCCCCCGCACCTACGGAATTTCGTACCCGGCCGGCCGGTACGTTGGCTTCGTAGGTTTCTGTTTCTGTGAGCAGCAAAGCACCCTCTCCTGCCATGGAGACAAGAACGTGCTGTGCTCCCAGCTCAAGCAGCTTGCGGCCGTAGGCAGCAACTTCGGTTTTGTCCTTCAGCGTGACGCCAAACAGCTCCGCTAATTCATGGTGATTGGGTTTAATCAGAAGCGGCTTGTGCTTCAAGGCGTTTCTTAAGGCTGCCCCCGTGGTGTCGATGACAAATTCAGCCCCCTTCCGCTGGCATCCCTCGATCAATCGGTCGTAAAAATCTTCCCCGAGTGAAGGAGGCACACTCCCCGAAAGCACCAATACATCGCCTACACCCACCCCCTCCAGCTGCCGCAGCAGCTGCAAGGCATCCTCTTCACGGATGGCGGGTCCAAGTCCGTTGATCTCCGTCTCTTCCCCGTGCTTCAGCTTGATGTTGATCCGGGTGTCCTGCTGGACTTTAACAAAACCGGTCCGTACGGATTCGGCTTTCAAGCAATCCTCCACGTAGCAGCCCGTAAATCCGCCGATAAAGCCGACTGCAGTGTTGTCAGTTCCGAGCCGGTTCAGCACCCGGGAGACGTTAATGCCTTTGCCGCCGGGCAGCTTCAAATCCCTCGTCATCCTGTTCAAGCCGTTCAGTTTGAAATCTTCCACTTCCACGATAAAATCGATGGAAGGATTCAGCGTTACCGTATATATCATGGTTATCCCTCAATTATGTTGGTTTTCTGTGTGATGGAGGTTCTCCAGCGTTCCGGCATCCTGTCAGTAATCAATACGGCTTCCTCCAGATCGAACAGCTTGGCGAAAGTGATTTCACCAAACTTGCTGGCATCCGCCAGCACATAAGATTGGCCGGATAATTCATGGGCCCTTCGTTTGATCAAAGCCTCTTCAGGATCGGGTGTCGTATATCCCATTTCGGGATCCACCCCGTTTGTGCCGAGAAAACATTTATCAAACCGGAAGTTGTCGATATTCTGGAGCGCAATGCTGCCGATCACCGCTTTCGTATGCGTTTTCATCATTCCGCCTAACAAATAGCTGCGAATCTGTTTGCTCACCAGGGCTTCTACATGCGACAAGCCGTTTGTCACAACCGTGATGTCACGGGCCTCAATGAAGGAAATCATGGCCAGAGTTGTCGTTCCTGCATCCAGATAGATACATTCCCCGTCCTGCAGCTGCTTGGCTGCCATCCGGGCGATAGCTGCTTTCTCCTGAACGTTTTTGAACGTTTTCTCTTCGATACCCGGTTCTTTGCTTTTCTCCCCGGGCAAGCTGGCTCCTCCATGAACCCGCTTGAGCAGCCGCCTGCTCTCCAAATCAACCAAATCCCGGCGGATCGTGGATTCCGAAGCGCCTATCAAGTCTACCAGCTCCTGCAGTTTTACAATCCCCTGATCATGTAAGCGCTGTAAAATTAAGTTGTAGCGTTCTTCAGTCAGCATATGCATACCTCCAACTGCTTTTATCATAACATAAAATCAATCAAAATCAATCAAATTCATTCAAAATAATTCAAAAAACTTTCATCGCCCTTTAACCGAAGGGCCCAGCGCTTATGCTGAAGGCAAAAGCCGTATTCCTTTTTCATTAAAGTAAAGGGATTTTTATTGCCTTAACATCCATTTGATTTGTGCTGAATATTTAAAGACTAAGATAAGAGGAATACGAGTAGTGAGGAGGTCATCCATGCGATTAGCCTTGTTTACGGACACCTTTTTCCCGCAGACGAACGGTGTTGCTCTGACGCTCAACCGGCTGACCCGGCATTTGGAACGCAGAGGCATCGAACATCTTTTGTTTACCCCGAAATCGGCTCCCGAGGAGCAATACGCCGGTTCGATCCGCCCGATTGCAAGCATTCCCTTTCTGCTCTATCCGGAATGCCGCCTGGCGCTGCCGAATCTGCCGGCCATCCGCAAGCAGCTCAGCGCTTTTCAGCCTGATCTGCTTCACATGGCGACCCCGTTTAACCTTGGATTATGCGGACTTCGTTATGCCAACACCCATAACCTGCCTCATGTCATCTCCTATCATACTCATTTCGACCGGTATCTCGAATATTACCGCCTGCAGAAAATCGTTCCCCTGTACTGGAGATACATGAGATGGTTTCACCAGACCTGCGATGCCACCTTTGCTCCCTCCCAGGAAACGATAGACACGCTTCGCATGCAGGGATTCCAGCGGCTTCGTCTTTGGTCTCGCGGCGTCGACTGTACGTTCTACACCCCGGCTGCACGCAACACTGACAGCGTCAAGGAACGCTACGGGATCACCGCCCCGCTGCTGCTGCTGTTCGTTGGCCGGATCGCGCCGGAGAAGGATATCGCTACCTTGGCCCAGGCTATGCAGCAGCTGCCGGACAACGTCCGCTCGCAGATGCATCTGCTGGTAGTCGGCGATGGGCCGATGCTGCCCGAGCTGAGAAGCCAGGTCCCAGGCAACGTCACCTTCACTGGGTACAAACACGGCGAGGAACTGGCGGAGCTGTACGCCTCCGCCGACCTGTTTGTGTTTCCGTCCAGCACGGAAACGTTCGGGAACGTCGTCCTGGAAGCAATGGCTTCCGGACTGCCCGTTATTGGCGTGAATGCAGGCGGGGTCAAGGATCTCGTTATGCCGGGCGTTACCGGCAGCCTCGTGGAGCCGCGCCGCGCCGATGTGCTGGCCGAAGAGATCAGCAGGCTCGCGGCGCTGCCTTCCCTGCTTGCTGATATGGGGCGTGAAGCGCGCAACCATGCGCTCCGCCAATCCTGGGAAAGCATCTTCGACGGCCTGATTCGGGATTACGAGGAAGCCATCGAAACGAGACGGGCAAACCGGGAAATTAAAACAGGCTGATTCTGGAGCAAAAAAATCCCTCCTTGCTGAACTTGCAGCAAGGAGGGATTTTTTTCATTTAAAAGCGTGCCCCTGACCATTTTCCTAACGTGACTTTACTTGTTCTTCACCTGCAGCAGGCTGCCGAGCTTGTCGGGATAATCGGTGATGATGGCCGCAACGCCGGCTTCTAGCAGCCGCTTCATGTCCTCTTCCTTATTAACGGTAAAAGGATGGTAAGCGATGTTCTGTTCCGCCGAAGCCGCCACCCATTCAGGCAGCACGGCAAAGTAGTGAGGATGCAGCGCATCCGCCCCCAAACCGGCCGCATATTTCCAAGGCTCATATAAACCTTCCATGTATAACACGCCTGTCCGGATTTCCGGTGCCAGCTGTTTGCATTTCACCAGCGAATAATGATTAAAGCTGGAAATAATGATCCGGTCGCTTAATCCGAGTTCGCGGACTTCCTGGATAACGGCTTCTTCCAGCCCCGGATATTGCACGATCCCGTTCTTCAGTTCAATATTGACCTGGACAGAGGTCGGCAGCACCAATTCCAGCAGCTCGCGAAGCGTTGGCACCCGTTCTCCGGCAAAAGATGGGTCATACCAGGAGCCTGCGTCCAAAGTGCGGAGCTCTTCCAAGGTCACGTCTTTGACCCGCTTCGGCGAACCGGCGGTTCTTTGCAGCCCTTCGTCATGAATAAGCACCAGATGACCGTCAGCCGTCATTTGCACATCAGTTTCGATGCCGTTTGCGCCAAGCTCAATAGCACGCTTAAACGCTGCCATCGTATTTTCCGGACAATAGCCGGATGCTCCCCTGTGGGCAATATTTAAAAAGTTGTTCACCAGATTACCTCCATGTTTACGAATGAGTACAAACTATTTTATCGCCTCAAAATTTAGAGAAATCATGACTTATGTAAAATGTTATCGCTATTCCTTTAATATTATGAGGAAATCAAATCGGGTAGGAGGCTACCCATTAATTGGGCAGCCGACCTCCCACACCACCGTACGTACCGTTCGGTATACGGCGGTTCCATTAGGAATGCGCAGTAACTTGTCGATAATAATCAGAAAAGAAAAGGAATCCGAGGTTCTTCAGCCTATTGTTACCGAGGGACTTCGAGAGGATTGGGCTATTGGAGATTCTCCAATAGCCCTTTCTTGTGTTTGCGTATTCCCACGCCTTCTGTTCATGAATTCCGAGCGATATAAGCCTTTCGAGTTTCGTCCTCACTCGTTTCCATTGCTTCCAGAAGACCATTCGGATACGCCTTCTCATCCATTTATCAGTGGTTTGGAGTAGTTGTTTCATGTCAGCAAGCTTGAAATAATTTACCCATCCCATGATGTAACGCCTAAGCTTCAGCGCCCGGTCGGTGTTGCCCATTCCGTTGCTTCTCGACGTTAGCTCTTTCACTTTAGCTTTCATCTTGGATACGGATTTGGGATGGATTCTGACCCGCGTTTCCCCTTTGCTCTGGTAGAATGAGAAGCCAAGAAATTTAACTTTTGTCGCATCGTCCACAATCGTTTTCTCCCGGTTTACCTTGAGAAACAACTTCTTCTCGATGTAAGGGAGAATTTTCGTCAGGGTACGCTCCGCACTCCTCCTGCTCCGGCAGAATATGAGCATATCGTCTGCGTATCGCACGAATCGATGTCCTCTTGCTTCCAGTTCCTTGTCCAATTCATTCAGCATGATATTGCTGAGAATCGGACTTAGGTTCCCTCCCTGCGGTACGCCGATTTCCGTGTCCTCAAACTTATGCTTCACGACGACTCCCGCCCGGAGATACTTATGGATGAGCGAGATCACTCGTCCGTCTTTGATCGTTCTTGAAAGCACCTCGATAAGCTTGCTTTGGTTGACGGTGTCAAAGTATTTCTCCAAGTCCATATCCACCACGTAACGATATCCCTCTTGCACGTATTGTTGGCTTCGTTTCATCGCGTGGTGTGCGCTCCGTTTGGGTCGGAATCCGTAGCTGTTGTCTGAAAACTGCCTCTCATAAATTGGCGTAAGCACTTGGGCGATTGCCTGCTGGATGACTCGGTCAACCACTGTTGGGATGCCAAGGTTTCTCTTCTTTCCGTTCTCTTTGGGAATCTCTACCCTTCGAACGGGATTCGGGCGGTACTTGCCGCCCAAGATCAGTTGCTTGATGGTCTCGCCGTTGTCTCTGAGATATTGTAGAAGTTCATCTACTCCCATCCCGTCGATTCCGTGCGATCCCTTGTTCGCTTTGACTCTCTTGAATGCTTCGTTCAAGTTGTCCCTGCTAACGATTTTCTCAAGCAACCGGTCCTTCGACTCGGTTGCGTTGGTGTCGTCGGTTTCGGTTATCCTCGCAGGACTGTGCACTCCCGCATATCCTTCGTGTTCCGCACTATTCTTTTGCAAAGAGTCTTCCGTTAGAAGTTGGCTGCCCTTGGCTCCTGTTTCGGTAACTTTCATTGACTTCACCTCCTAAGGTTCAGCCCTTCCCTCGAACCGTCGACTGTTCGCGGTACTATGGCGTCTGCTGACTTCTCATGATAAATCTTGTTTCAACCGTGATTCGAAGTGCATCTCCTCACGTCCATGAGACCTCCCACGGTAAGACGATTCACTTTCCTTCCATATACCCACATCATTTACATTGGTACGTCCGTGTAGTTAATTGGACTTCGTCTTGTTTAGCAGACTCATCCCGTATCCTATGCCTGATGATGTTCGTGTTCCTTGGGCCGGAAGTTTGCCTCCAGCTTCCTTTGGATTCCACCTCGCGGTGGACACCCTTGCTCTTGGCTAGTGGTTGGTAACTACAAACCCCCACAGTGGACTTTCACCACCTAGTTAATCGCCATGCGTGGCACACTAAGAAAAAGCATCCCCGATTAACGGAGACGCCTTTTCTGTAATCCTGCTTGCACCGGGTTAGTTTGTTTCAAAATTTACGCCCGTCAACTGCTCGCTGACGTTCCATAACTGGGCAGAGGCTTCCGGGTCAACCGCCCAGGAACAGACGCCGGACATATTCGGCTCGCCTTCTTTCCCGGGTTCAACCTGGCGGGCGATATCCACGTTTTCGCAATAAACGCCGCCCTTTCCGTCCAGCATCGGACTCACTGCGCACCAGACGATGGTCGCCGCGCCTTCGGGAACCGTTTTCCGCTCATTGTCATAAGCAGCGTATCCACGTTCGCCTTGCCCGTTAACTGCCCCCATCGCCATCAGCTCATCGTCAGAAAGATGACGGGCCAGATCCGTAAGGATGCTGCCTGGATGCACCGAAAAGGCCCGCACCCCTTCCTTTTGGCCCCTGCGGTCCAGCTCTACCGCAAACAACGCGTTAGCCGTTTTGGCCTGCCCGTAAGCCGCCCACTTGCTGTAAGGTTTATTTTTAAAGAACAAATCGTCGAAATCTACGCCTCCAAGCCGGTGTCCTTTGGAGGATACGGACACCACTCTGGCGCCGCCGGCAGCTTTAAGCGCGGGCCACAGCCGGGCCGTCAATTGGAAGTGCCCAGGTGGTTCACGGCAAATTGCTGCTCATACCCGCGGCTGTCATAAGCCTCCTCCGAAGCCATGACCCCTGCGCTGTTGACCAAAATATGCAATGGCCGTCCGGAGCGGACAAACCGCTCGGCAAAAGCGTCGATAGAAGCCGGATCCATCAGATCCAGCATTTCCAGCTCCACCCCGGGAATCGAAGCCAGGGCGGCCTTGGCTTTCTCAGGCGTACGCGCCGGCACGATCACCTTGGCTCCTACAGCGGCCAATACCCGCGTGGTTTCAAGCCCCAGTCCGGAATAACCGCCCGTGACGATGGCGACCTTCCCTTCTAGATTGACCTTCCCAACCGCTTCCGCCGCCGTTGTGCGCGGTCCGAAACCGGTATTCAGCGGCTCCTGAGGTGTAATCGTGTCATTTGTCTTCATGTTGATCTGCTCCTTTCGATAACTTGCCGTCTTTCACTTCCTGGAAATGCTCCAGCTTGTACTTCAGCAAATCCAGCGTGGCTTTCCATTCCTCAATTTCCGATTCAACGGTCTGCCGGTGCTCGTCCAGCAGGGCGTAGCATTTTTCCTCATTCTGTACGTTATAAGCTTCAATATATTCCTGAATCTTCTTAAGCGGCATGCGCGTGTTTCTGAGATGAGTGACGAATACGATTTTGCTTAAGTCCGCTGGACTATACTTGCGCTGCCCGCTATACCCACGTTCCGGCGGAAGAATCAGCCCGATTTTCTCGTAATACCTGAGCGTATCCGGCGAAAGACCGGTCTGTTCGGCAATTTCGGCAATGGTGTAGGACCGGTTATGATCAAACCCGTACACTTGGCGACCTCCCCTGCTATGGCTCGAAATTCGGTTAACACGATCATCATACCCGTTGGAGTGAACTCCAAGTCAAACCCATAAATTTACAAATCAATTCCTTTTATAAAAAAAATCGCCCCCTCTTATTCAGAGCAGAACGATTTTATCTTTTCCCTTATTTGGGGCGTTTATTGTATCCCTGATCCCCGAACGGCTGGAGTTTCTCGATCCACATTTCCAGCAGCGCTTCGAGCTCTCCTTTGTATTTCTCCAATCCGGCGGCATCGGCAAAATCTTCTTCCGGCTTGATCTCATCCAGCTCTTCGAACACAAAACTTGCTCCCCCGTACCGGTTCCAGTCCTGCTGCAGCGCACCCATGCTGTTTACGTTGTTCTGCTGGGTAAAGGCCAGACGATTGCGGGCGCCGTCCAGATCCATCGCGGAAGCGACTAATCTTTTTCCATTCACTGTATTCCGGATTTGATAAATGCCCATTCTGCGAAACGTCTGGGTGTACTGTGATGCCAATTCCTTCTTGCGCTGTTTGTCCAAAGACACGAATTACCCCTCCCCTGTTATTAAAAAGTCCCTTCGATTAATATCCCATTTCCTTTAAAATTCGCGACAGCGTCCGCAGGCGTTCTCCGATCAGCTCGCTGTCATCGCTAAGCGCCTGGCTGAACAGTTTGATGTCTTCCTTGATTTTGTCGTTGTCCGTAGCCACCGCAACCGTCATGGCGTCCCCCTGCAGGCCCACGCGGTCAATAACCGGATTCTCCGGATCATACAAATCTTCATACCGGTACGCTTCACGAAAATGGGCCATGCTGCTCGTCACCAAAATCGCCAGGTCAAGCACCCGGTGGAGCGGCAGCTCCTCGGACTGTCTTGACCACTTCTCCCCGGTGTACCGCCAGACCTTGGCGGAAATATCCACCTTGCCGCGGTCATTCCATTGGGCCAAACCCAGGGACAGGCCTTTGGCGTCCGTTTCTCCGGCGTATCTGCCGTCCACATTTTCATAATTCTCGGAAACAATAACCGGCTTATGTTTAAGACTGGTAGGAATTTTCATGTAAAGGCCACCTTCGATTTATTTGCTGTCACCAGGTTAGGGACTTTCTCGTTTATTCATTTACTAATTAACTAAATTACTAATTTACTAAATCCATGATTTCATTTTATCCATACCCGCCATCCCCTGTCAAGCCGCGCCGCTCAAAACAGACCGCTACTTACTCAAATAAGTTTTATTAAGCTTTTTCCGCTCACGTCTTGTCCTCTTCTGTCGTATCCCTGATAATAGGACGGGGGTCTTTCCCCTAACATCTTATTTTTCGTTTATATTTGGAGGAAATATATGAATAAGCAACGTATGATTCTGGATGCGGACACCGGCATCGACGACGCGATCGCGCTTCTTTATGCCCTGCTTTCGCCTGAAATCCAAGTCGAGGGCATCACAACCTGCTTCGGCAATATCGATGTCGAGCAAGCCACGGACAACACGTTAAGATTATTAAAATTAGCCGGCTTGGAAAATGACATTCCCGTCGCCAAAGGGGCCGCTCATCCGCTAGTCCGAACCGACGTCCGGTTCTCCGAGCATGTGCACGGCCACAACGGCATCGGCGGCGCCGAGCTGCCCGCATCCAACCAGCAGGTGATCCGCCAGTCGGCAGCCGAATACATCGTTGAGATGGCTCATAAATATCCCGGCGAAATTACGCTGGTTACGCTGGCCCGCATGACCAACCTGGCTTTGGCTCTGGAGCTTGATCCCGGCATTGCCGGCATGTTCAAGCAGGTTGTCGTTATGGGCGGCAGCGTCCTGGTGCCCGGCAACGTATCTCCGGTAGCTGAAGCCAATTTCGCCGGGGACGCCGAAGCGGCGGCGGCTGTTTTTCAATCCGGCATGCCTCTGACCATCGTCGGGCTTGACGTCACCCTCCAGACGCTGCTGACCCGGCATCAGCTGGGATACCTGCTGGAGCATGCCCCGGCTGCTAAGCAGCCGATGGTGGCTTTCCTCCGCGATTCACTCGAGCATTATTTCCGGTTCTACCAGGAGGCCAACCACTTGATCGGCGCCTGCCCGATGCATGATTTGCTCGCCGTTTTGGTCGCCGAGAATCCAAGCCTGGTTACAACTCAAAATCTGCACGCTTTTATTGCAACGGAAGGTGAGCAGGTGGCCGGCATGGTCGTCACCGACCGGAGAGCCAAACCGCATGTCGGGCGGCCTGTCGATTTCTGCCTTGGTGTTGACGGAGAACGCGCCATCAGCCGGATGATGGCTTTATTCCTGAGCGAATATCCGGTTGCCTGATTAGAGTCGGGTTTCTGCTCATAAGCTGGTTTCTGCACATAAAAAAAGAGGGTGTTCCCAGGTTACTTGGGGGACACCCTCTTTCCTTTATGCTCGAACTGCCAGGTTATTGGTCTAAAGGTTTCAGTGCGACTGCATTTACAGCAAATTGATAAAAACGCTCCGCCTCTTCCCGGCTGCCGAATCCGGCTTGAGCCATCTTGTCGCTTCCGCCGCCTTTGCCGTGATATTCGGCCAGGTGGGCTTTAAAGAACGCGCCGCAGGAGAGTTCCCCTTTCCCGCCGTACGCAAGCAACACCTTGTTGTCGATGCCGGTCAGGAACAGGACAGGAAGACCGCTGTCCGCCGCCAGCTTGACGGCCAGGTTCTGGGCGTCCTTAAGCGTTTTTTCTTCAAAAACCTGCCCGATTACCCCCTCGTTAGCCCCCGTTAGCAGCTCCTTGGACACGTATTGGTCATTCTGCTCCTTTAGTACCGCGAGCTCCGATTTCAGTGTCTGCTGTTCCTGCTCCCATTTGGCAAAGCGGTCCAGGATCTCCTCTTTGCCGGTATTAAATTTGGCGGCCAGCGCGTTTAGAATAACCAGATTATCGTTAAATTCCTTAAGCGCCCGGCTCCCGCATTTGAAGTATATCCGGGTATGTCCCTTCTGCTTCTCGGCTTTAAGCAGCTTGATCATACCGATGGCTCCGGTCGAAGAAACATGGGTCCCGCCGCAGGCATTATATTCAATGCCGTCGATTTCCACGATTCGGATGTTGTTCATGACCTTTGGCTGTTTGACGAGCGGCAGCGAAGCCGCTTCCTCCCGGCTGACGAAATAAGCGGTAATTTTCCGGTCCTCATAAATGTGCCGGTTAACCTCCTGCTCCAGCGCATCCAGCTGCGAAGGGCTCAATTCCGGAGCCTCCACGTCGATGGTGGCATAATCGGTCCCCATGTGAAAACTTAATGTCGCCGCTCCATGCAGGCTCAAACAGACGGCGGAAAGCAAATGCTGTCCGCTGTGCTGCTGCATATGGTCAAACCGCCGCTCCCCATCTAGGACACATCGAACCTCGGTTTCCTCCAGAAAACTTTCAACCCGGTGCCAGATGGTTTCCTTGTCGTCCGCCTGCACTTCAAGCACCTGAATCCCGTTAATCCTGCCGGTATCCGACGGCTGTCCCCCGCCCTCCGGATAAAAAGCCGTCTCCTCCAGCTGGACATAATAACCGCCATCACGCTCCTGCCTGTCCGTAACCGTTGTTGTCCATTCCCGTAATCCGGCATCGCCGTAATAAAGCCTAGTCGTCATAGATGGTTGTCCTTTCCCTTGCGCGTTCCTGTTTGCTGATTTTCCTCTATTGTAGCTTAAGTCAGAACGATATGATAATCCTTATTCAAATATTTACGGGTCTGGTTGTTATAAGCTTATCCGTTCACAATCCCCATCATAAACCCGTCATAACCTTTGATCCCAACCGTTTGCAGGGCGGTTGCGGTGACGCGGGGTTCTTTAGCCAGCATGTCGAAAAAGTTCTGCACCCCTCTTACCCGCGGATCTTCGCTGTTTGGATTCAAGATCTCCCCGCCGCGCACCACATTGTCCCCGACAATAACTGTTCCAGGGTGCGAAAATTTCAAGGCCCACTCCAGATACCCCGGATTGTTTGGTTTGTCGGCATCGATAAAGATAAAATCAAAATCGCCGGCCCGCTCCTGTTCCATTTTCGCAAGCTCATCAAGCGCCGCTCCTACCCGGATTGTCACCTTGTCGCTTACGCCTGCCAGCTCCAGATTCTGCTGGGCTACCTCTGCATGATGAGGATCATATTCCAGCGTGACCAGCTCGCCGTCTTCCGGAAGAGCTCGGGCCATCCAAACCGTGCTGTAGCCTCCCAGCGTGCCGATCTCCAGAATCCGTTGTGCCCCCTGCATCCGCACGAGCAGCTGCAGCAGCTGTCCCTGATTAGGCGCGACGTCGATTTCAGGGAGTCCGGCTTCTCTGTTGTTTTGCCAAACCCGCTTCAGCACTTCATCTTCAGCGACCAAACGATCCGCCATGTAACCATCTACTTGCGTCCACAATTTCTGCCATCCCATTGTCATCCGCTCCTTGTTTTTGTTGTTCTTTACACGTATAGTGTATGGGAATACAAACAATAAATATAATATATCTTTTATTCTTAATCATATATATAAGTTATGAAAGGGGATTGTCCATTTTGAATCTGCATGCCTTGCGTCTGTTCCATGTCATTGCTTCATCAGGCAGCGTAACCCGGGCTTCGGAGCAGCTGAATATCAGCCAGCCGGCCATTACCGCGCAGGTGAAGAAATTCGAGAAGGAGCTCGGTCTAAACCTTCTGAAACCCCAGGGCAGGGGAATCGCGCTGACGGAAGCCGGTGAAAAATTAGCCGCCCATGCAACGCGCCTGTTTGCCGTTGAGCAGCAGATCGAACAGCTCGTGCTGGATTACCAGTCCGGCGCCAAAGGTGCCATCAGGCTTGCGGCTACCTATCTGCCCGCAAATTTTCTGCTTCCCGCATGGATTGCGGGTTTCAAACAAAAATACGAGCAGGTCGAAATGTCCATCACCACCACCAATTCGGCCGGTGCCATGAAGCTGCTGCTAAATATGGAGGCAGATATGGCGGTATTTGGAGGCGCAGCGGAAGAGTGGGAGGACAGCATTCAAATGGAGCAGCTGTTTGAAGACGAGCTGTGGTTTGTTGTCTCTCCGCTGCATCCTTATGCCGGCCGGAAGATCGGCTTGGAGGAGATGGTCAAGCAGCCTTTTGTCATGCGGGAAGAAGGAAGCTCCACCCGTGAGCGGTTATTCTCCCTGTGCCGTACCTATAATCTGCCGGCTCCCCGTGTGGCCCTGCAGTTTAACGGCCTGCACGAAGCCATTACCTCCGTCGTTGCCGGTTATGGGGCCAGCTTTGTTTCTTCGCTGGTGGTGCGCGATTACGTAGAGCGAGGCGCGTTATGCAGGGTGGACGTAGAGGGGATCCGGCTTCGGAACACCATCGGCGTATGTACCCGGAGGAAGGAACCCTTGTCGGCCGCAGCTGATCACTTCATCCAGATGATCCGGCAGAGTCCTTATGTGCAAACTCCGGTATAAGACATTAGAAAAATCCCCCGGCCTGTCCGCAAGGGAGGAACATTTCCTTCCTGCAGTCCGGGCCGAGGGATACGTCACAAGCTGTGCCTAATTTCTTGTTTGATCCTTCTTATTCCTCTCGAGCTTAATTCTGAACGGTTTTGTTGTATTGAGCAATTTTATCTGTAATTTGTTTAGCAGCCTCATCCAAAGCTGCTTTTGGTTCTTTCTGGCCGTTCAGTGCTGCTTCAATAGCGCCTTCCACGATTTGGCGGGCTTCCGGGAATACGCCCATTACCGCGCCCGAAGTAGCCGTGGATTCCGTAGAAGCATGCAGCTGATCAACAGCCGTTTGGAACTGCGGATATTTAGCCATGTTGTCCTTCAATACCTGTTGATCGTAAGCTGCTTTTGTGATCGGGAAGTAACCTGTATTTACGCTCCATTTCGCCTGAACTTCAGGGGTGGCCAAATATTTGATGAATTCCCATGTTGCTTTTTGTTCTTCTTCAGGTTTGTTGTTCATGATATACAAGCTGGCGCCGCCCACAACCACGCCGCCTTCTTTAGCGTCAGCAGGTCTAGGCAGGAAACCTGTGCCTACTTCGAACTTGCCGCCAACGGATTGTACGATGTTGCGCAGGGAAGCTGTGGAATCAAGCGTCATAGCGATTTGCCCTGCAGCAAACGCGGCGTCAGTATCGTCTGTTTTCCGTCCCAGGTTGGAGACGGCTTTCTCATCCAGCATCCGTTTCCACCATTCCAGCGTTTTTACGCCGGCGTCGGAATTAAGCAGTGATTCCGTAGCTGTGCTTTCACGGCCGTTGCCGTTGTTGACGTAGTCGGCATTTTGATTGGCGAAGAACTGCTCCATAAACCAGCCGTAAATCGCGATCGAGGCAGCTGGTTTGCCGTTTTTAGCCAAAGCCTTGGCCGCTTTCTCGAAATCCTCGTACGTCTTTGGCGGGTTCTCCGGATCAAGTCCGGCCGCTTTAAAGGCGTCTTTGTTGTAATACAGGATCGGGTTGGAAGTATTAAACGGCATCGCGTTCAACTTACCGTCAATAGTATAGTAACGGGTAATGTTGGGTTCCAGCTGGGACAGATCGTAGTTGTCTGCATCAATAAATTGTTGAACCGGCGTAATCAGTTTGGAATCGATCATGAATTTACTGCCGATTTCGTACACTTGCATCAGGTCGGGGCCACTGTTCGATCCGATCGAAGCTTTGAGTTTATTCAAGCTTTCGTCATAGCTGCCCTGGAATACGGCTTCAACCTGGATGTCCTGATGGCTTGCGTTGAAATCAGACACGATTTCATTAATCGCCTTCTCGTTGGTTCCCGACATGGAGTGCCACCATGTGAGTTTAACAGGGGCAGGGGCTGCCGTTGCAGCAGCTGCCGTACCGGAATTGTTGCTGGCCGTGCCATTATTGCCGCCGCCGTTGTTTGAGCTTGCGCCCGCATTGCCGCTGCCGGAATTGGAACCGCATCCTGCCAAGGCTACAGTCAAAGCCGTAGTCAGCAGAAGCAAACTTTTCTTGAAACGAAACCCCTTCATGCACAGATCTCTCCCTTAGTTATTGTATATTTGTTGGTTTATATGAAGCGGCAAAGACCGCTTGATACTTCTAGTTTGCTTGAGCTCAACCCTTGAGCGCTCCTGCCGCCATCCCGCGCACCAGCTGCTTCAGGCCAAAAACCAGCAGAATCAAGGAAGGCAGAATCGCCAGCGTAATGCCGGCAAAAACGAGGTTCCAGGAGGTGCTCTCCTGGAATTCGAGCATCGAAATGCCGATCTGGATGGTCCTCATCGGTTTGCTGTTCGTGATAAGCAGCGGCCACAGATAAGAGTTGTACATATTCAGGAAAGAATAAACGGCAAGTGTGCCAAGCGCCGGCCGGGACAAAGGCAGCATATGAAGCAGAAAATAGCGGAAATGTCCGCAGCCGTCCATGCGGGCCGCCTCAAACAGCTCTTTCGGAATTTGCAGGAAGAACTGCCGCAGCATAAAGGTGCCGAACGCTGTCGCCAGAAAAGGAAGGGTCAGGCCTTGATAAGTATCCAGCCAATCCAGACCACGAACCGTCAAATAGTTCGGAATCATCGTGACTTCCCAAGGGACCATCATGGTCGCAACAAACAAGCTGAACATCAATCCCTTGCCCTTGAATTCCATCTTGGCAAAAGCATAAGCCGCCAGACTGGAGGTTATGAGCTGGCCCACCATCACAATGCCGGATACGAGGAAGGTATTCCCGATAAACACCGCGATCGGCACGATATGGAATACTTCCTGCATATTCGCTAAATGAAAAGTATGCGGGAACAGGCTGGGCGGATAAGCACTGGCTTCAGCCTGCGACATGACAGACATAAAGAGGCTGTATACCACCGGATACAGCACCATGACGGCTGCCGCAAGGAGCAGCAGGTAGGACAAGGCTTGCGCGGCTGTAAACTTTCTCATTGATAGTGCACTTTCCTTTCCACCCATTTGAACTGGATTAAGGTCAGCAGCATGATGACCAGGAACAGCATGATCGCTTGCGCGCTGCCCGTTCCGAAGCGGAAGTTGATGAAGGATTCCTGGTAAATCGAATAAACGAACACGTTGGTGGCATTCACTGGTCCGCCCTGGGTCAAAATATTGATTTGACCAAAGGACTGGAACGCGCTGATGGTCGATACCACCAGCACAAAAAACAAAGTCGGCGAAAGCAGCGGCATTGTGATCCGGTAAAAAACTCGCAGCGGTCCCGCGCCGTCGATCTTGGCGCTTTCGTAAATTTCATCAGGCAGCCCCTGCATGCCGCTGGATAAAATGATGTAATTGAATCCCAAATTCATCCATATGGTCATAATGGAAATGGACAACAGCGCGAAGTGCGGATCGATCAGCCACTGAACTGGAGTCATGCCCACCTTCTCGAGCAGGTAATTCAGCATGCCGAGCGTGGGATGGAACAGAAACTTCCAGATGACGCTGGCGGAACCCACCGAAATGACCATCGGTAGCGAGAAGGCAAATTGAAAAAATCGTTTGCCCCGCAGCAGATGATGGGTCAGCGCCGACAAAATCAAGGCCAGCAGAATGCCGGTAGGAACCGTCAGCAAAGCAAACAAAGCCGTAATTTTTATTCCGCTGATAAATAAACCGGAGGAGAATAAATCCGCAAAATTCTCGAATCCGACAAAAGCGGCGATACGGCCGGTAGGGTCTGTGCTGTGTACACTGAGATAAACCGACTTAACCAGCGGATAGAACAGGAAAACGATAAATAAAATCAGGGATGGCGCTAGAAACGTATAGGCCAGGGCGTTTTCCTTAAACCTCAATTTCTTCAGCGACGCCGTTCGACTATAGGCAACCTCAGCCGCTGGTTTCCCTGCAATGGGTATGTTCAGCTGATTGTCCAGCTCGCTCATCACGAGGCCTCCTTTAACTTTCAAGAATGGGGTTAGGCGAAGCTTTGTCCTACTCACTATAAATCTCGTTTGTTAAGATAAAGTCACCGGATCTTTTGGTATATGTAAAAAATTATCTGGTTTGTAAACAAAGCTGGTAAGGGCAGTAACATAAAAAAACAGAAGTGGTTGCGGTATATATCTCCAACTACTTCTCAAAATCTTATTTATTTGTAAAAGAGAGCAGATTATCTTTTGATAATCTGCTCTCTTTAAAGCTAGTTTGAGGATTTGAGACGTCCGCTTCAGGGCCTTTGTATCAGGCGCTATTTTCCTATTTTCATAACAGGATTAATTTGGGACAGACCCTTTGTTAGATTCGGCAGCCAGGGAAGAGCTACGGCTGTAGAATAAGGAGCACAACACGCAGATAACCGCCAATAAGGCCATTCCCCAGAAGATATTCGTATAAACTACTTGAAGTACCCGTCCCTTTTGCCATTCCATAGCACTTGATGCCAGAGCGACACTGAAGGCACCACTGAAGAACTGCAAAAGCTGATACAAACCCATTCCCGCACCAACCTGCGGTCCCTGGAGAACCCTAGAAATCTGGTTCGAAACGCTGCTTGTCAGGGTAGAGAAACTCAAGCTAACCAGAATGTAGAAAAATAAAATAGACAGCCATGAATCCGCAGCAAACAACGCGAATAAAACTGTACCTGTTAACAGAACAAGCGGCATAAAACGGAGAAGAGACGAGTTACCATGACGATCGATAATAGAACCTACTTTACGAGAAGCAATAATCGCACACAGTGAACCCGGGAAAATAATAAACCCCGCATGACTAGCCGTAAAACCAAAGCGGTGCACCAGAACCTGAGGGATCAAGAACAAAATCCCAAAACTAACCATATAAGAAAATACACCGGTTAAAGCAAGGCTCAAGTATCGGCCGTTTCGAAACAAAGAGGGCTGGACGAACGGATGTGCGCTGGTGCGAATCCGAATAATAAACAAAATAATCCCAATAATACCCAGGAACAAAGCAATCAAATAATGATTGGTCAGGTAGAGCAGAACTCCGGATGTACCAATTGCTATAAAAATGGCACCCAGAGTGTCAAAAACTCCCTTCTTAGGGACTTCCCGCGGCATAAGTACATAGAAAAACGGAATAAGGAGCAAAACTAAGGCAATGACTGCAAATAAATAACGCCAGCCCAAGTAATCAACAATCATACCGCCAATTACCGGTCCAAGACCAAGTCCCAGTGAAACAGCCGACATAATAAAGGCCATAGCTTTGCCGCGCCGTTCAACAGGAATATAACGTGTAAATAACACCATTCCTAATGAAAGCACGGAGCCGGCGCCTATAGCTTGAATAATCCTCATGATCAGCAAGAAAATAAAACTGCTGCTAAATATGCCTGCCAAAGCTGACAGGCCTAATACGAGAAGACCAAATATCATCATTCTTCTCAGAGGAATAAAGTCAGAAAGCCGGCTGTAGGTGATTGCTGCGACCGCGAATACAATAGAATAGACCGTTACGATCAACGAAGCAACCGAAGGTGTTAATTCGAACTGTGACGAGATCTTTGGAATTGCAAGGTTGAACATGGTTGTGTTCATAATTTGCAGAACAACTGCAATACCAAGAAGTATCGTGAACAAACCTTCTTTCTTTATTCCTGAACTCGCTGATTGTTTTTTCCTCTTTGGCTTGAGGAGAAGTAACATCAATTGATGCTGACTTCATATGATTTCACCCACTCTTTTTGTTATATTTCGATAATTTACGAACAATTGAAATATAGCATGAGATCATTTAAAATGCAATTAGGTACTTCCAAATGATAAGCTTATATCAAAGTTAACGATATTTATCTTGTTTGGAATGAACTTCTAATTGGGCAGTCACGAAGCTCAGTGACACCGTAGAACACAAAAGGAGACTTTCGAATGAAGTTGCTGTTCCACCCAAAACGGAATGAAATAGAGCTTTCTTCAGTACTACAGGCTCTTAGCGATCCCATCAGATTAAATATTGTGGCCGAAATCCAACTGAATGGGGAGAAACCTTGTAGTTATTTTGAGGTTCCTATAGCGAAATCGACGATGTCTCATCACCTGAGAACGCTTCGCGAAGCAGGGGTGGTCTTCGTTCGCCGTCAAGGAACACAAAGGTTCATATCCATCAGGACTAAAGATTTGGAGGACAAATTCCCGGGGTTGCTTCATTCTATCCTCAACGCTTTTGAAGTCAGCAGCAAAAAATAAAAAAATCGTCATTTCCTAGCAATGAAACAAAGCGCTCCGGAATTAAAAACAGAGCCGGCTATCTTCGGATAACCTGCTCTGTTTCCTTATTTCTAAATTTTTTCTTCTTACCTTGCATTCAAATTGCTAATTACCAAATTACTTTCTCGGAAAATATCCAAGAAACACCTGGGTGTCCGGATTAAAAGCAAGCACCAGCGGCCCCAAGAGCGCATCCTGTTTCGTATTAAAAGATACGGTTACCACTTGGCTTCCCGCTGCCTGGAGGGTTTCCAGGTCTTTCTTCTGAGCCTCCGTTGTTGTCATGAGACTGACCTCTTTGGCCGCGATCCGTTCTACCTTGGCGTCCTTCTTGGCGGTTATGACCGTGGAGTTGCTGGCGATCTGCTTCCAGGCCAAGTCCTGGAAGGTTTTAACCTGATCCTCCGTTAATGCCCCGCTGTCATTCGAAGAGTTTCCGTCCAGCATCACCATGTAATAAAGCGGGCCTTCCGGCATTTTACTGTCCGTATCATTCGAACCGTAGTATACACGCACCTTTTGGCCGGCTTTAACGTCTTCCCAGCTTACAGGCTGCCCTTCGGCGGTCAGCACGCTTGTTTCTTTACCGGAGGTTACCGTCAGGGTCGCGATCAACGTACCGCCTTTGGCTTCCCCGAACTTAACGACCCAACCGTCGCTCGTATGCTGCACGTCTTGAATGACGTCCTCCCGGATGAGTGTTTGGGAACCCAACGTCAGGGAGGCGGCATGGGATTGTCCCGGATAAGACTTGGCCACGATCGGCCCGTATTCGGCCGTCACTTTCATGCCGGCTTTAAGGTCTTTCACGGCCGCCTTGCTGCCATCGCTGTTCTTGATAACCGTATCTCCGTCCACGTTGAGCAAGATCCAGCGGTCGTCTCCCTGGCCCAGCAGCTCCACTTGATAACGGCTGTCATCCATTTTGCCGATGCCGACAATAACGCCGGTATTGCGCAGATGCGTTTCCGGATCGACAGCAGGGATTCCTTCATCCTTTTTATCAATCGAGATCGACCGCTTGGAACCGCTGTAATTAAGGGTATACCCAAGCGCTTCCGCTTCGGCGCGGGCCGGCAGGTAGACCTGCCCGTTAATTACGACAGGTTTCATTGAGGTGGCCTGTCCGTCCACAGTAACCTTCATATCGCCTCTCAGCAAACCGGTTACTTTAGCAGTAAAACCTGAGGCGCCAGCAGCCGTTCCTGCTCCAAGCACGCCCAGTATAGTGGTGATCAAAATAACCTTGTTCTTATTGTTCATGTCCAGAGCTCCTTCCAGCCCTCCACGGGCTATCGCTGATGATTTCATCTGCTCAGACGTCAGCAGCTGGAAAAAGGTTGCAGGTTTGCTTCCAGCATCTTCCCCTGCTACATAGTCAAAGTTACGATATAACCGTTGCTATTGTCGCCCGAAACGGTGTAGCCGCGATTGTTCGGAATCTGAACCTTCTTCTGGGCGGCCGGAATATACAAGATTTCATAATCGGTTCCCTCAACATTCACCTTGATTTGCTGCTGCTCCTTTATGTAATCCAGATATTCCTCCAGGGTAAAATTCTTCTCCTGCATAACGGCGCTGTGCGGCAGGCCGACATAACGAAAATGCCATGGTTCGTATTTGATGCCCGTAATGGCAGTTTTATCTTCGGGATAACGTAAAATAAACCCGTATTTCCACGCATTTTTCTTCAGCCATTTCCCTTCAGGCGCCTTGCTCATTTGCTGCTCCGTGGAACCGATGTCCAGAGATTTGCCCGAATTATGCTCGCTGTACCCAGCCGGCAAAGCGGAATCGCTGCCCATCTGATTGTAAAGCTCATCTTGTTTGTCAAAATCCCTGTATCCGCTGCTGATGAGAAAATGATCGACCCCATCCTTTCGCGCGGCCTCCACCATCCGGGAAAATTGCTCCGTAACGCTGGCGGACAGCTCGATGCTGTTATCCAGCAGGCCGTACCCGTTCAGAAGTTCAGGATGCTTGGAGAGGCGGACGATATCGGGCATCACGCCGTCTTTATGGAGCTTGTGCTCCTGGTTCACCAGGATTAAATCCCCTTTATAAAGCTGTTTTTCGCTTAAAGTCAGGGCCTGCTTGCCTGCAGCTTCGCCGGACTCACCGGCAGTCGGCTGGTTTCCCGCTTGTTGAACTCCTGACGACCCGGCTCCGGCTCCCGCCTCGGTCCGGTATTCAGCCTGATCTGCCCTTGTCCCTTGATTGACTGATGGTGCCCCGGATACTCCCGAATGAATGAGACTCCCCGCATGCTGTTTCAGCAGCAGCACTCCTTTAAAACCTGCCAACAGCAGAATAATAATCAGAAATGCCCTTTTTTTCACGCAAAAAATCCCCCTTTTCCTAATGAACCCCAGCATACCTGAAAGTTCTTAAGAAAAGAGGGCAAATTGTTTAAGAAAATATTAAAATTGCTTCTTCATAACTCTAATTTCCTGGAAGCGGTAGGCAGCGGGCATGCTAGCAAATAAAGCTGCTCCAGGGATAGGCTTTGCAGTTCGCTGTGTGCTTTCAATTGGCCCCCGCTGTTCCTTGTAAATGATGTAAAAGGGCTCAATGAGTGTTACCCTCAAGGCGCTGCCGGCGAGCCGTTTGTATACTTACCGCAGCTGTCATACTGCTCTAAACCTTTCATCACATAGGGACGAACAAGGTTTATAAGCAAATCGGTGCGGGTGTTATCCTCAACATTTAACCACTGATGCGCAGCGCTATAGATCGTTGAGCCTATCATAGCCGAAATAATTTGAATTTGGTGGCGGTCGAAATTTTGCCCTTTCGATAAAATACCTTCTATTATTTGCTGCAGCAGCTTCTTTATCTTTTCATCTACCAGTGCAGCAATCGACTTTGAATCCATTCTGCATATCTGATAAAAGTCTACAATGTAGTGGTATGCCAGCAAGATCAACTGGTCACATATCTCAGCTGTAAACTCCCGAGCATTCATCACTTGTCCGGGAACCCTCTTATAAAAGAACTGTTCCGTGATTTCATCAAGCAAAGCATATTTATCTTCGTAATGGGCATAAAAAGTGCCGCGGTTAATAGTAGCTTTCTTGGCGATATCCTTTATGGTTATTGCCTCAAATTCTTCATTCCGCAACAATTCTCTGAATGCTTCCCTTATTAATTGTCGTGTGCGCAAAACCCTTGGATCCTGCAGATTTACCATACCTAGATCTCCTTCAAAACCATCAATTATCCCCATATGTTGGCTATACAACTTTCCTGGGAATCTGCCTGTTGAATTCATTAGCGTGCAGTAATATTATCTTACCAGACATATGTTGCTTAAACAATTTGTGATGGTTAATTTAAACTGAAAGGTAGGATAATAATGAATACAAAACAAATTAGACTCTTGATATTTGGGGCTGGTGTAATTGGAAGTACGTATGCTCTCCGATTTGCTCAGTACGGACTGGACGTAACCATGCTGGCGCGGGGAAAGAGGCTAAAAACACTGAAAAGGGACGGCCTGCGATATAACGATAATGGAAGCCTAAAGCAAATATCGATTCGAACGATAGAAAAGCTTGAGAATGACGACATTTATGATTTTATTTTTGTTCCCGTACGATACGATCAGGCCGAAGCTGCACTAACTATGCTTAAGGATAACCAGAGCAAATCCATAGTCACCTTGACCAACACCATTGGATATGATGGGTGGCTTGAAATCGTGGGGGACCGGCTGCTTCCGGGATTCCCTGGTGCGGGTGGAGATCTTAAAGAAGATGTTTTATATGCCCAATTCGGTTCCGAAAAACATCAAGGTACCATTTTCGGAGAAATCAATGGACGGACTACTGATAGAGTGAATAGGCTAGCACGAATCCTTGAATCAGCGGATTTGCATTACGAAATTCAAAGAGACATTCAGGCCTTCCATATTTCACATGCGGCATTGGCTATCGTCAACAAACATTTTTATACGAATGACGGAATGATGGATGTAGAGGCAGCAAGAAGTGTAAGCACGTTAAGCAAGATCGCCGCAGATATTAAACAAAACCTTAACTTGGTACAGCATGCCGGATTTCAAGTAATCCCGCCCGAAACGAAAGCCATGAGGGACATGTCCGAAGAAGACATTATTTCCCGTTACCACCAGATGCTGAGCAATGATTTTATTGTTGATGTAAAGCTTGGACACCATGCGGTCAGCCAAAAAGCAGAACTAATGTTACTAGAGGAGATGTTTCATAAAAAGATATCAATAAGGTGATTTCAGAGTCCTTACGGTTTTAACTTTTCCGGAAAAATAACTAAATAAAACAGCGGTAGTCTAGGACTTTATTTTCTCGTCCAATACTACCGCTGTTATTATTAAGGTTCAGACTCACATTATTCTTTTAACTTTATGCCGGCAGCTTCACCAGCACCTTATACTGGGCGCCCGGCTTAAGGCCTCTGGCTATGCCGTCTTCCGCCAAAACCCCATCCAGGTATACTTCCGGCGCTCCAACGCCCGCTTCACGTTTCATTTCAATCTGCAGCTCCGCCCCTCTGAAGGTCCGTTTCACCGAAGCCTCCTGCCAGTCGGACGGCAGCTGCGGTTTGATCTGCAGCCCTTCCTTCGTGCCCTGCACACCAAACAGTCCGTCTACGAGACAGCGATATACCCAAGGCACCGTGCCTGTATTAAACAGATGGCTGGACCGGCCGGCCGTCTTCGGGAACTGACGGTAAGCGCCGCGGTAATAGTTCGGGATGAAGACAGGCAGCTGGCCACGGCGGACAATATCTTCACGGTCCGGTCCCGGCAGCATTTTCCGCAGCAGCCGGTAAGCGTTGTCCCGTTCTCCGACCGCATACAGCCCATAGATATAAAAGGCAGCGGCATGGTTATAAACCGCGCCGTTCTCCGCGCTGCCCGGATGTTTCTGCGTAACCCGGCCGACGTCTTCGCGCATGGCCGTATAGGACGGCGCCAGCTTTTCCACCCCGTAAGGCGTCTCCAGCTGCTCTTCCACTGCGCGCAGCAGCTTCTCCCGTTTGAGCTCATCCGCAGCACCGCTCAGCAATGCCCAGCCCTGCGGGTTGATGAAGATCCGCCCTTCCTTGTCGGTGCTGACGCCGAATACAACGCCATCGTCCGTAATGCCTCGGGCATACCAGTCTCCGTCCCACAGATGCTCGTTGACGATCGCATTGGTTACCTCAGCGGCCCGGCGGTAGGCTTCCGCTTCCTCCGCATGCCCGCTGCGCCCGCAAATGTCCGACCAGACCAGGAAGGCATAAGCCGTCGCAATCGTCAGCCAGCCAGACACGCCTTTTCCTTTATAGCCAACCATGTTCATCGGGTCGCACCAGTCGCCTTGATTGATGAAGTTAAGGCCCCGCTCATCGCGGTCCCGGAGCAGCCACTGCATCGCACGGTTGATATGGTCAAGTACGGTGACAGCTTCGCTGCTGTCCGCGAACGGAACTTTTTCCTCCAGAATCGAATCATCGCCGGTTTCGTCCAGATAAGTGCTGAGACAGATCGGCAGCCAGACGCAGTGATCCGTATGCGGCACCTGGTTGATATATTTAAGTTCGGCATCCTCATGCAAAATAATGCCATCCGGCATTGCTCCGCTTGCTTCCTGCTGGCTCAGCGCCGTAAGGAAAGCCGCCCGGGCCATTTCCGGTTTAATATAGCTCATGCCCATGTTATCCTGCAGGTAATTTCGGGTCTGCGGGTCCGTTGTCAGCCGGTTCGTAATGCCGTGGTAATATAGCTGTCTTGGCAGCCAGTGGTTGACGAAATTATCCAGATCGGCGTCCGGTGTATGAATTTCAAGCGCTCCCTTGCCTTCCCGAATATACGCGCCGTATTCGCGTTCGGCCTGTACAAATCCGGCTTCTCCCCGGTTATTCTTCTCTGTAAAATATTTGCGCCGAACCTCCGCAATCTCCGCTTCGTCGTGCGCCGGACCAAACACAAAGCGGAACTCGCGTTCCTCGCCCGGCGCCAGCTGAAGTCTGTACTGCAGCACCGCTGCAGGCGTTTCGTAACGCGCTTCTCCTCCAGCCAGCCGTTCTGCCCGGAGAGCGGACGGCATCATAATGCCGCCTTCGCCTTCAAACTCCTCCTGGTTCGCTTCCCAGGCATCCGGCTGATGTTCGGCAAGCAGAAAGGTTTTATCGCTGAAATGTTTGATTTTATCGTAATCCTGATATTTCTGGTAAGGCGTAACGGAAGAAGCGACAATCGCCTGAAGCTCCTCCCTGTATTCGCCGGACTGATTCATCCAGGACATATAGCCGATCGTAAAATAAGGATACAAACTCAGCTTGCGCTCTGTTTGAGACAGGTTCTTGACCTTGATCTTCCATAACTCCAAGGTGTCCTCTTTCGGCAGCCCCAAAGTCATTTCAACTTGAATATTCCCGCTTTGCACCTGCCAGCGTATGTCCTGCTTGCCAACCGAAAAAACATAATCGTCCGGCAGAACGCGCACCGGCTCATAAGGCGCGGAGAAGATCCGGCCGTCCTCCTCGTCCTTCACATATACAAAACGGCCCGGATGATGGGCGTAATAAGGCTGCTCCGGCTGCATAAACGTCTTGGCCTCCAGATTCGGCGCATGCGAATATTTGGCCGGCTCCGGCTGCATAAACTGGGCCACCGCATAACCCCGGCAGTTCATGTGAATCATCATGTTCTCATTCCACAGAAACCCCGAAGCTTTCGGCAGTAATGTCGGGCTTGTTAATTCATAACGTTCCTGGTCATCACTTGGTCTGATCATGTCTCTTGCACTCCTCATCCTTAAGTTTCTATCTTCTCCCGGGCAAGAGATGAACTCTGCCAAGCGGGAACGGCAGCCGTTCTCCGGATGTTCTTGTTAGCGCTTTCTGAAAGGGGTTCCGGGATGACTTCTAATAGATCATATCGTATATAAATCAGGATTGCACTTGCCAGGAAACCCGAGAAAACCGAGAAAGAAGCATCTTGAATACAAGTATACGATTAAAATCGGCCGAAAACGGATGAAATCGGCGGATCTGACTTCTCCTTTTAACCTCATTTGCCTTATAGTTATAATTGCATAGGGAAGGAGTTGGTTTACTATGAATAAGGATCATCGTTTTATTAATCAATATATACGCAGCGAACAGGAGCTGGCCCAGGTGGACATGGTTTCGGAGCTTGCGGCTCTCTTTGCCGGTCGAGCGGCCAAACAGGATCGGGAGGGGTCCTTTCCTTTCGAGAACTTTGCCGACCTGAAGGAAGCCGGCTACTTGAAGCTGACCATTCCCAAGGCATACGGAGGGGATGAAATTTCCCTCTATGAAATGGTAATGCTTCAAGAGCGGCTGGCATACGGAGACGGCTCTACGGCTCTTGCTGTCGGCTGGCATCTGGGCCAGGTGCTTCATCTGCGGACCAGCCGAAAGTGGCCGGAAGAGCTGTTTGCAGCCTTCTGCCGCTCCTCCGTGGAGCATGGCACGATGATTAACTCCTTTGCGAGCGAAGCAGCTACCGGCAGTCCCAGCCGGGGGGGCAAACCGGAGACAACGGCCGTTCCGGCTGAAGGCGGCTGGCTCATTACCGGACGCAAAACCTTCAGCACCTTGTCGCCGATTCTCGACCGTTTTGTTGTGACTGCTTATATCCCCGATGAAGACGCCATGTCCGAGTTTCTCGTAGAACGTACGGACAAAGTTGAAATTGTGGAGACCTGGGATACGCTGGGCATGCGCGGCACAGGCAGTCATGACGTAGTATTGAATGGCGCATTCGCACCGGCAGCAAATCGGATCACCAGCAAAGGTGCAGACGATGGCGGCGGCTGGCTCCTGCATATCCCTGCTTGTTATATGGGGATTGCTTTAGCGGCCAGGGACTATGCGCTGAATTTCGCCAGAACGTATCAGCCAAACAACTTAAACGAACCTATCCGCTCTCTCCCGTCCGTACAGCATCAAATCGGTCAGATGGAGAGCGAGCTGCGGACCGCCCGTTCCCTGCTGTACGCTACCGCGGACCGCTGGGATAAAGAGCCCGCGAGCCGGACTGAACTGAAACCGGATTTGGGTTTGGCCAAATATATCGTGACCAACCATGCCATCAAGGTCGTCGACCTGGCTATGCGGATTGTTGGCGGCACCAGCTTGTCCCGGAATCTGCCTTTGGAGCGATATTACCGGGATGTGCGGGCAGGTCTGCATAACCCGCCTATGGAGAATACGATCATCCAAACCTTGGCCGCTGCGGCATTAAACGAAGAATAAACGAAGAAATAAATAAACAACCGAAATACCCCCTGGCTCCCCATAAGGATTTACGTCCTCGGATAGCCAGGGGGTATTCTGATCACTTAATCCTTTAATAGGGTTCTCAGCATTTATTTTACGGCATTTGCCAGCATAAGCACTACATCTCTGCGTGTTACTGCAGCTTTAGCTGGTGCAGCGGAAGCATCCGCGCCGGAAGCTGCAGCAATAATGTTCGCTGCTTCTGCTGCCGTTACTTTCTGGTTAGCTGCAAACGTATTGCCCTTGAATGCGTCCAGCAGACCGGCTGCTTTCAAGGCAGCAACCGCTGGCTCAGCCCATGCCGGAATGCTGGCTGCATCGGAATAGGCCGGTTTGACCTCCGAAGCCTTCACCTGGAACGCCCGGCTGACCATAACCGCCAATTCGGCCCGGGTCACCTGCTGGTCCGGACGGAAGGTTCCGTCGCCATATCCTTGCACCAATCCGGCTGCAGCTGCAGCCTCAATAGCTGCTTTGGCGCTGTCGTCAGCCAGGTCGGTGAAGACAGGAGCGTTAGCGCCGCTGCCCTCCGAACCGGTCACGCCGCCTGCTTCTGCCGGAAGGGCTGCGCCTTTCAAATCCGTAATACGGCCTTCCGTGGATTGTTTTACCGTTCCTATCGTCTCCAAATACTCGCGGAACACTTCATAATCCACCAGATTCAGTTCGTAATAACGTCCGTCGTTTTTTGCCGCCTTCATGGAGCGGTAGAAGTCCCCGCCATCCGCCATATAAGAGTTGGTCGCTACAATATAATAAGCGTCGGGATCAATATCCGTATAAGTGCCGTCGCTGTTTTGAATTTGAACCTTCACCATGCGGCTGCCGGCTTGTTTGAGCTCGCCCGTAACATCGTCCAGCACTTCTGGCTGCTTGGTCGAATCATAGAAGAAACGCATTCCGGAAACCTGTGGGAAACGTCCCTCACCGTTTTCAACGCCGCTTACCCCATTCTCTAAAGCTGCCGTAATTTCTTTGCCGGTCATCTTCACGGCACTGAGGTTATTGCCGAACGGCATCATGGTCAGCAGATCGCCCAGCGTAATATCGCCCGCTCCGATGGAGGCGCGGATTCCACCGCCGTTTTGAATCGTGACATATCCTTTAACATCCGGTTCATGGACGATACTCATGACTTTAGCACGCATGCCATCAGCCATCAAGTCGCCCAGATTGGTTTCTTCTTTGCGTACGCTGCCGCGTTCGCCGTTAAGATCGGTTTCCGCCTTTCCAATGATAGTCTTCTTCAGTTCATCCAGCGGTTTGGCAAATTCCGCAAGTTTTGTTTCGGATTCGGCATCACTCTTAATCACATAATTCCCTGCTGCATCTTTCGCATCCAGTGCAATCAGTTTATCTTTCCAAGCCGTCAGGACGCCGTTCTCATCAAACGTCACATCAAGCTGGCCCAAATTGTTGTCATATTCGCCGGTTTGCACAATCAGCGTCGGTTCGGTGTCCGCATGATGCACTTCCGCATCGTTTAACTGGGTATGAGAGTGGCCGCCCACGATGATGTCAATGCCTTTGACGGCTTCAGCCAGCTGCTGGTCAACCGTATACCCCAAGTGGGTCAAAGCGATGATTTTGTTAATTCCCGCTTGCTCCAGCGCATCTACCTGCTTTTGGGCGCTTTCCACTTCATCCTGGAATTTGATGTTAGGTCCAGGAGAAGCAAGCACGGCAGATTCAGGAGTTGTTAGACCGATAATGCCGATTTGTTGACCATTAATCTCTTTAATAATAGCCGGATAAATTTGTCCGTCTTCACCTGGTTGCCCCAGGGTTTGATGAAAGCTGCCGTTTAAAGCCGGTTCAGTGGAGAAGTCCACGTTGGCGCTGACGAACGGGAATTTCGCCTGCTCCACAAATTCGGCCAGGGTGGCAGGACCTTTGTCGAATTCGTGGTTGCCAAATGTCATGGCGTCGTACCCAAGCTTGTTCATGAAATACAGGTCGGCCAGGCCGTTATATTGGTTGAAATACAAGGTCCCGGAGAATACATCCCCCGCATCGAGCAGAAGCGTATTGTCGGTTCTGGCCTCGTTAATAGCGGTCACCCTGCGGGCGATATTATCGAGATGGGCGTGCGTATCGTTGGTATGCAGGATCCGGAATTCAAAGCCATTCGCTGAACCTGCGTCTCCATCCGCCGAAGCGGCTCCTACAGTGAAGCCTGGCAGCAAACCGAGAGCTATGACCGCCGCGGCAACTGCTTTGCCTAAAGGTTTCTTTCCAAAATTCATGAACCAAACTCCTCCTCTTCCCTCTTCTGATTTGAGATTTGCTGTAAAGCATAATCTATGAAAGCCGGCTGAAAACCGGTTCCATTAGTATAACAAAAAATTGTTCAGGCCATGACTACTTAACGTTAAACTATGTAAAAAAACTAGAGAGGTTTATTGGCCCGCCGGGAATTATTGGTCTTTTTACCTCTCTTTGGCCAGCAGCTCTTTCATTTGCGGGATCGACAAACCCTCGGCTTTCATTTGTTTGATCCTTTGAATCCGCTTAACCGTAGCCTCTCTATGAAATCTGCGCGTCAAATTTTCCTCCGCCTGTTCAAAAGGCAGCATGCCTTCTTCTGTGTAAAATTTCAATGTGCTGTAACGGGTCCCCGTAATCCGCACCAATTCCCCAATGGATACGTATTCGGAGGCCAATATCACTTCGATGGACCGTTGTCTGGACATTATGCCGCCACCTTCGCCATGTTAGCCGCCTGCCTTAGAATGGACGTCTCGGAAGCAGCCGCACCCCATGAATCGGAACCCTTCCATAAATGGCATGCGGAATCGCTTCATAGACTACATTATCAATTTTAATCAGCGGTATCTGGCCTTCCCGGAGGACGGTAAATTCATGGCCCTGGGATTCCAGCCGGTTCTTGATATCTTTCAACCGCCGCTCCGGATTGGAGAACCAGGCTTCCATCTCAATAAAAACCGACTGCGACCGCTCCAATGCCGGGAACAGGAAGTTGATTCCGCTGCCCGTTACCGTCTGCACAGCTCTGCGTTTGAATTTCAGGAACTGTTTATAAGCCAGTTCGAATCCCCGTCGGATCTGGAGCCTATAAAGCTGTCTGGCCAGCGGATGGCTGCGGTACAGGTTCCCCATCTTCTCCGCTATGGTTTGCATTTCATTCTGCGAGAACAAATCATGCATGCAGCCGCTTTCTCTAAGCAGCCAAAGCATACAGATCGTTTCATCAGTGATGCTGCCCTCCTCCAGCACTTCGGCACGGACGGATTCCGTAATTCTCGTAAAGGTCTGGTTATCGGTACGGTATTCCTTGATCTCTACTCCCGAGGAATGCAGATACAGGTCACAGCCCAGGAGGCCGGGAATATCCTCGATCAGCCACTGCTTTCTTAAAGGTGCCGTTATCGCATGCTCCAGTCGGGTTAACTTTCGCTTCGACAATCCGGAGGCTTTCCTGATCCACCAGCTTAGCTCGGCTTTCTTCCCTTTAGGCAGCAGCGTCTTCATCACCAATTGTCTATAGGGCTCTTCACAAAATGCCTCAGTCTTACTCAGGTCAAGGACAAACCGTTCCCCCTCTTGGACAAAAATCCCCTCCAGCCACGCTTCCAGAACCACCGCTGCTGCTACGCAGCGCAGGGCGGCTTTCTTTACTACAGTCCCGTGAAGGCTGTCCTGTCCATTTAAGCCGACTAATGAAAATTGCTGGGCCAATGTCAAATCGTTCATGGCAAATCTCTCCTTGTTTAGAGGATTAGCAGGCTACTTATTACTTACTACTTACGATTTATAATTTATTTATATGCCAGCTTACTAATTCTGTCAATGGTTTGAAACCCTTATTTTGTTATGTTATGATGACTACAAACTTAACGAAGGGAGTGTCGGAATAATGTAAGATTTCTTGCCTGGTTTTAAAGAATAGAACAGTTTTTTGTTGTGTTCTTTAGACCGTCTGTGCAAGAAGGTTACTTATTCCTTTCACTCTGAATATATGCCCGATCCAGCCCCTGCGCAGGGCTGGACTGGTCTGTTCTATTCGAATGAGCTGCAGGAAAAGTACCTTTTCTTGCAGCTCATTTATTTTTACAGAACCAGGAGGGATCATCCATGTCATTAATCAGCGTATCCGAGCTCACCTTTGCTTATGAAGGCAGCTATGACAACATTTTCGAGCGGGTCAGCTTTCAGCTCGATACCAACTGGAAATTGGGGTTCACGGGCAGAAACGGACGCGGCAAAACGACGTTCCTGAATCTGCTTCTAGGTAAACTGGAGTACAACGGGACGATTACATCGCCCGTGAGCTTTGATTATTTCCCATTTGCGGTGGAACACCCCGAATACTTGACCTACGAGGTAGTCAACGAGATTTACCCGGATTATGAGCATTGGCGGCTGCAGAGGGAGCTGTCCCTGCTTCAACTATCGGAAGATGTGTTATACCGCCCCTATGAGACCTTATCGAACGGAGAGCAGACCAAGATACAGCTTGCGACCTTGTTTCTGAAGGAAAATCATTTTCTGCTGATTGACGAACCGACCAACCACCTGGATCTCCACGCCAGACAGCTGGTCAGCGAATATTTGAGCCGGAAGAGCGGCTTTATTCTGGTCTCCCATGACCGGGCGTTTCTGGATCACTGCGTAGACCATATTTTGTCCATCAACAAAACGAATATCGAGATTCAGAAAGGCAACTTCTCCGACTGGTGGCTGAACAAACAGCGCCAGGATCAATATGAGCTGAATGAGAACGAGAAGCTGCACAAAGACATTAAACGGCTGACCGAAGCTTCCCGGAGAACCGGGCAGTGGTCCCATGAGGTGGAGAAAACAAAAAATGGAACACGAAACTCGGGTTCCAAGGTGGATAAAGGTTATGTTGGGCATAAAGCAGCCAAAATGATGAAACGCTCCAAAGCGATTGAGCAGCGGCAGCAAGCAGCTGCCGAAGAGAAATCCAAGCTGCTGCAAAACATCGAAACCTCGGAAAGCTTGAAGCTGTCGCAGCTTGTTTATCCCAAATCACGATTAGCTGAGTTGGATCATGTATCCATCAACTATGGAGATCAGACCGTTTGCCAAAATATCAGCTTCCTGATCGAACAAGGCGACCGGATCGCGATTACCGGACCCAACGGCTCAGGCAAATCAAGTCTGCTCAAGCTGATTCTAGGCGAAGCCATTCCTTTCTCCGGAACCTTTCGCAAGGGCAGCGGACTAAAAATCTCCTATGTTTCGCAGGACACCTCAAATTTAAGAGGCAGCTTGTCCGACTATGCCCGCGAGCAGGATATTGACGAATGTCTGTTTAAAGCTATTTTGAGAAAGCTGGACTTCTCCCGCCTGCAGTTCGAGAAGGATATGGCCTGGTTCAGCGGCGGACAGAAAAAGAAAGTGCTGATCGCTAGAAGCCTCTGCGAACAGACTCATCTGCACATCTGGGATGAACCGCTCAACTTTATTGATGTCATCTCCCGCATGCAGATCGAAGAGGTGCTGCTCGAATACAGACCGACCATGGTTTTTGTAGAGCATGACCGTGAATTCACCCGAAAGATCGCAACCCAGACGGTGGAGTTAAGGGGCTGATGATAATCCGGCGCGGTCCAGGCTTCATTCACAGCTAGAAAGGAGATGAAGACCATGTGGGATGAGATTGTGGATGATTGGGCGAACCGCTTGATCGGAAATAAGGGGTTCGCCGATGATCAGTCTTCAAACCCCTTTCTCCAAGCCCTTAAATTCACGGCAAACAAGATCAGCAGATAGCCATAAATACCATAATTCAGCTTCAAGGACAAATAATGAAGCAGGGCGAACCCGCCCAAAATAAGCAACAGCCCCAGGGTTTTGAACCCCGCTCCCTCCTCCGGAACCGTTTCAAACTCACGGGAGAACGGCAGTTCTCCTCCGATTCTCTTAAACGATATATAAGTAAACAGGAAAAGAACAAGCAGCACCACCAGCAAATCCGGCAGAATGCGCACCCCGAATATTGCCGTAAAAATGATCGCCTCCACCAGAAATAAGGGCAGGAGCAGCCGCACCAAAAAAGCCTTTAACGTCCCTTTAAAAATGTCCTTGGTTTGTCCGAGCGGCACTGTTTTATAAATCCAGGCCCCTTTATAATTTCCCGAGTATTTCAGCGTCATAACTACCGTCGGCACCATAATGGTGCATAAATAGATAAACAGGTAGCTCTGCCCGGACGAAATTTCGGCCCAGCTGGAGCCCGTTCTAAAGTTCGTAATCAGAAAAATAAACGGGAATACAATAGACAAGCCAAGGGATGGATAAACCTTTAATTTGAAATCCCGTTCCCGTCCCAGCATGATCGAAGCAAAGTCGAAGAACACCGCCTCCTGCTTAGTACGGCAAACCCATGAACCTATCCGTCTATAGAAACGGGAGGTTTTTCGCCGCCCTCCCTCTCCCTGCTCGGACAACTTCTGAAGATGCTGTTCAAAGCGGGGCATCAGCAGGGTATACACAGCCAAAGACAGAATGGGCACCAGCAGCGCGAGCAGAGCGAAAGAAAGATAAATCTCTGCATGTTTTCCGTTAAACAGCACTTCAAAAGCGCCGGCAAACCAGACGGGAGGCAGGAAATACTGCCAAATTTTCGGCTCGAAATGAACCGCCAATCCCGACGACAGATTAAATAAACGAAACACAAGCTGGTAGCCCACCGTCAAGACGATGGTCAGACCGATCTGCACATAATTAATGATGTCCTTAAGAACCTCTCCGTTAAAGAAACGCAGGACCAGGAAATACAGCAGAGCTGTCAAGGCAACAATGAAGAAATCCATAAGGATGATTTCGGCCAAATAAAGCAGCAAAAATCCGATTCCATGTTTAAAAACAGCCGCAAGCAGCGAAGGAACCGTTACAGCCGCCGTAATATAAAACAAATAAATCAGGATATGGATCATTTTAGCCAGATTGATGGTCTTTGCGTTAACCGGCTTGGATACCAAAATCGTTTTATCCCGGATATCCAGCAGCACTGAAGAGAAATCGGAAATCAGCGAGCTGGTAACCATAAAAAAAAGAATCGAAAAG
Organism: Paenibacillus yonginensis; assembly: GCF_001685395.1. Taxonomy (NCBI): domain Bacteria; kingdom Bacillati; phylum Bacillota; class Bacilli; order Caryophanales; family Paenibacillaceae; genus Paenibacillus; species Paenibacillus yonginensis. The sequence goes on along the minus strand of NZ_CP014167.1, from coordinate 791,772 downwards.
ATCACACTCATCTGAAACAAATAATTGTCGCCCATTAGAATAAATGGCAGAAGCACAAGTCCAATTAACGCGTAAAGCCACAGGGAGCGGATAAACCGGTTGCCGGAACCAGCCTCCTCTGCCGAGCCGTTGCCGGATAAACGACGATCCAGGTCGCGCTCTCTGCCTCGAGAGAACATGTTGGCTCCAACCGTTGGAACCCTCCGGCCGTCCATCGTCAGCTTAACCTGTAAAATAAGCCTTAATTCCGGGTATTGGACACCCGTTTTCTCAAGCGGGACCCGTATTTTATCCAGCAGCTTCAAAATTCGAAATTCCTTCATGACCTCACCTCGTTCACGGCTGCAACAAAACGTTCCGCCAAACTGCGGTGTTCATCAAATCCGGTAAGCTGTGTAAAAATATCCTCCAGGCTGCTCTCCAGATTCTGCTCCTTCAGCTCTTCAAAGCTGCCATCGGCCGCAATCCGCCCGTCATTTAACAAAATAATGCGGCTGCTGACCTTTTCCACAACATCCATAATATGAGAAGAATAAAAAATGGATTTGCCCTGCCGGGCCAGCAGCTCCAGAATCTCCTTGATCACCATCACGCTGTTGGCGTCAAGACCACTCAGCGGCTCATCCAGAAATAGAATATCCGGATTATGCAGCAGGCTTGAGATCAGCATCACTTTCTGTTTCATTCCTTTGGAGTAAGAAGAGATTCGGCTGTCAAAAGCATTTCTCAGTCCTAAAATATCCGCCATCTGCAGCCCCTTGAATTCAGCCTCCTGCGCCTCCAGCCCGTAAAGCCTGCCTATAAACGTCAGATATTCACGTGCCGTAAGCGTATCGTAAAGGTCAGCCACCTCGGGCACATAACCTATCCTGCTTTTGTAATCCGGCCCAGCCTTGGCAATATCCTGCCCAAAAATACGCACCTCGCCAGTATAGCCCTGCACAAGGCCGAGCATGATTTTTACAGTTGTGCTTTTGCCCGCTCCATTGGGTCCTATGTAACCGATAATCTGGCCTGCATGCACCGTAAGGTCAATGCCATTCAGCACAAATCTTGCTCCGTATCTCATTCTGAGATCTTTGATCTCGATGACCGGTACGGAATCTATCATCGTTCCCATCTTTTATAGTCGCCCCTCTTCCGTTTTCCTAAATTATCCCATAATAAAATTAGAATTACAGGATAAATTCGTAGGGGAGAAATGAACCCGCCAATACAGGACAGATCCTTTGGTTTGGCGGGTGAGGAGTTGCATCCGATATTAAGGTTTGGGTTCAGGGGAACTCCCGTACAGCTTGTCGAGCAAGAATGTAAATCCATACATACTCCAAATTGAAATGGATGAAGCGATCCACATCCAGCTCTCTTTATAGAGAATCAAATTATAGCGGGCTGCCAGCCAATGTCCAAAATAAAGAATAGCCAGCAGCAGCAGCTTCCATCCCCAGCGAATGCTTGAAAAATAGAGGAACATAACGAATACGCTCAGCAGCAGCATATAGACAGCTGATAAAACAACTAAGCTGTGCTCTTTATCAGGCAATACATGCTCGCTCAAGAGCCGAATGCCGGTTAATCTCAACACCCAGACAATCAGATGCTCATGCAGCGTAATTAAACCTAGGAAAATAAACAAGTACCGAACCCATCGCTTCAAATAATTCCTGCCAGCAGCATAAGTATGTTTGGCTAACCAGAACAGCAGAAGAAGGCTCACCATAGTCATCCAGGTACGATACCAGTGCTGACGGTAAATCCCCAACGCTTTAAAACCTTCTTCAATGCCGCTGTACGCCGCAATAAAGATCAGCTTCCACACCCCATTCAGATCAAAAACCGCCAGCAGTAGGGCCGTGGCCGAAACCGAGAACTGGGAAAACAAATTCCCGGCAATATTATCGTCTGCAGGAGAGTCGGGGAAGATTTTCGGATAATAGTCATATGCCTTTAAATAGGATAAAACAAACATTTCAAAACAGAACGTCATCCCGCTGATGGTTAAATATACTGCTGCTGTGCGCTTTCGGTCATCGGCTTTCCGGAAAATCAAGACCAATTCCAGAATCGTTGTCATTCCGAGTAAAACAAACCAAATTGTATTTTCCCAAAACATGGCATTCACCGCTTAAATTCCTTTCACGCTCACAACTAACAACAGGATATCCTTATATTGGAAAAATATTCAATTAAATTCGATTTACTAGGGCTCCCGGCTCAGCATCGCTCCCATTACTGCCAAGCGGCAAAGGGGCGAAAGCCAAATTGACTCAGACGGCGAGTACCCGATCGTCCTAACCAAACATGGGCGACGCCAAGAGAACCGATCCGATGAAGACCAGTTGAAGCGGCAGCCGGATCATCAGCTTTGGCACAGGTTTGCCGCCCATCGTCAAGTTTTCTCTAGCTGCGTATACATTGGCAGGGAACATAGCGATCAGCAGCAGTGTCAAACCGATCGAAGCGGCAAGAGCAATAGCCGGCACCGGCAATGAAATTCCAATCGCTCCCGCGATTTCCAGCAGCCCAGTGAAGGTCACGATCCCTTCTTTATTAGGAAATTTAGGCGGGACCATACGAATCAGATCCTTCCTTCTTTTTCCCCAGTGGGCTGAAGCCGCGAGCAGCAGCATAATGGTTACGGCTCCTGCAAGCGAAAAGTGCCAATTGTCAAAGTAGCTCCACCCCAGCAGACCGATCACCCGGAACACCAAAAAAGAAAAAACAAACGCAATAAATGGCGCCATAAACCTCTCTCCTAACGTTTAGTAGTCTCTGCAAACCGGCAGACTAGTTTTTTAAGGTTAGTTCTTTAAAGATTCGTTTTTTAACATCTTGGCCATAAAAGATGACAGCTCCCCGGAACCAAAGGAGGCAGGAGCCGAGCAGATGGTAGAACCGACACGCAGGCCAAACGATAACAGGACAAATAACTCTGAAGTTTGATCCGCGTCAATTGACGGGCGAATCACTCCATGCTGCTGCCCCGTCATGATCCATTGTTTGGCTAGCTGCACGGATCTGTCCTTAAAGCCCCGAAGAGCTTCAGCGATGAGCGGGTCCTCTTCTTTTCCCAGCAAATACATAAGAATTTTGTTTGTTACTTCTTGGGGATCCTCCAAAGTCCTCAGACTGTTTGAGATGGCCTGCATCGGCTCGTCGAATCGGCTGCCGCTTTGTTCCACCTCCTTCATAAACCGTTGATTGATTTCCTCAAGCCGTTCCTGCAGAATCCAGGTGAAAATCTCGTCTTTGCTCTTCACATAATGGAAAATAGCGCCCTTGGATAATTCCGTTTTATCCATGATGTCCTTAAGGGTAACGACATGGCAGCTTTTGTCCTGCAGCAATTCTTTGGTTGCATCAAGCAGTTTGCGAATCGTTTGTTGTCTTCGCTCTTCGTTTTTCATGTCAGCCTCCAAACTTTCTATGTCTTCTGTGAGAAAAATCCCGATCGTTAATTCCATTATACAAACCGACCATCGGTTTGTAAATTGCGAATATTGAAAGCCTTATACTCATCGCATGCCTCCCCTGATCTGGGCCAATCTAAAACTATTCGTGCGCTGATTAAGGCACTGCCTAGTCAATAGATACGGATGGACCGGGAGAAGCTGCTGTTGCTTTTGTACGGCTGGATCGTTCTCCAGTCCTCAGTTCCTTTAGGATACAGTTTATGGCCCTTGGGGCGACACAACCTGTTCATGAGCAGCGATATCCAGGCGCCCCCTCTTGTGCTGCTGATCCACTAAACCTATTTCCCGATCCCGATCCGATAGCTCAAAGGAAAATAACACGGGCAGGCCGGTCGGCCTGCCCGTGTACATTCTCCGGGATTCCCCCCGAAAGCTTCTCTATTTCTCTCAAAACTAGCTTGGTTAGTTTAAAACATCCTTCATAAACCGTTCCAGTTGAGACACATCGGTAATATTCTGGTTGCACTTGGCGCTGTCGATGCACATATAATTTCCGACCCGCCCAAAATGATCCAATGCCGGTCCCTTGGCTTTCGTCTGCGCGGTCACGAAGGCCACCTCTTCATGCTTGTTGCAGAGGCAGCAGACCCCCTTCTTGTTCGTCGGGGTGAACCGGCCCTCAATGCCCGTCATTTTCCCGTCCAGATTGTAGACGATGAATAGTTTATTCGTTGAAATGTCGGCCCAGCCGATATAGGTCAGGAAGCGGAAATCGAGCTCGGACAGCGGCGGAAGCTTCAGCTTTTTAATTTTGGGATAAAGCTTCTTCAGCTGCTGTTCCGTTACCTGCGGAAAGGCTGTCACGCATGACTCCAGCTCGCTCAAATAAGCATGGAACTCCTCGGCACGGTTTAGCGTCGGAATCCGGTCGAAAAACCGCTTCTGTTCCTCCGTCATAGCAGGGAACATCTCCATGACCCGGGTCCAAGTCGTGTGCCGGATGGCCGATATAACTTTCTGGTCGGCTGTGGTTTTGATGTTATATTCGAGGCGCCCCAACAGGCGCTTGATCAAATTAAATTCGTGGTTTTCCATAAATGGCGTTAGCATGTGTTTTCCTCCTCAGTTCACCCAAAAAAACGGAGTACCTCAAATAAGGCACTCCGTCGGTATCCAAAAAATACGATGCGAGAAGTTCCTTGTATTAGGTCAAAAGGGCATACGTATTCCGTGAACGAACTCACGAAATTTTGCACTTTTGCCGCCTACAAGCAAACAACTGCCACTTATGGATTCCCCTTTCGAACTTCTACACATACAGTTAACATTATAGAATCTCATTTCAGGCTTGTAAAGATGAGAAACAATCACTGTCCAAGCATAGAAAAAAGCCTACAAACACTCGGAATTCCTTGTGCTTAAAGGCTTTTTTCATTATGGAGCCTAGGGGGATCGAACCCCTGACCTCATCGCTGCCAGCGATGCGCTCTCCCACGTTATCCTTGGTTACTACCATGAAAGAAAATTAATACAGAATTTTCTGTTTATTTTATAACATAAAAAGGAAAAAAGAGGGATTGTGTCGAAATACTTACTTGTTGGGGATTTTTTTGGGGGGATTATCCTGAGGCATAATATTTCAGAGAGTAGCTTAAAGTTGATTCAACGCTGTATATCTTTAGTCCCGGTAACTGTATTGGGTAGTGGAGCATCAGCCGCATATGGTTATGCAGGAATGCCGCAATTGGCCAAGTATTTAATCGACATTATAAGGCCTGAACCAAAGGATGAAGCTAGATGGTCAGATTTTATTACAGCAATTCAATCAGGGAAGGATCTTGAAAGTGCACTTCACGAGGTATCACTATCTAGAGAACTTGAAAGAGAAATAGTAAAAAAGACAAGGGACTTAATATTGGCACATGATATAACGGTTTTTCAAAAAGTTATTAGAAACGAAATAACATTACCTCTTGGAAGACTCTTACAACATCTTGGAAGGACTGCTAATCAAAAAATAAAGGTGGTTACAACAAATTATGACCGTTTAGCTGAATACGCTATTGATCAAGCATTTCTTAGCATGAATAACGGTTTTTTTTGGTGAATATCAGAAAACATTTAGAGGGCTACCTAGTGCAACTTATGAAAAAGTTGAACTTTTAAAGGTTCATGGTTCCCTTGACTGGTTTTTAACAGATGATTCTGGAGTAATTTGTGTACCAGATAACATAATGGATTCTATTGAAATGGTCCCATTAATGGTTACACCGGGCATTAGAAAATATGAGCATACACATAATGAACCGTTTAGGAGCATTATAGCAAGGGCTGATTCTGCATTTGAAAATGCAAATTCAATATTGTGTGTAGGTTATGGATTTAATGATAACCATATTCAACCTAAATTAATAGACAAGATGAGACAAGGCAAGACGCCTATTCTAATTGCTACAAAGAAACTGTCCGACAGTGGGATGAGATTTATTAAGAGTGCAACATCCTCAACTGTTTTTGGTATTGAAGAATTTAAGAGCGGTACAAGAATTGTTTTTTCAGATAAAGAAGAAATAATCGAAGAACTATCGTTTTGGTCTCTTGAGGAATTAATTAAGCTAGTGATATAGAGGAGGATTAAATTTGACAATATTTGAATACTCCGAGGATGAAGTTTTAGGTAGGGTAGTAGCAGTAGACACTGCAAGTGTTACATTAATAGTAAATAATGTTGATGTTCTTAGGAAAATGCAGGTAAACCGATTGGTGTGTCTTAGAAGTAGTAGAGCTGGACAACACTTAATTGGAATCATACATAAAATTATTAGAAAGCTTGATGGAACATTGGAAAATAACGAAGAGAACGATAGCGATATATTTTATGAGAATAATTCGGTTAGAATTACACTAATTGGAACCCTTTTTGATAAACTCTTAGATAAACCAAATGTTTTTAGGCGAACTCTTGAGACCGTTCCTGAAATCGATGCTGATTGTTATCCAATTGAAGGGGAGAAGTTATCCTTATTTATGCAAGCTATTTCTTTTCAATCAGCGGATCAAGAAGATTCTCTTAGTCTCGGCAATTATACACTAGATGAAGAAGCTGTTGCTTATTTAGATGCAAACAAATTTTTTCAACGACATGCAGTTATTGTCGGAAGTACCGGATCAGGTAAATCATGGACTACTGCAAGATTAGTTGAACAAATAGCAGATTTGCCTAATTCAAATGCAATATTATTTGACCTTCATGGCGAGTACAGTGATTTAAAGAGCGAGGGCATCAAGCATTTTAAAGTTGCTGGGCCAAAGGAAATTACCAATGGTGGAGACAGTATTAGAAATGGAATTTTATACTTTCCTTACTGGTTATTAGGGTACGAAGATATGACAAGTATGCTAGTGGATAGAAGTGACCAAAATGCACCAAATCAATCGATGATTTTATCTCGGACTGTGATTTCTGCAAAAATGAAATTTCTTAAGGAAAACGATGGATCTGAGATGATTGATAATTTTACTGTAGATAGTCCGATTCCATATGATTTAGATTATGTATTAGAGGAATTAAATAGATTAAATACTGAAATGGTTGCTGGAACAAGGGGGGAGAAACAAGGAGAATTCCACGGAAAATTGAGCAGATTTATTGCAAGATTGGAAAACAAAAAGTCCGATCGACGACTTGCATTTATGATGGATCCACCAAAAGAAGTTAACACATTGTCTTGGTTAAACGAGTTAGCACAGGCTTTATTATCCGGAAGAGATAACCAAAGTGATAAAAAAGGTGGAGTAAAAGTAATAAATTTTTCTGAGGTACCTTCCGATATCCTTTCAATGGTGGTAGGACGTGTAGCTAGTTTGGTTTTCTCGATTCAACAATGGACAGATAAATCACAAAGACATCCTATAGCATTGTTATGTGACGAAGCTCATTTATACATTCCTAGTAATGCTAGCGGTACCGGATCTTATGATACGTCCCAAAGGTATTTTGAGAGAATAGCAAAAGAAGGCAGAAAATATGGGGTAGGCCTTGTAGTAATTAGTCAAAGGCCTTCTGAGTTGAATAAAACAATACTTAGTCAATGTAATAATTTTGTAGCTCTAAGATTGTCAAATGTTGAGGATCAAAATGTAATAAAAAGATTATTACCAGATAGTCTAGGAGGATTTTCTGAATTATTGCCAGTGTTAGATACCGGGGAAGCTCTAGTTGTTGGTGACTCATGTTTGTTACCAAGTAGGATAAGAATCGCGGAACCAAACAATAAGCCTAATAGTAGTACTATTGACTTTTGGGATGAATGGAAACAATGTGGCAAGGATAATACGATATTAAGTGCAGTGAAGTCCTGGAGAATGCAGAGTATGCAAAAATAGCAAATGAAACACCGTAAAAAAGATGATTTCAATTATACGGAAATCATCTTTTTACGTACTGATCTTTTTATTTCGCAGCAATCGAAGCGTTCTTACACTAATGAATGCTTCATAACAAGCTTGATGAAGCTACTTGTCGTAGTTTTAGTATACACGAAAAGTCCATAATAATTACTAAGACTAAGTATGAAACCATGTGTATTACCACTATGAATATTGGTTATTTTCAGCGAGGTCAATTAGAGGGGAAGATAAAAATAAATACTTAAACTCAAAAGACCTGCCAATGGCAGGTCTTGTTTTTTTTATTATGGTGGAGCGTAGGGGGGTCGAACCCCTGACCTCTTCGCTGCCAGCGAAGCGTTCTCCCACTGAACTAACGCCCCTAAACTAGATGATGATACTTTGCTTTAATTATTTTTATTAACTATTTTACTGGTTATCGTAGTGTACAATGGCGCTCTCCCAGCTGAGCTAAGGCCCCTCATTTCGTATATCGTCGTCTTTTCAGAGGCGACTTCTAAATATTACAGAAAATACTGGGACATGTCAATACTATTTTATTATAAATTTTCTCAGGCGCAAATGAGAGAGAAAGTGCTTGCGCCAACTGTGAAATTTGAATACATGGGATTGCTTTACTCTCTACTCTTTACCGAAATCGGGGTGGTTCGGAAGGCGGACCGTAAATGTGCTTCCGGCTCCATAAACAGAGGTTGCCGAAATTTGGCCCTGTAACAGTTCTGTCAGCTCTCTCGCGATGGCAAGGCCGATGCCGGCCCCTCCATACATTTGATTGCGCGATTCCTCTACCCGGTAAAACCGGTCAAAAATCCGGTTTAGCCTTTCGGAAGGAATTCCGGTTCCTTCATCCTTTACTTCAAAACAGGTAGAATCTCTGTCATTATATATATTTAGCCAAATGGTTGTCCCCGGTCTGGAGAATTTGATTGCGTTTCCGATCAGATTGTATAAGATCCGCTCCATGCAGGTTTTGTCCGTATAAACCGAAACGCACTCCTCGCTGATCTTGACTTCGATTGTTCGGTTCTCCTTCACGATTTGCGCCTCAAAGGTTTGCAGTGTGTTCACCAAAAGCTGATCAAGCCACAAAATTTCCATGCTGATTTCAATATTTTTCTGGTCAATGGCCGCGATGGAGAAGAGCTCATTGGCAAAGGATACGACCCGTTCGGTTTGCTCTCCGATACCAAGCAAATAGCTGCGGACGTCATCCGGCTTATGTACCATCCCGTCAAGCAGCGCTTCCGAATATGAACGAATGGAAGCTAACGGCGTTTTGATGTCATGCGACAGATTGGCAATCAATTCATTGCGCCTGCTTTCCTCTTGCTGAAGCGCAGTGATTTTTTCCTTGATTTCCTGGGCCATCATATGCAGCGACTTTCCCAATTCATGAAGCTCGAGGGTACGGCTTTCCGTAACGCTAATGTCATACTCTCCCTTGGCAATAGCCTGGCTTTGTTTATTCAGCCGGGCGATCGCTTTAGCCATCGGAAAAATAAAAAAGGAGTTGATCAACAAGGATAACACACTGGATGATATCGTAATGGCCATAGCCATTTTTAGCTTATTATAATCCAGAAACATTTGCTGGTAAGCGCCAAACAGCAGCAGCGTTACCACACATAAACTAGCCAAATAAGAAAGCAGCAGGACGGTTCGCAGCTTCATATTATTGCTCCCCCTCCTCTCCCTTGAATTGGTAACCAATGCCCCATACCGTCTTGATGGACAGCGTGTTTCCTTTATCCAAAGCAGCCAGTTTTTCGCGTAAATGATGAATATGAACATTAACCGTGGCGGCGTCCTCGTAATATTCGTAACCCCATACCTTTTTCAGCAGCTCGGATTTAGACAATACGCGATGCTTCTCTTCGACCAGGGTCCACAGCAAATCAAACTCTTTGTTCGTCAAATCAAGTATTTCTCCATATAGGCGGGCTTCGCGCTCATCCTTGTTCAAATAAAGTTCTTTCTCGCGCAAAAAACGAACCTCGGTCTGTTTAAATTTATTAACCCGCTTCAATATATTTTTAATACGGAAGGCCAGCTCCCTAGGGCTAAAGGGCTTGGTAATATAATCGTCTGCTCCCAGTGCAAGGCCGTACAACGTATCCTTCTCCTGATTCAGCGCCGTCAAATATAAAAAAGGGATATCCATCCCTTCATGATGAAGCATTTCAATAAACTCATAGCCATTTTTCTTTGGCATCATCACATCAATCACGATGAAATCAATCGGATGGTTCCGGACCATTTCCTCCGCTTCTTCGCCGTTGCTGGCGGTGTAAACCGTATATCCTTCATTTCGTAAATACAACTGGCAAATCTCTACAATTGGCCTTTCATCATCAACAATTAAAATAGAAGACAATACGGTCACATCCCCGTGTCCAGCCTGCGATTTTTCCATTTCGGGTAAAGCCAGCGCTCTATGCTTACAGCGGTGCTGAACTTATGGCCCACTAACAAAATGACCGCAAGCATGATTTCGGCTGGATAAGTAAAGATCATATCCGCCAGGATATAGTTTACATTAACGAACACTGACATGACAATTGCCGGCACTGCCAGCAGTCCGAGCACCAGACCTACTCCGATCAGCATCTCTCCAATAGGAATGACCAGATCAAACACATTCGCATACGGACCTACCACCTGGGCAAAAAAATGCTTATACCACACCGGTGAATCGGCATTAGCGGCAACAACCGGAACCAGACTTTCCACGCCAAACCCCCCGGAAATTTTGGCATAGCCGGACTTGAACCACATCAATCCAAACACTACCCGAAGCAGGCTAAACCCATATCCGGCCAGAAGATAAATGACTTTCACCGTAACACCGCCTTTCTGTTTCTAATGCCTTTCGAACGTACCTTCGTTATCTTTTCGGTATTTCCCCGGTGCTTTTCCCGGCATATTCCTGGATAATGATTCGAGGGCTTCTCCTTTATCGTCCAGAAGAGGCCCCCGGAAACGTTATTTCAGGTCGGCCGCGCCAAATGCCACATGCGCCTTGTTGCAGTAGATGACGACGGAATCGTATTCCTCCGGATCGGCGCCGGCCAGATCGAAGGTTTGCTCCGATTGCTTCAGGTCAATTTTACCGAGGCTTTTTCCTGTAGCTATGTCCTGCCCCTTGGCCAAATAGATGTGCAGATCCGGACCTTCCGAGGTTTTAAAGTTGGTGAGCATCAATTTTCCGTCTTTGATTTCTATGTTGCCTTGCGATACTTCCTTGCCGATTGGGCTCAACATCCCGGTTTTAGCGACTGCTGCCGCGGCTGAGGCTGCCGGCGTTGAAGCCTGCACCTCGGCTGAGGCTGCAGGTGACGTATTCGCCGCCTCCTTTCCCGAACCGCATCCGGCAAGCACTGCCGCCGTAACCATCATTGTTGCTCCTGCCATCCAAAGCTTTTTCATCTTAAAAACTCCCCATTTCCTATAATTTTGGTGTGTTATTTGCTGTAATTGAATTATAGATTTGGCCGCTGATAATTGAAATTAAGCCGTCATAAGGAATTTATTAAATTATTATTAAATCTTTTTCGCGTATTGATTTACATGCGGAGAACAAAGCAAAAGGTATTTGCATGCCGAAGTCGTTCATGTCCTTTAATGATCCGATCTGTGGACAGCCCTCAACAAATGGCCCGAAAAGACAGGGGGCAGTCCCACAGGTAGCGAATAGCTTTTCTTTATTTCAATTCTTTCCTTTGTACAAGTTGACGTTTGATTAAATCCGCAGTTCCAAGATCCGCCTCCCGGATTCAAAATTAAAAAAAGCCCGTGAGCTTCCATAAAGGAAACTCACGGGCTTTTCTTTAAAGGATGCGGTTGAGAGGACTCGAACCTCCACGGGGGGTTAGCCCACACGGACCTGAACCGTGCGCGTCTGCCAATTCCGCCACAACCGCATAATTATTGTTGCTGTTTGTTACTCAGTAACTTCAGCAGCGACAAGATAGATAATATCACGGGAGTCAAAAGCTTGTCAACTTTTTTTGTCATTTATTTCTTCCGCTAAAAACCCCCTCGCTGCTTCGGGCAGCAAGGGGGTAGAAGACACTTCTTCCTTAGTGCTCAGCCGATATTACAGCAGCCAAGCGCGGGAAATGATAACCAGCAAAATAAACAATACCAAAATTGCACCTGTTGAAGTAAATGCTCCGCCTACGCCGTAACCTGCTCCTGCTACTTCACCCATTTTAACGACCTCCTCTTGGTGGATTACTCTATACCATATGAAGCACCTCAAATTTTGCTGTAGGCTTAAGCCCGTGAGTGCGGATTTCCGCGTCTGCCCAAAGGCCAATCCTCATGGCCTAATAGCACAAAACAAAAGACCCTGCTTCCGCAAGGTCTTGCCCATCATGTTCATTATGTATCTTCTCTTGTATATCTTGTATATTTAAGGCACGCCCTATGTCCAAGGGAATTCTGCGCCGAGCTTGTATCCGGCTGATCAGAGATCGGCCGGCCCCACCCAGCCGATCTCCGTCAACCAATTTATCATTAAGAGGGTAATTTCAATATACACGTCCTAGATTAATGTAACCTTATAGAAAGCTGAAAATTACCTTAAACTTTTTTGGCCCCGCTTAATCATCATCTGTTTAAACCAGAAAAACAAACCAATTCCGGCCAAAGTCAATACGCCTCCCACGCCATGCAGAAGGGTGAGCTTCTCATTCAGCAAGAAAGCAGCCAGCAGGATCGCTACAGCCGGTTCCGCCACGATGACCATGGAAATGGTCGTTGCCCCGAGCGAGCCCAGCAGACGATTAAACAGCATTTGCCCAAAGATTGTAGGAACGATAGCCAGCAGCAGGAACAAAACCCATTCTTTGCTGTCGTAATCGAATAACACAACCCCCTTGGCCAAATTGTAGATCAGCATCACGATGCCGCCCACAGCAAACACGATATAGCTGTAAGCAATCGGCGGAATTCGGCGCACCAGGTTCTGCCCTGTCAGCATGTAAAGGGAAGAAGTGACGGCTCCAAGAAGTGAGAGCACATCACCATACATGGCCTCTGAGGACAGTCCCACATCGCCCCAAGCCGTTACTGCCGATCCAATTACCGCTACGCTTAAAGCGAGCACGCCTCCTCCGGTTGTCCGCTCCTTAAACATAAAGAAAGAACCCAGCATAATAAATACAGGCTGGAGCGACAACAGGATCATGGAGCTGGCAACGGACGTATGAGCAAGCGATTCCATCCAGAGCAGAAAATGCAGCCCAAGGAAAACACCCGCCAGCAGCAGAAGCAGCAGCTCCTTCCGGGATAGATCCTTAAATATGGCGCGCAAAGATAATTTGCGCAGCATCGGCGTAATTAATACCAGCGTAAAAAAAAGCCTGTACATGCCGAGTACAGAAGCCGGCGCGGTGGCCCATTTAATAAAAATGGAGGACAATCCGATCGAAATGACTCCAATGGTCAACAAGACCACATTTACATAAACTGATTTTGTTTCCTTCATGATTGTGAATTCCTTCTTCACTTCAAAATCCGGACCCTCTGCTCATTTGCGGGGCGCAAGCATCACGAGTGCCCCAATCAAACAAATGATCATCCCTGCCCAGTCATAAGCATCTGGATTTTTACGGTCCACCCACCATCCCCACAGGACGGACAATACGATAAAAATCCCTCCATAAGCCGCATAGACGCGGCCAAAGGACGAGAAAGACTGCAAGGTTGCGACTATCCCATAGGCAATGAGCAGCAACGCGCCAAACAGGCCGTACAGCGAGCTTTTTCCGTCGCGCAGCCAAAGCCAGATCAAATATCCGCCCCCGATTTCCGCCACCCCCGCAAGCACAAATAATATCGCAGCTTTCATAATAAAATGTCCTCCCTCTCCGGACTCCGGGACGCCCTCTCACATGGTACTTCATTACCGGATTGTTTGTACAGACAATTATTCCGGAACACCAAAAGAGCCCAGGAATCTCTCCAGGGCCCATCAAATTTTTTTATTCTCCGCTGCCCGTATCTTTAGACAGCAATCCCTTCAGCTCCCGCATAAACATATCGATATCCTTGAATTGGCGGTATACCGAGGCAAACCGGACGTAAGCCACTTCATCAACCGGATACAGATGCTCCATCACAAGCTCGCCGATTTCCATGCTTTCCACTTCAGCCACCGCTGTATTGCGCAGCGACGTTTCGACCTCAGAGACGATCGACTCCAGCTGCTCCACGGACACCGGGCGTTTCTCACAGGCGCGGATTAATCCGCGCAGCATCTTCTCCCGGCTGAATTCCTCGCGGCTGCCGCCCTTCTTGATTACGATTAACGGCGTTTCCTCCACCATCTCAAAAGTCGTAAATCGGCGGTTGCACTTCTCGCATTCCCGCCGTCTGCGAATGGAGCGGTTTTCATTCGCAGGCCGGGAATCCAGCACCTTAGTGCCATTATAATCGCAGTACGGACACTTCAAAATACCCTCTCCTTTCTTAGCAAATCAAGGTTTTCACCTATCTGGATAACAATTCCATCTGAAAATTTTAAACTTTGTGAGTAGATTCCGTAATACGGCACATAATACAGTTACCAACCCAAGGAGGTGAAAAAGACAATGGCAAACAACAACAGCGGTAACTCCAACAACCTGGTAGTTCGACAAGCTTCTGGCGCACTCGAGCAAATGAAATATGAAATTGCTCAAGAACTCGGCATTTCTTTTCCACAAGATGGATATGCAGGTAACTTGACTTCTTACGAAAACGGTTCTATCGGGGGTTACATTACTAAACGTCTTGTAACACTGGCAGAACAACAATTGGCTGGTCAATTCAAATAAGAACTGACAAGCAGCTAAGAAGCGCCGGGGAGAATTCTACATTCTCTCCGGCGTTTTTCTTGTTTAGAACTGCTTATAGATGCTGGTATACTGCTCATAATAATGAACAACCCGCTGCACATAATGCCTGGTTTCTCCTAGCGGGATGTTTTTGGTTGTTTCCACAGTGCCGTCCCATGTTCCGCTCTTCAACCAGTTCTTCACCCTCGTAGGACCCGCATTATAAGCTGCGATCACCGCAACCATATTCCCGTCAAACTGATCGGACAAGCTCTTTAAATACCAGGTTCCAATTTCAATGTTTGTCCCGGTTTCGTTATTGATCCTGTCCATGGATACGTTTGGCAGCTTGGCTTGCTCCAATACCCACTGCGCTGTATCCGGCATAATTTGCATCACGCCCAGCGCCCCTTTTCTGGACTGCCTGCTTGGTTTGTAATTGGTTTCAACCTTGATAATAGCAGCAACCATAAACGGATCAAGCTGGTTTTTCTCCGAGTGCTTGCGAATATCATCCTTATAATAAATCGGATAAAACAAAGTGAGCCACTGCGTATTCATAAAGATCAACACGATAAAACCCATGAACAATAGCAGCAGCACTCTTTTCTTACGGAGCCACTTCATGACAACCCACAGCTTTTCCAGAACGCTTCGACCTGGGCTTCAGTCTGTTCAAGTCCCTGGCTGTTATCAATCACGATATCGGCAATCGTCCTCTTCTGTTCAATGTCCATCTGGGCGGACAATCTGGCTTCAGCCTGGAGTGCATCAAGACCATCGCGTTCCATCAGGCGCATAAGCTGGATCTCCCGCGGCACATATACGACCATAATGGTTTCATAAAGCGAATCCAGACCGGATTCATAGAGCAGCGGAATGTCGGCTACTACCAGCTTGTCCGGATATTCGGCTTCATACGCCTCTATTCTTCGCTTCGTCTCCGCACGAATCGCGGGATGTGTGATCGCATTCAGAGCAAGACGTTCTTCCGGGCTCTCGAACACACGGGTCCCCAGCTTCTTCCGATCCAAGGTTCCGTCCGGCAGCAGGATGTCCTTTCCAAAACGCTGCACAACGGCCTCCAGCACCGGATGCCCGGGTTCCATGACCTCGCGGGCCAGAACATCGGCATCAATCAACAGCGCTCCCCGGCGGGTCAGCATGCGGGAAACCGTGCTTTTCCCCGTTGCTATTCCGCCTGTCAGCCCGATCTTCAATTGCACTCACCTCATTAAATCATACTAGCTAAAGCTGCTGGCAGCGCGGGCAATAATGGGTGCCGCGCCCGCCGACGACCGATTTCTCAATCACGCCGCCGCAGCGGCTGCAGCTCTCATTTTTCCGGCCATATATTTGCAGCTGCTGCTGAAACATCCCCATCTCCCCTTGTCCATTCACATAGGACTTGATGGATGAACCGCCGGCTTCAACAGCCTCGGTCAAGGTCGAAATAATGCTTTGATACAGGGCTGTCCACTCTTCATCCCTTAACGAATCCGCCGGGCGCTCCGGATGGATGCCGGCACGGAACAAAGCCTCATCCACATAGATATTGCCAAGCCCTACAATGTATTCCTGATTCAGCAGAGCCACCTTGATTTTTGTCTTCCGGCCGGCAAGCACCTTTCTTAAAGCTTCAAGTGTAAATCCCTCATCCAAAGGCTCAAGCCCAAGCTTCTGCAGCGGTTTGTTTCTAAATTCCTCTCCCGGCGCAAATAAATGCATCGTCCCGAATTGGCGGACATCACGGTAGCGAAGTTCAGTTCCATCCGTGAAGTGAAAAATCACATGGGTATGCTTCTCCACCGGCTCGTCACTGCGGTACAAACCATAGCGGCCTTCCATCCGCAAATGAGAGACCAACACCAGATTGTCCATTTCGATCCGCAGAAATTTGCCTCTTCGGCCAACACAGGTAATCACATGTCCTTCCAACTCCTGGCTGAACAGCTTCGTATCGTCAGGGCGCTGGATAATCCGCGCCAGATTTACGGTTACCTTCTTTATCTTCTTGCCTGTAATTAACTGGGTTAACGTTCGTCTTACGGTTTCAACTTCCGGCAATTCCGGCATTCTTTCTTCACCTCATGTCCCATTATACCGGAAAAAGCCCTGCCGTGCCCCTTTATTTGGCCTCGTACCAATTGTTCCCGCTGCTGACCTCCGCTTTCAGCGGCACGGACAGCTCAAGCGCCTTCTCCATGACTTCAGGCACCAGCCCGGTCATCAGCTCGAGCTCGTCCTCCGGAACCTCAAATACAAGTTCGTCATGCACCTGAAGCAGCATGCGGCTCTTCAGCTTCCGTTCGCTCAGCGCCTCCACCATCCGCACCATCGCCAGCTTGATGATGTCTGCCGCCGTTCCCTGAATCGGCGTATTCATGGCCGTTCTTTCCGCAAAGGAGCGAAGATTAAAGTTGCTTGCATTAATTTCCGGCAAATACCGCCGGCGTTCCAGCAGTGTGGTCACATAGCCGTCCCGTTTGGCTTCCTTGACGATCGAGTCCATATATCTGCGAACCCCCTGGAAGACGGCAAAATATTGCTCAATGAACTGCCCGGCTTCCTTCCTTGTTATGTTGAGGTTCTGGGACAGGCCATAGTCACTGATCCCGTATACGATCCCGAAATTGACCGCTTTGGCCGAGCGGCGCATATTCGAGTCAACCTGATCCTGCGGCACGCCAAACACATCGCTCGCCGTTTTGGTGTGAATATCCATCTCATCCAGGAAAGCTTCTTTCAGCCGCTCATCCCCTGAAATATGAGCCAACACCCGCAGCTCGATCTGAGAATAGTCGGCCGCCAGGATATGCCAGCCCGGCTCGGAAGGCACAAACACCTTGCGGATCTTGCGTCCTTCCTCCAGACGGATCGGAATGTTCTGCAGGTTCGGATATTGGCTGCTCAGCCGGCCTGTTGCCGTAATCGTCTGCCGGAAATACGTATGCACCTTGCCGGTCTCCGGACGAATTTCTTTCAGCAGACCTTCCACATAAGTGGACTGCAGTTTGGCCAGCTGACGGTAATCGAGAATAAATTGCACGATATCATGATAAGGGGCCAGCTTCTCCAGCACGTCCGCATCCGTCGAATAACCGGTTTTTGTTTTCTTGATGACGGGAAGCTGCATTTTGTCGAACAAAATTTCCCCGAGCTGCTTCGGTGAATTCAGATTAAATTCCGTTCCCGCAATATCATAAATTTGAGCGACCAGCTTGTTGATCTGTTCCTGGAACTCCGCTCCTAGCTGCTGCAGATCCTCGCGGTTAACCGCTACGCCCTGCTTCTCCATATCGGCCAAAATCCGCGACAAAGGCATCTCCAGATCGAAAAAGAGTTTGCTCATGCCGTTCTTCTCCAAATCCTCCTGCTGCAGAGGCACCAGCTTGGCGATCGCGGCGGCTTTCCGGGCCAGATGTTTGCCGAGAAGCTCCTCCTCCGGCACTTTGTATTTAGCCCCTTTGCCAAATACACCTTCATCCGAGGTTACCTGCGCCAGACCATATTTGTCCGCCAGTGCCGAGATGCTCTGATCTCCCCCTGTAGGATCAAGCAGATAAGCGGCGATACTGACGTCAAAGGCTGCCCCTGCAAACGGAATCCCGTGCCAGTGGAGCGCCAGATCGGCGCGATGCAGATCGTAGCCGTTTTTGGGGATGGTCTCGTCGGCGAGCCAGGCTTTAAGCGGCGTGGCAGCTGCCTTGCTCAATAGCTCGTAAGAAACGATATAGTGCCTCTCCGCAGCGGCAAAAGCAAGGCCAACAACTTCTGCCTGATGCGGATTATCTCCGTTAGTCTCAATATGTAGAGCCGTAACCTGAGGGAGAATTCCCAGCAATTCACCCAGATTGTCCTCTGTACAAACCTGGATCTCCAGCTCTTCTTCCGCTTTCCGGTCTGTCTGTCCGTCCGGCGCGGCTCCGCCTTCGGCAGCGAAAGACAAACGTTCCAGCAGCGATTTAAACTCAAGCTTGCGAAGCACAGGTGCTGCTTTGTCCTCTGAGAGGCCCGCAAACACCATATCCTCCCAGCTTCTGTCTACCGGCATCTCGCGGTGAATGGTCGCCAGCTGCTTGCTCATCCGGGCATCATCCGCATGATTGACCAGATTTTCTTTCATTTTGCCTTTCAGCTCGTCCGTTCGGGCCAGCACTTCCTCAACACTGCCGAACTGGTGCAGCAGCTTGAGCGCCGTTTTCTCGCCAATGCCGGGCACGCCTGGAATATTATCCGAGGTATCGCCCATAAGGCCTTTCAAGTCGGTAATCTGCTCGGGTTTGAGTCCGTAGCGTTCCTGGATTTCGGCAAAACCATACGACTCGACTTCCGTAACGCCTTTCCGGGTCAATGCGACCTGGACATGGTCGGATACGAGCTGCAGCATATCTTTATCACCGGTAACAACAAGCACCTGCTTGCCTTCCTCGTCCGCCCGTTTGCTCACAGCTCCGATAATATCATCCGCTTCAAAACCTTCCGATTCATAGCGGGCGATGCCAAAGCTGTCCAGCAGCTCCTTCAGCACCGGGAATTGCTCCGACAGCTCCGGCGGTGTTTTCTCCCGGCCGCCTTTATAATCCTTATAACCCTCATGCCGGAAAGTCTGCTTCCCGGCATCAAAAGCTACCAAAATGTGGCTTGGCTGCTGCTCCTGAATTAACCGAAGCAGCATATTCGTAAAGCCGTATACGGCATTGGTATGCTGACCAGCTGAATTGGTAAGCGGGGGCATGGCAAAAAAACGCCCTGTATATGATGCTGTTCCCGTCAATCAGGATCAATTTCTCCATTTCGTGCACCTCGTTCTTAGGTTTGGCTTCTTGTACTCTATGATAACACAGCACCCTACACCAGCAAAAACAAATCAGAACCACCCGTCCAACGGGTGGTTTGCACTAGGGGTATAACCCCTTGTTGCCAAACTGCGCCTAAAGACGCTAGCCTGACCACAAAGCGTTCAGGCTCAGTGTTATTTGTCTCTTTCACTTACCAGTTAAACTGGTTTTACTTTTTCTTGCTCTTGTTGCTGCTGAATGGATCTTCATACTCTTTTACACTCAGCTTATCCACTGCCTGGTCATGTGCCTCTTGCTCTCGAATGTATTTGGCGACGGTGGCTTCATTTAGCCCCACTGTACTTACGTAGTAGCCTTCCGCCCAGAATTTACGATTCCCATACTTATACTTCAAATTGGCATGCTTCTCAAAGATCATGAGTGCGCTTTTCCCTTTTAAATAGCCCATAAAGGAAGACACCCATATTTTCGGTGGAATCGCCACCAGCATGTGCACATGATCCGGCATCATATGTCCTTCTAATATCTCGACTCCCTTGTATTTACATAGACGCTTCATGATTTCAATTAGATCTCGTCTCACTTGATTGTAGATCTCTTTACGTCTATACTTCGGGGTGAACACAATGTGATACTTACACATCCACTTTGTGTGCGCTAAACTAAAGTTTTTATTTGCCATTTAAGACCATCCTTTCGAATTGAGCCTGAACATCTCAATTTTATCGGGATGGTCTTATTGGTGTAACCCTAGATCCCTCCACCCGCATAGCGGGTGGTTTTATATTTCGCGCGTTTCACGCGCTCAACAGGCTGAAGCCTAAAAAGAAAAAGACCACAGAAAAGTTCCTGTGGTCTTGGGCTGCGAAACAAAAGCTTATTGGTTCAAATCCGGACGTTTGCCGGTAACGAGGTAAACCGTGCTTTCTCCAATATTAGTAGCATGGTCACCGATCCGCTCAACATACCGGCCCACCAGCGTAAGCAGCAGCGCCTGATGAATCTGCTCCGAATCTTTATTAATCATTTCATACAGATCGCGGAGAACTTGGCTGTACAAGTGATCGACCTCGTCGTCATCCTGCGCCATTTTATAAGCCAAATCCGTGTTCTCATCGAGATAAGAGTTCAGTGAATCCTCTACCATCTTCTCAACGAGTCCGGCCATCTTTGGGATGTCAACAAGCGGTTTGATCAGCTTCTGGTCCTCAAGGCGAAGCGTAACTTTGGCGATATCCACGGCCAGATCACCCATTCGCTCCAAGTCGCTGGAGATTTTGAACGCTACGATAATTTTACGCAAATCCTTGGCCACCGGCTGCTGCGTAACGATCAGCTTGGAGCCCAGCTCCATAACCTGTTCTTCCATGCGGTTCAGCTCGGCATCTTTGGCCACAACCTCCTGGGCTTGCTCAAGGTTGAGGTTCTGCAGGGAAGAGACGGCATTTTGAAGGGCGGCCTTCACATGTTCGCCCATTTCGCGGAGCTGCTGCCGCAGACCTTCCAAATGCAAATCAAACTCTTTTCTCTGTATCATCGGCACATGCCCCTTTCCTTTATCCAAAACGGCCGGAGATATAATCTTCGGTCCGGGAATCCCGAGGGTTCGAGAACAACTGCTGGGTCTCATTCGCCTCCACAACTTCTCCATTGAGGAAAAATACCGTACGCCCGGAAATACGGGCAGCCTGATGCATATTATGGGTAACCATGACGATAGTGTAGCTGTCTTTGAGCTCCTGAACCAGCTCTTCAATCTTTAAGGTCGAAATCGGATCGAGTGCGGAAGTCGCTTCGTCCATCAACAGAACATCAGGCTGTACGGCAAGGGCTCTGGCAATACAAAGACGCTGCTGTTGACCGCCGGACAACCGAAGCGCCGAACGTTTCAGATAATCCTTAACTTCATCCCACAATGCAGCTTGCCGAAGACTTCTCTCGACTATAGCATCCAGTTCGGGACGGCTGCGGACTCCGTGCAGTTTTGGGCCATATGCAACGTTATCATATATGCTTTTTGGAAAAGGATTCGGCTGCTGAAACACCATGCCGACGTTTCGTCTCAACGACTCCACTTCAACCTGGGCGCCGTAAATATCGTTTCCTCCCACCTCTACCTTGCCTTCTATTCGGGTTCCTGGAATCATATCATTCATCCGGTTCAGCGTACGAAGCAGCGTGGATTTCCCGCAGCCGGAAGGGCCAATAAAAGCGGTAATCTCTTTCTCCGGAATATCCATAGATACGTTCTTCAGCGCATGAAAAGAACCGTAATATAAGTTCAACTCGTTGATGTGAATAATAGGTTTCATCGACTTCTCCTTCCATTTGCCCATGCAAATGAATTGTAAACCATCTCTGATTTTACAATCGGAATGTAAAACGGAATGAAGCGAATTGTTAACTAAGTGTAAAATATGGTTCTTTAGCAGTTAACCGAGATTATTCAGCTCTTCGATGACATACTCAGCCTGCTGCCGGGCAGCATGGGCCAGTCTGGAGATTTCCTTGTCGGCCAGCTCAACCGCTTTAACCGCTTCATCCATGTTTTGAAAGGTTTGATCCGCCGAGTCTACCCGGGTTTTACTCTGCTCCATCTCCAGCTCCGAGTCAGCCGAATATTGAACGGCTTGGTGGACTAACGCATTCACCTGCTTAAGTGTGGCTCCTATTTCATCCGAGAAGCTTTTGGTCTGGTTGGCCAAATTCTTCACTTCGTTCGCTACAACTGAAAATCCCCGGCCATGCTCCCCTGCATGCGAAGCTTCGATCACTGCGTTCATAGCCAGCATGCCCGAGCGGTCGGCGAGCTCGCGAATCGATGCGGAGATACGCATAATATCGTCTGCCATGTTCCGCAAATGCCCGATTTGTTCGGCCTGCGCCATAATCATGGATAACACACGTTCGAAGGAAAGCTTGACCATCTGCAGTTCAATCCGTCCGTCCTGTGTCAGATCAATCATTTTCTCCGTTAACGCCTGGCCCTGCTCGGCAGCGCTGGTCACCTCCCGGGTGGCCACTTCAATCGTCTCGACTGCCTTTCGTGAGGAAGCCAGAACGCTGTAACGGGAGTGGCGGGCTTCCTGCTGTAATAGCCGGGATAACATCATTAAATGATGGACGGTAATAACGCCGTTGAAACGGCCGTTATCCGTTAAAATAACACAATCATAGAAACGTTCTTCTTCCCGGGCCAATGCTGCATCTATAATTTCTGCCGGATCACGGCTTATCTCCATGATAAGAGGATGGGGATCGGCAAATTTGGATACGGTACGATCATAAAATAATTCGGCCGCAAACCGGCCGGTAAGCTTGCGATAGAACTGCTCCCGCATGATCAGTCCTGCTATTTGACCAGCATTGTCGCACAACACAACGCAAGGCGGCTCATCCTGTTCCTGAAAACGCGACAGCAGCTCCTTACAAGTGACTTCAGGTGAAACCAAGGGTACCTCCGTTTTCCATAAATGGGCGGCAGCTTGTTCACGTTCTTGAATAGGTGTTAACTGCATCTCGTTAGACCCCCTGTAGTCATTGTTCCGTTTGCAGCTTTATCATAAGCCTGGAAAGTAAAAAGTAATTGTAAAGTATGTAAATTCATAAAATGGACAAAAAACAAGGGCTATCCCGGCCCGTTAAACCTTTTGGGATAACCCTTTTTTCTTATTTACAACCAGCTTGTACCCTACGCCGCGGATCGAATCGATATGAACGGACTCGGGGTCCAGCTCCAGCTTTTTGCGAAGCGAGCTGACATGCACGTCCACCGTCCGCTGTCCTCCGATATAGTCAAATCCCCAAACCGCATTCATCAGATCGTCCCGGGTCATGACGACACCGGGCTTCCTGGCCAGATAAAGAAGCACTTCGAATTCTTTCGGTCTGAGCGTAATCGTTTCTCCGCCCAAAGTGACTTCATATTTCTCCGGATAAATAACAAGTTCTCCCAATACAATCTGGGATTCGGTTTCCAGCACAGGCTTCACAATCTCCTCGTCTCCAGAGGATCTCCGGAGCACCGCAGCTACGCGGGCCAAAAGCTCGGCTACGCCAAACGGCTTCGTTATATAATCATCGGCACCGG
Organism: Paenibacillus yonginensis; assembly: GCF_001685395.1. Classification (NCBI taxonomy): domain Bacteria; kingdom Bacillati; phylum Bacillota; class Bacilli; order Caryophanales; family Paenibacillaceae; genus Paenibacillus; species Paenibacillus yonginensis. Next base: position 768,236 of record NZ_CP014167.1, on the reverse strand, counting down.
ATTTGAGCCCCTGCACCACTTCTTCTTCGGCATTTTTAGCTGTAAGGATAATGATCGGCGTCCCGATGCCTTCGTTTCTCAGCTTAGACATAATTTCAAAGCCGTTCATTCCCGGAAGCATCAAATCCAGCAGAATCAGATCAAAGCTTGACCGGAGCCCTGTCTCGCATCCGCTGTGGCCATTCTCCTCTACCGTTACCTCGTAGCCCTCGTTCTTTAAATTATAAGACAGCAGCCGTGACAGTGTTGGCTCATCCTCAATAACCAGCAATCGCTTAGCCATAGGAACCCCCATTTACCTTCTGATTGATGAATCCGGCGGATTGCCGGGACTCATTTATTATCAGCATAGCACGGAAATGTTAACCCGGTGTAAAATCGTATTTTCCCGCATTGGACTAACCGGACTGATCATCTGTCAATCGATTTGCTGCACCATCGGCATTTCCAGAATAAAGGAAGACCCTTCTCCCACCTTGCTCTCCACCTTAATCGTTCCGTGATTCAGATCTACCAAATGTTTAACAATGGACAGTCCCAGTCCTGTGCCGCCTGAACTTCTCGATCTGGCTTTATCCACTCTATAGAAACGCTCGAAGATGCGGGGCAGATCTTTTTTCGGAATACCGATGCCCGTGTCGGATACGACAAACCGGATTTTCTCTTCGTCTCCGTCGTCCAGAATTTCCGCTGTTACCTTGACTCTGCCTCCATCCGGGGTGTAGCTGATCGCATTGGACAACAGATTCATGAAAATCTGCCGCAGCCGGTCCTCATCCCCTTCCATAAACATGCCTTCCGGCACTTCCAGCTTCAAGGAAATGGATTTCTTCTCCGCAGCCGACTTCAGTACCTCAAACAGGCTTTCGAACAGCGGGCGCAGTTCTATGGGTTCAAAGGCAAGTGGCACGCGGCGCGATTCGATTTTGGACAGCTCCAAAATATCCCCGATCAGCCGGTTGAGCCTGTCGCCTTCATCATAAATAATCTGCAGGAAGGAGCGGGCCGTCTCCTCATCCTTCACTTCACCGGTCAGCAGCGTCTCCGCAAAACCTTGAACGGCTGCAATCGGCGTCTTTAACTCATGCGATACATTAGCAACGAATTCGCTGCGCATTCTTTCCAGCTTGCGGATTTCCGTCACATCCTGGAAGTGAAACAGCATGCCCCTGTACGCATCGCCTTCCTCATACATTGGAACCACATCAATACGCAAAATTTTCTCTTCCGGATCATAAACGGTCAGCTCTTCAGATACATAACCCCTGCGGGATACGCCTTCATCTATAAATTTCGTTAATTCATAACTCCGTTTGATTTCCTGATAAGGTCTTCCCAGCGCCTCCTGCTCCCGGATCCGCAAGATGCGGCAAGCTGCCCGGTTTACAAGCGCAATATGCCCGTCAACATCTACGATAATAATACCGCCCGTCATGTTGGCGAGTACGCTTTGCAGCAGGTCTTCATTTTCGCGGATGACCTTGAGCTGCTGCTGAAGGCTGTCCGCCATCCGGTTGATGGCGCCGCCAAGCTGCCCGATTTCATCCACCCGCCGCTGCAAATAAACTCTGGCATCATAATCGAGCCGCGAAATCCGGTTGGCCACTTGGGTAATTTTGTTAAGCGGTTTGGTAATGCTGTAAGCCAGACGGTAGCTGACCAATCCTGCGGCCACAAACAGAATAAGCAAACCGCCGATCATCAGAGACCAGGCTTTCCATAATCCTTCCTTAACCGTATGAAGGCTCATCGACAGACGGATGTATCCGTCAAAGCCCTGATCGCTGGTTACCTTCTCGGCGACATAAAGCATATCTTCTTTGATCGTATCGCTGAAACGAATAGAAATACCCGGATGGCCGGAGCCCGCCTGGCCTGCCGTTTCAATTTCATGGCGGTGCAGGTGATTTTCCATCTTGGAAGCGTTGCTTTCGGAATCCCCCATCACTTGCCCGTCAGCCCGAATGAAAGTCACCCGCAGTCCGGTAAGGTTGTCCAATTCAGCCGCCTTGGAGGAGTAATAGCTGAACGCTTCCGGATTGTTTTCTGCCGGCTGAAAGGCAAAGGTGCTGGACAATATATTTATTTCCCGGGCCATATTGTCTTCCAGAACAGAAATGTGAGAATCTTTAAACACTTTGGCCATGGTCAGGCCGGCCGCACACATGGAAATGCCGACCAGCCCCATCAGAATCCAGGCCAATCTGGTACGGAATGATTTCATAACGCACTCCTATCCGTTTTACCCTTTAACAATCATTTGAATACCGTCTCTTTAAACTGGCTCAGCTTCTCCAAGGAATCCTTCTCCACTTCCGCATGCAAGCTGTTGCCATGGGAATCCATCGTCACAATAGCCGCAAATCCATCAACCTCCAGGTGCCACATCGCCTCCGGAATGCCAAATTCCATAAAGTCCACACCGTTCACTTTCTTGATGCATTCCGCATAATACTGCGCTGCTCCGCCGATGGCATTCAGATAAACCCCACCGTGCTCCTGAAGAGCTGCCAGCGTTTTAGGCCCCATGCCGCCTTTGCCGATAACAGCCCGAATCCCGAACTTCTTCAGAATGTCGCCTTGGTACGGCTCTTCGCGAATGCTTGTGGTCGGCCCTGCCGCCTTGACATGCCAGCCTTCTTCGTCCTTCAGCATCACCGGCCCGCAGTGATAGATTACAGCTCCGTTCAGGTCAATCGGCGCATCATGGTCCATTAAATATTTGTGCAGCGCATCCCGTCCGGTATGCATTTCACCTTTGATGATTACGACATCGCCTACGCGCAGGCTGCGAATCTGTTCTTCCGAAATCGGAGTCTGCAGCACTACTTCCCGCGAAGAAGCGGCTGCCGTTTGTTTTTCGGTCAGCTCAGCTGCTGCCGCTCCTGCTTCAGCCTGCTGCGCAGCCTGCAAAGCCGACATATCCACCTCGGAGCCTCTAGGATAGATCCAGCTGGAGATTTCACCGGTAGCCGGGTCAACTAGAACCCCTTGGCGGCGGAAAGCCCAGCAGTTATAAGCGACGGATACAAAAAAGCTGGCCGGCAGCCGGTTCATCACGCCAATTTTGCAGCCAAGCAGCGTCACTTCGCCTCCAAAGCCCATAGTGCCGATCCCCAGTTTGTTGGCATTGTCCATAATATACGCTTCAAGCTCCGCCAGTTCAGGAATAGGGTTCGTGTCATCCAGAGGCCGGAACAGCTGCTGTTTGGCCAGCTCATATCCGGTAGTCCGGTCTCCACCGATGCCTACGCCAAGAAAGCCTGCACTGCAGCCCTGGCCTTGTGCCTGATAAATGGCGTGCAGGATACATTTACGAATTCCGTCCAGATCGCGTCCGGCTTTGCCAAGCCCTTCGAGCTCGGCTGGAAGGCTGTATTGGATATTTTTATTCTCGCATCCTCCGCCCTTTAGAATAAGGCGTACATCGATTTCATCTTTCTCCCATTGCTCAAAATGAATCACAGGCGTTCCCGGCCCCAGATTGTCGCCGCTGTTCTTCCCGGTCAGGGAATCAACCGAATTGGGACGAAGCTTGCCTTCCTTGGTAGCCTGTACAATAGCGGAATGAATGTCCCGCTTCATTTGAATTTGGTTCGCTCCGACCGGCGTATGCACGATGAAAGTCGGCATGCCGGTATCCTGGCAAATCGGCGAAACCTGATCCTCCGCCATTTCAATGTTGGTTACAATCGTAGACAGCGCCAGACCGGCACGGGTCGCTTCGTTCTCGGCAGCTTTCCCTCGCTGTACCGCAATCCGTACATCTCCAGGCAGGTTGGTTGATGTCTCGACAATCAGCTCGTAAACACTTTGTTCAAAAGATTTCATCACGAAGCTTCCCCTTTCTCTGCTTTTCCAGCTTATTCTACAGTTATCATAACACAGGGAACGCCGCATTTCTGCCTATTTCCATTAAATTTAAAGCGCATACAATCCCATTGCATAAATATTAAAAAGCCCCGGGTTTCCCCGGAGCTTTCCAAGCTCAGCTGCTGTGCATGGCTGTATCCACTCCCGACAGCCGCCTTAATCGCCTGTTAAACCATTATCCGTTCACAACAGTGCCGCCGTTGATATGAATCGTCTGCCCGCTGATATAAGAGGAGTCATCGCTAGCCAGGAACACGTAAGCCGGCGCCAGCTCTTCCGGTTGTCCCGGCCGTTTCATAGGCGTGTCGGCCCCAAACTTCTTGACCTTCTCCGCATCGAAGGTAGACGGAATGAGCGGCGTCCAGATCGGTCCCGGCGCTACCGCGTTTACGCGTATGCCATTGCCAACGATGTTATTGGACAAAGCGCGGGTAAAACTTATGATCGCCCCCTTAGTAGACGAATAGTCAATTAACGTAGGATTGCCCTCGTAAGCCGTAATGGAAGCCGTGTTGATAATTGCACTGCCCTTCTTCAAATGCGGCATAGCCGCTTTGACGAAATAGAACATGCCGAAGATATTGGTCCGGAATGTCTTCTCCAGCTGGGCCGAGGTAATGTCCTCAATGCTCTGCTGCGGATGCTGCTCCCCGGCGTTGTTGACCAGAATGTCCAGTCCGCCAAAGGTATCCACCGTTTGCTTGACGGCCTTGGCCGCAAAAGCCTCATCCCCGACATCTCCCGGAATAAGCAGCGCTTTAATCCCTTCCTGTTCCACTTCCTGTTTGGTCTTCTCTGCGTCCTGATCTTCATTTAAATAAACGATCGCCACATTGGCGCCTTCTTTGGCATACGCTACGGCCACAGCTCGGCCAATTCCGCTGTCACCGCCCGTGATCAGCGCTGTTTTGCCTTTCAGTTTGCCTGCTGCTTTATAATTCCCCTCATATTGTGGAAGAGGGTGCATCTCACTTTCCGCTCCCGGCTGTTGATTTTGATGCTGAGGAGGCAAGGTTTGTTTAGGCTGTTGATTTTGCGTCATGATGGTAACTCCTTTCTTGTCGTTCAAAGGTTAGGATCAAGCTTAGAATGACCCAATCGGCGCCGCTTATGCTAAAATCTTCTGCAGCGGCGTTCCTCTATCCCTTACCACCGTCGGCAAATCCTCAAACAACCCGCTGCTCAGCCCTATAAAAAACACTCCATCCTGCGGTTCTTATAACCGCACTGATGGAGTGCCTAGAAAACTGCCCGACTTAAATAATGTGGCGGTATACCATAAAGAAGCTGAGCACCAGCACAACGATCGCCAGCAGCGCGCTAAAGCTGCGGATCTTGCCAAAGGCCGAAGCCGCATCCCCGCTTTTAGCCAGACGAAGCGGCTTGCCCAGCATGCCGCTCAAGCCGCCGGCGATAAGGAACAGAATGCCGACAACCGTCGTCCACGCCATCGTATAATCGCCTTTAAATACAAGATAAATGCCCGTCAGCAGCTGAAGAACAAGCCCGTATTGGGCAAAACGATTCAAGGAGCGGATAATATTCAAGACACCTTCCCGGCTCGCCTCGGACAGCCTGCTGATGCCGCCGACGACAAACGGAAGCACCAAATAAAAGCCCAAAGCCAGCGACCCCAAAATGTGAAGAAACATAATTACTTTAAACATCCTGTTCATTCATCCTTTCTATTCATGCTTTCTATTCATGCTCACAGCTTGACTGCTAATGATTCCCATCTATTATAGCCGTAAGCTTGTCCCCCTGCAAAGCCGGGAAGTGACAAAAAAGCAAAAGAGGCGGACCCCTTTCGGACATCCGTCTCTTTGCCGTTCCTTCTACGAAACCAAACCTTAAGAACGTTGAACAACAGCCGTTACCTGCCGAACAGAATCGGCTGAGCGGTCCAAGGCCGCCTTCTCCTCCGGAGTCAGCTCAAGTTCAAATATTTGCTCAATACCTGCCCCTCCGAGTACGACAGGAACGCCGAGGAACAGATCTTCATACCCATATTGCCCTTCCAGCAAAGCAATGACCGGCAGAACCCGTTTCTTATCCTTCAGGATTGCTTCCGCCATCTGTACCAGAGCCGCAGCCGGTGCATAATAAGCGCTGCCGCTGCCCAGCAGGTCAACGATCTCTCCCCCGCCCTTCCGCGTACGCTCAATAATCGCATCCAACCGATCCTTGGAAATCAGACTCTCTACAGGAATGCCGCCTACGCTGGAGTAGCGGACCATAGGCACCATATCGTCCCCATGTCCGCCCAGGACAAACCCTTGCACATCTTCGACTGAAACCTTTAATTCCTGGGCAATAAACGTACAGTACCTGGCGCTGTCCAGCACACCGGATTGCCCGATGACCCGGTTCTTCGGAAAACCAAGGGTCTGATAAGCCGCATATGTCATCGCATCTACCGGATTGCTTAAGAGAACCACCGTTGCGTCCGGACAATAGGTTTTGATGTTCTCACAGACAGAACGAACAATAGCCGCGTTCGTTGTAACGAGGTCGTCGCGGCTCATTCCCGGTTTTCTTGCTACTCCGGCAGTGATCACGACCAGGTCGGAGCCTGCCGCATCCTCGTAGCTGGAAGTGCCGGTTATCCTGCTGTCAAAGCCCAGTACCGGGCTGGCTTCGAGCATATCCAGCGCCTTGCCTTTGGCCGGATTCTCAAGCTGCGGAATATCCAGCAGCACCACGTCGCCAAGCTCCTTCTGCGCCAGCATAAAAGCAGTTGTGGCGCCGGTAAACCCGGCGCCAACAACGGTAATTTTCTTGCGGTTATTCACGATGATCGTAAACCTCCTTACATGTTTTTGATCACTTCGTCCGCAAATTCGGAACATTTCACCTGCGTTGCGCCTTCCATCAAACGCGCAAAATCGTAGGTCACAGTTTTATGGTTAATCGACGTTTCCAAACCTTTGTAGATTAGGTCCGCCGCTTCCTGCCAGCCCAGATGCTCAAGCATCATAACGCCGGACAAAATAACCGAACCCGGGTTTACTACGTCTTTGTCTGCATATTTAGGAGCCGTTCCGTGCGTAGCTTCAAAGATCGCATGACCGGTCACATAGTTGATATTAGCTCCCGGAGCAATACCGATACCGCCTACTTGTGCTGCAAGGGCGTCGGACAGATAATCGCCGTTCAGGTTCAATGTCGCGATCACATCAAAATCTTTAGGACGGGTTAGCACCTGTTGCAGGGCAATGTCGGCAATCGCATCCTTAATGATGATTTTGCCTGCTTTCTCGGCTTCTTCCTGGGCCGCATTGGCGGCGTCCGTACCGGAAGCTTCCTTGATGCGGTCATATTCGGCCCAAGTGAACACTTTGTCGCCGAATTCTGCTTCAGCTACTTCATAACCCCAGTTCTTAAAGGCGCCTTCCGTAAATTTCATGATATTGCCTTTATGAACAAGCGTCACGCTCTTGCGGCCATGCTTCACAGCATATTCGACGGCTGCGCGGACAAGACGTTTGGAGCCTTCTTCCGATACCGGTTTGATACCGATGCCGGATGTTTCCGGGAAACGGATTTTGCTCACGCCCATTTCGTTCTGCAGGAAAGCCAATACCTTCTTGACTTCCTCGGAGCCTTCCTGGTATTCAATGCCGGCATAAATATCTTCCGTATTCTCGCGGAAAATAACCATGTCCACGTCTTCAGGACGTTTAACCGGCGAAGGCACGCCGTTGAAATAACGTACCGGACGAAGGCAGACATACAAGTCCAGCTCCTGGCGGAGCGCCACGTTCAAGGAACGGATACCGCCGCCGATCGGTGTAGTCAAAGGTCCTTTAATAGCCACGATATATTCACGGATCGCTGTCAGCGTATCGGCAGGCAGCCATTCTCCGTATGTATGAAATGCTTTCTCACCGGCAAATACTTCATACCAGGCGATTTTCTTTTCTCCGCCGTAAGCCTTCTCAACCGCTGCATCCAGCACTCGTTTGGAAGCCTTCCAAATGTCGCGGCCTGTTCCGTCACCTTCGATGAACGGCACGATCGGATGGTTTGGAACAACAAGCTTACCGTTTTGAATTTCAATCTTTTCCCCTTCGGTAGGCAGAGCAAATTTCTCCAACTTTGGCATGATTTCAAGTTCCTCCTCAGTTTATGTAATGGATATGGAACAACGGCAAAAGCAGGCCGGCGGTATAGCGTGAGCCCAAGCCAACTTCACTCGGACAGACCGCTGACTCCAGCCGGCTCTAACGCCTTTACGTGAGACTAGTGTAACATAAATCACCTATATTTCTCATGCAGATGTTTATGGTCTCAGGTCGATCGGAATATATTTTTGGTTAAATTGTCCCGTGTATTCGGCACGCGGACGGATAATCCGGTTGTTGTCGAGCTGTTCCAGAATGTGTGCCGTCCATCCGGACAAGCGGCTGATTGCAAAAATCGGTGTGAACAGATCTTTCGGAATGCCCAGCATTGTATAAACGGAAGCCGAATAGAAATCTACGTTCGGCTGGAGTCCCTTCTGCCCCGTTACCAGACTCTCCACCTTAACTGAAATGTCATATAACGTGGTGTCTCCCTGCATTAAACCCAGCTGGCGGGACATCTTCTGCAAATGTTTGGCCCGCGGATCTCCGTTTTTGTATACACGGTGCCCAAAACCCATAATCTTCTCTTTGCTTTGCAGCTTGCGCTGAATATACGGCTCAGCGTTCTCAACGGTGCCGATTTCCTGCAGCATATTCATCACCGCTTCATTTGCGCCTCCATGCAAAGGTCCTTTCAAAGTGCCGATCGCTGAGGTGATCGCTGAATAAATGTCGGTCAAAGTTGCGATCGTAACGCGGGCCGAGAAGGTGGAAGCATTTAGTTCGTGATCGGCGTGAAGGACCAGTGCTTTGTCCAAAGCCACTACAGACGTAGCGTCAGGCTCCTCGCCGGTAAGCATATACAGGAAATTATGGGCAATCGATACGCCCGGCAGCGGAGCAATCGGCTCTTGACCTTCGCGAATGCGGGCGAACGCCGCAATCAACGTTGGAAGCTGGGCCTGCAGTTTGATCGCTTTCATCTGATTGGCTTCCCTGGAATTATCATTCGCTGTTTCGTCATACAAAGCAAGAGCGGATACGGCAGTCCGCAGCGCTGCCATCGTATTTGCATCCTTCGGATAAAGTTTGAGCTGCTCAATCAAAACGTCCGGTACAGCCGAATGGTCACTGATCAACTGCTTCAGCTCCGCGAGTTCCTGATGATTGGGCAGATGGCCATGCCAAAGCAGGAAGGCCGTCTCCTCGAAGGTTGCATGCTCCGCCATTTCATCGATATTAATGCCGCGATAGGCAAGTACGCCGTCTTCAATAGAACTGATCGAGGAAGCGGCTGCTACAACGCCTTCCAGACCCTTGGTAGCTGTCATAATACATCTCTCCTTTGTGAACGAAATGTGTCAACAAGCCGAATGAAAACATTTACATTTTAAAAGTTTACAAAATTTTGGTGATGAATGACAAGGGGAACACGTCATTTTGTTCAGAAAAATGTCAAAATAAAATTGACACGTGGTGAAACCTTCTATCATCATACTGGATTTTAGCGAGCAAGGGAACAATTTCGGCGATTCTAGCAGCATCAAAATGTTTTATCAGTTACATAAACAATTTTTGTATTCGGTTACAAATCAATGATTTTTCTCACCATTTGCCTTTAAATAGGCTTATCCTGCATACTATAAAATAGGAGACGAGGATCGTAGGAGGGGTTATTCGTGGATCATATTATCGTCAAACGTATTTTGCGTGGCTTATGGGTATTGGTTGCTTTCGCCCTTCTGCTCCTTGGAGCTTATTGGCTGCTCCCGCTGCTGTACCCGTTCCTGATCGCCTGGCTGATCGCTTATGCTATGAAACCTTTTGTACGTTTTCTGCAGAGGAAAGCCAAAATGCCAAGATGGCTGGCCGTGACCTCCGGCTTAATGGTTTATTTCGGGGGAGCTGTGCTTGTGCTGTCTGCCGCTGTTACCCGAATGGTCAAGGAGATCATTCATCTTACCGAATCTTTTGATACCTATGTAGATCAGATCAGAGATATTTTCATCCGCTGGTCGAACAGCGAAGGCATTCAGAATATCGTTTATGAAATCAATAAATTTATCCAGGATAACCCAAAATACGAAGATACCATCAATAAAAATATTAACAAAACGACGGACACGATCAGCGCCGCTGTAACCCAGTTCGTATCCGATTTCCTGAACGGCATTGTCGGGGTGCTGACTTCCCTGCCCCATTTCCTGCTGATTCTGATTGTCACGGTTCTGGCGACTTTCTTTATCGAAAAAAATTGGGAGAAGCACACCATGACCCTGGCGGGCTGGGTGCCCGCTCCTCTCCGCAAAACAACCGGCGAAATTTGGTCCAGTTTGAAAAAGGCCTTTTTCGGCTACCTTCGTTCCCTGTTTATTATGGTGTCGATAACCGCCTTTATTGTACTTATCGGACTGCTGATTCTGGGCGTTGATTCGGCCTTCACCCTGGCTATCCTGATCGGCCTGGTTGATCTGCTGCCTTATCTCGGTGTCGGAACCGTCATGGTCCCCTGGATTGTTTACCATTTCGCGGCCGGCGATATGCAGCTCGGCATTGGCCTGCTCATTCTCTACGGCGTCATTACCATCGCCCGGCATTTGATTGAACCTAAAGTGCTGGCTACCAGCGTTGGTCTTGATCCGCTTCCGACTCTGGTAGGCATGTTTGTCGGACTCAAGCTGTTTGGGGTGCTTGGTTTGATCATCGGCCCTGTCGCTTTTGTGGTCATTTCTGCCGTCTACAAAACCGGGGTGTTTGGAGAACTGCGGAATTACATTATGAACGGGAGAGTCAGGTAAACCTGAACAAAGCTGGACTTTCTTAGTTGCAACCATAAAAGCCATGTTCCTGCACAGGAGCATGGCTTTTATCTTTATTAGAGGAATCTTGCCTGTCATTTGACCTGCTCAGCGCCGAAAAAACGTAATGGTGCCGTTCTTCAGCTTTTTCTCTACCCATTTCCGGATCGGATAACGCAGCAGCGGACGGGTTAACGGGAAGACCAGCAGGAAGCCGATAATGTCGGTTATGAAACCGGGGATCAGCAGCAGAATGCCGCCGCCAAACACGCAGATGCCGTTCAGCACCAGCTTTCCGGGCAGCTGCCCTCCATTATTTGCTTTCATTTTGGCATCGGCCATAATTTTACGCCCTTCAAACTGCATCATCACTCCGCCAATCACAGAAGTTGCAAGCGTAAGAAAAATGGTTTTGCCTAGTCCCAGCCGATCGCCGACATAAACGAAACCGTAAAATTCCAGAATGGGGACAAGCAGAATCAGAACAAACAACCATTTTCGCATCACATTACTCCTAACCTTGAGCTGTTTTATTAAAGGTAGCTGTATAATCGCTATAAAATCTGCTCTTTTAGAATATTGTACAGTTCAGGCAAGGTTTTATCCAGTCGGAGGGGTTTCATCTCTTTCGTGACCCAGGCATGCGAAGAGGCGCCGGTAACCAGCAGTTCGCCCGGGAGCTCGCGGTCTACCGGCCATTTTTTATCCAGCGTATCTAAGCCAGGCTCCCCTTCAGAATCCGACGGCCATCTGCGAACCTCATATTCAAAGTCGAGCCTGAGCGGATTAAAGCGGATTACGCGGGTAAATACGGCAACCAGGTCATCGTATAAGGCAGGACGTTTGTACTGAATATTCAAATCGATGACCGGCAGCAGGACACCTTTCTCCTCCATTGACCGGTAAGTAAATCCGAACTGCCGGATAAATTCGGTTCTTCCCATCTCAAACCAGTTTAAATAATTGGCATGATAAACAATCGCCATTTGATCCGTTTCCTGATATCTGACACGCAGACCATTCGTGTACCAGCAGCTTGATGCAGTCCGCTCGGCGGATGTCTTTTGACTCATTTTTTTGTCTGCTCCCTTCAAAAGGGAAAAAGCAATGGCTCCGCATGCGACGGATGGCCATTGCTTTCTCCTTTATTTCCTTATCGGGTGATTCTTATTTCGTGATTTGTCCAACCTTGATCAGGTTCGTGGAACCGGAACGACCAAGTGGAATCCCTGCAGTAATGACTACCAGATCGCCTTCCTTAACCAGACCGGAAGCCAGTCCGCCTTTCATCGCGTTGTCAAACATAGCATCGGTGGAATCGGCAACTTCGCCTTTCACCGGTGTTACGCCCCAGGCAAGAGCCAGGCGGCGCAGGGTTTGATCTTCTGTCGTTACCGCAATAATCGGCGATTGTGGACGATATTTAGAGATCATACGTGCTGTATGACCGGATTCAGTCGAGGTAATGATCGCTTTGGCGTTCAAGTCCATTGCAGAGCTTGCTACCGCCTGGCTGATCGCTTCAGTTACAGTGCTTTGCTGAGCGTGGCTTTGTTTCTCAAAAATTTCACGATATGCCAATGCGGATTCCGCTTTCTCGGCAATACGGGACATCGTAAGCACAGACTCTACCGGATATTTACCCGCAGCGGTTTCACCGGACAGCATGATGGCATCCGTACCGTCGAAGATCGCATTGGCCACGTCACTTGCTTCAGCACGTGTAGGTCTTGGGTTGCGCTGCATGGAATCCAGCATTTGAGTAGCTGTGATTACCGGCTTGCCTACGCGGTTACATTTCTCAATCATCATCTTTTGAACCAAAGGTACATCTTCAGCCGGAATTTCCACGCCGAGGTCACCGCGGGCAACCATCAAACCGTCCGAAACTTCGAGGATTTCATCGAGGTTGTCAACGCCTTGCTGGTTCTCGATTTTGGAGATGATTTGGATGTGAGAAGCGTTATGTTTCTCAAGCAAAGCGCGGATTTCGAGCACGTCGCTAGCTTTACGCACAAAAGAAGCCGCGATGAAATCGATGTTCTGCTCAATACCAAACACGATGTCATTCGCGTCTTTCTCGGTAATGCCTGGCAGGGAAATAGCAACGCCAGGTACGTTAACGCCTTTTTTGCTCTTGATTGTACCGCCGTTAACGATGCGGCATTTGATTTCAGTGCCTTGAATGTCTACTACCGTCAAACCGATCAGACCGTCGTCGATCAGAATCGTGGAGCCTACTTCAACGTCGTTCGGCAGGTCTTTATAAGTAACGGAAATCCGGTTTTGGTCACCCAAAATTTCTTCCGTAGTCAATGTTACAAATTCGTCTTGAACCAAATCAATCGGTTCAACAGCCAGTTTTCCTGTACGGATCTCCGGGCCTTTTGTATCAAGCAGGATAGCAACCGATTTGCCAAGCTCTTGGTTGGCTTGACGGATATTTTTGATCCGGTTGCCATGCTCTTCAAAATCCCCGTGGGAGAAGTTGAGGCGAGCTACGTTCATTCCAGCCATAATCAATTTCTTTGTGTTCTCCAATGATTCACTGGAAGGACCGATAGTACATACGATTTTCGTTTTACGCATTGGGTTTTCCTCCGTTTTTAGAAATCTCTCTTTATTCGTCATAATCCAACACACTTTTTCCAACTATTAAATCTACTACAATCTTGCCCATTTGTATAGGAGATTTGTCATTGACAGCGTGAGTTGCGGCTTATTCTCCGCCTGTTACGGCCGATTCGGCGGGTGGATCGGCAACTTCTTCCATTTGCTCCTGCAAAACCTGTTTCTCGGCAAATTTGCCGATTTTGCGGAATTTGGCATAACGGTCACTCAGCAGCTCGTCTCCATTCAGGGCGGACAACTCCTCAAGATGGCGGACAAGCGCCTCTTTAATCACGGTTGCTGTCTCTTCATAAGAACGATGAGCGCCTCCACGAGGCTCAGGCACGATCTCTTCGATGACTTCCATCTCCAGCAGGTCTTTGGCCGTAATTTTCATAGCTTCCGCCGCCTGGTCCGCTCTTGAGGCATCTTTCCAGAGGATGGAGGCCGCGCCGTTAGGCGAAATAACGGAATAGATCGCATTTTCCAGCATCAGTACCCGGTTGCCGACCCCGAGCGCAAGAGCCCCGCCGCTGCCGCCTTCTCCGATAACCACGCAAATAACCGGAACCCGAAGCAATGCCATTTCTTTCAGGTTACGGGCGATGGCCTCCGACTGGCCGCGTTCTTCGGCTGTAATGCCGGGATATGCGCCTTTGGTATCGATAAAGGTAATAATCGGACGGCCAAATTTATCAGCCTGCTGCATCAAACGAAGCGCTTTGCGAAAGCCCTCCGGATGCGGACTGCCAAAAAATCTAGCAATGTTGTCTTTCGTGTCCTTGCCGCGCTGCTGGCCAAGCACAGTCACCGGAACGCCGCCAAGCTTGGCCAGCCCTCCAACAACGGCCAGATCATCGCCGAACAGCCTGTCCCCGTGCAGCTCGATAAAATCCGTAAAAATAAGCCCGATCAGATCGAGCGATGTAGGACGCTGATGATGCCGGGCCAGATGCATTTTCTGTGAAGGGGAGATATTGCTGTATACTTCCTCTTCTAGCTGGCGATAACGTTCCTCGAGCCTTGCAATTTCTTCGCTGAAGTCGATTCCTTTCTCAGCGCCGAACTGCTGCAGCTCTTCGATTTTCTTCCGCATTTCAACAAGCGGTGCTTCAAAAGGCATTTCACCCGCCAATTGCAGTTCCTCCCTTCACACCATGCAAATCAAGCAGCTTGGACAATGTTGTTTTCAGTTCCTTCCGGTGGGACACCAAGTCAAGCTGGCCGTGCTGCAAATTAAATTCAGCCGTCTGGAAGTCATCCGGCAGCTTCTGGCGGATCGTCTGTTCAATTACAATCCGGCCGGCAAATCCGAATACAGCTCCAGGCTCGGCAATGATAATATCCCCAAGCATAGCAAAGCTGGCGGAAACGCCTCCAGTGGTTGGATCCGTAATCACCGAAATATAAAGACCCCCTCGTTCATGAAAACGAGCCAGCGCCGCGCTGGTCTTGGCCATTTGCATCAGACTCAGAATACTTTCCTGCATCCGTGCTCCGCCCGAGGTCGAGAAAATAATCAGCGGCAGATTCCGCTCGGTTGCCGCTTCGATCGCGCGGGTAATCTTCTCGCCGACCACGGAACCCATGCTGCCGGTGAAGAAATCAAAGCTCATCACGGCAAGCACGGCCGGATAACCGCCGATCAGTCCCTGGCCGGTAACAACCGCTTCCTTCAAGCCGGATTTCAGCTTCTGCTGCTCCAGCTTGGAGGCATACCCTGGAAATTCAAGAGGGTCCAGCGATTCCAGGTTCTCGTCAAACTCCGTAAAGCTGTCTTCATCCACGGTATAACGAATGCGTTCCCAAGCATTCAGACGCATATGATAGCCGCAGGAGGAGCAGACCTTAAAGTTCTTCTCCAGTTCCTTGCTGTACTGAATGCTGCCGCATTTCGGACATTTATTCATCAAGCCTTCAGGTATTTCGCGTTTTGGACGGTCGCCAGCCTCTTCCGCATGGCCTTGTCCCAAACGTTCTGAAGGTACGGTCGCGTATTTTCTTTTCTTCTGAAACAAATCTTTGAACAAAAGCTACACCTCTTCAGCCGTTAATGTATTGGCCGCATCTTGCAGTTCATGCGATCCCCAAACGTTCGTATTATGGATGCAGAATCAAATTCAGCACTTCCTGCACTTCCTCTAGCTCGCCTGACGGAACCAATATTTCAAAATGCCCCTTAGACATATTCACTGGACGGATGTGAACCAGAAAGCCTTCTTCGGAAAGCCTGTGTTTGATCATTTCTGCCAATTTGGCGGTAGGAGCAATGTAAATAACCGTCCACATTATAGTTCGTGAAGCCCCCTTACAAACGTTCTGAACCCGAATAATAGAATTATGATAACATAATTTTCATTTTTCCCGCAACAAACCGACCTTCGGCCAAACGGGACAACACAGGCCGTTTTCCAGTCCGGAGCCGTTATTCCAGCTCCGCCTTCCGCACGACAGAAAGCTCGCTCAGCAGCGCAATCAGCTGATCGGAAGGCAATTCGCCCTTCCATTTGACTACGGCTTCGAGAGACAAGCCGGTTTCCAATTTTTCCAGTGAAAAGGTCGTTACCTCAATATGCTGCTCCTTAAGCTTATTCAACAAACGTTCCGCCGCACCTGCTTCATTTTGCAGGAGCACATGGATTTTTTCACTTTTGGGCGTAGTCAGCCCTTTGCCTCCGACCCGGCTGTGCATCAGAATCTGGCCGATGAAGATGATCAGCGTCACCCCTAAACCGATCCAGTACAAACCCGAGCCAACCGCCATGCCGATGCCCGAGGTTGCCCAGATCCCGGCTGCGGTAGTCAAACCCTTGACCGTCTGCTTCTGCATAAAAATCATGCCGGCTCCAAGGAAACTTACGCCGCTGACAACCCCTGCCGCAATCCGCGAAGGATCGAGCGACAGATTGTCCCAACCAACCTGATCCTGAAAGCCGTATTTGGAAATAATCATCATCAAGGCCGCTCCGACAGCAACCACAAAATGGGTACGCACCCCGGCTTCCTTCATCCGGTTCTTGCGTTCATAACCGATGATTACCCCGCAAATTCCGGCCAGCAGCACCCTGAGCAGCAGCTCATATTGCATCATAACCCAGCACCATCCTCACCCAGTAACAGCTCATTGATTCTCAACCACAGGAACAAACGAACCGAAGTCCACGGACCTATTCCGGCTCCCGACTTAGGTTCTTATTTCTATCTTAACAAAATTAGTCAGCTTTGTTGAGCACCCCGGGCCTGTCCGACTCAGCCGGCGGCAGCCGGGCAGGCTGAATCAGCATTCAGTCCCCGGCTTTGACCCATTTAGAGGTACTCCTTGGCGCTTTCGTTGTTGTGGGCAATGCGAGCTGATGCCGCTGCGGCAATTCCGGCGACCAGATCGTCCAGAAAGACGTGGATGTTAGTCGTTTGATCGTTCAAAATCCCGATGATTCCCGGCTTCACCTTGTCTAAGTAACCCAGGCTCGTCAAACCGATCATGCCGAACAGGCTGGTAATGCCAAGCGCCATCGTTTCGTCCACCCCATACAGCGGCTCGTCAGCTTCGAGAATCGCCTGCAGCGGTTCGGGCAGCTGCCCCTTCTCCGCCAGCTCATCCAGCGCAATCCCCGTAAACAGGGTGTACTGGACCTCCCTTTTGCTCAGGACCGATTTGACGCTGGTCAAACATTCTTCCTCTTTCAAGCCCGGATGATAGGGCAGTTGGAGCTGGTACACGATGGAAGCGATGGACTCCAGACTGACTCCCCTTCTGCGCAGCTGGGCTTCTGCCAATTCATAGGTCATCTAATCCCTCCCGCATCTAGTGCGTAAAGTACGCCTGATCAAATTACCGGGCACCGTCCCGATCTTTGTCCTTGCGTGTTCCTAAGTGTATGCGGGGAGAGCGAAAAAAGTTCTTAAAACCTAATCATTAAAACAGCAATTTTCTTGTGAAAAATGACGCAGATCTTATTCCTTTTCGCCTGTGTAGCGCCTGCCTCTTATAAGGACCCATCATCCGACTGTACTTATAAAGAAACGGCCTCCCAAAGCTTAACGGAAGGCCGCCGATCGCGCGAATGCGCGGCTATTTGATTCGGACCGTGCCTGCGCCAAGCAGCTGCTCCATCGCTTTGACCAGTTCGGGCGACGGCTTGATGCGGTAGCGCTCGCTCAGCGCGAGCAGCCGGCCGCTGCTCTCGTAGAACAGCACCGTGGGCAGCGGCCCCGGATGCTGCTGGAGCAGCTGCTTGAGCTGCTCCAGCAGCCGGGCGTCCTCCGCCGCCGCGGCGATCTTGATGAAGACGCGCTGCCCCTGCGTCTTCACGCCCTGGCCGCCGGCCCCGCGGGAGGCCGGCGAAGCCGCCGCCCCGCCTGCTCGGGCGGCGGGAGCGCCAGCCGGCCGGGCCGGGCCGGCGCTGCCTTCGGCCGGTCCCGTCTGCGGACCGGCCGCTGCAGGAGTCCGGGCGCCTGCGGCAGGCCCGGACCTCTGCCCCGCGGCTGGCGCCGGACGGCTGCCCGGACCGGCGCCGGCGCTGCGCGCCCGCGGGGCCTGGGCCGCGCGGCGCAGCCTCGCGAGGCCCCCGGCTTCAAGCTGCGCCACTTCATCGGCCAGCAGCTTGAAGCCCTCATCCTGCTGCTGCACCGTCGCCCGGACGGCCAGCAGCGCGCCTTTCTCCACAAGGCTGCGGCTTCTCACCCACACCTCGGGGAACAGCACAACCTCCACGCGTTCAACCTGGTCTTCCAGCTCCATGAACGCCATCGGCTTGCCTTTTTTTGTCGTGATCGCCTTCAGCGAAACGACCATGCCGCCGACGACCGTGCGGGTCTCATCCGGCGCTTCCGCCAAATCCATCAGCTTGTCCACGCCTTCCGAAGACAGCAGTTCTTCATAATCGTCGAGCGGATGGCCCGACAAATACAAGCCGAGCAGCTCCCGCTCCAGCGACAGCTGGTCTGCCGCAGGCAAACGCGGCACCTCCGGATAAGGGATCTCCCAGTTGACCGTCTCGACGAAATCAAAGAACTGGATCTGCAGATCCTCCCGCTCCTTGCGCCATTTCAGCGCCGCTTCCACCGCTTCGTCCAGCATCGCCAGCAGTTGGGCGCGGTGGCCCGGCAGGCTGTCGAACGCGCCGCCCTGAATCAGCGACTCGATAACCCGCTTGTTGCAGACCCGCAGATCGACGCGGCGGCAGAAATCAATCAAGCTTTCGAACGGCTTCTCGGCCCGCTCGCGGATGATGCTCTCCATCGCCTGGGTGCCGACGTTTTTGATCGCGGCCAGGCCAAAGCGGATCACGCCCCCGCCTGAAGCTTCGGACTCGGCGCCCGGAATCCCGGTGCCGCGCCGCGGCGTAAACAGCACGCCGCTGTCGTTAACGTCCGGCGGAAGCACCTGGATGCCCATGCGTCGGCATTCAAGAATATATTCCGCCACCTTGCGGTGGCTGCCCATCACCGCCGTCAGCATGGCGGCCATAAATTCGACCGGATAATGCGCCTTCAGGTAGGCGGTCTGGAAGGCAAGCACCCCGTAAGCGGCGGCGTGGGCGCGGGGAAATCCATAATCCGCAAACCGGACAATCATATCATAAACAGCGTTCGCATCCTGCTCGCTGTAGCCCTGCTTAAGGCTGCCGGCCACAAAATGCCCGCGTTCCTCGTCCAGCACCTCACGTTTCTTCTTGGAAACGGCGCGCCGCAGCAAATCCGCTTCGCCCAGCGAGAAACCGGCCATATTGGAAGCGATCTGCATGATCTGTTCCTGATAGACGATAATGCCGTACGTATCCTCCAGAATCGGCTTCAAATCCGCATGGGGATATTCGACCTCCAGCTGGCCGTGTTTGCCGCCTATATATTTGGGGATAAACTCCATCGGGCCCGGACGGTACAGAGCAACAACCGAAATAATATCTTCAAATTTCGAGGGCCGGAGATCCTTGAGCACCCGCCGGATGCCGGAGGATTCCAGCTGGAAAATGCCCGTTGTTTCCCCTTTGGAAAGCATCGCATACGTTAACGGATCGTCGTCGGGGACAACGCGGAAATCCGGCGCCTGGCCTTCCAGGCTGACGATCCAGTTCATACACCTTTCAATAATCGACAAGGTCCGCAATCCCAGAAAGTCCATCTTAAGCAGGCCGATGGATTCGAGATTCTCCATCGAATACTGCGTCAAAGCGGCTACTTCGCTGCCTTCCTGCAGCGGCACCGCATCGGTAAGCGGATCGCGGGAAATCACGACGCCGGCAGCATGGGTAGAAGCATGGCGCGGCATGCCTTCGACCTTCATGGCCGTGTCCAGCAGCTCGCGAATCCTTGGCGAGGATTCATAAAGCGCTTTAAGATCGGGGCTGTCCCTCAGCGCCCGTTCAAGCGTGATGCCCAGATGGGAAGGGATCAGCTTGGCAACCCTGTCCACTTCACCAAAAGGGACGTTTAACGCCCGCCCGACATCACGGACGGCCGCCTTGGCCGCCATCGTTCCAAACGTAATAATCTGCGCCACATGTTCAGGGCCGTATTTCCCGGCGACGTAAGCAATGACTTCATCGCGGCGTTCGTCGCTGAAGTCAATATCAATATCGGGCATGGTCACCCGCTCCGGATTCAGAAACCGTTCAAAGAGCAGATTGTATTTCATGGGATCTACATCTGTAATATGCAGGGTATAAGCGACCAGGCTGCCGGCTGAAGAACCACGGCCCGGCCCGGTAACGATTCCCTGGCTGTGGGCAAAAGCAATAAAATCCCAGACGATCAGGAAATAATCTGAGAAGCCCATCCGGTCGATGACTCCAAGCTCAAACGCCAGCCTTTGTTCCAGCTCGGCGCGCAGCTTCTCATCCTGCCAGCGGTCCAGCTTGGCGTAACGCTCTTCAAGCCCTTTGCGGCACAGCTGCTCCAAATAACCGGCCGCGTCCAGGCCTTCCGGCAGCGGACGGTATTCGGGCAGGATGGAGCGTCCGAACTCGAGCTCCAGATTGCATTTCTCAGCGATGACCGCTGTATTGGCAACGGCTTCCGCCCACTGCGGGAACAGCCGGGCCATCTCGGCCTGGCTTTTCAGATACAGCTGATCGGTTGGAATTTTAAATCGTTCCTCGTCGTCGACATTTTTCCCCGTGCCGATACAGATCAGCACATCCTGTACATCCGCATCCTCCTGCCGGAGATAATGCACATCATTGGTAGCCACCAGCTGCACGCCGATTTCGCGGGCCAGATCCACCAGCTGCGGGTTGACCTTCTTCTGCTCGGGCAGACCGTGATCCTGGATTTCGATATAGAAATCCTCGCCAAATACCTCCTTGTATCGCAAGGCGGCCCGTTTGGCCTCTTCATGATGGCCATGCAGCAAATGCTGGGGCACTTCTCCCCCCAGGCAGGCGCTGAGCACGACGAGCCCTTCGCTGTGGTCCTTAAGCACGGCCCAGTCAATCCGCGGTTTGTAGTGGAACCCTTCAAGATGCCCGATCGAGCAAAGCTTCATGAGGTTGCGGTAGCCCTGTTCATTTTTGGCCAGCAGAATCAGGTGGTAAATCGGCTGATCCTTCCGGCTGCCGCGCTCCTTGCGCGAGCCTGCAGTGAAATAAGCTTCCATGCCGATGATCGGCTTGATCCCTTTCGATTTGCACAGCTTATAGAAAGGAACCGTCCCGTACATCACGCCATGATCCGTCAGGGAGAGGGCCTTCATGCCGTATTCGGCCGCCTTGCCCACCAGATCCTCCAGTCTGGCCGCGCCGTCCAGCAGGCTGTATTCGCTGTGCACATGCAGATGCACAAAACTTTCGCTTGTCATCCATTTCCCTCCCCGCCGCGGCAGCTGCCGCGGTAATTCGTAGTTTTTTCCATACCCAATGGTTATATGAATCGAACGGACATCAGCCCGTTATTTTAGACATATCCTTCGCCCAACAACAGGCGACCTTCGGACTCCGCCTTAGGTTTCTTCCTTATCCCGGATAGGCACATCCGTTCCTATTAAAGATTTTATCATATAAGAGCACCATTCGCCCATACAATGGTATAAAAGCGCTCCGGACAAGCGGGGCTGGAGAGGAGAATCCGCCACAATGAGCTCTTTTATGACCAAAGCCATTCTTGATTTCTTTATCGCCTTCGGCATTGTCCTGGGAGGCGCGATGATCGGAGGCATCGGGGCTGTCATCTCCCTTCAGCCTCCTACCCAGACCATGCTTGACGTTTCCGACCGGATCAAGATCTGGGCGCTCGCTGCTGCCGTCGGCGGAACTATTGACCCTATGCGGGTCATTGAAAGCAATTTTTTTGACGGGAATCTATCGCCCGCAATCAAGCAAATTCTATATCTGCTGTTTGCCTTTCTGGGCGCCCATATGGGCTCGGAGCTTGTGAAATGGGTGTGCGGAGGGAGCCGGGGATAACGTATGAGAGTGCCGCAGTTTGACCGTTTCAGGCCCTTTATGCAGCTTGCGGGCGTCTTTGTGCTGGGCATGCTCGCCGGAAGCATCGTATACAACTCGCTGTACCATGCGGCCTACAACCGGATCTGGACGGAAAAAAAAGACCTGCAGATCGAATTGGAGCAAGCCAAAATTGATCTGCAGGCCATGAAGAAATACAGCCGGCGCCAAACCGCAATCAAGGAAATCAAAATCACGATTGAAGAGCACGATCCGCCTTTTGACTCCCTTGTCGTCAAGGAAGTAACGCAGAAACTGCAGACCGAACTGAATGTTCTGCGGGGGCGGAATATGTATGATATCGACAGCGACGCCAAAATGGCGCGCATCCTGTTAAATCAGAAAAGATACGTGGTCCGGGACAAGGAATACAGCATTCAGATCAAAACGATGCTGGTCAGCGAAGGCGTGCTGCAGGTCTGGGTGGATCTGAAGCCTGCTTCTACCTAATCTAGGAGCCGCTTCTTGTTCCTATTTCTACTCCTCTTACCCGTGATCAATCGACTGAAGAGTCATAACCGTTTTGGCAGCAATGCCGTCATGATGGCTCATCTCGATTTCGAGCTTGCATGTTCTGCGGCTGACCTCAAGCACAACCGGGGTAATAACGATTTGATTCTCAATCTGCAGCGGACGGATGAAATACGTGGTCATATTGTCCACCACATAACCGCTTCCGCTCAGGTCTTTGGCCGCTGCGAGTCCGGCTTGGGTCATCAGCGAAGACAGCACGCCTTCCGAAATGGTCCCCAGGTAAGTCGCCATCTGCGGTGTAATAATCCCGTGGAAAAACAAATGTCCATCCGCTCCTCGTTCCTCGGCAAAGCCGTTCCACATCAATTGCTCGAACGTTTCGCCGAGCTGCGGCTGGTTCTGGGCATCCCGCATCGCTTGGAGCACTTCCTTGCGCGTAACGGAAGACACCAGCTTCCGGTTGCGGTCCACAATAGGAAGGAAGTCGATGCCTTCCCAAACCATGATCTGTGCCGCTGAAGCCAGCGAGGTTTGAAGCCCGGCCGTGATCGGGCTGCGGGTGACGTATTTCTCGATAGCTTGCTCCGGATCGGCTTCTTCCAGATCCTTCCGGCTGACAATGCCGATAACCCGGTTCCAGTCGTCCGTGACCGGAAAACGCGATTGTCCGGAATCAGCAGCCAGCCGCTCAAAGTCGGCGACAGAGCTGGTTGTCTTCAGAAAGCTGACCTTTCTCTTGGAAGCCGTTACGATGTCTTCGATCAGCATAATCTTCTTTTTGATAATCCGGTCGAAGATCGCCCGGTTGATCATCGAAGCGACCGTAAACGTATCGTGGCGCGAAGAAATGATCGGCAGCGCCAGCTTGTCAGCCAGCTGCTTGACCTCCCGGCTTGTCCCGAAGCCGCCGGTAATCAGCACCCCCGAGCCTTGCTCCAGCGCCAGAATATGGGCATCTTCACGGTTGCCGACAATCAGCAGGCTGCCTGCGTCAATATAACGAACCATGGCGTCGATCTTCATGGCGCCGATCACATATTTGTGCAGCGCTTTGCTAAGCCCTTCGTTTCCCCCGAGCACATGGCCTTCCACAATCTCCGCCACATCCCCGAAAGAAAGCTGGTCGCTCAAATTACGCGGCTTCTTCTCCACGCGCACCGTCCCGATCCGTTCCTTTGTAATGACAATGCCGACATTTTCCGCTTCTTTAACAGCCCGGTAGGCCGTGCCTTCGCTGACGCCCATATTCTTGGCCAGCTTGCGCACCGAAATTTTGGTACCTACCTTCAGGCCCTCTATATATTGGAGCAGCTGTTCGTGTTTGGTAATGGATTCTTCATGTCCCTCCATCTGTTACCCCTCCGGACGCAAATCTGTACTAATCTGTATCTATTATAACATCATTAGCGGCATCCCGAAACCAAAGCGCTACAGCCGTGCAAAATACAGACAGCTGCGCAAAAATCACACAACTGAGCAAATACAAACACAGCTGCGCAAAAAAAAGCCCTGCTGTCCAAAACGGACGACAGGGCTTGTCTCAGCCAGTTCATCTGGTTTACAAGGTCCGGCTCTGCTTGCGGTCTTTGGACCACTTGAGCTGCCACTCCCGAAGCTTGGCCTGGCGAATCCATTCTAGCTGCTTCTTATTCTCCGTATCGACACCCAAAATGAAATGAAGATGGGCCCCGATCACCAGAAAAGCAAATAAAGCCCACACGGCGCCAAACCAGGACACCCAGCCGCTGCCCGGAGCAAAAGAAATCATCGGCAGCGCATAAAGCAGCATGACCAGCGCAGCCAGCATGTACAGGATATGCTTCACTTTCCCCCAAATTGTCATCCTTAAACACTCCTTCGCTAGAAATCTATATTCCTAGTCTATGAAGCTTTCGGACAAATATGAGAGCAAGTTTGAAAGATTAAAGACTACGGCTGGCTCGGACCACCGTACAGGTGCTGCAGACTGTCCGAAATAATCTGGTTCACGTCCTGGATAATAACGCTAAGTCTGCGCTCCGCATCAAACAGGCGGCGAATGTTCAGGTTCAGGCTAAGCGTATCAAACAGCTTCTCCATTTGCTCCATCTCATCCTGGGCAGGCATATCGCCGGACATCATCCGCTGCTGCACTTCCATCTGACGGGCACGGAAATCCTCCAGCATCCGTTTGCTCTCAGGATCGGCATCCACCAGCTTCATAGCCGCGTTGATCTCTTCGACTTCCTTGCTTTCTTTCAGCGCTTTGGCAAGCCCGTGGGCTTGATCATAAATATTCATAAGTGGACATCTCCTCTATCACTTTAGTCTTTGGCATTATACCCTACCCGCCAATCCGAAGCAAAAAGCCCGGGCAAATTCCTGCCCCAGGCTAATCACCAAGGTAAAAATGTCCTCATATGATGAAATACATGCAATCATGCAGGTCGTGCCAACAGTTTAAAGTGACCAGCCTCAGGTTGGAAGGAGAACGTCAAATGCCCTCCATAAAACTACCCATTAGAATCATGAATCCGGGCGTACTCGGAGACAGCGACATTGTGCTTGGGGCAGCAGTGGCAAAACGGATGAAAATCCCTTCCCAGACCCCCATCCGGATGTTGTTCGGCTCCTTTGAGCACTACGTCAGAGTTATCCCGCAAAGCAAAACAAGCACCTTGCGCATCAGTCCTTATCTGGCCGGAAAAATGGGCCTCCCTCCGCAAACCGTCCTGCGCCTTGTATACACGCCGAATTCCAGAACCCTGCATTTGGGTCCGGTCATTGGCGTGCTGATCAGCCGGGATTATCCGGGCAATCCGGAGCGTCCCTTCGGCCAAATCACCGCCTTCTGCCGGGAGATGACCGCCGCAGGCCAGAAGCAGGGAGCGTTTGTTTACTTCATCACTCCCGAGGGCATCGAGCAGGGTGTCTCCAGCATTCGAGGATGGCTGCTTGACAAAACCTGGCGGACAGCGGAGTTTCCGGTTGCCGACGTTTATTACAATCGTCTGACTTCCCGGAAGCTTGAGAACAAGCCGAGTGTCCAGCACTTTATGCGTGAGGTCAAAAGCCGCTACCGAAGCCATTTTTTTAACGAAAAATATCTCGACAAAACCGAGGTCTTTGATGCTTTGCAAAAGGATGGGCGGCTTGTCCGCTATCTTCCGGAATCCCATCTTCACCGTGGTTTGGCCAGCTTGAAGAGCATGCTTTCGAAATATCCCGTTGTTTTCCTGAAGCCGGTCAAAGGCAGCCTCGGCAAAGGCATTATCCGGATCCAGCGCATGCCGGGAGGCTCTTTTATATCTCAAACCACCCAAGAGTACGGGATCCGCAAACAAAATCATGATAACCTGACCAAACTGCACAACGCTTTAACCGGCAAAATGAAGTCGACCCGCTATCAGATTCAGCAGGGACTCCAACTGATTGAAGTCGCCAAACGACCTGTTGATTTCCGGGCACTGGTGCAGAAGAACAGCCACGGTCAATGGGCTGTCACCTCGGTGGTCGCCCGTATTGCCGGGTCTCAGCATTTTGTATCCAATCTGGCCCGGGGCGGGACGTTATCGACCGTAAAGGAAGCGGTTGACCGCAGCTCCCTGCCAACGGCCATTAAACAAAAAGCCGGAGTCAGGCTGAATAAAGCCGCCCTTGAAATCGCCCAAGGCATGGATGATCAATCTCCAGCCCATTTCGGCGAGCTGGGCATTGATTTGGCCATGGACCAATCGGGCCGGATCTGGCTGCTTGAGGTCAATTCCAAACCCTCCAAAAATGACAATACGCCTCTTGGCGACAATAAAATCCGTCCATCCGTCCGGCGGCTGCTCGATTACGCCAGCTACTTGTCAGGTTATTGAAGGATGCTGCGGGATACCACCGGCCATGAAAGGAGCCTCTGTATGGAACCTAAAAGTCAGTCTACACCACCCTCCAAAAGAAAAGGCATCCTCGGCATCCTGGTTGCGGCCACTCCGGACGGTCCGGCTCCTTTCGCCGAAGCCGGTTTTGCCCGGAGGCTTTGCCTTGCTGCGTCTGGTCATGGATTGACCGCTTTTGCCTTCACGCCCCAAGCCGAAATGGAAGAAGACCAGATCACAGGCTATACCTTCCGAAACGGGAGCTGGGTGCATCAAAGCTTTCCGCTTCCGGATGTGGTTTACGACCGCTTCTTCAGCTCAGGCTCACAGAAGTGGGAGAAACGAAGGCAGCTTGCTAAGCTCGCCGAGAAACACAGGTTCCGTCTTCTCGGAAGGGGAACCGCCGGCAAATGGATCGTCTATGAAGCCCTTAGACAAAATCAAGAGATCTCTCCTTATCTGCCCGAAACCCATAAATACAAAAGCTTCGGGCAATTAAGGGAGCTGATGAGCCGCTGGCAAGGGGAACTATTTCTGAAACCCCAGTTTGGAACCCATGGCAAACTGGCGCTTCATCTCAAGGAACGCAAAAACAGCGGACACCGCGTCTACCTGCTGACCGGACGCGACGTCAGCAATGCCGTCTTCCAGCACAGATTTATTTCAGCGCGGGATACTGCCCGCTATCTCGAGTCGCTGCGCAAGGGCAAACCCTTTCTTGTGCAGCCAAAGCTGCAGCTTTCTACACGGGCCGGCGAACCCTTTGACATCCGGGTGCTGATGCAGAAAGACCAGGAAGGAAAGTGGTCGATGACCGGCATGGCCGCCCGGGTAGGCAAAGCAGGTTCCCTGACCTCCAATTTGCATGGAGGCGGCAAAGCCTGCAGGGCCAGTCAGCTGCTCAGCCGTGAATTCGGGCCTGCGGCTGCCCGGACGGTGCTGGCCCGCCTTCGCCAATTATCCGCGGTCATTCCTCCTTATCTGGAAGAACGATTTGGCAGATTGGCAGAGCTAGGCCTTGATTACGGCATCGATACAGAAGCCCGGATCTGGCTGCTGGAAGTAAATTCAAAGCCCGGCCGCAGCGCCTTCTGCTGGATTGGAGACAGCAGCAGAGCCAGAAAAGCCGTGGAGAATCCCGTGTTATATGCTTGTTATTTGCTGAAGCAACCTGAAACCAGCTGAAGCGGCGGAGTTCCGTCTGGCAGCTTCCGCTTCAACTGAAGATTATTTGCGGCGCGTGTTCATGAATCATGCGCTTCGCGCTGCAAAACTCTTAGGAGGATAACCCATGAGTTTGACTTTCTGCAATGTGCACTTTACCCAGCAGCCCCAAAGCATCGTTTATGTATCGGGCTCTCTGCTCAAAAAGCTCAAACTGAGCGGTAAAAAGAAGGTGAATCTGCGGCTGGGCGCTGACCGGATTTATGCATCCGTCAAGCCGATCCGCAAGCCCGGCAATCACCTTTATCTAGCTTCCGGGGTCAGACGGGGGATCCGGGTTCCCAAAACCGGCTCTATCTTCCTGCGCAGTCTGAATCAAAACGACGAGGTGCAGATCGGTCCCCTCATCGGCGTTCTTTCTGACGGACCTACCTCCTCTGCCCAGCAGCCGTTTGGTTCCCGGACCGGATTCATCAAGTCGCTGCTGCGGGAGGGGAGCAGGATGTGTTATATCTTCGCCTTCACCCCCCGGGACATCAACTGGCAGGACGAAACAGTCAACGGCTTTTTCCTGAATGAATCAGGCAGCTTCTACCGTCAGCGCGTTCCGCTGCCTGACGTCGTTTATAATCGTCTGCCGAGCCGGAGAGCGGAGACTACAACCTCGATTCATCAGCTGCGGGAGCGGTTCATCCGCAGAAGAATCCCGTTCTTTAACTGGAGTTTCTTCAACAAATCCGATATTTACCGGCTGCTTGAGCATGACGCCGCCGTAAATAGATATGTGCCGGAATCCATCATTAATCCTACCGGCGACCAAATCAAGGATATGCTGGAGCGGCACTCTATTGTTTATTACAAACCCAGCGGCGGCAGTCTCGGCAATGGCATTTATCGGATCTCTTATGTCCCGCAAAGCGGTTATTTTGTCCGGTACCGGAAGAAATCAGGCAATGCGCTGCAGAAATTCGGCAGCTTCGGCGCTCTGATGCGAACGCTGCAGCGCCGTCACGGCCACGGCCTTCGCAGCTATGTCGTCCAGCAGGGAATCCGGCTGATCGAGGTCGATGGATGTCCGATCGATTTCCGCTTCCACATGCACAAGAACGGCCGCAATCAATGGGCCGTAGTCGGAATCGGAGCCAAGAAGGCCGGTAAAGGCAGCGTCACCACCCACATCAAAAACGGCGGTTCCTTGTTGACACCGCAGCAGGCTTTGACGCGGGCGTTTGGCGCCAAAGGCGAAGAGGTGCTGCGGCGGGCCAAACAAGTCGCCGTTACGCTGGCTGAAAGCATCGAACGGCATCATGAGCATTTGATCGGCGAGCTTGGTTTTGATCTCGGCATCGATAAAGACGAGAATATCTGGATGTTTGAAGCCAATGCCAAACCTGGCCGTTCCATCTTTAAACATCCCCAGCTGAAAGTAGAAGGCCGCGCCTCCATCCAGCACATTCTTGATCACTGCATGTACCTCAGCAAATTCCGGAGGAGGGAGGAAGCATGAGCATCACCAGCCAGGATGACCGCAAACCGGTGATTGCGGTTCTCACCGTCGCTGACCCGGCCCGGAAATTCGCCGGCAACCATGCCAATTTCCGGGACATTCTCAAAACCGGAAAGGAGCTGGGTTATCAGGTGTATGTCCTGACTACTCGCGACCTCAAGCTGGCCGCTGGCCAGGTTCAGGGCTACACCTACCAAGCGGAGGGCAAACAGTGGATTCAGCAGTGGTTCCCGCTGCCGGATATCATTTATAACCGTATCCCCAACCGGGAAGAAGAGAAGAAAGGCGTCATTCAGCGGAAAATCAGCGCCTGCTTAAACCACCCGCAAATTCAGCTGTTTAACCCTTTTTTCTTCAATAAATGGAAGCTGTTCGGCTGGCTGAGGAAATCCAAGCAGACTTCCGGGTTTGTGCCTGCAACCAAACGACTCAGCACCCGTTCTTCTCTGGCGAATATGCTGGCAGAATGTCCTCAGCTCTATCTGAAGCCCGAAAGCGGCAAAGCCGGCAAAGGCATCATGAAGCTGACTTATGACTCCCAGGATAAAAAGCCTTACAAGCTGATTGTTCAAGCACCGAACCGGAATGTGGTCTATAAAACAGGCAAATTCCCGCTGCTCTGGCGCAGGATTCGCCTGGAAACCGACAAGACGCCTTACATCATGCAGCAGGAAATCAAGCTGGCCAGCTATCAGGGACGCCGCTTTGACCTGCGGGTCCTGGTTCAGAAGACGAGCCGCGGCTTCTGGTCCGTAACCGGCATTGGAGCAAGGCTTGCCGGACGCAGAAGAATCACCACCCACGTCCCGCAGGGCGGCAGCGTGGAGAACCCGAGGGAAATGCTGCTGCCTACTTTCGGCAGCGAGAAAACCGACGAGCTGCTGGAATTGACGCGGACCTCCGCGATTGTGATTGCCCGCCAGATTGAGAAAGGCTGCGGGCACCCGCTTGGGGAGATGTCCATGGATTTGGGCGTGGATGCAGACGGAAAGCTCTGGTTCTTTGAAGCCAATTCCAAACCGATGAAATTCGATGAACCGCAGATCCGGCAGAAATCGCTGCAGCGGCTGTTTCATTACAGCAGCTACCTTTCAAAATCAAAGAAAGGGTAACGCCCCTCCATGAAATGTCCAAACAAGGAGGCGATCTGATGCAAATATCCTCCGTTAAACCGGAAGAGCTTGCTTCCTGGGAAAGGTATCACAGCACCCTGCTAGCTTTCGTCCGGAAATATGGATCCAAGCGGATTACGGCGGAGGCTTACCGTTCTATACTCCGCCTGACCCCGCAATCCTTAGCCGAACCCGGCACCGGGATTATGCAGGCTGCGGTGTGGACAGAAGACGGCCGCCGCCTTGCTGGCGTACTTTGTACGGCAGGCTACGGCAAAGACCTGAGCGCAGTCGTGGTACACCCGCTTTATCGCGGCAGAGGCATAGGCACCCTGCTGATGAAAGCGCAGCTGGAGCAAATGGGTCAGCTTAATTGCAAGGTGGCCCTGGATAACCTGGCCAGCCTCAAAATGTGCTTCAAAGCCGGATTGTCAGCCGGCGGGATGACCGCAGGTCCAACCGGTAAACCAACGCTTCTTTTGTCAGGGAAGCCCAGGGACCTTGAAGAACGCTCCGGCAGCCGGTAAGCCAACTTCCCAAATAAAGAAGGTGAATATTTTGCCGCAGCCTGTACTCGGCATTTTGACGCTGTATCTGAATGACAGAAAGCAGCTTGAAGAACGGAAAATCTACGAACGTATGACCCAGGAAGGGCACAGAATCGGCCTGAAGGTCATTGTATTCACCCCTTCCGACGTCAATGCGGAGAAAAACATGATCCAAGCGATGGTATTCGATCCGGTCCAGGGAAAATGGTCGCGTTCCTGGCGGCCTTTTCCCGATATGATCTTTGACCGCTGCCGGATTCAAAGAAGCAAACGTTTCGAGCAGCTCCGCGTCTTCCGCAGACGTTACGGACACCTGCATTTCTTAAACAAACCCTTAAGGGATAAATGGACAATTTACCAAGTGTTGTCCCGCAGGCCCGAGTTCAAGAACTATCTGCCTGACACGGCATACTTCGGTTCACTATCGGATGTATATGCAATGCTCAAGCGAAATAACCGTATCTATATTAAGCCGATCCAGGGCACCGGCGGCCGGGGAATCCTCTGTGTGGAGAAGCTGGGCTCGCAGATGTACAGAATCCAGGGGCGCAACCGGCAGCGGGCTATCGTTCCGCCCCAGAAGCTGCATCTCTCCCGTATGGGTCCCTATTTGCTGAACTGGAAAAAAGGCACCTCCTTTCTTGTACAGGAGGGCATCGACATTATGCTGCCTAACGGACGTGTACACGACTACCGGATGCTCGTCCAGAAAAATGGCAGCGGCGTCTGGTCGGTAACCGGCTGTGCAGGGCGGATTGGCCCGGCACGGAGCGTAACCTCCAACCTGCATGGCGGAGGCCATGCTGCGGAGATGAATACGCTGCTCAGGAAATGGATCCATGCCGAGCAGAAAGTATTTGAAGTCCGCGCCGAAGCCGAGAAAGTCGGCTTGGGCATTGCGTCTTATCTGGATGGGTTTTACGGGCCTTTATGCGAGCTGGCGCTGGATTTGGCAATTGACCGCAGCGGCCGTATTTACGTGCTGGAGGTCAATCCCAAACCGGCCCGGGAAGTATTTGCCCGAAGCGGCGACAAGGAGGCGTACCGCAACGCTATTCTGAAGCCGCTGGAATACGCTTTATGGTCATACCGACAGAAAGCCAAAAAAACAGACCCTTCTGATTGAGGGTCTGTTTGCGTTTTGGCTGTTATTTTTCCGCCTGCTCGTATAAGGTCAGCAGCTGGCTGAAATCGGTAATCAGCACGTCCGAACCTTTCAGTTCATCTTCTTTGCCAAACCCGGCATAAGCGCAGCCGATCACGGTCTGCCCGTTTTTCCGGCCGGCTTCTACATCCGAGGAGCGGTCTCCGACCATCCAGATTCGCTCCAATCCGTGATCCTCCATCAGCCGGCGAAGCAGATCCACTTTGGATAACGTTGCATATTCACCGGCACTGTATAGACCGTCAAACAAGGGCGCAATCTGATGAACATCAGCCACCCCTTTGACATAATGCTCCAGTCCGTTGCTGGCCACAAACAGCTTCACACCGCGGTTATGCAGTTCCTGAAGCGTCTCGGGGACGGACGGATACAGCTCCGAAGTCGCCTCCTGCAGCCCTTGAAGCTCAAATTTCAGCAGCAGCTCATCGGCCCTGCGGTGAACATGAACCTGCTCATGGGGCATAACCGTCTTCCAAATATCTTCAAGCAGCATCCCCAGGCTGCCAAGCATCAGATGTTCCGGTGGCGTCTCTCCCGTATACAGCCCCTCTTCGCGCAGCTGGTTAAATACGTTGTGATAAGCGGGAATCAGCAGGGTTTCCGTCTTAAACAATGTCCCGTCCATATCAAATACGATCGCTTGCGGTTTAGTCAGCTGTCGGCTGGTTTCCATGATTTCCTGTCTCCTCCTGGCATCCGCTGCATGCGGATTTTTATCATTCGTCTCTGCTTCTTTCCTGATCATAAAATAGTCGGCCGCTCATTGCAAAACAATGCTGAGCGTTCATCGCACATAATAAACGATTCCGTTCGTGACATCCAGCGCATTAAGCTGTCCGCCGAATACAGCCCCGCCGTCGATGCCGATAATATTATTCTCCCCGTAATACACATGATTGTTAGCCGGGTCCCCATGAAGGACGCTGGTCGGCGTGTGGCCGAACACCACCTTTTTCTCCCCGGCATATCCGTTATGGAACGGAGTCCGTATCCACATCAGCGTGTAGGGAGGCGTCTGGTCCAGTTCCTGCTCAGGGTCCACGCCCCCATGAACAAAAATAAAATCGTCGGTTTCGATATAATGGTCCAGACTCTGTACAAATTCAAGATGTTTCCACAGCTCCGGTGAATACATGACCGGCATACGGAAAGCATCGCCCGTTCCCCTGGCCTCAATATCGCGCTCAAACAATCCGTAGCTCAGCAGGGTTCGATCCCCGCCATTGCGCACCACCCAGCGGTTCCAAGCCTGTTCTTCCTTGGTGGTCAACGCCTGAATCATCAAATCTTCATGATTGCCTTTCAGCACCCATGCCCCTTGTTTCCGGAGACTGATGACCAAATCGAGCACCTGCCTGGAATCCGGCCCCCGGTCGATATAATCCCCAAGCAGCACGAGCTGATCTTTATCCGGCTTGTAATCGGCCGCCTTAAGCAGCCTGGTCAGCTTGTCCAGTTCCCCGTGAATATCGCTGACGGCAATAATCCTGTCCATAACCGTTCCTCCTGTAAGTCCCTGATGTGCTCCGAATTCTCTCATTTCTCTTCTTCGACTTCTATCATAAAGGCAAACCCTGGAGTCTAGCAAACAAGACATGAATCCGAAAATGCCGTAAAACTTGTTGGCAGGCAGGAGGGATTAATTTACAATGAATCTGTTAGCTGCTTGTCCGACATCCTATTTGTGTGGTGAAACCCTTGAACATGTCCGAATTTTTTACCCCATCCGCCCTCTCCCTGCACAGACAAAGCATCTGGATTCGTTGGTTTCTGAGGATCTACTGGATTATCATTGTCCTTCACGATGCGGCTCAGCTGTTTGCTTACTGGTTTTTACCCTACGACATTACAATTCGCGACTTCTATATGGATATCTTATTGTATCCTACCCTCATGATGGGGACGGCGGTTGTTATTGCGGAGATGATTCACAAATGGGCACCCAAATACACCTTTTTCAGTTTATTTGGAGCAGGCGCAGTCCTGTCTTTGGAGATCATCCATTTGAACATGGATATCCGGATCATTACCGCGCTGCTGCTGCTGCCTATAATCGCTTCGACGATTTTTTTCCGGATCGATTTGACGCTGTTTACTTCCGTTCTGCAAACCGGCGTATTCCTAGGAATGTATTACGGGGATGCCTGGTTCCGCACATTTCTGACAGGTTATGATGTGATTGCGGTCCCTCTATTTTTGTTTGTAAGCACCCTGGTCTCAACCATCATCATCATCAGCGGACGAGAGCTCGTCAAGGACCTGGAGTTGGCCCAGAAAGAGAAACGGCATATTATGAGGCAGTCGAGGAAAGACGCACAAACCGGACTTTATAATCACAGCACGTTTCAGCATTTTTTTGACACCGCACTAGAGCATGGGCATCAAGGCGAGGGTTTTCACCTGGCGCTGCTGGACATCGATAATTTTAAAATGGTCAACGACCAATACGGCCACCGGGCCGGAGATCTTATTCTTCTTAATGTCTCCAGGATCATCCGCGAGAATCTGGAGCCGGGCGACCGGGCCTTCCGTTATGGGGGCGAGGAATTCGCCCTGCTTCTCTACGGCAAAGAGCTGGACGAAGCTTACACGATGCTGGAAGCCATTCGCAGCAAAATATCCTCTACAGACTTCAAAGAA
Source organism: Paenibacillus yonginensis (assembly GCF_001685395.1). Lineage (NCBI taxonomy): Bacteria > Bacillati > Bacillota > Bacilli > Caryophanales > Paenibacillaceae > Paenibacillus > Paenibacillus yonginensis. The sequence continues at coordinate 733,992 of NZ_CP014167.1, read as the reverse complement.
CTTGGCGGGAAAGCGGTAACCGTCAGCATAGGACTAAAAAGCTACAGCCGTGGTATTTCCCGGGAAAGTCTGTTTGAAGAGACCGATTCCCTGCTCTATCAGGCCAAACGCTCCGGTAAAAATCAAATCGCCATGTAAACGAAACAAAGGGACCACTCCGGATTTGGAGCGTCCCTTTTTTTAAAAAATCCAATCTTGATTTCAACCCTTCGATTGCCCCGTTACTCAAGAGATCAGAAAATCTTTTTCGCTCCCCGGTCATCCTTCAATATCTCCACCGCTTCCCTGAAGCGGAGGGAATGCACGATTTCACGCTCACGCAGGAACTTCAGGCCGTCCTGGATGTCGACATCGTCGGTCATATCGATCAGCCATTGGTATGTAGCACGGGCCTTCTCCTCCGCCGCGATATCTTCATAAAGGTCCGCAATCGGGTCCCCTTTGGCTTGAATGTAAGTAGCCGTCCAAGGGACACCTGCCGCGTTTTGATAATACAAAGCGCTGTCGTGATTGACGTAATGCGGATCAAGTCCCGCTGCTTTCAGCTGTTCGACGGTTGCATCTTTGGTCAGCTTATATACCATTGTGGCAATCATTTCCAGATGGGCAAATTCTTCAGTTCCTATGTCATTGAGCAGTCCAATGACTTTGTCGGGAATTGTATAACGCTGGTTCAGGTACCTCAAGGCTGCGGCTAACTCTCCGTCTGCTCCTCCGTACTGCTCAAGCAGCAGCTTCGCCATTCGGGGATCACATTTGCTTACCCGGACCGGATACTGCAGTTTCTTCTCATAAACCCACATTCAAACGACCCCTCCTAAAAATAAAATAGCCGGCCGCAGAGGCAGGCTTTACACCTGCCACGGCCACGGTACTTGCGGCCATTCAAACGGATAACGGCTGTAGGCGCGTCCGAACCCTTGAAGCGGTCCGTATTTCTCCTGGAAGACATTAGCCAGCTGCGTACGTTCCTGGGTCAGCACATTAAATTGCTTGATGGCCTGCAGGTCATCCGGGTGGGTGTCGAGGTACAAATTTAGCTCCACCAGCACAAAATCAAGCGCCTGAAGCTGCTCCAGCAGCTCATAGAACTCGGGCTCACAAGGTTTTTGCGGTTCCATCTGCTTATTGCCCCTTTCCCCATCTGGATTCGTAAGGGCTGTAAAGAGCCGGCCACAAGGTGCCTTTAAACAAAGCTTCTTGTGGACTAAATTGCGGCAGATTTGGCGGCTGGAAAGGAATGAACAACTGCGGCGGCGTCTGGAAGGTTTTGGTTAAGATTGGAGGACAAGGATCAAATGGCCCAACAAAGGGATGAAACACTCGCACCTGAGAGAATTCCAAAATTTAAACCTCCTTCGGTTGTTTTGCATATTCAGACCGACATAAATAAGCCTAAATCGCAGATCACCTACTCCTAACATATGACAAACGCCTAGAAAATGAACTCGACCAGGTTGATTATTCCCAAAAAATTTCAATCCGCGGCCTCTAAGCCGGTCCTCCCCAGCACATGCAGAAAACCCGGAAAGCCGCAGCAGCTGCGGTCCTTCCGGGTTTCTTGTCAGTAAAGCTATGCTATGCATGGTCTGATAAAAGCTTATGTTTCTTCTAGAGAGCCGGAACCGGCTTCCTGATCCTCGGCAGGTTTCTCCAAACGATAAATATTGACGCGCGTAATCCGCAGTCTGGCGGCTTCCGCCACTTCGAACACCACATTGTCGTGCTCGATCTTCTTCCCTTTGAGCGGGGCGCCTTCGAGCTCTTTGAACAGCCAGCCGCCAATGGAATCCACTTCTTCGTCTTCGATATCCGTTCCCGTAAGATCGTTCACTTCCTCGATGAGCAACCGGCCATCGACAGAATAGACGCCATCCTTCAGAATTTCTACCTCAGGACGTTCGTCCTCGAATTCATCATGCAAATCGCCGACGATTTCTTCTAAAATCTCTTCGGCCGTCAGCAGCCCCGCCGTTCCTCCATATTCATCGACAACGAGCGTCATTTGGGAATGACGGGTCTGCATGAGGCGCAGCACATGACTGATCTCCATAGATTCCGGTACATTCAGAATCGGGCGAATGATCGCCTCCAGATTTTTGTTTCTTCCGGGATCGGGCAGCAGCATGTCCGTTATATGTACAAAACCGATAATCTGGTCTTTATCCTCGCGGGCAACCGGGTAACGGGAATGCCTGGTTTCCGCGACAATTTTCAGATTTTCTTCCCAGGATAAGTTGGTATACAGACAGTCCATATCCGTACGGGGAAGCATAATTTCACGAGCCAGCAAATCCGAGAAATCAAAGATGTTATCCATCAGTTTCATTTCATCTTTGTCGATAGCGCCGCTCTTGGCGCTTTGATTCATCAGAATGCGGATTTCCTCTTCCGAATGAGCCGCATCAAGCTCGCTGGCCGGCTCCACGCCAATCAGCTTGAGGATGCCGTTGGCTGCCGTATTCAGCAGCCAGATCACCGGCATAAACAGCTTATAGAAATACATTAGCGGCGCGGATAACCAAAGCGTAGTGCCTTCCGTCTTCTGGATGGCCAGCGACTTTGGAGCCAGTTCGCCGAGCACGATATGCAGGAAGGTGATCACAAAAAATCCGACAGCCACCGAAACCGTTTTGATCAAGGTACTGTCTGTAACTCCCAACCGGTGCATCAGCGGCTCAATCAGCAGTTCGGACACCGCCGGCTCTCCCACCCAGCCGAGACCCAGGGAAGCCAAAGTAATTCCCAGCTGGGTTGCGGACAAATACGCGTCCAGCCTTTGGTTCACCTTCAAGGCATAACCGGCCCGCCGGTTTCCTTCACTCACGAGCTGGGTCAGTCTGGACTGTCTCATTTTAACCAGGGAAAATTCAGCGGCCACAAATACGCCGTTCAGAAAAACCAGAACAAAAACGAGCAGTAAATTCAAAAAAAGTTTGCCTATTTCGAATTCCGTGTGACTGGGCAAAACCAACGCCTCATTTCTATAAAGTAATCGCTTTGCGCGATTTGAAATCGGTATCTTTATAATACATGTCTGCTACCAGAAGATTAGGCCCGCAGCAATTGGCCGACTCGCAGAAGCAGTTCACGCTTCCTGATAATGGATGTTCGGTCAGCCAGCGCTCGAAAATATCGTCCAGCTTTTGATCCGCAATATTGCCGAAAGAAGGAATGGCCGCAAAATCGGTCACAAAGACGTCGCCGGTAAACAGATTTACATTTACCCGGTTGCGTCCGTCCGGATCGTTGCGAACCGTCACCTTTTTTTCCTTCCGCAGCCGGGACACCAGCTCCTGATCCTCCGAATTAAAGCTGCAGGCAAAAAACGGCAGGGTGCCAAACAGCATCCAAACCTCAGGGTCGCGCGCGTCAAGCAGCTGATGAATCGCCGCCCGCATGTCCTCCAAAGACAAGACCGGCAAACCTTCTGCAAAATCGGCGGCATACATCGGATGCACTTCATGGCGCTTACAGCCCATCTCCAGAATCAGCCGGTGGATTTCCGGCAATTTCCGGTGTGTACGATAGTTTATCATGGATTCCGCCGAAATAAACATACCGTCCTGACTTAATCTGTAGGCATTGTTAATCATAGCGTCATACATCCTGGAAGCGGCCTCCAGGCTGACCGGATGCCCGCTTCGCGCAAAGCCCACCTCATGGAAGTCCTTCACATCCGTGTAATTGAAAGAAATATGCATAACGTCCAAATAAGGCAGCAATTTCTCATACCGCCCGTAGTCCAAAGTGAGGTTGGAGTTGATTTGGGAACGAATTCCCCGTTCTTTGGCATATTTCAGGAGAGGAATGATCTTCTCCTCCACCGTCTTCAAACGGAAGGAAGGTTCGCCTCCAGTAATGCTGATGGTCTCCAAATGCTCGACCTCTTCCAGCCTTCTCAGCATCAGATCCAGCGGGATTTGTTCGGGCTCCTTCAGCACAAGACTGTCGCCGACCGCACAATGCTCGCAACGCATATTACAAAGGTTAGTGACAGTCATCTCCACGCTGGTCAGCCGGTGCCGGCCGAATTTGCGCAGAGACCGGATCGGATCCCAGGGATCATTGACCGGAGAAATGGCCTGCGGTTCACCTTGCGAAATGCTACTCATATTCATGATTTACTCACCTTATCCTATTATTAACCTGATCATTGCTGTGCAATAGCTTTGACCGATGTTTTTTTGTATACGTCCTATCATACCATGAAATGCCTTTTCTCCGCACATTCCATGCCGGATTAACAAACAGACCCGTCCGGCATGGACGAGTCTGTCTCCAGTTAAACCTGTTCAAGTTTGGGCAGGGCCGATTCATTATCGATGCCGGTAATGACAAGATTCAGCTTCTTCATCAGATCAAGTTCATAAGGCGTCTGCAGCTCCTCGTGCCCCGGACCATACAGCACCCGAACAACGGGCCTCTGCGGAGCAAAAGGATGGATTCGCGATACGACGCCCACTTCCCCGGTATTCAGCACGACCGTCATGCCAAGCGGGTAAATCGCAACATGATCGCGGAAGATCTCCAGCTTTTGTTTGTCATATAAAGTTCCGCAGCCTGCGTATAAAATTTCTACAGCCTGGTGAGGCAGCAGCGCCTGGTTATAAACCCGCTGAGAAGTCATCGCATCATAAGAGTCCGCAATGCTGATCCACTGGGCATACTCATGGATGTCGCTGCCCATCAAGCCGCGGGGATAACCGCTGCCGTCTATCCGCTCGTGATGCTGATAAGCGCAGTGCGCCGCCTGAAGCGGAATTCCCGGCTCATCCTTGAGCATCCTGTAGCCGATTTCGGCATGCTGCTTCATCACCTCAAATTCAACCTGGCTAAGCCGCTCGGGCTTGTGCAGAATCGCCGGGTCAATTTTGACTTTTCCGATATCGTGGAGAACAGCCCCAAGTCCCAAAACGGTCAGCTCCCGCTGGCTGTAGCCAAAAGCCTTGCCCAACATAAGCGTGTAGATACAAACATTTAGCGAATGACGGAACAGCGTGTGGTCGGCCGTATGAATATTTCCCAGCATGATCAGCACGTTATCCCTGCTGCCCAGGTCCTTCATAATGGACTCCACCACATTCAGAAAAGCTTTGCCCAAATAAGGATAAACCAGGCCTTTTAATGAATGATTGGAAATTTTAAGAAAATTCGTCCGGAGCTCCTGAATCGCCATCCGCTCCGTTTCTGCCGAAATAAGCTCAGGAATCTGAATATCTTGGGTTCTTGGATCCGAGATATAAACAAAATCTATTCCCAGCGATGAAAGCCTTTTGATCAGAGAAGCCGTCAGCTCGACCTCATCCGACAGCAGGATCAGCCCATCGTCATTGTAAATCTTTTGAGCTAGTCTCATTCCCGGCTGCAGCGACTTAACTGGAAGTAAACGCAACGTGCCCCACTCCGTATCTGTACGTTATGTTGGAGATGCTTGGTCTCTTATTCAGGTTATAAATACCAGGCTGTTTAGTTCATGATGAAGATCCAGAATAAAGCGGCCAGCACGAAACGGTAATAAGCGAAATGCCGTAGTTTAACCTTTTGAATCAGTTTCAAGAAAGCAAGCACAACCAGATAGGCAACGATAAACGAAACGACGAAGCCGATAGCAAAGGCCAGCAGCGTGTCCGAGTTCAGATCCTTATAGGAATCCAGCAGCTCGTATCCCGAAACGGCAATCATGATCGGAACCGCAATCAGGAAAGAGAAATCGGCCGATGCCCGGTAGCTTACCCCTGCGATCATGCCCCCCGAAATGGTGGAGCCAGAGCGGGAGAAGCCGGGCCAGAGCACGGAGATACATTGGAACAGCCCGATCAGAAAAGCTTGCGTATAGCTGATTTGATCAATGTCTTCAGCCGAAACGCGGGCGAACCGCTTGTTATACCATTCCGCAAAGATCATAAAAAGGCCGCCGACAACAAGCGCCCACAGCACGGTAGAAGCGCTGAACAAACTTTTGATATGATCCTTGAATATGTACCCGATAGCCAGTGCCGGCACGATGCCAAGCAGCACGTGGATCAGGTTTAATTTCCCGGCCGGTTTGCCGATTGCTCTGGAGGTTTGGCTATCCTTCTGCAGGCCCAGCAAATTCAAAATCCGGTACCGGTAGACCCAGGCAATCGCCAGAATGGCCCCCAGCTGAATCACAATTTCAAATGAATTCATCACGGAGGATTGGTCGTCGTACCCCATTAATCTTGATGTCAGGATCATATGTCCTGTGGAAGAGACCGGGATAAATTCCGTAATCCCTTCGACTATGCCTAAAATAATGGCAACAATAATATCCATGTTTTCCTCCTGGTTTATCTTATTTAATGATTTTGCCGATTAATGCTCAGGCTGCTTGTGCCATCTGGATGATAAGCTCTGCTCGACAGCCCCTGGTGTTTGCAGTTCCAGGCGGAGCAGATCTCTTAAGAATTCGGGCAGGATAAACACCTTCTCTGTACCAAACGAAAGGGATTTATACCCTATGCCAAAGGTGAACATGTCCAATGTTCCTACATCATACTCGATTTCAGGGACAATCGGAACCCCCTCGATAGTAGCCTTGCTTATTCGACTAAAGGGGGCGCGGGAAGGATCGTATTCAATCTCCATGCCATCGACGCACAGAGACCCCAGCACCTTGCCGCGGAACCCGAATCCGTAAATCGGCCTGGCTGTTGTCTCCGGAATCAGCGATTCCTCCAGGCTTTGGAGAATGTACGCCCCTTTCAGCTTCATACGGCAGGGATTGATAGGCGAAGGGCATAAGGCATGGAGCACCCCCTCGGAGATTTCCCCATCCGGCAGCTCGCCCAGAAGCTGGCCTGAATTGACGATCGCGATCTGGCTGCCTGTGAAGCGGCGGACGGATTGAGCCAGCAGATTGGCAAAAGGAGACTCGCCGTCGTACTGCACCGGAAGAACCTGCTGCGTAATAGCTACGGTACGCTTCAACTGCTCGGCCGCATGTCTGGCATGAATGGCGATGGCTTCACCAACCTTGTTGAGCGGCTCCCTCTCGCCCTCCCGGCCAACCGCAGGCGGATCCACTTTCAGAACCCCTCCCTCTTGCACAGAGGTTTGACCTGCAGGGTTCCGCCCGATCAGGATTCTGCCCAGGTAATGGCCGTATTTCTCCGCTGCTGCCAGACAAGTTTCCTTAATATATAGAGGTTCTTCCAGCAAATGATGGGAATGTCCTCCCAAAATCAGATCGATTCCCCGGACCTCCTCCGCCAGCTGCTCATCCATTCGCAGTCCCAAATGGGACATCAGGATTACAAAATCGACCTGACCGCGGATCTGCTCAACCTGCGATCGTATGGACTCAATGGGATCGAGAGCTTCCCAGCCCAGAATTCGGTAGAACTCGGAGAAAGCGGCGGTGGCCCCGATTAAACCGATGGTAAAGCCCGCTTTCACGACAATATGATGTTCTTTCATCCACCCAGGCGCTGCCCCGGTTGAAGTCTCTTTGATATTGCAGCAAACCACGGGACACTGCAGCCCTGCATAAGCCTGCTCCAGCAGCTCTGGCGTAAAAGTAAGCCCTTCGTTATTACCGATGGTCACGGCATCATACCCGGTCAGATTCAGCACGTCGACATTGGCCTGGCCAAGCGTGCCTTCCGTTTCCACTGCGGCCCGGTCCATATGGTCGCCGATGTCCAGCAGCAGAAGATCGTCCCGCCAAATCTGACGCTCCGCTTCGATCATCTCGGAGAGCTGCACCATTGCACCGAAATGGCTGTGGATATCGTTAGTGTGAAGTATCATCAGCTGTTCTGATTCTGTATGTTGCTGCATCCCGTTATTCGCTCTCCTTTCGGTACCGGTTGCCGGTCATCCACTACTTCTCTTATGATATATTATACTTATATAATAAGAGAAATTTGAGGAGATTAGAATATGAACCTTCGGATCCAACTTTTCGCCGGTCTTGCAGAGGCCATAGGCTCGACTTTTATTAACGTAGAACTGGGAGAAAAAGTTTCCGTTACCGCGGCAGAATTAAAATCGCTCCTGACAGAGCTTTATCCGCAGGCCTCCAGCCAAATCGCCCAAGCTTTCCTGGCCGTAAATCATGAATATGCAGCAGATGAAGCGCCCATTACCCTGAATGACGAGATCGCCCTGATCCCGCCAGTTTCAGGCGGAGAGCCTTCCGCAGATTCCATACAAAGCGCAGACGGCTTATATCATTTGACTTCGCTTCCTTTAAATGTAGAGGAAATCACCCAGCGCGTTATTCACCCGGACCACGGGGCATCTTTGGTATTTGTCGGAACAACCCGGGAAATGACCGCAGGCAAACGTACCGTTTATCTGGAATATGAAGCGTATGCTCCTATGGCGCTCAAGAAACTGCAATGGATTGGGGCTGAAATCGGCCTGAAATGGCCGGGAGCTTTGTGCGCAATCAGCCACCGGACCGGCAAAGTCGATATCGCCGAAGCCAGTGTCGTGATCGCCGTGTCGGCTCCGCATCGCGAAAGCTGCTATGAAGCCAGCCGTTATGCGATCGAGCAGCTCAAGCGAATAGTCCCGATTTGGAAAAAAGAAATATGGGACGACGGCTCTGAATGGAAAGGCGCACAGCAAGGACCATGGAACCCTATATCTGAAAAGAACTGATTCTGTCGAACCGTGAATAGGATTGTCAATCCATATATTGCCTGATATATTAAGGTATATAATACTTTAGTAGAAGGTGGATGGTCCTGTGCGAATGCATGTTATGGAACTTCGTCCTGGTGATCGGGTGACGGAGGATATTTTTAACAGCTTTGGTGTGTTTGTTCTTCAACGGGGAGCCTCGCTAACCGATGAAGCCATCGTGAAGCTTGTTCAGCATGGCATCGATTACGTAGACGTTGAACCACCGATCAAAGATGTCCCCTCCTCCCCGAATCAATCCCTGTCAGCCTCCCTTCTGAATTTAAAACCCAAATTCGAAGGCGCCATCGATGTTTTTGAAACGCTTTTTTTGGAATCTCTGGCAAATGGCAAATTCAGCGATGAAGGTATTGATGAAACTCTTAAACCTCTCATGGACGATCTGACAGCTCAAAAAGACGTTGTTTCCCTGCTGATGATGTTTAACCACCAAGACGAATACACCTACAACCACTCGCTCCAGGTCGGACTTCTTTCTTTCTACATCGCGGTGTGGATGGGTTACGACCAAGAAGAAGCCTATAAAATAGGCAAAGCAGGTTATTTGCATGATATGGGAAAATGTATGATCCCTCCCCACATCCTTAACAAACCCGGCAAGCTTACTGAAGAGGAATTCGAATTTATCAAGAAACACACCCATTATGGTTACGAATTGATCCTCAACTCAACAGGTGACGAAACTGCGGCATTAGTAGCAAGACAACACCATGAACGGGATGACGGTACCGGTTATCCTTACGGTTTATACAAAGAAGAAATTCACCCTTATGCCCGTATAACGGCAGTAGCGGATACATATAGCGCCATGACCTCCAAGAGAGTCTACCAATCCAAGAAAGAACAGCTGACAACCTTGCAGGAGCTGTACAAGCTCAGCTTTGGCCAATTAAGCGGCGAAGCCGTGCAGGCTTTGATCCGGCATTTAATTCCCAACTTCATCGGCAAAAAAGTCCTGCTGACTACCGGTGAAACCGGTCATATCGTCATGACCAACCATTCCGATTTCTTCCGGCCTTTGGTGAAGACCGAAACCCGGTTTGCGGACCTGGCCAAAGAGCCGGAGACGGCGATTCAGGAAGTGTTTATGTAAGATAAGCTTTACCCGCTTATATTTTATTAGCTTTTTTAAAAAGATCACGAACCAAAGATAAGGCATAGCCTTGTCTTTGGTTTTTTATTATTCATTACGGCTTCTAAAAAGCCATTAGTTTGGCCTTACGGCCAAAACAAAGGTCAACCAGGTAAGCTCCGTATGCGTAAGCGTCTTGTTCTCAATCTTCTCCAGCCATGCTTTATCCGTAATCACCGAGCGATTAAGCAGCGACTTTACGTTTTGGGCCAGGATGTCCCATTGATATTGACTAAAATCCAAGGGTTTCCCCGCCTCTCGTTTACAGAATAAATCCAGTTCAGCAGATCTACGTTTCACCAAGCCAGTCAATACCATGCCGCTTGATTTGTTGTATTTGGTGATGTTCTCAGCAATTTGAGCGATTGTACGTCCCTTACATAGATTGCTGAGATTGCCTGGACCGCAGTTGTAGCAGAAGCTGACCAAAGCATCAAATTGGTTTTGCGTAAGCTGCGCCGTAACCGGTACATAAGCAGGGTCGTTCACATAAGCCTCGAATTTGAGCAAATCGCTGGCAAGCAAGCTTTCAGCCTGCTGCTGCGTGATCGTCATCTTCTCTTTCACATCCGGACCACAGTGTCCATAACCGATTGTATAGTAGGCTTCATCGGGAACCGCCTTGTATGCCGTTAACCGGCAGCCTTCAAAAGACTTGATCAGATCAATGCCTGCCTGAGAGATTTGTCGAACCATTATTCATCTACTCCTTATTTTTGGCAAATTGATACGCTCCGGTTGCGCTCAGTCCAATGATAGAAATAAGGATCATTTTGCCCTGAATCCAATCCGGAACCAAAACAAAAACAGCCGCGATGAGCACGGCTGCAAGGTTGATCCATCTATCTTTAAGACCAAAACCTTTGGCAACTCCTACATAAGCCGTCACAAGCGCGGCTAGGGTTAAAATGTCGTTTGATATGTTCATTATATCCTCCCCAATCTTAGTCCAGGACACTAAAGCAAACGCAGCAATAACGCCTATTCATCATAATCGTACCGTAGAAGGTACGTTTAAACCCTTGCAGGTCTTCCATTCTGCGCTTTCGTTCTGCTAAGGACTATTTCTGCCATTTAAAGTGCTACTCCGCTATTGCTTTGACCGGCTGCCCATTTTCAGTATTTTCTCAGCCGCCCCTCCTTCGCCGACTGCAGATATCCAGACGATGGTGTGTTGACTTTGCTGATTGGTTTGTATGACAGGACACGCAACGTTTCTTCCGCTGTGGCAAACGTAGGAACCACTTTAATGGTCATTGCGATCCGTGCAAGTTGGATCCGAATATCGACCAGCAGCTTTGCATTGTCTTACACCTCTGCTCCCCTCACCGCATCCCGTCTCCCCTTGTCTATCTAATTGCCATTATCCATATAAAAAGCCCCCGGATCGGTTCCGAGGGCAAAATAAAAACGCCACAATTGGCGCTGCTGTTGTTGCGTAGTTTCATCCTACTGCGCTGCATCTGCGTCGAGCATGGCTTGCACATCAGACCGCCAACGCGCTGGTACGTCTTCAATTTTCTTCATGTTAATCTTGATCAGATCGAAATATATTTTAGCCAACTTGATCACCTCCAGCCACGAGTTCAGCCAGTTCTGCCAGCGCAAGCTGCATATCAATTTTATCGGACTCGTTTGTCTCTGCTAATTCAGCTATAGCCAATTTGAGATCAGTGTTTTCGTTCTGTAGCTCCTTGATTTGATTAGTAACATCGGGTGGGGTTTCTGTTGGTATCCAACCTGGTTCCTCAAATCCAAGAAAATTGCCCTCAGTAATATTCTGTACCTCAATTAAGGTATACCCGGCAGCCTGTTTCTCGTCGATGATTTGTTGCATTTCCTCTTCATTTTGATATTTAACGATAATCACATGCATTTCCTCCTTTAAGCATAATCGTAGACCAGCATTCCAAAATTCTCCACACCGAATGTCCAGCCAGTTAATGTTGCATTACCAAGATTATCTGGACTCAACATAACCTCAATAACATCTCCTGCGACGAAAGCCAGGTCTTCGGTGTAAGTAATCGGAGTAAATGAGCCAAAGAGCCGTAATGTACCGTAAGGATTTCCGTTCTTATATATTCGCACATTTGCTTGATAATCAGCATTGCTTGTTTGCACTGTTATAGATATTCGATAAGTACCTGAAATACCGCATATTACTCTTTTAGCGGACTTCCAACCACTTCCCGACATAGTTATATAATTGAAATCATACAATATCTTTTTATTACCAGGTGTAGCCGTAGGCGCATTGACCGTAATCGCATGATCGTAAATCCCAGCCTGCAATGTTTGCACACTACTTCCCGGCGCCACCGTCACCGCTCCCCCTGAATCTCTGGTGACCAGTGACCCGGAAACTAGTCCTGCATCTGTGCCGATTGTTTTTCCAGACCGTACATCACCGGCCGCCGCCGTTCCGTATTCCCCCCCTTCACCCTGTAAGATAAAAACCGTTCCGTTGTATCGTAGCGTGTATATGCTATTTACTTTCAGATTCCCACTCGATAGAGCAGATCCATTAGATTTCAGGATTGATTTAGTGCCCAACCCGTTGACATTGATCGTAACTGCCCCCGTGTTTTGAACCGCGTTTTTAAATGAAACTGCCAAGCCTTCCACATATGCAACCGGTGCCGGGTTAAGAGTTACTACTTTAGCATTTGCAGTCCCCGTGTCTGGACCATAGTGGACATGTGACACACTATCCGCCAAGTGCGCATCAAACCCGCTGACCCTGTTGCTTGGGATACTTCCCTCGGCCAGCACCGCGCCGTTGATCGCGCCTTCCGGGCCGAGCGGCACGTTTTTAAGCACGACCATGGCTACTTTAGAGCCAGTCTTCAGACCGCTCGCCAAGTTGAGCATCGCCCGCTGCGTCACCGAGCCATCCTCCCCCCGCACTGTATTGGTCAAGGTGTATTGAGTAGCATCCAGCACAGCCCGGTTGATAGAGATCAGCAGCGTGTCCGTGTTAGCATCAAACGTATCCAGCGGAATCTCAAACTCCGTCTGGCCTTCTTCCACGGCCGTTACCAGCAGCGGATAACTGACCAGCTTCGGAACGCCGGTTTCCGTCACCAAGGCCATCTGCTGATCGGTGTAGACTTTGGATTGCACTGCCGCGTCTCTAACCGCCTTTGCCGTAGCTGCCCGATCCTCTGCCGCACTATCGGTTGCACTGGAGAGCTGCACGATACCTTTTTGAGTGAGAGAAGCGTCCTGGACTGTAATCCCACCAAGCTCATCCTCCACCCAAGCCTTCTCTGCCGCCTTTCCCTGCAGCTCCTTCAAAGACTCGCTGGTTCGGTTCATAAACCAGTTCAGCCAAGCTGCAGGGGGCCGATCCTCAACCTGCCACCCTGAATCTCTTTTAGATTGTGGCGGTTCAATACCTGCTGCCGACCAGTCCGGCGCCTGTTTTTCGTAAGCCATAGTACCCCTCCTGAAAGTAGACTAAATAGGTAAAACATAATCGTTGCCCGGCACATAAACCTCGCCAAGCGCACCGCCTGTAGTCATGTCCGGATCGGCCAAACCCAGGCTGCTTCTTTCCAAAACGGCATACTGCGAGGATAACCGGAATGTCCCGGACAATTCGATCAGCGCAACCCGGACGCCTGCCGCCACCGTCTTCTGTACGATTTGGCCGAACTGAACCGGTGACATGCCGACTTCATTCAGCCGCTTAACGGGCAGACGGGCCAAAGATACAGCCGCAGGTTCCGACTGCTGCGGATCGTCATATTTCTCCTGGATATGGATCTCTGAATAATCGCAATTAAGCGCCAGGGCAAGGACCTGAATAATCGTATTTACATCCGTCTTGGAAAGGTTCCTTGCGATCTTCGACTGGATCAGCACACGATAAACCTCATCGGTCGCCGCGCCGCGAGGCTGGGCAATATTCTGACCGATCATATCCAGGGTTGTTCCTTGCGCCTGGCTGATCGCCCGCCATTCCCGAACTGTCTCCAGCGCTGTATGGGCATCCTGCAGACTGCCATAAAGAATGCTTATTAGACGGCCCAGCTTACTATGGGGGTCTTTGTTAAACACATCGGCAAACCGGTTCATCATATCCTTGTAACTAAACATGGCTGCTCACCGCAATATATTCAGCTTTCGTCTGGGCTACCTGATAGGGAGCAATAACCACATTTTGTGTATCCATACTGCCGTCCTTTCCAACCTTTAGTGAAACGTCCTCCACGCCCGGAACGCTGTAAACCGCGCTGATCAGCCGGGTATATACGACATCTGCTCCCATCGACAAGCCGTTATAATAACTCCCCGCTTCATCTTCTCCGCCAATATAACGGATAATCGCCTTCCTGATCTGGTCATCACCGTCCGCTGGGTAGCTTTCATTGGAGGCAACAGCTATTTCAATCTGAACGGCGACCTCTTCCGAACGGCTGAATTTGATTACATGCCCGTAACCGGCAATGTCCATGACCTCCTTTTCGATGTCGCCAAACGTTTCGATCCCCCCGGATTTCGTTGCAAAAATTGTCTCGGCTATCGTTTGTTCGTCACCGCCCAGTACGTAAGCCTGGAAGGATTTTGGCGGCCTGCCCGCAGCGTCAGGTTCCATGGTATTATTCTCGATCACCGCCGCTGCCCGAACCCCCTCGAGCCGCAATAGCGCCCCGCGAAGCGCATCTACTGACGCAGCGCCGCCGCCCGCCACAGATTGCTGGAACCGGGTCCTGAACTCGGCATCCGTTTCTTTTTCCCGTCCACCGGTAAAGGCTTCGAGATTGGTAACGGTCAGTACATTCGGATTCGGATTCACCACCACCGTCAGGGTACCTGCCGCAATATTCGAGTCTTGTCCCGGCTCAATCGCCTGCACGTGGACGCTCGCCGTTCCATCGTTCCCGAAGGTCAACCGCTCGGTTGTCTCGAATTGTATTCCGCCCGTTGTGGCAAGCCGAAATCCTGCCGGTTCCGAATGCCCGGCTGTCCCGGTAAGAACAGCGATTCCCGATGCAAACTGCTCCAAAATTCGGCTGATTCCCACATACGGCCCCAAGCGGTCCAGATTGACTCCCGTTGCTGTGCCGATATAACCACTGTTATACACATCCTCTGCCGTACTCCAGACTTTGGCCAGAAACCAGGCGAAGATCCGCAAAATAATCCCGAGCGGCGAACGCTCGGACGTATTCATCGTTTCGCCGAATACCTCACGCGCCTTGTTCTCCATGTCGGTGAACAGATCGCTGAATCTTTTTCGCTTAAATCCCGTTTTATCCAGCACCTACCTCCACCTCCTCCAATAAAATCTCAGCCCCGTCCATCCCCGTGGCTTTAAAGCCAGCCGTCAGGGTCCGGGCTTTCCTGTCGATAGACAAAGAAACGGACTCCACGGATGTAATCCGTTCCTCCTGCAGCAGTGCTGTACTAAGTGCGTCATTCATCTGCGTTTCGTTGATGTCTTTGCCCAAGAACAAGCTGTAATCCAATCCGCTGTCCGGGTTCAAGAACCATTCACCGGTTTTGGTTCCGAGCACGATCCGGCAGCATTGGGCCAGTTCCTCCTGGCCGCTGATGATCTCAAAGCTGACGTCTCCATCTGCTTCAAGCTTTAAAGACTCCATGAGAACACCCCCACGATCACCGCATCGTTAACGCTGTGCCGTCTCCCCGTATCGGGCGCGGCTACTTGGCCGGTGCGGGCATTTTTCAGCTCCCTGTCAGCACAGACCGCAAAAACCAAATCCCCCGTCTTAAGCCGCGGTTTATAAACCAGCTCCTCCACCGTTCCTTCCAGCATCAGTCTTTGGCCCAGAACCGGAACGTTATGAATCATGGCCGGATCATTACCGGCGGTTCGGATCAGCGGCTGGATATCCGCTGTACAGGAAGACGGATCGAAGCTGACGACCCTGCATGCCAATCCTACACGAACCTGCGAAAGTTTGGCATTCATCAGTCCGCTGACCGCTTGATAAAGAACTCCCGAAGGATCATTGTTCACAATACCGCCTCGCATTCCGTCATAAAATCTCCGCTCCTGCTAATACGATGGGTCCCGCCCTGAACATAAAGTTTCCCTTGGAAAATAAAACTCGATAACTCCATGACTGTTCCAATCGTTACCCGGTATTGCAGCTGCTGTTTCAAGCGATAGCCTTTAAGGCCGTTTTCCTCAAAATATTCGGGCAGCCCGATCATCCCATTGGTTTTGTCCAGCTGAATCAAATTGGATGCTCCCTCGCGCAAACTGCGCACATACAGCTTGCCTTTGCTGATATAAGCCCTGGTTTGGCAATCCTCGGCCACTTGGCTGATCATCGAGACCAGCGTATCGCTGGCCGAATACCCATCCTCATAACGGTAATCCCTGACCAGCTTCAGCATGGCGACCGGAAGGTTCGCCTGTTGAGCGAGCTGACGGATGATCGCGCTCCCATAGGTCCCCTTGGCAAAGCTGATCTCCTGTTGGGTGTCCTTCCGCAGACTGTCCAGCACGTGAATTGTGGTAACTTTATCCACCCCGTCCCAAACCGTCTGTACGCTGGAAATATAACCGCTGAACAGCAGGCCCACATCCCCCTCGTAACCTGCGTTCAACCTAAGCGGGATAGGCGGATCATTATCCTTTTTCTTCCGGAATAGATTCAAAGAGTCCTCCGACAGGTTCCACAGCTTGATCTCCGACTCATTAGGCAGCGTATCCGAGTCAAAGGGAACCGAAGCTTCAAGATTAAACTCTTTCATGGAAAAGGTTTTGCCGCCGGCAATGACCTCCGCTACCCGCCCAAAATTACGCATCACCATCGGCTTCACCTTCAGCTTCGTCGATTAGAAATAAAAAAACGCTCTCCGAGAGCGTCGCTGCATTTACGTTATTCTGCTGGCCGGATTCGTCAAAAGGGACGATCGTCAGCTTGGGAAAGCGGTTGTCCATCACCCCCTGGAACAAGGCCTGGCCGTAGACCAGCCTTTCGCCCGCCACCAGAACTTCACCATCTCGTTCTAAATCGACTGTAAAAAAATCGTAATCATCGTTGTAGTGAACCTCCATCGTAAACAATTCATTGAGGATGGATATGTCGAAGCGGTAAGGGATGAGCTCTTTTTCGATATCGATATATTCCATAATCAGCTGTCCTCCTCCCACTTGCTGCTCTTCATTGGCGACTGTGCTTGATTTGTTCCCATTTTGGGCGATTGAACCAGGTTAGAGTTGACGATGTTGCCCGGCGTCTTCTTGTTGTTCTTGGGCTGCTTAAACCCGGCGCTTTTGACCTCCTGGGTCTGAGGTTTTAGCTGGGCAGAGACAGCTCCCCCCTTTGAAGCGTTAGCAATCAATACCTCCGTGATCGTCACCGAAAAAGTAAACCCGTCTGCCACGGTGTAATCCCGGCTCGTGGACAAACCGGACAAAAGGCCGTGAATGGTAGTCCTGCCGGTAAAATCCACGATTTTCCCGCCTTCCTGGCATTCCACAAGGTACCGGTGGATTTCAGCGGCCTTGTAGCCCCCGGCCGGGTCGTCCACTACCAAACCGCTTATCGAAAGAGAACGGGCTTTGCGTTGAACGTGGTCCGTCAGGTCTATAGATCGTTCGACTGGCTGCTGGGTAATTTCCACGTCAAAGGTCAAGTCTTCTTTCTCAACCAGAATGTACCTGCCGTCTATTTTGGCCATCAGAGCGCTCCCCCCAATCCCCCGCGGCGCATCGTTTCCTGGAAGACCTGCTGCATGGCTTGACGGAACTGGGCCGTCAGTTCACCGGTTTGCCGGCTGTCCAGGGAACCGCCTTTTACGTCCACCTTCAGGTTGATGTTCATAGCGCCCGGGTTCACGCCAGATCCCTTGGCGGTTCCGGCGAGGCCAGAACGGCTCTCGTAGCTGGGAACTACCTTGACTGGAGCGGCTAAAGTCGAGTTGTACGTGTAGGCTTTATTTTCCTCCGCCGTCAGGACACGTTCTCCCTTGTGCAGTTCGGCAACAAAACCGTTGTACGGTACGAAGGGAAGTCCGGTTTTATAACTGCCCTGAACGGCGCTGGTTCCGCCATGTCCACCTGCTCCGCCTCCCCTGGTGCCGTTGCCGGCAGATTCAGATGTACTTAGACCAATGTGAGTAATAGTAGGAATCGTCAGCCCATCCCCCAAAAGACCGCCTAAGGTCACAAGATCATTATATTTGTTAATCAGAAAGTTAATTTGATCAATAGCCCAATTGATTCCCTTATTAAAAGCATTCGGAATCGTCACAGTAAAAAAATCCATCGTGGCCGATGCGCCGATTCGGATCGCGTTCCAAACCCCGTCCACCATGTTCCGGAACCATTCGATCTTCTGATACGCAACAACCAGCCCTACGCCTAAACCTATAATAGCCGCGATAATTAAGGTTATCGGATTGGCAGACAACACAGCAGAGACAGCGCCCCATACTCGCGTAACAGCCGTGATCGTCGTGACCATGGTCTTGTAAGCCGCTAAGTCTCCAACTACCCCCATAACGACCGGAACAACCCCCTTCCACTGCATCACCTTGTTTGCCATATCCGCAGCGTAATTAATGAAGGCTTCCGCATAAGGCAGCACCGTTCTCAAAGCTGAAGAAATACTGCCGATCGCTTTTCCGAAATTATCAGCCAGAGCGGCTCCAAAGCTTTTAATCAGCGGTTCATGGCTGGTCAGCCAAGTGCCGAATTGGTTAAAAGCAGGCAACAGCTGCTGCCCTACCGGAATCAGGACATCGGCTGCGATCTGTTTTTTGAAGGCTTCGAAAGCTTCACCAGGCGAGCTGATACGCTGCCGATCCAGCTGCTCCATCGTTTGTTTGGTCAGATCGAACTGGCTGCGTGCGCTTGCCAGCGCGGCCACCATCTGACCTTCCATGCCGCCAAATTCCGAACCAAACAAATCTGTGGCGATTGCATTTTGTTTGATGGGATCAGTGATGCCGGCAATCGCCCCGGCAACCTGATCAAAAGCAGTTTTGGCGCTTGGTCCGCCGGCCGCGATAGACTTTTGAACCTGCTGCGCGTTGAGTCCAAGGCTTTTAAGCGCATTCGCGCTTTTTGCTGAACCGCTGCCGGCCATTTTCTCAAACTGCTGAAAGGTTTTGCCGATTTGGTCCAGGCTGTATTCGCCCTTTTGGCTTCCTGCAGCAAAGAGGTCAAACATCTGGTTCGCGCTGAAGCCCAGCTTGTTGAAATCTTCGGCATAGGTTTCTGCTGCCCCAGTCAGCTGACTGGGATCTAGCTTGGCATAAGCGCCTTGAGCCAGCAGTCCAAAAGCCTGACTGCCGGTAATGCCGAACTGCTTCATCATCACATCTGCCGATTTAACGGAATCCGTTACATCTACGCCGATCGAATCCTTTAACAGCAGGGCGTTTTTCGCCGTCTGCTCCAGTGCAGTTCCCTGCTGATCCGTCAGCTTGATCGTTTCCGTCAGCGTGCCTCCAAGCTCGTCCCAGCTTCCGCCCAGGTTTTGTTTATACAAATCTTTTGCAGCCATTTTAGTGGCTGTCATCTGAGAATCGGTTAATCCGGTTGCCCTCTGGATTTTAGACATGGAAGCTTCAAATTCGGAGGCAGCCGAATAAGAGGTTTTGCCAAACTCCATGATGGCTTGAATGCTGGTTTTGCTGAAAGCAAGCAGCTGCTGATTGGCTTTTTCCCTTTTTTTATTTTTCTCTTCCTCCATCTTGGCCTGTACCTGCTCCAGTGCGGCCTTTTCTTCTGCAGCCTTAGCCGCTGCAGCTGCTTCTTCAGCGATCTCGCGGGCTTTTGCTTTTTTCCTGTTGACCAATTCGGAACACCTCCTTACTTTGGCCTGGATTTATTTTGCTGCTTGATATAAAGATCCAGTGCCGCGTTTGCCTCCGCGATGTCCTCTTCATCCATCTGGTGCAAATCGGAATAAGTAATGCCGATATCAGACAGCAGCAGACGCCAGTAACGCCAGCGTTCTTTAGCCCTCCGCTCGGCTTCCTTCGGATGGATCATCTCGTTCACCTTCTTGCCCGGAAATAAATAGATAAGCAGCATTAACGACTTCGCTGTATTCCCGGTAATCGTCAAAGTCGTCGATTTTACGCTTCGGTTCAACTACCACGTATTTCAGAATCTCCTCGGACAGGCGTTCTTCGGATACAACCCCAAATTTGTTTTTGGCGGCATCGTTGATTTTGGAGACGGCCCGGACGCCGGGATGCTGAAACAAATAGGTTTGGCCGGATTGGGATACAAATTCTTTTTGTTTAAAGCCAGGCATAAAATGAACCCCTTTCGTGGGTAGAATGATAGTAACCAAGAGGTCTGCTGCTTTCTGGAGATCAACAGCAGACACTCGATATATAGATAGATTACAAGCTGGAAGTCAAAGTCGGATTGACAAGCTGCAGCTCGTAAACACGGTCAGCAACTTCATTGTTGTAGGTCCGTGTGGCGGGCTTTTTCACAAAAGCCTGATCAGCAGTAATAGTTTCATTGACTGGTCCGCTTACCGAAACAAAAACCTTGGCGTCTTCGCCGCTTTGCGCCAGTGCTTCCAGCATCGGAACCTGCGGGCTGGTAGCCAGAAGAGTAACCGTCAAGGTTGCAAGCGAATTGTTGATTTTGGAACGCACGACGTCTCCTTGCGAGCCAACTTTGGTTGTCCAGGAATCTTCGTCTTTTTCATATTCCAGCATATCCTCGGAGAACCCGGTCAAAATTACGTCGTTAATCGTTACAGATACGTTGCTGGCATCATAAGTATGAAACATAGTTGTTATCCCCCTTAAAAATATGGATTAATAAGTAACCAAACCTGTAATCGTAGCTTCATGAACGGCCCCGGCCAGTTCAAATTCGAAGCTGCCGCTGTCGTATTTGCGGGTTTGCCGCTGCGCGGCGGTCAAAGCTTCACGTCCCGGGAAGCTGGTGCTGTACAACCCTTTGCCGCTGTCGTCTTTGGCAATGATGCCTTGGGTCAGGCAGCGCTGCAGCACACCGCGCACGGTTCCCTCGATTTGGGCGATGCCTGTGTTGTCATAAGCAATTTTATGGTCATAGGCGGTGTTAAAAAGCTTCTGCACCTCAAACTCGATACTGTAGACCACGTAATGTTTGGCGTGGACAATATCGATGTATTCGCCGCCGGAAGTCATCCCCTCACTCGTCACCGCATCCCCGGCTTTGATTACAAAAGTAATTGCTCCTGCTTGATGGATGGCACGAAGCTCGTCCGCCGTAATATCGAGAGGCTCTATGCCTTGAAGTGGCTGGCCTTTCCAGGTGATTGAACCGACCGCTTTGGAGCCGGCTTCGCCGATCAATGCCGCTTCCGGATAGCTGTCCACATCGGTATGGTAAAAGACCGTTGTATTCAGGAACTTTTTCGCCTGAACCGCTTTGACCGCCTCCAGATCCGACGAACGGGTAAAAAATTGCCGGCTGTCATGCTCCTCAACAGCCTGTGCGATCGCCAGCACATCTTCCTCAGCGGTGCTCGTGCTGATCAGGAAGTAGAAGTCTTTCTCCAAAACCTTGGCCATAAAATCGGTCCATGGTTCGTCTGTCTTGCGCTGCATGATCGCTAATTCTTCAGGCCGGTTAACCTGGGCAAAAACAGCGGACGCCGCTTTGTATTCCTCTGTTCCCGCCGGATAAACCGCACTTACTTCCGTCAGTGAAGCAAAAGAGGTATAATCAAGCCCTGCAGCGCTTGTCCCCAGAATCAGCGGTTTGCCAAAACCGATAAGCGGCGTTGGGCGTTTAATATCAATAATAACGTTTACGTCTTTAATTTGAGACAATCTGATCAGCTCCTTTGATAATTACGGTGTCAATCGTTTCGACTTCCGTTTCCCTTACCTGGACGGTCCGGAAGACCGCATCAAAACCTTCCCGCCGGATCCAGGGCGCATCTTCGTATTCCTTGTAATCCCTGTTGGTTACCGGACCCGCATTCACCAGCACGCAATTCAAGTTCTCTTTCAGCCCGTCGCGTCCGGTGTGGGCCAGCCAGTCCCTCGCTTTCATGCTGCCGATAATCCGTTCAAGATGACTTGATCCATAAACGTACAGGGTGACCGTAAATTCTACCGTTTGCGTTTCACGCATGATGCCGGACTCATATTCCACAACCGGATGTCCCCGGTTGTCCATAATTCGGCTGAAATCAAATACCAGCCAGGACGTTTCGCCATTATCCGGTTCGTCCTGCTCTTTGAAAGGCAGCCCCGTATAACCGCTCACCTCGTCCACAATAAATGACCTTATGTTTTCTACAGGAATCACAGGTAGTGTTACGCCCCCTTTTCTTCCAGAATGCTCCTCGGCACCTTAGCTCCGGCCTCAACCGCTGTATCCTATCAGGCTCAGTCCCCTCACCTCCCTTCAGAACTTCATCGCTGTTATCAGGCGATATTTTTAATATCCATCTCTTTTACCAGGTATTTAAAATACCCTTCACTTTTAGGTGGCACCCGTGTGACAAGTCTAATCCCATTTCGTCCGTCCGTTCTTCACGCCCTAACTTCTGCTTTTCTTGCTTTCCTGCCCCTCCTGGCCGATCCATTCCGTCACTTTCTTTTGCGCCCGCCTCACGTATAAAGCAGCACTGCTCTTCGAAATCCCCAGCATGTCCGCTATTTCCGATAACGAATAACAACAGCCGTGAGCCAGCGTATAACATTCCTGTTCCCGGCTGCTGAGCAAAGCAAGGGCTTGTTCCAGCCTGTCCCGTTCCGAATCCGTTATCCGGCTGGAGCTTCCGGCAGCGGGCGGACTCACGAAAATTTGCATCTTGATCGGATCCATCAGCTGTTCCCGCTGGTAAGCCGCCCTCCTTTCAATGCCGCGCCGATTTCCGGGTCTGCGTCCGCTGTTCAGCCATTCCAGCACATACCGGCAATCCGATATCATCTCACCCAGCATTTTATAATCGGGGTGTTCTGCCCCCCGTTCCAGCCTTAATTGTTCCAGCAACTCCAGGGTTTGCTCATATGAGGTTTTCAAGGGCAGCATGTCCAGCCACATTTTTTCCGACATTTCTTTTCCCCCCAGCTTAATACGGTATTTAAATACTCAAACTTCGAAAAAAATAAAATCAAAAACAGTATTGATGTTACCCTGAAAATAAATTAAACTATATAAAAGTATTATAATTACCCACAAAACCAAACGTTGTTTCTTTCAATTCTTAGATCTCAGCAAA
Source organism: Paenibacillus yonginensis (assembly GCF_001685395.1). NCBI lineage: Bacteria > Bacillati > Bacillota > Bacilli > Caryophanales > Paenibacillaceae > Paenibacillus > Paenibacillus yonginensis. The sequence goes on along the minus strand of NZ_CP014167.1, from coordinate 711,000 downwards.
ATCTTCTTTTTCACCCCTCTCTGGTTGATAAGCTGATTATATTTGGTATTATAAATACCGTCAAGTATTTTAAATACCGTTTTTATTTTTCTAATTTGGAGGCCTTGTCTATGTCCCTTGGAGAAAGAATACGTGAACGCCGCAAGCAGCTCGGATTCACCCAGCTAGAAATCGCCCAGCAGCTAAATATGGGAAGATCCAACTTCGGTCATATCGAAAATGGCCGCGTCATCCCTTCCAGCACCGATCTGGACAAACTCGCGGATATTTTACAAACCAAACCCGATTACCTGCTTGGAAAAACCGATGATCCGTCTTTAGGCGGGAACGATGATCCTTACGCCCTAACTTTTAAAGAGGAAAAGGATATTGCCATACGGCTGCAGAAAATGTTGGATGAACTGGAAAGCGATGTGCCGCTCGCTTATTTCGGCGAACCGCTTGATGATGACGAGGACCGTGAAGCGTTGAAAGCCTCTCTGGAGAATACGCTGAGGCTGTCTAAATATATGGCGAAGAAGAAATTTACACCGAACAAATATCGAAAATAACACCGGGGGTACCCTATGGCTATGGACGAAGAACGTCTTATCAGAAAGCTGATCCAAACCTGCGGAACCAACGACCCCTTAGCCATTGCTGAGCAGAAGAACATCCTGGTTCTGTACGAGCGGCTGGGGAAAAACATTTGGGGATACTTCAGCAATGCCCACCGCATCCCAATGATTCATATTAATGAGGAGCTGAACGAATTCGAGCGCACGTTTACCGCCGCCCATGAGCTCGGCCACAGTTTGCTGCACGCGAAGCTGAATACGCCCTTTCTGCGCAAAAATACGCTGATTTCCGTGGACCGGATCGAACAGGAAGCGAACCGTTTTGCCATCAAGCTGCTGATCGGCGATGCCAAACCCGAGCAGGGAGAAACGGTTAAATTCTTCCTGCTGCGCTGCGGAATTCCGGAATGGCTGCATCCCTACTTTGTACCGCATCAAGCGGATGACACAAACAAGTGGGCTGCAATCTGGAAAGATGACCGCTCCTTTTGGGGCTGCTGATCAGCCCCTTTTTTTTCTCCTTCTATTTCATCGTCAGTTGTTCGCTTTCCGCCCATAATTGCGAAGCCGCACGATTGTCATAACTTATAGGAGAAGTCTGCTTCTCTTTCGCCCCTCGCCGGTACGAGCCAATCATACTAAAATATCTGCCCGATATATTCCGGTAGTTCTCGGAAGTCACCATCTCGGCCAATACCTTGGCTGAGGCCTGAGGTGTGCTTGCATTAGGAGCGAGCCTTAACACCGGCCATAGCAGCTTCATCATCATCCGTACGGCAGGAGGCCACTCGCTAACCATTCCTGTCAGCATTCCTCCTGGATCAAGAGCATTCACGGTTATATCCGCTCTGCCTTGTGCCTTTAATCTTCGATCCAGCTTGTAGGCGAACATAAGGATACATAGCTTGGAAGTCGTATAGGCCCTGCCTAGGAAGGCGGCTGCGTCCTCTTGCTCCCCCCACACCGGATCAGCCAGTTCTGCTGCAGGCCTTAACTGTGGTTTAGGAAGCGGCGTTTTAATCCGGTCATCGTGACTGCTGCTGGACAGCACAACCACTCTCCCTCCCTTCCCCATCTGTTCGAAGAGCAGGTTTGTAAGCAGAAAGTGCCCTAAATAATTGATTGCAAAAGCAGCCTCATACCCTCACTTGAAGTTTCAATCCGCTGTTTATATTGGACTCCTGCGTTGCAAATCAGTGCATATAGAGGCGGCAGGCCGAGCCGAGTCCGGGCAGTTCTGCCGCAAATTGCCTCACCGACGCTAAAGAGCCTAAATCCAGCTGCATCGGTGTGAACCTCCCTTCACCAACTTCTGCATTTAAAATTGCGCTGGCTTTCCGGATTCTTTCCTTATTCCGTCCCGCAATAACTACATGACTTTCCGGATCGCTTAACGCAACTCGTTTAGCCGCTTCAAAACCCAGGCCTGAGTTGGCCCCTGTAATAATCACTGTTTTGGTTGCTTTGGGTCCGCTCATTTGGCGTTCCTCCCATTTTCCTATTCTTTATCAGCATCTTTTTTTCTGTCTTCAACCTTATTTTTTAGTGATATGGAATGATTGTTCATTCTAATATACAAATCAATAAATTGAACGTTCATTATATTTGGATTATAAAAAGACTCTCTCCACTTATCAAGTTTGCTCTACTTGCAAAAGAAAAGTCTTCTTATTAATCAAACCTCAAATCTCAGACAGTCTATGTATTAGGATATACTTTCTTGAATCGTTCACAGACCACTAACAGGTTGGGTGAAAATTCCATATGATGTTCTCTTAATAATTCAGTAAAAAACTTTTCATGGGCATCCCACCAATAGGAATAATCCCCTTCACCTTCTGCTAAGGCAAATTCCTCTGTGACCTCGTCCATCGGAACTACATCAACAGATTGAATCTGAATAACCGCAACCGGCTCTTCCCTACCATCCAACACGATATAATATTCACCTTCTTCAGGTAATGCCGCTTGTTCCAGCTCATAGAACACAAAACCCGAAGTTGTCGCTGTTTTCTTGCCTTTCACAACCAATTCCGCTAATTCATCTGCAGAGGTTCCAAATTGAAAAGCATCTTTAAATTCCACGTTCTTTAGATTGCTTGCTGTACAAAATTCATGCCAAAATAGCTGCACTTTATGATTCATATCCGTTCATCCTTTTAACAAAATAATGATTAAAAAAAGAAGACGAACTTCAAAAGTTCGCCTTCTAAACCTGGAATATTAACCGATGGAGCCTTCCATCTCGAATTTGATGAGACGGTTCATTTCGACTGCATATTCCATTGGAAGTTCTTTCGTAAATGGCTCGATAAAGCCCATAACGATCATTTGTGTCGCTTCCGCTTCACTCAAACCGCGGCTCATCAGGTAGAAGAGCTGATCTTCAGACACCTTGGATACAGTCGCTTCATGCTCTAGCACAACGTTATCATTCATGATCTCGTTGTATGGAATCGTATCGGAAGTGGACTCATTATCCAGAATCAGCGTATCGCATTTGATGTTGGATTTCGCACCTTCTGCTTGTCGGCCAAAGGAAGCCAGACCGCGGTAGGATACTTTACCGCCGTGTTTGGAGATCGATTTGGACACGATCGTTGACGTTGTATCCGGAGCGAGGTGAATCATTTTCGCGCCGGCATCCTGGTGCTGGTTCTTGCCTGCAACCGCGATGGACAGCACGCTGCCTTTCGCGCCGCGGCCTTTCAGAATAACAGCCGGATATTTCATGGTCAGCTTAGAACCAATGTTGCCGTCGACCCATTCCATATTGGCATTTTCTTCGGCAACTGCACGTTTCGTAACCAGATTATAAATGTTTGGAGCCCAGTTCTGAATCGTCGTGTAACGAACGCGGGCGTTCTTCTTCACGATGATCTCAACCACCGCACTATGCAGGGAGTTTGTGCTGTAGATCGGAGCTGTACAGCCCTCTACGTAATGCACAAAGCTGTCCTCGTCGGCAATAATCAACGTGCGTTCGAATTGCCCCATGTTCTCCGAGTTGATCCGGAAATAAGCCTGCAGCGGAATTTCGCATTTTACGCCTTTAGGTACGTAAATGAAGCTGCCGCCGGACCATACTGCGCTGTTCAAGGCTGCAAATTTGTTGTCAGCCGGAGGAACAATCGTACCGAAATATTCGCGGAAAATTTCCGGATGCTCTTTCAAAGCGGTGTCGGTATCCATAAAGATAACGCCCTGCTTCTCCAGATCTTCCTGCATATTGTGATAAACAACCTCGGATTCGTATTGAGCGGATACACCGGCAAGGAATTTCTGCTCGGCTTCCGGAATGCCCAGTTTATCGAAGGTTTCTTTAATTTCCGCCGGAACTTCTTCCCACGTTTTGCCCTGCTTCTCAGATGGTCTTACATAATACTGGATATCGTTGAAATCCAGCTCGCTGAGATCGCCGCCCCAGTTAGGCATCGGCATTTTCTCAAACTGCTTTAATGCTTTGAGACGGTATTCCAGCATCCATTCCGGTTCGTTTTTGATCCGGGAGATTTCCGTTACGATTTCAGGCGTCAAACCTTTGCCGGTCTGGAATACCGCTTTATGTTCGTCACGGAAACCATATTTATATTCTTCCATTTCAGGCGCTTTCTTGGCCATGGTTATACCCTCCTTATTCGATACCCTTCTTCAGGGCGTTCCAAGCCAGCGTCGCACATTTAATGCGGGCTGGAAATTTATTGACACCGGACAGGGCTTCGAGATCCTCATATTCGTCAAAATCAGCTTCTCCGCCCTTCATCATGGTCGAGAAGCGGTCGGCCAAGTCCAAAGCCTCGCTGACAGTTTTCCCTTTGACGGCATCGGTCATCATGGATGCGGAAGACATGCTGATCGAGCAGCCTTCACCTGTATAGCGGGCGTCCTTGACGATGCCGTCCTCCACGATCAGCTGGAGGGAAATGCGGTCCCCGCAGGTCGGATTATTCAGGTTGACCGTTAAGGCATCATCACTGAATGAGCCGCGGTTGCGCGGATTTTTATAATGATCCATAATGACACGGCGATAAAGGTCGTCTAGTTGCATCACTCGAAATACTCCTTTGTTTGGATTAAGCCATCCACAAGACGATCCACATCCGCTTCCGTATTATACAGATAGAAGCTGGCTCTGGCCGTCGCAGAAGCTTTCAGCCAACGCATCAAAGGCTGGCAGCAGTGATGGCCCGCACGAACGGCAATACCAAAAGAATCAAGCACGGTTGCCACATCATGCGGATGAATATCACCCAGGTTAAACGTCACCAGTCCAACTTTGCGATCTTTTGGACCATACAGCGTGATTCCTTCAATGGCGGACAAACGATCCATCGCGTAAGCAGCCAGCTGGCGTTCGTGTTCAGCAATGGCGTCCATGCCGATGCCTTGAAGGAAGTCAATGGCAGCGCCTAAACCTACAGCGCCGGCAATAATCGGCGTACCGCCTTCGAACTTCCAAGGCAGCTCCTTCCATGTCGATTCGTACAAACCAACGTCGTTGATCATTTCGCCGCCGAATTCGATCGGCTCCATCGCTTCAAGAAGTTCCTTCTTGCCATATAATACGCCAATTCCGGTTGGGGCACACATTTTATGACCGGATAAAGCATAGAAATCACAATCCAGGTCCTGCACGTCAATCTTCATATGCGGCGTGCTCTGCGCGCCGTCCACAACGATAATGGCGCCATGGCGGTGGGCGATCGCGGCAATTTCTTTAACCGGATTCACCACCCCAAGCACGTTGGACACATAGTTGATCGCAACAATCTTCGTCTGCGGCGTAATCGTCGATTCGACATCCTTCAGCTCAATATGGCCGTCAGGCTGCATCGGAATGTATTTCAGTGTGGCTCCCGTGCGGATTGCGAGCTGCTGCCACGGAATCAGGTTGCTGTGATGCTCCATTTCCGTGATCACAATCTCGTCGCCTACCCCCACATTAGCCGGGCCATACGAGGAAGCTACAATATTCAGAGCCGTTGTTGTTCCCCGGGTAAAAATAATTTGCGCCGAATCGGAAGCCCCGATAAACCGGGCCACCTTCTCTCGCGCGCCTTCATAGGCTTCAGTCGCGCGGCTTCCGAGCGTATGAACTCCGCGGTGTACGTTGGAGTTCTCCCATTCGTAATATTGCTTCACCGCATCGATTACCGCACGGGGTTTCTGCGAAGTAGCCGCATTATCGAGATAAACGAGCGGATGCCCGTTTATCTCCTGATCCAAAATTGGAAATTGCTCTTTCAGCAGTTGCGGATTCATTGTCCCAGCTTCCTTTCCACAAGAGCCTGTAATTGCTGCTGGAGCTGCTCAAGCGGAATATCGGAAACCACAGGTGCAAGGAAGCCGTAGATGATCAGGCGTTCCGCTTGCTCGCGGGAGATGCCGCGAGACATCAAATAGTAGATCTGCTCCGGATTCACTTGTCCAACGGAAGCGGCATGGCCTGCTTTAACGTCGTCTTCGTCAATCAGGAGGATCGGGTTGGCGTCGCCGCGCGCTTTCGGGCTGAGCATCAGCACTTTCTCCGTCTGCTCTCCGTTGGCTTTGGTTGCGCCGTGTTCAATTTTGGTAATGCCGTTGATGATTGCTGTTGCTTCCTCGCGCATAACCGCACGAGTGATCATTTGGCTTTCGGAGCTTTTACCAAAATGAGTGGCTCTGGTGCTGTAGTTCAAACGCTGGGAACCGGAGCCCACCGCAATAATCTTGGCATCGGACAGGGAGCCGTTCCCTTTAAGAATGCTGTTCGTATCGCTCATAGAGTCGCCGTTGTTCATTTCCCCAACGATCCATTCGATGCTGCCGTCGTTCTCAACAACAGCACGGCGGTAAGTTAAGTCCGTCACTTTGCCGCTCAGATGGTGAACGGTAGCGTATTGAACCTTCGCCCCGGCTTTGACAACCACTTCGACAATGCCGTTATGCACAAGCTCTTCGTCCAGCTCGCCGGATACATAGTTGTCTACGTAAGTTACACGGCTGTTCGTGTCAGCCACCACAAGGACGTGAGGGGCGAATACCGATTTCGTGTCATCCACGAGGAATAACGCCTGAAGCGGCACTTCAATTTCTACGTTGCGAGGCACATAAAGGAATACCCCGCCGTTCCATACGGCGTTATGCAGAGCAGTCAGCTGGTTCTCGTCAGCAGCAACAACGGAAGACAGATGCTGCTGTACTAGATCAGCGTGTTCTTTCGCAGCTGTCTGCAGGTCGGTAAAGATAACACCTTTATCGGCAAGCTCTTTGGACAGACGGCTGATAATGGTGCCGTCGTTGCGCTGTACAACCAGCGATTCGCTTTGCGAAGGGTCCACAAGTCCGGACACATATGCAGGCAGCTCGCTGCCGGTTTGTCCCGCCGTCGCCGGAGAACCAAAGTTTTTAAGATTCCAACGCTCCAGTTTCATCTTCTCAAGCTTCGGAAGCTCAAGCTGTCCAGCCAGTTCCAGAGCCTTCAGTCTGCGCTCCTTCAGCCAGGCCGGTTCGCTGTTCCGTTCGGAAAAAACGTTCAGGGCCGAAGCCTCAACGGGAAGAACGGTTAATGTAGTCATACTGTCTCCTCCTCCGTTTCTTAGGCTTCCTGCTCTTGGCCGACAGTTTCGTCGACGATGCCGAGTTCTTCTTTGATCCAGTCGTAACCGTCCTGCTCCAGACGTTCTGCCAGCTCAGGACCGCCGGATTTCACGATGCGTCCTTGCATCATTACGTGTACGAAGTCTGGTTTGATATAGTTAAGCAAACGTTGATAGTGAGTAATTACAAGGAAACCGCGTTCTTCGCTGCGCATAGCGTTTACGCCTTCTGCTACGATACGCAAAGCGTCGATGTCCAGACCGGAGTCAATTTCATCAAGGACAACAATCTTCGGATCCAGCATCATCATTTGCAAAATTTCGTTCCGTTTCTTCTCACCGCCGGAGAAACCTTCATTCAGGTAACGATGGGCAAACTCGGGATTCATTTCGAGCTCCTTCATTTTGCCTTCCATCTGGCGGATAAATTTGATCAGGGAAATTTCGTTGCCTTCGCCGCGGCGTGCGTTGATCGCGCTGCGCAGGAAGTCGGAGTTCGTTACGCCGGCAATTTCGCTCGGATACTGCATAGCCAGGAACAGGCCGGCGCGGGCACGCTCGTCAACCGCCATATCCAGCAGGTCTTCGCCGTCCAACGTGACGTTTCCGTCTGTTACTTCATATTTTGGATGTCCCATAAGCGCGGATGCCAGTGTACTTTTACCGGTACCGTTAGGGCCCATGATCGCATGAATTTCTCCGCCTTTAATTTCAAGGTCGATCCCTTTCAGGATTTCCTTACCTTCAATCGTTGCTTTCAAACCTTCAATGACAAACTTCGTGGACATAATTTGAGACTCCCTTCATCTATTTACAAACTTAAATTGGGTATACGTTATTTTGACAGGGACGCCTCCCTATAGTGACTTTAATCATACCATAATAAGTATCAAATTAGAATCATTCTAAGAAAAGTTATTGATTCTCAATTGATTCTCATTACATTCTATCGCAATAAACAAGCTGACGCAATCGGGCAATAAAATGTTCAACAGGAAGTCAAATCCTGCTCTTATCCACGTTTTCTGGCCATTTGGATTCCTGTTTCATCCTTCAGCATCACCGCTGCTTGCATAGGCTGTCATCAAAACAAGGCTTGGCCGGTGAACGGCCAAGCCTTAATCATGAGGAGCGCAGCGCTCTGCGCAGCACACGAGCTTTTTCAGCAAATTCCGTTAAAGAAAGCACCGGTGTCAGATTGTCCTTGTCCGGACGTGGAAGCTCCTGAAGCTCAATCCAGGATTTGCATCCTCCATATTCCGGCAAAGCAGGCACATGGAGCGGACGGTTCAGCCGGTGCACCCTTAGCAGCAACACATGCAGCGGATCTTGACGTTTCCAGCGCAGCCGCTCCTCCGCAAAGTTTGCCTCCCACATATGGAAATCATACAGCCGGGACAATTCCTGCTCCGAAGTAACCAGAAAGTCATCAGCGACTTCCGCCCAGGCATACAGATAAGTCTGCCCTGTCAAAAGCCCCGGAGACTCCAGCTCGCGCAAGGAATCATCCACATAATGCCTGACTTCCGGCTTCAGCAGCTCCCGGCGCTGATGTTCATACGTAGGATAGAGGTAGAAGGAATCGCTTCTCGTCTCGAAATGACGAGTTTCCTCGTGAATGCCGCCTTTCCGGAGAAGGATCAGCTGCTCCCCCTCCAGCAGGGCGCTGATCGTAGAAGCCCATTCCTTTAAAGCAATTGTATGCTCTCCCACCTGATCCAGCCCCTTTATCTATAGCGAGTATGCTCGTTTCGGCCAGTTTGCCTCAGCCCAGATAAGAACGGAGCATCCACATATGTTTCTCGAACTCTCCCTTAAAGCCGGTCAGAAGGTCCGCCGTAGCATCATCTTCAGCTTCTTCCGCCAAATCGATGCCTTCCTGGAACGATTCGGTCAAAGTAGCGAAGTCCTCGATCAGGGTCTGAACCATGGCGCGCTGATCCTCTTTCCCTGTCGCCTCCTGAATCGTCGCGATTTCGAGGTACTCCTTCATAGTTGCGGAAGGGGCACCTTTCAGCGTAAGCAGGCGTTCAGCAATCTCGTCCATTTTCAAGGTGACTTCATTATACAGCTCTTCAAATTTCACATGCAGGGTGAAGAAATTCTCCCCTTTCACGTACCAATGGAAATTATGAATTTTAACGTAAAGGACATTCAGGTTAGCCACCTGTTCGTTCAACACTTGCTGAAGCGCTTTGCTTTTCGTTTTGCCTTGTGATTTGGATTCGGTTTTAGCCATTTGAAATCCCCGCCTTCCTTGTATTTTGAAAATAAAACCATGACAATCGTCGGCTCTTCGCCTGATTCTGGATCAGGTTTAGCTTCCGCAGAATATGAACTTGCCATCCCGCCCATATTTTACCCGCTGCCCCTCCGGACGAAACAAATCAGAAAGCGGGTCCATAGGGAAAGCCGACGGGTTGTCCTTATTTATATCCCCAGTATAATCCTCTAATTTCCAAAATGCATTATGATTTTCGGCTCATTTGCCATCGCTTATTTTCCAGGAATATCTTGAATTTAATAAGTCACGATACTAGGTTTCCTGAAGGTTTGATGGTATTATAGGAATGCCGTCGGTGCCTTTGACGGATAGATTTGTAATATGAAGCAATACGGGGGAAACAGTACGATGAAAGACAATGAAGAAAACAGCTTTTTATTTAATGTAGAAATCCTTGTGAAGAGCCCCACAAATGGTCAAGCTCTTCAACTTCTCCTCCAATTGCTGAATAATCATCAGGGTGAGATAGCCGATTATCGTGTGAAATCAGGGATTGAGCTGGGCAGCATCATTGATGCAACCCGCGCCGCTAAAAGCAAGGCGAACAGAACAGCAATTCCCGGCAATGAAACTTCTTCCAAAGCAGCAGGTCCGGCTAAAGCAGCCGCTTCTGCCAAGAAGACAGAAGAAGCAGCCCATTTGACCGGTACAGGCGGGAATCCGGTTGGTGAATGGATTCAGTCGCATATTTCCAGCAATCGTTTGGTCCGGGTGCTGATTCAGACGCCCAAAGGACGCCTGAGCATTCCATGCAGGATTTTGAATTATGTGCCTAAAGAAGAGCTGATCAACATTTATCATGTTGACGAGAAGCAAGTCTATACTTACAAGCTTAACGAGATTATAGATATTCTGGATGCTTAAGATGAACAACAGTAAGCGGACATCCCCGTGCAAACAGGACGTCCGCTTACTGTTGTTCAAGACTAATCATCAAGCCGTTTTTTTCTTAACGCCGATACCACGACTAGAATCCATGCAGCTATAAAAGCTACCCCGCCCAGCGGCGTAATCGCTCCAAGCACCTTAACTCCCGAAATGCTGAGCACATACAAACTTCCGGAAAATAACAAAATACCGATCAGAAACAGACGGGCAGCCCAGCGCAAGCTGGCTGATTCTCCCCAGGTATGAGCTAATACGGCAATTAGCAGAAGGGCCAGCGCATGATACATTTGGTACTGCACGCCTGTCTCATAAACCTTGCGGGCCTCTTCATCCAATACATCCTTTAAAGCGTGAGCGCCGAAGGCCCCGATAGCTACGGCAAGCAGTCCGAGAATAGCCCCGATCGCTGTATAGGTTCGCGACATTGCTTTTCATCCCTTCAAATTTAATCATCTTCAACTTATATATTTTACCCGATGGAGAACGCGGTTTGCTACGTCGTTCAAAGGATTGCCTTAAATCCGGCTTGCTTTTTCTTCCGTAATATTGAAAAATGAACAAGAATAAGACTTATGACCAAAGGAGATTGGCTAATGGATTATGAAAATTCCCAGGAGAAAGAGAGTTATTCTTTCCCCCTACATCCAGAAGCACAGGAGGAGCAGAGGCCGAAAGTCAAACATTCCGGTCCCGGCATCGCTTCGTTTCTATTGGCGTTGCTGGCGATCTTCGGTTACGCAGCTTGTCTATCCTTAATCATCGCAGCGTTTGGACGGATCGGACTTGAGAAACTTAATGAAGAGATTCTCATGCAGCAGCAGTTGTTTGTATCGGGCGTCTACGGCTTTCTGGCGTGCGGCCTTCTGAATCTGGCTGGCATAATTACAGCGATCATCGGGCTGGCGCTCAAAAACCGCAAGAAGGTATTCGCTGTGCTTGGGCTGGTCTTCGGGCTGCTGCCTTTACTTCTGCTTATGATCCTGCTTATCATCGGCATTGCAGCAAGAGGCGGCCAGATCTAACCCTGACAACTGATTCCGATAGGAAAGGTGACTTACCGAAATGAATTCAATTAAAATTTTTGCAGACAGTACCTGCGATTTGTCTGCCGATCTGATCAAACATTATGAGATCGGGATTGTTCCTTTATATGTAACGTTTGAATCCCAATCTTACCGGGATGGTATTGAGTTGACCCCTCCCGAGCTTTATGCCAAAGTTTCTGAAACCGGCAAACTTCCGCTGACCGCCGCCCCTTCGCCTAGTGATTTCATTCAGGCATTTACTCCTTACGTGGAGCAGGGCCAGCAGATTATTTATATCAGCTTGTCTTCGGAGCTTTCCTCAACCTACCAGAACGCCGTTATCGCATCCAAAGAATTTGAACAGGGGCGGGTTGAGGTGTTTGACTCCCTGAATTTGTCCACCGGAATCGGCATTCAGGTGCTGAAAGCGGCACGCGCTGCCGAAGCAGGGCAAAACGTCCAGCAGATTCTGAGTCTGCTCGCTGAAATCCGGCCGAAGGTCGATACGGAATTTGTGATTGATTCTCTCGACTATCTTCATAAAGGCGGACGCTGCTCCGGCATGCAAAATGTTGTGGCCAGCCTGCTGAAGATCCGCCCTGTCATCAAAGTCATCGACGGTAAAATGACTCCGGCCTACAAGGTGCGCGGAAGCCGTGAAAAAGCGTTCGATCAGATGGTTTCCAACGCCTTGAGCAACAAAGCGAACATGGACCGGGGGACGTTGTTTGTCACCCAAACGATGGCCCATGAGGATGCGGAGAAGCTCCGTGCGACACTTAATGAAACTATTCAGCCGCAGGAGGTTTTTATCACGGAAGCCGGCTGCGTCATTTGCAGCCACTGCGGTCCAAAGACTATCGGTATCATTTATCTCAAAGAATAGCACCATCTGCCGAAACAGATGAACCCTGTTATTTAATCCAAGGAGGAACCTGCTATGAGTATGAAAACAACGAATTTACAAAAGAAAACCGCTGTAATTACAGGAGCAACCAAAGGAATTGGCCGGGCCATCGCATTCGCATTGGCCGCTGAAGGCGTCAATCTCGGACTGATTTCCCGTAAGGCGGATGAGTTGAAGCAGCTTCAGGAAGAGCTGGCCAGCACATACGATATTCAAATCGCCAGCAGTGCGGCCGATATTTCGGACCGTCATCAGGCTGAAGCCGCTATTGCAGCACTCGAGCTTGAGCTCGGCACCCCGGATATTCTGATCAACAATGCCGGAACAGCCACCTTTGGCACTGTGCTGGAGATGGATCCCGAGGAATGGGAACAGATCATTCGGGTTAACCTGATGGGCACTTATTATGTAACACGCGCAGCCCTTCCTGCTATGATTGAGAAACAGAGCGGCGATATTATTAACATCGCCTCCACCGCCGGAGAACGCGGCTTTGCTACAGGTTCTGCCTACTGCGCTTCCAAATTCGGAGTGCTTGGACTGACCGAAGCCTTGATGCACGAAGTCCGCAAATCCAACATTCGGGTGATTGGACTGAATCCAAGCACCGTCAATACCGATCTGGCGGCCAGAAATAATTTGCCGATCGGCGAGGAAGACCGGATGATGCAGCCGGAAGACGTTGCCCAGGTGGTACTCAGCGCTTTGAAGCTGCCGGCAAGAGTGCTGCTCAAGACAGCAAGCTTGTTTACGAGCAATCCACAATAAGCCCGCTGATTCAGATATACACAAAAGGAGCCGTGCCTCTTTGAAGAGGTACGGCTCCTTTTGTTCAAACAGCTTGCCCGGTCCCGCCGGGTTATTAATAATACGGCGCCATCATCAGGTAGACGATAACTCCCGTCAAGCTGACGTACAGCCAGATGGGCATCGTCCAGCGGACGATTTTTTTATGCTTCGCAACCTGCATCGTCCAGCCCCATACAAGAGCAAACAAGGCCAGCGGCACTACAATAGCGGCCAGGAAGCTGTGAGTAATCAGGATAAAGAAATAAATCGGACGGATGATGCCCTCTCCTCCATATTTCGCCGTGTCCGGAGAAATATAGTGAAACGTCAGGTAGGACACGAGAAACAGCAGGGTTGTCGTAAAGGCGAGCAGAATAAATACTTTATGCACGCGGATGTTCTTTTTCATAATCGCCACTAAAGCTGCTATCAGAAAAATGAACGTAAAGCTGTTGAAAATCGCATTCAGTCTCGGGAAAATCGTAATGTCAAAATCGACAGCCCCTTGATATCCCAGCGGGGAGAAGAACAAAAGCAAAATAATGATATTCGCTACAATCGATACGGTGATAATCAGCCCGGTGAAGTTTCTGGAGCTTGTGGGCTTGTAGTTGTATTGATCCGGTTTACTGTTCATGTTCAAAGCTCTCCTATTCAGGTTCTTGTCTCTGTCAATTATATATCTCTTCCAATTGGGTTGTTAAGTGACAAAACAGCGACTTTTCTTCAAAAAGCACGTTATCTCCAGTATAGGGCTTCATACCGCGTGTTAAACCGGGCCAAACTATAATCATTCTTTAGTAGTCATTGGCTCGTGCAATTATATATAATAGGAGTTATATCGTAAAGAAAGGGTGCTGAATCATGTTAAAGTTCCAGGATTACCGCTATGAACGTCCCGACGCCGAGCAGCTCAAGCAGCAATTTACCAATCTGCTGGCCCAGTTGAACGCAGCCACTTCGCTTGATGAAGAACGCAAGGCTATCGCCGCCATCAACAAATTGCGTAGTGAATTCGAGACTATGCAGCAGCTTGTTGGCGTCCGCCACTCCATTGATACGACCGATGCTTTCTACAAAGCCGAACAGGATTACATGGATGAAATCGGCCCGGTTATCCAAGAATACATAACCGAATATTACAGAGCGATCGTAAATTCAGCCAATCGTCCAGCCCTGGAGAAAGAATGGGGAACCCAGCTGTTTCAGCTCGCTGAAATTTCGCTGCGTATCTTCAGTCCTGAAATTATTGAAGACCTGCAGCTTGAGAACAAATTGACAACCGAATATTCACAGCTGATCGCTTCCGCCAAAATTCCGTTTGAAGGCGAAGAAAGAACCCTGCCTCAGCTGGTGCCTTTCGAGCAATCGACGGACCGCGATCTTCGCCGACGCGCCTCGGAGGCCCGCTACGGCTTTATGGCCGAGCACAGCCAGGAGCTGGACCGCATTTACAACGATCTCGTCAAGGTCCGTACCCGTATCGCCAAGAAGCTGGGCTACGAAAATTTCGTGGGGCTTGGATATGACCGCATGATGCGTACCGACTATACGCCGGAAATGGTCGCAAACTTCCGCAAGCAGGTGCTGGAATCTATCGTACCTGCCTCTCAGAAGCTGAAAGACCGTCAAGCCGAACGTTTGGGCCTGAACAGCCTGAAGCTTTATGACGAGCACCTGAAATTCAAAACCGGCAATGCCGATCCTAAAGGCGATCCGGACTGGATTATCGCTGGCGGCGCCAAAATGTACAAGGAGCTGTCTCCAGAGGTCGACGAGTTCTTTACATTTATGCTCGAAAGCAACCTGATGGATCTGGTCAGCAAAAAAGGCAAACAAGGCGGCGGCTACTGCACCTATTTCAGCGAATACAAAGCCCCGTTCATTTTCTCGAACTTCAACGGCACTTCCGGCGACATTGACGTCTTGACCCATGAAGTTGGCCACGCGTTCCAGGCTTATGAAAGCCGCAACCTGAGCGTGCCTGAATATGCCTTCCCTACTTACGAAGCGGCGGAAATTCATTCGATGAGCATGGAGTTCTTCACCTGGCCGTGGATGGATCTGTTCTTTGAGGAAGATGCGGACAAATACCGCTTTAATCACCTCGCCGAAAGTCTGCAGTTCATTCCTTACGGTGTGGCCGTCGATGAATTCCAGCATTTCGTCTATAGCAATCCGGAAGCAACGCCGGCTGAACGGAATCAGGCATGGCGTGAGATCGAGAAAAAATATTTGCCGCACCGCGATTACGACGGCAACGCTTATCTGGAGCAGGGCGGCTTCTGGCAGAAGCAAGGCCATATCTACAGCACGCCGTTCTACTATATCGACTACACCTTGGCCCAGCTGTGCGCTTTCCAGTTCTGGAAACGTTCCAGAGAGGATTTTGCAGCCGCTTGGAAAGATTATTTGACGCTTTGCCAAGCCGGCGGCAGCCAGTCCTTCCTCAAGCTGGTCGAGCTGGCCGGACTCAAATCGCCGTTTGAAGACGGCTCCATCGCTTCGGTAATCGGCGAAATCGAAGGCTGGCTGAACAGCGTCGACGACAAAGCGCTGTAAGTTGAATACGACAAGTGACGCATGCTAACACAAAGAAGGTCTCCGCTTATGCAGAGACCTTCTTTGTGCGTTTGATTAACCTACGTGTTCGGCTATATATTGTTTGACTTGGGCCAATGCATCCTCTACATTCGCCGCTTTAACGATCACCCGGTTCTCCGGCTCAATTTCTTTGGCCGTATGTTCATAACGAGGATCATAGTAATGAATGAGCAGCTGCTCGGCCGCGTCCCCAAACCGTCCGGACAGCAGATCCGTTTCGATTTGTTTGGCGATCGGCGTATGGATGCGTTCCTTGATTCTGCGGAAGGCAGCCAGGCAAACCTCCTGATGAAGCTCCGGATGATAATCCTCCAGAATTTGCTTCACCCGTTCTTCAAGAGGAAGGTCAATCCAAAGCTGGATACCTTCCTCTTTGCTTTTTACTAGAAAATCCGGCATAGCTACTTTCCCGATCCGTTTGCTCTCCGCCTCAAGCAGCATATAAGGCTGCTCCTGCACTTCAAGCAGGGCTTGCAGAAGCAGGGAATCAAAGGTCTTCTGGTTATGAGGGACCAGGCCTACCTGACCAAACACCGAACCGCGGTGGCCGGCCATCTGCTCCAGATCAAGAACCGGATAATGTTCGGCTTTGAGCTTGCGTAGAATATAGGTTTTCCCTGTTCCTGTATACCCGTTCAGTACCAGCGCCTTCGGCTTCACCTCAAACCGGCTGAGCTCGTCCACCACCCATTTCCGGTAAGAACGAATGCCTCCGCTTAGACGCTGGACATGAACATCCATTAACGACAGCAGAGTCGCGGTTGTCCGGCTGCGCATTCCGCCGCGCCAGCAGAAGACCACTTTATCCCCCTTAATCTCCTGGAACTGCTCAATCAAAGCCGGAAGTTTGGCTGAAATAATTGCAAGCCCCCGCTTTTTGGCTGCCTCTACACTAACCTGCTTGTACAAAGTTCCGATTTCCGCCCGTTCCTCATCGTTAAAAAAAGGAATATTCAAGCTCCCCGGAATCGTCGATTCCTCAAACTCGGATGGAGAACGCACATCGATCAGCGTCATAACCCGCTGCTTTTGCTTCGCAAGAAGCTCTTCAACCTCTATATCTGTGAACACATCTACTCGCTCCCTGCTTCTGTCTAGAATCCATGTTCTTAGAATCCTTTAATTGTCATTGCCTATCTTCCAAGCTTATTTAACCTGGATATGCCCCGGCTGATCCGCAGTGACCTCGCCAATCAGAGCCGCTTCTACTCCAGCGTCCACCAGCTGCTTCAAAAGCCGGTCCGCCTGGTCCCCGTTAACAGCAATGAGCAATCCGCCGGACGTGACCGCATCGCACAGCATCCACTGGCCGATTTGATCCAGATCATCCGGGAAAGTAACGGAGCCTTCCAAATGGGCAAAGTTGTTTTTGGTTCCTCCCGGTACGCTGCCCGATTCAGCAAGCTCGCGCACACGCGGCAGGAAAGGGACTTGGTCTTGGTAGATGACAATGCCCGTACCGCTGCCTTTAGCCATTTCGGAAGCATGGCCGAGCAGCCCGAATCCGGTGACGTCCGTGCAGGCATGGACCTCATAATCCTCCATGATTTCCGCCGCTGTTTTATTCAAGGTAGTCATGACAGAAGTAACCCGTGCCACTTCCTCCGGACTAAGCAGATCCTTTTTAATCGAAGTGGTCAAAATGCCGACTCCGATCGGCTTGGTCAGGATCAATCGGTCCCCCGGTTTGGCTCCGGCATTTGTACGCACCCGGTCCGGATGAACAAGCCCGGTTACGGCCAGACCAAATTTAGGCTCTTTATCGTCGATGGAGTGCCCGCCTACCAGCGTTACCCCCGCTTCCTTCAGTTTATCCCCGGCGCCGCGCAGAATTTCGGTCAGCACCGATTTCTCCAGCGTATGGATGGGGAAAGCAACAATATTAAGCGCCGTGAGCGGTTTGCCGCCCATCGCGTAAATGTCGCTGATCGCATTGGTTGCCGCGACTTGTCCAAAGTCATAAGGATCGTCAACGATCGGTGTAAAGAAATCGACGGTCTGTACGAGCGCCAGCTCATCTGTCAGCTTGTACACGCCCGCATCGTCGCTTGTATCCAGTCCGACCAGCAGAGACGGATTGGGGACCGCAGGAGGCAGACTGCGCAGCACCTGCGCTAAGTCTGCTGGGCCTATTTTGCAGCCGCAGCCTCCTTTTGAAGATAACGATGTAAGTTTTATAGGTTGGTTCGTTGACATCACGATCATCTGCCTTTCCGTTTCATAATATTTAGGAAAATGTGATTCCAATGAGCGTTCAATTGAGAAATACTCCTCAAACAGTATACCACTAATAAAATCAAGGTAAAAACAGCATAATTTATGGTATACTATCATATTGACGTCATTTTATTCAGAAATCGGGGGTAACAAATCCTATGTCTCAATTAACAGGCTCTTCACCGGCCCCTCACAGGAATGTTAAAGCTGCAATCTTCGTAGTTTTATTCATCCTGATAGCAGCGGCGGGTTTATCTTACGTCAAATGGTGGCCTTATTATGAAAAAGCTTTTAAAGCCGCCACCGAACATTCCATCGGCTCTTCCATTCTTACTGGCGGCTCCGATACCGCGCCTTCCCCATCCTGGTCGGCAGCAGTTGATTATGCGACAGCCTACTTCAAGTCCGTTTGGAAAGCCGCCGTGCTGGGAATCCTGCTTGGTTCGCTGGTTCAAGTGCTGATTCCGGCACAGTGGCTGCTTAAGGTGCTCGGCAAAACCACCTTCAAAAGCACCGCGCTGGGTGGTATCGCTTCCCTCCCTGGCATGATGTGCACCTGCTGTGCAGCGCCGATTGCAGTCGGACTCCGGAAAAAGAATGTCTCCGTAGGCTCCAGCCTGGCTTTCTGGCTCGGCAATCCGACTCTGAATCCGGCAACGTTAATCTTTATGACGTTTGTGCTGTCCTGGAAATTCACCGTACTCCGGCTGGTTTTTGGTATTCTGCTTACGTTTGGAGTCAGCTATTTCGCCAACCGTTTCGCCGGCAATAGCGCCATTCCGGAGGAGGTCCTGGAAACAACGGAGGAGGCCGTCAAACAAGAAGAAGGTCCTTTCCTGGTGCGCTGGTTAAAAAGCTTAGGCGGCATGCTGCTTAGCATCGTGCCTGCTTATCTGGTCATGGTGCTGGTCTTGGGCGCCGCCCGCGCCTGGCTGTTCCCTCATGTTGGGCTTAGCGAAGGCAACCACCTGCTGGCTATCATCGGGTTTGCTATTGCGGGAATGCTGTTCGTCATCCCAACTGCGGCTGAAATCCCTATTATTCAGTCTTTTATGTCCTTTGGCCTTGGCGCCGGTCCGGCAGGAGCGCTGCTGCTCACACTGCCAGCGGTAAGCCTTCCGTCAATGCTGATGATTTCGAGATCCTATCCAAAAAAAGTGTTGGCTTTTGTAGCCTCAGCCGTCGTCGTGTTAGGTATACTGTCCGGACTTGCGGCAATTGCGATTCTATAAAACTTCAGGCAACAAAAAATCCCCTGCTCGGGAATTGAGCAGAGGATTTTTTTAGAGTTCCTTTTTGACAGTCAATTGGTCTAATGATAATGAAACAACAAAAAAACGCTGCGAATTTCGCAAGCGTTTAATTTCATTTGGAGCGGACGACGGGAATCGAACCCGCGACCCTCGCCTTGGCAAGGCGATGCTCTACCGCTGAGCCACGTCCGCAATATGTATAAAGATGAGCCATGAAGGACTCGAACCTTCGACACCCTGATTAAAAGTCAGGTGCTCTACCAACTGAGCTAATGGCTCTCATGAAATAAAATGGCTGGGGATATAGGATTCGAACCTATGCGTGACGGAGTCAAAGTCCGTTGCCTTACCGCTTGGCTAATCCCCAACACTTTAAGAAAATGTATGGGGCGATCGATGGGACTTGAACCCACGAATGCCGGAGCCACAATCCGGTGCGTTAACCCCTTCGCCACGACCGCCATAAACCAATTGCGGGGGCAGGATTTGAACCTGCGGCCTTCGGGTTATGAGCCCGACGAGCTACCGGGCTGCTCCACCCCGCGTCAGTAAATAAATAATATGGTGGAGCCAAGGAGGATCGAACTCCTGACCTCCTGCTTGCAAGGCAGGCGCTCTCCCAGCTGAGCTATGGCCCCATATTTTACCTCAAAAAGTGAAGTGCAGCTCTGATGACGATTCCGATTGTTTTTCGGAGAAGCCATACCTACAATTCAACTTTTAAAAGTTAGGAAATGGTGGGCCCTAGTGGACTCGAACCACCGACCTCACCCTTATCAGGGGTGCGCTCTAACCAGCTGAGCTAAGGGCCCTAACTATAACAAGGATAAAAAAATCCCCTAAGGGATTGCTTGGCGGCGTCCTACTCTCCCAGGACCCTGCGGTCCAAGTACCATCGGCGCTGGAGGGCTTAACGGTCGTGTTCGGGATGGGTACGTGTGGAACCCCTCCGCCATCGCCACCAAACATGATTTTTGCGCTGCTTCACTTCCGCGTCTTTCGCTTCAGCAAAAGATCAGACCCTAGAAAGGACATGCAGCTTAAAATCGGTTCAGATGTTTGATCACCTGAAAACTGGATACGAAACAATCAATTGCGATTTAGTTGTTCTCGGGGTCCCCGCCAAAGCATTCGGAGTTCGCTTCGTCAGCGTCTCTTCACTTTGGTGGGTCCATTTTGGATAAGCCCTCGACCGATTAGTACTGGTCAGCTCCATGCATTGCTGCACTTCCACCCCCAGCCTATCTACCTCGTCGTCTTCAAGGGGTCTTACATACTGGGAAATCTCATCTTGAGGGGGGCTTCACGCTTAGATGCTTTCAGCGCTTATCCCTTCCGCACTTAGCTACCCAGCTGTGCTCCTGGCGGAACAACTGGTGCACCAGCGGTGCGTCCATCCCGGTCCTCTCGTACTAAGGACAGCTCCTCTCAAATTTCCTACGCCCACGACAGATAGGGACCGAACTGTCTCACGACGTTCTGAACCCAGCTCGCGTACCGCTTTAATGGGCGAACAGCCCAACCCTTGGGACCTACTTCAGCCCCAGGATGCGATGAGCCGACATCGAGGTGCCAAACCTCCCCGTCGATGTGGACTCTTGGGGGAGATAAGCCTGTTATCCCCAGGGTAGCTTTTATCCGTTGAGCGATGGCCCTTCCATGCGGTACCACCGGATCACTAAGCCCGACTTTCGTCCCTGCTCGACTTGTCAGTCTCGCAGTCAAGCTCCCTTTTGCCTTTGCACTCTTCGAATGATTTCCAACCATTCTGAGGGAACCTTGGGGCGCCTCCGTTACTCTTTAGGAGGCGACCGCCCCAGTCAAACTGCCCACCTGACACTGTCCCCATACCGGTTCACGGTACCAGGTTAGAACTCCGATACGATCAGGGTGGTATCCCAACGGCGCCTCCAAGGAAGCTTGCGCTCCCTCTTCCTAGGCTCCCACCTATCCTGTACAAATCGTATCAAAGTCCAATATCAAGCTGCAGTAAAGCTCCATGGGGTCTTTCCGTCTTGTCGCGGGTAACCTGCATCTTCACAGGTATTAAAATTTCACCGGATCTCTCGTTGAGACAGCGCCCAAGTCGTTACGCCATTCGTGCGGGTCAGAATTTACCTGACAAGGAATTTCGCTACCTTAGGACCGTTATAGTTACGGCCGCCGTTTACTGGGGCTTCAGTTCATAGCTTCGGAGTTACCTCCTAACCACTCCCCTTAACCTTCCAGCACCGGGCAGGCGTCAGCCCGTATACTTCGCCTTGCGGCTTCGCACAGACCTGTGTTTTTGCTAAACAGTCGCTTGGGCCTTTTCACTGCGGCCCCCTCGGGCTATTCACCCTACCGAGGCACCCCTTCTCCCGAAGTTACGGGGTCATTTTGCCGAGTTCCTTAACGAGAGTTCTTCCGCGCGCCTTAGAATTCTCTTCTCGCCTACCTGTGTCGGTTTGCGGTACGGGCACCTTCACCTGGCTAGAGGCTTTTCTTGGCAGTGTGAGATCATGACCTTCGCTACTGCAATTTTCGCTCCCCATCACAGCCCAAGGTTATGTAGCACGGATTTGCCTATGCTACCCTCTCACTGCTTGGACGGACATCCATCAGTCCGCGTCACTACCCTGCTGCGTCACCCCACTCGCTCATAACGGTTTACGGTGGTACAGGAATTTCCACCTGTTGTCCTTCGACTACGCCTGTCGGCCTCGCCTTAGGTCCCGACTTACCCTGAGCGGACGAACCTTCCTCAGGAACCCTTAGGCTTTCGGCGGATCAGATTCTCACTGATCTTTTCGTTACTCATACCGGCATTCTCACTTGTGTACTCTCCAGCGCTCCTTACGGTACACCTTCAACGCATACACAACGCTCCCCTACCCCTGAATCGACTTCACTCCAGCTTCGAAGTGATGTGTCTAGCCCCTAGAGCATTTGGCCGAAACCTCTGAATTATTTCAGATGCTGCTTTCGGCAAAAATGTCTCGGTGCCTCACCGCCTCAAAGAAGCAGTGAAGTCGATTCAAGCCATAGCTTCGGTGGTGTGTTTAGCCCCGTTACATTTTCGGCGCAGAGTCACTCGACCAGTGAGCTATTACGCACTCTTTAAATGGTGGCTGCTTCTAAGCCAACATCCTGGTTGTCTGTGCAACTCCACATCCTTTCCCACTTAACACACACTTGGGGACCTTAGCTGATGGTCTGGGCTGTTTCCCTTTTGACAATGGATCTTAGCACTCACTGTCTGACTCCCGGTTAATCAGTCTATGGCATTCGGAGTTTGACTGAGCTTGGTAACCCTTGCGGGCCCCGCACCCAATCAGTGCTCTACCTCCACGACTGTACCACCGAGGCTAGCCCTAAAGCTATTTCGGGGAGAACCAGCTATCTCCGAGTTCGATTGGAATTTCTCCGCTACCCCCACCTCATCCCCGAACTTTTCAACGTTCGTGGGTTCGGGCCTCCAGTGCGTGTTACCGCACCTTCACCCTGGACAGGGGTAGATCACACGGTTTCGGGTCTACGCCCACGTACTATACTCGCCCTATTCAGACTCGCTTTCGCTGCGGCTACGGCTTCTCACCTTAACCTTGCACGGGAACGTAACTCGCCGGTTCATTCTACAAAAGGCACGCCATCACCCGTGATTTTTCCGAAGGAAAATATCATAGGGCTCTGACTTCTTGTAAGCACACGGTTTCAGGATCTCTTTCACTCCCCTTCCGGGGTGCTTTTCACCTTTCCCTCACGGTACTGCTTCACTATCGGTCACTAGGGAGTATTTAGCCTTACCAGATGGTCCTGGCAGATTCATACGGGGTTTCACGTGCCCCGCACTACTCGGGATCCGTCTCGGAGGGAATAGACTTTCGGTTACAGGGCTTTTACCTCTTCTAGCGGGCCTTTCCAGACCTCTTCGCCTACCCTATTCCTTTGTAACTCCGTGTGAGACGTCCCACAACCCCAAGAGGCAAGCCTCTTGGTTTAGGCTCTTCCGCGTTCGCTCGCCGCTACTGACGGAATCACTACTTGTTTTCTCTTCCTCAAGGTACTTAGATGTTTCAGTTCCCCTGGTCTGCCTCTTCGCAACCTATGTATTCAGTTACGAGTGACTGGCTATTACACCAGCCGGGTTTCCCCATTCGGACATCCCCGGATCAAAGCTTGCTTACAGCTCCCCGAGGCCTTATCGTTGTTCGCCACGTCCTTCTTCGGCTCCTAGCGCCTAGGCATCCTCCGTGTGCTCTTAGTAGCTTAACCAACTACTAAACACTTGTTTTTGACACAAGTTTCAGCTAAAAAAGAATGTTCTAATTCGCATTTGTTGTTTCGTTATCCAGTTTTCAAGGATCAAAGCAGTTTCGGAAAACTGCGGTTTTTGAGAGTTTGAGCTCTCAAAACTGA